>CP096134.1:1507500-4180036 GCA_023242925.1 Hyphomonadaceae bacterium JAD_PAG50586_4 | reverse complement strand
CGCTTGCGTTCAAGACGGCGAAGGCATTGGCGCGCTGCGCACGCTCACCTTGGAGGACGGACGCCAGATCGTTGATCGGCTGGAGGCACAAGGCCCGTACTTCTATTCCTACTCGATCGTGAGCTCTCCGCTGCCTGTCAGCGCTTACAAAGCAACGATGGCGGCAACGCCGATCGACGCTACATCTTCGCAGCTCACATGGTCAGGCGAGTTCGCGCCCATCGGCATGAGCGAGCGCGAGGCGATCCGGTTTTGGGAAAGCATCTATCGCATGGGCGTCGGCCTGATGGAGAACACCATCGCGCAGCGCGGCTGATTGATGGGTGTATCGCCGTGCGTTAGGTTGACGCTATGAGCACGATCATTATTCGAGTCCTTACCGTCGTTTGGGCCACCATCTCAATTGGGATGGGCGTGTTTGCATTCTCTGTCGTGCACAACATCTCCGATGGTCACGTCGCCATAGCCGCTCAAGAAGCGTTCGAGACAATCCCGGAAGCCATCATGAGCATGATGGGCTTCAACGGCTCGCCATGGTTTGTTGATGTGGCGTACTGGCTCGCACTGGCGGCGGCGCTCTTCTTTGCCTTTCGGCGAAGATGAACGCTTACAAAATCAGCGCCCGCAGCGCGTAAGGGCCAGCGATGCCCGGCTCGCCTTTTTCTTACGAAGGGCTGAGCCGATCCAATCCCGTCGTCGGTAATGCTGCGGGCGCTTCGGCTCGCTATCGCCGATACTAGTCACTCAGCAAGTTTCACCTGATGCGGCGCTTCGAATACGATCGCCTCGTTTGGCAAACCATCCGGGCCGGACCGATGTTGCCGATAGACGGGAACGCCTGCAGGCACGATGGCGCCCGCTGCTGCGCTATCCAGAAACAGACACGCTGTGGTCTCGGGCGTGCTGTCGAACCAGGATGGATTGTCAAAGGCCCCGGCGTAGACCCCCACGACGTCCGGAAAGCGCTCAAATCTCAGACAGATCTTTGTCCCGCATCGCGAGCAGAAGTGCACGTGCACCTGCTTTCCGCTGCCTTGGGACTGGAGCGAATAGATCGCAGCTTCGCCATCGGTGACTTCGAAATCCGACTTCTGAAAGATTGGCTCGACCATGTGGGTCGATCCGGTCGCGCGTTGGCAAAACCTGCAATAACACAGCGTCAGACGCACCGGCTGCGCCTTCGTCTGAAACCGGAGGCCTCCGCACAAGCAACCGCCAGCCTCTGTGCTCCTCGCCGTCACACGCGCTCCTCCTACTACACACGCCGAAGTTTGGCCTACAGACGGACTGGCGGCAAAGGGCCAACCGCGCCATCGTCAAAATTTTCAGAATGGCTTGTGCGCTCGAATCCAGGCGCTGTCGCCCTGCCCGTCAATTCGGCTCACGATCGCCGATTTCAGCCGATGACTATTTTTGCAGATAGCCGCGATCGGCGTAGGGAAAATCACCGAGCTGGCAGTCGGTGCTTTCGTCGTAGTGGTAATAGGCCCGCACCTCAGCGATGCGTTGGTTCCTCATAACGTACCATTCAGTCCCTCGGAAGATCATCCGATCGCCGCTCGATGGCAGCGTGTAAGCACAGCTCCATTCACTGACGACTTCATTGCCGCTCGCGATTGTGTGGTCGATCTTCCACTGTGGTTTGTAAACTTGCTGAAATTTGCGCCAGTAATTTGCAAGATGCTCCGAGCCCCGAATGACGCGATGAGCTCGCGGTAGGAAGTAGTGAACGACGTCACCTTCCAATGTTGCTTTAAGCGCCTCAACGTCGCCGGCGTTGCATCCATCGAAGTATTTGAGAACAACATCGACGTGGATCTCGGGTGACATTGCCACCTCCTAGTTGCGAAACATCACACCAAGCGGCCAAACCGTACCGGGGCTCATCAAAGAGTCTAACAACATAATTGATTGCGGGCCGGCGCCGGCCACGAACGACAGGTCCGGGCCAGCCGGCGCCGGATCGAAGCATTTCACGAGCGGTGGGCTCGCTCCTCGATTGCGACGTCGGTGACGCCGCGCCGCCTCCGGCATGTTCTCGCCGAAAGCGTCGCGACCTATTGCTCCTTATCGGCAAGTCTCCGCTTCAGACCAATTAGCTCAGAGCGATGCCGTTCAGTGTGCGCTGCCGCGAACAATGCCCACTGGACACCGTCTAGCGGTCCAAAAAGCGGATGCGGCGCGCCCCGCATGCGAACTAGCCTCTCATCAAGGTCCGCACACGCCAGAATGCCGGCGGCGCTCTCCTGAAAACGTCGAACGGCTTCCTTGGGAGCGCGCCACGTCCCGCTCGGTTCGGCAATGCCGGGAGGCTCGTCCACCCTTTCAAACAGATGCGGAATTTCGTCATCATCTAATGAAGAATATCGCTCCACCGCAGCGGGCGCGGTCCGGATTTTCTCGAGCCGCGCTCGGAATAGCTCGTTTGACAGCGACATGTGTTCTAACACCTCGGACATGGAATGCCTGTCCTGGCGTGGGCGCGCGACCCAGTCGTCTGGCGTAACATCAGCGCAAGTGAGCACGGTTCGCGCAACCGCCCGTTCGAAACTCGCGAGCGCGGTCCGGTAGTCTGACATGGCTCCTCCGCTCGACGCCATAGCACATTCGGGGGCCTGTGTCGTCGCGCCCAAGGGACCGCAAAGGGCCACGCGCGCGCGCCAGCCGATATTTTTCCGAATGGCCGGCGCGCTCCAATCCCGTCGCTCGCGCCCGCCCGTCAGTTCGGCAGGTCCTCGCCGATTCCAGCCGCTTGACGCGGTGTAATATATAGATTACATTGTCGTCGTGCCGCAACTTTTGCGAACCGATGTGTTTGACCACTGGCTTCGCGGCCTGCGTGATCTCACGGGTCGAGCGCGCATCGACATGCGCATCAAGCGCCTTGCAAACGGCAATCCTGGCGACGTCCGCCCGGTCGGGAAAGGCGTGAGTGAGTTGAGGATCGATACCGGTCCTGGATATCGCGTCTACTATGCGGCGAACGGTGATGAGTTGATCCTTCTCCTCGCTGGCGGAGATAAGTCCACGCAAGCGCGCGATATCGAAACGGCGCTCGCACTTTGGAAGGATTGGAAGGAAGCGCGACAATGACCAAAGCTACCTCTCGTCCCTTTGAGAGCGCCGACTACATCGACACGCCCGAGGCGGTCGCTGCGTACCTTGAAGCGGCCCTGGAAGATGGCGACGCCCAAATCATCGCCGCCACCCTAGGCGACATCGCCCGTTCCAAAGGCATGGCGACGATCGCCGAGCGCACGGGTCTTGCGCGCGAGGCGCTCTACAAATCGCTCAGCGCCGATGGCAATCCAAGGCTCACCACTCTGCTCGGTGTATTGAAAGCGATGGGCCTTCGCCTTTCAGTCACCACGGACTCGCACCAAGCGGCTTAGGCTCGCTCGGGTGACCGCCATGGAGCGTTTGCGCCATTCGTCATCTGCGCTTGAGAACGGCGTGGTCTCGCCGATTCCGGCCCGCGCAGACTAGGCAATCAGCGCGCAAGGGTCGTGAGGAGACCCTGCGCCACAAGCTCCGATGCGCGATCGACAATCGCCGCATCGTCATAAATGTCGGTCTGCCCACGCGACTCGATCCAAGTGAGCGACTTCTCTCCAGGCAACTTGGCGAAAAATGCTTCCGCCCAATGCGGTGAGAGTGCATTGCGCGAATGGACCATCGTCACAGGCTGTCGCAGGCTGGGAGCAGCTGCCTGAACATCGAATGGCAAGAAGTGCTCGCGCGACATCACCGCGAACGAGTTCTTGTAGTTAGGATGCGCCGCGCGGCGTGTGTAATAATCAACCGTGTCCGATGTCTGCATCGCCGCATCGCCCTCCAATGCAGCAGCCGGAACCGTCTCCAACAGGCCGGTTTCTTCGAACCTCCGACGTGCGGCGATGCCTTGCGCCACTTTGGCGTCAAAGCCATCGATATCTTTCTCACGCATTGAGACAGGGTCGCGATAATATCCGGCGACAAGTCCGAGCGCCTTCACGCGTGCATTGTTTACGCTAGCGTGCGCAGCATAGCCGCATCCAAGGCAAACTGCAGCCGCACCCATTCGCTCAGAGTCGATACCCGGGATCGATGACAGATAGTCGAGACCAGCACGAAGATCGGCAACCTTGCTTTGCCAATGCTCGATTTGGCGAGGCTGTCCCCCGCTTTCGCCGAATCCACGATGGTCGAGCGCCAATGCCGCCAATCCGCGTCGTGCCAGCGCCGCAGCATACACGCCCGTGACCTGCTCCTTCACACTGGTCATGGGCCCCGACACGATTACGGCGGGATGTTGCCCCTGCCCCCAAGGCATGTAGAGGTCGCCAACAACGCGGCTGCCTTCAACCTCGAACTCAATCCTCTCGATATTCATGCTCTCCGACATCCTGCGAGCAACCTTCATCGTGCTCGCAAACACATACCGAAGTTGCGTGATTGACCAAGTGGCTCAATAGCCGTCGTTGGCAACGCTGGGCCAGCAGGGGCCGATTTTCGCCGTTTCCGGTCATAGACAATCCCGCGGCAACTCCACCTCTGCGCTAGGTAATTTGGACGGCTTCCAATCCGCTATCGTCGCCGTCTGACTTCATTGCTGAGTGGATCAGGTGGTCTACGGTTTCCGCAAAATAGACGTTCAGTTCAGCGTGAAGGCCGCTGAACTCTCGCCAAATTTCAGCATCGAACCTCTCACGCGGCGCGCGCACCATAACCGTGGTCCGGCGTTGCCGCGGATATCGATAGGGCCTAACCCCGTGCTTTCGACATATGGCAACAAAAAGCCGAACGGCCCAAGCGTCCGGGAACGAAAACTTCATCTCGCTCGCGGGGTGTCCGTCCTTACCCAGCCGCTCTTGAACCCGCCCAATTGCTGCCGCTGCTGCGGCACGTTCGCCGTCAGTGCCCGCACGTCGGAACAATGCCTCAAGCTTCGCAAGACGGGCACGCAGCTCGTCGTCATCGACCGCCAAATCCAACTCCCGAGTCTCACGCGCCCTGAAAAGGCTACGCGCGGCAAATTCGAGGCGCCACGATTTATTGCCAAAGGCTGGCGCTCCCAGTCCAGCCGTTCCTGGGACGGCTAGGCAAGGAAGCAGCGGCGCCGATTTTCCGTCGCTCGTCGCCGACCCGTTGATCCAAGCTGCAGGCGCACTTTTTCATCGCAAGTGCGGTTCGGTTTTGGCATGATCTGCGCCGCTGACGAGGGCTAACTATGACGCTCGACGACGCAATTGCGGACGACGATAATCTAGCCATGCTCGATGCCTTTCTGGCCGATCGAGCCGAGAATGACGGGTTGATGCTGTGCGATCTCGATGGCTTTCTTACAGCCATCGCAATCGGCCCCGAGCTCATTCTTCCGAGCGAATGGTTTCCACTGATTTGGGGCATCAACGAGCCGGCTTTTGAAAGCGCTGATGACGCTCAAAAGGTCCTGGGCGCCGTTATGGATCGCTATAACGCGATTTTGGTAGCGCTGGCGCGCGATCCCCCACCTACGACCCAATCCTACGCGCGAACGATGACGGCGATTTGATCGCCAAAGACTGGGCAGAGGGCTTCCTTATGGGCGTCGCGCTTCGCCGTGATGCCTGGGAGCCAATGCTTGAATCCGATAACGCAGTGACGCTCATGCCGATCCTCGTGCTCGGCAACGAGACCGCCGTAGCCTCGCTCGTTACTCATGCGGAGGACGAAGATCTTTTACGAAGCGCCTGTGCAGAAGAGTTGGACCAAACTGTCGTCGCAATCGATCGGTTCTGGAAGAGCAGACGCCGCCTCGAAGGCAATGGTGATCGGGCGCACTCCGCCACCGATCGCCCAAAGGTCGGTCGCAACCACATCTGTCCATGCGGCTCGCGGAAAAAATTCAAGCATTGTTGCGGGCGCTGACGCTCGTGCCAGGCACGACGTTGCTTCCGTTCACGACCGACCGGTTTGAGCCAGTGGTGCGCCACCGGCGAAATTTTTCGAGTGGCCAGCGCGCCGCAACTCTGCCGTTGGCGCCCTTCCCGTCAATTCGGCGCGTCTTCGCCGTTTGCAGACCTATTCGATTGGCACGTAGCCGGTCGGACCAAAGTTCGTGATCACCGCATATCGCCGCCGCAGGTAGGCCAAGATGCGCGGATCAACTTGCTCGCTCGTCAGCCTCGAACTCATAGACGAGGTAATTGTAGTTTTGTTCCGGCGTGGCGCCGAAGTTGCCGCGTCGACGCAGTCAGCGCGTTGGCGCAATTCCTTCCGGCGAACACGCACAGCGCAGCAAATTTGGCGTCGCCAAAAACCAACTTGCGGCGCGCACCACTCGCTTCGGCTTGAAGCACATGACCAGCACACGCGGCCTGCCCCTCTTATGCTCCAAACGCGCCGACGTGAGGTCGGCACGTTTAATTATGCACTCCCGACCAGAACCGGCGTTACAAGACATCATCAACAATGTGAAAGGACGACCACGCAATCACGCGAGAAATAACTGCGAGCGTCGACACGATCGCCAGCGCCGACGCCTGGGCTGTGAGCGCCTCGCTCGACAGGGGGCGCCTCTTCATCTTAGGATCGGTCTTGGCGTGAAAAAGACAGAAAATGCTGAGCTTGCGTAATCTGGTGATTGTCATCCTCACCGCTGTCGTCGGTGTCGCGGTAGCCATCCCCGCGCGCGCTCAAACAGCATCATCCCCGCCTTGTTCCAGGGAGCAGGCGATTCGTGTTGCGGTGCGCGCTTGCCCAGGGAGGCCGGTTGCAGCAGTGCTTGAACGCGACGATCGTTGGAGCGTGCGAATCCGCGAGCAAAATCAGTCGGTTTGGATCGTGCGCGTCAACAACCGAAACTGCCGCGTGGTCGCGGGCAGCATGCGGCGGGTGTCGTCCTAGCGCGGCGCTTCTGCACATATGGGGCGATCGGGACTTGGCCACGTAGCGCGTAACAAAGGATCGGCCTCGATTTCTTGCATCGTGAACCGACCGTGCGATGGTCCCAACAGGATGTGACAGGCCTCCGATACCAAGCTGTACCGATCTTGCGTCAGGCGGTGCACATTCCAGAAACGAGCGGTTCCATCCTGGCTGGCTGTGACAATCAGCGATCCGTCGCGGTTGAAGACGCCGCTGGTGAGCGCCGCACTGTGCCCACGAAGCGTTCGAAGCATGCGTCCGTCCACCCAATCCCACACACGCGCGGTGCCATCAGCGCTCACGGTTACGACGCGCTGCCCATCCGGGCTAAAGCTCGCGCCCACCACCATGTCCTCGTGGCCGCTCAGAATAGCGATGGCGCGCCCGCCAGCAGCACGCCAAACCTTGGCGGTCGCATCAGCGCACGCCGTCACGACAAACTCGCCATCAGCGCTGAAAGCGGCGCTGGTGATCATCTCCTCACCGCCGCCTATAGTTGCAACAAGGCGACCGTCGAAAGCATTCCAGATTCTTGCCGTGGCGTCCTCGCTGGTGGTCAAAATCCTGGCGCCGTCGGCGCTGAAGGCGCCAGTCAAGACACGGGCCTCGTGCCCAACCAAAACCGCCAATGGCTGGCTGCCGGCGGTTCGCCAAGTTCTTGCGGTCGCGTCCACGGCGGTGGTGACGATACGCGCGCCATCGGCACTGAAAACTGCTGAGGTTAAAGCCCCATTGTGACCCCTCAATGTGGCCACGAGCGCGCCATCAGCGACGCGCCATACCTTCGCGGTCCGATCCGTACTCGCTGTGACCACGAGCGTGCCCGTCGGATTGAACGCGACGCTGCTGATCGCGCCGGTATGGCCTACAAGGCGCGCGCGCTCACCGCCGCGAACAACGTCCCAAATGATCGCGCCGGTGCCGCCGCCGCCGGTCACGAGCGCTGCCTCGTCGCGGCTCAGCGCTGCGACGCTAACCTCGCCATGACCGAAAGTCCCGATGATGCGCCGTTCGCCAACGTCCAACAATCGTGCGCGTCCATCCTCACCAATAGCGACTGCGCGCCGGCCCTGATCGCTGAACGCAGCGCCGGTGAGCCCCCGAGCGACTCGGAAATTTCGATCGCGCGCTCTTCGGGCAATTGCCAGATTTTAGCTGTATTGTCCCAGCTCGCCGTCACAACCTGATGGCCATCGGGACTGAAGGCAGCGTCACGCACAACAACATGACCGCTCAACGTCGCGACTAGGCGCCCGTCGGCAGCGTTCCAGACCCTCGCTGTGCCGTCGTTGCTTGCTGTGGCGATACGGCTTCCATCTGTGCTGAAGGCAGCCGAGGAAACCTGATCACGGTGCCCCCGCAGCACGTCGGCGCGCCATCCATCTCTCGCCCGCCAGATCCTCGCCGTGCCGTCACTGCTTGCGGTGACGACGCTGCTGCTGTCGGGCGAGAACCTTGCACTGAGCACCTCCCCCTCGTGCCCCCGCAACGTGGCGACCAACCGTCCGCGGCTGGCGCTCCAAAGTCGCGCAGTCATGTCGCCGCCTGCGGTGACAATGAGCCGGCCGTTTGGTGAAAACTCGGCGCCTACAACCTCCAGGTCGTGCCCGCGCAGCGAAAACAGCAGGCGGCCATCCACAGCCCAGACCTTGGCGGTTTGATCCACACTTGCGGTAACGATGCGGCGGCCGTCAGCGGAGAACGCAGCACTCAACACTTCCGCGTCGTGATCCTCTAGTGTCGCGATCAGGCGCCCGTCCTCAGCGCTCCAGACTTTGGCCGTGTGATCGTTGCTGGCGGTCACGACGCGCAGGCCGTCGGGCGAAAACCGCGCGCTGAGGACCTGCCCATCATGACCGCGCAATGTTGCGCTCAACCGTCCGTTGGCCGCGTCCCAGACTTTGGCGGAACCATCGAAACTTGCGGTGACGATGCGCGTGCCATCCGCGCTGAAGCGCGCGTTCAACACAGCATCGTCGTGGTGCAACGTGGCTAGCAAAGTTCCGCGCGAAGCGTCCCAAAGTCTTGCAGTGCCGTCGTAGCTCGCCGTCAGCACGCGGGCCCCGTCTGGGCTGAACGTTGCGGTCCAGACTTGTCCATCGTGGGCAAGCGGTGGCAAGCTTTCGCCCGCTTGCTGCATCACCATCCCGAGCACACTCCTATACTCTCGCGTGTTACGTGGTGACAGGCGCATGCCGGCGAGCGCGTACTTCGCCGCCAGGATGACGTTACCCTCGCGGTTGAGCTGTTCCTCCGCCCTCACCACATGGAACCGCAACAAGGTCGAGCGCGCGTGCAGGCCAAAATACGTAGCCAGCGTCGCCAGGCATGCGAAGACAATGGAAAGCGCGGCGAAGGCGCCAACCGCGATACGTTGACGCTTTTCCGTGCGGCGGCGGTCACGTTGCCAGATGTCGTCAAAGTCGACGTCGAACAAACCGGCGGTCAATCGTGCGCAGGTTCGCGCGCGACCGTCCCGGCGAACGTCGAGCCCCACCGGTTCGATCGGCATCTCTCCACGCCCGTCAGCGTGATGTACAGCTCGCAATGACGGCGGGAAGCACTCAGTCTCCGGATCGCCGGAGTTTGGCTCGCCATCGATGATGACCGCGAAAACCTTGCGGCCGGGTTCCGTTCGCCGAAAATGTAGGACTTCGGCCTCGATCCACTTCGACTCGGCTGACCGCGGCGAGCAGACGACGATGAGACTCTCTGAATTGTCGAGCGCGTCACGAACGATTTCACCGATGTCGGATGCGGCCGCCATGTCGTCGTCGTCGCGAAAAATCCGCCCAAGACTGCGGGGTAATTGAGCCGCGTCTTGCGCGCCCGCGGGGACGCGATACGTTTCAAGCCAAGCATGGATCCGCTTACCCCAGGCCTTATCCTGCCAAGAATAGCTAATGAAAGCGCGATAGCGCTTTTCCCCATTCGCCACGCCTACCTCGCTTCGGATCACGCAGTGCTGAATTAGATCGCACAAGCGCCGGCAGACCTCCACATCTCGTTCGCCCAGCGATCGGTGAGAGCTGGTCATCGTCAAAGCCGTCGTGCTGGTGGCGAGGCGCCGAAGCACGCCGACCGTTGCAACGTGGTCAACTTGTCCCTCCCCACGGCGCGGAAAGTCGTCGCTTCCGGGGGAGCATTGGTCCAACAGAACAAGCGCAGATCTCGTCGTTGCAGCGCTTAGCGCGCTTAATCGGTTCCCCCGCACCCTGGGACAAGGGCACAAATGTCGAGAGGCCGGAAAGGGCCATGCCCCGGCGCCGAGCAATATTTCTCGAATGACCGGCGCGCCGCAATCCAGCCGCTGGCGTCCTGCCCGTCAATTCGGCACGCCGTCGCCGAAAGCTGACTATTGAAAGCGCAGCAACGCTAGGCGCGGTCGCAGAAACCAAACGCCGAGAAAGAGGTAGATCATGAATAGGAACGTGCCGATCCCGCTGTAGGCTCGGGACACAGGCAACTCAGCAGCAAGCAGCGCCTTGGTCGCCAGCCAGTGGCAAACTAAGAAGCCGACCGCGCCGAAAATCACAACCACGTCGAGAATGATCATCTCAACCCAGCTTTGGTCGGCGCGTCTCTGAAACTCAGCCACCTGTTGGGGCGCAATCCAACTCAAGAAGAAAACGACGGTCAAAAGCAGCGCTACGCCAGCAAACAGCGGCCTCCCCAGGGATAGCCCGCATCAGGACATCGCGCGTGAGTACTCGCCAGCTGAAAAGCGCTCCAAACCCAGCCCAGCTGCACCGCCGCAGATACGAATGAGAGCAAGGCGAGCGTCGACACTATGTCGGAGCCCGCCAACAGTCCCGGCTCCGGGGTCATCGCATCCGCCGTGAACAGAAAGATCATCGGCGCCAGTACGGTGCCGGTCACAATGAGCGGATGGAGGAAAACAAGTCTTGTCACTGACAGCCCTAGACGACCGCACTGTTCGCCGGTTTTCCCTGCTCGTGCAACGTCCGCTCCGGGCCAGTCGTGCGCCACCGGTGAATTTTTCGAGCGGCCGGCGCGATATAATCGAGACATTCGCGCCCTGCCCGACAATTCGGCACGCTCTCGCCGACTACGGACACTGGCGAACCCCAAACCACACGACGCGGTCAGCATTCAGCACCGGAACACGCACTAGCGACTGCCGCCATGTTGGGTCTCTGGCTGGGTTACCCGAGCAAAGCGCGTTTGATAGTCGGCCTGCTCCGTTCCCATCCACCGGTCCCACCATGTGAAGTAGAACCCGTAATTTCCCCGCGCACGCTCATGATGCATGTCGTGATGTGTCACGGTTGTGAACTGACCCCAGACGGGATGCTCGGCGAGATCCGCGCGGAAAAAGCTCGTATCCGCAATGACCCACGGCGTTCTTCAGGATCATGATCGCCAACACGATCAGAAGCGCGACTGAGTGAATCGGCATCACCAGCAGCAGCAACGGCACGAATGCGTATTGCACCGCCGCCTCAGGCGCAGCGAACGAATAGGCGGTGAAGGGCGTAGGATTGTGCGAGCGGTGATGGGCAAGGTGAAAGATCTTGTAGAGTTTCGGGTGATGCATGGCCCGATGCATCCAGTAGAAGTACGCGTCGTGGAGGATGATCGCCACCGGGATGGACGCCCAGAACCAGAGCCAGCCATACTGGGCGACATCGTTGTACTTCTGAAACACCCCGATTTCAGCAATATCGAACACGACAATATCGAGCGCGATGTAAACGCAGATGCTCTTAAATGAGTTGAGCAACTCCATCGTAATCTGGCGCCCTCGAGGCGTGGGCGGTCGAATCTTGCGGCTCTTTAACCAAGGCGACAGCAACACCCAAACGACGAAGAACACGCCGAGCGTGCCGGCGGCATAGCGAACGAGTTCAAGCTCGAGGCTGGGGCCAAGGTGGCGCGGCAGCGTTTCGGTAAACCAGTTGATGAGGGCATCCATGGGCGACTCCTGCGTTTGCATTGCGAGGAAGCCGATGGAGGCGTGCGCCGTCTGCGCGGATGCGAAACCGCGCGATATTTTTCAGTTTCGACCAGTCTTTTTCAGATTTGATCACCCGAAAGCGTCGCCCGGCGGTACTCGCTGGGTGTCACGCCCTCGCTCGCCTTGAAGGCGCGATTGAAGGGTGCGAGCGAGCCGAAACCCGTGTCCAAGGCGATTGAGAGGATGGTCATGCGCGCCCGCTCAGGATCGCCTAGCGCCTGCTTCGCCGCCGCAACGCGGTAGACATTGAGAAACGCCGCGAAATTCCGGTGGCCCAGGCCCTGATTGATCAACGCACGGAGCCGATGCTCCGGAACGCCCAGCTTTTCGGCGAGATCGGAAATCGAGAGCCCCGGCGTCGCATAGGCCTGATCTTGCTCCATCGCCGCCACCAACTTTGCGTGCAACGCCCTATCACGTGGATCAATCTCGGCTGCTAGGCGTGGCGGTGCGGCCTGAAACGTCAGCGCATCGATGCGCAGGGTCGCCAGACGGATGAACACCCAGCCCGTCAGCCCAAACGCGAACACCGCCCGCCCCAACGAGACTAAGTCGTCGCGGGAGGCCGAGAACAGCGTCTCGGTCGACACCGACACGCCGATGGCCAATGCCAACGCCAACACAAACCGGTAGCGCCACGTGCGCCGCATCTCGATCATATCGTCGCCGCGCCCGCGCAACGTGCTCCAAGCGAGATGCGCCATAACGCCATATGAGACGAGATCGACCCAAACGGAGAGAAACGAAGGCGTGGCGATCGGCACGCCCAACTCGCGCAACCGAAACACCATCACCGGCCCAACAAAGACGGCGAACACACCCCATTCAAGACGACCCAGGCGAAAGTCATCTTCGAACATGGCCCGACCGAACCACCAAATCAGAACAATGCAGGGCGCATCGAGAATGCGGGAAACGGCGTACGCCGGAAACGGTAGGCGCAGCGCCTCTGGCGCAGTGCTGAGCAGCAACGCCGCCACGCTAACGGCCGTGAGCACCGCAAGCATTGCAGTGCGGGTCTGCGCAGGTTGGCGAAGTGCAAGCGCGGCGAATAACAAAAGCAGCGCGACCGCGGGATAGCGGATCAGAACATCAATCAGTACCATGCGGTCACCACGCGAGGATACGCGCTGCCGCGTCAAGCCCAAAGCCAACAACCGGGCGGCGGCGAACGTTTAGCGCTTCAGCGTCCCTTCAAATCTCACATTGACATCTCGCGCCGGCCCGTCAGCGCGCGCGTCCGCCGAACGCAACCGCTGCGCGCGAGAGCGATGCCCACAGATACGCAGCGACGGCGGCACCAAGCTTACTCACGACGAAGAGTGACGTCGCCAAACATTTGCGATGCGCCGTCTTGAATATTGTCCAGCCGCCATCTCCACGTGTCGTCAGCGCCATCGTATGTGAAGGTGTTGGTGAGAATGAGAGCGCCCTCAGCGTCACGAAACTCGAATGGGATCAGATCTGAGCTTTCCGCCGCTCTGCAGGTCACGTCGCCGGAAGCCACTTCGGTGTTGTCGAACCAGAAGCACACATAGTGATCGTCCAGCCACCCGATCAGAATTGTCGCTTCATACGCCGGCAGCTCGTTATCGCCTCTCTCTCGAGATACTTCGTTGATGCGTACATAATTGCGTTGGAGGGTCCACTCAGCCTCGACATCGTGCACCGCGCTTTGGCCGGCAATCGTGCCAGTGAGCCGCCAGCTGCCAATCAGCCTGCTGAGCATCGCTTCAGATCGAGACGCGTTGGCCGCAGCTTCATCCAGCGGAGTCGTCCTCATCGCTTGCGTCTGCGCGCAACCGACCAGGAGCAGCGTCCCCATCGCAATTAGAAATCGTTGAAACATGCGCCATCCTCGCGGAAATGTTGTGGGGATTTGTATAGTCGGAAGAGAACGTACGAACAGAAGCTCTTCAGCCACAACGTCCTTCTCTCGAATTGCTCGCGACATGACATGAATGTCCACCTAGCGCCACGCCCCGCCTCCACGTCAAACAATCACAACCGACGAAGTCGCTGAATTCCGGAGGTCAGTAATGCTGCGTGCGTTAAGGCGTGTTGTCGCCGCTTCTTGCCATTCCGTAGACCCGACCGCTTTGACGCCGACGCAAGCCTATCCAGGTTGCCGCCAACGCAAAAACAACTGCGAGGTCATACGGACAAAAGTTTCCAACGCGGTAGAGAGGTAGAAAGCGATCGTAACCATGTCGGTCAATGACGAGTTCTGCGAACAGCACCCACCCGATGAACAAGGTTGCCATGGATGATAACTGGACCAATCCTGGTAATGCCGCGAACGCGATTTTCTGCACGGGAGCCTCCAATTCAGTGACGACCGCAAGGTGCCAGTTAAAGTGCGCTTGAAGACAAGCGAACTTTCCGTGGGTGATTTGGCGCGACTGACCGGCGCCCGTCCTTCGGCGATCCGGTACTATGAGGCGTGCGGGCTCTTGCCAGCGCCGGCGAGGCGATCAGGCAGGCGTCGCTACGACCATGCCTTCATCGAGCGCGTGCGCCACATCATGGAGGCGCGCCGTCTTGGCTTCACGATTGCTGAAATCAGGAAACTCGCCACCACGGGAATCCATGGTTGGCGAAGTGAGGCGCAGGCCAAGGCGAGATCGCTCAGGGCATTAATCGCCAAACTGAGCGCAGACGCCGAGCAGCTTGACGAACTATCCGGCTGCGAATGCGCCTCTGATAGTGCTTGTCGTCTATGAACGCGACCTTTCACGGGCGGCGTGGTCGCTCAGCGGTCTCGAGGGCTAGCGTCGTTTCAGACTTTGCTCACGTCATCCCTTATGTACACAAACGGCTCGCATGCTCGCAGCCGGAGTGATTGGCCACAAAGATCGCTGGCTCTTTGAACAATCTCTCGCCAGCGCTCGCACTAACCGTCTCGGCGCGCTTGAATCTCTACACTTCGGGCGAGGGTCTTAAACCTGACGCCGTTAGCCTGTTGGACGGTGATCGTGACATGACCGGTCTTGCTCACCTTGCGATCTTGCACGACGCCTGATTTACCAGAATGTGTGCCGGCAATCACTACGCAATAGTCGCCATTGCGAGCCAGTGAATCGAGCTCGTCAGACATTTCAGCCTCCCCAATACACCGCCACGTGGCGCCTTCGCCTCGCGACCGGAAATGTAGCGCGAGAGTAGCCGTTCGTCAGGCGCCATCAACAACGATCAAAATCGCCGTCTCCAGTCATTCGTCCGCAAGGCCAATCTCCGCGACGATGCGCGCGCATTCCGGCTCTGAGCCCGCGCGCGCAGCCAAATTCGCGCACAATTGTCGCGCTGCGGCGCGCTCACCGCGGGCCGCCAAAAGCTCGGCTAGCCGGCTTGTGGCTCCCGGGTTCAGTGGTGCAGTCACCAACACGCGGCGATACCAAGCCTCCGCTTGATCCACGTTTGCCGTGCTGCGAAATCGGTCGCCGATTAGAATACCGAGCACGCTCTGCCAGGGGCGGATGCGTTGAGGCTCTTCGCGGTAAGCGCGCTCCATTGCTTCGTAGGCACGCTCATAAAGTGGCAATGCGTTTTGCGGGCGCCCCTCAATATCCTCGAGATCTCCGAGGTTGATGAGCGCTCCCCAGGCATCGGGATTCAGTGCGACCGCACGCTCGTGCGCGGCACGTGCGGAATCGAATTGACCAAGTGCGGCAAGGGTCAGGCCCAGAGCTTGGTGCGTGAAATCATTACTCGGCGAAAGGCGCGCCGCGCGTTCCGCCAAGGCACGCGCGCGTTCGAGCCGCGCGCGGGCGCTTGGCGTTTGGGTCCGCCCGCTCGTCAGCGCCTCGCCCAGGGTCGTGCGGGTGTAGTCCGGTTCGCCCGGAGCATTTGGCCAGCGGATGGCCTGTTGAACCAAGGCCGCCGCCAGCCCCGCAAGCGCCTGGGCATTATCAGGCTCGACCGCCAAGACGCTCTCATAGAGGTCGATGGCGGCCTCATTGTCGGCGCGCGTAAACTGAAAATAGCTATCCCTCGCGCGCGCGATCAATGCGGCGGAGGAATCTTCCCGGGTTGCCAGCAACCAAAATCCAATGCCCGCGAGAGCGACCAGGGCCGCAGCAGCGATCAGCACACGCCCCCGAGTGAGAAGCGATGCGCGACTAAGGTCAGACGCGCGAACCGAGGATTCGACCGGTGCTATGATCCGGTAGCCTCGCTTCGAAACCGTCTCAACATACTCGGGGGATTTTGAATCATCCCCGAGGGCGCGGCGAAGCTTTGAGACGGAGCGCGCAAGCGTGTCGTCGCCTACGACAACTCCTGGCCATAAGGCGGCGAGAATTTCATCGTGCGCAATCACCTCTCCGGGTCGGGAGGCCAAGAGCACGAGTAGGTCCATGACTTTGGGTTCGATGGCTCGGCTCTCGCCGGCTCGTTCGATGCGGCGCAAACTCGGGCGCACGGTCCATTCTCCGACCTTCCAGGTCTTGGACAAGGGTATTGTTTTCATGGACGAAAGGCTCGGTCAGGAATCCGTCAGGAAATCAGGAAGCGTCCGTCATTCCCTGATGGCGCCTCCTCGTCTAGTGCGGCACGCGCGACAAGGGCGCTCGCGCCCCCACGGATGAGGCGGCCTGATGTACTTCTGGCTCTACGCGTCGGCAACCTGGAGCTGGCCTTTTGGCCTCAAGGTATCGAACGCGCACGTCCGACAACTAGCTGGAAAGTGGAGGACAGGGTGAGTTCCGCCAATGCCGTGCGCGCGCGCCGATTTGGGCCACAACGACTCTCGCGCCGATCTCTAGCTCAGCTTCTGATCGGGTCGGCTGTCGCTGCGATTCTGCCGGGCGTCGGATCGGCGCAGGTTCCAAGGCAAAGCTGGGTCCCCACCCCAGCAACCGCCGCATCGTTTGAGGCAATGATGCAGCGCCATAGCGTTCCCGGGCTAGCAATTGCCGTCGTTGAAGACGCAGACTTGGCTTGGCAGGGCCACTACGGTGTGACCAACATTGAGACGGGCAGCGCGGTCACCGAGCGAACACTCTTTCAAGCAGCGTCGCTCTCCAAACCTATCTTCTCATATGTCGTGATGAAGCTGGTGGAGGAAGGAAGGCTGGACCTGGACTCGCGCTTGGCCGACTACATTCTCCCTTCCGGCCGCTCAGACCATCCTCGAATGAAATCGGTCACGGTGCGCAATGTGCTCTCTCACTCGACGGGCCTGCCAAACTGGCGAGATGAGGCTATTGAAACAGCGGAGTTTGCGCCAGCATTTGAACCTGGGACGGCCTATTCATATTCGGGCGAAGCTTTCTACTGGCTGCAGCAAGTGGTCGAGGCGATCACCGGCGCAGGCGTTGGCGAGATCATATCGAGCTATCTGTTACGGCGCGCCGGTCTTGAGGATATGGCGATGCTGTGGACGCCGGAGCGCGATGCGCGTGAGGTATACGGGCACGCCGTCACCGAAGGTGGCCAGCCGCTGCTGGAACAGAGCCAATTTCGACGCGAGCACATGCCGCGCCTGCACGAGGTCGGCGCGCGCTGGGGGCGGCCGCCGGCCAGTTGGACACATCATGATCTGCGCGTCGCCCACGGCGTCATGCGCCCCCACACAGTTGCGCCGTACGCGGACAGGCCTTTGTGGCTCTGGAACCTTCCCGGCAACGCTGCGATCGACGTTGCTTCCAGCATTCGGACGACTGTGGGGGACTACGCGCGCTTCATGACGTTGATGATGGCGTCCCGCCGATCGTCTCGGCGATGGCAAATCTCGGAATCGTCGCGCCAGTTAATGCTGACGCCGCAACTCGATCGGCCAAACCGCCCTCTTCTTCCGCCTGGATTGGGATGGGGCCTAGAGCGGCGCGAGGACGGAAACCTCTTTCATCATTGGGGAAGAAACGGCGCCGCCCACGTATCGGTGGCGCTTGGCGATCCCATGCGCCGCCGCGGGCTTGTTGTCATGGTCAATGGGTCTCAGGGCGCGCCTTTGGTCGAAGAGATCGTCGTGGCGATGACCGGGATGGCGTACGCCAGCATCGTCTGATCCGGTGATCCGCGCAGCAAAGCCGTTGTTTTTCATGACGGGCCTGGCTTCGGTCAGGATTCCGTCAGGAAATCAGGAAGCGTCCGTCATTCCCCAACCTTGGTGGTTCGTCTAGGGCGCTGAACGGTGGGCGCGGCCCCCGTTCGCTCTTTGAGGTGCAAACTATGAATGTCTTGGCACGGGTCGTCGCATCGCTGGTGATTGGGCTGGTTCTGTTGGGCTGCGCCAACACGCCGAGCCAATCCTCACCGGAACAGGCGACCCGCGACGAACTGCTCACGCCGACCCAGTTACGGGAAGATTTCCGAGCGCTCTATGAGGGCCTACAACGGGCCCACATCAACCTCTTTGCCAATCGCACGAGGGAAGAGTTCGACCAGTCATCTGCGGAGACGCTCGCCTCGCTCAATCGCCCTATGACAAAGGCAGAGGCGCAGATCCATTTCCAGCTCTTTGTCGCCCAGGGACGGGTCGCGCACGCGCGGATCGACGCCCCGATGGACGCGTTCGAGGCATTCCGGGAGAGTGGTGGAAAGATATTCCCCTTCGGCGTCCGCATTTCGGAGGGCAGAGTGTTCGTCGCCCAAAATTTGAGCGGCATTGCGGAGATCGCGCCGGGCGACGAGATTGTCGCGATCAACGGACAGTCGGCAGAGCATTGGGTGCGGCGCTTGCGCCAGCACATATCCGCCGACAGCGACTACCTGGCCGACGCCATTCTCGAACCGCAATTTACTGTCGCGCTTTGGCTTGAGTTGGGCGCAGTCGAAACGTTTCAAGTCCGATTTTTGACCCACTCAGGCCGTCGATTGGACCTGTCTATTCCAGCGCGCTCACGCACTGAAATGAGGGCGACGAGCCCAGCAGCGCCAGCCGCTTTGGAGATCGATCCTACTGTACGCGAGGCACGGATAATCCCCGGTGGCGTCGCCTATCTCCGACCAGGAGTTTTTATGAACATTGCCGACGGCGGGGACCCATTCGACCCCACTGCGTTTCATCAATTCGTCGATAGCGCCTTCGAGCGCTTCCTTGCTGAAGACGCCACCAGCCTCTTGATCGACTTGCGCGACAATCCGGGCGGCGACAATTCCTTCAGTGATCACATGATCGCTTGGTTCGCGGACCGCCCGTTTCGGTTTTCGTCCGACTTCCGCGTCCGCGTGAGCCCAGAAGCGATCACCGCCAATGCAGCGCGGCTGGAGCACGCATCACCTGACGGAATTAGCCGGCAATACGCTGAGGCCTATGCGCGCGCTTCCACCGGGGACATCATCCATTTCCCGATACCAATGGCGCAGCCGCGCGCCGGCGCGCGGTTCACAGGACGTGTCTTCATACTGGTCAACCGGCGCTCGTTTTCGAACGCGGTGTCGATAGCGGCCATTGTTCAAGACTATCGCTTTGGGCAAATCCTCGGCGAACCCACAGCCGATCTCGCTACCACCTATGGCGCGATGGAAACATTCAGTTTGCCCAATTCCGGCATCGTGGTCGGGTTTCCGAAAGCGCACATCATTCGTCCCAGTGGAGACGAACGCGTGCAAGGGGTCACGCCAGATTTTGTGATCGCAACGCCTATCATCGAACCGACCGACGATCCGGTGCTTCAAGAGGCGCTGCGACGTGTGGAGGATTTGTCCCACGCGCCGCGATGACTTGATGTTCGGATTGCGAGGAAACGCCGATGTCTCGAAGGGGCCACCTATCGCCCCATGGACACAACATTACCATCGACAGGCGTTGAGCGCATCGGCGACCTAAGTGAGCATCACTCAGCTTTGGGGTCTATCAAAACCGCGTCGAGGGATCGGGTTATTCTGCGCGCCCCGCCCTGCATTGTGCGGGCGGACGAGCAGAAGGCTCTCCATCATGACACTCGACATCATCCCCGAAGCGACATTCCGCACCAACGGACGGCCCCGACGCATCACCGGCGGCAAGCTCACTGGCCAAAAGCCAGCGCTCAAAATGAAAGAAGTCTGGTCGATCCGCGCTCGCCTCGAACTGAAGAAGCGCGTGCGTGACTTGGCGCTGTTCAACCTGGCGATCGACAGCAAGCTGCGCGGTTGCGACTTGGTGCGGCTGAAAGTCGAAGACGTGGCCGCCGGCGGCGAGGTGAAGGCGCGCGCGATCATCATCCAGCAGAAGACCAAGCGGCCGGTCCAGTTCGAGATCACGGAACACACCCGGCTGTCGCCACGCTGATCCGCAGGCACGGTCTGCGTGCAACCGACTTTCTTTTCCCAAGCCGGCTTGCGACCTCGCCCCACCTCTCGACCCGTCAGTACGCGCGCATCGTCCAAGGGTGGGTCAGCTCCATCGGGCTTAACCCCGCCACCTACGGCACGCATTCGCTGCGGCGCACCAAGGCGGCGCTCATCTATCGCAAGACGGGCAATCTCCGCGCAGTCCAGCTGCTGCTGGGGCATAGCAAGCTCGAAAGCACGGTCCGCTATCTCGGCGTGGAGGTTGACGACGCCCTGGCGATCTCAGAGCAAGTCGACCTTTAGGGAACGGTCGCTGCTGCTGCGGTCGCGGACTTAATCAAGGTGCGGACCAAGTGCGGACCATAGCAGGAAACAAGCTCAGAGCCACACTCTAAGTACTTGATTTTATGGCGCACCCAACAGGATTCGAACCTGTGACCTCTGCCCTTGCGGGCGCTCGCGCTGCGCTTGAGCGCTGCCTTGCGAGGCCGACGTCAAGCGAGGCCAAATCCGCGCTGATGGATGGCCCGGCTTCGCGTCAGCCACCACCGCGAGCCTGAGCGGATTGGCTTGTATCCGGTGAGAAACAATCTGGTAGCAATGCGGTAGCAACCGCTCGATCGGGCCATTCCAGAGGCCGCTTGCTACCACCTTAATTCATTGAAAACATTGGAGCGGGCGATGAGATTCGAACTCACGACCCCAACCTTGGCAAGGTTGTGCTCTACCCCTGAGCTACGCCCGCATCCTGGGTAACAGGGACCGAAGGCCCCCGCTGAGGGGCGGTCATATCGCAGAGGCGCGGCCCGGACGCAAGGGGCCTTCCGCTTTTGCCCAAGGGCATTGTTATACGGGTTTGGCCGCACCCCAATAATTGAACCCGGCCCAGCGGGGCGAGCGCGGCAGATACATGGTTTCCAGGCCTTCGATCTTGAAACCAGCCGCATTCACAAGCGCTAGAATATCACGCGTGAGATGGCAGCCGCCGGCGATAGGCTTCCAGACCGGCTCGATCCGGCGCTGCCAGCGCCGCACGCTTTCGTCCGGCGCGATGCCGTGCTCGCAAAACAACAATTGCCCACCCGGCTTCAGCGCACGCCGTGCGCCTTCGAGTGCGGCGACCGCATCAGGGATCGTGCAGAGCGAATAGGTGACGAGCACGGTGTCGACGCTCGCGGTCGGCAGCGACAAATTTTCCGCCGTCTCCGCCAGCACCTCGATCGGAAACGGCGCCTGCGCCGCTTTGCTGCGTGCAGCGGCCAGCATGCCCTCACTTGGTTCGAGCGCGTAAAGCTTGCGCACTTTGTTGGCGTCATAGTGCGGAATGTTGAGGCCTGAGCCGAAGCCCAATTCCAGCACCACACCTTCGGCGCGCGGCACGATCTTGGCGCGCTGCCTATTGATAGGTCGGCACCCGCACGCGACGCCGATCATCACTGGGAGAACGTGGCGTTCGTAGAAACTCATCACGCGCTCCATTGCATCACGATTATTCCCCCGGCTCAGCCTTGCGCGGCGGCTTCAAGCGACGACGGTTCACGTGGTTATCCGGCGCGAGATGCCCTTCCGGCGTGCGGCCGCGGAAATAGTCGCGCTGCCAGCCGTTCTTCACGGCTTCGGAATCCTTATCGGCGAGCTTGTCGAGGAAATTGGTGCGGCTTGCGCCCCACGCATCGTATTGGCGCTTCAAATCCGGATCGTCGTGAATCGATTTGATGATCGGCTGCACCTCATCCATCTGCTCGTGCGCGATCGGAAAGATGAAGCAGAACGGCTCGCCCTTCTTGAACGAGATCATGCCGGGGCGGGTGAAGCGCCAATTCATCGTGAAGGGAAACGGCAGCCAATAGGTTTCGACCACGCCAACGAGCGGCTGGATGCCGTCCTTGATGTGATTGGGCGGGCCGCCACACCACAAATCCCAACCGGGCTCGGTGCGGAACAGGTAGCCCGTATGGAACGTCAGCACGCCGCCGGAGAAGTGCGAGACTGCCCAGCGATCCAGCAGCGCTTTCGGCGTATCGCCATCGGGATCGAGGCGGATGTCTTCCGTGCGCGGGCCGCCGGTCCAGGTCGCGGTGAAACTTACGGGCGAGAGCAATGCCCAGCCCGTCGTGTTCGCCACCACCAGCGGCAGACAGCGATACGGGTGGCGATCGGAGAAACGATCCATCCATTCGCGGTCGGGCGAGCCGGGTACCAGTTCGGCGGGTTGCGGATCGACTTGATAACAAGTGAGTTTCATCCCCTCCCTCCTAGACGCACGCGCGCCCATACGCCAAGGGGAGGCGATGAGCCCGGCCACCGAAGACGATCTGTTCGCCCGCTTTGACGCGTTGGGCATCAAGCACACGACCGCCCGTCACCGCCCCGTCTTCACCGTGGAGGAAGGCGCAGACCTCAAAGCGCAAATGCCGGGCGGGCATTCCAAGAACCTGTTCCTGAAGGACAAGAAGGGCGCGATTTTCTTGCTCTGCGCCCTGGGCGATACGGCAATCGACCTGAGCGCCGTCTCCAAAGTGCTGGGCGCGGGGCGCTTCAGCTTTGGCTCGGCTGAGCGGCTCAAGGACTATCTGGGCGTCGAGCCGGGCTCAGTGACCATCTTCGCGCTGATCAACGATCCAGAGCGCCGCGTCACCCTGGTGCTGGACGAGGGCCTGCTCGCCCACAACCCGGTCAACTTCCACCCGCTCAAAAACGACGCCACAACCGCCATCAGCCCGACCGATCTGCTAGAATTCATCGCCTCGCTGGGCCGCGAGCCGATCCGGCTCAGCTTTGATCCAAACGGTGTTCCAAGCCGCGTGGCGGGCTAGATTGAACGCGAGCCATCTTCGCTCCATGTAGAGGGGCTGAATTTCAGAGGTTCAAGCATGACATTTCTCGATAGCGCAGCCGCGCCGCAAACCGATCTCGTGAAGGACGGCTCCGACCAGGGCTTCATGGCCGATGTGGTCGAAGCCTCGCGCGCCGTGCCGGTGATTGTCGATTTCTGGGCGCCCTGGTGCGGCCCCTGCAAAACGCTCGGGCCACCGCTGGAGAAAGCCGTGCGCAATGCCGGCGGCAAGGTGAAGCTGGTGAAGATCAATATCGACGAGAACCCCGGCGTCGCCGGCCAGCTCGGCGTACGCTCGATCCCGGCCGTTTACGCGTTCGACCAAGGTCGCCCGGTCGATGGCTTCACCGGCGCGTTGCCGGAAAGCCAAATCAAACTCTTCGTCGAACGCCTCGCCGGCGCCGACATGACCGCCGAGATTGAGCCAATCCTCGAACAAGCTGCGGAATCGCTGAAGCTCGGCGACATTGGCGGCGCGGCGCAGGGCTTCACCGCCGTGCTGCAGCTCGACCCCACCAACGTGAAAGCCATCGCCGGCATGGCGCGGCTGGTTCTTAGCCAAGGCGACATCGAACAAGCGCGCGAAATTCTCGACCACGCACCGCCGGAAAAGGCCAACGATCCGGACATCCTCGGCGTGCGCGCCGCCATCGAGCTTGCCGCCAATGCGAGCGATGCCGGCGACACTGGCGAACTCGCGCTCAAGGTCGCCAACAATCCCGACGATCTGAGCGCCCGCTTCGAACTGGCTGAAGCGCTCTCGGCGCGCGGCGACCTGGAGGCGGCGAGCCACCAATTGCTGGCCATCATCGAGAAAGACCGCGAGTGGAATGAGGACGCCGCCCGCAAGCAGCTTCTGAAAATCTTCGAGGCCGCCGGGCCGATGTCCGACGTCGCCAAGCAGGGACGCCGCAAGCTGTCGGCGATTCTGTTCTCGTGAGTGCGTTCGGCTTCCGCAAACCCGAAGACCTGCCGCAGCAGCTGGCGCTGTTTCCGCTGGACGGCGTCATTCTGTTTCCGCGCAGCGTGATTTCGCTCAACGTGTTCGAGCCGCGTTATCTCAACATGGTCGATGATTCACTGGGCGGCGAGCGCCTGATCGGCATCATCCAACCCGCCACCGGCGAGGATGGCGAACCGATGCCGCATTTGGCTGACGTCGGCACGGTGGGTCGCATCACCGCGTTCAACGAAACCGACGACGGCCGCTATCTGATCACGCTGACCGGCGTATGCCGCTTCGACATCGAGCAAGAGATCGAAGCCGGCACACCCTATCGCCAGGCACTCGTCAATTACGAACCGTTCGCCGCCGACTTCCGCCAAGCGCAGGGCCAAAGCATCGATCGCCCCGAACTGATGAAGTCGCTGAAGACCTACGCGCAGCTGCACGGCTTCCAAGTCGATTGGAACGCGGTGGACGGCGCGCCGACCGAAACCGTGATCAATGTGGCGGCCCAACTCTGCCCGTTCGACGCAGCCGCCAAGCAAGCGCTGCTGGAATCCGTCTCGATCGAAGAGCGCGCGCAAGCTTTGGTGGCGCTGCTCGAATGGGACAACGCCGCCGACGATCAAAACAAGCGCCCGCTGCAATGACAGACGTCGATCCCAAGCTGCTGGAAGTTCTCGTCTGCCCGCAATCGCGCAAGCCGCTGCGCTATGACCGCGAGCGTCAAGAGCTGATCAGCGACAGCGCGCGCCTCGCATACCCCGTCCGCGACGGTGTGCCGATCATGCTGATCGACGAAGCGCGCGAGCTAGCGCCGACGAATGAGCGCCCCTTGGCCCACCGATCTGAGCTTCGATAGCAAAGCCAAAGCGCTGCACATCAACTTCGATGACGGCGCGCATTTCGACATTCCGTTCGAGCTCCTGCGCATCGAAAGCCCGAGCGCGGAAAACAAGGGCCACGGCCCCAATCCGCCGCCCCCGCCGATCGGCAAAGCTAATGTCGGCGTCACCCGCGCGGACGCGGTCGGCCGCTACGCGGTGCGCATCAGTTTCGACGACGGCCACGACACCGGGCTCTATTCCTGGGACCTGCTCTACGCGCTCGGCCGCGAGAAAGAGCAGCGCCTGCGCGTTTATCGTGAAACATTGGCCCAACGCGGCCTGCGGGACGAAGCATGAGCAACGAACGCAAACGCCAATTGGTCCGAGAGTACAAAGAGCGCCCCAACCGCCGCGGCGTGTACGCCGTGCGCTGCGCGCCGACCGGCCAGATCTGGGCGTCCTCGTCCCCAACGCTTGATAGCCAGGAGAACTCTCTCTGGTTTCAGCTGCGCACTGGCGGCCATCCCAATCGCGAGCTGCAAACGGCTTGGACGCAACACGGCGATGCTGCGTTTAGCTATGACATCGTCGCCGAACTCGCCGACGAACCCGAAAGCGCCTACGCACTCCGCGCCGATCTAAAAGCGCTCGAAGACGAATGGCGCGAAAAACTCGGCGCGAGGAAAGTGACGGGCTGAGCGAGGCGCAATCACCATGTGCAATCGCTACGCGTCCGACATCCGCAAAGCCAATCTTGAGCGCGCGTATTACGGCTTCGAGGAATGGAGCGAGACCGGCCAGAACATCGTGCTGGAGGTTTTCCCCGACCGCGTCGGCCCGGTGATCCGCAAACGCCTCGACAGCACGCTCGAATGGGCGGCGATGCGTTGGGGCTTGCCGGGCCCGCCGCAATTCGGCGCGCTGCCCGTCACCAATCTGCGCAATGTCGCCAGCGCCCATTGGCGCCCGCTGCTCGGCGTTGCGCATCGCTGCCTCGTGCCATTCACGGCGTTCAGCGAATACGATGATGCTTCGCCCAAGGGCGCCAAAGTACTGCGCTGGTTTGCGCGACCCGATCGCGGCATGGCGATGTTCGCCGGCATCTGGTGCGAATGGGAGGGCGTGCGCGGCACGAAGAAGGAGCCGGTCGAAGGCAAGCACTTGCTCTTCTCGTTCCTCACCACCGAGGCCAACGATCTCGTGCGCCCAATCCACGCCAAGGCGATGCCGCTCGTGCTCACCGACCACGCCCAGCAAGAAGAATGGCTCAGCACCACCACCGCCGACATCGCGAAAATCCAAGCCCGCAAACTACCGACCGCAGCGTTGGAGATCATGCGCGACGATGAAACCGAAATGTTCGCGCCGCCGCGGAAGAAGGCGGCGAAGTGAGCGACGTCAATCCGGCCACAACTTCCCAACCAGCGCTTCGAGCGCCCACACGATCAGCGCGCACGCCAGCGCGCCCACCAAATAGCCGGCGACAATGCCCCACCAAGATTGGGTCTCGATCGCCACCCACATCCACGCCAGTGCGCCAATCGGGCCGCCCAACAAGTAGGTCCAGTCACGACGAAAATCGTGCAGCGGGGAAATGCCCAAAACCAGAAACGCCGCAACCGGATAAAGGAAGATCAGCGCCCAAGCCTTCCGGCGATATTTTTGCTGGTCCACGCCGATTTCTTTCGCGTGACCATCGTCACATCGCTAGGCCCAAGCGCCCAGTACCTTAGCTTCATCGGAACGACGGGTTCCGGGGAGCAAAGGCGCATGACCAAGTTCTACAGCCTGATCGCAGCCGCCGCCGTGTTCATGCCCTTCGCCTTCGCCACCGCCACGCAAGCCGCACAAATCGTCGCCTGAGCCCAGACATGAAAATCAAAGCGATCTGAAAGGCCCGGAGCGATCCGGGCCTATTGCTTTACGCACGCCCGCGCCATGCTCCCCAAGGCGGTGGAGGCAAATCATGGACCCGGTCGATCTATTCAACGCGGAAGGCCGGCGCATCGACGAAGAGCGCGCGGCGCAGGATCGCGCCAATCAACTTGGCGGCAGGGGCGTCGCCCCCAGCGACGGCAGCCTGTTCAATGGCTGGGTGATGTGCGCGGCGATCATCGGCTTCATCGCCGGACAGATGAATTCGCAAAACCTGTTCGGCGCCTTCGTGGGCGCGCTCACGCTCGGCGGCATCGTGGTCGTGCTGCAATTGGTGCTGCGCGCGCTCGGCTTTGCCGTCGGGGCGGGCCTTTCAAGCATAGGCGCGCTTAACACCGCGCTTGGCGCCATCCCACAATGGCTGATCCTTGGCGCGCTCGCGGGCGCGGCCCTCGGCGCCGGCCTCGCGTTCTGGCTCGACGGCAATACGTACGATCTCGCCCGCCCCGCTTTGCGCCTGGCCCCGTTCGGCGCGGGCGCTGGTGTGATCGCGCGGCTCGTCATGCTGGCGCTGAAACGCAACAAGACGCAATAGCAAATCGAGCGGGCGCAATCGAACCTTGCATCTGCAGCGCTGCGCCCACGCGCAGGAACTGCACCCCCAGCGCCGCGTTCTGTCGAACATGCAAACTCGGCAAGCTGAGACGGCACGGACCATCCCGCACGGTGACGCGCGCGACGTCAGCGCCGATTTCGCCGCCTTCATTCAATCCGACGACTTCCCTGCGTCGGCGCCAAATCGGCGCTCGCGACCGCGCAAATTGAAACCATTGAGCTTGATGCGATTAGCGGGGTCACTGGCGATCGTGCGCTGCACGCCGCTTTAAAGCGCTTCGGCCCTGAGGCTTCAGCCCAAGCCGCGCTGCGCACCTTCGCCGCCCTGTTTGCGCCCGGCGCGCCACTCACCGAGCCCGCATTCGAGCAACACCTCTGGGCGCGCCTGCAAGCCTTGCATGATCTTGATGCGGCGGAGGGCGCCGCTTGGGCGCCCGGCGTCTCCAGCGACCTGCGCGCGCCCACCTTCAGCATGAGCATTGCCGGCATCGCCTATTACGTCGTCGGCCTGCACCCCAACGCCTCGCGCACGGCGCGCCGCTTTTGGCGCCCCGCGCTCATCTTCAACAGCCACGCACAATTTGAGGCGCTGAAGGCCGACGGCAGGTACGCAACAATGCAGAAGATCATTCGCGCGCGCGACCGCGACAATGCTGGTTCGATCAACCCGATGCTATCGGATTTCGGCACGCGCTCCGAAGCGCGCCAATATAGCGGCCGCGCCGTAGGCGATGATTGGCAATGCCCTCTGCGCGTGCGTTCATGAGCACGCTCCACACTATCGCACCACGCTCGGGCGTCGCGTTTCGCCTGGCGCGCGGGCAAACACTGCGCGTCATCGACCCACAGGGTGAGCAGGTCTCCGACCTTGTCGCGTTCAATGGCGAAGACACCGAGGAATATCTCTCCTCCGGCCGCTCGCTCGATTATGCGGGCCGGCTGCTGCTCACCAAGGGCGACACGCTCTACTCCAACCGCAGCCGCCCCATGCTCACCATCGTCGCCGACGATGTCGGCCGCCACGATTTCACGCTGACGCCATGCTCGGCCGACACGTTCCGCATCCTCTATGGCAATGAAAGCCCGCACCACGGCTGCCAAGGCAATCTGGAGGGGCGCTGCGCCCGTTCGGCATCTCGGGCGATCGCATCCCCATAGCCTTCAACGTCTTCATGAATGTCGTCATTAACAGCGACACAAGCGCGATCACGGTGGCGGCGCCGCTCAGCAAAGCGGGCGACAGCACGAGTTTTCGCACCGAGATGGATTTGATCATCGGCATGACCGCCTGCTCGGCGCCGCAATCGAACAATTACGCGTTCAAGCCGATCCAATACCGGATCGATGCATGAGCATCTCGCCGCACCGACGCGCGGCGCCATCGCCGAACTGGTTCGCCGATCTCGAGTTCACCTGGGACGCCATCATCGTCCGCAAGACCGGCCGCCGCGTTCGCGCCAGCGATCTAACTCCGCTGGAGATCGCCAAGTTCACCTCGTACCTGATGGTGGTGTTGGCGCAGGGCCTGCGCGCGCGCTTGCGCGCACCGCCCGGGCCGCGCGTGTGGTTCACGCCCGACCGTCCACGCCCTTGGTACGTCATCTGGTCCGCCGCCACCTTGGCCGGCGTGCGCTTTGCGCCAGACGCCGCAAACGCCGACGCCATCTTCTATTTCGAAGACACTACGACCGGCGCCTGCCCAACAGCGCCCGGCCGCGTCATCCTGAACGGCGGCTGCACCGATATTTCCAAAAGCAAAGTGGCGCGCGCGTTTGAGAAAGTAGCGGGCTATCCCTTGGCGCTCGATCCGCGCACGCACGTTGGCCCCTCCGTCGAGAAGAGCGAGCTCAACGGCGCCCATGACGGTCGCATCGTCAATTGCCCAACACCGCCGAAGCTTGGCCAATGCTATCAAGCCTTCATTGACAGCGCCAACGGCACCAACGCCTTCGACTATCGCACCACCATTATCGGCCGCACGCCGCGCTGTGTGTTGGTGAAGACAAAGCCCGCCACGCAGCGTTTCTCGATCCACAACACGCATGTGCGCTTCGCCGCCCTCGCCGAAATGTTCAGCACCGACGAGATCAATCTGCTCACGCGCTTTGCCGAAGAGATGCAGCTCGATTGGGCCGCGATCGACGTGCTGCGCGACCGCGCCAGCGGACGCATCTATGTGGTGGACGTAAACAAGACCGACACCGGCCCCGCCGTCGATCTCTCCTGGGCCGACCGCGAACGCCTTAAGGCCGCCATCTCCACGGGCTTTCTTGAGATGCTGCGCGCGCCGGTCGCACGCGGCGTGACCGAGGACACATCGATCCGGCGAACGGCTTAGTACCTTGGCTTCATCGGAACAGGGAGTTCCGGGGAGCAAAGCACATGACCAAGTTCTACAGCCTGATCGCAGCCGCCGCCGTGTTCATGCCCTTCGCGTTCGCCACCGCCACGCAAGCCGCGCAAATCGTCGCCTGATCGCCCATGCAAAATCCAGAACGCTAAAAGGCCCGGAGCAATCCGGGCCTTTGATGTAAGTGTCGCCATGCTGGTCGAAAATTAATTGCTGGGCGCCGCCACAGCCTTTGGACTGCTTCTCCTCGCGCGCGACGAACGTGAGCGGCGCAATATCCCTGACAACAAGGAGAAGCCTAGCGCCATTCCAATCCTCATAATTGGACTCGCATTTGGCAGATTGCTGCAAAACCTTGGGGTGATCTAAGCCGCCAGGCTCTCCCCGCGCAGTAACTTCGGCAAATCGCCTGCGCCGCCGCCGGCGTATTTCATAAAGAACCGCCGCGCCGGGCCGACAGCATTCACCGCCGCCAAGCCCAAGCCGCGCGCGGCGCGCAGCGGCGCGATGTCATTGGAAAACAGCTTGTCGAAAAACTCCATGCCCAACGCCATCGTCACATTGTCGAAGCGCCGCCAGCGTTGGTAGCGCTCCAAGATCGACACATCGCCCGCGTCAAGCCCTAAGCCCACGCCATCGGCGACGCACTCGGCCAGAGCCGCGCAATCCTTCAAACCCAAATTCAAACCTTGGCCCGCGAGCGGGTGAATGCCGTGTGCGCTATCGCCGGCAAGCGCCACGCGTTGATCAATCATGCGCTCGGCCAATTGCAGCGACAGCGGATAACCGAAGCGCGGCCCTTCCAGTTTCAGCGCACCAAGGAAATCGCCGAAGCGCAAACGCAGCTCAGCCAGGAAATCTTCCTCCGGCATTTTCAGCAACGCATCCGCCGCGGCGCGCGGCTCGGCCCAGACAATGTTCGAACGCTCGCCCTTCAGCGGCAAAATCGCGAACGGGCCGTTCGGCAAAAAGAATTCATGCGCCACCGCATCGTGCGGCTTCTCATGTTGGATGGTCGCGACAATCGCCGTCACCGGATAATCCCAGCCGATGGTGCGAATGCCCATCGCTGGGCGCACGAACGAACGTCGCCCATCCGCGCCCACCAACAAAGGGGCGCGATATTTTTTCCCGTCAGAAAGCGTCGCGGTCACGCCCGCTGGATCGCGCTCAATCGCGCTCACCGACATCGGCTGAATCATCTTGATCGAAGGCCGCGCCCTCACCGCTTTATCGAGCGCCATGCGCACGTGGCGCGCTTCCAGCATCAACCCGAGCGGTTCGTCGTGATCGTGCAATTCTGAGCGGTCGAAATGGAGATGCAGCAGCGAGGCCCCGCCTTTGCGCGCGGCGGCGCCCAAGCGGCCGTCCGTGACCATGATCTGCTCGATCGGCTGCGCCACCTGGTCGAGATCGTCGCCCATGCCGAGCGCGCGCCACATCCGGTAGGAGGCGAAGGCGATGGCGAAGGCGCGGCCGTCAAACGCCGGGGCCAACGTGTCCGCGGGCTTGGACGCGTCGACCACCAGCACCGACAAACCAGCCTGATCCAGCGCCAGCGCCAAGGTTGGCCCCACCAAACCGCCGCCCGCGATCAGCACGTCGGCGTCGAAACCACGTCCATTGCTCATAGCCAACGATAGGCACGCTGCTCTTTTGCTGTCGATGCGGCGGCGACGCGCAAGGGCCGAGCAGGGCGCCTCTTTTTGCGCACTCACGCTGCACTGCACTATGGAGAGGCGTTCATACCTTGCTCACCACGCCCCACGCCCCGCCAATCGCACTGGTCCAGATCATCCAGTGGGAGCGGGGTAATGACTGCAAAAGAGAATAGGCTGCGCGCGCTATGGCGCTCGCTTCAAATAGGAGCGGTATCGCTCGCCGCTGCGTTCGCGCTGACGGCGATCGCGCCCGATATGGCGTTCGCGCAAGAAGCGCCGGTCGCCGTGGAAGCGGTGGCGGCGCCGGAAGCGGCGGTTGTCGAAGAAGTGGCCGTTGCTGAAGAAGCCGCCGCTATCACCGTGCCGGAAGCCAGCGTCGATAAGGGCGACACCACCTGGATGATGGTCTCCACCGTCCTGGTTCTGCTCATGATTATCCCGGGCCTGGCGCTGTTTTACAGCGGCCTGGTGCGCAGCAAGAACGCGCTCTCCGTGCTGATGCAAGTCGGCACCGTGACCGTGATCGGCATGATCTTGTACGCGCTGGTTGGCTACAGCCTATCGTTCACAACGGGCCCGAGCGCGTTCCTCGATCAATTCATCGGCGGCACCGCGCGGTTCTTCCTGATCGACGGCGCCGACGGTTCGGACCTCTCCGACAATCTCGTCGCCACGTTCTCCACCGGTATTTATCTGCCGGAACTGGTCTTCATCGTCTTCCAAATGACCTTCGCCTGCATCACCGCGGCGCTCGTACTCGGCGGCTTGGCCGAGCGCGTGAAGTTCATCGGCGTCGTGCTGTTCGCCATTCTGTGGCCGCTGCTCGTCTATTACCCGATGGCGCACATGGTCTGGTGGTGGCCGGGCCCGGATCTGGTCGCGAGCGGCACGCCTGCCGTCGGCGGCTTCATCTGGAATTTCGGCGCGCTTGATTTCGCTGGCGGTACGGTCGTCCACATCAACTCAGGTATCGCGGCTCTCGTCGGCGCGATCGTGATTGGCCGCCGCACCAGCTACAAGAAAGAGCCGATCCCGCCGCACTCGCTGATGATGACGCTGATCGGCACCGGCCTGCTCTGGTTCGGCTGGTTCGGCTTCAACGCCGGCTCGAACCTGGAATCGAATTATTATTCGGTTCTCGCCATGGCCAACACCTTCCTCGCCCCGGCCGCCGCTGGCTTCTCCTGGGTGCTGGTTGAGTGGGTGACCAAGGGCAAGGCGAGCTTGCTCGGCCTGTGCTCGGGCATCGTCGCCGGTCTCGTTGCGGTCACCCCGGCCGCGGGCTTTGCTGGCCCGATGGGCGCAATCATTCTCGGCCTCGTTGCGGCGCCGATCTGTTTGTTCGCCTGCTCGGCGCTGAAGAACCTGCTGGGCTATGACGACAGCCTCGACGTCTTCGGCATCCACGGTGTCGGCGGCATCGTCGGCGCGCTCGGCACGGGCCTCGTTGTGAACCCGGCTTGGGGCGGCGCTGGCGTTGTCGATTACATTAACTGCCACGAAGCGGGCGCTGTTCTCAGCACCTGCCCGGTCGCGGCTTACGACATGGTCTTCCAAGTCACCGCGCAAGCCAAAGGCGTGCTCACTACGCTCGTCTGGTCCGGACTTGGTTCGCTTTTGATCTGGGTTGTCCTTCGCGTGCTGGGTCTGCTGCGCGTTTCGAAGGAAGTCGAACAGGAAGGTCTCGACGTCGCTGAGCACGGCGAGGCCGCCTACCATCCCTAAGGCGACCTAGGGGTTCTCCTCCTCACTTCGGGCGCGGTTCTTTAGAACCGCGCCCTTTTGTTTTTACCTTTGTAAACAGCGATTTTTCGCAACCAAGATGAACGCGTCGGTAACTCTGTTCGCGCCCGAATCTTCATCCCTCGTTTACCCGAAAGGACAACAGTCCCGAACCGGCACAGGCCACCGAAAGGCGCCCCACTTCCATGACCGACGACGCTTACCACCAAGGGGGAAGAATCCCCTCCGTCGCCAGTTCCGCTGCGGGGCGTCTCGCCTTGAAGCGTGCGGCAGCCTCCGTGGGTGCTGCCATCCTTGGCGCCTACGGCCTAGGCGCGGTGCTCACCTATTCGCCCGAAGATCCAAGCCTCAACGTCGCCTCGAATGGCGCGACGCATAATCTCTTCGGCGCCTCAGGCGCTGTTGTGGCTGATCTTGCGATACAAGTTTTGGGCGCGGCAGCCCCGCTCGCGTTTGCGGCTCTGCTTGCGGCCGGTGCGCTGCGCATTGCGCGCCAACAACTCGTCATGAGCATCGATCGCCGCCGTGTGTTCGCGGCGCTCGCCGGCGTGCTGTTGCTCGGCGCGGCTGCCGCGACAATCCCAACGCCCGACGGCTGGCCGCTTTCGGTTGGCTTCGGCGGCATGATCGGCGACGGCGTGGCCGGCTTCATGTCTGGCCTTGCTTCGATGCCAGGCCTGCCATTCCCGCGCGTGCTCACAGGTTTGCTCTGCGCCATCGGCGGCATTCTCGCCATCGGCTGGTCTTTCCAAGTGCGCAAGGAAGACGTGAAAAACGCCGCCGCCACCGCGCGTCGCCTGGCTGACGGCGCAGGCCAGCGCGCGCAACGCGCCATCTCCTACGTCTCCGACAAAACCCGCCGCGAAGAAGAACAACCGAGCGAGCGCATGTACGAGCGCGCCGCCAACATCGCGCGCGAAGAGCGTGCGCCCGCGCCCGAGCAACAACCACGCGCCCCGCGCCCGCAACGCCCAGCCCCGCGCACCGAAGAACGTGCGCCGCGTGCAGCGCAGCCGCCGCGCGAAGCCGCACCCAAGCCGCAAAAGCGCGCCGCGAAAGAACATTCGACCTTCAGCTTCGGCCGCCCGTTCGAATTGCCGGACACCGATCTGCTGGCCGAGCCGAAGCAGCGCATCAATCAAACCGACGCGCAAACGCTGCACGCGATGAGCCGCCAGCTTGAAGGCGTGCTTGCCGATTTCGGCGTGCAGGGCGAAGTGCTCAGCGCGCGCCCGGGCCCCGTCGTCACATTGTTTGAGTTCGAACCCGCCGCCGGCGTGAAATCCTCGCGCGTCATCGGCTTGTCCGACGACATCGCGCGCTCCATGTCCGCCACCGCCGCGCGCGTCGCCGTCATTCCCGGCCGCAACGCCATCGGCATCGAGCTGCCCAACGGCAAGCGCGAAACCGTGTATCTCAACTCGCTGCTCAACAGCGCGTCATTCGTCGGCACGCAAGGCGATCTGCCGCTGGCCCTCGGCGAAACCATCGAAGGCGACCCCTTCGCCGCCGACCTCACCAAGATGCCGCACTTGCTCATCGCCGGCACCACGGGCTCGGGCAAATCCGTCGGCATCAACGCGATGATCCTGTCGCTGCTCTACAAGCACACGCCCGACGAGTGCCGCTTCATCATGATCGACCCGAAGATGCTGGAGCTCAGCGTCTATGAGGGCATCCCGCACTTGCTGCACCCGGTCGTGACCGATCCGAAAAAGCCGTCGTCGCGCTGAAATGGGTCGTGCGCGAGATGGAGGATCGCTATCGCCGCATGTCGAAGCTCGGCGTGCGCAACATCTCCGGCTACAACGAGCGCGTCTCCGATGCGCTGGAGCGCGGCGAGCGCCTCGAGCGCACCGTGCATGCGGGCTTCGATCCCTCCAGCGGCGAGCCGATCTACGAAACCCGCGAACTGCCGCTTGAGCCGATGCCGTACATCGTCGTCGTCATCGACGAGATGGCCGATCTCATGATCACGGCCGGCAAGGAGATCGAAGCCGCCGTGCAGCGTCTGGCGCAAATGGCGCGCGCCGCCGGCATCCACGTCATCATGGCGACGCAACGCCCCTCGGTCGACGTCATCACCGGCACGATCAAAGCCAATTTCCCGACGCGCATCTCCTACCAGGTCACCTCGAAGATCGACTCGCGCACCATCCTTGGCGAACAGGGCGCCGAACAATTGCTCGGCCAGGGCGATCTACTCTTCATGGCCGGCGGCGGCCGCATCCGCCGTCTGCACGGCCCTTACGTGACCGACGGCGAAGTCGAACGCGTGGTCGATATGTTGAAGGCGCAAGGCGCGCCGCAATATCGCACCGACGTCACCCAAGAGCCGAACGAGAACGCAGGCAGCGACGAGCCCGAATTGTTCGACAACGAAGGCGGCGACGAATTGCTCGAACGCGCCATCGAGATCGTGCAACGCGACCGCAAAGCCAGCACCAGCTACCTGCAGCGCCGCCTCTCAATCGGCTACAACCGCGCCGCCACCCTCATCGAACGCATGGAAAAAGCCGGCATCATCTCGACCGCCAACGCGGCCGGGAAGCGCGATATCCTGATCGATGAGCTGGAGGATGAGGATTAGGCGGCCTACCCGCGATGCGGTCGGCAGTTAAGAACTGCCCTACATATTGGGACGGAAGACCAGGAGCCGCGCGCGATCCAACTTCGGGCTTGAAATTCAAGTCCAAAATGAACGCTAGATCTTGTTCGGACTTCTTCATTCCGGACGCGGCCGCGCACAGCGCTTGTCAGCTCCTGATGCCCCGGGCGGTCGGCGTAGCGATGTTTCGCGGTGCCGCCCCCAATCTGTCTCCGGGGAGTGCAACCGGAGGGTCCAGGGCTCGGAGCGCTGTGCGCAGAACCGGCAAAAAGGGCATGGAGCTAAGCCCCGTGTCGTGATCCGTCGATGGCGGGTTGCGGCTGACCCATCGTCCAGGACGCGAGCGTAGGCAGCTGAAGAAGAGCTACGCGTTCAACAACTCCTCGGCCCAAGCCGTGAAAAACGATCGAACACGGGGCGCGTGTGAAGCGCGCATCCTCCGCCGCAGGGCGGAAACTTTTTACCTCGCGTGCGAGCACGCGCCTCGCCTTCCTTTGAAGCAATAGGCAATAGGCAGTGGGCAGTGGGTTTTTGAGCACCGTGAGAACCGGCGCGCGGCCTATTGCCCGCTGCCTCCTACTCAATCTCCCAATCAATCTCACCACGCACATCGACCGGCACGCGCTCACACAGCGCTTTGTGCAAGCCCGCTTGCGTCGAGCGGCGCGGCGCGCGGAAGACGTAATCGATGCGGCGCTTGGAGAAGGATTTGTCCTCGTTGATCAGCTTGCAGCCCATATCCGCAAGCACCGTGCGATACGCTTCGGCCGCATCGCGCACGCGCCCTTCCGGGATCTCGTGCACTTCAAGCTCGCACACCGGATGGCCGTCGAACACATAGATGAGCCCCCACGCGACGATCGCCGCGATCACCGCAAAGTGCGGCATGTTGAGGCCAGCGATGAGGCCCAAGAGCGTCACGATGATGAGCCGGCCGGTGTCGCGCGTGGAGGCGGTGTCGGTGCGAAAGCGCATCAGGCCGCCAAGCCCGAAGATCACGAAGCCGACGACCATGCCGTACGCCAGCACGATCTCGCCGACGACGGCGCCGACGAGGGCGTACATGATGTACACCTTCGGCATTTCCGCCTCTTCCCGCGTATCGATGGTGCGCGCCGTGGTCGGGTGAAACGCGATGGCCGCGCCCAGCGCTATAGCCAGCGCGAGGGCCGCGACGAATTCCACGATCTGCGGGCCGTCGAGGAAACCGGCCCAGCCGATCGACGGCAGCATCTGCGTAGTGTCTGCAAACATTCCCGTCCCCCGCAGATCGAAACGCGTGCGATCAAAGGCTTGTGAATGGCGTTCGCCAAGCCCACTCCCCGCGCGGATGAACCGCGCCTGAACCGAAAAGGTCATTTCTGGGCAAAGCGAACCCTTTTTTCGCCATGCGTTTCCGCCACATGACACCCATGAACAGACGCCTCGCCCTCCTCGGCCTTTCCGCCCTGGCTTTTGCCCCAAGCGCGCTTGCCCAAGAGCTGCGCCCGCGCACCAGCGACGCCGCCACTTTGGTCACGCTCGAAGGTGCGGACCGGGCTGCGGCTTTGACCCGCGTCAACGCCGCCCTCAACGGCGTGCGCGCTCTGCAAGGCCGTTTCACGCAAACTTCGCCTGGCGGCAGCCGTGCGACCGGCCAATTCTATCTGCAACGCCCTGGCAAGCTGCGCTTCCAATACGATCCGCCGGCGACATTGCTGATTGTCTCCGACGGCAGCGTCGTCGCCATGCGCGACACGGCGATGCGCACCACCGAACGCACGCCTTTGCGCTCCACGCCGCTGCATTTGATCCTCGGCGAGAACATCAATCTCGAACGCAACGCGCGCATCATCCGCGTTTCGCAAGCGGGCGAATGGACGGTCGTCACCGCACGCGATCGCACCGGTGAAATGGATGGCGCACTCTCACTGCACTTCGACGCGGCGAACCAATTGCGCTCGTGGGACGTCACCGATGCGACGGGCGCCCGCACGCGCGTGACGTTGTCCGACATTACGCAGCCGGCCAACCTCGACCGTAACCTCTTCCGCCTGGAGGACGTACTCCAGCAGAACCGCCCGGGCCGTCGCTAGGATAAGGCGAGAATGCGGCGCGCCATCCAAATTCCGAGTGATTTGGCAAGAGGTTTCACCAGCATAGGTCTTGAATTTTTGGCCAGCGTGGCGTAGATACATCAGGCACGGTCGCCGCAACATCCCCGCTGGATTAGCGTCGTCCCCCCGCTGACCGATCCAGCAGCGGCGACCGCGACAGCCGGTTTTTCCCCTGCCGGCAAAAATTGCGTCCTCCCTCAAGGCGCAACGAAGGCCCGGTCGCTGAATGCGATCGGGCCTTCCGCTTTGGGCGCTCGCTTTTGCGTCAGCGCCACGTCAAAGAGAGCCATGCTGAAAATCGCGACTTGGAACATCAATTCCGTGCGGCTGCGCATCGAGATGGTTTGCCGTTTTTTGGGTGAAGCCAAACCCGACGTTTTGTGCCTGCAAGAAATTAAATGCCGTGACGGCGAATTCCCGGCCAACGCCTTCAAGAACGCGGGCTACCGCCACATGCATGTCGTCGGCCAAAAGGGCTGGCACGGCGTCGCCATCGTCTCGCGCCACAAGCTCACGCCGATCGAAGCGCCGCCGCTCTGCGAAAAGAATGAAGCGCGCGTCGCGGCGGTGAAGCTGCAAGGCGTCGAGATCCATAATCTCTACGTCCCCGCCGGCGCCGATGTGCCCGATCCCGTCGCCAACCCCAAATTCGCGCACAAGCTCGACCTGCTTGACCGCATGAAGCGCGATTACGGTAAGCGTCGCGGCAAGGCGCCGATGATCCTGGTCGGCGATCTCAACGTGGCGCCGGGTGAGAATGACGTCTGGAGCCACAAGCAATTGCTTGATGTCGTGAGCCACACGCCAGGCGAGACCACACGCCTGGAGGCTGCGCGCGAGGCGGGCGGCTTCGTCGATATCGCGCGCCTGCACAAACCAGATCCAGAAAAGCTCTTCACCTGGTGGAGCTATCGCAGCCCCGACTGGACCAAGAACAATCGCGGCCGCCGTTTGGATCACATCTGGGCCACCGACGACATCGCGCCCGCCTCGCAGGCCGCGGCGTTCCAAATCCACACCCTCTGCCGCGGCTGGGAGCGCCCCAGCGACCACGTGCCCGTGGTGGCCGGCTTCAAACTCTGACCCCTCGTCGCAACCCGCATTGAGCTCCTGATCGCGGGCGTTACGATGCGCGCATCAAATCTGGGGAACTCAAATGCAGCTTTCACGACGCACTCTTCTTGGCGCAGGCGCCGCCGGCGCCGCCCTTCTCTCCGGCTGCGCCACCGCGCCCGCTGAAACCGCAGCCCCCGCCACCACCCCTAGCGCCCAGCTCACCGCCACCCTCGACCGCACAGTGGCGGCCATCCTCCGCCAATCCCCCGAACGCTGCACCAGCCTCGGCCTCAGCGAAGAACGCGCCGGCTACCGCTTCATCGATAAACTGAGCTCATCCAGCAAAGCCTCGGCGCGCGCGTATCGCGGCATCATCCAGAGTGCGCTCACCGAATTGCGCGCGATCGATCGCAACGCGCTGCCGGCTAATGAACAAGTCACCCTCGACGTCGTGGTCGCGTCGTACGAGAACAGCCTCGCGACGTCGCGTTTCGAAGTCGGCGGTGGGGCCGGCGGGCCGTATATCGTCACGCAGCTGACGGGCGCTTACCGCAACACGCCCGATTTCCTCGACAACCAACACCCGCTGCGCACGCGCGATGAAGTCGACGGCTTCTTCGGCCGCCTCGACGACTACGTGCGCAATCTGGACGAAGAGACCGGGATCATCCGCGAAGACGCAGCCGCCGGCGTGATCCCGCCGGATTTCGCGATCGACCGCACGCTTACGCAAATGGACGCGTTCACCTCCACCGCAATTGCGCAAAATCTGCTGGTGCAAACGCTCGTGCGTCGCTTGCCGCAAACGGCGGAACTCACGGAATCCGAACGCACCGCCTATGTCAGCCGCGCTGAAGCCGCTGTGCGCGACGCCATCTATCCAGCTTACGAACGCCAGAAGGCTGCGCTGCGCGAAGTGCGCCGCAATGCCGTGCACGACGCGGGCATCTGGCGTTTGCCGCAGGGTGCTGAAATGTACGCCGCAGCGCTGCAGAGCCGCACGACGACGACGATGTCGCCGGATGAGATTCACAACATCGGCCTTGAGCTCATCGCACAATTCCATAGCGAGATGGATCAAATCCTGCGCGCCCAAGGCATGACGCGCGGCAGCGTGGCGAGCCGCGTGCAAGCACTCTCGCGCCGGCCCGATCAGCTTTACCCGAACACCGACGCCGGCCGCGCGCAGATCTTGGCCGATCTCAACACGCAGACGCGCGCAATCGAAGCGATGATGCCGCGCGCCTTCAACACGCTAGCGCAAGCGCAATTGGAAATTCGCCGTGTGCCGGTGACGACCGAAGCTGGAGCGCCCGGCGGCTATTATCAACGCGCAGCACTCGATGGCTCCCGCCCGGGCGCCTATTACATCAATCTGCGCGACACTGCGGAATGGCCAAGATTCACGCTGCCAACGCTGAACTACCACGAAGGCGTGCCGGGCCATCATTGGCAAATCTCAATCCAGCAAGAATCCGGCACGATCCCGTTCATCCGCAGCGCGATGCTGGGCTTCAGCGCCTTCAGCGAAGGTTGGGGACTCTACGCCGAACAGCTCGCCAACGAACTCGGCGCCTACGACAGCGACCCCCTCGGCCGCCTGGGCTATCTGCAGTCGGCGACGTTTCGCGCCTCGCGCCTCGTCTGCGACACCGGCATCCACCACAAGCACTGGACGCGTGAGCAAGCCATCGCTTCGATGGTTGAGGCCACCGGCGACCAAGAAAGCTCCATCACAACCGAGATCGAGCGCTATTGCGTGTGGCCGGGCCAAGCGTGCTCCTACATGGTCGGCCGCCAAGCCATTAACCGTATGCGCGACAGCGCACGCGGCGCACTGGGCGCCCGCTTCGACCTGAAGAGCTTCCACGACACGATGCTGGCTAACGGCGCTGTGCCGCTTTCGGTGCTCGAGCGCATCATGAACGAATGGGTCACGGCGCAAGGCTAAGCCTCGCGATTTTTCCAACACCGTTCCAGGCAACGCCGGCGCAGCACCTCCGTCAGCGGATTGCTGCTCTGAATTTTGCATTGCCACCGGTAGCAATTTGCATTGCGGCAGGAGGTCACATCGGCCACGCAGAACGTGTTTGACATGGGCTTCCCCAAGCACGCTTCTTGCACCCAATCATGCACGCGCGGCTCACAAGCTGCGCCTGGAGGGATTCCGTGACCGCAAGTATTCCTGGCCTTCACCCGGCTCCGACGAAACACAAAAAGCTCGTAGAATGGGTCGAAAGCATCGCCGCGCTAACTAAGCCGGATCGCGTCTATTGGTGCGATGGTTCCGAGGAAGAATGGGAACGCCTGACGGCGGAACTCGTCGCCGCGGGCACGTTGAAGAAGCTCGACGAAAAGAAGCGCCCAAACTCGTTCTACGCCGCATCAGACCCGAAGGACGTGGCGCGGGTCGAAAGCCGCACCTTCATTTGCTCGCAAGACCAGGGCGATGCGGGCCCTTCGAACAATTGGATTGCTCCGGCTGAAATGCGCGGGAAGCTCGATGGCCTGTTCGACGGCGCGATGCGCGGCCGCACTATGTACGTCGTACCGTTCTGCATGGGCCCGCTCGGCTCGAAGATCTCGCAGCTCGGTGTTGAGATCACCGATTCCGGTTACGTCGCCGCTTCGATGCGCATCATGACGCGCATGGGCAAAGGCGCGCTGGATGAAATGGGCGAAGATGGCTTCTTCGTGCCGGCCGTGCACACGCTCGGCGCGCCGCTGAGCGCCGGTGACAAGGACGTGCCGTGGCCGTGCAACCAAGAAAAATGGATCGTGCATTTCCCAGAAACGCGCGAAATCTGGAGCTATGGCTCGGGCTACGGCGGCAACGCGCTGCTCGGCAAGAAGTGCTTTGCTTTGCGTATCGCTTCGGTGATGGCGCGCGATGCTGGCTGGCTGGCCGAGCACATGCTGATCCTGAAGCTCACCAATCCGGAAGGCCAAGCAAAGTACATTGCCGCCGCTTTCCCGTCCGCGTGCGGCAAAACCAATCTGGCGATGCTGCAGCCAACCATTCCTGGCTGGAAAGCCGAGACGATCGGCGACGACATCGCCTGGATGCGCTTTGGCGACGATGGCCGCTTGTATGCGATCAATCCAGAAGCCGGCTTCTTTGGCGTGGCGCCAGGCACTGGCTCGAAGACGAACAAGTCCGCGCTGGAAACGCTCTACGCCAACACGGTGTTCACGAACGTCGCGCTCACTGCCGATAACGACGTGTGGTGGGAAGGTCTGACGGAAACGCCGCCGGCTGGTCTCACCGACTGGCAAGGCAATGCCTGGCTGCCAGATTCCAAATTCCCGGCCGCGCACCCGAACTCACGCTTCGCCGTGCCCGCCGGCCAATGCCCGGTGATCGCACCTGAGTGGGAAGACCCCAAAGGCGTGCCGATCGACGCGATCCTGTTTGGCGGCCGCCGCGCCAGCGCCGTGCCGCTTGTGACCGAGGCGTTTGATTGGGCGCATGGCGTGTTCTTAGCGTCGAACGTCGCCTCTGAAGGCACTGCCGCTGCGGAGAACAAGGTCGGCGAATTGCGCCGCGATCCGTTCGCGATGCTGCCGTTCTGCGGCTATCACATGGGCGATTATTTCGCGCACTGGCTGAAGATCGGCGAGCGCCAAGGCGCCAAGCTGCCGAAAATTTTCTTTGTGAATTGGTTCCGCAAGAACCAAGACGGCAAGTTCATCTGGCCGGGCTTTGGCGACAATGCACGCGTGCTAAAATGGGTAAGCGAACGTCTCGACGGCAAAGCCGCCGCGAACGACACGCCGATCGGCCGTGTGCCGACGGCCGCATCGCTCGACACGACCGGCCTCTCGCTCTCAAACGATGCGCTCGACACGCTGCTCGGCGTTGATCTCGATGTTTGGGACGAAGAAGCTTCGCTGGTGACGCCGCACTACGAAAAGTTCGGCGATCGTCTGCCGCAGCGTTTGTGGGATGAGCACGAAGCTTTGCTCGCGCGTCTCGCCGATGCGCGTAGCGGCAAAGTAAAGATCGCCGCCGAGCGCGGTCCCGCATCGCCGCGCGTCGCCGCGAACTAAAAAGCGCACTGCAAAAACGAGAGACGCCCCGGTTCATGCCGGGGTGTTTTTCGTGCGCGATCCGGGCGCGTGACCATCGTCACATCCACATCCCGAGGCGCCTAATACCTTGGCTTCATCGGAACAGGGAGTTCCGGGGAGCAAAGCACATGACCAAGTTCTACAGCCTGATCGCCGCCGCCGCCGTGTTCATGCCCTTGGCGTTCGCCACCGCCACGCAAGCCGCGCAAATCGTCGCCTAATCGCCCATGCAAAATCCAGAACGCTAAAAGGCCCGGAGCAATCCGGGCCTTTTGAATTTTCTAGACCTGGAGGCGATAGCCGCCTGTTTCGGTGATCAGCAGTTTTGGACTCTGCGCGTCAGGCTCAATCTTTTGGCGCAAGCGATAGATGTGAGTTTCAAGCGTGTGCGTGGTGACGTTGGCATTGTAGCCCCACACCTCGCGCAGCAATTCATCGCGGCCAACCGGCTTCTCGCCCGAGCGATAGAGGTAGCGCAGGATCGCCGCTTCCTTGTCGGTGAGGCGTATCTTCTTTTCCTGGGGATCGATCAGCAGCCGCACCGCAGGGCGGAATTCGTACGGGCCGATGCGATAGACGGCGTCCTCGCTGGCTTCATGGCTGCGCAAATGGGCGCGAATTCGCGCCAGCAGCACTGAGAATTTGAACGGCTTCAGCACGTAATCATTCGCGCCGGCGTCCAGACCCTGGACCTGCTGCTCTTCTTCTTGCGCGGCGCCCGTGAGCATGATGATCGGCGCTTTGACGCCCTGGTCGCGCAATTGCTTGCAGGCTTCGAAGCCGTCCATGTCCGGCAGACTCACATCGAGGACGATCGCGGCCGGCTTTTGGTCGGCGGCCGCGATGAAGCCTTCAGCAGCCGAAGCGGCGCCGACGCCCCCGAAGCCATCTTCGAGGTCGAATTGTTCGACTAACGCCTGACGGAGGTCAGCATCGTCGTCGATAATGAGGATGGTCGTTTCGCGTGACATCGGCCGTCCAGGTGCAGGCTTAAAGCCTAACCTGATGCTTATGACCATGTCCTTTCACGCTTTTGCAATCGCGCTCGCGCTTTAGGCCCTGTTTCCGAACAGGGCGGACCCGACCCGAACCTGGGTCGCGCCAAAGCGGACGGCCGTCTCGAAATCATCGCTCATGCCCATGCTGAGGGTGGCGAGCCCATTGCGGGCGGCGATCTTCGCCAGCAGCGCGAAATGCATGGCCGGCTCCTCGTCCACGGGCGGGATGCACATCAGGCCCGCGACCGGCAGTTTAAACTCCTCTAGAACGGACTTGATGAAGGCGTCCGCCTCGGCCGGAACGACCCCCGCCTTCTGCGGCTCCTCGCCGGTATTCACCTGCACCAAGAGCTCAGGACTGCGGCCATGCTTCTGCGCCGCCTCAGCCAGGGCCTTGGCCAACTTTGGCCGGTCGACACTATCGATCGCATCAAACAGCGCCACAGCGTCCTCGGCCTTGTTGGACTGGAGCGGCCCGATCAAACGCAGCTTCAAGTCCGGAAATCGCGCCCGGCGTTCGGTCCAGCGCGCCTGCGCTTCCTGGACGCGGTTCTCGCCGTAAAGACGCTGCCCTGTCGCGAGCATGGCCTCGACCCGCTCGTCCGGCTGTAGTTTGGATACGGCCACCAGCGCGACGTCATCCGGCGTACGCTGACTGGCCCGCGACGCTTCAGCGATGCGGGCGAGAATGGCGGCGCGGTTGGCGGCGATATCGGAAATGAGGTCCATGGGATCGGTACACGCACTAGCGGCGCAGGCGCGGCGGCTCAACAGCGAGGTCGGCGCAGCCGGCATTCCGGCGCTGTATTTCTTCACCGACCCGCTGCGAACGCCCGATCCCGTCGCGATCGCCAAGCGCCTGCCGCGCGCTACGGCCGTCGTTTATCGGCATTTTGGCTCGGATGATCGCGCCCGCGTCGCGCGCCAGCTCGCCGCCATCAGCCATTCTCGCGGCCTGTTTTTGCTGATCGCGGCCGATCGAGCTCTCGCGCGCCGCGTCGGCGCGGTCGGCGTGCATTGGCCGGAAAAGCGAATACCAATGCAGCGAGATCACGCCTTTGCACTTGAGACCGCCTCCGCCCATTCGGCCGAAGCCTTGGCGCGAGCCGATGTGTTTGGCGCCGATGCATGCGTGCTCGCACCTGTGTTCGAGACGCGCAGCGCCTCGGGCAATGCAGCGCTTGGCCTGTTTCATGCCAGTCAGATGGCGCGCGCCGCACGGCTCCCGGTCATCGCGCTGGGTGGAATTGACGCAAATAATGCTCGCACGCTAAGCGGGCGCGGATTTGCCGGATTAGCTGCTGTAGATGCGTTCGCCGCTTAGAAGCGGAACGCCGACTCGATGCGCACGCCCGCCCGCGCTTCTTCTTCGGTCGGCCGCGCAATTGGGCTCAAGGCGGGCGCGGTTTCGACACTGACTTCGCCGCCCACGCGGACGCTCGGTGTGAATTGGTAGAAGGCGCCAACCGACGTCTGGTCGCCACGGCTTTCCGGGAGACGCTCAATACGCTGAGCTTCACGCACATCCAGCGTAACGCCCCAGCGTTGGTTCATCGCCCAGGACGGCGCCAGCGCGCGGTCATTCTCGACATCGCCGGTAATATTTTCGGTCACGCCGCCGGAGGTGGTGAAGCGCTGGTACCAGGGTACCGCAGCGCGGCTGGCTGTTGATTCCGTAACAGTCGCCGGGGCCGCGACAGGGCGGTCTTGCGCATGCGCGACGCCGGCCGTCGCCAAAACGGCGGCCCCCGCGATCACGAATGCAGACCCCTTAAACACGTCAAATCCCCACAGCGAAGACGCCCTAGCAGATCAATATAACCGAATCGATCGCCGAGCGCAGTGAACTTTAGGACACAGGTCCTGCGAATATTTCGTCAAGAACGAGGCCAAAGCGCCCAAGTTCCCCAAAGGTTAACCATCCAAGCGAGGCCCCGCCACAACATCGCCGGGTTCGCAGTGGACCCCTGGCCCTGGACGGGCCGCATGTTATATGGGCGCTCGCGCTGCGTCGGGGGACGACGCAGGCACACCGAATTGCGGAGGGAATGCTGATGTCGCAGGCTGGGCGCACGTTGATTAAGGGCGCACTTTTGACGGTCGCCGTGCTTGGCCTTTCCGCTTGCTCTGTCTTCGGCCGCGACAACGATAATGGTTCCGCGTCGGCGGGCTCGGCGGTTGAAGAAGGCATCGGCGTCAACTCGTTCCTGTGGCGCGCCTCGCTCGACACGCTGAACTTCATGCCGCTCGCATCTGCCGATCCGTTCGGCGGCGTCATCATCACCGATTGGTATTCGGACCCGACCACGCCGACCGAGCGCTTCAAAGCCACGGTCTATATCCTCGACACGCGCCTGCGCGCCGACGCGCTCAACGTCTCGATCTTCCGTCAGCAACAGCAAGGCGGCGCTTGGGTTGATGCGACGGTCGATCCAGCGACGGAAATCCAGATCGAGAACGCGATCCTGACGCGCGCGCGCCAACTCCGCCTCGGCCAATTGCCGCAGTAAGGCGTTACGCGCCATTGCCGGAAATCAAGCGCTCCTCTAAGGGGCGTAGGCATGTCGTCTAGGTACAATCACCGCGAAGTCGAGCCGAAATGGCGTGAGCGTTGGGCTGCGTCCGCGATTGATCGCGCGCTCGCGCCGTCTGCAGCCGAAGGCAAGAAGAAAGCCTACGTGCTTGAGATGTTTCCCTATCCGTCGGGGCGCATCCATGTCGGCCATTCGCGCAATTACACGATGGGCGATGTGATCGCACGCTTCCGGCGCTCGAACGGCTACAACGTGCTGCACCCGATGGGCTGGGATGCGTTTGGCCTGCCGGCGGAAAACGCCGCGATGGAGCGCGGCATCCATCCGAAAGGCTGGACCTACGACAACATCGCCGCGATGCGCGAACAACTGAAATTGCTGGGCCTCGCCATCGATTGGTCGCGCGAACTCGCGACCTGCGACGCGACCTATTACAAGCATCAGCAAGCGATGTTCTTGGCGTTCTGGAAGAACGACCTCGTCTATCGCAAGAAGCAAAAGGTGAATTGGGACCCAGTCGACAACACCGTGCTCGCCAACGAGCAGGTGGTGGACGGCAAGGGTTGGCGCTCGGGCGCCACGGTAGAAACGCGTGAACTCGAACAATGGGTGTTCCGCGTCACCGCTTATGCCGACGATCTGCTCGACGCGCTGACCAAGCTCGACAAATGGCCCGACAAAGTCCGGCTGATGCAGTCCAACTGGATCGGCAAAAGCCAGGGCGCGAAGATTTGGTGGGACATCGCGTCGGCGCCGAATTTCTTGCCGCCGTCACCGGCCGGCGAGCCAAACCACGCGCGCGACCCAATCGAAGTTTACACCACTCGGCCAGACACGCTGTTCGGCGCGAGCTTCCTGGCGCTCGCGCCGGATCATCCGCTGACGAAAGCGATCGCCGAACAAAGGCCGGACGTCGCGGCGTTTGTCGCGGAGTGCGCAGCGCTCGGCACCAGCGAAGCCGATATCGAGAAGGCCGAGAAGAAGGGCGTCGACCTCGGTGTGCGCGTGAAGCACCCGTTCGACCCAAGCTGGGAATTGCCGGTTTGGGCCGCGAATTTCGTGCTGTCGTCCTATGGAACGGGCGCGATCTTCGGCTCGCCCGCCGGCGACCAACGCGATCTCGACTTCGCCAACAAATACAAATTGCCGTTCAAACCCGTCGTGCTGCCGCCCGGCGAGGACGCGGCCACGTACACGGTGACGAAGGACGCCTATACCGACGATGGCGTGATTTATAATTCGCGCTTCCTCGACGGCCTCTCCACGCGCGACGCGATTACGCGCGCGATCGAAGAGCTGGTGAAGCTCGAAAAGGGCGAAGCGACGACGCAATATCGTCTGCGCGATTGGGGCGTTTCGCGACAGCGTTACTGGGGTTGCCCAATTCCGGCGATCCATTGCGCCAAATGCGGCGTCGTACCTGTGCCCGCGAAGGATTTGCCGGTCACGCTGCCGGAAGACATCACCTTCGACAAAGACAAGCCCGGCAATCCGCTCGATCGCCATCCGACCTGGAAGCATGTGAAATGTCCAAGCTGCGGCGGCGAGGCGCAGCGCGAGACCGACACGCTCGACACCTTCGTGGATTCGAGCTGGTACTTCGCGCGTTTCACTGATCCGACCAATCCGGACGCGCCATTCGACAAAAAGCTCGCCTCATATTGGCTGCCCGTCGATCAATATGTCGGCGGTATCGAGCACGCGGTTCTGCACCTGCTCTATTCGCGCTTCTTCACCCGCGCGATGCGCGATTGCGGCTTCCTCGACGGCGTGACCGACGGCGAGCCGTTCGCCTCGCTCTTCACACAGGGCATGGTGGTTCACGAGACGTACAAGTCGGCGTCGGGCACATGGCTGCTGCCGGAAGACACCGATCTCAGGGACGGCAAGCGCGTCGAGATAAAGACGGGCGCGGCTGTTGATGTCGGCGCGATCGAGAAAATGTCGAAGTCCAAGAAGAACGTCGTCGATCTCGACGCGTTCATTCAGGATTTCGGCGCTGACGTCGCGCGTTGGTTTGTGCTTTCGGACTCGCCGCCAGAACGCGATGTGGAATGGACCGCCTCCGGCGTCAAAGGCGCGTGGAATTTCGTGCAGCGCGTTTGGACGCTGACTGAAGCGCACGGCCATCCCGCCCCTAAGCCCGGCGAATCGGCGCCCGCCATGGAGCCCGACGCTCACGCGCTGCGCCAACTCGCACACCGCGCTATTCAGAGCGTCACCGACGACATCGAGAATTTCCGCTTCAATGTCGCGGTCGCGCGTGGCTACGAATTGGTCAACGCCATCGCCAAACTGAAGGGCCAAACCGCGGGAAGCGTGTTCGCGCGCGGCGAAGCTTTGCGCATCCTGTCGCAGTTGATCTCGCCCTTCATGCCGCACCTGGCCGAAGAGTGCTGGGAGAAGCTAGGCTTTACGGGCTTCGTCGCCACCGCGGCTTGGCCGGTCGCCGACCCGGAATTGGCGGCGCGGAACACCGTTACGCTCCCGATTCAGGTGAACGGCAAGAAACGTGCGGAAATCGACGCGCCCAAGGGCGCTGCCGAGGCCGATGTGCGCGAGCTCGCACTGCAACACGAGGCGGTGAAGCCCTTCTTGGAGGGTGTTACAATTCGCAAGGTGATTGTGGTCACCGATAGGATCGTCAATATCGTCGCGAACTGATCGCGGGCGGAGAACCCCAGATGCGCGTACTGATCGCCAGCCTTTCGCTTCTGCTGCTCGCAGCGTGCGGCTTCCAGCCGATGTACGCGCCCGCCGGCGGCGGCAATGCGATCGGCCCGGTGCAGATCGGCGAAATCCCTGGCCGCGCCGGCCATACGCTGCGCACCGAATTGTCGCGCATCCTGGCGGTCGAGAATGACGGCACGCCGCCGATGCTGCTCGAAGTCACGCTCGTGGAGAATGTTGCGCAACTCGGCATTCGGCGCGACGAATCCGCAACACGCGCGGAGCTTCGTCTCACCGCAAATTACGTGCTGACACCAGCCGCCGGCCAAGGCCGCGTGATGCGCGGTTCGGTGGTGAGCACGGCGAACTACGACATCCCGACAGCGGCGTTCGGCGAAATCGCAGCGCAAGACGATGCCCGCGATCGCGCGGCCGAGACGATGGCGCAACGCTTCCGCTCGGAACTCGCGCTCCGCATGGCGCAAGCACGATCGCAAAGCGCGGCGCGGTGAAAATCACCGGCGCCTCGATCCGGCGCTTCCTCGACAAGCCCGACAAAACCGTCGGCGCTGTTCTGCTCTACGGCCCCAACGAAAGTTTCGTGCACGAAGCCGCGCAAACGCTCGCCGCCTGGGCGCTCGGCAAATCCGACGATCCCTACGCCATCACCAAGCTCGGCGATGACGAAATCAAGAAAGACGGCGCCAAACTCGCCGACGCATTGTCCGCGCAATCCCTACTCGGCGGCCCGACCATCGTGTGGGTGCGCGCCAACGGCAAAGGCGGCGACGACGCGATCCTCGATGCACTGAAGACGATCGAGAGCGGCGCGCCGAGCGGCTATCTCATTGTCGAAGCTGGCGACCTGGGTTCGACGGCGGCGCTGGTGAAGGAGTTTGGCGCAGCGAAGAACGGCGCCGTGATCGCCTTCTACGAGGAAACAGAAGCCGAGCGCGCGCAGTACGCCAAGGCGTTGGCGAAGGAATTGAAGATCGAATTCGACCGCGATGCGGAAGAGACATTCCTTGGCGCCCTCCCGCCGGATCGCGGCTTGGCGCGGCAGGAAATCGAGAAGCTGGCGCTCTATTCCCACAATCTCGGCCGCAAGATCAGCGTCGAGGATCTCGAAGCCTTGATGGCGAGCGAGGCCGAAAGCGCGCTCGACGCGGCTTCCCTTGCAGCGGCTCAGGGCCGCGTGGCGCAGGCGGTGGAATCTCTGGCGCGCATCGATGCGCTCTCTGGCGTTTCGGCCCTGCGCGCGCTGCTGCGCCGGCTGCATCAATTGCGCGAAGCGCGCGCGTTGATTGACCAAGGCATGAGTCCGACAGATGCCATCGCCAAGCTGCGCCCGCCAGTGTTCTGGAAGGAGCGCGACGCCGTCGCCGCGCAAGCCCGGCTGTGGACCGCCAAGAAGCTCAGCGCGGCGTATGATGTGCTCTGGACGGCCGAACTTCGCAGCAAGACAGCCGGCGCGCCGCAGGAATTGATCGCGGCCGATGCCTATCGCGGCGTGGCCAAGCTCGTCGGCAACTGATGCTGAAAAGCGGTTGCACCTGATGCAATACTGACACCGGTCATCGGCGAGACGTCAGCCTGCGCGGCGCAAATGTTCCTTGAGCCATGCTTGAGGAGACAAACATGCAAGAGAGACTTGTTCGCGTCTGGGATTTGCCCACGCGCATTTTCCATTGGGCGCTGGTCGTGCTGCTCGCGGTAGCATGGCTGAGCAGCGGCGAGGAAGGCGGCGCGGCCGTTCTGCATCGCTACGCTGGTGAGGCAGTTGCTGGTCTTATCGTCTTTCGAGTTCTGTGGGGCTTCATCGGCAATGAGCGCGCTCGCTTCGCAGACTTCGCAGCCGTCCCCAGCGCCATCGTTGAGCATCTTGGCGATCTCTTCCGCGACCAACCCAAACGGCATCTCGGACACAATCCTCTAGGCGGCCTCGCCGTGTTTGCGCTGCTCGCACTTGTAGGTGCGCTGGTGGTTACCGGTCTCTTCAGCGGCGGCGATGAGGCGTCCGGGCCGTTTGTCGGCATCGGCGGTTTGAACATGGCCGAAGTGCACGAAGCCTTGTTTCGCGTCCTGCAGGCCCTGGTGGTGCTTCACTTGATCGGCGTGGCGATTGAATCCTGGCTCAGTCGCGACGGACTCGTTCCAGCCATGCTCTCCGGCGCAAAGCGACGTCGTGCGGATGAACCCGGTGAGGACGCTGCGGCGGCACATCCGGTCGCGCTGATCGCAGCCCTAGCCTTCGCCGCGACGACCACATTTGCGCTCGCGGCTCAGCCCACGCCAACAACCGTCGACGGCGCGGGTTTCGAGCAGGAGGACGGAGAACACGCCGCTCTTGGCGACTATGATCATTAGGGACGGCACGGATCCACGAAATCGATCCGCTCTTCGTGGATTTCGTAATTCCACGAGCTGGCCTGAGTGCGGCGCGTTTCGCGCGCGACGAAATCGACAATGTCATCACGCTCGGCAAGCGGCGCACCCGTCTGCGCTTCCCAATGCTGGGGGCGCGGCAGGTCGATGCTGAACTTCACGCGGCCCATGCACATTTCGTGCGAGAAACGGATGCGGCGCTCGCCATCGATATAGATGATGATCCCGGCGTGCGCATTGCCTTCGAAATCCAACCGCCGCGAGAATTTCGAAACGATTTTCTCCGTGGCTTGGCGGCGCATTTCCAAGTCGAGGTTCGGAATCACATTGCCCAAACCATCGCGATAGATGCGTTCTCCGTCACTGGGCAATTGCTCCTGCGTCGGCGGCGGCGCGGGGGCTTTGGCGACGCGACGCCCTCCTCAAGTTTTTGCATGCGCAATTCATGGCGCCAGCCATCGACATGATCGAGCTCGACGCGATAAGCGCCGGGCGGCCATGCATAAGTGTCGGTGAGAATTTGAATGCTGCCATTGAGGCGCGATGAAACGGGCGCCTGCTCGATCGCGTCACCACCAGGACACCGTAATTGGGCCGACCAGGTTGCGGCAGCCACAGAATCAATTGCTGGCAACCGGGATAGCGCACAAATTGCGTCGAAAGCCGCGCCAAGCCTTCAGGCGCACCGACATTCGCCGGCTCCTCCAACACGATCTCGCCCTCAAAGCCCTCATCCGCCATCACGCCCCTCCCACGTCATCGATGTCACGGATGCTGAAAATGCGAAAGCGGCCCCGGTGGAGGGCCGCTTTCTGAGGGTGCGCGCAGGGCGGGGGTGAAATTGCGCGCCCCTGAACAACGCGGATTTCGTTTAACCGTTCCCGCCGCCCGCCAAGATTTCCAGCCAGCGCGTCACGCCCACTGCATCAAGGAAGGTCGCATCGTGGCTAACGATGAGTAAGGCGCCGTCGTAGGCGCGCACGCCCGCTTCCACGGCTTCGATCGAGTCGAGGTCGAGATGGTTAGTTGGCTCATCGAGAACCAGCAATTGCGGCGGCTTCTGGCCGCCCAGCACACACGCCAATCCCGCCCGCAGCATCTGCCCGCCGCTCAGTGTGCCGACAATCTGCAACGCCGCATCCGCGCGGAACATGAAGCGCGCCAAAGCCGCACGACACGCATTCTCGTCCGCGCCCAGATTGAGCGTGAGGAAATTGTCGCGAATAGAAAGCGTGGGATCGAGCATGCTGACATGCTGATCGAGCAGCGCCCATGACGCCATCACGCGCACCTCGCCCGACCGCGGCGCGAGCACGCCGGTGATGAGTGCAAGCAGAGTCGATTTGCCCGACCCATTCGGTCCCACTACGGCGACACGCTCGGGGCCAACGATCTCAAACGACAAATTGCGGATCACCGGCACGTCCGGCTCGTAGCCCGCCGTTACATCGGCAAGACGCAGCACTTGTTTGCTCGCCGCCAGTTCTGTCGGCGCCAGTTTCACGGCGAAGGCCTGCAACACTTCTATCTGCTCGCGTGCGGAGGCAATATCGACCTCAGCCTGCTCGCGACGCTTTTCAACGATCCGCGCGTGTTCCGCACCCGTGGTTTCGCTTCGCTCCTTCATCATGCCGAGGAGTATTTGCGGCGCATCGCCCTTGGCCGCCTTGCGAGCGCCCCCGCCGTCCTTGCGCATTTTTCGTTCGATCGTTGCTTGCGCGGTGCGGGCCAAATCGGCGCTTCGTTTTTCCGCATCCTCAAGCTCACGCACCGCGGCCGCCAGCTCCGTCGCCTTTCGCGCGCGATACGCGCTCCAGCCGCCGCCATAGCGCTTAGCGCCGAGCGAAGTCATTTCCACGATCGCATCCATCGCGTCGAGCAATTCGCGATCGTGGCTAACGACGATCGCGCCCGCCCGCCACTCGGCCAGCTGCGCGATGACGGCGGCGCGGCCATCGCGATCGAGATTGTTGGTCGGCTCATCGAGAATGAGAAAGTCAGGTTCAGCGAACACCAGCGCCGCCAGGGCCGCGCGCGTGCGCTGGCCGCCGGAGAGCGTGGACAGCTTCGTCTCTGCCTTCGCGCTAAGGCCTAGCCGCGCCAACGCGGCCTCTAAGCGCGCCTCCAGCGTCCAATCCGCTTGCGTGAGATCCTCGGCGCTGGCCTCGCCCCGCGCCGCGCGCGCCAGCAAGGCCAACGCATCGCGCACTCCGAACAGATCGGCGACGGTTTCATCTAGACTGACCTGCACGCTTTGGCGGAGTACGGCGAGCTGCCCGCTCACGCTCACGGAACCGCAGCGCGGCGCGCGTTCGCCGGCGATGACCTTTAACAACGTGGTTTTGCCCACACCGTTACGACCGACAAGCCCAACGCGTTCGGCGCCGAACGTTAGATCAAGATCAGAGAAAAGTGGCCGCCCATCTGGCAACACCCAGGCAAGCTTGGAAACAACAATTGACGACATGAGACGCACGTTCCCGCAGACAATCCGACAAAGGGTTTGGCTGTTAGGCGATGATCACGTGCGCGCGTCCTTGTTGCTTGGTTGCCGAAGATAGTCAGATCAGCGTGCGCTTCAAGCCCTGCTTAGCCGGCCGTCTGCGTCAGTTCCACCGGTTCAACATAGAGCTCATCCTGGCGCACGGCGCTCATCAATGCGGCGTGGACGATCGGCGTGACGGTTTCCATGCGCCCGTCATTGCATGCGGCCGCGGCTGATTTCTTCGCGACGGTATCGACCAGAACTTCAGCGTACCACATCGAATTGGTGCCGTTGTGCCAGAGCCCGCCATTGCGCAAATACCAACCCAGCGCGTAGTCGCCGCCGAACGGCGGCGCGTGCATCAATGCCCAGGTTTCCTGTTTCAGGAATTCGGACTTGTCTCGGTGCGCATTAAGATAAGCGATAAGGTCCGGCAGCGAGGCATGCGTAGATCCCGCCGGCGCCCATGCGCTCGGAATATCAGCGATGCCCTCGCCAGGCGGATGCGGCGTCAAACTCTGCGTGAACCAGGACGCATGCCCGACCGGCTGGCCGCCCTCATCGCTCAGACCTGGCGGACCAAATCCGGCGCTATGCATACCGAGCGGTTCAAACACATGCGTGCGCATGAGCTCTTCCCAGGGCGCGCCAAGCTTTGCCTCAAGCATCGCCGCAGCGATGACATAGCCGCTCTGCGAATATTCGAACGATTGTTCGCGTGGCCCTACGGGTTCTTGGCGCAACGCGTAACGCGCGACGACGCGGCGGCTATCGCGCGCGTCCGTTTCGATCAGCGGAAGACCAAGGATGCCCAAATCCATCACATCGGTTTGCAACCCGGCGCGATGCGACAAGAGATGCAAAAATTCGCGCCGCGATACTCATCGCGCATGTTCAGGATAAATTCGCCGAGCACCGACTCGATCGTGTCTGTCCAACCGACCAGTCCGGCCTCGACACAGCGCGCAACCAAAGTCGCCGTCATCGACTTGGTGATTGATCCCAGATGCCAGCGATCGGCGAGTGTCACGGGATCGGGCGCGTCGCGCCGTCGTACCCCCGAGACCCATGTGACCACCGGGCCGGACTCAGCCTGCAGCGCCGCGGCCAGCGCTGGCGAACCGGTGGTCTGACGCAAGCGATCAAGCTCCGACTGGGTGAGGCGGGCCGGCGGCGTCGGCGGAGGGGCCGCTGGACGGCGGGCGGGCGCGTTGGTTGCGGCTTGCTGCGCGAGTGGTGCGCCGCACGCAGCCAGAGCGACAGCTCCGATCCCAGCGCCCAGGCGCCGACGCGTCAGGCGTAAATCACCGCCGCTCAAGCCCTTCCCCTGCGTGCTGACCGCGCAAACCGTTGTTCCGTGGCAGCGTCCAAGTCAAGCGATCACCCAGCCTTCCAGCGGCGTGACCGACGTCACATCGTCCAGCTTTGGGTCTGGGTAGGTTTGCTCATCGAAGCGATGACGCTTCGAACCGAGGAGCAAACCAAATGACCAAGTTTTACGCCCTGATCGCCGCCTGCGCCGTGTTCGCACCGATGGCCTTCGCCACGCTGAACCAAGCAGCGCTTATCGTCGCCTGATCGGCCCCGCCCTAACCCCAAATTCGAGAGCAAACCCATGACCAAATTTTATGCCCTGATCGCTGCCTGCGCCGTGTTCGCACCGATGGCGATGGCCACACTCAGCCAAGCCGCTCAGATCGTCGCGTAGCTCCCCGCGACTATACGAGCGAGCCAAAGAAGGCCGCCGAGGATGCTCCCCTCGGCGGCCTTTTGTTATTTTTTGGCGTGAAGCCCCGATTTAATCGCTTGTTCACCCAATCAGCCAAGCTTCCTGCGGTATCGAGGGACGCGCACATGAAGCGATTGGGCTTAGCGACGTTTGCATTGCTGACGCCGGCTGGCGTCGCGGAAGCGGGCGAGTTCACTGCAAATGTGAGCATGGTCACCGATTACGTGTTTCGCGGCGTCTCCTCACCGACGGCTCGCCCGCTATCCAAGGCGGCTTCGATTGGGTGCATGACGATCTTTTCTATGCCGGCACGTGGGCGTCGAACGTCACCGATGGCGTAGAGCTTGATCTCTACGCGGGCGTCGCGCCGGTCACCGGGCCAATCACTTGGGACTTCGCGATCACCGGCTACTTCTATCCAGGCGCCGAAGATGAGGCGGCGGAGTTCGATTATATTGAGCTCTCGGCTGCCGCTAGCTTCTCACCAATCGACAAGCTCTCGCTGCGCCCGGCCGTCTATTTCGCGCCAGACAATTACGGCGACACGGGCGAAGCGGCGTACATCGAAATCAGCGCCGCCTATGAAGCCACGGACGCGATCACACTCTCGGGCGCATTCGGCTCACAAAGCATCGAAGACCCAGACGGGCCGTTCGGCGGCGCGGATCAGGACGAATACGCGACCTGGCACGTCGGCGCGGCGTACGAGTTCGAAGGCTTCAGCTTTGATCTACGCTACCACGACAACGACATCGACGCCGGCTCCGACATCGAGACCTATACGTACGGTCCAGACAGCTATGAGAGCACCGTGGTGTTCTCGATCGGCCGGGCATTCTAACTCGCTTTTCGCAGCGTCAGCGCTTGCGCGTGCGGGCTAAAGCCGACACCTAAAGAGCATGACCGACGCCGCCCCGCCTCAGCCGAAGCTGCAAATCCGCATCATCCCGGTGACGCCACTGCAGCAGAATTGCTCGCTGCTCTGGAACGATGAGACCAAGAACGCCGCGTTCGTCGATCCCGGCGGGGACATTGAAAAACTAATCGGCGCGCTCAACTATTTTGGCCTGAACCTCACGCGCATCTGGCTGACGCACGGCCATGTCGATCACGCGGGCGCGGCGGATGAATTGCGCGAGCGTTTGGGCGTCGCAGTGGAGGGGCCGCACGCGGCGGACCAATTCTGGCTCGACCAGATCGAAGACGCCGCGACGCGCTACGGGGTGCCTGGTCTGCGCAACGTGACGCCGGATCGCTATTTCGAGGACGGCGAAGTGCTCGAATTCGAAGGCGTGAATTTCGACGTTTCACATACGCCCGGCCACACGCCGGGCCATGTCGTCATCCATAATCGGGACGCGCGCATCGCGTTCGTGGGCGACGTGTTGTTCCAAGGCTCGATCGGCCGCACCGATTTTCCGCAAGGCAATCACCAGCAGCTGATCGACTCGATCACGCAAAAACTCTGGCCGCTTGGCGACGATATGGCGTTCGTACCCGGCCACGGCCCGACATCCACATTCGGGCGCGAGCGTCAGACCAATCCGTTCGTCGCCGACCGCATCACAGGTTACGCTGGCGCGGAGAAGGTGGACGCCGACATTGGCGAACAGCGCACCTCGAAGCGCTACACCTAAACGAAAATCGCAACGGCTTGTCGGCCGACGGCGAGCGGTTTGCCCGCGTCGTCCCACAGTGTCATCGCCTGCATCGAATAGCCTTCGCCCGCCTGCTCACTCGACGCCCAGAGCAAATGCCACGCATCGAGATGCTCCGGCGGCGCCATCACGTCGACGGTCCACGTCATCGTGCTGATCGGCCCAGGATGCGGGAAATGCACCATTGCGGCGGGCGGCAAGCAATCGGCGAGGGCGAGCAGGGCCGTGTTCGGATCGGCGGCGCCCGCATTGAGGAAACGTGTCCACACCGCGAATTCCGGTCGCGGCGCATCGAGCTCCAATAAGCGCCCGCCAGAGGCTAATCGCGTCTCGAAATTATTCCAGAACCCCGGACGCGCGCCTTCGCCCTCTTTGCGGAATGGCTTCAGCGTTTCGGGCGCCTCAACCGCCGGCGGCGTCAGATAATCGTGCGCGACTTTGCTCTCGCGCGCGCCGCCGAACACGAAGACCGCGCGTGCAACCGCGCCGTCGTCGTTCACGCACTCGCTGGCGAAGATCGCCGACGAGCGTCCGCGCCGAAGCAGCGGCGAGGTAAAACGGAGACGCCCCGAAGCAGGGCCCACAAATGTGAATTGCGCCGAGCGCAAAGGCGGCAGTTCGCCATGCGTTCGCCTCAACGCTTCATAGGCGAGCGCCGCGGTCATCCCGCCGTAGAGGGTGCGCCCTTGCGCCCAAGCCTCGGGCGCATCGATCACAAAGCTCTCCCCTTCCGGGACTAGCGCCGCGACGACTTCAGCAAGCGAACTCATGCGCCCTTGATAGGCGCCCGCCGCGCGCAAAGCAAAGCGTCACTCCGCGCCAAGCTTCTTGGCGTAGCCATCGGCGACCAGCCCGGCCATCACGTCGAACAATTGATCGGGATTGCTGCGCCGAAGCGCTGCGCCCATCGCCTCCATGCCTTCCGCAAGGATAAGTTCGCGCGTCCCCTTCTGCAGCGCCTCGACCATCGCGTTGGCCGCGACCTCCGCAGGCATGCCGTTGTCGATCGCTGTGTCGCTGAAGCCGCGGCTTTGTGCTTTGCCGTCGAGCGCATTCTTGGACACGTTCGTCTGTACCGAACCCGGCGCCACCACCAGCACCTTCATGCCTTGATGCGTCGTCTCCGCGCGCACGCTGTCATGATAGCCAATGATGCCGGCTTTCGCGGCGCTGTACGCCGCGCGCAACGGCGCCCCGACAATGCCGGCGACGCTCGAGATCGCAACGAGATGCCCGCCGCCTGCGCCAACCATGAGCGGCAACAGCTCCTGCGTCAGTCGGATCGGCGCCATGAGATCGACGGCGATGATGCGCTCATAGACTTCGAACGCCGTATCGACCGCCAGCGAACGCTGCGAAATGCCGGCATTGTTGACGAGGCCATCCACACGGCCGCGCCACGCCCAGGCTTGTTTCACAACGTCCGGCACACGCGCGAAATCGGTGGCCTCAAAGGGGAGGATCAGGCTCTCGCCGCCGATGCGCGCCGCCACATCGCGTAGCGCTGCTTCGTTGCGGCCTGACAAGATCAGGCGCACGCCCTTGGCCGCCAGCGCTTCCGCCAACGCCGCGCCGATGCCTGACGACGCGCCCGTGATCCACCAGACTTTGCCCTCAAACATCGCGATCCTCTCCATCTTTCCACGCATGTAACGCCAATGCTGACGTGGCGTCCACGCTTGCGCGCGCCGCGCGGCGGCCTAGGTTTGCATTCAATGAAGCGTGGAGCGCCCGATGCAATTGATCTCTCAGACCGCCGTCGAAGGCCGCCCCGGTCCGAACTTCGCGGCGCGCAACGCCCAGATTGACGCAACGGCGCTGACCGATCTGCACGTCTATGCCAGGGGCCAACCTTACGCGCTCTATCGCGAGCTGCGCGAGCATGCGCCGGTCGCGTGGGTGGATGAGCCAATCAGCGGCGCGGGTTTCTGGGCCGTCACGCGTTACGCGGACGTGATGAAGGTCAACGGCGACCCGCAAGCTTTCTCCTCGCAGCGCGGCGGCATCCTCATGGGCACGCCGAAACCTGAGCAGGGCCATCCCCTGCTCACCCGCGCCTCGCTCGATGCGATGATCAACATGGACGCACCCTGGCACCTCGAATTGCGCCGCGAGCACATGGCGTTCTTCACGCCGAAATATCTGGGCAAGTTGAAGGACCGGATCGCCCAGGAGATCACCAATCTCCTCGACGCTATGGCGCCGCACGCGAGCGAAGACATCGACATGGTCGAGCATTTCTCGTCGCGCCTACCTCTCTATACGCTCTGCGAGTTGCTCGGTGTGCCGGAGCCGGATCGTCCGAAATTCCTCGAATGGATGCATTACCTCGAACGCGCGCAAGACCTCGCCATGCAGCAACGGGTCGGTACGCTTCAGCTCTCCCTGACCTGCTGACCTTCATCGGCGCCTTCAATGCAAACGTAGAAGAGATGTTCGCCTATGGCCGCGACATCCTGAAGAAGCGTCGCGCCGAACCGCGCGAGGATTTGCTCACCGCCATAGCCAACGCCAAACTCGACGGCGAATTGCTGGCCGACGAATATCTCGACGGCTCATGGCTGCTGATTGTGTTCGCCGGCAACGACACCACGCGCAACACGCTCTCCGGCGCGATGCGCTTGCTCACTGAATTTCCCGATCAGCGCGCCAAGCTCGCAAGCCAGCCGGACCTCATGGCCAACGCGGCCAACGAATTCATTCGCATGGTCAGCCCTGTCATCTATATGCGCCGCACCGCCACGCGCGACACCGAGATCGCGGACCAAGCGATCGCCGAGGGCGAGAAGGTGCTGATGTATTACGGCGCCGCCAATCGGGACCCGGCGATGTTCGACAATCCCGACGCGCTCAATGTGGAACGCGCCAATTCCGACAAGCACATCGCCTTCGGTTATGGCCCGCACGTGTGCGTCGGCAAACGCGTCGCGCAAATCCAGTTGGAAGAGGCCTACCGCCAAATCCTAGGCCGCTACCCGAAAGCGACATGGACCGGCGACATCGACATCGCGCCGAATAATTTCGTCCATGCGATCTCGCGGTTGGGGTTGCGCCTGGTCGGTTGAACCCAGCCCGCCCTCTCTTGGCGTCACGCGCGCGATGGCGCAAAGTGCGCGCGGAGCACCACGACATGATCCCCGGCCTGATGCAGCCAAAAGCGCTGCAGATCATCGACATCCTGAAATTCGCCGCGACCGCACATAGCGGCGTAGAGATCGTCTCGCGCCTCATTGATGAGCCGCTCACCCGCCTCAACTACCGCCAAGCGCTCGGTCGCACCCAGCGTGCCGCCAAGGCGCTGCAGCGCTTGGGTGTGAAATCGGGCGACCGGGTCGCGACACTCGCCTGGAACACGCATCGGCATTTCGAGCTGTTCTACGCCGTGCCTGGGCTCGGCGCCGTGCTCAACACAGTCAATCCGCGGCTGTTCGACGAGCAGATCGAATACATTCTAAATCATGCCGAGGCGGAAGTTCTGCTCTTCGACAAGAACTTCCTCGCCCTAGTCGAGCGGCTGCGGCCAGGCATGAAGACGGTCAAAACCTTCGTCATGCTGAGCGACAAGGGCGCGCATGACCCAGGCGCTGTCGCCGCGCTCTGCTATGAGGATTTGCTCGCTGCCGAAGACGACGGCTTCGCTTGGCCAAGCGTCGATGAGAACGCCGGCGCTATGCTCTGTTACACCTCCGGCACGACAGGCGATCCAAAAGGCGTGCTCTACTCGCATCGCGGCATCGTTCTGCATGCGATGGCGTCCGGGCTCAACAGTGCCTTCGGCTTTGACGCATTCGACGTCGTCATGCCCTGCTCTTCTTTGTTTCACGCGTCAGCTTGGGGTCTCCCGTTCGCGGCGCCGATCAATGGCTGCAAACTGGTGATGCCATGCGATCGCATGGATGGCGGGAGCTTGCAGGAGCTAATCGTCAACGAAGGCGTCACCTTCTCCGGCGGTGTACCGACGATCTGGACCATGTATCTCGCGCATCTGAAGCAGACCGGCGAAACTCCAGGCAAGCTGCAACGCGTCGTCATCGGCGGCTCCGCCGTGCCGCGCGCCATGGCCGAGACGTTCAAGAAGGATTACGGCGTCCGCGTGCTGCAGATTTGGGGCATGACCGAAACGGCGCCGCTCGGCGTCATTGCGACACCTACCCCTGCGCTCGCCGCCCTCGGCGAAGAGAAGCTCGATGAAGCAATCTGGACGCGGCAGGGCCGCCTGCAATTCGGCATCGAGCTGAAGATCGTTGGCGACGATGGCGTAGAGGCGCCGCACGACGGCGAGACATCCGGCGCACTTATGGTGCGCGGACCGTGGACGATCCAACGCTATTATCGCGGCGAGAAAGACGTGACCGATGCCGATGGCTGGTTCGACACAGGCGACATCGCCACGCTCGATGCCTTCGGCTTCATGCGCATCACCGACCGCAAGAAGGACGTGATCAAATCCGGCGGCGAATGGATTTCATCGATCGATCTGGAGAATGTCGCGGTCGCCTGCCCTGGCGTACGCATCGCAGCCGTTGTCGGCGTCCCCACCCCAAATGGGAAGAGCGGCCGATCCTGGTGCTCGAAACCCATGCAGGCGCGAACGTGAGCGAAGATGATGTGCGCGCCTATCTGGCGCCGCGCATCGTCAAATGGTGGACGCCGGACGCCATCTTGTTCGACACCGTGCCACTCACCGCGACCGGCAAGATCGACAAGAAGGTCCTGCGCCAACGCTACGCCGATCTGCTGATGCGCTGACCGACGTAAGCGCGCGCGTTAATTCGGTCGCGCCTGCTCTTCCGCGTAGAGCACCTGCGCTTCGCTGGCGACGTAGGCGCGGATAGCTTCGGCGTCGCTGGCGCTGACCCATTGCGTGAAGTCGGGCATGCCGTTCGCCGCGCGGGCGCCGTGCACGGTGTCGCGCCACACATTCGCATCTTGCAACGAGGGCGCGCGACGGAGGTCCGGCAACACACCGCCCGAAGTCGCGCCCGAGCCGTGGCAGACCGAGCAGAACGCCCCATACGCAGCCGCGCCACGCGCGATCGCAGCTTGAGAGGCGCGCAACACCGGCGGGCGCTCCATAGGCAAGCGCACCAATTCGCGCGTCGGCAAGGTCGACGTGCCACCGATGCGGAACACGTTGACGCGACCGTTGACCGGCTCGCTCGGCGGATCGGCGATGCCGAAACCGACGGGCAAGAACCAGAGCGTGCCGTAACTTGCGAGCGAGGCGACGTATTGCACGCCATCAACGGAATACGTGATCGGCCCACCCATCGTCGCGGCTTGGTTGTCATAATCCCAAAGCTGATCGCCGGTGCGCGCGTTGTAGGCGCGGAAGCGGCCGTTGAGCGTACCTTGGAAAACGAGGTCGCCCGCCGTCGCCAACGTGCCGCCGTTCCACGGCGTGGCGAGCGGCACGCGCCAGGCTTCGCGTTGGGTCGCCGGGTCCCAAGCCAGCAGGAAGCCCTGCATCGTGTTGCGGATCGCCGCGCGCGTGGCGCGATCGGTCGGCAACGCCGCATGCACCGTGCCGGTGTTCCAGCGACCTGGACGATACACGAAGGCCGGATCGGCGGTGTAGTCCTGCGCCAGCTCCTGGACCGGAATGTAAACGAGGCCTGTATCGCGCGACATCGACATCGGATGCCAATTGTGCGCGCCGAACGGCGACGGCAGCACGATCGCCGTGCCAGACGCATAACGCGCATCCGCATTCTCAATCGGTCGGCCGGTGCTCATATCGACACCGCTTGCCCACGTCTGTGTCGCGATCGAGCCCGCGGAGATGAGCCCGCAATCCTCGCGATCGATCACATAGAAGAAGCCGTTCTTAGGCGCGTGCATCAGCACCCGTCGTTCTTGGCCGCCGATCTGCAGCGTGCTCAGAATGATCGGCTGCGTCGCGGTGTAGTCCCACGTCTCCCCTGGAGTCTCTTGATAATGGCACTTGTACGCGCCGGTGTCGGGATCGACGCCAACGACGGACGAGAGGAAGAGGTTGTCGTTGTTGCGGCCTTCGATATTCGGCGAACGAATGTCTCTGTTCCACGGCGAGCCATTGCCGACGCCTATCCAGAGCGTGTCTGTTTCATTGTCATAAACTATCGCGTCCCACGCCGTGCCGCCGCCGCCGCTTTCGAGCCAAGCGCCGGCCGTTGGATTCCACGTGGCAAGCGCAGTGTCGCGCACGGAATCAGACGCAGCGTTGTCGGCCTCGGTTGGATTTGGCGTCGTGTAGAAGCGCCAACGTAGATCGCCGCTCTCGGCATCGTATGCGCTCACATAACCACGCACGCCGAATTCAGCGCCGCCATTGCCAATATAGATGAGGCCACGCGCAGCACGCGGCGCACCCGTAATCGTGTAGGGGCGCGATTGATCGACGGTGACGACTTCCCACGCCTTCGTGCCATCGCGGGCGTTCAGCGCAATCAGCCGACCATCAAGCGTGCCGACGTAAACTTTGCCATTCCACACTGCGACGCCGCGATTGCCGACATCGCAACAGGCCGAAGCGCCGCGTCCATGGGGCACTTCGGGGTCGAACACCCAGAGCTCCTCCCCTGTCGCGGCGTTGAGCGCATACACAATGCTCCACGCCGAGGTGACGTACATCACGCCATCGACCACGATCGGCGTCGCTTCGGCGCCGCGCGGCATGCGCATCTCGTACGTCCAGGCAAGGCCTAGCTGGCTCACATTCTCCGCGTTAATGTCAGTGAGCGGCGAGAAACGATCTTCGTCATAGGTGCGGCCGTGGCTCATCCAATTGCCAGGCTCGTTATCAGCGCCGACGATCCGCGCCTCGTTCACTGCGGCCGGCCCAGACGGCCCGCAAGCGGCCAAAGCCAAAGTGACACCTGTGGCAAACGCCACCGCCATTCGTCTCATGACCGCTCCCTATTGTATTTTGGAGCATTGAACGCCTCGGCGGAGAGCGTGTCTAGCTCGCGAAACTCACAGTGCGCTTGATCCCCTGCCCTTCCGTCGCTAGCCACGAGGATAAGAATTTGCGGGGATTGCGATGACCGAAGCGACGAAAAAGGGCGGCATCCCGCTCCACGTGCTGATGCTGCTGGGCTTTGCGATCGGCCTGGGCGCCGGCCTTTGGGTCAACATGAACATCGGCGGCGAGGAGCCGTGGGTGGTTTGGCTCACGAGCAACATCACCGGGCCGCTTGGACAAATCTTCTTGCGCTTGTTGTTCATGCTGGTGCTGCCGCTGCTCTTCAGCGCGCTCGTGGTTGGCGTTGCGGAAATGGGCGATCTGAGCGCGCTCGGCCGCGTCGGCTGGAAGACTTTGCTGATGACGGTTGTGATCTCGACCATCGCGGTGCTGATCGGCCTGGGCATGGTCAACGCGCTGCGCCCCGGCGATGGCGTCGATCCTGTGCTTGCGCAGCAACTCTTGGCGCAAGGCGCGGAGGGCGCGGCCGGAATCGTCGAGAACGCACCCGAGAGCGTGCAGCTCGGCCAATTCTTCCTCGACCTCATTCCACAAAACGTCTTCGCAGCTGCGAGCGCTAATCTCGTTCTGCCGGTCATGGTATTTGCGCTGTTGTTCGGCATCGGGCTGGTGCTCGTGCGCACGCCCGCTACGGATCAACTCCAGCTCACCATCGCGGGCATTTTCGAGGTGATGATGAAGCTCATCAACCTCGTGATCAAATTGGCGTCAATCGCCATCGCCTGCTTGATGTTCAATCTCGCCGCGCTGTTCGGCTGGGATTTGCTGGTGCGACTGGCCGCGTTCGTGGGCGTCGCCGTGGGCGCAATGGCGATCCATATGTTTGTCGTCTATCCGATCTGCATCTGGCTGCTCGCGGGAGGCAATCCGCTCAAATTCTTCAGCGCCGTACGCGAGCCGATCGTGGTTGCGTTCTCGACCGCGTCATCCAACGCCACTCTCCCCGTCTCGATGCGGGCGGCGGAGACCGAGCTCAACCTGCCGCGCCGGATCGCGCGCTTCGTGCTGACCGTCGGCGCCACCGCCAACCAGAACGGCACCGCGTTATTCGAAGGCGTGACGGTGCTCTTCCTGGCGCAATTCTTCGGCATCGATCTCAGCCTCAGCCAGCAAGTCATCGTCATGCTGGTGTGCATATTGGGCGGTATCGGCACCGCCGGCGTGCCAGCCGGCTCGCTGCCGGTGATCGCGATGATCCTGGTGATGGTCGGCATTCCACCGGAGGGCATCGGCCTCATCCTCGGCGTCGACCGCTTCCTCGATATGTGCCGCACCACGCTCAACGTGACCGGCGATCTCGTGGTCGCCACAGTCGTTTCACGCGGCGAGAAAGACCCCGAACCGTCGCAAACCTAGAAAGCGCTGCATCCAAAGCGGCGGTAGCGAGCGTCCCTCCTTCATAACGGAGGGAGGAATACGCTTTGAGAACCACCATTCTTGCGCTCGCCGCTCTGTGCGCGGTGAGCGCCATTGCGCCCGCTGCGGCGCAGCAATTCGATCCGCGCTCCTATCAGGACCGCATCGTCGGCGCTCCCACGCAGATTATGGTGTTGGGTTCACCGCACCTGAGCGGCGCGCCCGAGAGTTTCGATGCGGCCGTGCTTGAGCCCCTGCTCGTCCGGCTCGCCGCGTTCTCACCTGACATCATCGCCATCGAAGCGTTGTCAGGCGAGAGCATCCAGGCGCTTTGGCAATATCGCGAAATCTATCCCGAAGTCGCCACGAGCTACGGCTCGCGCAGCCTCGCGATGGCGGCGCTGGCGCGCAACAGCCTCCAGCTCGATATGCCGGACGCCGAAGCAGAAGTTCGGCGCACCTTGGCCACATGGCCAGCCGAGCCCACACCCGCGCAACGCCGCCGCCTGGCCGCGCTGCTTGTTGCATCGGGCGATCCTAACTCAGCGTTGGTGCAATGGTGGCGGCTCGACCCCACTGAACGCTGCGCCGAGGACGGCGTGTCCACGGGGCTGGTCGAGCAATTGGAGGCGTTCGCGGCACGGCGAAACGAGAACCATCTCGTAGGCGCGCGCTTGGCGGTGCGACTCGGCTTGGAACGCCTCTACCCCATCGACGATCACGGCAGCGATGACGTGATGGTTGATCGCGTAGACGACATGGACGCATTTCTCAGCCAACCCTGGTTTGCCGAAGTGCTCGCCGATCCCGCGTTCACGCCATTGCGCGAGGCGGGGCAGAACCTCACGACGCCGGCGCAAACCCTCGCCACCTATCGCTTCCTCAATTCGCCCGCAGCGGGCCGAACGGATGCGGACGCCCAATGGCTGAGCATGATCCGGCGCGAGAGCCCCAGCCGGGTCGGCCGCACACGCGTGGCCGAATGGGAAACCCGCAATCTGCGCCAAGTCGCCAATATCCGCGAAGTGATCGCGCGTCACCCCGGCGCGCGCGTGCTGGTGATTACGGGCTCCGCGCACAAAGCCTGGTTCGATGCGTATCTGCGCATGATGACGGACGTGCAGGTCATGAATACAGAGCGCGCCTTGCGCTAAGCCGACGGCCTAGGCCGAAGGTGCGTTGATGTGACCGAAGGCACAGCGACTAGGACGGTGCGCGCATAAGGTCTTGCTCATGGAAGCGACGAGCTTCCGGGAGCAAGACCAATGACCGCCAAGTTCTACAGCCTGATCATCGCCGCTCTGACGTTCGCGCCGTTCGCCTACGCCACGCTGAACCAAGCCGCCCAGATCGTCGCCTAAACCGCACTCCAAAGCCGAGGGAAACATCATGCATCCGCAAGCCGCCCAAGCCGCCGCCGCCAGCTTCCAAACCGCCGCGCAACCAGCCGTCGCCAAATTTTATGCGCTGCTCTTCGCCTTCATGGCCGCAGCACCCTTCGCGATGGGCGCGCTGAACCAGATCGCATAAGTCATCGCAAAGCTCCCTGCGATGAACTTGGCGAGGCCAAGAAGAAGGGCGCGGTGGCCAACACCGCGCCCTTCGACGTTTCACGATTTGCCTCCGCCCTGCCCTGCATGGGGCCGAGCTTCCTCCCGCCGAAGCTTAGAAGCCGCCGCGCAGGCGGCGCATTACATCGTCGAGCTGTTCGAGCGTCTTGTAACTGACCTTCAATTCGCCGGCCCCGCCCTTGTCGGTGATCGTCACCTCAAGGCCGAGCGCGTTCGATAAGCTTTGCTCCAACGCGCGGGTGTCGGCGCTCTTCTCGGCAACGACAGCGGGTGCGGCTGCGCCGGCACGCGGGCCGTGCTTTTCGTCCTTGGCTTGCTGCGCGAGACGCTCAACTTCGCGGACGTTCAGGCCTTCGCTTAACACGCGTTGCGCCAAGCCACGCGGATCGGGCGCGGTGAGGATCGCACGCGCATGGCCTGAGCTCAGACGACCATCCCGCACCATCTCTTGCAGATCGTCCGGCAGCTTCAGCAGACGCAGCATGTTGGCGATATGCGGCCGCGACTTCCCGACAGCTTCAGCGATGTCTTCCTGCGTGCGGCCGAAGCGATCGATCAGGGCTTGGAAGCCCTGCGCTTCTTCGATCGGGTTCAGGTCCGTCCGCTGGACGTTCTCGACGATGGCGATCTCGACGACTTCAACTTCGTTGAGCTCGCGCACCACGGCGGGAATCGTGTGCAAGCCCGCGCGTTGCGCTGCGCGCCAACGGCGTTCACCAGCGACGATCTCATACCGGCCATCGGCGATCGGGCGCACGAGGATCGGTTGCAGCACGCCGTGCGTGCGGATCGAATTGGCGAGATCGGTGAGATCGTTCTCGTCGAAATGCTTGCGCGGTTGTTGCGGGTTGCGCTGAACGAGATCAATCGAAACGGAGCGCGGGCCGGTCTCCCCTGCGGCGGCTTGGGTCGGGGCAGATGCAATCGTGGGCGCAACAACCGGGGCCGCTGGCGGCGCGGCCGGCTCACCGAACACGGATGTCGGCGCTGCCGGCGTCGGCGCAGGTTGCGGCTGATGATTAGCGATCGGCAGCTCGAACACATTGCGCGGCGGCTCGATCGGCGCGCGCGGCGTTTCGGCTTGCGGTTGGGCCCAGGCGTTTGCGGGCGTCGGCTGAGCGGCCGGCGGCTCGGTGCGGACAGGCTCGCCCAGCAATGCTGACAGCCCGCGCCCCAGCCCCCGTGGTCTTAAATCGCTCATGCCCTGCTCCTACCCGACCCGAATCGGTATGATTAAATCTTCGCTAGGCAGGTCTTACCTACGGGTAAAAATTTCCCACCGGAATCTACGCCGCTTGTAGATTGCGCTCCCGTTCGATCAGTTCTTTGGCAAGCTGGATGTACGCTTTGCTACCCGATGCGTTCTGATCGTAGATGATCGCCGGTAGCCCGTGGCTCGGCGCTTCGCTGATCCGCACGTTCCGCGGGATCATTGTTTCATAGACCTTGTCCGGGAAGTGTGTGCGCACTTCGCTGGCCACCTGCTCGCTCAGCGTGGTGCGCTTGTCGTACATGGTCAGCACGACGCCCTGGATCTCGAGCGTGGGATTGAGGTTCGCCTTCACCGCGTTGATGGTCGCGACCAATTGCGCGAGGCCTTCAAGCGCGAAGTATTCCGTTTGCAACGGCACCAACACCGCATCCGCAGCCGTCAGCGCATTGACCGTCAACACGTTCAGAGACGGCGGACAATCGATCAGCATGTAATCAATGTTGAGTTGGCTTTCCGCACGAAATTGAGCGACCGCATCGCGCAAACGAAATTGCGCGCGGCCGCCTGCCATCAACTCAGTTTCGACGCCCGAGAGGTTTGCATCGCCCGGCGCGATGTAAAGGTTCGGCACCTTCGTCGGCATGATCGCCTTCGACAAAGTGTGATTGCCAACGAGCACGTCGTAGCTCGTGATCTTGCGGTCTTCCGGATGGATATCGATGCCGGTCGAGGCGTTGCCTTGCGGATCGGTGTCGAAGATCAGCACGCCCTTCCCCGCAGCCGCCAAAGCGGTGCCGAGATTGATCGCGGTCGTCGTCTTGCCTACGCCGCCCTTCTGGTTGGCGATCGCCAAAGCGCGCATATCCCACCACTCCTCATCGGAGCCAAGCGAGCTACGCGGCCTTTGTTATGCGAACAATGCGGCCGCGCGGATCGCTTAGGCTTTCCAGCACTTCTGCCCGGTACGCCCCACCATTTAGAGCGTCGTTCGCGGCGGCCATCTCGGCGTCTAGGTCAGCGCCTTTATGGAAGAGACCATGCGCGCCGCGATCGAGAATCGGCTTCGCATAGGGGATGAGTCGGTTCAAGGGCGCGAGGGCGCGAGCCGTCACCACATCATACCGCAAGGACCCGGCCCGGAAATCCTCGATGCGAAGGTTGAACACCTGGGCTGGCAAACCAGCGGCCCGGATTACCTCATTCAGGAACCGGGCCTTCTTGCCTGTGGACTCCACCATGTGGACCACCGCGCCGTCCCGCTCAGCCAGGAAGCAGGCCAGGACGAGCGCTGGAAAGCCAGCGCCCGATCCAAGGTCGATCCAGCGCTTCGCCTCAGGCGGCGCGATGCGGATCAGTTGGGCGCTATCCAGCGCATGGCGCGACCAGAAGAGATCGAGTTCCTTCGGGCCGACCAGATTGGTGTGTTCGTTCCACTCGGCCAGCAGCCGGCGAAAGGTTTCGAGCCGCTGAGCTGTTTCGCGTGAAACGGGCAGCCCGAGATCCCGTGTGAATTCCGCCAGACCGTAACTCACGGGTGCGGCCCTGCTCCGCCATATGTGGCGGCAAGATAGCGCGTGATGGGCTTGGGCTCGTCGAGGAAGTGGCGGCCCTCGAAGACCTTCGCCCCCGCCGGCGGAGTCGAACCATCGGCCAGCACGAGCACCGGCATGGATTGGTTCTCCTCGCCGATCAGCACGATGATGTCGTGACGCGGCCTTGGATGCGGCATTCGCTTTACGTCGATGCGCGCAGCCCAATGCGGGTTCGCGAGCAACGCGCCCTCCATCGTCGCGCACGCGGTGCAGAACCACGTCCCTTCCATCACCGCGTCCTCGAACGGCGCGCGCAGGATGAAGAGCGTATCTCGCTTCAGGCTCATGCCCGCTTCCTCTGTTCGCGCTTTACATGCGCCAGCAATGCCGTGAGCGCGCCAGGCGTGACGCCCTCGATGCGCGACGCTTGGCCGAGTGTGACGGGCTTGGCGCGCGTCAACTTCTCACGCACCTCGTTCGAAAGCCCCCGACACTTGCGTAATCGAGCGCGGGATCGAGACGCAAATCTTCGTCGCGCTTGAAAGCCTCGACGTCGAGCGCCTGGCGTTCGAGATAGCCCGAATACATCGCGTCGATCTCAAGCTGCTCGCGCGCTTGGGACGACAGTGAACCAAGCTCCGGCCAAATCGCGGCGAGCTGATCGTAGCTGATCGAGGGATATGCGAGCAGCGCCAGCGCATCACGGCGCACGCCGTCTTGGTTGACCTTCAGCTCGTGCGCCTGGGCTTGCGCCGGCGTCATCCGTAGCGATTTCGCCAGTTCGCGCGCGCGCTCGATTTCCCGCATTTTGGCGGTGAAAGCGCGTGTGCGTTCGCCGCCCACACACCCCAGCTCTATACCCTTCGGCGTGAGGCGTTGGTCAGCATTGTCAGCGCGCAGCGAGAGACGATACTCGGCGCGCGAGGTGAACATGCGATACGGCTCGGTGACGCCCCGCGTCACGAGGTCGTCGATCATCACGCCGATGTATCCTTCAGCGCGGCTGATCTCAAACGGCGCTCCCCGCCTGCCGCGCGCGCCGCGTTGAGGCCCGCGATCAAGCCTTGCGCCGCCGCCTCTTCGTAACCCGTCGTGCCGTTGATCTGGCCGGCGAGATAGAGGCCGGCGATACGCTTCGTTTCCAGTGTCGGCATGAGCTCGCGCGGATCGACGTAATCGTACTCGATCGCATAGGCGTGGCGTTTGATGACGACATTCTCGAGCCCAGGGATCGTTCGGATGAATTGCCCCTGCACGTCTTCCGGCAGCGATGTGCTGATGCCGTTCGGGTAGACGGTGTCGTCGTCCAGCCCTTCGGGTTCGAGGAAAATCTGGTGCGCGTTCTTGTCGGCGAAGCGGACGACCTTGTCCTCGATCGACGGGCAATAGCGCGGCCCCCGCCCGCTGATCGCGCCCGAATAGACCGCGCTCTTCGTCAGCGATTGCTCGATGATCCTGTGGGTTTCTGCAGTCGTGTAGGTGACGCCGCACGCGACCTGCGGGTTGGTGATTTTGTCGGTCAGGAACGAGAATGGCGACGGCTCGTCGTCGGCGTATTGCTTCTCCAGCGACGCCCAATCAATCGAGCTGGATTGCAACCGCGCTGGCGTGCCGGTCTTCAGCCGGCCCATCGCGAACCCCGCCCCGTAGAGCCGATCCGATAACCCAATCGCCGGCGCCTCGCCGTGCCGGCCCGCCGGGATGCGCTTGTCGCCGATGTGGATCACCCCTTCAGGAAGGTGCCGGTGGTGAGCACGATGCGGGGGAGGAGAAGGTTTGGCCGTCTGCGGTGAGAACGCCAGCAACTGCTCTTCCGCCCGCGGGGAGGACAAGATCAAGTCCTCAACTGCCCCCGCGATGATCGTCAGATTGGCCTGCCCCGCCAGCGCAGCCTGCATCGCCCGGCGATAGAGCTTTCGGTCTGACTGGGCGCGGGGGCCTCGAACGGCAGGGCCTTTGGAGCGGTTGAGCAGCCTGAATTGGATGCCAGCGGCGTCCGCCACCTGCCCCATCACCCCATCCAGCGCGTCGATCTCGCGAACCAAATGGCCTTTGCCCAGCCCACCAATGGCCGGATTGCAGCTCATCTCGCCTATGGTTTCGAGCTTATGCGTCAGCAGCAGCGTGCGCGCTCCCAGACGCGCGGCAGCCGCGGCCGCCTCGCAGCCGGCATGGCCGCCGCCGATGACGATGACGTCGAAGCTGGCATTTCCTTGGGTCATGGAGGGCGCGTCCATAGCGCAAATGGGGCTCGTGCGCGAGGCTCCAATCCTGGATCGTTTCACATGGAACGGCCTAATGGCCCGGAAACCTGTTTCGCGTGGAACCCCGGCTCCGGACGGTCACTTGCCGATGCAGAAGCTGGAGAAGATCTCGCCCAGCAGATCCTCAACATCGATCCGCCCGGTGAGCCGGCCGATGGCTTGGGCCGCGGCACGGACATCCTCCGCCGCCAGCTCCGGCCCGGCATCCAGCGCCGGGACCGCGCGGCGCAGAGCGGCCAAAGCCTCCTCCACCAGGCGCCGGTGACGCGCGCGGGTCAGCGCGGGCGCCTCCTCGCGATCCAGCGCCTCGGCAACATGCGCGTTAATCCGCGTTTCGAGCAAATACAGGCCGATGCCGGTTTTGACCGAAACCTCCAGCATCTCACCGGAACCATGCGCCGGATATTTGTCGGACTTGGAGCGTACAAGAATATCGTTCGGCTGGAGCGCCGCCTGCACCTCGGCCGGAATATCCGCCCCCGCCTCGACCACAGCGATCCGCAGGTCAGCCTCGTCGGCCCGCGCCAACGCCCTGCGCACGCCTTCCGCCTCGATCGCGTCCGCCGCCTCGCGCAGCCCGGCGGTGTCGGCGATCCAGACTGGGTAGCCCGCCAAAACTAGGCGGACCTCGACCACGTCGCGGGTCGTGCCGGGGATATCCGATACGATCGCCGCCTCGCGCTGGGCCAGTGCGTTCAGCAGGCTCGACTTGCCCGCGTTGGGCGGGCCGATGATGGCGATGCGGAAGCCGTCGCGGACGCGCTCGCCGCGATGGCCGTCATCGAGGTGGCGGGCCATGTCGACGGCCAGGGCTTCGAGGATCGGCGCCGCCCGCTGCGCCAGCGCGCCCGGCAGATCTTCGTCTGGAAAATCGATCTCGGCTTCGATCAGCGCCGCGGCCTCGATCAACCGCGCGCGCCAGCCCTCATAGACTGCGCTCAACGCGCCGCGCACTTGGCGCAAAGCTTGGCGGCGTTGGCCTTCCGTCTCCGCATCAACGAGATCGGCCAAGCCCTCGGCTTCAGCCAAATCGAGCTTGCCGTTTTCGAACGCGCGGCGCGTGAATTCGCCAGCCTCGGCGATACGGACTCCAATTTGTACAAGACACGCGTCGATGATAGCGGCGATCACTGCAACGCCGCCATGCACGTGCAATTCGACAACATCTTCGCCAGTGAAACTCGCCGGCGCTTCGAAAAACACCGCGAGACCGTCGTCGATCAAAAACGCGTATTTGGCGCGAAAAACGCGCGTCGCGCAGTGAGGCGTGGTGATGGAATTTCGCGCGCTGTTATCGCGCTCAATACGTCACGCGCCTGCGGACCAGAGACGCGTACGATCGCTACACCTGCGCGCCCTGCGCCCGTTGCGAGCGCGACGATCGTGTCGCGTTTCATGTGAAATTCTCTAAGACGCGATTAGGGCTTTTCACGTGGAGCAACAGCGGCGCCCGCAGCGCTCGTCATCATCTTCACGAACGCGTCTTGCGCTTGCGTGCCGACGCTCATCCACGAATTCATCATCGCCTCGCCGCTCATCATCGCGAGGTTCTTTTCCATGCGCTTGCCCATCTCGGCGACGAGCGCCTCGTTGATCGGCGTGACGTCTGGCAGGCCCATGAAGCGGCGCGCTTCCTCCGGCGAGCATTCGACGTTGACGGTGAACTTCATGGACCCAAATCCTCTCGCGCGTTTGTCGCTATGAGCGTCTATAACGCCTGGCGAAGCCCCAAGACAGGCATGGAGATCGAAGCATGGGTGAATGGGTTCAGATTGCCGGACCGGACGGCGTCTTCCGCGCCTACGTGGCGAGGCCCGCGGCAGCGCCCAAAGCCGCCGTGGTGGCGATCCAGGAGATATTCGGCGTCAACGCCGTGATGCGCGGCAAGACCGACTGGCTGGCGTCGCAGGGCTTCTTGGGCGTAGCGCCCGATCTCTTCTGGCGGCTCGAAAAGGACGTCGACATCACCGACCAGTCCGAGGCCGAATGGGCCAAGGCGATGGATCTGATGAAGCGCTTCGACATCGAGACCGGCGTGAAGGACATCCAGGCCACGATCGATCACGCGCGCGGCCTGGTGGACGGCGGCAAGGTCGGCGCTGTCGGCTATTGCTTGGGTGGCCTGCTGGCGTACCTCACCGCGACGCGCACCGATGCCGACGCCAGCGTCGGCTATTACGGGGTCAACATTCCGAACTTCCTCGGCGAAGCCGAGAACATCCGTCAGCCGCTGATGCTGCACATCGCCGGCAAGGATGGCTTCGTCGACAAGGCGGCCCAAAAGCAGATGAAGGATGGCTTGACCGCTAACAGCCACGTCACGCTGCATGACTACCCAGAACGCGATCACGCGTTCACGCGCGAAGGCGGCAAGAATTTCGACGCGGCGGACGCAAAGACCGCCGACGATCGCACCATCGCGTTCTTCAAGGCGAACCTCGTATGAGGCGGCTTCTGTTGATCTGCGCGCTCGCGCTGGTTGCGTGCGATGCGCCAACTAATGTGGCGAATGAAGCGGCCCCCACGGCCATAGAAGCTTTAGCGCCCGCGGACATCGACGCCTTCTTCGACTGCTTGCGCGAGAATGGCCGTACCATCGTCGCGGCGCATCGCGGCGGGCCAGCGCCCGGCTTTGCCGAAAACGCGATCCCAACGTTCGAGAACACGGTCAACCAAGCGCCCGCGTTGCTGGAGATCGACATCGCACGCACGCGCGACAACGTACTGGTGCTGATGCACGACGACGAACTCGATCGCACCACGACAGGTACGGGCCTCGTGCGCGATCACACGCTTGCGGAAATCCAAGCGCTTCAGCTCGAAGACGAAAACGGCCAGGCGCTCGATGCGCGCGCGCCGACATTTCGCGAAGCTTTGGATTGGGCCCGCGGCCGCGCGATCCTGGAGCTCGATGTAAAGCGGGGCGTCTCGTACGAAGACGTGATCGCTGAGGTGCGCGCGGCGGGCGCTGAGGACCGCGTCGTGTTCATCACTTATAGCGATGACGCCGCTGTGCGCGTCCACAATCTGGCGCCGGAGCTTATGCTGTCCGTCTCAATCGACGAGGCGAGCGATCTTGGCGCGCTGGAGCGACGCGGCGTTGATCTCACCAAGGTGCTGGCCTGGACCGGCACGGACGAGCCAAATTCCGCACTCAACATCGCGCTCGCGCAGCGCGGCGTAGAGGCGATGTTCGGCACGCTCGGCAATCCAGAACGCTCGTGGGACGGGCGCTTCGCGCGCGAGGGCCAAGAGCAATATGCGGCGATCGCGGAGACGGGGCTTCAGCTCATCGCTACGGATCGGCCGATTGAAGCCTCGCGCGATCTTGACGCAAACGACGGCGTCGATGGGTTCGCGGCCATGCAGTGCGCGACAGGCGATTGATCCCCATATCAACGCGAAGAGTGGAGAACGATCGATGAAAGCAATTCGCGCTGAGGAAACAGGCGGGCCGGATGTAATGCGGCTCGTTGATGTTGATGAGCCGGCGCTGAAGCCGGACGAGATACGCGTGCGCAGTCGCGCGATCGGCGTGAACTTCATCGACACGTACCACCGCAGCGGGTTGTACAAGTTGCCATTGCCGACAGGCATCGGCCAAGAGTTCGCAGGCGTTGTCGAGGCGATCGGTGAGAGCGTCACGCGCTTCAAAATTGGTGATCGCGTTGCAAGCGGCACTGCGCCAGTTGGCGCTTACGCTGAAACGCACACGCTTACAGAAACGCGCGGCGTGCATGTGCCGCAAGCGATCTCATTCGATGTCGCCGCATCCGCGATGTTGAAAGGCATGACCGCGCGTTATCTTTTGCGCAAGACGTTTCGCGTGAAACGCGGCGATGTTGTTGTGATCCACGCAGCTGCTGGCGGCGTTGGTCAGATCGCCGTGCAATGGGCAAAGCATCTCGGTGCAATCGTGATTGCTGTTGTCGGCAGCGATGCGAAAGCAGAGATCGCAACGGCGCACGGCGCCGATCATGTGATCGTGCAAGCGCGCGACGACATCGCCAAACGCGTGCGCGACATCACCAACGGCGAGGGCGCGCATGTCGTCTATGACGGCGTTGGCAAAGACACGTTCATGGCGTCGATTGATAGTCTGCGCCCGCTCGGCATGATGGTGAGCTATGGTAACGCCTCAGGCCCCGCGCCCGAATTCAGCCCTTTGCTGCTCGCGCAAAAAGGCTCGCTCTTCTTCACGCGGCCCACGCTCAATCACTACACCGCAAAGCTCGAAGATCTCGATGAGACGGCCGCCGACCTGTTTGCAGCGATCGCTTCCGGCGCGGTGAAGATCGCGCCGCCGACGCGCTACGCGTTGGCGGACGCCGCGCAAGCCCATCGCGATCTGGAAGCGAGGAAGACGACAGGTAGCTTGGTGCTTGCGCCGTAACTACTTCACCGCCGCCGCGCGCACGTATGCCGGGCGCTCGCGGAGCTTTTCGATGTAGCGCATCAATGAGGCGGGGATATCGCCTTCGATGCCCGCGAACTTCGCGCCGGTGGCGATGTAGGCGATCGAGATATCGGCAGCGGTGAATCGATCGGCTGCGACGTAGGGCTTGTCTCCCAACCGATCGGCGACGAATTGAAGACGTTTGACGATCGCGCTTTTGAGATAATCGGCGGTCCAGTTTTGTTTTTGGTCGTCGGGCGCCATGTAGCGCGTGCCGACGAGGGGATTGCCGTAGGCGGCGAGCCCTGCCTCGCCGAACATCAAATACTGCAGATAGTCGGCATAACCCGCTTCGTGCGGTCTCACTTCGAGATCGGTCGGGCCGTGCTTGCTCATGATGTAGATCATCATGGCGACGGACTCGATCATCGACACGTCGCCATCCTTCATCGCCGGCACTGTGCGCAGCGGGTTGACGGCTTTGAATTCGTCGCTGGGTTTGAAGAACGACGCCTCCGCAGTCTCGTACGGCACGCCCATCTCTTCGCAAAGCCACAACACACGCAGCGAACGCGCACCTTGCGAATGGTAGATTTTGAGCATGACGTCTCCCTCTTTTACGCGAGACCTAGCACTCGCCAAGTCCATCGTCATCCGTCGTTTGCCCTGGGTCCCGGGTCACGCTCCGCGTGTCCGAGATGACGGCCGGAGAGCGCAAACGATAAAGGCGCGGCTTGCGCCACGCCCTTCGTATTCGCACCAGGATGTGAGCTTACGTGTTCATCGACTGGAAGAAGTCGTCGTTGTTCTTCGAGCCTTTGAGCTTGTCCAACAGGAACTCGATCGCGTCCTGCGTACCCATCGGCGAGAGGATACGACGGAGCACGTACATCTTCTGCAGGTGCTCCTTCGGCGTGATGAGTTCGTCCTTACGCGTGCCGGACTTGAGCACATCGATGGCCGGGAAGATGCGGCGGTCCGCGACCTTGCGGTCGAGCTGGAGCTCGCTGTTACCCGTGCCCTTGAATTCTTCGAAGATGACTTCGTCCATCCGCGAGCCGGTATCGATCAGCGCCGTCGCGATGATGGTCAGCGAGCCGCCTTCTTCGAGATTGCGCGCCGCGCCGAAGAAGCGCTTCGGGCGCTGCAGCGCGTTGGCGTCGACACCGCCGGTCAGCACCTTGCCCGAGGAGGGCACCACAGTGTTGTAGGCGCGGCCGAGGCGGGTGACGGAATCCAGAAGGATCACAACATCCTTGCCGTGTTCTGCGAGGCGCTTGGCTTTCTCGATCACCATTTCCGCGACGGCGACGTGGCGTGTCGCGGGCTCATCAAACGTGGAGGCGACGACTTCGCCCTTCACGCTGCGCTGCATGTCGGTGACTTCTTCCGGACGTTCGTCGATCAGCAGAACGATCAGAAACACTTCCGGGTGGTTGGCTTCGATCGCCTTGGCGATGTTCTGCATGATGACGGTTTTACCCGTCCGGGGCTGCGCGACGATCAGTGAGCGCTGGCCTTTGCCGATGGGCGCGACAATGTCGATGATGCGGCCAGTTTTGTCTTTGATGGTCGGATCGTCCAATTCCATCTTCAGGCGCTCAGTCGGATAGAGCGGCGTCAGATTATCGAAATGGACCTTGTGGCGGACGCGCTCAGGGTCTTCGAAATTGACCGAGGTAACCTTGGTCAGTGCGAAGTAACGTTCGCCGTCTTTCGGCGCTTTGATCTGGCCTTCGACAGTGTCGCCGGTGCGCAGCCCGAATTTTCGGATCTGTTGCGGCGACACGTAGATGTCGTCCGGGCCGGGCAGATAGTTCGATTGCGGCGAGCGCAGGAAGCCGAACCCGTCAGAGAGGATTTCGCAAACGCCGGCGCCGCCGATCTCGACGCCGCGCTCGGCTACGTGCCGCAGGATCGACGCCTGCATGTCTTGGATGCGCAGCGTGTTGGCGCCCTCAATCTCGAGGGATTCAGCCAGGGCCAGCAATTCAGCGGCCGGCTTGCGCTTGAGCTCCTGCAGCGTAAGCGAGGTGAGCCCTTCGAGTGCTTGTTCTTCAGTCATAATTTTCTCGGGGAGACGGACTGCGGGCGCAGGTTCGCGCGGGCAGGGCCATCAGGTGGAAAGAGGTTCCGGCGGTTTGGAGAATTTGCGGCGCCGCCGTCGCACGCGCGCTTTGGGAAAGCACGCTTCGTCCGCATGGACACCACATAGCGCCGAAAGCGTCAAGCCGAGGTTAGCGGCCAGGGGCGGGTTCGGGGCAGGTTCAGGGTTCGAGTGTCGCCAGCAGCACAGCGGCAATGGCCACAAGGAACGGAATCTCGCTCATGAGACGCCAGAACTTCTCGGAATGGCGCCGCTGGCCTTGGGTAATGCGGCGACCCTCAGCAGATAGGAAGCCGTGGTAGCCGCTCAAGCCCAGCACCAGAATAAGCTTGCCCCAGAACCAATGCGGCACCGTGGCGATGACTTCCGGGATTGGCCGCGTCCAGTCGCCCGAAATGTAGGTGGCAAATAGGAACAGGCCAAACGCCCAAGCTAGGATCATACTAGGGGTCAGAATGATCAGGCGAAGACTGCGGGCGGCCTTCAGCATGGCCGTCTCTAGCTCACCGCCAGGCTGGGATGAGGTAATGTAGGCGTAGAAGCGCGGCAGCATCAGCAGGCCCGCGATCCAGGCAATCACTGCGATGATGTGCAGACCTCTGGCGAGGTCGTAGCCAATCACGTGATCCATTACCGCGCATTCCCCTGGGGGCACTGACCCCACGCCGCCGGACAGAGCTGAGCACCGTTTTCAGACTGCATTTTGCCTGGGCAGGCAAGCGCGCGCTCGGTCAGATCGGCCAACGCGTCAATGAAGCGCGGGGCGGACCCTGGCGCGGGCGCACGCAGGTAGAATGGCAGGTTCAGGCGCTTGGCGACTTGCGCGTACTCAATGTCCAGCTCGACCAAGGTCTCGACGTGCTCGGAGACAAAGGCGACCGGGGAGACGATCACACCCGCGCCGTCCTTGCCAGCGGCATGGATTTCTTCTTCGGTGGATGGCCCAATCCATTTCAGCGGACCGACACGCGATTGGTAGCAAACCCGCGTTTCCCATTCCGCCGGGAGCAGCTTCTTCACGGCCGCAACGCTCTGCTCGACTTGCCATTGGTAGGGATCGCCTGCGTCGATGATGCGCTGCGGCAGGCCATGCGCTGAGAAGAGCACGCGCGGTTTCGCGGGCGATCCCGCATCGCGCCAAATTTTCAGGATCGCATCCGCGTGCGCTTCGGCAAAAGCGCCGCCAGCGGGATAACAACAGATGGTAGAGCAGGGTAGGTCGCTATGGCGCTGCCATTCCTTCAGTGATGAGGCTGTCGTGGTCGTGGAAAATTGCGGATAGAGCGGCAACAGAATTGCGTCCGTCGCGCCCCACACTTCAGCGGCCCTTGCCGCATCCTTTATGAACGGCCTCCAATAGCGCATCGCCGGAAAGCATTTGAACGTGACATTGTTCACGCGCTCAGCCATCGCCGCTTCCAGCGCGTCGGCCTGTTTCATCGTTTCCGGCAAAATAGGCGATCCGCCACCCATCAATGCATAATTGGCTTTTGCCATCTTCTCGCGCGTGCGCGAAATGAGTTGTGCGATGAAGAACCGCATCGGCTGCGGTGCGCCAATGATCGCTTTGTCGTTGAACAGGTTGAACAGAAACGGACGCACCGCTTCCTGCTTATCGGGGCCACCCAAATTGAAGAGAATGATCGCGACGCGACGCGATGTCATCACGCGGATGCCGGGGCCTTGTTCAGGCAATTGCTCGCCTTCAAGCGGAATTGCACTCATTGGCCTTTCACCACGCGTACCAAATGAGCGAGGTTTTCTGGTGTGGCTTCCGGCGTAATGCCGTGACCCAGATTGAAAATGTGCGGTGCGCCTTTAAATGCGATCAGCACATCACGCGCAGCGGCTTCTAATGCGTCGCCGCCGACAATGAGCGTTTGCGGATCGAGATTGCCCTGCAACGCCATACCTTCGGGCGCCACTTTGAAGGCGAAGTCCGCCGGCGTTTGTGTGTCGACACCGAGCGCATTGACGCCCGTTTCATTGGCGTAAGCTTCGAGTTGCGCACCCGCGCCACGAGGAAAACCAATAATCGGCACGGTCACGCCAAGCTCACGCAATCGCCGCACAAGCTTTCGCGTCGGGCCAATGATTACGCGCTGGAACATGAGGGGAGAGAGCCCCTCGGACCAGCTTTCGAATATCTGCACGCAATCGGCGCCGGCCTGAACTTGCTTGGCCAAATGCTGCGCGCTCATTTCCACGAGCACATCGAGCAATGCATCTACGTCTTCCGGCCGTTCATATACAGCTCGACGCGATCGATCCTTATCGCCACCCTTACCCTGAAGCATGTAAGTGGCGACCGTCCACGGGCCACCGCAGAACCCGATCAGCGCAATGTCTTTCGGGATCGCGTGTCTGATACGTTCCACAGCCTCATAGACCGGCGAGAGCCGCTGCAGCGCCCGCTCGGGATCGTCGAAGCGCCAAGTCTGTTCTTCGACTAAAGGCTTCAACCGCGGTCCTTCGCCTTCAACGAACGAAACCGCACGACCCAAAGCGTCCGGAATCACCAAGATGTCCGAGAACAGGATTGCCGCATCGAGCGGGAAGCGACGCAGAGGCTGCATCACCGCTTCCGTCGCCAGGGCAGGGGAATAACAGAAGTCGAGGAAGTTCTTCGCCCGCGTTCGGAGCTCCCTGTACTCCGGAAGATAACGCCCTGCCTGACGCATGACCCAAATCGGAGGAGGGTCCAGTCTCTCTCCATCCAGAACGCGCAAGAGAGCGGGAACGCTTTCCCGATCGGCCATGTCTTTTTCCAAACTAAATAATCTTAGAGACCTGATTAGAGATGACTCGTTGTTGTGGGGATACGCAAACCGGGAGAACTTGGTTCTCCACACGCTGTCCACAAACTTGTCCGTCTCGGCGCCAGGCGAATTATCGTTAACGCCGAATTACTTGGGCCTGTCGAGTGGGCCTGCCGATTCCTTTTTCCCACGTTGTCGCATTGTGGAGAGCGCGGGGAGGAATCGCGCATGAGGAGAAGTGAATCCGGGGCAGGGTAGGCTGTTCGTTCTCTCCACCGGCTTTGCTGGCCCCTTAGCCAACACCTTGTCCACATAGGGCGTAGGCCTGATATGAGTGCAGCCCATGCCGACACGTGACCGCCTCGCCATTTATTTCAACGTCCACCTCGTGTCGGACTCGACCGGCGAGACCTTGGCCGGGGTCATGCGCGCAACCTGCGCTCAGTTCGACAACATCATGCCCGTGGAACACTCGTACTTTCTGGTCCGCTCGGCGCGACAGCTGGAACGGGTGATCCAGGAGATCTCGGACGCGCCAGGCGTGGTGATGTTCACGCTTTCGAATTTGGAGCATCGGGCGATGTTGGAGGCGGCCTGCGCCGAGATGGACATGCCGTGCGTGGCGGTGCTGGACCCGGTGCTCGACCTCACCTCCCGCTACCTCGGCCTGGAATTGAACCATCGGGTAGGGGCGGCGCGAAAGCTCAATGCGGAATATTTCAAGCGCATCGATGCGCTGGATTTCGCGATGTACCATGACGATGGCCAGCAGGCTGTCGAGCTGATGGCCGCCGATGTGATCCTCGTCGGCGTTAGCCGTACCTCCAAAACGCCGACCAGCGTCTATCTCGCCCACCGGGGCGTGAAGGCGGCGAACGTGCCGATGGTGCCAGGCGTGCCGCTGCCGGAGGAATTGTTCAGGCCGGACAGGCCACTTGTCGTTGGCCTGCTGATCTCGGCCGATCGCCTCATTCACATTCGCCGCAACCGCCTTGCCGCAATGAAAGAGACACGCGCCGGCTCCTATACCGACGAAGAAGATGTGCGCCGCGAAGTGATGGACGCGCAGAAATTGTTCGAGCGCGAAGGGTGGCCCACGATTGACGTGTCGCGTCGTTCGATTGAGGAAACGGCCGCGGCCGTGCTCAATCTATTGGCGGAGCACAAAGAGCCATGAGTCTCGTGCTCGCCTCCGGCAGCGCCATTCGCCGCCAAGTGCTCACCGCCGCCGGCCTCGATTTCGAGGTCGAAGTTGCGCGCGTGGATGAGGAGGGGCTAAAGCCAGCCTCCGCGCCGAAGGCCTGAAGCCGCGTGAACAAGCCGATGCGCTGGCTGAACTGAAAGCGCTCTCTGTTTCACGGAAGCGCACCGGCTTCGTCATTGGCGCCGATCAGATGCTCGCGATCGAAGGTGAGACGCTGGATAAGCCGAAGGACATGGCGGAGGCGCGCTCGCACCTGATGCGCATGCGCGGCAAGACGCATGAGCTTCTTTGCGCCGCCGTCGTCGCGCGTGAAGGCGCCATTATATGGCGCCACATCGAGACGCCGCGCCTACGCATGCGCGCCTTCTCCGACGCCTTCATCGATGATTATCTGGCGCGGGTGGGCGACGATGCGCTGAAGTCCGTCGGCGCCTACCAGCTCGAAGGCTTAGGCGCGCAGCTCTTTGATCGCGTCGATGGCGACTATTTCTCGGTTCTCGGTTTGCCACTGCTGCCGCTGCTCCAGTTTTTGCGCGAACACGACGTGGTGGCGAGATGAACGTCACGTCCGCAACCAAAGTGCTTGCCGTGATCGGCGACCCGGTGCGCCATTCGCTGTCGCCATTGATGCACAATGGCTGGATCGCGGATCACGGCCTGGACGCGGTTTACACAGCGCTGCCGCTGAAGAGCGATGACGCGACGAGCGTGATCCGATCGATGAAGGCGCTCGGTTTCACAGGCCTCAATGTCACGGTGCCGCATAAGGAAGCCGCTGCGCGCGCTGCAGATCGCAGTGAGTCCGAAGTCGCCAATACGTTGCGCTGGGAAGACGACGGCACGCTCTCGGCCTTCAACACGGACGGCTTGGGCTTTATCGACGCACTTACCGAAATGGCGCCGGATTGGCGCGGCCGCGTCAGCCGCATTCTTATTATAGGCGCCGGTGGGGCAGGGCTCGGAATCGGCAAAGCGCTTTCGGCCCATACGGACACTTTGCATTTCGCCAACCGTACTCTGGCGCGCGCTGAAGCTGCCGCGAGCGCTGTGCCGAACGGCCGTGTGCTGCGTTGGGAAGATCTTGAGCGCGGCTTTGGCGCGGCCGACCTTATCGTGCAAACCACAACTCTCGGCATGATCGGTCAGCTTTCGCACGATTGGCCGATGCAGCTTTGCCGCTCGACAGCCATCGTCGCCGACATAGTCTATAAGCCGCTCGAGACTGATTTCCTCCGCGCCGCGCGCGCGCGGTCTCGTTGCGATGGATGGTCTAGGCATGCTCATCCACCAGGGCGCGCGGGCGTTCGAGCTTTGGTTCGGCGTGAAACCAGATACGAAGAAGGCGCGCGAACGCTTGCTCGCGGCGCTCGGCGCATGATTATCGTCGGCCTCACTGGCTCGATTGGCATGGGCAAATCGACCGTCGCGAAAATGTTCGCGGAGGAGGGCGCGCCTGGTTTTGATTCCGACGCCGCCGTGCATGCTATGTATGCGCCCGGCGGCGCGGGGTTGCGCCCGTGGAAGCGGCGTTTCCGGGCGTCAGCAAGGACGGCGCGATCGATCGCGAAGCGTTGTCGAAGCGCGTGGTCGGCAACGAAGCGGCGATCAAGCAGCTCGAAGCCATAGTTCATCCATTGGTTCGCGCGGCACAGATGCACTTCGTTCAGGACAATCGTGACGCAGGCACGCAGGTCGTGGTCCTCGATATTCCGCTTCTGTTTGAAGGCAACGGCGCGAAGTTCGTGAATAAGACGGTGGTGGTTTCAGCCCCCGCTGACGTGCAGCGCGCGCGCGTGTTGGCGCGGCCTGGCATGAGCCAGGAGAAGTTCGAAGCCATCCTGGCCAGACAAATGCCGGACGGGGAAAAGCGCGCCCGCGCCGATTTTGTCATTGAAACGGGCGGTGATTTCGACACCACGCGCGCCCAAGTCAGAGCTGTACTGGACGCGCTCCGCGAACAGATTTAACCGGGATTCATGCGCGAAATCCTGTTTGACACGGAAACAACCGGCGTTTTCCCGGACCATGCCGACGAAAAACTCCGTGACCGCGTGGTGGAGATCGGTTGTGTCGAGGTTTTTAATCTCGAGCGCACCGGCCGCGAATTCCACGCTTACGTCAATCCGGATCGCGATGTGCCTGAGGAAGTGGTGCGCGTGCACGGCCTGCGCGGCGATTTTCTTCGTACGCAAAAGCGCTTCGGCGAGATCGTCGCGGATTTCATCGAGTTCGTTGGCGACGCGCCGCTGGTGGCGCACAACGCTTCATTCGATCGCGGCTTTATCAATGCCGAGCTGCGTCGCCTGAAGATGGCGGAGCTGGAGACAGAGCGCTTCATCGACACGCTGGCGATCGCGCGCAAGAAGTTTCCGGGCGCGTCATGCTCGCTCGACGCGCTCGCGCGGCGCTTCCAATTGGATCGCTACGGCTTTGATCTCGCTTCACGCAAAGGCCCGGGCGGCCACGGCGCCTTGGTCGACTCGCGGATTTTGGCGGAGGTGTATCTCCACCTGAAGGGCGGTCGCGAACAACGCTTGGTGTTTGAGGCCGAAGAAGCGGTGAGGTCTGATACCGCGACCCAGCAGGCGATCGAATTTGTCCAGCGGGCGCAGCGGCCCGTTGCGCTTGCGGCGCGCGGGTCGGCAGAAGAGGCGGAAGCGCATGCGGCCTTTGTCGCTAAACTTGGCGACAAGGCGATCTGGTTGAAAACTGGAAGCTAGAAGCTCGCGCCGCCCGCTGCGGCTTGCGGCGGCAATCCACCCCCGGCGGCTGCGCGCTCTTGGCGCTCGCGCAGTTCAGACCAATAGAGGGGGTGAAATCGATCGGATTGATCAGCAGGGGCGGGTAGCCGCCTTCGCGGGTGATCTCGGCCAGGATCTGGCGACCGAACGGAAACAACAGCCGCGGGCACTCGATCCAGATGAGCGGCTCCACGTCGTCGGCCCGCACATTCATGAATTGAAACAAGCCCGAATAGACCAAATCGACCGAGAACATGATCGCGTCTTGGCGGCGGGCCTGGACGTTGATGCAAAGATCGACCTCGACGGCCTCATTCCGCTCGCCCATCGGGCGAGACTTGACCTCAACACCCATATCGATGGTGGGCTGCACATCGTAGGCTTGAGATGCCGCAGCGGCCATCGCATTGCGGAATGAAAGTTCCTTCACATATTGGGACAGGACGCGCAGATGAGGGAATCGGCTGGAGGCAGGGGCCTTCCGGCGCGTTTTGCGGGTTCATGCGCCAACCTTCGGCAAGGAAAAGCTTGGAAATCGGGCGCTAACATAGGCAAGGGCTACAGCAACGCAACCGCGCTGGAAGAAAGCGCCTGTTGGCATTATCTTAATTCCGCGCAGAGAAGCGCCGCCCCACGGAGCATCGGGTTTTGGACCAAGGCATGATCGAAATTCTCATCCTGGCGTTCGTCGCGGGCTTCGTGCTGTTCCGGCTGTACTCGACGCTGGGCAAACGCACGGGCTCGGAGCGTCCGGCTGAACCAGCGCCGCAGCCAGCGCAGGGCCATCTGCCGCGTGAGCAAGCGCAAGCGCCGTTGGCGCAACCGACGCCTGCTGGCCCGGCGGGCGAGGGGCTCATGGCAATTCTGCGCGCGGATCCTGCTTTCGACGTTGGCCATTTCGTTGCTGGCTCGAAGGCCGCCTATGAGACGATCGTGGGCGCGTTCGCGAAGGGTGATCGCGATGCATTGCACGGCTTGCTGACGCCGCGTGTGTTCGATCTCGTACTCCGCCGCGATTGAGCGTCGTGCACAAACCAACGAAGCCGTACCCGAACTCGTGCGTTTGAAGTCCGCGGAGATCGTCGAAGCCGATCTTCAGGCAGACACCGCGCGCGTCACCGTGAAATTCGAGGCTGAATTGGCTGAAGGTGCGCACGGCATTCGTGATGCGCGTGAGCGCTGGACGTTTGAGCGCAACGTGCGTTCGAGCGATCCGAACTGGTTTCTCTCGCGCGTTCAGGCGGCGTGAGCAAAAGTAAGCGCGAACTCAGCACAGACGAAAAAATTGTGGCGCCGTGTCGCCGCAAGCGTGAAGACGCGTCGCATGATGTTGTCAGAAGAGGTTGAAGAGCCGGCGCCTCCATCGAAAGGTGTCGCGCGGCGAACCGAAAAAATGGTGGGCGCTGCGCCGCAGCCGGTGCGAAGTGCGCCAAAAGCCATTCCGCCGCCCGCGCGTCGCGATGCTGAGAAGCGTGTTCGACGCGGCAAGCTCGACATTGGCGGCTCGCTTGACCTCCACGGCCACACTCAGGATTCGGGGCGCAATGCGCTGATGCGCTTTCTTCGAGTTGCGCAATTGCGGGGCGACAGCGTGGTGATCGTCATCACGGGCATGGGCCGGGGCGGGGAGGGCGTGCTTAAGCGTCGGCTGCCCGAATGGCTCGCGGAGCCCGCTCTGCGCCCCATGATAACCGGCTATGCGCCCGCGCATCGCTCGCATGGCGGCGCCAGCGCCTTCTATGTGTTCATTAAGCGCGCACGCGAAACACAATCTTAAGCTTGCTGACCGCCGCATTTACTTAAAAACGCAGCATCTTCAGCGCATTATAACCAATCCCGCCAATTCTCCCGTGCGCGCGTCCGCGCGCTTGGAGAAGGCATGGGCCAGGGCCTGTCATCGCTGTCTGCGCTCGGCCGCCCACGCGGCCTGCAAGCGCGCGCGATGTTGTTCACGGCGGTCGTGATGGCCGTGACCACGGTGCTGACCGCGGCGATCGTGCTCTTTGGTGTTAATCGCGAAAACGAGCGTCAGCAGCTCACCTTGGCGCGCGAAAATACTTATCATCTGGCGATGCGCTCCGCGGAAGCGATTTCGCGCGGGCGGGCTGAGGTCATCGGCTATGCGATCAGCGGCTTGTCGCAGCGCAACGATGTACGCGCGCTGGCTGTGCGTGACGCGAACGGCGTCACCATCGCGCAAGATGGAGCCGACGCGCGCGACAACGCCGCGATGGATCGATTGGCGCGGCGCGTGATGTCGGAGCGCGAAGCGAGCTTTGAACGCGGCGATGGACTACTCGCGGTCGCCGTTCCTATCGAGCACGATGGTCAATTCGTGGGGGTCGCTCTGCGTGTTTGGGAGAGCGGCGCCTATCGCTTCGACGTTGTGCAGACTCTGGCGCCCTTCCTGTTCATCGTCCTGCTGCTTACGATTAGCGCGATGCTCGTTGCCGCTCACCTTGTGCGACGGGCTATGTCGCCACTTACCGAACTCACGCGCTTCGCCGAGCAGGTGGCTGAGAGGGGACAGCCGGCTCAGATCTCGATTCAAAGCGGAGACGAATTCGAGACACTCGCGAACGCCTTCAATGACATGACGACACGCTTGGAGGCGTCCATGCGGCAAATCGAGGAGATCGCGTTCGTTGATCCAGCTACGCGTTTGTCGAGATCAAGATCGTTTCTCGCGCGAAGTTGACTTCTTCATTCTGCAACAGGGCGAGGGCGCATCAGGCGCTGTTGTTGTGGTTGAGCTGCAGCGCCTCGCTAAGCTGATGCAGACGTTTGATCCCATCGCTTCACGTGACTTCATTCGTCTCGTCGCCGAGCGCCTCACGAGTAGCACGCGTACGGTAGAGCGGGTGGTGGTGAGGCGGCGCGAACAATCACTCTGCGCGCGCCTGGGCGTTGCGGAGTTCGCCGTTTTCGCGCCTGGACTCAGTCAGGCCGACGCCGCACGCTTCGCGCAACATCTCACCGCAGCACTCAACCAGCCGTTCGAATGGCGCGGCCACAAGCTTACGTTAGGTGCGTTTTGTGGTGTGGCGATGGCTCCGCGCGACGGCAGAGACGCCGACACAGTTGTTCGCCACGCCCGTATGGCGCTTGGCGCGGCGCAAAACACGCCGGCGCGTATGAAGCTTTATACTCAGTCGCTCGACCGAGAGGCGGTGGCGCGCATTACCCTTGAGCGTGAAATGCGCGGGGCATTGGAGCGCAACGAATTCCGCGCCTACTTTCAGCCGAAGATCAATTTGGCGACGGGCAAGATCGAAGCCTGTGAAGCGCTGGCCCGCTGGATCAGGCCCGACCGAACTATTATCAGTCCGGGCCGTTTCATTCCCGTTGCGGAAGAGAGCGGTCTGATCAGCCCGTTGTCCGATGCAATTTTGCGCGAGGCTTGCTGGAAGGCCGCTTCGTGGGCGCGCGCAGGGTTACCGACGAAAGTGGCCGTCAATGTCTCCGCGCTGCAATTCAAGACGGAGCGCTTTGCTGAAAATGTGCTGCGCGTGGTGCAGCATGCGGGCCTGGCGCCCAACAACCTGGAGCTCGAAATCACCGAGTCGATGGTGATGGAAGACCCAGACCGCGCGTTGCGTGTGATTCAGCCCTTGCGCGAAGCCGGCGTGCGCCTCGCCATTGACGATTTCGGTTGCGGCCACTCGAGTCTTGCGGCGCTCTCGAAGCTTCCGTTCGACGTGATCAAGATCGACCAGCAATTCGTGCGGCAATTGGAACGCGGCGACGGACAGGCCGCCGCGATCATTGAGATGATCTTGGCGCTGGCCCGTACGCTCGACATGGAGGTCGTCGCCGAGGGTGTAGAGCGCAAGCAGGAGGTCGAGTTCATGGCCGCGCGCGGCTGTGAATGGGTGCAGGGCTTCCTCTATGGCGCGGCGGTCCCGGCTGCGGAATTCGCGGAAATGCTGCGCCGCCAGGCCGGCGAGGACGTCACGGCCGAAGACGCCGCTTGATCGTGCGCGTTGGGTTCGCCACATCAGGCGCATGAGCGAACCAGAACAGTGGCACGGCACGACGATCGTCTGCGTGCGTAAGGACAATAAGGTCGTGATCGCCGGCGATGGCCAGGTCTCGGCAGGGCCGACCATTCTAAAAGGCAATGCGCGCAAGGTGCGCCAGCTCGCCGGCGGCGGGGTCATCGTGGGCTTTGCCGGCGCCACTGCCGACGCGTTCGCTCTGTTCGAACGGCTTGAGCAGAAGATCGAGCGCTTCCCGGCGCAATTGGGGCGCGCGTGCGTGGAATTGGCGAAAGATTGGCGCACGGATCGCGCGCTGCGGCGTCTCGACGCGATGTTGATCGTCGCAGATCGCAAGGAGACGTTTTTGGTCACCGGAGCAGGGGACGTGCTCGATCCAGAGCACGCCGTTGTCGCTGTTGGTTCCGGCGGCAATTTCGCGTTGGCGGCGGCGCGTGCGCTCTACCCGCACGTGGGTGATGCGGAAGTGATCGCTCGCGAAGCCATGGCGATCGCCGCGGATATTTGCGTCTATACCAACGGCAAGCTGACGGTCGAAACGCTCGAAGCGTAGCAGCGCCGTTAGCCAGACGGTAAGCGCCCCCGCGTTTTATAGTCAGATGACACCGCGCGTATCCGTCGGCGATCGAGTCCCCCAGGCGATGCTGGGGCGTATGATCGACGGCGCGATGTATACGGTCGAACTGCACGAACTTATCGCCGGCCGTCGCGCCGTGATCGCGGGCGTTCCCGGCGCGTTTACACCGGTCTGCACCTGCCGCCACATCCCTGATATTTTGGAGAACGCAGCACGGCTTCGCAGCGCGGGTTATGATCTGATCGCGTGCGTGGCGCCGAACAGTCCCTGGGCGGTCGCTGCTTGGGCTGCCGAGGTTGATCCGGCCGGCGTGATGACGTTCCTGTCCGACGGCAATCTGACTTTGGCGCGTGCCCTTGGCGTGACGGTCTCGGCGCCCGAGCTCCTGTTGGGCGAGACCTCGGCGCGCTATTTGCTCGCAACCGATAGTGGCATCGTGCGGCGGCTGAATGTCGAGGCCAAGATCAACAATGTCGACTGCACGCGTGCGCGCGACGTTTTGATCGACTAGGGGTCAGCGCCCTTCACCTTCGACCAAGGGCCCCTTAAGTCAGGGGCATGACACACTTCTCCCCACGCGAAATCGTCTCGGAACTCGATCGCTACATTGTCGGCCAAGCCGATGCGAAGCGTGCGGTCGCTATTGCTTTGCGCAATCGTTGGCGCCGCAAGCAATTGCCGGAAGACCTTCGCGAAGAGGTCACACCAAAGAACATTCTAATGATCGGGCCAACCGGCGTCGGCAAAACCGAGATCGCGCGCCGCCTGGCCAAGCTCGCGGGCGCGCCATTTCTCAAGGTGGAAGCGACCAAGTTCACCGAGGTCGGTTATGTGGGCCGAGACGTGGAGCAGATCATCCGTGATCTGGTTGAGGTCGCGCTCAACATTGCGCGCGAACGTCGTCGTCGCGAAGTCCGCGCGCGCGCGGAGGCCGCTGCCGAAGAGCGCGTGCTGGACGCGTTAGTGGGGCAGGGTGCGGCGGCGGCCACGCGTGAATCCTTTCGCAAGAAACTTCGCAACAACGAGCTCGGCGGCTCCGCCATCGAAATCGAGGTGGAAGACAATGCGTCACCGCTCGGCAATCTCGACATTCCCGGTCAACAGGGTGTCGGCGTTGTTAATATTGGCGACATCTTCGGCAAGGCGTTCGGCAAGCGCACCAAACGCGTTCGCATGACTGTGGACGAGGCCTATGAGCCGCTCGTGCGCGAAGAGGGCGATAAGCTGGTTGATCAAGATGCGCTGATCAAGGAAGCGCTCGCGCTCACAGCAGAAGACGGCATCGTCTTCCTGGATGAGATCGACAAGATTGCATCGCGCTCGGATCGCGTCGGTGGCGGCGATGTGAGCCGCGAGGGGGTGCAGCGCGACCTGCTGCCGCTGATTGAAGGCACGATTGTCAACACTAAGCACGGCCCGGTAAAGACGGATCACATTCTTTTTGTGGCGTCGGGCGCTTTTCATGTCGCCAAACCGTCCGACCTTCTACCGGAGCTGCAGGGCCGCTTGCCGATCCGCGTGGAACTCAAAGCGCTCACGCGCGAAGACTTTCGCCGTATCCTCACAGAGCCTGAAGCGAGTCTCGTGACGCAATACAAAGCGCTTTTGCTCACCGAGGGCGTTACCCTCGATATCACCGACGAAGCCGTAGAAGCGATTGCGGGCATCGCGGCCGACGTGAACGCGACAGTCGAGAATATCGGCGCACGCCGCCTGCAGACGGTGATGGAGCGCCTGCTCGACGACATCAGTTATTCAGCGCCCGACCGCAACGGCGAGACGGTGCGTATTGATGCGGAATACGTGCGCAAGAATGTCGGCGACCTGGCCAAAAACGCCGATCTTAGCCGCTTCATTCTTTAGACACGCAGGCCGCTCTTCAGCGCGAGCGCGCGGAGGTTCTGCTCCGGGCGCGGGCCCATGTGCGAAATCACTTCTGCCGCCGCCAGCGAGGCGAGGGCGCCGCATTCGGGCAGCGGGCGTTGGTGCGCGTAGCCGAACAGGAAGCCCGCGGCATATTGATCGCCGGCGCCTGTGGTGTCGACGACATCGGCGACGGGAAACGCCTTCACGTCGATCGTGTCTTTGTTCGTTACAATCAGCGAACCGGTGGACGAGCGCGTGACTGCAACAACGGGACAGTCCTTGCGCGCCGCTTCGATCGCGGCGCCAAGATCTTCGCACTCATAGAGCGAGAGGATCTCGGACTCGTTTGCGAACAGAATATCGACGTGGCCGGCGACGAGATGTCGGAAGCTGTCGCGGTGGCGATCAACGCAGAATTTGTCTGAGAGCGTGAGCGCGACTTGGCGCTGCGCCGATTTCGCGATCTCGGCCGCGCGCACGAAAGCTGCCTTTGCTTCGTCGCGGTCGAAAAGGTAGCCCTCAAGGAAGAGGATCTTGCCGGCCGTGATGAGCCCGGCGTCGATGTCGTCAGCGTTGAGCAGGGTTGAGGCGCCGAGATAGGTGTTCATCGAACGGTGGCCGTCTGGCGTCACGGCAATGAGCGAGCGGGCTGTGGCCGGTGTGCCCGGGCGGGCCGGGGTGTCGAATGCCACGCCGCCGGCGCGAAATTCTTTGATGAATTGGGCGCCGAGTTCGTCGTCGGCGACCTTGCCGATATAGCCGGTCTTGCCGCCAAAGCTCGAAATGCCCGTCACCGTGTTCGCCGCCGAGCCGCCGGCCGCGACCGTCGCATTTGTGAAACGCGCGGTGAGATGGTCGGCGCGCGCTTCGTCGATCAGGCTCATGGCGTCTTTGGCGATGTTCTCCTCAGCCAGGAACGCATCGGAAACCTGGGCGATCACGTCGATGATCGCATTGCCGACGGCGACGACGTCATAGGTCGAGCTGGACATTCAAAAATCCTTTGAGGGTTAGGGCCTTTAAGCCTGCGCGCCGGGCGCTGTCCAGCATTGCGGCAGGCGAGCTTGCAGGGCATGTTCGCGCCCTATGAGAATTGCTGCTTCGCTTATCGCTTTGATGTTTCTGGCGGCGTGCGCCACCGCACCGCCCGGTTCGGCCCCGCAACCAAGCGGCCCGGCTGCACCTGCGGCGCCGGCAACATCGCGGCTGGCGCAAATGCTCAATTCTGCAGGCCGCGCTGACGCGCCGACGCAGGCCGAGATCGTGCGCGCCTTTGGCCCCGCCGACATCGAGCGTCAGGATGGCGCGGGTGCGGCTCTGACGTATCGCTTCAACAATTGCGCGCTCCTCCTTCTGTTCGCCGCGGATGCGCGCAGTGCGATGCGCCTGGCGCAATCGCACCCGAGCGCGCGGCGTTCGGGCGAAGCGGCGCCCAGTTTGGATCAATGCGCCAGCGAGGCTGACGCACGCCGGCGGTCGTGATGGCGAAGGTCGCGTACCTCAACGGACGCTCCTATCGCGGCACGCCGATGGGGCCGGGGCAATTGCCGGAAGCGGAATTGATCAGCCACGAACTCATCGTCGCTGAAGGCAAGAAGCGCGGCATCGAGTTTGTCATCGAATATTGGGACGATCCTGCACTGCCGAAGCGTGGGTACGACGCGGCGATCATTCGCACCTGCTGGGATTATACCGGCCGTGCGGATGAATTCATGTCGGCGATCGAAGCGCATGAGCGCGCGGGGCTGCGTGTGTTTAATTCGCCGGCGGTTGTGCGGTGGAATGCGCGGAAAACTTACCTCCGTGAACTTGGCGCTGCTGCAATTGAAACCGTTTGGCTCGACAAGGTTGATGGCCGCTCCGTAGCGCAGGCGTTTGATGCGCTGGATGCGGTGGAAGTCGTGATCAAACCGCAGATCGGCGCGGGCTCGGTGCGGACCATTCGCTTGAAGCGCAATGCGTGGAGCGAAGCGGACCTGATCGATGCGCCGCACGCGGAAGCGATGGTGCAGCCATATCTGCGCTCGATCGAAACAGAAGGGGAGCGGTCGCTGTTCTGGTTTGGGGCCAAGTTCTCCCATGCGATCCGTAAGGTGCCGCACGCCGGCGATTGGCTGGCGAACATTCCCGGCAAGACTGCGTTTCTTGCCGAAGCTGCGCCCGCTGGGGCGATGGAAGCGGCGGAATCGGCGCGGGCGCATACGCCGAAAGATCTCCTCTATGTGCGCATCGACCTGGTGCTCGGCGATGACGGCAAGTGGCGCGTGATCGAGATCGAGGCGATCGAGCCTTATCTCTTCTTGGATTTCGCCCCGGAGGGGGCGGGCTTTTTCGTCGATGCGATTGCGCGGGTCTTGTCCTGATAAAGACAAAGATCGGCGATGACGCAGCGTGGGCATTCGGGTTTGCGCGCGATGCAGGTGTAGCGCCCGTGCAGAATAAGCCAGTGGTGCGCGCCGTGCAGATACTTTTGCGGCGTGATACGCATCAATTGCGCTTCGACTTCGTTTGGCGTTTTCCCGTCGCTCAAGCCGGTGCGGTTGCCGACGCGAAAGACGTGCGTATCGACGGCGATCGTGCCTTCGCCGAAGATTTCCATAAGCACCACGTTCGCGGTTTTGCGGCCGACGCCGGGTAGCGCTTCCAGCGCTTCGCGATCGTGCGGCACCTCGCCATTGTGCTGATCGATCAAGGCTTGCGAGAGCGCGATGACGTTTTTGGCTTTGTTGCGCCAGAGGCCGATGGTTTTGATGTGATTGGCGACGCCGTCTTCGCCGAGCTTCAGAATTTTGGCCGGGGTATCGGCGATCTTGAACATCGGCGCGGTGGCGCGGTTGACGCCTTTATCCGTGGCTTGCGCGGAAAGCACCACGGCAACGAGCAGCGTGTAGGGATTGGTGTATTCCAGCTCTGTGCGCGGATCGGGGCGCACGTCGGCGAGGCGCGCATAGAGCTCTTCAGCTTTGGCTTTGGTGAGGTGCTTGGCCACTTAGAGCCCGAGCACGTCGCGCATTGAATACAGCCCCGGCGGCTTATCCGCGACCCAGAGTGCGGCGGCGAGTGCGCCATCGGCGAACACGGCGCGATCCATCGCATGATGTGAGAGCGTGACGATTTCGCGCTCGGCAATGAAGCGCACGTCATGCTCGCCGACAATGCCGCCGCCGCGAATGACAGAGAATCCGATCTGCCCTTCGGGGCGTTCGCCGGTGACCCCGTCATACGGCGCGAGGCGGAGCTCGCTCAGTGGCGAATTACGTCCTTTCGCGGCGGCTTCGCCGAGGAGGAGGGCGGTGCCGGAGGGGCGTCGATCTTGCGGCGATGATGCGCCTCGGTGATTTCGATGTCCCAGCCGGGCCCGAGCTTCTGTGCGGCTTGTTCGACGAGGGCGGCGAGCAAATTCACGCCCAGGCTGAAATTGCCGGAGCGCACGATGGCGATGCGCTTGGAATGTTCAACGAGCTGCGCTTCTTCGGTCGGCGTGAAGCCTGTGGTGCCGACGACGGCGGCGCGCGTTGAGGTGTTCTTCAACGCGGCTAAGGCGTCGAGCGTGGCGGCTGGCGTGGTGAAATCGATCCAGACCTGCGCGTTTTCAGCGGCGTGATCGGCGACCTCCGTCGTCATCATGAAGAGCGGCGAGATGCCGGCAAGCGCGCCCAAATCGGCGCCGAGGAATTGGCCCTCGCTGCGTTCGGTGCCGCCGGCGACACTGAAACGTGCATCGGCGCAGGCGGCGCGGATCAAAGCGCGGCCCATGCGGCCTGCGGCGCCAGCGATAGCGATAGAAAGCGTCATGTCTCCCTCATGGACCGTGGACATCGAACCGGCAAGGCCAGGGCGTGCGTCATCCTTGTGGGCGCGGACGCCGAAGGTCGGGGCACCCGAAGGAGAGCCGGGACGCTGTGAAATCGCGTCAGATTGTGCGCCGCTTGCGCAGCGCCAAAACGCGGTTTCATCGCGCCTCGTGATCTGATTTGCCTCGGCTCCGCTGCAGGCGTTCTTTCACACCAGAGAGACGGATCTCCGACGGCGTGCGGGTCATTGAGTTCGCAATGATCCCGGCGCGTCCTCCCGCTGTTAATAGCGGGCCTCGGCGCGCGCGGCGTTACGCGGCCGAATGATGCGCGCGAAGCGCCTGAGCCTGCATCGCGCGATCGCTCGGCGCGTTAGTCGGCTTTGCATCGACGGGTCTGCTAGCCGCGCTCGGAAAAGCGCCGATGCTCTTGCCGTGGGCATTTTGGCTGATGTTGGCTGTGTGGGGCACTCTTCGGTTCAGGGCGGAGCGGAAGAGGAGAGAGCGGGTCCTTGACCGCATCGCTCGCGGGGACAGGTAAGCCGCGACTGTCTGCTCACGGCGAAAACTGGACCCTTGCCCTAACGCACCAACGGGTCGCCGTTGTCGAAGAATTTTTTGACGGTGTCGAAGAAGCCTTGGGTTTGGGGGTGGGCTTCTTCGCCGCAATCCTTCGCGAATTCTTCGAGCAGCTTGCGTTGCTTGGCGCTCAGATTCACCGGCGTTTCCACCAGCAACTCGACATGCAGATCACCGCGCTCCTTCGAGCGCAGATGCGTCATGCCTTTGCCTTTGAGGCGGAAGCGGCGGCCGGTTTGGGCGCCGGCGGGAATGGTGATCTTGGCGCGTTCGCCTTCGATGGTGGGAATTTCCATCTCGCCGCCGAGGGCGGCTTTGCACATCGGCGCGGGCGCGCGGCAATAGAGATCGGCGCCGTCGCGCTCGAACAGTGAATGCGGCTTCACCGAGAGGAAGAGATAAAGATCGCCCGGCGGGCCGTTGCGCAGACCTGAATCGCCTTCGCCAGAGAGACGGATGCGCGTGCCGTCTTCGACGCCCGCGGGGATTTTGACCGAGAGCGTCCGCTCTTTCTGCGTGAGGCCGCGGCCGCCGCAGGATTTGCACGGTGTTTTGATCGATTGGCCACGGCCGTGGCAGGCGGGGCAGGTGCGCACGATCCGGAACATGCCTTGGCTGGCGCGCACTTGGCCGGCGCCGTTGCAGGTGCGGCAGGTCTCCAGCGGGGCTTTGCCTTCGGAGCCGGTGCCGGCGCAGGGTTCGCATGCGTGCGCGCGCGGCACGACGATTTCGCGCTCCATGCCTTTGAAGGCTTGTTCGAGCGTGATCTCGACGTCGTAGCGCAGATCGGCGCCGCGCTCGGGGCCGTTGCGCGGGCCACGTGCGCCGCCGCCGCGCGCGAACATATCTTCGAAGCCGCCGCCGAAGATCTCGTTGAAGATGTCGGAGAAGTCGTTGAAGCCCGCGCTGCCGGGACCGCCTGGGCCGCCGCCGTCGAAGGTTTTGCCGAAACGATCGTATTGCGCACGCTTCTCTGGATCGGAGAGGACAGAATACGCCTCGCCGATTTCCTTGAACTTGTCCTCGGAGACCTTGCAGCCCGGATTTTGGTCCGGGTGCAATTTCATCGCGAGCTTGCGGAACGCGGACTTAATGGTCGCCGCGTCCGCATCCCGCGCAACGCCGAGGATTTCGTAATAATCGCGAGTAGCGGCGGTCATACGAATTTACCTGCACGCACGATCATGTTCGGCCCCGACCCTTACGAGTTCTTCTTGCCGTCGACTTCTTCGAAGTCGGCGTCGACAACGCCGTCTTCGTTTTGGCCGCCGCTTGGGCCTTCGTCGCCGCCAGGGCCGGCGCCGCCATAGATGGCTTCGCCGATCTTCATCGACGCTTGCACCAAGGCTTGCGTCTTGGCGGCGATGTCGGAGGTGTTTTCGCTTTCGAGCGAGGTCTTGAGCGCAGCGATAGCGTTCTCGATCGCGGTCTTGTCGCCGGCCGGAACTTTGTCGCCGTTTTCTTGGAGCTGCTTTTCGGTGGCGTGGACCAGGGCTTCGCCTTGGTTCTTCGCTTCCGCGAGTTCACGGCGCGACTTGTCTTCGCCGGCGTGTTCTTCGGCTTCCTTCACCATGCGCTGAATGTCGGTCTCGTTCAGGCCGCCCGAGGGCTGCACGCGCATGCTTTGCTCTTTGTTGGTCGCCTTATCCTTGGCGCTGACCGAGACGATGCCGTTGGCGTCGATGTCGAACGTAACTTCGACTTGCGGCAGGCCGCGCGGGGCAGGGGCGATGCCGACGAGGTCGAACTGGCCGAGCGCGCGGTTGTCCGCCGCCATTTCGCGTTCGCCTTGGAACACGCGGATGGTCACGGCCTGCTGATTGTCTTCAGCGGTCGAGAAGATTTGGCTCTTCTTGGTCGGGATCGTGGTGTTGCGTTCGATCAGGCGCGTGAACACGCCGCCGAGCGTTTCGATGCCGAGCGAGAGCGGGGTCACGTCGAGCAGCACGACGTTCTTCACGTCGCCTTGCAGCACGCCGGCCTGGATCGCGGCGCCCACGGCCACGACTTCATCAGGGTTGACCCCCTTGTGCGGTTCTCGGCCGAAGAATTCCTTCACGATCTGCTGGATCTTCGGCATGCGCGTCATGCCGCCGACAAGCACGACTTCCTTGATGTCGGCCGCGGAGAGGCCAGCATCTTTCAGCGCGGCCTTGCAGGGGCCAAGCGTGCGCTGCACCAGGTCTTCGACCAAGCTTTCATACTTGGCGCGCGTGATCTTCATGTTGAGGTGGAGCGGATTGCGGTTCAGAATCCATGCTGATGAACGGCACGGAGACGTCGAACTCGGTGCGGCTCGACAGCTCTTTCTTCGCTTGCTCGGCCACTTCCTTGAGGCGTTGCAGCGCGAGCTTGTCTTGGCGGAGATCGACGCCGTTCTGCTTTTTGAACTCGTCGGCCAGGTAATTCAGGATGCGGATGTCGAAATCTTCACCGCCGAGGAACGTGTCGCCATTGGTGGAGCGCACTTCGAACACGCCGTCGCCAATCTCGAGGATCGAGACGTCGAATGTTCCGCCGCCGAGGTCGTAAACGGCGATGGTTTTGGATTCAGAGGTCTTGTCCAAGCCGTAGGCGAGGGCGGCCGCCGTCGGCTCGTTGATGATGCGCAGCACTTCGAGACCGGCGATGCGGCCGGCGTCTTTCGTGGCTTGGCGTTGCGCGTCGTTGAAATAGGCGGGAACCGTGATGACGGCCTGCGTCACCGGCTCACCGAGATAATCTTCGGCCGTCTGCTTCATCTTTTGCAGCACGAATGCGGAGATTTCAGACGGCGCGTATTGCTTGTCGCGGCCTTCGATCCAGGCGTCGCCGTTCGGGCCCTTGACGATCTTGTACGGGACGAGCTCAGCGTCCTTCTTGGAGATCGGGTCGTCGTAGGAGCGGCCGATCAGGCGCTTCACGGCGTAATAGGTGTGGGTCGGGTTGGTGATGGCTTGGCGCGCGGCCTGAATGCCGATCAAACGCTCGCCATTTTCCGCAAAGGCGACCACGGACGGCGTGGTGTTGGCGCCTTCAGCGTTCACGATCACCTTGGGCGTGGAGCCTTCCATAACGGCCACGCACGAGTTCGTCGTGCCCAAGTCGATCCCGATTACTTTACCCATCTCTCTTCCTCATTCCTTTCAGCAGCGTGGCTTCGTTTCACGGACCCAAATAGGCGTCCCCGAAGCGCGCGTCCTGTGTCTTCTCAGTTCCGGTTGACCGACCCATCGCCCCCTCAAGCTTTAGGTCGTTCGTTTCCCGGTTCATGTGGTGTATCGCCCACATGGTGCAAGAGTTTCGCGAGCCACTATCCGCATTCGCCGCAGGGAAATAGGGCTAAGCGCCTCGGCGATTGATCCTGCTCAAGATTTGAGGGGAACAAAAAAGAAACCGAATACCTAGATAGGGGCAGGAGCCCCGGTATACAGTATGACCCGTCCCGCCTCCGACCTTGATGGTTTTCGCCTCTGGCCCAGCCTGTTGGATCGGGCCGAGCAGGAAGCGCTGCGCGACGCGGTGTTTCAGCGCTTTCGGGCGGGGCCGCTCTACATTCCGCGCATGCCGAAATCGGGTCTGCCGATGCGGGTGCGGATGACCAATTTGGGGTCGCTCGGCTGGGTGACCGACAAAGAGCAGGGCTATCGCTACCAAGGCACGCACCCTGAGACGGGCAAGCCTTGGCCCGACATGCCGGAGAAGGTGCTGGAGCTTTGGGAAACGTATGCCGCGTACGCCGCGCCGCCCGAAGCGTGCCTCGTGAATTATTACGAGGGCGACGCGCGCATGGGGCTGCACGTCGATAGCGATGAAGAGGCCTGGGACGCGCCGGTGCTTTCTATTTCGCTTGGCGACACGGCGCTGTTTCGCATCGGCGGCTCGTTGCGTTCTGACCCAACGCTCAGCGTGCGCTTGGCGTCGGGCGACGTGTGCATGCTCGCGGGTGCGGCGCGACGTGCGTATCATGGCGTCGATCGCATCATGAACGGCACGTCGCGGCTGATCCCAAAGGGTGGACGGATCAATTTGACGGTGCGGCGGGTGACGGTCCCGGTGGTGTAGCGCGTGGTGCGTTTTCAGGACGCGCGCTTTGCACCACGAAATCTGGGCGCCAACCTTCCGGCGGGCCGCCAGGGGAGGGGCCAAGCGGCCGGCTTGGATTTCGTGCGCTTTCCACACCATCGAATTGTGCACGCGATTCCAGCCCGACGGGTGATCGTAGAAGAACCATTCCTCGACCGCACTCGGCTCCATTTTGCGATACTCGGAAAGCAGTACGGCCGCTTCAGCGAAACCATCCGGCTCGCGCGCGACATTCAGGCCGAACATATCGGCCTGTTGCTCGTGGAAATACGTGATGTTGCGTTGAAGCGGCGTGGTGATGATGCCGGTGAGCGCGATGATCAGCAGGAAAAGCGGCAAGCCCGCAGGATCGGAAATATCGCGAATACCCCAGCGTTCATTCTTCGCAAGCGCGCGGAAGCCGTAATGCACGGCGGCGAAGGTGACCACGATAAGGCCAATCATCATCGCCATAATCGAATAGAGATGGCCCAGCACATAATGGCCGATCTCATGCCCCATCACGGCGCGCACGGCTTCGGGGCTGCCGCGCTCGATCAAAGTGTCGGCGAGCGAGATGCGGGTTGTGCCGAACATGCCGGAGACGTTGGCGCTGATAGAGTTGGTTTGTCGCGAGCGGTCATAGACATAGACGTTGTCGGCGGGCACGCCATTGGCTTGTGCCATCGCGATGATACTGTCGCGCAGCTCGCCTTGCTCCATCTCCGTGTAGGTATTGAAGAGCGGCGAAATGAAGACCGGCGCCACCATCACCATGAGTGCGGCGAACACGATCGACACGACCGAGCCCCAAATCCACCACGTGTTCCGCGCGGCGCGAATGATGATGTAGAGGATGGCTAGGAAGATCGAGCCAATCACAAGCCCGATGCCGGCGCCGATCATCTGCTCTCCGAACCAATCGCCGAAAGTTTGGGTTGAGAGCCCGTATTCATGCTCGCGCACGAAGCCGACATAATAGGTGAAGGGGAAGCTCACGATCGTTGAGATCAGGTTCACAACGAACGCGACGCCGAGCGCAACCAGCGGAAACCATTTCACGGTTTTCTCAAGCCACTCACGTACGCCGCGTGCCCAGCCGAGTGCAAGCAGGCCGCCTGCGATCAGGATCGAGAGCGCCGTGCCGGCGAAGTCGATGAGATAGCCGCCTTCGAAATAGGAATTGGACCGCGCGGTCGCTTCAGGCCCCAGGGTCGCGAGCCAAGCGTGGGTCGCGAGCTCTGGATCGAAGGGCAGGGGATTTGCCGCCCAGGCCGATCCCGCAAGTGCGAATGTCGCTGCGAACGCGGCAAGTCCAAGTGCGCGCATTGATTGTCCCCCGAATGCTCTGGCCGCGAGCCTGAACCCGATCCATGTATCTCCGCAAGGGGATGCGCGAGGGGCGCGATCCATGGAGAGACGTATGCGCTTAGACACGCCGGAAGGTAATTTGCCGCCCACACGCCGTTCGATGGCGGCGTCCTTGTTCTTCGCGGGTTACGCGACGGCGGCGGTGTCGTCGTGCGCCTCGCCGGTGACGACGCCTAGTGACGAGCTGATCGTCGAGGACGTGCATATCAATGGCGCCGGCGGCTACAGCTTGCCGGCGTATGTCGCCCGGCCGGCGGGGCGCGGGCGCCATCCGTGCGTGATCGTCGTCAATGAGATTTTCGGCATCCACGACTACATCAAGGATGTTTGTCGCCGCTTCGCGCGCGAAGGCTATATCGCCATTGCGCCGGACTATTTCGATCGCGCCGGCGATCCCGCGCCGATGACGGATTTCCAAGCTATTCTTGCGATCGTCGGCACGGCCAACCACGCGCAGGTTATGGCCGACACTGAAGGCGCGATCAATTGGCTGAAAGCGCAGAGCTTTGCGCGCAATGCGATCGGGATCACGGGTTTCTGCTGGGGCGGCACGGTGGTATGGATGGCGTCCGCACAATTCCCGGACATCAAGGCGGGCGTGGCCTGGTACGGCCGCGTGGTGAAGCCGGCGGCTGGGCGTTGGGGCGCCGACGAAGATCGGCCGTGGCCCTATGACATTGGCGGCACGCTGCACACACCGGTGCTTGGACTCTATGCGGAGAACGACAACGGCATTTCGTTGGAAAGTGTCGATCAGATGCGCGCGTCCCTGCAGGCGGCGGACAATCCGTCGAACTCTGAGATCATCGTTTATCCTGGCGTGCAGCACGGCTTTCATGCCGATTATCGCGAGAGCTATAACGCGGAAGCGGCCGCCGATGGCTGGGCGCGTTGCGTTGCCTGGTTCCGCGCGAATGGCGTCGGCTAGACGCACGTCAATTGCCAAAATCCGTTTCTTGTGTTAGCTAATGGAGATTGCGCCGCATCCCCGGCGCGATCTTTTCGACCTCTGTATCGCGCATCGAATGCTGACGCCCGCGCCTATCGCGCGCGCCGCCGCGATCACGCGATCTTTGGACGCTTCTTGATTGTCATCACTCGCAAAGGGCCCTTCGGCCCAGGAGAATGCGCATGCGCTATCGCAAACTCGGCCGCACGGGCCTTGCCGTGTCTGAAATCTGCCTCGGCACCATGACCTTTGGCGGCGACGGCTTCTGGAAAGTCATCGGCGCGCTGGAATTGGAAGCTTCGACCAAGTTGGTGAAAGCGGCGTTCGACAAGGGCGTCACCTTTATCGATACGGCGGACATCTATTCCAACGGCTTGTCCGAGACCGTGTTGGGTGGGGCGATTAAGGATCTGCCGCGCGACGAATTGGTGATCGCAACAAAAGTGTTCGGCCGCATGGGCGCTTATGGCGGCGCGGATACGCCCGAGGCGCAACGGCGCGCGAAGAACGCCAATCTCTGGGGGCTTGGGCGCAAGCACATCTTCGATGCGATCGACGCGAGCTTGGAGCGTTTGCAGCTCGACTACATCGACCTCTACCAAGTGCACGCTTTCGACCCGGCGACGCCGATCGAGGAGACGCTGGAAGCGCTTGATGAAGTCGTGGCGTCGGGGAGGGCGCGCTACATCGGGCTCTGCAATTTCGCGGCGTGGCAGATCGCGAAGGCGCTGGGCGTTTCAGAGCGCAACGGGCTGTCGCGGTTTGAATCGCTGCAGATGTATTATTCGATCGCGGGCCGTGATTTGGAACGCGAGGTCGTGCCGCTGGCGCAGGATCAGGAGCTTGCTATCCTGCCGTGGAGCCCGCTTGCGGGCGGCTTCCTCTCCGGCAAATTCACGCGCGACAATGCGGGGCCGAACGACGCGCGCCGCACCGCGTTCGATTTCCCGCCTGTTGATAAGGACAAGGCCTACGACATCATCGATGTGATGAAGCAGCTTGGCGATGCGCGCGGCGTTTCTGTTGCGCAGATCGCACTCGCGTGGCTCTTGCACCAAAAGCACGTCACCAGCGTGATCATTGGCGCGAGGAGCGAAGATCAACTCGCGGACAATCTCGCCGCGACCAGTGTTGAGCTGTCCAGCGTCGATCTCGCGCGCCTCGATGAAGTGTCGAAGCTGAAGCCGGAATATCCAGGCTGGATGCTGGAGCGCCAAGGCGCCGAGCGTCTGGCTGGCTTGAGCTAAGCCTAAAGAAAGGCGGCGGCGCTCTTGCCAGCGCCGCCGCCATCGCGTGCGTCCCCCGGGCCCTAGGCCCTGTTAACGCGCGATCTGAATTTGATACCCCCGATCGAGCCGCCAAGGCCACTCGCCTGAAGGATGTATGAGCCGCTCGTCTGCGGCGTGAACCGCAAGCGTGCATCCATACCGGCGCCAGCGTCGTCGTCCGACGCTACGCGCTCGCCATTGCTGTCGAGCACCGCGAGGAATGCATCGCCGAGCGGGCTGTCGCCGTGGCCGCGCACGTCGATCGTATAACGCACGCCCGCTTCGAGCTCGACATGATAGGCATCGACATCCCCAGGGATTTCGATGCGATTGATGCGATCGTCGCCAGCGCCGTCCAAATATTCGTCAGAATTGATGTTGCCTGGCACTTCGGTGTCGATCGCGCGGATGAAATAGCGGCCCGTGACACCAGCATAGCCCGACACGGCGAGGTAATAGCGCCCGCCCGCAGGCGACGTGAACGCGAGATACGAGTTGAGCCCCGCGCCGCCGTCATCGTCTTGCGCAATCTGCTGGCCGTTCTCGTCGAGAAGCGTGAGCAGGGGATCGACAAGCGGGCCCGGCTCGTAGCTATCGACATAGAAGCGGTGCGGGCGGCCTTCGATGAGATCGACCGCGAACCAATCGACATCACCTTCCGCGCCGATCAGGCTGACGCGGCCCTCGCTGTTGGCGACGAGATACTCGGCCATCTCTGCGTTGTCGCCGACTTCGCCCGCGTTCAAGCTGATGACATAGCGCCCGGCCGCGTCTTCGCCGAAGCCGCGCGCTTCAACGAACACTGGGCCGGCGCTGGTGGCGGTGTATTCCAGCCAAGCATTGAGGCCGTCGCCGCTGTCGTCGTCGCGCGCGAGTTCAGCGCCATCCGCTCCGTAGAGGATGAGGTACGGGTCGGGGAGAGGATCGGCGCTCTCGGCCGAGGTCAGGCCGATGCGCACGCTTTGGCCTTCCGCGAGTTCAAGTCGATACCAATCCTTGTCGCCAGCGGGCGCCAGCACGCCTTCGCGATAATCGCCTTCGGCGCTGAGTGCGACGTCCGTGGTGGCGTCGGCCGGGATTTCGCCTTCGCTGGCGCTCAGCGTGTACCCGCCAACCGCATCGTCCATAAAGCCGCGCGCTTCGATAAAATAATTGCCGGTCGTCGGCGCCATGAATTCAAGATACGAATTCAGATTACCGCCGCCGTCATCGTCCATCGCGAGTTCGACGCCGTCTGGACCGATGAGCTTGATCAGGGGTCGCCGAGCGAGTTATCGCCTTCGCCGTTGTTCAAGCGGAAGCGGTAGGATTGGCCTTCGGTGAGGCGGATTCGATACCAATCAACGTCGCCCGCAAAATCGAGCGACGCGTTCAAGGGTTGGCCCAAATTCAGACGGCCGCGTGTGTTGCGATCGGCGCTGGTGCCGTCCGTCGGCGCGCGTTCTGTATCAACGCGCAGCGTGTAGCCGCCTTGGTATGCATCAGCGTAGGCGCTGGCGATGACATAAACGGTGCCGCGCGATTGCGGCGTGTAGTCAAGCAACGAGTTCAAGCTACCCTCGCTGTCGTCGCTCGCGTTCAGTTCCGCGCCTTCGCTATCGACGAGACGCAGATAGGGGTCGCCGAGCGGCGTTTCCGCGTTCGGATTCGTGTTCAGCGCAATGCGATAGCGCTGACCCGGGCGGACGCTCAGGCGGTACCAATCGGAATCGCCTTGGTATTCGATCGCGCCATTGATGTCGCGGCCGGTTGTTGCCGTCGCGCGCGTGCTCGCATCGTCGCCAGCGTCGTCCGGCGGAATGGCGGCGGCGCTAATGGTGAAGCGATAATTACCCGTCGAGGCTTCGTTGAACGCGCGCGCTTCAACGAACACATCGCCTGCGGCGCTGGCGTTATACGAGAGCTGCGAGTTCAGCGTGCCGTTGTTGTCGTCGTTGTAGGCGACCTGTTCGCCGGCTTCGTTGTAGATCGTGAGCACCGGATCGATGGCGTCGACTTCGGATTCCGAGACGGCGTCGAGCGCGATCGTGTAGCGCTGGCCTTGTTCAACGCGCAGACGATACCAATCCGTATCGCCAGCGGGTGAAAGCGCCCCGTCGGTTGCGCCAGCGCTCAGACGGGCTTGCGTGCTGGCGTCGCCGGGCTGGTCAATGTCCTGCGCGGCTGCGGGCATGGCGAACAGGAGCGCGGCGGTTGCCGCGCCGAATAAAAGTTTTCCGCGCATCTCTGGACTCCCTCAAATTGGATGCCGTATGGTTAACAATCGGCAATGAGTGGAGTAAAGGCAGAATCTAGTCGGAACCGCGACTAATCCCAAGCAACCTCGCATGGCGGCGTGCGCGCCGCGCATAGCTCACACCTTAATGTCGATAGTTCCGCTCGGCGCCTGCGCGCCATTGGCGGGACCGGCCGACACAAGCACCATCGCCGCGCGCAAGGTGCGGTCGCCGAGCACGAAGCCCGATTGCATCACTTCCGCGACGACGCCGGCTGGATAATCCGACGGCGCTTGCGCCACGGCCTGGTGCAGGTTCGGGTTGAACGTCTCGCCCTTTTCGCCGACGCGCTTCAGCCCGTGCTTGGCGAAGACGTCGAGTAGGGAGCGTTCGGTGAGCTCAACGCCGGTGATGAGATTGCGCACGCTATCGTCGGCGTCGTCACGCGGGGCGGCGAGGAGGGCGCGCGACAGCGTATCGGCGATCGGCAACAAATCGCCGGCGAAGCGGTCGATGGCGTATACGCGTGCGTCAGCCACTTGACGCTCGGCGCGGCGGCGCGTGTTCTCCGCTTCCGCCAGCGCGCGCAGCATGTCGTCACGCGCCTTCGTCAGCTCAGCCTGCAACGTCGCCACGTCCGGCGTTTGCGCTTCGGCGGCTTCGGGTTGCGTTTGCTCTGCGTTGGTCTCGTCCGTCATTCCAGTCCTCGTTCAGCGTTCCGACCCGCGGGCGTCGAGCAATCTGCCGACGACGCGAGCCGTGTAGTCCACCACGGGGATCACCCGGGCGTAATTCAATCGGGTGGGGCCGATGACGCCCAGGGCGCCCACGACCTTCCGTTCGGCGTTCATATAGGGCGCGACGATCAAACTCGACCCCGACAATGAAAACAGGGAGTTTTCCGAGCCGATAAAGACACGTACCGCCTCGCCAGCCTTGGCGAGATCGAGCACTTGGATCAGTTCGCGGGTCTTTTCCAGGTCGTCGAACAGCCGGCGCGCGCGTTCCAGATCGGCGACGGCCTGTTGATCCTGAAGCAAATTTCCGCGGCCGCGCACAATCAGGGAGCGGCCCAAAGTGGGGTCCTCGCCGGACCACTCGACCAGGCCTTGCTCCACGAGCTTGGCCGCCGCTTGATCCAGCGCCGCGCGATCGCGCGCCAAGGCTTCGGTCGCCTCGTTGCGGGCTTCGCTCAGAGTTTTACCTTTGAAGCGCGCGTTCAAATAATTGGCGGCTTCGATCAACGTCCCCGGCGGCAGATCGGGCGGCGTGCTGATGATGCGGTTCTCGATTTGATTGTCTTCAAAGACGAGAACGAGCAGCGCTTGGCCGGGGCCGATGCCGACGATCTCGGCATGGCGCACCGGCGCGTCGCGTTCGGGGGTCACGACGAGGCCCGCGCCGCCGGCAAGGCCCGAGAGCAATTCGGACGCAGCGCCAAGAACGTCTTGTGGGTTGGCGCCGGCCTTGCCGATGCGCGCATCAATCTCGCGCTTCTCGTCCGGCGGCAGGTCGCCGAGTTGCAGCAGGCTATCGACGAAGAAGCGCAGGCCCGCTTGTGTCGGGCGCCGGCCAGCCATCGCGTGCGGGGCGTCCAGCAAGCCTAGACCGGCGAGGTCGGCCATCGTGTTGCGGATCGAAGCTGCCGAAAGCCCCACGCTGCCCAGCTTCGACAACGTGCGCGAGCCAACGGGTTCGCCGGTCGTCAGATACGACTCGACGATCTCTCGAAAGATCTCCCGCGCTCGAGCGTCGAGCGAGGTGAGGTCGGGGGCAGGGGCTGCGCCATCGCGCCTCTAGGTAGCGAACAAGCGCGCGCACGCAAGCGGCAGGCCCCGCGACTTGAAATCGCCGTGTTCCCTGCCGAGGAACGCGGCCCATGCGATTGGGATTTTTCGGCTTCATCGCCGCTCTAAGCTTTGCCGCGCCGGCGACGGCGCAAACCGCGTTCACGCTGGATGCCCGGAGCGGGCCGCCGGTGGTGGAGGCGCAGATCAACCGACGGGCTGTGCGGCTTGAGGTCGATACCCGCGTGCCGGACATGCTGGCCGTCTCCACCCCCGGCGCCGAACGCATTGGGCTGCGGCGATTGCCGTTCGCGGCGGTTGCGATCGGCATTGAAGGCGGCAGCACGATCCGTGGCCGCATCGCTCGCCCGCGCATTGCGTTTGGCGAGCGCGCGTCGCGGGCGTTTGCCGGCGTGTTTCCAGCGCCAGCAAGCCACGTCGCGGAAGGTCTGATTGGCCCGGGCGCGATGCCGTACGATCTGATCACCATCACGCTTGGCGCGGAGCCGGCGCAGGTGCGCGAGATCCGATTTGCGCTGGAAGATGCGGACGTCTGGCGCGTGAGCACGCAAGTTGGCGGCGAGACGTTGCTGGTGATGTTCGATGTGACCAATCCGGCAAGCGTGTTCAATCGCTCGGCCGCGCGCTTGTTCGATCGTGCGGGCGCCATTCCGGCGGCCGGTGAATTGGCGGAGACGCCGATGGTGCTCGGCCTCAGCACGATGATGCAGCCGGTGACGACGGAGCTCACAGTCGAAGGGCTGACACTGGCGCCGGCGTTCGCGCGCACCAATGCGCCTTTGCTGGGCGCGCTGGAAGAAGATGCGATCATCGCGGCGGGGAGGCGGATGCGCCGCCGCCATCGCTTGTGGTCGGCCGCGCCGCGCTGGAGCGCGCGGGCTGCGCCTCGATCAGCGTCGATCGCCGCGCGCGCCGGCTCACTTTGCGCTGCGCTGGTTAGGCTTTGTTCTTTGCTTTCGGCGGTGCGATTGGCGGCATGGCGCGGCGCATATATTCGTCGAACTTCGGCACGGTGAAGCCGATCAGGCCGCGTTCTGGCGAATAGGCCATGCCTTTCTTGATCAGCTCATCGCGAATTGGCGCGGCTTGGCTAAGGCTGAGGCCCATAACATTAGCGATTTCGGACGAATGGACGGGTTCTGCGCCGAACTCGGCCATCGCGCGGGCGTAGGTTTTTGGCGATCGGTGAGCCTTGCGAGGCGCACTTTGAAGATACCTTCGTCGAGTGCGGCGACGGCGGTTTCGCTGGCGTGTTTGGCGTCAGCCAGCGTGATCGGCGATTTCGCGGCCACCTCCCAGCAATGCGCGCCCCACACTTGTAGGAAGAACGGATAGCCGCCGGTTTGCTTGACCACGAAATCGAGTGCGTCGGCGGCATATTTCACGCCTTCGCGTTCAGCAGGAGCTGTGAGGGCGAGGCGCGCGCCTTTGTCATCGAGCGGGCCGATCGGGGGATAGTCGAATAGGCGCTCAGCGTAGGATTTGGCGTCGCCCGCGAGCTTTGCGAGTTGCGGCAAGCCGCCGCCGAACAGCAGCAGCGGCAATTGACGTTGCGAGATCTTGTGCAGCGCCATGATCAAGGCGCCGAGATCGCTCTTCTGCAAATATTGGATTTCATCGATTAGCAGGATGATCGCGGTCTCGCGCTTCTTCGCAGCTTCGGCGATGGCGACGAAAAGATCGGTGAGATCGATGGTGAGATCGCCGGTGGCTTGGCCGGCGGCGAAGCTGAAGTCGATGTCGCCGACGGTGGCCTTGAACATCGAGGCGAAGGCTTTGAGCGAGCCGAACGCTTTTTGCAGGTCGGCGCCCGTTTTCTTAATGCGATCGAGGCGGAAGAGGATTTGCTGAAGCTGCGGCGCGAGCTGCTGGGCCAACGGCATGGTTGGTTCGATTTCGAGTAGGGCGGTTTGACAGCCTTGCTCTTCGGCGATGGCTTCGAAGGCGTTGAGCAACACAGTTTTGCCGACGCCGCGCAGCCCCAACATGATCGCGCTCTTCGCCGGCCGCCCAGCTTTGGCGCGGACGATGGCGACGCGCGCCATTTCGATCAGCGCGTCGCGCCCGGCGAGGTCCGGGGAGGGACCCCGGCGCCAGGGTTGTAGGGATTGTGGGTGGCTTTCATCTGGTTATTTGGTCGAGTTAGGCGGGGGTGGCCTAACAATCCTATAGATTGCTATTGCGTTAAGGAGTTAGGCCGAGTCGGCCAAACTTGTCCAAACTGACCTATGGACGCAGAGGGGTCGACTTAGGGGCGCTTTTCGGCCAATGGGCGAGCCTCAGTTTCATAGCGCTCTATAGGAAAGTTAGGTCGATGGGGCCTAACTCGGCCAAACAATCCAATATGCGCCTTAGTTTTGGAGATTTTCCCATGCGCCCGACCGGCCGCGCCAACGATCAATTGCGTGAAATCAGCCTGGAGACGGCGGTGTCCCGCTACGCCGAGGGCTCCTGCCTGGCCAAGTTCGGGCAGACGCATGTGCTCTGCACAGCGAGCGTCGAACAGGGCGTCCCCGGCTGGCTGAAGGGTCAGGGCCGCGGTTGGGTGACGGGCGAATACGGCATGCTGCCGCGCGCCACGCACACGCGCGGTCGCCGCGAAGCCGCGCAAGGCAAGCAGTCGGGGCGCACGCAGGAGATCCAGCGTCTAATCGGCCGCTCGCTGCGTTCGGTGGTGGATCTCAAAGCGTTGGGCGATCGCACCATCACACTCGATTGCGACGTGATCCAAGCCGATGGCGGCACGCGCACGGCGGCGATCACCGGCGCCTGGGTCGCACTCGCGCGCGCTTGCGCATATCTGGTCGAAGAGAAGGTGATCAAAGAGAACCCGATCACTGGTCAGGTCGCTGCGATCTCGTGCGGTGTGTTTGAGAGCGCCGCTGTGCTCGATATCGATTACGCGGAAGATTCCAACGCTGAGGTCGACTGCAATTTCGTTATGTCCGGCGATGGCCGTTTGATCGAGGTGCAAGCCACTGGCGAGAAGCGCCCGTTCACGGATGAGGAGTTCGCAGAACTGATCCGCCTGGCGAAGCTCGGTTGTGGCAAGTTGTTTGAGCTACAGCGGACCGCGATTGCATGAGCATACAAGCGTTTATGGAAGCGGGCCCGATCGCGCGGATCGCGCGCGTCGGGCATGCGCCGTTCGAGGGCGACGATCCGATCGAGATTCTCTTCGCCAATGGCGCGGTGTTTCACATCGACATCGGCTTTGAGGGCGCGACGGATATCGTGATCCGTGAAGGCGCGTTGCTCGACTACGCCTACGATCATCTGCGCATGGAAGAGCCGGACACGTACAAGGCCATCGCACGCGACTGGACGCATGAGGACATCGATCTGCCGTGGCTGATCGGCGTCGCCCTCAAGCATGCGCGGCGGCTGACGATGACCAATCCCTATCGCGTTGACGTAGGCTATGCGTTTGACGCTGGAGGGCGTGATTTCGTGCTGTTTGGCGAGGCGGATTACATCACGGCCGCAGCGCTCGATGATCCGGAGCTTGAAGGCTTCGGTCTCGAAGTGGGCGCGCTGATCGCCTAGTCGGCGTCGGCTTCCTCAAGCGCGTCGTTTTCGCTCGGTTCGTAGCTCAGCAACTCGCCGGGCTGACACTCGAGCACGCGGCAGAGTGCGTTGAGCGTAGAGAAGCGGATGGCTTTGGCTTTGCCGGTTTTCAAGATCGACAGGTTGGCGAGCGTTACGCCGACCTTTTCGCTGAGGTCGGTCAGCGACATGCGGCGTTCAAGCAGGATGCGGTCGAGGGTGACGCGGATCGCCATCAGATCGTCAGCTCCTGCTCTTCCTTGAGGCGTGCGCCTTCGCGGAAGACCTCGGCCAACACGACCAAAACCAGAATCGAAAGCCAGCTCGAGAAATCGAAGGAGATGCTGATCTCACCGTGCACGTCCGGCGCGAACGTTGTGATCAACACGCCCGTCAGCGCCATCAGCGCGTAGCGTGAGAGTTCGATGACGATCATCGTGATCCAGATCACCCGCAGATGGTTGGCGTTCTCACGACGGAACGGCTCGCCTGATGAGAAACTTTCGAACAATTGCTTGAGCCGCCACACGATCACGAGCGAGCCAGCAATGGCGACGGCGCCAATGAGCAGGGCGGGGACCACGACCGGCCAACGTCCGCCGCCGGGTTGATCGTAGGTCAGGTGGAAGTCGCCCGAACCGCCGCCGACGCGGGCCGTGCCCTCGCCGCCTTCAAGCAAGGCGGGGTCGATCGACCCGTTTGAGATCATGAAGAGGACAACGCCATACGCGAGCGCGCCCACCACCAGGAGCCCCGCCAGCACCCACAGAACGATCCATGCGATCTGCAAGCCCACCTGAACGATGGACGCGATCGAGCCTTTGCCGAGGGCTTTCATGAATGGTCTGATCCTGCCGAACGCCGGAGCTTAGCCGGACTTTATTGATAAACGATATAGACGCTGGGCCACCAGGTCAAACAAGTGTCGCGTATGCCCAAGCTTTCAGGCCGTCTCGTCGTCGCCAGCCATAATGCAGGGAAGGTGCGCGAGATCGGCGCGCTGCTCGCGCCCCTCGGAGTGGAGGCGGTTTCCGCTGGGGCTTTGGGCCTGCCGGAGCCGGAGGAGACGGAAACCACCTTCATCGGCAATGCGGCGCTGAAAGCGCGGGCGGCGGCTGAAGCGTCCGGTCTGCCGGCGCTGGCGGACGATTCCGGGCTTGAGGTGTTCGGCATTGGCGGCGATCCGGGCGTCTATTCGGCGCGCTGGGCGGGGCCAAACAAGGACTTTGGCTTCGCCATGCAGCGCGTGCATGAGGAGCTGGAGAAAAGCGGCGCCATTGATTTCTCCGCACGCTTTGTGTGCGCGCTCGCGTTGGCGGAGCCGGGCGCCGCGGTTGAGGTGTTTGAAGGCGATGTACGAGGGCTGATCGTGTGGCCGCCGCGGGGAAGCCAAGGCTTCGGCTACGATCCGATTTTTCAGCCCAACGGCCTCGACCGCACGTTTGGCGAGATGAGTCACGACGAAAAATTGCCGATGACCCATCGTGCACGCGCGTTCGAGAAATTGCTCGCAAGCCTCAAATGAGTGCCCTCGGAATTTACGTGCACTGGCCGTATTGCGCCGCCATCTGCCCCTATTGCGATTTCAACGTCTATCGCGCGCGTGGCGCGGAGAATGCGCCGCTGCTGGATGCGATCATCGCCGACATTGAAGCGCATGCGGCGCGCTACGGCCGACGCGAGGCGGTGAGTTTGTTCTTGGGCGGCGGTACGCCATCGCTGTTGCGCGGGCACGAGATCGCCAAGCTGATCGATGCGGCCTCGCGCATCTACACGCTCGCCGCCGATTGCGAGATCACGCTGGAAGCTAATCCGGAAGATCATGTCTTGTTCGCGGAACAGGCGGCGGCGGGTGTGAACCGCTTCTCTGTCGGCGCGCAGGCGTTTGACGATGCGGCGTTGAAGGCGTTGGGCCGGCGTCACGATGCGCATGCGTCGCGCCGTGCGGTCGATGTGGCGGCGGCGACGGGGCAGCGTGTGTCGCTCGATCTGATCTATGCGCGCGAAGGGCAGAGCGAAGCGGAGTGGCGCGAGGAATTGACGCGCGCGCTGGAGCTGCCGGTGGAGCACGTGTCGCTCTATCAGCTCACGATCGAACCGAGGACGGCGTTCGCGCGCCGCGTCGATCGCGGCCAGATCGTGCCGCCGGACGACGAGAAAGCGGCGACGCTTTACGAGCTGACGCAGGATTTGTGCGAAGCGGCGGGTTTTCCGGGCTACGAAATTTCCAACCACGCGCGCAGCGAAAAGGCGCGGGCTTTGCACAATCTGCTTTATTGGCGCAGCGCCGATTGGATTGGCGTCGGACCCGGCGCGCATGGTCGCTTCAGTTATGCCGGCGCGCGAATTGCTACCGAAGCGCAAGCGCGGGTGTCGGATTACATTGATGCGGTGCGTGAGCACGGCGTCGGTTGGATCGAGGAAGCGACGCTTTCAAACGAGGAAAACGCCGACGAAGTGCTGCTGATGGGCGTACGCACGGTCGAAGGCGCCGAGCTTCGACGCATTGCGGCTCTACGCGGTCGACCGGTGAACCCTGAGGCGCTGCGGTGGCTGCGCCAACAAGGTTTGATCACGCATGACGACGACCGCGTGCGTCTCACGGCGCGCGGTCGTCTCGTCGCGAATTCGATTGCGGCGGAATTAGCGGTTTAGCTGCCTTGACGCGCAAAGCGGCGAGGCGCTGCTTCCAGAACCGCGACGTCGTTCTGGCGCACTTCGATGATTGCAAGGCCGCGTTCGATCGCGCCGTTATTGCGGAAGCGGAAAAGGCCGTCGGAGCCAGCGAAGCCTTCTGGATTTTCAATCGCGGTCCGGTTGAAGCCGCGCGCGCCGGCGTCACGTGAGAGCAGGGCGGCGAGCGCGACGGCGTCATAGCCGAGGCTAGCGAGACGCGTTGGCGCTTGGCCATAAACGTTTTGGTAGCGGCCCTCGAATTCGGTGCGCGCGTTGAGATCGGGCGAGACATACCAGCCGCCCGCGAGCGTCGGTTCGCGCTGCGCTTCGCCGGCCCACACGCTGGTGCCCATGAAGCGCACTTGGCGTTGGTCGACGCCGCCGCGCACGAGCGCCGTTGCGATCGAGCGCAGTGGTTGGCCGCTCTCGGCGATAAGGATGCCTTGTGCAGGCGTTGTGCGCAGGGTTGCGGCCATTGCGGTGGCCGCTGCGGCTGCGTCTGTGTCGGTACGATTGTAGAGTTGGGCCGACGTGATGGTGACGCCGTGCAGACGCGCCTCGGCGCGCAGCGCGCCTTCAACGCGGCGGCCGTATTCGTTTGACGGCGCCAGCAGGGCGATGGTGCGGACGTTGTGTTCCGAGGCGTAGGAGACGATGCGCGAGATCTCGTCTTCGAGTTGGAAACTCAGCAGATAGACGCCATTGCCGCCGATGGTGCGATCCGATGAGAAGCCGATCACCGGAATGTTTTCAGTGCGCGCCGCATTGCCTGCGCCGGCGACGCCTTCGCGGAGCACCGGGCCAATGATGATGTCGGCGCCGTCGTTCACAAGCGCGCGCGGCAGCGGTGGCCGATGCTTCGTCCGCGCCGGCGTCGCGCGGGATGAGAAGCGTGCTTGGGCTGCCGTGGTCGAAGAGCGCCAATTCGGCCGCATTGTAGAGCGCCGAGGCGTCCTGCGGGCGGAGCGAGAAGGGCAGCAGCAGGCCCACGCGCACGATCTGTTGGCCGCGCATGAAGGGCGGGGTCACGCCTTCGCGGCTGGTGACATCCGTGCCGGGCGGGACCGAGGGGCCGGGGCCTGGCATCGGCGTCGGCCCGGAAGGCGCTGTGGCGCAGGCGGCCATGAACGCGGCCAGGCTCAACGCCGCACCGAGCTTCAAATGACTTGGCGCGACGCGCGGCAGCGCCGATGATTTGGCGGAAGCCATGAACAACCCTTCGCAAGACCCCGAGGAATTCGCGCGCGACCGTATCGGCGCCCGCGAATCCAGTCCACCTCCCGAAACGGGCCTTTATGTGGTCGCGACGCCAATCGGGAACCTGCGCGACATCACGTTGCGGGCATTGGACATTTTGGGCGGCGTCAGCCGGGTCTATGCTGAGGACACCCGCGTTGCCCGCAAGCTGATGGACGCCTACGGGCTGAAGCCGAGACTGGCCGCGTATCACGAGCACAATGCTGAGACGGCGCGCGAGGAAATCCTTGGTGCGCTCGGGCGTGGGGAGAGCGTGGCGCTGATTTCGGACGCTGGCACGCCGTTGGTGTCTGATCCGGGCTTCAAGCTCGCGCGCGCGGTGATCGAAGCGGGGCATCGGGTGTTCCCGATTCCAGGCGCGTCCGCGTCGCTTGCAGCGCTGGTGGTGTCGGGCTTGCCGAGCGATCGGTTTTTGTTCGCGGGCTTTCTGCCCAATAAGCAGGGCGCGCGCAAAGCCACACTCGCCGAACTCGCCGACGTCGACGCCACCTTGATCCTCTATGAAAGCGGGCCCCGTTTAGCGGATTCGCTGGCGGACATGGCCGATGTGCTTGGCGCACGGCCTGCGGCGGTGGCGCGCGAACTCACCAAGATGTTCGAGGAAACGCGGCGCGATACGTTGGATGTGCTGGCTGCGCATTATGCGCAAGCGGGGCCGCGCGGGGAGATCGTCGTTGTGGTTGGCCCGCCATTGGCGAAGGGCGAGGTGAGTGAAGAGGCGCTGGACGCGTTTTTGTTGAAGGCGTTGCCGCGCGGCGTGAAGGAAGCAGCGAGCGAAGCGGCGCGCGATCTTGGCGTGCCGCGCAAGCGCGCCTATCAGCGCGCGCTTGAACTCAAGGATCGCGCTTGAGCCGGCAGAAGGCCGAACGCCACGGCGCGCGTCGCGGAAAGGATCGCGATGTTCTTCCTGATGGCCAAAGGCTATCGCATCTTGGGGCATCGCTAGCGCACGCCCTATGGCGAAGTCGATGTTGGGGCGTGAAAAGGCGGCGTACTCGGCGTTGTCGAGGTCAAAGCGCGCGCGACTTTTGAAGCCGGCATGTTCGCGGTGACGCTGATGGCGCAACAGCGCATTGCACGCGCGGCGCAGGCGTTAGCGGGGCGCTGGCGATTGCACGCAGCGCCCATTCGCTTCGACGTGATCGTCGTCTGCGCGAGTTTCTTACCCAAACATGAACGCGCCGCGTGGTTTGACGAGCGATACCGTTAACGGGCGCGAAACGATCCGGGCGCACACTGCGCTCATGCGCACCTCTGTCCTCACTTTAGCCGCTCTTGCGGCCTGCGCCGCCACGAGCGGCTGCGTCACCGCTGCTCTTGGCACTGCGGCAAGCGTTGGCGTTTACGCAGCACAAGATCGCACGATCGGGCAGGGCATCGATGATGCGAACGCGTCGAACCAAGTGAAGATGCGTTTGCTGGCGGCGGACCGCGCCGCCTTCCAGGAAGTGGACGTTGAAGTCGCGAATGGCAATTTGCTGCTCTCAGGCGTCACGCCTACGGAAGAACATCGTCAGGCCGCCGAGACGATCGCGCGCTCGTTGCCGTTGGTGCAGAACGTTTACAATGAGATTTTCGTCGGACCGCATTCGAGTGTGATGCGCAATGCGCAGGACGAATTCATCACCGCGCAAATTCGCACGCGCCTCACCGCAAGCCGCGCCGTGCGCGCGATCAACATCAATATCGAGACTTTCCAGGGTAATGTGTACCTGATGGGAACGGCGCGTTCGGAAGAAGAGCTGCGTCGCGCGGCTGAGATCGCCAGCGTGGTTGGCGGCGTGCAGCGTGTTGTCTCGTTTATGCAAGTGAATGCGCCGCCTGTGCCGTATTACGCGCAGAATAGCGTATCAGGTGCGGCGCCGATTGAGCGCCCAGCCGAGCAAGATCTGGCCGGTTCGGGCTATTAATTTTCTCGCCTTTTTCGTTAGGAATTCCGTGGCGTACTCGCGCGTCGAGGAGTAACGTCGACTAACATTTGAGCGTCGCCGCGCGCATGTTCATTTTTAGTTGCTCATTTGTTCTCCTTACGTACAAATGATCACCCGGGTTTTGTCTCAGTTTGAAAACTGAAACTTATGCTTAGGCCCTTACACCGTTGAAATCGCAGCGCTTTTAAGCGCACTGCGCCAGGTCAAGGCTGCGGATAAGTTATCCACAGGATCTAACCAGCTGATTCTGCTCGGTTTGTTCCGGGTTATCCCAGGACCTATCCGGCGCGCATTCTGCTCGCGGGGGCGATGAATCCGTGCCGGTGCGGGGGAGGCGGAGTCGGCGTTGGCGCGTGCCGGCGTGGGCCGCGTTGCGCGATCGATACCAAGCGCGTCTCTCCGCTCCGCTGCTCGATAGGATCGATATTCAGCTCGACGTGCCCTCGGTGACGGCCGCCGATCTGGCGCTCCCGCCGCCGCACGAGGGAACAGCGGAAGCGGCAGCGCGGGTGATGTGGGCGCGCGCCGCACAATCGTCGCGCGGCGCAGGCCTCAATGCGGTGCTGGATCAGGCGTCGCTTGAGCGGGTCGCCACGCCCCGATGCGCCCGGGGCCTTGCTCGCCAAGGCTGATCGCTTGCGCTTTCCGCGGGGGCCTGTCACCGAACACTCAAAGGCGCGCGCACCCATTGCCGACCTCGACGGCTCGGAAGCAGTACGACGTATCCACATCGCCGAAGCGCTCAGCCTGAAACGTCAGTGGGCAGGCGCAGAGCAACCGAGATTTGCTAAGGTTTCTTAACCCCAAGCGCGCTTGATCTGCGCCATGTCCTGGCCCGCTACGGCCTCAGCCTTCGATGCGTTCGACGCATTGCCCGATCCGGTCGCGATCCTCGCCGCGGACGGCGCGCTCGTGCGCGCCAATCCGGCGTTCCGCGAGACGTTCAGGCATTGGATTGGCCCACGCCGCGCGCCCTGGGGAGAGTGATCCCGCCGCCGTTCGAGAACGGCGAGCGCCGCTTCGATGCGCCCGCGCCAGATGGCCGCCACTTTGAATGGGTCGAGCGCATCCTTCCCGACGGCGCACGCCTCGCCGCCGCGCGCGATATCACGCGCCACGTCGCGGCGGCCGAGGATGCATTGCGCGCGAAGACGACTTTGTTCGCCACGCTCACGCACGAATTGCGCACACCGCTCAACGGCATTCTCGGCATGGCCGGCCTGCTCGAACTCGGCAAGCTTGAGCCGAACGCGGCCTCCTATGTCGACGCGATCAAACAATCGGGCGAGCACTTGCTCGATCTGATCACGGAGATCCTCGATTATTCGCGCATCGAGGCGGGCCACATCGCGCTTGAGTCCGCGCCGTTTGATCCGGAAGCAATCATGCAGGACGTCGCCGAATTGCTGTCACCTAAGGCGCAGGCGAAGGATCTAGAAGTGGTCGTCACGCTACGCGGCGAAACACCCTCGCGTGTCGTGGGCGATGAAGGGCGGTTGCGCCAAATTCTGTTCAATCTGGCCGGCAACGCTGTGAAGTTCACCGAAACTGGCGGTGTTACGATTGAACTTGCGCGGCGTCCAAACGAGCGCTTGCGCTTCAGCGTGCGCGATACCGGGCCTGGCGTGTCGCCGGATAAGCAAGCGATGATCTTCGAGGAATTCACGCAGGCCGATGCGGGTGTTGCGCGCAGACATGGCGGCACGGGGCTTGGGCTTGCTATCGTGCGGCGTCTCGCGCGCGCGATGGGTGGGGAAGTCGGGCTTACATCGCGGCCCGGTTCTGGATCGAGCTTTTGGGTGGAGCTGCCGTTCGAGCACGCAACCTACTCGCCATCGCCAAATCTCGGCGGCGTGCGGGTCGCCGCGGCCACCCAGTCGGCGACATTGCTGCACGCGTTACGCGCCTTGGCGTCGTCGCTGGGCTGTGTGCCCGTCGACATCCATGAGCAGCCAGACATAGTTCTGTTCGATTGGAGCGAGGACGCCGATGCCGAGCAGATTGACGCGCTGAAGCGCAGCGCGCGCGCTGTCATTGCAGTGTGCGCGCAGGAGCGGCGCGATGAGATCGAGCAAGCGCGCGCGGCGGGCCTTGAGCACTACATCCTGAAGCCGGTGCGGCGACGTTCTCTGATCGAGCGCATTGAACTCGCACTTGGCGGCGTTGTAGGCGACGAGCCGAAGGCGCGCGAGCAAAGCCGGCCTCTGGCGGGGCTGCGCGTTCTTCTGGCGGAGGACAATCCGATCAACGCATTGCTTGCGCGAACCTTGCTGACGCGCGAGGGGTGTTTGGTCTCCGTGGTGCAGGATGGGCAGGAGGCCGTCGAGGCGACCTCGACCGGCGCTTACGATCTTATCCTGCTCGACATCCGCATGCCGCGTCTAGATGGACTCGAGGCGGCGCAACGCATCCGCGCCGGGCAGGGGCCATCGGCCCAAGCGCCGATCGTGGCGTTGACGGCGGATGCGGGCGAAGCCGAGCGCATGCAGGCGCTCCAGGCCGGCATGGACGACTTCATCACCAAGCCGATCGACGCGACCCGCCTGCTCGCCGTCGCCGAGCGCTTTACCGGCCGCCCGAACCCCGCCAGGTTCGCGGGCGAGTAAGGCGGCGGAGACCCGCAGATGAGTGATCAGAATTCTGGCGCCACAGCGCCGAAACCCTCGACGTGGCAAGCGCTTGCGGTGTTCTTCGAGCATCGCACGCTAGTGATGCTCGCGCTGGGCTTCTCGGCGGGTCTGCCGAACCTGCTGCTCTATGACACCATCTCCGCCTGGATGCGGCAGGCCGGTTTGCCGCTCGATGTCATCACGCTCTTCAGCCTGGTGACGATTACGTACGCGATCAAATTCCTTTGGGCGCCAATCGTCGATCGCGTGAAGATCCCGGGGCTCTATCAGATGCTCGGCAAACGGCGGTCGTGGATGCTGCTGGCGCAGATTGGCGTGATCTTCGGCATATGGGCGATCGCTGTGAACATGCCGGCGGTCTCGGCCGCTGTGGCGGGGGTGTCGAAGGCGCCGTGCAACCGCCGCCGAATGTGAGCCTGATCGGCGTCGTCGCGATTTTCGCGGCGATGACGGCCATGTTTGGTGCAACTCAGGACATCGCTATTGATGCATGGCGCATCGAGGTTGCCGCTGTTGAGCGGCAAGGAGCGATGGCGGCCGCGTATCAATGGGGCTACCGCATCGCCATCGTTGTATCCGGCGCCGCGCCGCTTTTCATGGCGTCGCGCATTGGCTGGACGGCTTCCTATTCCGCGATGGCGATCGTCATGGGCGTCGGTGTGCTTGGCGTTTTGCTAGCGCCGCGCGAAAAGAGTGTCGAGCCGAAGCCATTTCCGCCGGCGACAACGCCGGTTTGGGCGGAAACGCTGGAATGGGTTGCGCGCATTGCATTGCTTGTGTTCGGCGCGTGCTTCATCGGTGCGGGCTTATCGGGTAAAGCCGAGCCGCTCGCTTTCATGCTTCCGTGGATCGGTATGGAGGGCGCCATCGCGGGCTTCACCGAATGGTGGATCGGAAAGCCTTGGGGCGCGGTGTGGCAAGTGTTCGGTGTCGCGATTGGCTTGGCGGTGGTCGCGTTCGCCACCTATCCGTTGTTTAAGTCGCGGCCCAGCGCCTATTTCGCGGGCACGCTGAAGGAACCGCTTGAGGACTTCTTCAAGCGCTATCGCAGCACGGGCGCGCTGATCCTGGCGATGATCTGCGTCTATCGCATCGCCGATTTTGTGCTCAACTTGATGACGGCGTTTTACGTTGATGTCGGATTCACGCTCGATGAGATTGCCGGCGCGCGCAAATTGTTTGGCGTTGTGATGTCGATGATTGGCGTCGGCTTGGGCGGCTGGATGGTGGCGCGCTTTGGGCTGATGCGGTCGCTGATTGTCGGTGCGGTTGTGCAGCCGTTGTCGAACATCGCGTTCAGCAGTCTCGTGTTCACCGGCCCGTGGTTGCCGGGACTTTATGCCTGCATAGCGATCGACAACGTCTCGGCAGGCATCGCCGGCACAGCCCTCATCGCTTACATGTCGAGCCTCACCAGCCTTGGCTTCACGGCCACGCAATACGCGCTGTTCTCCTCGCTCTACGCGCTGCCCGGCAAAATTCTCGCCGCAATTTCCGGTCGCATTGTCGAAGGCGCCACCGCCGCTGCGGCGGCGGGGGAGAGCGAATGGCTGCGGAGTTGGTTCACGAATATGTCGCCGACCGCGTTCGCGCATCTCGTGCAGGAACGCGGCATTCCCGCCGAAGCGTTCGCTGCGGGCTACATGACGTTCTTTATCTATTCAGGCGTCATCGGCGTCGCCGCGTTCGTGTTCGCCGTCGCCGTGATGCGACGACAGCCGCCTGCGACTGAAGTGAAAGAGGAAGCGCCCGCGTCCGCCTAATCGTCCTCGCGCTCGGCCGCTTGGAACGCAGCTACAGTCGCGAAGGTGACGATGTCCGACACCGTCGCGCCGAGTGGCGCGATCTGGATCGGCTTGGAGAGGCCGGTGAGGACGGGACCGATCACGGTGGCGCCTCCAGCGGTCGCCAGTAGGCTCGTCGAGATCGAGGCCGAGTGGATCGCGGGCATCACCAGCACGTTGGCTGGCTCCGAAAGGCGCGAGAACGGGTAGATCTCGCGCATGTTCGGATTGAGCGCAACATCGACGCTCATCTCGCCTTCGTATTCGAAATCCGTGTCTTCGCGGCGATCCAAAATCGAAACGGCGTCGCGGATTTTTTCCGAGCGCTCCATTTTCGGATTGCCGAAGGTGGAGTGCGAGACAAGCGCGACGCGCGGCGTGACGCCGAATTGCTTTGCCATCGCCGCCGCTTGCAGCACGATCTGCGCCATCTCTTCGGCGCCGGGGAATTCCGCGACGGATGTATCAGCCACAAAGAGCGTGCGGCCTTTCGACAGAATGATCGACATGCCCATCGCGCGTTCGCCGCGCGCGGGATCGATCACCCGCAACACGTCATCAAGCGCGGTGGCGAAATTGCGGGTCACGCCGGTGACCATGCCTTCGGCGTGGCCGAGAGCCACCATGCAGGCGCCGAACACGTTGCGGTCCTGGTTCACCAGACGCTGCACGTCGCGATAGAGCAGGCCGAAGCGTTGCAGGCGCTTGTAGAGATAGTCGGCGTAGAGCGCGTTGTGTTCGGAGAGGCGCGCGTTGACGATGTTGAGCTTTGCATTCTCCGGCACGCCCACTTGCGCCATGTTTGCGCGCACGAGGTCTTCGCGGCCGATCAGAACGGCGCGGCCAAGCCCGCTTTCCTGGAAGGCGTACGCCGCGCGGATCACCGACGGTTCTTCGCCTTCCGCGAATACGATGCATTTCGGCGAGCGGCGCACCAGCGTTTGCACGCGTTGGATCATCGCCGCCGTCGGATCGAGGCGCTGCGCCAGGCTGTGCTTGTAGGCCTGCATGTCCGCGATTGGCTTGCGCGCGACGCCTGAATCCATCGCCGCTTGGGCCACAAAGGGCGGGATTTCGGAGATGAGGCGCGGATCGAACGGAGTAGGGATGATGTAGTCGGGGCCGAATTTCGGACGCCGACCATGATAAGCGGCGGCGACTTCGTCCGGCACGTCTTGCTTGGCGAGTTCAGCCAATGCGCGTGCGGCCGCGACCTTCATCTCTTCATTGATGGTGCGCGCACGAACATCGAGCGCGCCGCGGAAGATGTAAGGAAAGCCCAGCACGTTGTTGACTTGATTTGGGTAGTCCGACCGACCGGTGGCGACGATCGCGTCCTTACGGACCTCGTGCACCTCTTCGGGCGTGATCTCCGGGTCGGGATTGGCCATGGCGAAGATGATCGGCTTCGCCGCCATCGACTTGACCATGTCCTTCGTCATCGCACCCGCAGCCGAGAGCCCCATGAACACGTCGGCGCCTTTCAGCGCTTCGGCGAGGGTGCGGAGCTTGGTGTCGATCGCATGCACGGATTTGAACTGATCCATGCCCTTTTCGCGCCCGCGATACACAACGCCTTCGCGGTCGCAGACGATGACGTTGTTGTGCGGCACGCCGAGTTGCTTGATCAGGCCGATGCAGGAAAGACCCGCCGCGCCAGCGCCGCTGACGACGACTTTGATGTCTTCAAGTCGGCGCCCCGTTAGTTCGCATGCATTGAGCAGGCCCGCGGCGGCGATGATGGCGGTGCCGTGCTGATCGTCGTGGAAGACCGGAATGTCGAGATCGTCGCGCAGACGGCTCTCAATGATGAAGCATTCCGGGGCTTTGATGTCCTCCAGATTGATGCCGCCAAAGGTTGGCCCGATGTTGCGGACGGTGGTGATGAATTCTTCGACGTCTTGGGTGGTGACTTCGATGTCGATCAGATCCACGTCGGCGAAGCGCTTGAAGAGAACGCTCTTGCCTTCCATCACCGGCTTCGAGGCCATCGCGCCGAGATTGCCGAGTCCAAGAATAGCGGTGCCGTTCGAGATCACGGCGACGAGATTGCCCTTTGACGTATAATCGTAGGCCTTGTCCGGATCCTCGGCGATCGCCTTCACCGGCACGGCCACGCCCGGCGAGTACGCTAGCGAAAGGTCGCGCTGCGTCGCCATTGGTTTGGTCGGGGTGATGGAAATCTTGCCAGGCGTCGGCAGGCGGTGGAAATCCAACGCCTCGGCGTCGGTAAAACTCTTTTTCGTGTCGGACATAGCTGGGGAGTTCCGTGAAGAGGGGCCGCACCCTAACGGGGGGCCTGCCCCGTCAATTGGAAGTCCCTGCGACATGAGGCTAAAGCTGGCCCGTGGCTGATTCTTCAAGCTCTCCGCCGGTCCGCGTGACGCCGTTCATGGCGCAATATCTTGCCGCGAAGGCAGATCACCCGGATGCGTTGCTATTCTTCCGCATGGGGGATTTCTACGAGCTGTTTTTTGACGACGCCGTGAAAGCGGCGGGCGCTGTTGGTATCGCGCTGACCAAGCGCGGCAATCATGACGGCGAACCGATCCCGATGGCCGGCGTGCCGTGGCACCAGGCGGAGAATTATCTCTCCAAGCTGATCCGCGCGGGCTTCAAGGTCGCTGTGTGCGAGCAGCTTGAAGATCCGGCGGAGGCGAAGAAGCGCGGCGGCAAGTCGATCGTGCAGCGCGGCGTCGTGCGCGTCGTTACGCCCGGCACGCTGACAGAAGAGGGGCTGCTTGACGCGCGCGCTGCGAACCGGCTCGCGGCGGTGGCCTTTGCCGGCGAGATGGCGGCGATCGCGTGGGCGGACGTTTCAACCGGCGCGTTTGAAGCGCGGGCGCTGAAGGCAAGCGAAGTCGAGGAAGAGGTTGCGGCGTTGGCGCCCGCTGAGTTGCTCGTGGCGGACGCGGATAGTGCACGGGTTACAGAGGCGGCGCGGATCGCGGGCGCTACGGTAACCACGCGCCCCGCAGTGAAGGCGGACGCCAAATCGGCCGAGCGCCGCATCAAGGCGGCGTTCGAGGTGGCGGCGCTGGACGCGTTTGGAGATTTCACGCCGCCCGAGCTTTCGGCGATGGGGCTGCTGCTCGATTATATTGAGTTGACCCAAGCGGGCGCTGCGCCGCGCTTGATGCCGCCGCGCCGCAACGCTGAGCGCGCCTTCATGGCGATTGATGCGGCGACGCGCGCCGCGTTGGAGATTGAGCGCTCCGTGCGTGGGGGCCGAGATGGGTCGCTGCTGGCCTGCATCGATCGCACGGTGACGTCCGCGGGCGGGCGCTTGCTGGCGGAGCGGATTTCGCGGCCTTTGACGGACGTATCGGCCATCCGCGCGCGCTTGGATGCCGTGGAGTTTTTATCGCGGAACCGCATCGCCGCGCCGGTGTGCGCGAGGAATTGCGTGCGGCGGGCGATTTGGCGCGTGCGTTGACGCGGCTGGCGCTGGGGCGTGGCGGGCCGCGCGACCTGGCGCAGCTGCGCGATGGTTTGCACTCTGGTGATCGTGCTGCGGCCCGCTGCATGGGTTTGAGCGACGTGGCGCCAGCGGAGATCGTGGGCGCGTGCGCTGCGCTTTCGCTGTCCTCGCATCCGGGCCCCGCAAGCCTCGCGCAGACGCTGCAGAGCGCGCTCGCGCCGGAATTGCCGCTGCTGGCGCGCGATGGCGGCTTCATCGCCGCCGGCTATGACGCCACGCTCGACGAAACACGCGCACTGCGGGATGACAGCCGCAAAGTGATCGCGGCACTGCAAGCGAAGTATGCGGAAGAGACCGGCATCACGGGGCTGAAGCTGAAGCACAACAATGTGCTGGGCTATCATATCGATGCGACGACTAAGCAGGCTGAGGCGCTGATGGCGCCGCCGCACAATGCGCGCTTCATCCATCGCCAAACCAATGCCGGCTCAATACGCTTCACGACGACGGAGCTTGCCGAGCTTGACGCGAAAATCGCGCGGGCTGGCGAAGCCACGCTGGCGCGCGAGCTATCGCTGTTCAAGGATTTCGCCGCGCGCGCGGCTGAGAATGAAGTCGAGATTCGCGCCGCCGCCGAAGCGCTGGCGGCGCTCGACGTCGCGGCCGGTCTCGCTGAATGGGCGGAAGAAGCGCAGGCGACGCGGCCTGAGATAGATGAGAGCACGGCGTTGCTCGCGGATGCGGCGCGTCACCCGGTCGTCGAGCAGGGCGTGCGCCGCGACGGGCAGGGCTTTACCCCGAACGATGCACGGCTCGACGCGGAGGGGCGCTCGGGACCGCGCCTCGTTGTCGTCACCGGGCCGAACATGGCGGGTAAGAGCACGTATCTGCGCCAGATCGCGCTGCTCGCGGTCTTGGCGCAGGCCGGCTCGTTCGTGCCGGCGCGGAAGCTGCGTTTAGGTGTGGTGGATCGGGTCTTCGCCCGCGTTGGCGCCTCGGACGACCTTTCGCGGGGGCGCTCGACGTTCATGACCGAGATGGTGGAAACCGCCGCCATCCTGAACCAGGCTGGCCCACGTGCGCTGGTGGTGCTGGACGAGATCGGCCGGGGCACGGCGACGTTTGACGGGCTCGCCATCGCCTGGGCGGTGGCCGAGCACCTGCACGAAGCCAACCGCTGCCGCGCCGTCTTCGCCACCCATTATCACGAGCTGACCCGTCTCGCGGACAAGCTCGAGGCTGGGTCCAACGCCCATTTGCGCGCCAAGGAATGGAGGGGCGATCTCGTGTTCCTACACGAAGTCGCCCCGGGGGCGGCGGATCGCTCCTACGGGATTCAGGTCGCCAAGCTCGCCGGGCTGCCGAAAAGCGCGGTGGAGCGGGCGCGGGCGGTTTTGGGCCGTCTCGAAGCCAATGGCGGCGCGACGCGCGTTGAAATCGCCGAGGATTTGCCGCTATTCGCGCAAGTCATAAACGAAACAGCGCCGCATCCATTGGAAGCGGCGCTGGCGGGCGTGAACCCGGATAATCTCTCACCAAAAGAAGCGCTTGAGCTTCTTTACCGGCTTAAGGCTGTGGCGGTTGATCCTCAGGGCGGTTGAGCAGGCCCTCGCGATTATCGACGCTGTTGCGCGCATTCTCCACGGCGATGCCGCGGGTCACGGCTTCGGAAGCCAGCGGCAGGGCGGAATCCATGGCCATGAACATCATGTAGGCGCCGAGAATTGCACCCATCACCAAGCCGCTGACGCCCCAAAGCGAGGCAGCGAACCAATAGGCGGCGGAACGCTCGCTGCGGATGCGCTGTGCGAACAGCTTCTGATCCATCAGGGCTTCCAGGTTCGCGCGGGCCGGGTGATCTGTCACCTGATGGTCCTCATCGACCGGGTTGAGCCGAATGGTCTTGCCGCCTTTGCTGCGCATCGAGCTGTGTCTCCCGGAACGATCGTTCCATCCCTTTTGGATGTGCCCGCCGATTGAGGCAAGTTTGCGTTGTGCGATTTACGGGGAAGTCATGTGCGACTGCCTGCGGCGCCGGCGCCTGCTTTACCGGGTGACGAAACGGGCGGGAGTGACCAGACTGCAATAAGATGTCCGTCGCCCGCCTGAAACCCGCCCGCATCGAACACGTCGTCGACGGCTTGCGCCTTCGCGCGCAATTGAGTGCGGCCTACCAGTCCGAGGGGCCGAGGCTGCGCGCCCACGCGTACGCGCGCTGCTGCACGGCGCTTTGTTTCGGGGGCGAATGATTGCCAAGGAGCGGCTGGAAGAGGGCGAAAACGGCCTCGCCGTTGCACGCTTACTGGCCGCCGTTGCCGACGAAGTGGTGGCGGCGCTTTACGATTACACGACAACGCACATCTTCCGTGCCCGCAACCCGACGGCGGGGAGCGCTTCGCGGTGATGGCGGTGGGTGGATATGGGCGCGGCGAACTCGCGCCCTCGTCCGATCTCGATCTGCTGTTCTTGCGTGCGTACAAAACCACGCCCCACGCCGAGAGCGTCACCGAATACATGCTCTACATGCTCTGGGATATGGGCCTCAAAGTCGGCCATGCCTCACGCAATGTTGATGAGTGCCTGAAGCTCGCGCGCGAAGATCACACCATCCGCACTGCAATTTTGGAATCGCGCCGGCTCGCTGGCGATGAATCGCTCGCGGCGGAACTTGAGACGCGATTCCGTAAAGAAGTGGCCGATCGCGATCAGGCCGGCTTCATCGCCGCGAAGCTGAAAGAGCGCGACGAGCGGCACCAGCGCGTGGGCGCCACGCGCTACATGGTCGAGCCGAATATCAAAGAGGGGAAGGGCGGTCTGCGTGATCTGCACACGCTCTTTTGGCTGGCGCGCCACCGCTACGGCTTCACCACGCCGCGCGATTATGTGGACCACGGCGTGTTCACCGTGGAAGAGCGCAACGCCTTCCGCCGCGCGGCTGAGTTTCTGTGGACGGTGCGCTGTCATCTGCACTTCATCACCGGTCGCGGCGAAGAGAAGCTGACGTTCGATCTCCAGCCGGAGCTCGCCAAGCGCTTGGGTTATGGCGCGCGCGCCAATCACACCGCGGTCGAGCGCTTCATGAAGCGCTATTTCTTGGTGGCTAAAGAGGTCGGCATGCTGACGCGCGTGCTGTGCGCGAAGCTTGAAGCCGACAACGCCAAGAACGCGCCAAAGAGCATGCAGCGGCTGTTTCCAGCCGGAAAGAAAGCGCCGACCCAGATCGAGCCGGGTTTTCACGTCGAAGCGGGACGCCTCAACGTCGACTCGCCCGAGGTATTCGACAAATCCGCAAACCTCATTCGCTTGTTCGAAATCGCCGATAAGCGCGACCTCGATGTGCACCCTGCAGCACTCGGTGAGGCGAGCCGTCGGGTGCGCGCGCTGTCGCCGGCTTGGCGCAAAGATGCGGACGCGCGCGCGTCCTTCCTGGCCGTGGCGGCGTCCAAACAGCATCCGGGTGCGGCGCTGCGCTTGATGAACGAAGCCGGGGTGCTCGGAAAATTTCTACCGGAGTTTGGCCGTATCGTCGCGCAGATGCAGTTCAACATGTATCACCACTACACGGTGGATGAGCATACGCTGCAGGCCGTCGATGCGATGTCCGAGATCGAGCACGGCCATCACAACAAGCAGCACCCGCTCTCGACCGAAATTTTCTCCAAGATCATAAATCGCCGCGCGCTCTATCTGGCCATGCTGTTGCACGACACGGGCAAGGGCGAGGGCGATCAGCAAATCGAGGGCGAGAAAGTCGCGCGCATTGCGTGCGAGCGCTTGGGTCTGCCGCAGGAGGAGATCGATCTCGTCGGCTGGCTTGTCGGCAATCACCTCGTCATGAGCGACGTGGCGCAGAAGCGCGACATTGGCGATCCGCGTACGGTCGCGCAGTTTGCTAAGATCGTTGGCACTGTTGAGCGTCTGCGCTTGCTTTTAGTGCTGACGGTTTCGGATATTCGCGCCGTCGGCCCAACTGTGTGGAACGATTGGAAGGGCCAACTTTTACGCGATCTCTATCGCCTCACGGAAGCTGCGCTGCACGGCGGGCGCTCCGATGAGCAAGGCGTGCGCGAGCATCTGGCCGAGATTGCGAGCGAAGCGAAGACGCGACTTCTGCGCGATCTTGGTGCAGAGGCCAGCGTGCTCGACGGTTGGCTCGATGTGGTCGATGACGGCTATTGGTTAAGTCACGACGCGGAAGCGCAGCGTTGGCATGCTGAAGAGGTAATGAAAGCGCGCCGCCAGAAAGCGATTCCGCATGTCGCGACGCGCGTACGCCCGGTTCAGGGCATCACGGAAGTGTTGATCTATGCCGGCGATCGCCCGGGCTTGTTCGCGAGCTTGGCTGCGGCGATCTCCGCCTGCGGCGCCGACATTGCCGGCGCGCGCGTGCATACGACCAAGGATAGCGCTGCGTTTGACGTGTTCTCAATCCAGACCACAGATCACAAACCGTTCGGCGCACAAGAGCCGGGGGTGCTTGAGGGTTTGGTTGCGCGCCTCAATCGTGCGGCGCTTACAGATCATCCGCCGCCGACAGCGAAGCCGCCGTCGCGCCGCAACGCCGCGTTCGCGATCGAGCCCTGGGTGCGCATCGATAATGATCTGACGCCTGTTGCAACCGTGATCGAGGCGTCTGGCCGCGACCGTTTGGGCTTGTTGGCTGATCTCGCGCATGTCTGCGCCGAGGCGGACGTCTCCATTAATAGCGCGCACATCGACACCTACGGCGAACGCGCGGCGGACGTGTTCTATGTACAGGAACGCGGTGGTGGGCAGATCGCCAATCCGCGCCGGATCGCGGCTGTGCGTGCAAAACTTGAGGAGGTTTTGCGTGCTGCCGAGCCTGCAGCGCCCGCCGATCCGGCGCGTGCGCCTTTGGCTGTGGCGCGGGCGTCGACGGCGCGCTAAACACGCGCGCCGCTTATCGGGGAATCCATGAGTCTTGCTCGCAACACCGCTGTGATCGGCGGCCTGACCTTGGTGTCTCGCCTGTTTGGTTTCGCGCGCGATTTGGTGTTGGCGGCAGCCCTCGGGGCGGGGCCGGTGGCGGACGCGTTCTTCGCGGCGCTGCGCTTTCCGAATTTGTTTCGCCGCTTGTTCGCCGAAGGCGCGTTCAGCCAAGCGTTCGTGCCGGTCTATTCCAAGACGCTCGCGGCGGAAGGGCAGGAGGCCGCTGATCAGCTCGCGGCTGAGGCGCTCTCGATCTTGCTGCTCGTCACGGGCGTTCTCAGCGCCATAGCGATCCTGGCGATGAGCTGGATCAATCGCGCATTGTTTGCGGGCTACGCCGACGATCCCGAAGCGATGGCGTTGGCGAATCTGCTGACGCAGGTCGCGATGCCGTATCTCGTCGCCATGTCGGCGGCGACCTTATTTTCTGGCGTTCTCAATGCGCGCGGCAAGTTCTTTGCGGCTGCTGCTGCGCCGATTCTGTTTAACCTCTGCCAATTGATCGCGGTGGGGCTGGTGCACGACACGCCGGAACGCGCGGCGCTTGCTGCAATCATTGGCGTATCCGTCTCTGGCGTGTTGCAAGCGATTTGGGTTTGGACCGGTGCGCAGCGTGCGGGGGTGAAATCGCGCTTTCCGTTTCCGCGTGTCACGCCCGGTGTGAAGCGGCTTGTGGCGCTGGCAGTGCCGGGCGCAATCGCGGGCGGCGCGTTGCAGATCAATGTGATGATCAGCCAGGCGCTAGCTTCGTTCGAGCAGGGCGCCATCACCTATCTCAATGTGGCGGATCGTTTGTATCAACTGCCGCTGGGCCTGATCGGCATTGCAGTTGGCGTCGCGATGCTGCCGCGCTTGTCGCGCTTGGTGCAGGAGGGCGATGCGCCGGGCGCGCGCGGCGCTCTGGATGAGGCGGTGGCGCTTTCGATGGCGTTTACGCTGCCGGCGGCGGCTGCGATTCTCGCCATGCCGGGTTATCTGCTCGAGGGCTTGTATTCGCGCGGCGCCTTCACGGTGCAAGACGCCAACAACGCCGCGATGGCGCTGATCCATTATGGTTGGGGCGTGCCCGCGTTCGTGCTGGCCAAGATTTACGCGCCAGCCTTCTTCGCGCGCGAAGATACGAAAGCGCCGATGCGCTACGCGATTACCTCGATGATACTGAACGTCGTGTTCGGCGCGGCGCTCTTCTTTGGCTTGCGCTCGATCGGTGTGGCGGGATCCCCGGCCTTGCGATCGCAACTTCGACGGCGGCGTGGCTCAACGTGCTGCTGATGATCCGTGCGTTGGTGAAGCAGGGCGCGTACGGGCCGACACCGGCCGCGTTTGGGCGTTTGCTCCGCATCGTGCTGGCGTCCGGAATTCTGTTCGCCGTGCTTTGGTTCGGCCACGCCAACCGGGTGCTGCTTGAAGCGCAATTGGGCTCCAAGGAAGCGGCCATTGGCCTGCTCATCCTCGGCGGGGGCACGTTCTATTTCGTGGTTGCGTTCCTGGTGCGGGCGGTAACCATCTCCGAGGTGCGCGGCGCCTTTAAGCGCGAGCGCGGTCCTGCAGGCGGGGAGGCGGCTTGCCGCCGGGCTTCGACGGCTGATAAAGAGCCGCCCATGAACACGAGATCGATGCATTGGCGATGGCGGGCCTGACCACCTGACGCTTATTCCCGCGCCTCTTGGCGCGCCCGATCTTATGTTCCGGAGCTTCACATGACCGACGCAGCACAGCCTGAATACAAGGGCCCGCAACGCGTATTCTCAGGCATGCAGCCGACCAACGGCCTGCATCTCGGCAATTATCTCGGCGCCCTGCAAAAGTTCGTGCGCCTACAGGATCAGTACGAGAGCATTTATTGCATCGTCGATCTGCACGCGATCACGACTGGCCCCGATCCAGAAAATCTAGCCAGCCGTTGCCGCGAAGTCGCCGCCGCATACATCGCCGCCGGCGTTGATCCCCAGCGCTCGACCATCTTCATTCAATCAGCCGTGCGCGAGCACACCGAGCTTGCGTGGTTGCTGAATTGCGTCGCGCGCATGGGCTGGTTGGAGCGCATGACCCAATTCAAGGACAAGGCTGGCAAGGATGCGCAGCGCTCGTCCGTGGGCCTGTTCGATTATCCGGTGCTGCAGGCAGCGGACATTCTGCTCTACAAAGCCACGCACGTCCCTGTCGGCGAAGACCAGAAGCAGCATTTGGAACTCTCGCGCGACATCGCGCAGAAGTTCAACAACGACCACAACGCGCCGGGCTTCTTCCCGCTGCCGGAGCCTTTGATCCAAGGACCGGGCGCGCGAGATCATGTCGCTGCGTGACGGCTCGAAGAAGATGTCGAAATCCGATCCGTCGGATATGACGCGCATCAATCTGACCGACGATGCGGATGCGATCCTCTCGAAAGTGAAGAAGGCGACAACCGATCCGCTTCCGGTGCCGGAAAGCAAAGAAGGCCTCGCGGGCAGGGCCGAGGTCGAGAATCTCGTCGGCATTTTCGCGGCGGTGACGGAGCGCAGCGTCGAGGATGTGCTCGCCGAGTATGGCGGCAAGGGTTTCGGCGTGTTCAAGCCTGCGCTGGCGGAAGTGCTCGCGGCAAAACTCTCGCCGATTGCCGCCGAGATGCGCCGGCTCACTGCGGATAAGGCAGCACTCGACGCGATCTTGAAGGATGGCGCCGAAAAGGCCCGCGCGGTGGCCCAACCGATCATGGCCGAAGTCCGCGACGTCGTCGGCTTGTGGCGCGCTTGAAGGGGAGCGCCCTTTGAGCGACCATCCGCACATGAGCGATAAGCCGTTTGCCTGCCTAGTCATCGCCGACGAGAGCGAGGAATTTCCTGACGCGCTGATCTATGCCGGCTTGCTCTGCAAGAGCACCGGCTGGCGGCTCGTCATGTTGCGCGTTATCGAGCCGTCGGATCCGGCGCCCTGGGCGTCGATTACCGAGGAAATGCGCCGCCAAGCGCACGACTCGGCGGAATCGCTGACGCAGCGCTTCGCGGCTGAGGTGTGGGCCGAGTGCGGCGTCACCGCTGAGCCGGTGCTGCGCGAGGGCGATCTGAAGCCGGAACTGCGCAAGCTCCTGGAGCACGACAATTCGATCCAGCTCGTCGTGCTCGCCGCCGCCGCGGGGCCGGGAGGGCCGGGGCCGTTGGTGGCGCAGCTTGGCAAGATGGCGGGGCTTGGGCCACGACCGGTGCCGGTTTTGGTGGTGCCCGGGGCGCTGTCGCGGGAGGAAATCCGCAAGCTAGCGCTGCCTTTGGCTGAATCCTTGCCTGCCGCCGAGCCGCCGAGCGCTTGACCGTTCGGCCTGAAAGTCCCACCTGGGCGCTATGTTTATTCAGACGGAATCCACCCCAAACCCGCGCACGCTGAAATTCCTCCCTGGCCGCGATGTGCTGGGGCAAGGCAGCCGCGAATTCAGCGACGCTGACGCTGGTTTGGCCTCGCCGCTGGCGACGGCCTTGTTCGACGTCGATGGCGTCGAGCGGGTCTATTTGGGCTCGGATTTCATCACCATCACCAAGGCCGAAGCGATCGAGTGGCCGCATCTGAAGCCGCACGTGTTGGCGGCGATAATGGATCATTTCACCTCGGGCCGCGCCGTGCTGCGAGATGCGAGCGCGCCCGCCGATGAAACCGACGAAGCGGACATCGTCTATGAAGGCGAAGCTGCCGACATCGTGAAAGAGTTGAAAGAGATCATCGACGCCCGCGTGCGCCCGGCCGTGGCGCGCGATGGTGGCGACATCACCTTCCACTCCTGGGACCACGAGCAAGGCATTGTGCGCCTCAACATGCGCGGCTCCTGCGCCGGTTGTCCGTCTTCGACGCTGACGCTGAAGCAGGGCATTGAAAACATGCTCCGCCATTACGTGCCAGAGGTGCTCTCGGTGGAGCAGGTGGTTTGAGGCGAGACCAGCTTTGATTGTGCTGGCCATCGATTCCGCGCTGGATGCATGCTCCGTCGCCATTGCGCACGATGGAGAGACGCTCGCGCATCTCTCCGAGCAAATGAATCGCGGCCAGGCCGAGCGCATGGCGCCAATGGTGCGCGAGGCGGTGTTGCAGGCCGGCGTGGCGTTCGATCAGATCGATCGCGTCGCAGTGACGACCGGGCCCGGTTCGTTCACCGGCGTCCGCGTTGGTTTGTCCTTCGCACGCGCGCTGGCGCTCTCGCTCGACAAACCCTGCATCGGTGTTTCGACGCTCGAAGCGTTGGCGCTGGAGGAGGGCGCGGACGGTTTGCGGGCGGCGCTGATCGAAACGCCTGGCGCTTCTTATGTCGCACTCTACGAGGATGGCGCTGCGCTGATTGCGCCTCAGGGCGTGGAGCGCGGCGAGCATGAAACGCTGCTGGCCGAAGCTGTGCGTGGACGACCATTCGCGCTGAAAGGTCCCGGCGTCGCGGCGAATGCGGCAGCACTCGCGCTGCGCGCCGCGAAACTCGATCCGGCGCGCTACCCATCCGACCCGACCTATTTGCGCGCGCCGCATGTGACCTTGCCGAGCGCGCCATGATCGAGGCGGCTGGGGTGGAAGGTTGCGAATTGCTCGCAGAATTGCACGCGCGCGCGTTCGACAAGCCGTGGAGTGCATCAGAGATCGGCAAGCTCCTCGAAAACCCTGCCGTCTTTGCGCTTATTTCGCGCGACAGCGAACCGCGTGGCTTCGTGTTGGCGTGGGCGGCGGCGGGTGACGCGGAAATCTTAACGGTGGCAGTGGTTCCGGAAGCGCGCCGCAAAGGGGTGGGCGCATCTCTTGTGACGTCCGCTGGTGTGGCCGCGTTGGTACGAGGCGCGGCGTCGATGCATCTCGAAGTCGCTGAGGATAACGAGGCGGCGCGCGCGCTCTACGCCAAACTTGGTTACGAAGTGGCTGGTCGGCGTGCCGCCTATTATGCGGGCGAGGGCGGCGCAGTGGACGCCATTGTCATGCGCCGCACGCTGCCAAGACCTGTCGTTTGACTTGTCCTCGGTGGACATGAGACCGCCCAAAGGGGTATTCCTGGGCGCGGAGAGGACAATATGGATCGGATCGAAAAACTCTGCGTCGAGAAGGGCATGCGCATGACGGAACAGCGCCGCGTGATCGCGCGCGTGATTTCGTCGAGCCACGACCACCCCGATGTCGAGGAATTGCACCGGCGCGCCGCCGCAATCGATTCCGGCATCTCCATCGCCACGGTGTATCGCACGGTGCGCCTCTTCGAAGAGAGCGGCATTCTGGAGCGCCACGATTTCCGCGACGGCCGCTCGCGCTACGAGGAAGTGCCCGATCAACACCACGATCACATGATCGATATGAAGACGGGGCAGGTGATCGAGTTCGTCGATCCCGAGATCGAGCGTTTGCAGCAAGAGATCGCGCGCCGTTTGGGTTACAAGCTCGTCGACCATCGCCTCGAACTTTATGGCGTGCCGCTCGACGACAAGAGCAAGGCCGGCAAGAAGGCCAGCTGAGAAGGTTGAATGTCAGAGCAGAAGCGGCCTGAATTGAAGCGTCTCTTCATCGAGACCTATGGCTGCCAAATGAACGTGTACGACAGCGAGCGCATGCGCGATGTGCTCTCGCCGCTCGGCTACGCGGTGACGGAGCGTCCCGACGACGCCGACCTCGTCATCCTCAACACGTGTCACATTCGCGAGAAAGCGACGGAGAAGGTCTATTCCGAGATCGGCCGGTTGCGCGCGCATAAAGAGCGCCGCGCGTCCGAAGGAAAGGGCATGACGATCACGATCGCCGGCTGCGTGGCGCAAGCCGAGGGCGAAGAGATCATGCGCCGCGCACCGGAGGTTGATCTCGTCGTTGGCCCGCAGGCCTATCACAAGCTGCCGGAATTGATCGCGCGCGCTGCGCGCAAGACCGGCGAACGCTTGGCGGCAGACTTTACGGCGCAAGAAAAGTTCGATGCGTTGCCCGCGCGTGCGCCGGATGGCGTGACAGCGTTTCTCTCGATCCAAGAGGGTTGCGATAAATTCTGCACGTTCTGTGTGGTGCCTTACACGCGCGGCGCCGAGTTTTCGCGACCGTTGGCGGACGTCTTGAACGAAGCGCGTTCGCTCGCGGATCGCGGCGTCCGTGAAATCACGCTGCTCGGGCAGAATGTGAACGCCTATCACGGCGACGGCAGCGCGGGCTTCTCCGATCTGCTGCGCCATTTGGCCGAGATCGATGGCGTGGAGCGGTTGCGCTACATGACCTCTCATCCGATCGAGATGGATGACGAATTGCTCGCGCTGCACGGCGAAGAGCCCAAGCTGATGCCGTTTCTACACCTGCCGGTGCAGTCCGGTTCTGACCGTATCCTGAAAGCCATGAACCGAAAGCACGATGGCGCGTTCTATCGCGAAATCATTGCGCGTCTGCGCAAAGTGCGCCCGGACATCGCGCTTTCGACGGATTTTATCGTGGGCTTTCCAGGCGAGACTGAGAAGGAATTTGAAGCCACGATGCAGATGGTGCGTGACGTAACCTTCGCCTCGGCGTTCTCCTTCAAATATTCGCCGCGACCCGGCACGCCGGCGGCGGGCATGATGGGCCAGGTGAGCGAAGAAGCGAAGTCCGAGCGTTTGGCGCGCTTGCTTGAGCTTTTGTCCGCGCAGCAGCTTGCATTCAATCAGGCGCAGATTGGCCGGGTGCTGCCGATCCTGGTGACCGGCGACGGCCGCCGGCCGGGACAAAAGCAAGGGCGCTCTCCCTATTTGCAGGGCGTGCATTTTGACGATGTGCGCGCTCAAAAGGGCGAAACAGTCGCGGTTCGCATCAGCGCGGCGACGCAAGGTTCGCTCAGCGGCGCACGCGAAGAAATGGCGCTCGCATGACCACAGCCTCAAATGAGCTGGAGCGCGTGATTGCGCTCAGCGAAGCGGGCGTTGCGCAAGCCGTGTTCGGCCCTCTGCATCGCCATCTGGCGCACATCCAAGAAGCCTTCCGCGACCCCAACGCCTCGCGCGGCGCGCCGGCTTACGCTGTGACGCTCGATGCTCAGGGCGATCGTCTGATCGTTCGCGCGCGTACGCAGGCGGATCTAGAGCGCGCGCAGCGGATCATTGATGCGCTGGTCGATCTGGCGCGGCGCAAGGTGAGCATCCGTGAAGGCGATGTATTCGCTGCGATCTCGTTCTCGGAAGGCGCCAACGTCGACACCACGCCAATGAAGCTGCCGCAGCTCGGCGGCCTTACACTGCGCACGCCGCGCCAAGTGCATTACGTCGAAGCGCTTCGCGATGAGAACATAGATCTCATCTTCGGAGTGGGCCCTGCCGGTACGGGCAAGACGTTCTTGGCGGTGGCCGCGGCGGTCGAGGCAATGAAGCAGGAGCGCGTCGATCGCATCATTGTGACGCGCCCTGCTGTCGAGGCAGGGGAGAAGCTTGGTTATTTGCCGGGCGATCTCTCGGAGAAGGTCGATCCATATCTTCAGCCGATCTGGGATGCGTTTCGCAGCCAGATGAGCGAGGTCGATCTCAAGGCGCGCCGTGAGCGCAAGCAGATCGAGGTGGCGCCGCTTGCTTTCATGCGCGGCCGAACGCTGTCGAATGCGTTTGTCATCGTCGATGAAGCGCAGAACTCAACTGTGCTGCAAATGAAGATGGTGCTGACCCGCTTGGGCGAGGGCTCACGCATGGTGGTTACGGGCGACCCATCGCAGATTGATCTCGTGCGTCCCGATCAATCCGGCCTGGCCCATGCGATCTCGATCTTGAAAGACATCGACGCGGTCGAAGTGATCCAATTCGCGGCACAGGATGTCGTGCGCCACAGGCTCGTCGCGCGGATCGTACAAGCCTACGACCGTGACGAGGCTGGACGTGGCTGAAGATATTCCATTGGAAGTGGACATTACCGGCGGCTCTTCCTTGTGGAAGGGTCACGAGGAGGTGCTCGCCAAGGCGCTCGCGGCAGCGGCCGCCGCGCAAGAGGTGGGCGGGACCGTTTCTTTGCTGCTGGGCGATGACGCCACGATCGCGAGCCTAAACAAGCAATTCCGAAACAAGGACGGCCCGACCAACGTTTTGTCGTTCCCGCCGGCCGATCAAAGTGAACCGGGTTTTATAGGCGACATCGCGCTGGCGGCCGAAACTGTTGTCGAGGAAGCGAATTTTCAGGGCAAACGGTTCGAGGACCACGCCGCCCATCTCGTGGTGCACGGCTTTTTGCACCTGTTGGGCTATGATCATATGAATGATGCCGACGCCGAGGCGATGGAGGCGCGCGAACGCGCGATCCTTGTTAGTATTGGGATAGAAGATCCCTACGCCTGAGGCGGTCCGAGGAGTACGACGCGACTATTATGGTTGATACAGCAGACGATTCCGAGCCCTCCTCGCGAAGGCGCACGGGCCTAGTTCAAAAGCTGACGCGCGTGTTCATGCGCGAGAAATTGGGGTCCGCCGCCGCCGTCGAAGAGGCGCTGCGCCAACGCGAAGAGAACGGTGAATCGATCGGTCTTGCGCACAAGGACATGATCCTGCGCGCTGCGCGTTTCGATCGCCTCAAAGTCGCCGACGTGATGCGGCCACGGGCTGAGATCGTGGCCATCGAAGCGGATGCGACGCTTGGCGAGGCCGCGCGCGTGTTTTCAGAGAGCCAACATTCGCGTTTGCCGCTTTATGGCGAGACGCTGGATGACCCTCAGGGCTTTATCCACGTGCGTGACGTGTTGTCGTTGCTCACGCCAGACGAAGCAGGGGGCGAAGGCCCAGTTCGGTGATCGCGCACTCGCCCGCATCCGGCGCGAAATTCTTTACGTACCGCAATCGATGACGTTGGCGACGTTGTTCCTCAAGATGCAATCGAGCCGCATCCATCTGGCGCTCGTCGTCGATGAGTATGGCGGCACCGATGGTCTCGTCTCGATGGAAGATCTGGTCGAGCAAATTGTCGGCGCGATCGAAGACGAACACGACGAAGACGCAGCGCTTGTGGTGGAACGTCCTGGCGGCGCGTTCGAAGTCGATGGCCGCGCGCCTATCGATCAACTTGAAGCAAAGCTTGGCGCATCGCTGGGCATGCCGGATCACGAAGACGAATTTGACACCGTTGGCGGGCTCGCGGTGGCGCTTGCGGGGCGCTTGCCGCAGCGCGGCGAGATATTGCATCACCCTGCGGGTTTTGATCTCGAAATCATGGATTCCGATCCGCGTCGCGTGAAACGTATCCGTGTCAAACGCTCGCCGGAAACGGGCGCGACAAGAACGAATGCGGCGACCGGTGTCGAAATCCACGACGACGTATAAGAGTTGACGCAGCGGGCGCATCGCGCTCCAAACGGCGCGCACCGCTATGTTTGTGCGCAGGAGCTTTTGTTTGACCGCATCGAACACGCCTGCGCAGGTCTCGCGTATCCACCAATGGTTGGCGGCGCGCTCCGCTTGGCAGCGCCGTGGGATAGCCGTCGTTGCCGGCGCGCTAGCGACGCTTGGCCATGCGCCGTTTCAGCTCACGCTTTTGTTTGTGGCCGCGATCACAGTTTTGGTTTGGCTGTTGGATGGCGTGGCCGATCGCAAGAACAAGCGTTGGTCGGCGTTCGGCGTGGGTTTCTACTTCGGCCTCGGCCACCTCACGACCGGTCTCTACTGGGTGTCGTCGGCGTTCAACGTCGATAGCGGCGCTTGGGGCCCGATCTGGGGCATTCCCGCGACGCTTGGTTTGGCGGCGGGGCTCGCACTGTTTTGGGGCGCCGGCTGTGCGTTGGCGATGGCGTTCTGGACGGCGGACGCGCGCCGTATTCCGTGGTTCGCTGTCAGCATCTTCGCCAGCGAATGGTTGCGCGGGCACTTGTTCGGCGGCTTCCCTGGATTTTGCCGGGCTATGTCTGGACGCCCGGCGAGCCAGTGTCGCAGCTCGCCTCGATCTTCGGCGTTTATGGGCTGACGTTGCTCACCTTGTTGGTCGCGGCGGCTCCAGCAGCGATTGGTGATGCGGGGAAGAGCGCCGGACTCCGGTTTGCGCCGAGCATCATCGGCGCGCTTCTGGTTGGCTTGGGTTGGGGGTGGGCGCCCAGCGGCTTGATCATGCGTTGGTTGAACTGCCCGGTACGCAGCCCATCGTTCGGGTGACGGATTCGGGACTGTCTCAGGGCGAGAAATGGGTCGCGCGGCCGGACCAAGAATGGCGCGTCCTGCAGCGCTACCTAGAGGCGAGCGGCCCCCTGAAGACAGCCGCGCGTCGATCATCATCTGGCCGGAGGGGGCGATTCCGGTTTTGAATTTTTTCATGCTGGAGAACCCGGACTTCATGGACGCGATCGGGCGCGGCATGGGCGATCGGGTGCTCATTACCGGCGTGACTCGCCGCGAAGCGCTGGTCGACCGCGTTGCGTTCTACAACTCAGCGGCTGTTATCGACGGCGTGAGCGGCGTTGCACGGCTTAGTCAGACTTATGACAAGAACAGGCTAGTGCCGTTCGGAGAGTTCATCCCTCTCTGGTCAGTGGTCAGCCGATTGAACATCGCCCCACTGCAGCGAATTGGCGCGGGCTTCGAGCCTGGCGCGTTGCCGACGCGGCTTGTCGTGCCCGAGGCGCCACCAGCGGTAGTTCTGATTTGTTATGAGGCGATCTTCCCGGGCATGGTTCCGCGTGGACCCGATCGGCCCGGCTGGATCGTCAGCGTCACCAACGATGCCTGGTTCGGCGGCGGTTCAGGTCCGTACCAACATTATGCAATGGCGCGGTATCGCTCGATCGAGGAAGGGCTGCCCATGGCGCGGGCGGCGGCGGGCGGCGTATCGGCGATTATCGATTCGTATGGGCGCGAAGTGAGCGCCACAATGCGCCGCGGCGGCTTTGCGGAAGCGCAAATTCCTCCCGCGCTGGTTGAAACAACACTAGCGCGGTGGGGAAACACTTTGCTCGCAATACTGCTTGTGTTCATCGCAGCACTCAGGTTTTTCCTCGCCGCACAGAAAACAAAGGGCTCAGGGCATGAACGATGAGCGCGCGGCGAACGCGATCGATAGAAAAATTGGCCAGCGCGTCAGAACTCGCCGCCTCGAAATCGGTATGAGCCAGGAACGTCTCGCAGAATTACTTGGCGTCACCTTCCAGCAGGTCCAGAAATACGAGAAGGGCGTCAATCGAATAGCAGCCAGCCGGCTTTATGATATCGCCGCTTCTCTGGACATGCCCGCAGCGCGGTTCTTTGAAAACCTTTCGGGCGGGCGTGTCGGCGTTGCCGAAGATCGCCAGGAATTCGTCGAGGACGTTATGGCGACCCCCGAGGGCGCGCAGCTCATGTCGCTGTTCTCCTCGATCAAGAGCCTGAAGGTGCGTCGCCGCGTCGTGGAATTGGTTAAGGCGCTGACCGATGAGCCCACCGAGACCGGAAAGCGCGGCTAAAGGCTCGATTTCGGGCGCAATAATTGCTTTGAGGGGGCCGAACCCCTAAGAGGGCCGCTCATTTTGAGCCGGGTCTGGAGAAACCGCGTGGCGCGCAGCAATTACGTCTTCACCAGCGAAAGCGTGTCCGAAGGGCACCCGGACAAGGTCGCGGACCGCATTTCCGACACGGTAGTGGACGCCTTTATCGAAGCCGATCCAGAAGCCCGCGTCGCCTGCGAGACGATGGTGACGACCAACCGTATCATTCTGGCCGGCGAAGTCCGGGCGGGAAGGCCGGGCAAGTCGAAGGCTGAGAACAAGGCCTTCACCAAAGAGATCATCGCTGGCCTGCAACCCAAAGTCCGCGCTGCGGTGAAGGACATCGGCTACGCGCAAAAGGGCTTCCACTGGGAGAAGGCCAAGTACGCTTGCTATTTGCACGGCCAATCCGCGCACATCGCCCAGGGCGTCGACTCTTCTGCGAAGAAGGACGAAGGCGCCGGCGACCAAGGCATCATGTTTGGCTACGCCTGCAAGGAGACGCCGGAGCTCATGCCGGCGACGCTGCAATACTCGCACAACATCTTGAAGCGCCTCGCGGAAGTGCGTCACTCGGGCGAGCGCGCCGAGCTAGAGCCGGACGCGAAGAGCCAAGTCACGCTGCGCTACGAAAACGGCAAGCCGGTTGAAGTCGTCGCCATCGTCGTCAGCCACCAGCACACCAAGAAGCTCGGCGCGGCCACGTATTCGCAGAAGCGCTTCGCCGACCTAGTGCGGCCGTATGCGGAATCTGTTTTCCCAACCGGCCTGATCACCAAGAAAACCAAGTGGCACATCAACCCGACCGGCAAGTTCGAGATCGGCGGCCCCGACGGCGATAGCGGACTGACGGGCCGCAAGATCATCGTCGACACTTATGGCGGCGCAGCCCCGCACGGTGGCGGCGCCTTCTCCGGCAAGGACCCCACGAAAGTTGACCGCTCGGCGGCTTATATGTGCCGCTATCTGGCGAAAAACGTGGTGGCGGCGGGCCTCGCGGAACGCTGCACGATCCAGATTAGCTACGCCATCGGCGTCGCCACGCCGACGAGCTTCTATGTCGATCTGCACGGCGCCGACACGATCGATCCGGCGAAGCTTGAAAAGGCGCTACCGGAAATGGTCGGCGGCGCGACGCCGCGCGCGATCCGCACGCATTTGAAGCTGAACCGCCCAATCTACGCACGCACCGCAGCTTACGGTCATTTCGGGCGTCAGTTCGATAATGAAGGCGGCTTCACGTGGGAACGTGACGACCTCGTCGCGGAACTAAAGCGCCTGGCTTAAGCCAAGAGATAGGCTCGAGAACCGAACCGCGAGAATTGAGACAAAAGCTCGATTCTCGCGATTTCGTATCCGCGACTTCATGATGGAGATGCGGGACATCCGTCAGCGGCTTCGCTAGATTTTTGCGATGTCCTCATCGCTTGGTCTCACGCCGGAACTGGTCGCCTATCTCGCCAGCGCCAATCCGCCGGAACATCCAGCACTGGTGCGCTGTCGCGAAGACACGCGGCGCATGACGCAATCGGCGATGCAAATTAGCGCCGAGCAGGGCGCCTTCATGCAAGTGCTGGCGCGTATCTTGAATGCCAAACGCACGTTCGAGGTCGGCGTGTTCACCGGCTATTCGACGCTCGCGACCGCGCTCACATTGAAAGAGATGCACGGCCGCGCCGCGCATGTTCTTGCGTGCGATGTTTCCGAAGAATGGACGACCAAGGCGCGCGATTATTGGCGCGAAGCCAACGTCGATGACGTCATCGAACTTGTCATCGCGCCGGCGACCACAACACTCAAAGCGCGCATCGCCGCCGGGCAGGGCGGCGCATACGATCTGGGCTTCATCGACGCCGACAAGCAGACGTCGGCCGCCTATTACGAGGCAGGCCTCGAATTGTTGCGGCCGGGCGGTGTGCTGTTGTTCGACAATGTGTTGTGGGCTGGGCGGGTCGTCGATCCAGCCGACACCAGCGCCGATACGACCGCGCTTCGGGCGCTGGCGGTGAAAGCCAAGGCCGATCCGCGTGTCCACGCCGCCATGACCAATATTGGCGACGGCTTGCTGATCTGCGTAAAGAAATAGGCTGATTGCGCCGGCCAGTCGCGTTGCGTCAGGCGAAAACCGGGTCTAGACCCAGCCCGATTTTCCTTCCCGACAGCTCGGAGACGCTTCATGGCTCGCGCAAAGATCGCCCTTATCGGTTCAGGCATGATCGGGGGTACTTTGGCCCATATCGCCGCGCGCGAGGAGCTGGGCGATGTCGTGCTGTTCGACGTCGTCGAGGGCGTGCCCCAGGGCAAGGGTTTGGACATCGCCGAAGCCTCGCCGGTGTTCGGCAAGGATAGCGCGCTGAAGGGCGTCAACGATTACGCAGGCATCGCTGGCGCTGACGTGTGCATCGTCACGGCTGGCGTGCCGCGCAAGCCGGGCATGAGCCGCGACGACCTTCTCGGCATCAATCTGAAGGTCATGAAGGCGGTGGGCGAGGGCATTGCCCAGCACGCGCCGAACGCGTTCGTCATCGTCGTCACCAATCCATTGGACGCAATGGTATGGGCGCTGCGCCAATTCTCGAAGCTGCCGCATAACAAGGTCGTCGGCATGGCCGGCGTGCTCGATAGCGCGCGCTTCCGTTATTTCCTCGCGGAAGAATTCAAGGTCTCGGTTGAAGACGTCACCGCCTTCGTGCTCGGCGGCCACGGCGATACAATGGTGCCGCTGACACGCTATTCGACGGTCGCCGGCATTCCGCTGCCGGACCTGGTCAAGATGGGCTGGACCAGCCAAGAGAAGCTCGACCAGATCGTGCAGCGCACACGCGACGGCGGCGCTGAGATCGTTGGCCTGTTGAAGACGGGCTCGGCCTTCTACGCGCCGGCTGAGAGCGCGATCGTGATGGCGAAGTCCTATCTGCGCGACAAGAAGCGCGTGCTTCCTTGCGCCGCTAACCTCAACGGCCAATACGGCCTCAGTGACATGTATGTCGGCGTGCCTTGCATCATCGGCGCGGGCGGCGTCGAGAAGGTGATCGAAATCGAACTCGGCGCCGAAGAACGCGCCATGTTCGATCACAGCGTGAACGCGGTGAAGGGCTTGGTTGAGGCGTGCAAGGGCATTGATCCGTCTGTCGGCTAAGATCGCGGCGGTCGCGTTATGCGGGGCGATGGTGGCTGCGTGCATGCCGGGCAACCTCGCGTGCGCGCGGCTTAGCGCGGAGCTTGAGCAGGTTCAGCGCGAAGGCGGCGTTCGGCAGTCGGGCGTTTGGACGAGTGTTGGCCCGATCGAGCCCTCTGATCGGTCGGAGATCGTCATCGCCCGCCAGCGTGAGGGTGACTTTCCATATTACTACAGCGTCTTCGGGACGCGCGAATGTTTGGGCGAGACATGGGGTGAAGCTCGGGAAGAGTCGATCGCTTCTGATTGGCAAACACCCGCAACCCGTTTCACTCGCGCAGGGCGTGCCGATGTTTTGGTCTTTGAAGATGTGACGCGCGCTGATGGCGAGCATCGCACGCGGTCACAAGTTGTCATTCAAGCGAGGTCGCCTTGAGTCTCGGCCCGACCCTAACGACGGTGCGCCTTATTCTTCGTCCGCCGCAGCAGAGCGATTTCGATGGCTTTGCGGAGATGGCGTCGGAGGTGGAGACGATGCGCTTTATCGGCGGCGTCACGCCGCGCGATGGGGCGTGGCGGATGATGGCGACGCTGACGGGCGCGTGGGCCTTGTTGGGCTATTCGATGTTCTCGGTGTTGCGGCGTGACACGGGTGAATGGATCGGCCGGCTTGGGCCTTGGCGGCCGGGCGGCAAGGAAGGCGGCTGGCCGGGCGATGAAGTCGGCTGGGGTTTGAAGGCGAGCGCGGCCGGGCAGGGCTATGCGCAAGAGGGCGCCATCGCCGCGATCGATTGGGCCTTCGATCATCTTGGCTGGGAGAGTGTGATCCATTGCATCGACAAAGCGAACGCGCCGTCGATCGCGTTGGCCGAGCGCTTGGGCTCATCGGTGCAGCGCGAGGACGTCGCGTTGCCGCCGCCGTTCCAGATGCACAAGGTCGACCTCTACGGGCAGAGCAAAGCCGTGTGGAAAGCGCGCTGGCGTTAGCCGCCGACGGCGTCGTCGCGAAACCAGCCAGCCATCGAAAGCCGTGGCGCCGGGGTAAATTGCGAGATCGCGGTGACGGTGTGCGGCTGCTGGCCGTCGAACACAGTGAGCGTGTTATAGCGCGGAATGAAACCGCGACGGACGTCGCCGGCCTCGTCAATGAACATCAGCAACCCGCCCCAATCGGCGCGCCACTCGCGCGAGAAGCCAATCGTATAAGCGGCGCGGCCGTGTACGGCGGAATCGTCGTCCTTGTGCGTCGTGAGGTAATGCCCCGGTCCATAAAGCGAGGCGTGCACATCGACCTTGGTGAGCTTTGGGTGCGAGATTAGCGCGCGCGCAAAATCCAGAAACTCAGGCGCGTTCAGGAAGTCCGTCAGCGTGTGGATGGGATGCCCCGGATCCCAGGCTTGCAGGCGCGCCATGATCATCGGGTACATGAAATAAGTGTATCCGATCGATTGCGCCGCGCGCTCGCGAATGCCGGCGTCGAGCGATTGCTTTTCTTGCGGCGTGAGCGAAGCAAGCTCTTCGGGCTTCAGCAGCACGTTCTGGCCGGAATCATCCTGGCAGATCAGCCGCCAGGGCACGCTGGCGATCACACGCTCGATCTCGTTCGCCAAGGCTGTCTCAAACAGGTTTGGAACCTGCACGCATTTCTCTTGGCGGAAAATGTTTGCATAGTGCGCGGGATCGAGGGCGGGGTTGAGCCTGAGCTGCATCATTCCTAGCGTGCGGTCTGTCGCTTTTCTATAGAGCGTTCAGTGTGATGGGAAGTATCCGCTACGCAAGGGAAGAGGGGTGTCATGCGTATTTGTCTTGCCGCGATGTCGGGTCTTGCGTTGGCGCTCGCCTTAAATGCGAATGCGCAGACGCCACCGCCGGGATTTACAGTTGCGGTAAATCCGCCGCCATCGCCGGACGTCGCGCCGATCGGCGCTGAGCAGCAGCGCAATGTGGAGCGCCTGCGTACGCGCGCCTTGGAGAGCGATCTGGCTTGGCAAATCGTGGAGGACCTCGTCACAGAAGTCGGCCCGCGCTTGGCGGGTTCGCCTGAGGAAGCGCGGGCGCGTGTGTGGGCCGAAGCGATGCTGCGCGAGAACCGCTTCACCCATGTGCGCACCGATGATTTCACCATTCCGTTCTGGCATGCGCGCCGGCAGGAAGCCTTCATCGTCTCGCCCACGCGTCAATACATGGTGACGGCCGCACTCGGCGGTTCACCATCGACCCCGCACGGCGGGCTCGAAGCTGAGGTGGTACGCTTTGCTGATATGGCGGCGTTGGAAGCCGCGCCGAACAGCGCTGTAGCTGGCCGCATCGTGTTCATCGATGAGCGGATGACGCGTACGCAGGATGGTTCGGGCTATGGCGCGGCTGTGTCGAAGCGCGGCCGCTGCGCGCCGGTGGCGCAAGCGAAGGGCGCGGTGGCGTGCCTTATTCGCTCGGTCGGCACCGATCCACATCGCTTTGCGCATCAAGGCGGCTCGTCGCGCCAAGCGGAGGGCGCATCGCTGCCCGCCGCCGCGATCTCGCCAGCGGATGCTGATCAACTCGCGCGCTTGATTGCGCGTGGCGCGACGCGCGTGAACCTCAACATTGAGGCTGACATTCGCGATAACGCGCCGTCGGGTAACGTGATCGCGGAAGTGCGCGGCCGCGAGCGTCCGGACGAGATTATCGTGCTCGCCGCGCATTTGGATTCCTGGGATCTGGGGCAGGGCGCGATCGATGACGGCGCCGGCGTTGCGATTATCACCGCTGCTGCGCGTTTGATCCAAGATTTGCCGCGCCGTCCGCGTCGCACCATCCGTATTCTGTTGGCTGGCGCTGAGGAGAATGGCGTGCACGGCGGCGCGGCGTACGGGCGCATGCACGCGAATGAAAACCACATCGTCGCCGCCGAGAGCGATTTCGGCGCCGGCCGCGTTTATCGCTTCCGCACGCGCTTTGCCGATGCGGCGCTGCCCTATGGCCGTGCGATTCAACGCCAACTCGCGCCGCTCGGTATCAATATGGGCGACAATGCCGCAAGCGGCGGCGCCGACACGGGCGCGTTGCGCGCGGCGGGCGTGCCGGTGGTTGATTTGAGCCAGGATGGCTTGGATTATTTCGACTATCATCACACGGCGGACGACACGCTCGACAAGATTGACCCCGAAGCGCTTCGCCAGAACGTCGCCGCGTGGGCGATCTTCGCGTATCTCGCGGCTGACACGGATTGGGTGTTTGGCGCGCCGGAGTAGGTGATGTTCGACCTTCGTGACTTGCCGCGCATCGAGACGGAGCGTCTCGTACTGCGCGGCTGGCGTGAGGAGGATCTCGACGGCGGCTTCGCGGCGATGATGGCGGAGTCCGAGGTCGCACGGTTTCTTACGGGCGACCAGCGCGCGAAATCACGTGCGGAGGCCTGGCGCGATATGGCGCTGTTCGTCGGCCATTGGGCGCTGCGCGGCTATGGCTTGTTCGCGGTGGAGGAGAAGGGGAGCGGCGCGTTCGTGGGACGTGTCGGCGCATGGCAACCGGAATGCTGGGTCGGCTTTGAGCTCGGTTGGGGTCTGCGCCGCGAGTTCTGGGGAAAGGGCTACGCCTTCGAAGCGGCGCGCGCTGCTGGTGATTGGGTGTTCGCGAATTTCCCGCTGCGCGAGATCGTCAGTTTGATCCACGCGCAGAACACGCCGTCACAGAAGCTCGCGGAGCGCCTCGGTATGCGCATCCGCGCCAGCACGCTGCACGCCGGCACGCCGCACCACATTTGGGAAATTTCGCGCGCGGATTGGCTTAAAACCAGCCAGCCTCGCGCAATGGCCTGATGTTCGGTCGGCTCACGGGCGCTTCGGCGCCGCCTTTGAGCGTGAGCACCAACTTGTCGCCGTCGCGCCGGCTGCTTTCGACGGCGTCTTTCGCCACCCACCAGGAGCGATGCGTTTGCGCGCCTTCCAAGCCTTCCAATTCGCGGATGGCGTCGCTGAGGCGCATCAGGATGAGGTCGCTGCCCTTAGAGGTGTGCAGGCGCAGATAATGGTCTTCGGCTGAGATCGCGTAGATCACGGCGCCCTTCAGCTTGGCGGGCAGGCGCTCTATGAAACGGATAGTCGGATCGGGGGCGCCCGATGGCGGCGCGTGCGTCACCTTGCCGGGCCAGTTCACGAGAATCATGATCGCCGTCATGGCGACGCAGATCACCAGAACGCTGCCGTAGATTTGCGGAATGAGGTTCCAGTTGAGATCCGTGCCGACCATCCAGGTTGTGTAGAACCAGACGATGAAGGTGATGGGGATACTCAGCGCCAGCACGAGCGCGCCGCCGAACACCCAGGGGTTTTCGCTGAGGCGTGGGAAGCGGCCCATCGCCAAGGTGATGAGGTGCGCGACGCCGCTGCCGCCAACCATGAGCGGCACCCAATAGAGTAGGCGGGTGGTGAGCGGCAGGCGGTCCATGCCCATCGCGCCGACCAGCGCCAGAAACACGCCGGCGCCGGCGGCGATGCCGACATTCCGCAAAGTGCGATGCAAAGGCTCGGGATTTTCCGCCGCATTTGGCGAAGCGTGAGCCGCCGGAGCCGGCGTTTGGCGCAAAGGGTCAGTCGGTTCGCGCATGGTCGGGTGCGATCGCTCCAGGATTCCGTCAGGGCTCTAGCAGACCCCAACCGGAGCATCGACCCTTGGCCGAACAACAAACTTTCTTCGAGCGCGTCCGCCCACACCTTGGCTGGCTCGTCCTATTGGTCGCGGTGGCGGCGTCGCTCTGGCCGATCAGGAACGATCTGGCGCGTTATCTCGGCCATGTCGGCTTCCAACCGCATGCGCCGGATTGGGCGCTGGCGGCGGACCTGCCGCTCAAGGTTCAAGTCCACATTGTGGCGGCGCTTGCAGCACTCGCGATCGGCACGATCATTCTGTTTCAGCCGAAGGGCGGCCGCTTTCACAAAACGCTCGGCTGGGCCTGGGTGGTGGCGATGGGCGTTACCGCTGTGTCGAGCCTGTTCATCACAGGCATCAACGGCGACACCTGGTCATTCATCCATTTGCTGAGCGGTTGGACGATCATTGGCCTGCCGATGGCGGTCTACGCCATTCGCAATAGGAAGGTGCAAGCGCACCAGCGCGCGATGACCGGCATGTTCGTCGGCGGGCTGATTGTTGCGGGTGCGCTCACGTTCATCCCAGGCCGGTTCTTTTATGCGTTTTTCTTCGGGTAGCATCGCGCATTGGTGAGTTTCGCGCGGCGGCGAACCGGCCTATGTAGCCAGCGTTCGAATGACGAATCTGCTGCGCAACGTCGCCGCGCTCATCGCCGCCGTTACAATCCTGCAATTGGCGGGGGATTGCTTGGTGTTCGCCTTCCGCTCGCTGTGGCGGAGGATGGCCACTCGCGCACCGCGCTTGGCTTGATCGCGGCGTCGTATTCCGCCGGCTTCATGATGGGCGCGATGATCGCGACGCAGATGCTCGCGCGCGTCGGTCACATTCGCGTCTACGCCGGAAGTGCGGCGGTGTTCGCGGTGTCAACGCTCGCGCTGCATTTCAGCACCGACATTTGGGTCTGGGGCGTCACGCGCATGGCGGCCGGCGTGTCGGTCGCGCTGATGTTTGCCGTGATCGAAAGCTGGCTCGCGCACTCGATCGACACGCGCGTGCGCGGCGAAGTGACGAGCATGTACATGGTGCTCACCAAAGCCGCCCTCGCGCTCGGGCCCTTCCTCGCTTTCAACTACGCGGCCGACGCCGCTGAGCCCTGGATGATCGCCGCATCGCTCGCGGCGCTTTCGATGCTGCCAATCTGCTTTACGTCCGCGGCGCAACCTGATCCGCCAAAGGCGCAACCGATTGCGCTCGTCGAGCAATTCGCCACCGCACCTGCTGCTGTCATCGGCAGCTTCGGGGCAGGGCTTGTGAATGGCGGCGTGCTTGCGCTCGCGCCGCTCTATGCCGCGCAGCATTACGGCGATAACGCCGCCGCAGAATTTTACTCGGCCGCGTTCGTGGGCTCGCTGTTGCTGCAATGGCCAGCGGGCAGATTGTCCGATCGCGTTGATCGGCGCCTGGTGATCGCGGGTCTTGCGGTGATTGCGGCGTCCTCCGCTTTTGCGCTGGCGATCTGGAGCGGGCAATTGCTGCATTGGTCGGCGGCGCTGCTCTTCTTCGTTTGGGGTTCTGGCGCGCTCAGCTTTTACGGCATCGCGGTGGCGCACATGGCTGACCGCGCCGAGCCCGGCAGGCTTGCGCAATCGGCGGCGGGCTTGCTGTTCGTGTGGGCGGCAGGCTCGGTGCTGGGGCCGCTGATTATGGGGCCGTTGGTCGATTGGTTCGATGTGGCGGGCATCTTCTGGTTCGCGGGCGCCGCAGCGACGTTTGTGTGCGCGGCGATGTTCTGGCGGCGCACCACGCGTGAGCAATCCACCACCAAGGAAGAGTTCGCGCCGCAGCTCGGAACCAGCGTGTCGGCGGGTGAGATTGCTTATGGCGAAGATAAAGGGTCGCCGGACCCTGGCGCGATTGCAGGCGCTAACAATCCGCGCTAGCCGCGCTCTGTGGCCCCTCCAAACCTTTCGACGCTGTTTCGTGAATCTCTGAAAATCGGCTGCCTTGGCTTTGGCGGGCCGGCCGGGCAGATCGCGCTGATGCATCGCGTGTTCGTGGACGAGCGCGGTTGGGTCGATGATGCGCGCTTCCAGCGCATGCTAGCGTTCTGCATGTTGCTGCCGGGGCCGGAAGCGCAGCAGCTTGCTACGTATGTGGGCTGGCGCTTGCGCGGGTGGGCGGGGGCGCTGATCGCGGGCTGGATGTTCGTGCTGCCGGGCGCGTTCGTGGTGCTGGCTTTGAGCGCGCTTTACGCTGTGCATGGTACGCAACCGACGGTGATCGCCGCGTTCGATGGTGTGAAATGCGCTGTTGTGGCGCTGGTGATCGAAGCGCTGGTCAAAGTCGGCAAGCGCGCGGTGAAGACGTCGCTCGCATTGTGGATCGCGATCGCGGCGTTCGTGGTGCTGCTGTTCAATGCGCCGTTTCCGTTGGTGATCGTGACGGCGGCGGTGATGGGTGCGCTCTTACCCTTCCCCTTGCGGCGAGGGCAGGGAGGGGGTGCGAGCGCTAAGTCTCCCGATGTTGGCGCCTACACCCCCACCTCCAACTCCTCCCCGCAAGGGGGAGGAGAGTCGCTCAAGCACGCACTGCACTGGTGCGTCCTCTGGCTCACGCCGCCGGCGCTGGTCGCGCTGACACTCGGCACGGAGCACGTGCTCTTCCAGGTCGCGGTGCTGTTCTCGATCCTCGCCTGCGTCACGTTCGGCGGCGCCTATGCGCTGCTGGCGTATCTCACGGCGGAGGCGGTCGCGCGCGGCTGGCTGACGACGGCGCAAATGATTGATGGTTTGGGTCTCGCGGAAACGACGCCGGGGCCGCTGATCCTGGTCAATGAATTTGTGGGCTTCATGGCTGGGTGGAGTGCTGCCGGCTGGGGCTTGGCGCTTGCGGGTGCGGCGATGGCGCTTTGGTGTACGTTTGCGCCGAGCTTCGTCTGGATCTTCGCCGGCGCGCCGGTGGCGGAGCGTCTGGAGAACAATCGCCGCGCAGCCGGCGCACTCGCCGCCATTACAGCCGCCGTGCTCGGCGTCATCGCCAAACTGGCGCTCTTCTTCGCCGCGCATGCGCTGTTCGAGCGGCAGCTGACGCTAGGGCCGGTCGAATTGCCCGATTTGGCCTCGGCCCGGCTCTGGATGGTCGCGCTGGCTGCTGTCGCCACAATGGCGCTGATCCGGTTCAAGGCCAATCTGCTGGCATTGATCGCCGCATGCGCATTGGCGGGGTTGGCGGCGCAGCAGATTGGCCTGTAAGAACGCGGCGACCATTTCGAGGGGCCCCGATGAACATCCACGAATACCAAGGCAAAGCCGTCCTGAAGAGCTTTGGCGCGCCGGTGCCGCGCGGCTTTCCGGCTTTCACGGCTGAAGAGGCGGTGGACGCTGCCGCCAAGCTTGGCGGTTCGGTCTGGGCGGTGAAGAGCCAGATCCACGCGGGCGGGCGCGGCAAGGGCAAGTTCAAGGAAGCCAATGCGGGCGAGAAGGGCGGCGTGCGCATCGCCTTCAAGCCGGAAGATGTGGGCCTGTTCGCGCAGCAAATGCTCGGCAACACGCTCGTCACGCTGCAGACGGGTGAAGCCGGCCGCGTCGTGAAGCGCATCTACATCGAAGAAGGCATGAAGATCGCGAAGGAGTTTTATCTCTCCGCGCTGGTCGATCGTGAAACCGGCCGCGTCGCGTTCGTGGTGTCGGAAGCCGGCGGCATGAACATCGAAGAGGTCGCGCACGACACGCCGGAAAAAATCACCACGGTGCCGATCGATCCAACGACTGGCCCCAGCGCCGCTGACGCCGCAAAAGTTTCGGCGGCACTTGGCCTCTCGGGCGATCTCGCAGCGCAATGCGCTGACATCGTTGCGAAGCTCTACGACGCGTTCGTGAAGAGCGACATGAGCATGCTTGAGATCAATCCGCTGATCGTCACCGAAGACAATAAGCTCGTCTGCGCCGACGCGAAGGTGAGCTTCGATCCGAACGCTTCGTTCCGTCACCCGGAATGGGCTGACCTGCGCGACCTCGGCGAAGAGGACGAGAAGGAAATCGAAGCCTCCAAGTACGACCTCGCTTACATCGCGCTCGATGGCGATATCGGCTGCATGGTCAATGGCGCCGGTCTCGCGATGGCGACGATGGACATCATCAAGCTGTTCGGCTCGGAGCCCGCGAACTTCCTCGATGTCGGCGGCGGCGCGTCGAAAGAGAAGGTGACGGCGGCGTTCAAGATCATCACCGCCGACCCGAAGGTGAAGGGCATCCTCGTCAACATTTTCGGCGGCATCATGAAGTGCGATGTCATCGCCGAAGGCGTGATCGCCGCGGTGAAGGAAGTCGGCCTGCAAGTGCCGCTCGTCGTGCGCCTTGAAGGCACCAACGTCGACCTCGGCAAGAAGATCATCAACGAAAGCGGCCTGAACGTGATCTCGGCGGATGATCTGGAAGACGCGGCGCGGAAGATCGTGAAGGCTGTTAAGGGGTAGACCTCATTCGCAAGTGAAGTTCAGGCGCCCGTCAGCTTGCTGGCGGGCGTTTTTCTTTGGGCGCGGTCGTCAATTCATCGACGCGCAATTGGTCGTGGCGCGTGACGTGATATGGTTTCGGGCAAACAAGGAGGGAACGCCATGATCGGTTACGTTACGCTTGGCACCAATGATCTTGAACGCGGCGCGAAGTTTTATGATGCGATCGCCAAGGAGCTTGGCACGGGGCGCATGATGGAATGGCCGGGCGCGATCGCCTGGGGCACGCCGGGCGGTGGCGCGGGCGTGGCGCTGACCAAGCCGTTCGACGGCAATGCCGCGAATGTCGGCAACGGCGTGATGGTCGCGCTCGAAGCCAAGGACAAAGACCAAATCCACCGCATCTACGAGATTGCGCTGGCCAATGGCGGTACGTGTGAAGGCAAGCCCGGCCCGCGCGGCGATACGTTCTACGCCGCGTATTTCCGTGATCCGGACGGCAACAAGCTCAACGCCTTCATCATGGGCTGAGCTGCGAGAATGCATCAGCGACGCTGATGCATCTCCGTGACTTCCCGCGCGTCGAGGCGCAGCAGCGCGTTTTCCAACGCCGCGTTGCGGCAGGCGCGCTCTTGGCGACGATATTCCGGCGCTTGGCGCTCGATTTGGTTTGGATCGCACACGGTGTAGGCCGCGTAGCGCAGCCGGCTCAGCATGGCGCGCGCGTCCTCATCGCTTGAGAGATTGAGATCCGCATAGCGGACCGGGATTGCGCGCTCGCCATCGACAACCTGCACCACAGGGTCAGCGCTCGCGACGCCAACGCAAGCGACGGCAGCAACAACACCAAAAACCAGGGACTTAAGCATGTGCATGACCTCCCAAAGGCGGCGCGGGCTATCGTTAGCCTTCATCAAGCCGTCATTGAGTTGTCATAAAACCGTCATTTGATAGTCATGTAAACGCACAGCTGCGTGCGGGGGCCATGTTCGAACCCAACTACTTGATTTCAAAGTTGTAATTTTACTCAGGTCAGCACAGCGCTCGCGAACGCGGCTTCCACGTCCGGCAACAGACACGCGCAATAATGCTCGCGCGGCGCCCGGTAGAGCAGGACGTTGAGCTTTTCGTCTGCGCCGCGCGCGGTGAGGCTGCGCCGCCAATCTCGAGACCGGCTTGCGTGCGTGTTGAAAGATCAAAGCGGACGCCGGGCAGCGATCCTAAATTTTGTGGCCGCAAAGCGTTCGATTCCGGTGACTGGAATTCAACGGCGACGCAATCGGTGATGAATTCGACGATTTCAGTGTCGCCCATGTCGGCGCGATAGGTGGGGCGCGGCGTGTCGCGATCTACCGGGCGCACCAGCGAACCGCCGGGCGGCGCGGCGGCTCTTCTGGCTGAAAATGGAGGAGGGGCGACGCTCGGTCAGGGTTTGCAAGCTTTCGCGCCTGCGTTATGCCGCTGGCCGCATTCTCGATTTTTCCAGCGCCACGGGGGCCGCTTAGCTCATGTCCATTCTCATCAACGCCGCCACGCGCGTCATCTGCCAGGGCTTCACCGGCAAGAACGGCACGTTCCATTCGGAACAGGCTATCGCTTACGGCACCAAGATGACCGGCGGCGTGTCGCCGGGCAAAGCAGGCACGACGCATTTGGGCTTGCCAGTGTTCGCAAGTGTCGCTGAGGCCAAGGAAAAAGCTGGCGCGGACGCCACCGTGATCTATGTGCCGCCGCCAGGCGCCGCGGCCGCCATCGAAGAAGCGATTGATGCGGAAATCCCGCTCATCATCTGCATCACTGAAGGCATTCCGGTGCTCGACATGGTGCGGGTGAAGGCGAAGCTGGAGAAATCCAAGTCGCGTCTGATCGGTCCGAACTGCCCTGGCGTGCTGACGCCCAACGAGTGCAAGATCGGCATTATGCCGGGTTCGATCTTCTCGAAGGGCAAGGTGGGCGTGCTCTCGCGCTCCGGCACGCTGACCTACGAGGCGGTGTTCCAGACCACGAACGAGGGCCTGGGCCAAACCACTGCCGTCGGCATCGGCGGCGACCCGGTGAAGGGGACCGAATTCATTGATATGCTGGAGCTTTTCTTGGCCGACCCGGAGACGCAATCGATCATCATGATCGGTGAAATTGGCGGCTCTGCGGAGGAAGACGCAGCCCAATTCCTGGCCGACGAAAAGAAGAAGGGCCGCTGGAAGCCGACGGTCGGCTTTATCGCAGGCCGCACGGCGCCTCCGGGCCGCCGCATGGGCCATGCTGGCGCGATCATTTCGGGCGGCAAGGGCGACGCGGAAAGCAAGATCGCGGCGATGGAAGCCGCCGGCATCAGGGTCGCGCCGCACCCAGCCGCACTTGGCCGCACGATGGCCGAGTTGCTGAAAAGCTAATCGCCGAGGCGCCAATTCTATAGCTCTGCGTCAGCGCAGGCCTTCAATCCTTCAGCGACGCACTTTAGAAGGGGCGCGCCTGCGAACGCGCGCCTATATCCTTGCTGCGTTTCGCGAAATTCCGAGAGGTCCAGCGCACCCATGGCGGACGACGCCCGTAGCTTGCCAAACACAGCCATGCTCGAGACGAGTTTCCTAGATGCGGCCAACGCCACGTTCGTGGAGCGCATGCACGAGAAATATTTGAACGACCCGAATTCGGTCGATCAATCGTGGCGCAATTTTTTCTCGCAGCTGCGCGACGATCCGATCTCGATCCGCAAAGCTGTGTCTGGTCCGGCTTGGTATCGCCCTGAATTGGCGCAGCCGCAGACGACCGAAACCACCGCACTGCTCGATGGCAATTGGGCGGGGCTTGCCGCGAAGCTTGAACAGAAAGTCGCTGCGCGTTTGCCGGTTGGCGCTTCGCCGCAAGACGTTCAGCAAGCGGCGCGCGATTCCGTGCGCGCGCTGATGATGATCCGCGCTTATCGCACGCGCGGACATTTGGCGGCGACACTCGATCCGCTCGGCATCGAAGTGCGCCCAACGCCGGCAGAACTTGATCCGGCGAACCACGGCTTCGGCCCGCGCGACATGGATCGGCCGATCTTCATCGACGGCGTGCTTGGTCTGCAGAGCGCCACCGTCAACGAGATGCTCGCGATCCTGAAGCGCACCTATTGTTCGACCGTCGGCGTCGAGTTTATGCACATCACCGATCCGGCCGAGAAGGCATGGCTGCAAGAGCGCATCGAAGGGCCGGATAAGCAGATCGCGTTCACGGCTGAAGGCAAGCGCGCAATTCTGAAGAAGCTGATCGAAGGCGAGAGCTTCGAGAAGTTCGTGCACAAGCGCCATCCGGGCACCAAGCGCTTCGGCCTCGACGGCGGCGAAGCGATGATCCCGGCGCTCGAACAAATTATCAAACGCGGCGGCGCGATGGGCGTCGAAGAGATCATCTTCGGCATGGCGCACCGCGGCCGCTTGAACGTGCTCGCCGCGGTGATGGGCAAGCCGTACCAAGCGATCTTCCACGAATTCCAGGGCGGCTCGGCGACGCCGGACGACGTGCTGGGCTCCGGTGATGTGAAGTATCACTTGGGCGCCTCGAGCGATCGCGCGTTCGACGGCAACAACGTGCACTTGTCGCTGACAGCGAACCCGTCGCACCTCGAAATCGTCAACCCGGTCGTGCTCGGGAAGGCGCGTGCGAAGCAAGCTAAGCGTGCGACCTGGGCGGAAGATACCGAAGCGCTGCACAAGCTGCGCTCGCGCGTCATGCCTCTGCTCATTCACGGCGACGCCGCGTTTGCGGGGCAGGGCGTTGTGGCTGAGTGCTTCGCGCTCTCGGGCCTGCGCGGTTACAAGACCGGCGGCACGATGCACTTCATCATCAACAACCAGATCGGCTTCACGACAGCGCCGCACTATTCGCGCTCGTCGCCTTACCCGTCTGACGTTGCGCTGATGGTGCAGGCGCCGATCTTCCACGTGAACGGCGACGATCCGGAAGCTGTGGTGTTCGCGGCGAAAGTGGCGACCGAGTATCGCCAGATCTTCGGTAAGGACGTCGTCATCGACATGTTCTGCTATCGCCGCTTCGGCCACAACGAAGGTGACGATCCGACGATGACGCAGCCGATCATGTACCGGAAGGTGCGCGATCAGCAGACGACCCTGGAGATCTACACCAGCCGTCTCGTGAACGAGGGTGTGGTCAGCCAAGAAGACGTCGAAGCTTGGGTTGGCGAGTTCAACGCGTTCCTCGACGTCGAGTTCGATGCGGGCAAGGCGTTCAAGGTCAACAAGGCCGATTGGCTGGATGGCGTGTGGGCCGGCTTCTCCACACCGAAGGACGACGACCGTCGTGGCGCGACCGACGTGCGCATCGATCGCCTGCGCGAGCTTGGTCGTGCGATCACGAAAATTCCGCGCGACTTCGACATGCACAAGACGGTGCAGCGTGTGGTCGAAACGCGCCGCAAGGCCATTGATGACGGCCACGGTGTTGATTGGGCGCTGGGTGAGCACCTCGCGTTCGCGACGCTGCTGGACGAAGGCTACAATGTGCGCCTGAGCGGCCAGGATTCCTGCCGCGGCACGTTCAGCCAACGCCATTCGCACTTTGTCGATCAGACGACGGAAGAGCGCTACACGCCGCTGAACAATGTTCGCCCTGGCCAAGCGCATTACGAAGTCATTGATTCATTGCTTTCCGAAGAAGCCGTGCTTGGCTTTGAGTACGGCTACACGCTGGCTGACCCGAAGACGCTCACGCTCTGGGAAGCGCAATTCGGCGATTTCGTGAATGGCGCGCAGGTGGTGATCGATCAATTCATCAGCTCGGGCGAACGCAAATGGCTGCGTATGTCCGGCCTCGTGATGCTCTTGCCGCATGGCTATGAGGGGCAGGGGCCGGAGCACAGCTCCGCGCGCATCGAGCGCTTCCTCCAGCAATGCGCTGAAGACAACATGCAGGTCGTCAATTGCACGACGCCAGCCAATTACTTCCACGCGCTGCGCCGTCAGATGCATCGCGAGTTCCGCAAGCCGTTGATCGTGTTCACGCCGAAATCGCTGTTGCGTCACAAGAAGGCGGTGTCGTCGCTTTCCGAATTGGCGGACGGCACATCGTTCCACCGCGTGTTGTGGGATGATGCGCAGCTCCATAACGGCGCGACCACGGTCAAGCTCAAGGGCGACAGCGAAATCCGACGCGTCGTCATGTGCTCGGGCAAGGTCTATTACGATCTGCTCGATGAGCGCGAGAAGCGCGGCTTGGATGACGTCTACATCCTCCGCCTCGAACAGTTTTATCCTTGGCCGATGAAATCGGTGATGACGGAGCTCGCGCGCTTCCCGAACGCCGAACTCGTCTGGTGCCAGGAAGAGCCCAAGAACATGGGCGGCTGGACTTTCGTCGATCCGTGGCTCGAACTGACGCTCGAAAAGCTCGATGTGAAGGCGAAGCGCGCGCGCTATGCGGGCCGCGCCGCCAGCGCCTCGACGGCAGCGGGCCTCATGTCGAAGCACCTGAAGGAATTGGATGCGCTGCTTGAAGCGGCGCTTGGCTGAGTAATTTTCACCGCCGAATGACGGATGAAATTGACACGCGCGCGCTGTAACGCTGCGCAACGGAGATGAGAACGTGACCGATATCGTTGTGCCGACCTTGGGCGAAAGCGTCAGCGAGGCGACTGTCGCCAAGTGGCTGAAGAAAGCCGGCGATAGCGTGAAGAAGGACGAGACGCTCGTCGAACTCGAAACCGATAAGGTTTCGGTCGAAGTCTCGGCGCCGGAAGCAGGCGTTCTGGGTGAGATTGTCGCCGCCGAAGGCGACACGGTTGGCATCGGCGCCTTGCTCGGCCGCATGGGCGCCGCTGGCGCGCAACCAGCGGCCGTTGCGCCAAAGGCCGAAGCGCCGAAGCCCGCCGCTCCCGCTGTGCCACCGCCGCGAGCCACGGCCGGCGCCAATCAAGCGCCGCCGTCGGTGCAACGCATCGCCTCCGAAGCCGGCGTCGATGTCTCCGGCTTGAGCGGCAGCGGCAAGGATGGCCGTCTCACCAAGTCCGACGCGCTCTCCATCATCGAGAACCGCGCCGCGAGTGCGCAACCCGCGGCGCCGCAGCCAGCTTTGGTTGCGCGCCCGGTCGGTGAACGCGAAGAGCGGGTGAAGATGACGCGCCTTCGTCAGACCATCGCCCGCCGTTTGAAGGAGGCCCAGAACGCTGCGGCGATGCTGACCACGTTCAATGAGGCCGACATGTCGGCCATCATGGCGGCGCGCAACAAGTACAAGGACAATTTCGAGCGCAAGCACGGTGTCAAGCTTGGCTTCATGAGCTTCTTCGTGAAGGCGTGCGTCGCGGCGTTGAAAGAGATTCCAAACGTCAACGCCGAGATCGACGGCGACAGCATCATCTATAAAAACTTCTACGACATCGGCATCGCTGTCGGCACCGATCGCGGCCTGGTCGTGCCGGTGATCCGCGAAGCCGATCGCAAATCGATGGCCGAGATCGAACAGGAGATCGGCGAGCTCGGCGTCAAGGCGCGTGACGGTCATTTGAAGCTTGAAGATTTGCAGGGCGCGACGTTCACGATCTCGAACGGCGGCGTCTATGGCTCGCTCATGTCCACGCCGATCCTGAATGCGCCGCAATCGGGCATTCTCGGCATGCACAAGATTCAAGATCGCCCGGTCGTCGTCGACAAACAGATCGTGATCCGCCCGATGATGTATCTGGCGCTGAGCTACGATCATCGCATTGTCGACGGCAAGGAAGCCGTCACGTTCCTCGTGCGCGTGAAGGAAGGCCTGGAAGATCCTGAGCGCATGCTGCTCGATCTCTAAGCGCTACATCGCAAGCTGGGCCTCGCTGCGCGCGTACGTGTTGTTGCGCGTGGCAGAGGCGCGACGGTAGCGCGCTTCGAGGCGTGCATCTTCGGCATCGAGCTTAGCTTGGCGCGCAGCGTCGCTAGTATTGGCGGCTTCGAGCTGCTCGGCGATGCGCGCGAAATATTGGCCCATAGGCACGAAGCCGTTCGCGTCGCTACGTGCGCGGAGTTTCGTCACTTGCATTGGGCAATCTCCAGATCGCCCGCCCGCATCAATAACTTTTATTCACGCGCTCGGTTGCGTGTTTCGCACGCGGATCATTGTGAACAACTCACTTCTCCTTGTGCAGCACCGTGAGTGCAAGGCAGGCAGCCGACACAAGCGTGATCGCGAGCATGGCGTAGGCGAGCTGGCCGAAATCGTTGAAGAAGCTGCTCAGGTTTCCCGGTTGTGATAGCGGCACGAGCGAGAAGCCTGCCGACAAGCCCCAGGCGCCCGAAAGTAAGCGCAGACCGCCGGACATTTTGCGCAGCGTGCGAAAGCCTGCGAGCAGCAACAGCGCCCCGATCACGATCATGGCGAAGATGCCGATCTCCGGCTCGAAGCCCAAAACCGCGACGCCGATCAGCAACGAACCCATCGCCAGCGCCACGATCGCGCTGATCTTGCCCATCCACATCATGCCGTTTCCCTCCGCTGGCGCAGCCTAAGCCCGCCGCTCGCCTGAGAGAAGAGCCTGACTCGAAAGGCTTTCTCGGACTCCATTGGCGCATCCGCGTCGGCGCGTATAGATTGCCGCCGCGCTCGGGGAGCGAGGGGATAGGGGAACGTCATGACGTTCATTCTGCGCTGGCCGGCCATTCTGGTGCTCTTGGCTTTGGTGCTTCTGAGCTTTGCGGGCGCTTTGGGCGCCGCAGGTGTGATCGCCGATTTTCAGGCGCCCGCGAGTGGCGTCTCACAAGTCGACGGCCAGGTGGTTCAGGCCCAGGCTGCGGCCGCCCAAACGGCGGCGAGCGCGAGCTGGATCGATGTTGGCTTGTTGGCCGGCGCTGGGCTCTTCTTCTTGATCGCCGCTGTGCGCCTCATGCGCCGGACGCAAGGCTTCTGGGTCTGGCTGCTGGGCTTTGCGCTGTTTGGCGGGCGCTGGGCTTGGCAGCAGCAGCAAAGCGGCGGGCTCGTCGCCACGGTGCAAGGCATCGATGTGAACGCCTACACGCAGCCGCAGGTGGTGATGGCCGACATCGGTTCGCCGGAATCGCAGATCGCGCTCCTGGCCATTATCCTGATCGTCGGCCTGTTCGTGTTCATCGTGGACGCGGCCGATCGCGCGTACTGGGATAAGCAAGGCGCCTGATCTAGCAAGGCGCCCGTCCATTTTCGCGGATTGATCACGCTGGGGCGCATCCATATGTTCCGGCGATAGATTCACGCGCGCCGAACGCTGCGCCACGCCTCCATTGGAGCTTTCATGTCGTACGATCTCGTTATCATCGGGGGTGGCCCCGGCGGCTACAATTGCGCCATCCGCGCCGGCCAATTGGGGCTGAAGACCGCCATCGTGGAGAGCCGCGGCAAGCTCGGCGGAACCTGCCTCAATGTGGGCTGCATCCCGTCGAAGGCGCTACTGCACGCGAGCGAGTATTTCGAGGCGGCAGCCAAGACGTTCCCGTCCATGGGCATCAAGGTCAGCGGCGTGTCGCTCGATCTGCCGCAAATGCTGAAGCAGAAGGACGACGCCGTCGACGGCCTGACCAAAGGCGTCGAGTTCCTAATGCGCAAGCACAAGGTCGATTACGTCAAAGGCTTCGGCCGCATCGCCGGCGCGGGCCGCGTCGAAGTGAAGGGCGCTGATGGCGCCACGCAAACGCTTGAGACTGAGAACATCGTCATCGCCACGGGCTCGGAGCCGATGGGTTTGCCGGGCGTGACGATCGACGAAGAGAGCGTCGTCACCTCAACGGGCGCGCTTTCGCTCTCGCGCGTGCCGGGCAAGATGGTCGTGATCGGCGCGGGCGTAATCGGGTTGGAGCTTGGCTCGGTGTGGCGTCGCCTTGGCGCTGAAGTCACTGTGGTCGAATTCCTCGATAAGATCACCCCGACGATGGACAACGAAATTTCCACGGCGTTTTTGAAGATCCTCAAGAAGCAGGGCATGAGGTTCGAGCTCGGCCACAAGGTGACGGGCGCGGAGAAAACGGGCGGCGGTCTGCTGGTGTCGATTGAGCCGGCGCAAGGTGGCGCTTCGCGCAAGTTGGAAGCCGACGTCGTGCTCGTCGCCATTGGCCGCAAGCCGTACACGCAAGGGCTCGGGCTGGAGACGGTGGGCGTTGCCGCCGACAAGCGCGGCTTCATCGAAACGGATCATTTCAAAACCAACGTCGCCGGCGTGTACGCGATCGGCGATTGCACGCATGGTCCTATGTTGGCGCACAAAGCGGAAGAGGAGGGCATTGCTGTCGCCCAAATCATCGCAGGCCTTTGGGGCCACGTGAACGCCGACATCATCCCGAACGTGATCTACACCGATCCCGAAGTCGCCAGCGTCGGCAAGACCGAGGAAGAGCTGAAGGCGGCGGGCGTTGAGTACAAGGTCGGCAAATTCCCGATGATGGCCAATTCGCGCGCGCGCACGAACCACGAGACCGACGGCATGGTGAAGGTGCTCGAAGATGTCGCCAGCAAGCGCGTTGTCGGCGTGCACATGATTGGCGCGGGTGTTGGCGAGATGATTGGCGAGGTCTGCGTTGCGATGGAATTCGGCGCCGCCGCTGAAGACATCGCCCGCACCTGCCACGCGCACCCCACCATGAGCGAAGCCGTCCGCGAAGCCGCCAAGGGCGTCGATGGCTGGGTGATGCAGGCGTGACGCCCGTCCGGAACATCGCCCTGTGGATATTGCAGAATGCTCACTTTGATGTGAGCGCATTCTGAGTTCTCGTCCCCTTCGTAGCGAGGGGAGAACGGGTCTTGCTCATTCTGAACACGGGGCGCTTGGCGTTGCTGGCGTTGGATCACGAATTGGCGGCGTTGCAGGCGGGCAGCCGCACGGCCTTCTTCAATGCGATCGCGGTAACGCACGAGCCGGTCTGGCCGCCCGCGCCGTTTGAGACGGCTGCGTTCGACTGGGCCGAGAACCACCTCGCGCACGATCCCGAAGGGCAGGGTTGGTACGGCTGGGCGCTGCTCGCCAACGAAGGCGAACGCGCGCCGCCGCGCCTGGTTGGCATCGCCGCTTTGATTGGCCGCCCCGACGAGGATGGCGATGTCGAGCTCGCCTTCGGCCTGCTGCCGGAGTTTCGGGGGCGTGGCTTTGGCGGCGAGACCGTGGGTGCGCTCGCAACGTGGGCTTTTGCCAACGGTGCGCGCCGCGTGATCGCCCACTTGGATGCGGAGGATTCGGGCGCTGCACACACGCTCGCGCGCGTAGGCTTCGCCGACACGCGCGAGCAGCCCTATCCAGGCGTCGCGCGCTGGGCGCTTAGCGCCGCGGCTTAGTTCGCGTTTTCAGCTTCCCCGCCGAGCGCGCCTTGAACGGCGGCGTGCGTGGCGCACTGCACTAAGGCGTCGCGCGTAGTTGGATCGATGTTCGAGGCGCTTTCGGCGGCGGCCTCGACGCTGCGGCCTTCCAAAGTCTCGCGTGCGACTGTGGTGATCGCCGTCACATGCTCTTCGGTGATTTGCGGGCCGAGGCGTTCTTGCACGCAGCCGCAGAACGCTTCGGATTGACCCGCCAACATGCAGGCGGTGCGCGTATCGACGGCGCCGCGCGCGGTGTCCATCACTTGCCCGCCAATGTCGGCCGCTTGTTGCTTGGCTTCTTCCAGATTGGTGGGGACGTCACAAGCGCTGAGCAAAGCGAGCGCGGCGAGGGTGGTTATAAGTCTCATGGAGCGCAAGGTGGCGGACGGTGCCTGTTCTCGCAAGCGGTCACTCCGCCGCGCTCAGCAGTGTGTGGATGCGATTGAGATAGGCGATCCAAGCATTGCGACCTTGCTTGGTGAGGTGCACCAGCGTCAGCGGCTTCTTGCCCTCGAATTTTTTCTCGATGCGCACATACTTGGCTTCCTCCAGCTTCGAGAGATGCGTGGAGAGGTTTCCGTCCGTCGCGTTGACTTTGGCCTTCAGCTCCACAAACGGAGCGGGGAGACCGTCGAGAGATACGCCATGATCCCCAGCCGCAAGCGGCCGTGGATCACGTCGTCAATTTCGGTGTGATCGAAGCGGGACAAGGTGCTCAGACAATCGCGGCGGGTTCGCGCTTCAGCAAGATGGCGCCAGGCCACGCGAGCACGAGCAAGCTGCCGATGGCGGCGTAGAGATAAGCCCAATTATCGTTGGCAAAGAGGCAAAGCGTCAGCGCCACGCCAGCCGCGAGCCACGCGAAGCGCCGCATCCAGCCTAGCTCGGCAAGCGTTGCGACCGCGAACAATGCGGCGCCATAGATCGCGAACGCAGCCCCAAAGATGGCATTGGGCGCTGTAGGATCATCGGTCACGATCATGCGCGCGATTGAGCCGAGCACGATCGCCAGCAGCGCCATCGCCGCGCCGCCCCAGACCGCACGTTCGGCGCGTACGCCAATCGCGCTGCGGCCAGGCTTTTCGCAAATGCGCCGGCGCAAAGCGTACGAGCCGATGGCCGCCACAAGTCCGTAGCTCATCCAGATGATCGGGAAGATGAAGCCGTCGAGGCGGGGCAGGCGATCGATCAGCGCCGTCCAATGCGCGGTGAAGGCGATGGTGTTGAGCGCGCCCCAAAACATCAGATAGCCGCCGCCAAGCAGGGGCGCATGCCGGCCTTCCTCGGCAAGCGCACGCGCGTAGGAAAGATCGGACAATAATTCTTCGCGGTTCATATTTGGCAATCCAATGTACTTTGAAAAACAAAGTATGTGCGACGAGGTTGCCTGTCAAGCGCATCTATTTGAGGGGAGGGGCGCATCCCTAGGCTCCATGAAGACACTTCTTGCGCTGTCTGCGGCCCTGTCGCTCGTCGCGTGCGCTCACGCGCCGCCGCCCTCGCAGCCGCTCTATCACTGCATTCGGACCAACAGTGACGGGTCTCTCCCCGAGCAGATCTGGGTCTATCTGCCTGACGCGGCCCGCGTTGAAGTGGTCAAGATCGTGCAGCGGTGTCGCCGCGCGGCCTACGTCACCGGTGAACTCGATGTCGCGCGCAATCAGCCGCACGCTCTTGTTGGCGGTCGCCTCGCGCAAGATGGATCGCAAGAACCGTTCGCGTGGCTCACCTATGATGACGCCACACACACCGCAAACGCACGTGCGCCTTCGGCGGGTTTCGATGCACACCTCGCGATCGCGCAAGGGCCGTGGCGCATGTTCGACTTAGATCTCTCGGACTTAACGGCTCTCAACGCGGGGCGCGGGGCGCCGCGTGAAGACTTTTCCTTCAACGCCCTGGTGATCTGGCCGGAGGAGGGGGCGGAGAATCCGCTGCGCGATCTGGGCGCCGTCAATGTGCGTTTCGTTGGCGCGGAAGAATGCGCTGACGCTGAGACTTTCGGCTATGCCGTGAGCGGTGGGCTCAATGGCGATCTCTGGCTCGATGCGCATAACGGCCATGTCGTGGAAGCACGCTGCTACGAACCCAATCACCTCGAGTACCGAGATTTCCGCCTCGTCCTTCAAAGTGTCGCGACAGATGCGGTCGACGAATGGCGCGAGGTGCGTCTCTCGCATTGGAGAGACTGCCCCGAAAATGAATAAATCCGCAACGCGGTCAGCGTGCGGATCATCGGGTGATTCAGGGCGGGGGAGAAGCCGCGTTCGCGGCGTCAAATCAGCGTTTTCGGTAATAGCGGCAAAGTCGGCGGCGTTCGAAGCGGGAGCGGGGAGAACGTATCACCGGAGAACGCATGTGATCCTTTACGTGATCGGTGGTCCTAAATGGCGAAGGGGCGCTCGTCAGCGCCCCTTGCCTTTGCGTCTATTAGACGGCAACCGCGACGGCCTTGGCCGGCTTGCGAGCGACCTTGCGGGTCGTCTTGCGGGCGGTCTTCTTCGCAGCCTTGCGAACGATTTTCTTCGCCGGCTTCTTGGCGGCCTTGCGCACGACCTTCTTGGCCGGCTTCTTGGCAACCTTCTTCGCCTTGCGGACGGTCTTCTTCGCAGCCTTGCGAACCGTCTTCTTGGCAGCCTTACGAACCATCTTCTTCGCCGGCTTCTTAGCGGCGGCCTTCTTTACCTTCTTAGCCATTTTCATTTCCTCATCTTTACTAGTGTTGGTACTGGGTTGGATGGGAGTTGTTTGACTCTCCGAGGATTTTTCTGACGCAATTTGGTTTGCAAGTAGTTTCCGCAAGCACTCGCGCGAATTTTTCTGTCAAGCGCTTTTTTGATTGCGCGAACACTCGATGATTTCTCTGCGTGCCTTGAAAACAAAGGCGATGAGCGCTGTTACGCCACGAAAAAACGTCACGCACGCGGATGTGCGCGGCGATACAGCTGCAAAATTTTTTTGCTTCGACGCTCGCATACGTCTGAGTCGTCGATAGCGATTCGTGTCCGAGCAGGTCTTGGATGGCGCGCAGATCGCCGCCGTTCGCGAGCAAATGTGTTGCGAAGGCATGCCGAAGAGCGTGCGGTGTGGCGCTTGAAGGCAATCCCAAACGTCCGCGCAGACGCTGCATCAGGTCCTGCGCCATGCGTGGAGAGAGCGCGCCGCCACGTATCGCGCGGAAGAGTGGCGCGTCCTCCGTCAGCGCATAGGGGCAAAGTTCCGCATAGCGCTCGACCGCTTCACGCGCGGCTGGAAGCAGCGGCACGATGCGCCCCTTTCCACCTTTGCCGACCACGCGCAGCATCTCAGGCAGGGGCAGATCGCCACCATTGAGCGCCAAGGCTTCGCTGATGCGAAGGCCCGCCGCATAGAGCAATGTGATCAGCGCCGCATCGCGCGCGCCCACCCACTCTTGGCTCGCTGTATCCTTCGCTTCGATGATCAGGTCGCGCGCTGCGCCTTCAGATACAGGCCGCGGCAAGGGCCGCTTAAGCTTTGGCCCGCGCACTAGAGCCAGGCGTGCATTGGTGACGCCGTGGCGACGTTCGAGATAACGATAGAAACTGCGGATCGCTGCAAGTGCGCGCGAAATCGAGCGATCGGCAAGCGCGTCAGGGCCTTGGCGGCGATGCGCGAGATAGGCGCGCAGATCGCGCGGCTCTAATGATGCGAGATCTTGGCGGGACGGTTCGCCGCCCAAATGGCCCTGTAAAAAGGCCAGAAACGCAGCGACGTCGCGCTCGTACGCTTCAACCGAATTGGCTGCAAAGCGGCGCTCATCGCGCAGATGCGCGATCCATATTTGGAGGAGGGCGGCGGCGTGCATGGGCGCGATTGAACGCCGCCCACGTCAATATCTCGTCAACGTGTCGGCGCGAGGTGCGCGAGCCAATAGTCGTAATGATAGTGCAGGCGCCCATCGGTGATCGCGTACTTCGGCCGATGCTGGCGGCCGTCATGATGGAGCAGATCGCTCGGCAGCACCCAGGGGCTCACCCGGGTGCGGCGTGCGATCGCCATTTGCTCAGCGAACGCCACGCGTGTCCGCATCGAGATCGGCAGGCTGAGGTCGGCGCTTGGGTAAAAGCCGTCTTCCAGTCGGGCCGCCAGCGTTCGGATGAAGGCGTCGCGCGGAGATGGTTCATGGGCGTGTGTGGCCACGTCGCCCGGGGCGCCCTTGCACATGACATAGAAGGCGGTCGCCCGGTCGCAGCTCCGCTGCGCCGTGATCCATTCGAGTTCAGCCGTGCCGTCGCGCCAATCCCAGCTCAGCGCGAGCTCGTGCCAATCGTCGGGGTGCATCTGCGAGATGAGGCTGGTCCGGCTATAGCCAGTGATGTCGAGGGGCGCAGCGAGACACTCGTTCCAGCGCTTATAGTGTTCAGCGCGGGCGGCTTCAGTCTCAGCCTGTGCCGTGAGGTCTGTGACGATATCGGCGCGGGCTTGCAGCAACTGAGCCGCGAAGCTCGGTTCGTTGCGCCACAACGAGAGCTGAAATTCGAACGCCGCCGCCTTCTCGAAACAAGTGACGTACGCTGAATTCACGCGGCGCAGGTCGAGATCGCGCAGGCTGCGGAGATGGCCGCCGGCGATGACCGCATCGACCAACGTGCGATAACGGCGATGTTGCGGCGGGATGGGTTCGTCCGGATAAGCGCCCGAGTATTGCTCGTAGAGGCTGCACAGCAACCGCGCCGGCGCGCCCTCCGGCGCGAAGGTCGTAAACAGGTGGTCGCGGGCGCTATGCGGCGGCGCCGGCGACCCCATCACGCGGGAGAGCAATTTTGCGAACACAGCGAGCTAAAACTGCGCGCCTGTGCCTAACAACCAATAAGTTACCAGAGTTAAGGGCCGTTCAGTAACAGTGGCGCAACATCTGGCGCTTTCGCCGAATCTGCCGAACCCCTAGATTCACCCTATGAATTCGACTGCCCGCCGCCGCGCCATGGATGCGCTGAAGCGCCAGCGCGCGCCTGCGCCGGCCGGGCCGCTGTTCGCGGTCGAGGAGGGTTCTGAATTCGAGCATGACACGCTGGATAAGGTGTCGGTCCTGTTTCCGTTGCCGTTGCCGGAGCCGTTTGATTACCGCGCGGCGACGTCGCTTGGCATCGAGCCGGGCATGCATGTGATTGCGCCGATTGGTTCGCGCTTAGTGCGCGGGGTTGTGTGGGAGGTTCAGCGCAACAACCCGGCTGCCGCGAACCTGAAAGCGATCGAAGAAGTCTTGCCCGGCCCACTAGTGCCGGAAATCTCGCGGACCTTCGTGGATTGGGCCGCGAAATATCTGGTGCGTCCGCCGGGTGATTTGATCCGCATGGTCGTGCGCTCGCCTGACGCTCTGTTTCCGCCGCCGACTTACACCGTGCTTGCGCCGACAGGCGAGACACCGCCGAAGCTGACAGAAGCGCGCACGCGCGTGTTGGAAGAAGCGGCGAAGGAGCAGGTCAACGCCGCCGAACTTTCGCGTCGCGCTGAGACATCGTCGGCTGTCGTGAAAGGCTTGGTCGATTGTGGCGCGCTGGTGAAGGTTGAGATCAGCGAAGACCCGCCATACCCCACGCCCGACCTGAGCCGTACCGGCAAGGATCTTTCCGACATTCAACAAGCGGCCGCTGAAGAAGTGTCCGCAAGCGTGCGCGCTGGCGGGTTTCACGTTGCGCTGCTCGACGGGGTGACAGGCTCGGGTAAAACGGAAGTCTATCTCGAAGCTGTCGCGGAAGCGCTGAAGCTTGAGCCTGACGCGCAAGTGCTGGTGCTGTTGCCGGAGATCGCACTGACGCAAGCGGCTATGGGTCGCTTCAATGCCCGTTTTGGTGTCACGCCGGTTGAATGGCACTCCGCTATCCAGCAGAAGGCACGCCGCCGCGCCTGGCGCGAAATCACGGCGGGCCGCGCGCGCTTAATCGTGGGCGCGCGCTCAGCGTTGTTCCTGCCGTACAAAAATCTGAAGCTCATCGTTATCGATGAAGAACACGATTCTTCCTACAAGCAGGAGGAGGGCGTCATTTATCAGGCGCGCGATCTCGCCGTTGCGCGCGCCAAGCTCGGCGAGTGCATGGTGATCCTTGCCAGCGCCACGCCGTCGCTGGAAACGCTCGTCAACGCCCAGCTCGGTCGTTACGCGCACGTGAAGCTCGCGTCGCGCCATGGCGCGGCCGAATTGCCGAACATCGAGCTCGTTGATCTGAAGGATGCGCCGCCAGAGAAAGGCAAGTGGCTGTCGCCGAGGCTTGTGCGTGGCGCGGCGGAGGCATTGCTGCGCGGTGAACAATCGCTCTTTTATATGAACCGCCGCGGCTACGCGCCGCTCACGCTCTGCCGCGCCTGCGGCCACCGCATGAAATCGCCTGAGACCGAGAGCTGGCTGGTTGAGCACAAATATTCGGGCCGTCTCGTCTGCCATCTCACCGGTTTCTCAATGCCGAAGCCGAAGGCGTGCCCGGAATGTCTGGCGCCGGATAGCTTCACGTCGATCGGTCCCGGCGTTGAGCGCATTGAGGAAGAAGTGCGCGAGCATTTTCCGGAAGCGCGCATCGAGATATTCTCCTCCGACACCACGCCCAATGGCGACGCCGTGCGTGATCTAGTGGCGCGCATGGAGAATAACGAGATCGATATTCTCATAGGCACGCAGATCGTTGCGAAGGGTCACAACTTTCCGAACCTGACATTCGTGGGCGTGGTCGATGCCGATCTCGGCTTGAAGGGCGGCGACCTCCGCGCTGGCGAGCGCACGTTTCAGCTTGTCAGCCAAGTCGCGGGCCGCGCCGGCCGCCACGAGAAGAAGGGCCGTGCACTCATTCAAACTTACGCGCCGCACGAGCCGGTGATGCAGGCGCTAGCGGCGCAGGATCGCGACGCCTTCTTTGCCGCCGAAATTGCCGAACGCGAGGCCGCCGGCATGCCGCCTTATGGGCGCTTGGCCGCGGTGATCGTCTCTGCGCCCAACGAGCAACTGGCCAACGAAGCGTCCAAATCGATGGGGAGAAGGCCCCGATCGTTGAGGGTCTCGACCTTTGGGGCCCGGCGCCTGCGCCGCTTTCGGTGATCCGCGGCATGCATCGCCGCCGCTTTCTCATTCGCGCCAATCGTGGCGTTGACGTTTCGGCCTTCCTTGCCGCTTGGGCAGGGCGTGTAAAGTTGCATAGCGCGGTCCGCGTACAAATCGACGTGGACCCATATTCGTTCTTGTGAGGGGCGTTGATGCTTAGGTCGCTGACGGTCCTGGTGATGGCGATGGCCTTGAGCGTGTCGTCGCCAGCGGCATCGAACGAGCGCACCCCGAGTGGGCCGCAGCTGAACAACAGCGCGGCGAGGATTTGTTTGCGGCGCAGGATTTCATCGGCGCCGAAGCGGCGCATCGTGCGGCGTTGGACGTGCGCACCCGCGTGGCCGATCCGCGTGGTTGGGCGGAATCGACGGCCTCCGCCGGCGCTGCGCAATCGTTTCGCGGCATACGTTCGCGTGACGCCGCGCTGCTGGAAAACGCTGTGCACGATTATCGTGCGGCGCTTGAAGTTTACACGCGCGCCGACACGCCCACTGAATGGGCCGAAGTGCAGAATAATCTGGCGACCGCTCTGGTGTGGATCGCCCAGGTGCGTGGTGATGGTTCCGTCGCCGAGCTAGAGGACGCGGAGCGCTCGTTCGCCAACGTGCTTGAGCTCACGAGCCCCGAGACGGCGCCGGCCGATGCGGGCGTGGTGCTTTACAATATCGGCACGGTGCAGGAGCGGATCGGCGATCGCCTTAGCGGCGCGGATCAGCTTACGCGCTATCGTCAAGCATCGGCCACGTACGCACAGGCGCTCGATGCGCTGCGGCGTGGTGGACGATTCTCTTACGCCAGCGATGTCGAGCGCCGCGTCAGCCCTTTCATGAACCGCATCGCACAGGTAGATTGAGCCATGCCGTACAAACCCTTCGATCTCACAGGCAAAGTCGCGCTCGTTACGGGTGGCAATGGCGGCATCGGCTTGGGCATGGCTGATGCTATGGCGCAGGCTGGCGCAAGCGTCGAAATCTGGGGCACCAATCCTGACAAAAACGCCAAGGCGCTCGCGCAGTTGAAGGCGCATGGCGGCAAGGCGAGCGCGCGCATTGTCGATGTATCAAAGGAAGAAAACGTCGTTGCCGGCTTTGAAGCGACGCTCGCCGAGCACGGCCGCATCGATGCGTGCTTCGCCAATGCCGGCATGTCGAACCGCTGGAAATCGTTCCTCGATATTGGTGGCGCGGATTATCACAAGCTGATGTCGATCAATGTCGATGGCATGATGTTCACGATGCGGGAGGCGTGCCGGCACATGAAGGCGCGCGCCGAGGCCGGCGATCCGGGCGGCATGGTCGTGTCAGTCGCGAGCATGGGTGCGCTGTTCGGCGCGGCGCGCAATCAAGACTATATCGCCTCAAAGGCGGCGATCATTGGCGTCACGAATAGCGTGGCTGTTGAATTCGCGCGCTATGGCGTGCGCGCCAACGCGATCCTGCCGGGCTGGATTGAAACGGACATGACGAGCGTCGCGCAGGGAAGCGACGCGTTCACCAACAATGTGATCGCACGCGTGCCGGCGCGGCGTTGGGGAAAGCCGGAAGAATTCGGCGGCATCGCCGTCTACCTGGCGAGCGACGCCTCGACCTTCCATTCCGGCGATCTCGATCATCATCGATGGCGGCTACGGCAAGTTTTAGACGTCGTCGTCGCCGACCACGCCGCCTTCGCCTTCAAGCCGGTTGAGCTGCTTCACGTCGCGATGTGTGAAACGCAGCCGCACGCCAGCGCCCATATCCTCTTCGCCGAGGAAGACTGCGCCGGCGGCCTCAAGCGCGTGCTTGAGTGCTGCACGCTCTTTCTTGCCGGGATCGGAATCTCCGGTTTCAAAGTCGCGGATGGCCTTCTTGGAAACGCCCGTCGCTTCGGCCAATTGCTCACGCGGCCATTGCACCAAAGCGCGGCCGGCACGACACAAAGCGCCCGTCAATTCCATCCTCGCCTCCAAACACACCGCACATTATACTCAACCAATGCGGCGCTTTTCTCTCGGTATCTTTGTTGTGGTGGCGATGTTTGTCACCCCTGCGCGCGCGGAGGGCGAACGGAGCGCCGAGGATGCAGTGGCGCGCATCATCGTCGAGGCCTTGGCGCCCAACGGCGAGACCGCAAGCGCCTATCGCTGGGACGCGGTGAGCACTCGCGTCTCGCGTCACATGCATTGGCACATCTACGCGCCCGATCCGCGGGATCGCGGGGAAGAGGACGTGCGCCGCAATGGCTGGATCGCCGCGGCGGATCGCGACGTCAGCGTGTCGGTTTTGGGCGGTGACACGAATGTGACGCGCCTCAGCTTCACGTTGCCGGTGGCGGTGACGAGTCTGGAGGTACTGGGAGCAATTCGAAGGACGGGCGCCGAAGTGTCATTCCAAGCTGATTTCGAGAGCTATTCGGAATACTGGATCGCGCCTGCAGGTCGGGATGCCGCCACGTTGAGCAGCCACCGCATCTGCACTTCGCCGTATAGCGCCGCGAGGCAGCGGTGCCATGACGAGTTGGTGTTGACGTTCGAGCCACGCTAAACGGCGCTTACTTTTCATTCTATGTCCGCAAATGGTCAGTGCGCGCCATTGGCGCTGTCATGCTCTCTTGCTGGGGGAAATCATGACGACAGGTACGATGGCCGCGGCGCTCGGAGCGCTCCTTAGCGCGGGCGCAGCGTACGCCTCGCCAGAAGAGGATCGCCGCGTCGTGGCGGCGCTGGACACGGCGTATCAAGCCGCGGTCGAACGGAATGATGCCAAGACGATGGCGCAAATCCTTCATCCCCACATGATCCTCGTTGTTGGTCGCGGCGCGGTCTATAAGCGCGAGGATCTGCTGCGATCGGCGCGCGAGCGTGATATCGAATATGCGCATCAGCTCGAAGATGAGGGCACGCAGGTCGTGCGTCTCTATGGTGCGGACACCGCAATCGTCACGGCGCGTCTATGGTTGCAGGGCGTCACCCGAGAGGGTGACGCGTTCGATCGCCGCGTGTGGTTCAGCGATACCTATGTGCGCACATCCGAGGGCTGGCGCTATGCGTTTGGTCAAGCATCGATGGATCTGCCGGTAGAATAGGGCGCTGTCAGATTCCGTTGATCAGCAGCACGACGACATCGGCGCTGGCTTTACGATCGACGGCGATCTCATTGTATTCGGGTGAACTCGCCCAGGCGCGGAACGCGTCTTTATCGGCGAATTCCATCAACACGACTTTGTTGCGATCCCACCATTGGCCTTCGAGCACGCGCGGCGCGTCGTCAGCGGCGAGCAGCTTGCCGTTGTACTTTTCCAGCACCGGCATGAAGAGGCTCATATAGCGGCCGTAGCGCTCCCGATCGTGAATGTTCAATTGTGCGAGCGCGTAAACGGCCATCGATCAGCCCAGACGGAAACGCAAGCGCGCGCACACCTGATCGGGTGAATACGGCAGCGCATAGGTTTCGCCGTCCACACGCGTTTCGAACTCAATTGCTTGGCGTAAGCCAACAACGAAGAGCGTGCCGTCCGCCGCCGCATATGTGCCGATCGCGGCCGGCCCTTGCGGGCCGCAGAAGAACGCACCTTCAGATGCGTCTTCGCCGCTCGCGGCGTGATAGAGCGTGGCGGATTCTTCGCCCGGCAAGCCCATGATCTGCGCCAGCGCGCCGCCAGGGCTTTGCGCCAGCAGATCATTGTTGGTGTGGTTTCCCTGTTGGAAGGAGAGGCGTCGGCCATCCGCATGGCGCAACGCCAAACTCACGACAGGGTCCATCCCTTCTGCTGCGGCTTGTGTGGAGGTTTCCTCCACGACGCTTTCGCCGACCGCCAATGATGTTGCAGCGTCCGCCGCGATGAGCGTGCGCGTCGTCACCGGCGCCGAGGGCGCCACGCAAGCGCTCAGAAGAAACGCTGCGCTCGCAGCGAAGAGGATGGACCGCATGTCGTTCTCCCTTAGTCTTAGTGCGCGTTGGGCGGCGCGGCTTGGCCCGCCTTCTTCTTCTGCGCGCTGCGCGAGAGCATATTGAGGCCCTCGACCAATGCGGAGAACGCCATCGCCGCGTAGATGTAACCCTTCGGCACGTGCACGCCGAAGCCTTCGGCGATCAGCACCATACCGATCATCAGCAGGAAGCCGAGCGCGAGCATCACGACGGTTGGGTTGGCGTGAATGAAGTTCGCGACCGGGTCGGCCGCGAGCATCATCACCGTCACGGCGACGACAACAGCGACGACCATGATCGGCACGTGATCGGTCATGCCGACGGCCGTCAGGATCGAGTCGATCGAGAAGACGAGATCGAGCAGGATGATCTGGAAGATCGCCGCACCGAAATTCATGGCGATGGGCGCTTTCTTGTCGAGCACGTCATGCGAGGGTGCGGGGTCGACCGTGTGGTGAATTTCCTTGGTGGCCTTCCAAACGAGGAAGAGGCCGCCCGCGATCAGGATCAGGTCGCGCCAGGAGAAGGCGGTCTCGAAGCTCGGATTGCCGTGATCGTCGACCGCGCCGACGAGGCCCAAATCAAACAGCGGCGCTGTCAGGCCGACGATGAAGGCGATGGTCGAAAGCAGCACGAGGCGCATACCGAGCGCGAGGCCGATGCCGATGCGGCGGGCGCGTGGGCGTTGATGCTCGGGCAGCTTGTTGGTCAGGATCGAAATGAAGATCAAATTGTCGATGCCGAGCACAACCTCCATCACGATCAGCGTGATGAGTGCAGCCCAGGCGGCCGGGTCCGACAAAAGCGGGGCGATATTCCAATCCATGCAGTGAATCCCTCTCTGATGCCGAGATGTAGGGGATTGCTCGTAAGCCGGGAAGAGCGTCTGAAGAGCGCGGGAGGCCGTCATGAAAGCAGAAGTTTCCGCAATCGGCATTGTCCGCTCGCCCCGCAAAGACTTGTCGGATGATTTTTGGGGCGCCGTCGAAGCCGAGATCGATTTGGATGAAGGCTTTGGTCCTGAGGCGCTTTTTGGCCTCGGCGATTTCAGCCACGTCGAGATTTTGTTCCTTATGCATCGCGTTGACGCCGCCAAGGTCGAGACCGGCGCCCGGCATCCACGCGAACGGACAGATTGGCCATTAGTCGGCATCTTTGGCCAGCGCGGTAAGGCGCGGCCGAATCGGATTGGGCTGACGCGCGCCACGATCGTTGCCGTCGAGGGCCGCGTGCTGCGCGTCCGTGGTCTCGACGCGATCGACGGCACGCCGGTGCTCGACATTAAACCCTGGATGGACGAGTTCGCCCCTATCGGCGCCACGCGCCAGCCCGCTTGGGCCAGCGAATTGATGCGCGACTATTTCAAGGATTGAGGCCCGCGCGTCAGCGCGGCGGCTCGCGCCCGATCGAGAGCAGGGCGTCCCACATTTCATCGGCAAAGCGGATGATGGCGACGCCAGCTTTCACTTGCGTCTTCGCCTCGATCATATCGACCGTGGCTTCGCCCATAGCCACATCATCAGCGCCAGTGGCCGCTTCGACCGCGCGCGTAGCAGCGGCATCGAAGCGACCAAGGGCGCTGGTGAGGGCCACGGCGGCGTGGGGGATCGCCGTCATGTAGGAGAGCCTACACGAGCAGGTTTAAGCTTCTGTTCAGAAGTCTGGTGAATGCGTAAAAACCATGCAGCGCGCGCATTTACGCATGGATGTCGCGATCCTTCGTTTCTGGCCAGAAGAAGAAGGTGACCAAAGCTGCGATCGCTGTGGCGATGGCTGGAAACCATAAGCCCGAATAGATTGAGCCCGTCGCCGTGTTGATCGCGAACACGATCGCTGGCAGCAAGCCGCCAAACCAACCCGTGCCCACGTGATAGGGGAACGACATCGCCGTGTAGCGAATGCGGGTGGGGAAGAGCTCGACGAGCGCTGCTGCTTGCGGGCCGTAAAGAGCGGTTGCGGCCACGATGAAGAGGATCATCACGGCGATGACGCCCCATTTCTCGGTGAACACGCGCACGATCTCGGCAACGCTCCAATTTTGCATTGGGCCAGCCGCCGCTGCTGGATAGCCAGCTTCGTTGAGCACACCGCGCAATTGCTCACTGAAGGCCGTGCGAGTCGCGCGGATTTCCGACAAGGATTGGCCCGCCGCACTTACGCTCTCTACTTCGATCGCATCGCCGATGCGGATGCGCGCGAGTTCGCCGGGAGGGCCGTCTTGTGTGGTGTAACTCACGCCGGCGCTCGCCAGCGCACCTTTGGCGATATCGCACGAGGTTGAGAATTGCTGTGCGCCGCCGGTTAGATCGAGCTGGAAGGTGCAGTCGGCCGGGTCCGCAATCACCACCACGGGCGTGTTGCGCGACGCGGCGTCGAGCGCGGGATTGCCCGCTTGTGTGATAAAATGGAAGCCCGGAAAGTAGAGCGCCAGCATCAGCAACATGCCGAACAGCATGACCGGCTTGCGGCCGATCTTATCCGAGAGGCGCGCGAACAGCATGTAGAGCGGCGCCGACACGATCACGACCGAGATCATGATCAGGTTCACCGTCTGACTGTCGATGCGGAGAATGCGCTCAAGATAGAATTGCGAATAGAAGTGCGCCGTATACCAAACCACGCCTTGCGCCATCATCACGCCGAACAGGGCGATGATCACGATCTTCAAATTCCGCCATTCGAAAAAGCTCTCGGCGTAAGCGCGCTTCGAAAGCGCGCCTTCGTCCTTCAGTTTTTGGAACGCCGGGCTCTCTTCAAGCTGCATGCGGATCCAGACCGAAACCAGAAGCAGGCCGATCGAGATCAGGAAGGGGATGCGCCAGCCCCATTCGCGGAAAGCTTCCTCGCCCATGATCGCGCGGACGATGAGAACAACAGCCAGCGCGCCGATGAGGCCAACTGAAGCCGAGGTTTGAATCCATCCAGTCGCGCCGCCGCGGCGGCCGTGGGGCGCGTGCTCGGCCACATAAATCGCCGCGCCGCCATATTCACCACCCAGCGCGAAGCCCTGGGCTACCCGGCACGTCACCAAAAGGATCGGCGCCCAAATGCCGATGCTTTCCGCTGTCGGCAGCAGGCCGATCGCAAACGTCGCCAGGCCCATAATAGTAATAGTGATCAGGAACGCGCCCTTGCGGCCGGTGGAATCGCCGATTTTGCCGAAAACCAGCGCCCCTATTGGGCGCACGATGAAGCCGACCGCGAAGGTGAGCAGGGTAAAAACAAAGGCTTGTGCGTCCGGTAGGCCGGCGAAGAAGTGCGTGCTCATCACAGAGGCGAGCGCGCCATAGACAAAGAAATCGTACCACTCGAACACGGTGCCGGCGGCGGAGGCCGCGACCACCTGGCGCAGCTTGGCGGGCGATACTTCGTCGGCGCCAGGCGCGGTGGTTGGAGCGTCAGTCATGTGTGCGTTTCCCCTCGAACCATGCGGCTCTTTTGTCGCTGATCGGGGGGCTTGGGCCCCGTTGTCAAGCCCGAACGGGGCGTGGTACGTCGCGCGCGCGTCACATGGAGCCGCGCGCGTTGCGTTGCGGGCTATGTGCGTTTGGGGATTTGTCCCCAGTGGCGTCATCCAAGCCGCCGGATTTTCGCGATCGCCGCGCACGAAGCGCAGCGGTGCGAGGAGCCAGCGGCGGAACCAGCGAGACAGACGTGGCCGAAGGGTTCGACGGCGTAGCTTCCGAGGCGGCAGGGCGTTACGCGCAAGCCGTGTTCGACTTGGCAAAGGAAGCCAAGGCGCTCGAAGTTGTGGAACAAGATTTTGCAAAGTTTTCAGCGGCTTGGGCCGAGAGCGCCGATCTGCGCGCCACGGCCCGTTCGCCGCTGATCGATCCAGATACGAAGGCCAAGGCGCTCGTCGCCGTGGCCGCAAAACTGGGCTTGTCCGATCTCGGCAAAAAAGCTGTCGGCACGATCGCCAAGAACCGCCGCGCCGCGGAGCTGCCGGCGATCGCCGCCACCTACCGCACATTGGTCACCCGCGAACGCGGCGCCCGCCAAGTCGAGATCATATCCGCAAAGCCCCTGGGCGACGCGGAGAAGACCGCCATCGTTGACGCGCTCAGCAAGAAGCTGGGCGCCAAGGTGGAAGCCGAAACGTCCGTGGACGAAAGCCTCATCGGCGGCTTTGTCGTTCGCGCCGGCTCCCGCCAGTTCGATGCTTCCGTAAAATCCAAGCTGGACGCGCTGCGTCTCGCACTGAAATCCGCCTGAGGGGATGAGATAAATGGACGTCCGCGCCGCAGAAATTTCCGCAATCCTGAAAGAGCAGATCAAGGGCTTTGGCGCTGAAGCGCAAGTCGCTGAAGTCGGCCGTGTGCTGAGTGTCGGCGACGGTATCGCCCGCGTCTATGGCCTCGAAAGTGTTCAGGCCGGCGAAATGGTCGAATTCCCTGGCGGCATCAAAGGCATGGCGCTCAATCTCGAGCGCGACAATGTCGGCGTCGTGATCTTCGGCGAAGACCGCAATCTGAAAGAAGGCGACACCGTTAAGCGCCTCGGCGAAATCGTCGACGTGCCGGTGGGCAAGGGCCTGCTCGGTCGCGTCGTGAACCCGCTGGGCGAACCGATCGACGGCAAGGGCCCGATCGCTTCGACGGAGCGCCGCACCGTGGACGTAAAAGCGCCGGGCATCATTCCGCGCAAATCGGTGCACGAGCCGATGCAAACGGGCATCAAGGCGATCGACGCGCTGATCCCGATCGGCCGCGGCCAGCGCGAGCTGATCATCGGCGACCGTCAAACCGGCAAGACCGCCGTCGCGCTCGACACCATCCTCTATCAACGCGAAGCGCATGACCGGAACGCCCCGGAAAGCGAAAAGCTCTACTGCATCTACGTCGTCATCGGCCAGAAGCGCTCGACGGTGGCGCAGCTCGTGAAGACGCTCGAAGACAAGGGCGCGCTGAAATACTCAATCGTTGTCGCCGCGACCGCCTCTGAGCCCGCGCCGTTGCAATTCCTTGCGCCGTTCGCAGGCTGCGCGATGGGCGAATATTTCCGCGACAACGGCATGCACGCGCTCATCATCTATGATGACTTGTCGAAGCAGGCCGTCGCGTATCGCCAAATGTCGCTGCTGCTGCGCCGTCCGCCGGGCCGCGAAGCTTATCCGGGCGACGTGTTCTATCTGCACTCTCGCCTGCTGGAACGCGCAGCGAAGCTCAATGAAGACAACAAGTCCGGTTCGTTGACGGCGCTGCCGATCATCGAAACGCAAGCCAACGACGTCTCGGCTTACATCCCGACCAACGTGATTTCGATCACCGACGGCCAGATCTTCTTGGAAACCGAGCTGTTCTTCCAAGGCATCCGTCCGGCGCTCAACGTTGGTATCTCGGTGTCGCGCGTCGGCGGCAACGCCCAGATCAAGGCGATGAAGCAAGTCGCCGGCCCGCTGAAAGGCGAGCTCGCGCAATACCGCGAAATGGCGGCCTTCGCGAAGTTCGGCTCGGACCTCGACGCTGCCACCCAACGTCTGCTGAACCGCGGCGCCCGTCTCACGGAATTGCTGAAGCAACCGCAATTCTCGCCGGTGCCGGTCGAAGAGCAAATTCTGCTCATCTATGCCGGCACGCGCGGTTATCTCGACAAGGTCGCGGTCAGTGACGTCGGCCGTTATGAGCAAGAATTGGTGTCTTGGTTCCGCGCCAAGAAGGCCGACGTGCTCAAAGCGATCGTCGACAAGAAGGACATCGGCAAGGACGGCATTGAGGACAAGCTCAAGGCCGGCCTCGAAGAATTTACGGCTTCGTTCGCCTAAGGGATCGCAATGCCGAGCTTAAAAGAGTTCCGCAATCGGATCGCCAGCGTGAAGTCCACGCAGAAGATCACGAAGGCGATGCAGATGGTGGCGGCCGCCAAGCTGAAGCGCGCGCAAGCGTCGGCGGAAGCCGCGCGTCCGTACGCTGATCGCATGGCCCGCGTCATCGCCAACCTCGCGTCGGCGGTGAAGGGTGACGACGCCCCGGCGCTGCTGCGCGGCACCGGCAAGGATCAAGTGCAGCTCGTTGTTGTGATGACGAGCGAGCGTGGTCTGTGCGGCGGCTTCAACACCCAGATCGTCCGCGCTGCGCGCGAGAAGATTTCGGAGCTCATCGCGGCCGGCAAGACGGTGAAGATCCTCGCCGTCGGTAAGAAGGGCCGAGATCAGCTGCGCCGTCTCTATGGCGATAAGATCATCGGCTATGTCGATCTCTCGAACTTCCGCAACATTTCCAGCGAAGCCGCGCAGATCGTCGGCGACAAGATCAACGAGCTCTACAATTCGGGTGAGTTTGATGTCGCGACGCTCTTCTTCTCGCGCTTTCGCTCTGTGATCAGCCAAGTGCCGACCGCGCTGCAGCTGATTCCCGCGAGGGCGCCGGAAGGCGTGAATCCACCGGACCTGAAGGGCGCAGCCTACGAGTACGAGCCGGGCGAAGGCGAAATCCTCGAAGCTCTGTTGCCGCGCTATATGAACGGCCAAATCCTGCAGGCGCTGTTGGAAAACCAAGCTGGCTTCTTCGGCGCGCAGATGAGCGCGATGGACAACGCCACGCGCAACGCCGGCGACATGATCAAGAAGCTGTCCTTGCGTTACAATCGCCAGCGCCAAGCCAACATCACCAAGGAGCTGATCGAAATCATCTCCGGCGCAGAAGCTTTGTAAGGAGGCGACAATGGCAGACGCACTCTTCACGACGACAGCGATTTCCAAGGGTGGCCGCGCGGGCGGCAAGATCGCCCTGGCCGAAGGCGGCCTCTGGATTCACACCGAGCATTCCAAGGGCCTCGGCGGTTCGGGCGAGGGCACGAACCCAGAGCAGCTCTTTGCGCTCGGTTGGTCGAATTGCTTCAACAGCGCGGTGCTGTTCATCGCCACGCAAAAGAAAATCGATGCGTCGAAGGCCGTGGTGAAATGCGAAGTGAGCATTGGCCGCGAAGAAGGCGGTCTGGGGCTCGCCGCAAAGCTCTATCTCGCGATCCCCGGCATGGAACGCGCGCAGGTGCAGGAGCTGATCGAAGCCGCGCACCAAGTTTGCCCGTACTCAAAGGCGACGCGGAACAACATTCCCGTCGAACTGATCGTCGAAGCTTGAACTAGATTTCGCGGCGCACGCCGCCGCACATGAACTGACCGAGGAAGAGAAATGGCACAGCAAGGAAAAGGCCGCGTAGTCCAAGTGATCGGCGCCGTCGTTGACGTCGAATTCGAAGGCACGCTGCCGAACATCTATAACGCGCTCGAGACGACGAATAACGGCGCCCGCCTCGTGCTCGAAGTCGCAACCCACCTCGGCGAAAGCACGGTCCGCACCATCGCCATGGCCGCGACCGACGGCCTTGTGCGCGGCCAAGCTGTCGCCGACACGGGCTCGCCGATCTCGGTGCCGGTCGGCGAAGAAACGCTGGGTCGCATCTTGAACGTCATCGGTGAGCCGATCGACGAAGCGGGCCCCGTTAACGCCACTGCGACGCGCGGCATCCACCAGCCCGCGCCGGAATTTGTCGATCAAAAGCCGCTGCCGGAAATTCTCGTCACCGGTATCAAGGTTGTCGATCTGCTCTGCCCGTACTCGAAGGGCGGCAAGATCGGTTTGTTCGGCGGCGCCGGCGTCGGCAAGACCGTGCTGATCCAAGAGCTGATCAACAACATCGCCAAGGCCTACGGCGGTTATTCGGTGTTCGCCGGCGTCGGCGAGCGCACGCGTGAAGGCAACGACCTCTATCACGAAATGATCGAGTCCGGCGTGAACAAGGCCGGCGGCGGCCAAGGCTCGCGTTGCGCGCTCGTGTTCGGCCAAATGAACGAACCGCCCGGCGCGCGCGCCCGCGTCGCGCTCTCGGGTCTCACCATCGCCGAACACTTCCGCGATCAGGGCAAGGACATTCTGTTCTTCGTCGACAACGTGTTCCGCTTCACGCAAGCGGGTTCGGAAGTGTCGGCGTTGCTCGGCCGCATTCCTTCGGCGGTCGGCTATCAGCCGACGCTGGCGACCGAAATGGGCGCTATGCAAGAGCGCATCACGTCCACGACCAAGGGCTCCATCACCTCGGTGCAAGCCATCTACGTTCCGGCCGACGACTTGACCGACCCAGCGCCGGCCGCGTCGTTCGCGCACTTGGACGCCACCACCGTTCTCTCGCGCGACATCGCGGCGAAGGGGATCTATCCCGCCGTCGACCCGCTCGATTCCACGTCGCGTATTCTCGATCCGAACGTCGTGGGTGAAGAGCACTACCAAGTTGCGCGCCAGGTCCAAGAGACGCTGCAGAAGTATAAGTCGCTGCAGGACATCATCGCCATTCTCGGCATGGACGAACTCTCGGAAGACGACAAACTCGTCGTCGCCCGCGCGCGGAAGATCGAGCGCTTCTTGTCGCAGCCTTTCCACGTCGCCGAAGCTTTCACCGGCTCGCCAGGCGTGCTCTGCGACCTGAAGGACACGATCCGCGGCTTCAAGGGTCTGGTGAACGGTGATTACGATCACCTCCCGGAACCGGCCTTCTATATGGTCGGCTCTATTGAAGACGCGATCGCCAAGGCGCAACGTCTGGCCGCTGAGGCCGCCTAAGGGCAATTTGAGGAGCTTGTTCAGTGCAGAATTTCTTTGCGAACTGGCTCGGACCGTTGCCGCCGGGCGTGACCAGCACGCCAGCGAACACGCTGCAGATCGTGGGATCTGACGGTAAGGTGTTGACGAAACTCGCGTCGGAGCAGCAACAGCCGATCGCGGCGCCGCAGCATTCATCGGCGCGCGCAGCGGCGGCTGCAGTTGCGCCTCCGGCAGCTCCGCCGCAGCCAGCGCCGGAGCCTGAGAAGAAGAAAAAGGGTTGGTTCTGATTCATGGCTGACAAACTGAACTTCGCCCTTGTTTCGCCTGAACGTGAATTATTTCACGGCGACGTCGATCAAGTCGTGGTGCCGGGCTCGGAAGGCGAATTCGGTGTGCTGCCGAACCACGCGCCAGTGATGAGTGTGATTAAGCCGGGCGCGTTGCGCGTGATCGACGGCGGCTCTGAGCGGCGCATCTTCGTCAATGGCGGCTTTGCGGACGTGACGCCGGATGGTCTCACGGTGCTGGCCGAAGAGGCGATTGATCTCGCGGATATCGACCGCGCTGAAGTCGAGCAGCAGCTCAAGAACGCGCAAGACGATCTGCGTGACTCGCTGGGCAGCGACGCCAAGCGAGAAGTGGCTGAGCGCGCCGTTGCGCGTCTGGAAGCCTTGAAAGCCGCGCTGCACTAAAACTGCATCAAAGCTGCGCTTGCCGGTATGCGCCGGCCGCGCCAAGCTTGCAGCGATGCTGCATCCTCAACTTTTGCCGGCCGGGATCGGCGCTGTCATCGGCTTTGCGCTGATTGCATGGGCGGCAGTCTGGCTCGTGCGTCGCTGGCGCACGCTCTCGCGGCGTAAGCGTTGGATCGTGTTTGCGGCAATCGCCATCGTCGAGAGCGCCTATTGGATCAACATTTATGCGTGGTTCATCGAGCCGAATACGCTTGTCGTGCGCCACGTTGAAATTGTCAGTGAAAACTGGAGCGGTGCGCCGCTGACGATTGCGGCGATCAGTGATGTGCATGTCGGCGGCCCGCACGTGGATGCGGCGCGGATGGGTCGCATCGTGCAGCGCTTGAATGAGTTGCGGCCAGAGCTCGTTGTGATGCTTGGCGATTTTGTAAACGGACACGCGCCGGAGGCGGAGCGCACGCCGACGGAGAACCAAGAGATTCTAGGCGGCATCGCCACCTTTGGCGCGCTCAACGCTCGCTATGGCGCGGTTGCGGCGATCGGCAATCATGATTCCTGGTATGGGCGCGGTGCGGTGACCACGGCGCTACAGGACGCCGGCGTTGCAGCGCTCTGGAACAGGCACATCGTCATTCGCCGCAGCGGCGGCGCGATTGTCGTTGCCGGCATTGCCGACGCGTGGACAGGCGATCCGGATTTTGCCGCAGCACTCGATGGCGCGCCGGAAAACACCGACACGATCGTCATCGGTCACAACCCGGATAGTTTCCCTGACATGCCGGATGGTCCTGCATTGATGCTCGCGGGCCATTCACATTGCGGGCAGGTGACGCTCCCGCTCATTGGTCGCCCAGCCAGCGTTGTGCACAATCGCGCTTACGAGTGTCATCTCGTTCAAGAGAATGGACGCACGCTCTACACGACAGGCGGCATTGGCACGAGTACGTTGCCGGTGCGCTTTCTGACGTCGCCTGAGATCGTGATCATCACATTGCGCGGTCGCGATACGCCGCCGACTTAAGCGCCCGCGCCGTCGCCAAAGCTGAATAGCGAAAGCTGCTTGCGTTTCGCTTTCACGGGCTTCGGGCCAATGCCGCGCGCCGTCAGCCATTGCAGCGTGAGTGCGGCGACATCTGGCGACTCGGGCTCGCCGACGAGCCAATGGCTCATGTCGGGAAACTCGTGGAAGTGCGCCTGGTCGCCCGGGAAGCGTGAAATCAAACGTCGCACGGTGCTCGAGGGATTTACGCGGTCACGTCCGCCGGCCAGCCCAAGCACAGGTGCGGCGATACGATAGACCGGCGCTTGCGCGGCCATCGAATGATCTGACCACCATTGCACGGCCTCGCGGATTGCGCGGCCGCTTTCCGGAACGAAGCGCGCGAATACGCGGCGCGCATCTTCACGCTCCAAGCGATCAAGGGTCGCGTTACGCGCGACGCTGTAATCCGGGGGATTGGTCGGCGCCAATAATCGCCGAGCAAAGACAAGCCAAACTGGCTGCCGTGCTCCTCCAATGTCGTCGGCATCACACCCCACGGCGCACTCGGCGCCAGCAGAACGAGCCCCGCGATCGGCGCATGCATCGCCGCCATTTGCGACACGAGCCCGCCCAAGGAATGGCCTACTAATACAGGTGGCGCACGCAGATCGTGCAGGTAGCGCACGATAGATTTCGAATATTCTTTCAGTCCCGCCTGCGCGAGTTGTTCAAGATCGGCCCCGCGTTCGTGATGCGGCAGGTTGGGCGCGTGCGTTTCAAAACCCGCCGCTTCGAACGGCTCGCGAAACGCGTCGAACGCCCAACCGCCGCAAAACGCGCCGTGTACGAACACGACAGGCGTCACGACAGAATTGTTCTTCATGCGCGGGCAGCCCAAGCGGCGCCCATCGGGCAAAACATCATTTGGAATCCCCACGCTGTGCTTCTTGAACTGTTGCGCCACGATTTCGTACGTGGGGCGCTTGAACGGTATCACCAAGCCGGGCGCTGTCTCTAGCGCAGCCCAGCGCCAATCGCTGAACTCCGGTGTGTGTGTGTCGAGCCTAATATCAGCGTCGCGACCTTTGAAGCGGAAGGCGAACCATTTCTGCCGTTGGCCGAGGTAACGACCGCGTGGCCGCATTTTTGTGCGCACGTCGATGGGGAATTCGTAATAATACCAATCTGCCGTTTCTTCGAGCAGATCGACGTGTTCTGCCCCTACGCCAACTTCTTCCTCAAGTTCACGATAAGCGGCCTCAAGCGTGGACTCGCCGCGATCAACGCCGCCTTGGGGCATTTGCCATTGATAAGGGCCTTCGGCGCCGGCGCGTTTGCCCAAGAACACGAGCCCGTCGCGATGAAACAGCGCGAGGCCAACGTTAGGGCGAAATTTCTTGGGGTCGCGCGCCTCTGTCATCGGCGCGCGGCGCGTGCATTGAGCACGGCCGATGCTGGCGCCAATTCGTATCCGCGCGTTTCGACGTCACGCGCCCAGCGACCAACCTGCTCCATAGTCACAGGATAGGCAAAGCCGGCGCCGACTGCGCTCTGATTCTGCAGCGCCAGCGCCTCCAAATTGAGCAATTGATCATCGATCGCATCCGCTTCGCGCCGCGCGTCAATGATGCGATCGGCCGCCGTGCTGGGCAGTCCTGCGCGCTGCGCCTCAACGCTCAACGCCGTGCGTTGGCCGATGCCGCTCGACAGGAAGACGAGGCCGCGGCGACGCAATTGTTGTACAACAGGGCCGGAGGCCTGCGCGGACGTGGCGAAGCGCGCGCCCTGGTAATTCGTCACGCCGAAATAGCCGGAGGCGCGGGAGAGCAATTGCTCGAGCCGCTGGGTGTTCTGCTGCGGTGTGGCTGCCGCGAGAAGGGTTTGTGGGCCGGTATCGTCCGCATCTGGGTCGAACGGCTCCATCGGCAATTCGATCAGCACTTCGTGCCCACGCGCGCGGGCGCGGTCGATCCAGCCTTGGAGATCGGAGGCGTAAGGCACGAATGAGAGCGTTACCTCCGCTGGCAATTCATCGATCGCTTGTGTGGTGGCGCGTGCGTTGAAGCCGAGGCCGCCAATCACGACCGCAATCATCGGCCGGCCCTGCACCGGCGTAAACGGCCGCGCATAGGCTTGCGCGGGGGTGCGCCCGTTTGCGGCAATGATCGGCAAGACGCCGTTCGGTCCGGGCTCGGTCATGCCTGCGATCGGCGCGCGCGGCAGCGGCGATGCCGCGGGGCGGCGCGACGACTCGGACGATTCGACAACGGAGACGCGCAATTGCCCATCTGAGCCGATCTCGCCGATCTCGGCGCCTGCGCTCGCATCCGGCAATTCGCTGAGGTCGAACAATTCGTAGTCGTCGCCGTCCTCATCGATCGCGGCATCCGAGAAGCTCACCGTCGGCGCGTTGGCGGAGGCGTCGTTCGGCGCGAGCGCCACTACGCGGCTGGGGCCGGCTGCGCTCGGGTCGCCAAAGATTTGGATTGCGCCAAACGCGCTCAGCGCGAGCAAGGCGGCGACGCCCAGCGCGAGAAAGCGGTGATTTACTGGCGGTGCGCCGCCCGGGTTGGTCTTGGGTGCGGGTTTCCGCGCAAGACCGGGCGCGCTTGAGCGCGGGCGAATCATAGGCCGAAACATCTATGAATTCGCCGCGCCCGTCACTAGGTCGGACGACCTGGAAGGCGTTGAGTCTTAAGTGTTAACGAGATCAGCCGGCGCGCTGGCGCAGACGCTCCGCAACCGTGCCTTGGCGCAAGAAATCCATCGCGCGCTTCAGTTGGTAATCCTCTTCGGCGTCCCAGTTTTCCGGCGGCATGTCTTCCGGCACGTGAACCGCGCGACGTTGCGCGCCCGAATCGTTATCCAGCGCGTTGGGGAGATCCGCTTCTGAAACGCCGAGGCGTTGCAGGCGCGCGATCTGTTCGGCGTCGATGCGGCGCGGGGCGACTTCCATGTCCGGCGTGATGCCGGCGCCTTGGATCGAGCGACCAGCCGGCGTGTAATAGCGCGCCGTGGTGAGGCGCAGCGCGCCATCGCGGCCCCCTTGCAGCGGGATTACGGTCTGCACGGAGCCTTTGCCGAACGAATCCGTGCCGACGATCAGGGCGCGGTTGCGGTCCTGCAGTGCGCCGGCGACGATTTCCGCTGCGGAAGCGCTCGCGCCATTGATCAGCACAACGATCGGCACGCCGGCCATGTCGTCGCCGCGGCGCGCATTGTAGCGCTGCACGTCTTCCGGTTGGCGGCCACGGGTGGAAACCACTTCGCCACCGTCGAGGAACGCGTCCGACACTTCAATGGCTTGATCGAGCAGGCCGCCCGGATTGTTACGCAAATCGACAACGACGCCGCGCAGACGTCCGCCAGTGTCGCGGCGCACGGTGCGGATCGCGTCCTGCAGCATGTCGCTGGTGCGTTCGTTGAAGGTCGAGATGCGGATAATGCCGACATCGCCGCCTTCAACGCGCGCCGTTACTGCGCGTACATTGATGATTTCACGTTGCAGCGTGACGTCGAAGGGATCGGTTCCTTCGCGCGCAACCGTGACGACGATCGATGAGCCTGCGTCGCCACGCATGCGGCGCACGGCGTCGTTCAGCGTGAGGCCGACAATGCTTTCGCCGTCGATGGCTGTGAGATAATCGCCCGCCAGGATGCCCGCGCGCGCGGCCGGCGTATCGTCGATCGGGGAGACGACACGCACAACACCGTCTTCACTCGTCACTTCGATGCCCAGGCCGCCATACTCGCCGCGCGTTTGCGTTTGCATTTCGCGGTAGTCGGCTGCGTTCATGTACGAGGAGTGCGGATCGAGCGAGGCGAGCATGCCTTGGATGGCCGCTTCCATAGCCTCTTCTTCGTTGATCTCAGTCACGTAATCCTGTTCGACGCGCGCCAGCACGTCGGCGAACAGCTCAAGCTGGCGATAAATGTCGCCACGACCAGGCTCTTCAGGCGCGGACCAAGCCAAAGCGCCAACAAGTGCCGCCATGCCGGCGACGGGCGCTGCAATCCACGCTATCCGCATTTCAGTCCCCCAAGGCGATATTGATCGCCCGCAAGGTGTTAACCAGCTCTAACGCCCGGTCCGCCGGCAAGCCGCGAACTGAGCCATCTTCCAGGATCGACCGGTTGGCCGCCCCGCCGCACTTCCACATACAAATCCGGCGCCGTCGTGTCCGAACTGGGCATTTGTCCGATCGCTTGGCCGGCGCTTACAGTTTCACCCACGCGGGCCTGGATAGTTTCGAGACCGGTGAGCACGAGAGCGTAACCACCGTCCACGTTCAGGATCAAGACTTGGCCGTAGCTTCTAAACACTCCGGCGTAGGCAATTTCAGCATTGGCCGGCGCCACGACGCGCGCGCCTGACGCGGTGCGCACCAAAACGCCTTGGGACGCCATGCCGTCGGCGTCGCGGGCGCCATAATTCCGCGTAATGCGACCTTCAGCTGGCGCCATCCAGGCCGCCGGAACGACAGATGGTCCGGAGGGAGGCGGCGTCGCGGCGGCTGCGCGCGGTGTGCTGCGCTGCACCTGCTGGGCGAGTTCCCGCAGGGTCCGCGCCTCCGCGGCGAGCGTGCGGGCGCGGCGGTCGGCAGCGCTGGCTTCGCGTGTGAGCTGGGTTTGTGCGGCGCGGCGCTGGGCGATGAGGCCTGCGATTTCGGAGCGCTCGGTCTCCAGCGTTGCTTGCGCAGCGGCGAGCGTGACCTGCTCTTCGGCGATGGCGACCTCTACCTGGCGCGCTTCGGCAATCGAAGCGGCAGAAGCGCGTTCAACGCGTGCAAAGCTCGGTAAAGCCGCGCGCGCGAAAATGCCGGCGCGAACCGCGCGCGGTTCCACGCGACGCTCGGCGAAAGCGGCGGCGATCAGTGCGGATTCTAGCGCGCTATGCGCATTGCGGCGACGCACCGTGTCGGAATCGATCTGCGCGTGCAGTGCATCGAGACGCGCTTGTGCTTCAGCGGCGGCGATCTCGGCTTCCTGGCGGCGTTGGTTGGCGCCACTCAAGCGCGCATCGAGCTGACGAACTTCGCGGCGCGCGGCGTTAGCTTCCGTGCGCAGGCGTTCGGCGCGCGTGATCTCCGCGCGGCGTTCACGCTCGGCCTGTGTGGCCGTCCGTCGGGTTTGGGCGTCCGCGTTCCCTAGACACATCGCGAGTGCGGCAAACGCACATGCGACAAGGGCGCGGGCGCGTCCTGCGCCTCGAGCCATAATCCACACCACCATATCGCCCGAAAACTTCAGTCTCGGTGATAGGGATTACCGCTCAAAATCGTCACAGCCCGGTAAATTTGTTCGGAAATCATCACACGCACGAGGCGATGCGGCCAAGTTTGCCGCCCAAAAGCCAGCTTTTCGTCAGCTTGGTCCTTAAGGCTTTGTGAAGCGCCGTCAGCGCCGCCTATCCAAAACGTTAAGGCCGGCACGCCGTCGTCGCGCCAGCGCGCGAGCTTTTCGGCCATTTGCCGCGACGCCCATTCGGCCCCGCGTTCATCGAGCAGGATTTTGCGTGAGTTGTCCGGCGTCGCTTTCAACAACGCCGCAGCTTCCCCGCGTTGATCGCCCGCAGGCTTACCTTCCACTTCGATGAGCTCGAAACTCTTGAAGCCAAGCGAGCGCGCGGCTGCATTGGCGCGTGCGACATAATCCGCCGTCATCGCCGCTTCCGGGCCATCGCGGAGCCGGCCGACCGCGGCGATGATCACGCGCATGTTTTAGCTCGGCAGAGCCGTCGTGTGGTTGCCGGACCAGATCTTCTCGATGTTGTAGAAGGAGCGCACTTCCGGGCGGAACAGGTGCACCACCACGTCGCCTGCATCGACCAGAACCCAGTCAGCCTGTGGCATGCCTTCGACGCGCACGTCTTTCACGCCCGCTTCTTTCAGCTTGCGCATCACGTGATCAGCCAACGCGCCCACGTGACGCGCAGAGCGGCCAGAGGCGACGACAAGCATGTCAGCGAATGAAGATTTGCCGCGAATATCGATCGAGACGATTTCCTCCGCCTTGTCGTCCTCAAGCGAGGTGAGCACGACTTGCGTGGCGGCTTCGACGTCGATGCCCGGCGCAGGCCGGTTCGGATCGCGCGGCTTGCCAGCTTCGGGCGCGGCGGCTTCGCGTTTCATTTCAGGCGACAGAATTTGGGTTCCTTCTTTTCCCAGGAAAGGGACGGTATCACTTCCGGTCCGGCTTCGCCACCGGCCGGCGGCGGGCGGTCCGCAGTGCTGTGGAAGATTGGAAATTGTGCCGCGCGTTCAAGTAACTCCAGCCCCTGGGCGCGGACATGCGCAGCCGGGGGCCGGCGCCGGGGCGGGAGACAATGGCGATCGGCACAGCGCGGGCGACCTCGCGCCAATTTCGCCATTTACGGAAGTTGGCCAGATTGTCCGCCCCCATCACGAGCGTAAATCGCACGCCGGGATAGAGCCGCTTCAGATGCCGGAGCGTCTGGTAGGTAAACGCGCAGCCGAGCCGGCTCTCGAGATCGGTGACGACCATTTGGCCGCCATGCGCCAGCTCGCGCGCCGAAGCGAGGCGTTGCTCGATTGGGCTCGATTTCGGCTTCAGCGGATTTTGCGGCGACACCAGCCACCAGACACGATCGAGTCCTAAGCGCCGCAGCGCCGTTTCCGCCACATGCGCGTGGCCGTCGTGCGCAGGATCAAAGCTGCCGCCGAAGAGTCCGATCTTCATGCCGGGATAGGCGATAGGGAGGCCATGCCTCACGGCCGAATCTGCCCCGTGCCGCGCACGACGTATTTGAAGGTCGTCAATTGCTCGGCGCCCACCGGCCCGCGTGCATGCATGCGGCCCGTCGCAATGCCGATCTCGCCGCCAAAGCCAAATTCCCCGCCGTCAGCGAATTGCGTCGATGCATTGTGCAGCACAATCGCGCTGTCGACCTCACGTAAGAATGTGTCCGCGACCATCTGATCTTCGGTGATGATGCATTCGGTGTGTTGGGAGCCGTAATTAGCGATGTGCGCTATGGCTTCATCGACGCCGCCGACAACGCGCACCGAAAGAATTGGCGCCAGATATTCCATGCTCCAATCTTCCTCACTTGCCGCGGTCATCTCAACGATCGCGCGCGCCTCATCGTCGCCGCGCAATTCGCAACCACGCTCCACCAGCGCAGCCGCGATCTTGGGCAATAGCGCCGGTGCGATTTCGCGATCGATCAAAAGCGTTTCGGTTGATCCGCACACCGAAACGCGTCGCATCTTTGCGTTCACGACCAGGGCAATCGCATCGTGGGGTTTCGCCGCGGCGTGCACGTAGGTGTGGCAAATGCCTTCGAGGTGCGCGAACACTGGCACGCGCGCCTCGCTCTGCACGCGCGCCACCAAAGATTTGCCGCCACGCGGTACGATCACATCAATCGCACCGCCCAAGCCGGCCAGCATCATGCCGACAGCCGCGCGATCCGCGCTTGGCACGATCTGCACCGCGTCTTCTGGCAAGCCCACCTCACGCAACGCGCCGCGCAATGCTTCACCAATCGCCGCCACCGAAGTCGCGCTATCCGAGCCGCCGCGCAGAATGATCGTATTGCCAGCACGCAGCGCCAAAGCCGCCGCATCCGCCGCCACATTGGGCCGGCTTTCGAAGATCATACCGATCACGCCAATCGGCGTGCGCACGCGCGAGATGTGCAAACCGTTCGGTCGCGTCCATTCCGAAAGCGTCGCGCCAACAGGGTCGGGCAATGCAGCCACGACATCGACGCCTTTGGCTACGCCTTCGAGTCGCGCTTCATCCAAGGCGAGCCGGTCGATGAAGTTCTCGGCCAAGCCACTGGCGCGTCCGCGCGCCAGGTCTTCGGCGTTGGCGCGTAGAATGTCCGGCACGGCGTCGCGCAAACGCCGCGCCATCGCTTCGAGCGCCGCCGTGCGCGTCGCGCCATCGGCGCCGTGCACAGCGCGGCCAGCCGCGCGGGCGCGTTGGCCGAGCTCAAGCATTTGGGCTTCGAGGGCGCTCATGTCGCTCATCTTACGACCAGATCGTCGGCATGAACCAGGGCCGCGCCAGCCTCGTAGCCTAGCGTCTCCACGATCGCCGTGCTTTTCAGCCCTTTGATTTGCGCCGCGTCGCTCGCGTCGTAACGCGCAAGCCCGCGTCCAAGCTCTACGCCGTCGGGCCCGAGAATGCGTACGGCGTCCCCTTTTTCGAACGCGCCGCGCACCTCCGTTACGCCTGCCGGCAGCAAGCTTTTGCCCGTGCGCAGTGCCTTTACAGCGCCCGCATCCACGGTCAGGGATCCCTTCGGATCGAGCCGACCCGCGATCCACGCTTTGTACGCGGCGCGTGGCGTCGCATGGGGCAGAAACCACGTCGCACGTGCGCCAGCCTTCAGTCGCGACAGTGGGTTGAATTCCGCGCCCTTGGTGATCGCCACAGCGCAACCTGCAGCCGTCGCGATCTTCGCCGCTTCGATCTTGGTGCGCATGCCGCCCGAGCCGACACCCGCCGCCTCATTCACACCGCCCGCCATCGCTTCGATCGCAGAGGTGATCTCGCGCACTTCAGGTACGAATTGCGCACTCGGATCGCTGCGCGGGTCGCGTTCGTACAATCCGTCGATGTCCGAGAGCAACAACAACGCATCTGCGGACACCATCTGCGCGGCGCGCGCCGCGAGGCGGTCGTTGTCGCCGTAGCGGATTTCAGCCGTGGCCACCGTGTCGTTTTCGTTGACGATGGGTATTGCGCCCAGGTCAAGTAACGTCTCCAACGTCGCCCGCGCGTTCAGCCAACGCCGCCGCCGTTCAGTATCGTCCGGCGTGAGCAAGGCTTGCGCGACGGGAATATTGTGGCGTGCAAACGCTTCTTCATAAGCGCCCATCAAGCGGGCTTGGCCGGCCGCGGCCGCCGCCTGTTTCTCTTCGAGCCGCGCACTCTTGCTCAGACCCAGCACGCACCGCCCTAGTGCAATCGCCCCAGAGGACACGATCAGTACACTCTGACCGTTCTTGCGCGCTTCGGCGACATCATCCGCAAGCGCCGCGAGCCATGCCCGCGCCGGCTGCCCTGTCGCGCCATCGACCAAGAGCGCAGACCCAATCTTGATGACAATGCGCTTTGCGTTGGTGAGCGGTGTGCTCACGGAGTCCACTCGCCAGCCGAATGGCGTTGCGCTTCCTCTTCTTGGATTTCGTCGGCGCGGCGCGCGCGCAGCATCCCGGCGATGTCGTTCACCAACTCGCGTACGCCCATGCCAGCGACGCCCGATACCAAGCGAACCTCTTTGCCGATCGCACGCGACAACGCCGCGCGCTTGCGGTTGGCCTCCGCCGGCGTCAGCGCATCTATCTTGTTGAGCGCGATGATCTCAGGCTTGTCGGCGAGGCCCTCGCCATAGGCTTCGATTTCATGGCGCACGGTTCGGTACGATTCCGTCGCGCTCTCAGCGGTTGCGTCGATCAGATGCACCAGCGCCACGCAGCGCTCGACGTGGCCCAGGAAGCGTGTGCCGAGACCTGTGCCTTCCGCGGCGCCTTCGATCAGACCGGGCAAGTCAGCCATGATGAAGCGCTCGCTATCGCTCACGGTCACCACACCTAAATGCGGGTGCAATGTCGTGAACGGATAATCCGCCACCTTCGGCGTCGCAGAACTCACGGCGCGCAGAAATGTCGACTTGCCGGCATTCGGCAGCCCCACAAGGCCTGCGTCCGCGATCAGTTTTAGCCGCAGCCACAATGTGCGTTCTTCGCCCTCTTGGCCCGGATTGGCATGATAGGGCGCGCGATTGACGGACGATTTGAAGTATTCGTTGCCGAACCCGCCATTGCCGCCCTTGGCGATCAGGATGCGCATGCCCGGTTTGTCGAGATCGGCAATCACCGTCTCTTTGTCTTCTTCGAGCACCTGCGTACCGGTCGGGACCTTCAGCGTGATCGACGCGCCGTCAGCGCCGTGGCGGCTCTTTCCCATGCCGTGACCGCCGGTGGCGCCTTTGAAGTGCTGCTGGTAGCGATAGTCGATCAGGGTGTTCAGACCGTCCGCGCTTTCAATCCAGACATCGCCGCCCCGGCCGCCGTCGCCGCCGTCCGGGCCGCCGTACTCGATGAATTTTTCGCGCCGGAACGAGACCGCGCCGCCGCCGCCGTTGCCAGAGCGCACGTAGATTTTGGTCTGATCCAAGAATTTCATGGTGCTCTATATGACCGCGCGGGGGCCTTGCCTCAATCGGTTTCGCGCCGCCAACGCAGCGAAACACGCTGGTCGCCGCTGCTGAGGAAGCTGGTGATCAGCACAAGGCGTGGGCGGATCGTCCATTCGACGGTGGATTGCGCTTCGCCAAGCCCGGTACGCGCCACTTCGACGTAAACGTCACGCGTAAGGTAAACCCCGCCGGCGACAAGGAAGCCGCCGTCTTCATCTTGGCGCACATTGAAGCGGTCCAGCCCCGCCGCGGCGCGCGCGGCGTCGACCAGATCGAGCGAGGCGTTGCCAGAAAGCGCCGCCAAGCTCGCCGCGAGCTGCGCTGCTTCCAGCGCTGAAAGGTCTTCAACCGAACGGCCGAACAGCACTTGGGGCAAGATTTCGTCTTCCGGCAAGCCAGGGTCGCTGGTGAATGACACTTCCGGGTCGCGTGCTGTGCCGGTGAGGTGCACGTAAGCGGTGAGGTCGGCGGTATCGCGCGTCGCGCGCAAATTGATCTCGGCGTCCAGTGGGTCGCCACTAAAGCTGATGCGTGAATTGTCGTCGATTTCGAACGGCTGGCCGGAGAGGGCGAGCGTGCCGCGCACTGCGCGCGCTTCGCCGTACACTTGCGGATTGCGCGATGTGCCGGTGAGCCGCAGGTCCAGCGCCCATTCCGCATCGACGCCGCGTCCACGCGTGAACACACGTCCCGGCGCCGTAACGCGTACGTCAAGTGTTGTCGCGCCATTCCTGCGCGGCGTGGTTTCGATCTCGCCGTAATCTTCCTCGCCCGGCCGATTGATCTCGACGACATCGATCGTCGCAATGCCCGATTCTGGGTTCGAGGCGATGTCTATGTTGGCGGAGCTGATATTGAGCGCGCCAGTGAGTGTGGAGTGCAATCCTTCCCACACCAGTTCCAATTCGCCGCTGGCCACGGCCCGCGCATCCGGCCGATCGGCGACGCGCAAATCTTGCACGTTGACGGCGATGCGCCCCTCGCGCTCATTGGCGCTCCCGCCTGTCGCCGTGAGCCGTCCGCCGCGCGGCCCGGATGCGGTGAAATTCTCGATCGTCACGCCGCGATTATCCAGCGCCACGCGCGCGTCGAGATCGACCAGTGTGATGCCTGAAAGCTTATCCTCGAATCGCCCGTCGATGATTTCGATGTGGCCGTCGCCGGACAAATGGCCCGCGCCGAACTCGATTTCACCTTCGCCGTCGAGTCGACCCTGCAAAGATTGGTCGGGCAGGCGCGCCGCCGCCCACAAACTATCCGCCGGCCCGCGCACGGACCATTGCGCTCGCCCGCGCCGCTCCCGCGCGAGTGCAATGCGGATCGGCGCGGCGCTGGTCTCGACCGGCGCATCCGCCACAAAGCGCGCGACAAGACCTTCCGTTGAACTCGCATCGACCGTGGCCTGCAATCGGCTAGGGCCGAGATCGGCGACGATATGCATGTCGAGCCGCCCGCGCTGGCGGCCTGCGAAGCGCGCATCGTCAAGCGTTACATCGGCATTGCCGCTGAGCCCGCCGCCTTGGTTCGCGAGCGTGATGCGTCCATCAATCCGCCCCTCTGCGCGTTCGCCCCAAATCTGCGCCAGCGGCATCAGCGGCGCATCCTCGATCTGCGCAGTGCCGGAGAGGGCGCGGCCACGCTCCTCCCATTGCGCCGACACAACGCCGTCGCCGATGGCGACATTCAACGATGCGTCCATGCGCCCGCCGTGCCAGGCGGCTTGGATTGGCGCGCGTGTGAAGATTTCCGCGTCCGCCAATGTGCCGCGCCCTTCGACGCGTAATGTGCTGGCGCCATCAAGATCAAGCGCCGCAGTGCCCGCGAACGCGAGCGGCGCCTGACGCAAGCGCCCGCGCATATCGAAGCGCGCCGCGATTGCGTTGAATGGCCCTTCGGCGCGAAAGTTTGCGGCGCGCACCCGAAGCTCACCCATGCGCGCATCCGCGATCTGAGCGTCGAGGATCAGCGTCTCCGGCGTGAGCGACAGATCGCCCAGCATGCGCCCGGCGACGCCCGGCACGAGCCCGTCAATCAGACCGTTCACCGCAAGCTCGGCGCTAACGCCTTCGGCCCCGAACATGGCTGAGCCTTGCGCCTGCATCGAGGCGATTTGGGCGTCGAGATCATCCAGCGCGATCGCGCCGCGTACGATCGCGACGTTGGAAGTGGCGCTCAAGGGCTGACCTAACGTCGTAGCATTCACCTCAGCGTGACCAGCATAGCCATTCACGCCAGGCGCCAAGGTCAGAGCGAGTGTGGGTTGCTCGACGACGACGCCCCCGGCGCTGAAGCTCGACATACTCGCATTGGCCGTGAGCGTCGGTTGCGCGATCCGTCCGGTGAGGCGGCCTGTGGCGTCAATCACGCCGGCGATTTGTGCGCCGCCCAGATCAAGCGGCCCGCGTGCGCTTGCCTCAAGTGCGAGGTTTGCTTGGCCCTCGACGATGCGCCCCGTCGCGCCCGCCCTCAACTTCGCTCCGTCTACACGTGCGTGCGAGACAGTGATGCCGCCATTCTCGCTGCGCAAGCGCGCGTCGAGTCGTGGCGACGAGCCCAAGAATTGCGATACGATGCCCGGCGAGCCGCCGACGTTCTGGCCTGCGCCCTGAACGGTGACAGTCCAGCCGTGCGCGTTGTTGACGTCCTCGGCGAATGCACGCCAGCGCCCCCGATCTGTCCCAACATCTCACGCGAGAACGCTGTCATTGTGTTGACGCGCCATTCCCCCGCGAATTCGCCGTCGCCCTGGTTGGCCCAGCCTTGAGCGTGCAAATCGAGCGCATCGCTGGTGAGATCGGCGCGGCTCAACTCGTAGCGGCCACGTCGACGATCAAACGACATCTCTGTGCGCAGCCGCGCGCGTGTGAAGATCGGCGCCGTGCGTGCCGGCGCGCGCAAATCGCCTTCGAGATGAAAGCGCTCCGGCGAAAGCGAGGCGCTGATGGGTCCGCGCAATGCCGTGCGCTGGCCGAACGCCTCCAGGCCGTCGGCAGCAAGCGTACCCTGGATTGCTGTTGTCCCACGCGCCCGACGAAGTTCGCCCTCTAACCGCGCCGCGCCCAATTCAAACGGCGATTCGCGCGCGACATTAGAAAGTTGCGCGCTGGCCAGAACAAATTGCGCCGGTCCGACCAATTGGCGTTCAGCGTCGAGCACACCCTGAAGATCGAGGGCGAGGTAGTTCGTTTCCGCATGCGCCGTGAATTCGCCGAGACGTGCGCCGGAGGCTTGCAGCGAGACGTTCGCGCCGATCCGTTCGGCGATCGTCTCGAGACTTGGGAGGGTGTCGAGCCGCGCTTGCGCTTCGGTCGACCATTGCGCGGGTGTCCAGCGTGCCGTGCCAGCCAGCAATTGCGTTTCGCCGATGTGCGCCGCGAATGTCGCCTCGCCGGTTTGCGCGTCGCCATCACCGAGAGCCGTGGCGCGAATGCTTTGGTCTGGTACGCCGAGCGCGCGTGCGAAGATGCCACCAGGTGCGCCGCGTGCATCAACATTCAGCGCGTAGTTGAGGTCGGGGTGATAGATTGCTGTGATGTGGTCGACGTCGGAATCTGTGCGCCGCAGGTCGAGTTCGAGGCCGTCGAGAGATTGGTCGCGATAATCGAGCGAGAAGGCGACCGTGAATGTGGCCGCCTGGCCAAGCACAGCTTCCTCGATGTTGAGCGTGTCGATGTCGAGGTCGCCGATGCGTACGTCGAAGCTGACGCCGCTTGATGGGCGTTGCTCGAGCAGGGCGGGTTGACGGAATATTGTGATGCTCGACGCGCGCGCCGCATCAAGCCGTACCGCACCGAAAGCGATATCTTGTGGTCGCCATTGGAGATCTACGTCGCGCGCCTCGATCCAGACGCCGTCTTCGTCAGCGATCGTGATGTGCGCGGCGCGCAGATCGCCCAGCCATCCGCCACTGACGCCGCTGATCTCGATGCGTCCGAGCCGCCACACGCGTTGGCCGTCAGCGAGGTGCTCCACCATCCAGCCCGCGCCCGGACCGATCGCCGCCACGACGCCAGCGCCCACAAACACGCCGCCGGCCGCGTACGCCCACCAACGTCTGCGTCGTCGTTTTGGCGTTTCGGGCGGTGCTTCGGGCGTGTCGGTCATCAGAACGCCTGCCCGAGGCTGATATAGAGCGCGAAATCCGCGCTGGATTCACCGTCGTCGAGCGGGAAGGCGATGTCGGCGCGCAGCGGCGCAAAGCCCAAATCGTAACGCACGCCAAAGCCCGCGCCGTAGCTCAGATCCGTTGCGTCATCCCATTCGTCAAACGCGGCGCCACCATCCACGAACGCTGCGACGCCCCAACGTTCGGTCAAGCGCCAGCGCACCTCAACAGAACCTTCGAGCAAACCTTGGCCGCCTGGCGTCAAGCCCAGCAGATCGCGTTCGGCGGGGTAGATTGAATTGTATTCGTAGCCGCGCACGGAGCCGCCGCCGCCCGCATAGAAGCGACGGTCTGGCGGCACATCGTTCACATCGCCCGACACTGCTTCGAGCCAGCCCGCCTTGATGCGCGCCGCTAACGTGATGCCATCCTCGCGTCCGAATGATTCGTAGACGCGGCCTTCCGCTGTGCCGCGCAAGAAGCCGAGCGTTTCGTCGCCGGTCGAAACGGATGGCTCAATGCGCGCTTCAACCAGCGAACCGTCGTGCGGGTCGAGTGTGTACCCGGTGGAGTCATTGCGCACATTGGCAAAGCCGGAGAGTACGACGGCGTCGCGAATGCTGCCTTGCAGATCGTCGTACTGGTCAGCGGCCAGTTGGACGCCGTAGCTTAGGCCTAGCCGCAAGCGCGTCGATGCGTCCACGGAGCCGTAAAGCGCCACGCCTTGGCGCGTGTATGCGTCTAATGCTTCGCGCTCGACATTTGCGCCAAACGTCACGGTGTGGCCAAGGCCCGCTGCATGCGGGCGCGCGAGCTCCACGGTGACGCCCTGGTTCAGTTCAGCGAGCGTGCCTTCGATGCTGAGCCCATCGGCGCGGCCGGTGAAATTGCGCCGCGTCCAAGCCGCCTGCACGCCGAGGCCCTCGGTTGTCGAATAGCCGACACCCAGTTCATAGGCGTTGCGTTTCGCGGGCTCCAATTCGACGATGACGTCGCGCACGCCATCTGCATTGGGCGCGTCGAGACGTGTTGTTACCCGTGACACGGCGCCGGTTGTGCTCAGATCGCGCCGCAAGCGCTGCAGCGCTTCCGGTGTGTACGCTTCGCCGTCGTCCCAATTCTGGAGATCGGACATAAATCCCGGGCGGAAAACATCCGCCGGCTCCGCGCGCACGGCGCCGAGGCGCGCCACACTGCCTGTGGTAAAGCGAAAGTTCGTGGTGACGCGCGACGTTGCATGATCGACCACCACACGCCGTTCGCCAGCGCTCGCATCGGCATAGCCCGCGTTTTGCAGCGCCGCGAGCGCGCTGCTTTCCGCGAGCAGCACAGCTTCAGCGCGTGCTGCGCCGCCAGCGCGCACAGGATCAAGCGCGTTGCGCGCGGCCTCCGCGCTCGGCGCATCTGGCGGCGAACCCGCGAACGTGATTTGCGGCGCCTCGAAGCGAAAGCGTGGGCCGGGCGCGATCACTAAGCGCGCAGCCACCGGCTCTTCCGTCGCTTCAGGCGTCACTGTCGCCGCGTAATAGCCTTCGGAACGCAACCATGCGAGCGCGCGCGAGGCTGCTTCTTCGGCAATGCGTTCGGCTTCAAACAAGCTCGTCGGCGTTTCGCGATCTGGCAGCAGATCGAGGATCGCTTCGCGCGTTTCCTCGTCCGCGCCTTCCATGATGACGGGCGAGTCGGCCCATGCGGAGGGCGCGTCGGCGGCGAAGCCGATCGCCGCGGCGAGGGCGGCTGGAAGGACAGGAAAAAACGCATCGCGAGCTTTAGCAATGCTCGCGCGGCGACAGTTAGCGTTCGATTAACCATAAGGCCCGGCCTGCATTCTGCGGCCGGGCCAAAATGCTCACAAAATCAAGCCATAAGGAAGGCGTCGCGCTTGCTTGCGCAGCTTTAACCCCAAGGCCCTTTCGGCCGCCCGCTGCGCGCGCCCCAAGGCCCGGTATTCAGAGCGTCTTGCGCGCTCATTGTTGGGCGTCCGAAACGGCGGGCGATCTCGCTCAATTGGGCGATGCGGTTGCGTGTGTTTGGGTGGGTCGAGAACAGATTGTCAGCGCCGCGGCCCGACAGCGGGTTGATGATGAAGAGGTGCGCCATCGCCGGGTTGCGCTCCGCGTCCACGTTCACGCGTTGGCGCGCGTACGCCTCGATCTTCTCCAGCGCGCGCGCCAGGGCTTCCGGCTCGCCGCCAATCTCGGCGCCAATGCGATCGGCTTCATATTCGCGCGCGCGGCTGATCGCCATCTGCACCAGCGACGCCGCGATCGGCGCGAGGAGCATGATCGCCAAGCCAACCAATGGGTTACGGTCGCGATCACCGAAGAACAACGCGAAATTGGCCAGCATCGCCACCGCGCCGGCGATTGTGGCCGTCACGGTCATCGTCAACGTGTCGCGGTTTTTCACGTGTGCGAGTTCGTGCGCCATCACGCCGCGAATTTCATCGCGCGACAAAAGCCCAAGCAAACCGCTGGTCGCCGCTACCGCTGCGTTCTGCGGATTGCGGCCCGTGGCGAAGGCATTCGGTTGCGGATTATCGATGATATAGATCTTCGGCGGCGGCAGGTCGGCGCGCTGCGCCAGCGCCAGCGTGTCTTCGTAATAGGCGCGCACGCGTGGGTCTGGATGCCCTGGTTCAAGCGGCTGCGCACGGAAATGACGCAGCACCATTTTGTCGGCATTCCAGTACGCAAACAGGTTCATCGCGCCCGCGACGACCAGCGCAATCAGCATGCCGCCCGTTCCGCCCACCAGATAGCCGACGCCGCCAAACAGCGCGGTTATCGCGGCCAGCAGGATGTAGGTCTTGAGATGGTTCATCTTTCTCCTCACGTAGCGACAATGATATTGAGTGCACGCAGGTGAGGTTCAATATGGACGATGTGAAACCCGACGCGACGGAATCGGCGCCGGAGCCAAAGGTGCTAACGCCTGAAGCGCAGCGTGCGCTGGCGGAAGCGGCCGAACGCCGCTGCGAGGCCGAAAAGCTCGCCAAGGAGCTCGGCGGCCCAAGCGGCCCAGAGCCGACCCGCTACGGCGATTGGGAGCGTAAGGGCATCGTCTCCGACTTTTGACGCTTCTTAATGCGGCAAAGCCAGCCCTGCTAACCAAACCAAAAGCTCCCTGGTCGCAAAGATTTGCCCGACTAGGTGAAAAGGCGTAAACGCGCGCCCCGGGATCGGGTCGCATCGTCCGCCCGAAGGGGATCATATCATGGCGCAGGCGTCCGCCGGCGCGCCCAAACCGGAGAATAGCGCCCCGAGCAATGGCCACGGCCATGCGGCGCATGCCGGCTTTTGGACGCTCCTCATCGGCTCGATCGGCGTCGTCTATGGCGACATCGGCACCAGCCCACTTTACGCCTTCAAGGAATCCTTTTCCCACTTGCTCACCGAGGGGCGCGGCGTCGCCGAGGCCGAGGAAGTGCTTGGCATCATATCGCTCATCTTCTGGGCGCTTATGATCGTCGTGACGCTGAAATACATCGTCATCGTCATGCAGATGGACAACAAGGGCGAGGGCGGCACGCTTTCGTTGATGGCGCTTGCGCAACGCGCGCTTGGCAAACGCACGCCGCTTCTGTTTCTCGTCGGCGTCGCCGGCGCTTCGATGTTCTACGGCGATGCGCTCATCACGCCGGCTATCTCCGTGCTCTCCGCCGTTGAAGGCTTACGCGCTGTTCCTGCGCTCGAGGGCTCAATCGATCCATTTATTCTGCCGATTGGCATTGGCATTTTGGTCGGCTTGTTCGCGATTCAATCGCGTGGCACGGGCGTCATGGGCCGCTATTTTGGCCCGATTACCGCGATCTGGTTCATCACGATGGGGGTGCTGGGCGCGTTTCAGATCGCCACCAATCCCGGTGTGTTCGCGGCATTGTCGCCGGTGCACGCAATCAGCTTCATGATCGAGCACCAATTCCTGACATTCGTGGTGCTTGGCTCCGTCTTCCTGGCCGTCACAGGCGCTGAGGCGCTTTACGCTGACATGGGTCACTTCGGTCGCCGCCCGATCCGCGTCGCCTGGGTTGGCCTCGTGCTGCCGGCGTTGACGCTGAATTATCTTGGGCAGGGCGCCTTTGTGCTCGGCCAGCTCGATGTGATCAACGCTGAATACGCCATCGCCCGTGAAGCCGCGCGCGCTGTCGGCGCCGACAGTGTCTCTTTCGAATTCAGCCCTTTTTTCGAGATGGCGCCGGAAATGATTCGGTTGCCGCTTGTGATTCTCGCGACTGCCGCGACGGTAATTGCCAGTCAGGCCGTCATTTCCGGCGCCTTCTCGCTCACCCAACAAGCAATCCAGCTGGGCCTGTTGCCACGCATGGAAATTCGCCGGACGTCCGAAACGCAAGCCGGCCAAATCTATATGCCACAAGTGAACTGGCTGCTGCTCGCCGGCGTGTTGGTGCTCACGCTCGCGTTTGGGTCATCGACCCGCCTCGCGGCAGCGTATGGCATCTCCATCACCGGCGAAATGCTGATGAGTACGGTGATGGTGTTCATCGTTATCTGGAAGCTGTGGAAGCGGCCGGTAGCACTCGCCGCCGCCATCATCACGCCGTTCGTGATCATTGAGCTGATCTTCCTGTCGTCGAATCTGCAGCGTGTCTGGTCCGGCGGTTTCGTGCCGCTGCTGCTGGCGATAGGACTCATCGTCATTATGTGGACTTGGGTGCGCGGCACGCGTTTGCTGGCCGAAACTGTGCGCCGCGATGAAAGCCTGGCGAAACTGTTCGAGACACTCTCGCACCACCCGCCACATCGAGTCCGCGGCGCCGCCATCTTCCTGACCGGCGATCCAGACGTCGCGCCCGCGGCGCTCATGCATAATCTGAAACACAATCAGGTGCTGCACGAGCAGATCATCATCCTCACGGTGAAGACGATCAACGCGCCGCGTGCGCCCGAGAGTGAACGCGTAAAGATCGAGGACTTCATGCCGGACGTGAAACGCGTTCAGCTCACCTTCGGCTTCATGGAAACGCCGAACGTCGTCAAAGCGCTCACCGAGGCGCGCAAGCACGGCTTGAAGTTCGACATCATGAAGACAAGCTTCTTCCTCTCCCGCCGCACCATCGTGCCGAGCGAGAAGAGCGGCATGCCGCTCTGGCAGGACCACCTCTTCATCTTCCTCGCCCGCAACGCCACCAATGCGACGGACTTCTTCCACATCCCATCCGGACGTGCCGTCGAATTGGGCAATCAGGTGATGGTGTAATTGCCCTTTCGCTAAAAAGCTGTGGTCGTAGCGGCGCCCCATGGCGATGCATTGGGCGCCTAAGCTAGCGTGGAACCCAACGGCGACGGCCCATCGATTTCGATCGGCCCGTGACGGCTGCGCTCATTGGGGGAGCGTAGATGGGTGACCCGACTTCACTTCGGGAGCGGGCGGCGCAGGGGGATGCGCAGGCTCGTGTTCAGTTCGCTTATCAGCTTCTCATTGGAAACGGCGTCGCGCGGTCCATTCCGGAAGCGCTCGAACAGGTGCAAGCCGCCTGCGCGCAAGGCAGCGCGAATGCAATGATGTTGCGCGCAGCACTTGCTGCACGCGGCATTGGCTGCGCCAAGAATCTGGATGAGGCGTATGCTCTGGTCAGACAGGCCGCGACGCTGGGGCACACGCATGCGCAACAACAACTGACCATTCTCGGTGAGCGCGAGTTGGATCGCGCGCCTTGGTCGCAGCCGATCCAGCTCATTCCGCTCGCCGAGGTCCCACGTGTGTTCAGCGTGGACAGCTTCATTCCCAAGTCGGTTTGCGATTGGATCATCAAATCGGCTTCGTCGAAGCTTCAGCCGTGCATGGTCTTCACGCCCGACGGCGGCAGCACACGCGACGCGGCGCGCACAAATTCTGTCGCAGGCTTTCATCTGATCGATGGTGATCTCATCCAACAATTGGTGTGTCGACGGATGGCGATCGCCACTGGGCTGCCGCTCGTCAATCAAGAGCGCATGAATGTGCTCCGCTACGAGCCGGGGCAGGAATACAAACCGCACTACGACTTCATCCGACCGTGGGAGCCTGAAGCGCTGGGTTACGCCGCTGAACTCGCCGAGATGGGGCAGCGCGCGGTGACTGTGCTGATTTATCTGAACGATGATTATGAAGGCGGCGAAACCGTATTTCCGCGCCTCAATCTGGCGTTCAAGGGCAAAGCGGGCGACGCGCTCATCTTCTGGAACGTCTCGCGCGCCGGCGAACTTGAGCGCGACTCGCTCCACGCCGGTGCGCCTGTAACGGCGGGCGAGAAATGGGTGCTGTCACAATGGGTTCGCGAGAGTCAGCATCCGTTGATTTGAGCGCGCGCTTGTGAAAGGAAAGCCCCGCTTTTCAATGCGGGAACGCGCGCCATGTCTCAGTCCAAAGCCAACAAGGTTGTGCTCGCCTATTCGGGCGGCCTCGACACCTCCATCATCCTGAAATGGCTGCAGGAGACCTACAATTGCGAGGTGGTTACCTTTACCGCCGATCTCGGCCAAGGCGAGGAATTGGAGCCCGCGCGCGCCAAGGCGATCAAAGCCGGCGTCAAGCCGGAGAACATCTTCATTGACGATCTGCGTGAGGAATTCGTCCGCGACTTCGTCTTTCCGATGTTCCGCGCCAACACGCTGTACGAGGGCCAGTACCTGCTCGGCACCTCGATCGCGCGTCCGCTGATCGCCAAGCGCCAGATCGAAATTGCCAACCTCGTCGGCGCCGACGCCGTCAGCCACGGCGCGACCGGAAAGGGCAACGACCAAGTGCGCTTCGAGGTCAGCTATTACGCGCTGAAGCCGGACGTGAAGGTGATCGCGCCGTGGCGCGAGTGGGAATTCGAAGGTCGTCCTGGGTTGCTTGAGTACGCGCGTAAGCACGGCATTGAGATCGCCAAGAACAAAGAGCAAGACGCGCCGTTCTCGATCGACGCGAATTTGCTGCACACGTCGTCAGAAGGTCTGGTGCTTGAGGACCCGGACGTCGAAGTGCCGGACGTCGTCTCCAAGCGCGGCGACCGCCGCACCATCACGCCGGAAGAGGCGCCCGATCAGGCCGAAGTGGTCACGCTCAGCTTTGAGCGTGGCGACCTCGTCGCAATCAACGGCAAGCCGATGAAGGCGCATGAGCTGCTGACAGAGCTCAACCGCCTCGGCGCCAAGCACGGCATCGGCGGTCTCGATCTGGTCGAGAACCGTTATGTCGGCATGAAGTCGCGCGGCTATTACGAAACGCCGGGCGGCACGATACTCTGGTACGGCCACCGCGCCATCGAAAGCATCACGCTCGACCGCGGCGCCATGCATCTCAAAGACGAGCTGATGCCGAAATACGCGACGCTCATCTATAACGGCTTCTGGTGGACGCCCGAGCGCCTGATGCTGCAAGCGGCGATCGACGCCAGCCAAGAGAGCGTCACGGGCGATGTAAAGCTGAAGCTCTACAAGGGCGGCGTCCGTACCGTGGGCCGCTCAAGCCCCTATTCGCTTTACTCGAAGAAGCTCGTCGGCTTTGATGAGGCAGGCGGTTACAACCAAGCCGACGCCGAAGGCTTCATCAAGCTCAACGCGCTGCGGCTTCGGATCATGGCCGAGCGGGATAAGAAGCGCGGCAAAAACGAGTAGGGGCGATGAGCACAATCCAATTCATCAAACGCGCCCTCTGGGTGCTGATGTTGTTTCTGGGGGTGCTCATTTTGGCCGGCCTGGCCGTCGGTTTGCCCTTCGGGCTTTACCAAGCGCGCGAGAACATACTTCTCGTGCTTTTGTTGATTGTGCCTGTGACGGCACTGTCTGGGATCTTTTTCATGGGTGCGGGCGCGTGTGCGGCGGGGCTCTTCATGCGGCCTCGCGCCTTTATCGAAGCGACAAAGCCCAACGAAGCTGAGGTGATTCCGCTGGCGTGGGTGCATGAGTTCCGGGCACGGAGCGGCGCATAATCAGAGTTCGCGGAATGTGTACTGATCCCGAATGCGCCAATTGAAATACGCGCCTTGCGACGGCGCCGTTTGAAACTCATTGGCCACCTCTGGGGGCACGTCTTCGTAGATGTATTTCTTGCCGCTCGTGAAGGTCACGGCGAGCGTGCGGTTCGAGGCGTCGTACAGCACACGTGTGATTGCCGATGACGAGCTCATGGCGCTTCCCATGCAAACGCGCCCGCCATCGCTGGCAGGCGCGTCACATCTAGGCGCTTACGCGCTTAGCTCCAATATTGATCGACCTTGTAAAAGGCGTGGCTCTGGTCGCGATAGGCGATGCCGTCGTTCTTGGTCAGTTCGCTGATCGTGTCGGCCGGCGCCGCTTTCAGCTCGTCCTTCGTGTACGGCACGACGTAGGAATCCTCGTCCTCGTCATAGTTCAGCGCCGCCCATGGCAGCGGATGGAATTTCTCACCCATCTTGAGCACGCCGCCGAAGCCGACGACGGCGAACAGGATCGAATTGGATTGCTTGTCGAGAACGATGTCCTCGATTGTGCCAATCTTCTCGCCGCTCGTGTCCTTCACGGACGTACCTATGACTTTCTTGGCGCGGATCGCGGTCGTGTGGCCTGTGGTGGTGGGCATGGGGGATCGCTCCTCTTCGATGTAAGTGGAGCCTGAACAACAACTTGCGGGCGCGTTCGTTCCGCGTGCTCAGCCGAACGCAAGCAGCAAAGCGATGATCAACACCAGCACGAACAGCGCGCTGAAAATCGGCATCACTAAGCTCAAGGGCCGGTTCTTCACCGTCTCCGCCAAGCGCGGCCGCAGAGATCGATCTTGTCGCGTGCGTCGTTCTTCAGCCGTGCGCCCTTCCGTGTCACGCCATCCGCTCATGGCGCCTCCGCTTGTGGAACTTAGCAGCATGTCGAACGGGCCGAAAACTGACGCTTTAGGGAATGCGCGCGCTCAGAGCCCAGCTAGTGTTGCGGTAAGCCCAACAAAAGGGCGGCGGAGGAAATGATGACGGAAGACGCGAGCATGACACGGCGCGCGATCATGGCTGGCGCGGGTGTCGCAGCGGCAGCGACTGTGTCGAACGCCAACAATGCCCAAGCGCAGGCGATATCGGTGGCGGCCCAGCCCGACACCGGCGAGCACTCCGCCGCCAATTTTATGCAAGGATATCCACCAGCGCCGAACACGCGCGTCGACATCTCCAATTGGCAGACCTGGCCCCAGGCCAAGTGGTCTGTCCGTCACATGCGCGAAATCTTCGGCTCGCGCGACGCCACGCAATTGCAAGCCCGCTCGCTCGCGCTCCGTGAGGCGCCGATGGACATGGAGCGCGTGCGTTTGCGCACCGCCGAAGGCGAGATCAGCTGGTCGCAGTTTGAAGCGAATACGCACACCGATGCGATTATTATCCTCGTCAACGGCCGCATCGTGCACGAGCGCTATCTTGGCGGCATGCAGCCCGCCGATCCGCACATCCTATTCTCGGCGACGAAATCCTATTGCGGCTTCCTCGCAGAAATCCTCGCGGTGCGCGGGCAGCTCGATTTCAGCCGCCCGGTCGAGAGCTATCTTCCCGAGCTAGCCGCAACGGGCTTCGCAGGCGCGAGCGTGCGCCAGATCGCTGATATGACCGACGGCGCGCGCTTTTCGGAGAACTACACCGATCCTAGCGCCGATGTTTTCCGCTATCTGGCCGACGTTGGTCTAGGCCCCCGCGATGCGCGCAATCCGCCGCGCGGTACGTACGCGGCGCTTCAGTTGATCAATGCGCGCGAGCATCCGCCCGGTCACGCCTTCGCTTATCGCTCGGCTGTCACCGATGTGCTCGCCTGGGTGGTGCAGCGCGTCGCCAACAAAAGCTTGTCGCAGCTCTACGCCGAGGAAATTCACGCACCGATCGGCGCCGCCGATCCCGCGTATTTCACGCTCGACGCGGTCGGCCAGGAGGTGGCGGCTGGCGGGCTCAATATCTCTCTGCGTGACTTTGCGCGCTTTGGGGAAATGCTACGTCGGCGCGGTCGTGTGGGATCGCGCCAAGTGTTCCCAAACCCGGCTGTCGATCTGATCTTCGCCGGTGGAGACAAGGACGCATTCGCCCGCGGCAACCAAGCGACGCGGCCCGGCTGGTCCTACAAGAGCCAATTCTGGTGCACGCATGACGCGCGTGGTTCAGTTTGGCTGCTCGGCGTGCGCGGCCAGCGACTTGTCATCGTGCCAAGCCTGAATCTGGTGATGGCGAAGTTCGGTTCGCATCCGGTGCTGAGCAATTCCGCCACGGACGCAATCCACGGCGCTGCACTCGAGGCGTTGGAAGCCGCGCTCGCTTAGCTCAGCACAAGGCCGACAAACACCGCGCCGTAATGGCCGGCGGCGCCAGGATCACGCACGCGTGCCAAAGCGCGCGGCGGAACGGCAACGCGTGGTTCAGATAAAGCAGCACGCCGCCGGAATAGGTGACGCCGGCGACCACGAGCAGCGCGATCGCCAGTGGCGGCAGCGAGGGCACCACTGGACCTAGAATGAGAACGGAGAGCCAGCCGAAGGCTAAGTAGATCAAGCACCACGCCTGATCCGAAAGCGCAGTCCAAAACACCTTGCCGGCAGCGCCAGCGAGGGCCGCGATCCAGATCGCCACGGTGATACCGATTGCGAAAGACGGCGGCAGCAATTGAATGGTGAAGGGCGTGTAGGAGCCGGCGATCATGAGAAAGATCGCCGCTTCATCGATTCGGCGCAGCACGCGGCGATAACGTGACGGGCGGGTAAGATTGTAGATCGCCGACGCCGCCAACATCGCCATGAGGCAGAGCGCGTAAATTGCGCCGCCAGTCGCCAGCGGCACGCCGCGATTAACCAGAGCGAACGCCACCAGCAAACCGCCGCCAATCAGAGCCGCGAGGATACCGACTGCATGCACGATCCCATCAGCCGTGTGCTCTACCCGGTTCGGGTAGTGCTCTGCGAGTTCGTCCTCGCCGGGCGTAAGGAGATCCGAAAATGCCATCTGCGTCGTTTCCGTCCTGCGTTCTGCGAAGGGACGCTGTAGTGACGAATATAGTTCCTTGGCCTTAATGTTGGATGAGGAGAACCGAGGATTCACTGCAACACAATCGCTTGATCGTGCGGCGTGTCGGTCACGCGTGACGTGCGCGCATCACGTGTTCGCGAGTGGCGCGATTTTCGCAGCGCGTCGGGCATGCGCACCACTCGTCCCACCCCGGCCGCCCTTCGTGCCGAAGCGAGACTGCTCTCGACGGCTGGCATCATCCTGTTGCTGATCGGCTTTCCGCTGACGCTATGGCTTGTGGCCGGCGCGCTGGCGGAAAATGGCATTTCGCCGATCCTGCCGCTCGCGATTGGCGCCCGCCGATCGCTTTGGGCTACCTCGCGTGCCACTTCGCATCACAGCGTATGGTAAAGGCGCGGGCGCTCGAGCGTTCACGTTAACGGGGCTTGCGCGCCACACTGACTTGGCGCACACGCAAAACATGATCTCGTTCAATCACCGACAGGCGCGACAGCCCGGCTAACGCCGCACGCAGACGCGCGACCATTCCTGCCCGTCATTCGACCGAGTCGTCCGATGCTTCCCGTTGATCCAGCGCTCTATGCGCTCTTTCTTGCCACGATGGCCGTGATGGCGGTCACGCCTGGGCCCGCCAATATCTTTTCTATCGCCACTGGCGTGCGCGCCGGCCCGCAAGCCGCGCTGCTGGGCGTTGTCGGCATGAACGCCGCTAACCTTGTTTGGATCGCGGCGGCCGCGCTGGGCTTGAGCGCATTGGTGCATGCCTTTCCGCTGGCTTTCCGAATGATCGCGATCGTGGGCGGCCTCTATGTCGCTTGGCTCGGCGCCAAGGCGCTGTGGGCAGCTTGGCGCGATAAAGTTGCGCCGCTCGAAGCGGGCAGGGGCGCGGATCTCTCCAGCGCCTTTCGCGACGGTTTCGCCGTGCAGCTCTCAAATCCGAAGGCGATCATCTTCTTTACTGCTGTGTTGCCGCCATTCGTTGATCCCGCGCGCCCGGCCGTGCCCCAGCTCGCGCTGCTCGGCGCCACGATGATCCTGATGGATAGCATCGCCATGAGCGGCTACGGCCTCGCCGGCGGCGCGCTCTCGACAGCGCTACGCCAAGAGCGTGCGCGCCGCTTGTTCTCGGCGACGGTAGGCGTGCTTCTGCTCGTTGCCGCGGCGCTCATTCTGTTGCGCGATTAATTGCGCGGCGCCGCGCGTTCGTGCGATTGGCGAAAGTCCATATCCCCCAAGTGAAATGATCAACTGGCAGCCGCGCTGCGCGATTGCTAGCTGATGCAGGAGTATTGACGGAGTAATCGCGGATCAGTCAGCCTCCCAAACCTGAGAAACACACGACGCGCCCATGCGCATTGTTTGTCGGAGGCCGAGACTGCATGGAGACGAACGAGTTTTCACTTCGCCTTGAAGGCTGGCGCTTAGCGACGGCCGAAGTGCTTTACTACATGCCCGATCACCCCTCGCTCTTGCAGAGCTTCATGTGGCAGACGCTGGATCTTGCGCCGTCCTACCCGCGCATCCATAAGTTCCTCAATTATTGGCGAAGCGAGATCGACGCTGTCATCCACTCGGTGCGGTTGGCGACGGGGAAACGATCGCGCCGCCAAAGGTCAACACCGCCGATCATTGGCTGCATCACTAGATTGGGATTGGCCGAAACGAAGCGGCCGCTCCATATTTGACCCAACGAAACGTCAATATTGGAGATGCCCACATGCGCGCGCTTGTGTTTATCGCGGCGGCCGCCCTGTTGTCGGCCTGCGCTACGGCCACGCCGTACCAGCCGGCCGCGAGCACGACGAATTACGGCTTTCAGGAACAGCGGATCGAGAACAACCGCGTCCGCATCACATTCCGCGGCAACACTGTCACGGATCGCGAGACGGTGGAGACCTATCTGCTCTACCGCGCCGCCGAACTCACGCTCGAAGGCGGCCACGATTACTTCATCGTCGCCAACCGTGACACGGAAGAGCATTCGCGCTTGCAGGGCACGGGCATCCGCTCGCCACGCTTTGGGTTCGATTATTGGTACTTCTCGCCGCGCCGCGGCTGGAGCCCTTGGTACGATCCCTTCTGGGATGAGCCGACCAGCTATCGCGAAGTGACGCGCTATGAAGCCGTCGCGGAGATTGCGATGTTCAGCGGCCGCAAGCCAACGGATGATCCGAACGCATTCGATGCGCGCGAAGTGCAGTCGAACCTGCAGGGACGCATCACGCGGCCGCCGCCAGCCGGCTAAGGTCCTTCCACCTCGATGCCGCGTGCGCGCAGGAGATCGACGACGCTGTCGTCGCCGACCAAATGCGCAGCGCCCACAGCGATGAAGATGCGTCCTGATCCGTCGAGACGCGTCGCGACCTCGTCAGCCCAAGCGCGATTGCGCCGGAGGATGACGGCCTCGTGCAAGACGGGGCCGGCTTCTTCCCATTGCGGCGCGAGTGCTGTGTCCAACGCTTCAATATCGCCACGCGCCCACGCTTCGTCCGATTCCGCCAACGCGCCATCCTTGTCGGCGATTTGGCGCAGCGTCACGGCAAGAAAGTGTGCTTGGTCCGCTGGCGGCAGATCCGCGAGGATGCGGATTTGTTCTTCCGGCGTTTCGAAGAAGCTCAAGCGTTTGCCGCTCCGCCGTGCGGCGGCGGCCAACACGGTCTCAACGCCCGCGTCCACGCTGTGCCCCTCGCGCATCGCGTAAGCATAGGAAAGTTGCAACGCCGCGAACCACGGCCGCATGCGCTCAATTTGTGCCGCATCCAAACCCAGTTCCCGCACGGTCTCGGCAAGGCTCGCGCGATCTGCTGGCGGCAGCAGCGCGGATAAGTTCTGGTTAGGCGGCAGAAGGCCATAGCGTGCGGCCAGCGTCGGAAAGGCGGAGTTCGCGTCAGCGGAAGTGTCCGTCTCCGTCATAAATTCGTCGGCTGACGCGAACGCCGCATTCACGCGCTCGCCCCGCCATCGCAGATCGGGTGGCAGCATGTGCACGGTTCCGAACAGCCAAATCTCGCTATCAGCGTCAGCGATCCGCCAGAGTGCTGGCTCGCCCTGCGGCGCCGGGGCTGGCGAACACGCCGCCAGCGCCCAGGCCGAAACCGCCAGCAAAGCTGTAAACAGGGACCGCAATCGTCGCCTCCGAAGGCTCGCCTTGGCCGCAAAGCTCGGCTAGAGATGCCGCCCGCGCTGGCCGACCGGCCGGCTCACGGCTTTAGCACCCGTAGCTCAGCTGGATAGAGCGTTGCCCTCCGAAGGCAAAGGTCACAGGTTCAGATCCTGTCGGGTGCGCCAGCAACCAATTGAAATTCATCGCGAAAGTTGAAGCGCTGCGGTGTCTCTCCTGTGACAAATATGTTGTGGCTACCACCGGGCTACCACCGCGCACACAATAGCTAGTGGATTGCGACGCGTTGGCGCGTCTTGCAATCAGCTGCGACAACAAAAGGCCCGCGAAGGGGAGCATCCTTCGCGGGCCTCTTCTTGCCGCTCGATCGGATCGCGGTGTTAGGCGACGATCTGAGCGGCTTGGTTGAGTGTGGCCATCGCCATCGGTGCGAACACGGCGCACGCGGCGATCAGGGCGTAAAAATTGGTCATTGGTTTGCTCCTCGGTTCGAAGCGTCATCGCTTCGATGAAGCGAACCTACCGACCACAAACGCGGGCGGATGTGACGCCAGGCACGCTGGGAAACAACATCATCGAAGTCGCGCGGCGACCCGCCCGCGGGAGTGGCGTCGAGGCACAAAAGGACCGCGGACGACGTGGCAATCGCCGTTGCGCGTCAGCTGACAGGCCCAAGCGCCAGGGAAAAATGGACGTAGTCGTTGCCATCTTCGGATTCGCTCCCCGTTTGCGTGAACCCCGCTTGCTCATAGAGCCGCATGGCTGCCTGCATGTGAACGTGGGTGGTGAGAAGGATCTGGGCGCAGCCTTCACGCTTGCACGCTTCAATCGCATAGCTGAGCAGACGTCTGCCTGCGCCCGCGCCGCGGACGTCCTCGGCGACATAAAACCCGGTGATCTTGGCTGTATGGAGGTCCTTCTTTGACGCCAGAATGCTGCCAATGACCTCTCCGTCCAATTCGGCGACCAGCTCAACGAGCTTGTGCGGCGCTTGATCGCCGAACGTCGCGAGATCGCGATCGATGTTGAGCGGATCGGGCGCGATGCCGAAGCCTCGCATGGCCGCAAAGCCTATGCTGGTGACGCGCGTGCGATCTGCTGCGCGACCGGATCTAACGATCATGCGCGCAGAAGGAGGTGGGCCACTCACTATTTTGACTATGTGCTTTTGCTTGCCCAGCCAGCGATGCGCGCTGCGGCGCCGCTTAATTCGTCGGTCAGCTTCTTATTGGGATAGAGCGTTCGAAACCATATCACGCTAGCGGCGTCGGCAAGGCCGTTGTCATCAAGCTTTAGTTTGCTCATCAGCTTCACAAAGGACGGTTCTGGATAGACGATAAGCTTGCGCGTGAGCTCATCCATCATCGAGCCGAGCATGTGCACGGCAAGCAAGATGTCGTTTTTGTCGATGGCGCCATCGGGGTGGCGGCGTAACACCGAGCGCGTCACAACCTCGTACCAGGTTACGTTCGATCGCTGCGCCAATTGCGCGAAGGCGGGGACTTCGTCGCCCAATTGCAGGATGCAACGCATCAGCCCCGCATTGTTGCGGCAGATGGCAAACCAATGCCGGTTCGTGTGCCGGATCGCCGCCATGGCCGAGATCATCGGCGACATGTTCGTGCTGCAGGAGGTTGAACTCCTCGGCCAGTTCCGTGAGCACATCTAGCGCGGCGTCAGTCTTGTCCTTGAAGTAAACGTAAAACGAGCCTTCAGCCAAACCCGCCTCGTTTGTGATGTCGGCGACCCGTGCGGCGAGGTAGCCGTTCTTTTCAAGCACTTTGGCCGTGGCGAGACGAATACGCAGGCGGGTGCGTTCGCCCTTCTGCTTGGGCGGCTCGTCGCGCAATTGGCGCTCCATCTGGTCAATCAGCGACCATTGAGGGTCGCGCGTGCGTGTCTTCTTGGCCGACGCCGGTTGCGCCGCTGCGGCGGAACTGGGTTGACGTTTCTTTGAAATTGAGGTCATCCTCATAAACCTTGGAAGATTGGGTTTTTCGTGAGTCAAACTGCTGTGACTGATCCGTTATCGGGTTTTGCCCCGGGTGAGGAGATTGGCGTCTCGCACTGGGTGGAGATCACTCAGGAGATGATTGATCAATTCGGCGCCTCGACGCTAGACCCTGACCCTATGCATATTGACCCTGAATGGTCGCGTCTCCACTCGCCGTTCAAAGGCACCATTGCGTTTGGCTTCCTCACCACGTCGCTTCTCACGCATCTGCTCTACGGCGCCATGCAGCTGAAGAACGATCGTGAGAGTACAGAATTTGGGTACCCCCTCAACTATGGCTTTGACAGAATGCGTCTGGTTTCGCCAGTCAAAGCTGGGGCCAAAGTGCGCGGGCGGTTCTGGTTAAGAGAGCGCCGCCAGGTCAAGGACGGCCGCATTGTCACTTGCCTGAAGTGCGAGGTCGAGATCGAGGGCGAGGACAAGCCCGCTTTGATCGCTGATTGGCTCTCCATGTGGGTTCCGGCGGAAGCCAAATGAGCGCCGTCGACGCTGTGTCGCGTCGCAACATCGGGCCAAGCGCCACGTTGCTCTATGCTGCGGGCTCGCTCGGCACGGGCGTTTTTTCGACCGTTCCCACAATTCTACTGCTCTATTATTGCACCGAGACGCTGGCGATTCCGCCGGCTTGGGCCGCCGCTGCCGTGGCGATCCCTAAAGTGTGGTCAATCCTCTGGGATCCTTTCGTTGGCGCGCTCTCTGATCGCACGTACACGCGATTTGGCCGGCGTCGCCCGTTTCTGATACTCGGCAGTCTTGGTGTTTTCGCCGCCTTCATCGCTCTTTTCAGTGCGCCGCCCTCAACGCCATTGAGCGCGTTCATTTGGGTTTCGATCGCCTACTTTGCACTCGCGACCATGTATTCGGTGTTTGCCGTTCCCTACATCGCGGTCCCCGCGGAACTGGGGCGCACAGAGGCCGAGCGCGGGCGTATGGTGACCATGCGCATCACCGGCGCAATGGTTGGACTGCTGGCTGGCGCATCGCTTGCGCCGATGCTCGTCGCATATGGCGGCGGCGGCCGGGCCGGCTACGCATTCATGGCCGTATGGATCGCGATATTGTGCTTGATTGCGATGTTTGGTCCGGTGGTGATGCTGAAGGGGCGAGAAGACTCCGTTCGTGGAAGCGCTGGGCCTGCACCGAGCTTACTAAGCCAGCTTCGGGCCGCTTTCGCGCACAGCCAATTTCGTCTGCTTGCTTTCTCCTACTTTCTGCAGCTCTCAGCGGCGGGCGCGATTACTGCGCTCACGCCTTATCTCGTGACGAGAATGTTGGGTCGCGGCGAGGGCGATATCGGCGTGGCGATGGGCGTGATGCTGATCATTACGATCATCACGACCCCGCTCTGGGGTTGGCTTGGAGCGCGGTTTGGCAATCGTGCTGTTTTGGCGCTGGGTGCGCTCGCTTATGCGGGCGCCAGCGCGGCCTTCGGATTTGCGTTGATGCAGGGCGGCGACTGGAGTGCGGCTCTTATCGGTTTTGCTCTCATGGGCGCGCCGCTGGCTGCGGTGCAAGTGTTGCCGTTTGTGCTGATGGCGCACTTGGCGCACGCGGAATCGCACGGTGGCTCAAGTCTGGAGGGCGTATTCACGGGCGTCTGGACCGCGTCCGAAAAGCTTGGATTGGCGTTAGGTCCCGCCATTGCGGGCCTTGCCCTGGCATTGACACAAGAAGACGTGACGCAAGCATCCAATGTCTTGCTGATCGGCGCCTCGCCGGTCTTGTTTGTTCTTTCCCTTGCGCCGCTGCTGGCGTTCAAACGCGCCGCTTGAGCATCACGGCGTCCACGGACGCATGGTGATCTCCAGCGTCGATGGCGATGCGCCGCCAACGTGCAGTTCGAATGTCTCTGGTCCGCCGCCTGAATAGACATGGAAGACCGATGCGTCCGCGCCCGCGAGCGCGATGCGCAAACGATGGCCTTCGCGCACGAGCGCTGCTGTGGGAAAAAGCGCAAATCGCACCTGCATGACTTCGCCTGACGTCACCGCCAATGCGTCGCCGCGGCGAAAGCTATGCGGGGCGGGGCCTGCATCGTAAGCGAGCGTGGCCGGGTCGGCGGGGCGGCGATGGATCGCGCGCAACATGCCTTCAGTTATGTAAGTGACGCGGCCATCGGGCGCGACATCCTCCAAATAGACAAAAAAGGCCGGATCGGTTGTGCGCGTGGCCATCTGAAGATCGATCACTGGCGTGCCGACCAATTCCATGTCGGCGGCCATGGGCGCACTGTCAAAAACAATGAGACGACGATCGATCTCGGCGCGATCGGTATAGGCGGGCGGTGTGCCGATCTGGGTCGACCACCGCGTACGCTCTCCGGTGCCGACGGAGAGATCGACATCGTGACGCAAAACGCCCTGTCGGCCGACATTCGCCGCAAGTGTGTTGTCGCGAGAAAGAAAGAGCGTCGTCTGCGTGACGCCAGCGGGCGGCCACACGCGCGTTTGTCGATATGTGCCTGCGCCGAGGACATAATAATTGATCACGCGCTCGATGGCTTCGCCGCGTTGGGTGCGCTCGGCGAAGGCGCGCATCAATGTGTATTGCGCCTCGATTGTGGGGTGCGGGGGAGTCCGCAGCCTCGAACGGATCGGCGCTGACGCGATTGCCATGATCGTTCCCGGTGATCCAGATCTCGGCGGGGACTTCTGGCGCTGAGCGAAAACGAGCGAGCGCGGCTTCGGCGGTGCCTGCGTCAAGCCATGACCCCCAATACATGACAGGCTTGCGCTCGCGGCGAATTGCTTCGATCTGCTGCGCTGGCGCGGATTCGTCGATGCTATGGCCGTTTGCCCCGATGTCATCGCGGAACGTCAGGGCCAGATAATCCCCAGGTTGCCAGCGGCGCCGGTCGCGCAATGCGGAGCGCAATTGCTCATAAGCGTCGTCGCCATCGACCGGTTGCAGCAATGGAAAGAGCGCTTGGCAATCATCGATGCTTTCGATGCAGCGCAGGGTGCGCCCATCCCGCTCCCATTGACCTAAATCCATGTTGAGCGTGCCGCCGCCCCACATTGTCAGCATGAAATCATTGACCACGCCGCCTGGCGCAATGAGGTGAGCGTAGCCATCGAAGTCGACTTGTCTGGGTATGGCGCCGACCAGTGCTGGCGCAGGTCTCGTTGTGGCGAAATCGGCAGTGTCGCCCATGTAGGAGACGCCCGCGGCGATCACGCGGCCATTTGACCATGGCTGGGCTGCGATATGGGCGATGATCTCAACCATATCGCGTTGCTCTTCGTCGCCCAGCTCCAGCATGCGCGTACCGAAAGATGATGTCGTGCCGCGCGTGTCGATTATTGCCACGACATAGCCGTGTGCACGCCACATCTGCATTTCCGGGCTGCGCATTTGTCCAGCGCGTCCGTACCGGGTTTGCACCAGGATGGTCGCCGCCGGAGTGCTGGGCTCGCGCGATTGAGGATAGTAAAGGCTAAGCGCCAGGCCGACGCCGTCGCGCATCGCAAGATAATAGGATCGGTCGCTCCAAAACTCAGGGCGCTCGCGCACCGTGGGCGCCTGCGCCGGCGGCGTGGCGCATCCCGTCAGCGCCAGCATGGTGGCGCCGAGCAGGACGGTGCGTCTTGAGCGTATTGTCATGCGATGCCCTCAATAGCTCACGCGCAGGTCGATGCCGTACGTGGCCGGATCGCCCAGGATGATGAAGCGTTGGCCCACGAGGTCCTGACTATAGAGGTCAAACATCCGCGTCTTGTAGGTCTCATCGGTGACGTTCTCGCCCCAGAGAGCGACACGCCAACCTTGCGCAGGATTCGCCAGAGTCAAACGCAGATTGAGCAATTGGTAGGGATCGACGCGGCCGTCTTCGATGTTATCGAGCGTGAGGAACGATTCCCCGCGCATGATGTATTCACCGCTGAGCGACAACTCGCCCCATGACCCCACCGGCCAAGTATATTCCGCGTTGAGGGCTGCGGTGTATTCGGGCGCTTGGGGAATGCGTTGCAGTGTTTGGCCGCTGGGTAGACTGCCTTCATCAAACTCCGCCTCCAACAACGAAAGATTGGCGCCCAATAGGAGGCGATCGGTGGGGGCTGCTTGGATTTCGAGTTCGATACCTTGGCTGTGCGCTGCGCCTGCGTTCAAAATAATCGGATCGAACACCGGGGTGATCGGATTGTCCTGAGAAATCTGGATGTCGCTCCAGTCCATATAGAAGACCGACAAGTTTGCGGTGAGGCGGCGATCGAACCATTCGCTTTTCACGCCGAACTCGTAATTGGTAACGGTCTCGGGTCCAAAGGCGATACCGTTGGCGTCGCCCAAAGCATCATTGAAACCGCCGCTCTTAAAGCCTTGCGAGACGGTCAGATAAGTGAGCACGTCAGGGCGCACGCGGTAGCGCAGGTTGATGCTCGGTGTGAATTTCGTCCAAGCATCTTCTCCCGAAATTGCACCCGAGCCGCCAAGGATCGCCAACGGATCGCTCTGGACATAGTCGATTTCTTTTTCGTCACGGACGTAGCGGCCGCCGAGGGTCACGTCGAAGCGATCATTGGCAGTCCACGTGACGCTGCCGAAGGCCGCAGCGCTGGTCGTCGTCATTTCCGCATCCGAGCCGGCTAGAACGCCGGTCAGGCTGGAATCACCGAAGAGGTCGGCAAGATCGGCGCCGATTTCGATGAAGCTTTGGTTTGAGCCATCCTGTACATAATAATAGAGGCCGGCGAGCCAGGAGAGCGAGCCCGTGTTCCAGTTAAGGCGCAATTCTTCGGACGCACGCCAGATCTCTTCGGGATCGCCGTCATAGGCCATACGCAATGCCGAACGGTCCGTGTCGACGCGACTATAATAATCGTGGATCCTGTAGGATGCGATATTGGTGACATCGACGCCGCCAAACCGCGTGTTGAAGCGCGCAGAAACGCCCCAAGCATCGAGTTCCTCGCGATTGACATCGTCAGTGTAGACGACCCGGTCGTAAGGATCTGCGTTGCGCTCTAGGCTGTTGGCGTCGAGCAATACTGCCAGCAGGCTCGCATCATTGTAACGAATTGTCTCAAAAACGAGAGGCTCGTCGTCGACGCCGCGATAATCGGCATTGAGCTGCAACGAGGAATGCGCGCCGATATCAATGTCGAGCGCTGCGCGGATCGAATAAGCGCCCATCGTATTCACATCGCGACCAAGCACCACGTTGTCGGACGTACCATCCCTGTTGGTGAACACAGCAGACAGCCCAGCGCGGGCCTGGTCGCCGAGTGGGCCGGAAATGGATGCGCCAACGCGCGTGTAATCGTAATTGCCATATGAAGCCTGCGCCGACGCCTCGAAATCCTCTCCAGGGCGTTCGGTGGCGAGGCTGATGACTCCGCCCACCGTATTGCGGCCGAACAACGTGCCCTGCGGTCCGCGCAGCACTTCCACGCGCGCGATGTCGTATAGGTCCAAGTTTGCGCCTGCACCTTGGCCTACGAACACCTCGTCAACGTAATAACCAACTGCAGGATCCGATCCGGCTGAGCCAGCGCTGCCGATAATGCCGCGCAGGGACGTGGGCGACAGTTTGACGTCGCCGTAATTGCCGTACTGCAGACCGGGCGTCCGGCGTGCGACGTCGGCGACATTGTCGATGCCAAGTCGCTCCATGGTGGCGGCGGTGAAGGCGGTTACCGAAATCGGCGCATCCTGAAGCCGCTCCTCCTGGCGGCGCGCGGTGACGATGATGTCTTCAAGACCGCTTTGGTCTGCGCTGTCCTGTGCGTGCGCGGCCTCCGCCACGCCGAGCAATCCCAGAGCTCCCAGCAAAACCATCGATTGGCGCATCTGTCCGTCCCTATTATTAAAAATGAGGCCAAGTTCAATTACGCGACCACGGAACCTGGATTTTGTCAATTGGACTTTGATGAGCAGAGCTTCAGGAAGGGTCAGTGCGTCATCGTCGGCGGCGCGCGGTCTCACCAGGAATCGACAAAGCGCGGGCTGGACGCGGCGGGCGCGCCGCGCCTTGTCGCTTGCCAGCCGCGCGACAGCCAATGGCGCGTGTCTCGCGGATCGATGACGGCGTCGATCTCAAGGAATGCGGCGGCGTTGGCGGCTTTGCCTTTTTCATAGGCTTGCGCGACAAGATCCTGAAAAAGTGCTCTGCGCGCGTCTCCGTCGGACACGGCTTCGAGCTCCTTCTTGAAGCCCAGACGCACACTGCCCTCCAAGCCCATAGTGCCGAACTCTGCGGTGGGCCAAGCAACAGTAAACGCGGGCGCGTGAAAATGACCGCCCGTCATACCCTGCGCGCCTAAGCCATAGCCCTTGCGCAACACGATGGTGAACATCGGCGTGCGCATCTGGGCGCCGATCAGAAACAGGCGCGAAACTTTGCGCACGAGGCCGGTCTTCTCAGCGGCCGGTCCAACCATGAAACCGGGCGTATCGCAGAGTGAGACCACCGGCAGATTGAACGCGTCGCACAATTGCAGGAAGCGGGCGGCTTTGTCGGCGCCGTCCGCGTCAATGGCGCCTGCCAAATACGCCGGGTCGTTGGCGATGAGGCCGAAGGGGCGTCCTTCGATGCGGATGAGCGCTGTGACCATGCCGCGGCCAAAGGCGCGGCGCAATTCCAGCACTGAGCCTGCGTCCGCCATGGTGTCGATGATGTTTCGAACATCGTACACCCGCATCCTATTCTCGGGGATGAGGTGGCGCAGCATGCGTTGATCGGCGCAATCCCAGTGGCTAAGCGCGCCCTGAAAATAAGCCAAATATTTCTTCGCGGCGTCGACACCGTCGGTTTCGTCTTTAACGACAAGGTCGACGACGCCTGCGGATGCTTGGGAGGCGGTGGGGCCGACCTCGTTGGGCGCGACAACGCCCAAGCCGCCGCCTTCAATCATCGCGGGGCCGCCCATACCAATGCTGGAATCTTCGGTGGCGATGACAACGTCGCTTAGTCCAACAAGCGCTGCATTGCCGGCGAAGCTGTACCCAGCGTTAATGGCGATGCGCGGGACTACGCCGCTCAATGCGGCGTAGTCTCGAAATGTCGTCATCTCAAGCCACGTGGGTGCGAGGATGTCCGTGTCACCCGGTCTGCCGCCGCCGCCCTCGGTGAAGATGATTGTCGGTAGACGCCAATCGCGGGCCAAATGCAGGACACGGTCCTTCTTCTTGTGATTCAAAAAGCCCTGCGTTCCCGCAAGGACCGTAAAATCGTAGGCCATGATCGCACATTGCGCAGCGTCGGCGCCGAACAGGGCGCCATTGACGCCGCCTATGCCCGCGACCAGTCCATCCGCAGGCGTTGACCGGCGCAGATCGTCAAGTGAGCGGCGTGTGCGTTGCGCCGCAACCGCGAGCGCACCGTACTCGACAAACGCACCCTCATCGCAAAGATCCGCGATGTTTTCGCGTGCGGTTCGTCTGCCGGACTTGCGCCGCCTGGCGATCGCTTCGGGGCGGTTGGCATCAAGCCCAAGTGCATGGAGCGCACCAATTTCGGCGAGGTCCGGCCTCACGAGATCCAGATCGATTGTTGCATCGGCGCGCGTCTTGGCGCTGAGCGTCTCGTCGCGCGCAAGAAATCCGATTGCAGCGCCGGAGGCAACGATATCTCCGGCTTTCACATGGAGCGCGCTGATGCGGCCCGCGCGATCGGCGCTGACGATATGCTCCATCTTCATCGCTTCGAGCACAACGATTGGGTCGCCTGGCGTGACAATGTCGCCGACGCCGACGCAGAGGTTCACGATGGTTCCCTGCATGGGCGCTGCGATGTTAGCCATACCGGGGGCGTGGTTAGGTCGATGGAGGCGCCATCATCAAGCGGGGGTGAGCCGACCAAGGCATTGGCCTCATCGTGGAGCGCTGCAGCGGCGGCGAGCATGGCCCAGTGGTCCTCGACAAAGGAGGTGTTCACTTGATAGGCGGCCATGGGTGCGCAATTCAAAAGGGCGCGCAAAAACCCGAGATTTGTGCCCACGCCCTCGACCTGGAGCTCAGCCAATGCTTGGCGCGCGCGTGCGAGCGCGCGCGTATAATCGTTGTCGCGAACGACGAGTTTGGCGAGGAGCGTGTCGAAGGCGGGATTGCATTTTGCGCCCACTCTCGCCGCGGAATCGATCCGCACCCCGGGTCCACCCGGCAAATGAAGTGCGCTGATACGCCCGCCACTCGATTGGATATCGCCGTCCGCGCCGACGATCTCGGCGTTTACGCGAACCTGCATGGCGCTGCCGCGCATGCTGGGCGTGCGATTGAGCAGCCCCAAGTCAGCCAGCATAGCGCCGCCGGCGATCTCTATTTGTGTGCGCACGAGGTCAACGCCGGTGATTTCTTCCGTAATGGTATGTTCGACTTGGATGCGCGGGTTGGCCTCAATGAAGACAAAGCGCGCTGCGCGCGACCCAGCGCCTGACAGCAGAAACTCAAAGGTCGCCACCCCACGCAATCGCGCGGCCGTCGCCAGTGTGATGGCCGCGTCATGGAGTTTACGGCGCATGGCGTCGCTGAGGTCGGGTGCGGGTGCGATCTCCACCAGTTTTTGATTGCGCCGCTGAAGCGTGCAATCACGTTCGCCGAGGTGTATGGCGCGCTCGCCATCGCCAACCGCTTGAACTTCGACGTGACGTGCGTCGAGGATCATCTCCTCGATGTAGAGACGATCGTCGCCGAACGACAAGCGCGCTTCGGCCCGGCAGCGTTCGAATACTCCCTCGATGTCGTCTGCCGCGCCGACGAAGCGAATGCCGCGGCCGCCGCCGCCACTGAGCGCTTTCACTGCAATCTTGCCGTTTGCGCCGATCTTGGCCAGCAGCGCACGCGCGTTCTCCGGTGTGCAATTGTTGTTCTCGCCAGCTGGAATGGGCACGCCTTGGGCCTCGGCAAAGGCGCGCGCTTTGGCCTTGTCGCCAAAGAGATCGAGCGTTTCCGCGGACGGTCCGACAAAAATGAGGCCCGCGTGGGCTGCGGCGCGTGCGAAGGCGGCATTCTCGCTGAGGAAGCCATAACCTGGATGGATCGCCTGTGCGTGCGATCGCGCGAGTTCTATGATTTGAGTTTGATCGAGATAGGCGCGTGGGCCGACCCCGCCCAGCGCCAGCGCAGTATCAGCGCGTGCGACATGGGCCGCGTCTGCGTCGTCGATGGAATAGATGGCGACGCTTCGCACGCCCAGTTCGCGCGCAGCGCGGATGACGCGGAGTGCAATCTCGCCACGATTGGCGACAAGCAGGCTTTGTAAGCGCATTGAAATGACCTCGTCGCGCCTCCCAAGGGACCGTCTGCCCGGCGCGATCTGCTCACCCTCCAGAAAAATGAGGTTGGCGTCAATTCCGAGGTGGTATATCGGTGCGGCAGGTTTTTTCGAGGAGAGCCGCCATGAGTGTAGAACCGCCATTCCTTTTGTGTCTGGGCGATTCCAAGGATCGCAGGCTCGCCAAGACGGCCAAAGGCATTCTTGATTGGGCGCCCTCCCGATGCTTGGGGCAATTGCGCTGGAGCGCTGACACAATTGATCTTGGCTTGCCGGACATGACGCCCGCACAAGCGGTCGCGGCAGGCGCGCGCACGTTGGTGGTGGGCGTGGCGCCAATAGGGGGCCGATTGGGCGAGGATTGGCGCGCGCAATTAGGTGCGGCGCTTGACGCTGGGCTTGATGTTGCGTCGGGCCTGCATCAACGGCTCAACGCGGATCCGGAGCTCAGCGCAAGGCGCGCGCGCGCGGCAGACAATTGCACGATTTGCGCGACCCCCGCTTGATCTGCCTATTGGCAAAGGCGCGCCCCGATCCGGGCGGCGGGTGCTGACCGTCGGCACCGATTGCGCCGTAGGCAAGAAGTACACGGCACTAGCGATTTGGCGTGAGCTGCAGGCGCGGGCCGCGGACGCGGATTTTTGTGCGACAGGCCAAACCGGCGTCCTAATTTCGGGCCGCGGTTTTGCGGTCGATGCGGTGATTAGCGACTTTCTCGCCGGCGCAGGCGAGATGCTGGCGCCTGCGGCGGCGGCGGATCATTGGGATATCGTGGAGGGCCAAGGTTCGCTTTTTCACCCCGCTTACGCCGGCGTGACGCTTGGCTTGTTGCACGGCGCACAGCCCGAAGCGATCGTCTTGTGTCACGAAGTCGGGCGTGACGAGATTTCTTTCTACCCCGGGTTCAAAACGCCGCCGCTCGATGAAGCCATTGCGCGCTATATTGAGGCCGGGCGTCTGACCAGTCCCAGTCTTTATTGCGCCGGCGTCAGCCTCAATACGGTCGACCTCGATGCAGCCGACGCACGGCGTGAGATCGATCGGGTTCAGCGCCTCCTCGACCTTCCAGTCATTGATCCCATCCGCACGGGCGCGGGCGCGATCGTTGAGCGGTTGCTGGGTGTATCCAAGTGATTGAAGGATCGGTTGAACTTCGTATCACGCACGAGACTTGGCCGTTGGCGGAGCCGCTGCGCATTGCGTTCGCAACGATTGAGGCTGTCGATGTGGTCGTCGCTGAGCTTTATGATGGCCAGCATCTGGGACGCGGCGAGGGCATCGGCGTGTTTTACCGCGATGACAATGCGCAACGAGGTGTGGTCGAATTGCAGGGTGCTGCGGCAGCGCTCGCGGCGGGGCAAGCGTATGACGCGGTCTTTGCGCAGCTCAAGAGTTATGCAGCGCGCACGGCGGTGGATTGCGCGGCGTGGGACCTGAAGTGCAAACAAACCAAAAGTTCGATTTGGGAGCTGACGGGCGTCAGTCCTGGGCGGATCGAAACATTCTCGACCATCAGTCTGGATCTGCCCCAGAACATGGCGGCATCGGCTAGGATGCGCCCGGGCCTGCGGTTGAAGCTCAAGATTGATGCGACCAATCCAGTAGGCCAGGTCGAAGCTGTGCGGCGCGCGCGCCCGGATGCGATCCTGATTGCGGACGCAAACCAAGCATTCTCATTTGCGCAATTGCAGGATGTCGCCCCGGCCTTGGCCCAACTGGGCTTAGCCTTGTTGGAACAACCCTTGGCGTCCGGCGCCGATGAAGCGCTCGAGGGCTATCGTTGTGCGGTGCCGTTGGCCGCAGACGAAAGTTGCTTTGAAATAAGCGATTTGGACCTCGCAGCGCGTCGTTATGACGTGATCAACGTCAAGCTCGACAAGACTGGTGGGCTGACTGAAGCGCTTCGGCTTGAACGTGAATCGAGACGCCGCGGCCTCAAGACGATGGTCGGGTGCATGGCGGGCACCTCGTTGTCGATGGCGCCGGGTTTTGTCGTCGCGCGCGCCGGCGTTTCGTTTGTCGACCTGGATGGCCCGGTATTGCTGGCCCAAGACAGGTCCGGCGGCGCGACTTACGCGGGAGAAGTGGTCACGCCGCCGGCAAGGTCTTTCTGGGGGTAGGAATTAGCGTGGCGGGGGCCGATGGAAGGGGATCGAGCCACCCAGCCAGTCGATGGAAAGATTGGTTGCAGCTGCTCCCTCTGGTCCGAAGCTGAAGATCATCTCGTCATCATGCGCGGCGGAGAAACGGCGACCATCGAGGTGAATGAGAGGAATTGCAGGTCCTTCTGCATTGGCGCCGCCGATGCGGAAAGCAATGCCGGTTTCAGTCGCGACGATTCCGACCACATCAATGCCCACGCGCAAGGCCCCGGCTTGATAATCGCCGGTGAGTGCTGCGACCTCGTTAGCTTGAAGCGGCGCGGCCGACGGCGCGGGATGTGGGATGGCGAAGATGAGGCGGGCGATCTTTTGTTCGATGCCGACTGGCGTGGGTGTCACATCGCGTGTGTTGGCGAGCACCACGATCGAGATATCGTCGTCTGGATAATACGACATGTAGGCCGAGAAGCCGTCGATATCGCCGGCGTGGGCGATCTTACGGTGACCTTCCCAATTCCGGATCAAGATTGCGCCCTGTGCATAGTCGAGCGTGGAGCCGTCTCCCAGATTTGCCTGCGTGTATAGAATATTGCGCACCTCATCGCCCAAGACGTTTTGGCGATGCACTTGGTCGAGATAGCGTTGGATGTCTCGTACGTTGGAATCCAATGCGCCCGCTGAGAACGGGATGAGGTCGTCCAGTTCGGGGGCATTCGCGAAACCGCCGTCGGTGCGCACATAGCCGTGCGCGCGATGGGGGATGATCTGCTCCCAGGCGCCGTAATAGGTGTGCTCAAGCCCCAGCGGGACGAAGATGCGATCGTGCACAACGGTCGAATAATCTTGGCCTGTCACGGCCTCTACAATGAGCCCCAGCAAATAGGTGCCGGAATTTGAATAGGAGAAGGCTGTGCCCGGTTCGAACATGAGCGGCTCGTTCTCGAAGAACGCCAGCATCTCCGCGCGCGTGAAATCGCGCCGCGTCCCATGCGGGAAGTTCGGCGCGTTGGTGTAATTCACCAGCCCGCTCGTATGATTCATCAGCGTGCGGACGGGTGCGCTGCGTGCGGGGCCTCGATAGTCGGGCAGATAGGTGCTGACAGGCGCGTCAAGATCAATGCGCCCTTCGACGGCGAGTTGGGCGATTAATATGCTCGTGAAGGATTTGGTGATCGAGCCGATCTGAAAAATCGTCTCCGGCGTTGCTGCAACCTGGTTTTCCAGATCCGCAAGCCCGAGACCGCCCTCATAAATGACCTCTTCGCCGCGGCGCACCGAGACGGCTAGACCAACATAAGGCGCATTCGTTTGCACATCGGCGAGCAGCGCCGCTACAGCCGCGGATTCTGATCGGGCAGGCGCTTGGGCGGCGCATGCGCCAAGCACAGGCGCCACTAAAGCTATGGCAAAAATACCATGTGCGAAGGCCTTCATAGATCGATTCTCCTCTTCTAACCGCGAATACTTGAATATGAGGCCAACGTCAATTATAAGACGGGATTGTGTCGCCTCCGTGAGGGCGGCGAAAGCGGGGGCGTCATGAGCGCAGCAAATCGAGCGGGTTTTTGGCGGCGGCGAGCGGCATGGCGCTATTGTGCGTGGTTCCTGCGCACGCGCAAAGCATCGCTGATGAGGAAATCATCGTCACAGCGCAGCGCCGCGAACAGGCGATTACGGATGTGCCGGGCTCTGTGAGCGCGATGGGCGGCGACGAGCTTGCAGCACGCGGTGTGGACCGGCTGGATGACCTCTCGTCGGCTTTTCCCAACGTCTACATCAATTCGGAAAACAGCTTGCGTACGACCGAGATTACGGTGCGCGGCATCAGTTCCGAGCCGAACAATCCTGGCATTGACCAATCGGTGGGCGTTTTCATCGACGGCGTGTATCAGGGCCGCCCGACCACCATCAACACGAGCGTGTATGATCTCGAGCGTGTCGAAGTGATCCGTGGGCCGCAGGGCGCGCTCTACGGGCGCAACACCATCGCGGGCGCCATTAACTTCATCACCCAATCGCCCGGTCAAGAGACCGCCTTTGATTTTGCTGTCTCGGGTGGGGAATACGACGCGCTCACGCTTTATGCGGGCGCTGATCTGGTGCTGTCCGAGCGGGCGGGTCTACGCGTGTCGGTTTCGTCGCAAGAACGCGAAGGGCTGACGCAGAATAGCTTTACCGGGACAGATATGGACAATGTCGACGAGGTCGGCGGCCGTGTCGCCTTCGTGCTCGATGCAACGCCGGACTTCAGACTGACCCTGCGCGCGGACGCGGCGACCAATCGCACCAATGCGGGTTCGCTTGAAATCCAGGACAATGGCGGCTTTACGGGCTCGCCCGTGGCTGACGCCGATCCTGAAGACCGTTCGGTTGCTTTAAACGTGGATTCTCAGCAGGACCGTGACGTTTGGGGTGCGTCCATTCAAGCCGATTGGTCGATTGGCGGGGGCGAACTGACGTCGCTCACGGCATTCCGAGAGTATCAATGGTGGAACGTCCAAGATAACGATTACACTATTCTCGACATGCTCAGCAGCGGCATAGGCGAGGACCAGAACCAATTCTCGCAGGAATTGCGCTACACCTCGCCGACGGGCGGTGCTTTCGACTACATCGTCGGCGCCTATTATTTGCACGAATCCCTTGACACCATCGCGCACGCTGAGATCGGGCCTGACCTTGTTCCGCCTTACGTTGGCGGCGCAGACTTTGACATATTCGCCGATCTCTCGGTCGAGAGCTATGCCGTGTTCGGGCAGGGCGTATATCATTTCAACGATGCGTGGAGCGTGACCGGCGCACTGCGGTATTCCCACGACGAAAAGCAGATCACGCAAAGCGTTCAAGCTGATCCGTTCGAACTTTTCGGTGCATCGCAAGCGCCGCGCGACCTGTCGCGCTCCGACGACGAGGTGACGCCATCGATCAGTTTGAATTGGGAGCCAACGGCGTCATCGCTGCTCTACGCATCGTTCAGCCGCGGCTACAAATCGGGCGGTTACAATGCGTTCTCGATCACGCCGACGGATGACGCGGAATTCGCGCCGGAATTCGTTGATAGCTACGAATTTGGCTATAAGAGAAACGCTGGGGCGCTCTATTTCGCAGGCTCGATCTTCTGGCTCGACTACACGGACCTCCAGGTCAATCAATTGCGCAATGTCGGCGGCATTCCGACGTTCACGACTTCGAACGCGGCTTCGGCGGAATCTTACGGCATTGAGCTTGAGGCGCGGTGGCGTCCGTCCGAGAGCTTCTCTTTGAGTGGCGCTTACGCGTACCTTGACGCCAGCTTCAACGACTTCGTCGACGCGACGTCGGGCGGCGCCGACTACACCGGCAATGTTCTGCCCCAGGCGGCTCAACATAGTGCGTCGATCAGCGCTGACTTCCGCTCTCCGCTTTCCAGTGGGATTGATTTGGTCCTTCATGGCGACGCGAATTACCGGAGCGAGATGTTCTTTGGTCCCGACAATGACGCGGATTTCAGTCAGGACGGTTACGCATTGTTGAATGCGCGCGCCGGACTCGATTTGGGGTCTTGGAGCGTGATGGCGTGGGGGCGCAACCTCACGGATGAGACCTATACAACGTATCGTGGCGGCGGCGTGATCGACCCAAGCCAACGCCTTCAAGCGCTGGGCGCCCCGCGCACGTGGGGGATTGAGCTGCGCGGCCAATTCTGAGCGCTTGATCGCATCTCGCGATGATCAAACCCCTCGCCGGTCTCGCCATTCTGGCGCCCCTTGCCGCTTTGGCGGCAGGGGTGGGGTTGGCTTGGGCGATGGGTGCTGCGGGCGTCTTGGCGTTTGTCGCGACTGACCGCGCTGATTTTCTGGCCGCACTACCGCAACGCGCTTTTGGGCAAATCGACGTCTTTGCGCTTATGGCGATGCCAATGTTCATCCTCGTCGGTGAACTGATGAACCGCGGCGGCATCACAAGGGTTCTGATCGATTTCTCGACATTGCTGGTCGGCGCGCGCGCGGCGGGCTCGGGCATGTCAATGTCGCGACCAGTATCTTTCTGTCGGGCATTTCCGGTTCGGCGATGGCGGACGCCGCCGCACTCTCAACGACGCTGGTGCCGGCGATGAAGGAGCGTGGTTATCGGGGGGACTACGCGGGTGCGCTCACGGCGGCGGCATCTATGATTGGGCCTGTTATCCCACCGTCGATCATCATGATCTTTTATGGTGCGATCATGAGCATCGATGTCGGCGCCTTGTTTGCCGCAGCGATAGTACCAGGGCTCGTCCTGGCCGGCGCTCTTTTTGTGACCAATGCGATTTTTGCGCGCCTGCAGAACCATCCCCGGCTGACCGAGCGTCCGCCTTTCGCACCCACCTTGATCCGGGCGCTTCCGGCCTTGGCGATGCCGGTCGTCATTATGTGCGGGATTGCCTTCGGCTTGGTGACGCCGACTGAAGCCGGCGTAATCGCCGTGCTGACCGCACTCGCGGCGGCGGCGATTTATGGCCAGCTCAACGTGCAAATGTTTACCCAAGCGATGAAGAGCGCCACAATTCTCACCGGCGCCATCTTCACGCTTTTCGTCACCGGCGCGTTGATCAATTTCCTTGCCGCCTTGCTCGGATTGCCAGGCATGGTCAGCGCCTGGGTCGACGGCGTCGGGTTCGATCTCAACGGCTTCATGCTTGTGTTGCTGGGGCTCTTCCTTCTGGCCGGCACCATTCTGGACACGCAAATTGCGTTGGTGCTCATGGTGCCGATTCTCGCGCCCGCGGCCTACGCGTTGGGTGCGGATCCCATTCATCTTGGCGTGTTGATCTGCCTTACCATTACCTTGGGTTTGATCTCCCCACCTCTCGGCGGTGTCGTCTTGATCATTTCATCGACGACGGGAGAATCTTATTGGCGGCTCATGCGCGCGGTGCTGCCGTTCTTCATCATCGAGATCATTGTCATTCTGGTTCTGGCTTACCTGCCCGAACTCACGCTCGCGTTGCCGCGCGCGCTTGGGATGTTGTGAGTATGGCGATCAGCCGACGATCAGTCCTGGCTGCAGCGGCCGTGCTTGGCGGATGTGAAACGCCGCCCCGCGCAGAAATTCTCGCAGCACTTGCTGGGGCGAAGAATGCTGAACTCAACGGCATTTGGATTTGGCTATCCACCTTCGCAGCGACGCTGCAAGCGGGAGGCATGAGCGTCGAGGTCTCGGCCAATTCCGCGTTGGGTGGCAGATCTGAGCGGACAGAACTTTCCGCGCTTGGCCTGCTTCACGTCAACGATGCAAATATCCAGGAAGTCTCAGCCTTCAGCTCGACTTATGTGGCGCTGGAACTGCCATTCTTGATCGACAGCTTTGATCATTTCCAACGCTTTGTGGATGCGCCGGACTTTCGCTCTGCGGTGAACCGTGAACTTAGCCGCTCTGGAATGGTGTTTGCCGACGCGGCCCTGCTGGGCGGCGCAAGCGGGCTTTTTACTGTGGGACGTGCGGTGCGAACGCCCGACGACCTTCGCGGCATGCGTTTGCGCGGCAGCGACGCCCGCAGCCTCGTATTGATCGAGGCGTTTGGCGCTTCGAGCGTGCAGGTGGCGTGGGAAGAGGTGCCCCAGGCGCTGCAGACTGGTATTGCATCGGGCTATCTCAATCCGCCGATTGCCGCACTCTTGTTTGGCCACGGTTCACAACTCGATTACTTTGTTGATCTGCGTACCTCGATCGCCCACCGCGCTATTGTGATGTCACGCCGCTGGCTTGATCGGCTCAATGCCGATCAACTGGCGTTGGTTGAGCGCGGCACGCAAGCAGCGCGCATTGCCAACCGGGCCTGGGCGGAGGAACGTCGGCGCCGCGAGCTCAGCGCCCTGACCGAGGTCGGCATCGAAGTGATCTCCTTGAGCGCGGAGGCGCGCCGTGCATTCGTCGCGCGAGGCCTTGGTTCGTACCAGCGTATGGCGGCGTCGGATGTTATCTTAGGCGCTGTCGCTGCGGCGCAACGGACCCGCCAATGAGTCTCTCCCGGACGCTTTCAGCATTCGCCAACGCCATCAACGTGGTCCTCTTGTGGAGCGCGGGTCTGCTCACGATCGCGATGATCCTGCTGATTGTGCTGCAGATCATCGGCCGCTACCTGCTCGCCGAGGCGCCAGCATGGACCGAGGAGGCGGCGCGTTTTGCTATGGTGTGGGCAGGGTTATTGGGAGGAGTTGTCGCATTCCACACCGATGCCGATCCTGTGTTGACCCCGGTGGGCCGCGATAAGCCATTTTGGCTTCGCCGGGTGCAGGCGTGGGCGCGCACGATCTGTGTGGCGATCTTCTCGATCGTCATCCTCTATTATTCGCCTGGGTTTATCGGGCGCGCCTCGTTGCATGTATCAGAGGCGCTGGGCTGGAATCTCGGCATGGTCGGCGCGATTGTGCCGATCTATGCGGCGCTCATATTGGTGCTGGCGGCAATAAAACTCTTGCTGTTTGAGCAAAGTCGCGGCGAAGAAGGCGGCGGCGGGGGCGGCGTGAGCGTCGACCTTTGAGGGATGGCTTCATGCAGATCTACATCAGTGCCGACATCGAGGGCGTTGCCGGTGTCGTAAGCCATGAGCAGCTTGGGCCAGCCGGAGACGGTCACGACGCGGCACGCAAGTTGATGATGGATGAAGTGCTGGCCGCGATCGATGGCGCGCGGGCGGCCGGCGCCGATGAGATCGTGGTCAGCGATTCTCATGGCAATGGCCGCAATCTCGATCCGGCCCGGTTGCCTCGCCATGTGCAGCTTGTCTCTGGCTGGCCTCGGCCGCTGCTGATGATGGAAGGCCTTGAGCACGGAAATTATGCGGGGTTCTTTCTGATAGGGCACCATGCGGGAGTGGGCGCAACTGAAGGCGTGCTCGCCCATACGATCAGTGGACGCCTCTACCATGATGTGATCGTCGATGGGCGGTCTTGGTCGGAGACCGATTTGAATTGCGCGATAGGTGCACATTTTGGCGTGCCCCTGCTGCTAGCGACCGGTGACGACGCCTATATTGCGCATGTCCAGGAGCGTGCGCCGCACGCGCTCTGCGTCACGACCAAGTGGTGTTTGGGGGCGACTTCCGCGCGTGCGACGGCGCCGCAGGACGTGCATGTGGCAATTCGCGAAATGGCCCAGCGCGCGGTTGCCGCGCCGCGCCCGGCGCCCACAAGGCCAAGCGCGGAGCCATTGCGTGTCGAGCTGGTTTTGCGCAAACGACAGGTAGCGGAATTGCTGAATTATCTGCCGGGCTTCGATCGAAGCGGACCGCACTCAGTCGTGTTCACCGCGCGCGATGTTCTGGAACTCAATAAAATCATCTATTTCGTGAGCGCCTACGATCCCAAGGGCGCGGCCTATTAGGCGCGACTGAGCTTGTTTGCAGCGCGTGCGCGCGACGTGGCGTCGAGCGACGCCTCCATGCAATATTGAGTTTCGATCGCGAGCGCCTTCTCCAAATCATCCCGGATGCGCTCAGCGTGCGCGGACTTAAGTCGGATGAGCGATTCCGCCGGTAACGCGCAAAGCTGCTCGGCGAGCTCCATCGTTCGTCGGTCGAGAGCGTCTTTGTGGACTATCTCTCCGGCAATGCCTAAACGGAGCAGATCTGGTGCTTCAACGCGCGCGCCAAAATGGAGGATGCGATTGGCCATTTCCTGCCCGCAGCGCCGCGCAAGCAAAAGCGTCGTGGCCCCCGAGGCGAATAATCCATAAGAGGCCTCCGGCGTGAACAGGACGGCGTCGTCGGCGAAAATGGTGAAATCTGCATTGAGCGGCCAAGCAACGCCGCCGCCGACAACGTAGCCATGCACTGCGCAAATGACTGTCTGGCGGCCAAGCATGAGCGTGCGCGTAATGTGCTGGAGGCGGGAGATGAAGTCTTGAGCGTACCCCGCATCGTAACTGGATTGCGCCAGCTCCGTCAGATCGTCGCCAGCACAGAACGCGCGACCGGCGGCGCGCACGATGAGCACGCGTGCGTGTGCGTCGCGTGCTGCTTCGTCCAATCGGGATTGAAAATCTATGAGCAAGCGGTCACTAATCGCGTTCAAACAATCGGGGCGATTGAGCGTAACGATGGCGATAGCGCCCTTTCGCTCCAGCTGTACGGTGCTCATGTCATGGCCTCGGCGCGGCGTTTGAGCGCTTGTTTGTCGACCTTGCCGATCGGCAGCAACGGCAAGTGTGGTTCGATGATGATGCGTTTTGGTACTTTGTAATTCGCCAGCCGCTCCTTGCAGTAGTGCTGCAACGTCTCTGAATCGATTTCCCCGCTTGGGGCGACAAAGGCGATGCCTATTTCCTGCCAGATCGGATCAGGCGCTGAAACAATCGCGGCGAGCGCGACATTGGGATGTGATTCCAGGACGCTTTCGACCTCGCGCGGGTAGACGTTATAGCCGCCGGATTTGTACATCTCTTTTAGCCGACCGACGATGCGGTAGTGTCCAGCGGCGTTGCGCACGGCGAGGTCGCCGGTGCGGAAATAACCATCAGGCGTGATCGCGTCAGCTGTCGCATCGGGCCTGCGCCAATAGCCGAGCAGGTTGAATTGGGATCGCGCCCAGACTTCGCCGGGCTCGCCGTCGGCGGCGTCCTCACCCTTGTCATTCACCAAGCGGATTTCTACGCCGGGGAATGCCTTGCCAACCGTGTTGGCCAAAATCTCGATGTCGTCTGTGGGCGCAAGGACGGTGATCGCGCTGGTCGTTTCGGTCATTCCGTAATTCGTCGCAAGTCTTGGACAGATGGAGGCGAGCCGAGCGATCATGTCGCGCGGCATGGCGGCTCCCTCCCACGCAATAAGCTGCACAGAACCCAGGTCGTAGTCGGTGAAGTCCGGCGCCTCGAGTTGAAGCTGAAAGACGCTTGGCACCGAGCCCCACATCGTCGCGTGCTCCCGCGCCATGAGCGCAAGGCAGCCGCTGGGGTCAAAATGCTCCATGAAGATGATCGCGCCGCCGGCGGCGAAGGTCGGCATGGTGAGGTCAATCACGCAGCCCACATGATTGATCGGAAAATAGTTCACCGTTCGCAAGGGATCACACGGCCAGATCTCATTCTGCTTCAGTGAGAACTCGACAATGCCGCGATGGTGCAGCAATGCACCCTTTGGCGCGCCGGTGGAGCCCGACGTATAGACGATGAGGCAAGCATCGCGGCCGTCGACATTGGCGCGCGCCTGGTCCAGCGTCTCGGCGTCGGTGCAAACGCCTTCCTCAATGAACGTGCTGAGATGGAGGTCGCCGCTGCCTTGCGGGTCGCCATCGAATGTTATCACCAGCTCAATGCTAGGCGCTTGCTCACATAAAGCTTCGACATCTTCGGCGTAAGAGCGGCCTTCGATCTCCATGCGGGCGAATAACAAACGCGGCTCGCTGTCGCGCACAACGTGTGAGAGTTCTTCGCGTCGGTACTTTGGATTGAGACCGATCCAGATGGCGCCAATTGAGATCGTCGCCAGAAAAACCAGCGCGTAATCTGGATGCGGTGTTTGCAGCGTTGCAATGCGATCGCCCTTCTTGACGCCCGCGGCCAAGAGCGCGCGGGCCAGGGCGTCGATGCGCGCATTGAGTTGCGCATAATTGGTGCGCTGGGCGCCGTGCACCATGGCTTCCGCATTGGGCGTGGCTTCGGCCCAATGTTTGACGATGGCGTAGGCATTGTTTGCAGCGGCGATCTGGCGGAGAGGGGTGTTGGCGGGCGTCAAAGCAGGTGTCTTTCTAATATTGAGGTTATCCTCAAATAATAGACAGCGTCAATGCGCGCCACTTAGAGTGTGGCGTCCACGAGGGAATAAGCACATGCATCCTGACCGTCTCCAGCATTTGCGCAGGCAGTTTGGCTGGCCGAGCGGCGATACCACGCCTACCGACAGATCCCAGCAGGGGTGCGCTGAGCCGCTCACTTTGCTTGGAGCGCCCGCCCATCATGGCGCCACACAGCGCGACGGCGTGCCTGCATGCGACATTGGTCTCATCGGTGTGCCGATGGATCTTGGCGTCACCAATCGCCCGGGCGCGCGGTTTGGTCCGCGCGCGTTGCGCGCGATTGAGCGTGTGGGTCCTTATCATCACGTGCACAAAATTGAGCCTATGCAGCAGCGACGCGTCTTGGATCTTGGCGATGTCGAGATGCGATCGCGCTACGATCTCAACCTTTGCCATGCCGATATCGAAAAGACGTTCAGCGCACTTACACGCGCTGGGATCCGGCCATTGGCGGTTGGCGGCGATCATTCGATCACATTGCCGATTCTGAAAGCGTTGGGCCGGGGTGCGCCGCTGGCGCTGATCCATTTCGATGCCCATTGCGACACAGAGGGCCCCATCGATGGCAGAAAATTTCATCACGGCGGACCATTTCGAGAGGCAGTGTTGGAAGGCGTCTTAGATTCTGAGCGCACGATTCAAATCGGCATACGCGGTGCGGCCGAGCCGTGTTGGGCGTTTTCTTATGCGTCGGGAATGACTGTGCTGCACATGGAGGATGTCGACATGCTGGGGGTGGCTGGCGTCGTTGCGCGCGCGCGTGCTGTCGTTGGCGATGCGCCGGTTTATGTGAGCTTCGATGTGGACGTGCTTGATCCGAGCATCACGCCAGGCACAGGCACGCCTGAGGCTGGCGGCTTAAGCGCGCGTCAAGCGATCGCCATGCTTACCGGATTGGCGGGGTTGAATGTTGTGGCCGGTGATGTCGTGGAGGTCGCTCCTGCCTACGACCCAAGCGTCTCGACGGCATTGACCGCAGCGCAGATCCTCTTTGAAATCCTTTGTCTCATGACGCTCTCGCCTGGTCAGGCCAAGCCGTTAGCACCTTAATCGCCCAAGACGCCGCGACGGCGCAGAACTTGACGCACCCGTGCGTGGGGCATGCCGTACACGACTGAATTGCCGCGGCCGTTCATGTCACGACCCGCAACAAGCGCATTGATGATCGCCTCTTCAGTGGCCTGTACAACCCCGTCAAAGAGGGGATCGAGTGCTTCATTGGGAATGCTCTGGAATGTGAGCGGGGCTTCGCTGCCAATCGGCACCGGATTGGCTGTCGTGAACGCGAGAAAAATGTCCCCAGAGCCGCTGTCGCCCTGTGCGCCGGTGCGACCGAGCCCGATTGTCGCGCGCCGGGCAAGGCGAGACATCTGGTTGGGCAGCAAAGGTGCGTCGGTGGCGATGATGACGATGATCGAGCCGTCGGTCGATTCACCCGGAACGGTCGCGCGGCGCGGTGCAAGATCGCGAATCTCGCGGCCGACCGGCACGCCAGCGATGGTCAGCTGATCACGCACGCCCTGATTGGCCTGCACCAGAACGCCAACCGTGAACGAGGCGCCCGGCCCAAAGTTCACAATGCGCGATGATGTGCCGATGCCGCATTTGAAATAAAAACACACCATGCCGGTGCCGCCGCCGACCGAGCCCTCAGGCACAGGCCCGGTGCGCGCGCTCTGGAGGGCCAAGACGACATCGTCTGGCGTTAACGCCATGCGCCATGCGTCGCTCAATCCACCGTCATAGGTTTCGCCGATCACAGGCAGCAATTGAGTGTAGCGGACCAAAGGATCGCTGAAATTAGCGCCAACCCAGCGCTGCACGCCATCGCGCGCGGCGCCGACGCCGGTCGTTCCAGTCAGCACGACAGGTCCATAGAAGGCGCCAATTTCGTCGATCAGATGCGATCCTGTCAGCTCGCCGGTGCCGTTAAAGTCGAAAACAGCGGCGGTCGCGCCCGTGACGATACCTTGGCGCCCGCGCGGAAAAATTGCTGTGGCGCCGGTACGGATATCGTCGCCTCGCACGATGGTCACGTGGCCCACTTCGACGCCAGCCACATCGGTGATCGCGTTGAGCGGCCCTGGTTCACCGGCGAAGGGCACGCCGAGGTCGCGCGCGCGTGGGGAGGTCTGCGCGACCGCTGGTGCGGCGATCGCACACGTAAGAACAAGGAGTGCAAGCGCGCGAAGGGTGAGCGTCATCGAAGCATTGCCTAGCAAACAAGGGAGCCCTATTCTCGGCTAAAGAGAAACTGAGGTCAACTTCATAAATGCGACTTTTCATTGCCGCTTTGCGTACGGAGACAAACTCTTTCGTGGCGCGCGCAACCACCTTGGCTGACTTCCGCGCGCATGGCTACGTTCCCTCGGGCGAGGGACCGCTCGATCGGGACGCCCATCCCGGCTATGCGGAAATGCTTTCTCGCGCGCGCAGCAGGCGCTGACATTGTCAGAGGCCCCGCCCTGGCGGCGACCCCAGGCGGCGCTGTCGCGGCCGACGCATATGCCGAATTGCGCAGCGAAGTTCTAAACAGTCTGAAGGCGGCAACGCCGCTCGATATCGTTCTGCTGGATTTGCATGGCGCGATGTCAGCCGAGGGGAGCCAGATTGCGAAGGCGATCTGCTTGCGGCGGCGCGCGAGATCGTGGGCTCATCGGTCAAGATTGGCGCCTTGCTTGATCCACACGCCACACTCAGCGCGCGCATGCTCAACGCCGCTGATCTGCTCGTGGCTTATAAGGAATATCCCCACACCGATATAGGCGAACGCGCACGCGAACTGTTCGCGCTCGCGGTCTCTGCGTGGCGTAGAGAAATTCGGCCCCAAAGCGCGGTTGCGCCTTTGCGCGCGCTCGGCGGCTTCGCCACCTTGCGATCGCCGATGCGCGAGTTTGTCGCCAGCATGAAAGCCGATGAGAAAGCGGCTGGGGTGCTCTCGGTGTCTTTGATCCACGGTTTTCCTTGGGCGGATAGTGCTGATAACGGCGCCAAAATGCTGGTCTATACAAATGACGATCGTCAGCGCGCGCAGGTCGTCGCCGAAGCGGCGGGCCTGCGCTTCAGCGCGATCTGCGAAGAGGCGGCGCAAAGCTATCTCAGTGTCGCAGATTGCATTGCCCGTGTGCGCGCGTCTCCCGACAAGCGCTTCATCATTGCTGACACTTGCGACAACCCGGGCGGCGGCGCCGATGGCGATTCCACGCATCTGTTGGCGCCCCTGTGGGCCTCCGGGATAGGCAAGATCGGCGTAGCGCTTGTGAACGATGCGACCGCCCTCGACGCCTGCCTCGCCGCTGGCGTCGGGCGCACGCTTCGTTTGTCGATCGGGGGCAAGCTCTCTCACTTTTCCGGCCCGCCTTTTGAGGTGGAGGGGCGTGTGGCGGGGATTGCGAAATCGGTTTCACCGCCGCCAGGTGCTGCGCCCGGCGCACCAGTCGGGCCGATCGTGCGTCTCGCGACCGATTGCGGCGATATCATCATCACGGGACGTCGTCGTGAGGCGCTCTGGCGCGAACTTTTTACGGCGACCGGAGCTCGACTTGAGGATTATCGCGTCATTGCTCTCAAATCCTCAAATCACTTTCGAGCGGGTTTCGCTGACCTCACCGACGAGGTGCTTTCGGCCGCGACACCAACGGCGATGAACACCGATCTGGCGGCGTTGCCGTTCAGGCGCTTGCCGCGGCCGATGTGGCCGCTTGATGGGGCGACATGCGCTAATCAAGGAGAACAACTTGTCTGAGGCTTGGCCGATCGGCGCTGCAATTGAACCAGCGACATTGGGTGCGGATCCCTACGCTGCTTGGTCGCGGCTACGTGAGCACGAACCGGTCTCGTGGGTTCAGCAATTGGGCATGTTCTATGTCACGCGCCATGAGGACGTCGCGGCAATACTGAAGGATCACGAGACGTTCGCCGTCGGCGCCGACGATATGCTGGTCTACGATACTTTCGGCCGGCACATGATGACAATCGACGGTCCAGAGCAGGTCCGCATGCGTCTTGCGCTGCGCGGACCGTTCGCGCCCAAGAGTGTGCGCGAGCGTCTCGAGAGCCAGATCGCTGCAATGGTTGATCGTCTCATTGATGATTTCCGGGCCGCAGGCTCGATTGAGTTGCGCCGCGCGTTTGCTTGCCGGCTACCCGTGCAGGTGATGCTGTCTGTTTTCGGGCTGCCCGCAGAGGACGAAACTCTCTTGCGCCGTTGGTACGATGCATTTGAAGCGGCTCTCGCCAATTATACCTGGGACCCACAGGTGAGGGCGCGCGCCAAGTCCTGTGTCGGAGAATTCAAAGCGCACATGCGTGCACGCCTCAATGCGCCGGGCGCGCTTCCGCGGGCGAGCCTCTTTGCAGCCTTGCTGGAAACGCCGGCTGATGTGCGCCTCAACGAGGAAGAGATTCTGCAGAATGCGCTGATCATCTTTTTTGGCGGCATCTCGACAGTGGAGGCGCTTATTCTCAACACGCTTTATGCGCTTGCACTTCATCGCGAGGTTATGGAGCGCGTCCGCACGGATCGCGAGGCGTTGGTACGCGTCGTCGAGGAAAGCGCTCGCTGGTTGTCCCCGGTGCAGGCGGCGACGCGTGTAGTTACACGCGATGTTGAAGTGGCTGGCGTGGCTATTAAGAGCGGCAGCCTCATCAATTGTATCCTTGGCAGCGCCAATCGCGATCCGCGGGTTTTTGCCGACGCTGATGCATTCAACATTGATCGCGAGAATCTGTCGCGCCATCTGGCCTTTGCGACCGGACCGCATACTTGCCTTGGGTCCAATCTCGCGCGTGCAGAGGTTCGCATTGCGCTTTCGCGTCTGATGGATCGGTTGCCGAACTGCAACGTCGATCTTGAAAAGACCGCTCGCCCAAGCGGTTACGAGTTCTTGCAGCCCTCGGCGCTCGTTCTGCGATGGCGAGTATAAGCGACGCGCTCCCGAATAGCGCGACATCGAGTTCCGGACGACCAGTCCGGCAGGAAGCGGGCGTGAGGCTAGCACGGCCTGCTCAAGCGGACTTTCGCGTCAGCAGGCGATATGGTGGCATCGGCGCTTATGGCCGCGACCGCATGAGGACGAGGTTCAGCAAGCGGTTGCCAATGACGGTGCCGCTGAAGCCTTGCAAGAAGCCGTGGATGAGCACGCTGACAATGCTCGCTAGCGTTACAAGACCGCGATGAAGGTTTGGTCTGCGGTCGCCTACATTATTCGCGACCTTGCGGTGCAGAATGGATCGAGCCTTTCGGCCGCAAATCAGACTCGTGAACAAATACCAGAGTTGTTCAAAAAGCGGTGCTCACAGCCAGCCAAGCGAAGCGAGCAGAGGAGCTGCTAGGTATCAGGAACGGGTGGAGAGAAAACGCATCACGCCCGATAGACCCAAGAGAGTTCGCTTCATTCAAGCACCGGAGCAAACTTCTGGGGACGCAACTTTCGCGACCGCTTCGGAATCCGCAGCCCGCTACTGCGGACGCCGGGGTGGCTAAGTGATTTTCGTCCCTTAGCAACAGCCGTTGCACGTTGCTTTTCTTGTGGGTGAGACATGACGCTAGACAAAATCAACAAACTCTCACGCGATGAGCTTCTCGACGTGATGCGACGCGAAGAGTTGCCATTGGAGCACTCCATGTTCGCCACGACCCATCACCGGAGTGACGAACGTGCCGATGGCTTCACCGAAAGCGATTTGGACGAGATTGGCGACGTCCTTGAAGACGGCGATCTGGATTATCGTAGGGCTTGTCGTCGTCGCGGCGATTATTCACGCGGTTCAGAAGAACAAGGCTATCGAAGAGGCACACGCTGCCTACCTTGGATCATTGGCGGCTTTGAAAGAGCGTCCGACAAATGCAGACCTGAAGCAGTGGACGTTGGCACTGGGCCGCGAATACTCAATCTCACCAGGGACAGCAAAGGGAACACTGTGTTTGATGAGGTGGCTTTATGAACGACATCAATGCTGCATGTGCTGCGGCGACGGGCCACGCGGGAGGAGCATCCACTCAAACCAAAGGCGGTTCGGCGGAGGATCGCCTGACTGTCTTGAATGATCTTCGGGCGAAGGGTTTGCTCGATGACGCAGAATACGCCCAACGTCGAAAAGAGATACTCAATAGCATCTAGGGCTGGTGCACCGCAGCTTCGCAAGCCTCACTCTGGGTTTGACAGCCGTTTTGCAACGCCTTGAAAAGCCATGAGTTGGATTTTGTCGGTTTGACATCTAAGTCATTGTCTTTGGCTAATGTGGTCTCCCTGTCGGGTGCGCCAGTCTTGAGGTCAGTTCCTGGAATGGAGCCGGTTAAGTACGTTAGTCGGTGGGGCGCGATTTCTCGCGGCGAGCGCGAGTGGCGCGTCGAGCCGGACGCACTCGTCACACGGGGCGCATCGGGCCACGAACGTCGCTACCCTTGGAAGGATTTCGTCAGCGTGCGGCTGTGCCATGAGCCCACACGGGCCCAGCCGTGGCGCTACGTGTTCGAGCTTCAACCCAGGCACAATCGCAAGATTGAAATCTATAACGGCCATTTCCTCGGCGGCGGCAAATACGAAGAGCGCTCCGCCAGCTACACGCCCTTCGTGCGCGCGGCGTTGACGCGCCTCGCGGAAGCCAATCCCAAAACGCAGGCGCTGATTGGCGAAACGCCCAAGCGCTATTTCCTACTGTTGTTGGCTTCGCTGCTGGGGCTCGGTGCGTTGCTTTACGTGTTGGTGGCCGTGCGTACGCCGCTTGATGCGTTGCCGTTCGCAAACCTGGTGAAGTTAGGGGTTATCTTGTTGATGCTGCCAATCTTCTGGGGCTGGGTGCTTAAAGCGATGCCGCGCGGCGTCGCGCTCGAAGCCATTCCTGAACGTGCGCTGCCGCCGGAAAATGGTGCGCCTAGGTGACTTGGGCGCATTCATTTTCCGTCAAGTGAAGGCGTCGGTCCGCGGGCGCCCAACGAAAGTCGACGCGGCTGCCGGCGGCGTCGACGACAGGACTAAGGGAGGGCTGGCGCCTGTTGTGGGGCATGACGACCCATTCGGCTTTACGTCGAAATTAGCTCAAGCGGACATTGATAGGGCGCACCTTTGGTAAGGGCGAGGTCGACAGTTCCGCCGGCGGTTGTGGGGCAGAAGAGCCGTTCAGCGCTACGCGACAATCCATTATCGGGAGCGTGCGGAGCGCACACTCGCCTCGACATCCGATTCTTCGCTTCCCGCCGTGGCTCCTCGACGAAACTGGATGAGCTGGCGCTCAGGCTCGTCTGCACAGCCTGTGGCGGGGCGCGCGTCGTCGTCGGTCTGCCTGCAAAATAGCTGACCTCGCTTGTCCGCTTTATGAGGTGCAATGGGCGACAATTCTCTGTTTTCACGCGCAAGCGCTTCAACCTCCCAATCGGCCGCCCTCCCATAGGCAAACGCGATGCCCAAAAGGGCATCGATGAGGGGGCGATCCAGTGACAGGGGCGCGGCAATGCGACGCCGTGCGATCACGGCGTTGAGCGCGTTTGGCATCCGCATGCTCCGACTGTCGATGACGGCCGCAGTCATGAGTAAGGCAAGCAAAACGATGGTGAATAAGACCGTCATCTGGCTTCCGAGATGGAGGAGAATGCAGCACCTGTCACGAAACCAATACAAAACCTCGGTAGTCGCCACCGTGCTTGAACAGGGGCGTGAAGATGGGTTTGTTGTATAGGCTTGCGAGTGCGGTGGTCGCCGTTTTTGCGCTATCGGGCACAGCACTGGCGCAACAGGCGTTCACCATTCAGGTCGATGGCTCATCGACGGTGTTTCCGCTCTCCGAAGCAGTGGCTGAAGGTTTCCAACAACAAACCCAAGGTCGCGTCCGTGTCACCGTGGGTGAATCCGGCACCGGCGGGGGCTTCCGAAAATTCTGTCGCGGCGAGACGCAAATCTCGAACGCATCGCGTCCGATCACCGGCGGCGAAATGGCGGCCTGCCGCGCCGCCGGCGTTCAGTTTGTCGAAATTCCGGTCGCGTTCGACGCGCTCACCGTCGTGGTTCATCCCTCCAACCCAGTGCGCTCGATAACTATTGCCGAGCTGCGCCGCGTCTGGGAGCCGAATTCGACTGTCACCAATTGGCGCCAGATCAATCCATCCTATCCGGACTTGCCTTTGGTGTTGTTCGGCGCCGGAACTGCTTCGGGTACGTTCGACTATTTCACCGAAGCCGTGGTCGGGCGCTCGCGCGCGTCGCGCACCGACTACACGCCGACGGAAGATGACAATGTGACCGTGCAAGGCGTGTCGTCCAACAGGGGCGGTATGGGCTATTTCGGTTTGGCCTATCTGCACGAGAATCAGTCGAGGCTGCGCGGCCTAGCTATTGACAACGGCGCCGGTCCAGTCGCGCCCAGCGTCGAGAATGCAGAGAACGGCACTTACGCGCCGCTGTCTCGGCCCATGTTTATCTACGTCAACGCCGCCGAATTGCGTCGTCCGCAGGTCCAGCAATTCGTCCAATACTTCATCAACAACGCCGGCCGCTACTCCAGCCAAGTAGGTTACATCCCACTGCCGTCGAACGCCTACCAGACTTATCTCCAGCGGGCGCAACGCCGGACACAAGGCACCGCGTTCGGCGGTCGTCAGGCGATCGGCATCACAATCACCGAACTCTTGGCCCGTTCGCTCGTCGTCGAGCCGATGCAGGAATAGTGCGCAAGGGTGGCGGCGCGCGGCGCGCCCGGTAGCCTCGGCGGAGAAAGCTTGACGTCTGTTTGTGGGCTTCTTCGGTCGACGGCCAGGCGAGCCAAGTGGTTATCTAAGGACTGCGGAGCCCATGACTGTTTACGCCCAGTGTCGAAGCTCAAATCGAAAGCTCGACGTCTCCCTCAACCACCTCTTGCCGTAACTCCGGCCGCTCACCCCGCGCCCAGCGCGCAACGCGGTGCACGACGCGGTAGCGCAGCGGGCCGCCATCTTCGGTATCAGCGCGCTCAAATGGCGTCGGAATGCAGACGAACTCTGTCTCCAACTCGTCCGGCGAAGCGCGCACGGTGGCGTAGCCATATCCGCCATAATCGGCGAATTTGAGGTTCGGCGACACATCGGGATTTCGTACAGCGCGTGCGGCTGCGACGTTGCCAGTCTCTTTCAGCATGAGCGAGGAGCGCACGCCGTGCAGGATCGTCATGTTGGTCGCGCACTGCTTTGCGCCATCGGGCATGTCCCGGACATAGAGCGCGCGATAGGGATGATCTGAGCGCATGCCGTTCGCGACCACTTCGGCGTGACCTTGGGCCGTAATCGAACCTGTGATGAATTCCACGCCGACGGGGTCGAACGGGCGCGGTGGCAGCGTCTTGCAGGGGTAGCCTGCCCAGAAAGAATGCTTATCGCCGGCGACGATTGTAAAGCCCGTGATGCCTTCTTGGCGCACCATGTCGAAGATTTCGCGGTGCTCGACAGCGTACCCCGCGTTGAACACGGCGTAACCCTCATCAGGCCAACGCTCGTTGAGCGGCGCAGGCAGGTTTTGTGGGTCAGCCCGAAAGGTGAGCGTGCCCAAGGAATGACCCCATATCTTCCATGGCGCGGATGAGGCGCGCAGGCGATCTTTGAACCACGCGATTTGTTCGAGGCCGAGATACGCGTCTGGCGTGGCGTTGACGCACTCGTTTGGAATTTCCTCGGCGCCGAAGCGTATGATCGGGGGTGGGGCGCCGCCATTGTACTCGCGCCCCTGGTCCATGATGTCGAGCGGCGTTTCAGGGAACATGTTGGGCGGCAAGCTCACTTCGAACCACGTGTTTTGCGGATTGGGCCCCGCCTTATAGGAGCGGTTGTCGGTGAGGATCAGTTCGACGTTCTTGCCAAAGCGAAATGCGCGGTGAATCCGCAGCGCCTGGATCGCGGTCAGATTGTTGGGTTCGCGACTGAGGCCGCGCGCGTCAAAGTCTGATGGCGGCGTATCTGTCACGGCGGGCGCCTCGAACGCATCGCCCGCGCCTGGTTTGCCGACGCGCGCCGGTTGGTATTCGTACCAGGCCTGGCTGGCGGCGATCTTCAGCGCTTGTGCCGGCTCTGGCGGATCGTTGAAGATTTGCCACTGGCTTTGAAAGCCGTTCCACGAGAATTCATGATTGTCCCACACCGGCACGAACGGCCAGCGTGCGCGCGCATCCTGTAAATCGGGATCGGTGAGATAGGCCCGATAGATGGTTCGATAATCGCCGAGATCGGTCGGGAAGTGGAAGTTGCGAACCTTCTTGCCGTTCGGATAACGAAAGAGCTCGCGCAGACGACGGCCGCGATCGCGTCCGTCCGGCGCGTCTTGTGGGTATTTCACGATTTCATAGATGAAGTCGCCCAAGTGCAGCACAAAGCCGAGCTGTTCGGCGCGCGGACGGCGCACGTCTTCGTAGATCATCCGCCTGTATGCGTTGAGCGCGCCAATGGTCGGGTCCTGGCAACTCACGAACGCGAAGCGCACTGGGCGATCGTCATGCTCCGCTGGCGCGGTGAGCGTGCGACCGACGCGGCTCATATTTCCCGCCTCGTCGACGAAGCGATACCAATATTCACGCGCGGGCCGCAGACCCGCAGCAAGGAAGCGGCAGGTCCAGTCGGTCGCCGCGTTCACCTCGACATCGCCGCGCGCGACCACGCGGGAGAACGCCTCATCGCTTGCAATCTCGACGACAAGGCGGTGCGCACTCGAGCCTTCGTCCGGCTCGCGGCGAGTCCACAAGATGATGCTATCCGGCGCAGGATCGCCGGAAGCCACGCCTTGAGGGTAGAGGTCCCGCCGTTCGGCGCGAGGCCCCGCCGGCGCGTGAGCGCAGCTTTGACCGAACGCGAGCGCAGCGCCCAGGGCGGCCGCCTGTTTCAAAAGCGTCCGGCGTGTCGATGCTGCGCCCATTGATGTCTCTCCCATGATCGCCCCTTGTAGGAGGTCCCCTCGAGCGCTGAGGAGCAATCGAAGATCGACAGATCGGAGGGGATCGGCGACCGGTATCGCCGATCAGCAGACAGCTGGGGTTCGGTTTACGGCGCTCTAGCCGGGACGTTGTTGGGATTTTACGGAGCTTCGTAACTGCTCGCGGGAGACTTTGTGACGCGATGCATGGAAAACGCGCCAAACCTGCGTCCGCTGGCGTCATTGGCGTTGCCTGAATAGGTGTCTTGTTGCAGTTCGCCTTCGTATCGAAAGCCGTCCTGATATTTGAGCGTCAGCCGCTCGCCGTTGGCGCTCCAAACGCCACCGCCGTCTTGGCCTCGACCAAAGCGCCCGCTCGTAAACGTGCCGTCAGGGTAGATACTCCATGCGTACGTCACGACCGGGTCATTCCAAGATACGCCGCCCGCCCATGCGCCAATTGCCGGGCGCGCCGGGGCGCCGGCGAGCAACGCATCGTCCCTGGGCTGTGCGAAAGCGAGCGGTGCGACAAGCCACAGGACCATGGCGAAGCCCAGCACTGATGTGGAGCGGCGCATTTTTCACGATCTCCGCGCCAACGCCTTTGCCCATCGGCGCGACGATCCACAATGTCACGCCGACTAAGGCGAGACGTTGGCGTCCGCTTTGCGACGCGGGAGGCGTTATGGCTGCTCCTGGGATCTCGGGGCGATCTATTCTGCGGTATGAACCCCGACCACGACGCGGTCCGCCCCACAGGCCGTGCATATAAGCGATGCCGCGAGATCGCTTAGACTAGTCTCCGGCGGACGTCGGCCAAGAAAGAAGCGTGCTTCCACATGCGTGCGCGCGCCGCACGATGGCGTGGCGCAAACAACTTCCAAAAAGGGGAGCGCTGCAATGCTTCTTCCAACGTCATAGCTATTGGGTATGCCGCGCGCGCATCTTCCACACTTGTGTTCACGCGCCAATCGAGGGCGTCCCGGCACATTCCCCGAAACGTGGGCTTTGTGACAGGGCAACATCGCGGAATTGGACCAAGCATGTGGATCGTGGAGCGACTTCATCGATCCTTCGCGCATGCAATAAAAATCAGTCACTGAGAAACCCTACGAGCACGCCGCACGCGCAAGGGGCGCGTTCTAAATTGCGGGGAATTTTATGTCGACCAAGCGTCTTTGGGCCGGCGCGGCCATGCTCGCGTTCGTCTCAGCCGGACCAGCGTTCGCGCAAACTTCGGATATTGTTGCAGCCGATGAGAGCGGGGGCGAGGAGATCATTGTGTTCGGCCGCGGTGAGACGCGCCAGCAATCTTCCATCACCGCCGACGCAATTGCCATCGAAGCGCCTGGCACGAGCCCGTTGAAGGCCATTGAGCGCCTGCCGGGGGTCAGCTTTCAATCGGCGGATCCGTTCGGTTCTTACGAATGGTCAGCGCGCGTTTCGCTGCGCGGCTTCAATCAGAACCAATTGGGCTTCACGCTGGATGGCGTGCCATTAGGCGACATGAGCTACGGCAATCATAACGGCTTGCACATCTCGCGCGCCGCGATCGCCGATAACGTCGCGCGCGTTGATGTGGCGCAAGGCTCGGGTGCGTTGGGCACGGCGTCGGCAAGCAATCTGGGCGGCACGGTGCAATTTGCGCAGCGTCGCCCAAGTGAAGAATTCGGCATCGATGTAGGTCTGACGGCGGGCAGCGATCAGATGCTGCGGGGCTTGGTGCGCCTCGACACAGGCGCCGTGCTTGGCGGCCTTCGTGGCTCACTCTCCTACGCCGACCAAAGCGCGAGCAAATGGAAAGGCTGGGGCGAGCAGGTCCACCGCCAATTTGGCGCAAGTGCTGTGGCGCCGATCGGCGCCGGCGAACTCTATGGTTTCTTCAATTGGTCCGAGCGTCGCGAAAACGACTACCAAGACATGACGCTCGAGATGATCGATCGCCTGGGGGCTGATTGGGACAATATCAGCAATGATTGGGATTTGGCCGTCGACGCCGCGGACGCCTACCAGAATGCAACGCCGCTGCCGGCGCCATTCGCCACCATCGATGACGCCTATTTTGACGCATCTGGGCTGCGCGATGACATGATCGGCGCGCTCCGCTTTGAATACCCGATCACCGAGGCGTTCTCGGTGTCGGCAATGGTCTATGGCCACCAGAATGAGGGCCAGGGTCTGTGGTGGACGCCCTACGTCGCAACCCCGGCAGGCGCCCTGTCGCAAAGCGGCGCGGTGATCGCCGACCCAGGCCCGATCTCTGTTCGAACGACGGAATATGACATCGAGCGCTATGGCTTTGTGGGTTCCGCGACCCTCGAACTCGGCAATCACGAACTCGAAGCCGGCGTTTGGGTCGAAGATAACGACTTCAATCAAGCCCGTCGCTTTTATGGCACATCGCGCGCCGACCAAGGTCGCGACTCGCTCGAATTCCAATCGAATCCGTTCGCGACCCAGTGGGAATACGACTTCACGACGGAAACCCAGCTCCTCTATGTGCAAGACACCTGGAGCGTCACCGATGCGCTGACGGTGTTCGCGGGCTTCAAGTCGCTCACGGTGGAAAACTCGGCTGCGACAATCGTCGGTGACAACAAGGACGGCACGATCGAAGCCAGCGACGACTTCATCCCACAAGCGGGCTTTGCCTACGACCTCAACGACAACCACCAAATCTTCGGCTCGTTCGCCGAGAACATGCGCGCGTATGAAAGCTCGGCCACGGGCGGCCCGTTCTCGGCGACGGCGGCAGGGTTCGCCGCACTTCGCGAAACCCTCGAACCGGAAACGTCGCGCACCTACGAACTCGGTTGGCGCTTCCGCGTGGGCGATTTCCAAGGTTCGGCCGCGATCTATGACGTCGAGTTTGAGAACCGCCTGCTGACCGTCGCACTCGGCGCGCCGATCGAGGGTCTCGGCAATGGCATTCAGAATGTCGGCGGTGTGGAGGCGCAGGGTTTCGAACTGGCAGCACTCTGGCAAATGAACGATGCTTGGTCGTTGTTCGGGTCGTATAGCCACAATGAAAGCACGTACGCTGATAACGTGCTCGACGGTACGGGCGCGCTGGTCGCCGCGACCGCAGGCAAGACCGTCGTCAACACGCCCGAGAACCTCTTCCGCGTGGAATTGGGCTACGACAATGGCGGGGGCTTCTTTGGGACGCTCGCGGCCGCCTACACGGGCGAGCGTGCGGCGAACTACCTGAACGATGTGATCGTCGATGCCTATTCGTTGTTTGAACTCACCGCCGGCTATCGCTTCCAGAACGCTGGCCCTCTACTCGACGGCACGGAGATTCAATTCAACGTCACCAATCTGACGGATGAGGATTACATCTCCACCGTCGGTTCTGGCGGGTTCGGCAATTCCGGCGACAACCAAACATTCCTGCCGGGCGCGCCGCAGCAAGTGTTCGTCACATTGCGGCGCCGTTTCTAAGTTCGACCACGCTGGCTTGAGCCCCGCCGGCGTAAGCTCGACGGCTCCGGCGCGCCCGAACGCGCTGGAGCCGATTGCTTTTATGAGTGAGGAATTTGCATGACCCTTCAAATCGCGCGCCGCGCAGCGCTTGGCTTGTTGGCCACGATAACGACCGCTTGCGCGTCCTCTCCCAGCATATCGGCCCCAAGTGCGGTGTTCCGACATGGTGTCGCGAGCGGCGATCCGGATGCGACAAGCGTGGTGGTATGGACGCGCGTTGAAAGCGAGGCGCCAAGCGAACGGGTGCGCTGGCAGATATCAGCCCACGAAGATTTTGCCTCGCTCGTGGCGGCGGGGGATGCTTCGGCGCGGGCCGATGCAGATCATACGTGCAAGCTGATCGTCGGGGGCTTCAGCCCGGGGCGCGCTATTTCTACAGGTTTATCGCACGGGGCGAGACCTCGCCGGTGGGGCGCACCAGGACTTTGCCTGAAGGAAATCTCGATCGTTTAGGGATCGCACTCGTCTCGTGCTCGAACTTCGCGTTTGGCTATTTCAACGCCTATGACGCGATTGCGCGGGATGCGGATGTGGATTTTGTCCTCCACACGGGAGACTACATTTACGAGTATGGCGCGGACGGCTGGGGCGGCGAGGTCGGCGCGGCGCTCGGCCGGGCGCATGCGCCGGCGCATGAGATTGTCACGCTCGCCGATTACCGCGCACGGCAGGCGCAATACAAACGCGACGCCGGTTCGCTGGCGATGCACGCGGCGCATCCCTTGATCGTGTGCTGGGATGATCACGAGAGCGCCAATAATCCGTGGATCGGCGGCGCTCAAAATCACCAGCCTGAAACAGAAGGGGATTGGCGCACGCGCCGTGAAGCCTCTGTCCGCGCCTATTACGAATGGATGCCTATTCGAGAGCCGGGGATTGGGCGTGGCCGCAACGATCTTTGGCGCGCATACAGTTTTGGCGATCTCGCGAGCCTCGTCACTCTTGAAACCCGCCACACCGCGCGCGGCAAGCAGGTGAATTATACCGAGTATTTCGAGCGCATCACGTCGCACGAGGCGCGCAACGCCTTCATGCGCGATGTGATCGGCGATCCACAGCGGGCGATGCTGTCGCCGGCGATGGAGCGCGACCTCGACGCGGCTTTGCGTGCGTCCGTCGCACAAGGCCAACCTTGGCGGCTCGTTGGCAATGCGAGCCCGATGGCGCGGATGCTCGTGCCGGATGTCGCGGCACTCGGCGTAGACCCAAGACGGATGCGCGGTGGCGAGACACTTGGCTCGCGCCCGGACCTGTTTTGGACGGGGCGCTGGAATTTGCCGTTCTACACCGACACCTGGGATGGCTATCCCGCTGCGCGCGAGAAATTCTATGCGCTTTGTCGCGAAGCGGGCGCGCGCGATCTCTTGGTGCTCACAGGCGACAGCCATTCGTTCTGGATGAATACGCTCGCTGACGATTCCGGCAATCCGATGGGGCTCGAACTCGGAACTGCGGGCGTGACGTCGCCTGGCGATTTCATCGAGAGCGGATGGGATGAAGAGACAGCGCGCGCTTTGGATTTGCTCTTCGCGGCGCAATTGCCTGAGGTTCAATGGACCGACAACATGCACCAAGGCTATGTGAAATTGCTGCTCACACGCGCTTACGCTGACGCAGCGTTTATCGCGGTCGATACGGTGCTTTCGACAGATTATCGGACGATGCGCTTGCGCTCTGCGCGTATCGAAAGGGTGCGCGGGGTGTTGGCCTTCAATGGCTAAGCCACCCATGCAATTGCGTTTCACATCTGACACATAGCAGCGCCGCTTGGGTGACAGCATAAGACGCGCGGGCCCGGGGCGACGCTTGCGGGAGCGCATGCGCCAGTGTCCAACTTCGCTGGTGATTTGCGACACCGCTATTTGAGCTTGGGGCGCTTTCGCTTGGGTTCCCCGCGCACTTTCGAATTGACCGCTTCGCTTGTTGTGCGTTTTTGTCTGCGGCCGGCCTTTGGCGGCATCTCCGCGTTCTCAAGTGCGCGCGAACTCTGCGCCAAAGCACTCAACGCTTCCGCGAGGCTGGCGAGCACTGCGCTTGACTGGCCAAGATCGGCAGACGCCAGCGACTTGCCGCGCGTGCGCCGCTCCAGCCGGAGCGCCTGCCACACCTCCTTCACGCCTCGCTTGAGGGCCTTGGCGTCGGGAGCGTGGTCGTTGGCGGGAGGCTCTTTTGGTTTCATGGGATCATCGCGAGGCTGTGGATAAGAACTCTAGCATGGATTGGCGCGCGCGCGCACGCTTCATGCGACAAGAATGGGCAAACGCCGGCCAATCCTGGGGAACTGGCCGGCGCTCGTTCGTGCATTTCTTGCATGTTGCGGGGGTTCAAGCCGCATCGGTCTTGAACCAGCCTTTGGTGACAGATGTGTGCGCACTGCAGGCCGCGTGCGGGACGCTGCTCTGCAGAGGCGCATGAAAGGTCCCGGTTGCGTAGCGATCTAAATGGGCGCTCGCGTCCGCAATCTGCGTCGAATAGAAATCGCCTCGTCTGTTGTTCGGCATCCATCGATCGATTTCAGGATCGCGGATGCAGCGCACCTAAAGCGCGGCTCGCATTGCTTGCGCGCCTCCAACCATTTTTGCGAGCATCTCCGGAGTTGTCGGCGTGTCTCCGCAGATCCAAAGGCGCACATATCCCAATAAACTGCGGAGGGCATCGGTCTTGGCAGAGACCAGGCTGCATCCAAGCGCGTCGGAATATGGCGCGCACGTTATGATCATCTCTACGGCCGCAATGCGAGATCAAGACGGGCGAGACCTTGCTCGAACAGATCGTCCTCGATGGTCAGCGGATAGAGCAGGCGGATGGTTTCGCCGGAGACGCCGCAGGAGAGGAGGATGAGCCCCTCTTCGAGCGCGCGGGTGGTGACGCGCTTGGCGGCGGCGCCGTCGGGCGTTTTGGCGCCGCGCTCGGTGATCAGATCGAAGGCGATCATGGAGCCGGGGCCGCGAATGTCGTCGATGGGCGCCATGTCATTGCGCGATTGGATTTCCTTGAGCTTTGCTTTGGCGCGGTCGCCGAGCGCGTTGGCGCGCGCAAGCAGACCTTCGCTGTCGATGACGTCGAGTACGGCAAGCGCTGCGGCGCAGCCGATCGGCGAGCCGCCATAGGTGCCGCCGAGGCCGCCCGGATCGGTTTTGTCCATGATGTCGGCGCGGCCAACGAGTCCGGACAGCGGAAAGCCGCCTGCGAGCGACTTGGCCATCGTGATGAGGTCGGCTTGTACGTCGTAATGCTCCATGGCGAAGAGCTTTCCGGTGCGGCCAAAGCCAGTCTGCACCTCGTCGGCGATCAGCACGATGCCGTGCGTGTCGCAGAGCGCACGCAGCGCGCGCATGAGTTCGGGCGGGACCATGTGGAAGCCGCCTTCGCCTTGCACCGGCTCGATCACGATGGCGGCGACGCGCGAGGGCTCCACATCAGCGCGCAGGATGTGATTGAGCACGAGTAGCGACGTCTCGACATCGACGCCGTAGCGCGCGAGCGGGAATGGGACGTGGAAGACATCCGGCACGGATGGGCCGAATTGCTGTTTGTAGGGTGCTACCTTGCCAGTCATCGCCATGGTGAGCGTGGTGCGGCCGTGGAAGCTGCCGGTGAAGGAGATGATGCCGGTGCGCCCGGTGGCGGCGCGCGCGATCTTCACGGCGTTCTCGACCGCTTCAGCCCCGGTGGTGAAGAAGATGGTTTTCGCATCGCCCGGAATTGGGGCGCGCGCGTTGAGCTTTTCAGCGAGCGCGATGTAGGGCTCATAGGCGCTGACTTGGAACGCGGTGTGCGTGACGCACTCCAGCTGCGCGCGCACGGCTTCGATCACTTTGGGGTGCCGGTGGCCGGTATTCAGAACGGCGATGCCGCCGGCGAAGTCGATATATTCGCGCCCCTCTACGTCCCACAGGCGCGCATTTTCGGCGCGTGCAGTGAAGATCGGTGTCGCAGTGGAAACCCCGCGCGGCACGGCTTTGGCGCGGCGGGCGAGGAGTTCGGAATTGGTGGTCATGGCGTATCCGTTGCGTTGGGCGCGGCTATACGCGCCTTATCGAGTTGGGCGGCGGGCCAAAGCATGGCGATCGTGCTGAGGGCCAACACCAGTGCGGAGGCGTTGATCAGCGGCCCGTACACATGCTCTGTGATCAATGCGCCGCCCAAGAAGGGACCTGTTGCTAGCCCCATCTTGGAGGCAAAACCCGCCATCGCGGCCGTGCGCCCCGCATGATCGAATTCCGCGCTCATGCCCAAGAGATATGAAATGACGAATGACCACGTGATGGCCGTACCGATATTGGCGGCGACGAATATGATCGGGTTGGCGCTCCAGTGAAACGCCAGCGTGCCGACCAGCGTCAGCACCATTGCCGCGGCCATCAAGAGCGTGCGGCCAAAGCGAACGCCAAGCACAATGACAAACAAGCACCCCAGAATGCCGATCCAAGTCGCCCAACCAACTGCTGCGCCAATAAACGGCGTCTCCAGGCCGTAGCCGCGGCCGACGCCGAAGATGTAGGCGCCGAGCGCCATGTTGCCGGCTTGAAACAGAAACACGGCGAACAAAGTTGCAATCAGAGGCGCCCAGCGAATTGTCGCATTGGCGGCTACGGCGCTTACGTCGATCTGTTTACGCTCGAGTGGGTAGTCGTCGAGGAACGGCACCATCAGAAGCGTCACGCCGCTAAAGGCAGCGAGCGCAAAGAACAAAGCTTGTGTGCCGTAGATTGGCGCGAGCGGCGGCAGCAACATGACGCCCAGTCCACCAAGCCCGAATTGCACGGCCAGCAACATACCGAATACGCGGTCCGGAGAACGGGTGCGTGAGACAACGCCGAAGGCTACGCCAACCAAACCGCCGCCGATCAGGCCGTGCAGAAAGCGCATGCCCACCAAGAGGTCGATTGAGCGAATGAGCGATGAGCCCACATCAAGAGCAATCAATACGAGCAATGCAGCGATCGCGACCGGCCGCCAGGGGATATGCTTGACGATGAACACAGCCACTAACGCGCCGGCGGCGGCGCCGTATATGTTCGCCGAACCAACCCAGCCGGCTTGTTGCTCGCTGACGCCCAAGCCATCCGCGACGCCGGCTACGATAGCCGACATGATGTTGACGTAAAACAAGCCTGCCGTTGCCAGAAACGCGAGCAGGACGCTGGCGATCAAGCCATTGGGCGCGGCGCGCGGGAAGCGGCGCGGTGTTTCGCCAATCGTGGTCATGGATGTGTCCGCGCACACATTGGCGCAATGGTGTTTGCCGCACGTGCGGCGCGCGCCCAGCGATAATCGCCGCCGTCGCTAACGAAATAATAGACGACGCCATTCGGCATCAGCGCCACCAGCACGCCGCCGAAGCCTGACAGAAACGGAATCCAGACTGGATCGGCGCAGTTCAACGCCACTTGTGCGTTGAAGGCCCAAAAGCCGTTATTGTAGCGCAGAGCTGCGCCGCCAGCTTCAAGTCCGCGGTCGGTTGAAGCGCGCTGCAAGGCGGCCGCCAGCGGCGCGGGCGCAACCAATGGCGCGCCTTGTGGCGGCGCCGCAAGATACGCGCCCAGTTTGGCGATGTCGTCGCGTGTGAGCGTGAGCCCCCAGCCGGTCAACGGCTGGCGCGCGTCGTCAATCGTGCGACGCGTGGCGCGCATGGTGGGGCTAAGGTGCAAAGGCTCATAGATGCCCTCAACGAGGACATCATCGAAGAAATCCGCTTCAGCGCCATGGCGATCACGCCAGACGTCCGCCATTGCAGCGCCCAGCACATAGGTGTCTGTGGTGTGATAAACCCACCGCCGCCCGGGCGCTTCTCGGCGCGGGAAGAGCGAGCAAGCAATCGCGATTTTCTCGGCATGCGTCGTGGAGATGAAGAACCGGCTCGACGTCATGGAATTCTCGTCCGCCTGATCTGCCGCGGACACATAGCGTCCCGTCGTCATGTCGAGCGCGTGTTCGAGCGTGACGCCGGTCCAGCGGTTGCACTGCGGCACATGCGCTGAAACGAGTTCGCCCATTATCCCTGGATGCAGCATCTCCATGCGCATCAGGCCAAGGCCGCCCAAAAGCGATTTCGCGAGCGAGTAGGACGGCGACAGCAGCGATTCACAGAACGGGTAGGGTCCCGCGCGCGTATCGCATCCGCCCAGATAGTGCACGCCATTCGCGACCACGCCGAACGTGGTGAGATTGGCCGGGTTGACATCGTCGGGCGCGGCAAATGCGCCGATGTCGATGCCAGGATAGTCGCTGGCGAGCACCGAGAATGGGCGTGTGGGCATCCGCGCAGTGCGTTCTTGGGCAAAGGCTGCGACCGCCGCCGCGCCGTCATCGCCTGGCGCGTAGACGGCGCGCCCGCCGCCCCAAGCGTCGAATTGCAGATAGGCGCATGTCTCAGACGCAATTTGCCAAGCGACATCAGACACGACGCCGTTTCCATCAAACAAGAACGTCAGCACACCGTTGTGCGTGCAATTGGCGTTGGTCTCGATCAGCGCAAACGGCAGGGCCGCGCGGCTCATGCCATTGTCAGTGGCTTCGTTCCACACGCGGCCGGGCTCCACCGCGTACTCCCACGACGGATGATCGCTGGGACGGGGTCCACGCTGAAGCGGGATCAGCGTGTCGCCTTCCTGAACCAGATCGAACACGAACGACGGCAATACGCGCAAGCGCGCGGACGCATCGCGATCATAGCTGAACGTGTCGCGATACATCCGGAAGCCGGAAACGCTGGGATCGAAGCTTAGCCGCCCGCGAAAAGTGTGTGTGGGGGCTGGCGTCGGCGCTTGGGGCGAACGCCGCCATTGGCGAGAGATCGGCGGCCATCGCACCGCTCATCAAAACGTCTCGAGACAACGCGGCGCGGGCGCCAACGATCTGGGGTGTGATGCCGACGACACGCACATTGTCGAGCCAGCATTGATCGTCATCCGCGTTTCCGGACACGCGCGCGCCGATCAGCAAGCGCGGGGCATTATCCAGCCGCGCGTCACGCACCGACGCGGTGTGTAACGTTACGCCATCGTCCTGACCGTCACCTACCCGCACTATCTGCAACCATGTGCGGCCGCCATCCGCCGACGCTTCGACCAAACAATACTCGCCCGCCTCAAGACTGCGCGCCGCCATCGCTGCGGCAATGGTGACATCGGTGAAGCCGTTGGTGCTGGTTGCGCCCACTACAGCGGCGCTGCCGCTTAAACGGAGCGAAGTATTGCCTGCATACTGCGTAAGGCGCGTGTCGCCGCCTGAAGGCGCCCAATTGTCGGCCGCACCATCCTCAAAATCCTCCGTGAACACCGGCGCGGCGGCGGCAGTCCCGGCGAAGATGAACAACGCGAAGGCGGTGATGAGGGCGAGCGAGCGTCTCATGCGATGTCGATCCCCGCGGCTTTGAGATGGGCCGCCAGCACGGGCAATCGATGCGCGTAACGTCGCCACTGCTCGAGCGAGTCGCGATAGAGCGGGCGTCGTACTTGGGCCGCACTCGCCGTGGCGCTGGGGCTGGTCGCCTCGTTAAACGAGAGGCACGCTGGATCCCAATCCAATTCACAATGGGCGAGCAGGCGGCGCGTCTCGCGCTCTTGATGATTGACCAAGTCTTCGTACCGCACATAGAGCACGCGTTCGCCGAGCTGCTCGCGCCAATGCCGCATCAAGCCGAGATATGCGATCTGATAGCGTGCGATATCGTCCTGCGCGTACGAGAACGGATAGCCCATGCGAAAGAGTGTTTTGAGCATCGCATAGCCGCTCGCCATCGGATGGCGCGCAAGATGTACGAACTTTGCGTTAGGCAACGCGCGCGCGATGATGCCGAGATAGAGAAAGTTGAGTGGCGTTTTGTCAACAAACACCGGCGCGCTTGCTCCGCCGCCGCGCACTGATCGGACATAGCTTTCGCCCAGGGTGGGCAAATCCGCGCTGGCTGCGCGTGCGATGCGCTGCGATTTGTCTGGTGTTCGCCCCGCGGCGCGCATTACCGCAAGGGCTAGATCATTGAGTTCGCCTCGGCTTTCCACGCGCGCGTGGCGACTGAGTATGCGGTCCACCAAGGTCGTGCCGCTTCGCGGCAGGCCAATGACGAAGATCGGCGCTTCGGTTTCGAAGCCGCGTGCGGTGCGCGCAAAGAAGGCGGCGCCAAAGTGCGTTTCGATTTCGCGCATGGCGGCGACATCGGCCTCTACATTGTAGGTCATCGCACGCCGTCGCGCGGCGGCGCCTCGCTCAAGGTGATCGAACGAGCGCTCGGTCTCGCCAAGGTCCTCGTATTCTTTCGCCAGTGCGTACGAGAGCGCCGGCGGCGCGCGTTCGGCGCCGATAGACGCAAGTGCGGTTTCGAGCGCGGCGAGATGATTGCGCTCCGGCGTCTGCCGCCGCAGCGTTGCGCGATTGTAGTGCGCGTCAAAATCGGTCGGCTTGCGGGCGATCACATCGTCGAGCAATGCTTCGGCTTGACCAAGGCGACCCATCGCCAGCGCGCAAGAGGCCGCTTGAAATTGGGCTTCGATATCGTCGGGACGCAAAGCGCATGCGGCTTGAATGCAGCGATCAGCGTCGGCATGGGCGCCCAGATGGGTGTAGGTTTCTGCGGCGCGCCGCAAGACGTGCGCGTCGCTTTGATAGCGCTCGACCAAATTGCCCAAGCGAACGCGCGCGCGGGCGGTCTCGCCGGCCATCGTTTCAGCTTCGATGCAGATAAAGCTCGCAATGATACTGTCGGGGGCTAGGGCGATCGCCTGCCGTGCTGCGCTTAGCATCGCAGCGAAATCACCTTCGATTTGATCGAGGCGCGCTCGCAGCAACCGGGGCTCAGCGCGATCCGGTGATTTCTTGAGGAGTGTGGCGATGGCGTCCGTCGCCGCAGTGCGCTTGCCGAGGCGCAACAGCTTATCGGCATGGGCGATGGCCGCCGCGACATCGTGCGTGGGCGATGCGGCGGCGGTCATCGGATCAGAAGCGGAAGCCGAGCGTGGCGCCGACGGTGCGAGGAAGGGAGATGAGGTCTTTCGATCCATTCCCGTAATATCCCTCAGCTGGGTCGGTCCCCATATAGGCTTCGGTGTAGCGTCCGGTAGCGCCTGCTTCATTGCCGATATTTTTGACCCAGAACGAGAGGTCCCAGCTCTCCGACGAGAGTGTGGCGACGGCGTTGAAAATGGCAAAGCCGTCGAGGTCGACATCGAAGAGGGGCGATTGGCTGATCGCGTTGCGGGTGTCGGATTGATAGAAGCCATCAAGACGCGCAAAGAAGGTGTAATTCCCGAGGGCGCGCGTGTAGTCGATTGCGCCATTGAGCATGTGCTCGGGTGCGCCCGGCAAGGCGTTGCCTTCCAGATCGATGAGCGTGCCGATCGGCGAGTAGAAATCCTCGTCGAGTTCCGCCTGCAGATAGGTGTAGCCGAAGCTATATCCCCACTCATTGCTGAGCATGCCGGAAAGCTGGAGTTCGAGCCCCGTGGAGTGCGCGCCGCCAGAATTCTGGACTGCGAAGAAGCCCCAATTTGGCGTCGCCGTATTGAGCTGCGCGTCTTGCCAGTCAATGTAGAAGAGGCTGGCGTCGTAGCGCACGCCGTTGAAACGGCCCTTGATCCCGACTTCGTAATTATCGACGCGGTCGCTATCGTAGGTTTGCCAGCGGGGTCTTCCGCGAACGTGCCGCTTGTCGGCACAGCGTTGGTGCCGCCACGGCGATAACCCTGAGACCAGGTGGCGTAGAGCAAATCGTCGTCGCCGAACTCGAGCGCCGCGTTCAATTTCCATAGCGCACCGTCGTCGTCCGTGTCGAACACCGACGTCGTCGGGGTGAATGCGCCCGCATAGAGCGGCAGATCCATGTAGGTCGTGTTTTCGGCTTCGTTGGAAAAGGCGCGCACGCCGCCCGTGATGTCGAGCCGATCGCTAACGTGCCAGGTCAATTCACCGAACAGCGCCTGGTCGACGAAATCCTCATCGCGTGAATAGTCGAAATCCTGATCGCCGGTGACCGCCGCCTGAATGAGCGGCGATCCTACGAACAGCGCATCCCACCATTGCTTGAAACCGCGCAAATAGCTTTGTTGCGTCGAGACGCGATTTTGGTCCTGATAATAATAGCCCACGACATAGTCGAAATTGCCGCCGTCGTTGCTGACGAGGCGCAATTCTTGGACGATCGATTCATCGGCGAAGGTGCGCACCGCCGAGGCCATCGGGCGTGGGTAATTGTAATAGAAGCCCAAGAAGCCGGCTTGGGCGTAAAAGCCTGTGTTCTCACTGATGCTTGAGCCGGAATGATCGTAGTAGGACGTGCTCGACGTCAGCGTGGCAAAGCCGAGGTCGATGTTGGCTTCAAGCGAGATGAGATCGAGATCGCGATCCGACGGCTCAAGCTGGATCGACCCGCTCTCATAATCTCCGTAAGGATTGCCAAAGCCGTCCGACCCCAATGTCTGACCGCGGCGGCCGCCAATCTCGTCGCTTTGATGGAAATAATTGAGCGTGAGATCAATCGTATCCGTCGGCTTCACAAGCAGGCTCGCGCGGCCAAACCAAACATCGACCGTGTCTGCGTCTTCGCGTGATGTGTAGGAGGCGGCCGGATTCAGAACGCCGCTGGGCGCTGTCGGAATGCCGCCTGAGTCGAGTTCATAGAGGTTCACGTAATCGGTGACGCCGGGATAATCGGCGCGCGCGATTGTGCCGCGGAATGCGGCGCGGTCGCCAAGGGGCAGGTTGATCGTCAGATCGCCACCCCAACCAGCGTCCTCGGAGCCTTCTACTTGCGAGAGCGAAATCTGACCCTGTCCGCCATACGCGCCGATCTCTGGCGCATTCATAATGTAGCGTACCGTGCCGCCGAGTGCGCCAGAGCCGTAGAGCGTGCCTTGCGGGCCGCGCAGCACCTCGACCTGGGCGATATCGGTCAACAGGAAGTTGGCGAAGATCGGCGTGTCGTTCACGTAGGTGGAGACGGTCGATACCGCCGACACCGCGTAATCGCCCAAAGCCGCGCTGTCGACGTTGAGACCCCGAATGCGCACGCCATTGACAGTCGCTGAGTTGCGTTCGCCGCGATCGACGACGCTGACGCCAGGGATGGAGCGAAGCAATTCGGTGCTATCGCGCATCCGCGCTTCTTCGATCTGCGCGCCTGTCACCGCACTGATATTGTAGGGGACATCAAGAATGTCCTCAGCGCGCCGGGTCGCTGTCACGACAATTTCCTCGTCGGCATTTGTATCCTGCGCGATCGCGGGCGTGGACATAAGGCCGGCGAGTGCGGCTCCGCTGAGCAATGTGGTCAGAAGCGGCAAACGCTGCGGCTTGGTCGTCGTCATCACTATTTTACTCCCCTGATCTAGAACCGAAGGCGTGCGCGCCCTCAGTCGCCCCGTGTCTTGCGCGCAGCTGACGGCTGCGATGCCCCCGCATCGCCGCCTTGCGGTTTTTCCAGTGCGCCTAAACGATTGAGCGCCGCTGACGCCGCCTCTGGCGCATATTGCGGAAAGCTATGACCGCCATCGCGGTAGCTCTTCAGCACTTGCCCGAGTCCATGCCAGCCGCGCTCGCGAACGCGACGCACATAGTCGAAGTCGATCTCCACGGGGATGATTTCGCGCTCGGCGCCAGCTTGGTGAATGATCTCGCCGCCTGGACCTGCAACCAAGGAGCGGCCGTAGCCGAGGCGTCCGGCGACATTGATGTCGAGCACATAGCATTGGTTGGTTGCGGCCGCGCTGCGCGCCATCGCCAGCTCAACGTCGCGATCGATTGTATTGGTCATCACGAGATGGAGGATCGCTTCTGCGCCCATCCAGGCGAGCGTGCGCGTCGTCTCGGGAAACCACATATCGTAACAGATCGAGACGCCCAGGCGGCCCTTGCCGGGCACGTCGAAGGCAACACTCTGGGCGCCGGCGGCCACGTCCTGCTCGTAAGGCAGGAAGGGATACATCTTGCGATAGCGGGCGATCACCTCGCCGTCAGGATTGATAACGGGCGTCGTGTTGTAAACGTTGCCGCCTTGGCGCTCGTAGATCGAACCTGGGATGAGCCATAGGCCGCATTCGCGCGCGATTTCGGCAAAGCGCTGTTCGGCCGGGCCGGGCAGTGGCTGGGCTTTGTCCAGTTTGGGACCAAACGCGGCGAGTTCGCCGACGACCGCCATGTCAATCCACGGAAAGCGGCGCTTCAGCGCGCGCACCTCTTCGCCAATGGCGTCGATATTGTCGCCATGGTCGAGTTCGAGTTGGAGGCCTGCAACTGCGAGAGTGCTCAAGCTCAAGAGCTCCGAAATGATCGAAGACCGAGCGTGCGCCGTGTATCGTGCCGACTATAGCGCCAGATGAAAGTGATCTATGGCGCCAGAGCGATACCCATGGTGGGCTGGGCTATGAGCAATCGATGCTTAAAGCAGAGGCAGAACGTACGAAAACACTTGATGGCGCCAGAAGCCGGTATAGCATGGCGCCAGAAAGGTCCTGCCCTTTGGCGAGCGCGCGCGATCAGACAATCTTCTACGTCGATGCCGAGAGCGCCGCGCCGCTGCAGCAGCAGATCCGAGAGCGGCTGATTCACGCCATTGCCACCGGCGTCCTGGCGCCGGGCGGCAAGGTTCCTGGGTCTCGCAGCTTAGCGTCGCGCCTTGGCGTTTCGCGCAACACGGTGCTGATCGTCTATCAACAGCTCACTGCGGAGGGCTATCTGGCCTCGCGCGAGCGCAGCGGCCTTTTCGTCGCGGATGATCTTTCCGACATCGCTTCACAGCGCGTTGCGCGCAATGTCTATGAGGGCGAAGGCGCGCCGCCGCCTTGGCGCGCACTGATGAAAAGGCGAAGTCGCATAGACTGGTCTCGGCGTATTCCCCCAGATTGGGCGTTGCATCCTTATCCTTTTCTCGAAGATTGCCTTGATAGTGAGCTGAGTTTTCTCACCGAATGGCGCGATGCCACGCGCGCAGCCTTCACGGCGCATGAGTTCAATGCCTGGTCGCGTGAATTCGCCGAAGGTGATGACGAGAAGCTTGTGCATGAGGTGCGCACAAAGATATTGCCTCGACGCGGCATTGAGGCGCGCGAAGACGAAGTATTGATCACTGAGGGCTGGAAACAGGGGCTTGATCTCATCGTGCAATTGTTTGTCGACGCGAAGCGGCCGATTGCAGTCGAGGAGCCGTGTTTGCCGGAGATACGAGAGCTGTTGCGATTGCAGCGCGCCGCCATTGTTGCACAGCCCGTAGATGGCGAAGGCATAGTGGTCGATAATCGCTTGGAAGCGTGTGAGCTCACTATCGTGACGCCGCGACGCCATGCACCAACCGGTGTTGCGATGTCGCGTGCTCGACAAAAGCAATTGCTCCGTAAAGTCACACAGCGCGACGGACTCATTGTTGAGATCGATCTGGCCGGCGGCGGTGTGAACGATAGCCAAACGCCCGCTTTGAAAAGTCTCGATGCGGCGGGGCGTGTGCTGCACATCTCAAATCTCTGCGATGCGTTTGGGCCTGGCCTCAGGTTGGGTGTCGTCGTTGCGCCTGCGGAGGTGATCCGCGAGCTGCGCAAGATACGCAGTCTTGTCGCAGGCCCGGCGCCGCGCGCGGCGCAACGCATTGGCGCCTTGCTCATCTCTCTCGGTCACCACGACAGCGCAGCAGCGAAGGTAAGGCGGGCCGTCAACCAGCGTCTGACGGCGTTGCGCGACGCCCTGAACTATTATTTGCCGCGCTTGGTGCTGATCGATCCCAAGCTCACGGGCACCTCAATCTGGGTGGAGGGGCCGCCGGGGCTTGACGGCAGTCTCTTGGCCAAGGAGGCGGCCAAGCGCGGCGTTCTGATTGAGCCAGCGCGTCGCTTCTTCCACGACGCGCGCGGAGGCGCCAACGCGTTTCGGATGGGTGTTTCCAGTTTGAGTTTGCCGCGCATTCGTGACGGCGTCGCCGAGCTGGCCAAAGTGATTCACGAACTCACGGATCCCACCTTGGATCGACTGGACACCGCTCAGCCTTCCTGGCTCAAGGACGATGCCCTTTCCAAAATCATGCCGGGTGCGACTTTACTCTGTCACACCGCTTACGGCGATCCGTATTCTGTCGAGGTGCGCCCCGACGGCACGCTCATCGGCAAGGCGGGATACGCGCACGAAGATTGCGACGAGGGTGAATGGTGGATCGAAGACGATCGCTGGTGTCGCCGTTGGAATAATTGGTCCTACAGTGAAACGGCGCGCTTCCTCACCGTTGTCGAACGTGATCAGATCCGCTGGTACAAGGATGATTTGGTTCTATTCAATCGCGGCGTCATCGTGCGCGCCAATCCTGAGGGCGCCACCGTGACCGGCTAATGCCTGCTACCGGACGACTCCGCGCTGATGTCTCTTCACGGGATTGAGCGCCGATCATACGACGGGTTTACGCGCAGGCGCGGTCCTTGATGAGATTCTGTCGGGAGGGCAGGCTCTGTTTAGGTTTCTAGGACGCCCGCCCACGCGCAAATCTGTCCGCCCCATTGAGGGCGGGTGTCGTAGAAAGCTCAATGGCTGACCCGCGGGATGCAGCGCTAAGCGCTATGGGGATTTGAGCGCGAGCCTTGGTGTCGGCGGTGACGCGCAAGTCGGTTGAGCGACGCTGTGCACGCGCGCTGTTTGACGCAATAGCATGAAGATCATCGTTGAAGGGGACGCGAGCGCGGATTGCGGCGCGCGGCCGTGTGCACAAAGCGTGAGGGTGCTTCGCGCGAACGTCGCGCGCTTCTTGAACGCCGATGATGTCGGTGAAATTTCGCCATGCTCATGATGTGTCGCACCACAGAGGTGAAGCTGCGCGGCGTTGCGGCGTGCGTGGGCGCTCGAAGGCTTCGATCAAGATGAGACGGCCGCCGCAGCATGGGCAGGGCTTCGGCGCGGGCGCCGCGTCCGGCTCTGCCGGCGGCGGCGCTGGCGGCAGCGCGTCAAGCAAGCGTCGGGCGAGCGCGATATTGTCGGCGCGCGCGCCGTTGGCAAAGAGACCGTAATGTCGAATGCGATGAAAGCCGTCGGGGAGAACGTGCAGCAGGAAGCGGCGGATGAAGTCGGCGCCGTCGAGCGTCATCAGGCCGTAGCGATCTTGGCCCTCGCGCCGATAATCCTTCCATTTGAAAGTGATGCGGCCCGCTTCGAAGGCGACGAGCCGGCTGTTGGCGATAGCGACGCGATGGGTGTAGCGCGCGAGATACGAGAGCACTTGATCAGGCCCCGCGAAAGGGCGCTTGGCGTAGACCACCCAATCGCTGCGATGGAGCGGCTTCAAGAAGGCGCGAAATGCATCGATGTCGCTGAGATTGGCATGATCGCCGAAGAAGCGGAGCGCGCCGTCGCCGTGCGCGGCGACAAGGCGTTGCAGCATGAGACGCCGAAACAGTCGCGAGAGCACGCGCACCGGCAGAAAGAAATTTGGCCGACAGGGAATCCAGCGCTCGCCATCTGGTGCAATGCCTCCACCCGGCACGATGCAATGCATGTGCGGATGATGCGTGAGCGCTGAGCCCCAGGTGTGCAGCACCATGGTGACGCCGATCTTAGCGCCCAGGTGTTTGGGATCTGCGGCGATGGTAAGCAGCGCTTCGGAGGCGGCCTTGAACAGCGCGTTATAGATCACCGCTTTGTTGGTATAGGCGATGTCGGCGATCGGCGCGGGCAGCGTGAAGACGACATGATAATAGGCGACTGGCAGCAGCTCGGCGCGACGCGCCTCAAGCCAATCGTACGCGGCCGCCGCCTGACATTTGGGACAGTGGCGGTTGCGGCATGAATTGTAGGCCACATCGATGTGGGCGCAGTCTTCGCATCGGCTGACATGGCCGCCGAGTGCTGCTGTGCGGCAGGTCTCGATCGCTGACATGACGCGCAATTGGCCGAGACTGAGATGTCCGGCGTTACGCGCGCGATAAACCGGCCCGAGGGCGCGGAAGATATCCGCGACCTCCAGATCCGAGCGTGGCACGGGCGATCAAGGCGGCGTGTCGATCGACGGCAAGCTATCGTACGGGCTTTGGGCTGCCTGCATCAGCTTTGGCGACACCTGCGTATAGATCGAGGTCGTCTCCAGCTTGGCGTGGCCAAGCATGACTTGGATGACGCGGATGTCGACGCCTGCATCGAGCAGATGGGTGGCGAAGGAATGCCTGAGCGTATGCAGCGTGATGCGTCGCCCTCGCTTGTCGATATCGGCGGCGTCGACCGCGTGCATGAATTGACGTGAGAGCTGACGTGGGCTGATCGGATTGAGAATGCCGCTGCGGCTTGGGAAGAGCCAAAGCTTGGGTCGCTCCGCCATCCACCAGGCGCGCAGAGTCGCCAAAAGCTGCGGCGACAACTTGGCTTTGCGATCCTTGCGCCCCTTGCCTTGCTCGATACTGAGCGTCATGGCGCTGCTGTCGATATGACAGACCTTGAGAGAAGCGGTCTCGGAAGCGCGCAGGCCCGCGCCGTATGTGACGCTGATGGCTGTGCGATATTTGAGTCCGGGCGCTGCGGCGATGATGCGCGCCACCTCCGCTGGCGTGAGGATGGCGGGAAGGGCGCGACGCTCCTTGAGGATTGGCACGCGATCCATGTCGGCGCTGGCGCCGAGCGTCACCCGCATGAAGAAGCGCAGAGAGGTCGCGTGACTGTTGATGGAGCCGATGCTGAGACCTTGCCGTTGCAAATGCAGCAGAAAGGACCGCGCGTCTTCGGCTGTAAGCTCAGCAGGCTTGCGCCCCGTATGGGTGCAGCACGCGCGGACCGCACGGAGGTAGGTCTTCTGCGAGGCGCTGTTGAGGCCTCGAAGCGTCATGTCTTCGATCATGCGCTGGCGGAGAGGATGGATCGGAGGCGCGTCGGCCATGGCTGGGTCTCCCGTCTGGGCGCGACCCGGCCCATCCGGGCGCAGCCCTCAGACAGGAGGTGATGGCGCTGGCGCAAGCGCTTGCAGAATCTGCGTCCCGCGGGAGCGGGTTAGTCCATTGGCCCTTTGCTGTCACTGGGTCCCCGGGCCGACCGTGTCCGCAAACCACAGGAAACCTGACACTGAAGCCCGGTATGCCGGGCTTTATCGCCCAGCGGCGTCACCAAACTTAATGTGTTCTTAATGGTGCAAGCCGCGTCGGCGCCTCGATCCTTTATGTCCGACGCGGCACCTCTCGCTCAGCTGAGAGAGGCCATGCATGCCAGACCTGATTGCCGTTGGTTTTATTCTGCTTGCGTTCGCGCTGATTGGCGCGGCGTTGGCGGGCGTGCGGAGGCTTTGAGGATGAGCCTCGATCTTGTTCTCGGCGGCGTGCTTGGCGCTGCGCTGTTCATCCTTTTCCTCGCCGCGCTGCTGCGGCCAGAGCGCTTCTAAAGGCGACATCAAATGACATTGGAAGGATGGACCCTGATCCTTGGGTTCGTGCTGCTTGTGGCCGCGATGGCGCGGCCTCTCGGGCTTTATCTTGATGCTGTGTACGCCGGACGCGGCACGGTGCTGTCGCCGGTGCTCCGTCCTATTGAGCGCGCCTTCTACGCGCTTGGCGGGGTGAAGGCGGACCAAGAGCACGATTGGAAAGGCTACGCGCTCGCGCTCGTTGTGTTCAGCTTGCTGTGCACGCTGGGACTTTACGCGCTGCTGCGCTTGCAAGGCGCGCTGCCATTCAATCCGCAGGGCTTCGAGGGCGTTGCGCCGAACATCGCTATGAACACGGCTGTCAGCTTCGTGACCAACACGAATTGGCAAGCTTATGGCGGCGAGACCACGATGAGCCATTTCTCGCAGATGGCGGGGCTCACCGTGCAGAACTTTGTCTCCGCTGCGGTCGGCATGGCGGTGGCGGTGGCGTTCGCGCGCGGCTTTGCGCGCAAGGCGCCGGAACCATTGGCAATTTCTGGGTCGATACGACGCGCGGCGTGCTCCACGTGTTGCTGCCAATCTCGATCCTGATGGCGCTGGTCTTCACGGCGCTTGGTATGCCGCAAACTTTGGCCGGCTCATTGCCGGCGACGACGCTCGAAGGCGCCCAACAAGATATCGCCGTCGGCCCGGTCGCAAGTCAGATCGCGATCAAGATGCTCGGGACCAATGGCGGCGGCTTTTTCAACGTGAATGCCGCGCACCCGTTCGAAAATATGGGCGCGGCAGTCAATCTCATTCAGATGCTGTCGATCTTCGTGATCGGCGCCGCCATGACGATCATGTTCGGCCGCATGGTTGGCGATGAACGTCAAGGCTGGGCGCTGCTCGCGGCGATGGGCGTGCTTTTCATCATTGGCGTGGGCGCGGCGTATTGGGCCGAGACGCAGGCGACACCAGCGCTGATGGCGGCGGGCGTCGATCCGGGCGCGGCGAATATGGAAGGCAAGGAGACGCGCTTCGGCGTCGCCGCCTCCGTGCTCTTTGCCGCGATCACGACGGCTGCGTCATGCGGCGCCGTCAACGCCATGCACGATAGCTTCTCTGCGCTGGGCGGCATGGCGCCGCTAGTGAACATTCTCAGCGGTGAGGTGATTGTTGGCGGCGTCGGCGCGGGCCTCTATGGCGTGCTCGTCTTCGCGATCCTGACGATCTTCGTCGCCGGCCTCATGGTCGGCCGCACGCCAGCCTATCACGGCAAGAAGATCGAAGCGCGCGACGTAAAGCTCTCTGTGCTCGCGATCCTGGCGTCACCGCTCGCGATTCTGATCGGCACGGCGCTCGCCGCGTCGACAGAAGCGGGGCGCACCGGTCTTCAGGATGCTGGCCCGCACGGCTTCACGGAGATGTTCTACGCATTTGCATCGGCGGCAGGTAACAATGGCTCGGCTTTCGGCGGCCTCACCGCGACGAGCGATTTTTATACCTACGCGCAAGCCGCGGCGATGCTAATCGGGCGCTTCCTCGTCATCATCCCTGTGCTTGCGATCGCTGGCAGCTTGGCGGCAAAAGCGAGTGCGCCGGCCTCTGTCGGCTCGTTCCCGACCAATGGGCCGCTCTTCATCTTCCTGCTTGCTTTCATCATCGTGATCGTCGGCGCGCTCACGTTTTCCCCGCGCTCGCGCTTGGGCCTTTGGCCGAAGCGACCGCTGGCAGGGTATTTTGAGGGGCATGAAATCCATGTCTGAGAAAAGCAAACCGGCGTCGCTGTTTGACGGCGCCATCCTTCGCCCGGCGGCGCTTGACGCCTTCGCCAAGCTGAGTCCGCTGAAGATGTGGCGCAATCCAGTGATGTTCGCGACGGAGCTCGTCGCGCTCTACGTGACCATCCTGTTCGTGCGCGATCTCTTCGGCGGCGGCGACCAGACCTCGTTCGCGGGCCAGATCGCGCTGTGGCTGTGGCTGACCGTATGGTTCGCGGCGTTTGCCGAAGCCGCCGCGGAAGGGCGCGGCAAGGCGCAAGCGGCGAGTTTGCGGCGCGCACGCTCCGAGTTGATGGCGCGGCGCATTGTGGATGGAAAGCCGCAGGCGGCGGTCGCCGCGAGCGATCTGAAAATTGATGAGACGGTGGAAGTTGTAGCGGGCGAGCTGATCCCGGCAGATGGCGAGGTCGTCGAGGGCGTCGCCACGGTCGATGAGAGCGCGATCACCGGCGAAAGCGCGCCGGTGATCCGCGAAGCGGGCGGCGATCGCTCGGCGGTTACGGCGGGCACGCGCGTGCTTTCCGACCGCATCGTCGTGCGCGTAACGGCGACGGCGGGTTCGACCTTTCTCGACCGGATGATCTCTTTGGTCGAAGGCGCATCGCGCAAGAAGACGCCGAACGAGATTGCGCTGTCGGTTCTGCTGGCTGGCCTCTCGCTCATCTTCGTGTTGGCTGTCGCCACCGTGCCGGCGCTTGCGTCGTACGCTGGTGGCGGGGTAAGCGTCGTTGCGCTCGCTGCGCTGTTCATCGCGCTGATCCCCACGACCATCGGCGGCTTGCTCTCCGCGATCGGCATTGCTGGCATGGATCGGCTGGTGCGCTTCAACGTGCTCGCCACATCTGGCCGCGCCGTTGAAGCGGCTGGCGACGTGGATGTGCTGCTGCTCGACAAGACCGGCACGATCACGCTGGGCGACCGTCAAGCGGTGGCATTTATCCCAGCGCCGGGCGTCTCGGAGCGTGATCTCGCTGACGCTGCACAACTCGCTTCGCTTTCCGACGAAACGCCGGAAGGGCGCTCTATCGTGGTGCTCGCCAAAGAACGCTTCGATATGCGGGGCCGCGAGATGGCGCCGACGCACGCGAAGTTCGTTCCGTTTACGGCGCAAACCCGGATGAGCGGCGTCGACATCGACGGCGTCTCGATCCGCAAAGGCGCGGTGGATTCGGTGCTGGCGTTTGTCAGCGCCCAGAACGGCGGCTCGCACGTGCCGGGCGACGTGCGCCGCGCTGCCGAGGCCATCGCTCGTGAGGGCGGCACGCCGCTGGCGGTCGCCAAGAGCGGCCACGTGCTCGGCATCGTGCATCTGAAGGATGTCGTCAAAGGCGGCGTCAAGGAGCGCTTCGCCGAGCTGCGCCGGATGGGCATTCGCACCGTGATGATCACCGGGGACAACGCGCTCACCGCCGCGGCAATTGCCGCTGAAGCGGGCGTGGATGACTTCCTCGCCGAAGCAAAACCGGAGGATAAGCTTGCTCTGATCCGCAACGAGCAGGCGGCGGGCAAGCTCGTCGCTATGTGCGGCGACGGCACCAATGACGCGCCGGCGCTGGCGCAAGCTGATGTCGGCGTCGCGATGCAGACGGGCACGCCCGCCGCACGAGAAGCCGGCAATATGGTCGATCTCGACAGCGACCCGACCAAGCTCATCGAGATCGTCTCGATCGGCAAACAACTCTTGATGACGCGCGGCTCGCTGACAACGTTCTCGATCGCCAACGATGTCGCCAAATACTTCGCCATTATCCCGGCGATGTTCGCCGTGATCTATCCGGGGCTCGGGGTGCTCAACATCATGGGGCTCTCAAGCCCCGAGAGCGCCATTCTCTCCGCTATCATCTTTAATGCGATCATCATCCCGTTTCTGATCCCGCTTGCGCTGCGCGGGGTGAAATGGCGCGCGGCGCCGGCGGGTCAATTGTTGGCGCGCAACCTTGCGATCTATGGCGTCGGCGGTCTCGTGGCGCCGTTCATCGGCATCAAACTGATCGACATCGCCGTTTCCGCGCTCAACCTGGCTTGAGGCTCATCATGTTACAGACATTCCGTCCCGCGCTTGTTCTCTTGGTGTTGTTCACACTGCTCACGGGCATCGCGTATCCGCTAGTCATGACGGGCATTGGCCAAGCGCTCTTTCCTGGCGCCGCCAATGGCTCGGCCATCGTTCGCGACGGGCAGGTGGTTGGCTCGGCGCTGATCGGCCAAGCCTTCACGCGGGACGACTATTTCTGGGGCCGACCCTCCGCCGCGGGCGCTGGCTACGATGCGCGCGCTTCGAGCGGCTCGAACCTTGGTCCCACCTCGCAAGCTTTGGCGGATCGCGTTACGTCGGAAGCGGCGCGCTATGGCGTGCCGGCAAACGAAATACCGATCGATCTGCTGACCACTTCCGGGTCAGGCCTTGATCCCCATATTTCACCGGAGGCCGCGTACTTCCAAGCGCCGCGCGTGGCCGAGGCGCGCGGGCTCAGCATCGCAGCCGTCCGCGACTTGATCGAAACACATACCGAGGCGCCAATCGCTGGTATCCTGGGCGAGGCGCGCGTGAACGTGCTTCAGCTCAATCTCGCGCTGGACGACCTCGCCTGAAACTAAGGCCATGACAGACCCAGAAGATCGTAGGCCATCGCCGGACGCCTTGCTCGCGCAAGCGAGAGCGGAGGGGCATGGCAAGCTCAAAATCTATCTTGGCGCAGCACCTGGCGTCGGGAAGACGTATGAGATGCTTTCCGATGCGCGCAAGAAGCTGGCGGACGGCGTCGATATCGTCGCGGGCGTGGTCGAGACACATGGCCGGCGCGAGACGCTGGCGCTGTGCGAAGGCCTTGAGATCATCCCGAAACGCAAGCTCGGCTATCGTGGCCAAGAATTGGAGGAGATGGACATCGATGCGCTGCTGGCGCGCCGCCCGCAGGTCGCTCTGATCGATGAACTGGCGCACACCAATGTCGACGGCTCGCGTCATCCTAAGCGATGGATGGATGTCGAGGAGCTGTTGGCGGCAGGAGTCGATGTTTGGTCCACGCTCAACATCCAGCACCTCGAAAGCCTCAACGACATCGTCGCCCGCATCACGCGTGTTCGGGTGCGCGAGACTGTGCCAGATGCGCTGCTCGATCGCGCTGATGATATCGAGCTGATCGATCTTACTCCGGAGGAGCTGATCGAGCGCCTGAAGGAAGGCAAGGTTTACGCGCCAGAGCAAGCGCAGCGCGCCATCCGCAATTATTTCGCGCCAGGCAATCTCTCGGCCTTGCGTGAGCTTGCCATGCGGCGCGCAGCCGATCGTATCGATCAGCAAGTGCGTGGCCTGCGCCAAGCGCAAGGTGAAAGCACCCCTTGGGCGGCAAGCGAGCGCATTCTTGTGTGCATTGACGATCGACCGGATGCGGCGGAGGTCGTGCGCCACGCCAAGCGCGTCGCCGATCGCGCCAAGGCGCCGTGGGTCGCGGTTTATGTCCAAACCGCGCGTCACGGTCGGCTTGCGGAAGTCGAACGCGGCCGTATCGCGGAGACATTGCGTCTCGCCGCTCGCCTCGGCGCCGAAACTGCCACGCTTCCCGGCGACCGCATCGCAGACACGATTATCGCTTACGCTAAAGATCAGAACGTCACGCAGATCGTCGTCGGCAAGGCCAAGCGGCCACCGCTCTTCGAGATTGTGTTTGGCTCGGTCGTGCGCGAGCTGATCCATGCGGCGGAGACGATTGCGATCTATGTAGTGCCGGAAGAGGGTGAGGGTGCGCGTAAACGCGCGCTAGGAAATTTGATCCCGCAACCGGCGCTGTCCTCGCGCGCAGTCATTGAAAGCGTGGTGATGACTGCGACGGCCACGGCGGCGGCCTATCCGCTGGATGCCTTCATCGGCGTTAACAATCTGAGCTTAGTGTTTCTGGCGGCTGTTCTGATCAGTGCGCTGACGCGGGGGCTCTGGTCAGGGCTGGTAACCGGCATCATCTGCGCGCTAGCCTACAATTGGTTCTACACCGAGCCGCGCTACACCTTCACCGTAGCCGATCCAGAGAATGTGCTGGCGATCGTCGCGTTCTCCGGGGCGGCGATCCTGGTGTCGTTCCTGGCGTCGCGCGCGCGCGAGCAGACGCAATCCGCACGCGCGGAAGCGAAGACGTCGCGTGAGCTCTATGGTTTGGCCAAGGGGCTGGCGAGCGTCGCCACAGAAGATGAGGTGGCGCAGACGCTCGCCGCTTATGCTGCCCGCTCGTTCGATGCGGAATGTGCGGTGTTCGCACGAGTCGGCGTCAACGATTTGCGTTTGGCGGGTACAGCGCCTGGGAGCGCAAGCCTAAACGACGCGGACATGGCCGCCGCACGCTGGACCGCCGACAAGGGTCAGGCCGCAGGGCGTGGCTCACATACTTTACCCGGTGCGCGCTGGCTGTTCGTGCCGATGCGGACCTCGCGGCTGTTCGCGGGCGTGCTTGCAATTGCACGTGAGACGCCACTTTCGCCGGAGGAGCGGCGGCGCCTTGACGCGATGTCCGATCAGGCGGCGACAGCTTTGGAGCGCGCGCACATCGCCCGTGCTTACGAAGAGGGCCGCATCGAGATGGAGAGTGAGCGGCTGCGGGCTACGATGCTGGCCTCTCTCTCGCACGATCTGAAAACGCCGATTGCTGGCATTCTCGGCGCGGCGTCCAGCTTGCGCACGTATGGCGACAGGCACGACGAGGCGACGCGTACGGAATTGCTCGCCGGCATCGAGGGCGAAGCTGAGCGGATGCAGCGCTATGTCGTGAAGTTGCTCGACATGACGCGCTTGGAAGCTGGTGGCGTGAAGACTAAGGTCGAACCGTTGGATGTTGCGGATGTCGTCTCCGCTGTATTGAAGCGCGCGGAGCCGATTGCGGAAGGCGTCTGGCTGGATGGCGACGTTGCGCCTGGCCTGCCTTTGCTTACCGCTGACGCCACGCTCTTGCATCAAACACTGTTCAATCTGGTCGAGAACGCGATCGTGCATGGCGCGCGTCTAGTGGATGGCGGCGAGGTGCGGCTTGCGGCGCGCATGCAAGACGGTGCGATCGTGTTTCAGGTCACCGATAACGGGCCAGGTTTGCCCGCCAGTGCAGACGCCCGCATCTTCGATCGCTTCTTCCGTGGCGACAAGGCCAAGGCGAGCGGGACTGGCCTTGGCTTGGCAATCGTCAAAGGGTTTGCAGCGCTCATGGGCGCCAAAGTTGAAGCGCAAAACCGGCGTGCTCACGCCGGGGCGATATTCACACTTGCGTTCCCCGAGACCGCTACGGCATGAGTTGATGGTCCATGCCGACTATCCGTCTCAAGGCTCTGATCGTAGATGATGAGAAAGCCATCCGGCGATTTCTGCGGTCGACGCTCGTCGCGGAAGAATTTGAAGTCGTCGAGGCGGAGACAATTGCGGAAGCGAGAGCTTTTGCCGAGAAATTGAGACCCGACCTCGTGGTGCTTGATCTTGGGCTGCCCGACGGCGACGGCGCGGAACTGATTGCGCCCTTCATCGCACTGAGTAAGCCGGCTATCCTCGTGCTCTCAGCGTTAGATGAAGAAGCGCGCAAAGTGCAGGCCCTCAATCTCGGCGCCGATGATTTCATAACCAAACCGTTCGGCGTTGCTGAGTTCATGGCGCGCGTGCGGGTGGCGCTGAGACACCGTGTACAGATGCAGGGGCGCCGGCGATTTATGATGACGGGCGTCTCTATGTGGACCTCGGCAAACGTATCGTCCGCGTCGGCGGCGAGGATGCGAAGCTCACGCCGCGCGAGTACGGGCTGTTGCATCAGCTCGTGCTGCACGCGGGCAAGGTGATGACCCATCGCCAGCTGCTGCGATCGGCTTGGCCTGGCGACGCGAACGCTGATGTCCAGGCCCTACGGGTTCACGTTCGTCATCTACGACAAAAAGTAGAACTAAATCCTGACGCCCCCGCCCGCATCGCTACTGAGCCAGGCGTTGGCTATCGCTTCACGCCGCCGGAGTAGGGAAGCACTGCAAGTGGCGAGGGTCATTGGGATGGCTGAGTGACGCTGATCGGCAGAGTTTCTGCCTGATGGACCGGGCAGACGGGAGCTGCTGATCGTCCCCGCCGACCGTCAGGAAATGGTGGCCTTGGCATTGATGGCCAGTTGGTGGCGCCGGCGATTGTGATAACCTCGGTCACCAGAACCCGCATTTGTAAGCTCATGACCATGGATATCTGCCCCCTCGAAGGCGTTGGCGCCGAGATCTCCGGCGTCGATCTCGTCCGTGGCTTGTCAGACGCCGAGTTTGCGACCGTGCGCGCCGCCTTCGCGCAGCACGGTGTCATCTTCTTCCGTGACCAGTTCATCACCGAGAGCCAGCACATCGCGTTCGCCCGCCGCTGGGCGCCGATTAACATCAACCGCTTCTTCGCCGCGCACCCGGACCATCCTGAGATCGCGCTCGTGTCGAAGGAACGGGACCAGCGCGACAACATTGGCGGCGGCTGGCACACCGACCATTCTTATGACCACATCCCGGCGATGGGTTCGATCCTGGTGGCGCGCGAGCTGCCGGAGAGCGGCGGCAATACGCTGTTTGCCTCAATGTACGCGGCTTACGACGCTTTGTCCGAAGGCTTCCAACGGATGCTTCGTTCACTGAACGCCGTTCATTCGGCGCGCCATATCTTTGGCGAAGCGGCGAGTACCCACTACCAACAAAGCGATGCGCGCGGCGCGCGCATCGGCAACAGCGCCGCCGCCGAGCATCTGCAGGACCCGGTCCATCCGGTGGTGATCCACCATCCGCTGAGCGGCAAGAAGGCGCTCTACGTCAATCCGGCCTTCACGACCCGGTTTGCGGGCTGGACGGAGGAGGAATCCAGACCACTGCTCATGCAAATATACGCCCACTGCATGAAGCCTGAATTCGTGCATGAGTTCGTCTGGCGCCCGGGCTCGATCGCCTTCTGGGATAACCGCGCTACTTGGCACTTCGCGCGCAACGACTATCATGGGCAGCGCCGCGAGATGCACCGCATCACCGTTGAGGGCGAGGCATTGTGCGCCGCGCACTGACTGGGGCTACAAGCAATCCAACTGTCCGCCTTCCGCGCTCTGCGCGAATGACGCTTTGCGGCGAATGCGTGCCGTTGTGAGGCGAGGGCGTCAGCGGCGGCCTTGAATCTACCGAGCCATCTGGTGAAATTGACGCTACAGCCATGCTGGGCTAGGGCGCAGCGGAGTTATCGGTCGCGCTGAGTCGAGAGGGCAATCTGATGCGAAGTTTAATCGCCATTGCGGCCGCACTTGTTTTGTCCGCTTGCGCCGGTGCGCGGGCGAGTGACGCTTCCTTAGCACTCGCCATTGCTGGCGATTGGCGCACGACTGAGGACAGGACCCGCGATCAATATCGCCATCCCGCTGAAGCGTTGGCGTTCTGGGGCCTTGAGCCTGAGATGACGATCGTCGAGATAGCGCCAGGCGGCGGGTGGTGGACACACATCCTCGCCCCTTATGCCCGGATGACCAGCGGTCGCTACGTCTCAGCATCCGGCGACCTCGGCGCGCCCAACGTAAGCGAAGGCGCGCGCGCAGGCCGCGCGGAGTTCATCAGCAGATTTGGCGATACGAGCATTTATGGCCGTGTCGAGGTTGTCGATTTCAGCGTGCGTGCGGGGCTGGCGCTGCCAGACGAAAGCGCGGACTTCATTCTGGTGGCGCGCGCCTTCCACAATTGGGCGCGCACGGAGGGCGCGACGGATCGGTTCATGAGCGAGTTTGCGCGCGTGCTCCGTCCAGGCGGCGTTCTCGCCGTTGAGCAACATCGCGCGCTACCCGGCGCCAACGTGACCGAATCCGCGCCAACAGGTTATGTAACAGAAGCTTATGTGATCGATGCGGCAAGCCGCGCTGGGTTGGTGCTGGCTGCGCGATCGGAGATCAACGCCAATCCGCAAGATACGCGTGAGCATCCGTTTGGTGTCTGGACGCTTCCGCCTATCGCACGCACCTCGCCACAAGGCGCGCCGCCTGATCCAAGCTTCGACCGCTCACGTTATGACGCGATCGGCGAAAGCGACCGCATGACGCTTCGCTTTGTGAAGCCGCAATAGCATCGCAAGAAGGCGCGATGGCCGATTTCGGCGAGACCAAGCCTTAGCGAGCGCAGCATTACCGACGACAGGATTTGATCGGCTCCGCCGCTCGTCACGAAATCACGACGTAAGCAACGCGGGCCTTAGGGAGTAAGGCGTCGCGCCCCGATATCGATCTCGCGTCTCCGCTTAGCGCAGGACGACCGAGCGCTGATTGTTCGTGATGTTGCAATCGACTGGCGCCGACCAGCCTGCGGACGCGGGCGCGTAGTTGATCTGAAGGCGAACAGGCGGGTGAGCCCTACGTGTCACACCTGTGGGAAGTGTTGCGCGCACGTGTCCGCGCCAACTAGCGCCGCGTGCGAGCGATACCGCGCCAGAGCCGGACGGCGGCAAAACGTTCACGCCGATCTGCTGGTCACCGCTTGGCGTCGTCACCACCAGGGAAATCCACTGCTTGTTCTCGTCGGGCGCCGTGTAGGTGTGCGGGCCGTTGTTGCGAACTTGAAAATGTATCGCGACCTCATTGTCGGCGAGCGGCGCGCCTGGCGGCGAACGCGAGCCGTTCCAGCCGGCGATGGCGAGATCGGTGCAGAGCGCAACCGGCGGACCAGGCGGTCTGGGAATTGGCGATTGCGCGCTTACATGTGTGGCGGCCATGCAGAACACGGCCGCTGCGGCGAGCAGTTTGCGCATATCTATTTCCCCTGTTCGAAGTCCCTCGCGTGCGAGCCTAGCAGCGCTGTGGCGAGAGGCAATGGAGCCGCATGCGCGCGCGTGACGTTTGACTGGGTGAACGCTCCCGACGATCGTGAGCCGATCTGACGGGCGCCAGTGGCTTGATTAGAGTGTGCCGGCCGCTTGCAGGAGATCCTCGTGCACGGCGAATTAGTGGTTCCTGATGCTGCAAGGCGCGACCCGGCCGCCAGGGAGATGGCTCGTGTGTGGATAGCGGAAAAGAGACTTCACTGTTCACTCCGCATGGCACGTATGCCGATCGACAAGATGTGCGGGAGAGCACGGCGTGGGGCATCATTCTTGCTGACTTGGCGCGTCACGTGGCAAGTGCACTTTCGCAGCGAAACGGATCAAACCTTGAGAGCACGGTTTCTGAAATCCGGAGTGCGATGCTGAAGGAACTCGAGAAGCCAACGTCGGAAGTGCGAGGCGAATTTCCTGCCAAGTTCTCCGAAGCATGAGTGGCGGGTTTCGACGAAATCGCGCCGTTGCTTCGGGCGCTAACTGATTGACCGCAATCGGGAGAGTGGGCCGCTCAATAGAGTCGCGCTTTTGCCGCCCGCTGCCCGTTGCAGGCATTGGCCCGGCCCGTGAATATGAACCTGCTGCAGCGGAGCCATTCGCAATTCGGGGCCGCGGCGGTTTATATCCACGGTCGGACGCGCTTTCGATAAGCGCGATAGGCTTCGCCAAACTTTGCCTCCATGAAGCGCTCTTCTTGCGCGATCACTCCGAATTGGATGACCAGTAGCAACGGCGCGAGCAATGCGAGCGAGATCAAGCTGTCTGCGAGCAACGCGATCCCTGCATAGGCCAACGTCATAGCGAGATACATCGGGTTACGCGTGAAAGCGTGCGGCCCACTTGTGACAAGCGCCGAAGATCCCGCCGCATGCCGAACGCCTGTTCCTGCCCGCGCGAAGCTGGCGACGCCAGCCAACAGCAGCACCACACCTACGGCCACGAAAAAACCGCCCAGTATCACACGGGGCATGTCGGGAATGTTGACTGACATTCGCCAGACAAAGCGATCGACGCACAGGCCAAGGACAAGAGTGCCAAGGTAAAGGACCGGTGGCGGCGCGATAACCCTGGCGGTGGTCGGCGTGGTAGGCATGTAGGGTCTCTTGAGACGGGCGATTAACGCCGTTTAGTAGCGTGGCGCTTGCATGCAAGAGCGAACGCGCTACGGGCGGCCATCGGCGAGAGCGCGCCGATGGAAGGGGCAGGGCGCCAGTGTCTCGAATGGAGCCCGCCCGCCGCTCGAAAAATTTCGGCGGTGGCGCGGCGGGCCCTAAACAGACACTGACAAGTCCAGCTAATAGGTGGTTGGAGAGAAGCCCGGATTCTGAAATGCAGAACTTCGACGACGCGATAGCGCAGACAGTCGCAAAAATTTGCACTTGGGCGACACTGGGGTTCACGACCCGAAATCGGCGCTCAGTTCGTGTCGTTCAAGGTCCAGTCGTATCCGTAATGCGAAATCGCTGTGGCTCCATCAAGGCGAGCCTGCAACTCAGGCGAGGCGTAGCGGCGCAGATGAGTTAGAACGCCAACGGTGTTGCCGCCGAAGTCGCCTGCGAACCATCGATATATTGTCGAGACGCGCACGCGGCCTTGCGGGTCAATCGAAACGCCGCGCGGGTGATTAACGTAGGCGCGCGCGGCCCTCGTCAGATCTGCCTCCATGGTCTCGGCCCGCCAGGCGCGGGCGGCAAGGTTAGGACAGCCTATCGAAGCGCAGTTTATTGCATAGTGAATGCGCGGCTCGTTGAATTCTGGACGGAGGATTGAATTCTCGATCTGATCCAAGGTCAGTCGACGGCCTTCGACAGTGACGCGCTGCGTTCGCCAGGGACCGATCAGGCCGCGTGGATCGAGGGTTTGGCTCCGAATGTCGCGAATGGAGCGTACTGGGTAGTTCTCAAGGATAACTTGCAGCGTGATCGCGTTGTAGAGGTTGATCCAATGGGCGAGTTGTTCATCACGCGTCATGCGTGACGGGCGATCGCGTTCAAGTGAGGCAATATAGTCGTTGAGCGCGCGCACATCGTCGGCGCTTGCCTTCCAGGCCGTATAACGCACGCGGTTGATCCCATCCGCTGAAGCGACGACATAGTGCGACAACAGCCGGTCGTAGGCGTCCGTGTCGGCTGCCTGCGCAGGGAGGGGCGTTGCGATCATCGCAAGGGTGAACACGGCAGCGGCGAACAGTTTTCGGTCAGACATTGGCGGCACTCTTGGGCTCCAGAAAAGGGCTACGAGCCAGGCTGGTCACCGGATGCGTCCAGCGGAAAACACCCTTAAATTGGCCCCAGGTCGTTCACAGGTAGAGCGCAGACGTCGCATCCACGCGCCCAGTTGAGACGTATAAGCCTGACACATGAGCATAACTCACCAGCCGCACGCCAAGTTCTCTGACCCCACTTTGACAGCGCGGGGCGAGCCGCGCGCTACGGTGGCGTTCGATGAATTGAAGACGCTGTGGATCAACACCGGCACGCTCTGCAATATCACCTGCGCGCACTGCTATATCGAGAGCTCGCCGACCAATGATAGCCTCGTGTATTTCACCGAAGCCGATTTGGCGCCGTTTCTCGAGGAGGTGTCGCAGCTTGGGGGCAAGCAAATCGAGATTGGCTTCACCGGCGGGGAGCCCTTTCTCAATCCGCAGATTCTCGGCCTTGTGGAAATGGCGCTGGCGCGCGGCCATCGCGTCTTGATCTTGACCAATGCGATGCGGCCCATGATGCGCCCGCGCATGCGCGATGGATTGCGCGCTCTTAAAGCCCGGTATGGCGAGAGGATTACGCTACGGGTCAGTCTAGATCATTATGACGCCGATCTTCACGACGAAGAACGCGGGGCTGGCAGTTTCGACGCGACGCTGAACGGAATCGACTGGTTGGCACAGGCGGGCTTTAAGCTCTCTTTGGCGGGCCGCAGCCTTTGGGGCGGCGATGAAGCTGAAATACGCGCTGGCTTTGCCCGCCTGATCGCAGCGCGCGACTGGCCCATCGATGCACGCAGTGCAGAGCAACTCGTCCTATTTCCTGAGATGGACGCGAGCGCCGAGGTCCCGGAAATTAGCGACGCCTGCTGGGGCATTCTAAAGGTTGCGCCGGCGGCGATGATGTGCGCGAGCGCGCGCATGGTGGTGAAGCGAAAAGGCGCGGAGGCGCCCTCGGTGATCGCTTGCACGCTCCTCCCTTACGAACCGGAGTTCGAATTGGCCGCGCGTCTCACCGACAGTTTAACGCCGGTTGCGCTCAATCATCCCCATTGCGCCAAGTTCTGCGTGCTCGGCGGCGGCAGCTGCTCGGCTTAGGCTTTGGCGAAGCGCCGCGCGCAGATTGCGTCAAGCTTCTGCACTGAGTCTAGATCCCACTTCGCTGGATCGGTGATGAGCGCCATGTCGAGGCAGGTATCGATTGGCGAAGGCGAACGCGGGACGTCGCTCAGGACCGAGGTGAGTTCGGCCAAGATCTGTCGGGCGCGGGCGACGTTGGCGTGCATGACGGCGAGGATGCTGGCGACGTCGACCTCGGCGTTGTCTTCGCGCCAACAATCGTAGTCGGTGACCATGCAAAGGGCGGCATAGGGAAGTTCAGCTTCGCGCGCCAGACGCGCCTCTGGCATCGCCGTCATCCCGATGACGTCACATCCCCAGCTGCGATAGAGGCGGCTCTCTGCGCGCGTTGAAAATTGCGGGCCCTCCATTGCGAGATAAGTTGCCCTTGGCTTGATCTTGGCGCCTGCGCGGCCCCCGGCGCTTTGCACAAGCGCTGAAAGGCGCGGACACACTGGATCGGCCATTGAGACATGAGCGACGAGGCCGGGTCCAAAAAGCTGCCGGGGCGCTGGCGTGTGCGATCGATGTATTGATCGGCGAGCACAAGGGCGCCGGGAGGCAGATCCTCACGCAAAGACCCGACGGCGGAAACGGAGACAATGTCCGTGCAGCCTGCGCGCTTGAGCACATCGACATTGGCGCGGGCGTTGATGGCGGATGGCGGGACTAGGTGGCCCCGGCCGTGCCTCGGCAGAAACGCGAGCTCCACGCCGTTTAGAACGCCGGTCAGCACTTCGTCCGAGGCCTCGCCCCACGGACTGGCGATCCGCGTCCAACGGCGATCTTTAAGGGCGTCGATGTCGTAGAGGCCCGAGCCACCGATAATTCCCAGACGCCAAGCCGTCATGCGATCGAACTTTCTTAAGGCAGTTGCGCGAGCAGCCGAACTAAAAGCCTGGTGCGCGGCGAGAACAAGCTGTCGGTGTAGAATTGTCCTGCAGCGCGCTTCAAGATTTCTGCGCGAGTAGGATAGGCGGGCACGAAGCTCGAGGTGAAGGCAGCGATCTTGAGCTTGTTGGCGATCGCAAGGGCGACGGTTGCGATACTCTCGCCAGCATGCGCTCCGACAATCACCGCGCCCAAAATCTCGCCGTTGGTGCGGACGATGATGCGGGCAAAGCCCTCAGTGTCGCGCTCAGACTGGGCGCGATCATTGTCGTGCATTGGTGCAAATAGCACCCGCACGTTATCGCCCCAGCGCTGCCGCGCTTCTGCTTCCGAAAAGCCGACAGCGGCGTATTCGGGTTCGGTGTAGATCACGCGTGGAATGGGCGCACCGTCGGCGCGGCTGGGCGAGAGCTTGAAGAGAGCATTGCGCACGAACAGCGATCCGTGGAGCCCCGCAGCATGGGTGAATTGTTCGCGTGAGGCGACGTCGCCCAGCGCATAGACGCGCCGATTGGAGGTTCGCAGCTGAGCGTCGGTGGTGACGCCGCGTTTGTCGTAAACGATGCCGGCATCTTCTAGGCCTAAGTCTTCGATATTGGGCTTACGTCCAGCAGCGACCAGAAGGTGTGAACCTTCGATGCGCTTGATTGCGCCGCCTACTTCGATCTCGGCGGCGATGACGCCGTCCGCGCCTTCGATGCGCTGCGCCTTCGCGGATTCGAGCAGGGTCACCCCTCAGCGTTCAGTTTCGCGCGCAGCACTTTCGCTGCTTCATCGTCTTTGCCAGCGAAGAGCGTCCCGGCTTCGATCAACGTGACCTTGGATCCAAGGCGGACAAAGGCTTGGCCGAGTTCGAGCCCGATGGCGCCTGCGCCAAGGATGATGAGATGTGTTGGCAACGCATCGATAAAGAAGATGGTCTCGTTGGTGAGATAGGGGACCTCGCTCAAGCCCGGAATGGGCGGCGCGCCAGCGCGGGCGCCGGTGGCGATCACCATCAGGCGTGCGCGTACGCGAAGAGTCTCCGAGACGATCGTGCGCGCATCGGCAAAGCGCGCGCGTTCGCGCACGACCCTGACGCCGAGGCTCTCGAAACGCTCTTGGCTATCGATTGGCGCAATGGCTTCGATCACGCCGCGGACGTGTGCTTTGACGCGGGACCAACCGACGCGCGGCGGGGCGATGTCGAGTCCGAGTGGCCCGGCCGTGCGTGCGCTCTGGGCTGCGCGCGCCGCTGCAATCAGCGACTTCGAAGGCACGCAGCCATAATTCAGGCAATCGCCTCCCATTTCACCGCTTTCGAACAGCACGACCTTTTGACCAAGCTGAGCGGCGCCGGAGGCTGCGACTAATCCAGCGGAGCCGCCGCCGATAATGGCGATGTCCGCTTTTATGTTTTCCATAAAAGCTAAACTCCTAACTGGCCGCTTTCGGGCGTCTAAATCGGCTATAGATTGCAGGTGCGATTGCGAGCGCTGCGAGCGCGACGAAGGCAGGCGTCAATTCTCGCGCGAACGCTGCGATATCGGGCGCTTCTCCGGCGTCGAACGCCGCGCCGAGGCCGGCGCCGATCCAAGTGTAGGCGATGACGCCGGGGATAATCCCGACGGCGGTCGTCCAAACGAAGCTGCTCAAGCGCGCTCCGAGAAAGGCGGGCGCAACATTGGCGATAAAGAACGGCACGACCGGAACCAGCCGCAGCGTGAGCAAGTAGCTGATGGCGTTTTGTTCAAAGCCTGTCTCTAGCTTTTTCAGGAAGGGGCCGGCGCGTGTGCGCAAAGTATCGGCAAGGAGGTAGCGCGCGATCACAAACAATGCCGTCGCGCCCAAAGTGGCGCTGATCGTGGTGGCGACAGCGCCGCCTGCCAATCCGAACAAGTAGCCGCCCAATATCGTGATCCAGAACGCGCCTGGGAACGCTAGCGTGGTGATCACCACATAGACTGCGACAAAGATAGCGAAGGCCAGAATCTGATTGGCCGCAACGAATGCACTAAGTGTCTCGCGCTGTGAGCGAAGGGTCTCGAAGTTGAGATAGTCAAAGACACCCAAACGCCACGCCGCAAACAGGCCTAAAGCGAGCACGGCAACCAGTGCGAGCCTGCCCCAAATGTCGCGTCGAGCGGGCGGCGCTTGTTCGACCTCGGCCATGCATCATTCTCCCGTGCCCACTGGGCATGAGCGCCCACCTGGATACGCGCACCCGGCAGCGTGGTTACATCTTACGTGCACCGGTCGCAGCATCTACCGCACTTGCCAAGCCCGAACGCTCCCGATCATGTAGTCTCAATGGGCATTGCGGTCATAATTCCGACGTTGAACGCCGAAGAGGGCCTTGCCGCGACCCTTCGGTCCGTTGTCGAGGCCGAAGAGGTCATCGTCATCGACGGCGGCTCGGAAGATGCAACTGTTCGCTTGGCCCACTCGGCCGGCGCACGCGTGCACGCAAGCACACGCGGGCGCGGTCAGCAAATGCGCGCGGGCGCCGACATGGCGACTCAAGACTGGCTGCTTTTCTTGCACGCAGACACCATGCTGGCGCCCGGCTGGCGCACCCATGTCGATGCGCATGCGCGCGGAGCGAATGCGGCCGCGACGGTTGGCGTGTTTCGCTTCAAGCTGGACGATGCAGCATGGCAAGCGCGCGTTTTGGAGTGGCTGGTGGCGCTGCGGGTTTTCTTGTTCGCTCTTCCCTACGGGGACCAGGGTCTTTTGATTCATCGAAGCCTCTACGCCGCATTGGGTGGGTTTCGACCGCTGCCGCTTATGGAAGACGTGGACTTGGTGCGCCGCATCGGCAGGCGGCGGTTGCGAACGCTTGCCTGCGCCGCAACAACCTCAGCGCGGCGCTGGCGCGAAGACGGTTGGTTGAAGCGCAGCGCCCGCAATGTGATTTGCCTTACGTTGTTCAGCGCTGGCGCGTCGATTGAACGGATTGCACGTCTTTATGGTCGTTGATCGTACTCTAGTGCTGATGGCGCGGCGGCCAATTCTCGGCCAGGGCAAACGCCGTTTGGCCGCTGAGATCGGCGATTGCGCAGCGCACCGTTTTCAGCGCGTCGCGCTAGGGCGGCTTTTGCAGCGTCTGGGCGCGGATCCGCGTTGGCGGCTTTGCTTGGCAATCACGCCCGATGAGCCAGCACAGTGTCCGAGCGCCACTTTTGTGGTCGGCCAGGGAGAAGGCGACCTTGGCCAGCGCATGACGCGCCTCTCGGCGCGATTGGGGCCGGGTCCGCTCGTTTACATCGGTAGCGATACCCCGGACGTGGCGACGGCTGATATAGAAGCGGCGTTCGAAGCGCTGGAAACCAGCGACGCGGTTGTAGGCCCTGCACTTGATGGCGGCTATTGGCTCATTGGCTTCAGCCAAGCCCAGCGCCAGCATTTGCCCTTTAAGAGCGTTCGGTGGTCGACGCCGCATGCGCGCGCCGATACGGTGATCAATCTGTCCGGCAAGCGTGTTATAATGCTCCGTGAGTTGGAAGACGTTGATGGTGGCGCCAGCTATCGGCGTTGGCGCCGACGGATGACGGGAGGGCAAGGCGCATGAGTGGGGTTCGGGCTTTTGTAGTCGCAGCAGCGTTCGGCCTGTCGTTAGCGCTGCCGATCTATTTTGTGGCGGCGGCGCTCGCTACGCGTTTCGGCTTGATCGATTGGCGTCTTGGATTTGGCACGCTCACGATTGGCTATGGCCCGCTCTTGCTGATGGCGGCGGCGGGACTTGCGCTGGTCGCGCTTCTCCTCGCGCTGCTGGTTAAACCAAGGACCGGTTTGGGCAAGGCCGCGCTCGCACTTGTCATACCGGTCCTCGCTCTCGGTTATGCTGGCTACGTTCGCAGTGAAGCGGCTTCGATTCCGCCCATTCACGACATCGTTTCTGATGCCGATGCGCCGCTAGTGTTTTCAGAGCGCGTGATGGCGTTGCGCGCCGCCGTGCCAGGCGCCAATGCGGTCGAGGCAGACCCACGCGTGCCCGACGATGATCGCTTCGGACCCGCCGCTGGTCAGTCGGCGCGCGCGCTGCAGCGAAGCGCCTATCCGGACATTCAACCCATCTTGATTGCGCAATCACCGACCGAGGCGTTCGAGACGGCGCTGGCGACAGCGCGCGCCGAAGGTTGGAGCATCGGTGCGATCGATCCGGAGAACGGCCGCATCGAAGCAAGCGTTCGCTCTTTGTGGTTCGGCTTTGTCGATGACGTGGTGGTGCAGGTGTCACCGACGGAGGGCGGATCGCGTATTGATGTGCGTTCGACATCGCGCGTTGGTGTTTCCGATCTTGGCGCCAACGCCAGGCGGGTTCGCGCGTTCCAAAACGCTTTCGAGTGATGGAGCAGGCACAGGGTTTTAGCGAACCATTTATTCGCTTCGGCGCTTTTTTGGTGTGTTCTTGGCAATGGCGCTGGGGGAGCTGATGGCCCCGAGGCGCCCTCAGGCCATCTCAAGGCTGCGACGCTGGCCCGGCAATCTCGGTCTCTCGGTCATCAACACACTGGCGCTCCGGATACTCTTTCCAGCTGCGGCAGTGGGCGCAGCGGTCTTCGCCGAATCCCATGGCTGGGGGATTTTTCAAGTGATCAACGCGCCGGACGCCGTCGCAATACTTGGCTCGGTGATCCTCCTCGATCTTTTGATTTACCTTCAGCATCGGCTGTTTCACGCCGTGCCGCTGCTTTGGCGGCTCCATCGCGTCCATCACACCGATCTCGCCTTCGACGTGACAACGGGTGTGCGATTCCATCCGGTGGAAATATTGTTGTCGATGTTGATCAAGATTGCGGCGGTCGTGGCTCTAGGCGTCCCTGTAGTCGCTGTCTTGGTGTTTGAGGTTTTGCTCAATGCGACGGCAATGTTCAATCACGCAAACATTGCGTTGCCGCGGCCGCTCGATCGGATTGTGCGATTGATTGTTGTAACGCCCGACATGCACCGCGTGCATCACTCAGTAATTCGTGAGGAAACGAACAGCAATTTCGGCTTCAGTTTACCCTGGTGGGACTGGGTGTTTCGCACCTACCGCGCCCAGCCGGCTGACGGCCACGATGGAATGATCATCGGTGTTGAGAAATTCCGCGACCCCGCGGATTTGCACTTGTCACGGTTACTACTTCAACCGGTTCGCGCGGAAGATTGACGTTTAGGACGCCAGCCGAGTTGGATCGGCTGAGGCATTTGTAGGAAGGTGGCGAGACCCGGCGGTCGAGAGGCTGAGGGTGCCCGGTAGAAGATCGCAATCGCCGACTTCTTGGATGCTAGTGCATCAGCCTCGTAAGCGTGGTCGCGCGGACGGTCGTCCTGTTCCTGTGGCCTGCCGCGAGAAGTTAGGCCGGCACAAATCGAAGCGCAGCGCCGTTGTTGCAATAGCGCAGACCAGTAGGCCGGGGACCATCTTCGAACACGTGACCCTGGTGCCCGAGGCAGCGCGCGCAATGATATTCCGTCCGGGGCGTGAATAGCAGCATGTCCTCCTTCGTACCTATGTTCGCCTCGTTGACGCGGAAGAAGCTCGGCCAGCCGGTGCCCGAATCGAACTTCCACTCGGAGCGGAACAGCTCAAGCTCGCATCCTGCGCAAACGAACGTCCCGCGCCGATGCTCGTGGTCGAGCGGGCTCGTGCCGGCGCGCTCGGTGGCTTCTTGGCGAAGCACACGGAATGCCACCGGTTCAAGTCGCGCACGCCATTGCGCCTCGGTGAGCCGACGAACAGGATCGTTGGCGTGGCGCGCTTCGTTGGCGGCGGTTGGTATTTGTTGCGCCTCCGCGGCGCAAGCGGCCATTGGCAGCGCGGCGGCGGTGAGAAAGAAGGTGCGGCGTGAGATCGTCATAATTTGAGGTACGGATGGCTGGCTCGTCTGGTTTCACCTGGACGTGGAATTCCCGCGCGGCGAAGCCATCCCGATGGAGGGGTGTAGGGCGCTCTTTTCCAAAGCTCTGACGCTTCTCGTTGCGTCGCATCCATGCACCAGCTCACTGACCGGAACCGGCGACGGCGCGCCCGGATTGGCGGCCAGAGCGCCATCGGCAGGTTGAGAGCGCGTTGGCCATTCGAGAAATATTGCGATTAGCCCAGCCCTGGCCCAATCCTGCCTTTCAGAAGCGGGGTTAGAACGCGAACGCAAGCACGGCGTGGGCGACGAGTTCGCCTGAGCCGACGAAGGTCACGCTGCAATCGATGTATGCGCTAGCTTAGCCGAGGCGCTTTACCGCCGCCTCAATGAGAACAGCGTTCGCGGCGGGACGCAGAAAGTGCGTGTGTTGATAGACAGCGCCCTTGCTCATGCGCGGGCTCGTTGCGTTCGCCATCGTGGCTGGGGTGTCGATTGCGGCCATCAGTGCTTGTCGCAAAGGGCGCTCTGAAAAGAACTTGAGCCTAGCGTTGAGCGGGAGCCGCATAGAACAAAAGCCCTCGCGCACCACAAAATCGCAAAGCCCCATCCCCTTGATCCACGGTGCGACGACCCAAGCTAACGCGGCCTGCACGCGCTCTTAGGTGAGATGCCCTCAGGCAGCGTGGTCATGTGCGCGTGCTCTGTTTGACTGCCGGCACACCTACTGATCCATGGGTCACGGTTGATGCGATCGGCGTTCGCCGTGCCGGCCTATTGCGTTGCAAGCACTCCTTCTGCGCCTGCGCATCGCGCGCCGTCCATACCGACCAGCTCGGCATTCCAACGCTCTGTTGCCCTAAAGACGAGGCAGCGTTCTGCATCAGTGTCCAACCGGGAATCGCTGAAAAGATCTCCGACGATCCGCTCTGGCGTCTCCACATCGTCAGCGATGCGGACGCCACCGTCGGAAGCGGCATCCAAAATCATGATGGCGGCGCCAGCGGGAGAACGAGCGGCGTTCCATTCCGGCAAACTTCCATCCACGCCGCGGCCGGGTGCGCCCGTCCGAGCGAAGTTGGCCCAATAGCTCATCATTGCGTCAGACAACGCGACGCGCTCGTCCCTGTTGGCGCGCGTAAACGCGAAGCGATCGTAGCTGCCCAAAAGGCTGAAATGGCCGAACACGAACGGAATTTCCATCGAGTGCGCAGCGCCCAAGAGCGTCCCCAGGTCGGTAAATAGAATTCCACCCTGATCGTCCCAGTCAAAACGATAGGTGTAGATGGCGGGATTGCCCGCGCCCGTCATCAATTCAGCAGGAGCGTCCACTGCGGATGCTCGCCACATACGGCTCTGGTAGTCTGAGATCGCATTATACAGATTTGGATCGCGAGCTTGGGGAAACAGCCAGAGGACGCGTCGCGTCAATTCGGGGTTTAGAGCATTGAAGAGCTTCGTCTCGTCGCGGTTGGCGCCGAGCATGACGGGCACGTTGTTATAGGTGTCGGCGCTGCCAAGCACTGCTTCGATGCCGGCAGCAGGCAAGACGATGCCGTCGGCGATGACACGCGGTGGATCGAACGCACCGCGCGATGTGTCGTAGGCCGCGAAGATTGCTTCTAGCGGAACATCACGAAGCGCTTGGCCTGTAACACTGCCGCCTGCAAGCAGGCGCGCCGCAACGGCAGTTGCAGAATCCGAACGCGCGTTTGAGTCCAAGCCCTCCGCTTCAGCCAGCGGCGTGGAGTTAAACGACCCCGATTGAACGATGGCGCGATGAAAGAGGCGGCGTGCGCGGGGGCTTGCCAGGAGAGCGGCAACGTTTTGGCCGCCGGCGCTCTCGCCGAAGATTGTGATGAGGTTTGGATCGCCACCGAAGGCAGAAATCTCATCTCCAATCCATTCGAGCGCGCGGATGTTGTCGAGCGTCCCGAAATTGGGCGAGGCATCCTCTGAGAGTTCGCCACCTTCGCGCAAAGCCGGGTGCGCGAACCAACCCAGCGGACCCAAACGATATTGCGCCACCACCACAATGACATTGTGGCGTCGCGCGAGTTCGGAAGCGTTGTACTGCTCAGCGCGCCCCCAGACGTTTGAACCTCCATGGATCCACATCATCACAGGAAGACGCGCTTGGGCGGCGGCGGCGTCTGTCATCGCAGGCGCGTATACATCGAGAAAAAGGCAATCCTCTTGCCCCGCGAGTTCGCCCCAGCGTGACTGGCTTACGCCGTCGAGTGCGGACAAGACCTGCGGGCACCAAGGTGAAGGCTCGGCGGCATCGCGAACGCCCGACCATGGTTCGGGTGGCCGTGGAGCGCGCCAGCGCAACGCGCCAACAGGCGCCGCCGCAAACGGGACGGCGCGCCAAATATGCACGCCTGCTGTAGCGCGACCTGAAAGTGACCCCGTCGAAACTATACGCACAATCTGGGTGGCATCGCCAGTGGAGGCGTGAGGCTCGGCGGCGCCCACGCAAGCGGCGAGAGCAAGAGCAAACAGGACGGCAAACCGTTTCATGCAGGGAGCCTTGGAGAGTGCGAGGGCAGCGCTACACTAACCAGCACGGAGAGAGGGGCAATGTTGGCGCAACGTAAGTCGCATTTGCCTGGTTTGCCCGACAGCCCCAATGGCGGGCGACACGACTGGATCGGCTCAGCCATTCGCAACACTATGGCGATCCGAGCAGGCAGCGGCTCACTCCGCTTCGCGCAAGGTCAACAGATACGTCGCCAGCTGTTCGGCTTGATCGGACTCCAAATAGAAATTCATTTGGTCAGGGAAGTTGTGGGACTCGCGCAGCCAGCTGCCGGCAGACGGCTGGGTCAAACCTGACCGTCGCGCAATCGACGCAAACGGAGGTGCGTCCGAGTTGGGCGAAACCTGGCCTGGCGTGACTGCGTGACATCCGGAGCATCGGGCCTCTGCCAGGCGCAGGCCGGTCGTCGCGGCATCCTGCTCATTAGGTAGGCTCGAAGCTGACGGTGTAGGTGGGTTCGCTCCGGAGTCTTGTCGCGGAGCGAGCGCGCATGCGGAGAGCGCCAGGGCTGTTATGCCAGCCAAGAGAAACTCTGAGTGCAGTCGGCGCATGCGACCCTCCTGTTAGACATAAACGAGTGTGCAAATTGGAGCACAATTCTGTGGTCCGAGCGACCGTCTTCGGCGAGACCGCCGAATTCGCATGCGGGGCGCGAGCGGCAGGATCGAATCGACTAAGCCCGTCGGCGAGCTTATTTTGGTCGGCGCCACGAGGATGAATGCCATGAGTTACGCCGTTGGTCCCGGCGATCTGGTTCTGTGCGTGAACGCAGCGCCTAACCACCTGACGGGCGAGCCGGTGCCGCTCGTCGCCGGCGAGACCTACACCGTGGGTGCGGTCATGGAATTTGCGTGTCCGTGCGGACGTTCTGACGCTCTGCTGGACGTCGGCGTCGACTTTGCTTGGTGTCAGACTCGTTTTCGGCTCCTGCCTAAGCCCAAGTTTGAGACCAAGGCGCGCCGTATCTCGACTCCGAAGGAGAAAGAGAAGGTGTGACGAACGCTGGCGAGGAGTTTCGAAACCGCGAGCGACGCATTTCGGCGTGCCGTCGACAACGCCGACGGGCCAATGACTGGCGCCGAGCGAGTCGGTCACTCGCTATTCGCTGCCAAAGAGAGCGGCGTGCGCGCGTTTGGCCTGCAACAGACCCTGGTCGGACAGAGTGACCGACTTTGCCTTTTCGACGGGATTAGAGATAGACCCTTCTCGTGGAGACGCTCCATGGCGCTCCAGTCGAGTCTCTTCCACGCGCGCGCAACGTTGTCGTGTGGTTCCATCCAATGCCCAATGTAGAGAAGAGCAAGGACGGCTTCACCGGTTCAGTACGCGACGCTGAAGCGCTCGCCGGAACCGTGCGAAAAGTAACTGAAATCAACGTGTTCGAGACGATTTGCGACGTCCTGAGACGGTCTGCGAAAACGCTCAAAAGGAGGGAATGGTGCCGCCTAGGTGACTCGAACACCTGACCCCCGCATTACGAATGCGGTGCTCTACCGGCTGAGCTAAGGCGGCTCCGGCCGAGGGCTTTGCGAGCCCATCGGGAGGGCGGTTCAATACGCGCAGCCGCGCGTCAGGGCAAGCCGGACAGGGTGGTTTTGCCCGTTCCGGCCGCAGACCACGCATATCCGCCTGACTTAGCGACACAATCTGGCCGGCCCGGCGCCGAGCCGCTACGGTCCGGCCAATTCAAAATCAAGGAGACCTCCCATGTCCGCAGTGACCATCCGCAAGGACGGCGACGTTCTCGTCGTTAGCGCCAACAACCCGCCGGTGAATGCGCTGGGGCATGCGGTGCGGGCGGGGCTTGAGGAGGCGGTAAAGGCCGCCGCTACGGACGCGAGCGTTTCCGCCATCGTGATCCGTTGCGAGGGCCGCACCTTCTTCGCGGGCGCCGATATTACCGAGTTCGGCAAGCCGCCGCAGGCGCCGGGCCTGCCGGACGTGTGCGATCTGATCGAGCAAAGTAGTAAGCCTGTGGTGGCCGCGATCCACGGCACAGCGCTCGGTGGCGGGCTCGAGGTCGCGCTGGGTTGCCATTATCGCATCGCGGTTCCGTCCGCGAAGCTCGGCTTGCCTGAGGTGAAGCTCGGGCTGCTGCCAGGCGCGGGCGGCACGCAACGTCTGCCGCGTGTTGCTGGTGTCGCCGAAGCGTTGCCCATGATCGTGTTCGGCGATCCGGTGAGCGCCAAGAAGGCCGAGAGCATCGGTCTTGTCGATCGCATCGCTGGCGAAGATCTCGTTGGAGGCCGACGCCATCGCCCTCGCGCGTGAGATCGCGACAAAGACGCCCCTGCCGGTGAGCAGCACGCGCTCCGACAAGATCGAAGCGGCGAAGGCCGATGCGGGCGTGTTCGATCGCTTCGTCAGCGAGAACGCGCGCAAGCTGCGTGGCCTCGACGCGCCGGCTGCCTGCATCGAAGCGGTGCGCGCCGCTGTGGATCTGCCATACGCCGAAGGCGTCAAGAAGGAACGTGAGCTCTTCTTCAAGCTGCTGACCGGTAACCAATCCAAGGCGCTGCGCCACGTCTTCTTCGCGGAACGCGCGGCGGCGAAAATTGATGACATCCCCGCCGATACGCCGGTGCTGCCGATCAAAAAGGTCGGCATGCTCGGCGCTGGTACGATGGGCGGCGGCATCACCATGAACTTCCTCTCTGCCGGGATTCCGGTGACGATCGTGGAACGCGAGCAGGCGGCGCTCGATCGCGGCGTTTCGATCATCCGCAAGAATTACGAGAACACCGCCAAAAAGGGCCGCATCACCGCTGAACAGGTTGAGAAGGCGATGAGCCTGCTCACGCCAACGCTCGACTTCAACGCACTGGCCGACAGCGATCTCGTCATCGAAGCCGTGTTCGAAAACATGGACATCAAGCGCGATGTGTTCCGCCGCCTCGACGCCACGATCAAGCCCGGCGCGATCCTCGCGTCAAATACCTCATACCTCAACGTCGATGAGATGGCGGCAGAAACCAAGCGCCCCGAGAGCGTGATCGGTCTGCACTTCTTCTCGCCAGCCAATGTGATGAAGCTCTTGGAAGTGGTGCGCGGCGCCAAGACCTCGCCTGCGGTGCTGAAGACCAGCATGGAGCTGGCGCGCAAGATCGGCAAGGTCGCGGTCGTCTCCGGCGTGTGCCCCGGCTTCATCGGCAATCGCATGCTGAGCCAACGCCAGGCGCAAGCGCAAGCTTTGATCCTCGAAGGCGCCAAGCCCTGGGATGTGGATCGTGTGCTCACGCAATTCGGCTTCCCGATGGGGCCGTTCCAAATGTCGGACCTCGCCGGTCTTGATATCGGCTGGAGCGCGGAGACGTCGAAGAGCGAATCCGTGCGTGACGTGCTCTGCGAACGTGGCCGCCGTGGTCAAAAGACCGGCAAGGGCTTTTACGATTACGACGAGAACCGCAAGCAATCGCCGTCGCCGGAAACCGAAGCCATCATCGCCGACTTCATCGCGAAATCAGGCAAGCAACAACGCGCTGTCAGCGACCAAGAGATCCTCGAGCGCCTACTCTATCCGATGGTCAACGAAGGCGCGAAGATTCTCGAAGAGAAAATGGCGCAGCGCGGTTCCGACATCGATATCGTTTGGCTCAACGGCTATGGCTGGCCCGCTTACACAGGCGGCCCGATGTTCTGGGCCGACACAGTGGGGCTCGACAAAATCGCCGCGGCGCTGGGCAGATACGGCGTTGAGGTCGCGCCGTTGCTGAAGGCGAAAGCCGAGAAGGGTGAGCGCTTCAACTGAGGCGATCGCCCGCAATTGAACTCATGCAGGAGCCTGCCGTACAATGTGCGGCAGGCTTTTGTTTGGTGAGTTCATGCGTGTTTTCGCCCGCACAATTGTCAGCGCTGCGTCATGCACGCTTGCGCTCGCCGGCTGCGCCAGCGGTTCGCGCTCCGATTTCGGCATCGTCAATCGCGACGGCGCCTATCCGATTGGCTTTCCCGGCGTGCGCTTTTCGATCGAGGATCGTGAGGCGGCATTGGCGCTGGAGCAGGGCTTGAGCCAAGGCGTGCGGCGCGGCGCCGACGGGCACTTCGACTTGATAGCACTCTCGGGCGGCGGCTCGAACGGCGCCTATACGGCGGGCCTGATCACGGCGTGGACAGGGCGCGGCGACCGCCCAGATTTTGAAGTTGTCACCGGCGTGTCCACGGGCGCGCTCGCGGCGCCGTTCGTGTTTCTTGGTCCAGAATACGACGATGAATTGCGCGAGGCCTACACGAGCGACCAAGCCTCCGATTTGCTTCAAAACCGTGGACTCCGCGCTTTCGTTGGCTCGGGCGTGTTTCGCGCCGGGCCGTTGCGCCAACTGATCGAGACTTACGTCGATGCAGCATTGCTCGAACGCATCTCGGCCGAGCACAATGCCGGCCGCACCTTGCTGGTGGCGACCACCGATCTGGATTCAGAGCGCGGCGTGATCTGGAACATGGGCGCGATCGCTGCGCGCGGCGGGCCGGAGGCGCTCGAACTCTTCCGCGACGTGCTGCAGGCGTCCGCAAGCATTCCCGGCGCCTTTCCGCCGGTGATGATCCAGGCGCAGCGTGGCTTGGCTGCGGATGGCGCGCCGGACGTCTTTAGCGAGATGCACGTCGATGGCGGCGTGATGAACCCGATCGTGGCGCTGCCACAAATGCTCTGGACGTGGGATGATCAGAACCGGGTGCTGGAGGGCGGTCGGGTCTGGGTGATCGTGAACGGCAAGGCCGATCCCGAATTGGAGGTCACGCTCGATGCGCCGATCAGTGTCGCGGAACGGGCGCTCAACGCCGCGCTCAAGGCCAATCTTCGCGCGACACTTATCGCCAACGCCGCGTTCGCACGGCGCAACGGTATGGATTATCACGTCGCCGCCATCCCCGAAGGGTTCGAAGGCGGCGACGGCTTAGACTTCTCCAAGGAAGCGCGCGTCGCCGTGTTTGATCTCGGGCGTTCGCGTATGATCGCCGACGAAGCGTGGTCGCATTTCGTCGAGGAGGATGAGGCGCGGGTGCGCTAGCTGAAGCTAGCGCACTTCCTCGATTTCAGCTTCATCCGGCGCGCGTTCAGCGCGTAGGTCCGCACGCGGCGCGGTGAGAGCGGCTGTCGGCAGTGCGAGCACGGGGCCGAGCGCATCGTTCTGGCCGCGCTCCATGCGTGGGTGGATCAACTGGCCGCTGTCGCCGAACACATAGACGAGCCGCGCCCAATCTGCGTCATCATACAAGAACGCAGGACCTTCGGGATCGAGATCCGACCAATCTAGCTCGCGCGGCGCTGCGGCGGCTTGCGCCAGCCAGGTGCGCGCGCCGTTCTCATCGCCACGTCCACGCGCGACTTGCGCAAACAGGATGCAAATGCGCGACGAGGGATTTTCGCGATAGGCGTCTTCCAGCAGCGATTGCGCCGTCGCCCAATCGCCGCGCTCCATCGCCAGCTCCGCCAGCACGATCTTCGACTCGCGATGATCGCGGCGTTTGTCGGCGAACGCACTCATGCGCCCCGCGCGCGCTTCGCGTGACTCGCCGGCCGCGAGGTCACGATATGCGTGCGCCAAAGCCGGGTGCGGCGCGTTTTCCCACGCATCTTCCAGAATAGACGCCGCGCGTTCGTTCTTGCCTTCCGCCACCAGCAGTCGCGCGGAGAGCGCCGCAGCCGGTGCGAATTGCGGCGCCATGCGGAACGCTTTCTGCGCCTGGTCGGACGCCTTATCGAGGCGGCGCTCGCGCTCCATCTTCGCCGCTTGCGCCGCCATAAGCACCGCGCGGCGGCGCTTAGCGACTTTGTCTTCGACGAGCTTGCGCTTGTCGCCGAGCTCCAGTGTTTCGAGCGCATTGTCCCAATCGCCAGCCTGCACCGCGAGATCGAACGCGTATTGATAAGGCCAGGTCGATGTCTTCGACGCTTTCAGCGCCGCTTCCGCATGCGCGCGCGCCGCCGTGCGGTCACCACGCTTCAATGCCGCCGCCATCAAACCCTTGCGGCCGAGGATTTCCGTATCCTCGTGTTGCAGCATGCCGGAATAGGCGCGCTCCGCGCCTGCCGTATCGCCGGCAACTTCCGCCGCGCGCGCTTGCAACAACATCGCCAAGCGCGGTTCTTCGATCAAATCTTCCGCACGATCGGCTTGCCGGCGCGCCTCCTCAAACTCGCCCGCTTCAGCCGCGATCAAGCCCAGCGCCAAAGCTTCCTGGCCCTTACGGACCCGTGCGCGTTGCCCCGCTTTGCCGATACGCCCAGGCGCATCGACCAAGAACATCAGTAAGCGCAACACCGGCAGCGCGATCGCGATCAGCACGACCAACACCAGCAGCCCGAAGAAGGCGCTCGTGCTGATTTCCGTGCCAAACCAATTGATCTCAACTGTGCCGAGATCTGTGGCGACGATCTGCCAAGAAGCCAACATCGCAATCACGGCGATGAGTATGATCAATGCGAGGCGCAACATCGTGCTTTAGCTCCGCGACAATTCTTGTCGGATCGCCGCGAGGCGCTGGTCAATTTCGAGCCTGCGCTGCGCGTCATTTAGCCAGGGCTGTGCGGCGCGCTTCGATGCGCCCGTCAGCCGGTTCAATTCTTGGATAGCTTCCGCCAAACGGTCGGACGCCAGATATTGCTCGGCGCGTTCGACGATGCCTTCCGGCGTGTCGCCCGTGTTCGATTGGCGCACGACGATCCATTGCGCCAACGCCGCTTGAATGCGACCCCAGAATCCGCCGCCGGCTTGGCTTTGCCGCGCGGCGCGAATGATCTCGTTGTCCAGGCGATCGAATTGATCGCGCAATTCGATCCGCGTCGGCGCGCCAGTGCGCGCGAGCGGCTCGAGTGCGGCCACGTTCGGATCGTTCGGCAGCAAGGTCGCGAGTGCTGCATGCGCTTGCGGGAACGGGCCGGACGAGCGCGCCGCTTCCGCTGCCGCCACCACCGCATAAGACGCACGCGCCGCCGTCGCTGCCGCACGCGCTTCCGCGGCTACGGCCGGCAGCTCTTCCTGCAAGCGACGCACTTCCGTCACCAAAGCTTGCACTTCGGCCGTCGAAGGCATTGTGCTCAAGCGGCCTTCGACATCGCGCAGGCCCGCTTGCAGCGCAAACAGACGCGCAGTGGCGCTGCCGCCTGTTTCATCGCTCGCCGCGATCGCCAGCGGCGCATTGACGATCGCTTCGATCGCATCGAGCCGTTGATCCAATTCGGTGACGTTCGCCGGCGCCTCAGCGCCGTTCACGCTCGCGGCCTGCAAAGGCGCCACATCATTGAGTGCGGCTTGCACGGCCGGCAGGCGCGGCGCGATCGCGCCGCCCGCTGCGCCAACGCCCGCGGCCAACACCGCCAGCGCCAGGGCCGTGCCCCCACCGATGCCGCCGCCGCGACGCTCGTCGTCGCGATAGGCCGGCTCGTACTCAACGTCGATCGGCTCGGCGCGTCCGCGCTCCGCTTCGTCGTCGTCTCTGCTCATGTGGCTCCCCAAATTTTCCCCGGACTTTTCGCAAGGCATTTCCGCGATTTCGCATCGGAAATGAGTCGGGGTCGAAGCAGAAACCTACGGCCCCCGGTGAAGCCGCTCAAGCGCTTGCCCCAGCAGGGAGAATTACTCTTGGAGTGTGACGCGCAAGAGATCGTCTTCGCGTGGCGCGGGCGCCACGATTATGCGCTTCCAGGTGGTTTTCGCCGCTTTTTCAGCCACGCCAGGGCTCATGCAGGCGGCTGTGAGTTGCGCCGCATTGGGCGCGCCCAGCGCCAAGAACGCCTCGGCCGCGCGAGCGCTGTAAAACAGCACGATATCCAAAGCTTCTGTGAGTTGCGGCGGCAGCACGCTCGCCTGCACCGCCGCATACGCGGTGCGCCGTTCGATCTGATGGCCCGCGCGTTGCAACTCGCCCGCTAAATCGCCGGCAATGTGTTCGCCCGCGATATGAATGATTTTGCCCTTCGCCGGATCAAGGATCGTTTTCGCGAGCGCGGTCAGTGAGGTCACATCGCCGCCGGCCGAGCGCACGTCCTTGTGCCCGGCCGCGCGCGCGGCTGCCGCTGTGGCGTCGCCCACCGCCAGGATGATCTTGTCTTGCGCTTCACGGATCGCCGGAAACGCGCGCACGCCGTTGATGCTGGTGAAGATCAGCGCCTGCGCGCCCTCAATGTTGGTATCGTACCCGCACGGCACAATCGTCAGCAGCGGCGCGATCACAGGCTCCGCGCCGAGATCACGCACGCGTTGCGCGGTAACCTCCGCTTCCGGCATCGCGCGCGTGATGGCGATGCGCTTCACCCTTTGTCCATCACGATAGCGTCGCCTGCCTCGTCGCGAATTTCGCCGCCCAGCTTTGCGCCCAAGGCGCGCGCTTGCCCGATCGCATCCGCACCGACCGCAATCGTCTCCGTGCGCCGCCAACGCGCCGTTCCATCCGGCGTCAGCGTTTCGCCGACAAAGCGCAATTCCTCGCCATTCACCCGCGCTAGCGCGCCAATCGGCGTGCGGCACGAGCCGTCGAGCGCTTCCAAAAACGCGCGCTCTGCTTCAACTTCGGTGCGTGCGTTCGCATCTTCAAATTTCGCCAACGCGTCCAGCGTGCGCGCATCGTCCGCGCGCGCCGTGATCGCAAGCGCGCCTTGGCATGCGGCAGGCGGGGTCTCGATTGGATCAACCAAGCTTGCCGCGCGGCTATCGAGACCCAAACGCTTCAATCCTGCCAGCGCCAAGAACGTCGCGTCCGCATCGCCAGCTTCCAATTTCTTCAAGCGTGTATCGACATTGCCGCGCAGCGTCACGACGCCGAGATCAGGCCTCGCGTAGAGCACCTGCGCTTGGCGTCGCAAACTCGCGGTGCCGACATTCGCGCCAGCCGGCAGCTCCGCCAGGCTCTTCGCCTTCAAGCTCACGAATGCATCGCGCGGATCTTCGCGCTCCGGCACGCACGCGAGCACGATGCCATCCGGCAAACGCGTCGGCAGATCCTTTAGTGAATGAATGCCAACATCAATGCGGCCATCGAGCAGCGCTTCATCGAGCTCCTTGGTGAAGAGCCCTTTGCCGCCGGATTCGATTAACCTTCGATCCTGGATCGTGTCGCCCGTCGTGACGATCGGCACGATCTCCAGCGCGCTTGTCTCCACACCCAGCAGCGCTGCCCAACGCGCGCGCGTCTGCTCGGTCTGCGCCAGCGAAAGCTTCGAGCCACGCGCACCGATGCGGAAGAGAACAGCCATAACTTGCACTTAGCCGCTGGCGCGGCGCGGGGAACGCGCCAAATGAGCCGCGATGAAGCCCCTCACCATCCTCGGCATCGAGACCAGCTGCGACGAAACCGCAGCGGCCGTGTTGCGCCTGGATGAGACCGGCCCGCACGTGCTCTCCGACGTCGTCCTCGGCCAGGCCGCCCACCACGCGCCGTACCGGGGCGTCGTCCCCGAGATTGCCGCCCGCGCCCACGTCGAAGGGCTCGATGGAACCATCAAGGCGGCGATGGCCGACGCGGGGATGAATTTTGCTGATTTGGATGGTGTGGCGGCAACAGCCGGCCCCGGCTTGATTGGCGGCGTCATGGTCGGGCTACTGGCCGGGAAGGCCATTGCGCTTGCCCACAACAAGCCGCTGATTGGTGTGAACCACCTCGAAGGCCACGCGCTCAGCCCGCGCTTGGCCGAGGGCGGCGCGACCTTCCCGTACCTCTTGCTGCTGGTTTCAGGCGGCCATTGCCAATTCATCTCGGTGTTGGACGTCGGCGTCTATCACCGCCTCGGTTCCACTATCGATGATGCGCTCGGCGAAGCCTTCGACAAGCTCGCCAAACTGCTCGATCTCGGCTTCCCTGGCGGGCCGTTCGTGGAAAAAGCCGCCAAAAACGGTGATCCGAAGCGTTTTGCGTTGCCGCGTCCGCTGCTCGGCCGCGAGGGCTGTGACTTTTCTTTCGCCGGTCTCAAGACTGCCTGCGCGCGTGAAGTGGCGGGGCTTGGCGTGCTCACCGACCAGGACAAAGCCGATCTCTGCGCCAGCTTCCAAGTGGCCGTGCTCGACATCATCACCGACCGCACGCGCAACGCGATGCGGGCGTTCGATACGGTTTGGGGCGCCAAGGGAAGATTGGTGGCGGCCGGCGGTGTGGCGGCCAATCAGGCGATCCGAGGCCGGCTTGAAGCTCTGGCGGTGGATCGGAATTACGACTTTATTGCCCCGCCGCTCAAATGGTGCACCGACAATGCGGCGATGATCGCTTTGGCTGGGGCTGAAAGATTGCGGCTGGGATTTAGTGACGACCTGTCATTTCCAGCCCGGCCACGCTGGCCGTTGGACGAGGCCGCCGCCCGCTTGCGTCCCAGCCACAAGCCGGGACGCAAGGGAGCAAAAGCTTAGGCCACGACGCGCGCGGCAGCGAACAACAACGGCGCCAGCGCGGTGGCGACCAGTGCGATCGCGACCACGACGGACAGCGCCCGAGCGGTGGCAGGCAGGTCTTGCGCAGACATTAGAAATTCCCCTCATAAGTGAGTCGATGCTGCATGTGCGAACACCGATAGCAGGTAGATAATCTTTGCCATGCTTGAGCGATACCCAGCAAAAACCAGCCCTGGTATGCAATTTTGCAAGGAAAATCGTTAATAGCGATCCATAATTGCGGGCAAAAGAGAGGCGCGAAGACCGAAGCCTTCGCGCCTGCACAAGGGACAGGGCGCGCTGGGAGGCGCGCCTAGGCAGAAACTTTAGGCGACCACGCGGGCCGCGATTTCGAAGATCGGGCTCATCGCAGCGGCGACCAAAAAGGCGGCGGCGAGAACGAAGCTGATGCTCATCAGGTGCGAAGGGCGGGTGGCGGTCATTGGGGCTCTCCAGGGCTTGTCGTTGTTCGGTGGATTGTATGTACCCTGACGCTGTCACATAATCAATGAATAAAATCGTTTTCGTTCAATAATTGCGTAACAAACATTTCGCTCACGCGGCGGCGACCCACGATTAGGTTTACTTGCGTGCGTAGACGCCGTGCAGAACGAGGTTCAGCACGCCCTCAAGCTCCCGCTCCAGTTTGGGTAGGGTGAGCTTCGAAAAGAGCTGCGGCACGCCGAATTTCATCGTCGCGGCCTGCATCATCTCGGCGTTGAACATATGGTCGCCTGGTGCGAACAGGCCGGCTTGCTCGCCTTCTTCCAGCAGCGCGGAGAGAAACACGCGCTCCAACGCCAATTGCTCGTTTGAAAACAGCGGACGCTCGCGAACCAGCACTTCCGCCACCTCGAGGATTTTGGCGTTTTCCTCGAACATGCAGAAGGAATCGCGCATTCTCTTGAAGAAAATCTCGCGCAGACGCTTATCGGCGGGCCATTCCTTCTTACGCGCGATCGCGGCCATTTCAGCCTGTTCTTCAGCGTAATGCTTGCGCGCCATCGCCTCGGCGATATCGATCTTGGCTTCGAAGAAGCGATAGATGTTGCCCGGCGACATATCGCAATCGGCCGCAATCTCGGCCATGGTTGTTTTGCCATAGCCGTAATGCTTGATGCGGTTCATGGCCGCCTGGAGAATGCGGTCGCGCGTGGCTGTCTTTTCGTCCATCCCTTCCATTTATGCGGTTTTTATTGAACGATCAATGAAGGATTCAGTTGTGATCCAGGCCTACCAAACCGTGGCCGTCCTTGGGGCGGGCGCTTGGGGAACGGCTTTGGCCCAAGTCGCGGCTTCTGCTGGCCGCAACGTGCTGATCTGGGCGCGGGAACCGGAAGTGGTCCTGGGCATCAACCAGGCGCACGAGAACCCGCTCTTCCTGCCCGGTATCCCGCTGAGCCCCGCAATCCGCGCCACCGCCGATCTCGCCGAAGCCGCCATGGCTGAGCTTATCCTCGCTGTCCCGCCGGCTCAGCACATGCGCAGCGTCCTGCGCAGCGCCCGCCCGCATCTGCAGCCTGGGGCGCCGTTGGTGCTGTGCGCCAAAGGCGTCGAGCGTGGCTCGCTGGCGCTTATGACCGATGTATTGAAGGAAGAGTTGCCCGAGATCGGTCCCGCCGTGCTCTCGGGCCCTGGCTTCGCCAAGGACGTCGCGCGTGGTTTGCCCACGGCGATCACGATCGCCAGCCCCGATGTCGTGCTCGCGCAGCGCATTGTTGCGACGATCGGGCTGCCGGCGTTTCGGCCCTACGTCGCTGACGATCTCATTGGCGCCGAAATCGGCGGCGCGGTGAAGAATGTCATCGCCATCGCCTGTGGCGTCGCTGAAGGCCGCAAGCTAGGCGACGGCGCGCGCGCCGCCCTCATCACACGTGGCTTCGCCGAACTCACGCGTCTCGGTCTTGCGATGGGCGCCAAAGCGGAGACGCTCTCCGGCCTCTGCGGCTTGGGCGATCTCGTGCTGACCTGCGCATCGCTCACCTCACGCAACACCTCGCTTGGCGCAGCCCTCGGCGAAGGCCGCGCGCTGAAGGATATTCTCGCCGAACGCCGCTCCGTCGCCGAAGGCATGGAGAGCGCGCCGGCCGTGGTGGCGCTTGCGGCGAAATACAAGGTCGAGATGCCGATCTGCCAGGCCGTCGACGCCATCGTCGGCGAGCGCATCAGTATTGATGACGCGATCGTCGCGCTCCTGTCGCGTCCGTTCAAAGCGGAAGGCGTGTGACGCCCAAGCCTGGCCTCTTCTTGGCGCGTGTCGATACGCTGCCAAATCCCGGCGCGATCGTGGTCGATTTCGCGGAAGGTGAGTCGCGGCTTTCGATCGTCGTCACGCGTCGCGGCGATGTGATCGCCGCGTTCCGCAATCGTTGCCCACACGCCGGCTATCCAATGGAACGCCCCGACGGGCGCGTGGTGATCCAAGAAGGCCGTTTTCTCGTCTGCACCGCGCACGGCGCAAGCTTCGCGCTCGAATCCGGCGATTGCGCCGGCGGGCCGTGCAATGGCGAAGCTTTGGAGCGTTTCGCCATCGAACTGCGCGACGAGAGCGTATTCATCGCCTAGCGCAAAAGAAGCGCGGCTTTCGCCGCGCCTCAATCTCTCGACATGACGCGGGCGCTCAAGCCGCCGCTTCTTCCTCGTCGTCCTCATCATCGTCATCGCGACGGCGCATCATCATGTAGCCAACGCCCGCAAGCACGACGACGCCCAGTGCGATCCAGGGAAATAGCCGGCCAAGCCGCCAAACGCGGTTTGCGCTTCGCCGCCCGAGCCCGCCGTTTCGGCGAGTGCCTGCGTTTCAGCCGCAACGCCCGTCACCAAGCCTGGCACCGAATAGGCCGACACCGTATCGCTCGCCGCTTGGAAGTCCGCATGCGTGCGGCCAGCCGGGAAGCTCAGCATATTTTGCATATCAGCGGCGGCGGCTTCGATCGCGGGCATCTGATCGGCGCTGCCGATGCTCGTCATCGTGGCGACGCCGTAGCGGCCAAGCAATTTCAGCTCGTGGCGGAAATCCTTGCCTTGCGCACCGCCCGGTGCGGCCGTGCGCTCGGCCCACACCACTTGCGGCGTACCTTCGCCAACAAACGCCGGCATCACAGCGAAGCCTTCGAAAGGCTTGTTCTGCGCTACGCGCGCATCGCGCGTTTGTGTTTCAAGGTTCGCGTCGCTCAGACCCGACGCGGTCTCTGCCTGCACATAGCCGACTGCATCGTACGAGATCACCGTCGCCCAAACATTGTTGGCGCGTACATCGGTGTTGGCTGGCGCGAGCAGGCCAAGCACAGTGCCGCTCGGTGCTGCGGCGCTGTTGCGCTGCAGGAAGGCGTACGCTTCCTCCGCAGAGTAAAGCCGATAGCCGTTCGGTACGTTGATGGTGAGTTCGTCGCCGTTCAGCGGGATCAATCCCGAGCGTCCGGCGGCAGGCGCGGCGGCTGGTTCGGCCGTCGGCTGTGGTTGAGTTTGCGCCGGTGCAGGTTGCACGGGCGCTGCGCGCACCGGTGGCGCGGCGACATCAGGTCCGGCTGTGCCCGGCCCGTCAGCGAAAGCTGGTGCGGCGACAAGTATCGCCAGCGCGGCAAAAAGGGCGCGCGTTACATTCTTGCGCATGGGTGGTCTCCCTCGCGCGCCCGGTCCGGGCGCTTCCCCGAGTCGGTGATTAACCAATCTCGCGAGCTTTGTCGCGCATCAGCGCGTGACAGCGGCGCGAAGTTCCCCAGCCGCGCGAGTCATCGCGTCATTTATGGCGCTACGCCACTCAGCCATGCTGGTCGCGGCCTGCGCGTCTTGTGGATAGGTGACGCCGCGCGACGAATTGACGACGCCGCCCTCCAAACCTTTCCCGCTTGCAACAAAGCCAGCCACGGCATCCGTCGCACTCGCGCCCTGCGCGCCGTAGCCGGGCACAAGGAACAGAGCGTGCGGCATCGCTTCGCGCAGCGCCCGGGCTTCTTCCGGATAGGTGGCGCCGGCCACCGCCATCAGGCCCGACCAATTGCTAGCGCCGAGAAGCGCCTGCGTTTCCGGCGCCAACATCTCGGCTACGCGCCGCCACACTGGCGCGCCGCCCACTTGCAAGTCCTGCACATCGCCCGCGCCTGGATTGGACGTGCGCACCAGCACCGCAACGCCTTTGCCCTCGCGATGCGCCAGCGATACGAACGGCGCCAGCGTGTCCTTGCCCATATAGGGGTTCACCGTCACGCAATCGGCGTTGAAGCCGGGCTTCGGCCCGAGCGACGCGCGCGCATAGCCTTCCGCCGTCGTGCCGATGTCGCCGCGCTTGGCGTCGAGGATCACGATCATTCCGGTGTCGCTTGCATGTTGACACAGCATGCGCGCGACCGCGTAGCCCATCTCGCCGAATTGCTCGAACAGCCCAAGCTGCGGCTTCAGTACGCCGCAATGCTTCGACGCGATGTCGATCACGCTGGCGCCGAACTTCAGCAGCGCCTGCATGTCCTCGCGCACGTCGCCGAAGAGCGCTGCGGGGATTTTGTCGGCGAAGGGATCAAGCCCGACGCACAGCGGCGAGTTATGACGGCGAACGCTTTCGATCAAGCGATCTGCAAAAGGGGCGGTCATCTGTTCAGCGGTCCATCACCCGGCGCGACGCAGACCACTTGCGCGACCGCAAGCTCGCGCCGCAAATCGTCCGATTGCTGGCCGTAATTGTCTGACGTGAGGCGCGGCGCCGGGGCGCCAACTGCTTCCACTTGTTCAACGCGCAGTAGGCGCAGCACCGAAGAGGGCGCGGCCGTATAAATCCGTCCACGTCGCGCCGATTCTGCGATGGTGACGCCGATAACTTGGCCGTTCGACGAAAACGCGGGGCCCCCGCTAATGCCGGCAAGCGAGCCGCCTAGGCCTGACGTGCGGCCAAGCTCGGCCCAAGCGAGGACCGGCTCCTCCACATCGTATCGGCCACGCGCAACGAGCGTCTCGCGCCCGATCAAGCGTGAATAGGCTTCACCCGGGCGGCCTTGCGGGAAGCCGACATGGAATGCGCGTTGGCCAATTTGGAAATCACGTTCAGACGTGTCGATTGCCAATGCGACTGGCGCTTGGTCTGTGCGCAGCAGCGCGAGGTCGGCAAACAGCGCGCGCTTCACTTCGGTAACTTGCACAGCTTGGCCGCGCGCAACGATTAGGCCGACATGCTCGCAGCCATCGACGACGTGGCGCGCCGTTAGCCACCAACCCTCTTCGGAAATGGCAAACGCGGAACCCATGCCTGAAGACACAGGCCCGACTTCCACCAGCACTTCGGGATCATAGATCGACGGCGGCGGCAGGTACGAGCCGTTCACCGACGACGACGCGTCCGGCAGTGCTTCGGGCGCATCCGCGCGTTGGTCGATGCGGAACAGCACGAACACCACCGCCGCGATGACGATGATGTAGAGCAGCCAGTCCGGGATCAGACGAAACAAATCAGCCGCCTCTGATCATGCTCACATTGGGATCGGCCACGGCGCCGGAAAGGATCAGCGCCAAACCAATCTTCACGCTCATCAAAAATACCGCCGCGGCGACATCGCCTTCCGCAATCCTTCGCGGTAGGCCGCGCAGGAACATATCGGCAAAACGGAACGCCAGCAGCTGGATCAGCAGCGTCACCACACCCCAGATCAGCAAATCCCACACGCCGAACGAGTGGGCGAGGCAGGAGCCCAAAGGAATGGCAAGGCCGACCACAACGCCGGCAAACGCCAGCGACGCCGACGGATTGCCAGCGCGGATCAGGGCTAGCTCTTTATGGGGCGTCATAATGACGTAGATGATCAGCGAGGCGATGAAGAGGCCGAGCGCCACGCCTAATTGAATGACGAAATCTGGAAATCCCGCGACGAAGGCATTGATAGGCGCGGAAAAATCCATGACGTGTCCCTCGCGTGCCGCAGGCCGGCTATATCCGTGCTTGCGCTAGCGGTTCCGGGTGACGCGCGCAAGACGACCAGGAGAAGGTAAGCACATGAGCGATCGTAAAGCCGCATTGGTAACCGGCTCCACCAGCGGCATTGGCCTCGGCGTCGCCACTGCTTTTGCCAAAGCCGGCATGAATGTGACGCTCAACGGCCTGGGCGATCCTAACGAAATTGAGAAGGTTCGCGCCGGCCTCGCCGCCGAAACCGGTGTCGAGGTCCGCTATGACGGCGCCAACCTGATGCAGGCCGAAGCCTGCGCCGGCATGGTGGAAAGTGCTGTTGGCGCGTTCGGCCGTCTCGACGTGCTCGTGAACAACGCCGGCATCCAATACGTGTCGCCGATCGAAGATTTCCCGGTCGACAAATGGAACGCGATCATTGCGCTTAATCTCTCGGCCGCGTTCCACGCCATCCGCGCCGCCATGCGCCCGATGAAGGAGCGCAAATACGGCCGCATCATCAACATCGCCTCGGCGCACGCGCATGTCGCCTCGCCGTTCAAGTCGGCTTATGTCGCGGCCAAGCACGGCATTCTGGGGCTCACCAAAACCGTAGCGCTTGAAGGCGCGGCGTTCGGCGTGCGCTGCAACGCCATCTCGCCCGGCTACGTGCTGACGCCGCTCGTCGAGAACCAAATCCCCGACACGATGAAGGCGCGCAACATGACGCGCGAACAGGTCATCAACGACGTGTTGCTCGCCGCGCAGCCCACCAAGGAGTTCGTGAAGATCGAAGACGTCGCCGGTATCGCGCTCTTCCTCACCACGCCCGCCGCCGATCAGATCAACGGCGCCTCGCTCAACGTCGATGGCGGCTGGACGGCGCAGTGAGCAAGACGAAGGCCAAGCCCAAACCGATCTCGCTTGCACTGCAAGGCGGCGGCGCGCTTGGCGCCTACACCTGGGGTGCGCTCGATCGTTTGCTGGAGGATGAGCGCATCGCCATCAAGGCGGTGTCCGGCTCATCGGCCGGCGCGATGTGCGCGGTGGTGTTGGCGGACGGCTTCCGCGAAGGCGGCGGCGAGGGCGCGCGCACCAAGCTGCGCCAGTTTTGGGAAAGCATTGCACGCGAGGGGCGCACCAATCCCTATCGCCGCACGCCAATGATGGCGTTCTTGAACGCCTTTAAGCCGGGCTGGGCGCCTGAATCCTATCTCGCCCTCTGGGCCGACATGGCGAGCCGTTGGGCGAGCCCCTACGATTTCAACCCGCTCAACGTGAATCCACTCAAAGAGCTGCTCGAAGAGACGGTGGATTTCGAACGCGTGCGCGCGTGCGATCTGCAACTCTTCATCGGCGCAACCAATGTCGAAACCGGCCGCATTCGTATCTTCAAGAACGCCGAACTCACGGCCGACCATGTCATGGCCTCCGCCTGCCTGCCGCAACTGTTCCAAGCCGTTATGATCGACGGCGCGCCGTACTGGGACGGCGGCTACACCGGCAATCCGGCGCTCTTCCCGCTCTTCGGCGTCGAAGCCACGCGCGACATCGTCATCGTCCAGATCAATCCCCTCGAGCGCCCCGGCGCGCCGCGATCGCCGGTCGAGATCACCGCGCGCGTCGCCGAGATCAATTTCAACGCCAACCTCTTGAGCGAACTCCGCGCCATCGAATTCGTCGGCCGTATGCTGGATCAGCAGATGCTGCCGTCGAAGCGATATCGTAAAATGCTGGTGCACAATGTCAGCGAAGGCACGGCGCTGACGCCGCTGGGCCTCGGCGTCGACCTCAATACCGATATTGGCTTTTTCACCAAGCTCTTCGAAACCGGCCGCAGCGCCGCCGACCAGTGGCTCGGCCAGCATTTCGATGCGCTCGGCCAGCGCTCCACGGTCGATCTCGCCGCCATGTTTCGCGACGAGCCCGCGCCCGGCGAAGCCAAGCCGCTCCGCTAACGCTTCTCTAACCACGTCGGCGCATTTTCGCGCATCATGCAAAGGCGCGCCCTCATTGCCGGTCTCTGCGCGGCGTTTGTCGCCGGGCCCGCGGCTGCGTCTGGATCGGGTGGCGGCGGGACCAGCCAAGCGCCAGCGACGCGCCAAGAACGCCTGACCTCGGCAGAATCCTTTGTGCCGATGCCGACGCTCTCGGCCGGCGTATTGCAGCGGGCATCCACGCGCGGCACGCTCGTGGTGGATATGGGCATCGATGTGCCGGACGCCACATTGCGGGAGCGTGCGCAGCGCAACGGCCCACGCTTGCGTGACGCGCTCCGGACTGCGCTCGCGGTTTACGCCAACACCTATTATCGCGATCGCACCGCGCCGGACCCGACGCAGCTCACGCGCCTCATGCAGCAATCGATCGATCAGGCCTTGGGCGCGCCCGGCGCGCGCGTGTTACTGGTCAACATCATCTACCAGCGCCGCCAAGGCTAAGCGCTTAAGCGCCCCGGCAGGCGATCGGCATCACGATGTGGGTCACGCTGCCTTGCACCGGCGCGCGATAAATCTGGCGCGGTTCGTCGCGTGCGACCACAACTTCGTTCGAGCCCATGATCTGGCGCTCGACCAGCGTGAATTGCTGTTCGTTGCAATTGAACCGGTAGTGTAGGCGCTGCTGCGTGTAGCGGATGGTGGTACGCGTGGTCTCGGTCTCGTATTGGTAGAGCTGTTCTTGGCCGTGCGTGACCTGCACCCAGATGTCCGCCGCCGAGCCATCGGCGCTGCGCGTGATCGTGCGTTGATTGAAATGTACTTGGCCCAGGCATTCCTGGTCCGCAGCGCCTTCGCCCCGGCAATCGCGCTGTCGCGCCACCAAGAGCCAATCCGGCAAATTCTGCGTCGAGCCCAGCATCACCTCGTCCGCGCCGCCTTGCGCCGCCGGGGCCGGCGTCTCGCCACCGCTGGGTGCCGCCGGCTGGCCGCACGCCGCCAGGGTGAACATGCAGAGGAGGGCCGCGAGCTTCCGCATCAGTGCTTTCATTCTCTCAATGTTGGACGGGGGAACCGGATCGGCAAATCACATAGCCGAGATGCCGCCATCGACTTTCAGTTCCGCGCCGGTGACGAAACGGCTTTCGTCCGAGAGGAGATAGATCGCCGCCATGGCGATATCCCCCGGTTGGCCGATGCGGCCCAGGGGAACTTGTCGCGCCAGTTTCGCCTCGGCTTCCTCCGCGCCGAACATCGCCCGCAGCGGATCGAGGATCGGCGTGCTGATGAAGGTCGGGTGGATCGAGTTCGAACGCACGTCGAGCTTCTTCTTGGCGCAATAGAGCGCGATGTTCTTGGAGAGGTGCAGCACCGCCGCCTTCGAGGCGTTGTAGGCCGGCGTATTCCAACTCGCGATAATGCCGGCGATCGAGCTGATGTTCACGATCGACCCGGGTTGGTTCGCGGCCAAATATTTGATCGCGTATTTTGCGCCCAGGAACACCGAGTCCACATTGATGCTCATGATGCGTTTGAAGGTCGCGAAATCGAGCTCCTCGACACCGCCCTTATCGCCGGCGACGCCGGCATTGTTCACGAGCCCCGAGATGCCGCCCATCGCATTGTTCGCGGCATCAAGCGCGGCGATCCATTGCGCTTCGTTCGTAACGTCCATCGCATAGGCCGAAGCGACGCCTGCGCCATGCGCGGCGTTCAATTCGCCCGCGAGCTTCTCCACACCGGCGGCGTTGATGTCCGCGAGCGCGACCTTGCCGCCTTCGGCCGCCACGGCCGACGCGATCGCCGCGCCCAGGCCTTGCGCCGCGCCCGTCACAAACACCTTCTTCCCTGCAACGCGCCCGGCCATGTTGTCCTCCCTTTATGTCGCGCGACTGTGTGGCGCGGCGCGGCAAAGCGCAAGCTTGCCGGCTTGGCGTAAAGGCATAGGTTGCCTCTAACGAGGTGACGCATGGAATGGGACGCGCTGCTCTTATCGCGCTTGCAGTTCGCATTCACGATCGGCTTCCACATCATCTTCCCGGCCTTCACGATCGGGCTCGCGTCGTTTCTCGCTGTGCTGGAAGGTTTGTGGCTCTTCACCAAGAAGCGGCTGTTCAAGAACCTCTATCTCTTCTGGGTCAAAATCTTCGCGCTGTCGTTTGGCATGGGGGTCGTCTCCGGCGTCGTCATGTCCTACCAATTCGGCACCAATTGGAGCCTGTTTGCCTCCATCACCGGCAGCGTCATCGGGCCGTTGCTGGCCTACGAAGTGCTCACCGCGTTTTTCCTCGAAGCGTCCTTCCTCGGCATCATGCTGTTCGGCTGGAAGCGGGTGGGGCCGGGGCTGCACTTCTTCTCCACTTGCATGGTCGCCATCGGCACGCTGATCAGCGCGTTCTGGATTCTCTCGGCCAATTCCTGGATGCAGACGCCACAAGGTTGGACCTGGGCCGAAGACGGCACGATGATCGCGACGAATTTCGTGGAAGTGATCTTCAGCCCATCGCTGCCAAGCCGGCTCGCGCACATGGTGCTCGCGGCCTTCCTCACCACCGCGATGGTTGTCGCTGGCGCCTCAGCCTTCGCGCTCCTCAAGAAAAAGGCGATACCTGAAAGCCGCACCGCGCTGCGCATGGCGGTCCTGATGATGGCGATCGTCACGCCGATACAGATCATGGTCGGCCACGAGAGCGGCATCGTCGCCGGCCATCACCAGCCCGCCAAAGTCGCCGCGCTCGAAGGCTGGTGGACGACGCGCACGCAACAACCGACCGTGCTCATCGGCTGGCCCGACGAGGAGGCCGAGACCAACCATTTCGAACTCGCCATCCCCGGCTTTGGCTCCACCGTGAACAATGCCGGCCCCGACGATGTGCTGCCGGGCCTCGACCAATTTGCCGAGCAAGACCGCCCGCCAGTGTGGATCACGTTCTGGGCGTTCCGCATCATGGTCGGCATGGGCCTCATTATGCTGATGCTTGGGCTTTGGGCGCCGCCGCCTGGGCGCTCAAACGCCTCGACGCCGCTACTTGGTATCATCGCGCGCTCGTGCTCGCTGCGCCCAGCGGCTTCGTGGGGGTGCTCACCGGCTGGATCACCGCCGAAGTCGGGCGCCAGCCCTATGTCGTCTATGGCGTGCTCCGCACGGCCGATGCGGTCTCGCCCGTTAGCGCCGCCTCTGTCGCTACGTCGCTGCTCTTCTTCATCATCGTGTACGCCATCGTCTTCAGCGCCGGCGCGCTTTACATCCTGCGCCTCATGGGCAAAGGGCCGGAGAGCGACGAGTCGCCGCCACAATCCAACCAACCGCCTGGCACGCCGCTCGGCGGCGCGATCAAGGAGGCGCCGTGATGGTCTTCGGCACAGAACTCTCCATGATCTGGGCGATCCTCATCGCCGTCGCGGTGTTCCTCTATGTCGCGCTGGACGGTTTCGACCTCGGCGTCGGCATCCTATTTCCCTTCGCGAAAGACGCGCGCGAGCGTGACCAGATGCAAGCCGCGATCGCGCCGGTGTGGGACGGAAATGAGACCTGGCTCGTGCTCGGCGGCGGCGGTTTGTTCGCGGCCTTCCCGAAAGCCTACGCCGCACTTATGCCCGCGCTCTACGCGCCGATCATTCTCATGCTGCTTGCGCTGATCTTTCGCGGCGTTGCATTCGAGTTTCGCCACCACGGCCGCGGCCTCGGCGCCAAATGGTGGACGATCGCGTTTTCCGCTGGCTCCATCGTCGCCGCCATCGCGCAGGGTTTCGTGCTCGGCGGTTTCATCCAAGGCGTGACATTAGAGAACGGCCAATTCGCCGGCGGCGCGCTCGATTGGCTGTCGCCATTCTCGCTGCTCGTCGCCGCCGCCATAGTGATCGGCTACGCACTGCTCGGCGCCGCATGGCTCGTGTTCAAAACCCAAGGCGAACTCTTCGAACGTGCGCGCACCTGGGTGAAGCAACTCGCTATCCTCACCGCGCTCGCGATGGGCGCCGTCAGCCTCGCCACGCTCGGCGTCGATCCGCGTGTCACCGAACGATGGGGCCTCACCATGACGAGCGTGGATTGGCCGACCTTCGTCAAGCTCGCGCCACTGCCGATCTCTGCCGCCGCGATCTGCTTCATGCTCTGGCGCGGCGCCGATCAACGCCGCCATTTCGCGCCATATCTCTACGCTGTCGGCCTTTTCCTAATCGGTTATCTCGGCCTTGCGTTCAGCCTCTGGCCCTACATGGTGCCCTTCGCGATGACGCCAGCGGACGCCGCCGCCGCCGACAACGCGCTTTCGCTCATGCTCTGGGGCGCGGCGCCGATGTTGCCGATCATTCTGGGCTACACGGCTTACGTCTATTGGATCTTCCGCGCCAAGGTCGACAACGATGCCGCCTATCATTGAAGGCCCGCCGGAAGAGGGGAGGCCCGGCGGCCGTTGGGCGAACGCGTGCTGTGGTTTGTGGTGCTGTGGATCGGAAGTTTAGCCGCGGTCGCTGCCGTGGCGTACGCACTCCGCTCACTCATTCTCTAACGCAGTGATTCCGGGGCGGCCGCAGGCCGAACCCGGAACCCGGGGCCAAGGTCGCGACTGTTGCACTGGGTTCACGATCACGCTCCGCGCGTCCGGAATGACGAAGTCATAAAATGAACGCGCTGTGCCTGGGCTTCACTCCGCCGCCTGATCCATAAAGTGCGCCAGCGCGACGTCCTTGTCCGTGACGCCTCCCGCATCATGCGTTGTGAGCGTCACCTCGACGCGATTGTACACGTTCGTCCATTCCGGATGATGGTCCTGCTTCTCGGCATTTAGCGCCACGCGCGCCATGAAGCCGAACGCTGCGTTGAAATCCTTGAAGCGGAATTCCTTAGTGATCGCGTCGCGGCCTTCCACCGCGCGCCAGCCGTTCAACCGCGCCACAGCCGCTTCAGCGCCTATTTTTTCTGCAGGCATGAGTGTCGCTCCTTGCCTCCAATATGGCGCACCGCGTCGCAAAGGCGAGCGCCCAAACAAAAACGCCGCCGTCTTTCGACGGCGGCGCTCGCATGTCTGGAAGCGAGTGTTACTGGTTCGGCTGAACCGGGTTCGGCTGTTCGTGGCCGGTGACCACTTCACCCTTGCCGAGCTTCGAGTTCCATATGCCGTAGGCGAAGTAGAGCACGAAGCCGCCGGCCAGATAGATCAGGAAGAAGTTGCGTGTCTCGTCGTGCGCCATCAGCGACAGCAGCAAGAAGATGCACATCAGCGCGCCGAGCAGCGGCGTGATCGGGAACAGCGGCGTCTTGAACGGCCGGTTGATGTTCGGCCGGGCAAAGCGCAGATAGATCACCGTCAAGCACACGATCGCGAACGCGGCCAGCGTGCCCACGTTGGTGAGGTTCGCCAGCGAGTCGAGGCTCATGAAGCCCCCAAAGCCCATCGCCAGCAAGCCGACCAGGATCGTGTTGATCCAAGGCGTCTTCAGCTTCGGGTGCACGTTGGCGAACACCTGCGGGATCAAGCCGTCCTTGGCCATCGTGTAGAAGATGCGGGTCTGGCCATAGAGCAGCACCAGCATCACTGACGAAAGACCAGCGAACGCACCGAGCTTCACCACGAAGGCAAACCACGGCAGCCCGATTTGATCGACCGCGAGCGCGATCGGCGCCGGGTTGTTGAGCTGGTTGTACGGCACGATGCCGACCAGCACAGCGCAGGTCAGAATGTAGAGAATGGTGCAGATGATGAGCGAGCCCAGGATGCCGATTGGCATGTCCTTGCCCGGGTTCTTCGATTCAGCACCCGCGGTGGAAACCGCTTCAAAGCCGATATAGGCGAAGAAGATGGTCGCAGCGCCCGTGATCAGGCCGGGCACGCCGTATTGGCCGGTGTCGGCGCCGGTGAGCACGCCCCAAAGCGCGCGCCCAATCTGCGCCCAGATGCTCATATCCGTTCCAGGCGCGGGCGCCGGGATTTGTTCAGGGATGAGCGGGCTCCAGAGATCTGGATTCACATACGCCGCGCCGATCACGATGAAGGCGATGACGACGCCTACCTTGATGAACACGACGATGTTGTTGACCAACGCCGATTCTGAAATGCCGACAACGAGCAGGCAGGTGACGGCGATTAGACCAATAATGGCCGGCAGGTTCACGATGCCCACGCCGATCTGCTCGCCAGTGTCATGGTCGAGAACCGGCACGCCCGGCGCCGCTGTAAGCGCGGCAGGTATGTGAATTCCCAAATCCGCGAGCAGACTGATCGTGTAACCCGACCAGCCGACCGCGACCGTGGAAGCGGCGAGGCCGTATTCCAGCACAAGCAGCAGACCCATCACCCAGGCGACGATCTCGCCCATGGATGCGTAGGAATAGGAATAGGCCGAGCCCGAAACCGGGATCGCTGACGCGAGCTCCGCGTACGAGAGCGCCACCAGCGCACAGAGCGTGCCGGTGATGACGAATGAAATCATGATGCCGGGGCCGGCGAATTCCGCCGCCGCGCGCCCGGTGAGAACGAAAATGCCGGTGCCGATGATGCAGCCGATGCCGAGCAAGATCAGATTGATCGGGCCGAGTGTCTTCTTCAGTTCGCCCTGCTCGTGTTCGGCATGCATCTGTTCAACCGACTTGCGGATGAACAGACGGCCGAGACCGCTGGGCTTAGATGGATTTGCCACGTTGGATCCCCTCCCTGGTGGGCTAGGGGGCGGAAGCTAGACGCGGTTTCCTATGCTCACAAGCGCCGAGGGTCGCATTTAGCGTGCTGCAAGTGCGTCGGGCACGGTCCAGCCCCGGCGTGCGCACGCCGCGAGCACCGTGTTGCGCAGGAGGCAGGCTATCGTCATTGGGCCGACCCCGCCGGGGACGGCGTTACCGCCGCTGCGACTTCGATCGCCTCGGCAAAATGCACGTCGCCGACGAGTTTGGTTTTGCCTTCGCCCTTTTCAGGCGCCGGCACCCGATTGGTGCCGACATCGATCACGATGGCGCCTGGTCTGATCCAGTCGCCGCGCACCATTTCCGGCCGGCCCACGGCCGCCAACAGAATATCTGCGCCGCGGCAGACCATCCTCAGATCGCGCGTCTTGGAATGGGCGATCGTCACCGTCGCGTTCTGCTCAAGGAACAAAAGCGCCGCGGGCTTGCCCACAAGGATCGAGCGGCCAATCACCACCACGTTCGCGCCGGTGAGATCAGGCCGCTCGGTCTTGGCCAGGATCACCGAACCGACCGGCGTACAGGGGCGCAGGCCCGGCTTGCCGAGCACCAGCTTACCCGCGCTCGCTTCGGTCAACCCGTCGACATCCTTCAGCGGATCGATCGCCGCCAGCACGTTGGCTTCGTGGATGTGCTTGGGCAGCGGCAGCTGCACGAGAATGCCGTCGACATCGGAATCGCGCGACAGCGCATCGACGCGCGCGATCAAATCCGCTTCGCTCGTCTCGGCTGGCAACCGGATTTCCACCGAGCGCATGCCGGCCTCTATCGTCGCTTTGCCTTTGGACGCCACATAAACCCGGCTCGCGGGATCGTCGCCCACGAGCACCACCGCCAAAGCTGGTTGGCCAGGCAACGCCTTCACCGCCGCTGCTACATCGGCGCGGACGCTCGCCGCGATGGCCTTTCCGTCGATGATCCGCCCGCTCATGGCGACTCCCTGTGCTTGGCGATGAACGCCGCGATCTCCGCCTCGCTCAATCCGTCAATTTCGATCGTCTTTACCCGTGCCGTCGTGCCGCGCGCTACCTGAACGCTCGATTTAGGCACCCCGAGCGCCTTCGCCAGCAGCTTCTCCAGTGCTGCATTGGCTTCACCCTTCTCAGCTGGCGCACGCACGCGCGCCTTGAGATAGGGTAGGCCAGCTTCGTCCAGCTCCACGCCATCAATGCGGTCGGTGCCGCCCGAAGGCGTCAACCGGAGACGCAGCCGGCTCAGAGGAACGAGCCTCCACCCACCAGCATATTGACCAACCACGGCAGCACGCTGTCACGCACCAGCATGATGATGAGCAACAGCACCAGCACCGACAAATCGACCCCTGCGATGGGCGGGATCAGCCGGCGCAACGGCCGCAACATCGGTTCCGTGATGGCGCTGGTGAAGCGCCAGATGCCGCTGATCAATTCATTGCGGCGGCTGACAATGTCGAATGCGAACAGCCAGGACAGCACCACGTGCACAATCAGCACCACGACCAGAAGGCCGAGCACCGTGTGGATGAGCTGGTATAAGATGTTGATCATGCGGCGCGGTCATGCCGGAGCCGGGCCGATTCCGCAACCAGCGCGTCCGGCAGGGGTCAGGCGCCATTTCAGGTCAAACCTGGCCTGCGACGATTCCGACACCCCGATGCCGGATACCGGACACCTGCCCCGTTGACGCCCCAGCCGCACCGGCACTATATCGCGCTTCCCGCGAAGGGGGCCTGTAGCTCAGTTGGGAGAGCGCGTCGTTCGCAATGACGAGGTCAGCGGTTCGATCCCGCTCAGGTCCACCATCCTTCGTTCGCGGTCGTTGGACGCACGACGTCCTGCAAGTTGCGGACTTCACGGCGCTATTCGACACAAGATCTGGTCAGATCGCGCGAAGTGGCGGCGCAAAGGCGCGCCGCGCGGCGCTGATGTGCGCCCATCGTATGCGGGGAAGTTGAACGGAAATGCACGCATGATGTGCTCGAACGGGTGACCCTACGTCTGCGTCGTCACACCGCGCGATGCAATACCGGACGCTGGTAGAGCGCGCCCTTGGTTAGCGGTGCGGTCGAGAGTCGGCCCGGGCGCTTTGGGGCAAAAGCGGAAATCAGTGATCGCTCCCAGAGCCTCGATAGTGGACGTTGGCGGCGCGCACCCTCTGAAAAATGAGGTCGTGTGGTCGAATGAGGAGGGGCGCCTCGGATGCACCGCGGGCGCGCTTCATCGGCTGATGACGGACATCCGAATCTGCGATTTAGCGTGCTTTGATTAGGGCCGTGGCGAAACCGAGGGTGGCGGCGATGCTGGTGGCTGCGCCGCAATAGGCGAGGCCGTAGCGCAGCGCGTCCTGGCCGCCGATCGCGTCTCCGATCAGTGTCACCATCGTTGGCGCGGCGCCGAAGCCGATGATCGCGCCGACGACGATGAAGGCGCCGAGGCACACGCCGCGGATTTCGTTGGGGACGAGCACGGCGATGGCGGCGGCGGTGACGAGGCCTGTGATCGCGCCGCACGTGAGCAGCAGGAGCAGCAGCCAGGCAAAGCCATTCGCGTCCGGCATCAAGGGAAAGAATGCGCCCGGAATGGAAAGTGCTGCGGCGACGACCGCGCCGATCAAGATGCCGCCCTTGATTTTGCTCTTGTGTCCGAAGTCGGCAGCGAAGCCGCCGACGAGTGCGCCGATCACGCCTGAACCTAGGATGACGAGGCCCATCCAGCCGCCAAACTGCTCGGGTGTGAGATTGTAGTGACGTTCCAGCACGGGTGCGGCCCAGATGCTTGCGGCAGCGTCAGCCATCACCACCGTGACTTGGCCAAGGAAGAGCGGCGCAAGTAAGCCCCGCCGTTCCCACAATTCGCGCAAAGCCACCGAAAGCGCCGGGCTGGATTCACTGATTTCCCGCCGCGCAGGTTCGCGCAGTGTCAGCAACAGCAGCGAAAGGATGAGGCTGGCGCCGGCAAAGACCAGGAGCACGTTACGCCAAGGCGAAAGGCCTTCGATCAGCGGGGCTGCGTGCGCGTAATAGCCGAGCAGCGCCCCGCCGAAGGCGAAGGCGGCGGCCCCGCCCACCATGTTGCCAAGCGAAAGCAGTATCAATGAACGGCCGCGTGTGGACGGCGAGCTCAGGTCAGCCGTCAGTGAGATCGCTACGGTGAGCGAAGAGAAGGCGCCAATGCCCGCGAGCATGCGCGCCGCGAAAATCTGCCAGAACTCCGTGGCGAAAACGCTGAGCGCAGTGCCGATCGTCCAGAGCATGGCGAGGCCGAAGAGGAGATTTGCGCGATTGCCGCGGTCGGTCATGCGACCAACAGGGATGGCGAGAAGGCCGATCGGGATGGAAATCGCGAGCCCTTGCAGCAGGCTCATCTGAAAATCGTTGAAGTTTAGGTCGGCGGCGGCGACTTCTTGCACGGGGCTGAACACGGTGCGCATCGCTGAGGCGCTGCCGATCGTAGTCGCGAGCAGAAGGAGCGCTGTCAGCACGCCGGGGCGTTTGACGGGGGCGATCACACCGGCGTCGGCGTCGGCGTCAAGCTGCGCCATTGTTGGCCTCCGCCTTCAGGAGATCGCCGATGGCGTCGTCGAAGTGCAGCGCCATCGCGGCTGCCGCGCCTTCCGGATCCCGTTTCATGATCGCAGCGGCAACGGCGCGGTGGCGATCGATCATCACTTGCTTCCGGCTTTTTGCGATGCGTGTGCTCCACGCTGTCGGCACTGCAACTTCCATCAATGGCGCAAACGAGGCGACGATCTGGATGAAGAGCGCGTTGTGGCTCGCTTCGGCTATGGTGTTGTGAAACGCGATATCGTGAGCCGTGCGCTTAGCGAGATCGTCTTTGTCGGTAGCCATCGCTTCTGCGAGTGCAACGATGCGTGCGGCTTGTGCATCCGTGCGTGCTGTAGCGGCGAGGGCAGCGGTGCGTTGTTCAATGGTGCGGCGCACGTCCCATATATCCGGCACGGTGATTTGCGCCGTGGACACGGCGTGTTGCAACGAGGTGGCGATCACCGATCCATCGAGCGCACCGACACGAGGCTTTCGCCCATTGCCCACATTGATGACCCTGAGCGCCGCGAGCGCTCCGAATGCTTCGCGCATCACAGCACGGCTGACATCGAGCGCTTCGGCGAAATGGCCCTCTCCGGGCAGAGTATCGCCAACGCGCAAACGGTGGTCGCGGATGTAGTCCGTGACGGCGTTCATCGCGGATTGAACGAGCGAGTTGCCTTCGCTCGCACGCAAGGAGGTGATTGGGGTCGACATCGGTGCTCCTTACGCTGCGGCTGCGCACGCGCGTAGATCAGACGGCGAGACGCCGAAGCGGCGCCCAAACGCGCGCGCAAAGCTCGCATTGTTCAGATAGCCGTTTTCGTAGCCGATGGACGACACTGGCAGGTTCGTCGTGAGCAACATGCGTTTGGCTTGGCTGAGGCGCTGTTCGGCGATCGCTTCAGCAATGCTGCACTTGAACATATCGCGGAAGCCGCGCGTGAGCTTCGCGCGGTTGAGTCCGCAAGCGCGTGCGATTGTGTCGAGCGTGAGCTTCTCGTTCCAGCGCTCATCGATGATACGGCGTGCGGCAACGACACGGCGAGTGTCTTCAAGCGAGAGCGCGCCCTCGCCGGCGAGCGGCAGCAATTCGTCTGTCGCAAGCAATTGGATGGTTTCGCACAGCAGTTCGATGCTCTTGCCGAGGCGATAGATGGTGCGTGTTTCCCCACTCAGCCCGGCCTCGCGAATGGCGCGGACAATGGCACGCAAGGCGGAAGGGAGATGAAACTCAAGACTGCTTGGTACGACGCCGCCGACGCGAAGGAAGGCGGCGCGTTCAATCACCAAGGTTAGGCGTGCTTCGGCGGAGAGCGAGGCGAGATCCGGTGACAGATCGAATGCGATCGCTGGCGCATCGCTATCCGCGTCGAATGAAAGCGCGATGTAATTGGGCGGGAGCGGCGCACCCCCGAGTGGGCCTGCGCCCAGAAGCAGCGTCATCTCCGCAGAGACTTCGACGAATTCGCGCATATTCCTCACCCAGTTATTCTGGTTGTTGAGGACAGAGTGCACCTTTCAGATAGGTATGGCAAGCAGCTATCTGATAGGTCTGTTGGCCTAGGGGTGGAGCACGCGTTTCAGAGCTTCGTGGCTGTCGCGGCGGGCGCGGGCGGAGATCGGCGCGTCGCCCCCGAAGATGTCGAAGCCGTGGAATCCGCCTGGATAAACATGGAGTTCGACCGGCACGCCGGCGCGTAGCAGGCGGTTTGCGTAGGCGACGTCCTCGTCGATAAAGAGATCCAAGGTCGGGCAGGCGATGAAGGCTGGCGGCAAGCGGGAGAGGTCAGTCGCTCGCGCTGGGGCGGCGTAGGGCGAGACGCCAGGCTGGCCGGGCTCATGACCCAGGCGCGCGGTCCAGCCGAAGCGATTGTTGTGCGCCGTCCAGATGAATTCGCCGGCGACGGGATTTGGCGCGGCGGCGACGCAGGTGCGATCGTCGAGCATCGGATAGATCAGATGTTGGAAGGCGAGTTGGTATTCGCCGCGGTCGCGCGCGAGGAGCGCGAGCGCTGCGGCCAAGCCGCCGCCTGCGCTTTCGCCCATCACACCGATGCGTGTGCGATCGACGCCGAGCGCCTCGGCGTTCGCGAACGTCCACCCAAGCCCCGCGTAGCAATCTTCAATTCCAGCCGGGTAGGGATTCTCCGGCGCCAGTCGATAGTCGACACTCACGATGACGCAGTTGAGGTCGTAGGATGCAGGACGATGCAGCGGTTCAAGTTGCCCCGCCGCGCCGCCGACATAACCGCCGCCATGGATGTGATAGATGCACGGCAGGGCGCCTGGCGCATTGCGCGGCTGATAGATGATGAGCGTGATGTCCGGCGCACCGGCCGGGCCGGGAACGCTGCGAATTGTTTGTGCGATGGCGTCGGTGACTTCCGAGGGCGCAACGATGGGAAGTTGGGCGAAGCGTTCCGCTTCACGCATCGGCGCCAGAAGCTCGCTGGTCAGCGCAATCGTCGGGAAAACATCCAGCACGGGTAGAAGCGCGGGATCGACGAGCTTGCGCGTGTCCATAGAATTACTCAGCGAAGATCTTGCCGGGATTGAACAGGTTTTTCGGGTCGAGCGCCCTCTTGATCGTGCGCATCATATCGACGCCATCCTCGCCGAGCTCGCGCACGAGCCAATCCTGTTTTCCAAGGCCAATGCCGTGTTCGCCGGTGCAGGTCCCATCCATATCGAGCGCACGTTGCACGAGGCGCTCGTTGAGCGCCTCCGCTTCTCTGTGCTCGGCTGGATTGTTCGGGTCAATTACGAAGATGACGTGGAAATTGCCGTCGCCCACGTGACCGAGGATCGGCGCGGGGAACGAGGCCTTCTGCAAGTCCTTCTTCGTCTCGTTGATGCATTCCGCCAGTCGCCCGATCGGCACGCACACGTCCGTTGGCCAGCCGATCGCGCCTTTGCGCATAGCGGTGGCGGCGTAGAAGGCTTGGTGGCGCGCCTTCCAGAGCTTGGCGCGCTCTTCGGCCAGGTTCGACCAGCGAAATTCACCGCCGCCATTGTCGCGCGCTAGATCGCCGATTGTGGCGATCTGTTCTTTGACCGCATGCTCGCTGCCGTGAAACTCAAAGAAGAGCGTTGTCAGTTCTGGGTAGTCGAGCTTGGAGTGTTGATTCACAGCGCGCATCTGCACGTCGTCGAGGATTTCGACGCGCGCCAAGGGAATGCCGAGCTGGATCGCCTGCACCACCGTGTCAACGGCGCCAGCCAAGGTGCTGAAGCCGCAGACGGCTGAGGAGATTTGTGCGGGAATGCCGTGCAAGCGGAGCGTCACTTCGGTGATAATGCCAAGCGTGCCCTCCGAGCCGATCATCAGGCGCGTCAGATCGTAACCCGCCGCGCTCTTGCGCGCGCGACGCGCGGTGCGGATATCGCGGCCGTCCGGCGTGACGACACGAAGAGAGAGAACCGCCTCGCGCATGGTGCCGTAGCGCACGGCGTTGGTGCCTGACGCACGCGTGGAGGCCATGCCGCCGATGGTGGCGTTGGCGCCTGGGTCGATCGGGAAGAAGAGCCCCTTGTCGCGGAGTGCGATGTTGAGCTCTTCGCGCCGTACGCCAGCTTGCACGGTGCAATCGAAGTCGTCCGGGTTGACCTCGAGAATTTTGGTCATCTCAGAGAGATCGACACATATTCCGCCGTGCACTGGCGTGGTGTTGCCCTCCACTGACGTGCCGGCGCCGTAAGCAACGATTGGCACGTTGGCCGCCGTGCAGGCTTTAACAACTGCGACGACGTCTTCAGTGGAATGCGCAAACACGACCGCATCAGGCAAGGCGGTGGCGAAGTGCGTTTCGCTGCCGCCGTGCTGGCTGCGCATGGCTTCGCCGAGATGAAGACGGTTTCCGAAGATTCCGCGCAATGTCTCGACGAAAGCCGGCGCGAGCGGAGCGCGCGCGCTGAGTGCGGGCGCGCCCATCGCCCTAGAACCGTGCGCTGACGCGGACGCCAACGCGACGGCCGTCACCGGTGATGCCGAGATTATGCGTCAGTGGGCTCGCATCGCCGAAGAAAGCGGCCAGCAGCGAGCGATCGAGGTAGGAGTCGTAATATTGCTCGTCGGTCAAATTCGTGCCCCAGAGTGCGATCGTATAGTCGCCATGCTCGTAAGCTAGATTGGCATTGACAAGATAATAGCTTTCGAGCTGCGGCTGGAAGTTTGGATCCAAGCTTGAGCCAGCGCGCTCGCCTTTGTAAGACACCGTCGTGTTGAACACGATGTTGTCTGCACCAATTGGGATGGTGACTGTCGGGGTGATGTAGAAATTCCAATCCGGTTGGAAGAGAATCAGGTCGGTCGCGAGACCGCCAGGGAACACGGCTTCAAACTCGGAATCGTCGGTGATGCGGGCGTGGTTGTAGGTCAGGCCGCCAGTGAGCTGGAACATATCGTTCGGCGACCAGATGCCTTCGACTTCAACGCCGTAGCTGACGACGTCGCCTGTGTTCAGGTTCACCGCCTGCAATGTCGGCGTCAGTGAGTTTTGGCCGATATAGTGCTGGTAGTCGTTGTAATAGATCGCGGTGTTCAGCGTCAGTGTGCGGTCGTCGTTGGTGAACTTGTCGCCGAGTTCGTAGGTCCACACCGAGTCACCCTGATAGAAGGCAAGTGGGCCGCCCGGCGTGTTGGCGCCGCCGCCGCGGAAGCCGCGCGCGATCGATGCATACGACATATGGTTGTCGGACCAACGCTGCGTGAGCGTGACACGTGGCTGAAACTCTTCGGCGCTGTACTCGCCCGCCGTGCCGTCGACGTCGGCCTCTTGGCGGTCGAATCGCACGCCTGCCGAGAGTTCAAGCGTTTCGCTGAGATCGTAGAATGCGGTGGCGAAGATGGCCTGTGACGTGAGCGTTTGCGTGGACGGCACGACCGGTTGCGGCGCACCGAAAATGGTGCGGTACACGGTGTCGGTTGAGGTCGCATAGTTCGCGAAAACGCCAATCAATGTGCTCAGGCGATCGTTCCAGGTCGTGTCGAAGCGCAATTCGCCTGTGAATGTCTCGCGGTCATTGCGCCCGTCGAGAACGCGGATGACATCGAACGGCCCGAAATCCCCGTCGCCGCTGGTTTGGCCGTCTTTGCGATCGTAGGCGAGGACGGCAGTCATGCGCGTGCTATCGCTGACGTCAAACTCGCCACGGCCATTCACGCCCCAATATTCGTAAGTGGCGATGCTGTTGAGGTTGAGTTGGACGTCATCGACGTAATCGGTTGGTCCAGACGGGCTTGAATACGCGGTCTGCGATCCTTCGACGCTATTGTAATAAGCGTTGAGCGTGATCTGTGCGTTCTGCGGAGCGTCCCAAACGAGGGTGCCGTTGACTGATTGGTTCTCCAGCGGCCGCGCGTTGCCGCCCGCCAAGGTGTTGGTCGAGAAGCCGTCGTGGGCGTGATAGGCGGCGGCGATGCGCCCGCGCAGCACGCCTTCAATGATCGGGCCGCTCAGGCTGCCTGCGACTGTCTGATAATCGTCAGGATCCGCGTAGGATGCTGAAAAGCGGCCAGCGAATTCATCTGTCGGCGCGCGCGTGATGACGTTGATCGCGCCGCCCAAGGTGTTGTTGCCGAACAGCGTGCCTTGCGGCCCACGCAGAACCTCGATGCGTGCGACGTCGACGACCGGATTGTTCAGGTAGGAGGTATTGGTCTGATAGATGCCGTCGACGAAGATGCCGACGCCGGGCTGCACCGAGTCGATAAGCGTGGTGCCGACGCCGCGGATTGACATGAATGCGCGGCCGACGGCGTCGGTCGTGATGTTGAGGCCAGGCGTGTAGGCCGCGATCTCGCGCACTGAATTGATTTGTTCGCGCTCGAGTGTCTCGGCGGTCACCGCCGTGATGGCGATCGGTACGTCTTGAAGGCGCTCTTCGCGCTTGCGGGCCGTGACAACGATTTCGTCGGCGCTTTCCTGGGCCGCGGGGGCGTCTTGGGCCAGCGCCACGCTGGGAATTGTCGCCAAACCAAGGGCCGCGCCGGCCAGAAGCTTCGTGATGCGCCGCATTTTTCTTCCTCCCGATGAGCGCACGCGCCTTTTTTGGCGTGCTTTCGTTAGGGAGAGCTTACGTTGGACTTAGACCTATCTGAAAGGTGCGGCGGCCCTCTGAAGGTGTGCCGCGCGGCTCGCAGGATTGGCCCGCTGGAATCCTAGCGGGCAAGCAGCTGCCCAAGCCGATCGTGGTTGCGCCTCTTTCGGAGGCGGCGCAGGTGGTGATGTCGACAAAATGTTGGCCTCACCAGCAGGAAGAACCGCCGTCCGCCAGGACGATGCTGCCGGTCATCAGGCTTGCTGCGTCCGATGCAAGAAAAAGGATCACAGACGCCACCTCCGCGGGCTCGCCGAGGCGCGCCTGCGGCGTGCCATCGATCCAACGGCGGTACATCTCGCTTGTTTTGTCGGCGAATTCGTTGAGCGGGGTGCGAATGTAGGTTGGCGCCACGGCGTTCACGCGTACGCCCCGTGGCGCCCATTCGGCGGCGAGCGACTTTGTGAGCTGATGCACGGCGGCTTTTGAGGCGTTGTAATAGCTTTGCGGCTGCGGTCGGTTGACGATGAAGCCCGACATCGAACCGACGTTCACGATGGCGCCTTGGCCGCGCGCGAGCATGTGCTTGCCGAAGGCGCGCGCGCACCAGAAAGAGCCGTTCAAATTCACGTCGAGCACATTGAGCCAGTGTTCGTCAGCGACGTCTTCGGCGCGCGTCTCGCTGCGGGCGATGCCGGCATTGTTGACGAGGATATCGACGCGCGCTTCACGCGCGACGATCTCGTTGGCCACTTCGGCGACGCACTTGGAATCGGTGACATCCATCACGACGCTGTCGGTCTGATAGCCCAGCTTGCTGAGCACGCCACGCGCCTTATCGATCGCGGCCGCGTCTCGATCTGCGATGATCACACGCGCGCCGGCCTCGGCGAGCGCTTCAGCGGTTGCGAGCCCGATGCCGCTTGCACCGCCAGTCACGACAGCGACACGGTCGGTCAGCTTGAATTTTTCAAGATACATCACGTCCTCAGGGCAGGAAGCGTTCCGCGAGCAGCGGCGCCTCAGGCGCGGCTTGGTCAGTTGCGGGATCGTAAACGATGCGGGTGGACGCTTCGTAAGGAGCCCACGGCAACGCGCCGCTCCTGGCGAAATCGACCCAGATCTTAGTCATGCGATCTGCAAGCGCTTGCGGCGGATTTGCGCCGGCGAGGCCCTTGTCGCCGCTCACGGCCGACAGCGTGTTGAATACAAACGGCAGTTCAATCGCGTGGCAGGCCCCGAGCGTCCCGCCGTAAGCGCCCGATCGCCAAGAGAAATCGTACACATGCGTCCGGCCCTTGTGCGCGGCGGCGAAACGGCGCGCGGGCAGGCGGAAAACGAGATCTGTGAGCGCCTCGGTGAACGCATCGCCAGGTCGCTTGGCGCGATCGTTGATGCCGTAGGCCTTGAGGATGTCCCTCGCCTTTGGCTCCGCACGTTTGGTGACGAAGTTCGCGAGGAACTTGCCGATCTTTTTCCGCACCCCGCTCGGCACGAAATAGAGGTTCATTTCCTCTGCATTGGTGCCGACGATCAGTTCGATCTCGGCGCCGACGCCATTGCGCAGCGCAGTGACGGGGTGTTCGGGCAAAACGTCGTCGCCATAGACAGGCAGAAAGCGGCTCAGGCCAAAAGCAGGTTCGCGCTTGTCCGGATTGCGCAGATCGATGTTCGCCGTTGGCATCGAAACCTTGCGTTGCGCGTCCAGGCACTCGGCGACGGACCGGCTGCGGAAGCCTGCAATTGTTGGCTTCACGCGCAGTGTTCTGGCGAGCTTGTTCACCAACCGCTCTGCAACTGGGATTGGCCGCACCATGTCGCCGTGACCGCTTTGCACGATGGCGCGCTGGAAGAGGCCCTTAGTCAGCGGCGAAGCAACCAAATTGGCGACCGACATGGCGCCGGCGGATTCGCCGAATGCCGTGACGTTGCGCGGATCGCCGCCAAAGGCGGCGATGTTGTCCTGCACCCAGTGCAGCGCTGCGATTTGATCGCGGAGACCAAGATTTGTCGGCGCACCGGGAATTGGCAGGAATCCCTCGACGCCCAGGCGATAATTGATTGATACGCACACAATTCCGGCACGCGCGAACGCGGTGCCATCATACACATCCGCCGCGCCGGCGCCGCCAGTGAACGCGCCGCCGTGAATGAATACCATCACCGGAGCGCCGCTTGCATTGGCGGGCGTCCAGATGTTGACCACGAGGAAGTCGTCGCCTTGGGTCTGATCGCCGCCGATCAAGGGTTGAATATCGAGACCCGGAAGGGCCTTTTCCATTTCCGCCGGCGTCGGCACTGGTTGTGGTGCGATGAAGCCGCGCTTGGTCGCATCGCGTACGCCGTCCCACGGCTGCGCCGGCGCGGGCGCCTCAAAGCGCAAAGCGCCGACAGGGGGGCTGCGTAGGGGACGCCAAGAAAGCGGCGTACCTCGCCGACCAACGAACCTTGCAGCGCGCCGGTCGGCGTCTGAACGGTGACCGTTTCGACGGCCGGGGTAGAACGTAGAGATTCTGGCATGCACCGCTACCCTAGAGCGAAAGCGGGCCGCTTGAGCGACCAATGTTGTGCGGATCGGCACGCGTTTGATGCCGCGCCATAGCGGCGCGTCCGCCGCAGCGCCATCGCGCCAGGCTTTCTGAGAGGCGATAAATCTCGAGAAGAATTGAACGTCGGCCTGGTATACTTTTAAGGTGACGTCCCCTTCTGGCATGGCAAACGGGTGGGCCCCGTAGCTGCGAATTGGCGCTAGCGTCCCATGCTGCAGCGCGTCGCAATTTGGAAAGCTGAACCATCATGATCGTGTTCGTGCACGGCGTGCCAGATACGCCAGCGTTGTGGCGCCCGCTGATTTCTGCGCTCGGTTTGGGGGCCGGCACGTTCTTGGCGCCTGCGTTGCCGGGCTTTGCAAGTCCGATCCCGCACGCGTTTAGCGGAACCAAGGACGCGTATGTCACGTGGCTCCTCGGCGAGTTGGAGAAGGTGGGTGGTCCTGTTGATCTGGTCGGACATGACTGGGGCGCGCTTTTGGTCTTACGCGCTGCTTGTTTGCGCCCGGATCTGGTGTCGAGTTGGTGCGCGACGAATGCGGTGATCGATGCGGAATATCGGGGCCATCGCACGGCGCGGGCGTGGGCGACGCCATTGCTTGGCGAACTGACGATGCTGGCGATGCGAGATAAGGGAAGGCTAGAGCAAGGGCTGATCTCCGGCGGCATGGCGGCTTCCCTGGCAAGAGAAGAAACACCACATATCGACATGGCGATGCGACAGTCGATCCTCAAGCTTTATCGGTCGGCGGATGGTCTGCGATTTCGGGGTGATTGGGTCGATGATCTAGAGAAGTTGCCCGCGCGCGGACAATTGTTCTGGGGTGAATGCGACCCGTACGTTGACGTCTCTGTCGCGGAGCGTTTCGCGCACCAGCGAGGCATTCCGCTCCACGTCGAGAAGGGTGTTGGTCACTGGGCCTGCCACGAACGGGCAGATCAGTTTGCGGCGGTGTTGGTCGCCCATTGGTCCCGCGCACACTGAGGATTGTCCTGCAGCGCTTCAACGAAGACTGCTTCAGCAAAGAACACGGCTAAACTTGAAGCGTGTCGCTGATCTGCGGGAATTCTTTGCTGACTTGTCCTCGCTCTCGAGCGCTCGCGACGACGCGCGGGCGCGTCAGCTTGCTACCCCAGTGCTGCGCTCCTAAGGCCATCAGGCTTGCCTATGAACGTGATAAAGTCCTGCAAAGCTTGGGGCTTGCCGACAAGGTAGCCTTGCGCCACGTCGCAGCCCATGCCGGCGAGCAGGGCAAGTGTTGCCGGTGTTTCCACCCCTTCGGCGGTGATCTTCATGCCCAAGCCGTGCGCGAGATCGATAGTCGAGCGCACGAGCAAGGCTTCACGCGAATTCTGCGCCAGCGCTTCTATGAAGGATTTGTCGAGCTTCAGTTCATGCGCGCGGATGCGTTTCAAATACGATAGAGACGAGAGCCCTGCGCCATAATCATCGATCGAAATTTGCACGCCAGCGGCGACATAGGCGTCGATATTGCGCAACGCAGCATCTGGATCGTTCATCGCCGCGGTCTCGGTGATCTCAAGCCAAAGTCGCGCGTCGGTGTCCTCGATCAAAGTGATGGTCATCGCCGTGAAGGCGTCGTTGCCGATGAGGCGTCCAGAGAGATTCACCGACACCGGCAAGTCGATTCCTGCCGCGCGCATGCTGCGCTGGTCGGCGATCGCCTGGATCAGTGTCCATTCCGTAAGTGCGCGGATGTGGCCGGTCTGCTCGGCCATGGTGACAAAGAGATCTGGCGCTATGGGGCCGCGTGTGGGGTGAGTCCAGCGCACCAGTGCTTCGGCGCCAATGATTGTGTTGGATCGCAGATCCAGCTTTGGTTGGTAATGAAGCGAAAGCGCGCCGCGATTGATGCCATCGATCATCTCGCTCATGAGCGAGAGGTTGCGCGCAGGATCTCCATAGCTCTCGGCGTTGAAGATGGCGCTGTCTTGAAAGGTGGCGCGGGCTTGCTCAACGGCGATGAGCGCATGATCCAGCGCACTGTGCGCACTGGGGTTGTCAACGCGCGCCACGCCTGAGACCAACGAAACGTCGACGGCGACGCCATCGACGCGTAATGCGCCATTGACGTTGTCGCGCACATAGGCGGCGAGATCGAGCGCTTGATCGCCGTTAAGTTGGGGCGCCGCGATCCCTATTGTGTCCGCGCTGAGCCGTCCCGTGGGGGCGTCGGGCACAAGTTCGGCAATGCGTGCGCCGACTTGTCCAATCAGGCGGGCGGCGAGCTGGTAGCCAATGGCGGCGCGAATGGCTTGGTGGCGCTCGACGGTGAACGCGATCACCACGCCCGGTTGATGGAAGGCTTGTAGAGCGGTTTCAAGCGCACGACGGTTTGGCAGATCGGTGTCACTGTCGTGCAGCGCCATGTGCGTGATCCGTTTCTCACGGCGCGCAATTTCGTCGGACATATGGTTGAACGATTGCGCGAGGCGGCCGATCTCGTCCTGGGTCTCGACGACAACTTCGGTGCGCTTGCCATTTTGCAGATCATGTACGGCTGCATCAAGGGCGGTAATCGGTCGCGCGAGTCCGCGAGCGAGCACCCAGCTTGCGATCGAAAGTGCGACAATGCCAATCAGTCCGACCAGCAAGATTGCCGCGAGCAGCGCTTGGTAAGGCCGCATCGCCAGCGACAACGGATAGCGCAGCGCTAAAGCGGTATGGCCGTCATCGGCAAACGAGCGCAGGGGCGTCACTTGCACCAGCGTGTCAGCCCCGCCGAGGCGTAGGCGCCGAGGCGCTGAGGTCGTTTCTGTATCGAGGCTATCACTTTGAAGGCGTAGAAGGTCGGACGCGGTGAGGTTTGTGTCCGTGGCTTTCCAGGTCCCGTCGCTGCGTGTCAGCACGGCGGCCTCAAGGGGGATCGCGGCCAGCGTTTCGAATTGCTGGAGATGTTCGTCGTTCAGCTCCGCAGCGAACACGATCCAGCCTATGAGATTGGGCGCTAATACAGGCGAAGACACGGCCTGATAGGCTTTGCCATTCAGAGTGAGAACACCGGCGGCGCGTTCGGACGAGATCGAGCGAGGTCCATAAAGCATCGAGATCCGCCTCGGAAATATCATTCAGCCCAACGACATCGCCGTCGAGCGTCATCATGAAGGCGCGGTCGAGCTGGAGGCGATCGCGCAGATTGTCGAGCGCCGATTGAATGGTCGGGGCGTCGTTAGTGGCGACAGCTTCGCGGAAGCCGAAATCTCGACCGAGGATATCAGCGCTGTCGCTCAATTGACGGGCGCGCAGATCCCAGACGCGATCGAACACCTCGGCATTGGCTTGCAATTCGGCACGCACGACGCGCGCAGCGCTTTGCGACACCATCGCGTAGACGAGACCGGCGACGGCGAGCATCGCGACGCCAAAGAGTCCCGCATAAAGGACCGTGAGCTTGGTGCTGAGGCGCGTGAACATGGGCGCTAGTGGCCGTGGCCGTCGGCGCTACGAAGCTGGACCTCGAAGCGTTGTTCGATTGAGCCTGTGGCCGTGAGCGTCACCGCGCGGCTCGTGACGCCCCCGCGTGCGCGCAAGTGTGGATGCCAAACGCGAAGCTCACCGGCGCCGCGAACGCCCGAGAGTATTGTTGAGCCGCCCATGTTGGTGCGCCCAACATGTGGGGTGTCGACGATAACGATGTAAGCCTGCATTTGGTCGTGGATGTTGCAGCCTATCGCCGCGATGCCCGGTTGGGTGAAGCGATGGGTGCGACTTTCATCGCGACCATAGAGTTCGAGTTCGAACCGATTGCCTTGGGTCAAAGAATAAACGTGGTGGCGGACCCGATCCAGATTGGGAAAACGAACCTCAGCGCCCACCGGCACGATCAAGATGTAAGGATCGAATTGTAGGTTGTGTTGAGCAACCTGATATGGCCAGCTGAATCGGATCGGCCCGCTCGCTCCGCCTGCCGGCGTGAAGGTGACAACCGCGTTTTCAATGGGCGCGCCGTTGGGGCCAACGACGCGCACAGTCAGATCCGCGGCGAACGCTTCGCCAAAGGCGGCAGCGGCGATCAGAAGGGCGAGGAGCGCGCGCATACGCCAAAACTATCTCACAAGCGCGTAAAGGTGCGGTGAAGCGCGCGATACACTTTCTATTAATCGAACAACTCGATTTTCTCGAACTGATGAACAGATGGTTGACGCTTGTTCCCGTTGCGGGCGCCGCGATTTCGCTTTGCGCCACAGCGGAGGCGCGGCCGATGGTGTTCGGCGGTAAGCTGCCGCTTACGCGGGGCGTAACCTCCATCGAAGGCAGCACCGGCGGGGGCCTTTCGACGTGGGCTCTTGTTGCAGGTAACGAGACAGAAGATGGCGTCGGCGCCTCAGCGTTCGTCACAAGAGTGCCGCTCTCGGATTATGATTTCAGCGCCTATGGCGTGGCGATCGGGTTTTTCGACCGTGTTGAACTCTCGCTGGCGCACCAGGAATTCGACACCGGCGCAACGGGCGCTGCGCTCGGTTTGGCTGAAGGCTTTACGTTCGAACAAGATATCGTGGGACTAAAGCTGCGCGTGCTGGGCGACGCCGTCTACGCTCAGGACAGTTGGCTGCCGCAGGTCGCAGTGGGTGTGCAGTATAAACACGCAGAGCATGATTGGCTTCTCGCCGCTTTGGGCGCCGAGGACGATGAGGGCTTTGACGTCTATGTGTCGGCGACCAAGGTCGTCCTTGACCAATCCTTGATCTTGAATGCAACGGTGCGCGGCACACGCGCCAACCAGTTTGGCTTGCTGGGGCACGGCGGCGATCAGGACGATGAGTACCACGCTGAGATTGAGTTATCCGCAGCCTACATGGTGACCGATCGTTTGATCGTGGGCGCCGAGTATCGCACGCGGCCGGATAATCTGGGATTCGCCGAGGAAGAGCGTGGCTACGATGTGTTTGCCGCCTATGCCTTGACGGAGAATCTGACGCTCGTTGGCGGCTACGTTGATCTTGGCTCGATCGCTACATTTGACGATCAGGATGGCGCCTATCTCTCACTCCAAATCGGATTCTAAGATGCGTCTTGCGCTATGGGCTGCTTTGGCCGCGTGGCTTCTTGTGCTCGACGACGCACCAGCGCGTGCGCAAGAGGGCGAGGAGCCCGTGGCCCCGTATGTTCAGTCGGACGCCAATGCCGGCGCGACGCCAATCGACGATCCAGCAGTGCTGGCGGCATTCAACGGCCGCGACGGCATAAACCGAATTGTTGATCGCACGGTGGATTTGTCATTGGAGGATCCCCAACTCGGGCCGATCTTTCAGCCGTTCGACATGGTGCGCCTGCGCCGCACGCTCAAAGAGCAATTCTGCTATCTCCTAGGCGGGGGCTGCACCTACACCGGCCGCGATATGAGCGCCTCGCATGCCGACATGGGTGTGCAAACACGAGACTTTAATCTGCTGGTCCAGCATTTGCGCACCGCCATGCGCGAAGAGGGCGTATCCAACCGCATGCAAAATCGCTTCTTGGCCGTACTCGCGCCGATGCACCGCGATGTCGTCCAACGCTAGCCGTCGAAGTACTCGGCGCGCCGCACGGTGTTGCAGCGACCCGCGGTGGCGAACAAGAAGTTGCCGCAAAACCCGCCGCAGGTTCGTTTTCAGCCTAGGCAGCAGCGCCTTACCATGACATTGCCGCTCCGGGGAGCTGGATCATGTCGCTGCGCACTTGGCTGCTATTCGGATTGCTGTTCTTGGCGCTGATCGGCGCCGGCGCCGTCATTCAGCCTGATCCCGTGCGCGCGTCGAACGCGCCCGACGCCTTTGACGCCAATGCGGCCTTCGCCCGTATCGAGCGCGTCCTCTCGCCCGAAGCGCCGCATCCGCTCGACTCCGAAGCCGCCGATCGCGTACGCGAGCGCTTGCTCACGGAAATCCGCGCGCTCGGGTTTACGCCGGAAGTACGTGAACACTTCACCTGTCTGCCGCACCCAGAAGCGCCGGTCTCGTATTGCGCGCGCGTGCGCAATGTCGTGTTCAGCCTTGGCCCAAGCGAGGGGCCTGCAATCCTCGCCGCTACGCATTATGATTCAGTCCCGGCTGGCCCCGGCGCGAGCGACGCTGGCATGGGCATGGCGGCGTGGCTTGAGATCGCGCGCTTGTTGTCGCAGCAAGAGCTGCAGCGCCGCGTGATTATTCTGATCAGCGACGGCGAGGAGGTGGCGCTGCTCGGCGCGCATGCCTTCGCGACGCAAGATCCGCAAATGAATCACGTGCAAGCGCTGGTGAATCTCGAAGCGCGCGGCACGAGCGGGCCGGCGTCCTTTTTCGAAACCGCGCGCCCAAACGCAGATTCCGTTCGCGCTTACGTTGCGGGCGCGCAGCGGCCGATGACGAATTCCATGATGGCCGCCGTGTACGATCTGTTGCCCAATTCGACGGACGTCACGGTGCTGCGTCGCGAGGGTCTCGACATCGTCAACATCGCGGTCTCCGACAGCTGGCCCAATTATCACACCCCGCAAGACAACCTCGCCAATATGAGCCGGGCGAGCTTGCAGCATATGGGCGACAGTGCGCTCGGCGCCGTTCGTGCCTTTGCGCTCAACGCCGATGCGGGCAGCGCTGATTCACTCGTTTTCACGGATATTCTTGGCCGCACGCTCGTCAGCATGCCGGAATGGCTTGGCACGGCGTTGCTCGTGATCAGCGCGCTGATCGCCGTCGCTTACTTTTGGACGCGTGGTCGCGAGGGACGTTGGCGCGCTTTTGCCGCGCCGCTCGTCGCTGTTGTGATCGCGGGTCTCGTCTCCTTTTTGGTTGGCTACGCATTCAACACATTGCGGCCCGGCATGTTTTGGTTTGGCCACCCTGAGGCGACGCGTGCGTGGACGGGCCTGATCGCGCTTACCGCTCTCGCCATCGGCCTTTGGTCTGCCGGCAAGCGCGTCAGCGCGCCGCTTATCGAAGCGTCCGCCATGTTGTGGTTCACGCTATTCGGGCTTGCCGGCGCGCTCGCGCTGCCCGGGCTTTCGATTCTTGACGCGCTTGCCGCAGCGATCTTCGCGTTCGCTGCAGTTCTTGCGTGGCGCTGGCCGATCGCTGCCCGCATCGGCGCGCTTATCGCTGCGCTCACTGCGCTCATCATCTGGGCGCCGCTCTTTGCCCTGGTCGAAGTTGCCCTTGGGTACGACATGCCCGCGCTCAATACGGCGCTGATCGCGATCGCGTTGCTGCCCTGGCTCGGGCCGCTTGCACGGCTGCAAGGCGAGAAGCCGTGGCGCTTGAACGTCGCCGGCTTGGCGGCGCTCGCTTGTGTCGGTGTGGGTGTCGCCGCTGTGCTGCCGTCATCGACGCAAGCGCGACCGCGCCCGTTTAACTTTGTCTACTTCCAAGACACGCTGAACAATGACGCTCAGATCATCGCCGGCCCGCCGCGTATGCCGCTGCCGCGAGAGATCGCTGTCGCCGCGCCGTTCACTTCGCGCATGGTCGTGCCGGGTGATCGCTACAGAATCGTGGAGCACGCCTGCGCCGAACGCGGAATTACCAGCGCCGCGCGTTGAAATTGTGAGCGACGAGGTGAACGATGGTGCGCGCACTGTGCGCCTGCGCTACGCCACCAATGGCGCTTATCGCACAACGATTCGTGTGCCGTTCTCCGCCGAACTCTCGCGCGCCAGCATCCATGGCGTTGACGCCACGCCGTTGCTGAACTCATCCGCCACGGTCGATTTCAGCAGCGTCATCTGTGTCGGTCGCGCGTGTGATGGCGCGGAAGCCGTCTTGGTGGTGAACGTTGACGCTACGCCGACAGACTGGCTGGTGCTCGGCCAGTATCTCGGCGCGCCAGAGGTTGCGGCTGAACTCATCGCGGCGCGTCCCGTCTATGCGACCGCCGCACACAACGGCGACATCGCGCTCACGCTTGGGGCGGTGCAGCCAGCGTCAACCCAGCAATAGGTGCTTTAGATCGAGGCGTGTCTGCTCGCGATTGTCGGTGAAGATCAGCGCCTCGGCCATGAGCGCCGCGTAGAACAGGAAGGCCCGTTTGCGCGCCTCGTCCTGATGGAGGCCATGCTGGATCAGCAGCTTTTGGAAATAATCCAGGCGCACGCGGTCGATGTGGCGCACTGCTTTCGCGGCGCGCTTGTCCCGCCGCGCCCACAAACGCACCGCCAATTCAATCGCCGCCGCGCGCGCCGAGCGCGGGCTTGAATAGGGCAGAGACAGCAGCGTTTCTAATCGCTCCGATGGCGTTTTAGCATCAGCGGCGCGTTCGACGCGCGCATACACAAGATAACTCGCGCCTTCGCGCCAGTGCTTTAGCATTGCGAGATGTAGCGCGTCACGATCGGCGAAGTGCCAGTAGAAACTGCCGCGCGTTACGCCGAGGCGTTTCGCGAGCGGATCAACCCGCACGGCATCGATGCCGCCTTCCGCCATCACGTCGAACGCAGCCTCTACCCAGGCCGCCACATCCAATGTTGTCGTGCCGTTTGGCGATGTTTCGCTCATGGCCTTCTCTCGTTCTCAGTGGTCATGTTGCAATGCAACATGACAATCGTCAGTGTAGCACAATCAACACAGCGACCGAATTGGGGCGAAATTGCTCTAGACGCCGGAACAAAACTGACCCTACCATACACTTGTGTACGGCGAGGCTTAAAGACCTCGGAGACACGCGGGAGGGAATTTAATGTCGAAGAAGCGGGATAGTTTCCGCGCAAGCACGCGCGCGCTTATGGCTTTTGGTCTGGGAGTTGCGGGGGCGATCACGGCGACCCCAGCCCTGGCTCAAGATGAAGACACTGAAATCGTCGTCACGGCCACGCGCCGCGACCAATCACTGCAAGAAGTGCCGATCGCGGTCACGCCGGTCACGGCGGAGATGATCGCCAACGCGGGCATTCGCGATGTGCAGGATCTGACCTCGGTTGCGCCGGCTCTGCAGTTCAACGTGTCCGAAAGCGAAGCATCAGCCACGGCGCGCTTGCGCGGCGTCGGCACGCAAGGCTCGAACCCAGGTCTCGAATCGGCTGTCGGCATTTTCATCGACGGCGTCTATCGCGCCCGCAACGGCGTGGCGCTGTCGGACCTTGGCGACGTGGCGCAGATCGAAGTGCTGCGTGGCCCGCAGGGCACGCTGTTCGGTCGCAACACCTCGGCCGGTCTCATCACCATCAACACGCGCGCGCCGGATCTTGGCGAATTCGACGCCTTTGGTGAAGCGACGTACGGCGATTGGGGCGAGACCCGGCTTGCCGCCGGCGTGAACATTCCGCTGGTTGAAGACGTCATCGGTCTGAATTTTTTCGCATCGAAGTCCGATCGTGATGGCTTCCTCGACATCAACAATGATGGCCAGAACACACTTCTCGGCCCGTCGCGTCCGAATGACGATAGCGGGGACGCAAACACGCGCGGCGCCTACAATCTGCGTGGTCAATTGCTTTGGCAGATCAGCGACGACGTCGATCTGCGCTTAATCGCGGATTATTCGGAGCGTGATGAAGCGTGCTGCGCGGCGCAGATTTACAATCCGGTTCTGCTCAACGGCAATCCAGTCACAAATCTCAACGCCGCCGGCGTCGAAGGCGCGCCTATCGCCTACGGTACGGGCCGTCAGCAATGGATCGCAAATCTCGGCGGCTATGGTCCGAATGTCGGTGTGGGCACGCCGCTTGGCGCGCTCGGTGATGGTGATATCGCCGATCGCATTGGATTCTCGAACTACGGCTATGCCGCGTCGCTGCAAGATTACGGCGTCTCTGGCGAACTGAACTGGGATTTCGGCAATGTGACGCTGACGTCGATCTCGGCGTATCGTAATTGGTCATCAGCGGGCGGCAGCGATTCCGATTATTCGCAGGCGGATATCGTTTACGTGCCGCAAGGCGACGCGAACGGCACCGAGTTTGAAATCTTCACGCAAGAGCTCCGCGTCGCTGGTGAGTGGGGCCGTCTCGACTGGTTGTTGGGAGTGTTCTATTCCGACGAAGTCATCGACCGGAATTTCTCGTTCCAGACCGGTTCGCAATACGGCGCATACTTCGCTGGCCTCGACAGCATCATCTCGGGCGGAACCGTCGCGCCTGGCCTCGGCACGGCGCCCGTCGGCGGTTCGCTCTCGACGCTGTATAACGGCCTCGCGCTTGTGCCGGCCAATGTCGGCTCGTTCGACCATTACGTGCAGGACGGCAACTCGTTTGCCTTCTTCACGCACAATATCTTCGCGATCACGGACCAAACCGATCTCACTGTCGGCTTGCGCTTCACTACCGAAGACAAGGACCTGGTCGCAGACTTTAACACGCCTTTCAACGTGAACGCTCTGCGCTCGGCGACGATTGCAGGGCTTGAAGCCGCGTTCGCGCTGCCGGTTGGAACACTCGCGCCGTACAACAATTGCAACCCAACGGTCGCGCCAGCGGCCCGCCGCTTAGCTCGGTGATCGCCGCGCTGCGTTCGGGGTATTGCGTGCCATGGCTTCGAAACGAGCTGGACTCGGTTGGCTACGATCAAAGTCGCGGTGAGGATGAATGGTCGGGCGTTGTTTCGCTCCGCCACGAATTCACCGACAACATCTCCGCCTACGCCTCGTTCTCGCGCGGTTATAAGGGGGCGGCTTCAATCTCGATCGGAACTTCGACTACACCTATCTCGGCGGTGCGCCATCCTCGGACTTCAACGCTGAGCTGGTCGACGCCTACGAAATCGGCGTGAAGACCGATTGGTTCAACGGTGATCTGCTGCTGAACTTCGCGGTCTATCAGAACGAGTATTCGAACTTCCAGCTCAACACCTACAACGGCATCCAATTCGTTGTGACTACGGTGCCGGAAGTGACGTCGGAAGGCGTGGAAGTTGATTTGATCTGGCGCACGCCGATCGAAGGCCTCTCCATCAATGGCGGTGTTGCTTACACCGACGCGACTTATGGTCCGGACGATGGCTGGGTGTTGGCGAACCGCAACCCAATTACGGGTGAGCAAACGCTGGCTCGTCTGCCGAACTCGCAACTCACGAACTCGCCGGAATGGACCGCGACGACGTCGTTCACTTACAATCGTCCGCTGTTCAACGGCTCGATGATGGGGCTGGCCTATCTCGACGCGCGCTATGTCGACGATCAACTGACTGGGTCGGATCTGCGTCCGTCCAAGCTGCAGCCGTCCTATACGTTGGTGAACGGCCGCATCGGTCTGGCCACGGCGGACGAGCGCTGGGCGGTTGAGCTCTGGGCGCGCAACCTCACGGACGAGGAATACGTCCAGGTCGCGTTCGACGCGCCGCTGCAGCAAGGCACGGCCGGTCCCACGCAAGGCGCATTCTTGGGTGATCCGCGCACCTACGGCATCACGCTGCGGGCGCGTTACTAAGCGGTTTCGGAAATAGAGGCGCGGCCTGCCCAGGGCCGCGCCTCCAGGAAGACTCGGCCGTGGCTCCATGCCACGGCCGTTTTTCGTCTGTGACGGGTCCGCGACTGCGCGGAGCGCACGCCAAAGCTTGCATTCGCGCGCGCTGGCGGCTCTAAACCACGCCCCATGCTCGAGATTTCCGACCTCACCTATCGCATCGGCCCGCGGCCGCTGTTCGAGAACGCCAATGCGTTCATCGCCGAGGGCTGGAAGGTGGGCCTCGTCGGCCGCAACGGCACCGGCAAGTCGACGTTGTTGAAGCTGATCCGCGACGAGGTGGGCAAGGCCAATTCATCGATCCGCGTGCGCCGTGGCGCGCGCATGGGTTTCGTCGCGCAAGAAGCGCCGCAGGTCGACACGCCGCTGATCGAACTCGTGATGGCGGCGGACGAAGAGATGACGGCGCTGCTGAAGGAAGCGGAGACCGCCGAAGACCCCCAGCGCATTGCCGACATCCATATGCGCCTGGCCGAGATCGACGGCTATTCCGGTGAGGCCCGCGCCAGCGCAATTATGATTGGCCTCGGCTTCGAGCAAGAAGACCTGACCCGCGCCGCGCGTGAATTCTCCGGCGGCTGGCGCATGCGCGCCGCACTTGCTGGCGTACTCTTCTCCAAGCCCGATCTGCTGATCCTCGACGAACCGACCAATTATCTCGATCTTGAAGGTGCGGCGTGGCTCGAAGAATATCTGCGCGATTACGAGCACACTGTGATCTGCGTCAGCCACGACCGCGAAATGCTCAATCGTTCGGTCACGCACATCCTGGCGCTGGACGACAAGAAGCTTGAAGTCTTCGTCGGTGGTTACGACGCCTATCTGAAAAAGAAGGCTGAGCGCATGGCGCTGGCGACTGGGATGAAGGCCAAGCAGGACGCGCAAAAGGCGCACTTGCAGAAATTCATCGACCGCTTCCGCGCCAAGGCTTCGAAGGCGGCGCAGGCGCAGAGCCGCATCAAGCAACTCGAAAAGATGCAGGACATCGCCGTGCCGCTTGAAGAGCGCACGATCCCGTTTCATTTCGAAGACCCGGTGCAACTCGCATCGCCTCTTGTTGTGCTGGACGAATGCGATCTCGGTTACATTGAAGGCAAACCCGTCCTGAGGAAGGTGTCGCTGCGTCTCGATCACGATGACCGCATCGTCGTCATCGGCCCGAACGGGCAGGGCAAGACGACGCTTGTGAAATCGATCGCCGCGCGTTTGGCGCTGCTCAATGGCAAACGCGTCGCCTCGGGCAAAGCCGTGATGGGCTATTTCAGCCAGGATCAGCTGGACGAATTGCGCGAAGGCGAAACCGTGCTGGAGCACGTGCGCGACCTGGAGCCCGATTGGGCGCCGCCGCGCTTGCGTTCGCTCGCGGCGCGGATGGGTTTCGGCGTCGATAAGATCGACACGAAGGTGCAGAACCTAAGCGGCGGCGAGAAGGTGCGCTTGCTGCTCGGCCTCATGGCGCACGCCAAGCCGCACGTTTTGATCCTCGATGAGCCGACCTCGCACTTGGACATTGATAGTCGCGAAGCGCTGATCCACGCGATCAACGAATACGAAGGCGCGGTGCTGCTGATCACGCACGACATCTATCTGGCGGAAGCCTGCGCCGATCGCCTCTGGCTCGTCTATCACGGCCGCGCGCGCCAATATGACGGCGATCTTGAAGATTATCGCAAGCTCGTCGCCGCCGCCGATCGTCCGCGCGAGGAAGGTGTGGTGAAGCCGGTTGAGGTGGCGGTCGCGCAACCCGAAGCGAAGCCAAAAGTTTCCAAATACACGCTGCAGCGCAAGCTCGAAGCGGCGGAAGCTGAGATTCAGCAAGCCCAGGCCGCGCTCGCCAAGATCGATGCCGCACTCTCCGACCCAGAACTCTTCACACGCGATCAAAAGCGCGGCGAGTCCTTGCTCAAGGAACGCTCTCATGCGGCGACGGCGCTGGCGAAGGCGGAGGCTACCTGGCTCGAAGCGAGCGAGGCGTTGGAGGGCGTGTAATGTTCTACGAGGACGAAGCACGCGCGATCTGGAAGGAGTTCGCGCCGCCAAGCGGGCAGGCGGACACTGTGCAAGGCGAATTGATGCGCGCCGTCGAAAAACTGCGCGTTCAACGGTTTTGCGTGTGGAAAGAGAGATGCCGGCTGGAAGCCAGCGGTCCGAAGTTGGGGATAGAGCAGCACTCTATCCCCGCATCAGCTAACCCACAGGCGTCAGCGGCTTGTCCTTGATGCGATCGAGATTGCCGCCGCCGGGGATGAAGAGGGCCTCGATGCGGATGCCGTCGGGGTCTTCGAACAACGTCGAATAATAGCCCGGCGCCCAAGCGCCTTCCTCTGGCGCGCGGATAATCTTAGCGCCAAAAGCGCACATCGATGCATGCAGCGCATCCACATCCTCACGCGAGCGTAGACGGAAACAGAAATGGTGCAAGCCAACGCGCCATTGATCAAAGGGCGTATCGCGATGCTCTGCGCTGGCTGCGCGGATCAGCACGCCAGTGCGACCGCCGATGCAATAGAACACCTCGGCATGATCATATTGCACGCGCATGCCGAACGTCTCGTGCAGCAGCCGATAGTAAAATGGCCGGCTTGCCGTGACGTCGCGCACCGTAAGCTGAATATGGGCGATGCCGTTGGGATCGATCATGCCGCGCCTCCCTCAAGAGGCGCAGCATAACACGATTTAGACAGCTTCCCTGGCCTTTGCGGCGCGCTTGCGCTCGTTCGGGTCGAGATAGGCTTTGCGGATGCGGATCGCAGCAGGGGTGACCTCCACCAGCTCATCGTCCTCGATCCAGGCCATGGCTTGTTCGAGCGTGAGGCGGCGCGGCGGCGTGAGGCGGATCGATTCATCCTTGCCTGACGCGCGCACGTTGGTGAGCTTTTTGCCCTTCAGCGGGTTCACGTCGAGATCTTCGCCGCGGCTGTTTTCGCCGATGATCATGCCTTCATAGACGTCTTCGCCATCGGCGATGAACATCTGGCCGCGATCCTCGAGATTCCAGAGCGCAAAGGCCGTGGATTGGCCGTTGTCGTTCGAGATCAGCGCGCCGTTGCGGCGCCCAGGAATGTCGCCCTTCCACGCCGCCCACGAATGGAAGAGGCGGTTCATCACGCCTGACCCGCGCGTGTCGGTGAGGAATTCGCCGTGATAGCCGACCATGCCGCGCGAGGGTGCGTACATGACCATGCGCGTCTTGCCGCCGCCTGACGGGCGCATGTCCTGCAGCTCGGCTTTGCGGATGCTCATCTTTTCGATGACGACGCCGGTATATTCGTCGTCCACGTCGATCACGACTTCTTCGATCGGCTCCATCGTCTGGCCGTTCTCGCTGCGAGTCAGAACCTTCGGGCGCGAGAGCGAAAGTTCGAAGCCTTCGCGGCGCATGGTTTCGACCAACACGCCGAGTTGCAGTTCGCCACGACCGGCGACTTCGAACGCGTCCTTGTTGCCGGTTTCGGTGACGCGGATGGCGACGTTCGATTCCGCTTCGGCCAGCAGGCGCGCGCGGATCACACGGCTTTGCACTTTATCACCGGCGCGGCCCGCAAGCGGGGAATCGTTGATCGACACCGTGATCGCCAAAGTCGGCGGGTCGATCGGCGTTGAGGGGATTGGCGCGGCAAGCTCTGGCGAGCCGATCGTGTCGGCGACCGTGGTTTCGACCAGGCCAGCGATAGCGATAATGTCGCCCGCTTCGGCGCTTTCAACGGGCACGCGCTTCAAGCCGCGGAACGAGAGCAGCTTGGTCAAACGTCCCTTCTCGATTTCCTTGCCCTCGCGCGTCAGCGAACGCACCGGATCGCCGACTTTCACGCGGCCCGATTCAACGCGGCCCGTCAGCATGCGGCCGAGGAACGGATCGGAATCGATCATCGTCACCAGGAAGCCGAATGGTTCGTCGCGGCGCTGCACAGGCTCGGGATCGGGCACATGGCGTACGATCAGTTCGAAGAGGGGTGTGAGATCCTTGTTCTCGGCGCTCATCTCGGTCTTCGCCCAGCCTTCCTTGCCGGAGGCGTAGAGGATCGGAAAATCAGCTTGCTCGTCGGTGGCGCCGAGCGCGAGAAAGAGCTCGAAAATCTCGTTGAGTGCATTGTCAGGGTTCGCGCTCGGGCGATCGACCTTGTTGAGCACCACCATCGGACGCAGGCCGCGCTTCAGCGCTTTCGACAGCACGAACTTGGTTTGCGGCATCACGCCTTCGGACGCGTCCACCAAGATCACACAACCATCGACCATGCCGAGGATGCGTTCGACTTCGCCGCCAAAATCGGCGTGGCCGGGTGTGTCGACAATGTTGAGTCGATATTCTGCGCCGCCCTTATCCCAGAGGATCGAGGTGCACTTGGCGAGAATGGTGATGCCGCGCTCGCGTTCCTGATCGTTCGAGATCCATCGCGCGCTCTTGGCGCGCTTCGTTCGCGCGGAAGGCGCCGCCCTGGGTCAGCAGCTGGTCAACGAGCGTCGTCTTGCCATGGTCGACGTGGGCGATAATCGCCAGATTCCTAAGGCGCTCGGCCATTTTGACGCTTTCTGTATAGGTGGTGGCGCGTTCTGCCCGGCCCTGGCGCCTGCATCAACGGCACGTGTGGAAATTCCTTATGCACAATCCATGCGTTTTTGCATGTGTGCAGCGCAATATAACAAGACAATCCGAAAAATACAATAAAAACAGTATTGTACTTTTGATTGCGGGAATGTGAGGGCCAATTCAGCTTGCGTTTTGCTGCGCTGCACACTAGTTTGATCGTGTTGCAGCGTTTCGCGACGTTGCACCCGCCCTATCGGGCGTTTCCTCCCTATTGACCTTCAGCCGCGGGCTAACCCCCGCGGCTTTCTTTTGCGCCCCATGATGCCGCCGCCGGTGGCGCCAGTGCGCTTACGCCAAACTCTTATGTAGGGACGCCGCGGCCAGCGCTTCCGCCAATCGTGTCATATCCGCGCGCACGCGGGTGTGCCCGTGGGTCCGTTCCAATGTGCGCTCATCGACATAAAGCGCGCGATTGATCTCGATCTGCAGCGCGTGAACGCGCTGAGCCGGGCGGCCATAGGTCTGTGTCGTGTGTCCGCCGGCGAACGGCGCATTGCGCGCGACGCGATAATTCATCCGCCGCAACGTCGCTTCCGCCAGCGCCGTGACTGAGGGATGGCATGAGGCGCCAAAGCGATCACCCAACACGATATCCGGCGCATGCGCGCCGCGCGCGCTCGACGGCATCGAATGGCAATCGATCAGCACTGCGCAGCCAAATTGCGCTTTCGTCTCCAGCAGCAGGTTTTGCAGCGTTTCGTGATACGGCCGATGCACCGCATCAATGCGGCGACCCGCTTCATGCAGCGAAAGCTTGCGCCGATAGATCGCCTGGCCGTCACCGCTGACACGCGGAATAGCGCCCAAACCCGCTTGCACGCGCGCCGATGTCGTATGCACCGACGCGGGCGGCCGCTCGTCAAACATCTCCGGATCAAGCTCGGCCGCGTCGCGATTGAGATCGACGTACGCCCGCGCAAATGTCGCCGACAGTAGGGCTGCGCCATGCGCGGCGACGCCCGCGAAGAGTTCATCAACGTATGCGTCTTCCGTCCGTCGCAGCGAGATCAGGCCCACGCGCGCGTCCGCCAGCAATTCAGCGGGGTAGCGCCGGCCGCTATGCGGCGATGCGAAAATCAGTGGGCTCGTCCGATGCAGCGGCTCCACCAACACGAACGGCGGCTCCGGGCGCACGTCCGAGAGGCTTGCGCCTTCAGCTGGCGCATACGCCGCGCCCTGACCCAGATCGGAGGAGTCCATCGCCTTTATTGTTCGCCTTCGCCGCAGGGTGCGTCAATGTTTGCACATGCTTAGCATTTGGCATTGGCCTTCAGCGGCCCTTTACCCGTCCTATGCTAGAGGTTACCGGTTCAAGAACGGGGGCCGGGCGATCCGGAGCAAGCCGCATGGCGCGTATTCTGTTGGCCGAAGACGATGACTCGCTCCGGGCTTTCCTGGTGACGAGTCTGAGCCGCGCAGGGCACGAAGTTGCCGCCTATGGCGACGGCGACGCCGCCTGGGAAGCGCTGGAGCTCGGGACGTTCGACCTGCTTTTGACCGACATCGTCATGCCGGGCCTCGACGGCATCGAGCTCGCCCGCCGCGGGGCTGAGGCCGATCCGGCCATGAAGATCGTCTTTATTACGGGCTTCGCCGCCGTCGCCCTCTCGGCCCAGAGCCAAGCCCCCAAGGACGCCAAGGTCCTGTCCAAGCCGTTCCACCTGAAGGATCTGGTTGTGGAAATCGAACGCGTCATCGCCGCCGCCTAATCTGGGAATTGGGGGTTAGGGACTGGGGATTGGGGCGCGCTGCACTCAATCCAATCGCCGAGCGCTAATCCCGAAACCCGAACTTGCGGCGGACACCGCACCCGGTCTATATCGCCGGACCCTAAACGGTTCGGGCGCGTAGCTCAGCGGGAGAGCACTACGTTGACATCGTAGGGGTCACAGGTTCGATCCCTGTCGCGCCCACCATTTTTTACGAGGCCCATTTTGCTGGGCCCAGGCCAAACCACTGACATTCGTCAGCCATATCTAAATTTTTTCGCCGCAAGGCGGAGCGTAGGCGTCACGGCTTCTGCAGCTGCGCGCCCATGAGTTGATGTAGCAGGTTGATGGCTTTGAGCGGGCGGACCATCACTTTGAAATGCGTGATTTGGTCGTCGTCGTTCCAGCTGATCATATCGACGCCGTTGATGCGGACGCCGTCGATCTCGCGCTCGAATTCGAGCACGGCGCCGTTGGCGCTCTTCCATTCGCCGATATAGCGGAAGCCTTCGCCGCCGAGCACTTTGAGCGCGCTGTCGAGATATTTGAAGGTGATCTCGCGGCCGCGTTGCGGCGTGTGGACCACGGGGCTTTCGAACACCGCGTCCGGCGCCAGCAGATCCCAGAGCGCAGCGGACTCATGGCTCTTGGCGTAGGCGTACCATTTTTCTAGCGCGCTCATGGGGCGGCTCCTAACCGGTGAAAGATCGGTAGAGCATATAGATCGCAACGACGAACACCACGCCCGCGAAGACGCGCTGCAATAGGCCGCGCTGTTTGGCCAGATGCTCGGCAAGCCCCGCGCCCATCATGCCGCCGACGATGCCGCCAAAAATGAAAAGCCCGGCGATGCGCCAGTCGACGAGGCCGTCGAGCGCGTAGGTAGCGGCGGTGGTGGCGCCGAATGTGCCGACGGAAAAGAGCGAGGACCCGACGGCTTGGATCATGCTCATGCCGCTGGCGGCGATGAGGCCGGGGACGATGAGAAAGCCGCCGCCAATACCGAAGAAGCCCGAGACGGCGCCGGCGGCGAGGCCGTAGCCGGCAAGCTTGGGAGCGTTCTCGCGGTTGAGGACGATTTCGCTATTGCCGTCGTCCTTGCGTGGGCGGAGCATCAGCACGCCGATGACGATCATCGCCAGTGCAAATAGCGGCAACAGAATGCGCGCGTCGGTGAGTTTGCCGATCGAGGCGCCGAGAGCTGCGCCCGCTACGCCGGAGCCCGCGAACACGGCGGCGCAGCGCCATTTCACATTGCCGCGGCGCGCGTGCGGAATGAGGTTGGCGAAGGCGTTGATCGAGACGGCGAGCGCGCTGGTGCCGATCGCCATGTGCGGATTGGCGACGCCGACAACGTAGAGCAGCGCCGGCGTCGCCAGGATCGAGCCGCCGCCGCCAATCAGCGCCAGCACCAGCCCGACGGCGGCGCCACTGATGATCGCGAGGATGTCAGCGAGTTCAATCACGATCCGCTGGTCTTGCCGCGATTCCACGGCCACGTCCGCGCCGATTGTTGGACGCGCACCTCATAGCCTGCCGCTTTCCAGGCCTCGATGCCACCGTCGAGGAAGTAGGCTTGCTTGAAGCCACAGGCGGCGAGGCGGGCGGAATTGGTGCGGGTGCGGATGCCGGATTTGCAGTGGAAAACACCGATCTTGTCACGGCAATCAGCCAGCGCCTGGGGATCGAAATTGGAGAGCGGCGCCAAGCGGGCCTCGGCGATATGTTCCAGGGCGTGTTCGTTGGGTTCGCGAATGTCGATGAGGACAGCGTCGCCCGTCTCAAGCTTACGTTTAAGTTCGGCGGCGTTTATGGGATTGAGCGTGCGCAACGCGGGTCTCCTGATGGCTTGCAAAGATATTAGGGATATCTAATATAAAGAACAAGAGGTGATGATCATGACGGCCCCGCCAAACGTCCGCGCGTTTTTTCATGAGCCCACGTTCACGGTGAGCTATTTGGTCTGGGATCCCGCCAGCAAGGCGGCGGCGATCATCGATAGCGTGCTTGATTTCGATCAAAAATCCGGCCGCACCGCGACGCATTCGGCGCAAAATATTCTCGACGCCGTGCGCGAAGAGGGCGTGAAGGTCGAATATCTGCTCGAAACCCACGCGCACGCCGATCACTTGTCCGCCGCGCCATTTCTGAAGCAGGCGACGGGCGCGCCGATCGTGATCGGCGAGCACATCAAGACCGTGCAGAAGGTGTTCAAGGACGTTTTCAATCTGGGCTACGTCACGGCGGACGGTCGCCCGTTCGATCGCTTGGTGCGGGATGGTGAGGCGCTGCAGCTGGGCGAGCTGGAGATCACGGTGCTGCATACGCCGGGCCACACGCCCGCTTGTGTGAGCTATCTGATCGGCGACGCGGTGTTTGTCGGCGATACGCTGTTCATGCCGGATTATGGCACGGCGCGCTGCGACTTTCCCGGCGGCGATGCACGTACGCTCTATCGCTCGATCAGCAAATTACTCGCCCTTCCCGAGAGCACGCGCGTTTTCCTCTGCCACGACTATAAAGCGCCGGAGCGTGACGAATTCGTCTGGGAAAGCACGATCGCGGCGGAGAAGCGAAACGTCCATCTGCGCGACGGTGTGAGCGAGGATCAATTCGTCGCCATGCGCGAGTCGCGCGACAAGACGTTGGAGATGCCCACGCTGATCCTGCCGTCGATCCAGGTGAACATCCAGGCAGGGGAATTGCCGCCGCCCGAGGAGAACGGCGTGCGTTATCTCAAATTGCCGCTCGACGCGCTCTAATAAATCACGCGCAGGCGGCATCCAAAGCCGTCGAAGCGTGCATCCCTCTCGATAGGAACGAGAGGGACCCTATGAAATTCGCCGCAAGTCTGGCTGCTTTGGCGCTCGCCACGGGCATTGCGTTTGCCGAACCGCCAACGCCGCCGCCGCCGGCGCCACAAGGCGCCGAGCCACAAACTCTTTTGCCGGCGTTGATCGAACACTCGCGCAGCACGGCGCGGTTGGAGAATGGCCGCCTCACAGGTGCGGGCGCTGATCTGCTGCGTACGCTTGGCGCTGAATCCCAGTTCGTGGCAATCGGCGAAGAGCACGGCAATGCGGGCGTCGCGCAATTCGCCGAGGCCTATTGGCGCGATCTCAATGCCATCGGTTTCAACTACGCCGCCATCGAGGTCGATCCTTGGGTGGCCGAAGCGATGGAACGTGAGTTGCGCGCGGGCGATAGCGCTGCATGGGCTGGTTTCATCGAGCCGCGTGGCGGCGCCGTCGTCGCGCCATTCTTCAGTTGGGATGCAGAGGCGCAATTGGCCGATACGATCGTGGATACCTCCCGCGCCCGGCGCGCGCCGGCGCTTTGGGGGTGGATCAAGTCTTTCTGGGCGCCGCGCCCTGGCTTTTGTCGGAGATCGCAAACAACGCACGCGATGCGGAAGCTCGCGCCATGGCGGCGCAGCTTGTAGAGACGGCGCGCGGCAATTTGAGTTGGCTCGGCCAATCGGAAGCCGCGCCGCTCGAAGGCTTGCGCACACGGCTGACGCATCGCCGAGATGCGCGCTACGTCGAGCTCGTCGATGCGATGATCCAATCACAGCGCATCTACCGGCCATTCAGCGGTGGCGACGGCGAGGCTTGGTTCGCCAATGTCGAACGCGAGACTTTGATGAAGCAGAGCTTCCTTGCGCACTATCGCGAGGCGGAGCGCGCTGACGGGACGCCGCCGCGCGTGCTGTTGAAGTTCGGCGGCTATCACATCTATCGCGGCGCGACGCCAACCATGGCGCAAGGCCTTGGCGGCTTCGTCAACGAATTCGCCGTGCAGAATGGCGCCAGCTCACTTTCGATCTACGCTGCGTGCGGACCGGGGTCCGCGACCGCGGGGTTCGCCGGCCCGCCGACGCCGTGCGACGAAGGCTTCGCAGAGACTTGGTCTTTCCTTGCGTCATATGTCAGCGCCGATGAGATCACAGTCTTTGACTTACGTGCGTGGAAGCTCCGGCCCAGGCGCTGGTCGCATCTGCCTGCCGACGCCCGCCAATTGATCGCGAGCTTTGATCTTCTTGTCGTTATTCCAAACGCGCGTGCGTCGGAATTTTTGCCTGGCGTCACGCCGCCTTCGCCGCCGCCATCTTGATTGGCGGCGAAATGACGGTAAAGCAGCGGCCAGCAAACTCTGGGGAGAGGATATGCGTGACTTTGTGATCGGCGCTTTGGCGCTGGTGGCGCTTGGCGCGTGCGCGCAGCAAGCGCCTGCGGAAATGACTCAAGCGCAGCTCGTCGCGCGCGGCGAGTATCTCGTGAATAATATTGGCGGCTGCAATGATTGCCATACGCCGATGACGCCGCAAGGGCCGGACGTCACCCAGGCCTTGCAAGGCGGCACGCTGATCTTCGCGCCGACAATTCCGATGCCGTGGGCGCCGGTGGCGCCGCCGCTGGCTGGTATTCCAACGCACTATACTGAAGAACAATTCGCGGCGTTCCTGCAAACAGGCGTGCGTCCCGATGGGTCGCGTCCGCTGCCGCCGATGCCAGCCTTCCGCCTCAACCCGGAAGATGCGCGCGCGATGACCGCTTACATTGCAACGCTGCCGAGCGCGGATGAAACGGCGCCGCAAACGCCGCCAAGCGAATGACGTTCCGCGCCTAATGCGCGCGACGCAGACATGAAATCGTGAACGCAATGAAGCTTGACGCGCGCGTGCGTTGGGTGTTGCCTACGCGTGTCGGAAGACGTCGGCGCTGACGCCGGTTCCCGCCCGTATAGCTCATGCAGCACACAGCACCTGGGCCACGGCGCGCGCTTAGACTCTTCCCGTTCGACGAAAGAGAACCGCGCGCGGCAATGGTGTCGCAAGGAATGCGGGCTAGTCGAGTTCGGCCGGCGTCAGGCGACGTTTCAGCAAATGGTGATGTGTAAGCGAACAAACTGGCAACGCGACCTAAGGCCTATTTTTCCTTTGTTTATGCGCGTTTTTGCACTGGCGCAGCGCACAGCGTCGTTCCTATCTCTTCGATGAAAGAGGGGATCATGCAGTTTCGTGAGCTTGGCCGCACCGGCGTGAAGGTGTCGTCGATTTGTCTTGGCACAATGACGTTCGGCGATCAGACGCCGCAAGACGATGCGTTCGCGCAAATGGATCTTGCCTTGGCGCGCGGTGTGAATTTTTTCGACACCGCCGAAATGTATTCGAGTCCGCCAACGGCGGAGACGCAAGGCGCGACCGAGCGCGTAATTGGCGCGTGGTTCAAAGCGCGCGGCGGGCGCGACAAAGTCGTGCTCGCATCGAAGGTGGCAGGCCGCACGCGCGACATGAAATGGATCAGGCCGGAGGAGAAGCTGGAGGATGGCCAGGTGCGCGTCTCGCGCGCGCAGATCGATTACGCGGTCGAGCAAAGCTTAAAGCGGCTACAGACGGATTATCTAGACCTCTACCAGGTGCACTGGCCCGATCGTCTGTATCGCGGCTTCGGCTTCCAAACCTACAAGGATTACCCGCAAGACTTTATCGCGTTCGCAGACATCCTCGAAGCGCTGGGCCGTCACGTCGACAAGGGCAATATCCGCGCGATCGGTGTGTCGAACGAAAGCCCCTGGGGTGTGATGCGCTATCTGGCCGAAAGCGATGCGCGCGGTTTGCCGCGCATGGCCTCGATCCAGAACGCGTACCATTTGCTCAATCGTCGTTTCGAAACCGGTGGCCTCGCTGAGGTCGCGCTGCGCGAGCAGGTCGGCCTGCTGGCGTACTCGCCACTGGCCCAAGGCGTGCTCACTGGCAAATATCTTGGCGGCGCGAAACCCGAGGGCTCGCGCGGCAAACTCTACAATCGTCTGCAGCGTTATGAAGGCCCCGGCGCTGAGGAGATGACGGTGGCGTATGTGAAAGCCGCGCGTGAGTTTGGCGTAACGCCCGTGCAGCTTGCGCTCAAGTTCGTCGACACGCGGCCGTGGGTGACGAGCACGATCATTGGCGCGAGCACCGTGCGCCAATTGGAAGAAGACCTCGCCGCGTTTGATGTGACATGGACGGGCGAGATGGAAGCGCGTGTCAACGCATTGCACACCGCTCACCCGGACCCTTGCCCCTGATATGAGCCTACGTCTTTTCGCCGCTCTCGATATTCCCAACGGTATCGCTGAACGCCTGCTGCCCCTGCAGAAGGGCGTAGGCGGCGCCAAGTGGCGGCCGCGCGAAAACCTCCACATCACGCTGCGTTTTTTCGGCGAGGTGGCGGAGCCCATCGCCGACGATATTGACGGCGAGCTTTCGACGATCGCCGAAAGTCATGCGCCGTTCGAAATTGCGCTGAAGGGCGCAGGCACGTTCGGCGGCGCCGATCCGCACGCGCTATGGATGGGAGTCACCACGAGCGAGATCGTTGAAGAAGCTCGCGGCAGATTGCGAACGCGCGGCGCGGCGGGCGAAGCTCAAGCCCGAGCCGCACGCGTTCAAGCCGCACGTGACGATCGCCTACCTCAACAACGCGCCGCTTGATCGTGTGCAATCGTTCGAACAGCGCTTTGCTCTATTTGAGACGCCGCCGTTTCGCGTCGAAAGTTTCGGACTTTATTCCAGCTTCACACGCAAATCGGCCCCGAGCCTTTATAGACTCGAGGCCGAATATCTGTTGCGCAGATAATTTTGCTTACGAGGTGCGCGCAGGCGCCGGAGTTTCCGGCGTCGGCGGTGCGGTGTCGCGCACCAATGTCGCCGGCGGCGGGTTTGGGCCCATCGCACAGCAGCGCACTTGCACTTCAAGCACTTGCGAATTGTAGCGGCATTCAGTGTCGCTCACGGAACGCAGGATGGCCATGCCGCCAGCGCGCGCCGTGTAACGCGTTTGCGTGCAGCCGGTCAGCGTGTAGCCTGGATCGCAGGCGCCGGCGCGAACGTGGTTTTGCGTGCGCGTAACGCACACGACGTTGCGCGTCATGGCTTGATCGGCGGTGGCTTGCGCGCGGTTGGCGATGCCCAGCGTTTCGGCGATGCGCTGGCCGAGCGAGACGCGCACGTCTTCGGTGTCGGCGTGTTGTTTGCAAATATCAGTATCGGCGCGGCCAGCATCGGCCCCGCACCATTCGGCAATTGTCATGTCACCAGTACGATTGGCGCAGCCGGCGGCGAAAAGCGCCAGCGCGGCGGCTGCGATTATGGAAGCGATGCGCATTCTGGCGCCTTTCCTCTAGCGTGGCCCCCGCCACTGACGCCCCCAAAGCCCAACGGGCGAAACGGGTCAACCCTTGTCTCGGTTTCCGCGAATCCTGAACGAGAACCGCAGTGGAACATGGATGCATTGTCACGATGTGCGCGTCACACCGATGCTGCGTACGGTGCGCGCGGCCACGCGCTGCTCACTAGGCGGCAGCTGCATTCGGCCTTAGGTAGGATTGAGAATTGAGGGAGCAGCGTATGTTCGGACGTTTGGTGATGGCGGTGAGCTTGGTCGCGCTTGGCGCCTGCGCCAACATCGAATCCGCTGGCCGCAACGCGTCGCGTACGCCGCAAGCTTCATCCGCTGAGCGTACCGCGCCGCCGCCCGTCCGCACCGTCGAACTGCCGCCGCCGCAAGCCAACACCGGCCCGGTTGTGGCGCCTGCCGCTGATCCGCGCCCGAACCTCACCGCGCCGCCGGCTCTGGTGACGCCAACGCCGCAGCGCTCAGCTGCTCTTACGGCGCCGCCCGCAAGCGTGACGACACCCGCGCCTGAGCCCGTCGCGCCGCCGGTTGCTGCGCCTGAAGTGCGTGTGCCGGTTTCCACCACACCGCCGCCGCGTCCACGTTCGGATGACGACGACATTATCGTGCCTGGCCAGGCACGTGAGCAAGTGCGCGCGCCCGATGGCGATTTCCGTTCGCGCGAACAGCGCAACGAAGATATTCGCGCCTGGGATCGGTGTGTCTCGTCGGTGCAGGCTGTGTTCGAGCGCGATCCAATGCGTCCGCAACTCAACTCGCCGGAAGATTATTGCTCGCAATCGCTCGGCATGAGCGACCGCGACGCAATTCCCGAAAGCCGCTTGCAACGCGTGGGGCGTTAATCGCCCGCCTCGTCGGATAGCGTATCCATATCGTCGTCGCTGAGGCCGAAATGGTGGCCGATCTCGTGTACGAGCACGTGCTCCACCAATTCGTCGAGCGGTACGTCGCCGTGTGAGATCCATTCGAACAGGATCGCGTGGCGATAGAGGATCACCATCGGCGCGCGCGGCGAAGGGTCCGTGATCGAGCGCTCGGTGAGGTCCGGGCCTGAATAGAGCCCGGTAAGCTCGAGCGGATCTTCGAGGCCGACATCAGCCAACGTCTGCTCGTCCGCGAAATCCTCGATCCGGAAAATGACGTCGCCCGCCAGCGCCCGGAATTCTGCGGGCAGCGCCGCCCAGGCGCGCTGGGCCATGCCGTCAAGGTCATCCAGGGTGGGCGGCAGAAGGGTCATGGGCCGTTTCTATATGGGCGGTCGGCCGCGCACGGTAAAAAATCGGTCAGGCAAGTTGACGGAGGCGTCATTTTTCTTGATCGAGATCAAATTCGCCTGTATCGTGCAGCCTTCAAAACGATGGCCTCACTCACATGGCCGCATCCGGGAGAGACGACGCGATGGCCGATTCCGCCGCTCCAATTCGCCAAATCACCAAAGACGAAGTGTACGACGCGGTCGCGCCGACCGATTTTGCCGCCATGCTCGACATGACGCGGCACCTCAATCGCTCGTCCGCCTTCGACAAGATTATCTCAGCGACCCACGACCATTTCTGGGATCCGCTCGACAAGAAATACATCGACTTCAACGACGACTTTGATGCTGACACGACGGATTTCGTGCCCGATCACATGATCCCGGCGCTGCAGACCGACTACGTCACCAATTATTTCGCCGATAAGCCGGCCGAGCGCATTCGCTTCAAGAGCCAAATGGCGCGCTGGCAGATGTCAGCGATCCTGCACGGCGAACAAGGCGCGCTAAATCTCTCGGCTTCGCTCTGCCACGTGCTGCGCGATCCGGGCGCGCAGGAATACGCCGCCAACCAAACGCGCGAAGAGGGGCGCCATGTCACGGCGTTCGCGAAATACATCATCGCGCGCTGGGGCTCGCCGCTGCCGTGCGGCGCGGTGCTCGCCGGCTTGCTGCAAGAGATCGTGCACGCGCCGGAGGTCTATAAGAAGATTATCGGCATGCAGATGCTGGTCGAAGGCCTCGCGATGGGCGCCTTCGCGACGATCTTCAAGGAATGGGACGATCCGCTGGCGAAGAAGCTGACGCAGCTCGTCATGACGGACGAAGCCTTCCACCACAAATTCGGGAAGATCTGGGCTGACCGCACGATCCCGAAGCTGTCGAAGGAAGAGCACGAGATCGTCGAGAATTGGGCCGCGCACTGCTTCCAGACGCTGCTGTTCAATCTCGTGGCGCCGCACCAAATGACGGCGATTTACGAGCAATTCGGCCTCGATCCGGAAAAGGTCATGGAAGGCTTCCAAGCGGTCGCGACCGACGAAGAGCGTCGCGAGCACATGAAGGAAGCCACCAACATCTTCCGTGTGCTGGTGAAGACGCTCTGGAACGCCGGCATCATCACCGACCGCACCGCGCCGTTCTACGCCACCTACGTGAACTTCGAAGAGTTCAAAGCCGAAGGCGAAGAGATGGTTGGCGACGCGATCGCGGACGAAGGCATTGCCTATCTGAAGACGATCAATTTCGGCATCAACACCGGCGCGCTCGATGACGTGAAAGCCGCCGCGGTCGCTGCTGAATAAGCTGCGCTCTGAACGCAAAGAGAAACGCCCCGCTGATAAGGCGGGGCGTTTTGTTTTGAGTCTTATCTAGCCGCGTGGTGCGGGCGCTTGTTGCGGCGCCGGCGGCGCAGCGCCCGTGACGCTATCAAGCTGTTCCAGGTTCTCGCCGACCTGATCTGCAACCGCTTGCGGGTCGATTAATTGATAGCCGGCAGGGATGCCAAACAAGCTTGCTTCCTGTGGGCCGCGTTGGACGGACGTTGCTTGCCAAAGAACGCGATCGTTTTCGCGTACACGCAGCACGATGCCGTCTTCAGTAATGCACGCGGTACGATCGACGCCCGGCGCAGGCGCTGTGCGCGGCATCCATTCATGGCCTTGTTCGCCAGCAACTTCGCAATCGCCGGCGCTTCGCGCATTCTCGGAGCCGAGCGCTTCCCATGCCGTTTCCAAGGGCTGCGGCGCGCTTGAATCTTCGATGCGAACAGCGACGCCTGACGCTTGTACCGGCGGTGTTACGATTGTCGCCGCGCTCGACGATGCTGCGTCGGGCGGTGCAGCGTCGGTGCTCGGGACAGGCGTTATGGTCGCGGCGGCCGCAGGTACCGTCGGGTTGAGCACATAGGCGGCGTTGGTCGATTCATCGAATACAACGATGGCCGAGCCGTAAGTGGGCAAATTGGCTTCGACACGCATCTTTGGCCCGTCGCGGAAAATGACGGTCTGTGTGGTGGCGCCGCTGCCATCAAGTGCGGTGGTCGCGCCCTCGATGCGATAAGCTGTGTCGCCGAATTGTGGATAAGCTGGCGCGCCGATCCCGCATCCGGCCAACAGCACCGCGGTCGCGGCGGCCGCGTACAAGCTCAACTTGCGCATTTGTGATCTCCATCTGATGTGCAGCGAACGCGGCGCGTGCATCAGGAGTTCCTGTCGCGCTTGTTCCGTCGCGTACGTGGCGCCAAACTGGCCGGCATGGACGCGTTGTCGCTCTCACGGCCTGACATCACGCTCGCGCTCGCGCGCGGCGTGACGCGTTTGCTTGCGGATCATGGGCTCGCGTCGGTGTTGGAAGTTCCACTCGCGAACGGCCGGCGCGCGGATGTCATGGCGCTGACAGCCAGCGGCGAGATTTGGATCGTTGAGACGAAATCTTGTCTTGCAGACTTCGCCGTCGATTCAAAATGGCCGGACTACGTCGATTATTGCGACCGCTTCTTCTTCGCCGTCACCGAGGATTTTCCCCGCGATCTGATCCCGGAAGAGGTTGGCCTGATCGTCGCAGATGGGTTTGGCGGCGCCATTCTGCGCCATAGCCCAACGCGGCCTCTGGCTGGTGCGCGGCGCAAAGCGGTGACGTTGCTGTTTGCGCGTCTCGCGGCGCTGCGGCTTACGAATCTGTAGCGGAGAGCGAGGCCACGCTCGCGCACACGTCCTCACGCGCAACTTGCGCTGCGGCGCTGTATTCCTCCGGCGTGGGCGCTAAGCGCCGGATCAACGCGATCCCGCGTGCGCTGGGGCTTTCCACCACCATCGAGGCGCCTTCCGGATGCGGGCGCCCACGCTGCACCAAAGTGATCTCGGCGCCGTAATGTGCTTCTCGGTCGTCGATGACGAAAAAATTGTCGCTGTTGCCGGCGTAAAGCGAGAGCGACCAATATTCGCGCCACGGGGCCGCACTGATCACGAGCGGTCCGCGCGCGAGATCATAGGTGCAGGCCGAGTAGGAAAAGTCGGGCGAGGGGCGCACGATTTGGCGCGATTGCTCCGTCACCCGCGGCGCGACCTGCCAGCGATTGAGCCCCATTTCGCTCAGCCGCGAGATCGCGACGTTCATCAGCACGTTCGGCACAGCGTAAATGATCGCAAAGTGAACAAGCGCGGCGCTGATCAAAACGCCCCATACGTATTTACGCAAATGCTCCATCAGCCGCCTCCAGCGCAAGAGAGGGTGGTGAGGCGCGGCAGTGTTTGTTCGCTGGGGCGGAAGTCGCGCTGTGGATTATAGACCCGCAGCGTCAACGAGAATTCCCGGCGCGCCGCGCGCGAGGAAATCCAGTTCGCGGCATCGCCCTTCACCGGCGAGACGCGCGCGCGCCAATAGCCGTCGGCGCTGTAGGAGATGCGCGAAGCGTCCACCGAATGGGCGCGATCATTGTTTTGCGCCAGGAAGCTATCGTCAGCGTAGAGCGTGACCGACCACCAGCGTGCGTCGAGATCGCGGCCTGTGAGTTCATAGATGCAGCTTTCGCTGAGCGGCCGCCCCTGATCGTCGGCGAACAGCGTGAAATACATCGCCTCGCGCGCGCTCAGCGCCAGCAGCCCATCGCGGGCGATGATGGCGCGGGAGTAGGGGCCGGCGGCCGTCGAGCCCGCGGCGCGGTTGAAATGCCAGGCGCCATATTGTTCAGCGAAATTCGTGCGGCCGATCTCAAGCGCGCCCCAGGCGCTCGCCGCACCCAGCACCACGCCGATCATTATAGCCGCCGCCCACGCGAAGATGCGTCCCAGCACGTTTTCACCCCCGAGCCGTGTTTACGCGCTTGCAACCTCTTCGGGTGTTTTGAGGTCCAGTGAAAGCGCGTGCAAGCCCGTGTCGAATTCTTCACGAAGTGCGTCGTACACCAAGCGTTGACGCGCCACGCGCGAAAGCCCGGCGAACGCCGTCGAGACGAGGCGCAAGCGGTAATGGGTTTCCCCACCCGGACGCGCGCCCGCGTGGCCCGCGTGCTTGCTGCTGTCGTCGTCAAGCACGCAAACGTGTGGTGCGAATGTGCTCGCTAACAGCTTTTCGATGCGTGCAGCGCGCGAAAGATGCGATTTGGTGTCTGTCAATTCCTTGTCCGCTTAACCCTTGGCGCCCATACTCGACACCTCATGGCAGGCGCATTCGAATACAAGCCGAAATTCGTCGACATCCGCGTCAAGAAGACGGGCGCGGAAACGGTCGATCGCGCGCCGAGTGAGCGCGCCTGCGATCACATAGGATGCCGTCGGCCTGGCGCCCACCCCGCGCCAAAGAGCCGCGACCATGAGGGCCAGTTTTGGCACTTCTGCACCGCCCACGCCGCCGATTATAACAAACGTTGGAATTACTTCGCCGGCATGAACGAAGGCCAATGGGCCGATTATCAGGCCCGCGAGGAAATCGGCCACCGCCCCACCTGGACCTTCCGCTCGGGCCGCCTCGACAAGCATTCGGCGGCGATGCGTGGCTTCAAGGCCGGGCAGAGCTATGATCCGCTGGGCGTGTTCGGCTCGGGCGAGGCCGCAGCCAAGCCGGCCGCCGCGCCGCGCCGCCGACTGACCCGGCTCCAGACCTTGGCCTTCGAGATCATGCAGCTTGACGAAAACGCCAATGCGGCCGCCGTCCGCGCCAAATACGCCGAGCTGGTCAAACGCTGGCACCCGGATTCCAATGGCGGCGACCGGAGCGCCGAAGAGCAGCTCCAGCGCGTCATCAAGGCGTATCAGGCGCTGAAATCCGCCGGCCTGGCCTAGCGTCAGGGCAAGCGCTCGTCATTTCGCCGCCTTTCCCGCGATGCTGCGGCGCCGTAAGCTGGCCGCGCCAGAACGATAAGAGACGACATGAGCACCGCCGACGACCTCCTCACCATGAAGCCCGATAAGCAGGTCTCGGCCCGCGATTTCGGCGTCGATAGCGATATGAAAATTCCGGCCTTCGCCAAGCGCACCGAATACGTGCCCGAGGTGGATGAGGCTTATCGCTTCGACCCGCAGACCACACTCGCGATCCTTGCCGGCTTTGCCCACAACCGCCGCGTCATGGTGCAGGGCTATCACGGCACCGGCAAATCCACGCACGTGGAGCAGGTGGCCGCGCGACTCAATTGGCCGCTGGTGCGTGTAAACCTCGATAGCCACGTCTCTCGGATCGATCTCGTCGGCAAGGACGCGATCGTGCTGAAGGATGGCAAGCAGATCACCGAGTTTCGCGAAGGCATGCTGCCGTGGGCGCTGCAGCGCCCGGTGGCGATCTGCTTCGACGAATACGACGCTGGTCGCCCGGACGTGATGTTCGTGATCCAGCGCGTGCTGGAATCGAGCGGCAAGCTTACGCTGCTCGATCAGAACCGCGTCATCACCGCCAATCCGAATTTTCGCCTGTTTGCGACCACGAACACGATCGGCTTGGGCGATACGACCGGCCTCTATCACGGCACGCAACAGATCAACCAAGCGCAGATGGATCGCTGGTCTGTCGTCACCGTGCTGAATTATCTTGAGCACGACGTCGAAGCCGACATCGTTGTCGCGAAAGCGCCGAGCTACAACAATACCGAAGGCAAGCGCACGATTATGGCGATGGTCCGCGTCGCCGACATGACGCGCAACGCCTTCATGAACGGCGACATCTCCACGGTGATGAGCCCCCGTACCGTGATTACCTGGGCCCAAAACGCCGAGATTTTCGGCGGTGACATTGGCCTGGCGTTCCGCCTCACCTTCCTCAACAAGTGCGATGAACTGGAACGGCCGACGGTGGCCGAGTTCTACCAGCGCGCGTTCGGCGCCGATTTGCCGGAAGCGGCGACGCGAGTGAAGGTGGCTTAGGCGCGCTCTCGCGCGACAGAGGACCGATGTCCCACAAGGAAACCCCGACCGAGCTCTTCAAGCGCGTGCTGGCGCAATCGACGCGCGCTTTGGCGGGCGCGGAGGAGGAGCTTGAGGTGACGTTTGGCGCGGAAGGCCCGCGCCTCAGTCCCGGCAAGATCGTGCTGCCGCATCCGCCGCGCGTCGTGTCCGACCCGGAGGCCGAGCGCATTCGTGGCCAAGCCGACGCGCTGGCGCTGAAGCTGGCGCACCACGACGCGCTCCAACATGTGCGCAATCGTCCGCAAGGCGCGGACGCGCGCGCGGTGTTCGATGCGGTCGAGGAGATGCGCATCCAGGCGCTAGGTGCGAACGCCATGAAAGGCGTGTCGAACAATCTGACGGCCTCGCTCACCGATCAGCTCGAACGCAAGGGCGCGGCGCGGCTCAATGATAAGTCGAGCGCGCCGCTGGCGGATGCCGTCGCGCTGATGGTGCGCGAACGGCTCACGGGCTTGGCGCCGCCGGCCAATTCCAAAGCGATGGTGGATGCGTGGCGCGGCGATATCGAACGCGACGCGGGCGCGGCGCTCGATAAGCTCGGCGCAGTGGCGGATGATCAGCCGGCGTTTGCCAAGCTGATGAAGGACGTGCTCACGGATCTCGGCATTGGCGATGAACTCACGGCCGAGGAAAGCAACGACGACACCACCGAGTCCAAGGCTGATGAACCACCGCCGCCGCAAGCCGACGATTCCGATGGCGACGATCAGCAAGAGCAGGATGCGCCCGCTGATCTCGAAATGATCGACGGCGAAATGGATAGCGAAACCGATCGCACCATTTCCGTCGAAACCGATATGGACGCGGACGACACACAAGAATCCGAGCAAGAAGAACCCGGCGAAAAGCCGATCCGCCCCAAATCGCGCGACAATGTCGAAGACCCGAACGCGAATTATAAGGTCTTCAGTCGCACGCACGACGAACAAATTACAGCTGAAGAACTCTGCGATGCTGAAGAGCTCGCACGGCTGCGCGCCTATCTCGATCAGCAGCTGAAGCCGCTGCAAAGCATCGTCGGGCGCTTAGCCAACCGCCTGCAACGCCGCTTGCTGGCGCAGCAGAACCGTTCGTGGAGCTTCGATTTGGAAGAAGGCGTGCTCGATAGCGCGCGGCTCACCCGCGTCATTGTCGATCCGATGTCGGCGCTGTCGTTCAAGCAAGAAGAGGACATGCCGTTCAAGGACACGGTGGTCACGCTTCTGTTGGACAATTCCGGCTCGATGCGTGGGCGCCCAATTATGGTTGCCGCACTCTGCGCCGACATTCTTGCGCGCACGCTTGAACGCTGCGGTGTGAAGGTGGAAATCCTCGGCTTCACCACGCGCGCCTGGAAGGGCGGGCGCTCGAAGGAAGATTGGCTCGCGGCTGGACGCCCGCCGCAGCCGGGCCGGCTCAATGATTTGCGCCACGTGATTTATAAGAGCGCCGATGCGCCGTGGCGGCGCGCGCGGCGCAATCTTGGCCTGATGATGCGCGAGGGTCTGCTGAAAGAGAACATCGACGGCGAAGCCTTGATGTGGGCGCATGATCGTCTGATCGGCCGCCAAGAGCAGCGCCGTATCCTGATGGTGATCTCCGATGGCGCGCCGGTGGATGATTCCACGCTTTCGGCCAACCCCGGCAATTATCTTGAGCGCCATCTGCGCACGGTGATCCACTGGATCGAAAGCCGCTCGCCGGTGGAGCTGATCGCCATCGGCATTGGCCATGATGTCACACGCTATTATCGCCGCGCTGTTACCATCACGGACGCAGAGCAGCTGGGTGGCGTGATGACGGAAAAGCTCGCGGAATTGTTCGAAGAGGCGACGGCTGGCGAGAAATCGGCGCCGCGCTCCCCGCGTGAAGCGCGCGAGCGCACGCGGACGATGGCCTGATGTTGCGCGCGGTTGCGTGTGCGGCGGCGCTTCTGCTGGCCGCGTGTTCGCAATCGGCGGCTGATGCGCCGATCGCAGAGCAATGGCGCAGGCTTGATCTCAATGTGACGCAAGTGGCGTTCGGCGCTGAAAGCGTCGGCCAATTGCGCTTTCGTGGCGGCTTGCATTTGCAGGGTGCGCAGGAGGGCGTGTTTGGCGGACTTTCCGGGCTTGAAGTACTGGAAGGCGGTCGGCTCGTCGCCATTACGGATGATGGCCGTTGGTTTGACGCGCGCCTCAATCTTGACGAAGCGGGCAGCCTGATCGGCCTTAGCGACCCACGCATTGCCCTGATGCGCGACGCGGATGGCAACCCATTCGAGAATAAGGCCGCGGGCGATTCCGAGGGCCTGGCGCAATTGCCGGACGGGCGCTTTGCCGTGAGCTTCGAGCAGCGGCCGCGCATTCTGATCTATGATCTCAACCGGGACGGCCCGTTTGGCGCAGCACAGCGCGGCCCGCGTCTTGGCGAAACCTCGCGCCTGCGCCGCAATGTTGGTCTTGAAGCGCTGGCGGTGACGGGTGAGGGCGCGTTGCTTGTTGGCGCGGAAGGCGTCAATCGCCGCGCCACGCCGCTTTGGGTGGCGCCGCTCGACGCCGCCGCGCCCGCACCGCCGCGCATCGATTATCCGCTGACTGACGGCTTTGCGCTCACCAGCCTCGATCATTTGCCCGACGGCGGGTTCGTCGCAATCGAGCGCTTCTATGCGCCGATCATTGGCGCGCGCGCGCGCATCACGCGCTTTACCGAAGATGCGCTGAGCGCGGACGATGAAACGCTGCCGAGTGTTGAGCGGCTCGCCGAGATTGCCGCGCCGCTCGCGGTCGATAATTTCGAGGGCGTCGCCGCCGTGCGCGCGCCCGATGGCGGCGTGCGACTCTACATCGTCTCCGACGACAATTTCAGCGCGCGCCAGCGGACGTTGCTGTTGGCGTTCGATCTGGTCGGCGGGTGAATGCATGACGCGGATATTTCGGTCGGAGGCACATATGCGCAGCGTTCTCGTCATCGTCATCTTCGCGCTCGCCGCCTGCGGCCAGCAAGCGAACGAACAGCCTGCGGCCGCGTCGCTCTCTGAAGTGGGGTCGGTCTTGCCCGCGGGCTTCCCCGCCGAAGATCAAGCGCAGCTTTCGGCTGAATGCGTCGTCTATTCGCGGCTGACCGGCGCCAATGACAACGCGCTACGTTGGGAAGCGAGCCTGACGATCGATCAGGGCTTCAGCGTCGAAGAAGCCGCGCAACTTGTCGCGAGCTCCGTAAACCCGCTCAGCGCCACACCCGCGTCGGAGCGCGACGCCGCCGCCGCATGGTGCGCCGAAAACCTGCCTGATCCGCAGCCATAGCGCGTGTGGTGGCGGTTGCGATCACCACCATGGAAAAGCGAGTAGCTGGAAGACATGCGAGATAAGGCGTCGTGCCGGACGAAGGCTGCTCACGATCCAGCCGATTGCGAGACCTGCGGCGAGCGCGCTGACGATCGCCCACGATTCTGACGCCAATGACGTTCAATACGCCGAAGGTGGCCAGTCCCGCGATCAAGGCGCTACCCCAGAAGGCGAGCCATAGGTCTCCAACGTCCTCAGTCTTCGAGACGTCGTCCTCTGTCATGCTCAAGAGATCAGGGCCAAGCTGAGCTTGGTCAACTCCCGCCTGCCTGAAAACCTGCCCAACCCAGCTCTGGCGATTTAGCTCCACTGTCATCCCAGATCGCGCTCCGCGCGTCCGGGATGACGGCGGTGTTTGTCTGGATTGCTGCGCGCATGTTTTGGCGCAAACAAAAACGCGCGTGCCGCTAAACACGCGCGTTTCAAATCTCGGATCTCTCGAAGCTTAAGCCGCGACGGTTTCCGCGAGCTTCTTCTTCAGGTCGCGGCGGATCTTGGCCGCGCGCGTGGAGAGTTCGGCTTCGTCAGCCTTGAGCAAATACTGGTCGAGGCCGCCGCGATGATCGACGGTGCGCAGTGCGGCCGCCGTGATGCGCAGCTTGAAGTTTTGGCCCAGCGCGTCGCTCGCCAACGTCACATCGACCAAGTTCGGTTGGAACTCGCGCTTGGTTTTGATGTTGGAGTGGCTGACCTTGTGGCCAATCTGGCGATTGACGCCGGACAGTTCGCAACGGCGGGACATGGGTACGCGCTCTCTGCTCAGAGGTAAAATTGAAGCGCGGACGCATACGCGAAGGCCCTGGCATGGTCAAGGAGAGCGCCGAACTAAAGGCTCATTCCGGGTTATGTGGCCGGGCAGGTGGTCACCTTCCATGAATCCGCCCGATTTGGTTCATGACTGGATCAGTATGCGCCCCGTATGAGTTGCCACGCACGGCAGGAAACCGTCCAGAGGTGGGTTTGCGATGAAGAATTGGCTCCAGGGGCTCGTTGTAGTGCTCGGTGTGGCGGCTTTGGCCGGTCCAGCCGCGGCGCAGACGGGCAATCGCACCTTTGAAGGCGCTTACGCGGTGATCGCGCGTGGCGTTGAGGCTGGTGACTTCAATTACCGCTTCAACCAGACTGGCGCGACTTACACAGCCAGCGCCACCCGCGAGATGAAGGGCTGGGTAGGCGCAGCGCTCCAGCGCAGCCAGGATTACCGCTACAATGTCAGCGGCACAGTCGCGGCGGACGGCACGCTCCGCACCGTTTCTTATGAGCACCAGGGCGGCCGCCGCCGCGATGATCGCCCGAACGGCCGGCTGATCCGCGCCGCCTTCACCGCCAATGACGTCGTCACTACCGCCACGCCTGGTCGCCCGAACATGGGCGATCCGCCAGCCACGGCCGAGCAGCGCCGCAACGTGATCGACCAGATCACGGCCATCGCCGCGATGGTCACCACCGCCGGCGATCCCTGCGCCCAGACGCTGCGCGTCTATATGGATGGCCGTTCGCGCTTTGATTTCGCCTTGACGCCGAATGGCAACGTGAACATCGATTCCCGCGCATATCAGGGGCCGGGCGTGCGCTGCCGCGTCCAGTTCCGCCCGATCGCTGGCTTCAGCGACCCGCAGGAGGCGTCCACGCTCACCTTCCTGTTCGCGCGCACGCCAAGCGGCATGTGGGCCCCGGTCACGATTGAAATGCCGACGGATGGCGTAGGCGTCGTCCGCCTCGAGGCCCGCCGTCTGACCTTCAACGGCACGCGTCTGCGCTGATCGCATCGGTTTTGAAATGAAAGGCCGCCGGCAGAGATGTCGGCGGCTTTTTCATGCGCTGGAGCAGTCTTGTGTGTTACTTAAGTCTTAACCACAAGATTTAGCCGTGAACGGACGGCCAACGAATCAAATCAACTGATTCGCGACTGATTCGTTCTTGGTTCCTTCTCTTGCATTTCCGGTATCTGAGTATTTGCGCTTGGCTTGAAATCGCCACGCCTGCCGCCCATCGTTGACCCATGAGCGCACGCGCCCGCGTGAAGGCGGTCCTCGGCCCCACCAACACCGGCAAGACCCATCTCGCCATCGAGCGGATGCTCGGCCACGTCAGCGGCATGATCGGCTTGCCGCTGCGGCTGTTGGCGCGCGAGGTCTATGACAAGGTGGTCGCCGCCAAGGGCGAGGCGGCGGCGGCCCTGATCACTGGCGAGGAAAAGATCGTCCCGGAGACGGCGCGCTATTTCGTCTGCACGGTCGAATCCATGCCGCTCGACAAGGCGGTGGAATTCGTCGCCATCGATGAAATCCAGGTCGCCACCGATCTCGACCGCGGCCACGTCTTTACCGACCGCATCCTCAATCAGCGCGGCTTCGGCGAAACCATGCTGCTGGGCGCTGAGACGATGCGGCCGATGATCCGCAAGCTCTTGCCGGAGGCGGAAGTCAGCCGGCGTGAGCGCATGTCGACGCTGAACTATTCCGGTCATCGCAAGATCACCAAGCTGCCGAAGCGATCGGCTTTGGTCGCGTTCTCGGCGGAGGAGGTCTATGCCATCGCTGAATTGCTGCGCCGGCATCGCGGCGGCGCGGCGGTGGTGATGGGTGCGCTCAGCCCCCGCACGCGCAACGCGCAGGTGGAGCTCTATCAGAGCGGTGAGGTGGATTTTCTTGTCGCCACCGATGCCATCGGCATGGGCCTGAATATGGACGTCGATCACGTGGCGTTTGCCTCTCGCCGCAAGTTCGACGGCCATTCCTGGCGCGATCTGCGCGCCGACGAGATCGCGCAAATCGCCGGCCGTGCGGGGCGTTACACGCGTGATGGCGCATTTGGTGAAACGGGCGAATGCGCGCCATTCGATGAAGACCTGATCGAACGCGTTGAAGCGCATGAGTTCGAGAGCGTCGTCGCTGTGCAATGGCGCAATGAGAAGCTCAATTTTGAGAGCGTCGAGCGCTTGATCGCGACACTCGCGCAGCCGCCCGAGCAGCCCGGACTTATCCGCGTGCGTGGCGCTGACGATGAAGGCGTGTTGCTACGTCTCGCGGGCGATGACGATCTGATGGATCGCATCAACGGCCAAGCCGGCGTGCGCCGTTTGTGGGAAGCGTGCCAGCTGCCAGATTTCCGAAAGGCAACGCCAGACGAACACGCCACGCTCGTCGGTCGCATCGCTAATTATATTCTTTCTGGCAAAGGTCGCATTCCGGCGGAATGGGCCGAAGCGGAGGTGGAAAAGCTCAATCGTCCAGACGGCGATCTCGATGCGCTGCAAGCGCGGCTCGCCCATGTCCGCACATGGACCTACGCCGCCAACCGCGCCGATTGGTTGGAAGATGCGGACTACTGGCGCGGGCGGACGCGCGAGGTGGAGGATCGCCTCTCCGACGCGCTGCACGCCGCGCTTACGCAACGCTTCATCGATCGCCGCACCAGTGCGCTGCTGAAGGGCTTGAAGCGCGAAGAGGCGATGCTGGCGGGCGTGTCTGAAGAGGGCGAAGTGACAGTCGAGGGGCATTTTGTTGGCCAACTCGACGGCCTCGACTTTAAGCCTGATCCGCGCGCCACCGGGGGTGTCGAAGGCCGCGCGCTACGCAACGCCGCCATGCGCGCGCTGCGCCCCGAAGTGTCGCGTCGTCTCGCGCGCATTGCGGCCGCGTCGGATTCGGACTTTACCTTGCTGCGCGATGGCAGGGTGCGAGTGGACGGCGCCGTGGTGGCGCGTCTCACGCCAAAGCAATCGGTGTTGAAACCACGGCTCGAACTCGTCGGCGGCGCCGACGCCGGGGCGCTCGAACGGAGCGCCGCGCATGAACGGCTGGAGCTTTGGCTCGCGCAAACCGTCGCGCACGATCTGCGTCCGTTGGTGCAGCTTGAGGCCGCCTGGCGCGATGGCAAGCTGCCGGCCGACGCGCGCGGGCTTGCGTTCCGCCTGATCGAGAACGCCGGCGCGCTCGATCGCGCCAAGGAAGACATCGAACATATCAGCGCAGCGTCGCTCTCCGCCTTGGCGAAGGCGGGGGTTCGCGTCGGCCGCCACACCATCTTCATGTCGGGCTTGCTGAAGCCGCGCGCGGCCCAAACGCTGGCAATCCTATGGCACGCCGCGCACCCCGGCGAACCGCGTAGCGTTTTTGTCGCCCGTCCAGGCGCGCTTAGCGTCCAACTCGATCGTCACCGGCACTGGGGCGAGTGCGCCGCGGCCGGCTATCGCGCCTGCGGGCGTGTTGCTGTGCGCTTCGACATTATCGAACGGCTGGCAGACGCCATCGCCGCAGCGCCGCTGCCGCCTGATGGCGCGCTCGCCCGTATCGTCGGTCGGCCGGTGCGCGAGCTGCCGGTGATCCTTGGCTCACTCGGCTACAGACAGGTGCAGGCACAAGAGGGCGCGCCGGCGCACTGGGTGCTGGGTCAGCGCCAGCGCAAACCTCCGCGGCCGCGCCCACCCTCGCCCGACAATGCCTTCGCCGCGTTGGCTAACCTCCTGCCCGCATCGGAGCAGCCGCCGCGTCGCCGGAGACGCCGTGCATGAGCGCTGCGCAACGCCAACGCGTCGATCTTTGGCTGCACCGCGCCCGCCTGGCCAAAACGCGCGCCGCCGCCGCGCGTCTGATCAGCGAGGGCGGGGTGCGTCTGGTGCATGACGGCTTGGCGCGTCGGATCGAGAAGCCGTCGGTCGAAGTGGCGCCGGGTGATGCGCTCGTGCTTCCGCAGCGTGGACGCTTGGTCGCGATTAAAGTCGAGGCATTGGGCGCCCGTCGCGGACCCGCCTCGGAGGCGAGGCTGCTTTACGTTGAACTTGACGCAGATGCGTTGGGTTGACGCTGCACGGCCCTTTGGCCATCTGAGGCTCCGGAGCGGAACTGGGCTGACATGACTTACATCGTCACCGACGCATGCGTGCGTTGCAAATACATGGACTGCGTCGAAGTCTGCCCGGTCGACTGCTTTTACGAAGGCGAGAACTTCCTCGTCATTCACCCAGACGAGTGCATCGATTGCGGCGTCTGCGAGCCTGAGTGCCCAGTCGACGCTATCAAGCCTGACAGCCAAGATGAGCCGGACGGCAAGTGGCTCAAGATAAACACCGAATACGCGAAGGTTTGGCCGAACATTACGGTGAAGGGGACGCCCCCGAAGACCGTGAAGCCCTTAAGGACGAGAAGGGTAAATACGAGAAATACTTTGATCCGGCCCCCGGACGTGGCGAATAACTTGCCACAGTATGGCCGCTTCAAATCGGCCGAATTTTGTGTTATACACTCTCAACAATCGGAATTCGGCGCGAGTTCGCGCCAACAGCTGGATCAATCCATAGCGCTCATCTGAATGCGCACAGGGCACGGAAGTCGCGGGCGGGGCGAAACCGTCCGCTTTGCTGTGCGCTGGCGCGGATGACGTTTACGGAAGCTCCGGCGAGCCGAAATTTGAGTTGGGATACGGAGTTCTTGATGACCATGACAGCCACGCCTTCGATCGCTTTCCGTCCTGGTGACCATATTGTTTATCCGGCGCATGGCGTCGGCCGGGTCATGGGCGTGGAAAAGCAGGCGGTGGCCGGCATCGATCTCGACGTGTTCGTGATCTCGTTCGAGCAGGACAAGATGACCCTGCGCGTGCCCACCACCAAGGCGAAGTCGTGCGGTATGCGTCCGCTGGCCTCTGGCGCGGTGGTCGATCAAGCCATGAAGACGCTGCAGGGCCGCGCCCGGATTAAGCGGACGATGTGGTCGCGCCGCGCTCAGGAATACGAAGCCAAGATCAATTCGGGCGACTTGGTCTCGATCGCGGAAGTCGTACGCGACCTCCACCGCGCCTCGGATCAGCCGGAACAATCCTATTCCGAGCGCCAGCTTTATGAGAGCGCCCTGGACCGCATGGCCCGGGAACTCGCCGCTGTCGAAAAGGTGAGCCGTGACGACGCCGTGCAGAAAGTGACCGCCTCGCTGGCGTCCAAGAAGCAAGCCGCCGCTGCCGCCTAACGCGCGCGCTCAACGAAGATCGGATAAGGCCGGGCCCAGCGCCCGGCCTTTTCTTTAGCGCCCGAACACGCCCTCACGCGTTCGTGATGGGTGTTGGTCGTCTTGTGACGTCCTTGAAGAAAACCCGACACGGGTTCGGACGTAGTATTAGCCATGGCGGTCTCCGAAACAGCCGAACTGCAGCGTGGCGCACAGCGCTACCTCCGCACGGCCATGCGCGCGCCGTTGCTTGCGGCCGATCACGAACGCGAGCTGGCGCAGCGCTGGCGCGATAAGGGCGATGAGCGCGCGCTGCACGAGCTGATCACGGCGTATCTTCGCCTCGTCGTCGCGATGGCCTCGCGATTCCGCCATTACGGCCTGCCGATGAGCGATCTGGTGCAAGAGGGCAATGTCGGCCTCATGCAAGCGGCTGCGCGCTTTGAGCCGGAGCGCGAAGTGCGTTTCTCGACCTATGCGTCGTGGTGGATTCGCTCGGCCATGCAGGACTTCGTGCTGCGCAATTGGTCGATCGTGCGCACCGGCACCACATCGGCGCAAAAGGCGCTGTTCTTCAATCTGCGACGTCTGCGCGCGCGCATCGGCGACATCAGCGACAGTGCGATGAGTTTTGAATCGCGCAGACGCGTGGCGCACCTGCTCGGTGTGGCTGAGCATGAGGTGGACAATATGGCCGCGCGCCTCTCCGCGCCGGATCGTTCGCTCAATGCGCCGCTCACTGAAGAGGGCGACGGCGAATGGCAGGATATGTTGGCTGACGAGGCCGAAGGGCCCGAGGCGGCGGCGATGCATAACCATGATAGCATCGCGCGCGCCACCTTGGTCCGCGAAGCCATGGGCGATCTCTCTGATCGCGAGCGCCTGATTATCCGCGAGCGCAAACTAGAGGACGAGGCGGTGACGCTTGAAGCGCTCGGCGAACGTCTTGGCATCTCAAAGGAACGCGTGCGCCAGATCGAAGGCAATGCGCTGGAGAAGCTGCGCCGTGCGCTGATCGCCCGCGTCGGCGATCCCGTGGCGGCCGGCTACGTCGGCTGATCTTCCGTCAGCACTTCCAGCTGCGAGCCGTGCTCCAGAGCTGCGGCGCGTCGCGATATACCCCCCAGCGGCCCGCGCGCCGCGTGCCCGCGTGCCGGTGAGCGAAGAGAGCGCTGGTCCATGCCACGCGCTAAAATTTTCGCCGAAGACGACAAGTGTCAGCGGCGCGCCCACATGCCGCGCTCAGCCTGGCGCGCTTGTGCGTCGGGCGCGATCATTTCCTCCGCGCGCGCATGATTGTCCCGCCGCGGCCGCACATAGGCGCTGCCGCGGACCGCAGGCGGCGAGAGTGAGCAGGGCGGCGAAGAGAAGCGGGCGCATTAATAGCCGCCGGCGCTGCCGTCTTTGCGCATTTCGGTGGCGGCTTCGTACACGCCGTTCGGATGGCGCATGATTGCTTGGTAGCCGCCGAATGAGCCATCTGCTGGTCGAATGCGATGGCCGCGGCGTTCGAGTTCGGCGCGCACCTCGGGCGGCACACCGTTCTCCATCGAGACATAGCCAACGCCATCCGGCTCATCGCCCGTCGGCTCGGCGCCGCCATAGAAGCGATAGCGCGCCGCGTCGCCTGCCGCCTGCAAATCCATGTCGTAGTCGATGAGATTGACGATGATCTGCACGTGACCTTGCGGCTGCATATCGCCGCCCATGACGCCGAACGAGAGCCACGGCTGGCCCTCGCGCAGCGCGAAGGCGGGGATGATGGTTTGGAAGGGGCGACGTCCCGGCGCGTACACGTTCGGATGCCCGCTTTGCAGCGAGAACAATTCCGCACGGTCTTGCAGCATGAACCCCAAACCATCGGGCACGAGGCCAGAGCCCATGCCACGATAATTGGATTGGATCAGCGACACCATCATGCCGTCGGAATCCGCCGTCGTGAGATAGGTCGTGTCGCCGTCGATGCGCAGCTCCGCGTGTGGCGGCGGCGGCATGGCGCGATCGTTGGAGATCATGGCGCGGCGTTGTGCGGTGTATTCGTCGGTCAGCAAGCGGCGAGTATCGAAATGCGTGAAGGCTGGGTCGCCGTAGAATTGCGCGCGGTCGGCGAAAGCGAGCCGCGTGGCTTCGATTTGCGTGTGCAGGAGTCCGGCGAGAGGAAACCCATTTCGCGCAGATTGTAGGCTTCGAGGATGCGCAGGGTTTGCAGGGCTACGACGCCTTGCGAATTCGGCGGCAATTCGCAGACCTCAACGTGGCGATACGGCGCACAGATTGGATCGACCCATTCGCCTTGGTGGCGTGCGAGGTCGTCGTAACGCAACCAGCCGCCGATGCGGCGCATGTAAGCGTCGATCGTGCGCGCGATGGGTCCGCGATAATAGGCGTCGCGCCCGCCGGTTGCGAGTAGCTCTAATGTGTTGGCGAGGTCGGGGTTGGCGAAGAGCGAGTGGCCGTCCGGGAGTCGGCGCTCGCATTGCTGTAAATATACTGCCCTGCCTTGACGATCGTACCCGTTCGCCGAGATGTCCTCGCAATCTCTGAAGTAGGTGCGTCGAGCATTGTCGATCTCCTGGAGGCGACCAGCCGCGAATTCTGCCTCCAGCCGACGCTCGTTGTTTGTCCAATACATCGCAATGGTTTGCGGGATGGGTGCGCCTTCGCGGGCGTACCGGATCGCCAGCGCCAGCAGGTCGGGCATTGGCGTGCGGCCAAAGCGTTCGTGTAGCGCGAACCAGCCATCAACAGTGCCGGGCACGCTCACGCTTGCAGCGCCAAAGCTTGGCACCGCATTGGGGTTGCCGCGCCGGCGCGCTTCGCGTCGCATCTCCGCTAGCGACATGGCGCGCGGGGTGCGGCCGGAGCCGTTGTAGCCGTAGAGACGTTGCGTGCGTGGGTCCCAGACGATTACGAAGATGTCGCCGCCGATGCCGTTGCCGGTGGGCTCAACCAATCCAAGCATGGCGTTGGCGGCGATCGCGGCGTCGATTGCTGACCCGCCCGCGCGCAGCACGTCGATCGCAGTCTGTGTCGCCAGCGGGTGGGCGGTCGCTGCCGCGCCATGTGGCGCCACGACAGGCGAGCGCGTCGCGAACGGCTGACCCGAGACGCGTTCGCCGCGGCCAAAGTTGGGATCGCGCGCCGGCGCGTCCTGCGCGCTCGCGCCTGTGGCCAATAGCGTCAAACCCAACAGCGCACCCATAAGCGCACGTGGTGTCCCAACCCGCATAGCGGCCTCCCTAAGCTCTTGTGTTGGCACTCAAACAACCAAAGTGTAGCGGGCGCAACGACATTCCGACGAGGCGGCGGGGAGACCATGAGCAAAGCCAAACAACGCTGCCGCTGGCCGGGTGAAGACCCGCTCTACGTCGCCTATCACGACGAAGAATGGGGTGTGCCGCAGCACGACAGCCGCATGCTATGGGAAATGCTGATGCTCGAAGGCTTCCAAGCCGGGCTCTCCTGGATCACCGTGCTGCGCAAGCGCGAAGCGTTCCGCAAAGCCTTCAAGGGTTTCGATCCCGCCAAAGTCGCGCGCTTCAACGAAAAGGATATCGAACGCTTGCTCGCCGATCCCGGCATCATCCGCTCACGCGCCAAGATCGAAGCGACGATCGCGGCGGCGAAAATTTATCTCGACTTGCAAAAACGCGGCGAGGATTTCGCGGAGTTTTGTTGGTCCTTCACCGAAGGCAAAGTGCTGAAGGGCGACGGCAAGACTGTGCCCACGAGCACGCCGCTCTCGGAACGCATCTCCAAGGAGCTCAAGAAGCGCGGCTTCAAGTTCGTTGGCCCCACGATCGTGTATGCCTGGATGCAAGCGGTCGGCATCGTCAATGACCATGCCGCACACTGCTTCCGCCGCAAGGAAATATGACACTTTCGCGTCTTGTAATAAACAGTACAGAAGCTTCGCGCGCGCGAACGCATTTTCGCTTTTCATTGGTTACGCGAGTGATATGAAATATGCCACCGAGGGTTCGGGGGTGGTGTATGCGCAACGACGGCGTCGTGTACTTTTTGCTGTCTGCGTTGCTGCTGGCGTTCGCGCAATTCTCAGAAGCCAACGCGCAAGGGCGCACGGCGGTCGCCGTGGGTGCAGTAGAGCTGTCGCCATCCGCGCAAGGCGTAGCGATTCCGGGCTTCGCCGATACGCTGCGTAACGAGATTCAAGTCGCGCTTGAAGGCACCGGACTCTTCTCCGTTCCAGGCGCAAACAGCACTGAAATCAACGCGATGCTGAGTGAGTTGGCGCGCACCGGCCGCACCGCACCGCGTTCGGTTGCAGCGCAATACGTCTATGCCGTGCGTGTTGAGACACTGACCTTGTCGGACGACATGCGCGTGGCGCCGCAGATGAATACGCACGATCTGGTCACGACGCGCGGCGCAATCGCGCTTCAGATTTCTGTCATATCGCCAAGCACGGGCAGCATCGTGCGCGTACCGATCGAAGCCACGTATCGACCGGCGCCGGCGATGCGCGATGCGATGGTGACGCGTGGCTCGCACGCGGTGAATCGCGCCAGTCTCAATCGCAATTCGACAGATGCACAAGCTTTTCAAGCGCTTGCGCGGGCGGCTGCGGCACGGCTGGCGGGCCGCATTCTTGAAAATAACAATGCCGTTCAGATCATCGACATCGCGGATAGCCGCGTCTTCATCAATCGCGGTGAGGACGCCGGTTACGCCGTGGGCGACACGCTTTCCGTGCGCACGCGCGGGCGTGAATTGCGCGATCCGATCACAGGCGAGCGATTGGGCGATACGGGTGGCGATGTCGGCCGCATTCGGCTGACGGAAGTGCGCGCACGGCTCAGCGTCGGCGTGATCGAAGAGGGCGCAGATCAGATCAGCACAGGCGCGCTTGTGCGTCGTCCGCGAACGGACGGCTCATAAGGCGGAGATATCGGGGGCGGGAAGGTGAGTAGAACAAGGCTTGTCCTAATAGGCCTCGCGGCCGCTGTTGTCGTCGCACTGGTGGCGGCGTGGGCCGTGCCGGTCGTCGGCAATCTTATGAGCGCCAACCGCGCCAATGGCGTCATCCGCATTGCCATCGCTACCGACGAAACCATCGAGCGCATGATCACCGACAGCGGTGCGGCCGAGGCCGATCCGGATGGCTCCAACAAGGTGACACGCTTCCTTGGGCAGACCGTGAACCCGTCAGCGCCGCCGCCGCAAACCTCTGGTGATCCAAGCGCTAATGCGGACGGCAATCAAGGCGCGGAGGGGAGTTTGCATTTCCGAGCGATGTCGCCACCGCCTTCTCGCAAATTCTGCTTCTGCAACTCGACGGACAGCTCACCCAGGGCCTCGACAATTCAAACCGTTTCGAGGTTGTGGATACCAACGCAGTCCAGACTGCGCTGCGTCAAATGACGAACACGGAGAACGGCCAAGGGCGGCGCTCGCTGATCGAAACCGTATTGCGCATGAACAGTGGCGGCGCCCGGGAAGAGGCGCGCCAACAACGTGCGAGCAACGCGGACTTGGCGAGCGTAGGTCGCGAGCTCAATGCAGACTATTTTCTCTACGTTGGCGTTGAGGAGCCTGTCTATTCGATCGTGGTCGAACGCGATGAAATGACCGGCGAGCGTATGCTCATGTTCAAGGCGCAGCCGACCTTCGTGTTTCGCCTGTTCGACACACGCGGCGGCACAGTGCGTCTTGCGGGGTGCTGCGCTTCGCTGAGCCGATGATCTCCTATGGAGAATCGACCAGTCTCAGCGAGTATTTGCTCGCGGCGCCCAATCAGGCGAGCAACAGCCAGGTGGCGACCGCCGATGAGCGGTTGCGCGACATGCCGCTGATGCAAGATCTGGCGTTTCAAGTGAATCGCGAAGTCGCGCGCCAAGTAATCCAACGCGTCCTTGAAGATGTCGCGCCCGCCGAAATCGTCTCGTCCGGTGACACAATCCTCGCCAACCGTGGTTTGAACGACGGGTTGGTGGTCGGCATGGAGATGGAAGTTTTCCGTCTCGGCGAAGAAATCCGCGAGGCCGGTGGACGCGAGATCGGCCATCAGAGGACGCGCGTGGGTGTCGTCCGCGTGGCGGACGTGCAAGATACGACGGCGACGTTGAGCGTGGTGTCGGACGGTCCCTTCCGCGAGCGCGACCGCATCGCCATGCCGCTGGTCCTTTCAGAAACGATGGGCGATGCGACCGCGCGCGAAGCAGCGACGCCGGCGACGCCCGCCCAAGCGCTGGGACGTGACGCCATTCTCGTTGAACGTCATGGTGATCCAGCCGCAATCCGCCCCGCCATTGCGGTGGATTCCATCAATGTCACGTTTGATGGACAGTTCCAGCAGGACCAAACCAACACGTTTCGCCTTAATGCGTCGCGATCTTTGTCTGACGCGCTACAAACCGACCCGCGCGTCGTTGTGCTGCCGCGTGCGGACCTGCAGCGCCTCTCGCGCGAGCGACGCATCGCGGCGCAAGCCCAGGGTCAAGCGGCGGATCCCCGCCGTGGGTTGGCGACCAGCGAATACTTCCTCACTGGCGAGATCAGCGTCGATACCAACGTCTCACGGCCCAGCGTGACTTATGAGGGCGTGTCGCGCGCGACCGGGCCGTCACGTACGACCTTGCGCATGCGCGGTTCATATCGCGTCACCACGCTGGACGGGCGGTCGGTGGCGGCTGTCGAGGTGGAGGAGAGCGGTGCGGCGACCAACATTGGCGAACGCCTTGCGCTGATCGATCGGCTTTCCAACGAGGCGGCGCGCACGCTGCTTGCCGATCTCTTCCCGATGCAGGTCGCCAGCGTCGATACAGGCCGTCAGCGCGTCCGTGTCACTGGCGGCGCTAATTCCGGCTTGAGCGTCAACATGCGCTTGCGCGTCTATAATCTTGGCGGTGAGCCGGTGTTCGATCCGGTCACGCGCGTCATGCTGAGCGCGGGCGAGCGCAATTATGCGGGTGATCTGATCGTCATCGACGTGCAGCCGGACATCAGCACGGCGCGTTTCGCGGGGCAGGCGTTCAATGTCGCTGTTGGCGACGAGGTGGAAATCGCGCCAGCGCCGCGTCGCGCCGCATCGACGACATCGCCAGCTCAGCCGCAAACGCAGTCCGCGCCGGAGACGGCCGGACCAACGCCATTCTGATCAGGGAGCAATGCGTATGGCGCCGCCCACACTACGCCGTGACCAATTGTTGGCTGGGCTCGCCGCAATTGCCGCGACTCAATCCTTCACCAACAGCGCGCACGCGCAGGTGACGAGCCAACCTGTGGGCGCCGCGGCGGCACAGCCGCCTGTTGTCGCTGGTCGCCAATCTCTCGGGCCCGCCGGCTATTCGTTGCGCTATGGCGACGTGCGCTCACTCCTGATGCGCGGCGATTTCGATGGCGCGCTGTCGCTGTTTCAAACCGTCCCAGTCGCGGCGCAGACCCAACAAAACGCGGAGGCGCAAGAGGTCGCGGCGCCCACAGGCGCGGCGGCGGACGACAGCCAAGCGCGCCGCCCCTTGTTTTCTTCGCGCGATGTCTTCCTCGCCAATTCCGAAGTCGGCCTGATGCATTACGAGTGCAATCGGCATCAGGAGGCGATGACGAGTTTCGAAGCCGCGCGCGCCACCGGTGGCGACAGCGGCGGCGTCCGCAATCGCTTGGGTCAAGCGGGCCGTTGGCTTGGCAATCGTGCGCGTCAGGCCGCCGGTGTCGTGCTCGGCCGCGGCGATTTCGGCCCGTACCGCAAGCGCGACTATGAAGGCGTGCTGCAGCTCAATTATCTCGCGCTCAACTTCATGATCCAAGGCGACCGCCGCTGCTACAACGTCGCGCGCGCCAGCGCCGATGAACAAGAGCAATTACGCGCGCGCTTTGCCGAACAAGTCGCGGAGGCGCAACAATCGCTGCAGCAAGAGCAAGCCAGCGACAACGGCAAGACCACCAATATGGTCAACACGCTGAACCCAGAGTTCACAAGCTACGCGCCGATCGCCAATCGTGTACCCAGCGCTTACGTGAATCCTTTTGGCCCCTACGTGTCGGGCGTGGCGCTGGAGATCGCGAGCCTCGAACAGCCGGCGCTGCGTGGCAACGCGCGCGGCGCTTATGAGGAAGCTTTGGCGCTCGCACCGGCGCGGACGCAGCTGACGCAAGCCGTCCAGGCGATGAACGACAACCACACGCCTGGCACGCGCGTCGTACACGTGATCGTCGCTGAAGGCTTCGCGCCGAGCCGCAATGTGCTGCGCTATGGTCTGCCGATGGACGACGGCGCCGTGTTGCCCTTGCGCATGGGTGTGTTTGTCCCCGAGATTTCGGCCGTAAATCGCGTGGACGCCGCCTTCACCAGCGGGCCAGCTAATGCCCGCCGGCCGGTGACGCTTGATCCGATCAGCGACGTCGAGGCGCTTGTGTTGCGCGATCAGAGCGATCGGCTGTTGTTCATGTGGCTCGATCTTCTGGTCTCGGCGTACCGGGACCGCCAGACCGAAGCGCTTGAAGCGCAGATCAATCAATTTATGGGCAACCAGCCAATATCGTTGGATTCAGTGCCCGATCTGCGCAGCTGGTGCAGCTTGCCGCGCCGCGTGCATGTTGCGCGCTTGATCGCGCCGCCCGGCGTCAACGAAGTGGCGATCACGACGCGCAGCAGCGCTGGCGTGCTCCAACGCCGCACCGTAGCGCTTGATCCGCAGAACCAGCAAACTTTGATCTACGCCCGCGCCACCAATGACGTGCTTCGCGTGGATACCTCGCGCCGTCTCTGGGTGGACGGCGTCGATCTCAATGCAAGTGCAGGGTAGGATTATGCAGCGTTTCTGGATGTTCTTGGCGGTTGCGCTTGTGGCGGCGTTGAGCCCCCAGCGCCGAAGCGCAGCGCCGGCGCGGTGATGTCGAGGTCGTGCGCAATATCGGCATGCCGGAATATATCGCGATGGCGAACGAAGTGACGGCGCAATTGCTGGCGTCGCCCCGCTTCGCCAATCTCGCCGGGCAGGAAGCGAAGGTGGTTCTTGGCGTGCCGACGAACAACAGCGCCAACTGGAATCTACGTGTGCAGGACATCTTCGACACTGTGCGCAACACGCTCGCCAATTCCCGTACAGTGCGTGTGTTCAGCACGGGCTATACGGATGTCGATTATGTGCTGAATTCCGAGTTCACCAGCACGCGTACACAAGGTCGAAATGAATCGACGCTCACCTACACGCTGACGCTGACGACGTTGGAGGGCGAGTATCTCGGCGCCTGGTCGGCGCATCGCGCGTTCGTCAGCTGAGGCGCTGATGGCGGATTTCTTCATCTCCTATAGCCGTGATGACAAGCCGCTTGCGCAGCGCGTGGCGAACGCGCTGCTCGCCCGTGGCGAAACGGTGTGGTGGGATCGTGAGCTGCTGAGCGGAGATGATTTTCGCTCCGTCATCGCCAAGGAGATCCGCGACGCCAGCGCGTGCATCGTTATCTGGACGCCGACATCGACAGAATCAGGCTTCGTGCGCGATGAGGCCGACCGCGCCAACAAGGCCAAGAAGCTCGTCCCAATTGCGTTCTCGCAGGACTTCGAAATACCACTCGGCTTCGGCCAAATTCACGTCGCGGACTTTGGCGCCTGGAGCGGCGACGCCAACGCGCGCGAGATTGACGACGTCATCGCCAAGCGCGACGCTATCAAGAGCGGGCGCTTTCAGTCCACGTTGAAGGCACGCGCAGAGGCGCCCGCCAGTTTCCGATCGGCGCGCCTGAATGATGCATTCGCGCTTTTTCCAAGTTTGCCGGCGGTATCGGCGGCATTCCACACCTACGTTATCTCGTCGGCGCCCTGGGCTGCGCCATCGCGTTCCTGGTCGTGCAGGTTCTCGGCGCGGTGCTGCAGGGACGTATGCCCGAAGCGTCCGTGTTGGACCATGTCGTGTTCTTGTTGTTGTGGTGGGCAGGCTTCGCGCTGGTGCGCATTCTCTACCAATTCATCTTGCTGGCGAAGAACCGCAGCGCCGTGTGGTTCATGGACGAGGCCTTCGTGTTCTGGATCGCCTGCTCAGGGCTCATCGCGCTATTGTTGATCGTGTTGACGGACACAGGCCCGTTCGATCTGGGCTTCTACCTGGAGCAATTGCCGCTCGTGACGTTTGTTGTGCTGATCGGCATCGGCATTCTGCGGGCGGTTTTCTGGGGTGCGCGCGTCGCGGTGGCGCGGCTTTAGGTTAGTGATGTCCCGCGTGCGCGTCGCTCTGTGGCGCTTGGAGCGTGAGCACGGGCGCAGGTCGGGGGACCGAGTGCCAAGCGGCGCCAGCGGCAGGGATTTGCTCCCAACGTTGCTCGCCGTCGGCGCAGGTTTGGATCACAGGGAAAAGAGCGGCCCGCTTTGATCAGGCAGCCGCATCATAATCCCGAATTGCTCGAATTGGTCCGCCGGCAATTCACCGCGCCAAGTGATGGCGGTGACGCGTTCGGTGATCGGCCCGCCTTCGGACGCGATCGGGGCATCCAGCGGCGCGCGTTCGATCTCGAGCGTCCAGCCCGACTTTGGCTGCGGTCGCGCGATATTGACGCCCGCGGGAATTTCGATGCGCACGGACCGCGTCGGCGACGCGCCGCAACCGTGGCTGACGCGCAGAAAGCCAGCGTAATACGAATTGGGCGCCGCTTCCGGCTCTGCAAACACAACATGCGCGTACGCGGAGGACGTAAGGACGATGGCTAGCGCGCAGCCGGCCGCGAAGGAACGAAGCATCAGACTCCCCGTGAGCTGAGGAAGGCGCGCACTTGCGCGATGGTGCGGTCTTGGGGATTGTCGTAGCCGATGATATCGACCACCTCGCCCTCGGCGGTCACCAAATAGGTGATCGCCGTGTGATTGACGGTGTAGTCGCCGCCGCTCGTGGGCACGTGTTCGTAAAACACCCGGAACGCGCGCACGAGCCGATCAATTTCCGCACGCTCCCCGGTATAGCCGTTAAAGCGTGGGCCGAAGCTTGAGAAATAGGCGCTGAGCACGTCAGGCGTGTCGCGCGCGGGATCAACGCTGATGAACGCGACCTCCACGTCCGCGGCGTCTGGGCCGAGCGCTTCGATGGCGGCGCTCAGTTCGGCGACAGTGGTGGGGCAAATTTCGGGGCATCGCGTGAAGCCGAAGAAGACGAGCCGTGGTTTGCCGTTGAGGTCGCCCCAACGCACCGGCGCGCCATCGGCGCCGATCAGCACGACATCGTCAATATCGCGCGCGAAGGCGGCATAAGCGTTCTCTTGCGGCGGCGCGCCGGGCTTAGTGGTCACGTAAAGCACGACAAGAATCGCAAGCAATCCAGCGAGGCCGGCGAGCAAGAGGACGGGCCAATCCGTCCACCGCAATTGGCGGCGCGCTTCAGTGCTCATGATTGTGCGCTCCGGGTGTGGGGCGCGGTCGCGCGATGAAGTCGACACGCACATCGCCGGCGCGTTCGAAGTGGAGTACGACGGGGACGACTTGCCGTTCTTGGAATTGCGCATCGATGTCGAAGAACATGATGTGCAGGCCGCCCGGACGAAGTGTCGCTGCGCCGCCGGCCGGCACGTCGATGCCTTGAACTTGGCGCATGCGCATCACGTCGTTGTCCATATTCATCTCATGCAGCTCGACACGTGCGGCGCGGGTGCTTTCCGCCGAGACGAGACGATCGGATTGCGCGCCAGTGTTGCGCAACGTGACGAAGCCGCCTGCGACCGCGGCGCCCGGATTGGTCGTCGCCACCCACGGGTCCTCGATCGTGATCGTGGTGACGCGCTGTTGTGCAGCGCTTTCCGGGGCCAGAGCGAGCGCCGCCAGCAGGAAGCTGGCGGCGACGACGCGGATTGTTTGTGTGAACATGATGGTGTTCTCCTGATCAGAAGCGATATGAAACGCCGCCGTACACGGCGCGGCCTTCGCCGGGGTAGAAGACGGCTGTGTTGGCGCCGATGGCGCTTGCATCCACGATCGCGCCCAATTCCGGCACGTAGGCCTCGTCGGTCAGGTTGCGCGCATCGACGAACAGCGCGACGCCATTGTCGAAATCCCAACCGGCGTTGAGAGACCAGATCGTATAGCCAGGCGCCTGCAACGTGTTGGCGTAATCGACCCACGTGTCGCGCGGCCGCCATTCGACGCTTGGCGCCACGAACCACCCGGTTGGATGCGTGTAACGCAAGGTGGCGCGATACTGATGTTCCGGCGCGACTGGGATTTGGTTGTCGCCATAAACCGGATCGCCATCGAAGAAGAAGTCAGAATAGGTGTAGCTCTGGCGCAGCATCCAATCGGCGGCGATTTCCCAATCGAGCGCGAACTCGACGCCTTGATGAACTGTATTGTCGGCATTGAAGAACGCAGCTGGCACGCCTGCCAGGGGTTGAAGCTCAGCAACTCGTTCTCAAGCTCGGCGCGATAAAGTGTGATGTCCCACACGAACGCGCCGGTGCGCCCGCGCGTGCCGATTTCGCCCGTCCATGCCTTTTGCGGCTCCACCGGGACAAAGCCCGGATATGGCGCCTGCACCAGCGCGCCGTAATGCGGCGGCTCAACTGAATTGGTGATGTTGGCGTATACTTGGACGCCGTTCTCACCCTCCCAGAGCAAACCGATACGCGGCGCAAACCAATCGTCGTCAAGTGCGTCATCGTTCGCGGCGTTGAGCCGGTCCTCATAGTCGCGCGTAAAGCGGCCATACGAACCGCCCGCGACGAGCGCCAGCGCATCCGTCACGAACAGCCGCCCTTCCGCGAACAGCTCCATGCCCGTTGCTTCACGCCGGCTGTCGCCCGCGATCGGAAACATCACCGGACCGAGAATCTGATCGACGTGACCTTGGCGAAACGACGCGCCCCAATAGAGTTCGGCGCGACGGCCGGCGAGCTCGCCTTGCCAATCGAAGCGCCCGAACGCGCCCTGTGTCTCGATCTGTTGGTCGATCAGCAGCGAGATTGGATGATAGAGATCGGTCGTCGTTGCATAGATTCCGCCTTCGAATACTAGCGCATCATTGAAGCGCCAGCGTGTCTGTAGGCTGGTTCGGAACACCTCTTGATCGCGCTGCCAGTCAAACGTCGCCGCCGCGCCGCTCGCCGCTTCCGGATTGGTGAGCGCCTGGGCCAGTGTCAGCGTGCCCGGCACATCCTGATTGATGTCGGCGCCATAGACGATGAGGCGTACTTCGCGGTCCTCACCAAAGTTGCGGCCGAGATTCATCGTACCACGCAGCTGATCCTGCTCGGCGTGTTCGCGATAGCCATCGCCCTGCATCGCCGTGAGCGCCGCGAACGCATCCCAATCGCCCCACGTGCGGGCGATCTGGCCAGATACACGCGCAAAGCCAAACGAACCCGCTTCAGCGCGCAGCAAATTCTCTGATTGCGCCGAGCGCCCGGTCGGCGTGACGAGGTTCACCGCGCCGCCCAGCTGCGCGCCGCCAAAGCGCAGCGCGTTGCCGCCGCGATAGACCTCCGCGTACCGTGCCGTCAGCGGATCGAGCTTCTGGAAATCGGAGAAGCCGTCGGCGTCGGCGAACGGCACGCCGTCCTGCGCAAACAAAACGCCGCGCTGGTGGTAGCTTTGATCCAAGCCCGAGCCGCGGATTGAGAAGCGTGATTCCTCGCCATAACGCCGTTGCGCCAATACGCCCGGCACGTCGCGCAAGAGGTCGGTCAATCCCGTCGCCGCACGCGCTTCATAGCTTTCATTGGCGACGACGGAGACGGCGCCTGGCGTGCGCGAAACGTCGTCGCGGGCGGCGGCGACCACAGGCGGGTCCTCGGGGTTAGGGCGGGCGGTGACAATGATGGTTTCGTTGTCGGCGCTTTCAGCCAGCGCCATGCCGGGCATGAGCGCGAGCGCGCTCGCGCACAGCGCGAGAGAGAATTTCATGTTCCATGGCCTAAATTTAAGCGGCGCGCTTGCGGCGCCGTCGAACGCAAGAAGTGCCGCGCCATCGAAACAGCGGGCAGCGATTGTGCTTAGGCGAGGAGCGGGGGCCGCGCGCCGGCAGTGGCGGGCCGGTCGCCTCGTGCACGCCGATCGCTTGGCGCGCGGGCGCCGCGCTGACGACAAATGCAAAGCGCGGCGCGGGGGCTGCCATCGCGGTCGTGTCGCTCAGCGTCGGCGCGGTGACGAGCGCGAACGGGCAATGTTGGCTGGTTGCGTCCGCCGGCCGGCCGTCGCGTTCGTGGCTGAACTCGCCGGTCGCGGTGTCGAAGAAGGCCGCGCCGCCGTTGCAAAGCGTGATCGCGACGCGATCGCCGCTCATATCGAGCATGAAGCCCGGCGGCAGTAGCGCCTTAAACGTCAACGCAAACAGCGCGAGCGTAAGCCCCGCCGTCCGTAAGCGCTGAAGAATGCCGCCCCTGTTCATGACTCGCGTTTAGCGCAAATCATGGTCCCAAGCGCGGCGGCGCAGCGCCGCACTAAGCTCGAACCGGCGGCTCCACGTAGGAGGCAAGTTTGGTGATGATCTCGTCGGGGGTGGCCAGCATCTGCTTATATTGTTCGAGCGGATAAGGCATGTGCGGCTTGCTTGGATCGTAGGTGGGCTGTGGCGCAGGGCTCGGGCCCGTATAAGACGCTGGCGCTTTAAAGCGCGCGGCTTCTTCAGCGGAGATGCCGGCGCGTTCGAGCACGGCTGGATCGATCCAGCGCTGGGGATCGATCGAGCCGCGCACCGGGGTCGCGACCTCGAGTGTCATGCTGTCGGGCCCGGCGAAATAGATCGACTTGCAAAATCCGTGATCAAGCGGGCCGATGACGTTGACGCCGTTGCCGCGAATACGGTCCCGCATCGCGATCAATTCATCTTCACTGCCGACGCCAAACGCGATGTGTTGCAGCGTGCCGGCCGCGGAAGGTTTCTCGCCGCGCCCCGCGTGCGTAATTCCAAGCTGGATCGGAATTTTGTCGACGTCCGGCAATTGTACGATCGAGAAATAGCTCGTCTCGCTGAGGCGCAAGAAGGCGTGCAGACCCCTGGCACGCCGTGCATGTCAAACAGGGCCACGAGCGGGCAGCCTACGACGTCGGAGAAGAACGCGATGTGCTTCTTGATGTCGGCGGCCATGAAAGCGACGTGATGGATGCCGTTCGGTTGGGTCATCGGCGCCTCCCTATTTGCTTATTGCCTTCCGTGGCGGCGTAAGGGCCACTGTCAGATTAAGGAGGTTGCCGCCAAAGGGCCCCGGGCGCAACATTGACGGAGGGAGAGGCCGATGACGAGTGTCGTCCGCGAGCCGTACGGCTTTGTTCACGCCGATACGAGCCGGCTCAAGGAAGTCTATGGCGGGCCGTCCGGGCAAGTGTTCGTTGAGTGCATGCGCATTCGCCCGGCCGCTGGCGAGTCCAAGACAGTCATCTTGTTTTCGCACCCGATTGGCGGTGGGTCGTTTTTGCCGTTGGTGGGCGCACTCGCGTCAGCGGGCCGGCACGTCATCTATTGCAATCCGCGCTATCGCGGCAACGACACAGCGCTCATCATGGAGAAGTGCTTGCTCGATCTCGGCGCTTGCATCGCTGATCTGAAGCAGCGGTTCGGCTATGAGAAAGTGGTGCTGGGCGGCTGGTCTGGCGGCGGCTCGCTGTCGCTCTTCTATCAGGATCAAGCGACCGAGCCGACGATCGATGAGACGCCGGCCGGTGATTATGTCGGCCTGCGCGAAGCGAAGCTGCAGCCAGCGGATGGCCTTCTCCTGCTCGCGGCGCATCTGAGCCGCTCGGTGACGATGACCGAATGGCTTGATCCATCGATCACCGATGAGACACGGCCATTTGAACGCGACCGGGCGTTGAACATATATGATCCAGATTGCCCCGCACGGCCGCCTTACGATGCTTGGTTCGTTGAGCAGTTCCGCGCCGCCCAGATCGCGCGCAATCGGCGCATCACGGCTTGGGCGAAAGACGAACTTGCACGGCTGAAGGCAAGTGGTGAGCCGGATGCAGAGCGGTGCTTCGTCGTGCAAGCCACGATGTGCGACGTGCGCTGGACCGATCCCACGCAAGATCCGTCCGACCGCAAACCGCACACCTGTTATCTCGGCGATCCCCGAATTGCCAATGACGGCCCCGTTGGGCTTGGACGCTTCACGACGCTGCGTTCGTGGCTGTCGCAATGGAGTTATGACGAAAGCCGCGCGCACGGAGAGCGCAACGCTGCGCGGGTGACTTGTCCCGCGCTTGTCGTGAACAACACGGCTGACCTTGCCTGCACGCCCAGCCACGCGGCGCGCCTCTTCGCGGCGCTTGCCTCAGAGGACAAGGAAATCGTCCACATCAAGGATGCCGACCATTATTACATCGAACGCCGCGATCTTTTGCCTAAGGCTGTCGGCGCGATCGGCGCTTGGCTCGAAGCCCGAGGATTTGTGTGATGGTTGAGGAAGCGGCCGGCCCGCTCGCCGGACTTCGCGTGGTGGAAATGGGACAGCTGATTGCTGGCCCGTTCTGCGGGCAGCTGCTCGGCGACATGGGCGCAGAGGTCGCCAAGATCGAACCGCCAGGTGAGGGCGACCCGATGCGCAATTGGGGCCAAGGCGGTACGCCGACGGCTTGGCGGGTGATCGCGCGCAATAAATGTTCGGTGGCGCTCGATCTGCGTGCGGCGGAGGGCCAGGCGACGGCACGTCAGCTCATTCACGCCGCTGACATTCTGATCGAGAATTTTCGACCCGGCACGCTGGAGCGCTGGAACCTTGATCCGAAGGATTTGTGCGCGGCCAATCCCAAGCTGATCGTCGTGCGGATTTCCGGTTACGGGCAAGACGGCCCCTACGCACAGCGCGCGGGCTTCGGCGGCATCGGCGAAGCAATGGGCGGTTGGCGGGGCATTGTGGGTCATCCGGATCGCCCGCCCGCGCGCATGGGCGTGTCGATCGGCGATTCACTGGCGGCGACCTATGGCTGCATGGGCGCGCTCGCGGCGCTGTATCATCGCAACCAAACCGGACGCGGTCAGATCGTCGACACCGCGCTCTATGAGAGCGTTTTGCAGGTGATGGAATCCATGGTGCCGGAATTCCAGGTGAATGGGTGGAAGCGGCAGCGTAGCGGCTCCACCATCGCCGGCGTTGCGCCGTCGAACGTCTATCCCTGCAGGGATGGCGAGTATTTGATTGGCGCCAATCAGGACGCGGTGTTCATGCGCCTGTGCGGCGCGATGGGCCGGCCCGAGCTCGCGCGCGATCCGCGCTATGCTAGCCATCTCGCGCGTAGCGCTAATATGGAGGCGTTGGATTCCGAGATAGCGTCATGGACTGCGACGCTGAGCGTGGCGGAACTCGAAACGTTGATGATTGAAGCTTCGGTGCCGGCAGGCCGCATCTACGATGCCCAAGACATGCTGAACGATCCGCATTTTGCCGCTCGCAATGCACTAGTCACCGTGGACGATCCCGTGCTTGGTCCGACGACGATGCAGGGTGTCTTTCCCAAGCTCTCCGAAACACCCGGCCGCGTCCGTCGCGCCGCGCCGTGTGACGTCGGCCAAGACACCGAAGAAATCCTAGGTCGCTGGCTTGGAAGAGCATAGTGGCGCCGGGCTTGGCCGCGTCAGGCGCATGTCAGCATCGTCTAGGTAGGATGTCGCCCTTGGAATGAGGGGACGACGTGTCGAGACTTGGACTGGCCCGCACCGACGGCAAAATGTGGCGTCAGGCGTTGTTGACCTCGTTTACGATTTGCGCTGCCGGCGCCGCGCATGCGCAGCAAGCTTCCGTACCTACGGATCAGTCCGGGCGCGTGACCTACGAACCGAGCTTCTTTGCGCCATTCTCGCCGCGCACGGCGCTGGACATGGTCGAGCGGGTGCCGGGCTTTGTGTTGGATGAGGGCGCTGAGCGGCGGGGCTTTGCCGGCGCCCAGAGCAATGTGCTCATCAACGGCGAGCCGCCGACCTCCAAGGCGCAGGAGATTGACGACATCCTGGCGCGCATTCCCGCGAGCGATGTGGAGCGCATTGAACTGGTCCGTGGCGGCGGCGCGAGCGCGCGGAGCGCCCAAAGCGTGCGCCTCAATGTGGTGCGGCGTGGCGGTGGCGGCGAAGGCGTGTGGTCGCTATCGGCGGAACGCGCTGAAGATGGCCGCGTTTCTCCCGGCCTGGAGGCTGCGTGGACGGGGCAGCGAGGCGCTCTGGAATATGGGCTTTCTCTAGATCTCGACAGCGCTCACGCACCGGTGCACGGCGCGCGCCTTGATCGCGATACGACCGGCGCATTGGACGAGACCCGCTTTGAGCGCATTCCGATCGAGGAACGTGAAGCCGTGCTTGCGGGTCAAGCGTCGTTTCCGCTGTTCGGTTGGCATACAGCGCTCAATGCACAGCTCAGCCGGGGCGAGAGCAATGAGCGCGAGGAGACGCAGGTGTTTGATCCGCTTGGCGCAGCTGTCGGCGCGATTGAGGGCGAGTTGGCTGAGAGCGAAGATATCGGTGAACTCGGTGTCGCATTGCGACGCGAGTTCGGGCCGTGGCGTGCAGAGCTTGGCGCGGTTGTGACGCGCCGTTGGTATGAAGGCGACGAAGCGACGATCGAACGCGATGCCGATGGCGATGTCGATGGAGCGGCCTGGCAAAGCCAGCATTTGGAGAGCGGCGAGACGATCATACGCGCTGCGTTGCGCCGCGATCTGCGGCGCGATTGAGTGTGGAGTTAAGCGCCGAGGGTGCGTTGAACACGTTGGAGCAACGGCTGGCGCTGGTGGAAGACGCAGGCGCTGGACCAGCGCCCGTCGTGCTGCCGTCCGCCAACGTGCGAGTCGAGGAAGAGCGTGCGGAGTTGGGCGCCATGCTCGCGGGGCCGCTGGCGCCGCGATGGTCGCTGGAGGCGGGCGCGTCGGTCGAATTCTCTAACCTCACGCAAAGCGGCGATTCAAATCGCGAAACGGTGCTCGAATATTGGAAGCCGTCGTTTCAGCTTACGCGTAGTCTGGGCGAACGCGATCAGCTGCGCTTCCGGATTTATCGCGATGTCGGGCAACTCGATTTCGAGGACTTCGTCTCGGCCGCGGACATCACCTCGTCTGTCGTCATCGCGGGCAATCCCGGCTTGCGGCCGGAGACGTCTTGGCGCGTGGAAGCCGCCGGCGATTGGCGCTTTGGCGAGGATGGGGCGCTGAGCGTCACGTTCTATCATTGGGCGATCGAAGATGCGCTCGATGTTGTGCCGGTCGGCCCACCAGGCGACCAGCTCGATGCGCCGGGCAACATAGGCGATGCCGAATTGAACGGCTTGCGCGTGTCTGCCGCAATTCCGATCACCTGGGGCGCATCGCTGCGTTTCGATTTCATGGAGCAGCGCTCGCAGGCGATCGATCCGCTGATCGGCGCCACGCGCGAGTTATCAGGCGCCGATGAAAGTGCGCTGACGATTGGCCTGCGCCAAGACTTCTCAAGCTTTTCTTGGGGGCTTGATTACGAGCGCGAGACGGAGACGCCTTCTTATCAGCTCGACCAAATCGAACTTGAACGCGACGCCGAAGATTTAACGTTGTGGATCGAAACGACGGCGTTCGCTGGGCTGAAGCTGCGCGCATGGGGCTCGAATCTCACTGACGACGCAGAAACCCGCGGCCGCCGTCATTTCGATTCAGATCGTCTGGGTGTCTTTGGTGGCGCGGATTACCGTGCTCGCGAAGAAGGCCTGATGTTCGGCCTCTCCGCGAGCGGGCAATTCTAGCTCTTACTGCCGCGTTTCCAGATCGAGCGCTTCAGCGATCACCGACCACGGGACCAGTTTGAAGTTCTGGTATTCCTGTGGCGCGATGTTGCGGCCGTCCTGCGCGATGAAGATGCCGCCTGCATACGGCCCACCCAGATTTGCGCTCAGCACTTCAAGGCCATCGGTCTCCGAGATGCCGTCGACGCCGCGCGCGGCGTCTGCGAGCACGGCGAAGGAGCCGATATAGTCGTTGTTACCTTCACGGTTGAATACGGCGTAGGTGTTGTTGCCCTGGCTTGAGACAATTAGGTAGCCACGGCCGCCGCCGAGATCATAAAGGCCAATACCTTCGAGATCGTCTTTCAGCGCATCGTTGGCTTCGACGGTTGCGAACGATGTCGGGACCGTGCCGCCATCGGGTTCGGCGCTAATGCGCCAGAGGCCGACATCTTCTTCGCCAATATAGAGCACGCCAGTTTCGTCGTCGGCGACGCAGCCTTCAGTCTGCGAGGCAAACGGGATTTCGCGCACTTGGGTGGCGCGTACGCGGCCATTGCCAGCGTCGTTCAAGCGGTATTGGCGCATCGTGCCCACATCGCCGTTGACGAACACATACGTGTCGTTGGTGCGGGCGCTGCGATACATGCAGAGGCCGTACGGATCGAGGAAGCCGGTTGGCTGGACGCCATCGGCGACATCGATCAAGCGACGTGTCGCGGAATCGACGCGATAGATGGAGATGCCATCGGTCGTGCGATTGCTCGCGGCGACGAGCGAGACGGCCTGGCTGCCGAGGCGGAAATTGTCACGCACATCGACATTGTTCATGCGGCCGTCCGGCAGGAATTGCAGCACGCGGCCTTGGAGATCATAGACGTAAAGGCCCGATTGCTTCTGCGTGCCGATGACGATGCTGCGCGTTGGATCGTTGCGGTCGACCCAGATGGCGGGATCGTCCGCGCTGTCGCCGTCGGTTTCGACCGGGGTCGTTTCGGTGAGCGGATGCACGATCGCCATCGATGATTGCGGCGGCGTACGTGGGTCTTGCGCCGTACCGGCACTCAGATTGAGCGCGCCCGCAATGTCGGCCCACGAAATCAGTTTGTAATTCGTGCCGCCGTCATTTTCGTCGTCGGTCGCGACCAGAGCGCCTTGCGCGAAACGGGCCGAAAACGCGAAGCTTGACGCATTGAGACCGCCCGCTGCTTCCACGCTGTCGACGCTAGCGCCGGCGCCCAATGTAAAGCTGCCGACGTAAGCGTGATCGTTGTTGCGGTCATAGACGTGGAATTGACTGGCTGAGGCGTCGGAGCCGACGAGATAGTTGGCCGTGCCCGCATTATAGACTGCGAGGCCGCCTGCTTCCTCGGTGATGTGGCCGAGGCGTACCGCGTCGATCAGCTGCGGCACGACTTCGGCTTCCGGATCGGCGTCAAAGCGCCAGAATCCCACCCCTTGCTCGGCCACATAGAGATCGCCGGTCGCGTCGTCAGAGGTGCAATAGGATGCCTCCGAGGCGACGCGCAATTCACGCACCAATGTGGCGTCAAAGCCGCCATTGCGTTCGCCAATCATGTATTGCGCGACTTGGCCCGCAGCGCCGAGTGCGAATGCATAAAGCGTCTGGTCGCGTGCGTCGCGATAGAGGCAGAGGCTTTCGCCCGCGAAGCCAACCGGCAGCGCGCGGGCGGTGCGCTCGCGGCCGATTCCGGTTTCGGCGTTCAACTCGAACAGGCGCAATTGATTGGTCGCACCGTCAAGTGTGGCGACCACCCACGCATTTACGGCAGGTGCGCCATAGCGCGCGTCAACGCCAACGGCGGCGCCTGATGCGATCGCGCCCACGCGCGCGCCGTCGAGACCGTAGAGTTCAATTCCGGTGGTTTCGCTTGAGCCAATGATCAACCCGCCGCCATTTGCGCGCGGCACGATCAGCGCGGTGTTTGCGTCGGATTGCTCAGTCGGTGCGGTTTCAGCGATCGCGGTGAGAGAAGGTGTGGTCGTCGCGCCGCCGCTCGCACAGCCCGCGAGCGCTGCGGTTGCGAACAATCCAGCGAGCCAAGTCTTTTGCATTTTTGTGATTCCCGTTGTGCGCCCGCGTGCCTACAGGCGGTTTGTGACAGTTTCCGCAAACCGACCCAATGGACGCTGCTACAATCATCTTCGTAGCGTTGCTGAACGAGGGCACAGATTGCCGGAGCAATTGAACGAACTGACGCGCGTAGTCGGGGCTTGCCGAACGTGTGTCGAATACGAAGTGTCAAACCCAGTGCTAAAGCTTGGTCAAGACTAAATGAAATCAACCGCGTTCGAAGGGAGTGGCGACCCCGGAGAGATCAGCCCCTCGCCACGAAATCATGAGCTTACGCGAAAAACTGCCAAACCTCAGGCTGAGATTTTTCAGAGAATTAGCGCGGCTGTGCCAACCCGCAATCGCTACCGCAAGCGTCGTTCGGAAACTCGCTGGGAGGCGATGGGGCGCAGCTTATGACGCCATCGCGTCACGAAGGCCGCGCACACAAACGCAAAAATACGCGACCTGAGTTATCGGGGTGTGAGCGCGATCTGCATCGCCGCGAGCGCCACGAGCATCGCACGAACCACAAAAGCGCGAACGCTAAGAACAGCAAGGCGGGTTCAAAGGCCAGTCCAGCACGACGATGACGACAGCGCCGACGCCATTCTGCACGCTCAGCGGTCGAGCAGGCCCTTGCTTATCTCGCGCACCGGATGATGTTGCCCGTCACGCCACGCTGTTGCCAGAGCGGGGCAGGGATGCGCTCAATTGCGGACATCGGTAGGAATACGTCACGCTGGCGGGGATTGTTTAGGTTTCTAGGACGCCCGCCCACGCGCAAATCTGTCCGCCCCATTGAGGGCGGGTGTCGTAGAAAGCTCAATGGCTGACCCGCGGGATGCAGCGCTAAGCGCTATGGGGATTTGAGCGCGAGCCTTGGTGTCGGCGGTGACGCGCAAGTCGGTTGAGCGACGCTGTGCACGCGCGCTGTTTGACGCAATAGCATGAAGATCATCGTTGAAGGGGGACGCGAGCGCGGATTGCGGCGCGCGGCCGTGTGCACAAAGCGTGAGGGTGCTTCGCGCGAACGTCGCGCGCTTCTTGAACGCCGATGATGTCGGTGAAATTTCGCCATGCTCATGATGTGTCGCACCACAGAGGTGAAGCTGCGCGGCGTTGCGGCGTGCGTGGGCGCTCGAAGGCTTCGATCAAGATGAGACGGCCGCCGCAGCATGGGCAGGGCTTCGGCGCGGGCGCCGCGTCCGGCTCTGCCGGCGGCGGCGCTGGCGGCAGCGCGTCAAGCAAGCGTCGGGCGAGCGCGATATTGTCGGCGCGCGCGCCGTTGGCAAAGAGACCGTAATGTCGAATGCGATGAAAGCCGTCGGGGAGAACGTGCAGCAGGAAGCGGCGGATGAAGTCGGCGCCGTCGAGCGTCATCAGGCCGTAGCGATCTTGGCCCTCGCGCCGATAATCCTTCCATTTGAAAGTGATGCGGCCCGCTTCGAAGGCGACGAGCCGGCTGTTGGCGATAGCGACGCGATGGGTGTAGCGCGCGAGATACGAGAGCACTTGATCAGGCCCCGCGAAAGGGCGCTTGGCGTAGACCACCCAATCGCTGCGATGGAGCGGCTTCAAGAAGGCGCGAAATGCATCGATGTCGCTGAGATTGGCATGATCGCCGAAGAAGCGGAGCGCGCCGTCGCCGTGCGCGGCGACAAGGCGTTGCAGCATGAGACGCCGAAACAGTCGCGAGAGCACGCGCACCGGCAGAAAGAAATTTGGCCGACAGGGAATCCAGCGCTCGCCATCTGGTGCAATGCCTCCACCCGGCACGATGCAATGCATGTGCGGATGATGCGTGAGCGCTGAGCCCCAGGTGTGCAGCACCATGGTGACGCCGATCTTAGCGCCCAGGTGTTTGGGATCTGCGGCGATGGTAAGCAGCGCTTCGGAGGCGGCCTTGAACAGCGCGTTATAGATCACCGCTTTGTTGGTATAGGCGATGTCGGCGATCGGCGCGGGCAGCGTGAAGACGACATGATAATAGGCGACTGGCAGCAGCTCGGCGCGACGCGCCTCAAGCCAATCGTACGCGGCCGCCGCCTGACATTTGGGACAGTGGCGGTTGCGGCATGAATTGTAGGCCACATCGATGTGGGCGCAGTCTTCGCATCGGCTGACATGGCCGCCGAGTGCTGCTGTGCGGCAGGTCTCGATCGCTGACATGACGCGCAATTGGCCGAGACTGAGATGTCCGGCGTTACGCGCGCGATAAACCGGCCCGAGGGCGCGGAAGATATCCGCGACCTCCAGATCCGAGCGTGGCACGGGCGATCAAGGCGGCGTGTCGATCGACGGCAAGCTATCGTACGGGCTTTGGGCTGCCTGCATCAGCTTTGGCGACACCTGCGTATAGATCGAGGTCGTCTCCAGCTTGGCGTGGCCAAGCATGACTTGGATGACGCGGATGTCGACGCCTGCATCGAGCAGATGGGTGGCGAAGGAATGCCTGAGCGTATGCAGCGTGATGCGTCGCCCTCGCTTGTCGATATCGGCGGCGTCGACCGCGTGCATGAATTGACGTGAGAGCTGACGTGGGCTGATCGGATTGAGAATGCCGCTGCGGCTTGGGAAGAGCCAAAGCTTGGGTCGCTCCGCCATCCACCAGGCGCGCAGAGTCGCCAAAAGCTGCGGCGACAACTTGGCTTTGCGATCCTTGCGCCCCTTGCCTTGCTCGATACTGAGCGTCATGGCGCTGCTGTCGATATGACAGACCTTGAGAGAAGCGGTCTCGGAAGCGCGCAGGCCCGCGCCGTATGTGACGCTGATGGCTGTGCGATATTTGAGTCCGGGCGCTGCGGCGATGATGCGCGCCACCTCCGCTGGCGTGAGGATGGCGGGAAGGGCGCGACGCTCCTTGAGGATTGGCACGCGATCCATGTCGGCGCTGGCGCCGAGCGTCACCCGCATGAAGAAGCGCAGAGAGGTCGCGTGACTGTTGATGGAGCCGATGCTGAGACCTTGCCGTTGCAAATGCAGCAGAAAGGACCGCGCGTCTTCGGCTGTAAGCTCAGCAGGCTTGCGCCCCGTATGGGTGCAGCACGCGCGGACCGCACGGAGGTAGGTCTTCTGCGAGGCGCTGTTGAGGCCTCGAAGCGTCATGTCTTCGATCATGCGCTGGCGGAGAGGATGGATCGGAGGCGCGTCGGCCATGGCTGGGTCTCCCGTCTGGGCGCGACCCGGCCCATCCGGGCGCAGCCCTCAGACAGGAGGTGATGGCGCTGGCGCAAGCGCTTGCAGAATCTGCGTCCCGCGGGAGCGGGTTAGTCCATTGGCCCATTAGCGACGTTGATGGTTTCCCGCTGACTTTCTTGTTATGAAATACAGGCTGGGATTATCGGGTGGGGGCGGCATGGACGCGCACTTACGCTTCTTGGGCGTAACAACTACGCTGGCTATTGCGTGGTCATACCTGTTCGTGTTCGGCCAGACCGCCGAAAGCGGAGCATTTTATGTGTTTCCATTTTCGGCTGCCGATGCAGCAATACCAGGGGCGCAAATCTTCCTGTGGGTGGGCGTTTGGCTCTTACTCGCTTATTTTGCAAAAGTGGTGCTGGGGCCGCTCTTCGATTTGATCATAACCTGGTTATGGCGAAGCACCTTACTGATTGCGCCTCTTGGCATAGCTTGGTCGGTTTGGGTGGGGCGCGAGCTTCCACTTGATGGCTTCAATCGAGTATTTCTCGTGGCCCTGGCAGCGATGGTTCTGCTGATTACTCTTGGAAGGATTGCATATCGAAAATCGGGACCGTTTTTTCTGACCGACCATGGTGGGGGCGGGCCGCGGCCGCTGTCACAGTTGCCGCCTCCGGAGTATTTCTCGCCGTAACAGCGCTGGTTAGCGGCATCGGATTCTCGTCATTCACAAGAGTACAAGATATCTCTCTGCCCGGGTTCACATGCCATGTTGATGGGGTGCAGGCGCCTTTCGAATTGTCAGTTGAAATGGAGTATTTTCGGTCATACCGTTGTGGTGACGTTGTTGCGCTGGTCGAGGGCACAAAGCAGACACATTCAAGCTGGTACTTGGCAGGCATAGGACGCGGCTATCAACTTGGCAGGCTCCCTCCAGATCATTCTGATATTAGAGTTGAAGTTAACGTTGAGAGCGGTCTGACGTTTGTTGATGCTTCTGGACGTCGGATTCTGAGCTTATTAATGCAGTGTTTCCAATGTAAGCCTGCCGTATTCTGACCGACTGCTCTCGGCGAGAGCGTGCCGAATTGACGGGCAGGGCGCGAGCGACGGGATTGGAGCGCGTCAGCCGCTCGGAAAAATTCGCCGATAGCGCACCATGGCCCTTACGGGTCATCCGGGACTAGGCCCGCATTCCGATGGCTGGCGGAAAGGGCGGATCGTCGTCGGGAAGCGGGATGGTTCGATATTCGCGGAATTGCATCGTGTAGGTGCCGCGACCGTCGCTGATACGGTTCAAGATGTTCACGTAGCCGAACATATTTGCGAGCGGCACAGCGGCGCTAAGCGCAGCCGTTCCATCGCTCACACGTTGATCTTGGATCACACCGCGCCGAGAGTGCAGATCGCTGACTATCACGCCGATGAACTTCTCTGGTGCCACCAATTCGACGGTCATCACGGGCTCGGCGAGTTGGACATCACCCTTTTCTTTGAGTTCACGTACTGCGCCTTGTGCGGCGATTTGGAATGTTCGCGGTGAGGAGTCGATGTCGTGATAGGCGCCGTCCACCAAAGTGGCCGTGCAATCGATCAACGGGAAACCGGCGCGAACACCGTTTTGACGCGCGATTTCTAGGCCTTTTTCCACGCCGGGCACGAACTCGCTTGGCACGGCGCCGCCCGCTTTGTTCTCGAATGTGAACCCTGTGCCTTCTTTCGCAGGCGCAAAGTCGATAACGACTTTCGCATACTCTGGACCGATCATACGCTTGTGAACGTAGTCGATACGGACCGCGCGCCCGATTTGTTCGCGGTACGCGACTTGAGGCGCGCCGACGGTGAACTGGACACTGTCGCTGTCACGCAGGCGCGTTATGGCGACGTCCAGGTGATTTTCGCTCATCCCACCGAGGAGGAACAGCCCGCTTTCCTTGTCTCGGGCGAAGCCGAGCTGTGAATCATTGGCGACGAGACCGGAGAGCGCGGTATTCAGAAGATCGGCATCTGATGCCGACCTTGGCTCGATTGCGACTTCCAATAGAGACCAGGAGGGCACGGCTTAACTCCGCTGTCGCCGCCGACCCTAGGGACGGAATGGGGATGCCGCAAATGTCCACTAACGGCGAGAGCGCGCCGAATTGATGTGCAGGGCGCGAGCGGCTGCATTCGAGCGCGCTGGCCATTCGAAAATTATTGATCGGTGCCAGGCCGTGGCCCATTTGCGACGTTCCGAAGCTGACGCTACTGAGTGGCGTGGATCCGAGAAGCAGCGTGGGCTTGGCGTGGTCGATTGGATCGCCGCCGCACCTTCCCTCTCGACGTTACGGGGCCGCGTAGAAGAAGCGGGGAGGCTGGATAGTGCGGGCACAATTCGCGCTCAAACGTTGGGTGTTGCGGCTTACGATGCTCCTCAGCGTCGGGCTACTTGGTAGCTGTTCCAATTCCTCCGCAGGCGAAGAGGCGAGCGCCGCATGCGATGGGTGTCGTGTAATTGTATCGACGGAGTGCTCTTTTGGGGCGATCGCCCATCTTGGGAGCGGCCTTGTTACGGTCGCATGTGTTCCAGGCGGCGGCGGCGGCGGTGGCGTGACGGTGTATTCTGCTCGAAACGGCAGTGTTCAGGCGCGGATACCTACTCAACCCCTCACGACGCTAACGCACTATTTCGCGAGCTTGGCCGATGGCTCAGCTGCCTTGCTGGGGTTGCGAGACGGTCGGCCGGGAGTTCTCGTTTTGCGAGATGGTCGAGGACGACTGGAATACGAATTTCTTTTTGCCGACGAATACCTGGGGCGGCGTTTGCAACGCGCCGGCTTAGTTGATGGCTCTACCTGTATTGCGCTTACGGAGGCTTCAGGTTCTGAGTGGAACGTCGCGATTTTGAATGAACGTGGGGACCTGGTGCGGCGCCAAGTTCTCGATGCGGATCCCTTCGTGAACGTAGGTTGTCGGGGGTTGAGCGCGACCTCGTCCTCCTGCCCACTTCCAGAGACGACCTCGAGGAGCTCAGCGCATCAGCGCGATCGGCGGGCGTACCAAGGGGCTATTCGTGTTATGCTCTAGGGCAATCGTTAAGCGATGACTTGAGGGAGATTGTCGCTCAGTGCAGTCCGGCATCGGCGGCGCCGCACAGGTCCGAATACTTAGTCGTCCTAACCGCCGGCTCTCAATCTCGCGACTACGCCGCTGAGCACGTTATCCCTGGTACATCTTGTGTTCTCAATCCGCATCGAACCGCGGGAGGGAATTTTCTGTACGGTCGAAGCGTCGAGGGGTGCGAGATTCTTCTCGCGGGCCGAGGCGGCAGATCGCAACGCGTGACCGTTGCGCGTGGGATCGATGCGAACGGCGCGTCGCCAGCTGCAGTGGTCGCTGTGCTCGCACCATGTGCCGCAGCGCAGGAGCGTGAATGTCTTTGGTTCGCGTTCGCCGAAAATGGTGACGGAAAAATCTACGAAGTTGAATTGGATGTTGGGGGCGCCCAATGACCGGAAACGCACGCCAAGCTGTTGCGTGACCTTGCTGAACCGCCATCCTTACCGTGGAAACCCAATTCAATCGGTTGCCCAGATCGTTCCGACTGCTTTCGGCGAAATGCGCCCTCCAAGATGGCAACATCCTGAAGGTCGCCTTTGGAGCGCCCCTGCCGCTCCGCCGCCGGCGTATCTCGTGTACCTATCGCCGTCTCAGCACCGTTCCTCGCAATCGAATTGAACTCGGTGAGGCCGCGCGGCTACGGATGAAGGTTCAAGCGTCGAGGGGTACAATGCGTTTCGCCATAGTCACCGCGCTTATGCTGTCGATCTCGCCCGCGCTTGCGTCTGCCCAAACGGCGCAGCAAGCGCCGCCACCGGCGCCTAACACGATGAGCCGCCAGGAGCTTCGCGACGAGGTCACACAACAGCGCGCCATTATTCAGGGCCGCGCAGTGCGCCCGCAGCGGCCAGCAGGGTGCGTGAGCCCTGAGAGCCGGCAGTTCGATTTTTGGCTCGGTGAATGGGACGTCTCGCCAAGTGGATCAACAAGCGGAGTCACCGTCGCTGAAAGCTCGATCACGCTTACAGATCAAGGTTGCGTCATCATCGAACACTGGCGCCCGTTCGGCGGCGGCCACGGCCATTCGATAAACATGTTCGATGCAACCGACCAAAAATGGCATCAGACTTGGGCGGACGCTAACGGATCGCGCACGGAGTTTTCTGGCGTGCTCGACAGCGAGGGCGTGCTTCGTCTCGACAATCTGGGTCCAAGTGCACAAGGCCAGTCACCTGGACGCCGACGTATGAATTTCCAGCGGATTGACGACCGAACAGTGCGCCAATGGGGTGAAGTGTTCGACGACGCCGCACAGACCTGGAACGTTGAGTGGGATTTCACCTACCGGCGGCGTGCCGGGACGCAGTAGCTGGTGAGAACGTGATGTTTCGGACGGCCGCTGTCGGCGACGGCGCGCCGAATTGACGGGCAGGGTGCCAACGGCTCGATTGGAGCGGGTCGGCCGCTCGAAAAATTTTGCCGATGGCGCGCTGGCCCAATTGAGGCATTGGCTTCGACATGTCTAAGTTGGGAACAGGTTGGGAGAGGCGAATGCGCCATCGCCAGCGTTCCGAACGCTAGCGTTTTGTGGGTCGATTGCGCTGGGACGTGCGGCAAAGAAACGGTGGAAGATTTATGATGCGTAGAGCCCTAATTGCGGCCGCGGCCGCCTTTGCCGCCATGGCAGCGCCCGCCTTCGCGCAGGAGCGGGAGGGGCCGCAGCTACCGCAAACGCCGGAAGCTTGGCGCGCGGCCGCGGAGTCTGATCTCGAAGCGCTGCGCATGTACTTGCACGAAGATACGCCTGTCGCCATCGATACCGAAAATCCGCGCATGCAGCGCTGGTTTGAGCGCGGTTATCGCGAAGCGCGCCAGCGTGTGCGGCGCGTCACTGATCAGCCCAGCTATTTCTACGCGCTCGCGTCGTACGCCAACGGATTCCAAGATCCGCACCTCAGCCTTTCACCAGTCGTGCCGTTGAGCTTTGCGCGCTGGCCAGGCTTCATCGCCACTGCACGCGGTGACGATACCATAGTCGGCTACAGCGAAGGCGAGGGGTTCCCGTTGAAGGCGCGCGCATTCTCAGCTGTGATGGCAAAACGCTGGCGCGGCTTCGCGAGCGCACTGTGTTTCCGTTCACGATGAACCCTCAGCTTGCCCGCGATCGCCGCGCTGCGCACTCGCGTCTCTTCCTCGATCGCGGCAATCCATACGCGCCGGCGCCAAACCGTTGCGTGTTCGAGCAGAACGGCGAACGCACCCGACTCACACTCAATTGGCGCGACGTTTCGGGCGATGAATATTGGGCACGCTACAACATAGCCACCAACGGCCCGGGCGCCGAATTCGGCATCACCACGCCGGCGGAAGGCGTTACCTGGATTGGCGTGCCGACATTTGACAACAGCGCCGGCGAACCACTCCGCGCGCTGGTCAACGAAATCACCGCCGACGCGGAGACTATTCGCGCGGGCCGCGCCGTTGTTATTGACGTGCGCGGCAATGGCGGCGGCAACTCGGAATGGGGGCTGAGATCGCGCGCGCGGTGTGGGGCGCTGAGATTGTCAGCGCGATCCCGGAATCCAATCCCGGCGGCGCTACGGACTGGCGCGTGTCGCGGGGCAATCTTGATTACATTGACGGATTTGCACCAGAGTTGATCGCGCAGTTCGGCGAGCAGGCGCAAGTCGCGATTTGGGTGCGCGCGGTGCGGGATGGCTTGGCGCAAACGTTGGCTCGTGGCGAGCCGATGTGGCGCCAGCGCGATTCTGCCGTGGACACGCCCGTGCCGCAGGGCGGCGGCTACACGCAGCGCCGCCCGCAAGGTCCATCTCCAATCCCTGCCCGTGTCTACCTCCTGTCGAACGGCACGTGCGCCAGCGCGTGCCTGGATTTTGCCGATGTCGTCCTTCACATCCCCGGCACGCAACTGATCGGCATGGATACAAGCGGCGATGGCTTGCTGATGGAGGTGCGCGATCGGGTGCTTCCTTCCGGACTCGCACGCGTTGTGCTGCCGCTCAAAGTCTATCGGGGCAGGGCACGCGGCGCGCTGGAAGCCTATCGCGCCGATGTCCCATACGATGGCGTCTGGGATGATCTCACCGTGCGCAATTGGACCATCGGGATCGTAACCCGCCAATAGGCCTGCGCTTTCGGTCGAAATCGCCAGTCAAAACGCGGTTGTCGAGCGCGTTGGCGCACTCTGCTCTGAGCAATTGGATTGGGTCCATCTCGGCGCTCCTAACCTCATTGTCACAGCTCGCTTCTCGCGCCCTAGTCGAATGTCCGCTCGCGGCGAAGGCGCGCCGGTTTGTCGGGTAGGGAGCCAGCGGCAGGATTGCGGCGCGTCGGTCATTCCAGGAAAATTGCGATTGGCCTGGCGCTGGCCCGGAACGGACATTGGTCACGACTGTTGCACGCGTCACATTCCCCACCTTGTTGGCTGACTAGAGCGTTGCCTCTCGCGCGCGTGACGCGCGCTCACTGCCCATTGAGCGCGCATTTGGAGGATGACAACGTGCACATTGGCAACACTTGTATCGTCGCGGCGGCCGTGTTCGGCGTGATCGGAATGGCTATGGGGCTATTCATGGGAATAGGCGGTGATTTTAGTCTTTCCCACGCTCACTCGCATATCAATCTCGCGGGCTGGGTGACGCTCGCAATCTACGGCCTTTATCATCGAGGCTTTGTCCGAAAGCGGTATTCCCCGGCTTGGATACAAGCTGTGCTGGCGCTCGTCGCCACGCCCATCTTCACCTTAGCGCTGACGGCATATCTGTTGTCTGGGACGCAGATCAAAGCCTTCATAATTGTCGCGATGCTTAGCGGCATTCTGGTTGCGATATCCATGGCGCTGTTCCTGTTCGTCGCAATACAGGACGCGCGTTCTGTGACGGCCAATGCCTCAACGTAGGACCGGGCGAACTGGTTGGGGCACTATCGGCGAACGTGAGCCGAATTGACGGGCAGGGACCGATCGGCAGGTTTAGAGCGCGTCGGCCACTCAGAAAAATGTCGAACGGCGTACGACTGGCCCCAAGCAGGCGTTGGCGTGCCATGCTCCTCAGTGCTTAGATCGGCCGATGGGTGAACCCGACAAAGCGAACTTGCAGGCAGAATTGGAGCGCGCGGGATGGCGCGTCGAACGCCGCGCGGGCGATGATTGGTGGGTTCACGAAAGTTGGAAATTGGAGTCTGCGTGGCGCCCGGTCGGGGCAACGATTTTCCTTGCGCTTCTCGTTGATCCGCAATCGGAAACAAGTGACGACGGCTCGGTTTGGGCGATTTCTGTTTCCAGCAGTCAGCCTACGGACCGAATGGACGCCGGTCGAACCGCAATCCGCGCGTCGCCGCGTTGGCCGCAGCGCCTGAAAGAAATCGTTGCGGCGGCCAACTCCCTGCGCCCGACGCCGTAGTTCGCCATGGTCCAATGTCGGCGAGTTCGCGACCTAGCACGGGCCGGCGCTTGAATGACGGCTTCCGAGCGACCCGGCCCGTGGTAAAATGGGGCTGAAGCGGCACGGCCTTGGGCGGACCACTTTGTGAATTGTTTGAATGAGCGACACCGATGGAGCGGAAAACAATGATGCGGATCGCCCTCAGCGCGTTCGTACTTATGGCGACGCCCGCATCGGCGGATGAGATATCGGCGCAAACCACTGCCGCTATGCACCTAATCCGCGATGGACGGACCCCAGAAGGTCTGAATGCACTCGATGCTTTGATCAGTGCAGGAGATTCTAGCGCAATCGAAGGGCTCGCCGAATTATTGCTGTGGGGCGCGCCAGGCATACCGCGTGATGCAGTTCGCGCCTGCGACTTGTTCGAGCGAGGCAGAGAGCTGGGCCGCGGAGATTCAGCGCATAGCTTCGCGAGTTGCTACTACAATGGCGACGGACGTGCGCAGGACTATGCCCGGGCCGCAGAGATATACCAGGAAGCCATCGCCCGCGGCTTCTCAATGTCGCGATGCGCGTTGGGAAACATGTACGTCCTCGGGCGAGGAGTTGCCGCCGACCCGGCGCGCGGCATGGCGATGTGTCTTGAGAGTGCAAACGCCGGTGATGTCGACGCCATGACCGATGTCGCCGAGCACCTTCTGCGTGGTGAGGGAGTGGAGCGCGATCCGGTGGCGGCGCACGCGTGGCTAGAGCGTGCGGCGGCGGGTGGGCAGCGCAACGCTCCTTACTGGCTGGGCGCGATCTATTGGAACGGCGACGGTGTCGCGCGGGACACTACCGTGGCGGCGCGGTGGTGGCGGATAGCATTCGAGCGCGGCCGCATGGACGCTGCGAGCCGACTGGGCGACGAGGCATACATTCGCTTTGCAGAGGCCGCGCGGCACCCGGGGAGGCTTGGCGACCGCTCGCGACGGAAACGATGGGCTGGTACGAGATCGCCGTGGAGCGGGGAAGCGATGAGGATCGCGAGCACGCAAACGAAGTGCTTGAAGTGATGCGGCGCCTTGTTCCCGTTCTGGAGCGTGGTGTGCGCATGCCTCCGCGCGACTGATGTTTCAGATTTGGTCGTGACCAGCGCAAGTCGTGAAGTTCGAGTGACGGCGCACATTGGGAATGGCGCTTTTCGGCGAGAGCGTGCCGGATTGGCGGGCAGGGGCCGATCGGCAGTTTTAGAGCGCACCGGCCACTCAGAAAAATGTCGAGCGGCGTTCGACTGGCCCGAAGTGGACGGTCGCGCGCTGACGCGTGGGCCGCTATTGCTAGCGCAATGAGGATCAATCTTGTTTGCGGCCACAGTGCTGGGGGAATGCTGCGGCAAGCAGTGCGCGACTTCGGCTTGCCCGGCGAAGTGCGCGTCATTGACGACGATCTTTCTTTAGGTCCGCTCCACGATGACAAAACTCGAAATGAATGGTGGCTGACGGTCTACGGTCCGTGGCGCGCGGTGGCATATCAACCTGATCTCTACAATCAGTGGCAAGCGGTCCGCGACCACCTCGGGAAGGTAAGCGAACTCGTACTCTGGTCATCCAACTCAGCGCGTGATCACGTCTTTGAGCGTATGGCGGCGTCAATGCTCGGCGACCGCGTGACTATCTTCCGAGTGCTCGCTCCAGCCTGCGGAAAGCTCGAAGGCGTGTCATTCCACAATCCCGACGCGCTTGCGGGAATGGAACAAAGCAAGCGAGAGATTGGGCCAACCGAAGCGGGCAACTGGGCGGCATCGTTCTCGAACCATTTGCGTCAAAGCCACGGAATACGAGTGTTGCAGCAGGGCGCCATCGTTGCGCGGCCGGAGAACCATCTGGATGAGTATCTCTTGGAACGCTGTCCGCTCGAATGGACGAAGTGGTACCGCCCCATCGGCAACGCGATGGCTGACGGCGATGGGCAAAATTTGATCAGCGACGCGTTCTTGTCGTGGCGATTGAGGCTGCTGGTCGAGGCGGGGCGAGTAGAGGCGCAAGGCGATCTGACACCGTTTGAGAGCCTCAAAGACGTGTTGGTTCGTCGCGTTCCGGCAAGCTGGGGAACGACGGTTTTCGGCGATCGTGAGCCGAATTGACGGGCAGGGCGCGGGTGACGGCTTTGGAGTGCGTCGGCCATTCGGAAAAAATGTCGGATGGCGCAGGTCTGGCCCGTTCTAGCCGTTGGCGCTGCGCATTCGGACTGAGTTGATTGAATGGCGCACGGTTGTCTGCGCGATGATCGCGCGCGCTGTGGCGCAACGACAATTCTTGGGTGCCAGCGAGCAGCTTGGACATGGCCTAGCATCTTGATGTCGCTTGCAACCGGCGGCACTTCGGTCCCGAACGTCGGTTTAGCCAAACAGCAGCGAGCGATGCGTTTGAGCGCCGGCCCAGGCCCCATCGGCAACCGCCAGGGACACCGAATGCGGCGCTCGTGCCACGTCACCACAGCCGAACACCCCAGGCACGGAGGTTTCTTTTGCGGCGTCTGTTCTGATCTGCAGACCCATGGGCGTCTCTTCGATCGTGCAGCCGAGCCTTTCAGGCAATGAAGAGGCCGGCAAGGTGCGGCTGGCAAGGAAGAGGCCCGCAAACGCAGCCGCGTCGCCACTTTCGAATTGGACCTCGGCATGCCCGCTGATGCGCGCGATCCGCTTCTCTTCGATGGCGACGCCGCGGCCAGCCAATTCCTCGCGTTGCGCGCCATCGAGTTCGATTGCGTCATTGGTCAGAAGCGTCACGCGACCCCAGTCTGGAAGCATCAGCGCTTGGTGCAACGACATCGGACCTGTCGCAATCACGCCGATGGCCCCTTGTTCGAGTTCGAAGCCATGACAATAGGGGCAGTGAAAAATGCTCTTGCCCCAACGCGCGGCGACGCCATCAATCGGCGACAGAGAATCTGTAACGCCAGTGGCGAAGATGAGTCTTCGTGCTTGATGAGCGCCTCCGGCCGAATCTTCGACTGTGAACGCATCCTTCGTCCCAGCGCTACTCTGGGCGCGTGCGTCGATCCAGCGAACAGTCGGATAGCGAAGCAGCTGCGCGCGTCCGCGCGCCGCAAGCTCTGCCGGATCGGCGCCATCCTGACCCAGAAACCATAGGATGCATGCGCGAAGCGATTGCGGCGCACACCTTCGTCGATCACCAACACGGAACGGCGCGCGCGCGCCAACTGTAGCGCTGCGGCCATGCCGGCATAACTGCCGCCAATGATGATTACGTCGTGCATTAAGAAAGCTCAGTGCTGCGGGAAAGGCCACGCGCTGGGTGCGCGCGCCGGTGCGCGTGGCGCCAGTTCAGAATGTGCGCTGTCGCCAGCACGAGGGCGCCGCTGACAGAGAGCGCTGTCTCCCAGGTTTCGCTCGAGACAAAGAGCGCGCTGCCGAGGCCGCTCAAGCCAAGCACCGCAAGCGTCGGAATGCGCCAAGGGATTGGCCGCTGCGCGAGCGAAGGCGCGATCGCGATCAAGGCCGCGGGCGCGGCCAGCGCGACGAGCAGCCAATGCACCCACTCGGCCTCGGCCAAGCCGACCGCGAGCGGGAGAGCGGCCGCCAGAAGCGGCAAACCCAGGCAATGGAGGATGCAAAGCGTCGAAAGCCCGAGGGCGGTGGCGTCCATGGCGCGCGTCATACGTCTCAATCCTGTTGTAAGCTTGTGATGTTATAATATAACACGTGCGAAGTGCAAGCCGGTGAGGCGAAAAATGACGACGTCAGCAGTTCAAGATCAGCGTCTGCCTGTCACCGTGCTCTCAGGCTTTCTGGGTGCGGGCAAAACCACCCTTCTCAACCACGTTTTGAACAATCGCGAGGGCAAACGCGTCGCGGTCATTGTCAACGACATGAGCGAGGTAAACATCGACGCTGAACTTGTTCGCCAAGGCGGCGCTGATCTTTCGCGCACAAGCGAGACGCTGGTCGAGATGTCGAACGGGTGCATCTGCTGCACCCTGCGCGATGACCTCCTCAAAGAAGTGCGCAAGCTCGCCGGCGCGGGCCGCTTCGATTATTTGCTAATCGAAAGCACCGGCGTCTCCGAACCTTTGCCTGTCGCCGCGACGTTCGATTTTCGCGACGAAGCCGGCGAAAGTCTGGCTGACCTCGCACGCATCGACACGATGGTGACGGTCGTCGATGCGGTGAACTTGCTGAAAGATTATTCTTCGCAGGACTTCTTGAAAGATCGCGGAGAAACCGCCGGTGAAGGCGACACTCGTGCGCTCGTCGCTTTATTGGCTGAGCAGATCGAGTTCGCCGATGTAATCGTCATCAACAAGATCGACGCCGTGACGCCTGACCAGCGCACCATTGTGCACAAGCTGGTCGCCTCGCTCAATACGGACGCACGCATCGTGGAAACCAATTGGGGCAAGGCGCCGCTTGACGCGATCCTCGACACTAAGCTCTTCGATTACGAGAGGGCGCAGCAGCATCCGCTTTGGTTCAAGGAATTATACGGGTTTGCGGCTCATACCCCAGAAACTGAGGCCTATGGCGTCGAGAGCTTCGTCTACAAAGCGCGCAAGCCGTTTCATCCCGAAAAGCTCTACGCGTTCTTCAATGAGTCATGGCCAAACGTCGTCCGCGCCAAGGGCCATTTCTGGATCGTCACGCGTCCCGATTGGCTCGGCGAAGTCAGCCAGGCGGGCGCTATGGTGCAACACCAGGGCCTGGGCGCTTGGTGGGCCGCGATCCCACGTCAGCGCTGGCCCGACAGTCCTGCGTTCAAGCAGATGATGGACGAGTATTGGGATCCGAAGGTGGGCGATCGGCGCCAAGAGCTCGTCTTCATCGGAATCGGCATGGACGAAGCAGCGATTCGCGCGCGGCTCGATGCTTGCCTCACCGCGATCCCTGACGATCTGCACAAGCCGGCGCGCAAACGCCGCAAAAGTCCGCTGCGCGATCCGTTCCCAAAATGGGGCGCTTGATGAGTGATGATCTTGATCTCACGCCCTTGCGCCGTGAGGTGCTGGATATGATCAAAGCGTCTGCGCGACCTATCAAGGCTTATGAATTGCTGGGCTTGCTCAGCAGGAGACGCGGTCGCGTAGCGCGAGCGCCGACGATCTATCGCACCCTCGATTATCTCACGCGATGCGGGCTCATTCATCGCATTGAGAGTCTTAATGCCTATCAGGCTTGCGCGCACGCGCCAGCCTGTCCCGAACATGTGTTCCTGATCTGCGACGATTGTGGAGAGGTAAGCGAGATCGAGAGCATGGATGCGCGCATCGCGCTTGAGATCGCCTCCACCGCCCGGCAATTCCGGGCCGAGCAGGTCTCCATCGAGGTCCACGGCGCCTGCAGGGCCTGCGGGACTGAAACCCCGGCGCGTGCAAAGAAACCATGACGTCTACTGTGATGATACGGCCCTAGCCTAGACGAACCAGATGACAGGATGCGCCCCAGGGGCGAAGAGCGCGTTTTGAAGCGGCGAGCGCATCGACGCAGCCATCGCGTTTCGCCGGAAATGGAAAGCGCGCGTGCGCCGATTTGTACCTCGTCGCGATCAGCCAGCGTCGCGAAGCGTTGCGGAGAGATCACAAGTCGGGTCCGAACCCTTCAGCAGACGTAAAGGATGTGGCGCGACAAGCGGCTTTGGTCGCATCGGGGGCGGGCGCGGTTGGCAAGGGTCGTTGAAACCTCTAATGTTGCGTGCGCGTCGCAGGGAGAATCCCGATTGTCGCCGAGGGGCAACATCTTGAGTGCGGGTGAGCGTCGCGTAACGCCGCGCACGCTGCCCTCTTTGCTCGCGATATTCGCGATCGCGCTCCATCTCTTCGTGGTCCAAGCGCACGTCGATGTTCCCTTCCCAGTCGCCGGCGTCTCGATGCCTGCGACTATTTCGGCACACACATTCGATGAAGGCCATGGAGCCGACCAAGCCGCTTGCGCGATTTGTCAGACCCTAGGCGCCAACGGCCATGGCGTCGCACCGGCGTCGGCGAACCCTACCGCCGCGCGCGTGCTTCGCGTTGCGCCAATTTTCAGCGCCTATTTGCCGGGGCCGCTGCGGCCATCGCATTCCTGGCAGAGTCGAGCGCCGCCTCAATTCCTCTAACCAGACTAAGCCGCGAGATGCGCGACCCATGCGTCGCTTCGCGCGCTTCGGCCCGCGCCGTCCGTTGGACGCGCTCTCCGTTCTGTATGAGGAATTTCCATGCCTATTCAATCCAAGCAAAGCGGCGTTGCGCCGCTCGTTCCCGCGCAAGCCCCCTATGCAAAGCTCGTTATGGCCGCTGTTGTCGGCTCTCTGTGTCCGACCCTGAGTTTCGCGCAAACGACGCAAGAAGGGGATATTGTCGTAACCGCGCCACTTGAAGGCGCGCGCCTCGAAAGTCTTCAGGGCGCAACGGTGCTCAATCGTGACGACATCGTAGAGACGTTGAACGGCGGTCTCGGCGACACGCTCGACGCCCAGCCTGGCATCACAACGACCTTCTTTGGCGCTGGCGCCAGCCGCCCGATCATTCGCGGTCTTGGCGATGATCGCGTGCGCGTGCTGCAGAATGGGATCGGCGCGATCGATGCGTCTTCGGCCAGTCCCGATCATGCTGTCACCGCTGACGGACTGGACGCCAGTCGCATCGAAGTGCTTCGCGGCGCGGCGGCCCTGGCCTATGGCGGCAACGCCATCGGTGGTGTCGTCAACGTGCTCGATGAAAGCATTCCCACGCGTCCAGCCGACGCGCTCAGCTTTGAGGGGCTTGCCTCTTATTCAAGCGTCGATGAAGGGCGACAAGGTTTCGGCGCCGTCACGGCTGGGGCAGGCCCATTCGCGTTCCGTTTGAGCGCAGCTGGGCGAGAGACGGATGATTACGACACGCCGGTTGGCGAAGCGGTCAATTCGTGGACCAGCTTGCGTGCCTATTCGGCGGGCGGCTCCCTGGTTGGCGAGCGCGGCTATGCGGGTCTGGCGATCAAGCGCACAGAAGACGATTATGGCTTGCCGCCTGAAGATCCCAGCGAACCAGGCGGGCATATCGAACTGGAGCAGACGCGCATCGAAGCGCGGGGCGATGTGCGCATCGATGCAGGACCGTTCACCCGTCTCGATTTTGGCGTCCAACATTCAGATTACGAGCATACGGAATTTGAAGGCGACGGCGCGCCGGGCACGCAATTCACGAGCGACGGTTGGGAAGGGCGTGTCGAAGGCCATCACGGCAATCGTGACGATCAACTCCGCGGCGTCGTAGGGCTGCAATACACCGATGTGGATTTCGCCGCCGAGGGTGATGAGGCCTTTATCACGCCGACCAACACGCAAGATATCGGCGTGTTCGTGATCGAACGTTGGGACACGGGCGGCTGGGGCCTAGAGGGCGGCGCGCGATTCGAGCGGCGCGAAATTGACAATCAGGGCGCAGGCAGCCGCGAATTCGACAATACCAGCGTTTCGGGCGGCGTTTTTGTGCGTCCTGCCGAGAACTGGTTCGTGGGCGCCACTTTGGCCCGAACTCAACGTGCGCCGACAGCGATTGAGCTTTTCGCCGATGGCCCCCACCTCGCGACGGCCAATTACGAGATCGGCGATGCCGCATTGGATCAAGAAACCGCGACATCATTTGAAATCTCGGCGCGCTACGATACTGGGCCCGTGCGGCTGGAAGCGAACGTCTATCGCGTCGGCTTCGAGGATTACATTGCCCTGGTTGAGCGTGGGGACGTGTTCTGGCTCGATGAGACGACAGAAACGAGCGGCTTTGCGCCCGACGAAAGCGATCCCTCAATTCCGGCCGACGCTGAAGTGCTGCCGGTCTTTATCTTCACCCAGCAGGACGCCACATTCACGGGCGGCGAAATCTCTGCGCGCGCGCGTCTTTTGAGGCCGGCGGCTTCTCGGTTTCAGGCGATGTTTCCTACGATATCGTGCGCGCCGAGTTTGATGGCGGTGGTTATCCCCTCGCATACCACCCCAGTCGCTGACGGTCGGACTGGACGCGGAGAATGATGCGTGGCGCGGACGCATCGAGGCGGTGACAACCGGCGAGCAAGATCGATTGGCCGCGTTTGAGACGGAGACTGACGGCTACACCTTCTTGAATGCCGGCCTCGCGTTCCGTCCGGGAGGAGATCAAGGACGACTGACTTTGCGTCTCAACGGTCGCAACCTCACGGACGAAGAGGGGCGCGTGCATGCTTCATTCTTGAAGGATGAATTGCCGCTGCCGGGGCGCAATATCCGCTTCACAGTCGCGACATCGTTCTAGTTTCTAACCCCTGAGAGCACCTTCAAGGCCCGGCGGCGACGCCGGGCCTTTTCTTTTTGTCCGCGCGCCGCCGGCCAAACGATGGGAAAGAGGCAACGGCGCCGCCTGGACAAATGGGAGGCGAATGCCTGGCTGTCGCTTGCGGCGCTGAATTGCCGAGCGAGGCGTGTCAAAGGCCGGGTGAGAGGAAAAAGACGAGTAAAAACAGCGGTCTTTACGAAATGGGTGTGTTATGAGATAACATCACGAATTCGGAGATTGGTGATGAAGCGCGCACTCTTGGCAGGCATTGGCTTGTTCGCTTTGGCGGTGGGGCCTGCAACGGCCTGCGAGTGGCATGAAATGGCCGGTTACGAGTACGGCGCGCCCCAGCGCTACTCACCTTTCGCGCGCGCCCCACAGCATGAGCCGTCAGCGCAGCCTGATGTGACGTCGAGCCAAGAGAATGCGCAAGATGCGCGCCAGGAAACCATGACCCCGCGTGACGAGCGGGCCGAGGCGCAAGCCTTGGATCGAGACCGTGCGAGCGAAGAGGGCGCCAGCGTGAGCGTGTCGTCGCCGCACGGCAATGATCGTAGCCCTTGAAGGCGTGTCCTATAGTTTCGGCGCGCGTCCGATCCTGAACGGGTTCGACTTCAATCTCGAAGCCGGCGAGCAGAAGCTGCTGCTTGGGCCCTCAGGTTCGGGAAAGACGACTCTGATCTATCTCATTTGCGGCCTCATCTCTGCGCAAGCAGGCCAGATCGAAGTCGCCGGCGAAAATCTCTCAACCTTGTCCCAAGCGCGACGCGATGCTGTGCGGCGCAATCACATTGGCGTCGTGTTTCAAACTTTGCGTCTTGTCTCGGCGCTCAGTGTGCGTGCGAACTTGCTGTTGGCGCAAAAACTTGCCGGCAAACCACGCAATGCAGCCGAGGCAGATGACTTGCTGCAGCGCTTGGGGATTGCGCACCGTGCGCACGCAAAACCGGCGGCGCTCAGTCAGGGTGAAGCTCAGCGCGCCGCCATCGCGCGCGCCGTGATCGCCAAGCCCGCCTTGTTGATCGCAGACGAGCCAACCTCGGCGCTCGACGATGAGAACACAGCGCGCGTCGCTGAACTCTTGAAGCAGACCGCCGCAACGCAAGGCTCGGCCTTGCTGATCGCCACCCATGATGCGCGTCTGCGCGCGCATTTCCCTCAAATCGTCGAATTGCGGGGTGGCGCCTGATGATGTCGCTGGTCGCAGGATATTTGTGGGACCGCAAACTGACCACCGCGCTCAATGTGCTATTGGTGGCGATTGCTGTGGCGCTGCTCTCGGTGTTGCTGGCGTTCTCGACCCAGGCCAATGCGCGCTTTACCCGCGACGCCGAGGGCGTCGATCTCGTGGTCGGCGCCAAAGGTTCGCCATTACAGCTCATCCTCTCCAGCGTCTTTCACATCGATCAGCCGACGGGCAATATCTCGCTCGAAAGCATTGATCTGTTGCGACGCGATCCAGCTGTGGCGCGCGTCGTGCCGCTTGCACTTGGCGACAATTTCCGCGGCTTCCGCATCGTCGGCACCGAGTCCGCCTATCTCGATCTTCAGCATGCCAGTCTCGGCGATGGGCGATTGAACGAGGCAGTAGGCGAAGCAGTGATTGGCGCTGATGTCGCCCGCGAGACGGGGGCGCATATTGGTCAGCGCTTTTTCGGCTCGCACGGATTGGGCGAGAGCGGTCAAGAGCATGAGCATCAGCCGTTCGAGGTCGTGGGCATCCTACAACCAACGGGCCGCGTGATCGATCGCCTCATCGTGACCTCGCTGGAAACCGTCTGGGATGTGCATGGAATCGCCCATGACCACGGCGAGGACGCCCACGCGCACGAAGAAGGGGACGAGCACGCCGCGCATGGGCATAGCGAGAGCGCTGATGATCATCACGAACACGATGCCCACGAAGACCGCGAGCACGACGCAGATCAAAACGCCGCGCTGCGGCCTCAATTGCAGGAACGCGGCGCTCTCCGGCCGGAAGTCACGGCATTGCTCGTGACTTATCGCAACGCCTCGGCAGCGGTGCGCATACCCTCGGTGATCAATCGGCAAACGGAAATGCAGGCGGCCGTACCGGCGGTGGAAACAGCGCGCTTGCTGAGCTTGTTTGGCGCCAGCATCGCCGGCGCCCAGATTTTTGGTTGGCTGATGGCGAGCGTTGCGGGGCTCGCCATCTTCGTGGCGCTCCTCGCGGCGGTTCAGGCGCGCGCGGGCGATCTGGCGCTGCTGCGCGTCATGGGCGCCAAACGCAGTTTTGTGTTTTTCACCGTGCTTGCGGAAGGTCTGGCGATCGCATTGATTGGGCTCGTCGCCGGGCTTTTGCTGGCTTACGCGCTGCTTTGGCTTGCCGTGGCGAATTTCGCCACCTTATCCGACCTTGGTTTTCAACCGTTCGCCGTCCATCCAGGTCTCGGACTGATTGCGCTTGGTGTCATCGTCATCGCCATCGTGTCGGCGCTGGCGCCCGCTTTGCGCGTCTATGGCGGCGACATCGCAAAAACGCTGGGACGATCATGATCAAGGATATGCTCATGTTGCCGCGCAAATATTGGGCCTTTGCGATAGCGCTCGCGCTTCTTGTGTCAGGTGGAAGCGCTGCGCTCTGGGCGCGTTCGGAAGCGGCATCAATGCGCGATCTTCCGCGCCATCAACCGCTTCTCATGCGCACATTCTATGAGCCTGCGCTGAGCGAACCCGCGGACGCGATCGATATTTTGGAGATTCAACAGAGCCCGCCTGTTGAAGACATCTGGCGCCCGGCGGCGACGCCGCGCGGCGGCGTCGCCTGGTCGTTGCTTGAGTCAACGCAAGAGAGCACGCGCACCGTTGACGGGGTCATTTATTCGCGCCCGGTGTTTCCCGCCGATGTGCGCGCCCTCGCCGGCCGTCGCATCATCGTGGCCGGGTACATGATGCCGCTGGAGAATGGTGCGGCCCAGCGCCATTTCGTGCTGATGGCGTATCCGCCAGGGTGCCCGTTCCATTTCCACGCACTGCCCAACCAATTCATCGAAGTCTATGCAGATGCGCCCGTGCGCTTGAACGAGATCGACGCGACCGTGATCTCGGGTGTGCTTGAACTCACCGGTGAAGATGAGAGCGGCGTGTTCTTCCGCTTGAGAAATGCGCGTGCGGGCTAAGCTTGGCGTTTTGGTCAAGATGATATTCAGCGTAGCGATGGCTGCTGCGCTGACGACAGCGGCGTGCGCGACGGGGCCCACAAGGGCTGAGGGCGCGCTGCTCACTTACGCCGATCCGGGGGGCTGGTGGAGCTTTCGGATGGTCGCTTGCTCAATCTACGCTGCAGCGGCGCGGGGTCACCCACGATTGTGCTCGAGGCGGGTTTAGGTTTTCCCAGCCTCAGCTGGCGCTACGTTCAGCCAGAGCTCAGCCGCGATGCGCGTGTATGCTCGTATGACCGGGCCGGGATCGGCTTTTCTTCGCCGGCCGCAACAGAGCGAGGACCGCGCGCCGCCGCCAGCGATCTCTCAGAGTTGCTGGCCCGCGCTGGCGAACAAGCGCCATTCGTGCTGATTGGTAGCTCGTACGGTGGACTTGTCGTCACCGAATTTGCGCGTCTTTATGCGGATGACGTTGCGGGGCTTGTGCTTGTCGATCCAGCCGAGCCGGGTCAGGACATTGCCTTGGCGCCTTTCATGGCGTCGCTGCAGGATGATCTTGCAGCCGCGGCTTCGGCCGATCGTGCGTGTTTCGACTATACCCAAACGGGGGTCGCGATTTTAGCGAGCTTGTGGGATTGGGCTGTGAGGGGCCGCTTGACGCTTCGTTTCCTTCGCGTCTGCGCGCGCTGTTGGAGAGCCAGCGTCTGTCGCCGCATTACCGGCGCACGGTGCTAGAAGAGAACGTCGCGCTGCGGCGCGTGGCAGGCAGCGGCGATGCGCCAGAAATTTTGCCGGGAAGCCCTCCGCTCATCGTGCTGACCGCAGGCGGCGCACTCCCAGACGCGCCGGCTGCAGCTGCGGCTTGGCGACGTCTGCATCAAAGAACAGCATCGCTATCGTTGCGCGGCGAGGAGCGTCTTGTCGTCAACGCGGGTCACGTCATTCAGGTGACGCACCCAGAAATGGTCATTGATACCGCACGCACGTTGGCGCATCGCGCACGAGAGCGAACGGTCAGTTATGGCGGCGCCGGCGTCGCTCGTCGCTAAGGCTTTGCGGAGTAGAGCGACCTGCGTAGGATGAGAGGCAAGGGGGACACAAGCGGACCGATGCGGGCGATAAGACGCCATCGAAGAATCCTCACGCTGCCCGCGCAGGTGCGGCGTGCGCTTGTGAGCGTGTTGGCGCTTTTGGCGCTGTTCACGCACGCTTTCGTTGTTCAGAGCCACGTCCATGTCGCCGACACCCACGCCTATGCAACCGCGGACCTCGTGTCAGCCGGTCCCGCTTCAGTGTCCCCGACGCGTGCTGATGGCCCCATAGCGCCACCGGACGAACACGAAAACGGATGCGACCTTTGTCAAACTCTGGCGTCGGTTGGCGCAGCGCTTTTGAGCGACGCGCCGGGACTTGCGCCGGTTGTGAAGGTTCACGCCGAAGCGCGCGTGGCGGCGCCTAGCTTTGTCCCTGTTCGCCAAGCGCATTCCTGGCAAAGCCGCGCACCGCCACGCCAAGCCTGAGCATCACTGACGTTTCGCCTGCCTGAACTTCCTGTTTTCGGTGCGTGAAGCGTCGTCTCGCGCGTGATGACAACGCGCACACCGTCAAGCTTCAGGACTTCAGTTCATGTACCGACGTGCTTCTGCGCGCCCAGAACGGGCCGCTCATCTCGACCAACACTCGAAAACTGCGGCACACCGCACGTTGCCACGGCGCGATCTAGCGAGGCTCGCTTATGCTGGCGCCGCCGGCGCTGCGCTGTTTTGCGGCGGCGTCGCATCCGCGCAGACCCAACCAGCCGAAGAAGAGGAAATCGTGGTCACCGCCACGCGATCGGAACAGGCGCTGATCGATGTGCCGGCCTCGATCGCGGCGCAGGATGTCGACGTGCTGCGCCAGCGCGGCTTCACCTACGGAACGGATGAGTTTCGCGGCGTGACAGGCGTCTTCTTTCGGCGCGGGGAAGGCGACGGCGACGAATTTGCCTTCGTCTCTATTCGTGGTTCGAGCGGCACGGAGGGCTATCTGACCATGGTCGATGGCGTGCCCTTCTTCGGCACCGACGAAGAGCCTTGGCTGACGCAATTGCCGTATGACGCGCTTGAGCGCGTCGAGATTGTCAAGGGGCCGGTCTCGGCTTTGTATGGCCGCGGCGGCATTTATGGTGCAGTCAACTACATCACACGCACGCCTCGCGAGAACCAGACGATCGCCTCGGCAACGTTTGGCAGCGACGATTATTTTCGCGGCGAAGCGCTGTTGGAGCGCGCCGATGGCGAGAACGGCTTTCTGCTCTCGGCTTCGTACGAGGATTATGCAGGCTGGCGCGACAATAGCGGCAAGGAGGTGTTCAACCTCCTCGCACGCGCGGATATCGAACTGAGCGATGATCTGCGCCTGGACCTCATGGTGAACTACCTCGATCGCTATTCGGAGGTTCCGAACGCTATCCCGACCTCGCCGGACGGCGAGGTCGTCGATGTGTTTGGCGGGCGCGAAGCGTTTCTCGGCTTCGGTCATCCAGACAATGATCTGCAGGGTCTGATTGGAGGCGCGCGTCTGTCATGGGAGGCGCGCGAGAATCTGGAGTTCCAATTCACGGCGCACGCCCGCCATTTTGAGCAGGATCTGAGGCTCAACTTCTATGATCCGTTCGGACGCGACCTCGCCAACAACCTCATCGGCTTCAACGGCTTCTATGCCCAGACCACGCAGGACGTGTATTTCGGCGAAGCGAGCGCGACGTATCGGTCCGGCGCGCACGCGCTTGTCGCCGGCGTCAGCTATGAATTGATGGAATCCGAAAGCACCGATTCATGGTCGGGGCAAAACGGCTTCACCTTCGCGTGCGGCTTCAACTTCTACCTCGTCTCCGTCGATGTCACGACCGGCCAAGTGGTCAATGCCGACCATCCTTGCTTCGTGGTCGACGAGCCGCTGACGCGCGACGCGTTCACCAGCAATTTCTGGGGCGCGTTTGTGCAGGACGAGATCACGCTGTCGCCGAACTGGCGTCTGACGCTTGGCGTGCGCTATGATTCATTCCAACGCGAAGCGCGCGTCGCTTCCCCCGACTGCGCCCGAAGCGTTTCTCGAAGGCGAGGCGGATGCAATCTCGCCGAAAGCCGCGCTTTCCTATCTCTATGACGGCGGCCAAATCTATTTCGCTTACGGCCGCGGCTTCAATTCCAATTTCGGCCCGACCTTCGAGTGGGACGGCGCGCAATATGCGCGGCCCGAGAACAGGCCATCGGAGCTCGATTCCTACGAATTGGGCTGGAAGGGGCGCGCATTCGCCGATCGACTCCAGTTCGAGACGGCGATTTTCTACACTGAACAGACCAATCGCCGGCAGACCATTCCCAATCCCGACGCCGCCGACGATTTCACGGTCCCGGGAAATCTCATCACCTACGGCTCACTTTATGCGAGCCGCGGTTTTGAAGCCTCCCTCCGCTATACGCCAAGCGAGACCACGTCGTTCACCGCGCAATACACTTGGCTAGATCCGGAATGGAAAGACTATGTCGTCGAGACATTCTCCGGGCCGGTCGATCTGTCAGGCAAGACCCCGACTGGCGTCTCCGAGAACATCGTCTTCCTCGCGGCAGAGCATCAATTCACGCCTTGGCTGACGGGACGTGCGACGGCGGAATTCTATGACGATTACATGGTCACCCAGGACAACAGCATTCGCGGCGGCGGCTATGAATTGCTGAACCTAGGCGCGACCATATCCCCCGAAGCCTGGAATGGCGCGACGCTCGATCTCATGGTCACCAACGCACTGGATGAGGAATATTACTTCCTTTTCGGCGGACGCGAGGACGCAAATTACGCCACTCCGGGACCGCCGCGTCAGTTCCGCGCAACGTTGCGAGCGCGCTTCTGATGCGCAGGTTCACCCGACGCGCAGCCTCGCTGGGGGCATTGGGCGCAAGCCTCCTCTCCGGCTGCGGACAGTCTTCGCCTGTATCCGCGGGCGGAGAGGGGCTCGACGGCGCAACGCCACTGCCTATGGCGAACGCGCGCATCTTTAAGGTGCATGAACGCGGCAGCTATCGCATCGTCGACATCGAGGCCTCTGTCGTGACCTGGGGCGGCGCTGCTGGCGGCCCGCCCCAGCGTGCGCGCCTTGTGCTCGCGCCGCGCAACGCCGAGGCGCCGGCGCTGACCGGCGATCTCGCCGGCGCTACACTCATCCGCACGCCGGTGAGGCGCATCGCCGTCAACGACCAATCGCACGAGGCGGCGGTGCGTGCATTGGGGGTCGCCGATCGGTTGGTCGCTGTTGGGGGGCACGCAAGCTATGATAACGCCATTCGCGCCCGTGTGCGCGCACGCGAGATCCATCAAGTCGGCTATGGCTGGCACCAGCCGCCGACGCTCGATGCGCTCGTGGCCGCGCGACCGGATGTCTTCATCGCCCGCATGGCCGACTTGACGCACACACAGCACATGGATCGCGTGCGCGCTCTAGGCATTCCGGTCGTGCCGACCTTTATCGATGCGGAGCCAAATTATATGGGCCGCACCGATTGGGTGCGGCTCGTCGGCATGCTTGTGGGCCGTGAGGCGCAAGCCGTGGCCTTTGTGGCTGAAGTGGAAAGCGAAGTGGCGCGGTTGAAGGCCTTGAGCGCAGCGCTGCCACGCCGTTCGATGCTGTGGGCCTGGTATCAGGGCAGCGGCGATCGCTGGGCTGTGACACAACGCAATGGCGATGGCGCGCTCATTCGCGACGCCAACGCCGAACTGGTGCTCGGTGCCCCTGACGATCCAGAACTGGACACGTTCTCGCGCCTTTCAACCGAGCAATTACTCGAAGGCGCCACGAACGCCGATTGCTGGATGATCCGTGATCCGCTCTCCAGCGTCTACACGGACCAGAACGTACTTTCCCGCTTCAAGGCGTATCGCGAGAACAATGTGTTCTGGACGCATGGCGCCAAGAACCCAAACTCCGATTCCTGGGAGCTTTGGGAGATGGGCATGATCCGTCCCGATTGGCTCTTCGGCGATATCGTCAAAATGGTTCATCCGCCGCTGCGCGACGGAACCTGGCGCTATGTGCGTCCCGAGACTTGGGAGGCTGGCGATGGCGCGGGTCACCACTAGCACATTCGTCCTGGGCGCAGCGCTCATCGCGCTTTCACTTTATGCGCTCGCCTTTGGTCAGATTTCGCTTTCTGTCCCAGACGCGCTCAGCGCGCTACTTGGCGCCCATGATGACGACATGATCGCCCAGATCGTCGTCGATATTCGGTTGCCGCGTGTCCTGACCGCCATTCTTGCCGGCAGCGCGCTCGGTGTGGCGGGCGTTTTGATGCAGGCGCTGTTTCGCAATCCTGTCGCCGATGCGTGGTCGCTTGGCTTGCTGGCAGGGGGACAATTGGGGGTGGCGCTCACGGTCACGGCCGCCGCGTTCGCGGGCCCGGCCGCAATCTCGTTTCTCACGATGTTCGCAGGCCCCAGCATCACCTTCGCCGCCGTGGGCGGCGTTGCGCTGACGGCTATCTTCATGCTGACGCTGGGCCGTCGCATCGGCGCGATCACGCTGCTCGTCGTGGGGCTCATGTTGGGCTTCACCGCGCAGGGTTTGACGAGCGTGCTTCTCCATTTCGCGGCGCGCGCAGGGGCCGTGTCTATGGCGGGTGGAGCGATGCGAGTTTTGCCGGCGTGGGACCTGCAAACCTCGTTTGGCTTGGTCTGCCCATCGCCGCCGGCGCCGTGCTCGCGATCGCAACGGCCAAGCCGCTGACCTCGCTCTTGCTCGGCGAAACCTATGCCAAGAGCCTTGGCGTGCGCGTAACTTCGCTGCGGCAGCTGGCGCTTGCGGCGACGGTCTTACTGGTGGCGCCGGTCGTGGCCTTCTGCGGTCCAGTCTCCTTTATTGGTTTGATCGCGCCGCACTTTGCTCGCGCTCTCGCTGGCTCCGCGCGCATCCTGCCCCTCCTGCCGCTCGCCGCTCTCGGCGGCGCGCTCCTCGCACTTGCCGGCGATGCGGTCGTGCATGCGCCGTGGGAGCAGCATTTCCTGCACTTGAACGCCATCCTCGCCATTATCGGTGCGCCAGTCGTGATCCTCATTCTTGTTTTTTCTCCAGCCATGCGGGGGTGGCGCTGATGCTGACGCTTCAAGATCTGAGCGTAGGCTACAAGATCGCCAGGAAGGCCGTGCTAGGCGGCTTGACCCTTGATGCCAAGCCCGGCGAATTCGTCTGCATCCTCGGCCGCAACGGCGCGGGCAAATCGACATTGATGCGCACGATTGCGGGACTGCAGGCGCCGCTCGGCGGCGCAGCTTCGCTCGATGGTGAGGACATCGCCCGGATGCGGCCCGCATCGCGCGCGCGGCGCATCGCAGTGGTGCTGACAGAGCGCCAGTTCAGTCCAGGGCTCAAGGTCGAGGACGTCGTTTCACTAGGCAGACAGCCCTTCACCTCGTGGCAAGGTCATTTGACCAAAGACGATATGCGCATCGCCGACGAGGCGATGGCGAAAGCAAAGGCGAGCGCATTCAAGGGGCGGTTCTTCGATGACCTCAGCGACGGCGAACGTCAGCGCGTGATGATTGCGCGCGCGATCGCCCAGACAGCGCGCATCATGATCCTCGATGAGATCACCGCTTTCCTTGATCTGCCGGGCCGGGTGGAGACTATGTCGCTGTTGCGTAGTCACGCGCGCGACAGCGGCGCCATCGTGTTGCTGTCGAGCCATGATCTCGATTTGTCTCTTCAGCTTGCCGACACAGTCTGGCTCCTTGATGGCAGGGGCGGATTTAAGGCTGGATCTCCCGCGTTGTTGGCAGGGGAGGGCGCCATAGGCGCTGCGTTTGATACAGAGACCATCGCGTTTTCTCGGGAGTTGGGAAGATTCGAGTTGAGAGCGTGAGGCATGGGAAATCAGACGAGGCCGTCAGGATTGCCTTAACCGATGGAATGTCCGGCCTGCCAAATGGCGGCGGATCTCGAGTTTTGTAGAGTATCGAACTGAGAGCTATGACCATGAAGAAGTGTGCGCTTATCGGTTGTTTGTTTCTGGCGCTGACAGGCGCGGCCTCTGCCGAAGAGGGCATGTGGCTACCGAGCCAAACGCCCGCCTTGGCGCCGGCGCTACGTCAAGCGGGGCTCGAACTCGATCCCGCCGTGCTTGGCGATTTGAGCCGCCCGCCTTGGAACGCCATCGTCTCACTTGGCGGGTGCTCTGCGGCGTTCGTGAGCGCACAAGGATTGATCGCGACCAACCATCACTGCGTCGCGGGCTCCATCCAATACAATTCGAGCGAGGAAAATAATTATCTGCGTGACGGGTTCCTTGCGGCCGAGCTTGGCGATGAAGCGCCCGCCGCGCCAGGCTCCCGCGTTTTTGTGATTGACGATTTGCGCGATGTGACGCGCGAGATGAACCGTGGCGTGAGTGCGCGTCTTGACGGCTCGACCCGCTACAATCGCCTGGAGGCTAACCGCGTGGCGCTTATCGATGCATGCGAACGCCAGCCGAACCGACGCTGCGACGTACGCGCCTATTATGGCGGCGCGGTTTATTACTTGCAGCAGCAGCTCGAAATCCGCGACGTGCGGCTCGTTTATGCGCCGGCCGAAGGTATCGGCAATTTCGGTGGTGAAACGGACAATTGGCAATGGCCGCGCCACACCGGCGATTTTGGTTTTTATCGCGCCTATGTCGCGCCGGACGGGTCGTCGGCGACGTTTTCGGAAAGCAATGTGCCTTATAGACCGCGCAGTTGGCTCCGCATCGCAAGCGAAGGCGTGCGCGAAGGCGATTTCATCATGGTCGCAGGCTTTCCGGGCACGACAGATCGTCTGCGCACGGCGGCGGAAGCGGACTTTTACTATCGCGACTATTATCCGCTGCAGCAGGGTCTGCTTTCAGAATATTCGGATGAAATCAATCGTGCGACGCTCGGCGATGAAGCAGCGACGATACGCTACGCCTCGATCCTTCGCGGCGCCGATAATTATAAAAAGAAGCTCCTCGGCCAGATCGCTGGAGCGGAGCGCGTGCGGCTTGTCGAGCGCAAGAGCGAGCAGGAGCAAGCTTTCCGCGCTTGGGTTGCGGCGAGCGGGACACGTGCGCGCACATATGAGCCAGTTATCACAGCGCTTGATCGCCTGATCGAGGAGAGCAACCAGGCGGCCGCGAGCGATTTGCGTGGATCGGTGCTGAACCGCGCCCAACTATTGTTTGCGGCGCGCAGACTATATCGCTGGGCGCAGGAGCGGGGGCGCCCAGATGCAGAGCGCGAGCCGGGCTATCGCGACCGGGACAGGCAGAACTTCATTGAGTATCTGCGTCAGATCGAGCGGCGTTATGAGCCGGGCGTTGACCGGCGCCTGCTGGAGCAGGCGTTATTGGAGTATCGCCAGCTGCCGACTGACCGACGCAACCAGGCGCTGGAGAGACGCCTGGGGAGATTGGTCTCGACCGCCTCTATGCCGACACGCAGCTTGGCGACACTGCAACGCGCTTAGCCTGGCTGGAGCGCACGCCTGCGGAGTTTGAAGCTTCAGACGATCCCTTCATCCAGCTGGCAATTGCCGCATCGCCGACCGATCTCGCCGCAGAACGCCGTTCCAAGCGATCTCGCCGGCCGCCTGCAGGCGGCGCGGTCCCGCTACATGAGCGCGATGTTGGCTTATGCCGAAGCGACGAACCGACCGATCTATCCGGATGCGAACGGGAGCCTTCGCTTTACCTACGGTCGCGTAAGCGGTCGCGTGCAGGATGGCCAAATTTGGAACGCGTTCACGACCGCGGAAGGCATGGTCGCAAAACACACGGGCACAGGGGAGTTCGATGCGCCGGATCGTGCGGTGGATCTTATCCGCGCGCGTGACTACGGCCCGTATGCATCGCCTGAACTAGGCACACTGCCGGTGGACTTCCTCTCCACCGTCGACATCACCAATGGTAATTCGGGCTCTGCGACGCTCAATGCGCGCGGCGAGTTTGTCGGTCTTGCCTTCGACGGCACGCTCGACGGCGTCATTTCCGATTGGTGGTACGAAGCGCCGATCAACCGCACGATCCACGTTGATAGCCGCTATATGCTGTGGGTGATGGATCGCGTCGACGGCGCTGACCGCCTTCTAGAGGAAATGGAATTGGAGGGGCGCGATTTGCCGATTGCGCATCCCGGAGACCCCGGGAGGCCGCAATGAGGCGGCGCCACAATCGCCAAGTCAGACGGGAATCGGAAAAGGAAGGCAGGTGACGGTGCAGCGCCCCGGTCGTCGTTAGCAGCGCCACATCGCGTGAGCGCAAGACAGATGTTCAGGCGCGCGGTCGACGGATTTCAGTGCGAAGAAATGAGATCCCACCTCGATGATCCTGAATCTCTCCTGCGCGTGAATAACTGTTAACGGCGATCGTGAGCCGAATTGACGGGCAGGGGAGGCGACGTCTCGATTGGAGCGGGTCTGTCAGTCGAGCCACCGCTCAACGGCCCATCCCTATCGCCCTTGGCAGGCGCTTTTACAGCCTGGACTTTGCAGTAGTGTCGTCGCGCAGCTTACATCGGAGAGCTCGATGCCTGACCTCGGACTGCTTCTTATGACGATAGGCATTCTTCAATTCACGATCATCCCGCCCATTGCGGACTTGAATCAGACTCACGCGTTAAATCCCGACTGGCCGGCCCACGCGCGCTTCCATGTCGTCACCCAAGTGCTGACCGCGTCGGCGCTGGGCTTAGCCGCGCTGTACTTCCTCTGGTCGGGAAGAGTGGAGCCAGCCCTGGGCGCTTGCATCGCCATGATCCTCAGCGGGATCGTGCTGGGTGGCTTCTTCGTGAGTGCGGTGGCATCGCAGCTCTATGGTGGACGCGTCAACGCTCGCGTGGGTTTCGCCGGAACTCGCATCCGCGGGATCGATGGTAACGTGGCCAATTTTGGTATTTCAACAGTACTTCTCATATGCGGGCGCCTACTCACGACATACTAGCCGGACGCGTCCGTGAGAGACTGCAATCGGCGATCTCCGGCCCAAAAGGTGGCGCCGCACCGAGTGTCTGAATTGGAGCGGGTAAGGCGGTCGGGATTGCGGACGGCATCGGCGAACCCAATGAGGCGGCGGCCCCAATCTATTCCTTGAGACCAACCCATCCTCGGAAAGTGAACCCGGCATAGAACAGCGCCACATCGCTGAAGCCTGCTTCGCGTAGAATTTCTTCGTCTTTCTGTGGAGACAATGCCGGCAGCTTTTCTTTGATGGCGGCGATCATCTGCTCCGGACTTGCAAACGACAGTCCTGGTGCAGGGCCGAAGGCGGCAAAGCGTGAGAGCCATAGCGTCTTTTCCGGTTCGTCTTGGGGGAAGCTGTGATGGGCTACGACGAAGGGCGCGCCTGGCTTTAGGCGCAGATGTACTTCGGCAACGGCGCGGCGACGCTCTGCTTCGGGCATGAAGTGCAAGGTCAGCAGGCAGGTCGCCCCATCGAACGGTCCTTCTGGCGCGTCATCGATGTAGCCCTGATGAAATGTGACGCGTGATCTCGAGGGAGCCGAGCGTCTTTCTGGCCAAGTCGAGCATCTCTGCTGAGGGATCCACACCGCAAAAACGCCATCCAGGCTGCATTTCAGCGAAGACTTTTAGCTCCAGCCCTCCGCCAGCGCCGAGGACAAGTATCTGCGCGTCTTTGCTGGCTCGTTCCGCGAGCAGCACGCCCGCCATGCGCTGCAGGCCATGAAAGCCCGGCACCATTCGTGTGGGCCCTTCGGCATAGCGCGCGACTGCCTCGGGATCAGAAAAAGAAGGCAACTCAGACATGCGATACTCCTTCACCGGACGAAAGGTCCTGGACTGGGTGTCGGCATCTTTCAAACTGCGAACACGCGGCTGGCCTCAATTGGGCGCCTTGTCGAACTCGGTGGCTGTGAATGCGTTTCGTGGAATGTATCTGCGTTGATCGCGAATGTCGCCTTTCGGCGACGGCGTGCCGGAATGACGGGAGGGGCGGCAACGGCTTGTTTGGAGCGGGGCCGCCACTCGGAAAATTTCTCCGGTGACGCACGACTGGCCCAAGGGAGCCCTTTTGTTCTTGATTAAGCCGGATGAGTTAGCATGCGTTGCGTGCGTCCCTATCGCGCCGTGCTTCGGGCATTCCGGGTGTTGAAGCGCGAACTTGGGCAGGAATCGGTGCGGCCTGAATGAAATTTCAAATCCGACAAGTCCTTGCGTGCGCGGTGGTGAGCGGTTGGCTCGCGGCCGCGCTTGCCATCGCGCTCTTCTATTTCAATGCGTTGTTTTCCGGCTGGCTGCCTGCGCAGTTGCTTGTTGTGTATGGCTTGGTTCTCGCAGCGTTCGTGCTCTTTGCAGCGGTTGCCCTAGCTTTGCTCATGTATCTCGAACGCTGTCCCACTTGTGCCACGCGCAACTTCGCTCAACGCTCGGAACGGGACGGATTTCATCGCTCCAGAACGCGAGTATTGGGTTCAAGCTGGGCTGGGCTTATTTTGGATGCAGCTCTCGGACACGACCAGTACTGTGGATCGTGTGGCGGCTCTTTGTAACGCTCCCGGATCGGATCGCTTTGTCCACTTCCGGCGAGATCGCGCCGAAGCGCTCGTAGCATTACGGGCGACAGGATTGGATCGGCTCAGCCCTTCGTAAGAAAACGGCGACCCGGGCATCGCTGGCCCATTCCGGTTCCTGCCTATGCGGCGGGTGCGCAGGCTACAGCTTCGGTTCGTTTGTTGGCCAAAGCGTGTCAACGACTAGCGCAAAAGCGAAACTAGCGACGATAGAAGCGAGAACGCCGAAGCCGACCGATGCGATGAATGGGCCGAGTACATCGACTAGAAAGAACAAGAGGCTGGGGAGCGGCCAATCTCTCCAAAAAGCGAAGAACGCAAAACCAGCAATCACCCCGGTCGCTGCACCTACGCCGATCCCAATTTTTTCCATTTGGCTCATCTCATCTACGCTAGGCAGCCACTTCGGTGTCAGCATTGGCGAGTGGTCCTGCCACCTTGCAAGCCCCGCAAATGGGTGGAGGAAAGCTCAGCCAGCGAGTTCTGGATTACGGACGGCAGCCTTCGGTGACCAACGTATTTGTTGCACTCGTTGCCGGCTGGTTCATGCGCACGAAACAGAACGGAGGAAGGGATCAACTGTGCGGCATCAGCTTTCTGAAATGATGGCGCGCTCCCGATGAGCGCCGCCACTCAGCGCTCGTCCAAGAGCTCTGTCGCCGCCGCGCGACTCCAATATCGCTCTCCGAGTAGACGGTAGAACCAGAAGGTTTCGTCCCGCTCAACGAGATCGCTAAATTGTGCTGGCGTGAAACCGGTTCTGCGGCGCACATGTCGCGTCATGTGCGACTGATCGGCAAATCCGGAGGCTGCCGCAAGGCGAGCCCAGTCGATATCTTCGCGTATTTTTCTGGCGCCGAAGTGCGCGAAGAGCGTTTCAGTTGAACCAAACGCCTGCAGTTCGCGAATTGAGTGGCCGGTCCACGATTTCACCCGTCGCTGAACTTGCCGAATGCTGCGGCCGGCGCCGCTTGTCGCGGCCCGAGCGGCAAGCGACATTGTCCAGTCACGGAGCCAGATCGTGACAGCATGGCGATCGGGGCGCGCGGCGCGCCACCATGTGTCGAAGTGTTCCTCAACAGCGTGAAAGATCGCTGGGCAGTCGGCTGTGGCGTTCTGGGGTTGCAGGAGCTGAGTCAACTGGCCCAGCATTGTTTCCGGCAAAACTTGTTCGGCTGGCGCCATGTGATTGAGTTGGGCTGCCAAATCGACCCCTGTCAGCAGCGCGAAAGCTTCCGGGTAAATGATGAAAGTCAAGAAACGAACTTGGCCGGGGTTCCATGTGTGGCTGGGACCCTGTTGCGGTCCGAAAAAGGAGAAGCGCGGGATGGGCGCGCCTGTTGTGGGCGCAAAAACATGCTCGGGGCTGCTGATCGTGTGCCCCTGCCCATCGAGCAACCAGTGGAGCGTGCAGAAGGGTGTGGATGGAAAATGGTTGAAACGTTGGCCTTCGCTCAGTTCCATCCCGCGCGTGTCACGCACGATCGCACAGAAGATGCAGCCCGCAAGCGATTGACGAGGCCATAGAAGCCGCGCCTCGGTCTCGCTCGGTGACGCTTCGGTTCTATACGTCTCAGCCATTACCCGGCAGAGAGACGCCACATTCTGGCGAAGTCAACGGCTGGAAGCCAGAACGCCGGGGCTTTGCTTCGACACATGAAGGAGAGACGTTCGTCATGAACAGCGACTCGTGCGCTCTTGATCATCGCAAGCGCCCCGCGTCCTAAGCTGGCGAAACGGCCCTCAACCTCCACAACGAAATCGCTGGCATGTGGCGGCCAGCTATAAGGCGAACAACATGGATCGTCGCTTGTTTCTCGCGGGTGCTGCGTGCGCGTTCGGTTCGCCGGCCGCCGCGCAAACGAACGAGCGCACGCAGAGCGATGTGCGTCCCAATCGGACTATCATGGCTGGTGGTCAAAGCCGGCGCTATCGCTTGGTGACGCCCGCATCCGCTGGCGCAGGCGCGCCGTTGATGGTCGCGCTGCATGGCATGGGCGTGGATTCAATTTCGCTGATGCCCCTTTATTCTGGTCTCGACGATATGGCGCGCCGCATCGGCTCAGTGCTGGTCTATCCGGCATCCTTGCGCAATCACTGGCCGTTGTCGCTCGGCGCCGAACTGACGACAGAATTGACGTTCCTGGACGCGCTCGTAGGCGAGATGCAAAATCGCTTCAGAACAGATCCCCGGCGTCTCTACCTGTTGGGCATGTCAAATGGCGGCTACTTCGCTACCGTTGTCGCCTCACGCCGATCACGGTTTCTGGCGGGTATTGCCGTGCACTCTGGTTCGGCCGGCGTGTTGGGCGTTGGTTTCCAGACGGCGCGCAAGTTTCCAGTTTATGTCGCCCACGGCGGCGCTGATCCCATCATCAATATTCGCGACGGACGCTGGCTTGCCGGCATGTTCGAGCGCATGGGCCATCCCACGCAGTTTGAGGAAGTGCCGGGTCTTGGCCATATCTGGGCGCGCGATCAGGGCGTCAACGACCGCATCTGGTCGCATTGGCAGGCGCATGCGGCATGAGTGGGCGTGTAAGCAAGCGGGGATTCTTCAGCGCCGGTTTGGGCGTTGTGTTGCTCGCCGGCGCTGCGCTGGCGCAAGATGCGCCTATTGCCGAATGCGATGCGACGCGCTGTTCGCGCATCAATGTCGTCGGTGATCCGGCATCGACAACGCTTAGTTTTTCCGGGCACGCAGATCCGGCGCTGGTCGCCGATCCCGTGCACGCTGGTCGCATCTGGATGGCGTATACATTCTTGCAAGGCCGGCCTGCGCGCGGCGTCAACGGCCGTCCCGTTGGCGTGCCGGGTACGTCGACGCATCTGGCGGTGAGTGATGATCGCGGGGCAACATGGCGCTTGAGTGGAACGCTGTGGAGTTCCGACCTAGTCGCAGATCCGGAAGGGCATGGCCCGGCAAGTTACTTTGGTTCGGAGACGCCAACGCTCGCAGTGCGGCGTGATGAAGGCGGCGTCACCTGGTTCAGCGTGCGTCTGTCTTATTTCTTGGAGCCCGTCACGGCATATCGGCCGCGCTACGCAAGCGGCTGGGTCATGCGTGTCGCCAAGGCGCAAGGAGCAACGCCTGCCGCGCTCGCGAACGCCGACGATGTGGCGCTGGGCGTTCGAACGACGGCCTCAGCCTATGGCGGCCATGTCGACCTAAATGGGCTCGCGCCGCAATCGGCTGACTGCGCGATGTGGAATAATCCCGCGATCGCCGTGGAGGGCGCGCGCGTCTATGTGATCGCGGAGTGTTTGGTGTTTCGCGGGCGCAGTGTCGATCAAGAGCGCTCGCGCATCGTCGTTGTGAGCGCCGAGTGGCAAGGCGCGCCGGCGCAATGGCGTTGGCGTTATGACGGTGTACTCGCCGATCGCGCACTCGCGCGAGCGTTGGGTGGCGAGCGGCTGGTGTCGGCGGCCGTCACGCGCGGCCGTGGCGGCCAACTGCTGTTTATCGCAACACCGCAAGCTGGCCGTGGTCCCTTCGGTCAGGGCTGCGTCGTGCTCGCGCTTGAGAGCCTCGATCCCCCACGTCTGCGTCGTGATGCGGATGGAAGGCCGGTCATCGTCGCGCGCCAAACCGCACGCGGCGACCGCAATTGGCACACCGGCGCGTGCGCTTATGAGGCTGCCTCGGAGACAGGCGTTGTCACGGTCGCTGCAACGACACGGCGCGGCCTGCGCGCGGAATTGCGCGCGACGGGGCTGCGGCCATGACGGCATCGGCCGCATCGGTCGAAAAACGCGCCTTCCGGCACACCGTGCGCGTGGAGACGGAAATCGCGGCGTCGCCGGAACGCATTTGGGCGCTTTTGACCGATGCGTCTGGCATGCCGCGTTGGAACTCTACCGTCAGCGCAATCGATGGCGAGATCGCGTTGGGTCAGAAGCTCGCGATCCGCGTGCCGATATCGCCCCGTACTTTTACGCCCACGGTGACTGTGTTTGACCCGCCCAAACGTATGATCTGGCAAGATGGGACCGCGCCCGTGTTTCAGGGCAGGCGTACGTTCGAAATCGAACCCCTCGCGACAGGCAGTTCTCGCTTTGTCATGACAGAGACATTCTCTGGCGCTTTGATGCCGATGATTGGCCCTAGCTTGCCTGATTTTGCGCCGGTCTTCGCGCACTATGCGGCGGATCTGAAACGCGCAGCCGAAGCCGCGTAGGAGCTGGACATGACCTTAAAGACAAAAGGCAAAGGCACGCCCGATGACCCATGGCGTCTCAAGACGCCGCCGCAGACGTCTGCTTTCACCATGCACCGCGACAAGAAGGACGGCAAAGACGTGCTCGTGTGCACGGTTGGGAAGACCGTGTTGCTCTACGATGCGCGTTGCCTGGACGATCTGGACGCCATGCTGAAGACGCACGGCGATTGGATGGAGCTTGGCGCCGCTGACGAGCAAAAGGACGCCAAGGCGGGAACGGTGGAAGCCTGGGGGCGATCGAAAAACAATCCAGTCGGCGGCTGGTACGGGTTGAAGAAGGGACTGCGCGGGCGATTCGCGATGTATGTGCCCCCGCTCATGGAAGCGCTGGGGCGGGCCGAAGTCGAACACAATCCGCGCGGCAACCGTATGCGCGCGATCTGAAGTCGCGGCGTCGGCGGGCGCCTAGCCGCAGCACCCGAGCGAGTAAAGCCCGTCTAACCGTCGTTAGCGAAGGCCAAGCGCTTTCAACGCGCTCACAACGCCATCCTGGCGCGGCTGCATGTCATCGGCGATGTGAGCGTGCGTGGGAATGTAGAACAGTCCTAGCATCTATGCCCTTTAGCGCCAATTCCGCACAGCGCTCCGGCATGATTAGTCCGAGTTCGGGTGGGGCCATTGTGGGATCAGGCAGCCCGCGTGCGATGAGTGGTGTGTAAACCGCACCTGGCATAAGGACGTGGACGTCAAGCGCGCCGTCGCTTTCGTCGCGAAGCCACTCCGCCATGATGAGAACGCCATGCTTGGTTGCGCCATATAGGCCCAGTCCTCGTCCCTTCACTGCTGCTGGTACGGAGAGGGAGTTCTCGGAGCCGGTAATCATCAGGCGTCCGCGCGCGCCGCTTGGCTCGATCGCGCGCAGATATGCCTGCGCAATGCGAACGGCAGCGAAGAGATTCACCGCGAACAGCCGTTCTGTTTCCGGCCCGAAGGGTTCGTTCTTAAGCCTCTTGTTATGTCCTATGCCTGCGTTTGAACAGACGAGATCGAGCCGTCCGCGCCAGGCGAACGCCTTGTTGATCAACTCCGCCGCTGCTTCGGGATTGACGAGATCGCCAACGACCGGCAGCGCGTTTGCTCCGATCCCGGCCGCGGCCGCGTTGACACCAGCCTCGTTCGCGTCTGCTAACACGACAAACGCACCACGCGCGGCTAACGCTTCAGCGAGTGCCTTGCCGATGCCCGAGCCGGCGCCCGTGACCAGCACCGTAGTGTTTCGATGATCGATCATCGGAATGGTTGGAGCGCACGCCCCGCTCTTCGGTCAAGGGCTATACTCAAAGGTCACGCAATGGCCGATCTCGGCGAGAACGCCCCGAATTTACGAGCAAGTCGCCATCGGCTGGATTGTATCGTGTGCGCCAGTCGCAGGAACCCTGTCTGGCTTGATCACTGCGATCGCTCTAAGCGGTGAATGCCACCAGCGGCATGAGCATAACTGAGAGCGGAACGGTCCAATGAAAATTCTCGTCCTCGGGGCGACCGGCGAGACCGGGAGTCGGCTTGTGACTGCTGGAATGCAGGCGGGTCATCAGGTGACGGCGCTTGTTCGCGACCCCGAGAAGCTAGCCCGACGACTTGGAGCGCAAGCCAGCGGGCCAACGGTGCTGATCGGTGATGCGCTGGATGAGCCTATACTGACGGCCGCGATGGCTGGGCAGGACGTCGTCGTCAATGCAGCGGGAAATGCGTGGGACGGCGCGAGCTTCGCGCCGCTCGTGCAGTCAACAATTCGAGTTGCCAACAAAACGCTTGGGCCGGGAGGTCGCTTTTGGTTGTTCGGCGGCGCTGGCGTACTCGACGTTCCCGGTACGAAGTTGCTCGGCGTCGATCTTCCTGGCGTTCCTGCGGTGTATCAGGCGCACCGCGCAAATTTTGAAGCGGTCAAAACAACCCAATTAGATTGGTCTATGCTCTGTCCCGGTCCGATGGTGGCCGCCCCTGCGGGTCGTGCGCATCCGGGGCTCAGACTAGCGGCTGACACCTGGCCATTTTCGGGGTCGCGCTTTGCAAGTGTTCTTCCGCGCTTCGCCTTGACGCTCGCGTTTGCAAGCCATCGCGGTGAGATCACTATCGCCTATGAGGATGCTGTAGCGGTTATCATGGAGCACCTCGGACGCAATGGTCCGTTCTCGCGTAAGCGAGTGGGCGTCGCGCTGCCGCGCGGCGTGAGGCTATCCAAGCCAGGTGGCGGCGCCGCGGGCAACGGCTGACAACGGCGAAGATTTGCCGGAGCGTTAAACAACGGGCGAGTGTCCGCTCTTGAGTTGGCCTGCCGGTCGCCTAAGAATGGGGCATGGCGCTGCGGATCGTTTTTTCAGTCTTGGGCTTCGCCGCTTTGCTGATTGGCGGACTGATCTTCGCGATTGGTCCGGCTACGACGGGCCAAGTCTTCGCAGCAATGCTGCGTGTCGTGATGCCAAACAAGCCACCTTTGGTCGGCTTAGCCGGCGCAGACATCGATAGCGAGATGCGCTTCTATGCCGTCCTCTGGATGGCGTATGGCGGGGCGGCATTGTGGGTCACGCGGGCGCTCCCGATGCGGATGGATCTGCTCCGCCTAATGCTCGTGGTCTTTTGGCTTGGGGGCCTGGGACGCGTGATTTCATACTTGGCAGTGGGAGCACCGCACCCACTGTTCATCGCGCTCATGTGGGTCGAGATCGCGCTTCCGCCGGCACTGATCGCGCTGTCCTACAAACGTGCCAAAACGGCTTCGGCTTGAGTGACGGATAACGGCGAGATTGGGCCTTTCACCGCGACAGTGCGCTCGCGGCAGCTTTGGACGAAATAGGCCAGTCGCAGTAAGCTGCAGCGGTAAATTCCGGATCGCGCGATGCCACAGATTTACGAATATCGAGGATACGAAGTCCAACTACGAGAAATGGGCGAGCTATGCGCGGCGTATTTCAGGACTGACGCACTCGAGCCGATGGTCACGGTGACTGCCACCGTTTCGGAAGGCATGGAAGTTCTACGCGCTCGTGTTCGTCTGCTAATCGACTTCGAGTTCGACCGTCGTGGGTGAGGCTTTTGGCGATGGCGAATGCCGCTGAGCCAACGTCGCCTTCGGCGACAACACGCCGTTGCTGCGAGCGCTAAACGACTGACTGCAATTGGGAGAGCAGGCCGGTCGCGAAAATTCTGGCTATGACACACGTTGGCCTGTTCCGGCCAGTTGGCACTAGACGCTCCAGAGGCAATTCGCTAGCTGGCCGAAATGGAAATTGGCCTTTTGTCGCCCGCTGCTTCACAGGCAATCGCGCACGTGGCGGCCCGCTCATCGGGGCCACCAATCGATTCCACGCTTCGCATCTCCGTCCATTTCCACCCCGATCGATATCACGGCGGCAGACCGCTGCTCGACGTACTGAAGGACGAAGGCGTTCTTCGCGCCCAATTTGAAACGGGAACAAGCAACGGGGGACTGACGGCGTATCCTGGCGGCGACCGCTGGAGATGGGAAAGCCGAATTTTCGGTTCGGCATATGATAGTTGCCATCCGGCCGAACGTCCAAAGTACGGTGCGCTAAATTTCCGGAAGCGGTCATGTGGTGGTTCGCCACGCTTTGGGTCTGCGCATTTTCGTCTCACCTACGACGCGTTACAGCGCGCAACATTTTGCTATCCGGATAGCTTTTTTGAACCGGTTGATTTTGGTGTCGCCGCCTGCATGCCGCTGATCGAGCTTGCTGAAGCGCGTCGAGGCGATGTCTTGGATGACTACATTGAAGCCCAGGTTCATGGACCACTTCGGTTAGATCGAGATGTGGAGGCGCTGGTCTTGGACCCGTGCTTTGAGGGGACTGACCTGGAGGCAAGAGCACGCGAACTTCCCTGCGCGCTTGAGTGGCATTCGGGCTTTGAGGCCCGCACCGAAGATATTCTGGCCAATCCGGAATATCGGGGCGCAGAAATAGCGGCTTTGTGCAAGACGCTCGCGCCTGAAGGTAAACTCAATGCCGCTATGATTGGCGAGGCATCGGCGAGCGGACGATATGACAGTCAAAGTCTAAAGCGCGCTTGGCACTGTGTTGGGCGCTTCGGGAGCCAAGAGGCTTGGGAAGCCAACGCCTGAGTCCGCAATCGGCGATCGCGAGCCGAATTTGCGAGCAGGGCGCGAACGGCTGGTTTGTCGCGGGCCGGTGATCCGAGAAATATTGCTCAGCGCCGGGCTGTGGCCCCATGCAGGCATTCGCCACGCTGGAAGGGGCAGGGTGCGCGTAACTCCTTACTTCACAGGTCTGACATCTAGGCTCGCAAATCCGTTCGCTTCCAGCGGAAGAGAGGTTGGGATCTGCAGAACTTGGGCGGGCCACCGAAATCTTGGATCAGTTATGAGTTCTCGTCGGTGTCCGCGAAATAGAAGCGTCCCACTGGAGGTTTTGGGATATGCTCGCACTACCACCACGCTCGCAAACGATGTGGAGCCGACTCCTTGAGCCCGTTTGAATACCTGCTGACCTTCGCAGCGATCGTCCTAGGTTTGGCCATAACGGATCTTGCTATGGGCCTTAGCCGGCTTCTTCATGCGGGATCGCGCGTGACCTGGGGTTTGCTGACGCCGCTGGCCGCCATCGTCGTTTTTCTCAAGATAGTTTCGCAATGGTGGACTTGGTACGCCGCTCAGTCGATGGCGCAGGCGGCAAGTTTTGAGATGTTCATCGTCGTGATGATCGGCGCGGTGCTCTTGTTCTTGCTAGCGGCTGCACTGTTGCCTGAGGTTCGCGCTGGGACAGACCGCATCGACCTGCCGGCGCACTTCATACACGTGCAACGGCGATTCTGGCTTCTGTTTGTTGCGCATTGGGTGACCATGAACGGAGTCAGCATCTGGGCGGAAATGCATTTGCAGGGCGCGCGCCTTGATCTTATGTCGCCGACCTATCTCATTCCGATCGCGGCACTAGCGCTGGCCTTCATCAAGCTGCGTTGGCTGCAGACGGTGAGTATGGCGATATTGATCGTGATATACTTGATGCAGTTCCACGGTCAGCAATTGACTGCGCCCTGAGTGACGACGGCGCGGCCAAGCTATGCAGTAGGATCGCGGCGAGACAGCGACCGGCCGGAAACGGCGACGGCGCGCCGAATTGACGGGCAGGGTGCCAACGGCTCGATTGGAGCGGGTCGGCCGCTCGAAAAATTTCACCGATGGCGCATGGCTGGCCCATTCGTGCCATTCAGGCCGGCCTTTAGATCGATGCCTTGAACATCCTCGATGGGCTGAACAAAAATCGAGGCAGTGCGGGAATCTTGTGGGACGATGAAAAGCCGCAGCAAACCCATAACTTGACAAGAGGTAACCTTAAGGTTACACGGTTCTTGTTGGATACGAATTGTCTGCTGTGGGTTTCGAAGCATGGGTATTGGTAAGCCTCAAACGCCCGAAGTTCGGCGGCGTGCCTTGCTCGTGGCGGTGGCGATCATGTTAATGACCCTGATCGCGGCCTTCACCGCCTTCATCGATAGCGGGCCGGGCGATTGGCGTGCTGTCGATCTGGTCCGGGCGACTGCGCTCTTGGTATTGGTAGTGGTTCTCGCTACGCGGAGTACGACGAACTTCACGTTCATTGGCCGCAGCGCAGCGCTTGACGATGAACTGACGCGCGCCAACCGGGCCAGTGCGGCGCGTTATGGCTTCTGGTCGTTGATGTTGGGTTTGCTGGCCAGTTTTGTTCTCAACCTCTGGCTTCCAGTTCAACTCACACAAGCGGTACCCGTTCTCATGGCGTTTGGAGCTGCAGCCGCCACACTGCGCTTTGTTGTGCTGGAGCACGTAGGTGATGCCTGAGCATGAGCTCGGCGTACGCTTGAAAGAAATACGCACTAGCGCGGGTTTGACTCAGGCGGAGCTGGCCGATCGTGTGGGCGTTTCGCGCAAGACGATAAATACCGTTGAGAACGGAGTGTTCGTGCCGTCCACGCTCCTTGCGCTCAAACTTGCGGCGACGCTGAAGAAGAAAGTTGAAGACATTTTCTTCCTCGCCTGAACGCTCGGGCGACCTCGACAGGAGCTTAAGGTGTTGAGGCTGCATTCCGGTAGCCAAAGCTCTGGATATCTAGATTGCAGGTTCAAGAACCGAATGACCGCTTACGCCGGTGGGCCCAGCCCTAAGCCACTGACCGCATTGAATTGAGCAAGCCGTTCGGGAATTATTGCTCGATGCCGGGCCGTGGCCCACTGTCGACACTGGCGACGAGGTGCGTGAAATTGTCGAGGCTCTCGCGTAGCGGTCGTGGCTGATATCCGTTAACCTGACAGCCCGGTCGATGAGATCGTGCGATAATGCGAGCAGCGCTTTGCACACTCTTTCTTGCCGCATGCACGAGCACAGCTTCGCCGCCCAGCGAACCGAGGTTCGCCGCCGCTTTGCCATCCGACACACCGGGTCTCATCGAATTCGAACCGTTTTTTGCTGTCGACTGGCGCGCGCAGTCGACAGCGCTTGGCTTCGATCCTGATAACCCTACAGACGCCGATCTCGTCATGCTGTCTGAACGGGACAACCCCTACACCGATGCCGAACTAAACTTTCCTGTAGGACTTGATCGGGCGGCGCACGTCGGCTGCTACCGTCTGCTGTCCGCCGAGGGGATCGAACGCATCGAACTTACGGCGTTGCGCGGTACCGCGCGATTTGCGCTGAGCGAAGCGGCGCCTGTCCAGGTCCTTGAGCGCACGTATTTCGGATACGCGCTCGCTACTGCGGTCAATGGTGGTTTTGTGATGTGGACGCCCTCATGCGTCACCACATCGCGCGTGGCGAGCGCATCGTTCTCGCTTGAGCGCAACTCCGGACCGGTGTTTCTGCACTACCGCGATGGCGAGAGGCATGCCGAGGCAGCGATGCCCCGGCGGTGGTTTACCGCAATTCTTAGAGCCTACGGGTTTAGCGTGGCTGGCCGACGCTACGCTTTCATTGAATGGCCGGCCGACGCCGATGGCGCAGTGGAGGCCATGTGCGAGTACAACTACTCAATCTACGCGGTAGAAGCGACCTTGCGTCTCGTCGCGCACAACAATTATGGCTGCGACCTCTGATCGAACCGTCGTTGCGAAATCGGGCTTACGCTGAGGGGCTTTCGCTGAGCACTCGTTGATCGCGAATGGCGGATGTCGGCGATCGTGCGCCGAATTGACGGGCAGCGCGCAGGCGGCTTGTTTCGAGCGCGCCGGTCACTCGGAAAAAATGTCGGATGGCGCACGACTGGCCCTCAACGGCCATTGCGGCCGTCGAGAGGTCTCGCTGCTGAGATGGGACCGACTGCCCACACGCCATCGAACCCCCGGTCAGTGATGAGTTCGAGGCGGCGCGGATTTGCCCCAGGCACGTTCACGCGATGCGGTCCGCAACCATCCGACATGCAATTGTAGGCCTCGCCAGCCTCATATCTGAGATCAAATGTGAGCAGCTCAGCGCTTGGTAGGTGCATCGCCATGGGCGCAAAGCCGGGCCGGCTGGCATTGGCCGGAACTGACGTTCGACGCGCATGTAGGTTGCCGACAAGGACAAGCACGCGTGCGTTCGCGTGGGCTTCGGCGGCATTCAAGAGCTGCTGCGCAAGCCCTCGGTCGTAGGGCGTTTGATCGCCGTCGGGCCCTGTCGCTGGACCCTGTTGGAAGCCGACGGTTCGAATTGTCGCTCCCAACGAGCGCAAGGTTCTAAGTCTCTTAAAAAGCGCGAGGAACGCTTCACTAGACAGTCCCCATTCTGATCCGTCGAAGAAGGCCGCCATGAGAGCCGCCTCCGCCTCGGAGCCGCCATCGCTGTCAACAAATGCTTGCATGGCGTTAGTCAGAGTTGGAGGTCGCTCGATCGCAACTACGACGGCCCCATGCTTAGTCGCTTCGCAAACGATCTCGCCGAATTCTCTTGGCGCTTCCCGCGTGCCATGAAGCTCGCCGAAGACAAGGTAGCGCTCTGATCGCGAGGCAAGAAGTTCGGCTGTGCCGGGGAGCGCCGAGCATTCCAATGAAGTATGCGCGGCCCCTGGCGCATGTCCGCCGATCTGAGGGACGCAGGCGGAGACAAGGCTGGCAAAGAGAATGCCCCAAGTGCGTGCCATCACGTGCCCCCGCAATGCTGATGTCCCGGTTTACCCGGCCGAACCTCGAGCGTCCATTCTCGGCGACGGCGTGCCGAATTGACGGGCAGGGCGCGAGCGGCTGGGTTTGAGCGCGCGAGACGCTCAGAAAAAATCTCTAATGTCCCGACGCTGGCCCATACGCACCGCTCAACGATCACCGCTCGGTTTGTCTATGCAGGAGATGAGTTGTATTTGCGGTCCATTCACCCACGCCGAGTTAGGGCGAAAGGGTGGGAGGCATGTGCATGCGATTTGCTGGACTTGCTGAGGCAGCATTCTTTGCTCTGCTCGTAACATTGTTTGCGGCGGCTTATCTCATCCCCGTGTTTCGGATGAAGGCGCGCCCGAAGATACTTGGGGACGGCGGCGGCGCCCTTTCCTACGACGCACTTTCTCTTCGGAGCATTGCTATCGCGGCGTTATTGATGGCTGCATTTGCAGTCTATGGAATGTTCACGCACCCAGACCAGTCGCAACGGGTCTGGGCATTCTTCCTGGCCGTCGGCATGGGGGCAGGCGGTTGGTACTTGTGGGCAGTCGCAGAAAAGCCGGTTGTTACATGGGGCCCTGACGGAATCGCGCGCCTGAAGAATAACTACGAACTCGCAGCATCCATTGCGTGGGATGAGATAAAAAGCATCGAAGACTTCCGCGGATCCAATTTGCCTACCGCCGTTTCGAACGGGTCGGGCACAAAGATTTCGTGGGCAGGATGTGTTGGGGCGATTTACCTGGTGGACGAGTTGAGGAAGCGGCGACCGGATTTACTCGCTGGTCATTCAACGACTACTTCTTCAGTTGAAAATTCGAAATGAACCGAAGGGCAACTTTCGGCGAGAGCGTGCCGAATTGTCGGGTAGGGCGCCAGTGTCTCGATTGGAGCGCGCCAGCCGGTCGGCTGATCAAACCGTTGCTGGAGCCAACAGAGCCATCATCCTTTTGGGATCTCGTTCGATCGCGAGCAGGAGCGCCCGGGCGGGAGCATCCGGAATGGAGCGGCGCTGCTCCCAGTCGCGCAAAGTCGTGAGGGGTAGATGAAATGCCTCGGCGAACTCTCGTTGAGTCATCCCGGTGCGTTCTCGCAGTGCTTTGACGCGTGATACGCGACGCATCTTCGACAATTGCTCTTTGGTAAGAGGCTGAGCGTCTGGGTCCGCCCGGGCGGCTTTGCGCACTTGCGCATCTGACATTGCCCGGACGCGCGTCCAGTCTGTAGCGCCCTTGCGATCACCAGATTTCGCGGTCGCCCGCGTGGTAGCGGTCTTTCTCATGCTTCGTAGCCTTTCGGGCCGAAATGATGCGGCGTGTATTTTCGTCTCTGTAAGTCGCGACGACGAACAGGACCCCGCCACGCGACATTCCAATGACGATGTCGCGATCTTCTCCGTAATCGAAGCGATCATCTGCTTCTTCGATACGATTGCGGTCTTCCAGGGCGACAATGGCGTCCTGAAAATCGATCCCATGCAGCCGGCGGTTGGACGCGGCTTTGACCTTGTCCCATTCGTAACGCACTCGATATGGTACCGGTTATCGGTACCTCAGTCAAGCTAACGCAGTCTGCGAGAATGGCAGCTTTCGGCGAGACCGTGCCGAATTGGCGGGCAGGGCGGCAACGGCTTGATTGGAGCGGGCCTGCCACTCGAAAAATTTCACCAAAGGCGCGGGTCTGGCCCTTTTCCACCGATCATGTGAAGCGATCACGCAGGCACATCAGTCCGCATCACAATTGAAAGGCGTCGATGCTTAAGCTCCACAATCCAGACTCGGTCGCAGCGCCCAGTGGGCGCTACACTCATGCCGTCGAAACACCGCCGGGCCGGTCTCTGCTTTTTCTTTCGGGCCAGGTGCCAGTGGCTCGCGACGGATCGGTGAGGGCGACGCTGGCCGAGCAGGCAGATCAAGTTTACGCAAACATCGTTGCAATCCTCGCCTCGCGTGGCGTTCCACCCTCGAATATCGTCAAACTTACCACCTTCCTCACGGAGGATGACGACGGTGACGATTGTGTTCGAAAGGCGCGCGCTAAACATCTTGGGGAGCATCGTCCCGCGTCCACTGCTGTCTTCGTAACGCGATTGGTAGATCCTGCGTGGAAGATCGAGATCGAGGCGGTTGCGCTGCTGCCATAGCTTCTGGTGCAACCGTCGCATATCCGCTGTCGGCGATCGTGCGCCGAATTGACGGGCAGGGCGCGAGTGACGGGTTTCGAGCGCGTCGGCCGCTCCAAAAATTTCACCGTTGGCGCGCCGTGGCCCTAAACGGACAATCGTCTTCGAAGACCGCGCTTAACCTTCCGTGGTCGCCCAGGCGCGTTCGAACCGACCGACCTCAAGGTCGCTTGGGTGCATCCAGAACTGCACCATGCCGAGATCGCAGAACTTGAAGTCTTCGTGGACCGCTTGGTCGGTATCAATCTGCAGGAGAAGAAGGTCACCGTTCTCCTTCGCATCATCGGCAGCATTTTGAACAGATGCAGGCGCTCCCAACATTTGATGGCGGACTATCCAAGGCTCTTTTTCGTCTTTGGTGCCGGTACTGTAGACGCGCTGAAAAAATGCCGCCGAGTGCTTCCCAAGCGCTAGCCAGTCAGCATCTACTTTGTCGCTAGTGATGAGGGGCAGCTCGCCAACTGCCCGATGAATAGACGCAATCATCTCCAGATCAGCGGCATGGCTAAACGCGTCGGGGAAACTCTTTCTGGCGCCCCAGAAACTGTCAATTGCGTGAGCGATCAGCTTCGCCTCGGGAAATACGCGAATTCCCCTGCCGTAGCTTCCTGCGATCAAGGGCAACTCTGGCGGTGGTGCCCTTGGTGGCCCAGCTTCGTTGGCAAAGAGAACGCGGCTGTTTTTTGGCGCGTCCTCTCCCGTGTCCTCACCCCAAAGCATCTCCTCCCCGATATCGGCGAAAAAATAGAGCATGCCCGTGGGGGGCAAACGCATCTCTGCCGGCGTCCCTGGTAGGGGTGTTGCGGGCAGTTCAGAAAGATCAATCTGAGCTAAGAAGTGTAACGGTTGGCCAGATTCACGATGCGCGGGCCAAGGAATCTGATCGGCCAAATCAGGCAGGCCGCCCAGTTTGCTTTGTGATGGTGCAGCCGCCGATCGCTGGAGCCAAACGGCGGGTACTCGACTGGCGGCTAAAGCGGATGGGAAGTCTGGTTCGCTCATGTCCCGCTCCGGCAAGTTAGCGATTTGGGCTTTTACTGTTGTTTCGCCGAATGACAAAGATCGGCGACGGCATGCCGGATTGCGGGCAGGGTGCGAAGGGCTGGATTGAATCGCGCCGGTCATTCGAGAAATATTGCTCAGCGCCGGGCCGTGGCCCAAAACAGACGGTTACGCGAGCGGCTCCGTTGTTGTTTAAGAGCGCTAGCTAGCGCTGCGCTTGGCGCAGTGCTGCTCGCACAGCCTCGACGATCCAGACAGTGAGCCCTTGACCGTGACGGTCGATGCTGGCGCTGAAGCGCGCGTCCGACTCCCACATATCGGCGAGCTTGGCGTGAAGCTGGAGCGAGATTGGATAGAACCAGCGGTCAACATGGCGGCGATGGCGTTCGGCTAGCGTGGCGCCGATCTCGCCATCAGGGGCGGCGCCTTCCCGCATTGCCTCGGCAGCTGCAACCCATATGGAGTCGGCCTCGGCCTTAATCTCACGCCACTCAGTTTCGCCATAAGACTTCGTTCTTTGGGCGCTTGCCCTATAGGCGGGGGTATCGCCCCAGCGTGCTTTAACCTCCACTTCGTGCTGTGCCGGATCAAAGCCGCCGAGGATGTCCTTCAATTCCACGTTTTCACCTTGCGGACTGAGGTGGTCTATGGCCGCGTCGATGGCCGCGATCATGGCGCTCGTCTGTGCGGCGCGCTTGAGCAGCAGCGCTCGCTGGCGCAACAATGCGCCACGACGGTCAAAGGCGGGATCGTCAAGCGTCTGCTTTATTTCTTCGAGCGATAGGCCCAACGTTCGCCCGATCAAGATCTGCTGCAAGCGCAGGATGTCGTCGTTGGAGTACAGGCGATATCCGGCTTTACTGCGCCCAGGCGTCAACAGGCCTATGTCGTCATAGTATTGCAAGGTGCGCGCGGAGACGCCCGCTGCTCTAGCCACATCTTTGATTTGATGAAACTGTGGGGGTTTCATAGAGGCGAACTGACCTTCGTTGGCGTAATTACCCGACTCGCGCGAGTGCACGCAGACCGCGCGTGAGCGCAATAGGCAGGACACTTGTGTGTGTCTCCTCCGCGATAATGTCACACGCAACACGCGGGGTCGCGCCCTCTACATCGAGCAAAGTATCGCGCATTTTCCGCGCATGTGTGACCATCTTGAACGGCGCGAGCATAGGCAAACGCGGGTCTTCCTCCAGCCCGCCAACGCACAGGTGCAGGTAGGCGTTTGAGCGCGATGGATCGGCCCGAGCGGCAAGGGCGAAGAGCATGTCATCGTCCCACCAAATCGCCGGACTTGCTGCGATGAAGCTTGAAAACGCACTGGGCGCTGTCAGATAGACCCACAACGTGAATAGTCCCCCGAGCGATGAGCCGAACAAGGTCCGTGGCGCGCCCTCCGTGTCATAGCGTGCGTCGATGAAGGGAACGGCTTCGTGTTGCAAGAACTCCAAGAACGTGCTGGACCGGCCCATCGGTGTCTGCGCAAGCGGACCAGACGCAGCGGGACCGAGCTTTGGGTGTGTGGTCGGCGTGAAGTCGCGCGTTCGCAGCGCCGATTGTTTCGCCCAATCGGGCTCGCCATAAGCTATTCCAACCACAAGATGCGGCGGCAATTCCCCGAACAGAGCATGCATTAGCCTCGTCATCTCCAATGCAACGCCGAACCATAGGTCGGCGTCGAGCACGTAAAGCACACGAGGCTTTTCGCTAGATGGGGAGAACATGCGTGGTGCAGGGCGTCCTACCCACAATTCAAAGCGGTCGTGGGCTGCGCCGGAATGCAGCACATGCTTGGTCGTGTTTGAAAGCGTGACAGGCTCGATCATGCCTGTACGCTGCACTATCCAGCCGCGTGAGGGTCAATAGGGGCCGGCTTAGCTTTGTCGGTCTGGCAACTTTCGGCGAGATCAGGTCTTTGCGGACGCAGCATAACCAATGGCTGCAATTGCGCGATCGAGCCAGTTGGGAGGTGCCGACTGCGCGCGTGCCATCCGGCTTTTTGCTGCCGTGTTCGATCATTTTGAACGAGCGCGTCGCCTTCGCCCCCGCCTCCTTGGTTCATCCCCCATTCAGGTCAGCCGTCTTGCACTTCAGGCGGGCGGCAGGATGCCAGGCTGGTGCTGTCCTTCTGCCGTCGGGAGATGGGGTGATTTCTGGCGCGGTTGGTGGTGGTGGAAGAGTTTTCACGTCAATGCAGGCAGATCGCGTCGACCGCCTGCAGGCGGTGGCGGAGGCGCGCCGCGATACGTGATAGTGATCGGCGCCGCCGTTTCCAATCGTTCGTACGTGCCGCAGGGCAATTTAGGGGCGCTCGGCTAGCCCTTGATTCTGATTGGGAGGTTATCGTGCGTTTGAAGCGAGTGGCGTTAGCGGCGACAGGTCTGCTCTGGAGCGTGAGCGCCTTTGCGCAAGATTGGCGCGCGCCTCCAGGCGATCTCCTCTCGCCTCCAACGCACAGTGGGTTCGCTCCCGATCCCTACACTACGATTGTGGACGTGGGCGGTGGCGTCGACGCCGCGGGCGAAATTGGTGGCGCTTGCGTTGGCTACATCGGCTCGGCGCCTGATTTGTCGATGCACTTTACGACGGATGGACACTTGCCGCTGAATTTCTCCACGCAAGGATTTGAAGACACGGTGCTTGTTATCAGGGGTCCCAGTGGGAGCTATCATTGCGATGACAATAGCGGAAACGGGCGCAACGCCCGATTCAGGTTCGCGCAACCTGAGTCGGGGTACTATGATGTCTGGGTTGGATTGAAGACCGCGGGGACGCGAGCGACTGTTGAAGTGTCGGTTTCAGAACTCGATGATCGAGAAGCGTCGTACCACCAATAATTCGCCGGGCGCCTTCACTCGCAGTCATGCTCGGATGTTGATCTATCGCATCGTCGTGTCAACGCTGTCGGTTCTCGCCGACGGCGTGCCGAATTAACGGGTATGGTGCCCGCGGCTGGAATTGAGCGCGAGGTCGCTCGAAAAATTTCGCCGATGGCGCGCGGCTGGCCCAATTGAGACGCTGTAGGTATTGGTGAATTCGCTGCTACCGGAATGCCAACTATTGCGCCGAAAGAAACGCATGCGCTTCGAAGCACAAGACGGTGAAAACGTAGTCCTGCATGCGTCGGCGCAGGAAATGGCGGCGCTTGATGAGTTTCTCTCCCGAAGCGTCAAGACCCGTCAACTCGACGTCTCCAACGCCGCTGGGAACCGCGAGTATTTTGAGGAACTCCGCGAGCGTCTGAAGAAGCAGGACGGGCCCGGCCCGCTCGTCCTACGTGGCTCTGATCCTTTGGGTTTGATTTGCTTGGCTAATGCTTGGGCCTACGCTTTTCGCGTCGATGGTCCTAGTTGCGAATATGATGTGTCCCCACTCATGGTGCAGGCAATTCAAGTCGCCATAGAGGATTTCGATAGAGGCTGAGTGCGCGCGTCGTAGAAATTTCAATGAGTGACCGCTTGTGTGAGACGCAAAACCTGCAAGCGCTCGGTCGCACGGTCTTCGCGAAGACTGCCCAAACGGCTGTCTTCGGCGAACTAAAGGCGTCCACGCGGGCAGGGTGCCGCCGGCAGCTTTGGATCGACTAGGTCGTTCGCAGAATTCTGTACGATGGCCTATTTGGGCCCAGTTCTGTCGCTCGACGCGGTTCGGGCTTTACTCTTGGCCGTGAAGCTCCGGATAGATCCACCAGGACGGAAATCCGGTCTCGCCCAGCACCAGCGCCGCGATCTCCGGAAAGATGATCTCGGCGCGCACGCTGTTGCCAAGCATCACCAGGCAGCGCTGCCCGGCTTCTTCGCAGATCACCAGATTGCCGGTCCAATCATTGTGACCGCCCTTGGAGAAGTAGCGCCCATTGGGCCCCTCCCAGGTCTCGCCGACGAGTGACGCGGAGAGGTTCGTAGCTTCACCGCGCGGATCGGTGGTGTTGTAGAACTGGATGGTCGGAAACTTCTGCGCTGTGCGGATCGGAAATTGCGCGCTGGCCCATTCGACGCGTGCAGCAGGGGAGAGCCATTCACCGGCAAACATGCCGCGCCACATGCGGGCTTGGTCTTCGATCGTGGTGTCCATCGAGCCTGCCGCAGCGACGTTGTCTCGGCGATCGTGCGGTTCGAACGTGCCGTCCATGGCGTAACCATCGGCGAGATTGCCGGCGAAATCGTCGCGCCATTGCATGGAGGTGCGGGTCATGCCGAGGCGATCGAACACGCGAGTCTGCATCTCCGCGCCGACATCAAGGCCGAGCCCTTGCTCCAGCATGAGTTGCAGCACCCAGATGCCTTCGTTCGAATAGGCGTAGTGCGCGCCCGGCGTGAAGTGGAAGCGCAGGCGTTGGTCGTCATCCAGCCAGCGCATATTGGCGAAGCCGCTCGTGTGCGAGAGCAGGATGCGCGGCGTCAGCTGACGCCAGCGTTCGTCGCCGGCGAGATCGGTGTAATCTTCGTATTCCGGCAACGGGCGCGGCAGATAGTCCGCGATCGAGCGATCGAGATCGAGCCGGCCTTCATCGACAAGCTGCATCAACATGTAGGCGAACGCCGCCTTGGTCACGGACGCGCCATACATGATCGTGTCGGTCTCAAGCGGCAGCGCATTCTCGCGGTTGCGATAGCCGTAGGCGCCGACATGCGTGATCTCACCGCGCTCGACCACGGCCACAGCCATGCCGACAACTTGTTCGCGCGCCATTAATGCTTCGATACGTGCATCGAGCGCTTCGCCTTCAAGACGTTGCGTTGCAGGCAGCGATCTAGTTGCGCAGCCCGCGAGGGCTGCCGCGAGAATCAGTGCTGAAAGTTTCATTAGTTCCTCAGGGTCTGCGCCAGCTGATGAAGAAGCATCCAAGCCCGCCGATCAGGAGGGCGAAGCCTGGGACTAGGGCCCAGCCGAACTTGGCTGGGACGATTACTGAATTGGCGCCGACGAGATGCCACTCGCGGCGGCCGTCAGGCACCGTTTCTGTGAAAGCAGGCCCGCGCATTTCTGGGATGAAGATCGTTTGCTCGTCGGCGCGGGCCAAAAGCGCGGGATTGTCGCTCACGTCGTCGAAGGTGTTCGAACTCTCTCCGGCGTGGATGACCCCCGGCGACTGGTAGGTGTAGTGCATTGCCGCGCCGCCGCGGTCGACTTGCGCGAGGCCGGTAAGGGCGCCGCCCAGGACGAGCCCGCCAAGGCCGGCATAAAGCCAGCGGCGGCTGATCGAGCGGGTGTCGTGCTCGCGCTGGAGCAGATGTTTGCGGACTGCTTCGATCTCGCGGAGGCGATCGAGTTCGGCAGGGTAGAGCGCGCCCACCATGGTTTCAGTGTCGAGGCTGAAGGCCTCGACCAAGCGCTGGTAGACGTCCTCGGACGGAAACGATTTTCCAGTCTCGAGCTTCGACAAATAGGACTGCTCGATCTGGGCTTTGGCGGCCGCATCGGGCTGCGTCCAGCCAAGTTCAGTGCGCCGGTTCTTGAGGTATTCGCCGAACTTCATGGGCCCCAGTCATTGGCAGGAATGCCTTGAATACAACTGGAATAATCAGGAATACCCAGGAATGGACCTAATGCAATGCGGGGGCGCCGACCGCCGAGCGACTGCATCCGGCGTGCGCCGTGCAAAGGCGGCGCTTTCCAGTGGGTGCAAGCCCCACCCGGCAAATGCTCCAGCCGGAAGCGATCGGAGCAGACAGGGAGGTAACGAACTGGCTGAAGCCTTCGATAATCGTGTCACGAATAGGTGACAGAGCAAGTGTGCAGGCCGCAACGTGAGTGAACGCCGAGCAAGCCTCGAAAAGGTCGATGTGCAGGCCGACCCGACAGCCGTTTCGGGGAAGGCTGACACGAGCGGGTGAGAGAGCAAGACGACGCCCGCTCGCTGCACCGGGGTACTGGCGGCAGCATGTACACAAGGAAAGCGCACGCAACACGGGAAGCCCCAGCGCGTGATTAGCGATGATCAACAAGACGCCCGTGAGGGACAGGCTTGGCGCATTGGGGTGACGGAGAGGCTCGTAGTACCGCTGAAGCCGCGTAATGGCGGTGGAGGGAAGGGGCCTCAGTTCAAGACCAACGCAACACGTGAGCAAGGACCTGGAGATTGGGCAACCTATCAACTCCGAACAGTGTTCAGAAATTGCAGACGGCGTTACACGCAAAAGCGAAGGCCGAAGCTGGCTATCGTTTCTACGCGCTCTACGACAAGATTTATCGCGAAGATATTCTGGCGTTCGCCTACGCGCAGTGCCGCTCCAACAAGGGCGCACCGGGCGTGGACGGCCAGGACTTCGCCGACATCGAAGCGTATGGCGTTGAACGATGGCTCGGCGAACTGGCGCTTGCGCTCAGGCAGGAAAGCTACAAACCGGACGCAATCAGACGCGTGCACATCCCAAAGCCCAACGGCAAGCTAAGGCCGCTGGGCATCTCAACCGTGCGAGATCGGGTGGCGATGACAGCGGCGACGCTGGTGTTGGACCCGATCTTCGAAGCCGATCTTCCACCTGAACTCTACGCCTATCGTGCTGGGCGCAACGCTCAGCAAGCGGTGACAGAAGTGGAAGAGCAATTGTTTCGCGGCCATGCGGACGTTGTTGACGCCGACCTCGCGGATTATTTTGGCAGCATCCCTCACGCCGAGCTTATGAAATCGGTGGCGCGCCGTGTCGTAGACCGGCGTGTGCTGCATCTGATCAAGATGTGGCTGGAGTGCGCTGTCGAAGAAACCGACGATCGAGGCGGAAAGCTACGCACCACCGAAGCCCGCGACAGCGGACGCGGCATCCCGCAGGGCTCACCCCTCTCACCCTTGCTGGCCAATCTCTACATGCGCCGGTTTGTGTTGGGATGGCGACAGCTCGGACTGGAGCAGCGTCTCGGCGCACGTCTCGTGACCTATGCGGACGATCTCGTGATCTTGTGTAGGAAAGGCAACGCTGACTTGGCGCTGCAGCATCTGCGCGCGATCATGGGTAAGCTGAAGCTCACGGTCAGCGAAGAGAAGACACGCATCTGCAGCGTCCCGGAGAGCAGCTTCGACTTCTTGGGCTACACGTTTGGACGGATGTATTCTGCGCGAACCGGTCAAGCCCGCCTGGGCCATCGGCCATCGAAGAAGAGCATCAAGAGCGCGGTCGAAAAGGTCCACGCGCTCACCGTCCATACGGGGACATGGCAAGGGACCACAGAGCTGGTGATGAAGTTAAACCGCACGCTGCGCGGCTGGGCCAACTACTTCAGAGTAGGCACGGTCAATCCCGCGTACCGCGCGCTCGACAATTACACAGCTGTGCGGTTGCGCCGGTGGCTGCGCGCCAAACACAAAGTCAAGCGACGTCGAGGCGGGAGCTATCCACTCTCGCACCTCTACGAGCACTTCGGGCTCGTACGCTTGACCCGACTTGGCCGCGGCCCGTCGTGGGTGAAGGCGTGATGTCTTGTCCGAGAGCCGGATGCGGGAGATCTGCAAGTCCGGTTCGATGAGAGGGATGTGGAAACGGAGCTATGGTCGCGCTCTTCAGGCACCGCCAAACGAAAGAGGCGGAAACAGATACGCTCGGCCTAACACCACCGCGCCACATCCCGACTCTACGAAATCCTGCCTATGTGGCTGGCACACGGGCTACGGCTTCGGCTCGCTTTTCGGCCAGAGTGCGTCAACGAGTAGAGCAAAAGCGAAGCTAGCGACGATAGAAGTGAGAACGCCGAAGACGACCGAGGCGATGATTGGGCCGAGTGCATCGACGAGAAAGAACAAGAGGCTGGGGAGAGGTAAATCTCTCCAAAAAGCAAAGAACGCAAAACCAGCGATCGCGCCCGTCGTCGCGCCTAGGCCGATCACGATCTTTTCCATCTACGCTCTCATCTACTCGGCGCCAATATTCGGCATTGGCGGCGGCTCAGCTACCTGGCAAGCCCCGCAAATGAGTGGAGGCAGCCTCAGCCGGCGAGCTCCGGCCTTACGGATGGCAGCCTTCGGCGAGAGCGCGCCGAAGTGGCTACCAAGTTACGATCGGCAAGTTTAGTGCGCGGCCGTCATTCGAGAAATATTGCGCAGCGCTGGCCGTGGCCCGTTCGAGCTACTCAGTCCTGTGGTGAAAACCTGTGGTATAGCTGCGCTGTAAGAGCCGGCGGCCAGTGGCGTCTCTGATTGTGGTAGGGAGGCGTAGTTGCGCCAGTCGTTGGGTGCGAAGATCGGCGAAGGCGCCACTGCGGAGGTTTATACGTGGGCGCCCGAGCGGGTGGCCAAGCTGTTCAGAAACGGCATTCCACATCGCATCAGTATACACGAGGCCCGGATGACACGCGCCATTTTCGCGGTGGGCGCATTGGCGCCGGAGGTGTTTGAAGAGGTGACCATTGAGGGGCGATCTGGGGTCGTGATGGCGCGGCTCGATGGTCCGACGCTGATGCAAGCCACGAAGAGCAAGGCGGTTTCGTAGGCTCAGGCGGGCGCCATTCTTGCGGGGTGTCTTCACTCAGTTCACGCGACGCCGCCGCCGCCCGAGGTGCCAGTGCTGCGGGACTACGTGGCGAGCAGTTTTCGATGCGCCCGCGTCTCTCTTTCGAACTCTCTTACGGCTGGCGTCCTTGCTCTGATCGATCACCTATCGCCACCAGACGGGCTTTGCCATGGCGATCCAAACCCCGGCAACGTTATCATGACGAAGGATGGGGCGAGACTGATCGATTGGATCGCGGCGATACGGGCGCCGGCCGAGTTCGACCTGGCGAGCGCGCACGTCATCCTCACAGAGCTTGCACCCCATCTTGCCGACGACCCAGAGCGTCCGCGCGCCGTGAACGCAGCTCTACAAGCGGCGTATGCCGACTTGGCCGGCACTTCACCTACAGCGCTCGCGGCCTCGGTGAAGCCTTACCTACCGGTGGTTCGCGCCCTCTTGCTTTTGGGCGGAGCTATCCCAGCGCAGAGCGCGAGATTGGTGCAACGCCTTGAGTCGGACTTTCCTGCGTAGGCGGACTGCCAAGGCCGGTTCGCGCATGATGAGAAGGCCAATGCTCTCCTAGGAAATTCAGGCGCGTACTGGTTCCTTCCGAGGGGCAGCTTTCGGCGACATAGCTGCAGTTCAGCTAGGGACCGCCTTGAATTTGCGCGTGGGTGGGTTGCTCGTGAGATCGTGATCGCACCCAGCAAGTTCTCCGACCAACTCCCTGAGTTCGCCAAAATGACTCTGAAATAGCCCGCGCGGTGTCGTGCCATGCTTATTGCAAAGGAAGGCGGCCGCGGCGACGGCAACGCCATGCTGCGCGCCGTTGCCCATAAGCTTGGTCGCCGAACCCGCTACGTGTGTCACGCTGATGTGCTTGCCGGCCATCATAAGGTTGTCGATATTTTTCGAGTAGAGGCAACGAAACGGGATCTCGTACGACTGACGGTCGCGTTGATCAAAAATCCAATCTTTGAGGCGGAAGTCGTATTTGGTTTCCCCTGGGCGCCCAGCGCAGTGGATGCAAAATGAGCCGTCATTGGCGATCAGCGTGTCTTCGAAGACTACGTGATCGCGAATGTCGTTCTCGGTGAGGATGTAGTCGCCCTTGTAGCGGCGAAACTCGCCCTGAGCGGCAACAAACGCCATCCACTCAAATTCGAGGTTGGCGTACTTGTCCGGCTCCAAGCGCTTGACGTTTGAGAAAGTGCCGTAAAGCGCCCGCATCAGATAATCGCGAACCAGCTCACCCGACACGTACGGATCGAGCCATTGGCCGTACTCCCAGAAATGGGTTGCGGGAAACGAGTCTTGTCCATCGTTGAATTTGAACTCCGGCGTGCTTGGGTTTGCGCCGGCCTGGGGACCTGGGCCGTTCTCAAGGCCAGGCCTGACTAATTGACCGCTCAAGTTCGCGTAGTCCTTTGAAACTTCGGTGGCCCAGGGCACATCTGGAAAGGAGACTGGATGATCCGCCATCCGCGTGCGGAAAAAGAGCGTGTTGCCATGATGCATGTTATCGGCCGTGTCTGGCGCGTAGGGCTCGTTGTATTCTGAGCGCGCCTCGCGGCCGAACAGAGTTTCTGCGCCGACGAGCACGCCCACCATCGCCACGCCGCTTGCGTCCACAAACATCGCGCCTTTGAATCGCCGCTCATGGCCGCCACGCGCTTGAACGGCGTCGACAGAGACGATCCTGTTGCCGTCTCGCGCGGCAGCGATAATGCGATGCTCCAAAAACAGAAGCTGTTGGCTCCGCTTGCAGCAAGCGCAGCGCGGCAAGGTCGCCGTTTGCGTCACGCGCCGAGAGTTCTCGAAGAAGAGCGCCCTGAGCGCCGCGTGGCATCAGCCCGATTTCTGTGCTTGCGTTTCCGCCTAACACTGGGCGGTCATGGATGAGTGCGACCCGCTGGCCAAGCCGGGCCGCTGCGAGCGCCGTTGCGCAACCCGAAACGCCACCGCCGACTACTACGACTTCGAATTGTCCAGCGTCGATTGGATCATCGGAGAGTCCGCGCAGCGATCTTCGCCAAGCGCGGCTCGTTGCGTTGACATCATTCGGCGGCGCTACGCCGTCACGCGCGAAGTAGATTGCATCGCAACGACCGGCAAAGCCCGTGAGGTCGTGCAGCGCGAGCCTTGTCTCGCCTTCGTGTAACGCAACACGTCCCGCCGATTGCCACGTCCAGTCCTGCCCGTTGGCGCCGAATTGAGTTTCTAGTCTGACGCCATTTATCGAAAGCAGAAAACGTCCGGGATGGTGTGTGGTGACCCAGTCTTTGGCGCGAACCCAGACTTCATAATTGCCGCTTTCCGCTATCGTTATTGTCGTGGAGGCGTCAGCGACCGGCTGGCCGAGGCCGTGTGCGAGCAAATAGGGAGAGCCCATTTGCGCTTCGAACTGCGAGTCGAGGACCCAACCGCCGTAGTCGTCGAAGTCCTCCGCTTCGACGAGAATGCCTGAGAACGCGCGGTTGTCGTTGTTGCCCGTTGTCACGTGTTGCCTCCGGCGCCGACGATCATGGAATTTTTTTGATGCAGCTCGCGCTAGAGTGCTTTCTCAAAGAGCCGATCATGCCGTGGCTCTGAGAACACGGGCTTCCCAGTCGCGAAATCGTGCGGCGTGTTCCGCGCGGTTGCCGCCGACTGCCAGATCGAGTCCAACGCCTCGCACCATCGGGATGGACATCAACAACATTATCTCAAGCGCAGCATGATTGTCGCCGCCGGCACTCTTTGCGATGCTCCGCGCGATTTCATCGAGCTTTGCTGCAAGCTCATCGCCGCCGGCTCGCAGGACGCTCTGCAGTTCGGGCTCGGTGCGGGCGGCGGCAAGAAGCTCTAGGCCTACGGCAAATAGCGGGCCATCAAGGGTCTTCCAAAGCCATTCGAGGAATAGCGAAACTGCTTCTGTACCAGTGCGTACCGCAAGACCTGCGTCGAGCTGGTCGAGTGGGTCTTGTGCGAGCCGAGTTATGGCCGCGCTAAACAGCTTTATGCGCGTCGGGAAGTGATGAAGGAACGCCCCACGCGAAATCCCTGCGCGTTTACATATCTCCCAAGTGGAAGAGCGAGCATAGCCGACGTCGATTAGGCTATCGATTGTTGCGTCGAGTATCTTGTTCCGCATCTCCTCGCCGCGAGCGAGAGGTGGAGTAGATTGAACGATGCTCATGCAGCAGTCTCTACGTACTGGCTCTTGATCTCCGCCACCGCGTCTTTGTAATGGATTCGCGGCATCCAACCGATCTCGCTTCGGATCTTCTCACTGGGGAAGCGGTTGTTGTAGCCGACTAGGTTTAGCGCCTCGAGACTTGGTACGCTGAGATCACGCGGACCGATAAGTTTTGCAGGGTCTTCGTTGGTCAACGCAGCGCTGAGCAATGCATCGAGCGGAATCGTTGGCGGCGGCGCTCTACCGACGATAGCGGCCATGTCGTCAGCGAACTCACGCCAAGTTGTCGGCTCTCCGTCGCACACGTTGTACACGCGTCCGATGGCTTCGGGTTTCGTGGACGCGAGAAAGATCGCATCCGCCAGATTTTCGACGTAGACGAGGCCCGCGTTGTTCTGCGACGCCTCACCCACCACGGCGCCGCCGTTTTCTTTGAATGCAGCGAGCAACTTGTCGCCCCAGGCGCTTGCGCCGCCAAGTCCATAGACATTAGCGGGACGGATGATCGTGAGTTCGGCGCCTACATTCGCCGCCTCCGCGCGTGCGATGTCCTCCTGAGCCTGTTTGGCGCGTCCATAGGCGCCTTGCCACGCGCCGAGCGGCGTCTCTTCGTTGCATAGGCTCGTTTGAATCCGGTCGCCGTAAACAGCTACCGAAGAGGCAACGAGGATGCGCGCGTTTTTGGCGGCGCGGCAGATGTGGCGCGTCCCCTCAGCAATGATGTCCCACTGGCGCTGATACTCGCCTGGTAGGCCGACGACAGCTGCGAGGTGGATGATGAGGTCGTTTTCCGTGGTTAGCTTTACCGTGACTGACTCATCGGTTAGGTCGCCAAAAATCATTCGAACGCTCTGTCCCCAATGGGATTGGGGCGCCTCACCGGGCAAAGAGAGACTGCTGACGTCCCATCCGGCGCCCCGGAAGCGATCAACGACCCGCCGACCAATGAAGCCGGGACCACCTGTGATGAGGACGCGCGGACTGGACATGTGTTCAGTTTCCTCTTGACGTCCTCACCCTAAACAGTCCAATTGGACTGTAAAGCTCCTCTAGAGAGCAGTAGGGAGTTATCGCGCCATGGGCATTGCTCAGGACATCCCCGTTCGCCGGATGGACTTCTCGTTCCCGGACGACATGGATCTCGTTTTCATCGATAACGATCCGAAGCTCTCATACTTCTTCCTCGGCGCCTGGATGATGCTCCCGCACCTGGAGCCATTCCTCATTCGCACCGTGCAGAGTGCGATGCAGCGCGTGAAAGACCCCGACCTTCTTGAAGAGATGAAGCGCTTCTGCGCTCAAGAGGGACAGCATTTCCGCCAGCACGCGAAGGCCAACGAAGTCATCCGCCGCACACACCCGGCGGGACCAAAGCTCGCCGCGCTCGAAGCCGAAGTCGCCTCGCTCTTGAAGCGATGGACTGAGGAAAAGCCGCTTAGGTTTAATCTGGCCTACGCTGAAGGCTTCGAAGCAATGACCTCCGCGGGATCAATCGTGCAGATGGAGCAGGGTTGGTTCGAGCACATGAAAGAGCCGATTCGCGGGCTGATGTTTTGGCACATCATGGAAGAGGTGGAGCATCGCTCGGTGTGCTTTGAGGCCTACGAAAAAGCGGGAGCCGGCTATCTCTATCGCCTAGGCGTCGGCGTTTGGGCGCAGATGCACTATCTTGGTCTCTGCAAGAAGTTCGCCGATGCGATGATAGAGTCCGATCCGGAGACAATTGCAAGGTACGACACGCCCGAAAATGCTGCGGCGAGCAAAGCGCGGTTCGATGCATATATGAAGGCGGCGTTGCCGCGTCAGTTCGCGAGTTACATGCCCTGGTATTCGCCTCGTAAGATGAAGCTGCCGCCGCAGTTCGAACCAGCCCGAGCTGAGTACTCCGCACTCGCAGTCAATATCCAATAGGGAGGTCTCCTAATGGCTGACGCCGGCTCTACACCGCAAGAAAAACTATTAAAGTTCGCATCCGACTACATGGCGCGTCCCATCGTGCCTGAACATGGCGCACTGCCTACACTTCATGTCGGCGCTGAAGAATTGCCGTACGCCGAAGCGGGTGATGGCTCCGCAATTCAGCTGCTCCATGTTGATCTCAATGTCGGGCTTTGGATTTCGAAGACTCGTTTGCCTCCTGGCTATCGTGTCCCAACGCACTATCACACTGGTCTCGTCTACGCTGTAACTCTGCAGGGGGCGTGGTGCTATTTGGAGAGTCCGGAGGCGGTCAACAAACCCGGGTCTTATCTCTTTGAGCCCGCTGGGTCACGCCACACCCTGGTCACGCCTGCTGATCAAGAGGGCGATACAATCGCATGGTTTGCCATTTATGGCGCCAACATCAATCTTGATGGCGAAGGCAAGATTGTCTCGATTGTCGACGCCAAGGCTGCGCTCGACCTCTATCGTGGTTACTGCGAGGCGCTTGGTTTAGATCATTCCAAACTGATCGTGCACGGTGAGTAAGATCATGCGTGCTGCAGTCATGCGAGATGGTCGTTTTGTCGTCGAAGAGCGGCCGATGCCCAAGCCGGGTTCGGGCGACGTCTTGGTCAAAGTCCGAGCGTGCGGCATTTGCGGGTCAGATCTCCACTATTTCAAGCACGCGCCGGAAACCATTGAACTCGCGGCCAAGCTTGGTGCGCCCACCGACGAAATGAAGCGCACGCTCCGTGAAGGGCCAATTCTTGGCCACGAGTTTGTTTGCGAGGTGGTGGAGTTCGGACCTGATACCCAAAAGGCTTTGAAGGTCGGAGACCGTGTCGCGTCGATGCCATTTGTGCTTCGCAACGGAGCGCCGGTGTTGATCGGCTCGACGCCGGAAGTCAGCGGCGCCTATGCCGAGTACATGCTCTTGAGTGAAGCATTACTGCTTCCGATCGACGCCGATGTTCCAGACGACGCCGCCGCGCTGATTGAACCGCTCGGGATCGCTGTTCACGCCACCAACAAGGCAAATTTGACCGGCGACGAGACTGCGGTCGTGATCGGGTGCGGTCCCATCGGTTTAACGGTGATCGCGGTGCTGAAGGCTCGCGGCGTCAAGACCATTATCGCCAGCGATCTCTCTCCCAAACGACGCGAGCTGGCCATAGCAATGGGGGCGACGCAGGTTCTCGACGCCCGCGAGCAGAGTGCCGTAACCGCTGCCGGGGCGGGGAAAGTTGTTATCTTCGAAAACACCGGGGCGCCGGGGATGCTAGGCCGCATCGTCCTGGAGGCGCCGCAAAACGCCAAAGTGGTTGTGACTGGGATAGCGGCCGGCGACGAGAGCCTCCTTCCCATGGTGGCGATCTTAAAGGAATTGAGCTTTTCGTTCGTGATCTATTACACGCCCGAGGAGTTCGCCGAGGCGCTGCAGCTCATCAAGGCCGGGGCGCTGGATTGGAAGAAATTGGTGACAGGTCACGTTGGGCTGAGTGGCGTTACGCAGGCCTTTAAAGACCTGACCGATCCTGAGACCCACGCAAAAATTATCATCAACCCGTGGGCAGACGCATGATCGATGGCGCGGTTGGACGCAGTCTTAAATCCGGAGCTTTGACGTTCAGCGCCTATGAGATGGGCGAGGGCCCGCTGGCTCTCTGCATTCACGGGTTTCCAGATACGCCTCACACATTTCGCGAAATGTTGCCGGCACTCGCGAGCGCCGGCTATCGCGCCGTGGCAGTTACTTCCCGGGGCTACGAGCAGAGTTCACAGCCGCCAGATCATGACTATAGCGTCGCGGCGCTTGCCGGTGATGTGCGCGGATGGTTGGATGCGTTGGGGGCGGAGAAAGCGCATTTGATCGGGCATGATTGGGGTGCAAACCTCGCCTATGCCGCTTCAGCTCTCTGTCCTGACCGCATCGACAAGCTTGTCATGATGTCCGTCCCACAGCCTGCGGCGTTTGCGGCGTCGATGATGGCGGACTACGACCAAACGCGGCGGTCTTGGTACATATTCTGGTTTCAGTTGCCGGGCGTGGCCGAGGCATTATTGCCAGCTAACCAGTTTGCATTTTTGAAACGCCTCTGGCGCGACTGGTCGCCTTCGTGGGACGACGCTGGGGCGCTTTCCGCCATGCAAGAGGCGTTTTCACAGCCAGGCGTCCTTTCGGCGGCGCTTGAATACTATCGAACTGCTTTCAACGCCGCGCATCCGCGCGCGATAGCAAGTCAGGGCTTGCTGAGCACACCGATCGTAGCGCCAACGCTGGGTGTCTGTGGCGGCGATGACGGATGCATCAGCGCTGACGTTTTCGAGGCGGCTATGCCGCCTGCCTTGTTCAGCGGCGGCGTGCGAACGGTGCGTGTAGCGCGCGCGGGACATTTTGCTCACCTTGAGCGACCTGATGCGGTTCATGAGGCGGTACTCGGGCATTTGCGCGGGTAGACTTTGCGGAGCGACTTGATGAACGCGGGCGCCAAGACTGAAATTGTGTTCCTGTCGTTCGACGGAATGACGCTTCTTGACCTCGTCGGACCTTTTGAGGTGCTGACGATGTGGCCAGACGCGACCGTTCGTGTCGCGGCGGCTCGTCCCGGTCCGATCATGCCCGACAGCCGCTCGATGCCAATTATTGCGACCCACTCGCTTGCCTCAATTACAGCGGCCGACATCGTCGTTGTGCCAGGGGGCCCAATACCTTCGGAGGTCAGGCAATTGACCGAGGAAGTAGAATGGCTTCGTCGGCTCGCGCCAACCTGCAAGCGGATCTTCAGTGTCTGCACGGGTGCTTTTCTACTGGCGGAAGCAGGGTTGCTGGAAGGGCGTCGCGCGACAACGCATTGGGCGACGCTCGAAGGGTTGCGCGCGTTTGGCGCGACGCCCGTGCGAGAGCGTTGGGTCTATGACGGCGACATCCTCACAGCAGCCGGCGTGTCTGCAGGAATTGATGCAGCCCTCCACCTAACTTCGGTAGAGCGTAGCGAACTCATGGCGCGCGCCATCCAATTGCTGATCGAATACGACCCGGCGCCTCCGGCTGAAAGCGGAAGCCCCGGTAAAGCGAGCCAAGATGTATTGGCTTTTTTGACGGGCCCAGAGGGCGGACGCCTGTCGGAGCGAAAACTTCGCCAACCCTAGGCTCGTGTTCCGAGTGCAATGAGCGCACGTCTTGGTCGCTCGCCAAAACGATCAAGCCTCCAATGCGCCGGGCGCGGCTTCAGCGAGCCGAGCCGGGCTCAACTTGAATGCTGAACCAGCCGCGCCGCGAGTGTGCGCTTATCGACCTTGCCGTTCGGCAGGAAGGGGAAGACGTCGAGCACTTGCCATGTCTTCGGTACCTTGTAATCGGCGATACGCTCGCGAAGGAATGCGCGCACGTCGTCGGGCTGCACCGTTCGGCCCGGCTTTGGAAGCAGAAAGCCGTGGCCCACCTCTTGGAACGTCGGATGCGGAACTGCAACCACAACAGCCTGCGCAACGTCTTCGTGTTCGCAGATCGCGAGTTCGACTTCGACAGGGTAGACATTGTAGCCGCCCGACTTGAACATCTCTTTCAAGCGGCCGGCAAAGACAATGTTGCCATCCTCACGAACAAATCCCAGATCGCCCGTTTTCAACCAACCGTCCGGCGTGAAGGCCTCGCGTGTTGCATCTGGCTTGTTGTGATAGCCCGACATCACCGACACGCCTTTGATCTGAATTTCGCCGGTTTCGCCAAGCTCCGCTTCGACGCCGCTGTCATTGCCGATTCGCACTTGGTTGCCCGCGAGGGCCTGACCGATTGTCTCCGACATCGCTTCGAGTGATGAGCCGAACGGCGTATAGGTGACCATGCCGGTGGTCTCTGTTTGCCCATAGACGCTTGAGAGTTGCGCGCCAGTTTTTACGACCTCCTGGAGGTAGGCGATAGGCGTCGCTGCTCCGCCAAATATGATTGCCTCGTAAAAGCTGTAGCGGCTCATGTCCGCGCCAGGCACGGCGAGCATCATGGCAAAGGCGGTGGGACTTGCGACCAGATACGAGGGCAACTCGCGCGCGTTCAGTGCGCCAAGTGCCGCCAAATCTACACGCGGAAAAAAGACAATGCGGCCGCCGCCAGCGAACGTATTCATGCACACATTGTTGAGCGCCCCCACATGATTGATCGGGGCAGGGCAGATTGTTGAGGCAAGCCGCTCACGTCCGATCCAGGCGACATTGGCCAAGGCGGTTTCGACGATTGCCCTCTGCGAGAGAAGCGCGCCCTTTGGCTTTCCGGTAGTCCCCGACGTGTAGACGATAACCGCAGGGTCCTCCGCCTCGACCGCTGCGCGCGCCCTAGCGAGATCCGCATCCGCGATAAAGGCGCCAGCCGTGCAGAAAGGCGAATCCTCGTCGAGCGGAGCGTTGTCGAGCGGGACAAAAGTCGTACCGACGGGCGCAAGTTCTTTCAGTTCATCGAGATAAAGGCGGCCGTCAAACTCAGTGCGGGCGAACACAAGTTTCGGCGCAGCGTCATCCAAAAGGTAGCGATATTCATTGCGTTGATAGCGCGGGTTGAGGCCCTGCCAGATCGCGCCGATTGACGCCGTCGCAAGGAAGATCAGCCAAAAGTCGGCGGACGGCGGCGCGAGGGTCGCCACGAAATCCCCACGCCTGACGCCCGAAGCCAACAGGCCCCTGGCAATGGCGTCTACCCGCGTCTGGAGATCAAGATTAACGATCCTGACGGGGCCATCGACCACAGCTTCGGCGCTAGGGGCTGTGTTCGAGCGCTCTACCAAAATGTCTTGGACTAGTCGCGGCGGTGTCTCGGGCAATCTGGTCTTCCTCATTACGGTGTGGTTCCACCTAACGGCTATTGCACAAAACTGAGCATTTGTTTAGTCTTTGAGTCCATCGGTGCCAAAAGAGCGCCGGGAGAGGGAGGATTCCATGGGGAAGCGCGCGATTTTGATGGGCGCCGCGGGCGCGATGAGCCTCGCAGCATTGGCAAGTCCTGCTTGGGCGCAGGACGCCGACGCGGATGCAAATACGGAGATCGTGGTCACCGCCCAAAAGCGGGAAGAAAATCTCTTCGAGGTTCCTCTTGCAGTGCAAGCGCTGAGTTCCGAGCAGTTGGAAAACGCTGGCGTCGATAGCGTTGAAGAACTCACCGCGCTTATACCTGGCGCCTCGGTGGTTTCCAGCACGGCGCCTGGCTTCGGCACAGTGCAAATCCGCGGCATTTCAAGCGGCACGACCGGCGATGGCCTTGTCGGCTATTACATAGATGAAACGCCTTTCGGCGTGCCAAACCTCCAGCTAACGCCGCCAGCTTCAATGCTGGATATTGAGCGCGCGGAAGTCATTCGCGGCCCGTCGGGCACGCTTTACGGCCAAGGCTCCATGGGCGGCACTGTCAGGCTCGTGACGCGGCGTCCGGACAGCCGCGAGTTTTCAGGACGCTTGCAAGTCGAAGGATCGCAGACCGAAGACGGCGGCGACAATTACGCGCTTGGCGCGGTGATCAACATTCCTATCGCCGAAGATCGGTTAGCGCTCAGGATCGCCGGCCAATACGAAGAACTTGGCGGCTTTGCCGCCTACGATGATGTTGCAACGCTTGGCCTCGACGGCGAAGACGTCAACGAGAGCCAAAGCGCCAATGTCCGCGCCACGTTGCTATGGACCCCGACACCCGACTTGGACGTTAGCGGGACCTACTGGCGCATCGAGAACGAACTCGTAGGTAGCAACTCGTTTTCGCTCTCCTACCCAGAGCCAACGACTGCCGGCTCTGGCCGTGGCCCCGGCTTCACCAACACCGAAATGGACCTGTTTTCGCTGACGGTGAACTGGGATCTAGGCGGGTCGATCTTGACATCGAACTCATCGTACATTGACCACACGCTCGACCTCGACACGCCGTTTTTGATCGCGCTGGTCAATGATAGCACCTTCGACACGACTTCGTTCACGCAAGAAGTGCGGCTGACGTCGGACAACGATAGCGCATTCCGTTGGATGTTTGGCGGCTTCTATCGCGACGCGACGATAGACAGCGACATTTGCGTCTATGCAGTCGCGTGTCCGGTGTTTTCAGTCATCAACGTCGTTGGACCGCTGGAGACAAGGTCGTGGTCGGTGTTCGGCGAAGCTTCGCTTGAATTGTTCGACGGTAAATTGGTGCCGCTCGTGGGCGTGCGCTATTTCGAAGACGAGCGTTCAGCGGATGGGCTTGACCGTGCGACACTCATCTCGACGAGTGTTGCGGCGGAGTGGAGCAATTTGAGCCCACGCTTCAACTTGACCTACAACGCGTCCGACACCTTCATCATGTTCTTCAATGCCGCGAATGGTTTCCGGAGTGGTGCTTTGCAGACGCCATCTCAGGCGGCCGCTGCCAACACCGCTCTCGGCTTGCCGCCCGGCACGATCACTGAGGTGATCGATCCAGATGAACTATGGACCTACGAACTCGGCACTCGCTGGCAGACCGAAAATCGCGATCTCATGGTTGAAGCTTCGGTCTACCACACCGATTGGAGTGACGTTCAGACTCAGTTCGCCAGTTCGGCGGTGATCTCGGTCGCCAACGCGGGCGATTACTCGATCGATGGTTTCGACATCGGCGTGCTTTGGCGCACGCCAATCGACGGACTGACGCTGAATGCCGTAGCCAACTTCAACGATACCGAAATCGAGCGCGCGCCTGCAGCTTTGTCGGCGGCGACGGCAATCGATCCTGGCGCGCGCATCCCCAACGTGCCGGAAAACAATTACACGATCGCTGCAACATACGAGCGTGATGTCAGCTGGTTTGGTGGTTCGACGCTGACCTTCTATTCAGGGTACGCCTATCGCAATGAGCAGCTTGACGCGACAACGGGTGCTGCTTCGGACCAGACTAATGATCTGACGCTGCGCATAGGTCTGGAACACGGCAATTGGGAGCTGGAAGCGTTTGCGCTCAATGCTCTCAACGATGATGATTTCGCCTCGGTCGCGCCGGCGAGCGGGATTTACCAGATCCTTTATCCGCGCCGAGTCGGTTTGAAGCTCGGCGTCAATTTCTGATCCTCCCAAAGACTCTTCCAGGCCGCCGCTTTTGCGGCGGCCTGTTTTCTTGGATCAGCGTCCCGCTTCATTAGTGAGGCCAGTCGGTGCCCCCTCGGCGCACGCAAATCGCGATAGAGCCTTGCGTTGCGAGCGCGTGAGACTGTGCGTGCACCTTTGGCAAAAGGCGGCGTTGGCCGTCATGCCGCGACTTTGCAGTCCAAATTTCGCGGGGGCGCAGTGCCTATTTGGGGGCTTAGCCCCCACGCCGTTCCAAAGCATCGACGTGGCCGCGCGCTGAAACCGGGCCCACATTTCTGGATCGTAGCTCGACTTGCCCAGCATGTTTTTTATGTAGGGATCGAGCATGAGTGGGCCCATCAATACGAACAGCCAAATGAGCGGCAGCCAAAGCCTGTCTGTGTCGGGCGCCAAACGCCCATTTGCATCGAAGCGATCGATGCTCGCACGGATGGAGTCGAAGTAACGGCGAAACAGGGCCTCACCCCAGGGGCTTCCATCCATGATGGCGCGGCGCATGTAAGCGACGAAGTCGGGCCATTCGTCCGCGTACTTGATAATCCACTCGCGCTCATAGTCGCCATACTTCTCAGGATCGAGGTCGCCAGTGGCGGCAATGGCGCGCTCGATCGCAGCGCCGGTGCGCTCGATGAAGTATTCGTCTACCGCTTGGCGCAGGCCTTCCTTAGACTCGAAGTGATGGTTGATGAGGCCGACCGAGACGTCGGCCGCCGAAGAGATGTCGCGCACCGTGACCCCGTCAAACCCCTTTTCCGCGAAAAGTCGCATCGCGACCAACAGCAAACGATCACGCCCCTTGGCGATCCGTTCGTTCAACTTGGCTTGGGCGATCGCTGCTTTTTCGGTCATCACGTGGTTTTCTGGATTGATCTTGCCAGCAATACAAGGACTGAACTATTGTTCAGTCAAGGTGGCGCTTGGAGCATTGCGGCATGCGTGAAGTTGTTGTTGCGGGAACCGCGCGGACCGGGCTCGCTAAGTCAGTCCGCGGCAGTTTCAATGCCACACACCCTATCACATTTGCTGGGGAGATCCTCGCCGCCGCGCTCGCGCGCGCGAATGTCGATACGGCGTTGATTGATGATGTGGTGATGGGATCGGGGATGCCCGAAGGTGCAACCGGCTTTAACATCGCCCGCAATGTCGCAATCAAGGCTGGATGTCCGGTGACGACATCAGGTGTCACAATCAATCGCTATTGTTCTTCTGGCCTCCAAGCAATCGCCATCGGGGCAGGGCGCATTCTCAACGAAGGTGAAAGCTTCATCGCCGCTGGCGGCGTCGAGTCTCATCTCGATGGTGCAGCTCTCTGGCCAGATGAACATGACGCACGTCGTCGAGCCGTCGTTGTATGCCGAAAAGCCCGCCCTTTGGATGTCGATGATCGAGACCGCGGAGATCGTGGCTGAGCGCTACGATGTGACTCGCGAAGCGCAAGACGCCTATGCGCTGCAGTCCCAGAAGCGCACAGCCCGCGCGCAGGCCTCTGGCGTGTTCAAGGACGAGATCGTTCCGCTTAAAGCGAGCTGGGCCAAGCCAAATAAGGAAACCGGCAAACCGGATATGGTCGAGGTCACTGTCGATCGCGATGAATGTAATCGCTCAGAGACCACCATTGAGTCGCTGCAAAGTCTGCAGCCCGTTCTCAAAGGCGGGATGACGATGAAAGAGGGCAAGACCGTCACCGCTGGAAACGCCAGTCAGCAGTCAGATGGCGCGAGCGTTTGCATTCTGGTAGAGCGTAAAGAGGCGGAAAATCGAGGTCTGCCCGTTCTTGGCGTGTTTCGCGGCTTCGCCGTCGCGGGGTGTGAGCCAGACGAAATGGGCATTGGTCCCGTGTTCGCAGTGCCGAAATTGCTCGCCCGCCACGGCCTCAAGGTCGATGACATCGACCTTTGGGAGCTCAATGAAGCGTTCGCCAGCCAAGCTCTTTATTGCCGCGACCGATTGGGAATTGATCCTGAGAAGTACAACGTCAATGGCGGCGCCATCTCGATCGGCCATCCCTATGGTATGACCGGCGCACGGTGCGCCGGGCACGTCTTGCTGGAAGGCAAACGCCGAAAAGCCAAGTATGCGGTGGTAACGATGTGTGTCGGCGCCGGCATGGGCGCGGCGGGTTTATTCGAGGTAGCGTAAGATGGCTGACTACAAGCACCTTCTTGTTACCGAGGATGGCGGGATCGTCACCGTTCAACTGAATCGGCCCGATGCCCGGAACTCGCTAAACACTCTGATGATGGAGGAGCTCACGGTGTTTGCGCGCGGGCATCGCACGCGTCCGGATGTGCGCGCCATCATTCTGCGCGGCGGCGACAAGAATTTTTCCGCCGGCGCTGATCTCGGCGGCACAGCACTTGCCGAGCGTGATGCGCCACCGCCCTTGCTCGAGTTGCGAGAAGCGGTGCTTGCCGGGCCAGATATGTGCAAGGCTTGGGAAGAAATTGAGGCGATCACGATTGTCGCGGTCGAGGGCTATTGTGTCGGCGGCGCATGCGCGCTGGCGACTTCATGCGACTTCCGCATTGTTGGCGAAGGCGCCTCGATGCGGCTCCCTGAAGTCCCGCTCGGCATCAATATGAGCTGGCGCTCAGTGCCGCGCCTCGTCAGTCTAATGGGGCCGGCGCGCGCCAAACGCTTTGTGATGTTCGGCGAAATGACGAATGCGGAGACCTGCGTAACCTGGGGCCTAGCCGATGAATTGGCGCCCAAGGGCAAGGCTTATGACGCAGCCCGTGTTTGGGCCGATAAGGTGGCGGCTTTGCCGCCATTGCCTGTGCGTATGACGAAGGAGTCTGTGAACGCCATAGCGGGCGCCAATCACTTCGCCTCAAGTTTCATGGATCGCGATCAATTCCTGCTGACATTCGCGACCAAGGATTTTCAAGAGGGCGTGGCGGCGTTTTTCGAGAAGCGCAAGCCAGCGTTCAAGGGCGAATGAAGAGGTCTTGGCCATCGGCAAAGACGCTATGCCCGCCCATACATTGTGACAACGCACGCGCCACCTAGACCGAGGTTGTGCTGCAGCGCGTGTTTGACGCCATCGACTTGCCGCTTATCAGCGGTGCCGCGAACCTGATGCGTGAGTTCGTAGCACTGAGCGAGCCCTGTCGCCCCGAGCGGGTGGCCTTTTGACAGCAAACCCCCGGATGGATTGGTTACGACGCGGCCGCCATAGGTGTTTTGCTCGTCGTGAATAAATGCTTCAGCGCCGCCTTCGGGGCAGAGGCCGAGCGCCTCATACGTCAGCAGCTCGTTGGGTGTGAAACAGTCGTGAAGCTCCGCTACTTGCACGTCATGGGGTCCGACGCCCGCTGCCTCGTAGACTTGGCGTGCAGCGAATTTTGTCATGTCGTAGCCAATCATTTGGATCATCGTTTTGTCGTCAAACGACGATGAAAAATCAGTTGTCAGCGATTGGCCTTTAATCTCGACATCGGCTTTGAGGCCGTGCCTTCGGGCAAAGGCATCGGAGACGAGAATCGCAGCTGCGGCGCCGCAGGTAGGCGGGCACGATTGATAACGCGTGACGGGACCGTAGAGCTTTTTCGAGGCGAGTACCTCTTCAACGCTGAGCTGATCGCGGAAGAGAGCCAGCGGATTGTTCGCCGCGTGCCGGCGCGCCTTGACGGAGATGCGGGCAAACACATCGTCTGGCGTGCCGTATTTCTTCTGATGCTCGAGCCCGGCGCCTCCGAACATCTGAGCTGCAAGCGGTGCGTCCTTGTCGTAGCCTTGAATCGCCAGCATCACCGCGGCGTGCTTTTCCATCGGGGCCTTGCGGTCGCCGAAAACGGAAGTGAGCGCGCCCGGCAACATCTGCTCAAAGCCGAAGGCGAGCACGCAGTCAGCGCCGCCGCCTTCGATGACCTGGCGTGCGAGAAAGAGTGCGGTCGAGCCGGTTGAACAATTGTTGTTGACGTTCACAATCGGAATGCCCGTGACGCCGACGCGATAGAGCGCCGATTGTCCCGCCGTGGAGTCTCCGTAGATGTACCCGGCGTAGGCTTGCTGAATTTTGTCGTAGGAAAGGCCCGCATCGGCGAGCGCCAGGCGCACGGCCTTCTCACCCATAACGTCCCAGTCCTCGCTTTGGCCTGGTTTTGTGAACGGGATCATGCCGACCCCGGCGATGCGCGCCTTTGACGTCATGAGATCTCTCTCCTTAATCCGTGATGGAGCGGTGGCGCTTGCCCAGGCGGCTACTAGGCCGCCGTGGCGCTCAGATCGACGCCGAGACTTTGGGCCGCTTTGCCGATGAATTTCAAAAATTCTCCGCCGCCATCGACATATTCGTGCAACGTCGCCTTGTCGGATATCGCTTCAAAATGCTTGGCGACTTCATCGCAATTCTGCTGTTCCGGCGGCAGGTAAATGCCTTCGCTCTCCAAGACGTAAGTGCGGGCGTATCCGCCCGATCCCGCAGCGAGAATAACCCGCGACGGCGCATCTTCGCTCGCCAGGAAGAGAACCGCAGGAGACACTGCCGACGGCGTCATCAACGCCAGGATGCTGAGGCGGTATCAGCCCTTCCGTCAGCCGTGTGGCGGCGCCGGGGATGATCGTGTTGACGCGAATGTTGTTCTTGCCGCCCTCAATATGCAGCACATTCATCAGGCCAAGCATGGCTGTCTTGCCGGCAGCGTAGCTGGCTTGGCCGAAGTTTCCGTAGACGCCGGACGTCGACGCCGTCATCACGATACGGCCGTAGCCGGCAGTGCGCATGTGTGGCCAAACCGCGAGCGAACAGTATGCGGAGCCCATAAGGTGCACATCGACCACGCGTCGGAAGGATTCTGGCGTAGTCTTGGCGAAGCTGGCGTCTTGCAGAATGCCGGCGTTGTTGACGAGCACATCGATGCGACCCCATTTAGAAATCGCCTTCTCGATCATGTCCTGAACTTGCATCGTGTTTGTCACGTCGGCGCCGTGGGCAATCGCGTCGCCGCCGGCGGCCTTGATCTCCGCCATGACTTTCTCGGCCGGCTCAGAGGAGCCGCCGGTCCCATCACGGGCGCCGCCGAAATCGTTGACCACGACTTTGGCGCCGCGCTCGGCGAATTGCAGCGCATGCGAACGCCCCAGGCCGTTACCGGCCCCGGTGACAATCACCACTCTTTCGTCAAAACGGATGGCCATTTTTTCTACTCCGATTTGTGTCGAGTTGCCTTCGGCGCCCGGCTAGCGAACGAACTGCATACCGAGCCACTCAGCGACGACGGCAGGCTTGTCTTCGCCTTCGATTTCGATGGTGACGTCCATCGTCGACAGCCACTTACCACCGCCCTGGTTTTGCATATCGCGCAGGAAGAACCGGCCGCGCAGCCGGCTTCCGGTCTTCACCGGCGCTACAAACCGGACTTTGTTGAACCCGTAATTCAGCCCCATAGTGATGCCTTCCATCAGCACCGGCGCGGCGGGCGCGAAGCCGCCAAGCATGGAGAGGCTCAACAGGCCATGCGCGATCGTGCCGCCAAATGGCGTCTGCTTGGCGAGTTCAACGTTTGTATGAATTTCAACGGGATCGCCGGTGAGCGCGGCGAATTGATTGACCATGTCCTGGGTAATCGTGACCCAGTCGGAGACGCCAACTTCAGTGCCGACAGCGTCCTTGATTGTTTCTTCGGAGAAGGTTCGCACGGACCACCATATCCCAGACTGGACAAATGTTCAGTCTCAGGGTTACACCGTTCCGCCGCCCCTCTGTCAATAGCCCGAGCGCCCAGACCGCCATGCACATAGAGCTGGTAGCCCCGCGAGAAACGCAGCCGGTTTCGGAGGGCACCAGGGGCGGGGCCCATGCTCTAGTAGGGAGGGCTTGGTCAGCGGGCGCCACACTTGTCTTCCTCGATAGGGCGCTTTGAGGATGGCAAATCCGCATTTGCTTTTGGTACACGGCGCCAATCACGGAAGCTGGTGCTGGGCGCATCTGCTGCCGCATTTGCAATCGCGCGGATTCATCACGCACACATTGGATTTGCCTGGTCGCGAGCGGACGAAGCGATCCGGTTGGTCGTACCGCCTCAGCGAGTATGCCGAGACCGTCGTTGAAGCAACGGCGCGCATCGAGACGCCGGTGATTGCGGTCGGACACTCGATGGGTGGGATGGTCATCTCCGCTGCAGCACAGCTACGTCCGGAGCAATTCAGCAGGCTCGTATTTTTGACCGCATTTCTCCCGTCGAATGGCGACACTATGGCGGCGCTTGGAAGCCTCGATAAGGCGTCCAAGCTGCAAAAGGGGATTCGTCTTTCCGCTCTAGACGGGCGCGTGACGATTCTGCCCGGCCCGGGCGCCGAAGTGTTTTTTGGTGACTGCACCAAAGAGCAGCAGCGTTGGGCCTTCGAGCGCTTGTCGACAGAGCCCCTGAGGCCCTCTCTAGACAAGGTGCGCTTGACGCCTGACCGCTTTGGCGCTGTGCCGCGGTCTTACATTCGATGCACGCAAGATCAGGCGCTCTCGATTGCGCTTCAGGATAACATGTTGGCCCGCCAGGTATGTGAGAAGATCGCGACGCTTAACGCGTCCCATTCCCCCTTCTTGTCCATGCCAGAGCCTCTAGCTGAGGCAATCGCCGCGGTCGCGTGAAGGTGCACCGACGAAATTCACAACGCGCAGAGTGAAGCTCATGAGCAAGATGTACCTCGCCCAGTTCATAGAACGGGCCGCCCGCCACACACCGAACAATGAAGCGATCCGCTTTGAAGGGCGTCAGTCGACGTGGGGATCGCTCAATCGCGCGACCCAAGAATTGGCAGGCGGGCTCCGCGCGCAGGGGGTCGGCGCGGGAGATCGAGTCGCGATCCTCGCGCTCAACAGCGACCGCTACGTCGAAATCTTGTTTGCGTGTTGGCGTCTGTCGGCGGCAGCGGTCCCGCTCAACACCCGCTGGTCAGCCGACGAAGTGAGTTATGCGCTGAAAGATAGCGGCCCAAAACTATTCGTTGTCGACGACGCGTTCGCGCCAATGTTGGGCTCGCTTGATTTTGGCGCGGCCAAGCCGCGCGTCGCATTTATCGGTGACCTTGAGGCGCCGGACGGCACCATCAGATATGACGAGCTGCGCCAGCCTGGCCGCCCCGTCAATGAATTGGGGGCGGCGGTGAAGACCTTGCCGGCATCTTTTACACCGGAGGAACCACAGGTCACCCCAAGGGCGTGATGCTCGCCCACACCAGTCTGGTCGCAACGCTGCTGGCGGTGGGCGCGTCAGGTGACAAGCCTGAGAAAGAACCACCAATCTTGTGCGTGCTTCCGATGTTTCATTTGGCCGGCGCACAATTGGCGATCGCCGCGGCGATCGCCAGCGTCCCGTTGATCATGCAACCGGGCTTTGACATCGCGGCGATCCTGCGGAGCATCGAAATTGATCGGGTAAGTACGCTGAGCTTAGTGCCCTCTATGTGGGGCATGCTCTTATCTCATCCAGTCGCGGCCTCGTCGGACTTATCCAGTCTGAAACGCGCCGCCTATGGCGCTTCACCAATGCCGGAAGGCATTCTGCGCCAGTGTCTCGCGCGCTTGCCGCATGCTGAATTCATGCAGGGCTATGGGCAGACCGAGACTGCGGGCATATGCACGCTCCTCGGACCCGAAGACCACAATCCGGATGGGCCGCATGCGCACAGACTACGCTCGGCCGGAAAGCCAATTCTCTTCAGCGAACTCAAGATTCTCGACGAGGCGGGCAATGAATGTCCGCAAGGCGCCGCTGGCGAAATTGCAATTCGTAGCACAGGCGCGATGCTGGGATACTGGAACCGCCCTGACGATACCGCAAAGACGCTCAAGGACGGCTGGATCATGAGCGGCGACGCAGGATATCTCGACGCTGACGGATATCTCTACGTCGTCGACCGCACCAAGGACATGATCATCTCCGGCGGGGAGAACATCTATTCGGCCGAAACCGAAAGTGCGCTCAGCACGCATCCAGATGTTGCTGAATGCGCGGTCATCGGCGTGCCAGACGAGAAATGGGGCGAGTGCGTACACGCCATCGTCAGGCTGAAGCCCGGCACTTCCGAAAACGCGAATGCGTTGATCGAATTCTGCAGGTCCAAAATCGCTGGCTACAAGTGTCCACGCAGCATCAGCTTCCGAACCGAGCCGTTGCCGTTATCAGCGGCGGGAAAAGTCCTCAAACGTCAGCTGAGAGCGCCGTTTTGGGAAGGGCGCGACCGCAGCGTCAACTAAGGCGCCAGCGAAACGCCCGACTGCATTGGCGCCGATCTTCGTGGCGGGTTCCGCGAACGTGCAAGGGGCGAGTTAGCGGGTCGCGCATGACCCTGAGCGTGCGCGTGACCGCATCGGGACAAGAACTGGGCCCGTTCATGATCGAACGCGGAGCGACGCCAGTGATCATGCTTTGCTTGTGACCGGATGGGCGGCGGCCCGCGCCGCCACCGAGTGTCTTCCTTCGGCGAGATCGCGCCGAATTGACGAGCAGGCGCCAGCGGCAGGATTGCGGCGCGTAGGTCATTCGAGAAATGTTGCTCAGTGCCGTGCCGTGGCCCATTCGGGCCGCTCAACGATCACTCGGTGAATGATTGCGTGGTGGGATTGTGCAGCGTTGGTGTTTCGAATTGAGCGCGACGCCTCTCGATCATGACTGGCGAGATACAAGCTCTTAGCTGCGGGTCGCTGCGGTGCTTGTTGGGGTAGGGATTGCGATCTCCGAAGCCCTCCCGCATGTCGCACGCCGCATCCAAGCCGCGGCGGGGAAGCATCACATACAGAAAAGGGGGCGATTGATGAAATTCCTCATTGCAGTGACGCTGGCCATTTCGCTTGCGTGCGGAGCGTCCATAGCAACGGCCCAGGACATCCCTTCGCCGCCACCCGCGCCGCCAGGTGCGACCCCCGAGGCGCTCTTTGACGCGCTCGTGCTACATTCGCGGCGTACTGCACGTATTGAGAACGGCGCCCTTACTGGCGAAGGCGCAGACTTTCTCCGAACGCTCGGACAGAGCGCCCAATTCGTCATCCTTGGTGAGCAACACGGCAATTCCGGTATCGCGCAGTTTGCGCAAGCGTATTGGCGCGACTTGAATGCTCTTGGCTACAATTACGCTGTCTCGGAATCGGATCCTTGGGTCACCCGGGCGCTCGAACGGGAATTGCGTGCGGGCGGACCAGAAGCATGGCGATCCTTCCTTGGTTCGCACGGGGTGCTCCTGGCGCGCCCTTCTACAGCTGGCAATCCGAGGTCGATTGGATCAACGAAGTCGTACTGCGTTCGCGAGTCCGCGGTGCGCCGACCATTTGGGGTGTGGATCAGGTGTTTATCGGCGCAGCGCCTTGGCTCATGCGCGACCTCGCCGACAACGCAAGCGCTGCCGAGGCCCGCTCGCTAGCGACACAATTGTTGTCAAACAGTGAGGGAAACCTCAATTGGCTGGCCCAGGTGGATACCGCTGCGCTGCAGCAACTTCGCCAAAGGCTCAATCGGCGTCGAGACGCGGATTACGCGGCGCTCATTGATGCGATGATCGTGTCACAGCGAATTTACAGGCCCTTCACGGGTGGGGGCGGGGAAACTTACATCGCAAACAATGAACGCGAGCATTTGATGCGTCGTCTCTTCCAAGAGCATTACGAAATGGCCGCCAGTGTCGACACAAGACCGCCGCGCGTAGTGATTAAGCTCGGCGCGAGTCACGCTTACCGAGGCGCGTCGACCACGCAAGTGCAAGGGTTCGGTGGCTTTGTCTCGGAGTTCGCCACAGCACGTGGTGCGCAATCTCTGACGATCCTCATGCTGTGCCCGCGCGAAGGACAAGTCGCCCAATTTGTCGGTCCGGCCTCTTCGTGCTCAGAGGACATTTATGCGCGGCAGTGGGCATTCATCGAACCATACCTCGAACCGGGTGAGATCACGTTGTTCGATCTCCGCACCTGGCGCCTGCGTCCCAGTCGTTGGCGCACCTTGCCGACCGAGGTTCAGCGCGCGATTCTTTCGTTCGACGTCTTAGTATTTGTCGCGCCTTCGCCCGCAGCTGTGCTGCTGGAAGGCTTCACGCCGCCCAGTCAGCCGGCGGGCTAGAACAGCCCGTAGGTGGGCTTTGCATAGGGCTGTTTTCGGCGATCGTGAGCCGAATTTGCGGGCAGGGTGCCAGCGGCAGGTTTAGAGCGCGGCGGTCATTCAAGAATTTGGCGCTTGGCCCAGCCGTGGCCGGTTGCGGACATCGCGGCGGATGCGAAGATGCTGACGTGACACAGAAGTATCCGTCCGCTTGGTCTGAACTGAAATACCCTTGGCAGCGCGCCGAGCTCTTGGCGTTCCTAGCGGACGCCCGGAAGCCGTCTTTGTACGAAGACACATCTGAGGTGAAGTTTTTGATGAATTTCATCTTCGATGATCACGACTTCAAACCTCCGGCGCAGCAGCTTGGTTGGATGTTGTTGGACCACGACGAAGTTGAAGCGATAGCGACCTTCGTCACCGTATTTGATGCTGCATTGGGGCCGCGTGATAAATCACTTTCAGCAATTACCGCTGAGGAGTGGGGGCGGTGGCGACTGCGGCGGAACGCGCGCGAGAATGCCTTCTAAAGCAGGGCGAGGCTTGGTTCGAAGATTAGCGGCAATTTCCAACTTCGGCGATGGCCGGCCTCAGCGCGCGAAGCATGACGAACGGCAGGGATTGAGCGACTATGTCTGCCGTGAATCTCCAGGGGCGCCGCATGAAGTTTGATGACGTGATGCTTGGGCGTCGGAGCATCCGCGGCTACAAGCCCGATCCCGTGCCCAAAGCATTGATTGAAGAAATCATCGGCCTCGCGATGCGCGCCCCGTCATCGATGAACACCCAGCCGTGGAATTTCTACATCGTCACCGGTGAACCTCTGAACCGGATCCGCGCCGGCAACACCGAGCGGATGGTGGCGGGTGTCCCGCAATCGCGTGAATTTCGCACAGGTCCGGCTTTTGCTGGCCATCACCGCGAGCGCCAGATCGGCGTCGCCAAGCAATTGTTCGCCGCGATGGGGATCGCGCGCGACGACGCGGAGAAGCGGCAAGACTGGGTGTTGCGCGGCTTTCGCCAGTTCGACGCGCCCGTGTGCGTGATCGTGACCTATGATCGCGTGCTCCATGGCAGCGATGATGCGCCGTTCGATTGCGGCGCGGTCGCGACCGCCTTGGTGAATGCCGCTTGGTCTCGCGGCCTGGGCGCGGTCATTAACAGCCAGGGCATTATGCAGTCGCCAGTAGTGCGGGAGCATGCCGGAATAGCCGACGATCAGGTCATCATGAATAGCATCGCGCTGGGCTGGCCCGATGACACCTTCCCGGCAAACGCGGTCGTGTCCGAACGCAAGCGTGTCGATGAGGCGACGGTATTTGTTGGATTCGAAGACTAGGTTGTCGGTGACCGGTTTCGGCGACAACACGCCATTGCTGTGGGCGCTGAATCACTGTCCGTTATGGAGAGAGTAGGCCGGTCGCGGAAATCCACGGTATGAGGCCCGCTGGCCCAATCCGGACATTGGGCCGGTCGTGTGGTACCCGTTCCATATGAAGATGCGGAAAGCCCTGAAGTTCGTGACCATCGCGGTAGTGAGCGCGGCGGGGCTCGCGTTATTGGCCCTTGGTGTCGTGTACCTTTGGGTCTTGAGTTGGTGCGCAATTCGAGGCGTCTGCCTCTGAAGTTCGTGCCGTATGTCTGATCTCGGCGAGATTGAGCCGGTTGTGCCGGCGCTATGCGATTGACCGGATCGGATCGACACAGCCGGTCGGGGTCGCTGCGCCGGCCTCGTCTGGCGCTAAGCGGACACGGTCCTGTGAGGGGCCGTCCTGTCGAGGCGGCCGGCTTGCGCAGCACGGGTCAGCAACTGGGTTATCCCAAACCGGTGGAATGGAAGGATCGCGGCCAGGTAGGCGCGTCCCAACGCATTGTGCGTCTGTACGCCAGTCGACAAGACGATGCGTTCACTACCGGCCTCTAGGTCGCGCAACACAGAGACTCGAAAGTCGAGATGTTTGTCGTCGCTGCCTGTTATGAGTTCGTCACGCGTCTCAGCGAAAATCGTTCACCGCCCGATCTTGTCGCCCACGGCGTAGGGGCGTGAGGTCTCAAGACCAGCCGCTAGGTCATCATAACTCACGCCGCGAATGCCCAAGGGCCTAACGATCAGCGAGCGCAACACGAGCAGGTGTTTGAAGGTGCGCGGGAGGTGACCCAGCAGCGCGGCGTGGACCTCGACCATGCTCATGTCTTCTGAAGCCGCGGCGACATGGAAGCTATCGACGTAGTCAACGCGTGGCAGGTGGTTTCTAAGGTGGCTGGTCACTGGGAGGGCGCATGGTTGCACAATTGATCTTGCCGCCATGATCACACCTGTCTCATCGATGGGACTCTAGCGCGCGCGTGGCGGTCGCAATACGGTCAAGGTGTCGCGCGCTGCGGATCACCGTTTGCGTACAGATCACCGCTCAGCGGCGCCAAAACCAATGACCTTTAACGGCGAAGACGCGCCGAATTGACGGGCAGGGCGCGAGCGACTCGAATGGAGCACGCCAGCCATCCGGGAAAATTCGCTGATGGCGCGCGGCTGGCCCGGAGCGGACATTGGGCAGTGGCGACCGCCGTGGTACTTTGGCGCCCATGAGACGCGATCCACTGCGAGGTTTGAGTTCGCCAGCCAAGGCGTTTGTCGCCTGCGTGGTAGTCGTGCTGATGGTCGTCTTGGGCTTGGCTGTCGTCTCCACGTTTTTGCTGGACCTCGGCCCGCTCACGGAATTTCTGCGGGTTCTCGCGGGAATTTGCTCCCTTGTTTTTGTGTTGTGGGGGCAGCGGTGGTTTACACGCGTAATCAAGGAAGCATCCGAGTGGGGTGGCGGGCCATTGTCACGCACACGGCATTCGACTCGCGCGAACCTCGGTCAGCGCCACGAGCGTCAACCCGATGCCGATCCTTCCGACGAACGCCCGTAATCGGCGATGCGCCGGATTGATCCAAATATTACGAACGACAAAGTTCGCGTGTCTCTGCTTGACGCGTTATTCGGAATTGGTGGAGGGTCGTAGCCTTGTTAGCGAGGTTACAAGCCGCGTTTGCATGGGCGAGGGTGGAGCCCTTGGCCGCGAGCGGGCGCCATGGAGAAGCGCTTAATCTTTTGCGCGCTCATCATCCACCGCCTCATCTAACGGTTCCGTGGCGACTAATGGAGGTGCAACAGCTGAGCCTGCTTAATCGGCAAGACGAAGTGCTGCTTAAGGTGTTCGCACTGGTCGATGATATCCGTCGCTATCCGACCGGAACCGTAAACGAAGAATATATGCTCGCGTACGCTCAGTGGTGTGGTGCTGCGGCATTCTCCAAGTTGTTTCCCGCCGCCCAAATACCACCGGAGCTGCACTACACAGAAAGAAATGTGCCTTTGGAAAATGTTGCGAGCAAATGGAAGGCAAAATTTCCGTTCGTTGCTCATCCGGCTTGGCCTGCGTAACGGCAAAACAGGCGTTGTCGGCGGACCGTAGGACCAGGCATCGCGAACGGCAGCAATCGGCGACGACCTGCCTTAGCTCCTGCAGCATGACCAACGGCTGCAGTTGGGCGAATAAGCCTATCGACGGAGTTTCTGGGGATCGCCCGGGCATGTTACTTGAGATAGCGATGAACCGCAGACACTTCTACGGCTTGGCTCTCAGCTTGGTCACGCTAGGTTGCGGTGGCAGTTCCAACCGGTCGTCCATGCAGTTTTTCAAGCCCCCGCCGAAGACGCAGCTCATGCGCAGACGTGGATGTGTTGGCCCTCAACGCCGTCCGTGTACGGTGGTCGAGGGGCCTATTATGAGAGCGTGCAGGAAACGATAGGGCGACTTTCTGCGGCAATTGCTGAGCACGAACCTGTCACCATGCTGGCCGATGCTTCAGTCCATCCACTCGCAGCTCGCCTATGTGGACCGCGCGTACGACTTCTCGATGTGGCGACGGATGATATGTGGGCGCGCGACAGCGGCCCCGTGTTTGTGCGCTCCGCAACGGGCGCTAAAGCAGCTCTAGACCTCAATTTCAATGCCTGGGGCGACAAGCAAGGACACGCGAGGGATAGACTGGTAGCGCGCGCCATCGCGGCGAGTGCAGGCTGCGATCGGGTTGAAACGCATCTCGTCGGCGAAGGCGGTGGGCTGGAGTACGATGGCGACGGCACTCTGATCTTGACTGAAAGCTGTTGGGTCAATGACAACCGCAATCCCGGGCTCGCGCGCGATGAGATTGAGGTTGAGCTTAAGCGGCTGCTTGGTGTCGAGACGGTGATTTGGACCCCTGGCGTTCGGGGGCTCGATATCACCGACGGGCACATTGACGGTTCGGTCCGCATTGTGCGCCCCGGTGTGCTGATGATGGCCTTCAACCCGGAAGACACGACCGAAAACGCTGACGCCCAGCTGGAGGCCAAGAGAGTTCTGTCGCGAGCGCGCGATGCGCGAGGCCGTACCTTTGAGATCGTCGAGATTGAAGACGCGCTTCAGACCCGATCACGGCGCGCTGATTTCTTCTCCGCCTACACCAATTACTATGTCGGCAACGGCGCGCTCTACTCGCCCGAATTTGGCGATGCCCGCGCCGATGGGCTCTCGCGCGCTGCCTTCGAGCGACTCTTTCCCGGCCGCCGGATCGTCACGCTTAACCTCGACCGCATCTACGAGAACGGTGGCGGCGTTCACTGCGTGACGCAACAAGAGCCCTTGTGAGAGGCAGGTATCGGCGAGACCGCGCCGAATTGACTGGCCGGGCGCGAGTGGCTGCACCGCTCCGCTCCGTCATGGACGGGGGCGGCGGCCGTGCGCTTGCCGTTGCTTCGAGTCGTTGGACCAACCTGGAGCCAACGTAGTCCTCCAGTGGGAAGCGGCTCCTGTAGTAGCAATTCCAATAGCTCACGACCCGGTCCCGAGTGCGCCGCATGAACGACGGGTTCTCGCGCACGAAGGCCGCGATAACGATTGGATCGATCTTGTCGAGATCCGATTTCGACTTGGTCGAGAATCTCGATCACATACTCCCCCACGAGCTGGATGAGGAATGGCATCGACCATGGCTGATTAAGGGTGATCATGCTTGCTAGCGCCCGAGCGCGGACAAAGCCGTCGTGATGGCGGGTTAGTAGACAGTCGGCGTAAGGCCGCTGATCCAGGCTCGTGATCCGAAACATCGTCTCATCAACGTAAATTCGCGTCGGAATGATAAGGCGCTCACCTTCCACAGCCACGTCAAACGTGTTTGGAGATAGGGCACTCGGGCGCGATGTGAGCTTTTCGAGGACGCTCGAAGTCTCAGCAGCTAGGGTGCTTGGAAATGGATGGATGGCGTCTGCGGAGGTCACGGGGAGACATTACGTTCAACGATGCCGAGAAAGAAGGCCCTGGCCGTGAGGGTACGTAGCGGCGAATGACGACTTTCGGCGAACGTATGCCGAATTGACGGGTAGGGCGCGAGCGACTGCTTTGAATCGCGCCGGTCATCTGAGAAAAATTCAGATTGGCCCGGCGTGACCCGATCCGGCTTCTCCCAACATTTGATTTCGTCGGCTATGTTAGACCTATGAGCCGCTCCCTTGTCGCGCTGATTGTCGCCCTGCTTGTGCTTGCGAGCGGAACTCGTGCGGTCGCCCAGACGTCGGTGGCGGAGACATCCATTCGAGCAATCGAAGATCAAATGGTGATGCCGCGCGGCGCCGGACCGCTGGAGCTCTACAGTCGTTACTACGCACCCGATCAACTGAACGGACGTGAGGTGATTGTAGGGGTTTTCCTGCTGCGTGACGCGCTTGAAGAGACGGCACACACCGGCGCCGTCACGGTAGCATCCATCCCGAACGCCTTTACCATGGCGTCACGGTGGCAACTTCCTCTGGTCTTGGACGGGGGCTGCTCAGTCGTGACAATCTACTTTGATCTTGAGACACAGCGGTTGCTGCCAATTCAGCTCGAAGGCGTGAGCGCAGAACCCGAGTTGGGTGCATGTAACGGCCTCGGCTGAATGTCGGTTTCCGGCGACGTCGCGCCGAATTCACGAGCATGGCGGCAACGGCAGGATTGCGGCGCGACGGTCACTCGAGAAATTTCGCCGATGGCGCGTCGCTGGCCCACTGGCGACATTCAAGAAGTGCTGTGCGAGCGTCGATTATTTGTGTTTAGGTCTCGCCTGAAGTGTCACGGAGTTTGCAGCTTTGTTGTGTTGGCGCATGCAGACTGCAATTCTATTGCCCTTTCTTTTGCTGGCCTGGGGATGTCAGCCTCCTGGCACCCGCGCTGAAGGGGATCCGCCCACCGAAGAGGCAGCCGGCGTCCTTGCGCCATCTTTGACTGTCGCGGGCCGAACCCAGTGCCATGGCATTGCCGGGTTTCTTATCGACGAGGATCCGGCCGGGCGTATCGTGAGAGGTGGGCCGGGAGAAGATTTTGATGAAGTCGGACGGATCGCACCGCCGACTACTTCGCCAGACGAGGAGCGCGACTGGCCATACCAGTTCGATATAGTCGGCAGTCAAAACGGATGGCTTGAAATCGAGCGCGCTCGAATTGCTGATTCTGCGGATGTGGCAGGTTCGCCCGCCGTTTATTCTGGACGCGGCTGGATTGCCGCCGGCAGCGTGCATGTGAGTGTTCAGAGCGAGATGGGCTTCAGCGAGCCGTCGCACGCCTCGGCGGTGCTAATCGATGGACGTCCTACAGGTTCCGCACTCGAAGAATTTGGCCCCAAGCGCATTATCGCGTGCAGCGATGACTGGATTCTCGCCGATTGGGCAGCCGAGAACGATCTTAGATCACTCGTCTATCGGCCTGAAGCGATCAGTCAGCGCAACCCACTGGTGCTGCGCGCCTGGGTGACTGGGATCTGCGACATCATCGAGACAACGTGTGACGGCATTAGCGGAAACGCGCCTGATGCGAGCCCATGAGCGCTGGCTTCGTTGTTGGCGAACCTTGGACTCTTAGAGGTGGCGAGATTGGCGACTATGCCGTCCATACGACGCCTTCTCCTTTGGACCATCGGCGCGATCGTCGGGGCCGGGCTCGGCTACTGCGCCTTCATCGTCGCGGCGAACATGGGAGTAGATATTCGTATCGGCTGAGCGTCGCGTTCCGGCGATGGCGCGCCGAATTAGCGGGTGCGATGGCAATGTCTCGATTTGAGCGCGCCGGCCACTCGAAACATTTCACCGGTGGTGAAGGTCTGGCCCAGAGGAGACATTACAGCGTTGATGCGCTAGAAGCCGCCGATGCGAGGCGCGTTAGTTTTGATCATAGCCGCGGGCCTGGCCGCGTGCGCTTCGGTTCTCGCCTCGGCCGACACAAATACTGCGCGAGCAGCGCTCGACCGCATTACCCCCGCCGAATGGAGTTCGAATTATTTCACGCTGTTAACGGGCGTGATGGAGCACACGACGCGCGGGGAGCTTGAGGCGCTCGCAGAGTCCGGCGACGCACGAGCCCAGAACTTGGTGGGCGAAGCTTATATGGTGGGCGCCGTCGGTTTCCCGCGCGACGAGGTGGAAGGTGTGCGATGGCTCCAACTCGGCGCGGCGCAAAACTTCGCGGGGGCTCAGTCCACGCTCGGCTGGGCGCACGAGACTGGAGCGGGCGATCTTGAAGTGGATCTGGTTGAAGCGGCGCGACTCTATGCTCTCGCCGCCGAACAGGACGAAGCCGGAGGCTTGGTCAATCTGGGCGCGCTCTATTTGCAGGGGAGAGGCGTATCGCAGGATTACGCCGAAGCGCGCCGTTTGTTTCTAAGAGCCGAACCTCACGGGGTCGCGCCAGCTTTGGGCAACCTCGGCGTAATTTACGAGCGGGGACTCGGCGTACCCGTCGATCGCGCACGCGCTGCGGACTATTATCGCCGCTGCGGCATGGAGTTTTGCATGGTCCGTTTGCTCGGGATGGGCGAGGCCCCATAGCTCGCGGCGTCAATGTCTGCATTCGGCGACCGTGAGCCGAATTGACGAGCAGGGCGTGAGCGGCTGGGTTTGAGCGCGCGAGACGCTCAGAAATAATCTAGAATGGCCCGACGCTGGCCCAATCCTGCCCGATGGTCCAATTGCGCGAGCGGCAAGAGAGAGCCCGGTTCGCGCCCTAGCTGGCTTCGCTGCTCCCGGCTCGGCTGTGGTAGCTCTCGAACGCTCGATCCTCACATCGGCTCGTCGCGCCGCCCCATGCCTACCCGTTCATGTCCGCCTGCTGCCCGCGAATGCAATAACTTGAGGGGACACCGCGAGCCCCAATGCCAATAGAAACGATGCGAAAGCCACCGGCAGAGCGTTGGCAGCCGGGCTCCAGCCCTGCGCCGCAACCGCTCGCGCGATCGGCGCGCCGTAGGGCCGCCACAGCCCATCATCCAGGACCTTCAGCGCGCCGCTCAAATCGAACGCGTTGAGGGCTTGCGCGGTGTCGATCTGCGTCAGGCGGGTTTGGCCAGCGGCGTCGAGCGTAACCAGAGCGCGTCCGTCTTCGATGAACACGGCGCTGACGATCGTCGCGCCGTGACCGCGGACAAGGGCGATGCGCCGATCATTCCTATACACGGCGATAGCACCATCTGGGGTGCCGATGGCAATGGTGTTTGCCGAGCCCGCCGCGGCGACGGTCGCGATGGTCGAAGTAACACTCGACGGCGCGCGCTGAACGCGCCCCGCTTCCCACGCGCCTAGCTTAGCCAAGCTGAAAAGCGCCAGCAGCAAGATGCCGATCGCCAACGCCAAAGCCAGCGCAGCCCGACGAAAACCCTCGAGCCTTGCCGAAGTAACAAATGGTTGGCGCGGTGCGATGACTTCAAGGTTCACATCCAGCGACGCCATTGGGGTGTCCCGCCTCGTTCACACGACTTCCTTTACCCTTAACTCTTGGTTAAGCTTCAGCCAAGGGGACGACGTGCGGGTTATGAGTTTTGTCTTTGTCAGCCATGCGAGCCAAGACAAGCCACGCGTGAAGCGCGTGGTGGACGCGTTGCGCGCAGCAGGATTCAAAATTTGGCTCGATAATCCAGTGGCGGCTGGGTACTCGGCGGAGGAGTTGCCAAGCTTTTATCGCATTCGGGCCAATGGCCGCTGGGAAGATGAAATCGACGAAGCGAAACGCGAAGCGGCCTGCATATTAGTTTGCTGGTCGGTGCGCGCGACTACGGCGGGTGTTTTGAGCGGTGCCGAGCGGCTGACCTGGTTGGGCGAAGCTGATTACGGTCGCGTCGAGCGGAAACTCGTTGCGTGTACTATTGATGATGTGAACCCCGCGGCGCTGCCGGGGACCCATTCGGCGCAGCAAATGCCCTGCGTGGATCCGGTCGCGCTGCCACCAGAGACCTGGCTTGCGGTGATGGCGACGTTGATCGACGACATCCGTCGCAAGATCGACGAGAAACTGAATTTGCGCCTGACCGCGCGAACTGCGCGTCAGGACATCGCGTTGCCTTTACTGGCGGATCGGAGCCGGCAAGAAGATGATTTCTATAGTGCGGTGTCCGCCGCCGCTGGCGAAGGTGGCGTGCATCCCGTCGTTCTTAAAGGGCCGAGCAACGAACTACCTGAGGCCTTTCTTGAGCGTATGGAAAAAGCCAGCGGGCGATTGCGCCGCGATGGAAGTGTTTGGTTTCGACGCAGGATCGACTGGCCAAAAGAAGCCCGCGATGGCCGGGATTTCGTGGCGGCTTATCGCGCGCAACTTTGGCGCCGGCTGGAATTGGTTGGCCGGACGGACGACCGTGGAATCGCCGAGCATCTTGAGCAGCGTGACCTCACAGCTATTCTGCACCGCGTTGACGCCAAGAACTGGCGTCGGCGGGAAGAACCGGAATTGATTCGGGCGTGGCTCGATTACTGGGCTTCGTTGGCCGGGCACGGGCGGCGCATCAAGGTTGTTCCGATCCTCATTATTCCTTTGCCTAAAGCTAAACCCGGCTGGCGCGATTGCCCGAGCATGGGCTCTGGCGGACGGGTCGGGGTGCGCGACATCTGGAAGTCACTGCGGCGTTTTGCAGATGGTCAAGTTCCAGCGCCAACGGGGCTGAAGCTGACTTTGCCGCCTGTGCTCGGGCCCATTTCGAAAGACCATGGCGAAGACTGGCTGCGCGATGAGCTTGGGCCGTTGGATGCTGCAAAGCGGGCGGCGGTCGAGATGGAGATGACAAAGATGTTCGCGCGTGGCCGCGCCAAAAGCACGGCGTGAGCCATGAAGAGTTCAACACTCGCCTCGCGCCGCTGTGCGCGGCTGCTAACTGACGGACGGAGGGGGCGATGTCGTATCCATATTTCACCAAGGGCTTGACTGATCGCGCCTCCCAACGGGCCGAAGATATCCTCCCGCTTGATCGGGCGCAGATCGAAGATCCCGCCGCCTACATGCCACACAAGGATTTGTCGCACGCGGTCAATGTGGCGCTGATGCTGGGCATGCCGCTCTTGCTGACGGGCGAGCCGGGTACTGGTAAGACACAGCTTGCCTATGCTCTCGCCTCCGAAATCCAGTGCGACGTGCTGAAGTTCGAAACCAAATCCACGAGCCAGGCGCGCGACCTGTTCTATACCTACGACGCTCTTTCTGCTTTTAAGGTGAAGGATGAGACCGATCCGCGCCTGTTCATCCGCTACCAAGCGCTAGGCCAGGCGATCCTGGAAGCGTTCGACGCCAGCTCCGTTCAAAATTTGCTGACGCCCGGAACCGTTCATCGCGGGCCACGCCGGGCGATCGTGCTGATCGATGAAATCGACAAAGCCCCGCGAGATTTCCCGAACGATCTTTTGAACGAGATCGAGCGGCTATATTTCCGAGTGCCCGAACTAGGCAATCAGGCCTCACCGGGTGCGGATGATACGAAGAACGGCGTTCCAGCCAAGTATCGCCCGATCGTGATCCTCACGTCGAACTCGGAAAAGGGACTGCCCGACCCGTTCTTGCGTCGCTGCGTCTATTTCGACATCCCTTTCCCCACCGCGGAGGAAATGAAAGCGATCGTCGCGGCGCGCATCGCCGATCTCGGGCCCAACGACCCGATGACCGCGGATGCGCTCGATCTGTTCTACAGACTGCGTAAGTCCGCTCGCCTAGTGTCATTGAAGAAGGAACCATCCACGGCAGAACTGCTAAACTGGTTGCAGGTGCTTCGCACCCGGGGCGTGCGGGCCGCCCAGCGTCTGACGACGCAAAAGCCGTTGGTCGAAGAGACGCTATCGACACTGATCAAGAGCAGCGACGACCGCGCAGAGGCCCGCAAATTCGTTGCCGAACGCTGGGGCGTTTAAGGGCCGTATCTGGCGGGAGATGCGGCGATGGCGGAGCAGACCGGGAAGCTTGAGCCGGAGATCGGCGAGCAGGTGTTCGGCGGAGGGCGCTACGGCAGCGGTCTACTCGATGCGTTGCGCTCGGCAGGCTTGGCAATAGGTCAGCGTGAACATGTCGCTGTCGGCGCGTTGATCGCTGACCTGATAGCCACATCTGAGGGCACGATCGCACTCGCCGATCTTGGATCGCATCTGGCCCCGCTGCTTGCCCGTTCACCGCAGGAGCGGGAGACATTCTTCCGTGTGTTTGACGCGCTCGCGCCAACATGGCGGACGGGGGATCTTGAAGGCGAAAGGCAGGTGCCGAAGCCGCAGAGGGCCACGCTGCAAAGGCGACGGGTCAACGTCCGAGCGATCATCCTAGGCGTCATCGCGGCAGTTGGTCTCGGCGCCTTTGCGATTATCGCGCCGCAATACTTCCAAACCGCCGAACCGCCAACCACCCAGCCGAGCGTGTCCGATGTGCTGGAGGCCAACGGACCGCGGGAGACCCCAACGTCCCAACCCCAAAGCGAAGACATGGCTCGCTTAAACCGCGTGCAAGACGCTGCGGCAGAGTTTTTCAATGCACCCACACTGGAGGAGCTTGGTCGCGAACTCGCCGCCACATCGCCGATTGGATGGAGCACGGACGCATACGCCCAACGACTACATGAACTCACCGGGATGCCGCGGCGCGTTCCTATAGAAGTCGAGCCTGACGTTACCTTCGATCCAATTTTGATGGCCGTAGACTTGATCGAACGACCCGGATTGGAGACCGATCCTCGTGTTCGCTACTCTGTGCATGAAATCGGATTCTCGGCTAGAGCCGAATCTTTGCGTGAAGCCGAACAAGCTGCATTCTTGGATGCCGAAGAGGCTAGAGTGAGCGAGGAAACTAGAGGCGTCCTTCGTTTGAACGGAGTGACCGCTTCCGATTTGCAAGGCCCCCGTCCGAAGTGGCGCCAGCCAATCTGCCGCTCGACCCAGCTTTCGCGCGACGAGTCGAAGAGGTCGCGCGACGCATAGAGGAGGCTCGCCGCATTCAGGCCGCCACGGCTGCCACTGTTGCCGCTGAACTAAGTCAAACACTACCAGCAGACCAAGACCTCCCGGACGAGAAGGCTGGCGCACTCACTCGGGCCCAGCAGATATTGGGCTCCGAAGTTCCACTTGATCTCATAGAGCGTGCTCTAGCAGTGTCTAATGATCCCCGTGTACAGCGTGTCTGGCCGGATGCGCCTTGGCTTCCACAAACACCACCGCCCAACGCGGCATTCGCGCCCTGGTGGGCGCTCGCCCTCGCGATTGCCCTGCCGCTGCTCGCGGGCATTGCGTGGCTTGCCTATACGCTGCGTCACAAGAAGGCGTTCCTGCGACGGCGCCGGCCGGAGTTTCCGCCTCTGCATATGGATCTGCTAGCCGAAGCTGCTACGCAGATCAAAATCAACGCCGCATTGTTCCAGCGCGCGGCGCAGCGTTTGGCACGCCGTACCCCCGCGACACCGATCGGCTCGACATCGAACGCACGGTCGCCGCTACGATTCAAGATGGCGGTCTGATGCTGAAGCCGGTGTTCGCCCGCACACGCACCGCGCCGGATTACCTTGTGCTGATCGAAAAGCGCGCCGCGGGCGACCATGACTATGAGCGCTTGCGCGCGATGGCGCTGCGGCTGTCGGATCTGGTCTCGCTCGACATCTATTCTTATCAAACCGAACCTTCGCTGCTTGAGACCGATCGCGGCGGACGGTTTGAGCCGATCGATCGCGTAGCCGCCAAGCACCCCGATCATCGCCTGCTGGTCCTGGGCTCGGGCGAAGGCTTCCTTGACCAGCGCGCGCGCAAGCCGGTGGCATCAGCTGAAAAGCTGATGCGTTGGGAGCGGCGTGCGCTGTTGACACCGATGCCGCTCAGCGAGTGGGCGCAGGAGGAGATGAACCTTGCCCGCGAACTCGAAATGCCGATCGGGCGGGCGACGCCTGAGGGTATTGCGGCGCTGGCGGAACTCCTAGGCCTTGAGGGGGCTCAAGACGAGGACCTCCTCAAGCCCATCGGCGATGGTCGGGCGCGGTCCCTGCCGGACATTCTGCGCCTTCGGGGAAACGAGTTCCTCTATGACAGCCCGCCTGACACGCACCCGATCCAACAGGTCGTACAGGACTTGCGTAATTACCTAGATGACGCCGGGTTTGAGTGGCTTTGCGCGCTGGCCGTCTATCCCACGATCCAATGGGATTTGACGCTTTATCTCGGTGTCGCTCTGCCGGAGCAGGTTGGTGGAGACGCCAAGACCACGCCGCTTTATGCCGAAGATCGCCTCGCGGCGCTGACGCAGCTGCCCTGGTTTCGTGAAGGCGAAATTCCGAACTGGCTGCGCCGGGCGCTGATTCAGCAAATGTCCAAGGCGCGCGAGACCGAAGTGCGCGCCGCCATCCATCGCCTGCTGGAAAGCGCACAGCCACGCGGCACGCAGGCCGAGAACGACCAGATATGGTTCCGCATCGGCGAGGAGCCGAGCAAGGAGGCGCGCAGCCCGGAGGAATTGTTCGAAGACGAGGTGCTGCTGGACTTCATGGCCCGCGGCGCGCTGGAGGATTTCGATTACAGCCGCGCTGCGCCGCAACGCAAAAGCCGGCTCCAGTTCAGCTGGCTGCATGCGACCGGATTAAGTGTGGCGGCAGTTTATTCAGCGGCCGCGTTCATCGTAGCACCCAAGCCCTGGGAGGGTGCACTAATCACCGGTGCCTGGCTGCCTCTGGCGCTGTTGGTGATCGGCGCCGGGCTGGCGCTGGCGGCGACGAATGTCGCGGCCAGTTATGCGGTTGTCAGAAGCTTACTCGAGCGCATTGCGCCAAGTGCGCTCGTTTTTGCGGGGTTCATGATAACTGATTACGTTTTTGGCGTTCTCAGTCGGACACATGGCGTGTTGGATTGGCCCACCGCATTTGATGCTGTGGCCCAATCCCTGGGCCTATTGATTTCAGCGATTTCTGCAGTGTTCGCGGCGCGGTGACTGGAGTTTATCCTCAGTGGGCATTTCACCCTATCCGCAATTGGCGAGTTTCGCTCGTTAGTATCTTAGTGCCGCTAGCGATTGCTGGATTCATCGGCCAATTGTCGATGCGGTCCCTAGATGACATTGTCACGCCTTGGTATCGCTGGTCCGCGATTTTCGGAGCGTGCGCTGGTCTCACACTTTTCGCCCTTGGAGTGATCGCCGCGCGCTATGCGCCAGAAAAGCTGGCCCCGCCGAAGACCAAATTCCCGCTCGGCGCAAAGCCGAACCGCTGGACCGAGGCCAGGCTTGCTTGGCTTGTACTCGCGGGCGCGCTCCCCGCCTTGGCGCTGGCGTGGCGTCTTGACGAAGCGCACGTCCATGTCCCCCGGTGCAGACCGAAGCGCAGGCGCAGATCGAGCGCATCCTCGCAACCAGCTCAGACGGCCGCTTCTTCGCCACCGGTGGCGCGGATGGGATGGTGCGCGTGTTCGATGCGGCGAACCCGCGCCGCCAGCTTGTGACGTTCGCGGCGCAGGGCGACAACGTCTGCCAATCGCAGTCGAGCGCAGAGTGTGACCCGCCAGTTTTCATGCCGCAGACTACTCAAGGGCCGGTCATCTCGATCGCCATCCAAAACCTCGCCGATGGGCGGTTGATCGTTGCGGCCGCAACGCGGAACGGAACGGTGAAGCTGTTCGACGGCCGCAGCGGCTCCCTGGTCCAAGACTCAGATCTTCGCAGCTCGGGCCTTCGGCCGCTGATCGCGCTTGGTGCCGATGGAAGTTGGGCTGTGGCGCATCAGGACCAGCGCGGGGCGAGCGTTCTAACGACAAATGCCGTCGCGACTGCGATCCCGGAAGGCGGGCCGGTGCTTGCGCTGGCGGCCGGACGGGACGCGCGAAGCTGGGTGCTTGCCTTGAGCGACGGGCGGCTGGTCCTTAAAGTGGCAGGCTCGCTCGGTTTTGCAACCCCGGATGTGCGCCTGCCAGGCCGAGCGCGGTCGATCGCAGTCGTGGGCTCAACCGTACGCGCCACCGGCGATGATGGCTCGGTTCTGGAGGCGGACATTGCGGGGGCAGACCTCGCGAACGCCGGCTTCCTGCCGGCGGATCCGCTCCTCACGAACGCTCGCCTGCTGCCTGCTGATTCGCGCCTCGCGCTGGGGCCTGCGGTGGGGTGGCGGGGGACCAGCGCCGCCACCCCACCGCACGGATTTCCGTGACCGCGCTGATGGCGTTCCCGAAAGCGCGCTCCCCGAAATGGTACGTATTCCCGGTCGGAATTTTGAGGTGGGCCGCTATGAGGTGACGTTCACACAATGGGACGCGTGTGTCGCTGGCGGCGGCTGCAATGGCTATAGGCCGGGCGATGAAGGCTGGGGTCGCGGCAATCGCCCCGTGATCAATGTGAGCTGGAGCGACGCGCAGGCTTATGTGCAGTGGCTGAGCCAACGCACCGGGCAGCGCTATCGCTTATTGACTGAGGAGGAGTGGGAATACGCGGCGCGTGCAGGCACGACGACGAATTTCCCCTGGGGGGTGAGGATCCGGTCTGTGATCAAAGCGCGGGCAATGGCGCCAACTTCCTTGCTTGCACGGACGATCGGACACGGCCTGTCGGCTCATTCCAGCCGAACGGGTTTGGTCTCCATGACGTGCACGGCAATGTCTTGGAATGGGTTGAGGATTGCTATGATGCGAGCTGCTCGTCCCGCGTTCTTCGCGGCGGTTCTTGGTTCAGCGGCCCTTTTATCCTCAGTTCGTCATACCGATTCAGGTACTCTCTCTCCAGCCGGAACGGCGGCATCGGTTTCCGTGTTGCCAGGACCGTTTAAGGCGCTTGTCTGCCGTTCGCTTCGGCAGGTGCTTTGACCGCCTTCGGCGAGATCGCGCCGAAGCGTTCGCAGCATTACCGAAGCAACGATTGAATCGAGTAAGCCGATCGTAAGGATGTGGCGCTCAGAGCCGGTCTGGCCCGTTTGGGACAATCAGTCTTCGCGTTTATTCTCCTCGTCGACGTCAATGCAGACGACTGCTGGAGTGATGCCGGCCATTGTTAGGGAAAGAACTGCAACATCACCTCGGTTACAATGCCGTCGTTGACGAACACCCAGATTGCGCATTGCTCACCCGGGCAAAACGAGGCGCTCGCCTCGCCGGGGTTGGCGGCGAGGTCGGCGTAGGTCGTGCCCTCCAAAGCTGCGCCACCCGCCGCCGACAACCGATAGGCCGTGGCGTTCGCGACGACATCCAAGCGGCGTATCGTCGTCGCGTCATTGACGAGATAGTAGTCGTTCGCGAATTCGTCGTTGCGCGCGGTTGCTTGGGCGATGGCCGCATCACCCACATAAAGACACGCAAGATCGAAATCGATACCGGTTGCGTCCCAACGCGTCGCGTATCCAAACCAGGCGCCGTCTGGCAACGCGTCAGCACTTGGCGCGCACCCGGAGCCGAGCGCGCCCGCGCTTCGATCGCTAGCCGCCGGCGTCGCCGGAGGAACACCGGCCGTGAATGCTGGGGAGGCGGCGACATCGGGCGTCGCCGGCGGCGTGGCTTGCGAACAGGCGGTGACCGTAACGAGCATGATCAGCGCGAACACAACTTTCATGACCACTCTCTCCCCAGATGTCGCCAAATGTTGCAGGATGAAATCAGGCCTGTCCAATTCCTCAACGACCCCTTCTCGACGGCGGCAGTGACACAACCGGCGACAACGCACCATTGCTGCGGGCGCTATGCCACTGGCCGCAATGGAGCGAGTAGGTCGCTCGCGAAAATCTTGGCTATGACGCACGCTGGTTCGGACGGTCGCCAATGGGCACACAGGCAGCCGTTGGAGGCGGCGGCGTCAAACGCGTCCTTTCTAGTGTCTATGACGAGAGTCCGCACCGTGATCAGAAGAAGCGCGGCGCTGTTTTCGACCAGCGGACCATCTTCGGGGTCGTCAGTTAAATCGCGGCGAACGCCGCCGCACCTATTGCAGCAATCAATTCATGCGTGTTCGCAGCCAGGCAGCCGCAGCCAGAATGTCTCGTCCCCAAAGCAGCTCGGGTTCGGGGGCCTCTGCAGAAGATGTCATTTCATCGGGTTGAACGCCGACAACCTCCACCAATGCGCCTTCAGGCGTCAGCACGCTTTCGATCGATAAAGTGTATGTCCAACCGTTTGGGAGCGTTTTCGGAATGGCATCGGAAAGTATGCCGCGTGTTGGCTGCCCAAGCAGGTGCGCATTCGGAAGCGATGCGAACGCCAAAGCTGCTGTCTCACCCGCGCTGACCGTATTGTCGCCGATTAGGATGACGACTGGCCCGTCAAAACCGCGACTTTGGCTTGGTTCGAGATACACGTCATAGACATTGCCATCGGCGGCATGCTTGCGAAACGCGAGTGTTCGCTGGGCCGCAAATCGAGAAACGACTTCCATAGCAACCGCATCGAAGCCTCCCGAATTGAGTCGCAAATCAATGACCATGCCGCGAGCGTCACTGAGTTCATTCAAAATCTGATCCATAACGCTGGCCGCGGCAGCGGCATGTTGGTCGCTAGGCGTGTCCTCTGTCTGGCCTTCAGCCCATGCGCCCATCGCCAGAGGTGCAAAATAACCGATGTTTCCGGCGAGGCGTCCGTAAAGCACTCGGCGATTGCCGCTTAGGATGGCAGGCGATTGCAGCGGCGTTTCCGCGCTTTGAACATAGTCACGCAGGCTTGCGCGCAAAGAGCGCCATGCCCAGGGTGCGCCGTCCAGCGCCGCGCCAGGGGCAGACACGGTTTCCAGATCGAGACTGCGTTCGCCCGCAGCGATCGTTACGTGTCCATCGTTGAGCGGTTGAACCATATCTGCGAGGACTTCAAACAAGTCTTCATCAGACCTTAGTCGCGCTGCGTTTGTGGCTGCCTGCCAATCAACGCCGCGTTCGTGGAAGAACGGGTAGAATTCTGCAAATGTCTGCGAGAATATCGAAATGTTCTGGTTGTGATCGGACGCTCTCAGCGGTCGGCGGCAACTTGCGGGAAGGCGTTCGAGTTCCCTGACAGTGTCGCGAGTTGGCGAGCGATTGAGGACGACGTTTCCGCCGCTCTCAGTTGTGACGCGTCCAAAATAGTTGTGAAAATCTGAGAGAGTATAGGTCGGGCCGCGAACGCAACCCGCAGCGGATAGGTCAAAAGTCCTGACGCGTCGGCGATCGACGACCGCGACATAGCCGTACCCTTCGCTGTGCCAAACGCCTGCAGGGAGAACTCTGGCTTGCTGTTGGGCGAAGCCAACTGCCGGCGTCAACAAGAAAGCTGAAAAGCACAGTGCGAGAAGGCTGGTGCGCATGAGATCCCTGACTCCGAAATTGTTAGCGCCACAGCTACAATGAGCCACGCGCCGTATCTCAGCGAATATCGTAGTTAGCGCGACGAAAATGGGCGTGTAGCCTTGTTGCTTTGCTCAATTTCTCTATTCTATGGTTCCTATGCAGCTCGACGGGCTCGACAGACGCATCCTTGCGATCCTTCAGGATGATTGCACTCTTTCCCACGCGAGGGTGGGCGAGGAGGTCGGTCTGTCGGGTTCCGCCGTACGGCGTCGCGTCCAAGCCATGCGAGACGGCGGGGTCATAGCGCGCGAAGTTGCTATCATCGCCGAGCAAGCCGGCGTTGGCGGGATCACCGTTGTCGTTTCTGTGACCTTCGAACGCGAGACGCGCGAAGCGTACGACGCCTTTCGAGAGGCAATGCGGCGAGAAGACAGAGTGCTGCAGTGCTATGCCACCGCGGGTCAGTTTGATTTCATTGTCATCGTCGCTGCTAAGAGCACAGAGGACTATGAAAGCTGGGGCGAAGCGACGCTCATGAGCAATCCATCGCTGCGCCGCTATGATAGCTTCGTGGTCTGGTCCACCGTCAAGTTCACGACCAAGCGGCCAGTATGGGCAGCAGCGGACGACTGATTTCGGCGAGGACGTGCCGGTCGTCAGCAGGGTAAGCGACTGACCGGATTGGAGTAGGTGAGCCTGTCGTGAAAATTCATCAGCGGCGCGCCGTGGCCTTTGCAGACATTCGAAAGTTGCGAGACAATCCGATAATGAGCGGCGCGAGCTACATGCGGGTGCGATGGCTTCACGACCATCCAAACGAGCCGGTCGATCTGTGGTCCGAACTCGATGACCAACGCTTCGAGGTTCGGAAAGTCGAGATTTGGCGGGATGGACGCGTCGGTTTCGCGGCGCGCGACCGTGAGTCAGGTGGGACCCTGCTGGGGACAGTGGCAATGCCGTCCCTCTCCGAAATAGCCGCCAATCCTGAGTTCGAACCGGAAGAGATTTCCGGGGTCGAGTTCGAGGCGTGTTGGCAAGCGAATGTTCGCTGACGGCGACATCAGGTCGGATTGATGAGAAGGGTGCCAGCGGCAGCAATGAAGCGCGACGGCCATTCGCCGGATCGATCGGCCCAGTGCTGGCGCAATCCTGCCGCATGCTGACCGTCAGTCGTGGACGAACCAGACTGACGCGCGAGGTGGACTTGCGGGCGTAACGCTCGGGAGAACGCAAATATATTGATTTGAACGCCTGTGTTGTCTTTTCTCTCAACGCGTGATGCCAACTCTCAGAGGTGACCCTTGTTTGGACGCCGCCGCTACCGAAAGCCGCTCCATCCAGTGTTGGCGCTGATAGTCGGCGTGTTGATGCTTGCCGTCGGCTCATTTCTGTTTTTCGCCGTGTTGGCTGCTGAGCGGCCCCCTAATTCTAACCTCGCGCTAGTGCTGCTCGGATTGCTTCTGGCGGCGGGACCCGCCGGGGTGGGCTTGATGCTTGTAATGGCAGTGGCGTTTGGAAAGCAGTCGCAGGCGCCGGAGAACAACAAGTGAATGGCGCAGGGTCGCATTTCGGCGAGAGCGCGCCTTAGCAGACGCAGCATTACCAACGGCAGGATAAGTCCGCCCTGGCCCTTAGCGCGCGGTCACACCACTGATGGGCGGCTGATCACGATTTCGCCGCAAGCCCGCTGACTATGTGTGTACAATTGCATGGGGGATTTGATGAGATCCTGGATCTTCAGCCTGGGCCTTTTGATCACTTTGATCGCCACGCCAACGTTGGCACAAGTTATGGAGCCCCTGCGACCTTACGATCCAGCGGTAGTTCGCGTCGCTGGTCGCGCTGAGGTCTACCTGCCTCCGGATGAAGCGCGAATTCGTCTGTCTTACTATGCGCCTGGGCGGACCGCCGCCGAGGCGACCAACGAGGTGTCTGCACGAACACGCGCCCTCGACGCGGCGGTTCGCGCAATCGACCCACAGAACGTGACGGTCGAGCGTACGGATGTTTCGGTGGCGCCCGTGATGCGTGAAGGAGGCGATCGTCGACCAGATCGCATCAACGGATACGAGGCGAGTGCTGGCGTGACGATACTCGTGCGCGATCTGTCGCTCATGGGGCGCGCGGTAGAAGTCGCAGTCAACTCTCAACCAGACGCATTTAACGACGTTGCATTTTCTCTTCGCGACACTGCTCGTGCGCGGCGAATTGCACGAGAAGCGGCCATCACTGATGCTGTGGACAAAGCACGAATTTATTCAGAGGGCGCAGGACATCGTCTCGGGCGGCTCCTGTTGGTTGAAGAAGGCGCAAACAACATGATCGCACAGAGCGGCAACCGTGCGGTTTTCGCGGCGCGCAACGCGCCGTCAGCTGATCAAGCGGTGCTGCCCCCGGTAATTGCGCCCGAACCCTTACTGTACACTGCGGAGGTTTCCGTGGTGTTTGAGGTTGGGGCTGCGTTGGCTGCACGATAGGGCAGCGTAGCAACAGCCAAAGTGGCTGTTATCGGCGAGAGCGCGCCGAATTGACGGGTACGGCGGCAGCGGCTCGATTGGAGCGGGTCGGCCACTCGAGAAAATTGTCTGTTGGCGTGGCGCTGGCCCGAAGCTGACAGTCACGCGAGGATGACAAGCATTCCTTTTCCCTCGTCGGCTGCTAGGTGAACCAAACCGACAAAGCGATCCAAATAGGGTCGAAGGTATTGCTCTCCATGCTCATCCCATCCGCCCGGATAAATCTTGTTCTCGTTGAATGTCTGCGCGTTGAACCCGGACAATAGAGCTTCCACCGAGGCCGCGCGGAGACGCTTACTCAGTTCCGCGATAGAGACAGGCGAATGCGCCTCGCAGTGCTCGGAAACGTCGGGCAATTGAACGCCGCCTTTTAGAAAATTGTCCTTTGGATCGTGGGTCACAAGATAGCTGATCGCGTGCCAAGCCTTGTCGAGATCAGCTCGGCGCTCTTCCGCGTCAAAGCTCGCCAGGTCTCCCTGCGATGCGGCGGAGAAAGCCTCGCCTGTGATCAGGTGCAATCCGCAAGAAACTCCCATTCGCCTATTTCATTCGAATTGTCCGACCTCTGCAAGGTCTGGAATCGGCGACATTGGGCCATGAAATTGGCAGAGCCTGAGCGACCGGAATTGAGCGGATCAGCCCTTCAACGGCTGACCCATCTGTTCGAGTATCCAGCGAAGCGCTTCGGCGTTGCCACGAGCGTCGTCCACCGGGTTATGGGTGTGCGTGGTTTCTCGACGCTTCTTCCAAGCGGATGTGTTGAGCGGCTCGTTGCGGCGTCCAGCGTCCAAGTCCCCGATGCGACGAGCGCTAAATCCCGCAGGGTTATCGCCAACAAAGCGGTGACAGTAGTAATTCCAGAATTGCCAATCGAACGCCGGATTGTCTGACCAGAATATCGGTCGTTTGCCGCCGGTGAGGCTAGCGATCCACTGCGTCGCAGCGCTCATGACGTTCTCTGGCGGAGCAAACGCCTTTTGAGCGTCGAAGGCTATGCCGCTCACCTCGCGCGCGCCGGCAATGCCGGGTGAGTCCGAGATTGGAGCGACCTCGCCCAGAAAGCTTAGGGCTGGATCGCCGACGCAGACCAAGCCGAATGAGATCATGTTGTATAGGCCCGGGCATGGGCCATCTGCCTCGACATCGAGGACAATGTGTTGGTTCCATTTTGACATGGTGGTCCCATACACGTTGAGAGCAGGGACTGCTACGGCAGCTTTCGGCGATGGCCTGCCGGATTGACGGGCAGGGCACGATCGGCGGTTTTAGAGCGCGCCAGCCATTCGGAGAAAATGTCGGATGGCGCATGACTGGCCTGGCTGACGATCGCATGACGCTGTGCGATTATCGCCCATCAACAAGCGGAAGAATGTGAATGCTGGAGTTGCTCACCCTGGAGCGCCTTGGGTGGATATTTATCGCGATCTGCGCGCTTGGCGTGGTCGTTAATGCAGCGGCGCTTTTTCGACCGCAATGGAGTCGCTGGACCACTTGGGTTGACCTCGCCCTGGGTCTCACCCTCATGGCTGTTGTCGTCTGGGCTTCACTGCATTCATTGAACTGACGGAATGTCCGAAGTCGGCGATCGTGCGCCGAATTGATGGCCGGGCGAGCGGCTGGGATTGAGGGCGGGAGACGCTCAGAAATAATCTCGAATGGCCCGACGCTGGCCCATAGTGACCGCTGCGCTAACCCATTTGCTGACGTGCAGTCATGCGCTTTTCCAATAAGGTGGTCCGACGCTGCAAAGGGGGCGATGATGACCGCTGACGACGTTAGCTTGAAGCGATCCGCTCTTGTCATGAGGATCGTAGGCTGGGGCACACTCTTGTTGCCCGTTACGCTATTCATTTATCCGGCCGGCGTGGTTTGGGGGAGCTTGCCGCCGGACTTTCCAATTATTTGCGGCGCTCATCCACCATCGGCATTGGACGGCTTGCACCCTTACGTATGGATGCTCTTTGGCCTCTATGCCTCATGGGCGATATTGCTGATCCTGGGCGCCAAGAATCCAAGAGCTGCGATCTCGCTCTTTGACTTCGGCATCCTCGCAAACCTCGTCCACGCGGGGATCATGATCCCGCAGGCGTTGATCTACCCCGGCGAAATTGCGCATCTGTGGGCAGACGTGCCGGCGTTGCTATTGGTGAGCGCGGTCTTGTGGATTTGGCGCCCAAAGCCCGCGGCTGCCGCCAGCGTGTCGTTGCCCGACCAACAGAGCTAGCCGCGCAGACGATTGCGCTCGATAGCTGGGCTATGCACGTGGCCGAGTTCGGCGACGGCGCGCCGGATTGACTGACAAGCTTCGAGCGGCAGGATTAGAGCGCGCCAGACATTCCTGACGCACCATCGAGATCGTTAGGCTTTGAGTGATGTCAGAGGACGTGCTGCTGCCTCCCGGAACCCACGTCCGATACGATGGCCTTGAGGACGGACCGGAGTTCGGTGTCGTCGTGCACAGTTGGTATAGCCGCGAGATCGCGGGCTACGACTGCTACGTCGCGTTTTTCGGCAACTCGTTTCCGATAGGCGCGCCGGAACAGAAGCCTTACATTCTGAGGTACGCCTCGGCATCCCTCGACGTGGTGCAAGAAGCACCCGACTGACTTGTTTCGGCGATGGCGCGCCTTAACGCTGGCGGCATGATCAGCGGCTGGAGTTGAGCGGCTAAGCCTGTCGTGAAATACGGCGAGCAGCCCGGTGCTGGCCCTTCCCGGATTGTTGCCCTGCGCGTAGAAGCAGCAGCGTTGCGGAGGTAAAATGGGCTGGTTCAAGCAAATCGCGCTCGTCGTGTTTGCGGCGTTTTTGGCGTTCCCGAATGTCGCGAGCGCACAGGACAGAGATGCGCCGGGGACGCTGATCTACTCCGTCGGCTCAGTCGACATCGCCATGAATTTCGAATTCGGATTTCAACGGACAACGACACCGATCGGAGAGCCTGTCACCGACAATCGAGGCACTATGGTCTGCAGGTGCGTAGGCTTCTTTCGCCCTCGGCCAAACAATCTCGACTATTACGGGCGCGAAGCGGGGCGAGTGATTATTCAGTCGTTGCCACCGGGTCGTTACGAAATCTATGATTTCGGCTTCAGCGGCACGCTGATTGTGGCGGGTGTTGAGTGGTCCTCCGCCACGCCATTTTCTATCCCGTTCACGATCAATGCGGGAGAAGCGACCTATATCGGAAATTTTGCTCGCGCGCCGTCGCTCGGCACCAGCCTTGAGCCGCAGCTAGGCGCTGTCGGCTACTTTGTCGTGTCTGATCAGTCAGAGCGTGATCTAGCTATTGCGCGCGCCAGGGACCCGGCCTTGCCTGCGGTGCGCGTGGAGTTGACCGACGTGTCAGCCCTCGGCCATCCGATGCTGTATGCGACGGTTCAAAACTAGCGTTGCTTTTTGCGCGCCAACGAAAGTCGCCTGTAGGCCGGTTGTTAAGTTCGCAACCAATCAGACATTGCATCTTGAATTGCCAAAATCAGCGTTGAGCCAAGCGTCGCCCTTCCAGCCTGACGCGCATTGTGGCGGGCATGAGTTGATCGACCCGCGCCCCGTAGCGGCGACGAAGGTCGTCAAAGTCGAGTGGCCAAGCATCGGTATCGGGATCAAACGCCAGTTCTGATCGAACATAGGCGCCGCTCTGCCAACGCTCTCGGATCAGATTGATCAAATCATAGCCGCTTAGATTGACGGCAGGCACGTCCGCACGATCTTTGAACGCAACGTAATACTCCGGAGACGCCTTCCAGAAAATGGCGAGCGCTGTCGCTTGATCGCAATCTGGATTCAGCACGATCGTTCGCCAAACGCTATTTTCGACGCCATCCCAGTTGCCGTAGAGAGCGAGGCGATGCCAGTCATCTGGACTGGCATGTCTCGATGCTAAAACTTCAGCGGTGATGTGCTCAGGGGCGAGGATCGCGCCCGCTTTCTCTGTTTGCGCGTCGCCGCAACCGCTGACGAGCAAGGCCGCCGCAACAATCATGGTGCCTATCGCCGAGACTGGTGAACGATATCCTTCCATCGTTTGTCGAGTTTTAGGCGCGAGATCGCTGTTTGCAACTCAGCAAGAACGTCGGAACTTGCGTGTGTCCGGAGGTGCTTCGATCTCTCGCCGCTATAAAGGGTGGCTGAATGCGCACTATACGGCGGTGGCGGCTTTCGGCGATCGTGAGCCGAATTAGCGAGTAGGGCATGAGTGTCGGGAATTGAGCGACTGCGCCGGTCGTGAAATATTGCCGATGGCCCGATGCTTCCATTCGGACATATCCACTATCAGCGTGTATCGCAGCTCGTCGGCGAGACCGCGCCGAATTGATAGGACCTGTTATGAGACAATGGATTCTTGTTGCGACATTCATTGTATTATCTGCCGTGGCCTACCTCCGCCCGTACGCGCCGCTGATGGAGCATTCGCAAACGACAGGGGTGCCCGTTGCGTCGCTAGCATACCTCGGGAGTGTCACGGTCGTGCTTTTCTTTGGTTTTTGGAGAAAGCACACGGACGCTCTAAGCGCGCCGCTATTGATGGCATGCGCGGCGCTCATGTTTGCATGGGCCGGTTTCGGTATTTGGGTGCATTCGATGGGGGATGCGCCTGCACAGCTAATCGGGTCGTTTGGCGGATATCTGTTGTCGCTTTCACACGTCCTAATCCAAGCGCTCGGGTTTTTGGTCGGGAGTTTGGTTGCTAAGCTGACGCGCACTCGGCGAGTGTAAGTTGGTCAACGAAGAGGAGTTCATCTGCGAGGAGATGAGCAGGCGCATGCCACGCGGCTCATTGGAAAAATATTGTGGAGGCACAGGCGATCCCCCCCGTGGATGTCGTCTTTCGGCGAGAGCGCGCCGAATTTTGGGGAGGGCGCGACCGGCAGGAATTGAGAGAGCCAGCCTGTCGTGAAATGTTACCTACGGCCTGGCGCTGGCCCTGTGTGGACGGCTCTCCGTTGGCAAGGGAATTCTTTGAAGTTCTGCGAGACTTGGTCGGTGCGGCCGTGTGTTCGACCTGTTGATGCGGCACACATACGCCGCTGGCCATAATGCCTTCCGCGAAGGCGGGTCCCGATCGAAAGCACGCGCTCAGGGCGCTGGGCCAGACTTGGGTTTTCCCGTCTTCCGGTTCGACCGGTTATCGCATTACTTCATGTTCGCCCTTACCAATTTCGTGAGCGCAGCTCTGCGCTTGTTTCTATGCTGCTGCCGGCTCGCGATAACACTCGCCGCTGGTCATGATCGCCCACGCTATTCGGGCATTCTTATTGGCCAGCGCCACGGCGGCGACCTTCGGCGTTCGGCGCGCCAATAGTTGCACCAGCCACGGCCGACGTGCGCCGTGGCGCTGTGCATATCGGATCACAGCGACGGCGCCCACCACAAGCAATTGCCGGAGATAACGATCACCTTGCTTGGTGATGCCGCCCAATCGTTCCTTGCCGCCGCTCGAGTTTTGCCGTGGCACGAGTCCGATCCATGCCGCGAGGTTGCGACCCGATCGAAAGGATTGTGGATCTGCCACCGCAGCCACGAGCGCACTGGCGAGCAGCGGGCCCACGCCGGGAATTCCCATCAATCGCCGGCCGACCTCGGTGCTGCGTGCGCTCGCAATAATCTGGCGATCCGATTCTAGAATCTGTTCATTCACAAGCCGCAATTGCGCGATGAGCATTTGCAATGCTGTCCGCGCGTCGACCGGCACGCGCTTGTCCGCGGCATCGGCGATGATCGCGATAAGCATCTCCAGACCATTGCGCCCTACGGGCGCAACCAAACCAAATTCAGCCGTGTGCCCGCGTATGGCGTTCGACAATTGCGTGCGCTGCCTGGTCAAGATCGCGCGAGTGCGATGCGCAATCATAATGCTTTGCTGCTCGGGCGATTTGATCGGCACGAACCGCATGTTCGGACGGGTCACCGCCTCGCAGATCGCTTCAGCGTCAGCCGCATCGTTCTTTTGGCGTTTGACGTAGGGCTTTACGTAGCGTGGCGGGATGAGGCGCACATCGTGGCCGAGACGGCTTAACTCTCGACCCCAATAGTGTGAGCTGCCGCACGCTTCGAGCCCCACTAAACATGGCGCCTGCTTTTCGAAAAACGCCAACATCCGAGATCGGGGCAGCTTACGACGCAGCACCACCGTGCCGGACGCATCGATCCCGTGCAGCTGAAAAACCGATTTCGCGATATCCAACCCGATTGTGACTACGTTGCTCATGGCTCTCCTCCGGCTCAAACCGGAAGCATACGCCGCCGGTGGGGGAGAGCCGTCCACGGCATCGGAAGCGGACATCGGCGCGAGCATCGCGTAGTGTTGTTACATGGACCGTCTTCGAGCACTCATCGGCATTCTGGCTTCTGTTCTAATCAGCGCTGTTTCAGCGTGTTCGACTGCGCCGCCGCCGATCCCGCCTCCAAATGTCGTCGGCTTTCCGGCGGTTGATCCGTGCCCATCTTCCGAGTTCTGGGTACCGTTCACGCCGACGGGCGTCGAACTTGATGGCCGCGCGAACGAGGTTCTCGATGCCGCCGCGAACAGAGCGCGGATGTGCATGGGCGAGGTGATGATCGTATCGCGTGGTTACGCCGAATTGCCCGAGTTGGCAGAGCGCCGAGCGGAGGTCGCGTACGAAGGTTTGGCCGAAAGATTGTCGCAGCAAGGGGTCGGAGTTCGAAGCGTCGCGGTGCTTGGGTGCGGCGCATCTGCCGAGCACCGGGCCGCTTTGACGATCTACCCGATGAGGCCCACGGACCTAGGCATACCCTGTTAGATCAGGAGTCTTGGAGTGCTGACTGGGTGTCTCGTTGAAGGTCGCTTTTCGGCGACGTCTGGCCATAGAGGCGCAGCAACGCCAATGGCTGGAGCGGATCAGACGCTCCGACATAATCAACGGCTGGCCAGCCTTGGACGACTCTCAGCCTCGGGCCGATAATGTTTGTTTTGCCACCAACTTGATGTCTTCTTTTGCCGCCCAGGCATGAATGTCTTCGCGTTTGAGAGCCGCGGCCATCAGGTCGGGAAATTGATCAGGCGTGCAGGCAAACACGGGCGCGCCGAGAGCCGCTACACGCGCGGCGAGCTCAGGGTGGTACGACGGACGGCCTTGATCGCTGAGCGCAAGCAGCACGATGACATTGACGCCCATGCCAATGAGGCGCGCCACTCGGGTCAGTAGTTCTTCGGCATTGCCGCCTTCGTAGAGGTCGGTGATCAGGATGAAGTGCGACTTGCTCGGCCGCTCGATCTTGTCGGCGCAATAGGCCACGGCCTGGTTGATGTCGGTGCCGCCGCCCAGTTGCACGCCGAATAATACCTCCACCGGATCTGTAAGTTCTTCCGTTAGGTCCACGACCACGGTGTCAAAACAGACAAGCTTGGTCTTCACCACGGGCAGAGACGCCATCACCGCAGCGAAGATCGACGCGTACACCACCGACGCCATCATCGATCCCGACTGATCGACACACAGCACTACCTCATCGAGGTCCACTATGCGTCGCTGCTCACGCGCGAAGCCGACTAGCCGCTCTGGGACGATGCTTTGGTGTTCGACTTGGTAGTGGCGAAGATTGGCGCGGATGGTTCGCGGCCAATCGATGTCGGCAAAACGCGGGCGGGAGATGCGCCGTGAGCGGTCGACCGCGCCGCGCAGCGCGTCTGCAGTCTTGCGCTCGAGACGATCCATCAGTTGGGCGACAACTTTGGCGATGACTTGACGCGCGGTATCCTTTGTCTTGTCCGGCATCACGTTGCGGAGCGAAATCAGTGTGGCGACGAGGTTGATGTCCGCTTCGACAGCGGCAAGGAATTCAGGCTCCAACAACATCCGCTGCAACCCGAGACGCTCGAAGGCGTCCTTCTGCACGATCTGCACGACGGAAGAGGGAAAGTAGGCGCGGATGTCCCCCATCCAGCGCGCCACATGGGGCGCCGAGCCCCCGAGGCCGCCACGACGCTTCTTTCCGTCGTCGCCGTCATCGCCTTCGCCGTAAAGCGAGGTCAACGCGCCCGAGAGCCGCTGATCATCTTTGCTAAGCGCATCGTCTTCGCCGCCGAGGGCGAGGCGCCAGCGACGCTCGCGGTCATCACTCATTTGGTGTCGGCCTCGGGGTCACAATGGCGATAATGCGATCGAAGTGTGCGGGCCACAGCGCTTCCGCATTGGGCGTCAGAATCCGGGCCTGCAGTCCAGTGGAGGAGCGGCCAAACAAGGCATCGAGCAAGCGCCTGCGTTGCATGCGATCCAGGTTGGAGAAGGCGCGGCGGAAGAGGGGAGGTTCGATGTGAAAGTTTCGACGTCCAATGACAATACCCACGCGTCCACCGCTTCGCGCAGGGGCTTGTCATGAATCAAAGTTCGCCAGCACCTTCGAAGAAACCTTCGAAGAATCCCGCCGCATCAGCAATAGAACGCCCGGGCGAGAGCGCGCGGCTGAGAAGCAGCGCTGCGTCCTCGGGGGCAAGCTCCTCGGCGGCATAGAGCAGGCGCGCCGCTACGCCAGCGATCAGGGGCGCTGCTTGCGGATCGTCTGTAATCGCCCGCAACGCGCCCCGCCAAGTGGCGCGTTCGTCTTCATTGAGATCGATCAACGCCGTAGATTTGTCGGCGGCATTGATAACGCCGCGTATGGCGCTGGCGGCGGCAGCATCGAGGTGGCGCACCGCATACGGCAATGTCAGCGCACCCTCGACGAGGATGCGCTTGACCAGCGAAGATAGTTGCGCCGCGTTGATCTCGCGCGCCTGTCCGTAGCGCACGGCATCGGCCAGTGCTGGCAATGACGACAACAATTCCGCGCAATCGCTGGTCTGACCCGCGCGTCTCTCAATAAGTTCAATGCCAGTTTCGACCGCGGGCGGCAGTTGCGCCGTAAGACTTTGAAAAACCAGTTCAGCCAAGGCCTGCAGGTTCGCCGCCTCGCCGTAGCGCGCGCTCACTTTACCCGCGGCCGCTTGGGCAATCGTTGGCCCGTGGATCAGGTTCTCTACTAGGGCGACCGCATATTCCGGCTCCCAGCGCAGCGTCCAACGTTCGCGGAAGGTGCCGCGGCTCTTGCCGACATCTGTGAGCTTGCCCCACGGCACGCCCAGCAGGGAAAGCCGGTGCAGTAAAGTCGAACGATCCAGCCCGCTGTCGCTGCGCAGATCCAGCGAGAGCTCGCGCTCGAGGGCTTCAGGTTTGAGACGCACACGCTTTTGCTCGCGCTGCAAATCCTCAAGCAAGGGCGCCAAAGGCACGTTGTGCGGAATGGCGCCGACATCGCTGCCGAACAGGAGCTCCTGCGAAAGCGTGTGCCAGAGGAGGGGCTCGCCAAAGCACAGGCATGAGATCGCGGCATCGCGCAACTCTTCGAAACCCGGCGCAGGGCGATCGCGTAACGCAGCCAGCGCGTAGGCAAGGCGTTCTGCTTCGATCAACGAGGCCGTTGACACCAAATGCTCTCGTTCGCGCAGCGAGGCGGCGATGCGAGCAAGCCATCGCGTCGCTGCGGCGCTCCGCGGAGTGTCCCATAAGTGTTGGCACCAGCCAGGCGCAGTGACGCCAGCCCTATATCCGCTTGAGAACGCGAGGCGTGGGCTGGTCCAGGGCGCCCAGGTGGCCGCTATCTTCTGCTTGGGCGCGCCCTTGAGCAGCGCGCGGTCGGCGGTGGCCGACGCCTTCGATTGAAGCGCAGGGACGTGCCACGCGCCGCAAACGACGGCCACGGGGCCTTCGGTCTGCTTTGTTGCCTTAGATATCTCAAGGCGCATATGCGCTTCGCGCGCAGCTTCGAACCCTTCAGGCGCGGAAGCGGCGTCGCGCAATGCGCTCATCGCATCGGCGATGGCTGCAAAGACGGGGCCGGGTTCGGGGTTTTCCTCTACCACGTCGCGCCACCAGCTTTCGCCGTCTTCATACCCCGCGGCGAGAGCAAGCGCGCCGATGGGATCGCGCTCAAGCGTCATTTGGGCAGACGGCGCCTCTATCGGGGCAGTCGGCGACGCATCGGGTGCGGCCGCGCTCTGTTCGTCTTGCGCGTCCATTGATGGCGCTGGTTCAGAGGGCGCCAAACGCCACGACGCTGGCAAGTCAATGAAGCGCAACGCAGCGCCGTTCTGAACCGCCCAGCGCGTTGCCTGATATTCAGGCGAGTAGGTTGCGAAGGGCCAAAACGAAACGTGCGCGGGATCGTCGGTCGCATACATTAGCAACGCCACAGGCGGCTTCATCGCCACATCCGCAAGCATTGGCAGAAGATCCGATGCATCCGCCGGTCCTTCGATAAGCACCACCGCTGGGCGAAATTCGTCAAGCGCCTCAATGAGCCGGCGTGCGGAGCCCGGACCATGGTGGCGTATGCCGAAATATCGGATTTCCGAAGCCATCGGCGATCAAACGAGATCAAGCAGCATTGAGTAATAATTGGCGTACTCAGGCCGTTTCTTCAGGACGGTTTCCAGATATTCCTCAAGCACGGCTTTATCCTGCACGGGATCCTTGACGATTGCGCCAATCATGTTTGGAGCGACGCCCTCGGCGCCAAGTTTTCCGTCATTGAAGAATGCTGCGTGGCTCAGACCGCCAATCACCACAGCGATGGCTTCCGCCGTCGATAACGTGCCCGAGGGCGTCTTAAGCGTCATCTTGCCGTCCAAGGTCGCGCCGCCGCGCAACTCACGGAAGATCGCCACCACGCGCGCAACTTCTTCTCCGACGTTCTTCGGTGCGGGCAGATCGAGACTATGTGCCATCTCGGCGACGCGCTTTGTCACGATCGCAATTTCCTGATCCATGTCGTCAGGCAAGGGCAGCACTACGACGTTGAAGCGACGTTTCAGTGCGGAGGACAGCTCGTTGACCCCTTTATCGCGATTGTTGGCGGTTGCCACGATGTTGAAGCCGCGCACTGCATAAACGGAGTCATTGAGCTCCGGCACAGGCATCATCTTTTCGGACAGCACTGTGATCAGCGTGTCCTGCACATCCGATCCCATGCGAGTGAGCTCTTCGAGACGGCAGATCTTTCCACCTTCCATCGCCCGCATGAGCGGTGTCGGAACCAAAGCTTGGCGCGAGGGCCCGTGCGCCAAGAGCTGCGCATAATTCCAACCGTAGCGGATTTGGTTCTCGTCAGTACCAGCCGTGCACTGGATCACCATGGTCGAGTCGCCACTTACCGCGGCAGCGAGGTGCTCAGAGACCCACGATTTCGCCGTGCCCGGAACACCGAGCAGCAATAACGCCCGATCCGTGGCGAGCGTGGCGATCGCAGTCTCGATCAGCCGCTTGTCGCCAACATACTTAGCGCTCACCGGAGTGCCGTTTGCGGCCATCCCGCCCATAATGTAGGTAAGCGCAGCGCGCGGGGTGAGCGCCCAATTGGGTGGTTTTACGCCAACGTCGGCGGCGAGCGCTGCAAGTTCGTCGGCATAAGTCTTCTCAGCAGGCAGTCGTAGAGCTTCTGTCACGTCGCAATCTCCGTAAGCGCGGCGTTGAAATGGAGCATGTCGAGGCGCGGATCTGCAGGCGACAAACCCAAGGCGGTCATCTGCGCTAGGAGTTCACGTGCGCCTGGCACATCGATCAGCAATCCCATGCGCGGCAACATGAGGTTCAGAATGTTCGTCGCCGCGGTACGGCTTGCGTCCTCGCCGCGGGCAAAGATCTCGGCATTGGTGCGCAGTATTTCAAAGCTTGGCGCTTCCATCAGCGCCGCCAGCGGCGCTTGGCCGAGCGCGCCGCCAGCCACACCGAGCGCCGTGTCGAACATGTCGGCGTCGCGGCCAGCGATGGCGGGCAGCAGGGCCTTTCGCTCCCCAGCGCTGATCCGCTCCACGAGCGGCCTCAGCGCGATCACCGGCGTCGCTTTGTCCTCAAGCATATGGGAGAGCAGCGCGGCCACCGAGGCGTCCGATCCCGTCGCCGCGACGCACGCGACGAAATCGAGCGCCTCGGGAAAAGCAACTTCAGGGGCGTTCTCAACCAATTGTCCCTCGGTGGCGCACAAGGCATGCGCAAGCGCCGCAAGCGGCACCAGATTGAACAATTGGCGTCGCCGCGTGTGTTGTGCGGCTGTCTTCAGCGGTTTGATGGCGAGCTGCATACGCCGCCGCACCAATCCGACTTTGCTCAGCTCGACCATGGAGGCCAATTCGGTCGCAAGCTCGGACGCATCGACACCCTGTCCGAGACGGGCGAGAAACGCGCGCGCCAACGTTTGTACGCGATCTGATCGGTCCTTCAGCAAACTCGCTAGGAAGTCAGTGTCCGCTGCTGAAAGGCGGATTTGTAGCAACTCAATTATGCGCACGCGCCGCTCAGCGGGCTCGATGCCCGCCTTGGCTGCAATGATTGCACGCGCTGCATCAGGGTTAGCCGCGCGCAGCGCCTCCAGGCGTTTGCGGCGCTCGGTCCACGACCATTGCTCGTAAGTGTCGGCGGAAAGTTCGGCATCCAGTGCAGAGATTGTTTGCGCCTCATCGCGTACCCAATCGAGCCAGGGGGCGTATAGCGCAGGGGCCCACTCATCCTTGGCGTCTGGCATCCAATCGGCGGGATGGGCGGCGTAACCGCGCGCCGCGACAAACCAAATCAACGCCTGTTCTACTGAAGGCGCGTTCTTGGGCGTCGCTAACAATCGGCGAAACCGCGCGCGCAGCGCTTCTGGCATCAGCCGAGTAGGCAGCTCGGGCAGAAGCGCACGCAATGCAAGTGGCGCAGAACTTGGTTGTGTCACCACATCCAAAGCATGACCCGCCAGCGCAAGAAGCGTGAGTTCATCACCACCGGCGCCTTCTCGCCACGCAGCGGGCGCGAAGTCGGCCGCCGAGCGACCAGCGAGCCAGGCGTTGCGTGCCTGCGTGAGGGCGGTCTCGAGCTCAAGCATCGAATTCTATGCGCCCCCAATTGCTTTGGGCCGCAATCATGGTGAGCCGCATCCCATCCCATAGCGCCGCAGCGGCCCGGATGTCGGCGCCCAGCGCGATGGTCGGCGGAGGAGCGCGCAATGGTAGAGCTAGACCGTTCTGCGTACGCCACCAGGTTCGACCGTTCGCGCCTGCGGCGACGCGGCCGCAGGAAAGCAATAATGGCGCATCGATCCGCCATGGTGCTTCGCGTTTGATCTCCGCGTAAGCGCTTAGGTCGAAATCGGTTGCCTGCGGCCAAGGCGGCACAACCGCGTTAGATCTCGCTGCGTGAGGCGATGACGGCGCGCAGCGGCACACGCGCGGGATAGAAGGCAAGCTCTGCGTAAAACCGATCTCCCGCCGCAAACGCACCGGTGCGTCGTCCGGCGGATGCAGGGAAGAAATCAAGCAAGAGCGCGAAATGTTGCTGGCCCTCGTCGAGGGCCAAAAGCCAAGTGGAGACGCTTACCAGACCGTCGCGGCGTGTGACCACGCGCTCGCCGAGCACTTCCCACATGGCGGAGACGCGTGGCGCGACCGGATTGTTCAACACCTCTTCGCGCGTTTCCGAGGCAATCACCTCACGTCGCATTTCCACGTCCGCCGGCGCCGCCTTCCACGCACGCGCAAGCACGACCAGTTTGCCGAGCTCCATGATGGCTGCGTCCAGACGTTCGTCGGTGGGAAGCGCGAGCAGGCGCGACGGCATTTCATCAATGCGGCTCGCCAACGCTCCCGCTTTTGCATCGACAAGCCGCGACGCGATGCGGCGGCAGCGCTGACCAGGTTCGTTGACGAAAGCACTCAGGCCCGAGCGCACTTGGTCGGCAATCCAAGTTTCCAGTTCTTGTAGTCCTGCTTCCACGGTGGCGTTCGTATCTTGGGCCCGTTTGGCAGCAGCCGCTTGGCGCCTTGCCTCATGGGCCGGATCTGTAGGCTTTGGGGGCACCTCCTGCGCGAGCGCAATGCTCTTTGGTTCAGACTTGGCGGCTGGCGGCGCGCCGCCGGCGCGTCGGCGACCAATCCAATCATTCACCCATGCTGGAATCTCGCCGCTCTTAAATGCGCTGGAGTCATCGACGTACATCCGCATGAGAGCGATGGCGTGCTTGCAAGGAAACTTGCGCGATGGGCAAGTGCACTTCGAGCCAACGTTCTCCGTATCAGCGACCACGCGGTACGGGTTAGCGCCGGAGCCTTGACACTCCCCCAGATTAGTACGCCAGACTGCTCGCGCACCGGCCATTTTGCGGGCTTTAGCAGCGCGGACGCGGCCGAGAGCGCACTTTGGTCCGGCGCCATCGCCTCGATTGCGGTGCGCGTAAGCGGCAAGGTGGTCCCCCCGTGAAGTGTCTTTAGCGTGTGGCGGCGGGGCGGGCAAACTATGCCAGAACGATCGGCGGCCCTGTGCGGTAAGTCCTGTGGTTGGATGATGAAGCCCCGGCACGCCGTACTAGACGCCGTTGGTTCGAATGTCGGTTTACGGCGAGAGCGCGCCGAATTGACGAGCAGGGCGCCAGCGGCAGGATTGCGTCGCGCCGGTCATTCGAAAGATATTGCTCAGCGCCGCGCCATGGCCCAAGGCGGACGTTGCCGTTTCTCAAAATTCGCCGCAAACAATTGACGTGTTCACGATGATAACCAAGCCGCCGATCGGACACGCTCATTCTTTGAGCCTACCGAACGCACGAAGCGCTCTGAGAGCCTATCTCACAGCCTCCAACGGCTCGATCATCTATCATGATGAGACCGGGAAAGAGGTGGAGTACGAAGAGCTGAAAGCGATGGCAGAGCAGGAGTGGCGAGCGCTCTATCCCAACGGCTAGGACATCGCCTGTGTCTGCAATCGGCGAGCGCGTGTCGGATTGACGGGCATGGCGTCAGCGGCTGGAATGGATTGCGTCGGCCCTTCGAAACAGTCCGTCGATGGCGCGCCGATTGGCCCAATGCTGACGTTCAATTATCGTGATAATAGCCTTGCCAACTACCCTGATAGTCTCGTTCGAAACGCTCTCGTGAATCGAACAACGGCTCAATTGGCTCCTCGCGAACGTAGCCAAACTCATCGTACGGCGCGACCACTACTTGGTAGCCTTGGAGTGCTGCCGGTTTCACGGACACCGAGTTAAGGTGTTTAAGGTGAGATCGGAGGTGGGCGATGGCCCAGAAAAAGCGTCGGATACATTCTCGAGAGTTCAAGCTTGAGGCGGTGCGGCTGATCCGTGAGCGCGGCGTGTCGGCAGCGCAAGCGGCCCGCGATTTGGGCGTGCACGAAAATTTGCTGCGGCAATGGGCGAAGGATTTCGCGGCCGACCCTCAGCACGCCTTCCCAGGCCAGGGGCAAATGAAGCCCGAGCAGGCCGAGATCGAGCGATTGCGCAAGGAAGTGACTAAGCTCAAAGCCGAGCGCGACATCCTAAAAAAGCCGCGGCCTACTTCGCGAAGGACCAAGCGTGATGTTTGGCTTCATTGCGAAACACCGGGGGATCTGGCCGCTGGCGTGGATGTGCGATGCGCTCGGTGTATCGCGAAGCGGATTCTTCGCCTGGCTGACGCGGCCCAAGGCCGCTCGGGCCAAGAGTGACGAAGCGATCGGGGCCAAGGTGCGCGAGAGTTTCATCCGGAGCGACCGTACCTATGGCGCACGCCGCGTTTGGCGTGATGTGCTCGAAGAAGGGTTCTCCTGCGGCTTACACCGCATTGAGCGTTTGATGCGCATTCAAGCGTTAAAGGCGCGGCCTCGCCGGCGACGCCTGCCGCCCGACACGGGCGATCGCAGCAGCGGCGCCATCGCGCCCAACGTTCTCGATCGGCGTTTCGTGGCGACGGCGCCCAACCAAAAGTGGGCTGCGGACTTCACGTACATCTGGACGGCCGAAGGCTGGCTCTACGTGGCGGTGGTGATCGACCTCTATTCGCGCCGCGTCGTCGGCTGGTCGATGCGCGCAACGATGACAGCCGAGCTCGTCGGCGAAGCATTGACGATGGCGCTCTATCGGCGCGGACGTCCGGCGGCGCTGATGCACCACTCAGATCGTGGCAGCCAGTACACCAGCGATCAATTTCAACGGTTGTTGGCCGAGCACGGCGTCGCCTGCTCGATGAGCCGCGCAGGCAATTGCTGGGACAATGCGGCGACCGAGAGCTTCTTCGCGTCGCTGAAATCGGAGCGCATCGCGCGCAAGACTTATCGCACACGCGACGAGGCCAGGGCGGACGTGTTCGATTACGTTGAGCGGTGGTACAATCCTCAGCGGCGGCACTCGACGCTCGGCTATCTCAGCCCAATTGCGTTCGAGCAACAGGAGGCGTTAGCTTAGGCGGGCGTCCACTGAACCGGCAGCACTCCACCTTCAGCGATCTTGTCGCGAATGCCCGACTGCTCTGACGCGGCCAGTTGAGAATCTGTGTGAAAAAACACACGCAGTGCGCCTCCACGTGGCTGCATGAGCCAGATCGACGGATCGGCGAGACTGTGTTGAAAGGCAAAAACGGCCTCGGGCGGGACCTTCTCATTAGCGACCACGCGCTCGACTTCCGCAAAGGCCGCTAAAATCACAAAGATGTTCTCGGTCACAATCTTCGTGTTGCGCTGCTCGATCAGTATTTCTCGAAATTTTGCGATAATGCGGGCATGCAGCTCGCGGCTTCCGATGTCATCGCCCGCGAACTTGATCACGTCAGATTGCCGTTCGAATACCACTGTTAGGCAGGGCTTTGACCTTGCCAACATCCAGTACACCACGTTGAGGACGCTGATGCCTTCCGTTTGTTGGGCGATCCACTCCATGAGAGCCGTGTAAGGCGGTTTCGTCTCAGCCAAACCCTCCAGGACGCGGCGGGTCTCAGTGTAGGCTTCATCAAAGACGTGCAGCATTTTCGGTCCCAGCGCATGTCTAGCGTATCACGGTGTGAATGTCCGGGGTCGGCGAGATCGCGCCGGATTGACGGGTGGGGCGCCAGTGACTTCATTGGATGGCGTAGCCGTTTGTAAAAGAACAAGGCCCGCGAAGGGGAGCATCCTTCGCGGGCCTTGTCTTGCCGGTCGATGTGATCGCGGTGTTAAGCGACGATCTGAGCGGCTTGGTTGAGCGTGGCCATCGCCATCGGTGCGAACACGGCGCAAGCGGTGATCAAGGCGTAGAATTTTGTCATTGGTTTGCTCTCGAAATTTGGATTGGGCGGGGCCGATCAGGCGACGATTTGCGCGGCTTGGCTCAGGGTCGCGAAAGCGACTGGGGCGAACACGGCGCAGGCGGCGATCAGGGCGTAAAACTTGGTCATTTTGGTTTGCTCCTCGGTTCGAAGCGTCATCGCTTCGATAAGCAAACCTACCCAGGGGCAGCGCTTGTCGCCGTGACCGAGGGCACACCTCAGCTTGATGACCAATGGCGGTCTTCGGCGACATTACGCCGTAGCGCAGCAAACGTGATCTACGGCACGATTGGAGCGATCCAGCCGGTCGTATCGTGTTTCGCGCCATCGCAATCCCGTGGTAGACCGCTCCCGATTTTTTGCGGGGCCCAGATGATTGCCGAACTGCTTGCGTTGGTTTCGGCGGCCTTGTTCGCGGGTGCCGCATTTTACATCAATGTTGCAGAGCAACCCGCGCGGTTGTTGTTGGATGACCGAAGCCTCCTGACTCAATGGAAGCCCAGCTACAAGCGCGGGTTCGCGATGCAGGCATCGCTGGCGGTAGTGTCTTCGCTCTTAGGGTTTTGGGCAGCGTGGCAAGCGCAAGATTGGCGCTGGGCGCTGGGGGCAGTGCTCATCCTCTCAAACTGGCCCTACACGCTGCTCGGCATCATGCCGACCAATCATCGGCTCGAAGCCATCCCCAACGATCAAGCAGATGCGGCTTCGCGAGGTCTCATCGTCAAATGGGGTAGCCTTCACGCGGTACGCACTGCGCTCGGCTGCGCCGCCGTCGTCGCGTATTTGTGGGCGTCGCTGTAGCGCGCAGCGGCCACTTATGGCGACTTTGCGTGAGAATAGCTGTTGTGTGGCCAAAGGGGAGATTGATGGTGATGCAATTTCACAAGTCCTGCGTTGCTTTGGTCGCGGCCTGTTTTCTGGTTGCGAGTTGTGGTCCAGCCCCAACCGACAATCCAGAATCCGAAAGCATCGAGAATCCGGGGCCAGAGGCGTCTGATACCTCGGTGATGCAAGTGGGTGATTGCGTCGAAACCTCTGTCACCTTGGTTGGCTCGCGCCTGGAGGGCGTCGCCGACAGCGGCAGCGGCGTCGAGTTCGCAAACGGCATGAGCCAAGTATCTTACGACGTACTGCCCGGCATCGCCAATTCGCGCGTGGGCGATTCTGTTCGTATCTGTCTGGTCAACGTGCCCGAGAATTGCCCGCCGGGCGATGACCGTGGCCGCGTTTATTCCGGCACGAATTTGCGCACCAACGAGACCTGGACTGCGCCTGACAGCCAGCACATGTGCGGCGGCGCCTAGAGTAGTTGCGGGCGTAACGTTAGACAGCGTTGAGGGAGCATTGACGTGAAGCGTGCGATTTATGGAATCGTCTTGGCGTTGACATTGGCCGCGTGCGCTCCCGAGAGCGCTCCTCAAAGCGAGGCGCAGTCGGCGCCTCAACCCCGCAGGCGCTGAGTGAGCAGTTTGGTGATTGCACTTGGGGCGAGGTTCGCGCGGCCGGGGTCTCAGTCTGGAGCTTCGCGTGTGTAGATCAGCGTCTCGTCGGCGATGAAGCGCTCCCTGGATTTGTGCGCGAGGATGGCGGCCAGCGCTATCCGGTGATCCGTCTGTTCGAGAAGGAGCCCGAGGCGCCGATCGATGCGGCGTTGCCGGCTATTCGCGCCGCCTCGCCCGGCGCTGAGACTTGCGTGTTGGAACCCGTGAGCGGCGACGGCTATCAGCTCATGCCGACCGGCGAGGCGCGCCGCGCCTATGACGCTTACATAAATGGCGAAACTGAAGAGCCTGTTTTTCCATGCGGGCCGCTTGGTCCCTCAGAGGCCGGCATGGTGATAATTGAAGTCGTTGCCGGCGCGCCGAACAAAGTGGCGGTGATCTCTACGCCCTCGGACATCCCAATCTTCGATTGGAATACTCTGCGCGCGACGCCTTGATCGCATCAAGTTCGACTTCATCGCGACGCGCTCAGCATAACCGTGTCGCGATAGCAGTGTCTTTGGGGAGTGGCCGATGTCTTATCGCGTGGCGGTTCTGATACTTTGTGCAGCTCTCGGCGCGTGCAGCGCCGAGGTAGCGCCGGTCGACTCGCCCACGCGCTCCAGCCCGCTGATTCCCGCGACCGATCCACCGCCCACCACAGACGGCGTTTACACTTTTCCCGGTTGTGAAGGCGAAGGCGGGTGTCCGTTTCAAAATTGGCGTACGCTTGAACCGACGATAGTGCTTGCGGAGCAAAGTCCAACGGCGCGCGTTCTGGCGACGCTGGCGCCCGGTGAGTGGGTTTCGGTCGAGGCCGTTGAAACGAGACTCGTACCTGTTCGAGGCGTCGTGCGCGGGGGCGGAGAAGATCTCCGCGCCGGCGAAGTCGTCTATCAACTTGAGTATGAGGGCGAAGGCTATTCGGCCTACTGGGTCCGCGGGCAACGCGCCAGCTTGGACGATTCAGTTCAAGTCGACTGGGAGCAACAGGTCGTGTCACCCGCCGTGCAGGCGAAGCTTGGACTATGGGCAAGAGTGAGGCGCCAGAACGGCCAAGTCGGATGGGTGCATGAAACGCGGTTTGAATGCATGGGCCAGCTTGCAGGCGATGAGGATTGTCGCGACTGACCTTGCTTGTCCGGGCCGCCATCCACTTCGCCATGCTCTCACCGGGCCTCGCCCTCACCAGCGCCGATTTCAGGATCGGAGGGCCGTAGGGGCACCACTGGTGGAAATGGCTGGTTGCCAATGTCGCCTATCGGCGATGATAAGCCGTCCAGGGCGCCTGAACGCCGCCGGCAGTTTTTGGATCAACTAGGTCAGTCGAGAAAGCGCTGACTTCTAAGCAAGCGGATTACTTGCTCGTTCTCACGTCCCGTAGCAGAAGCCACGGACGCTGATGCGTGGGGTTAGGACGCTGTGCATGCTGGAACGGTTTAACACTCCCTCGGCCGAGGTGGTGTTTTTGACTGCCTCACGCCCCAAACGCACTTTTCATGGGTTGCGTGGGATTCCAGGGGCTCCGGCTTTCGCAACCCAGCTCTACAGCGCGATGCGGCGCGGACGCCGTTTGAAGGCCGCGGTTGTCGTATTCTGCGATGTAGAACGGATGGGGCCGGAGATTGAGGATAAGGCCGCAGCGCTAGCGCGAACATGGGACCACCTCGAGTCGGCCCCTTTAATTCTCAACCGTCCGCCAAATGCATTGCGGCGGTATCCTTTGATGAAAGCATTGAAGGCGGCCGGAATCAACCAGCATGACGTTGCCCGGCTCGACGATCCAGACGGGCTGGCTCGGATACGCTTTCCATGCTTCGTGCGCTTTGAGAACGGTCACCTAGCGACAGGCCATCCGAACCTAATTGAGGACGAAAAGGCGCTGCGAGCCGAAATCGGGGCGATGAAGCTGCGCGGTGAAACGCTCTACGGAAAGATCGCGGTTGAATATGTGGACGCTCGTGACGCGCGCGGCGATCACGTCAAATACAGTTACTTCCGCATCGGCGGCGCGCTCATTCCGAGCCACCGTTTCGCGGGTCCACACTGGTTCGTGAAGTCCGCCTCCCCGGAGTTCTTGGAACGGCGTCCAGATGCAATTGCAGCTGAGCGCCAATTCATGGAAGAGGCGCCGTTTCAGGATGAAATCGCACATGTCTTTGATATTGCCGGTGTGGAATATGGTCGTGTCGACTTCGGATTGCGAAGCGACGGTGGACTTCATGTATTTGAGATCAATACCAATCCACGTCACCCCCTGTTGTGGGAGACATATCAGGGGCGCCGAGACTTAGTTCGCACCGTCAAGACACGGATTGGAGACGCGCTGTCAAATCTCGTCAGCAATCGGCGACGCATACGCTTGCGCTGGCGGCGCGGGGCAATGTGACCGTTCGAGAGGTGAAGTACTCATGGCCAATTGGGAGGAGCCTGGTAGCGCGCTTGCGTGGCTCAGACGATGGGAGCAGCTCATCTGCGCGCGGGACTTCGAAGCCGCCGAAGCGATGTTCCGTGCGGACGCAGTCGGCTTCGGGACGGTGACGGATACCACGCGATCTCGTGCAGAGCTTCTGGAGCGGCAGTGGCGCGTTGTTTGGCCGAGAACGCGAGATTTCTCTTTCGTCTGGGAGGACGTTCATGTCCAAGTTTCCCGCGAGGGCTCGATGGCGATTATCTTCGCGCCCTGGCGCTCAGTCGGTGCGCCCGTTTTGCGCGAACGCCGCGGGCGCTGCACTATCGGTCTCGTGCGGGATGACGCGCGCGCGCCCTGGCTGTGCATCCACACACACTTTTCAATGTGGCCCCAGAGCGCCGATGGACCACTGTTGGGACCCGACATCTGAGAACGGCCAACGGCAGGAATCGGCGACAGCGCGCCGAATTGGCGGGCAGGGCGCTAATGTCTCGATAGGAGCGCGCCGGCCGTTCGGAAAATTTCACCGATGGCGCGCGGATGGCCCATAGGCGACGTTTGGAATGGCGAACCGGTTCGCTATTGTCGCTTCATGACGCAATGCATCCTGACCGTCGAAGATACATTTGAGATCGGTGGGCGAGGTCTGATTGTCGTGCCCGGTCCAACACTCGATGCCTATGACGGGCCGGTCGAAGTCCCGGTCAAAGTCAAGCGACCCGATGGCTCTACGCTGAGGGCCACGCTTAACTTCACACGGGCGTTTCTGACGCCGGCGCCTAAAGTTCCGCGCTGGGAGCTGTTATTTCGAGGCCTGTCGCAACGGGACGTTCCGATTGGCTCGGAGATTTGGACCTACGAGCCGTTCCCTTTTTCTGACATTCTTTCTGGCGCCCGACCCAGTGCAGTTTTGAGAAGATATTTTGTTCACCATCCGGAAGATGACAGGCGCCAAGCATCCTTTGGGTTCGCAGACGCTTTTCCGGGAGTGAGCGGCGAAGCGGTTCAGATGATTTGGAAATGGCAGGGACCTAGCCAACTTTCTGGCTTAAGTGACGAGGAACTGGACATCGGTTTGAAGCGACTACTGCGTGATGCAGGTTTCGAAATTCTAGAGTCCGAATGACGCCTTCCGGCGAGAACGGGCCGGTAGAGAGCACGACCTCCATGCGACCGCTTTGGCGCGACGGAGCCAATCACATCTGCGCGATTGACCCGACCGCCAGAAGCGTCAGTACGCAGGCCCATAAGCCAATAACGGGCGCCACAACCAGCCAGTCTCTATGGGTGACGCGCAGCGTGCGCCGAGTCCACGTTTCTTCATGCTCCGGTGAGGAGGCGGCAGTTTGGTATAGAGCCATGACCAAGTCTCCTGCGGAGCGCAGGATGTGGCGCGCGGCACTTGATAGGTTTGCGTACGATCAAGCCGGTGAAGATGTCGCAATGCGCGCTCTCGGCGAGAGCGCGCTATTCTTGCGCGCGCTACACCGGTGTCCGCAATCGAGAGAGTAGGCCGCTCGCAAAAATCATGGCGATGATGCGCGCTGGGCTTTTGCGGACCGTGGCGCAGGTGCAGTAACGATTATGCCACCGTCGCCTTCATCCGGCGCCGGCGCCAGTCGTCGAAGCGGACCTTGCCCAGCCAAAACAGCATGATCGGAAGCGGCGCCAGCGCGACGGCGTACAGCAGAACCGAGTCCCGTAGGGCCTCGGGAAACACCTGCTGCTGCCCTAGGAAGAACGACCCCGAAGCGATGAACAGCGAAAAGCACATCCGCCAGAGGTGCCGGGCGATCCGCGAGACGTTGGAGATCTGCCTGCGCAGGAGCACATGCAGTTCGCCCGCCGAGGCGAATGCCCCGGCGATGGTGAAGAGCAGGAAGGCCTGCGGCGGCGAGCCGTCCACCGTGCCGCTGGCGCTGGCCGCGCCCATCCGCATGAAGATCACACCGGCGGCAGTGATGGAGAGGGCGATGACTAGGCCGATGAGCTCCGGCGCGCCAGCCTTCGCGTCCCGCCGCCGCGCCGCCATGGCCCCGCTGATCAAAAGGTAAAGCGCCATGATGCCGGCGACGAAGTTGGGTCGCTGCCCGGTGTCAAGGAAAGGCGCCACGCCCGCGCCGATGGCGTAGGCCGCGAACATCGCCAAAAACACCGATCCCGCCGCGCGGTGGATCCGCTGACCCTTGCGTGAGGCCAGGGCGACGACGCCGGTGACCATGCCGATCGCCCCACCGGCGATGTGCGTCCACAATAGGGCGTTGGCCCCCAGATGCATCCAGGCCGGATCGCCGGGGCCGGCTTCCAGGTTGTTTGCTAATGCGATCGACGGCAGCAGCGCGGCGGCGGCGGTGAACAGGATGGTGGAGGCTAAAATCCGCAGTGTCATCGACCCCTTGCTTGTCGATATGCTTGGCGGGGCGCCATGACCGTGCGTACCGCGCACATGATCGTTTGTAACCGTGGCGCGGCGCTCCCAACCACGCGTCACGACAATTGGCTATTTTCGGCGAAACCGAGCCGTTGACATGCACGCTAAGCCACTGACCCATTATCGAGTGAGTAGGCGGTCGCGAGGTTCGGGTTGATGACGCGCGTTGGCCCAAGCGGACGAGTGGGGCTGGGCACGCGGCTCACGCCGACGGGTTGGTTCGCCTTATCTTGACCGCAACCGCGAGCGAGCATGCGATGCGAGGTGGAGGCAAGTCTCATGCGCGCGTTAAGCGTCGCCGCACTTTGTTTGCTGCTGGCGGGGTGCTTTTCTTCAGCCGAGCCGGTGTTTTCCGCAGACCGCGGTCAGTGTCCGTTCACGACCCCAATGGTCTACGAAGAAGTGGACGAAACAGCATATCGCTTCACGTTTGAGACGGACGGCGCCTATTGTAAAGTGACCGACCCGGACAATGACGTCACGCTCGCGCTCTTCGTGCCGCTCGGCCGCAATCGCTGGATCGTCCAGGGCGATGAAGAGCATCCGAGCTACATCATCATGCGCCGCAACGGCGATCGCCTGACGCAATACCTACCGCGCTGTCAGGATTTCTCCGCATCGCGCCTGCGACGCCTCGGAATCACTTTCGATGAAGATCGGCGCAATTGCACGGTTACTGATGCGCACCAGATCGAAACGCTCTTCCGCTCATGGGGCGGAGGCCGGCCGACAGGCGCCTATCGCCGCGTTCGCGAGGATTAGCTGACGAGAAGCGCCGCCGCCCGGCATTCATCCAAAGTCCCGCCCTGGATCGAAGAGGTGCGGACCGGACTAACGAACCGCGAGCCTCCCATACGCCAAGCGTGATGAACGATTGCGTTGGACTGCGTTCATGCGATACGCGCAAAGGCTACGCTTAAGGCAACGGACTTTGCCGCATCAATCGTTCAATGTTCGTGCCAAAGAGCGAGGCGACATTCGTGCCTGACACCAGCTTTGTCCCGCCGCGTGTGACCCCGCCCTCGGCGCCGCTGCCTTTCTTACGCGCCATAATCACGCTGCTCGACAATCCGATCGAGGCGTGGCCGCAAGCGGTCTACGAACAGCGCTTTTGGGAACCGCGCTCGCTTGGCGTCCCTGGTTGGCGCTATCTCTATGTGCTGGATCCGGACGCCATCCGCGATGTCCTGCTGGAGAAGCAAGGCGGCTTCTCGAAGGGCGACGTATTCCGGCGCTTGCTCCGGCCTGCGCTTGGGGATGCAATTCTCACCGCTGAAGGCGCTCACTGGCGCTGGCAGCGGCAAGCCGCAGCGCCCGCTTTTCGACATGAGCGGCTGTTGTCTATGACGCCGAGCATGACGCGCGCCGCGGAAGCGACGCTTGCGAGATGGCGTGTCGGCGCCCCGACGCTTACCGGGACATCGCCCGCGACATGGTGCGTGCGACTTTCGACGTGATTTTGGAGACCATGCTTTCTGGAGGCGAGGGCCTCGACATTGATCAAGCCAGCCACGAGATCGGCGTCTATCTGGAGACCCTCGGCCAACCGAGCGTCGCCGATCTGTTCGGGCTTCCTGCATGGTTTCGGGTTGCGTCGAACCCCCGCGGCGCGCGCGCTTTGCGCTACTTGAAGCGCGCGGTGGGCAACGTGGTCAAGCAGCGCCGCGCCAACGGCACAAATCGCGGTGACCTCGTGGATATGCTTCTGCAGGCCGTCGACCCGGAGACCGCCCGTCAGATGAGTGACGAGGATTTGCGCGACAACATCATCACGTTCATCTCGGCGGGACACGAAACCACGGCGCTGGCTTTGACTTGGGCGCTCTATCTCATCTCAAATCACAGGCCGACGGAAGAACGACTGCTGGCGGAGATCGCCGCCGTAGCTGGCGACGCTTCAATTGCCCCCGAGCACATCGAGCGTCTCACTTTCACCAAGCAAGTCGTACAGGAGGCGATGCGGCTCTTCCCGCCGGTGGCGATCATTCCGCGCGCCGCTGAAGTCGACACCGTGATCGCCGATATCCGCGTCGAAGCCGGCACGACGCTGCTCATTCCGATCTACGCGCTGCACCGCCACCGCACATTGTGGGAAGATCCCGACCGCTTTAATCCAGATCGGTTCGGAGCCGAGAATGCGTCAGCGCGTCATCGGTTCGCCTACCTGCCGTTCGGCGGCGGCCCACGTATTTGCATCGGCATGAGCTTCGCAATGATTGAAGCGACCGCCATGCTGGCAACTTTCGTGCGCGGCGCTCGCTTCGTCCACGATCCAATGCATCAGATCCGACCGCTCGTGCGCATCACGATGCGCCCGCAATGCGGAATGCCGATGCTGGTGACCACCCGCGAATGACGGCAAACGGCGATCGTGAGCCGGATTGACGGGCAGGGCGTGATCGGCAGGTTTAGAGCGCGGCGGTCATTCGAGCAAAATTGCGATTGGCCTGGCGCTGGCCCTGTGTGGACGGCTCTCCGTTGGCAAGGGAATTCTTTGAAGTTCTGCGAGACTTGGTCGGTGCGGCCGTGTGTTCGACCTGTTGATGCGGCACACATACGCCGCTGGCCATAATGCCTTCCGCGAAGGCGGGTCCCGATCGAAAGCACGCGCTCAGGGCGCTGGGCCAGACTTGGGTTTTCCCGTCTTCCGGTTCGACCGGTTATCGCATTACTTCATGTTCGCCCTTACCAATTTCGTGAGCGCAGCTCTGCGCTTGTTTCTATGCTGCTGCCGGCTCGCGATAACACTCGCCGCTGGTCATGATCGCCCACGCTATTCGGGCATTCTTATTGGCCAGCGCCACGGCGGCGACCTTCGGCGTTCGGCGCGCCAATAGTTGCACCAGCCACGGCCGACGTGCGCCGTGGCGCTGTGCATATCGGATCACAGCGACGGCGCCCACCACAAGCAATTGCCGGAGATAACGATCACCTTGCTTGGTGATGCCGCCCAATCGTTCCTTGCCGCCGCTCGAGTTTTGCCGTGGCACGAGTCCGATCCATGCCGCGAGGTTGCGACCCGATCGAAAGGATTGTGGATCTGCCACCGCAGCCACGAGCGCACTGGCGAGCAGCGGGCCCACGCCGGGAATTCCCATCAATCGCCGGCCGACCTCGGTGCTGCGTGCGCTCGCAATAATCTGGCGATCCGATTCTAGAATCTGTTCATTCACAAGCCGCAATTGCGCGATGAGCATTTGCAATGCTGTCCGCGCGTCGACCGGCACGCGCTTGTCCGCGGCATCGGCGATGATCGCGATAAGCATCTCCAGACCATTGCGCCCTACGGGCGCAACCAAACCAAATTCAGCCGTGTGCCCGCGTATGGCGTTCGACAATTGCGTGCGCTGCCTGGTCAAGATCGCGCGAGTGCGATGCGCAATCATAATGCTTTGCTGCTCGGGCGATTTGATCGGCACGAACCGCATGTTCGGACGGGTCACCGCCTCGCAGATCGCTTCAGCGTCAGCCGCATCGTTCTTTTGGCGTTTGACGTAGGGCTTTACGTAGCGTGGCGGGATGAGGCGCACATCGTGGCCGAGACGGCTTAACTCTCGACCCCAATAGTGTGAGCTGCCGCACGCTTCGAGCCCCACTAAACATGGCGCCTGCTTTTCGAAAAACGCCAACATCCGAGATCGGGGCAGCTTACGACGCAGCACCACCGTGCCGGACGCATCGATCCCGTGCAGCTGAAAAACCGATTTCGCGATATCCAACCCGATTGTGACTACGTTGCTCATGGCTCTCCTCCGGCTCAAACCGGAAGCATACGCCGCCGGTGGGGGAGAGCCGTCCACGGCATCGATAGCGGACGCCCAAGCACATTCTCAAGTCCGCGCCGACATGTGCAACGCCAACATGCGCCACGCACCGTCGCGGTTTTGGTAAGTGCTCGTGTACCGCAAGCGGGACACCCTTGGTTCGGATGTAGCCGAAGCGAACGTCAATTCAGTGGTCGCGCATACGATCGCGACATCGCCTTGTACCAAGACCGTTCGTTCAGTGATTGTCTGGCCAATCATGTTCAGACTCAGAACGCTGGTGATCAAGGCTTCCTTATCTTTGGTTGTGCCGTCGCTTCGGTTGAGCACAAAGGCATCGTCCAAGATACGGCGAAGCGCCATTTCGTCCCGCGCAAGCTCCGCGGCGATGTAGGCATCTTCGACCGCCAAGACCGCCTGAGCCTCCGCAGAAAAATCTACGGCCTGCGCCCGGGTCCCGATTGCCCAGACCGCAAACGCCGCCGCAAGAATCCAGATCAATCTCATATCAAACAGCCTCCGTCCTTCGGACGACATTGGAGGCTATTTGGAAGTGGCGATAGCCAAAAGCCGAACGTCGCCTCTCGGCGAAAGGTTGCCGCATTGGAATCCCTAAGCTCACCGGCTGGATTGGAGCGGGCAGGGCAGCCGCGATCATCACGTGTCGTCGACCCATGTCTTGTAGTGCCGCACTGCGCGAGCGGATGCCTTAGCCCAATCTGTTCCGACAATTCGTCGCTGATGCGCTTTGAAAGCTTCTTCGTCTGCGAACGTCTCTTTAACTGAGAAGACGCCGTGCTCTCGTTCCCATACTTCAAACGACATGCAGCCGGTCTCAGCGCGCGTACGACGAATATGTTCGGGTAGCGCCGCTCGGACTGCCCCAATGTCCTCATCGGCGACTGTAATTGTCCCTGAAAGGTGGAATGGCACTGCTTGGCCCCTCGGATACAGAAAAACTGTAGCGCGGAGCGACGATAATGTCTTATTTCGGCGATTGTGAGCCGAGTTGACGGGCAGGGCGTCAGTGGCTCGATTGAAGCGCACCAGCCATTCGAAATATTTCACCGATGGCGCACGACTGGCCCATTTGAGACATTCGCCTCCGAGTGTTAGCTCTCCAGAATGTCGGTCAAAATCCCCTCGCACCTGAAAGAACGCTTCGGCGCTCTGGAACGTCTGCCGATTGCGTCAGCGCTGCCCGCACCTTGGATTGGCCCGACCAACATTTCCGTCGGTGGCTTGACGGACGTTGGATTCGGCAACTCGTCGGATTTGCTCATTTGTATTTCGAGCAACGGGCGCGGCGTCATTGACTGCTTGGCCGGCAGTAAGGTCGCCCGCGATGACAGCGAGGAGTTTGCGTTCGACGCGGGAAATCTGCTTGTGGCGGGTATTGGGCCTTTAGCTGAACAGCAGATAAGAACGGCGGGGCTCGCAGGCGGCGGGCTTGCGAGCGGCGCGAATGACGGTTGGAACACGCAACGCCATCCGTTCACCTTTCCCGACGAGCAGGTATTCGTCGCCCCACCAGGCCAGACAATGCTCTGGACTCGGCAAGGCGAAGAGATGCGCATTACTAAGCTTGGTGGATTCGTGACCGAGGTAAGAGCATTCGGTTTCTCACCGACCGGACGCTCCTTCGTCATCGCCACGTCGTCTGATGTGATCGTATTCCGTCGCGATTAAGGTCAGGTCTCGGCGATCTTGAGCCGAATTGACGAGCAGGGCGCAGGCGGCTTGTTTGGAGCGCGCCGGCCGTTCGGAAAAATGTCGAACGGCGCAGGACTGGCTCGAAGCGGACATTCGACTTTATCTTGGAAATTGGAACTCCATCTGAAACCTGAACAACTCGCGCTTGCCGATTGAGCAAACCGTTTCTTCAAGCACCGTGCCGCGACTAGGCGCATTCGGCTCGAATATCGTGTACTGCGGATTGAAGAAGTGACCGGCTTCGCTCTCTAGCGGAAGCTCGTACTCAAACTGGTTTGCATCCTCCCGGCTGACGCCCGAAGGATCACCAAAATCAGCGCTGCGATTGCTCGTCACAACGCATAAAACCTCATCGCCGGGCTGGGCCCGGACATAATCAAACTCAAATCCATACCAAGTGCAGGGAAGCCGTTCCCCGTTGTAAACACAAACACCTTGGCCTGTGATCGCGACCTCCGTGGTCTCGACGCAGATCGAGCTGTTTAGGGGACAAGCAAGCCCCACCCGGAGATTCTGAAATTTCGAGTTCATTCGCCTGACCCGTCGTTGGGGGCGCCGTTTGCGAGCACGCAATGAGCGTTGCTGCGAGTGCAGTAAAGGCGAGACGTGATTTCATGGCATGTTCCGAGAGCGTAGCGGCGCACATTTACTCTATTGCTGGACGCTAGGCGAATGGCCACCTTCGGCGACGGCGTGCCGAATTGACGGGGGCATGGCGCGAGCGGCTGGGTTTGAGCGCGCGAGACGCTCAGAAATAATCTCTGATGTCCCGACGCTGGCCCTAAGCGGACTCTTCAGAACTGATCCAAGAACTACTAGCTTAGCGCTATGGACCGAACCTCCGCAGGCATCATTTTGGCGATCGGGCTGACGCTAGTCGCGCCCGGCGCGGTGATGATGGCTGTCGCGACGTTCACGGGTGAGCGATTCAACGCCGTGCTATTCCTAGCCACTTCCTTCTACGTGTTTGCCATCCCGCTCTTAGGGTTTGGGCTGATCGGTTGGGGTGCTTGGAATCTAATCTGCCGGAGAACGACGAAGGGATCGTAGGAGGTCCACGTTTCAATCCGGCATCAGCTCCGTATCCTGTATGTCCGCAATCGGCGAGCGTACGCCGAATTGACGGGCAGGGCGCGAGCGGCTGGATTGAGTCGAGCACGCCATTCGAGAAATATTGCTCAGCGCCGGTCCGTGGCCCAAGCGGGTCATTGAAAAGGTGCCTATGCGCAAGGTCGATATGCGTTCGGCGTACGCCAAACCGCCGACCCAATAACGGATTGGCCGGCATTAGCCGAACGCTGGCTTCACACGGCCGTCGCATTCTAGCGCCCCGCTTAAGGCGTACGCACCACGCGCCCGTCTTTCATGACGCCAACGAGATCGGTGTAGAGCAGATTGACGTCGGCCAGCGGATCGCCTCGCACGGCGACTAAGTCGGCGCGGCGTCCCGTGCGCACTGAGCCGATGTCGTCGGCGCGACCCATCATCTCGGCCGCGTTGATAGTAGCCGATTGGATGGCTTGCATTGGCGTCATGCCATTCTGGACCATGTAGGCGAACTGGCGCGCGTTTTCTCCGTGCGGGAAAACCCATGCGTCGGTGCCGAAGGCGATGCGCACACCGGCGCGAACGGCGGCGCGGAAACCGTCGCGCTGGGTTTGTGTCGTTTCGCGGTTCTTGCGCAGGACTTCTTCGGACCAGCCATCGCGGCGGCCAATCTCGTCGATGTAGTCGCCATTGTAGACGTCGGCGACTAGCCAGACGGGGCGTCGGCGCATCAGGCGGATGCCTTCGGCGTCGAGATATGAGCCGTGCTCGATGGAGCGCACGCCCGCGCGCACGGCGCGATGAATCCCCTCGGCGCCATGAGCGTGTGCTGCGACGTAGACGCCGCGCGTCGCCGCTTCATCGACCGCGGCGCGGAGTTCGGCTTCGCTGTATTCCGGGGCGCCTGGGTTGGTGCCGGCAGTGAGCACGGCGCCGGTGGCGATCACCTTGATCTGGTCAACGCCGGCCGCCAGCAATTCACGCACACGTTGGCGCACTTGATCGGCAGAGTCAGCGACACCGCGCCGAAACTCGTCGGGAATGACAACATCGGGTGAGAGAGCGCTCACTTCGCCGCCGCCACGTGACACGGTGATGTAGGCGCCGGACACATACATGCGCGGGCCTTCGACATTGCCGGCATTGATGGCGTCGCGCAGCGCGACATCCGTATAGGCGCGATAGGCGCCCACATCGCGCACAGTGGTGAAGCCGGCAAGAAGCGTGGCGTGCGCGTTGGCGGCGCCAAGCAGAGCGTCTCGCGCCTGCGAACTCATCAAGGGCGCCGCGACATTCGATGAGGCAATGTCGCCGACCATATGAGTGTGCATGTCCATTAGGCCGGGCAGCACGGTGAAGTCGGACCAGTCGATAATGTCATCCGAAGGTGGGAGACCTTCGGCGTAAGGGCGGACCTCTGTGAAGCGCCCATCCTCAATGCGAATGAGCTGGTCGCTCAACACGCGGCCTTCGACGACATCGACCAACCGGCCAGCGCGTACCCAACTGGTCTCGGCGGCCGCGAGCGGTGCGATCAGCAGGGCCAGAAGAAGTGAGACAATGATGCGCATGGTTTCCTCCCGGCTCGGGCCTAGCACGCTTCGCGGACCCGTCGACGCCGGTGCGCCTGGATGGGGAGACAATTGACGCCGCACTCGGCTGCGTTCCCATGCGATCGCAGAACGACGCGCGGCGGATAAGGGCGAATTGGAGTGCTGCCGGTTCAGTGGACGCCCGCCTAAGCTAACGCCTCCTGTTGCTCGAACGCAATTGGGCTGAGATAGCCGAGCGTCGAGTGCCGCCGCTGAGGATTGTACCACCGCTCAACGTAATCGAACACGTCCGCCCTGGCCTCGTCGCGTGTGCGATAAGTCTTGCGCGCGATGCGCTCCGATTTCAGCGACGCGAAGAAGCTCTCGGTCGCCGCATTGTCCCAGCAATTGCCTGCGCGGCTCATCGAGCAGGCGACGCCGTGCTCGGCCAACAACCGTTGAAATTGATCGCTGGTGTACTGGCTGCCACGATCTGAGTGGTGCATCAGCGCCGCCGGACGTCCGCGCCGATAGAGCGCCATCGTCAATGCTTCGCCGACGAGCTCGGCTGTCATCGTTGCGCGCATCGACCAGCCGACGACGCGGCGCGAATAGAGGTCGATCACCACCGCCACGTAGAGCCAGCCTTCGGCCGTCCAGATGTACGTGAAGTCCGCAGCCCACTTTTGGTTGGGCGCCGTCGCCACGAAACGCCGATCGAGAACGTTGGGCGCGATGGCGCCGCTGCTGCGATCGCCCGTGTCGGGCGGCAGGCGTCGCCGGCGAGGCCGCGCCTTTAACGCTTGAATGCGCATCAAACGCTCAATGCGGTGTAAGCCGCAGGAGAACCCTTCTTCGAGCACATCACGCCAAACGCGGCGTGCGCCATAGGTACGGTCGCTCCGGATGAAACTCTCGCGCACCTTGGCCCCGATCGCTTCGTCACTCTTGGCCCGAGCGGCCTTGGGCCGCGTCAGCCAGGCGAAGAATCCGCTTCGCGATACACCGAGCGCATCGCACATCCACGCCAGCGGCCAGATCCCCCGGTGTTTCGCAATGAAGCCAAACATCACGCTTGGTCCTTCGCGAAGTAGGCCGCGGCTTTTTTAGGATGTCGCGCTCGGCTTTGAGCTTAGTCACTTCCTTGCGCAATCGCTCGATCTCGGCCTGCTCGGGCTTCATTTGCCCCTGGCCTGGGAAGGCGTGCTGAGGGTCGGCCGCGAAATCCTTCGCCCATTGCCGCAGCAAATTTTCGTGCACGCCCAAATCGCGGGCCGCTTGCGCTGCCGACACGCCGCGCTCACGGATCAGCCGCACCGCCTCAAGCTTGAACTCTCGAGAATGTATCCGACGCTTTTTCTGGGCCATCGCCCACCTCCGATCTCACCTTAAACACCTTAACTCGGTGTCCGTGAAACCGGCAGCACTCCAAATGTCTGCTTCTGGAGCTGAGGGAACGGCTCGGCATTAAAGCTGTATGACCGCTACCGGCGAGAGTGCGCCGTTGCCGGTGCTGCGAAGCGATTGGCCGCATTGGAGCGAGTAGGGCCGCTCACGAAATTGGGTGGTCCGCGCGCCGGCGCGTCGCAGGGCTATTTTGTTGTGCGCCAAACTGTGGTCAGCGCGACAAGCGCGAGCAACAGGACAATGACGCCTGTTAGCTGGACCGCCGCCCATGGGTTCTTGAGGCGAAGCACAATCTCGTAAAGGTCATTGCGCAAAGAGACATTGTCTTGCGCGCCGGCGGTCTCAAGTGCGCTATAGATACCACCGGTACTCGCAACAACGGACGCGTCACCGATGTTCGCAAGTACGATAAGGCTCGCGCCAAGCATGGCGAGAAGGGCCAGCAAAACCAGCAAGAGTGTCCGCGTCTGGCGCATGTTTTCTCACTATGCCGCTTTGGGTAAACGAATTGCGCAAAGACGGGGCTGAGCTGCTGGCGACGACCGTTTTCGGCGAGAGCGCGCCAGATTGACGGGCAGGGCGCGATCGGCAGGTTTAGAGCGCGGCGGTCATTCGAGAAAAATGTCGGATGGCGTACGACTGGCCCAAAGCAGCCGTTCGATATTGGTGGTAGATGGCAGCGAAGCCATGACCATGGGGAGGGACATGCGGCGTTCAAAGTTCTCAGCGCTCGTACTGGCGATGGTGCTCGCAGCTTGTTCAAGGCCGGGCTCGGCTACGGCGCAGACACTTTCTTCTGCGACTTTCCGAGACGCGGTCGCGAACGAGATAGCACGCCAGTATCCTGATCTCTGCGTCGAGGCTGTTGACGAGCACACTCTCCACCTCGGTCGTTCCCAAGAAAGCTGTAGTGAGGCTGTCCTCAACACCAGCTACGTCTATCAACAGTATAGCGCGGACCCGGCAAATCTTCAGACCTACGTGAACGGACTGACCTCGACTGCATCTGCTGCGATCCAATCATTAGTCACTGGTTCTTTCGTGCCGGATCGCGCCCGCTTTGTGGTGGTCGTTAGGCCATCAGCCTACGCCGCGACTATGCGCGCTGCTCCTGGTTCGCTCGGTGGCATCTGGAGACCCTTCGTGGGGGACCTGATTGCAGTCCTAGTGCAGAAGGATGGGGAAAAATCACGGTCTCTTACCGCAGAGGATTTGGCTGCCTTGCGGCTCACCGAAGCAGCTGCATGGAATTTGGCAATGACGAATTTGCGAGAGCAGATTGGTGCTCTGGACCGCACGACGAATGCTCAAGGTGCGCAGGTTGTTTCCGCCTCTTCAGGCCTTGCCTTGAGCAATCTTCTCTTGCCGGAAACGTGCAGCGCGGGTGGCGTGAATTTCGACGCTTTTGTTGTTGACCGGGCTACGTACTTTTACGCCGATCAGCGCGTGCCTAGCGCAACTTCGATGTTGGCTGGCTACGCTGGCCAGCTATTGCAGACCAGCGAAACATTGTCGGATCACCTTATCTCGTGCATCGACGGAAATTGGTACGCATCGGCATTCGATGGCGCCAACACATGGCGACCTGTTGGCGAAGAGGTCGTTCAGCCTTAAGCCGCGCGGCAACGTGCAGGGCCGTTTTCGGCGATCGTGAGCCGAATTGGCGGGCAGGGCGCCAATGGCTGGAACTGAGCGCGACGGCCACTCGAAAAAAGTTACGATCGGCGCACGACTGGCCCATTGCTGTCGTCGGTAAGTTGATCAGAATTGGCTGATGAGCGTCCTACCAACGGCCACGACGAAAACACTGCCGGCTCTTCCTGAGGGCTGGCACGTGCTGCGTTTCAAAGCCCTGCCTGGGGGCCGCCTGGCAATGCTTGGAGTTAATGCTGACCTCTACGCGGCCTGGCAAACTGACCTTGAGCAAAAGACCGTCGGTGAGACTAGGCGTCTTGCTACTCAGGCAAGCGCCAGAGTGTGGATGCTTCAAGAGGACCAGTTGATCGAGGCCATCAGGTTTCCATTGCTTGCGCCATTTCCGCTGATCGATGAGTTTCCGGACGGGCGTTGGTTGGTGGCGAATTCCCGTTCAGACGGCCAAGGGAACGCACGTGTGCTGTCGGCCGATGGCGCCGAGGAAGGCCGTATCGAGCTTGGCGACGGCATCGAACACATCAAGATCGATGATCAGAAGCGCATCTGGGTGGGTTGGTTTGACGAAGGTGTCTTCGGAAATCGCAATTGGCGATTGCCGGGGCGCGAGTGGGCGCCCAGCGCTCATGGTATCGCCGCCTTTGAAGATCGAGGCGCGCTCCTCGCGCATGCCACCCTAGAGTCTGTAACCGATTGCTACGCCCTAAATGTCTTCGGCGATGAGGCGTGGGCATGCACCTACACGGACTTTCCTATTTGGCAGATGCACAACGGTCGCGAACGCACTTGGCCAACCAATCTGCGCGGCACGCGAGCAATCGCCGTGAAATACCCCCATGTGTTGGCGGCTGGCGGATACCAAGACGATGCCAATGGTGTCGTTTTGCTAAGTCTCCAGGAGGGAGAGAGCCGTTTACCGGGTGAGTGGCGCCTGCCGTTTGGAGCGGACCATCCTGTCACGATGATTGATGGTCGCGGTGACGAGTTGCACCTCGTGCAGGGGCAGCATTGGCATCGATGGCGTGTGGCGGACTTCGCGAGGGCTTCCTGATGACCGTTCTCGGCGTGCGCCGTGCAAAGGCGGCGCTTTCCAGTGGGTGCAAGCCCCACCCGGCAAATGCTCCAGCCGGAAGCGATCGGAGCAGACAGGGAGGTAACGAACTGGCTGAAGCCTTCGATAATCGTGTCACGAATAGGTGACAGAGCAAGTGTGCAGGCCGCAACGTGAGTGAACGCCGAGCAAGCCTCGAAAAGGTCGATGTGCAGGCCGACCCGACAGCCGTTTCGGGGAAGGCTGACACGAGCGGGTGAGAGAGCAAGACGACGCCCGCTCGCTGCACCGGGGTACTGGCGGCAGCATGTACACAAGGAAAGCGCACGCAACACGGGAAGCCCCAGCGCGTGATTAGCGATGATCAACAAGACGCCCGTGAGGGACAGGCTTGGCGCATTGGGGTGACGGAGAGGCTCGTAGTACCGCTGAAGCCGCGTAATGGCGGTGGAGGGAAGGGGCCTCAGTTCAAGACCAACGCAACACGTGAGCAAGGACCTGGAGATTGGGCAACCTATCAACTCCGAACAGTGTTCAGAAATTGCAGACGGCGTTACACGCAAAAGCGAAGGCCGAAGCTGGCTATCGTTTCTACGCGCTCTACGACAAGATTTATCGCGAAGATATTCTGGCGTTCGCCTACGCGCAGTGCCGCTCCAACAAGGGCGCACCGGGCGTGGACGGCCAGGACTTCGCCGACATCGAAGCGTATGGCGTTGAACGATGGCTCGGCGAACTGGCGCTTGCGCTCAGGCAGGAAAGCTACAAACCGGACGCAATCAGACGCGTGCACATCCCAAAGCCCAACGGCAAGCTAAGGCCGCTGGGCATCTCAACCGTGCGAGATCGGGTGGCGATGACAGCGGCGACGCTGGTGTTGGACCCGATCTTCGAAGCCGATCTTCCACCTGAACTCTACGCCTATCGTGCTGGGCGCAACGCTCAGCAAGCGGTGACAGAAGTGGAAGAGCAATTGTTTCGCGGCCATGCGGACGTTGTTGACGCCGACCTCGCGGATTATTTTGGCAGCATCCCTCACGCCGAGCTTATGAAATCGGTGGCGCGCCGTGTCGTAGACCGGCGTGTGCTGCATCTGATCAAGATGTGGCTGGAGTGCGCTGTCGAAGAAACCGACGATCGAGGCGGAAAGCTACGCACCACCGAAGCCCGCGACAGCGGACGCGGCATCCCGCAGGGCTCACCCCTCTCACCCTTGCTGGCCAATCTCTACATGCGCCGGTTTGTGTTGGGATGGCGACAGCTCGGACTGGAGCAGCGTCTCGGCGCACGTCTCGTGACCTATGCGGACGATCTCGTGATCTTGTGTAGGAAAGGCAACGCTGACTTGGCGCTGCAGCATCTGCGCGCGATCATGGGTAAGCTGAAGCTCACGGTCAGCGAAGAGAAGGCACGCATCTGCAGCGTCCCGGAGAGCAGCTTCGACTTCTTGGGCTACACGTTTGGACGGATGTATTCTGCGCGAACCGGTCAAGCCCGCCTGGGCCATCGGCCATCGAAGAAGAGCATCAAGAGCGCGGTCGAAAAGGTCCACGCGCTCACCGTCCATACGGGGACATGGCAAGGGACCACAGAGCTGGTGATGAAGTTAAACCGCACGCTGCGCGGCTGGGCCAACTACTTCAGAGTAGGCACGGTCAATCCCGCGTACCGCGCGCTCGACAATTACACAGCTGTGCGGTTGCGCCGGTGGCTGCGCGCCAAACACAAAGTCAAGCGACGTCGAGGCGGGAGCTATCCACTCTCGCACCTCTACGAGCACTTCGGGCTCGTACGCTTGACCCGACTTGGCCGCGGCCCGTCGTGGGTGAAGGCGTGATGTCTTGTCCGAGAGCCGGATGCGGGAGATCTGCAAGTCCGGTTCGATGAGAGGGATGTGGAAACGGAGCTATGGTCGCGCTCTTCAGGCACCGCCAAACGAAAGAGGCGGAAACAGATACGCTCGGCCTAACACCACCGCGCCACATCCCGACTCTACGAGAGCGCGCCGAATTGACGGGCGGGGCACCAGTGGCTTGATTGGAGCGTGCCGGCCGCTCAGAAAAAATCGCGGATGGCGCATCGCTGGCCCTAAGCGGCCGGTCGCAATAGGGCAATGATCCTCGCCGTCACCAGCTTGCCCCGTCGCACTTCTTAACCGGTGTCTCATCCCACGCGCCTAGCGGAAGCATGCGCGCGTTTACACCCATGCGGTCGTAGCTTTTGTCCGTCGGCACCCACCACATCAGGCATCGGCAGGTCTTGCAGTGGTGCATTTCTAACATTCGATCGCCGCGCATATAGATATCAGTCGGCCCAGTCATCGTCACTTTCGTCGGCGAGTAGTAGGCCCACAGCCCGCCTGAGCGGCGGCAGATGCCACAATTGCACTCCGTCACTTCGTCCAGCGCGGCATCCACGGTGTAGTGTACCGCGCCACAATCGCATGAGCCTTCGAGCATGGGCCGGCCTTTCGAAAAGACGCCAAGTGTTAGAGAGATTTTGTACCTGAGAGAAATTGGCAGTCGCAAGGGCTGTAGTGGGCTGTAGCGTCTGATCTCGGCGACGGGGAGCCATTGCAGCGGATAGGTCACCAATGACCAGACTTAAGCGAGTCTTCCGGTTGGCCATGATGATCCGGGGGCCTTCTACCAAACTGGTCCGCTCTGGGAAAACATCGCGTCGACCTGACGGGCGGAGCCGTCGATGAGGCCAGCCTCCTCGGCAGGTCATGAAGGGCAACGCACGCCCTCGGACTTCTCTCGTGTAAGGATCGATGCGGGAGCGGCGTCTAAGTTCATAAACGGAGCAAAAGCTTTGGGCGATGAGCGGTTCCAAACGCTGGTGAGAGAGCATGTCGGTGTTTTGCACCGTATCGCCCGTGCTTTCGCGGTTGGCGCGGACCAGCACGACCTGTTGCAGGAGTTGCTGTTGGCGCTGTGGCGCGCCGCGCCCTCGTTTCGTGGCGATAGTGCCGAGAAGACATTCATCTTTCGCGTCGCGCACAATCGCGCGCTGAGCTGGCGTCGCAGCGAAGCGCGCCGCCGTCATCGCCAGAGCGAATACGAGCGGCTGCGGGTCGAGGAAGTAACGGGTGAGGACCCACTGATCGAACGGCTCTACGCGGCGATACGCTCACTGGAGAGCGTCGACCGCTCGCTGATGTTGCTCTCGCTTGAGGGCCAATCTTACGCTGAGATCGCCGCCCTTCACGGCATCAGTGAAACCAATGTCGGCGCACGACTCACACGTGCTCGCAGGAAACTCACGCAACTCACGGAGAGCGACAATGGATTATGAGTCATTGCGAAACGCCTGGACCTCGAACGCCAACAGTCCGAGTGCTGCGGCCAGCGCTTATGTCGTCGCCGAAGCGCAAGCGACTTTGGCCAAGCGCCGCGCGCATTTGCGGCGGCTCCTGGTGTTCGCGGGCGTGATGCTGACAATTCCCTGGCCCTGATGGGGCTTGATATCGTCACCGGCCAGGCCGATGCGATCGACCTGGCGCGCGAGTGGGGGCTTATTCCGTTCGCATTGATTCCGTTCGTGGCGCTCGTCCTGATTGCCAGCCGCGCTGCGCCGTCAGGCGCCCCGGCTGGCACACTACTCGAAACTTTCCGCGCGCTCCGTGCCGATAACACCGCGGCGCGGCTGCGCATCTTCATCATTGGCGGCGCCATGATCGCCTTCGCGCCGTTGCTCTACGTGTTGCTCAATCAACTCGTCGCCACGGGCAAGATGGCGCCGCATGAGATGCATTCAGCAGCGTTCGTGCTGGGCGGCGCGCTGGGGGTGAGCGCGCTCTGGATGATTGTGAAGCTCGTGACCCGGCTCGCGCCCGAAAGCCGTCACATCGACGCACTGATTGCGCAATACGAGGCGGCCTGAATGTCGTGGACTGACGCGTTTCGGCGAGCGCGCGCCGAATTTAATGGCAGGGCGCGAGCGACGGGTTTGTAGCGCGCCAGCCATTCGGAAAAAATGTCGGATGGCGCACGACTAGCCCTTTGCTGCCGTTCACACCGAGCGGCGCTGCCTGCGCCGCACAGCGACTATACCGCTGAACACAATCGCGCTCAGGAGAATAACGATCCATCCGGCGACTAGGATTGAGAATGCGCTTTGCACATCGGCCGACACCATAAAGAGATCGACATTTCCGGTATTCCAAAACACCCATTCGCCGGCAATGTCGGTGGCAAGCCGGGGATCGCCTGTTTCAAGCATTATGATGCCGTCGCCAGTCGCAGGATCGATGCGGGCACTGGTGTTGATTGCCGGCGTGTTGCTGCCGTCGTGACCGACAACAAAGCCGTTGGTATTGTTTGGCGCATAAAGGATTGTACCAAGCCCCCAGGTTTCAACGCCGTATTGGTAGGCATGCGGACGGCGCATTTCGGCCAAGGCCTCTGGCGTCAGAACACCGCGGCCCGGGAGTTCTCCGTTCGCACCGGCGACATTTGCCTGCAGGAATCGGGTTAGGTCAGCCGCGGACGTATAAAGCGAGGCAGCAGCCGGCGCCGAGAAATTATACAGGATCGCTTCTTCGCCACGTTCGTTGAAGGACTGAGCCACATTGGTCTCACCCTCGGGCAAGACGAAGCTCGAGCGCGTCATGCCGAGAGGGAAAAGCACGGCGCGGCGCATGTAATCGTTGAACGGCTCGCCCGAGACCTCCTCGATCACCAATTGCAGGAGCGCGTAGCCGCCGCCGGAATAGAGGAAGCTTTCTCCTGGTTCCGTACCCACGCGGACGCGTCCATCGGCGCCAGGTGATGCATCACTTGCGTGCGTCAGTGAATCTTCGAGCCTCTGGACGGTTTGGCCTGGCGTGAACCCGCCGTAGCCCAAGCCATCGGTTAGACCTGCGGTGTGGCTCAGCAGCCGCCTTGCCGTGACCTGTGTTTCATCGAAAGCGCCGTCCGGCAAATGCCAGCGCTTGAGGTAGGTGGAGATTGGCGCGTCAAGATCGATGCGCCTTTCATCCACCAGCGTCATCACCCCCATGCGGTTACCCATTTACTGAGCGACGCCACCTGAAAAAGTGTGTCGCGATTTAATGGCTCGCCAATCGACTGAAAATGTTCAGAGACGACGCGCCCATCGTCGAGCAACACGAAAGCGGCATTGCCAGCGTCTTCACTTTCAATCCGCGCCAGAGCGGCGGTCGTGAATGCGGAGGTTTCGCCGCGGGGCGCGAGCGGGCGATGCGACCATCCTTGAACGACACCCACCCCAATCAATGCTGTCCAACCGATCAAGAGCAGTGCCGCAGTCAGGCCAACCCAAACCAGTGTCCTCCGAGGCCGCTGCGGAGCTCTGGTGTTGGCATTCTGACTTCGCATCGCGATTTCCTTCTCCAATTCACGACGTCGAGCTGACACTCGCTTTCAACGTCCCTATTTCTTCTTTGAAGGCGTTCGCCGGAGGTCTTCTTTCCAGCCGAACACGTCTTCGACACCGACGCCAAACACCCGAGAGATCTCGAAATGCGCTTTCTAGCGAGGGGGAATATCGACCTTGCTCAATCGCAATGACTGTTTGCCGCGTTACACCGATCGCGTCCGCCAACGCGGCCTGGCTCAGACCGCCTGCTTGCTCTCGAAGCTCTCTAACGCGGTTCGTGATTGGTGGGGGCTTCGGCAAGCAACGCGGCCTTATCGCCGGAACAGAATGACCTGGGAGCCATATTCGGCCACTCCAGAGACAAACAAGGAAAGCAAGATCACATTAAACATGATGTTGCCGTTGCCATTTGCGACGTAGTGCCCGAGTGCAGGCAGCGCGCCGAATAAGAAAGCCAATCCGGCCCAATGGCCAGCGCGGGCAACGATTAGCCGCTCGCGTTCGTCGGGCGGCGCCCCAGATTGTCTCGGAAAGAAAATCGCGAGCGCGACTTCCAAAACAACGACGCCCACCACGGCGATACCAGCAGCGACGATCGCAGCCTCCTGTGGCGGCGCCGCGAAGCCGGCATCCAAAATCGAGACCAAGCAAATCGCCCCGACTACACCAAAGAGGGCGACCATCACCCACGCCACAATCTCGCGCATCGCCATTGGCAACCCCAGTGTTCTTGCGGCAGGCTATAGTCGAAAATTTTTGACATGTCAAAAATTATATACAACGCGCCAACTTCCTCTCACTGCAAATGCGAGTGGCGGCTTTCGGCGAAATGAAGCCGCTATGAGTGAGGTCAACTGATTGACCGGCGTCGAGCTAGTCTGCCGCTCGCGAAGGTTCTTCACCGCCAAAGAGGGCGTCGTGAGCCTGTTTAGCCAGGGACAAACCGTGGTCAGACAGGGTGATAGATTTGCTTTTGCCGATCGGGTTGGAGATCAGCCCTTTCGCGTGGAGACGCTCCATAGTGCTCCAGTCGAGGCTCTTCCACGCGCGGGCAATTTTGTCATGACCTTCGATCCAATGCCCAAGGTAGAGGAGGGCCAAGACGGCTTCATCAATCCTGTCTTCGCGCATCGCCGCCTCCGGCTTCATCCGCGTTCAAGCGCTTTTTCAACGGCCTTGGGGTCACGTGCGATGACCTTTAAGTAGGCCCGTGTTGGCAGGTCCGGCGTCGCTCTGCCTTGCTCCCAGTCTCGCAGGGTGCCCAACGGAATTTGGTATCGCGCAGCAAACTCTTGTTGCGTCAGACCTAGTGCACGCCGCAGCACCTTCACTTGTGGCGTGCGCACCATTGAAGCCATGCGCTTTTTTGTAAGCGGTGGATTGTCTGGATGGGTCTTCGTCGCAGCCAATGCCTCGGCGTCGTCGAGGGCGCGCCCGCGCGGGACCTTCACGACCACACCCTTGCGTCGCAGGACGCCGCTCTTATCCATTTTCACGATAGTAGAAGTCTTGCTCATCTCGGGTTGCTCGCCGTGCAGAAATTAAGCGAATGCGCTGGGGGTCGCCGCCATAGCTTCGGTCGGTGTGAACGACCATGAGAAGGCCGTTTCCCGCCGCCTTTTCATCGTCCCATTCGAATTCGATCATACTACTGGTTTCCCGTAGTTATGAAAGCGGTATCAATATTGGCTCCCGCGTACAGGGATCTCGAGCGGCCGAAAGGGCCGCTCGCTGACATCACAGATCGACGCTCTCTGATATGGCTATGGCGTCATCTACTTCCACACCCAGATAGCGCACGGTGCTTTCAAGCTTAGAGTGGCCCAACAGAAGCTGTACGGCGCGCAGGTTGCCCGTCTTTCTGTAGATCAGCGCCGCCTTCGTGCGCCGCAGCGAATGTGTGCCGTAGGTGGCGGGGTTGAGGCCGATCGAGCGAACCCAGCCCTGAACGATGCGGGCGTATTGCCTGGTCGAAAGATGGGGCGAGGAGACGAGGCGGCTCTGAAACAGAAAGTCGTTGGATCTGAGATAGTGGCGGCTCATCAGATTGCGGATCGCGATCCGGGTCTGCTCGGTGATTTCGAATTGCACCGGCCGCCCGGTTTTCTTTTGAACGATGATGCCGCGCGTCTTCACTTCGCCGCCGGCGGCGACATCCTCGACTCTGAGTGCGGTCAAATCGCAGGCGCGCAGCTTGCTGTCGATGGCCAGGTTGAAGAGGGCGAGATCACGCACCCTCTTCTTCAACTCCAATCGCGCGCGGATCGACCAGACCTCTTTCATCTTCAGCGCCGGCTTTTGACCTGTCAGCTTTCCGCCCGTAATGCGACGTTGACGCTTGGCTGTGCGGAACGGTGTTTCTGTGATGATCTCCATGGTCATGGCGTGAGCCTTCTGCTCACCCGCCCGCACCGTGCAGGCGGGGAGCGGAGGCTACGCCTCAGTCCCAGCGTCCGCTATCGAGCAGTGCAGACAGTCGCAGAAAATTGCTCTGGGGCTTACGATGGCCCAAAGCGGTCGTTGGCTGTCTCCCGTCAAAGCGTTAGCCTGACCATATGCGATCACTCGGCCCTCTCGAAATCCGCCCCGCGCGGCCCACGGACACGGCCGACCTGACCGCGATCTTGTACGACACCTTTGAGAGCACTTGGCTGCCCAATATCACTTCCTCGGCCGCCAAGGCATTTCGCGAAGAAGACCGCCCCACCGCGTACGTTGCTCGGCGCGGACACGAGTTCTGGGTTTGTCAGTGTGGCCAAGACATCGCTGGTTTCGTCCATTGGCAGGGTGATTTCGTAAACGCGCTGCACGTGCGCGGCAGCTACTCGCGGTCAGGTGTCGGTTCGCGCCTCATGGACAAGGCGGAGGCCGAAATCAGCAAGTCAGGGTTCACGGCGGCGCGGCTGGAGACGGACACTTTCAACAGCGTCAGCCAGCAGTTCTATGCAAGGCGTGGATACACAGAAGCTGACCGGTATCCGGACGCGGAGTGGGGCAGCGATCTCGTGACAATCCTGCTTGTGAAGGCTCTGCAAAAGGGCAGCTTTCGGCGACGGAGTGCCGAATTGACGGGCAGGGCGCGAGCGACGGGATTGGAGCCCGACAGCCGTTCAGAAAAACGTCGGATGGCGCACGACTGGCCCAAGGCGGACATCCGCTAAGCTCGCCGTTCAGAGTGTTGTTGTCCGCAACCGGGACAGCGTCGCCACGTCACGACAGGCACATACCAACCGATGGGCGACAGGTGCAACGGCGCCCTGCATCGCCAGCATTTCGCGAAGATACCTTGATGAATGGAAAGGGCTAAGACCCAAAGCGCCATCCCGCCGAACCCTATGAAGCTGATGGCGTCTTCCGGTAGCGGCGTTGCGGTGATCGCCGTCAGCAACAGGACTAAGAACACCGGCGGTATGACGATGAGAGCGTACGTGATCCAGATGCGCTGGGCGTTGAACATGGCGATGATCGTAAGCCTCTGAGCTGCCGTCGCCAACGTCCACTAACGGCGATTGTGCGCCGAATTGACGGGCAGGGCGCGCGAGTGTCTTGATTGGAGCGCGTCGGTCAGTCGAACCACCTGCCGCAACGGCTCATCCCTAGCGCGCTTGGCAGGCGCTTTCATCGCCTGGACTTTGCAGTAGTGTCGTCGAGCAGCTTACACCGGAGAGCTCGATGCCTGACCTCGGACTGCTTCTTATGACGATAGGGCATTCTTCAATTCACGATCATCCCGCTCATTGCGGACTTGAATCGGACTCACGCGTTAAATACGGACTGGCCGGCCCACGCGCGCTTTCATGTCGTCACCCAAGTGCTGACCGCGTCGGCGCTGGGCTTAGCTGCGCTGTACTTCCTCTGGTCCGAAAGAGTGGAGCCAGCCCTCGGTGCTTGCATCGCCATGATCCTCAGCGGGATCGTGCTGGGTGGCTTCTTCGTGAGTGCGGCGGCATCACAGCTCTATGGTGGACGCGTCAGCGCTCGCGTGGGGTTCGCCGGAACTCGCATCAGCGGGATCGATGGTAACGTGGCCAACTTTGGTATTTCCTCAGTGCTTCTCATATGCGGGCGCGTGCTCACGGCATTCTAGCCGGACGCGTCAGTGAGAGACTGCAATCGGCGATGGCGTGCCGAATTTGCGAGCAGGGCGCGAACGGCTGGTCGCGGGCCGGTCATTCGAGAAATATTGCTCAGCGCCGGGCCGTGGCCCAGAGCTGTCAGTCAGGCTAGCGTTCTCGGGCGTCGAGTTGGCTCTGCAAAACCGACGGAGAGATTGATCTCGTCAGTCTCGTGGTTGGCGCAATTTCACCGTTTCAACCCAGAGACTCTGGATGTCATGTCAGAGAATAGAAATTCCCGCGCGCCGCAGGCGAAAGAGATAAGTCAGAAACAACGCGACAAACACCGCGTCTCCGGCGATCACGAGAACCGCAAAATCCGATGTCCAGCCGCTGAAATACATCCATGCCAAGTTCATGGCGAACAGCGCCTTGCCGAGCCCACCCATAAGCACGATGCCGACGTGACGTTCCGGTGTGCGCGCCACCAACAGAAAACCAAGCGCGTAGAGGAAAGACGTCGCCCATGCGCCTCGGTATACCGAGACCATAACCGGATCGGAGAGTTCGCGACCGAACTCTTGGGCGAACATGCCCGCTGCATTCGTAATCCCAGGGATCGAACCGGCGAAGTTCCAAACGGCGGCGATCACGAAAAGTGCTTGGATCAACCGGCGCTCAGACTGAGCGAGAGTCGCAGGCTGTACGAGAGTATTCATGTGCGTGTCTCCGTTTGAGTTGGCTGCTGCCTGACCCAGCGCTCAGAGCGGCACAGGGGCCAAGGCATCCCGTCACCAAAAGCGTGTCTTCGGACAGCAAGCGAAGGGATGCTGAAAATGTCTGGCCGGTGTCAGGGTTATAGACACGCCCTGAGGCCCACTGCGTCGCCCCTGACTGAAGGCCCCAGAGAATGCGGAGCCCGACGAGGGGGCGGTTGCGCAAGCGGCGATCCGGATTGCGCGCATCCGTTGTCGCGCCCTCCGTTAGTTCCGGGTCGACCCAGACCAGCGCGCCGCACGGTGTGCTGTCTTCGCAGGCTGAAATACTCACCACGGCGTTGTGCATCTCTGTGCGCCACGTGCCGGTGAGTTCCGCGAGTGGCGGGTGTGCGTGCGTTTCAGGAGCGATGAGCCCGAGCATTATGGTCAGCAAGCCGGCGATCAACGAACGCATGGGTCACCTGGATTTAATATATCGCGTTATATTTTAATCTTCTCCCATGTCAAGGCATAGTGTTCGCATGACCGATAATGTTCGCGCTCCACGTGCCCGGGGACGCCCGGCGCGCTCCCCGCCCGGATCGAGGAGGTGCGCGGCAGGATCGCCGCATGCGCATTTCGGCTGTTCCATGAAGAGGGCTACGCGGCTGTCTCGATGCGACGTCTGGCGGAAGAGGCCGGCTGCACGGTCATGACACTCTACAAATACTACGATCGAAAAATCGATGTGCTGCGCGATCTCTGGGGGCGCGTTTTCAACGAATTGTTCGATCAACTGGATGAAATTGCCGCTGCCAACGCTGACCCGGCAGAGCGATTGCAGGCGCTTGCGCAAGCCTATGTGGCGTTCTGGCTCACGCGGCGTGACCACTATTTTTTGGTCTTCATGTCCAGCGGCATAAGTCAGGCAGAGGTGAGCGTTTTTGTACGAGATGATCCGCTGATCTTACGGTTCGGCGTCATTTTGAACGCTTTGGCGGAGGCGCTTGGCGAGGCGCCAACGGCCCCGGCCGTGGCTGTCAAGGCGGACCTTTTGATGGCGGTCCTTCACGGCGTAGCGCACAACCAGATTACCATCGCCGCTTATCCTTGGACGCCGCCGCAGACGCTCATCCGCATTGCTGTCGAGGCGCTGGTGCGCCCAGACAATCCCAGCGCACCGTATCGCGCCAAGGCGCCGACCTGAGAGGGCTTTAGGCGCCTTCAGCAATATTGCAGTCCAACGGTCGGTCGCGAACGACCCCGTAGAGCGCCGTTCAAAAAATACCACGATGTAAAATGGCGCCTTCTGCGACCTCTTGCGAATTCGCGGCTTTCGACATGTGTGTCCGGAATGCGCTAGGGCGGCGACAATAGAAAATCATGCGCACTAAGTCCGCTCTCGGCGACAGCGCGCCGAATTTAGGGGCAGGGCGCCAGCGGCAGGAGTGCGGCGCGCCGGCCAGTCGCGAAAACGCCTGTAAGCGCGGTTGACTCGGCCCTCCACACGATCCGCGCAAAACGCCGCCCTCTCTAATGAGTCTCGTCCACGCTAGCCGGCTTGCCGACGCGGGCTCGTCATTGGGCCCCGAGGGGCCACTTCGGCCGAAAGCCTCGCCGCCTCTTCCGGCGAAACACCCGAGCGCGTAAGCGCCTCGATGAGCGCCGCTTCTGGCGCGACATCGATATCGGGCGTAACGCCGACGCCTTCCCAATCTGCTCCTGTAACAGGATCAAAAGTGCGCCCCACAGGAATGAAGGCGGTGAAGCCGCCGCCAAGATCTTGGTCACCGCCAAAATGATTGGCACCGTAAGTGGCGCGGCCGATTAGAGTTCCGCGTCCTGTGTGCTTGAAGGCGAGTGCGAAGTGTTCCGCAGCCGACCCGGTGAATCCGGATGTCAGTACAAAAACTCTTGCATCGAAGAGGCGCGTATCGGTTCCCGGTGTTGCCCAGTGTTCGCGCGTTACGAAGTTTGGATCTCCCTGCACCCTGCGCAGAGAGGGACCATCGCCGACGGGAGAGCCTCCACTTTCATCGACCGATCTTCGCGCCGCCATGGATACCAGCCGCGTTGGCGTTGAAAAGAGCCAAGGGAAGATAACGTCCATCTCGTCGAGACCACCTCCCATGTGGGTCCGCAAGTCGAAGATGATCGTGTCGGCGTCGGCATGCGTCGCCATGAACTGACGCACTGCCTCGGTTACTTCAGTTTCACCGGGAAACAGGTTGAACCGCACGAAAGCGATGCCCGGCGCTAACCAGCGCGCTTCCTCAATTGGAGGCGGCGGTTGCATGCGAACCATTATCGGTTGGCGATCAGGGGGCGGTTCTCCGTCCGGAGCGCCCGGTGGGCGTTGGATAACGATTTGCGGTCCGCCGCCGCCGTCTCCCTGATACATCACGCGCAAGTGGCCATCGAGGGTGACACGCTGAAGATCTTCAGTGAGCCTTGTAGCTAGTTCGACACCGCTCAACGAGTCGTATCTGCCCGCATTCGCGTTTGTGTTAAGGGCGGCGGCATATCTCATGCCCTGCTCAGGAAAGACGAAATCAGATTCGAGACGCGATGCGAGATTGGTGGCGAGGCTACGGGATTCATTCGCTGTCGGTGCGATCGCGTTGGTTTGTGCCGAAGTGGAGGAGATGACTGGCGCATTCGCTTGCAACGTCGAACAGGCTGCAATTGCAAGCGGCGAGAGGCAAGCCGCCAACACTCTCACCAATCCTGACGATCTCATCGTATTCCCCCATTGCGAAATTTCATTGGTGGCGACCGTACTTCGCCAATGTTGCGCGCATGTTTCAGAGGGCGCTGTTTGGTGCGCCATTAAAGCGAACCGAACGGCAGCTTTCGGCGACGTCGCGACGAATTGAGGGGCGGGGCGCGAGCGGCTGGGATTGAGCGCGCGAGCCACTCAGAAAAATGTCGAACGACGCACCGCTGGCCCTTTCCAGACAGTCGCTCAGCCGGGCGAGAACAGCCACAACATCCCCTGCCGGTAAGCTTCGCCCATCGAGGCGGCGTGCGTGCCGTTGTCTATCGTGACGAAATGATACGCCCACGGCTTTTCGCGTGCGATCCAGTGCGTGTCCCACTCAAGCGCGCCAGCACGCAGATCCGGACGATCGCGCGACCCGCTGGCGACGAACAGACGCAAGTCGCGCCGCGTCGCGGGCATCGGTTCGCCCCAAAGCGCGTCGCGCTCTGTGTAGTCGGCGTTGCTGGCGATGCGGCCCCAAAAGAGATCGGGCTCGGTCAACGCCGAATGCAGCACGAAGCTCGCGCCGCGCGACTGGCCGACAAGGACTCGGCGCTGCGGATCGGCGCGATAGCGCCCTTCAATGATGGGAATGAGTTCGTCGCGCAGCATGCGTTGATATCCTGCTGCGCCGGGCTGTCGGAAATCGACGTGCCGCATATTACCCTCACCGAAGGTGCCATACGCGATGCCGACCAAGATCGCGGGCGGCACTGGCTCGTCGTAGGTCAGAAAGAGATGCGTTGGCGCGAGCATCGGAAAAAGCGAGTCGCCGTCTGTGATATAGACGACGGGATACCTCCGATCCGTCTGCTCCGCATAGCGCTCTGGAAGCGAAATGTAGATGTGCATGGGCCGGTTAAGTTCGCGGCTGTCGAGCCGGAAATAGCCGCCTTGCAGTGCGGCCAACGTTGGCGCTGTTTGAGTTTCGCCAGATTGCGGCGTCTGCGTTTGGCACGCGGTCAGCACGCACATTGCAGCAAGCAGAATTCCCCGCCACATCGTCCACCTCCGCCGCACGACTTTAGCACAGGCGCGGGCGTTGTCAGTGCAAACCGCTTTCGTTTATCGGAGGCGGCCTGCCGGATTGACAGGCAGAGCGCGATCGGCAGGTTTAGAGCGCGGCGGACCTTCGAGAAATATTGCTCAACGCCTGGACGTGGCCCAATCACGCCTTTCAGAGGCGGGGTTAGAACGCGAACGCGAGCACGGCGTGGGCGACGAGTTCGCCTGAGCCGACGAAGGTCACGCTGCAATCGATGTATGCGCTGGCTTAGCCGAGGCGCTTTACCGCCGCCTCAATGAGAACAGCGTTTGCGGCGGGACGTAGAAAGTGCGTGTGTTGATAGACAGCGCCTTTGCTCATGCGTGGGCTCGTTGCGTTCGCCATCGTGGCTGGGGTGTCGATTGCGGCCCTCAGTGCTTGTCGCAAAGGGCGCTCTGAAAAGAACTTGAGCCTAGCGTTGATCGGGAGCCGCATAGAACAAAAGCCCTCGCGCACCACAAAATCGCAAAGCCCCATCCCCTTGATCCACGGTGCGAAGACCCAAGCTAACGCGGCCTGCACGCGCTCTTAGGTGAGATGCCCTCAGGCAGCGTGGTCATGTGCGCGTGCTCTGTTTGACTGCCGGCACACCTACTGATCCATGGGTCACGGTTGATGCGATCGGCGTTCGCCGTGCCGGCCTATTGCGTTGCAAGCACTCCTTCTGCGCCTGCGCATCGCGCGCAACCTCGTCAACCCCATGGACGTGGGGTTGGCCTGCTTACAGCAGCGCAGCACTTGAGAGCGCCTCGAGACGGGGGAGGCGCAGTTGGACGTAGTTGTCATCAACCTGGACCGCGACGTCGCGCGCCTACAGCACATGGAGGTGCAGCTGCGAGGAGCAGGTCTCACCTATCGCAGGTTTAGCGCCATTGACGGCGCGAAGCTACCGGAGAACTTGCGTTCGTACTTCGACCCGGGGTGCAAAACCCTGTCTGCGGGCGAGATCGGTTGTTATGCGAGCCATCTGGCCATCTGCGCGGAGATTGTCGCAAGCGCATCAGATGCGCCGACGCTGATATTGGAAGACGATATCGAGTGTCCGCCTTTCATAAAGCCAGTTCTGGATCGCGTGATCGCGGCGCTTCCGGACGCTTGGGATATCGTGCGGCTCTCTTTTCCCTCTAAGCGCGCGGCCTTGCGGGTCGCCACATTGGTCGATGGGTTCGAGCTGGTTCGCTATTCACAAGCGCCGGTGAGCACGGGCGCTTATCTATTGAGCCGGTCGGGCGCCAAAAAGCTGCTCACGAAGAGATGGCGCGATATCCCGATCGATCATGACTTACGGCGCGTATGGGCGTGGGATCTGAAAACCTTTGGGGTTTCGCCGCCGCCAGTGCGGGCCGACACGTTGGGTGCATCGAGCATTGACGCGATGGGCGCTGGCGTGCGTGCCCAACCCTGGCGCAGCGCGCGTATCAAGCGACAGCGGATTTGGGAGAGCGCGTGGCGCTTTGTCTATGGCGTTAAAGACTTCGGCGCCTGGCGCTGGTGCGCGCTAGAGGCGCTCAACCTATTTGGACGCGCAGCGCCGCGGGCTCAACGCGCGAGATTGCTGCAATGGGCGCAAGTCCGTTGGGGTTGGTCATCAGCCTCGCACGCACGAGGCTTTCGATCGGCGCCGTTGCATGAGCGCGCGTTTGACCGCGCCGGTTGCGCCGATCGCGCAGGTTTGTCGCCCACACTAAAGCGATGCGGAAGATCGTGAAGCGTCCGCCACCCGCTTGGCTGACGCCAGCCGAGTCGTATGTGCTCCGCTGGCAAAGCCACGGCTTAGGGCTTGCGCGCCGGCTAGCTAAGCGGCGCTCTTTGCGCGACAATGGCGCCAGACAGGATTTTCACTTGAGTGACGCGCCTCACCAAGCTCGGATCGCCATCGTCGAAGACGATCCCATACTGCGTGAGAATCTTGTGCACCTCGTGACGGGGGCGGAGGGCCTCGACGTTGCCGGAATGGCGGACACCTTGGCGGGTGGACAAAGGTTGCTCGCCATGGGCCCCGACGTCCTCTTGATTGATTTGGAGTTGCCAGACGGAAATGGCGTTGAGCTCATCGCCCTGGCGCGTGCGCGCGCGCCAAACATCAAGATTATTGTCGTTAGCATTTTTGGAGACGCCCGCAGTGTCGTGCGCGCGATAGAAGCGGGCGCCGACGGCTATTTGCTCAAGGGCGGCGACCCCTGCGACGCGGAAGCCGCAATCCGCAGCGTGCTTAACGGGGGCGCCGATCAGTCCCGCAGTGGCGAGCCACATCCTGACGCGCATGCGTCAGCACGCGGCTGTTGTGCGCCAAGAGCTGGACGCGCCATTGACGGAAAAGGAGGTCGCGATCCTCGCCGATTTGGCCAAAGGTTTTCGCTACAAAGAAGTGGCCCGCCTACACGCCATCTCACCAAATACTGTGGGTGATCACGTCAAATCGATCTATCGCAAGCTGGCCGTCAATTCTCGCAGCGAGGCCGTGTTTGAGGCGGTGCAGGCCGGGCTGATCCGCTTGAACGACTAGGTGGATAACGTGACGCCCCGCCCTCAGCGCCTGATGCCCGCGCTCGACGCGCCGCCGACGCGTTGGCCGACGGCGATCGCTATCCTCGTCTTGTTGGCGCTCTTCTGCGCGGGACTGGTTCTGGTCAATATGAAGGCTGAGAACGTGCCCGGACGCCGTGTGAGCGACGTGCTCGTCTCCGATCTGCCTGGCCAAGCGTTCACACCGGCTGCGCTCCCGCATTGGCATTGTTGCGCAACCTCGCCGATGCGTTTTCGGCTGATCTTGGATGCAGAGACGGCGAGCAAACACTTTCCCGCTTTGCTTGTGGTGAGCGCCCATGACAACGCCCGCATCTTCGTCGACGGCGTGCTGGTCGCAGGCGAGGGCCAGAGCGCCGGACAGGTCGCCAACTGGAGCCGACGTCCGCGGCTTATGCATATCCCCAGTCGCTGGCGCGCCCAGGTGCGCTGGTTGAAATTGAGGTGCAGCGCAGCGTCGGTTTTGGTCATTTGCGGCCGATCTATTTGGGTGAGTACGACGAACTCTATCCCTCCTATGTCGCGCTCCGATTCTTGCGCGCCGACATTCAAGTGGCAAATGGAATAATCGCCGCCTTCGTCGCGGCCTTTTGTTTTGCAGCGGCGTCTCTGCTTGGCGTGCGCGGATTGATCTATTCGCTGGGCGCACTTGCCGCGTCTTGGGCATTGCAAGTGTTGGGTCTTTCGCCAAGCGACCCGCCATGGAATGGTGCCGTCGCCAACGGAATCTACTTTTTGGCTATCTGGGGACGAGCGTTTTCTTGGTCTTGTTCTTCGTCGAATGGACGTCTGTTTTTGCAGAGAGTCCAAGTCCGGCGCCACGAGGGCATCATCTGTTGCTTGCACCTTGGCCAGTCTCGGCCAGACGGCGACTGGCGTTCGTTTGCGTCATGGTGCTGGGCGTAGGCGCCGTCGCCATTGCGCTCGCGCTGGAACGCAATCCAGCGATCGGCTCGCAAGATGTCGATCGCGTTCTCGGGTGGATGGGATTGGCGGTGATAGCTTTTTGTCTCGTCAGGTTGGTCGCGTACTATCGGCGAAACGGCCATCGTGACCCGTTCGAGATTTCCGCTTTCTTGTTCGTTCTTATCGCCGCCATCGCTGACATCGTGATGGTGCGTTTCTTATTTATGTACGGCGTGTCTCTCGGTGCGGCCGTCATGTTCTTTCCGCTAGCGCTTTTGCTTTCCCTCGCTGCGCGGGCGCGGGGGTATTCGAGGCAGCGACCGCTACCGCCGAGAAACTCAACCTCCTGGTCGCGTCGCGTGAGCAGGAGATTATTGTCACCATGGAAGAGGCGCGCCGCAACGAGCGAGCCGCCATGCTCCTGGAGGAGCGAAGCCGGATCATGCGTGACATGCATGACGGCATTGGCGGACAATTGCTCGGCCTGGTCCTCCAGGCACGGGCGCATAAGCTATCAGAGGCTGCGCTTTTGATTGGTTTAGAACAAAGCCTCGACGACTTGCGCATGGTCGTCGATTCTTTGGAGCAGGGCGAAGGTTCGCTTACAGGGGCGCTGGGTGCTTTTCGTGCGCGCATCGAACCGCGCTGCGAGGCTGCCGGGGTTGATCTCGATTGGTGCATCGAAGATGTCGGCCCGACACCCAATATCGGCCCCGACAAGACACTGCAGATCTATCGCGTGCTGCTTGAGGCGATCACGAATGCGCTGCAACATGCTTCGCCACGGCGAGTTAGCGTGGCGCTGCGGCGCCAGTCTGGCGGTGAGATCGAAGTCGCCCTGAGCGACGATGGCGTAGGGTTTGCGCCTGATGCCGCAGCCGCCGGCCGCGGGCTCTCAAATATGCGCACGCGCGCCGATCGTATTGGAGCGCGCTTTGAGGTGCTGTCCGACGCAAGCGGCAGCCGGATTGCCCTCTATATTGGCGCCTAAAGATTGCTGGGTTGCCTCGGTTGCCAATCGTTGCGCGGCGCCACGCTCTGGCGAATATCCCATAAGCATGGGATTACCATACGAGGGTGCGCCGGTAGTTTCGGGGGTATGAACCAAGCAGCGCGCATGATCAGGCCAAAGGCGTGGGTGGCGCTGTTATGCACATTGGGCGTGTTTGGCGGCGGCTGGACGCTCTTTTGCTTACCCAATCCGTTCTTAACTGCCGGCGACGATGCGCGCTTGCTGAAAGCGCTGATGACTGCGTGGTTGCTCGCTGGCGCGCTTGCGGGTGCGGCTGCCTTTCGTTTGCTCGCTTGGACGGTTTGCTGTTTGACGCCGCAGAACCTCCAGGTGCGTCGCCTATTGGGCGGCAAGACATTTGCCTGGGCTGACCTCGTTTCAATCACGCGTAAGCCGGCCGCCGGGACTGCGCGCGTGCTTGAGCTCAGGTTCAAATCCGGGAAGGTGCGTTTGCTTCTTGGCCACTATGCGCCCGCCGACATCGCGGCGCTCGAGGCGCGCGCCAAAGCTGCTGCGTGAGGGCGCGCACTTCTGATTTGGTTCTGGATGCTTACGGCGACGGCGTGCCGAATTGACGGGCAGGGCGCAAGCGGCTGCATTAGAGCGCGCAGGTCATTCGAGAAAAATCCCCGTAGGCCGGCGCGTGGCCCTTTGCGGTCATTGCGGGAAACATGAGGCTGGATATCTTCCTCATCGATGAACGAGCCTACCGTCTTCCTGCTTTGGCATTCTCGCGCCGTCCGCAACGACCGGACCGACGACAAGCTCCTTGGCGTCTACAGCACGCGATTGGGGGCGACCTCAACGGGTCGATGCAACACATTGGCTAAATCGCTCGGCTGGCGTTTCGAAGTCCGGCGTTTTTCTCGGTCTCTCGTTGAGCTCGTCGAGGGCGCCGGCCGTTCGAAAAACACGCCATATGGGCTGGGAAGCTGGCCGTTGCCTGGACCGGGCTCAGCTGCTTGAGCGACGCCCAGCGAGTGAAGGATGCTGACAAATTCGATTGCGACGTAAAGAAACAGCGGCCGCCGGCGCGGAATAGGCTCTCATTGCGCGCGATGGGTGAAAGGGCGCGAACCGCTGGCTCCAAGTGCTGTTATGGCGTTGAGGAGAACGCCCGTGCGCCTGCTGGTGATCGAAGACCATGAACAGACCGCGACGCTCTTGCGACGCGGTCTCAGCGAGGCTGGTTATGTTGTCGAACTCTCCTCTGATGGAATCGACGGTTTGCGAAAGGCCACCAGCGCCGCGTACGATCTTTTGATTGTCGACATCATGCTGCCCAAACTTGACGGATGGGGATTCTCGCCGGCTTGCGCGAAAATGACCGGGAAATGCCCGCGCTCGTCCTCACCGCGCGAGAGTCGATCGACGATCGCGTGCGCGGTCTGTCGCTCGGCGCGGACGATTATCTGATCAAGCCTTTTTCATTCGACGAGCTCCTTGCTCGTGTGCGCGCACTATTGCGGCGGCGAAGCCTTCCGCAGACAAACATCATCAGCATCGACGACTTCACGTTTGACTCGATGCGGCTGACCGTGCGCCGAGGCGGCGAGCCGATCGATCTCTCGGCCAAGGAACTTCAGCTCCTTGAACTATTGGTTAGCCATCGCGGCGAGGTTCTGTCGCGCGCCTTCATCGCCGAGCACGTCTGGCAGATGAGCCTCGACAGTGAGAGCAACGTGATCGAGGTCAATGTCGCTCGCCTTCGAAAAAGCTCGACGACCCCTTCGATCGCAAGCTTGTTCATACGATCAAGGGGCGTGGTTATGTCCTTCGCTGATCGCTTGCCGGTAATCTTCCGTGCCGCTCTTAACAAGAATGGGTTGCTAGGCCAGTTGTTGCGCTGGCAGGTGCTCGCGCTTGTGCTGCTTATTACCAGCGTATGCGTGATGCTCTATTTGGGTTTGATCACTCAATCGAGTTGGATCGACGATCAGACGATGGAGAAGCGCTACCTAACGGTGCGTGGCATCCTTAACTCGGAAGGCGAACGCGATATCTGGCTAGCGCACGAGGTCAGCGAGGACATGGAGGGCCCTCGGCGTGTTTTCCTGCGCGTTCTGATGGACGACGGGTCGGTGCTCCAGGAGACGCCGGACATGGCGGCCGTGTTGCCGAGCGCCTTGCTCCCGCGAATCCGGACGGGTCAGGACATTGCGCGCGGATTTGTTACCAGCAGCACGGGTCGCCGTTTCCGCGTAATGGTGGCTGGTGCGCCGGTTGTAGTCGGCGGCGTCGCGCGCGCGGCCACGACGCAAATTGCGATTGACACCACCCTAGATGAGTTAGTGCTACGGCGGTTCGAGATCCTGGTCGTGATGGTCGCGATTGTGGCGCTGCTCGCCACCGTTATCCTCTCCGCATTGCATTTCGCGCGCCTTTTGGAACCGCTGGAGCGGATGACCAACGATGTTGGCGACGTTGATCAAAATAGCCTCAATAGGCGCATCGAAACGATGGGCATGACCGACGAGCTCTCCGCGCTCGGGGCTCAGTTCAACGCCATGCTCGATCGTTTGCAGAGCGCTTATCAAAGACTTCGCCAGTATGCCGACAACGTGGCCCACGAGATCTGCACGCCGCTGAACAAGCTCATTCTCGGGCTTAACGTTGCCGAACAGCAGACGCGCAGCCCAGATGAATACAAGGCCTTAGTCGGCCAGCTCTCCGAGAATTGCCGTGAACTGAGCACCTTGGTTGAGCGCCTTCTATTTCTGGCGCGCGCATCAAGCGGACAAATAGGAATTCGCCGCCAATTGGTTGACGTTCAGATGGAGATTGAGACGATTGGCGAGCTCTACCGGATAAGCGCTTCGGAAGCCGGCGTGCGCCTCACCGTCGAGCGTGGCGACTCGGTCGCCGTCAGCGCCGATCGTTCGCTTCTCCAGCGGGCAATCACGAATCTGGTGTCAAACGCCATTTCGCATACGCCCGCGGGCGGTGAAGTGCGCCTTAGCGCCAGGCAAGTGGACGAAGCCGCTGAGATCGAAGTGGCCGACACCGGAAGCGGCATTCCCGCAGCAGACTTGCCCTTCGTATTCGACCGCTTCTACCGCGCCGACCCCGGTCGATCCGCCAGCGGCCACGTTGGCCTTGGCCTACCGATCGCAAAGAGCATCGTCGATCTACATGAGGGCGAAATTTCGCTTAAGAGCACGCAGGGCGCCGGCACTTGCGCGCGGGTATCAATACCCGTTGCCGGTGCGCGTGCGCGGGCCCCGATGGCGACCCTGCAAGCGCTGCGAGCAGACGTCAACGCGGTCTGAGCGGCGCGTCCGTGGCGGGCCGGACAAGGCCGTCACCGTGGCTGCGATCATCACGCGGCAAGCGCTGCGCGTTCCTGGCTTGACGGTGAGCTTGGCTGCGTTTCTCGGAGACTGAAGGCAATTGCACAGCGGGGATTGATCATGGTCAGCACGCTGAGGGTTTCATTGTGCATGCGTCTGACGACCCGACATAGGAATGACCGGTAACGGCGAGACCGCGCCGAATTGACGGGCAGGGCGCCAATGACGGGATTGGAGCCCGTCCGCCGCTGAGCGCCGAAACCTGACTAAGCTGCCGCGACCGAGAGGCGAAGGCCCATGGCGCGTAGGATGCCGAGCAGCGTCGCCAGTCTCGGATTGCCGGCGTCGCTCAGAGTTCGATAGAGGGTTTCGCGCGAAAGCCCGCCTTGCTCAGCAATCGCCGCCATGCCTTGAGAGCGTGCGACCACGCCAAGTGCTTCGGCGATTTCGTTCGCATCGCCATCCGCCAGGACGGCGTCGAGATAGTGCGCTGCATCATCCGGGGTCTTGATATGGTCGGCCACGTCGAAGGCCGAGAACTTAGCTTTCGTCATCGGTTTTGCTCCTTCCATTCGTCCCATACTCTCTTGGCTGCTTTGATGTCCCGCTCTTGGCTGGACTTGTCGCCGCCGGCGAGAATGATCACAATTCTTGGCCGCGTTGCCCAAAAAATCGCCGGATCTAAGATAATGACGGCTCATCATCAGATTGCGGATCGCGATCCGGGTCTGCTCTGTGATCTCGAATTGCACCGGCCGCCCGGTTTGCTTCTGCACGATGATACCGCGGTTCTTCACTTCACCGCCGGCGGCGACATCCGGATCGATTGTAAGGATCGATAACGCGTTCGCACATGCGCCGGGCATTGTGGGCTTCTGTCTCTTCATGGGATTTAGGCGCCGCGCGACTGAAATATCGCAGCAACAAAGGAGCGTTATCGATTGCCCTGAACGCGGGGGCACGTGATGCGAGCTATGTTTTGGGCGGCGGTCGTCCTGATCGGTGGCTGCGTGAGTTCGCAGGCGGGCCAACACGTTGGGGAATCGCGTGGACAACTCTTCCTACCAGATGCGCGCGTCGCGGCTCGATTGGATGCCGTCCTCGCAGAAAACAACATAGTGAGCGCAGGTTTTGGCGTTCTCGATGATGGACGCCTGGTTTGGTCACATTACTACGGTGAAGAAGCGCCGGGTCTGGCCGTCACGGCCGCAACGCGATTTAACGTCGCCTCGATCACGAAGACAGTGACTGCGGAAGTGACGCTCCGGCTCATCGCCGCGGGGCACCTTGATCTCGACGAGCCACTTTCAGCCTATTGGATCGATCCCGATATCGCAGCCGATGCCCGGCGCGATCAACTGACCGCGCGGATGGTGTTGAATCACACAAGTGGTTTTCCAAACTGGCGCTTCTTTCGTCCCAATCGCCGGCTCGTCTTTGAACACGTTCCGGGCAGCGCTTACGGATATTCGGGAGAGGCGTTCGAGTACCTGGCGCGCGCGATTGAGATCAAACTGAGCGAGCCATTTCCATCGATTGTAGATCGCGTCGTGTTCGAACCTACGGGCATCGACTCCGCGACCCTCGTGGTGGAGCGCAACGACGTGGCCGGCCTTGTCCATTCGGTCGACGAGCAAGGCGCATTTCCTGGCTTTTATTGTCGCCCCGGTGGCTGGTGCAGGGAGCAGGGAAGTTATTCGGCGGCCGATGATCTTATCATAAGCGTCAGCGACTACGCGCAATTTATGATCTCAGTCATGCACCATCACGGCTATGACGCTTCCATGGCGGACGTGCGCGATCGCGTATCTACAGATCGTGGTCGAGACAATGCCATAGATTGCTCCACGAGCGCGATGTGCCCCCAAATACAAGGCTATGGTCTGGGTTTCGAGGTCGTGGATTTCGGGGCATATCGAGCCGTGGGGCACGGGGGAAGCGATTGGTCAGAGCAGTCGCTTGCCTACTTTTACGCGCCTTCAGGTGATGGCGTGATCATTTTCTTGAATGCCCCGAATGCGCGCACGTTGGTCGCCATGCCTGATCTGCTGACCCTTTTGGATGCGGGATCGCCGTATCTGGAAAGGTATCGCAATTGGCGCTCAGAAGCGGCGCGCGAATAAATTCAACACGGGCGAAGTGCGTGCTGGGCCAAAAGATGCAAGGCGCCACGTCCGTATTCCAACGGTTTCGGAAGTCCGACTTCCGCTTTGCGGCGCAGGAGCCCCAATGTCGGGATTTGGGATATCGGCGCCTAACGCGACGGTTTGCGTATCGGTATGAGCGCCCAAAAGAGCGCCAACGCCAGGGCGAGCCAGTAAGCGACGACAATCCATATCGAGGCGCGCTCCGACCCGACCAATTGCGTTGCCGCTTCGGGAATTGTCTCAAACGCCTCAGTCAAGGCGGGCCCGAACCCTCCGCCTGTGCCGTGCACCACGGCGAAGGCGAGGGCGCCCAATCCAACTGAGACGAGCGCCCAGATCCACACGAGTGTTCGCAAGATATTGCGCATCATTGTCTCCGGCGACGCACCGCATCCGTGGTGTCGGAAAGGCGCTGGATACGGAAGGTCACGCTGTAGCCGCCGAGGCGGGCGGTTTCATCATGGATATCGTTCACATTCGGCATGAGATTTCGCAAAGCCGCGGCCGTGAAGCGCCGATTGAGCGAACCGATCTGGTCGTCGTCGCAATTCTTCTTCGTTGGCGTCACACCGGGGGCGGCGGCACACGCCATGGGGCTCCAACCATCTGCTTCGAAGAGCGTGATGGTGAAGGCGACGTCGCCCGTAAGGCCGGGGCCTATGCAGGTCCAGGTCGCCGGCGGGTAATTGCGACTATCCAAAGTCGCTTCGCCCAGCGGGCCAATGCAGCTTTCGGTCGGGTGAATGCTTTGTGTGTCGCCGCTGTCGATGTCGCCGTAGGTCCGGGTAAAGCGCCTTTGCCCGGATGCTGCGTCTTCAAACACAAGATAGACCTCGTCCGAACCTGGCCAGTCCGGCCCTGTCTCATCGTGGGCATGAAAGCGCTGCGCTGTGATGATGTAGCGGTTGCGCGTGACCGGCGTGGCGGGGCCTGGATCGCGGGTGAGGTTTTGATCGCCCACCGGCGCGCGGTTGTCGCCGATTGTTGGTCCATTCTGTGCGAACGCTTGCATCGGCAAAGCGCAAAGGAGGGCGAGAGCAGTGATACAAGTAAGGCGCATGCAGAACTCCAATAGTCCCAGCGCAACAAAGTCTGCGGCGACGCTCCTATGCGAACCATGACCTCTGTCACGGTATCGACGAAGCAACTCGAATGTCGCAATTGGGACTGGCATGACGGCCGTCACGGCGGTGGACGGCTGGCCGGTGCATCCTGTCCTCATCGGATCAACCGATGCGAATGGAGATACTCATGCGCCCGTTCATTCTCGCCGCCATCCTTGCTGGTTCGCTCATCACCGCGCCGGGGGCTTTCGCGGTCCAACCAAACGGCCAACCCACGACCGACCTGCCTTCGAGCGCGGCTTGCACGCGGATCGATTTTGTCGGCGGCGGTCACTTCTATCGCTGCACCCACAACGGCAATACGTGGCAATGCACCGGCGAACGTACGGGCTGCACGCTGGAAACCCAAACGCTGACGGCGCCGTCCCGGGGCTGCGTCAGCGGGCAATGCGCGCGCCAACCGTTGGCGTCCGGCCCTGACAAAGATCCGGCGCAAGCGTCGTCCCAAATGTGAGGTGCGATCGGGCAGATGGCGATGCCGCAAGTATGCCCCATGTCCGTTGTCGGGTGCTTCGCGTGACCCATCGCTCAGGGGCAGGGCACTGGTGTCGACTCCACGCGTATTGGTGTGGAATCTTCGCGCTCCAGCGACTGGCGATAGAGTCCACCATCATCGTCCACGAGGAATCGCGCGCACCCGGGTTGTGCTCCGGCCAATTCGTTCGTGACGCACAGGCGATCGTCCGAAATCGTATAGGTCCCGGGAATAGGTACGCGCGTCCCGCCTATCACGGTTCGTCCATCGCAGAAGTATTGAGAGATGTTATGACCGTCTCGCGTGCCGAGAAGGATGATCGAGTGCCCTTCGACTTTGGTGCGCAGCTCATCTTCGTCGAGCACTCGCAAGGAAGAGGAATCGGCGTCTTCGCGCGCTTCAACAAACGGCGTGCAAAGCGTAGCGCCGATGGCGCACAACATTGCGATGAACATGTAGGTGAAAGGTTGAGTCCTCCTCACTCCGCTCTCCCTGCATCAAGTCGAAAGGCGTTTGTGGGGCGCAATCTATCTAAACGCAAACTTCCAGGTTAATTTATCCTGACAGGGTTCGCCGGTCTCAATGTCGATGACTCTCGGCCGTCGGATGTCTGTTGATGGGCGAGGGGCGCCAGAGTCCCTTCCTGGGATGCTTCAACTGGGGGCAGTCGCAAACGCTTGATGCACCAGCTTTCGGTAGAGCACTTCGGCTTGAGTTCGCGCATCGGCTGATGCGGGCTCCGCCCGTAAAGCAAAGGTGGTGCGTGCAAGCTCGAATTCGTCATCGATAAACACCGCAATTGTCGCCGGCAGAGGCTCCGATCCTAATTCGCGTGTGACCGATTTTCGCTCGATCAATTGTGCAACGAGTGAAGCGAGCTCTACGGGTGGCTCGCATTCGGACATCAATGTCGGGAAGTGCATGGGTGCGATGGCTGCGTCCGGGTGCTGACGCAGCCAGCGGAGCGTTGCTGCGGGCCGTAACGCATAGAATATCTTCTTCTGCGGGACATTGGTGCGGTCCGCGAAGTACCCGCGACGCTGCCGCTCTCCGAGATGCAAATAATGCTTCGCGATCAGATCTCGATCTGCGAACCGCGTAGCGAAGCCAAGAAGCTCGTCCCGAAACCAGCGCTGCCCGCGATAGATGATGGGGGACCGTAGCCATTCAATGATTACAGCGTTGCCCTTGAGCAATAGCTTGAACGCCTTCGCGAGGTCCCAGCCGTTCACATCCAATTCGCCTACAAGCGGTGTTTCGATTACGTCGCGACGAAGCCACGGGGAAAGGTGCTGCTCTATCGGGCGGACGAACACGAACCGGCAATCAAAGTCGCTATCAGGCGAAGGAAAGCCCCATGCACGGCTGCCACTTTCTATTGCCCACGGGATGCAAACGCCTTCGTTGACGCAAATGTCGTCTAACCGCGCGTCGATATCGGCGACGGTCGGGTTTGGAAATGAGGTGGGAATCGCAGTGTCATGACCTGTTGGAGTTGCTATCGCATGCTCCGGTAGGGTCAATTGGCGGCTGATGTCTGCTGACGGGCGGATGGCGGCTCTCAAATTGGGATTGAACGGCGCCCCGGTCAGCAGCGTCTTGATCGTCGCGGTGGACGCCCTCATGCTAGGGCGCGCCCACGGAGGCTCTAGTCCATGACTACTTCAACGGATTTCGTCGTCAACCGGTCAGAATCTGCGCGAGGCCAAGTTCGTCGAGACGCGGCTGCCGGAACTCGAACCCGGCCAAGTGCTGCTGCACACCGATAAATTTGCGCTCACCGCTAACAACATTACATACGGCGCTGCCGGCGATACGATTGGCTATTGGAACTTCTTCCCCGCCGCCGACGGGTGGGGTCGCATTCCGGTCTGGGGCTACGCCACAGTCACGGCGTCCAAATGCAACGAGCTGCCAGCTGGTGAGCGTATCTACGGCTATCTGCCGATCTCGACACACGTGATCGTCGAACCCGCCAAAATCATGCCGGCCACTTTTTTCGACGGCGCTGCGCATCGCAGAGGTCTCCCGCCTGTTTACAACAGCTATCAACGCGTCAACGCAGATCAGGCCTATTTTAGCGGCCACGAAGACGAGATCGCGATCTTCCGTCCCTTGTTCTCAACGTCCTTCCTGGTTGACGATTTCCTGGCCGACGGCGACTTCTTCGGTGCTCGTAACGCCGTTCTCACCAGCGCCTCGAGCAAGACCGCGCTCGGCCTGGCGCAGCTTCTGCACGATCATCGCAAGGATCAGATCAAAGTTATTGGCCTGACCTCGCCGGCAAACACCGCGTTTGTCGAGAGTACAGGCTATTACGATCAGATCGTCGCTTATGCAGACGTCGCAAAGCTCGACGCTGGCGAGCCTACCCTGCAAGTGGACTTCGCCGGTGACCTTGAGCTGCTTGCCAAAATCCACACACACTTTGGCGATCAACTGAAATACAGCTGCATAGTGGGCGCAACACATTGGCAGAACCTCGCCGCCGGCAATGCGATCAGCGCCGCTGATAAAGCGCCGCTTCCCGGGGCCAAGCCGGTCTTCTTTTTCGCGCCGGATCGCATCGTCAAACGCACTGCCGATTGGGGAGTGCCGGCGTTATGCGGCGCATCGGCGACGCGCTCTTCGCGCATGCCGCGTCATCCAAGGCCTGGATGCGTGTCGTTCGAGGCCGCGGTAAAGAAGATATCCAAAAGGTCTACGGCGAATTCATCACCGGCAAAACCAATCCCGCTGAAGGTCACATTCTCTCGCTTTAGCTCGAGGACCGTCGCGGCACGCCGTAGCGTTCGTCAGATCGATCACAGATTCGGCGCGTTGGAGGTCCGCTTTCGGGAGCCTTCGAGCGGTGCTTCGACCGAACGTCTCTTGTTGTGATGGTTCAACGGTGGCTGCGAACAAAGGAAATGCAATGACGACGGAAATCCGTGGATCTGGGCCTTGGCGCTTCAGCGCGGTTGTCGGCTTGCTCGGCCGGTTGTTTAGAGTCGGTTACGCCTGGATACTTGCTCTCGTGGCCGCGGGGTGGATGCACTTGGGCTCGCCAGACGGCCTGCGCGAGGTTCTCGGCTTTCTCTTAAGCGATAGATCATTCGTTCTGATGATCACAGTGGCGTTCGCATTGGGATGGCTCGGCACGATCCCGCAATCGGCTCAACCGCGATGGCTCAATGTTCAACCGTGGATCGGACAAATGCTCGTAGGCGTACTGATTGCGGCTCTTATGATCGGGATTTATCTGACGCGGCCGGCATAGCCCCCTCGACGCGCAAAGGCGCCAAGGTCCGTTGTACGGCGCAATCCAGCCAAGGCCGCTTTTGGGATGTTGCTCATCGCCAGTTTACGAGCATTGCAAGGCCCAGTCGAAACGGTTCATTCGCGTTGAGGTGTGTAAGGTATGATTCAACTTTGGCCCTTGCTCGTGATTGGCATAGCGCCGCTCGCCACGGCTGCTTTTCTCAAGCGCGGCGGCTGCGAATGGAGCGTCCGCACTGCGCTTGTCTCGACGCTGCTTTGTGCGCTGTGCTTTTGCCTAACCTTCCTTTGGCAGGAAATCTGGCTTGTCATCCCGAAGGCGCTAACGCCCGACTTGCATCCCACGCTCTATCACAACGACCACGCCTGGAGCGGTGACAATCCGATCGCGGAATTGCTGCAAGGGAGCGGCGCTATAGCCACGCTGGCAAGCGGGTTGGCGTTCCTCACTGTTTTGATGAGGACCCAGCGCGCCTCACCGACATGGCGATTGTTTTCTTTCTGGATGGCGTTTCAGGGGCTTTTCCAAGCGCTCACCCAGCTCGTGATTGGTACGCTCTTGGCGGGGAATGATGTGGGAAGGGCGCTCGCCTATTTGGGCGTCGGCGTGGGCGCGAAGGCAGCGTTGTTCGCGTGCGCGGCCTTAGCCATGTATGGCGCCGGAAAGGTGCTTGCGCGAATTTATCCGATCGCAAGCGTCGCTGGCGCTGAGAGATCGCTGGGATTTTCCGCCGTGGTGTTCATCCCCGCGTTGCTCTCGGTTGCACTCATCATTCCGTTTCGTATCCCCCGTGAGGCCATCGAGGTCGTGCTCATCCCGCTCATCGTCAATGGGCTTGGCTCAGCCTGGCTGATTGCGGGGGCGGTTGCCACGCGCGCGAAAGGCGGCTCCGACCCTAGCGCGTCGCCAAAATTTATCGGTCCCGCACTTTCACTTTGCGCGCTCCTGGCATTCTTCCAACTCGTCTTGCGTCCAGGGATATCGTTTTGACCATGGCGGACGTCTGCTCACGGGCCGGGACGCGACAGAGTCCGAAAATGGGATCGAACACCCGCGTGCGCCTGCATGGCAAAGCGCGTTTTCGAGTTCTGAATGAAGACCGTCGCAGTTCATACAGCTTCGGCACATGTCTTCAGAAAACATTTCGGGATACGGGATTTTGCCTTGACGCCGCCAGGATCGAGGATCATACACCCGCCCCTTCGCGTGCACTGACCGCGCGCGAAAATGAGAAAGTGGAAATGAAAGCCAGTTTGAATTTTATCGCCTGGTCGCCATGCGCGCTTGAGCGGAATGCTCAGGTCGACGGCGACACACGCGCGCTTTCTCATGGAGGCGAGATGGGTTGATCCCATTTCGAATGTTCGAGTCTCCGAACCCCTCCAGAGCCACGCTCCGGAGGGGTTTTTGTTTCCAGCCTCTCCGAAGCCTTTGTCATGCGGAAACAAAGGAGAGTTTTAAATTCCAGGTGGTGAAGGCGCGGAATCCTTCGTCTGAAAACCAAAGGCCGCGCCGGCCGTTCCCCTGGATACAAGTTTGTCGGTGGTGAGGAGTTCGGATACTTCGCGCCGGATAAAGTTGGTTCGAATCCAACCGGTACATGCATCGTAGCGTGGAGGCGACCTCGCGAGGGCCGTCGTGTCGCGTGCTCAAGCAGAAATGCTTTGCGATGGCGTGGCTTGGCCCGTGCTCGCCCGTTCCCCGACAAAAACGGATGGCTCTTCGGTGGTGAAGATATCTGTTACATCGCTCATAACGACGTGGTCGCGGGTTCGAGCCCCGCCGCGTTCACGCAAGTGAATGTGTAGCTCAGTGGGAGAGCGCGTGCTGCAAAGCGCAAGCTGCGCAGCGTCTCAGATTTCGCATGTTCCCCGGTGGGGCTTGCCAGTTTGGCGGTGGTGAAGAGATCGCGTTCTTCGGGACTGTGTTGGGCGGACGCCCGCACGGACCTCCGCAAGGAGGGTTCGCGGTTTCGATCGTTCCCCGCCATCCGAGGTCAATCGGTGGTGAAGACTTCCGCTACTTCGTGCAAAGAGCGCGGATGTCGAAGCGTTCCCCGGTTGACGCCTTGGATAACGAAGTTTGGCGGTGGTGACCGCCAATCCGCGTCAGCCGGTGGTGAAGAGATCCGTTACTTCGACTGTTAATCGCGTGGTCGCGGGTTCGAGTCCCGCCAGGTCTTCTATGGACCTGTAGCTCAGTTGGTAGAGCACGGACGGTCTCGTGCGTTCCCCGGGCTGACGTATTCGCCGGCGATTGTCGCCGGCGCGGAATGATGATGGAGTAGGAAGTGTAGGTGAAATGCGATGGTGAAGATCAACAAACCCCAGGCTGTGCGCACGCATGAAGCCGCGAAAGGCCGCGCGTTCACGCCTGAAGCGCAACTGCGCCGGACGCTGATGAACTGCATGCTCTGGGAAGACCAGTTCTACGAAGATGGTGTCGCCGTCGCTCAACGCATCAGCGCGCTGGTGCCGAAGGTGAAGGCGCAGGCTGTCGCGGCGATGGCAATCGAAGCGCGCGAAGACATGAAGCTGCGTCATGCGCCGCTTTTGCTCGTGCGCGAGATGGCGCGTCATGAAACCCACCGTGGTCTCGTGGCTGACACCCTTGAGCGCGTGATCCAGCGTCCGGACGAACTGACCGAATTCCTCGCCATCTACTGGGCGGACGCGCTTGGACCGATGCAGCAACGCAAGAAAGCGGCGGTCTCGGCGCAAGCCAAAAAGGGTTTGGCGCGGGCGTTCGCGAAGTTCGACGCTTACCAGCTCGCCAAGTACGACCGTGACGGTGCTGTGCGTCTGCGCGACGTGCTGTTCATCACCCACGCCAAGCCGAAAGGCGAGGCCCAGGAGAAAGTGTGGAAGCAGCTTGTCGATGGCAAACTGACCGCAGCCGACACCTGGGAGGTCGGTCTTTCGGGCGGCGCGGACAAGAAGGAAACGTTCGAGCGCTTGATTGCTGAGAAGAAGCTCGGCGCGCTTGCGCTGTTGCGTAACCTTCGCGGCATGCAAATCGCTGGCGTCGCAAAGCAGACGATCGGCAAGGCGCTCGACGAGATGCGCACCGACCGCGTGTTGCCTTATCGCTTCATCGCGGCGGCACAGCACGCGCCGGACCTCGAACCCGAACTGGAACACGCCATGTTCCGTTCGATCGAGGGTCACGCCAAGCTTACGGGCAAGACGCGGCTCTTGGTTGACGTTTCGGGATCCATGGATTCCGTGATCTCGGGCCGTTCGACGATGCGCCGTCTCGACGCTGCGTGCGGTTTGGCCGTGCTGGCGCGTGAAATCGGCGAGGACGTGGAGGTGTTCACTTTCTCGGATCGCGTGAAGAAGGTTGCGGCGCGCCGCGGCTTCGCTCTGCGCGATGCGATCGTTACGTCGCAACCGCACGGCGGGACGTACCTCGGCAAGGCGATCGCCGAAGTGGACCAGAAGGGCGCACGTCTGATCGTCTTCACCGACGAACAATCGCACGACCGTGTCGACGCGCCGAAGGGCGTTGGTTACATGGTCAACGTCGCGTCGTACCAGCACGGCGTCGGCTTCGGTGATTGGCGCCGTATCGACGGGTTCTCGGAGAAGATTCTCGATTGGATCATCTCCAGCGAGGCGGTCGACTAAGGCTTGGGCCCGCGGCAAGCGGGCCCAAGCGCGTGTTGCCCCAGGGAATGTCCGCTATCTGGCCGCATGTGGCTGAGGTCTCCTACTGGGAGTGGCTGTGTGAAAACGCGTACTCTGATCGGCGTACGGCGCGCGGGCGCAGAGGACGCGCGCGGTTTATCACGCGCGGATGGCGGCGGTGAGCGGGCCTGCGCCCATGATCGCCATCATCCGCTTCAGGTTATAAGCCAGGACGCATAAACTCATTTCCGTTTTGACGTTTTCAAGTCTTCTGGTCAGGAAGTGGGTGTGTCCCATCCACGATTTGAGCGTGCCGAAGGTGTGTTCGACCGTTCGTCGTCTGATGGTCATCGCGTCAGGCTTCATCTCTAGGCGCTTCAAGTTCGCTTCAACGACATGCTCATGCTCCCAGCGCCGCACGCGTCGTTCTTTCCCGGTGGTGCATTTAGATCGCAACGGGCAGCTGCCGCACTTGGTGGTGTAGTAGAGATAAAGCGTTAGGCCATTTTCGACGGTGGCATGTCGATAAGTGAGCAGCTCGTTCGCCGGGCAACGATATGCATTCTGATCGGCGAGATAGGTGAAATCGTCTTTGCCAAATCGACCGGCGGCTTTCGCGTTCGATGTAAGGGGCTTCGGCACCAATGGCGTGACGCCGACTCCTCGCAGGCGCGGATCTGCTCGCCGCTGAAATAGCCGCGGTCGGCCAGCGCTTCGAGCTGTTCGACACCCATCGCCGCTTTGGTTTTCTCCGCCATCGGCGCGAGTAGGGTTCGATCGACGACGACATTGGTCACTTCATGCGCCACGATGAGGTGGTGCTCCGCATCGACAGCGGCCTGCACATTGTAGCCCACGACGCTGGCGCCGCGCATGTTGGTAGCCATAGCGCGCGCATCGGGATCGGTGAGAGAGATTTGGAGGTCCGGCGCTTCGAGCACCTGGGCTTCAAGTTGCTGGAGCTCGCCCAGTCTGGCGCGCATTGCAGCGATTTTATCGGTTAAACGCGCCGACTTGGCTTCGGCCCGATCACCTTCCTGGACATCTGCAGCATCGAGCGCCTGCAGGTAGCGTTCGATGCTTTCGGAGATTTGCTCCATGCGCCGTTTAAGTTTGCCGCGGGTGAAGTTGCGATCGCGCGAATTCACTGCCTTGAACTTAGCGCCGTCGATCGCAGCCACAGCGTGACTAAACAATCCGATCTGTCCGCAAATGGCGATGAAGCGCGCGCAGACCGCTTGGATTGCGGGGCCGTTGTCTTTGCGGAAATCGGCGATGGTTTTGAAGTCCGGCGCAAGTCGCCCGGTGAGCCACATCAGCTCGACGTTGCGATTGGCCTCGCGCTCTAGGCGCCGGCTGGATTGGATGCGGTTGAGGTAGCCGTAGAGATAGATCTTGAGCAGGGTGGCGGGGTGATAGCCGGGGCGGCCCGTCGGGGCGGGCCCCGAGAAGCCCAGCGTCGTGAGATCGAGTTCTTCGATGAACACATCGACCACGCGGACCGGATTTTCCGCGTCCACGTATTCTTCTAGGCTCGCGGGCAGTAGAGTAAGCTGAGAGCGTTGTTCGCCTTCGACAAATCGGCTCATGAGGCGTCTCCGTGACGACCATCAGAGCATGAAGTGATTTGCCGTTTTCACACAGCCTCGGGATCAAGCAGCGGCTTACGCTTGCGCCGCGTTATTTCCATTCTCTTTGAGCCGTCGCAACCCTGAGCGCGTGATAGAGCGCAGGCTGCATTGAAGGTCGATGCTTGTCTCGGTCAGCCTTCTTAAATTTGAACGGGGAGCCGCGGATGTCGGCGATTTTGCTGGTGCAAGCGGTCTTGCTTGGTGGGCCCCTAGTGTGGTTGGCGCTTCAGCGCACCTCGACCCCGGTGTGGGCGCTGGCCGCAGTTGGCGCCGCCGGGCTCGCTCTCTTGGGTGTCGCGTTGACAGGCTTTTGGATTTACCCACCTCGCTGGGCGCTCGGGTTGGTGGGCATCCCGTACGCGATGCTCGGCTATCGGGTCTGGCGGCGCAGGGAGGACGCCCTTGCGCCCGGAGCACTTCGTCACGCCGTTTTGCTCGGTGGTGTTCTAGTGTGGACAAGCTTAGGCGGCGCGCTGATTTGGCAGGGCCTCGCGGGCCGGATCAAGCCCAGCGGCGACACGCTGGATCTGGCGGCGCCGCTGGTTGGCGATGGCTATTGTGTCATAAGCGGCGGCGCTTCTCCGGTGCTCAACTTTCACCGGGAGACGTTGGCCGTCGGCAAGCAAGCGTATAGGGGACAAAGTTACGGGGCGGACTTCATTGCTCGCTCGCCCCTCGGATTTCGCACGACCAATGAGCAGTGGTGGCGTCCTGCGCCGACCGACCCCCAGAGCTACCGGATTTTCGGCGCTCCAATCGTGGCGCCTTGCGCAGGTGAAGTCGCGACAGCGCGTGATGGAGTGGCGGACCAGCCTGCGGGCGTTGCGGACCTTTCGGCGATGGCCGGCAACCATGTGGTTCTGAGTTGTGGGGGCTATGAGGTGCTCCTTGCGCATTTGAGGCAAGGCTCGGTGAGCGTCGCGACTGGTCAACAGATTCAAGTCGGCGATGCCTTAGGCGAAGTCGGCAACACCGGGGCAACGGACGAGCCGCATCTGCATGTGAGCGTGCAGCGCGCAATCGGTTCGACACCATCTTTTGGCGGTGATCCTGTCCATTTGACCTTCAACGGGCGCTACCTGGCGCGAGGCGATTGTTTGTGAACTCGCGGCCAATCGAGACGAGAGGGATTGACCTGCGTACAATCGCCTTGAAGCCGCGTGGCAGCTCCTGCGCTTGTGTGGCGTCCAGCCTGTCTGACACGCGAACGTCCGCTGTTGGCGATCAGCAGACCGACCGCGTCCGCTTTGCGACGATCGAGCGGGAAGGACCGTTATTAGGATGAACGATTGGTCAGTTCTTGTTCTCAATTGACCAGCCGCTACCTTGTCTTGGGTCCGTGCTGAAAACGAAGTACGCGAGCATCAGCGACAGGGCGATCAGGCCGGGCAGACTAGCCTCTAAGCCAAACGCTCCCCCAGTGAGCCAAGGCGCATCAATCGTGAACTGCGAGGAGAGCAAACTCGCTGTGTCATTGCCGCTGACACCGAAGCCGAGCACGACGCCCTGAGTGACGTTCGCCATGAAGTGCAAGCCGATGGGGAGCGCTAAACCCTTTGAGCGCAAGAATGCCTTTCCAAAAAGAATGGATGCGAGAAAGATGTTTGCTCCTGCCCACGCCTTGGTAGCGCCATCCATTCCCGGATTTCCGAGGTGGGTTAGCACAAAGAGTAGCCCGATGACGATCTGTGCCGGCCATTCACCCACAGCAGCGACCAACCTCTGAAATATCACGCCGCGAAAAAGCAGTTCTTCGGCGATCGCTACAGCGGCCATCAGTACCACGGCGGCCAAGATGCGTTCCGCCTGTAACGGCGTGAGTGAGAAGTGGACGAAGCCTCCACACCACAGCGTTGCGGCGGGTGCAGCCATCAGCAAGAAACCAAATGCGATGCCCACTCCCAGATCCCTTAGCGCGAGGGCGTTCGGCTCACCGGTGACTTCGGAAATCGATCTCTTTCGCAAGAATTGAACGATCAGCGTAGCGATCAAGATGATGCCAGCCTGTTCCCACACCGAAAGTTGATGATGCATTTGAATCGATACCAGCAGCGCTGGCAGTAGAAGCGTGGCTAGCAACGCGAAGAAAATAACGATCCACCACCCATTGTGGAGCCGCTTTTTGCTGTTGAGGAATATTCCCGTCAAAGTCGGCATGGCCTGTTTCCTGAGAAGCGCTTATTGAAAGTGGGCGTTCATCGCGTGTTCGATTGAAACACGCTGACGACGCTCGCCGACAAGGCGAACGCGGCTGCCACGCCCATCGTGAGATTGGGCGCTGCGTCCATCGGAACGAAAACGAAGAGCTGCGCAACAAGGGCGGCGCCGCCTGCCTGTCCGAGCACACGAGCGGTCCCCTGCATTCCGCCGGCAGCACCGCTGCGGGCCATCGGCGCTGCGAGAAACATGTTGCGGTTGTTGGCGATCTGAAAAAGACCGAAGCCGATCCCCGATGTCATTGTGAAAGGTACGAGAAGGCCGGGACTGCTCGATGGCCAACACGCCACTCCGAACATCCCCAGAGCAAGCAATGCTCCACCCAATACGCAAAGGGCGCTGGTGCTTGCCCAGCGTGAGAAGCGTCCAGCAAAGAGTCCTGTGCCTGCGACGCTGAGCGGCCACACGGTCATGTACAAGCCAGCAACCAGAGGCGACAGACCCAGGCCCGCTTGGAGGTAAAAGGGCAGGGCTATCAACCCAGCCGTCTGGCCAACAAAGCAAAGCACCGACGCCAGGATTGAGTTGCGAAACGAGGCGCCGCGCAAAAGGTCTAGCGGCAACAGCGGCCGAGCATGATTGGCTTCACGAGCGACAAGAGTCGCGAAGACTAAGGTGCTGGCTAGGATCACGTATGCAGCCGTTGCTGGACGGAGCGCGACTAAGTTGATCCCGAGAATCAGGAGTCCGAATGCTGCGAAGTTGAGAGCTATGCTGGCATAATCCAAACGCTGACTGTTGGGCGCGACCTGCGGCAAGGCGCGTGCGGCGATAAGAACCAACAGGCCCAGCGGCACTTCGAACACGAAGAGCCAATTCCAATTGAAGTTTGCCAGGACGAGAGCGCCTATGGCGGGACCAGCGGCGGCTGCAAGCGCGACAGTCATTGCGTTCCAGCCGATGGCGGCGCCGAGCAAGCGGTCGGAAACCGTTGATCTGAGCAATGCGACGCCCAGTGCTAGGATCGCGCTCGCGCCCAGCCCCTGAGCAAAGCGGGCAAGAAGAAGCCAAAGCAACGACTCCGATGCCGCGGCCATCAGGGCTGCAGCGGTGAACGCGATAACGCCCGCCGCGAAAACGCGCCGCAAGCCAAACCGCTCGCCCAACGCCGCGCTGGGCAAGAGGGCCATGACAACTGCGATCTGATAGGTGGTTACGACGAGAATGGCCGTCGAAGGATCTGTGCTCAAGGACGAGGCGATAGACGGCAGGCTTAGGTTTAAACCCCCAGCGTCGATGACAACGAGCGCCATCGCGGACAAAACGGCGCCAATCGCGACAGCGCGCCGCGGATCAAAAGATGTTGTAGCGCGGTCGCTGCCGCCGCTGCGCTCGCTCCGCGCGGTCATGGCGTGCTTGGAACCCAAATGCCGTCGCGCTGCACATATCGGGTCACCTTCTTATCGACAGCGTCTTCTTTCTTCAGGTCACGCTCCGTGAAACGAAAGAGAAGTGCCGGACCTGACACGCAAAGCGTGTCGTGGATGTCGCCGGGCAAGTACACCTGAGCTTGGCCGGGTTTCACCAGCGTCCCACCGCGCTTGACCAGCCTTGTCTTGCCAGCTTCATCATCGACACGTGCATACGTGCCCATCTCGCTTTCGCCTTGTTGGACGGCGTAGATCACCCAGCTTCGGCCGTGATCATGCGGTGGGCGATAAAGCGCTGCGTTTTCGAAGTGCGCGAGCAGCACGAAGCCGCTTTCCGCGTCGCGATAGAGTTCACGGCTCGCCGGTTGGTCTCGGTGCAGCTCAGCTAGCCATGGCTCTTCGGGAGAGGCTTGCGCCAATGCTTCGATCAGAGCGCGAGCGGCGGTGACAAGTTCGGATGTCAGCGGCCCCCAGATGGCGCTCATGCGCGCCATAGTCGTTTCCAGCGTGTTTGATGACATCTCGGGTCTCCTCTGTGGTGGTGAGGAGGATGACGGCCCTCAAGATGAGGCGGAAGACGCATTGATTGCACATTATTCGTGCGTTTGACGCCATGTCATCGTAGAAAGGGGCATGGCGACCCCTGACCTGAATTTGCTCGTGGCGCTGGACGTGCTCCTCGAAGAGGGCAGCGTGGCGGGCGCGGCCGACCGTTTGCGGCTTAGCCCTTCGGCTATGAGCCGCACCCTGGCGCGACTGCGCGAAGCGACGGGCGATCCGCTCCTGGTGCGGGCAGGGCGTGGGCTTGTCCCGACACCGCGCGCTCTTGAGCTTCAGGAACGCGTCGGATCGTTGGTCGACGAGGGGCAAACGCTTTTGCGGCCGTCCAAGGTTTTGAAACTCGCAGCAGTGGAGCGTACGTTTACGATGCGAGCCAGCGACGGCTTCGTAGAAAACTTCGGGCCACGCTTGTTGGGGCGCCTTGGTGCAGACGCGCCTGGTATTCGCCTGAACTTTCTACAGAAGCCGGACAAAGACAGCGCACCGCTTCGCGAGGGGCGTATTGATCTCGAGACCGCTGTGGTGGAGCCAACGATGGGCCCTGAGCTACGCACTCAAGCGCTCTTTCGGGATCGTCTAATCGGCGTCATTGGCGCTACTCATCCGCTAACGCGAAAGAAGATCAGCGCTAAACATTACGCCGAGGCGCGTCACGTCATCGTCTCGCGCAGTGGCCTCGACGAAGACTCGATGGAAGGAAAGTTGCTGCCCGAACACTTCAAGCGGCATGTCGCGTGTTCGGTAGGGGATTTGCGACCGCGCTAGCGGTGGCGAGACATTCAGACTTGATCGCGACCGTGCCTGAATTACACACGGCCTCGCTACGCGACGGCATGTACAGTTTTGGGCTGCCTGTGAGCGCCACCGGATTTACGGTTTCGCTTGTATGGCATCCGAGACTGGATGCTGACCCCGTTCATCGGTGGCTTCGAGCCTGCATTCGCGCTGTCTGCGCTCCTGGATAAATTGGATCCTAATCGACTGCCGGGTTGCCCAAGCGCAGCGCGCATGGTCTGCGAAAGTCAGCAGCGGTGCGCTTAGTCGAAGATGGATGCACGACCAAGGAAGTGCAGGCGATCACCGGTCACGCTTCGCTGCGCGAAGTGGTGCGCTACACCAAGGCCGCCAAACAGGAGAAGCTTGCACGCAGCGCCATCGCACGACTGACGGAAAGCAATTGAACGGATTGGCGTGCTTGGTTGGGGCTTGTCGAACGTGTGTCGAACACGAAGCGCCAAACCTCGTGCCAACCCTTCGCCAAGACTGAATGAAATCAACCGCGTACGAAGGGAGTGGCGACCCCGGAGAGATCTCGAACTCCCGACCGTGTCCTTAGGACGGACCTGCTCTATCCAGCTGAGCTACGGGGCCACGCAGGCGGGCATGCGTAGGTAAAACATCACGCAAAGGCAATCCGGCGCGGCATAGCAAGCGCCCGCTCGCTCGTCCCGTTTGGGCGGCGTTTGTTTGCTTGGGTGGAGGCGCTAGGGTTGCGCATGGCCGAAATCATCCTGCACCAATATGCAACCTCGCCTTACGCCGAGATCGTGCGCACAGCGCTCGGCGTCAAAGGTCTTTCCTGGCGCCGCGTTGATCAGCCGAGCATCATGCCGCGACCGTTTCTGACGCCGCTCACGGGCGGGTATCGCCGCATTCCGGTGATGCAGGTCGGCGCCGACATCTATTGTGATACTGGCGTGATCTTGCGCGAGATTGATCGGCGCTTTCCCGATCCGCCGCTTACCTCGACGTACGCGACGGGCGCCGTGTGGGCGATGCGCAATTGGGCCGAGCGTGCTTGGTTCGCCGCTACGGTCGCCATCGTGTTTGGCGCGCGCGGCGAGAGCGTGCCTCAGGCATTCATCAAGGACCGCGAGGCATTGTCCGGGCGCCCGTTCGACCTCAACGCGCTCAAGACGGCGGCGCCGCTCATGGCCGGGCAATGGCGCGCGAATGCGGATATCGTGGACTCGCAACTCGCCGCCGCTGGCCCGTTTCTGTTTGGAGCGCAGGCGACAGCGGCCGATCTTGCCGCCTATCTCAATATCTGGTTCTTGAAGGGCGGCGATCCGGACGCCTTCGCGCGGCTGACGGCAGGGCTGGCGCATCTGATCGGTTGGACGCAAAGAATATCGGCGTTCGGTCACGGCAATCCCGCCGACATGAGTGCGGAAGCGGCGTTCGAAATTGCCGTGCGCGCGACACCGGAGAGTCCGGCATCTTCGGTCGGAAACGATGCGCAAGGTTTGACGCCGGGTATGCGCGTATCGGTGATGCCGGATGATTATGGGCGCAATCCGGTGGTCGGCGAGGTTGTATTCGTGTCGCCGCAGGAGGTTGCCGTGCGGCGCCAAGCGGATGGCGCAGGCGAGGTCGTGGTGCACTTTCCGCGCGCGGGCTTTTGGGTGACGCCCGCGGCGTAGGGGGCCGCAGAGCCTCGTTCGCGCTAGACCTGGGCGCTCCGGCGCAGCATCATGGCCGCCGCTGGGAGCGGGGAGACGCGTCATGGCCCATACCTACGCCAACACCCGTTCGCGGGCGGCCGCAGGGCTGACTGCGATGTCACACACCCGCGCCGGGGCGTTCCGCTGGGGCGTTGTGCTCGTGCTGACGCTGATCTGGATCGGCGGCGGACTCTATCTCTGGCGCGGAGAGGGCGCGCTCGAAGCCATCTATCGCACGCTTAGCGCCGTCTCGATGTGGGATGAATATTTCGACGCTGACGAACCATTGCGTGAGGTGGTGCGCTTCGCCGCTATCGCGGCGCCTGCCGTTGGCCTGTTGTTTGCGTTTTCGGGCCAGCTTGGCCGATCTCTGGCGCGCATCTTCAATCTCGGCGCCAAGCATCACGTGGTTATCGCCGGCGATAGTCCAGCCGCGCTGTCGCTCGCACTCGACTGCCGCAAGCATCATGACGCCGTCATCCTGATCGCGCAAAACTTGCCGGACGAAACGGCATTGGGTCTGCGTCGCAAGGGCGTCATCGTACTGGAAGGCGATGCGACCCATCTCGAAACCTTGCGCACGGCGCGCGCGCATTACGCCGCGCACGTTGTGGCGTTCGAGCCGGACGATACCGCGAACTTGCAAATCGAAGCGGCCGTGCGCCGGCTTGTTGGCAGCGCAAAGCGCAAGCCGCCGATCGGCGTACACGTGGCGACGCGCTCGGCCATGCTCTTGAAGGAGGCGCGCGAAATGCGCTCGGCGCAGATGCGCTCCGGCAAGGCGGTGATGAACATCGACCCCAAGCCGTTTTCGCTGGAGGAGATGTCGGCGCGCGCACTGATCCAGACGCAAAGCCAAGCCGTGCTCAGTCTTGCGCAGCAATTCGGCCAGGATCGCGTGCACATCGTATTCTTCGGCTTTGATGGCTGCGCCGAAGCCGTGGCCGAACGCGTGCTGATGAGTCTTTGGTCGGCGCATTTCGAAGCGCCGCGCCTCACCGTGCTCACGAAAAACCCCGATATCGCCGAAGCCGGCTTCCGTGCGCGCCACCGCGAAGCCTTCGCGCATCCGCAGATATGGAGCGCCGATATCGGCTTCATGTCGTTTGACTGGGACGCGGAATCGATCGGCCATGACGTGCTCGACAAGGTCGAACAGGCGCGCGGCAAACCGACGGCGCTGGTCGTCTCCACCGGTTCCGATCCCGGCAACATCCATCTCTCCATTGCGTTGAAGCGCGCTTGTAATCATCGCCTGCGCTGGCCCGTGCCGATCTTCATGCGCGAGTCGAGCCAGTCCGAGTTCTCGCAGCAATACGCAAAGGGCGACGACACCGAGGAGCTTGACGCCTACCTCCAAGCCTTTGGCTCACATCAAATCAACGCGACACGCGCGCGTATTCTCGACGGTTGGCTCGATCGCGGCGCCGCGATCGCGCACGAGCATTACCAAAAAGGCCTCGGCGAGCGCGACGAGATGAGCATGAAGGAGTTGCAAGCAGCCACGCGCGACTGGTCTGACGTGCTGGAAACCTATCGCGCCGCCAACCGCGCCGTCTCCGATGCGGCGATGACCAAGGTTTGGGACGCCGGTTGGCGCCCTTCGACCAAGGAAGACGGCTTGAAAGGCGATACCTCGCCCAGCGTTCCCGAGGAATTCCAGGAGCGCATGGCCAAACGCGAGCATGATCGCTGGATGGCGGAGCGCTTGATGTCAGGCTGGCGGCCGACGCTAGAAGGCGAAGCGCGCAACAATGATCTAATGGCGCACAACAAGCTCATCCCATGGGATGAGCTCACCGAGGCCGACAAGAACAACGATTCCGTCCAAGTCCGCGCAGCGATGAACGTCGCGCGCCTTTTGCACAAGGAAGGCTTTGTGCCGCGCGCTTAGTCGCCGATGCGGCCGCCGTCGTCGCGGGTAATAACAACCACCGCCGAGCGCGGCCAGGACTCGCCGCCGTCGGGGAAGTGCGACGACACAGGGCGCCCCGCCCAGCGTGACACCGAGAATTCAGCGCCAGCGACATCGTTCGCGCCGGGGTGTTGGATCGCGCAGAGGAAAGCGCTTTCGTCCGGCGTCATCAACGGGCCGCAAATTTCCGCGCCAAGTGGGCCAACCAGGAAGCGTTTGATCGGGCGCGGACCTTCAGCTTGCGCCGGCGCCACCATGATCGTGTCGTTGCAATCGGCGAACACGCCGTCATTGCCGTCTGTGGCGATCCAAACGCGATGCGTGGAATCGATAAAGAGATTGTCGGGGCAGGCGAACTTGTCGCCGCTCACCGTTTCCACACCATCGACCGTCGTGGAGATATGCGCCGGCTGCCCGCCGCGCGTGGGCGCCGTGAGCGCCTCGGCGTCCGGATCGCCGCCCATCGCGAAGATATCCCAAGTGAAGCGTTCGGCGCCGCAATCTCCACCGGCTTCATCGATGCGCAGCACGTGGCCAGCCAGATTGCTTTGCGCGCTATTGGGACGCTCGCTCTCGCGGCGCGGATTGCCCGGCCGCTCAAAGCCGCGTTCGCTGTTGTTGGTGCACGCGATCAACACGGGCCCGAGCCCGCGCCAATTTGCATCGCACACCGCTTCCACGTCTTCGGGCCGATCCATTGGTGTCGCGCCCAGGATGCGCGCGGCTTCGCGCACACGCATGAGCACGTCGCCTTGATCGCGGAAGCGGATGGGAGATTCCTGCGCCGCCGCAGCAGCGTTTGCCGCTTCGGTCGTGATGTGCAGCCACACGCCGCCGTCGTCGTGGAATTGCGCGCAATAGAGTTTGCCGTGATCGAGCAGATCCATATTCGCGGCGCGATCGTTCGGGTTGAAGCGCCCGTCGGTCACGAATTTATAGACGTACTCGTTGCGCTGGTCGTCACCCATATAGACCGCGACGCGGCCGTCGCGTGTCAGTGCTGTGGTGGCGCATTCCTGTTTCTTGCGGCCAAGCGCAGTGCGCTTCTTTGGTGTGGAGGTCGGATCGTACGGATCAATTTCGACCACCCAGCCGTAAAGCGAGGGCCCGTACGGATTTTCCGAAACTTGAAATTGGCGCGGCGCAAGCGCGGATGAGAACGGTTCGTAATAGCTGGGGTAGCCGAACGACGCGGAGTCGAGCGCGTAAGCATCGTCCTGACGTGCATCGCGCATGGATTGCGCACGATCAGAGCCCACGAACAGACCGTCGAAATTCTCTTCCGCCGTCAAATACGTGCCCCACGGCGTCAGACCGCCAGCGCAATTCGCACCCGTCCCGCACGCCACCGTGTTGGCTGGGGCGCTGGGTTCGGCAGCGTTCATCACCGCAGCGCCTTGGGCGATCCAGGGATGGCTCGCGGCAGGGCCTGAAAACGCGACAGGTGTGAATGGCGTGATGCGGCGGTTACGGCCTTGGCCGGGCGCGGGATTGCGCAACGCGTGCCAACCGCCGCCACGACGCTCCACCTCAACAACGCTGACGCCAATCGCGGCGTAAAGTGCGGCCACTTGCTCGGCGGTGAATTCACTGGGCGTGCGCACGCCAGGGAAGGCGAGCGCCGACGACGTATATTCGTTATTGGCACAGAGGATCATGCGATCTTGATTGCGCGACGGCGGGAAGGCGTATTCGCCCGCAAACAGCGCCAGCATGTCGTTGTTCTGGCCGAAGCGTTGTTCTTGCTCGGCGCGCGTCAGCGTATTCGGATCGAACGTGGGCGACACCGTATCGAAGAGCGCATCGCCCCAGGCGATCAGTTTGCGCCAGCTATAGCCAGGCGGCAGCGACACCGTGTCGGCATTGGTCGGCGGCACGCTTGGGAAATTCGCGCTTGCCGCACCCGCCGTCGCGTCGCCCGAAGTGGCCGTCGCGCAGCCGGCGAGGTTCAGCAACGGCAAGCCGATCATGCCGGCCAGAAGCGCACGCCGCGAGGCGATCAATTCGTTGATGTGCTTGGTGCGGCTCACGCGCGTCCCCCGTTTGGAATCGCGCGACCCCTAATCCCGCCGTGCGACACTCCGATGACAGCCTATGCACCAGCGTCGCGAAGCTCGTGGATGTGACGAAGTTTCGCCTCGAACAGCGCCCAATCGTCATTCTCCGCAATCGGGGTCCAGATTTTCTCCACCTCGTCGATCACCAGGCTCACCGGGTCCGGGCGCTGGAAATAGGGGTGGGATAGGTATTCGCGCACGCCACTCCCTGTTCGCGCCTCCAACCCGGCACGTACGGAAGTAAACGCGGCCTCATTGTACCGCATCGCCTCCGGACTCTCCGCCGCGCGCGCCCAACTCGCTTCGCCGCCCACCCAGTCGTGAAAAAATTGATCCCAGCCGATCTGGGTCTCGGTCATCCAATCGAGCAGTGTCTGCAGGAACGCGAGATCGGTGTTGAGATCGCCTTGAACCAATTTTAACCGCCCGAACATCGCGTTCCGCAGGCCTTCTCCATATGCCGGCCCGAACCGCGCGAGTTCGGTCTCAAGCGCGCTCTGTGAACACGCTAGCGTTAGTGCGCCGCCAAGTTGCGCCAGCGCCCATGACACCGCCTCCGGCTGGCGCCCGAACGCATAAAGCCCGTTCTCATCGAAATAGGCGGCGGTGAAACCAGGCTGGCTCGTCGGCGCAAAGCGCCACGGCCCGTAGTCGAAGCTCTCGCCGGTGATGTTGAGATTGTCGGTGTTCACCACGCCATGCACGAAGCCCGCCGCCATCCAGCTCGCCGCTAGACGCGCGTTCGCTTCCACGATCCCGCCGAAGAGAGCCGCTGCGCGCGCCTCCGCCTCGAATTTGATGTGGCGCGGATAATACGCCGCGACCGCATGCTCCACGAGCTGATGCATGAGGTCAGGCCGCTCGAAGAAAGCGAGCCGTTGAAACGTGCCGAAGCGGATGTGGCTGTGCGAGAGCCGCACCAGCACCGAGGAGCGCGTCGGCGAAGGCTCATCCCCGCGCGTCAATTGCTCGCCCGTTTCAAAGAGCGAGAACGCCTTCGACGTGTAAACGCCCAGCGCTTCCAGCATCTCCGCCGCCAGCACCTCGCGCACGCCGCCCTTGAGCGTCAGCCGCCCATCGCCGAAGCGCGAATAGGGCGTCTGCCCTGAGCCCTTGGTCGCGAGATCGAGCAATCGACCGCCGCCGTCACGCATTTGTGCAAAGAGGAAGCCGCGCCCGTCGCCGATCTCTGGGTTGTAATTGCGGAATTGGTGGCCGTGATAGCGCATCGCCAAAGGCGCGCTCATGTTCCCAGGGAGCGGCTCAAAGCGCCCGAAATGGGCCTTCCATTCCGCGTCCGTTAGGTCGCCCAGGCCGACGCGTGCGGCCCAGTCCTGGTTGCGGCGCCGCAAAACGTGCTGGGGAAAACGCGCTGGCGTCACCGGATCGGCGAATTCCGGCCCTAGTTTCGAGAATAGGGGATCGGGGCGATAGGCGGGGCTGAAAGGCATGCTTCTATCTAAGCACGCGAAGCCTGCGCGTCATGCCGCCGCAACGCGCGACGGGCCGTGACGAGGGGTTTCTTCTGTGGCACTGATTTGGCGTCGGGGGACGCCTTAGAAGAGGACAAATAACGATGCGCGGAGTCCGGTTTGCCGGCGCATCCATTGCACTCCTTGCGCTGGTCGCCTGTGGCGATCGCGGTGGTGAGGGCAAGACCGATCAAAGCTCTGCCGAGCGCATCTCGGCGGCGCTCGACGTCTGCGCGGAAGGCCGCGGCGAGTTCGCCCAGCACGTCTGCGAAAATCAGACCCTTGCCGGGCTCGACACCAACGTCCGCGACGCCATCGTCGCCGCCTCTGCAAACGTCTCCGACGCCGGCGCCCAGATGTTGGTGCAGAATCAAAACCGCTGGCGCGATGCACAGCGCATCGCCTGCGGCATCGTCGATCCCGAAGCTGCGCCCACCGCCGAACAACAAACCTGCCTTGAGTCCGAATATCGCGCGCGCCTCGAAGATGCGCAGAACGCAGTGCAGGACATCGGCGGCTACACCTTTCAGCGCATGGAATTGCTCGACGCCACGCCGGTGACAGCGGAGGTCGCCTCTGCGTCGGGCCTTGGCGACGACGCACCACCGGCGGTGCTGCGCGACATTCGCTTCCCGCGGATCGACGGCCAGCAGACGCCCGCCATCCAGCGTTTCAACGAACTCGTGGCTCAATCGCCGCAATTCCGTTTGGAAGATGCAACCAACGAGGTCGTCGATTATCGCATCGGCTACGCCGGCCCCGAACTGATCTCTGTGCGCTTCGATATGGCCAACGACACGTTGGGCGCAGCACACGGCAACAACACCTCAAAAGCCGTCACCGTTCTCATGACCGAAGGCCGCGCGCTTGCGGCGACCGATGTTTTCCGCGCCGGTACGGGCTGGGAGCAATTCCTCACCCAACGCGCCGTCGCTGAAATTTCGCGCCAGTATCGCGAAGACGGTTTCGTCCCACCCGAGCGCGACGTGCAGGAGAGCGTGACCAAGCCGCACCTGTGGCTGATTACCGAGCAAGGCCTCACGCTGCTCTTCCCGCCCTATTCGTTCGGCGCGCCCTACGTCATGGGCGGCACGGAAGTCTCGATCCCGTGGGCGGATCTGCGCCAATACCTGAACCCCGCCGCGCCCGCGCCAATCCGGCCGAGCGCTTAAGCCTGCGAGCGCTTCGCAAGTCGGGTCAAATGTCACGCTCCATCGATGCGGTACGATGCGCTATCAGCGTCGCATGAAATCAGCGAACGGCTCTCTGGTCGCCCTCATTGGCGTCGTGCTGATCGGCATGACGGGTTTCGGCGTCTTTCTGCCTATCTTCCCGTTCTTGGCGTTGGAGATTGGCGCGACGCCGACGCTGACCACGATCGCCATGGGCGCGTATTCGCTGGGGCAGCTCATCTCGTCTCCGTTCTGGGGCCGTTTGAGCGATCGCGTCGGCCGCAAACCCATCCTCATCGCCGGCCTTATTGGCGGCGTGCTTTCCTACATCTGGATTGCGCAAGCGCGCAGCGTGGAGGAGCTTGGCGCGGCGCGCCTGTTCGGCGGACTTATGGCCGGCAATGTCGGCGCGGCTTTCGCGGCGGCGGCTGATTTGGCCAACGACAAGACGCGCGCACGTAACATGGGTCTGCTCGGCGCCGCCGTGGGCTTCGGCTTTATCGCGGGCCCCGCGCTCGGCGCGTTGCTGATCGGCCAAGAACCTAGTCGCGAAGGGTTTGCCCTTGTCTGCTACGCCAGCGCCGGTCTTGGCGCGCTCGCCACGCTCACGGCATTCGTGCTGTTCCGCGAAACCCTGCCAGCGGACGCGCGCCTGCCTGCCGGTGTCGATCGCCCTCGTCGCATGCACATGCTCGTCTCACGCCCAGCGCTGACGCGCTTTGTGGCCGTGATGTTCCTGATGGTCGCGGCGCAAGCGCTGATGGAAACCGTGTTCGGGCTTTGGGCTGACGCCGAACTCGATTGGGGGCCGCGCGAAGTCGGCTGGACGCTCGCGTCGCTCGGCGTTGGCGCGGTGCTGCTGCAGGGTGGCGGCGCAGGGGCCGCATCGCGCGCGCTCGGCGAACGCATGACGTTGCTCATTGGCCTTGCGCTCTTCGCCGCCGGCCTGGGCGGCCTTGCCGTTTCGCATGAAGGTTCAACCACGGCGGCGTCACTCACTGCGCTTGTCATCGGCCTTGGCCTTGCGACCCCCGCGCTCAATTCCTTGATCGCGGCGCAAGCCTCCGAGCATGAACGCGGCGCGGTGATGGGGTTGTCGCAATCGGCTGGCGCGCTCGGCCGCGTGGCGGGGCCGCTCGGGGCAGGCGCATTGTTCGACGCATTGAGCTCCGCGGCGCCCTTCGTGGCGGGCGCTGTGTTGATTTTGTGTGCGCTGTTTGTGGCGCTCGGCGAGCCGGCGAAAGAGATCGCCGGCAGCAATTAGTCGCTGTACTTGCGCCAAACGTCATCGCGATCGCGGACTTCGTAGGCGTCGCCGTCTTCGCGCAAACTCGGGCTCGCCAGCGGCGCTTTGCCGTGCCCGCCCGGAATATCGAGCACGTAAGTCGGCTGCGCCACGCCGGAGGCGCGCTGATGCAGCTCTTGCACCAATTCTTGCCCACGTTCGATCGAGCAGCGGAAATGCGAGGTGCCTTGCGCTTTGTCGAGATGGTGCAGGTAGTAAGGCTTCACCCGCGCCTCGACCAAGCCGCGCATCAAGGCTTCCAACGCCTCAACGCTATCATTGACGCCCTTCAGCAGCACCGTTTGCGACAGCATAGGCACGCCGGCATCGACAATTCTCGCAATCGCCGCGCGCGCCTGATCCGTCAGCTCGCGCACATGATTGGTATGCAGCACCACGTATGTCGCAGCGCCTTCAACACGTAGCGCCGCCACCAAATCCGGCGTCACGCGCAACGGATCGACCGAAGGCACGCGCGTATGCCAGCGAATGATCTTTACGTGTTCGATCGCGGCCAGCCGTTCCGTGATCTCGCGCACGCGCCGCGCCGAGAGCAGGAAGGGATCACCGCCGGTGAGGATCACTTCCCAAATGCCAGGCTGCGCTTCGATGTACGCAAGCGCCGCATCAAGCTCCGCGCCGCTCAGCGTGCCGTCGCCATCGGGGCCGACCATCTCGCGACGAAAGCAAAAGCGGCAATAGACCGGGCAGACGTGCACGAGTTTGAGCAGGCAGCGATCCGGATAGCGATGCACTACGCCTTTCACGGGGGTATGCGGCTCGTCGCCGATCGGATCGCTCAGTTCATCGGGTGCAATGTCCAATTCGCGCGCGTCGGGACGAAATTGCGCGGCGATAGGATCTTCGGGATCGGTCGGATCGATCAGCGCGTCCATCGCCGGCGTAATCGCCACGGCGTAACGCGCGGCCACCTGGTCGAGCGGATCGGGTTTTGGCTTTGCGCTCAAAATTAGACTCCGAAAGCCTTCGCGTAACGCACGCGACCACCAGCTTTCAGCGCATCGGGCCGAAGCTCTAGCGCCATAAAGGCTGGACCCGAGAACGGAGCTTGCAGTGATTCCGCCGCCGCCGCCGAGAAGCCGAAGTGTGGATAATAGTCCGGATGGCCCAAAACAATGATCGCTGACAGACCCAGATCAGCGCAGGCGCCATTGCCAGCCTCGATCAGCGCCTTGCCGTGTCCGGTTCGTTGGAAGGCCGGAAGGACGGAAACCGGCGCCAACGCCGCCGCTGATAAAATCTCGCCCTCGCGTTCAATTTTGAGCAGCGAATAGAGAATGTGGCCCTGGAGCGCGATGTCCGTCGCCGAAACAAGCTCCACGAGGGGATCGCCATCGGCGCGGAGCTGCTCGACCAAATTCGCTTCATCGTCCCGCCCAAAGGCGTGGCGGATGATCTGGCGGATCGCTGAGTGGTCGCGTTCGGTGGCGGGGCGGATCATTCCGGCGTCCACAGCACATCGTTGATGTGTCGCGCGCCGGTCGCCAGCATCACCAAGCGATCAAAGCCAAGTGCTACGCCGCTCGCCGACGGCATGTGCGCGAGGGCGGCGAGGAAATCTTCATCGATCGGCCAGCTTCTGCCGTAGCGCTTTTGCTTCTCATCCATCGCTTCGACGAGGCGTTTGCGTTGCTCGATCGGATCTGTGAGTTCGCCAAAACCGTTGGCGAGCTCGACGCCACACGCATAGAGCTCAAACCGTTCGGCCACACTTGCGTCGCGTGGCGAGCGTCGCGCGAGCGCGGCTTCGCGGATTGGGTATTCCGTCAGCAAAGTGAGCGCGCCGTCGCCAAGTTGTGGCTCCACGTGCTGCACAAGTGCGGCCGAAAACGCATCGCCATTGTTCGGCATCGGCGCCGGGGAAAGTTGGTCGAACGCCTCATGGACCGTAATTCGTTCTGCCGCCGTGAACGGATCGCAGCTGCGCTTTGCCCATTCAAAGACCGATGCGCCCGCCGCCTTCGCCGCCACGCGCACGATCTCCACGCAATCATCCATGACCGCTTCGTATGGCGCGCCGGCGCGATACCATTCGATCATTGTGAACTCGGGCGCATGCAGCGGCCCGGTCTCGCCGCGCCGCCAGGTCTTGCCGAGGAAGAAGATGTTCTTTTCGCCAGCGGCCAAGAGCTTCTTCATCGCGAATTCGGGGAGGTGTGGAGGTATTTCCCGTCCGCCTCGAACGCATCGATATGCGTCTCCGCGCCGGGCGAGACCGTGAGCATCGCGGGCTCCGCCTCCGCGAAGCCTTGCGCCCAGAACCATTCCCGCACCGCGCGCAGGATCGCGGCCCGCTTATGCAGGAAGCCCCGCCGGTCCTGGTGGCGGGCGCGGTCCCAGAAGGGGAGGTTGAGGTCATTTCTGCGTTTTACTCGCGAAATCGAGGTTTACGGGCGCCTGCCCCGGCTTGGCCGGCGCGGCAAACCCAGCTAGAGAAGCGGCCAATTCCGGTCCTTTTGACATGAGAGAGCGCCCCCGGCGATCCGGCGGCAAGTGAGGTTTACGTGGTCAAAGTCATCGCCAGCGACGTGCGCAAAGGCAACGTGCTCGAGCACGAGGACGGCAAGCTTTACGTCGTCATGAGCCACGAAACCTTCCGTCCGGGCAAGGGCACGCCAACAACCACGATCGTCATGCGCCGCATCATCGACGGCGTGAAGACGACGGCGGTGTTCAAGACGACGGACGGTCTGGAGAAGGCCTTCGTCGAGCAAATCAAGCACACCTACCTCTTTGACGACGGCGACGCAGGCCTCGTGTTCATGAACCCGTCGAACTACGATCAAGTCCACCTCTCGCGTGACATGGTCGGCGATTCCATCGCGTACCTGCAGCCGGAAATGGTCGTTGACCTCACCATGTTCGAAGGCCAAGCGCTCTCGATCGAATTGCCGCCGCGCATCATCGCGACGATTGAAACCACCGAGCCGGTCGTGAAGGGCCAAACCGCATCGTCGTCCTACAAGCCGGCGATGCTCGACAATGGCGTCAAGACGATGGTGCCGCCGCACATCGGCGCCGGTACGCGCGTCGTAATTTCGACCGAAGACGGCTCTTACGTCGAACGCGCGAAGGATTAATCGCGCTCCGCCACGGGCCGGAGCGGCTGGAGGCGGATGATGAGTTTTGCTGTTGAGCGTCTGCAGGCTGGCGACATTGTGCGGTTCCGCGCGATGAATGCGCTGTTTGGCGCCGTATTCGAAGACCCGGAAAGCTACGCCGCAGCGCCGCCGAGTGACGCTTATGTCGAAACGCTGCTGCGCAAAGACGGCGTGTTTGCGCTGGTCGCGGTAGCGCAAGGCGAAATCATCGGCGCTCTGGTTGCGTATGAGCTGGCGAAGTTCGAGCAAGCCCGCAACGAAATCTATATCTACGACCTCGCCGTCTCCGAAACGCACCGCCGCCGGGGCGTCGCTGCCGCTTTGATCCAGCGCCTGCGCGAAATTGCGGCCGAGCGCGGCGCTTGGGTGCTCTACGTCCAGGCCGATTATGGCGACGAGCCGGCCATCGCGCTCTACACCAAGCTCGGTCGCCGCGAAGACGTGATGCACTTCGATATCGATCCGGCTAAATAGGCCGCATGGCTTTCTCCTTCACACGACGCGGCGCTGTCCTCGGCAGCCTGGCCTTCAGCGCCTGTGCGCAATCGGCGCCCGCCGATCCGCACTCTTCGTACACGCCGCCGCCGAACGATCCGCGCTTCGCCGCGATCGAGCAGCGCATTGGCGGGCGTGTTGGCGTTGCCGCGTGGAATACCGGGACGGGCGATTGGCTCGGGCGACGCATCCAAGAGCCATTCGCCATGTGCTCTACCTTCAAATGGCTGCTCGCCGCCCAACATCTGCATATGGCCCAACAAACGCCGGGTTGGCTGGGCGAGACGATGCGTTTCGGTCCGGCTGATCTACTCGACTACGCCCCCGCCGCACGCCAGCATATCGCGCGCGGTTTCATGTCGAACGAAGAGATGTGCGAGGGCGCGGTCGTTTTAAGTGACAACACGTGCGCCAATCTGTTGTTGATCCCCGCCGGCGGCCCCGAGGGCTTCACGCATTTCCTCCGCTCGCACGGCGACGGCGTCACACGTCTTGATCGCACGGAGCCCACACTCAACGAGAATCTTCCCGGCGATCCGCGCGACACGACAACGCCAGACGCCATGGCGCGCACGCTGAGCCGCTTCCTGCTGGACGATGCCGTGCTCAACGCTGCGTCGCGCGAGAAGCTCATCGGCTGGATGGTCGCCTCCACCACCGGCCTGCAACGCCTGCGCGCCGGCCTGCCGGGTGCTTGGCGTGTCGGCGACAAGACCGGCACGTGGAATGGCCCGCACAACGCCGCCAATGACGTCGCGATCGCTTGGCCTCCCAAGGGGCGCCGATTGTGATCGCGAGTTTCTTCAGCGATAGCGTCGTTGATTCCGCTGCGCGCAATGCAGCACACGCCGAAATCGGCCGCCTCATCGCAGAGGAATGGAGCTAAAATGGCTTGGTTTCGCTTGTTCGCCTGCGGCGAAGATTTTCCCGTTATCCTCGATAACAATGTCGAGATCGTCGGCTTCTACACGACGCGCTACATCGAAGCGCCGACGCAAGGTGAAGCCGAAGCGCTCTGCTCGGAACTCTTGTTCGAAGATGAGGATCTGCAGCCGCCGCCCGGCGATTGGAGCGATCTGCAGCCGCGCATCGTGTTCGAGGAAGTGGCGCAAGTCGCTGAGCCCGTCGACATTGACGATAATTTCTCGTTCTTCCCGATGAGCGAAGACGATGAGGAGGATTATTGATGGCGAAGAGAGCGACCATCTATCACAATCCAAAATGCTCCACCTCGCGCCAAGTGCTCGCGATGATCGAAGCGGCTGGCTACAAGCCTGAGATCGTCGAGTATTTGAAAGCCGGCCGGAGCAAAAAGCAGCTCAAGGAGCTCTTCGCCGCCGCCGGCCTCACAGCACGCCAAGCGCTCCGGACGAAAGCCGCTGAAGCCGAGGAGCTTGGCTTGCTCGATCCCAAAGTAAGCGACGCCAAATTGCTCGATGCGATGGTCGAGCACCCGATCCTCGTCGAGCGACCGTTTGTCGTCACCGCCAAAGGCACGCTGCTGGCGCGCCCCAAAGAGCGCGTACAAGAAATTCTCTAACCTTCAGACCGTCGGCTTCCAGCCGGCTGCTTAGTCCTATAGACGTATCGCGTCGGTTCCCTTTTGGGGATCAAAGGGAACGCGGTGCAAATCCGCGGCTGCGCCCGCAGCTGTAAGCGGCGAGTTCGAGGCCAAGCCACTGCTCGACGAGCGGGAAGGGGCCAAAGAACAACGACCCGCAAAGCCAGAAGACCTGCCGACGCGAAACTCTGGTCCGGGATGGGGCCGAAGGAGGCTGTGTGCGTTGGATCTTGTGCGCGTTAGCGCTCGTCTGTGCGTCGCCTGCGTGGGCCGAACCGCGACGTATCGTGTCGCTCGATTATTGCGCCGATCAATTCGTACTCGCGCTCGCTGACCGCGAACAGATCGTGGCGCTCTCGCGCGGCTCGCAACGCGACGATTCCTACTTCCGCGCGCGCGCACACGGCATTCGTCAAACCCGCGGCACGCTCGAAGAGGTATTGGCGCTACGTCCCGATCTTGTCGTGCGCAATTGGGGTGGCCCGTGGGATGCGGAGCAAGTCTATGCGCGCTTCGGTATTCCGGTGCTGCAAGTTGGCGACACGCCTAGTTTCGCGCTGGCGCGCGAAGATGTTGTCGACGCTGCGCGCGTTCTTGGCCACATCGATCGCGGCCAAGACATCGCGCGCGATCTCGATCTGCGCCTGGCCCGTCTTCGCGCCAACGCGCCGCGTGAGCGCCAGGCGGTGATGTATCTCTCCTCCTATGGCGGAGTGCCCGGCTCGGGTGTCCTCATGGATGATGTCATCGCCGTGGCCGGCGGCCGCAATGTCCGCACCGACGCGAGTTGGACAGTGCTGCCGCTCGAACGCATGATCACAACGCCCCCTGCACTCATAGCGCTCGGATTTTTCGATACAGGCCGCAGCGCCGTGAACGCCTGGTCGCCCGCGCATCATCCGGCTGTGCAACGTGCGCTGGCCGAGGCGCGCACGGTCGACCTGCCGGCCCCGACGATCTCCTGCGAGGCCTGGTACGCGATCGATGCAGCCGAAGCGATCGCCGCCGCATTGGGTGGGCCATGAGCGCTTCGCTCCGCATTATTCTCGCTCTCGCGGCGCTCAGCCTCACGGCAGTGTTCGCCGCCTTGTGGCTTGGCCCGACGCCGCTCGAAAACCCGTTCGCGTCGGACGAAGCCACGCGCACGATCGTGTGGGATATCCGCCTCCCGCGCGCACTCACGGCGTGGTTCGTTGGCGCAGCGCTCGGCCTTGCTGGCGCAGCGTTGCAAGGCCTGCTCCGCAACCCGCTCGCCGACGCCGGTGTGCTTGGACTTTCCGGTTTCGCGGCACTGGGCGCCGTGATCGCATTTGCGTTCGGCTTTGGAGCGTTCGCGCCCGCTCTGTCTGTCCTCTTCGCGCTGGGCGCGGCTCTGATTGTCGTGACGCTTGGCTGGGCTGCTCGCGGGCCGGCGAGTTTGGCGTTGATCGGTGTCGGGCTTTCGAGTTTCGCCGGTGGCCTCATCGCACTTGCCTTAAATCTTGCGCCAAACCCGGGCGCACTCGCTGATTTGGTCAATTGGACGCTCGGCTCGGTCGAAGCGCGTTCGTATGAGCACGTTGCTCTTGTTGGCATTCTCTTCTTCGTCGGCGCAGTTTTCATCTTCGTGGCCGCACGCGGACTGCAAGCGCTGACACTCGGCGAAGAATCCGCCGCCGCTATCGGCGCCAACATTATGCGCACACGCACATTGGTTGTGCTTGGCGCGGCGGCCTGCACCGGCGGCGCAACGGCTGTCGCCGGCATCATCGGCTTTGTCGGCATCGCCGCGCCACATTTCGTGCGCGCCGTCGCTGGCCACGATCCGGCGCGCTTACTGCTGCCGAGCGCGTTGGCTGGCGGCACGATGCTCGTTTGCGCCGACATCGCGGTGCGCCTGTTGCCGACAGACACAGAACTCAAACTCGGCGTCGCCGCCGCCTTGATCGGCGGGCCGGTGTTTGCACTGATCGCCGCACGTCTCGCATCGCGGGGAGGCGATGCATGAGTGCGCTGCTTGAACTCGATAAAGTCAGCGTGAGGCTCCGCGCAACGCACGCGCTGAAAGGCGTGTCGCTGACGGTCCGTGCTGGCGAAATCATCGCGTTGCTGGGTCCAAACGGCGCCGGCAAAACGACATTGATGCGTGCATCGCTCGGCCTTGTGCCCGTGGAAGGTGCGCGCGCGCTTGGCGGGGCCGATCCGGCAAAGCTCACCAACCGCGAGCGTGCGCTGCGCGTCGCCTACCTGCCGCAACGTCCGCAATCGATTTGGCCGATCAGCGTCGTGGCGCTCGTGGCGCTCGGCCGCTTTGCACATGGCGCGGCGCCGGATCGGTTGAGTGCGACAGACCAAGCGGCCGTCGATGCAGCGATCGAAGCGTGCGGGCTCAATAATCTGCGCGTACGCGGCATGGATGAAATCTCAGGCGGCGAAAAGGCGCGCGCCCATCTCGCCAGGGCATTGGCGCAACACGCCCCACTCTTGATGTTGGACGAACCCACGGCGGGGCTCGATCCAGCGCAATCTCTCGCGGTGGCGGACATTCTGCGCGCGCATGCAGCTGACGGCGGCGCAGTTGTATTCTCAACGCATGACATCGCGCTCGCGGCGAGCGCCGCGCATCGCGTCGTGCTCATGCACGAGGGACGTATTTGGGCTGAAGGCGAACCCGAAAAGGCGCTCACGCGCGATGCATTGGAAGTTGTCTACGGCCGACCGGGACAACTCGAACGCATCGGTGATGCGTTCGCCGCCATATTCCGTTAGAGCTTAAACGCGCCTGCCTGAATCTGTTCGTACAGTTCCGGCGTCACACGCACATATTCGCGCCGGTCTGGATGATCGAACCAGATTTCATGTTCGCATTTGTGCGGATCGAAGCCATCGCGCACCAGATCAACCTTGCGATATTTGAACGTGCCGGTCGTTTCGATCGCCGGTTGAATGCGAATGAAGATCGGGCGTGCATAGGCGGGCAATTCGCGCGCGAGGAAGCTGCGTAATCCGCCGAGTTCAAAGCCTTCGCCCGGCGTGACCGCCGCCATGCCAGCGCGGCCATCGAGTTTGCCGACATTCGCGCCGTACACGTTCACTTCCTCAACGCCGCGATAGCGTGCGATCACTTGCGCGACCTCGGTGGTGGATACGTTTTCGCCTTTCCAGCGGAAGGTGTCGCCGATGCGATCGACGAAATAGAAGTAGCCGTCCTTATCTTGGCGCATGAGATCGCCGGTGCGGAACCATGCGTCGCCCTTCTCAATCACGTCACGCAGGATTTTCTTTTCCGACGCGGCTTTGTCAGCGTAGCCCGTGTAATTGTGGCGAGCGTCGTCTTTGATGAGGCCAATAGCTTCGCCTGGTTCGCCGAGATCTGCCAAAACGCAGAGACCATGTTCGTCGCGCACCGGCATTTCCGCTTCGACGTCGAACTTCACGAGACGGACTGCGAAGCTGCGCTGCAGATAGGGGGCACGCGACCAATCGCGCCAGCTTGGCCGTCGAAATTGAACATCGACACGTTGCCTTCGGTCGAGCCGTAGAATTCCAGGATGCGCGGCACGTTGAAGCGCTGCTGGAACTCGGTCCATACTTCCGGTCGCAAGCCATTGCCGAAGCCTAAGCGCAAACGGTGCGCGCGTTCTTTCGGGTGCTCCTCCGCATTGATGAGGTAACGGCAGAGTTCGCCGATATAGACGAACATCGTGCATTCATTGTCGGCGACGTCATCCCAGAAATGCGTCGTCGAGAATTTACGCCGCAACACCACGGTGCCGCCCTTCAGCAGCGCCGCACCCACGCCACAGAGCCCGCCCGTCGCGTGATAGAGGGGGAGCACGCAATAGATCTTGTCTTCGGCGTTCGCGTTCGTCGCCGCCGCAAAGCTGCGCATATAGAGCTCCGCGCGCATATGCGTGATCTTTGCCGCTTTTGGCATTCCGGTGGTGCCGGAGGTGAAAATATAGAGCGCAACGTCGTTTGCTTTAAGGCCAGCGCGCCGTGATGCGGGCGGACGTTCGGGTGCTGTGCGCGGTTCTTTAAGATCAAGTGCGCGGCGGTCTTCTTCGAGCGGACCTGACGCGTCGATGGACCAATAGGTCAGCGGCCGGGCGAGTACCGCGCGCATCGTGTCGATTGCTTCAAGGCTCTCGGTGTCTGTGATGACGTGCTCGGCGTTGGAGATTGAGAGGCAATGGGCGAGGGCGGCGCCCGTGAGATTGTTGTTGATCAGCGCGGTGGCGACGCCGATTTTGGCGAGGCCCATCCAAGCGGGCACATATTCGGCCCGGTTCGGCAACAACAGCGCGACCGTGTCGCCGCGCTTCAAACCTTGTGCGTCGCCCCAGACGGCGAAGCGATTGGCGAGGGCGTCGAGCTGGCGATAGGTGTAGCGCTCGCCTTCAAAAACCATCGCCGTGTGGTCGGCAAAATCATCGACCGCGCGTTCGAAATCGTCGCAGACGAGCACTGGCGAGTCCGGTTTGATCTGGCGCACGGACCAGAGCGTGCGTGAAACGCCCTGCAAGAACCGCCATTCACGCTGGATCGCGCCCGTGAAACTCATCCATCGCCTCCGCTGCGATAGATAATAGTGTTTGTGTGTTTACGAAACCTCATGCGGTGCGAATGCCGCACGTACGGCTTCGAGCAGCGCACTTTCGTCGAAGGGCTTGCGCAGCAGGCGCGGCCGCGCGGCGGATTTCTCCAACGTCTCGGCGTCGGCCCAGCCTGAGATGATGATCAGGCGTATGTCGGGCTGCTTGGCCAGCGCGCGCTCGGCCAGTTCCAGGCCACTCATCGCCGGCATCGAATAATCCGTCACCAGAAGGTCGAAGGTCTCACTTTCCAGGATGCGCATCGCGGCGCCCGGATCGGCGGCTTCGCGGACCGAGAACCCGCAATCGCGCAGCGCCTGAGACACGAAGTCCAACACCCCAGCTTCGTCGTCGACCACCAATATCTTCTGCCCATTGCCGCGCGGGGCCGGCGTGGCCGGCGCTTTGTTTTCGGCGTTCGCCTCGCTAGGGGGATCGATGCGCGGCAGCAGCAAGCGAATGGTGGCGCCGCGATCGGGCATGCTTTCGATCTCGACATCGCCGCCAGATTGGCGCGCGGCGCCGAACACTTGCGCGAGGCCGAGGCCTGTGCCTTTGCCAGCGGGCTTTGTGGTGAAGAACGGCTCCATCGCGCGCTCGACCACGTCGCGTGGCATGCCAAGGCCGGTGTCTTTCACAGCGAGCTCGATGAAGTCGTCACGTGTATCGGACGTGCGTGTCGAAATGATGATGCTTCCGCCGTCCGGCATCGCATCGCGTGCGTTGATCACCATGTTGAGGATGGCGAGTTCGAGTTGGTTTGCGTCCGAGCGCACCCAGCGCGCGTCGGGTTCGAGTTCGAACGCGATCTTCACGTCGGCGCCGACGGAACGGCGCAGCAAATCTTCCATGCCTGGCGCCAATTGATGCAGATCGATCGCGACGAGCTCCATACGTTTGCCGCGCGAGAAGGCAAGCAATTGCTTGGTGAGTTTATCGCCGCGCTTTGCCGCGTCGAGCATGTGTTCGGCGATTTCGCGCTGCTTGGGATCCTCGATGCGCTTCAGCAGCATGTTGAGGCCGCCGATGATGACGGTGAGCAGATTGTTGAAATCGTGCGCGACACCGCCGGTGAGTTGGCCGATGGCTTCGAGCTTTTGTGTTTGCGCCATGCGTTGTTCGGCCACGCGGCGCTGGGCGATATCGCGGAGCGCCCAGGTGATGACCACGCCGGCGAGGATCAAAGCGAGGACGATGCCGGCGATGATTGCGGCGCTGGAATAGGCGCGTGGACGTTCGATCAGGGCCGATGCGACCGCGACGTGGGTTGACCAACCGGTGAGGGGCGAAACGACGTAGGCGCTGAGATTGCGGAAGCCTTCGTAAGTGACGCCCTCATAGATGCCGGAGGTTTCGCCGCTCGCGATGGCGGTGCGGACAAATTCGGTGGCCGGCGTTCCGACGCGTTCTTCTTGCTGTTGGCTGCGCGCGATGAAAGCGCCTTGGCGATCGACGAGGGCGGCGATCGAGATCTTCGGGCAAATGCCGCATCAGCAGATCGCGCAGCGTATCGGGGGCTATGGCGACGATGAGTTCGTAGCGGCCGTCCGCGCCGATGGGCTGGTACAAGTATAAGCACGGACAGCCCCGACCTTCGCGGGCGATCGCATGGTGATCGATTGTCGCGGCGTCGAGCGGGAGATGATCGGTCGAGTATGGCCGGCCCAAACTCAGCACGTCTTCGTTGGTGCTGCGATCGGCGATGATCACGTTGCGCCAATGCGGGTTGAGCGATGCGACTTCGCGGACACGGGCATAGGCCAAAGGCCAGTCGTTGCGTTCGAGCGGATCGGCCGTAGCCAGTACGCGCATCACCGCGACATCGGCTTGGACTTGCGCATCGGCCAACGCCATGACGCGTTCGGCGCGGGAAAGAGCAAAGCGCTCCACATCTTCGCGCTCGCGCTCCAACGTGAACACGATCTGCAGCACAACGAGCAGCACGATCGGCAAGGCCAAGGCGGCCGCGATCAGCGCGTTGGAGCGTAGTCCCTGAATAATTTGCAAAAAAGCCGACCTCGCGATCGGACTTTAAGGGGCGCGTCGCTGCGCGGCAATTCCGGAACTTAGATCATTACCCCCTGAAAGGCGGCGAACCCGGGCAGAATGACTAAAAACAGTGTGATCAGATGCGCTTGGCCGCTCATATTTCCCTCCGCCAGATGACGCGCAGGGGTTTACGCATCGCTGTTTGCAGCGATGTTGCGGGCGCGTTTCGAACTTGGGGCGATTTCGAGGCGCTTAGCTGGAATCTGGGCGCATACCCCGGGCGATCGCGGCCGCCGCCTTGGTCATTTCATGATGCGCGTCGCGACCGATCGTGGCGATGGCGGCGGGCGAGGAGCGCAGGATGACGCGCGCACGTAGCGGCGCGGCGCGGAGATGGCGCGCCATGCGCGCGTCATAGGGTGCGGGATTGTTGTAGGCTGAGCAGCAGCGCTTCGTAGCGCACGGCCAGGCGCCAGCAATCGACCATGCGGCGCGGAAACAAACGCCGCCGTGACCGACGAAACCGATACGGCCGCCGCCCGCCTGGGATCGCGCGAAGCGGCACAGGCCACGCTTCGAGTCGATCCGGCGCGCATTCGATCTTCGCGCTTTATCGCGCTAATTCGCGGCGTCACCCTCGGGAAACGCGCCGGCGAATTCCATGAGATAGCGGCCGGGTGGATTGATGGCGCGGATGAAGGAGTGCGCGCGCTCTTCGGCGATTTCTTTCGACGGGAAGACGTCCGGCCCGCCATGCACGCCGGGAAAAATCGTGCCGAGTCGGTAGAGGCTGAGCACGTGGTAGACGCGATAATAATTGCGCCAGCGTCTGGCCGGAACGGCGTGCGTCGTGGGTGCGGGCTTGATCTCCAGCATGGGGGATAGGTCGGGGCGGGGGCGCGAGGTGTCAAGCGGCCAGAGATCGGATGGCGCGGGCTGCGCGTATCAGCCTCGTATTGGGGAGCGTAACGATGCGGGTAGCGGGTTTGATTTTGGCGTTGGCTTTGGGGGCGTGCGCGGCGCAGGCGCAGGAGCGCGCGCCGCGTGCGGGATTGGCCGGCGCCTGGGTCGTTGACCTCTCGACCGATCCGAACACGCCGTACACGCGGCCGATGCAGCTGACGCTCAATACTGACGGCACGGTGGCGGGTTCATTTTATGAGAGCGAGATCGAAGCGGGCCGCTGGCGCACCGATCGCGGCCGCACCTGTGTGAGCTTCCGCACGACGGATGGCGTGGGGCCGTATCATTCGGCGGCGTGCTTGGTCGGCGATCGTGTCGAAGGCCAAACCTGGGCCGAGCACCGGAATTTTTGTTCAACTGGAATGCGACGCGTTGAATTCACCGAGAACCCTCTCCCTCTCAAAGGAGGGAGAGGGTTCATTGGTAAGTTAGCGGCAGCCCTCTAGCGCCTGGGCGATTTCGGCGCTCCAGGGATAGACGTGCGTTTCGCCGGCGACATCGATGCCGATGTTGGCTTGCGGCGCGGTGAGCAGAGTGGCGATGTCGCGCGCTTGGTCGCCTGCGAGTTCGGCGGTGACGTTGGGCAGGCCTTCGTTGAAGCTCTTGGCCGCGAGCGCGCGCGTGTCGCTGAGCGTGATGAGCGTGAGCGTGGTGTCTTGATCGGGCGCGAGCTCGTGCGCGCTGGTGAGCGTGACGGCGCCGCTGCCGTGATTGCAGATAAGCACGAGCTGATACTCGCTCTGCGGCGCGCCAAAGCCCGCTGCGTGCGTGGCGCCGTCCGCCTGAAACGACCACGTACCAGTTTGCGGCGCGATGGAGAGGAGCGCGTAATTGGGGGCGGGCGCCGCGTCTTGCGCGGAGATTTCCGCTGATGGCGTTTCGGCTGGCGTTGGCGCTTCTGGCGCGCAGGCGGCGAGCAGGAGCGTGGTTGTGAGAATGAGCGCGGCGCGCATGTTGGTTTCCCCTTACGTTTCGTGCGTATCGCCAGCAACTTCGGCGTCGATGTTTTCCATCATCTGATCGAAGAAGGGGCCGTGCGGCAAGAAGTAACTCTGTTTGCGAAGCATCGCGAATAAGGCAGCGTGCGGACTCAAATCCGTGCGCTGCTCGCGAGCAGCCACAAGGTTAGCCGGCGCTATTTCCGCTTGGTCGGTCGCTGAGACAACACCGATGCGGCGACGGAGCGCGCAGTCTTGTTGCTTTCGCCGGAAACAAAACGCCCGGAACGCGCTTCCTTTGGACCACTCACGGCCTTTGTCGCGGCTCGATCGAGCGCGGCTTGAACGCTTTTCAGATCAGTTGTCTTAGCCATTGATGGCCCACGCTTCGGCAAGGGTGAAACTGCCTTCCAGACTATCCCAAACGTACCATTCATCAACGATGGGTTTGTAGCGACTATCAAGATAGTTCAGGCTTTTGGCGAAACGACGGCGGATCACGTCTTCGGGAATGTCGTGCCCGCCTGCCGCTACCCGACGTCTTACGCGCTCGATGGAAGCTTCGACGTTGGGCAGGCGGAGGTAGAACAGGATCACGCGATAGCCGGCTCGTTGCCAAACCGGGACTTTGGTGGCGTAGGTCAGTGACGCTAGCGTTGTCTCTACGACGAGGTCGCCGCCCGCGTTTATCAGCGCGTCGATTTGATCGAGCATTGCGCGCGCGGCGCGCATGTCGATTTGCGCTTGAGGGAGGATTGGCTCCGAAATTGTGCGGGCGATTTCGTCAGCGTTGATAAATGTGAACCCAGCACGCTCGGTCGTGAGATATTCGCGTGCGAAGCTCGTCTTCCCAGCGCCGTTCGGGCCAGCAATGATGATGATCTCAGGCATGCGCTTGCGGCCCTGGCTCCCGGATCGCGCCTGCGGCGCGCTCGGGATGACGGTTAGGCTATTAGCGCAACGTCGATCTCGCTTCCACCCTCGCGAAATTTCACGCTCATTTCCTCCATCCCGCGCTCCGCCTCTTCTTTCGCTGCGGCGTAGTCGCGGACGTCTTGGGTGATCTTCATCGAGCAGAATTTGGGGCCGCACATGGAGCAGAAGTGCGCGGTTTTGTGCGCGTCTTTCGGCAACGTTTCGTCGTGGTACTGGCGGGCGGTGTCGGGGTCTAGGCTCAGATTGAATTGGTCTTCCCAGCGGAATTCGAAGCGCGCGCGCGAGACGGCGTCGTCGCGCAGGCGCGCGGCGGGGTGGCCTTTGGCGAGGTCGGAGGCGTGGGCGGCGAGCTTGTAGGTGATGACGCCGACTTTGACGTCGTCGCGATTGGGCAAGCCCAGATGCTCTTTCGGCGTGACGTAGCAGAGCATCGCCGTGCCGAACCAGCCGATCATGGCCGCACCAATTGCAGAGGTGATGTGGTCGTAGCCGGGCGCGATGTCGGTGGTCAGCGGGCCCAACGTGTAGAAGGGCGCCTCGCCGCAGAGTTCGAGCTGCTTGTCCATATTCTCTTTGATCTTGTGCATCGGCACGTGGCCGGGGCCTTCGATCATGACTTGCACGCCGTGCTTCCAGGCGATCTTGGTGAGCTCGCCCAGGGTTTCGAGTTCGGCGAATTGCGCTGCGTCGTTGGCGTCGGCGATGGAGCCGGGGCGCAAGCCGTCGCCGAGTGAGAAGGAGACGTCGTAGGCGCGCATGATTTCGCAGATTTCCTCAAAATGCGTGTAGAGGAAGCTCTCCTTGTGATGGGAGAGGCACCACTTGGCCATGATCGAGCCGCCGCGGGAAACGATGCCGGTGACGCGCTTGGCGGTGAGGTGGATGTAAGCGAGGCGCACGCCCGCGTGGATGGTGAAATAATCGACGCCTTGCTCGGCCTGCTCGATCAGCGTGTCGCGATAGATTTCCCAGGTGAGGTCTTCGGCGATTCCATTCACCTTTTCGAGCGCCTGGTAGATCGGCACGGTGCCGATCGGGATCGGCGCGTTGCGAATGATCCAATCGCGGATGTTGTGGATGTTGCGGCCAGTGGAGAGGTCCATCACCGTGTCGGCGCCGTGGCGGATCGACCAGACCATTTTGTCGACTTCTTCGGCCATCGATGAAGTGACGGCGCTGTTGCCGATATTGGCGTTTATTTTAGTGAGAAAGTTGCGGCCGATGATCATCGGCTCGAGTTCGCTGTGATTGATGTTGGCCGGGATGATGGCGCGGCCGCGCGCGATTTCGGAGCGCACGAATTCCGGCGTGACGAAATCGGGGATGGCGGCGCCAAAGGATTCGCCATCTCGGATGAAGGCGTCACTTGCCTTGCGATTGAGGTTTTCGCGGATGGCGACGAATTCCATTTCCGGGGTGATGATGCCGCGGCGGGCGTATTCGAGTTGGGTGACGCATTGGCCGGCTTTGGCGCGGAGTACGCGCGGTTGCTTGGGGAAGGGCGGGGTCAGTTTTTCTTCGCTGACATTGCCGTTGTCTTCCGGCTTCACGGCGCGGCCGTCGATCTCTTCGACATCGCCGCGCGCGCGCACCCAGGCTTCGCGGACGCGTGGCAGGCCGGCATCGATGTCGATGATGGCGTCGGGATCGGTGTAAAGGCCGCTCGGATCATAGACCGTGACCGGCGGTTCGTTCGCACTCGGGTGCACGGCGACTTCACGGAACGGCACGCGCAGATCCGGATGCGCGCAGCCGCTCGCGTACACTTTGCGCGAGCCGATGATGGGGCCGGTGGTCACCGACGGCGTGAATACGGATTGGTTTTCGGGCTTATTCATATGCGTCTCTCCCTACGCCGGTGCAAACCGGATCAGGTTCGGCGGGTCAGGGCGGGATGCCCAATCTCAGCCGCTCAAACAGCGGCCCCCGGAGAAGGCGCGGACCCTAGCTCCGCGTTGCGGGCTTTGCAAACCAGCCGACGAAGCTGAGCCACGCGCCGATGAGCGCTGTGATCGCGCCGGCGATGATGACGCCCGGGCCGCCGCTCAGAGCGGTATGGACGAGGCCAACGAGCACGCTCGGCGCGAACATCAACGTCACACCGCGCACGATGGTGAGCACGCCGAGCAAGGAGATGGCGATGGCGGCGGCGTTGTTCCAATGATGGTGTGCCGCGATCAGCACCATGCCGCAGACCAGCGTGAACACGCCGGTGACGAAGGCGAGCGGGCCATCTTGCAGGATCGCGGGGATGAGCAGTGCGAGATCGCCGGCGCGCGCGATGACGATGGCGCCGATGAGACCATGAGCGGGCCAATTACGCGGGCGCAGAGGCGGGTGGTGTTGGCTTGGGCTTCAGCCATGACGTGCTCCTTGGCGGATCAACGCGCGGGCGGGTCTTTGAGTTCGATCCACAACGCTTCGGCGCGGGCGAGAACCGCGCCACGTGCATCGTAGAGCGCGCTGGCGGCTTTGTGTTTGCGGCCTTCGCTGGAGAGATGCCAGGCGGCGACGATGAGCTCTTCGCCGACATGCGGCGGCGCTGCGTCGATGCTCACGCTGAAACGCGCGAGCACAGCGACGACTTGGCCGGCGCCGGGCAAGGCCCAATAGCCGGGGCAATCGAGTGCGGCGTGAATGAATTCCGGCGCGACGCGGCCATCCGCGTCGGCGAGGTCGGCGGCTGGCGTCCAGGTGCAGGCAACCATGTCGCGATCGCTGAGTTTGCCGGTGAAGATGTCGAGGCCGTCGTGCCTGACGCGTGAGGCGCCGCAGACGAAGCAAGTCGGGAAGGCGTGATGCAGGCCGGCATAGCGTTTGGCTGCGTCGCGGGCTTGGCCGAGGCTGGGTGCGGGCGCTGCGGTGAGATCGAGCGTGGTTGATTTGGCTTCGCCGACGAGAATGGCGCCGTCATGCAGCAGAACGCGGGCGCCGTCGCGGGAGACCGTGAGGGGTTTGTCGAGCGGCGGCGGCACGCGGAGCGCGGCTTCGGCGGGGCCGTCGATTTCGCGTGCGAGGAGTCCGCAGACATAGCCGCCATTGCCGGAGGCGGGCGGGCCGTTAACGCGCGGGGCAATGGTGAGGCTGTGCATGGTCTATTTTGGCGCGTGGCGGCGGGGTGCGCTAGTGACGCAGGCTGCGCGGCGCCCCTTACGCGCCACAATCTCCGTCATCATCTTGGCCGCGGAGCGTCCCCGATGCCGTCACCGGCCGAATTGACCATTCTTGTTTTGCTGATCGCCGTGGGCGTGGGCCTGTGGACATTGCTCGACCGCGTGGGCCAGGTGCAGCGCGATGTGGATGCGATCAAGCGCAAGCTTGGCGCCGATGAGCCGCCGCCTGCCGCTTAGTCGCGCGGAGGCGCGTGTACGAGCGTCATCGTACGCGTCGGCATGCTGATGCCAGCTGCGTCGAAGGCTTTGAGGATGCGCATCAGATAAGCGCGTTGCACGCCCCATTGCTTGCCAGGCAATGTCTTGATGCGGCCCTTCAAGACGATGTTGGAATCGACCAGCCGATCGATACCGGAAATGTCCGGCGCTTCGAGGATGACGCTCTTGAAATCCTCGTCGGCGCGCAAGCCTTCGCCGACCTCACGCATCACGCCTAGGGCTTTGGCGAGATCAGCGTCCTGCTCCACGGTGAGTTCGAACACCGCGAAGCTGAACGATTTGGTTTGGTTGTGGATGATCTGCGCTTCGCTGTACGGGAAGACGTGCAGCGTGCCATTGAAATCGCGCAGCTTGATGGTGCGCAGCGACATTTCTTCCACCACGCCGCCGAACTCGCCGATCTTGATGACGTCGCCGATGGAGACAGTGTCTTCCAGCACGAGGAATATGCCGGTGAGGAAGTCCTTCACCAAGGTCTGCGCACCGAAGCCCACAGCAAGACCGACGATGCCGGCGCCGGCGATCAGCGGGCCGACTTCAACGCCGAACTCCGAGAGCGTCATCATCGCAGCGATGGCGATGAAGAGCGTGGTGACCACGCCGCTGAGAATAGGCCCCAAAGTGCGCACTTGCGCGGCGCGTCGGGCGTTGCGGGCGCGCTTGGCGATGCGCGCGAAGACGTTGGAGATGGCCAGATTGAGCACTTCGATCGCGGCGAAGCTGATGAAGAGGATGAGGGCGACGCGCGTGGCGACGCCAAGCACGGCGCCGAGCAGGCCTTCGCGTAAGTCGGAATAGTCGAAACCCCAAATGCGCAAGACCGCCAGCAGCACAGCGACGCCAATGGCGAAGCGGGCGATGCGGATGGTCCAGCGCCCGATCGGAACGCGCTTCTTGGCGGATTCAGCGACGTGCTCGGGCGCGACACGTTCGGTGAGCGCCTTCAATAAGGTGCGCATGCCCCACACGAGCATCGCGCCGCCGAGCACGGTAAGGAAGGTCAAGCCGGCGCGGATCATCGCTTGCTCGGGATCGAGCGTGAGCAAGCCGGAGACAAAGTCTTGGACGTGCGCGATCAGGGTATCGACCGCGGCGGAGGCGGGTGGGTTAGGCGCGGGTTCCGTGATCGGAGGCGTCGTGGGGAGTGTCGGTGACTGAATCATGTTGGCGCGATATTAAGGTGCGCGCCGGCGATTTCGAGGCTTTATGCGCCGGGTTTTGCAAAGGCGAGTGTGATCCAGCCTAAAATGAGCGTGATCCCGCCGACGGGCGCGAGCATGACGAAGCTGTGACTCTCCGTGATCGCGAGTGCGTAAAGCGTCCCGGAGAAGATGGCCGCACCGGTGAGGATCATGGCGCCGGCGATCAGATTGAGCCGTGCGGCGCGGTTGGCGATGGCGAGGCCGGCGGCGGCGGCGAAGAGCTGGACGAAGGCGCCAAGCTGCATGCGTTCGGCGTTTTCGGGGCTGAGCGCCAAAACGTGCGCGACCATGACCAGCATGATGAGCGCGAGCGCGCCGGAAAGTGCCGCGAAGATGTTGAGCAGGCGCATGGGCGGTCCTAGATTGTCTGCATTCTCAACATTGCAGAGGCGCGCGTCCAGCCGCGCCGTGGAGCGACATGATGCAGCAGAAACGCGAACTCGGCCGCTCTGGGATCAAAATCACGCCGCTCATGTTCGGGGGCAACGTGTTGGGCTGGACGGCGGACGAAGCGACCTCGTTCGCGATACTCGATGCATTTGTGGATCAGGGCGGCGACGCGATTGATACGGCGGATGTGTATTCGGCCTGGGTCCCGGGGCACGAGGGCGGTGAAAGTGAGCGTGTGCTGGGCGCGTGGCTGAAGAAAAGCGGCAAGCGCGATCGCGTGGTGATCGGCACCAAGGTCGGCATGTGGCCGAAGCAATTGGGTATTTCGCGCAAGAATATTATCGAGGCGTGTGAAGGCTCGCTGAAGCGCTTGGGAATTGAGACGATCGATGTCTATTGGCTGCACCGCGATGATGAGGCGACGTCGGCGGACGACTATGTCGGTGCGCTGGAGGAATTGGTGCGCGCGGGCAAGGTGCGCACCATTGGCGCGTCGAATTTCAAGCCGGCGCGGTTTGCCGAGGGTCTGGAAGAAGGCGCGCGGCGTGGTGCGCGCTTTGTGGCGCATCAGCCGGAATACAATCTGATGAATCGCGAGATCGAAGCGGAGCTTGTGCCGCTGTGCGTGCGCGAGGGCGTGTCGCTGACGCCGTATTACGGCCTCGCGAGCGGGTATCTGACGGGCAAATATCGGAGCGCCGGGGATCTCGGCAAAAGCGTGCGCGGCGGGCGCATGGAAAAGTATATGAGTGGCAAGGGGCCGGCGGTGTTGGCCGCGCTCGATGCGGTGAGCGCAAAGCACAGTGCGAGCCCCGCGCAGGCGGCCTTGGCCTGGGTGATGGCGAAGCCGGCGATTGCGGCGCCGATCGCGTCGGCCACGAGCGTGGCGCAGTTGACGGAGTTGATGGGCGCGCTGCGTTTGAATTTGGCCGAGGAGGATGTGGCCGCGTTGGATCAGGCGAGTGCATGAGCGCGCACGCCTGGATACGCGCCGCGACTTTGGAGGATGCGCACTTCTTGTCGGAGATCGAGCGCTCGTCCGGCGAAGCGTTTCGCGCCGTGCCGGATTTGGCCTGGATCGCCGACGATGCGGTGATGAGCGCCGAACAGCACGCGCCACTGATCGAGGCGGGCGGCGTGTGGGTGGCGGTGAAGGATACGCGCATCGTTGGCTTCATCGCGGTCGAGACGCTGCCGGAGGCGATGCACATCTGGCAGATGGCGGTGATGCGTGGCGAACAGGGGCACGGGCTTGGTCGCGCCTTGCTCAATACGGTGATCGAAACGGCGTGCGCGCGCCACGCGCCAGCGGTGACGTTGACGACGTTTCGCGACGTGGTGTGGAATGCGCCGTTCTACGCGCAGTCTGGCTTTCGTGTGGTCGAGGATGACGCGCTGTGTGCGCGCTTGGGCGGCGTGCTGGCCAACGAGGTCGCGCATGGCCTGCCGGGTGAGCGGCGCTGCGCGATGCGGTTAGACCTGTAAAACAAACGGGGCCCGCTTGCGCAGGCCCCGTTATTTTGCACGCGTGCTTTGCTTAGAAGCTTTGCCCGAAGCGCACGCCTATCATCATCGGCCGGGCGACGACGTCGTATTGTTCGCCGAAGCAGGTGGTGATGGCGCACTCGGTGTAGCGGCCGGTGATGGCGCGCTCATCGAACAGATTATCGACAAAGAGGCTGAGATTATAATTCTCGGCCTCGAACCCGACGGACACATCCACCAGCCAATATTCCGGCAGCGTGCCGATATAGCCGGCTTCCGTTGCGCGAATATCTACCGATCGATCGCCAACGAACGACGCATTGCCCTGCGCGAAGCCTTGCCACGAGAAGAATGGGAATTCGTAGCGTGCGCCGAAATCGAGCTTGAGTTCGGGCGCGACAGGCAGCGCGGTGCCCGCCGAGGTGTCGCCGATATCAGCGCTGGTGAGTTCGCTGTCGAGGAAGGTCGCCGCGGCGGTGATGGTGAGCGCGTCCGTCGGCGCCCAGGTGAGATCGGTTTCGACGCCGCGGATTTCCGCGTCGCCGGCGTTCTGGATCTCGGTCAGACCATTGAGGCCGAGGAAGGCGAATTGGAAATCTTCCCAGACTTCGAGGAACGCAGCGCCGTTCCAGCGCAAGCGGCCGTTGGCCCATTCGGTTTTCCAACCCACTTCGTAATTGTCGAGGAAGTCGGACGCATAGGGCGGCAGCGTGCCGCGACGGTTGATGCCGCCGGGGCGGAAGCCTTCCGAATAGGTCGCATAGATCATGCGATCGTCGTCGATCCGATAGGTAAGGTTGGCGCGGTAGAGTTCGCCGTTCTCTTCGGTCGATTTATCGAGATTGGTGCAAGGCTCATTGCCGACGCTGGCGGGGCCGATGCAGGTTTGCTCGCCGGGATAATCCGGTGCGAGGCCGTAGAACGCCGCGAAGTCATCGTTGAAGCCGAAATAGCCGCGCAATGAGTTTTCGGTTTGGAATGCACGCATGCCGAGCGTGGCTGTGAGGTTCGGCGTGAAGTCGAAGGCGACTTCGCCGAACAGCGCGCTTTCTTCGTCGGTGCGCAATTGCTCGGTTAGCCAGATGGTGTCCGGCCAGCCCGTCACTTCGTGCGCGTCGTTGAAGCCCTCAATGATGTAGCGCTGGTGAATGCGGTGTTCGGAGTGCTGATAGAAGGCGCCGAGGATGAAGCGCAGCGGGTTTTCCGCGGGTGACGCCATGCGCAATTCGTAGGTGTCGCGATTGTAGCGATCGCGGCCCTCGACTTGCTGCGCGGGGTTGATGACGTTGGAGGCGTTGTCGGTGAAGTATGCGCCCGAGCCCAGATACGTGTCGTAGAAATAACCGTAATCAGCATAGTCCTGATTGCTATCGACGTCGCGCTCGAGACGCGAGGCGGCGAAGGTGATGTCGAAATTGCTGATCTGGCCTTCGACCGTCAGCGCACCTTGCACCCAGGAATCTTCATTCCATTCCGGGAACCAGTGCATCACTTCGAGATCGCCCTGCGATTGCTGTTGGGCGAAGATGCCGTTGGATTCTTGGACTTGGCCCATGATCTGGGGCGTGATGGTCCAATTTTCGTTGAGGTCGATGCCGAGCGCGATACGCGCGCCGATCGTGTCGACGTCGTTGTAATTGTCTTCAGCGACGTCAGAATTTTCATCGAGCACGCCGGATTCCGGATAGAGCCGCGTGCCTTCGACGTTGTCGATATAGCCGCCAGCGTGCTCCTGCCAGGCGACGATACGCACCGCGGCGCGCTCGCCGAGCGGGATGTTCACATAGCCCGCGACCGATTGGCCCCAATCGCCTTCCGGCATCGTGTTGACTTCGAGGTCATACGAGGCGCTGAAGCCGGAGCTGTCCGGGCGGTTGGTGATGATGCGCACCGTGCCCGCTTGCGAGCTTGCGCCGTAGAGCGTGCCTTGCGGGCCAGCGAGCACTTCGACGCGCGAAATGTCATAGAGGCGCAAATCGAGATTGCCGGTGATCGTGGTGATCGGCTGTTCGTCGAGATAGGTGCCGACGCTGGGCATGGAGCCCGAGTGATTGCCGTTTTCGCCGCTGGCGACGCCGCGCATGAAGGGGCGGTTGTAACCGGGGCCGTAGCTCGCTGCGTATGAAAGCGTCGGCAGATGCTGGGCGTAATCGGCGAAATCGGTGATGCCGAGTTGCTCCAGGCGTTCTTGGCCAAGCGCTTGCACGCTGATCGGCACGTCTTGCAGGTTTTCCGCGCGCTTGGTGCCGGTGATGATGATCTCATCAAGCCCGCCCTCGGAATCCTGCGCCAGCGCCGGCGTGGTGAAGGCGGCGCCGATCGCAGAGGTCGCGAGCAGCAACGTGTTGAACGCCATTTTACGGGAAAGCCCGCGTCTTTTCGTACTCATCTCTTTACCCCTCGCTCGACCTAAACTTCTGGACCCCCGTCCAGCACCGGCTTGAGGGCTGCCTTCAGCGGCTCAAGCCAAGTCTCGTAATTGCGCCATTGCTCGACGGCGTCGCCGTAGAGCGGTTGGCGCACTTGTTCGGATGACGCCGTGCGAACGGCGCGTGTGTTGGTGTGAAACTCCATGCACGCCGCCTCGAAGGGCAGGCCGCAATACGCGAGCAAGCGCCGGATCTGCGTTTCGGGATCGGCGATCATGTCTTCGTATTGGACGCGATGGACGCGGTCGGGCAGTGCGGCCTCGAAATGCGCCATCAAGCGCACATAATCGCTGTAATAGCGGCCAAGATCCGTGAGATCGTAGCTGAAGGTCTGCCCGCGCGCAAAATGCTGCTTGAAGGCGGAGAAACAATTGCCGATCGGGTGACGGCGCGCATCGATGATCTTGGCGTTGGGCAAGATCATATGAATGAAGCCGATGTGCTGAAAATTGTTCGGCATCTTGTCGATGAAGAGGGGCCGATCGGTTTTGCGCTGCACGCGCGTACGATCGAGATATTCCTGACCGAGTGCGTGGACTTGCTCGGGCGTGAAATTCGCGAGCGCGTCGGGGTAGGAGGCGCCGTGTAGATGTCCGCCGCCGATGCGCTTGGCGATGGCGATGATGTCCGGCAATTCCATCGTGCCTTCGACGGCGGAATGACTGGAGAGAATTTGCTCGATCAAAGTTGATCCCGCGCGCGGCAGGCCGACGACGAAAATGGGATCGGCGCTTGGGTGGCCTTGGCCTCTATGCGCGGCGAGGCGCTGCGGCGTGAAGAAGGCGATCTGGCGGTCGGTGAAGGTTGTCGTGTCGTCGGCGCTATAGCTGATGGAATCGCGGCGGAGTTTGGCGCCGAGATCGTAATGGCGGAATGAGGCCGCGTAATCGGCGGCGTCCTCGTAGGCTTTGCCGAGCGCATAATGCAAGTGGAAGCGGTCTTCCGGCGAGATGTCCTCGCGCTGCCGTTGGGCCTCCATTTGCGCGATCATCGCTTCGGAGAAGCGATAGGTCTTCATGTTGGCGAGGCTCCAATAGGCCTCGCCGAAATGCGGCGCGTGTTCGATGGCGCTTTGATAGGCGTCGATGCTGGCTTGTGTGTAACCAGCCGTCTTGCGGGCGTGGCCCAGGCTCATCCAGCCGCGGGCGTTCGAGCCGTGGCGTTCGAGCACGCCTTCGTAAATCTCGATCGCGCGATCATATTCGCCGATGCGGGTGAGCGCGGAGGCTTGCAGGAAGCGATAGCTTGGATTGTCGGGCTCAGCGGCAAGCAGCAGATCGATTTGCGTCAGCGCTTCCGGCGCTTTGGTCTGACGATGCAGCACGAGCGCATAATTGTGGCGCGCGGCGAGGAAACTTGGCGCGAGCTCAAGCGCGCGGCGGAGCAATTTCTCCGAATCTTCCAAGCGCCCCAGACGCGCGGCGACTTCGGCGAGCATGCGAATGGCGGCGACGTCGGTCGGGTGCGCTTTGAGGTGCGTGCGCAGCGTGTGCTCGGCGATCGAGAGCTTGTTTTCGCAAAGGGCGCGCGCCGCTTCCATCAGGCGCGGATCGGTGACGCTGGCGCGGATCGATTGCGCGTAGGCGGCGTCGGCGCCGGTGGTGTCTTCGAGAATGGTGAGTTGGTCGCCCAACGTGCGCCAGGCGGCGCTGAGGTTGGGCTCGAGAGCAGTCGCGCGACGGAGTGCGGCGACGGCCTGGGTGTGATCGCCTTGCGCGGCGAGGGCCAAGCCGAGTGCGAAATGCGCGCGGCCGTGCCTCGGCGACGCGGCGATAATCTCGCGCGCTTGCTCTGCCGCAAGGTCAGGGCGGGGGCGCAGCAAACGCATCGCGTTCGCCAACGCGGCGTCCGCGGTGCCCAATTGGTCCCCGGCTGTGGCCGACATTCGGCTCCCTCACAAAGTGCCATCACAGTCAGCGCCGCGCCGCGGGAAGCTGTCAATGTGTCGGCGATGTGAAGCAGCGAAAGTCGACGCTTGTGGCGCCGACGCCCGTTTCGCAAGCAGGCGGCGCCGCATCTGCTAAGGGAAGTGTCGCCCGCATTACGGTGCGGCAATCGACCGAAGCAGCGCCTTCGTGTAAGCGCGCGCGATGAGTGAGACTTTGATCGACGGATCGACCGCGCGGCCGGCGCCGTACCGTGGCGTGGGTTCGGAAATCGTGCGCTGGCTGTCGTTCGCGTATCTGACGCTCGCCGGCTGGAAGATGCGCGGTGATTGGCCGGGCTTGGAGAAAGCCGTGTTGGTGGCGGCGCCCCATACGTCGAATTGGGACGGGCTCAATATGCTGGCGACGGCGGGCTTTTATCGCGTGAAGCTTGCCTGGATGGGCAAGAAGAGTTTGACGCAAGGGCCGTTCGGCTGGGTGCTGAAGGCGATGGGCTGCGTGCCGATCGATCGCGCGCAGAGCAATGATGTTGTGAACGTGATGCGTGAAGCGTTCGCGGCGCGCGCGCGGATGATCTTGGCGATCCCGCCCGAAGGGACGCGCAGCTTGGCGCGCGAATGGAAGAGCGGCTTTTATCACATCGCGCGAGGCGCCGGCGTGCCCCTGGTGATCAGTGTGCTGGATTATGGGACAAAGCGCGTGAGCTTGGCGGCGGTGGTTGAGCCGAGCGGGGATTATGCGGCGGATCTCGCTTTGATCCGCGCGCATTACGTCGGCGTGAAGGCCAAGCACGCGGAGAAGTTTGCGGCGCCCGCAGGCTGATCAGCCGATCAATGTTTCCTCGCCTCTCACCAAGAGAGCGAGAATCCGCTTCTTCGTGAAACCAGCTTTTGACCCGTGCTGAGACCAATCACAAGATGCGCCTCGCCATCGACGACTTCGTGGCCCGGAAGCCCAATGACCAAGGGGTTGGGGCGCAAGATGGTATGCCAGATGGTGGGAAAGTCCGTGCGATCACGATGGGCGCGCTGACACGCATGCAGGAGTTGCTGCGGCATTTGTAATCCGAGCGTTGCCGACAAGGACTGTAAGCGTACGAATTTTCCGTTCGGGCCAACTGATCTGGATCAATACAAGTGGTTCGGCTCCATGTCGTGAAACTCCGCGCATACCATTACACTTTGCCGACCCAAAACCTGCCCTAACGGGGGACCCGCGTCATTCGGTCTTGGCGACTCGTGATAGCGCTCAGATTCGGAGGAAGGGCTCATGCGGCTTGATCCCGCTTTGTTGCATCGGCTGGCCGACGTTTCGCCGAACGCGTCGGACGAAACGCTCTTGGCGGCCTGTGCGCTCGAACTTGCCGACACTGGTCGCTTCAGGACGGGAAGAAAGTTGATCGAGTTTCTTGCATTCGTCGTCCGCCGCGAAGATTGGAGCAATGATCTTGTCGACTGTCTTCACAGGCGCTGCGTGAGGTCCAGCGCCGCGTTGCACTAGAGGCGCTTTAAGCCGCACCATGGTGGACTCGTCGGCGCCGATCTGTACGCATTGGCATTACATTGGATAGCGCATGGCGACGTTGGCGCGAGCGTATTTGGCGGCGAATTTCTTCATCACCGCGTCCGAATGCACAAAGCCCATCTTTTCGTAGAGATGGATGGCGGCTTCGCATTTGGTGTTGGTGAGAAGATGTAGCTTTTTACGCGCATCTGGCGGGCGCGTTCGAGCAGCGCGACCAGCAGGAATTCGCCGGCCTTTTGCCCGCGCCTGCGTGGCGCGACGACCATTTTTGTGAACTCGAAATCGCCATCTGAGCCTACGGGCTGCAGCGCGCCGGCGCCGATGATCTCGCCGTCCTCGTCGCGCACGAAAAGGATGGCGCCGCCTTTGTCGATAATGTGCTTGCGCGGATTGGAGAGCACGTCTTCGTCGGCCTTCTCCATCTTGAACATGGAGCCGATCCAATCGGCATTGAGGTCGTAGAAGGCGTCGGCGAGCTCGTCGTTGAATTCGACGATCGAAAGACCTGATTTGTCGCCTGTGCGGGCGTTGAGCGGCTTCTCGGCAAGTTTGATTTCGTAGGCGGTGAGCCGCTCCAAAATGTCGGCGCAGCCGGCGTCGGCGCTGAGATCGCGCGCGGCTTCGGCGATCTGGCGCCACACTGTGGATTTGAGGTGCGCGGCCATGCGGCGGCCTTTGTCGGTCAGGCGGATGATCTTGATGCGCTGATCGGATTCGTGCACGTCATTGGTGACGAGCCCCGCTTCGATCATGCCGGCGATCGTGCGCGTGATCGCGGGCTGGGACACGCCGATGAGATCGGCGATTTCACCGATGGTCGCTTCGCCGTGGCGATCGAGCGTGGCCATTGTGGCGTTGAAGGCGGGGAGCAGCCGGCCGTGGCCAGCCGCTTCAAAAATCTTGGTCGCGTCAGCCTGCATCCGCTCGGCCAAACGCTTCATGCGGCTGCCAAGGAAGAGAAAGCCGAGATCGGCGAGGGCGTCATTGGACATGGGGAGGCCTTATAAGTAGTTATATAAGGCGTTATATAATTGTTCGTGTCAAGCGTGGAGCGTTGTTCGGCGCTGCGTTGGCGCGGCTAGTCGATCTGAGCGCCAACTTTGCAGTGTGAGTTAAGCCCCAGTTTCATCGACGACGATGGCAACCGGTTTGCCGCGCGACATTGGCGACCAGCCGGCGGCGATGGCGGATTGGATGGCGCGCGCCACGAGCGCGGTCGGAATCTGCGACGCCTTCAAGAGCGGCGCGCCGAATTTGGGCGGCGGTCCCGCTGGAAACTCCACGATGGCTTCGCGCGTCCCTTCCTTGTGACGCACGGCAATCGCTTTGCCGCGACACTCGACGGGATTGCTGGACCATTGCGGCACGCGTTGCAGCCGCCAGATATAGGGCTCGCCTTCGACCTTGATCTCAAACTCAGTGATGTTCTTGGGGCGCGCCATGCGAAGGCATTAGCGCGGCGCGCGGCAATAGGCCAGTACGCGCACCGTCGGCTGGATGGGCGCCTGCCTACACAATGCCTCACCATCATCCCGGCGGGATCGCCTGTTGTGCATGGCTAGGATGCAAGCGAACGCCGCGTCAGCGCAGCCTGCAATGTCGTATAGTGCCCCAATCCTTGGAGATTGTTCAAAGTTGGGTGCGGCGGCAAACGCGTCGTCAGCGCGCGCGCCATCGCGGGCGGCGTCCAGGTGTCTTCGTCGCCTTGCCAAATCTCTGTCTCGCATGTGACTCCGTCGAGAACATGCGCCCAAGGCTGCGCGTACGCGATCAATTCTGCACGATATGCCGCTTGTTGCGCGCCCAGACATTGCTTGAGCGCTGCGATGACCATCGCCGTGAAAGTCGGCGTGCTCAGTAGATCACGCTCCACCGTGTTGGTGCTGGCGAACATGGTTTTGAGCATGAATTCAGGCGCGAGGGACGCCATGGTCGATTGAGCGCTGCTGAGCACCCGTAACGAAAGCGCGCCGCGCCGCGCAGCTTCAAAGACGGGCCGTCCGGCCATTGCCGGGAGGAAATCGCCAAGCTCCAGCGGCGCCGCCGGCGAGATCAGCACGAGCTTGCGTACCTTCGCTGGTCGATAGGCCGCAATGTGCGCCGCGGCCATAGCCCCAAGCGAGAAGCCGACGACATCGATTGGCTCTAATATGTTGAGGTCGTCGAAGCCTTTACATACGCGATCAGCATAGGTGGCGGCTTGTTGGCCCAGCCGATCGAGAAGCCGCGCACCGCGCAATTGCGTGGCTGGCGCCAATGCGTGCAGTTCCGTCGGCGAGCCGGGCAGGCCGTGACAATAGACAAAATCCATGCACGAGCCGTGCATGACCAGACGGTTTTCAACAATGCGGCCGATGCGCCAGGCAAGACGCTGAAGCCTTAGCCACTCACGCGATTGCGCACCAGATCATCAACCACGCTGGGATCAGCCAGCGTGCTGGTGTCGCCGAGATTGCTGATTTCGTTTTCGGCGATCTTGCGGAGGATTCTTCGCATGATCTTGCCGCTGCGGGTCTTTGGCAGGCCGGGGGCCCATTGGATGATGTCGGGCGTCGCGGTCGGACCGATTTCGCGGCGGACGTATTGCACGAGTTCGCGTTTAAGATCGTCGCTGGGCTCGATTCCCTGCTTCAGCGTGACGAAGCAATAGATGCCTTGGCCTTTGATGTCGTGGGGATAGCCGACGACGGCGGCTTCGGCCACTTTGGTATCCGCCACGAGCGCGCTTTCGATTTCGGCGGTGCCGATGCGGTGGCCGCTGACGTTGAGCACGTCATCGACGCGGCCGGTGATCCAATAATAACCGTCTTCGTCGCGGCGGCAGCCGTCGCCGGTGAAATAGGCGCCAGGATAGGTGCGGAAATAGGTGTCAAAGAAGCGCTGGTGATCGCCATAGACGGTGCGCATTTGGCCCGGCCAGGAATCGAGCAGCACAAGATTGCCGCTGGTCGCGCCTTCGAGGAAATTGCCTTTGTCGTCCACGAGCGCGGGCTTGACGCCAAAGAAGGGTCGTGTGGCGCTGCCAGGCTTCATTGCTGTGGCGCCGGGCAGATTGGTGATGAGGGCAGCGCCCGTTTCGGTTTGCCACCAGGTGTCGACCACCGGGCAACGTGAATCGCCGACCGTACGATAATACCAAAGCCAAGCTTCGGGATTGATTGGTTCGCCGACCGTGCCGATGAGGCGCAAGCTTGCGCGCGAGGTGCGTTTCACCGGTTCTTCGCCGTCGCGCATCAGCGCGCGGATGGCGGTGGGCGCGGTGTAGAAGGTGTTGACCTTGTGCTTGTCGATCACGTCCCAGAAGCGCGAATTGGTCGGGTAATTCGGCACGCCTTCGAAGATGAGCGTGGTCGCGCCGTTCGCGAGCGGGCCATAGACGATGTAGCTGTGACCCGTGACCCAACCCACGTCAGCGGTGCACCAATAGATGTCGCCGTCCTTATAATCGAACACGTATTGATGCGTCATCGACGCGTAAACGAGATAGCCGCCGGTCGTGTGCAGCACGCCTTTGGGTTTGCCGGTGGAGCCTGAGGTGTAGAGGATGAAGAGCGGATCCTCCGCGCTCATCGGCTCTGGGGGCAATCGGCGCTGACTTTCGCGGCTTCGTCTTCGTACACAACGTCGCGGCCTCCCGTCATCGGCACGCCGGCGCCGGTGCGGGTGACGACGATGACGGTGTTGACGTCGGTCGGCGTGTGCGCATGGGTGAGCGCTTCATCGACATTGTGTTTCAGCGGAATGATCTTGCCGCCGCGCACGCCTTCATCGGCGGTGATGACGCATCGCGATTCACAATCCTTGATGCGGCTGGCGAGGCTTTCGGGGCTGAAGCCGCCGAAGACGACGGAATGTATGGCGCCGATGCGGGCGCAGGCGAGCATCGCGTACGCCGCTTCCGGGATCATCGGCATGTAGATGGTGACGCGATCACCCTTCTTGACGCCGCGCGCCTTCAGCACGTTGGCGAATTTGCAGACTTGCGTGTGCAGTTCGCGATAGGTGATGGCGCGCGATTGGCTCGGATCGTCGCCTTCCCAGATGATCGCGGTTTGATCGCCGCGTGTAGCCAGGTGGCGATCGATGCAATTGGCGCTGACGTTGAGGATGCCGTCTTCGTACCAGCGAATGTGGAAATCGGCTTCGTTGAAGCTGGTGTCCTTCACTTTCGTATAAGGCTTGATCCAATCGAGGCGCTGGCCGTGCACGCCCCAGAACGCCTCCGGATCGTTCGAGGCGGAGGCGTGCATGGCGTGGTATTTTACGTCATCCACATACGCGCGCTCGGCCCATTCCTTCGGGACGGGGATGATGACGGGATCGGACATGGGCGCGCTTCCTTGGAGTGTTCAAGGATTTATGGACCGCCGGCGCCCTCGCCGGCAATCGTGGCGCCGGCCGGCCAGGCGCTGGCGGTCCATATTCGCCTAATGCGCGATGCTGGCGGCGCGGCGGAAAACGGTGCGGATGGTGAAATTGCTGACGAGGCGGCGCACGCCGGGCAGGCGTGAGAGTGTGTCTTGGTGCACGCGCTCGTAGCGGTCGTCGTCGGCGATGACGATGCGGAGCAGGTAATCGCTCTCGCCCGTCATCAAATGGCAATCTTGCACTTCGCGGCATTTGGCGACGGCGCGTTCGAACGCGGCCATGGTCTCTTGCTTTTGGTTTTCCAGCGTCACCGCGACGAAGACGGTGGCGCTGCGTCCGAGTGCGGTTTCCGAGAGGATCGCGGCGTAGCCTTCGATCACGCCGAGCGCTTCAAGGGCTTTGACGCGGCGGTGGCAGGCGGAGGGGAAAGGCCGACGCGTTCGGCCAGCGCGGCGGCGGTCATCATGCCGTCCCGCTCCAGCTCGAACAGGATCTTTTGGTCGAAGGCGTCGAGCCGGCTGGGAGATTTTTCCGACATTTTATGTTTGGCGCTCGAAATTTGGCGTGTACCTGCCTCAACTTAGGGGGATTTGGAAGAAAGTGCACGGGAAATGGGATATTCGAGCGTAAAAATCCCATTCCCGTGGAGGAAATCCCATGCGCGTCGGTTGCCCGAAGGAAATCAAGGTTCACGAATATCGCGTCGGCCTGACGCCGGAGAGCGCGGCCGAGCTCGTCCGTTATGGGCACGAGGTGTTTCTGGAGACCAAGGCCGGCGAGGGCATCGGCGCGCCGGATAGCGTCTACGAAAAGGTTGGCGTGAAGATCCTGCCGAACGCGGACGCCGTGTTCGAGCAAGCCGAGATGATCGTGAAGGTGAAGGAGCCGCAGCCGATCGAGATCGCGCGCCTCAAACCGCACCACACGCTCTTCACGTACCTCCACCTCGCGCCCGATCCAGAGCAGGCGGCGGGCCTGATGAAATCAGGCGCGACCTGCATCGCCTATGAGACGGTGACGGACCGCGACGGGCGCTTGCCGTTGCTGAAGCCGATGTCGGAAGTCGCGGGCCGCATGTCGATCCAGGTTGGCGCCTACTTTCTGGAGAAGGCGCATGGCGGGCGCGGCGTGCTGATGGGCGGCGTGCCGGGCGTGCAACCGGCGAGCGTTTTGATCCTCGGCGCCGGTGTCTCTGGCTATAACGCCGCGCAGATCGCTGTCGGCATGCGCGCGCGCGTGCAGGTGTTCGATAAGAACCCGGCGCGTCTGGAGGAGCTGGATCGCGAATTCAACGGCCGTTTGGAGACGGTGTATTCCACGAGCGCTGCGATCGCCGAAGCGATCAAGGAAGCGGATGTTGTCGTCGGCGCCGTGTTGGTGGCGGGTGCGGCCGCACCCAAGCTGATCACGCGCGAGATGTTGAAGACGATGCGTCCAGGTTCGGTGCTGGTCGATATTTCGATCGACCAGGGCGGGTGCTTTGAAACCTCGAAGGCGACGACGCATAGCGAACCGACCTTCGTGGTCGACGGCATCGTGCATTATTGCGTCGCCAACATGCCGGGCGCGGTGTCGCGCACGTCGGCGTTCGCGCTCAACAACGCGACGCTGCCGTTCACATTGGCGTTGGCCAATAAGGGCTACAAAAAAGCGCTGCAGGACGATCCACATCTGGCGAACGGCTTGAACGTGTACGACGGCGCGATCACGCACGAAGCCGTGGCGCGCGATCTGGGCAAGCTGTTCAAGCGTCCAGATTGGTTGGGCTAACTCAACCGAGCCCGCCTGAGTGCGAACAATCAAAAAGGCCGCCGAGGGGAGCATCCTCGGCGGCCTTCTTTGCGCTTTGGGTCGAGGCGGCTAGGCGATGATTTGAGCGGCTTGGTTGAGCGTGGCCGCAGCCATTGGTGCGAACACGGCGCAGGCGGCGATCAGGGCGTAAAACTTGGTCATGTGCTTTGCTCTAGGGATGCTGGGCGGGGCCGATCAGGCGACGATTTGTGCTGCTTGCGCGACGGTGGCGTAAGCGACCGGGACGAAAGCGGCGATTGCGGCGATCAGGCTGTAGAATTTGGTCATGTGGTTTGCTCCCCGAAGCCCCTCGCTTCGATGAGCAAACCTAACGGGGGCCGCCCCTGTCGCTGTGACTGTGGTCACGCGTTAAACCGCAGGCGTCAGCGTCGGCGCGTCTTCTTGTTTGCGTTGGCGCAGGAAGAGCAGCGCCAGGAAGCTTAAGCCGGTGGCGGCGCCGAGATAGAAGCCCACATATGTGAGCCCGCCCAGCTCTACGAGTTGGGCGGCGATGAGCGGGGTCAGGCCGCCACCGAGGATGCCGCCGACGTTGAAGGCGATGCTGGCGCCGGTGTAGCGCACGCGCGCGGGAAAGAGGCCGGGCAGCCAGGCGCCGAGCGGGCCATAGACGAAGCCCATCAGCAATTGCGCAAGCGCGAGGAAGAGCCCGATGAGCAGCAGCGAGCCCGAACCCATCAGCGGCGCGAGCGCGAAGCTGGCGAGCACGGTGAGCACACAGCCCGTCATCAGCACGGTGCGCGGGCTCGATTTGTCGGCCCACACGCCGGCCCAGATGATGCCGATGGCGAGGAAGAGAATGGCGATGAGCTGCACGACGAGGAATGTCTCGCGCGTGTAGCCCAGCGTGCCGACGCCGTAGCCGAGCGCGAAGGCGGTGGCGACGTAATAGGTGGCGAAGCAGGCGACGGCGCCGAGCGTGCCGCCCAGCACTTGGGGCCAATGCTTCACCAGCACTTCGCCGAGCGGCGCGTGCGGCGGCGGCGCTTTTTCCAGCGCTTCTTTGAACTCCGGCGTTTCGGTCAGCTTTAAGCGCACCCACAAGCCGATGATGACGAGCGCAGCACTGGCCAAGAACGGAATGCGCCAACCCCAGGTGACGAATTGTTCTTGGGTGAGGAAGAGCCCGAGCAACAGGAAAAAGCCGTTGGCGGCGAGGAAGCCGACGGGCGCGCCCAATTGTGGAAACATGCCGAAGCGGGCTTTCCACCCGGGCGGTGCGTTTTCAACCGCGAGCAAAGCTGCGCCGCCCCATTCGCCGCCGAGGCCGAAGCCTTGGCCGAAGCGCAATACGCAGAGCAAGAAGGGTGCGATCCAACCGGCTTGCGCGTAGGTCGGCAGAAACGCGATGGCGAAGGTCGCGCCGCCCATCAGCATCAGCGAGGCGACGAGCGTGGATTTGCGCCCGATGCGGTCGCCGAAATGGCCGAAGAACACAGCGCCGACAGGTCGTGCGATGAAGGCGATGGCGAACGTCGCGTAGCTCGACATGAGCTGCGCGGAGGGCGAGTCCGACGGAAAGAAGAGCGGGCCGAACACCAGGGCCGCGGCCGTCGCGTAGATATAAAAATCATAGAACTCGACCGCAGTGCCGACGAGGCTGGCGGTGAGCACGCGGCGCGTATGCGGCGTGTTGATGGCGCTGGTGGTGATGGCTGCCCCCTGTTTGGCGCGTGGTGTAGCGCGAGCGCGGTAGGGCTGTGAACCCTCTCGCCGAGAGGGGAGAGGTCAGGGTGAGGGCCAGCGCAGGTGTTGGCGTTTTGTGGCGCCTTTCGTTCGCGCGGCGTGCGTGCGGCGGCGGCCGCGCTCCACCCTCACCCCAACCCCTCCCTCCCACGGGAGGGGAGGGAGGCGCTCGCGCTTGCTCAGCTGAGCTTGCAGTATCAAGCTGAGGCGGCGGGAGGAAACGCGATGACGCAACAGCAGCGCTGGTTGATTGGCTTTTATGCTTTGATCGCTGTCGTGGCGTTGGTCGCGACGTGGAGCCAGAACCTTGCGTATTTTGGGCCGGATCAAACTGGCGATGCCGGCCTCGCCTTTTTGAATGCGACGCGCATCAATCCGGCGAGCCGTTCGATCACGGTCGATCTCTTGCTCCTGCTGCTCGCGGCGGTGGCGTTCATGATCATCGAGGCTCGGCGCTTGGGCGTGCGCTTCGTCTGGCTCTACATTTTGCTGGGCTTTATGATCGCGATCAGCGTGACGTTTCCACTCTTCATGATTGCGCGCGAGTTGCGGGTTGCGAAAGCGCCAGACATCGGCGGCGCTTGGACGCTGAAGGCGGTGGATGTGGCGGGGATCTTGGTGGTGACTGCGATCGTCGTGGGGCTGAGCTGGTTTGTGTTGCGTTAGCGCGTGCATCCAGCCGGCCTATGCCAGGCATCTGCCTGTTATGAACTCGATGCTTCGCGCGCTCGCGCTTTTCTTTATCATTGTGTGCGCCATGCCGGCGCGGGCGCAGGAGGTGGACCCGAACGCCGCGGCGCGGGCGATCATCGCTGATCTCAACCATCATAGCGGCCCAAATGCTGTCGAGGAGCGGATTGCGCTCAGTCTCGGCGGCGTCGAACAATGGGTCAGTATTCGCGGCGCGGATCGCAACAACCCGATCCTGATTTACGTGCACGGCGGGCCGGGGCGGCCGAATATGCCGTCGTCATGGCCCTATCAGCGCGCGTGGGAAGATTACTTCACCGTGGTGGAATGGGATCAACGCGGCGCCGGCCTCTCCCACGCGCGCGCGAGGGATCAACAAGCGGCCATTGATTCATTGTCGCTCGATCGCGTCACCGAAGACGCAGTGGAATTGATGGCGCATCTGCGTGAACGCTTCGGCGCCGAGCGCGTGTTTCTGCTTGGCCATTCATGGGGCGGCGCGGTGGCGTTTAACGCTGCGCTGCGGCAGCCGGATTGGGTACACGCCTATGTCGGGCTTTCGCCTTTGCTCAACATGCAAGCGAACGAACGTGCGAGCTACGAACTTGTGTTGAGCGAAGCGCGGCGGCGCAATGATGCGGCGGCGATCGCCGAGCTTGAAGCGTTGGCGCCGTATCCGGGCGATTTGGATTTCGATCGGTTGGGAACCGAGCGCGGTTATGTGATGCGCTATGGCGGCTTGGCGGCGGGACGCGACAATGCTGAGCATTTCTTCCGGGCCGGTCGCATTTCGCCAGACTACACGCCGGCAGATCTGGCGGCGGTGAATGACGGCAGCATCCGCACTGTGCGCCAATTGCTTCCAGAATTGGCGCAGGTGGATGTTACGCGCGTGGAGCAGGTTTCGTTTCCGGTGGTCCTGATGCTGGGCCGCCACGATATGACGACGCCGCCGCAAGTCGCTGTCGCTTGGCTCGCACGTCTGCGCGCGCCGGCGGAGCGGATCGTGTGGTTTGAAAACTCCGCGCATCTGGCGCCTGTGGAGGAACCGGGCCGCGTGCTCGTAGCGCTCGTCGATATGGTGCGCCCTCTGGCGGAGCGTCGTCGTTAAGCGTGCTTGAGCATCTCACGCGTTGCGAACAAAGGCGAAACACGTCAGCTTGTGACGATGTCGCGAATCAGTGCGCTGGCTTTGGATGAATTGAACGAGGCGCAGCGCGCGGCGGTGGAGCATGGCTTGGCGCCGTTGCTTGTGATTGCCGGCGCGGGATCGGGAAAACCAAAACACTATCGCATCGCGTCGCGCATCTGGTGGCGAACGGCGCCGACGCGTCGCGGATTTTGTTGCTGACGTTCTCGCGCCGTGCAGCGAGCGAGATGATTGCGCGTGTCGGCAAGGTGATGGCCAACGACGTGCGGATTCCGTGGGCGGGCACGTTTCACGCTATCGGCGCGCGCCTGTTGCGCGAATTGGCGCCAGTGGTTGGCCTCGATGCGGATTTCACGATCCATGATCGTAGCGACAGCGCCGATCTGATGGGCATGGTGCGCCAAGAGCTTGGCGTGGCGACGGGGGCGAAGCGCTTTCCGATGAAAGGCACGTGCCTTGCGATCTATTCGCGCGTCGTGAATGCGGACGAGACGATCAGCGAGGCATTGGCGGCGGCGTTTCCGTGGTGCCGCGAATGGGAAGCGGAGCTGAAGGCGCTGTTTGCGGCCTATGTGGAGGCCAAGCAAAAGCAGAACGTGCTCGATTACGACGATTTGCTTTGGCTCTGGGCCGAGGCGATGCGGGAGCCGACGCTGGCGGCGGAGGTCGGCGCGCGCTTCGATCACGTGCTGGTCGATGAATATCAGGACACGAACAAATTGCAGGCGCGCATCCTGATGGCGATGAAGCCGGATGGGTGCGGCGTGACGGTCGTCGGCGATGATGCGCAATCGATCTATTCGTTCCGCGCCGCCGACGTGCGCAACATTCTGGATTTTCCGACCGTTTATAATCCGCCGGCGCGGCTGGTGACGCTGGAGCAGAATTATCGCTCGACGGGGCCGATCCTTGAGGCGTCGAACGCGGTGATTGATCTGGCGAGCGAGCGCTTCACGAAGAATCTGCGCACAACGCGCAGCGGCGGGGTGGCGCCGTATCTGGTGAGCGTGCGTGATGAAGCGGCGCAGGCGGCTTATGTGGCCGACCATGTGCTGGAGGCGCGCGAGCGGGGCTTGGATCCGAAAAGCCAGGCGGTGCTCTTCCGCGCGGCGGATTTCTCGGCCCCGGTGGAGCTGGAGCTGACCAAGCGCGATATTCCGTTTCTAAAATTTGGCGGACTCAAATTTCTTGAGGCGTCGCACGTGAAGGATTTTCTGGCGATTTTGCGCTGGGCCCAGAATGGCGGCGATCGCTTGGCGGGCTTTCGTACGTTGCAATTGGTGCCGGGCGTGGGCCCCGCGAAAGCTGCGCGTGTGCTCGAAGCGATGGATGAGACCGGCGCCTATAGCGCGGTGCGCAACACAGCGCCGCCGGCGGGTGCGAGCGAAGCGTGGAGCGCGCTGAAGGATATGCTGGGCGAACTCACGCGCGCGAATGCATGGCCCGGTGATCTCGATCTCGTCGCGCGCTGGTACGAGCCTCTGATGCAGGAGCGCTATGACGATGCGCGCGTGCGCAAGGGCGATATCGAACAATTGCAACGTATCGGCGCGACCTTCGCGGGGCGGCAAACCTTTCTCACCGATCTCACGCTCGATCCGCCGAATTCAACGAGCGATGAGAGCGGCAAGGCGTCGAAGGACGATGATTATCTCATTCTTTCCACCATCCATTCGGCCAAAGGGCAGGAATGGAAGAACGTGTTCGTGCTGAACGTGGTCGATGGCTGCATGCCGTCCGATCTGGGTGCGGGCTCGACGGCGGAGCTCGAGGAGGAGCGGCGCCTTCTCTATGTGGCGATGACGCGCGCGAGGGATGATCTGCATCTGATTACGCCGCAGCGCTTCTATCACACCCAGCAAACCAAGAGCGGCGACAAACATGTCTATGCCAATCGCTCGCGCTTTATTCCGAGCACCGTGCTGGACAAGTTCGAGCAGAAGGCGTGGTCGCAACAGGCCGAGACGCATAGTGCGGCGCCGTACCCGCGCGGGCCGTTGCCTAACATCGATCTCGCAGCGAAAGCGCGCTCTCGTTTCAGCTAGGCGCGCGGCGGCATTGGGATGAAGCTTGAGGTGCGCTTCTTGTATGCGTCGTACTCCGGCTTCGTGCGCGCAAGGTGCGGTTCGGTGGTGGGGCGCCGCTGACGCGGGTGAGGAGAAAGGTGAGCAGGAGGGGGCCGGCGATGCTCCAAAGGCCCACGCCCACATCGAGCGCGATCAGCCATAGGCCCCACCACGCGACCATCTCGGCGAAATAATTGGGATGGCGCGAATAGCGCCAGAGGCCGCGATCCATCACTTTGCCGGCGTTGTCGCTCTGCGATTTGAAATGCGCGAGCTGCGCGTCGGCGATGGCTTCGTAGAGGATGCCGAAGATGGCGAGCCAGACGCCGGCGATGGCGAGCGCGCCAAAGGTCTGCGTCGCCGGAATTTGGCCGAGCATGGCGGGCAGCGCCATGACGAATTGCAACAGCAATTGCGGGCCGAACACCCAGAGCAGTGCGAACATCGCGAAATTGAGCCCGTGCTTGGTGCGCGCGCGTTCGGCGAGTTTGGCGTAGCGGCGATCGGCGCCGTGTTTGCCCCAGCGCCAGAGCAGATACACGCCGAGCCGCAAGCCCCACACGGTGCTGAGCAGCATGAGCGCGGTCGCCTGCGGGCTGGGCGCGTCGAGCTGCGCATACGTGCTCCAACTCAACACGATCACACCCAGCGCCCACCAGGAATCGATGAAGCTCGGGTCCTTGAGGCGAATGCTGATGAGCCAAAGTGCGGCGAAGAACAGCGCGGACACGCCGAGGTTCACAGCAAGGATTTGCAGAATGGGATTCACGACCTGCCTCCGGCCGCGCTCTGGGGCGCGTGCTGGCGCAACGCTAACGGAAGTCTGCGTCGCTAGGCAATTGCCGCTCGGCGCATGATGACGTGGGGGACGAGGTGGTGAGTGCGGGCGTCTGCGTCTATGGCGAAGCCGAATTTTTCGTAGAAGCGGATGGCGCGTTGGTTGAAGGCGATGACGTTAAGCCATATCGACTGATCGGCGCCGAGCCAGTCGATGCCGCGCTGCATGAGCAGGCGCGAGACCGGCGTGCCGTGGAAATCCGGGTGCACCATGAGCCAATCGAGTTCATGGTCGTTCTCGGCGTGCCGGGTGGAGATAACGTAGCCGGCGCAACGCTCGCCATCGAACGCGGCGATGAAGGCTTGATGCGCGTTGGCGGCGGCGGCTTCGCAGGAGGCGGTGCTGATGGTGACGATGCGCTTGTTGGCGGCCATCTGTTCGTCGCTGAGCGGCGCGCCGTAGAAGGTGGCGGCGGTTGCGGCGTCGGTCAGGCGCGCGATGTCGCCGGGCGCGAGATGTGCGAGAGCTGCCTTGTCTTCAAGGAGTTCGATCACGCTATCGTCCAGTGGGCCAGCCGCCGAACGTGAAGGCGGCAAGCGCGCAGAGAAGGCCGCCGGCGCAAGAGGCAAAGACACGAAGAAACCGCTTCCTCGGCTCCGAATGCTTCCAGATGTTCAAGGAGCCGTCAAAATATTGCATGTCGCCGGCGCGGTGCATCGCCAACGCCGAGAACGCTGCGCCTATCCAGCAGCCCAGGAACGCTATCACAGCGGCGACGCCCATGGCGTTCACGCCGTCGGGAAAAATCGGTTGAGCCATCACGCGACCGTCTTCAACGCTTGGCGGACGACATCGACGATCTGATCGATCTGGTGTTTCTCGACGATCAGCGGCGGTGAGAAGGCGAGGATGTCGCTGGTGCAGCGGATGAGGACGCCTTTGTCGAAGGCGTAGCGGAAGACTTCGAGCGCGCGCTGCGTCGGCGCGCCGGGGCGCGGGGCGAGTTCGACGCCGCCGATGAGGCCCAAGTTTCGGATGTCGATCACGTGCGGGGCGTCGCGTAGCGAATGCATCGCGTCTTCCCAATAGGGCGCGAGTTCGGCGGCGCGTTCGAACAAGCGCTCGTCGCGGAAGATGTCGAGCGTGGCGATGGCCGCGGCGCAGGCGAGCGGGTGGCCGCTTGTGGTATAGCCGTGGAAGAGTTCGATCGGGGTTTCGGAATTGGCGAGGATGGTGTCGTAGATTTGCCGTGAGCAAGCGACGGCGCCCATCGGCACGGCGGCGTTGGAGATCGCTTTCGCCATCGTGATGATGTCGGGCTTCACGTCGAAATATTGTGACGCGAACGGTGCGCCCAGGCGGCCGAAGCCGGTGATGACTTCATCGAAGATCAGCAGAATGTCGTGCTTGTCGCAAAGCTCGCGCAGGCGCTTCAAATAGCCTTGTGGCGGCATGATCACGCCGGTGGAGCCGGCGACGGGCTCGACGATGACGGCCGCGATCGTGCTGGCGTCATGCAATTGCACGAGGCGTTCGAGCGCGTCGGCGAATTCAACGCCGTGCGGAGGTTGGCCGCGCGAGAAGGCGTTGCGGGCGATATCGAGCGTGTGCGGCAGATGATCGACGCCGCCGACCATTGGCCCAAAACCCATGCGATTGCGCACAATGCCGCCGACGCTGATGCCGCCAAAATTGACGCCGTGATAGGCGCGCTCGCGGCCGATGAGGCGATACTTGCCGGGCTTGCCGCGCGCCTTCTGGTAGGCGAGCGCGATCTTCAACGCGGTGTCGGCGCTCTCGGAGCCGGAATTAGTGAAATGGATGCGGTCCATGCCCTCGGGCAGGATTTCGCTCAAGCGATTGGCGAACTCGAACGCGCTCGGGTGCGCGATGTTGAAGGTCGGCGCGAAATCGAGCTCGGCGGCGGCGCGCTGGATCGCTTTGGTGATCTGCTTGCGGCCATGGCCGGCGGCGGAACACCAGAGGCCCGCTGTGCCGTCGAGCACTTGGCGGCCGTCCGGCGTGTAATAATACATGCCCTCCGCGCGCGCGACCATGCGGGGATCGGCCTTGAACGCCCTGTTCGGCGTGAACGGCATCCAGAACGATTCGAGCGAGTTTGGGCGCGGAGTATCAGGCATGCGCCATTGTGCGACCGCGTCGCGCCCGACCGCAAGGGGTGTGACCGCAGATCAGGCTTCGGCTTTACGCACACTTGCGGCAATTTCGTCCAACAGCTGCAGGCGCTGCTTTTCGAGCGTCTCCAGCGTGACGTCGGCGGCGGGCGTGACCCCGTTTTGGATGTTCTGGATTTGCGTCCAGAGTTGGTGGTTCTTTTCCATCAGCGACTTGAAGTGCGGATCAGCGACCTTGAGCTTGTGGATGGTTTCGCCGTGGCCGGCGAATTCTTCCGCCAAGGCTTGGTCCAGGTGTTCAGCTTGCATGTGTCCTCCGTTTGGAGGGGAACGCTAGCGGACGCGATTGGGCGCCGTTTTGAGGTGAAACAAACTCAGCGGGCGCCGAGATCGAGCGTGCGCCATTGGTAGCCGGCGAACATTTCGCTTTGGTCGTTGAAGTGCGGGCTCTCGGGGTGTTCGCTGGCGCCCCATTGGTGAATGACGCGTGTGGCGAGTGCGCCATCGGGCGCCCAATCCATCACCATCATGAAGCCGTCGCCGAAATCGGCGTTGAGGCGGCCGTCCGCCTCTTCGGCCCAGCGCAGCGCGCGTAACGTGTCTGGGGCGCCTTCGAGCGGCAGATCGACATTGCCGCGACGGAGTCGGAGCACCTCACCGAGCGGAGGATCGATGCGGCCGAAATGGGTGCGCAGATGCGTGGCGGCGGCGCGGACGCTTGCGAGCGCGTCCGGGGTTGGGCGGCCTTCGCGGCGGGCGTTGTAGATCGGGATGAAGCTTAGGCCGACGAGCGCGGCGGCCGGGCTGTCATTAGCGGCGCGGCGATCCCAGCTGCGCAGCAAGACTTGGATCTCTGTGAGTTCGGCGTCATTTGCGGAATCTGCCGCGAGAATGGTGTTGACCATGTCCACGGTGCGCGAGCGTTCGCTGGAGATGAGATCGAATTTCGCCGCGAGCAATTGCGCGTCGCTGATGGTGCGCAGCGGCGAGAGGATTTCGACGGCGCGATAGCCGCGATTGGTGATGTAGGTTTCGATGTAGGGCGCGGCGTCGGGGAAGTCCGACGGCTGAATATTGGCCGCCTCGTCGGTGGAGTACCAAGGCGCGCCATTGGTGCTGGCGATCCAGCCCGAGCTTGGATCGATCAGTTCGGGTGCAACGATGAGATCGTCGGGCGCCCAGATATTGGCGCTGGTGTCGCCCGGCACGCAGCCGGACCAATCATAGCCCGGCGCGCGGTTGGGCAAGGCGGCGTTGTAGAGATAGCCGATGCGGCCGGTCGCGTCCGCGTACATGAAATTGAACGAGGGTATGGCGCGCATCGCCATGGCTTCGCGCCATTGCTGGTAATTCTCGGCCCGACCCATGCGATAGAATTGCTCCATCGCGCGGATTTCGCCGGCGGCGGCGTAGCGCACCGCGACCCAACCGTCGGCGGTCTCAAACGCGGGGCCGTGTACGGTGTAACGCAAGGTGCGCGGCACAGGCAGTGTGAACCAGCCCATCTTCACCCAGAGCCAGATTGTACGCGTCTCGAAGCGACGCCATGCGCCGTCGAAGAAATATTGACCGCGGTGCGCGTCGTCGGTGGTGAGTTGGTAGATGTCGGCGAGGTCGGGCAGGTTGACGGTGGCGGCAAAGCCCAGATGACCATTCGTGCCGAGCACGGGGAAGGGCGCGCCGGGGAAGAGGCCGCCATGCATCCGCCAGCCTGTGTCGCTGGAGATTCCCGCTTCATACCAGGCGACGGGCCCGGCCCAGGGCTGGTGCGAATTGACGATGAGACGGGTGTGGCCGTCATCGCTGCGTGAGGGCCCGACGGCGAAAGCGTTGGAGCCCCAATCGATCGAGGGCGCTGTGGCCTGTTGTGCAGCGCAGGGGTGCGCGCTTTCGTCGGCCACGATGGCGAGCGTGCGTTCAAAGCCCCAGAACAGCGGCACGGTGAGCGCAGAGCCCGCCGCGACGTCGCGGCCGGTGACGTTGCGCGCGCCGGCAAGCACTTGGTCTGGGTGTTCGGCGGCGTAGGCGTTGAGGCCGGCAGCGTAAGCCTCGATGATGTCGCGGAATTCGGGTGAGAGATCGCGCTCATAACCGGCTTCGACTGCGCCTTCGACATCGATCAGATGCCAAAGGAAATCGCCGCGCGCGCCTTCTTCACCGAGATGGGCGCCAAGGCGGCCGCGTGCGGCGAGGATGACAAGCTGGATGGTGGCGAAATTGTCCTCGGCGTGCGCGTACGCCAATCCGTAGGCGGCTTCGGCGTCGGTGGCGCCGTGCACGCTGGGGACGCCATAGGCGTCGCGGGTGATGGTGGGGTTGTAGCTGACGTTAGGTGCGGCCGGCGCCGGCGCGCAGGCAGCCGCAAGCGCAAGTGTAACGAGCAGCGCCGCGATGCGTTTCATGTTTTCCCCTGAGCGTTGCAGTGTGGCGAGGTGCGGGGCGCGGTTCAAGCACTACCGAACGTCACCTTGGGCTGGGTGGAGATTTGAAGCGCCGTGGGGTAAACGGGCCGCCATGAACGCGCATAAGACCATCGGCAGGCTCGCGTGAGGCTGGCACCGCTCATCATGCGCGAGACGCAGCGCTTCTTTGACACCCATCCGCGCGGCGTCGTCGAGAGCGATGCGTTGAGACAGAATTGGCTGTTTGGGGCGCCGTTTCATTGGATGAAGGATTGGGCCTCGCCCACCTCGATCATCGCTGCGAGCGGCGCAGGCGCGACGCTCACCGATATCGACGGCAATTCGTATGACGATTTTTGCTTGGGCGATACGCCGGGTATGTTTGGCCACGCGCGACCAGAGCTTGCGCGCGCCGTGGCGACGCAGGCCGCGCGCGGGACGACGTTTATGTTGCCGACCGAGGAAGCGGGCGAGGTTGGCGCGCTGCTGGCGGAGCGCTTTGGTTTGCCGTTTTGGCAGACGACGCTTTCGGCCTCGGATGCGAACCGGGCTTTGATCCGCTGGGCGCGGGCGGTGACGCAAAAGCCGGTGATCGTCGTGTTCGACGGCTGCTATCACGGCATGGTCGAAGATTGCTTTGTCGAGCTGCGGCATGGGCGGACGCGTTCGGATGCGGGGCTGGTGGGCCAAGCGCTCGATGTCACGCGCACGACGCGGGCTGTGCCGTTCAACGATATTGGCGCGCTGGAGGCGGCGCTGGCGCAGGGCGATGTGGCGGCGGTGCTGGCCGAGCCGGCGATGACCAATTGTGGCATGATCCTGCCGGTGGAGCATTTTGGAAGCGCGCGCAGGCGCTGGCGAAGAAGGCCGGCGCGCTGCTGATTTTGGATGAGACGCATACGCTATCGACGGGGCCGGGCGGCGCCGCGAAGGCATGGGGTTTGGCGCCGGATGCTTTGGTGATCGGCAAGGCGGTCGCGGGCGGATTTCCGGCGGCGGTTTGGGGTGTGAGCGCGGAGCTGGCGGCCGCGATCGCCGCTGTGCCGCGCGGTTTGGGTCGCTCCGGGATTGGCACGACGCTGGCTGGCAATGCGATGGGGATCGCGGCGGTGGGCGCGACATTGCGCGAGATCGCGACGCCGGATGCGTACGCGGTGATGCTGCGAGGCGCCGATGAGCTTGTGGGTAAACTACGTAGTTTGATCCAAGCGCGGCAGTTGCCTTGGTGTGTGGTGCATGTGGGCGCGCGGGCGGAGATTGTGTTCGCGCCGGCGCCGCCGAAGAACGCGGCCGATATGCGGCCGGCCTTGGCGCAGAATCAATTGAACCATGCGCTGCATCTTTATCTGATCAATCGCGGCGTGCTGATCGCGCCGTTTCACATGATGATGCTGGTTTGCCCCGCGACGACCAGCGCACAGATTGACCGCCTCGTCGCGGCGGTTGATAGCTTCGCGTCTGAGTATTCCCAAGAAAGCGCTACATGAGCATTGCCGACCCGAAGGAAGTCAAAGCCTTCCTCGACGCCCATCCTGAGATTCAATTCTTCGAAGTGTTCTTCACGAACATGGCGGGCGTGCCGCGCGGCAAGCGGCTGCGGCGCCATGAGATCGAGGCTGTGTATGCGCAGGGGCGCTTCCTGCCGGGCTCTATCCTGGTGAACGATATTACTGGCCAAGACGTCGAAGCGACGGGGCTGGTTTGGGAGGATGGCGACGCCGATCGCGTGGCGCGGCCGATCGCTGGGCGATTGAGCCCGGCGCCGTGGCTGGGTGGGGACGTCGCGCAAGTGCCGGTGTCGATGTACGAGCTCGACGGCAAGCCGCACGATCTTGATCCGCGCCATGTGTTGCAGCGCGTGATCGATCGCTTTGAAGCGGACGGCCTTGTGCCGGTCGTGGCGTGCGAGCTGGAATATTATCTCGTGGATGCGCGGCGCACTGAGACCGGCAAGATCCAATTGCCGCCGTCGCGGCTGACGGGCGATCGGCCGACGCAGCATCAAGTCTATGGCTTGCGTGAAGTGGAGGAGGCCGCACCCTTCCTGCGCGAGCTGTGGGCTGCGGCGGATGCGATGGGCGTGCCGCTTGAGGGCGCGATCAGCGAATATGCGCCGGGCCAGCTTGAGCTGACGTTGAAGCACCACGCCGATGCGCAACGCGCGGGCGACGATGCGGTGCTTTACAAACGCGCGGCCAAGGGCGTTGCGCTACGCCACGGCTGCGAAGCGACGTTTATGGCGAAACCGTTCGCCGAGCTTGCGGGCTCGGGCATGCATTTGCACGTGAGCGTCAACGATAAGGCCGGTAAGAACGTGTTCGCGTCGGACAAGCCCGAAGGTGAGCCGGTGTTGGCGCACGCGGTGGGCGGCATGAAAGCGTTGCTCGCGGATTCGATGGCGATCTATGCGCCGAACGCGAATTCGTATCGCCGCTTCAAGGCGAACTCGTACGCGCCAGTTGCGCCAACATGGGGCGTCAACAACCGCACCGTGTCATTCCGCGTGCCCGCCGGCGCGCCGAACACGCGCCACATCGAACACCGCGTCGCGGGCGCCGACGCGCATCCGACGCTCGCACTCGCAGCATTGCTTGCTGCAGTGCATCACGGGATCACCAACAAGACAGATCCAGGTCCGGCGATCGTGGGCGACGGCTACGCGCAATCGGAGGGCGGGGAGCGGATTCCGACCAATTGGTTCGCCGCCGTCGATCGGTTCGCGGATTCGGCGGTGCTCAAGGATTATTTGGGCGACCGTTTTGTGCGCATGTACGCCATCGTAAAGCGCACAGAGCAAGAACGTTTTCAAAGCGTGATCACAGATGTTGATTATGACTGGTATTTGCGTGCTTGTTAGGCGCTAGGCTGCGTCTGGATGGCGGGAGCCGCGCAAAGCGGTGGCTAGAAGAAGGGCAAGACTAATGGCGAAGGGCAAATATCTGGGCGCGTCGCGCCGTTCATTGCTGCAACAATTCGGCGCTGCCGCGATCGGCATCTCGTTTGCGGGCGGGCTCTCCGCATGCGGGCGCCAAGGCGGCGCTGAGCGGGTCGTGAACTTCTACAATTGGGATACGTATATCGGCCCCACGACGCTGGAAGATTTCCAAGCCGCAGTCGGCCCGCGCGTCGAGATGAGCTTGTTTGCGACCAATGACGAATTGTTCGCGCGGCTGCGCGCCGGCAATCCAGGCTTTGACGTGATCGTGCCGTCGAATGAGTTCGTGACGCGCATGAGCCAAGCGCAGATATTGATGGAATTGGATCATTCCAAGATTCCGAACATCGCCAACCTGCTGCCGGAATTCCAAGACGCCGCGTTCGACCCGGGCCGGCGTTATTCGCTGCCCTATACGTGGCTCGTGCTTGGTATTGCGTACCGCAAGGACCGCATGCCGGCGGGCTTTATTCCGAATTCGTGGCGCTATCTGTTCGACAGCCCGCAATTTTCGCAGCGCATCGCCGTGCTGTCGGAATCGGCGGATTTGATCCGTCTGTGCGCGAAATATAAGGGCCATTCGGTCAACGGCATCCCGGACGCGATGCTGGCCGAGATTGAGGCGATGCTGATCCGTCAGAAGCCGCACATCAAGGCGTTCCACGAAGACGATGGTCAGGATTTGCTGGCCGCCGGCGAAGTGGACGTGGTGCTCGAATACAATGGCGACATCGCACAATTGATGGCGGGCCCTGGCGGCGAGGCGTTCGATTTCGTCGTGCCGACCGAAGGCACTTTGATCAATTCCGATTGCCTCTGCATTCCGAACGGGGCGCCGCATGTCGATGATGCGCACGCCTTCATCAATTACCTGCTCGATGCGGAAGCCGGCAAAAAGATCACTGAGGAAATTCAGTACCCGACGCCGAACGCCGCGGTCGCCGCGCTGATGGGCGAAGCCTATCAGAACAATCGCGTCATCTTCCCACCGGCCGAAGTGATGGCCGTCAGCGAATATGGCGCGTTCGAAGGCGACGAAAAATCGCGTCAGTACGAAGAAATCTTCACGCGCATCAGCGCGGCTTGATGAGCTGACCCTCTCCCCTTGTGGGAGAGGGGTGGCGCGAAGCGCCGGGTGAGGGTGCGGGCGCGACGCCTGCTGGGTGCGCCGACACCCTCATCCGTCATCGCTTCGCGATGACACCTTCTCCCGCAAGGGGAGACGGACGAAGGAGTGGCGTCTTGGAGCAATCCTGGAAAAATGCCAAAGCGGCGTTCGCGGCGATTGCATTACCGCCGATCGCTTGGCTGATCCTGTTCTTCCTTGCGCCGCTGGCGGTGATTTGGGCGTATTCGTTCGGCGAGAACACCGGACCCGTCACTATCGACCTCACGGGCACGTTCGCGAACTATGCGCGCGCGCTCGAGCCGCTCTATCTGCAGATTTTCTGGAAGAGCATCGTGGTTGCCGGGATCACGACATTGCTTTGCCTCGTCGTTGGGTTTCCGGTGGCGCTGGCGATCGCGTTTGCCTCGCCCAAGACAAAAGCCTGGTTGCTGTTGGCGATTATGCTGCCGTTCTGGACCAATCTTTTGATCCGGACCTTCGCGTTGATCGCTGTGTTGCGCGAGCAGGGCTATGTGAATTTCACGCTCGATTGGCTTTGGACCAGCACCAGCGATCTGATCACGATGGCCGGCATGCAGCCGCTCCCGAATTCGTGCCGCTGACGTTGCTCTACAACAATTTCGCGGTGATCGTCGGCCTCGTCTATGTGCACCTGCCGTTCATGGTGTTGCCGCTGTATTCGGCGCTCGACCGCATGGATCGCTCGCTGATGGAAGCGAGCCTCGATCTGGGCGCCGGGCACATGCGTACGATCCTTGGTGTCGTCGTGCCGCTGGCCGCGCCTGGCATCGCATCGGGCGTTTTGATCACGTTTATTCCAGCGCTCGGGTCGTACCTCACGCCCGATCTGCTTGGCGGCACCGATAGTCAGATGATCGCCAATGTGATCGAGCGGCAATTCAAGCGGGCCAATGATTGGCCGTTTGGCGCGGCCCTCTCGTTCCTGCTTATGTATCTGACGGTGATCGCCATCTTCGTGCAGGCGATGCTGCAACGTCGCACCGAGCGGAGGTCTTAATGGTGGACGAAGCTATCACCGGCATGCCGACGCCAAAACTGCGGCGGCCGCGCAAGGAAAAGCCGGGGCCGCTCGAATATATGCGCCAATGGCCTTTGCGCGTGATCGTCGGCGCGACGCTGCTGTTTCTTTATCTGCCGCTGATCACGCTGATGATTTTCAGCTTCAACGACAGCCGCCGCAATATCGTCTGGAACGGCTTCACCCTCAAATATTACGAGAAGGTGTTCCAGAACGATTCGTTGATCCAAGCGTTCGTGAACTCGCTGACGATCGCCTTCTTCACCACGATCTTCTCGGTGATCCTTGGCGCCTTGGCGGCGGTGATGCTGTGGCGCTTCCGCTTTCCGGGCAAGACCGCGACCGAAGGCGCGATGGCGCTGCCGATCGTGGTGCCGGAAATCTGCATGGGCGTCGCGATGCTGGTGTTTTTCGCGCGCGTCATGCCGTGGCCGATGGGTTTGCCGTGGCCGTTGAATTTGGGCGCCATTACGATCGCGCACATTTCATTCGCGTTCCCGTTCGTGGCGACGGTGGTGCGGGCGCGGCTTTCTTCGTTCAATCGTGAACTGGAAGAGGCGGCCAAGGATTTGGGCGCGAGCGAGTGGCGCACGTTCTGGGATGTGCTGGTGCCGCACATGCAGCCCGGCCTGATTGCAGGCGCGCTGCTGGCCTTCACCTTGTCGCTCGATGATTTCGTCATCACCTTCTTCACGGCGGGGCCCGACACGATCACGTTCCCCGTGAAGGTCTATTCGATGCTGCGTTTCTCGGTGACGCCTGAAGTGAACGCCGCCTCGACGATCCTGATTGTTCTCACCGTGGTGCTCACGGCGATTGGTCTGCAGATGCAGAACAAGGCGTCGTCGGACCAAAAGGCTTGATGCATGACTGACATTGCTCATTCCAACGCGCCGACGCCGAAAGCCGCGCCGCATGTGAAAGAAAACGCGATCATTAAGTTCGAGGGCGTGACCAAGCGCTTCGGCAAGATGGTGGCCGTCGATAATGTGAATCTGGAAGTCCGCGAGGGTGAATTCTTCGCGCTGCTCGGACCATCCGGCTGTGGCAAGACGACATTGCTGCGCATGCTCGCCGGCTTCGAGACGCCGAGCGAAGGTCGCATCTTGATCGACGGCAAGGATGTCGCCGCGCTGCCGCCGAACAAGCGGCCGGTGAACATGGTGTTTCAATCCTACGCTGTGTTTCCGCACATGAAGGTGTCGGATAATGTCGCCTACGGCCTTAAGATGGACGGCGTCGCGAGCGGTGAGATCAAGACGCGCGTGGACGAAGCGCTGGAGCTGGTGAAGCTCGGCGGCCTGGGCGCGCGGATGCCGGACCAATTGTCAGGTGGTCAGCGGCAGCGTGTGGCGCTGGCGCGCGCGCTGGTGAAGCGGCCGCGCGTGCTGTTGCTGGACGAGCCGCTCTCCGCGCTCGACGCGAAACTGCGCGACCAGATGCGCTCGGAATTGACGAGCCTGCAGGAGAAGGTGGGCATCACTTTCATCATGGTGACGCACGATCAGGACGAAGCGCTCGCCATCGCCACGCGCTGCGCGGTGATGAATCGCGGCGTGCTGACGCAAGTGGCGACGCCGGCGGATCTCTATGAGTTTCCGAATTCGCGCTTCGTGGCCGATTTCGTCGGCAGCGTGAATATGTTCGAGGGCACGCTGGCGGAAGACGAACCCGGTCATGCTTTGGTGCAGGCGCCGGAGCTGACGGCGCCGGTCTATCTCGATCACGGGGTGACGGGCGCGCGTGGCTCGACGGTGTGGGTGGCGTTGCGGCCCGAGAAGATCGAGATGCACAAACGCGAGGCGGGTTCGTCCGGCATGAAGATGGAAGACGCGCCGGCAGGCACGAACGTGGTCGGCGGCATCATCCGCGACATCGTCTATCTCGGCAGCGAGACCATATATGAGGTGGAGCTCGAAGGCGGGCGGCGCGTGAAGACGTTCCGTTCGAATTTGACGCGCTACGACCAAGAAGATTTCACCTGGGATGAGCCGGTATGGCTGGCGTGGCATGCGTGCTCGCCCGCGGTGCTGCTCTCCTAAAGCGACGTGATCATGCACAGCGACCAACAACGTCCCGTTCTGGGCGTCATTTCATGCAACCGCGATGTCGAAGGACAGGCCGCGCAAGCGGTGATGACGCGCTATCTTGTCTCCGCGTTGACCTATGCCGATGCGGCGGGGCTGCTCGTGCCGGCGATGCCGGGCTTGATGCATGCGAAAGAAGTGGCGACGCGGCTCGACGGCTTGTTGTTGACCGGCACGCCGTCAAACCTTGATCCCAAACGCTATGGCGTCTTGGTGGACGACGCGCCCGGCCCCTTCGATCCCGATCGCGACGAGATGACGGCGTGTTTGATCGAGGCGATGCTTGAAGCTGGCAAGCCGGTGTTCGGTATTTGTCGCGGCTTTCAGGAATTAAATGTCGCGTTTGGCGGCACGCTGCGGCGCGACATGGCCGAGCATCCGGAGTTGATTGCGCACCACGCGCCCGACGAAAAAGCTTCAGCGAATTCTTTGAGCACATCCATCCCGTGAAGCTCATTGAGGGCGGGGTTTTGCACAACGCCTATAAGGAAGACGAGATCGACATCGTCAGTGTGCACTACCAGGGCGTCGACAAGTTGGGCTCGGGGCTCAAAGTCGAAGCCGTGGCCCCGGACGGCGTCGTTGAAGCGATTTCAACGCAGGTGAACGGCGCGCCGGTGCTCGCGGTGCAATGGCATCCCGAGTGGAAGGCGCACGAGAATCCGCAAAGCCAAGTCTTCTTCCAATTGCTTGGCCGCGCGCTGCGCGGCGACAAGCTCAGCGCGTAAGCGCCAACAAGACTACAAGAACGAGGAAATCCATCGTGGCTCGCAATTACAATATCCCCGAACTGCGTCGTCTCGACATCGCCCACCATCTGCCGGCGCAGGCCAATTACGGCGAACTGGTCGCGCTGGGCGGCAGCCGCATCATCACGCGCGCCGAAGGCTCGACGATCTATGACGGCGACGGCGCCGCGTTGCTCGACGGCATGGCGGGGCTGTGGTGCGTGAATGTCGGTTATGGGCGCGAGGAATTGGTTCAGACCGCGACCGAGCAGATGCGCGAGCTGCCGTTCTACAACACGTTCTTCAAGACGGCGACGCCGCCGACGGTAATGCTCGCCGCGAAGCTTGCCGAAAAGCTTGGCGGCGATCTGCAGCACGTGTTCTTCAACTCGTCGGGCTCGGAAGCGAATGACACCGTGTTCCGCATGGTGCGCCATTATTGGAAGTCGCTAGGCCAACCGAAGCGCAACATCTTCGTCTCGCGTTGGAATGCGTATCACGGCTCGACGGTCGCGGGCGTGAGCTTGGGCGGCATGAAACTGATGCATGAGATTGGCGATTTGCCGATCCCGGGCGTCGAGCACGTGATGCAGCCCTATCAATTCGGCGAAGGGTTCGGCGAAGACGAAGAAGCGTTTGCGGCGCGCGCGGCCCAAGAGATCGAGGATCGCATCCTCAAGGTCGGGCCGCAGAACGTCGCCGCCTTTATCGGCGAGCCGGTGCAGGGCGCGGGCGGCGTGATCATTCCGCCGAAAGGCTATTGGACGCGCGTCGATGCGATCTGCAAGAAGTACGGCATCTTGCTTGTCGTTGATGAAGTGATCTGCGGCTTTGGTCGTCTGGGCGAATGGTTCGGCTTCCAACATTTCGGCGTGACGCCGGATCTCGTGCCGATGGCGAAGGGCTTGTCGTCAGGCTATTTGCCGATTTCGGCGGTGGGCGTGTCGCACAAGATCGTGCAAGTATTGCGCGAGAAGGGCGGCGATTTCATTCACGGCTACACCTATTCGGGCCATCCGGTCGCGGCGGCCGTGGCGCTGAAGAATATCGAGATCATCGAGCGCGAAGGTCTGGTCGAGCGTGTGAAGAACGATATCGGACCGTACTTCGCCGAAGCGTTGAAGCGCATCGCCAATGACCCGATTGTTGGCGAAGTGCGCTCGCTCGGGCTGATCGGCGCGGTGGAGATCGTGTCGAAGAAGGGCACGAATGAGCGCTTCACCGGCGAAGAGGGCAAGGCCGGGCCGATCGTGCGCGATCATTGCATCAACAACGGCCTGATGGTGCGCGGCATCCGTGACTCGATCGTGATGTGCCCGCCGCTGATCATCACCAAGGACGAGATCGATCGCATGGTGGAGATCATCGGTCGCTCGCTGCGCGAAGCGGAGCCTGTGTTGGCCGCGCTTTAGTTCCTCCCCGCAAGCGGGGAGCATTTACGGGGTGAGCGCTTCGTGCGGCGTGGCAAGCCCCGTGCGCCCGATCAGACCCATGCCGTCGGCAATGTCGACGGCGATCGCGTAGCGCAGTGCGTTCCCGTCGCGCGCTTCGACGGCGCGGATGGCGGCTTGGTGGCTGTCGTTGAGATGCGCGCCGCTGACGCGGCCATGAACGACGCGCATGAACGGGCCGAATTGCAGCCAGAGCGTTTCGATCAATTGCGTCATCGTGCGCCGGCCGCTGGCGCGATAGAGCGTGAAATGGAAATCGTGATTGCTCTGCATGTAGGCGTCAGTGTCGCCGGTGGCGATCGCTGCATCGAGCGCGCCATCGATCTGACGCAGGCGTGCTATGTGCGTTTCGTCGAGGTGGGGCAGCGCAAGGGCCGCCGCTTCCGGCTCCAGCATCAGCCGGCAACGCAGCAAATCTTCAAAGCGTTCTCTGGTCATCGGCGGCACGCGCACGCGACGCTTGGAGCGAATGGAGACAGCGCCCTCGGCCGAGAGCCGTGAGAGCGCATCACGCACCGGTGTTTGGCTGACGCCCAGTTCGGCGGCAATGCTGCGCGTTGAGAGCTCGTGCCCCGGCGCCATGCGGCCGGTCACGAGGCGCGTACGCAATTCAGCATAAACGGCGGTGTTGAGGCCTTCCTCAGCCTCTTCAAGTTCGCGTTCCATTCTGAAGCTTAACCAGACGGCGCCTTGAAAAGCACGGAAAAACGTCAGGCGAATGTCGCTCAATCCATCTTCGCGTTGGCTTGACTTGCCATTGGGCGCCCCAGCATACTGAGACATCAGGTGATCTATGCGCTCCCGCCGCCTTCATCAGAGGGCCGATGGGCGTGGCCTGCGCGCGGTTTTTAATCGCACGCACTTAATCGCGCCGCGCTCGTTTGAAAGAAATTCATGTGCGGTTCTCGCGCGCCATTCCGGCGTGATCGCGCGTGCACGCCTGCAAAACCGAAGTGTGATTTATGGATAAGACTTTCGCCAATTGGATCAAGGAACGCGGCATTGGCGAGGTGGAATGCCTCGTGCCCGACATGAATAGTGTCGTGCGGGGCAAGGTGTTCCCGGCGCAGAAATTTTTGCAGAGCGAGCGCGATGGCTCGTTGCGGATTCCGTCGAGCATTTTCCTGCTGACGGTGACGGGCGAGTACGCCGACGATGCAGACGAGGCGCTCTCGATGCAGGACCCGGACGTGGTGCTGCGGCCGGACCTTGAAACCTTGTGTGTGGCTCCGGGCTACAAAACGCCGACGGCCTTCGTGTTCGCGGACGCGTATCACACCAGCGGTGAGCCGTACGATATCGCGCCGCGCTATGTGCTGAAACGCGTGGTCGAGCTTTACGAGAAGGCGGGGTTAAAGCCGGTCGTCGCGCCGGAATTGGAGTTTTACCTGACGCAGGTGAACACCGATCCGGACTTGCCGCTGATGCCGCCGGCTGGCCGCTCAGGTCGTTCGGAGACATCGCCGCAGCCGTACGGATTGGAAGCGATCACCGAATACGAGGATCTGATCGAGACGATTTATGAGCATGCCGAGGCCGCGTCGTTGCATCTCGATACAATGATCCACGAAAGCGGCACGGCGCAGCTTGAGATCAATTTCAATCACGGCGATCCGGTGCATGTTTCGGATCAGGTGCTGGTGTTCAAGCGCATCGTGCGCCAGGTCGCGCTGAAGCACGGCGTCTATGCGACGTTCATGGCCAAGCCGATGGAAAACCAGCCGGGCTCGGCGATGCATCTGCACGTCTCAGTGGTCGATGCGAAGAATGGCAACAATCTGTTTGGCGTCGAGAAGGCCGAGGGCGTCGACGGCAACACCGATATGTTCCGGCACTTCGTTGGCGGCTTGCAGAAATATCTGGGCGATGTGACGCCGCTGTTTGCGCCAAACGTAAACTCGTTCCGCCGCATGCGGCCGGACTTTTCAGCGCCGATCAATCTGCAATGGGGTTACGACAATCGCTCGTGCGGTCTGCGCGTGCCGATTTCGCGGCCGGAAAATCGGCGGATCGAAAATCGTCTGCCGGGCGCGGACGCCAATCCGTATCTGGCGATCGCGGCTGTGTTGGTGTGCGGCTATATCGGCATTCGCGACAAGATTGCGCCGAACGAGATGGTGCAGGGCAGCGCCTATAAGTGGGCGCGGACGCTGCCGCGCACGCTGAGCGAAGGGCTTGATCGCTTCAAGACGTGTCAGCCGGTGATCGAATTGCTGGGTGAGCATTTCTGCACGGCGTTCCAGATGATCAAGGCGCATGAGCTCAGCAACTTTGAAGGCGTGATCTCGTCCTGGGAACGCGACCACTTGCTGCTCAAGGTTTGATGTGAGCTTCAATTCCGGCCTCGGCATGGAGCGGTCGTATTACGCGGCGACCGCCAATGCGTTTGCGCCGGCGCCGAAGCTCGATGGCGAGGCGCAGGCCGATGTCGTCATCATCGGTGGCGGCTTCACCGGATTGCACGCGGCGCTGAACGCGGTCGAGCGCGGCTTCTCCGTGATCTTGTTGGAGGCCGGGCGTATCGGCTGGGGCGCGTCCGGGCGCAATGGCGGGCAGATGATCCCCGGCTGGCGCAAGAGCGCTGCCGATCTCATCGCGCGCTATAGCGAAGCAAAAGCGCGCACGCTGTTCGACATGGCGATGGAGGCGCGCACTTTGAGCGTCGAGCGCATCACCAAAAACGACATCGCGTGTGATCTGCGCATGAACGGGCATTTGACGGTTGCGGCAAAGACGGCGGATTTGAGCTGGATGCGCAAAGAAGCAGATGTGCTCGCGCGGGTGATGGATTACCCGAATGTGCGGGTGCTGAACGCCGAAGAAGCGCGCGCGAAACTGAATGCGCCGGGCTTTCATGGCGGCTTCCTCGACGAAGGCGGCGGGCATGTGCATCCGCTGAATTATGCGTTGGGTTTGGCGGAAGCGGCGCGCGGCGCGGGTGTGGTGCTGCACGAAGAGTCGCGCGTTATCGCTTTGGAAACGGCGAACGGCGTGGTGGCGCGTACGGCCTCCGGTGTCGTGCGGGCGCGCTATGGTGTGCTGGCGTGCGATGCGCTGTTGGGTGATTTAGAGCCGCGTGTCGCCAAGCGCATCATGCCGGTGGCGAATTATCTGGTGGCGACGGCGCAGCTGGAGAATGCGCGCGACCTGATCGCGGATGATCTGGCGGTCAGCGACAGTCGTTTTGTCGTGAATTATTTTCGCATGAGCGCGGACAATCGGCTGATCTTCGGCGGCGGTGAGCGTTATACGCCAGAGCCGCCGGCCGACATGGCCGCATTCGCGCGTGGGCATATGCTCAAAGTGTTTCCCCAGCTCTGCAATGCGCGGATCGAATATGCGTGGGGCGGCTTGGTGTCGGTGACGATGTCGCGGCTGCCGCATATTGGGCGCACCGGCGATCTCTTCTTCGCGCACGGCTATTCGGGGCTTGGCGTGTTGTTGCCGGCGCTGACGGGCAAGGTGCTCGCGGAAGCAATGGCGGGGACGGCGGAGCGCTTCGATGTGTTGGCGGGCCTCGCGCCGTCGGAATTTCCGGGTGGCGCCGCGTTGCGCTCGCCGCTCTATGTGCTGGGCATGCTCTGGTACGCGCTACGCGACCGGCTTTAGCGCTTCAGCGCGACGGCCATTTTCGCCGCATCTACGATCGCGGCCCAATCGCCGGCTTTGATCTTGTCGTTGGGGGCGATCCAGGAACCGCCGACGCAGAGCACGTTGTTGAGTGCGAGATAAGCGGGCGCTTTTTCAAGCGTAATTGAGCCTGTTGGGCAGAAGCGGGCGGTCGGCAATGGTGCGCCGATGCCTTTGAGTGCTGCGACGCCGCCGAGTTGTTCGGCGGGGAAGAATTTGAAATGCGTGTAGCCGAGTTCGAGGCCACGCATGATTTCGCTTGCGGTGGCGACGCCCGGAATGAGCGGGATCGACGCCTTCTCCGCCGCCTTCATCAGCTTCTTGGTGCCTCCAGGCGAAAGCGCGTAACGCGCGCCGGCATCGATGGCGGCGTTGAGATCATCTTCGCTCAGCACGGTGCCGGCGCCGACGAGCATCTCGGGTGCGGCGTCGGCGACGGCGCGGATGGCGCCTAATGCAGCTGGCGTGCGCAGTGTGATTTCGATCGTGTTGATGCCGCTGGCGAGCAGCACGCGCGCGAGCGGCTCGGCGTGGCCGACATCTTCGATCGTCACCACCGGCAGCACCGGGGTCAGCGACATCACGTATGCGGACGTCAGCTTCTCGCTCATCGGCGCACATCCGATCCTGAGGCGGAGAGGTGGAAGAGCACATCGGCTTCGCTGGCGAGATTGAAGTCACCGGGAATGGTGTGCTTGAGGCAGGCTGCGGCGACGGCGAAGTCGAGCATATTCTGATCGTCGGCGCCGTTGACGAGGCCGTGCAGCAATCCGGCCGCAAACGCGTCGCCGCCGCCGATGCGATCGACGATGCCGGTGATGGCATTGTTCGCGGTGCGTGTGGCGCCGGTGCGGGTGAACATAAGGCCACAAAGCTCATGGTGATCGGAGCTCAGCACCTTGCGTTCGGTGGCGGCGATGCGTTGCAGGTTTGGATAGCGCGCGAAGGCGATTATTGCGGCGTCCTCATCGCTGCCGCATTTGTCGCCGGTGACGAGCGTGATGTCGCGTGCGTTGGCGAACATGAGATCGGCTTCGGCGAAGAGGGCGTTGAGCGTTGGACGCGGATCGTCGCCGCGGACTTCCCAGAGCTTGGCGCGGAAATTGGCGTCGAACGAGACTTTGACGCCAGCTGCACGTGCGGCCTTCACCGCGCGCAGCGCAGCCTCTGCGGCGTTGGCGCTAACAGCGGGCGTGACGCCAGAGACGTGCAGCCAATCGGCGCCGCCGAGTGCTGTCTTCCAATCGATCGCGTTGGATGCGGCGAGGGCGAAGGCGGATTGGGCGCGATCGTAGAGCACGTCGGACGGGCGTTGGCCGGCGCCGGCGGTCATGAAGTACAAGCCCATCCGGCCTGCGCCGGTTTGCACGCCGCTTGTGTCGACGCCGTAGCGGCGCAGTTCGCCGATCGCGCCTTGTGCGAGTGCATTGTCGGGCGCGACGCTGACCATGCGCGCATCATGGCCAAGGCGCGCGAGCGAGATCGCGACATTGGCTTCGGCGCCGCCATAATGCGTTGAGAGCTGCGGCGTCTGCAGCAGCAGCTCTCGGCCGGGCGGCGACAGGCGAATGAGCAATTCGCCGAAACATACGAAGCGGGTCACGTGATCCTCTTAATGCCGGCTCAGCGCGCGAGCCAGCCCCCGTCCACCGGGATGATGGCGCCGTGAACGTAATCTGACGCGCTGCTGGCCAGGAACACAGCTGCGCCGCCCATATCGCGCGACTCGCCCCAGCGGCCTGCCGGGATGCGGTCGAGGATTTGTGCGTTGCGTTTGGGGTCGGCGCGCAGCGCCTCAGTATTGTCGGTGCGCATATAACCCGGCGCGATCGCGTTGACGTTCACGCCTTTGGCCGCCCATTCGCAGGCCAGCAATTTGGTGATGCCGGCGAGGCCGCTTTTGCTGGCGGTGTAGGAGGGCACGCGGATGCCGCCCTGGAAGGAGAGCATCGAGGCGATGTTGATGATCTTGCCGTGGCCTTGGCCGATCATGTGCCGGCCGACGCCTTGGGCGAGGAAGAACGCGGATTTGAGATTGGTGTCGATCACCGCGTCCCAATCGTCTTCGGTGAAGTCGACGCAATCGTTGCGGCGAATGATGCCGGCATTGTTCACGAGGATATCGACTTTGCCGAATTCCGAGACCGTGCGCTCGACGATGCCGGCGATCGGCGCGGTGGAGGAGAGATCGGCTTCGACAGAGATGAAGCGGCGGCCGAGGGCTTTCACTTGCGCGCCGGTTTCATCGGCCGGACGGCGGCTGGTGGAGACGATGTCAGCGCCGGCTTCGGCCAGCGCAAGCGCGATGGCTTGGCCAAGGCCGACATTGCCGCCGGTGACGATCGCGGTTTTGCCGTTGAGGCTAAACGGATTGGCGCTCATGGCTCCCTCGGATTTTTCTTATTTTTAGCGGTTTCGCTGACCGCTTACGACGCGCGCACGCGGCGCACATAATCAGCGATCGCATTGTCTTGCGCGTTGGCGAAGAAGAATTCTTCAAAGCGCTCGCCAGCGATTGCAGATTTCAGAAGCTCTTGATCCACTGACTTCAGCACCGTCAGCATGTCGTGGCACGAGGCGGCCTTGAGTTCTTTCAGAATGCCGCGGTTCTTCGCCATGATCTGCGCGCGCTCCTTCGGGTAGCCGAGGCCACGCTCGCCGTCGAACAGCTTGCGATAGCAATCCTGTAGATTGAGTTCAGCCGCCCAGCCGAAGCCTTTGGCGTACGGCATGGCGATGGCGTTGCCGTCATTGATCTGACCGAAGAGGAACGCGTCGGTCGGGTCGATGATGAGGCCGCAGAACACGCCCGGCATGGAATTGGCCGCAAGCATTGTGCCCATGCCGGTGCCGCAGCCAGTGACGACGAAATCGGCCGCTTTGGAATTGAGCAGGATGCCCGCCAGCAGGCCGTTCATCACGTAGGTCAGCGAAGCTTTGTCCTCGGGCGTGTACATTCCGTAGTGATGCACTTGGTGGCCGAGCGGTTCGGCGACGGCCCTCAGCGCGTCGTGAACGATGCTGCTCTTGGCGGCCTGGCTGTTCTCGATGATGAGCGCGATTTTCATGAGCTTGATCCTGTTTGGCTTAGAGCGTCAGGGCTGGCTTGGTCAGACGGTGCGCGAGGTCGACAGGTCGCCGGCCCCCACGAGCAGATTTGATCTTCTTGGTAACCGGTGTCAGAATCCGATTCAAGCGGCTTTTCCGGCTCGGGGCTCAGCGTGGGGCGGGCCCGGTGGAGTCGCGGACGACCAGGGCCGGCGAAGTGGCCGGGGCGGCTTCCCGGGCTGGGGCCTCGTCCTCGTCGGTTTCGGAAAAGCCGATCAGCTTTTCAGCGGCCATGCGGCCGATTTCGCGGGTCGGCGTGCGCACTGTGGTCAGCGGCGGCCACACAGAGGAGGCGATTTGGAAGTCGTCGAAGCCCACCACCGAGACGTCATCGGGGCAGCGCAGCCCGGCGCGGCGGATGGCGTGGAGCACGCCCGCGGCCATTTCGTCATTGGCGGCAAAGATGGCGGTCGGCCGGGGCGCCCTTTTCAGCAATTCGGCGCCGCAGGAAATGCCAGTCTCGAACGTGTAGGCGCCCTGGATGATGCTGTCCTCGTCGAGCGCGATGCCGCGATCCTTGAGCTCTTCGACAAAGCCGCCGTGGCGCTCATGCGAGGAGCGGAAGCTGGGGGGCCGGAGATGAAACCGATGCGCGTGTGGCCGAGTTCAGCCAAATGGCGCGCGGCGGCGCGACCGCCTTGACGGTCGTTGGAGACGATGATGTGGGCGGGCTCGTCCACCGGCACCGATGCAATGCGGATATAGCCGCAGCCGATCTCGTCGAGGATGGCTTTGACGCGATCGTCTTCAGAAACCGAGGGTGTCAGCACCACGCCGGAGAGTTTTTGGCGTTCGATGAACCGGCGAAAATCCGCGAGAAACGTGGGATTTCCGCGATTGCAGGGGTGGACGACGAGCTCGTAGCCGGAGCCGCGCATGGCGTCGAGCATGCCGAGCTGCATGTTCACGACGTATTGCGGGTTCGGGTTGTCGTAGACGAGGCCGATCAGGAACGAGCGGCGGAAGGCGAGGCCGCGCGCCTGCGGATCGGGCGAGAAGCCGATCTCGGCGATGATGCGGTTGATGTTCTCGCGCGTTTCTTCTTTGACGAACGGCGATTGGTTGATGACGCGCGAGACGGTTTTCTTCGAAACGCCGGCGAGGCGCGCGACATCGTTGATCGTGGGTTTCTTTTCGCCGCCGAGCCCGCGTCGCGGGGCGCTTTATCGTCATCAGCCATTGTGCGCGGACCTTAGGCGCCGCGACCGCGAATTGGCAATGCAATTGTCGCGAGACAATGGCACACAGACAAAGCGTTGGCGCCCTGTTTGCGCCGGCGCGCGAACACTAGTTTGAAGAGCGCATGGCAGAGTTCATTCCCGTCCCCCTTTCGATCTGGTTGTCTTTGGCGCGACGGGCGACCTGTCGCTGCGAAAATTGTTTCCGTCGTTGCTGCACCGCTATTTGGACGGCCAGATCCCGCGCAATCGCGGATCATCGGGGTGGCGCGCTCGGACCTCGACACCGAGGGCTTCCGGGCGATGGTGCGCGAGAGCCGGGGCAAGTTTTCGCCGAACGCCTGCGTGGACGAAGCCAAGTGCGAGGACTTTGTCGGCCATGTCGAATATGCGCGCGTCGATGCGAGTGCGCCGGCCGAGCAATGGGCGGCGCTGAAGGATTTGCTGGCGAACGGCAATGGCAATGTCCGTATCTTTTATCTCTCCACCGCGCCGTCGCTGTTCGTGACGATCGCGGAACGGCTGGCCCAGACGGGGCTCGCTACGCCGAATTCGCGCATCGTGTTGGAAAAGCCGATCGGGCGCGATCTGGCGTCTTCGCGCGCGATCAATGACGGTGTGGGGCGTGTGTTCGACGAACAGCGCACGTTCCGCATAGATCATTATCTCGGCAAGGAGACGGTGCAAAATCTGCTCGTGCTGCGCTTCGCCAATATGATGGTCGAGCCAGTGTGGTCGCGTGAACATATCGATCACGTGCAGATCACGGTGGCTGAAGAGCTCGGCGTGGAGGGTCGCGCGGATTATTACGACAAGTCTGGCGCGCTGCGCGACATGGTGCAGAACCATTTGCTGCAGCTTCTGTGCCTGGTCGCGCTGGAATCGCCGAACTCGATGGATGCGGATGCGATCCGCACCGAGAAGCTAAAGGTGCTTTCAGCGCTCCGTCGTGTTGGGCCGATGGATGTCGCGGGCAAAACCGTGCGCGGGCAATATCGCGCGGGTTTGATGGATGGAAAGCCTGCGCCAGCGTACGCGGATGAAGTCGGCAAGCCGTCGCGCACCGAGACGTTCGTCGCGATTAAAGCGGAAGTGGACAATTGGCGCTGGGCCGGGGTGCCGTTCTATCTGCGTACCGGCAAACGCATGGGCGCGCGACGTTCCGAGATCGTGGTGCAGTTCAAGGATACGCCAGTGCCGATTTTCGGCGCGAACGCGGGCGTGCCCAATAGGCTGGTGTTGCGTATCCAGCCGGATGAAGGCGTGCGCTTATGGCTCAACATGAAAGAGCCAGGGCCGGGTGGCCTGCGCATTAAGGCCGCACCCCTTGATCTCACCTTCGAGGATGCGTTCGGCGTGCGTTATCCGGATGCTTATGAGCGGCTGTTGATGGACGTGGTGCGCGGCAATCTGGCGCTCTTCATGCGGCGCGACGAAGTCGATGCGGCCTGGAAATGGGCCGATGAATTGTTGGCGGCGTGGGATGCGACCGGGGCTGAGCCTTATCCGTACGCCGCAGGCTCCAACGGGCCGACGCAATCGGCGTTGCTGATGGATCGCGACGGCCGCGCGTGGTGGGATCCGGATTGATGGTAGAGCTCCACGGTACGATCGCACACGTCACCGAACGCATCGCCCAGCGCAGCGCGAAACGGCGGCGGCGCTACCTTGATCTGATCGACGCATACGATCCGACCAAGCCGGCGCGGGTGAAGCTGGCGGAGGCGAACCAGGCGCATACGTCGGCCGGCTGCGCGGTGCAGGATAAGATCCAGTTGCTTGGCGGCAAATGGCCGTCGATTGGTGTTGTGACCGCATACAACGACATGCTCTCGGCGCATGCGCCGTATGAGCGTTTTCCGGATGTGATCCGCAAAGCAGCGCGCCAAGCGGGGGCGGTGGCGCAAGTGGCGGGCGGCGTGCCGGCGATGTGTGACGGCGTGACGCAGGGCTTCGAAGGCATGGAGCTTTCGTTGTTCTCGCGCGACGCGATTGCGCTCGCCACGGCGGTGTCGCTTTCGCACGCGACGTTCGATTCCGCTTTGCTGTTGGGCATTTGCGACAAGATCGTGCCGGGTTTGCTGATCGGTGCGCTGCGCTTTCCGTGGCTGCCGGCGATTTTGGTGCCGAGCGGGCCGATGCCGTCAGGATTGCCGAACAAGGAGAAAGCCGCGCGGCGCCAGCTCTTTGCTGAAGGCAAAATCGGCCGCGAAGAATTATTGAAGGCGGAAGCGGAGAGCTATCACGCGCCGGGCACGTGCACGTTCTACGGCACGGCCAACTCCAATCAGATGATGATGGAGATGATGGGCCTGCATTTGCCGGGTGCGGCGTTCGTGCCGCCCAACAATCCGTTGCGCGATGCGCTGACGATTGCGGCGACCAAGCGCGCGGCGGCGATCACGGGGCTGGGCGACGATTATCGCCCGATTGGTCGCGTGGTGGATGAGAAGGCGATCGTTAACGCCATGATCGGGCTGATGGCGACGGGCGGCTCGACCAATCATTTTATCCATCTGCCGGCGATCGCGTTGGCGGCGGGCATCGAGATCAATTGGGACGATTTCGCTGAACTGTCGCACGTGACGCCGCTGCTGGCGCGCATCTATCCAAACGGCGCGGCCGACGTGAACCATTTCCACGACGCAGGCGGCATGGGTTTGCTCATGCGTGAAATGCTCGACGCGGGCTTGCTGCACGAAGACATCGTCACGGTCGGCGGCGACGGCCTTGCGGCCTATGCGCAAGAGCCGTTTCTTGCTGGCGAGACGTTGGGCTGGCGCGATGCGCCCGCGACCAGCGGCGACGAAAGCGTGTTGCGTGGCGCAAGTAATCCGTTCTCAGCCGATGGCGGCTTGCGTTTGATGAGCGGCGGTTTGGGGCGCGCGTGTGTGAAGGTGTCCGCGGTGGCGCAGGACAAGCGCGTGGTGGAGGCGCCGGCGCTGGTGTTTGGGTCACAGGCCGATGTGCAGGCCGCGTTCAAGCGCGGCGATCTCGATCGCGATTGTGTGCTGGTGGTGCGTGGGCAGGGGCCGCGCGCCAATGGCATGCCGGAGCTGCACAAGCTGATGCCGCTGATTGGCGCGCTGCAGGATCGCGGATTCAAGGTGGCGCTGGTGACGGACGGGCGCTTGTCCGGCGCGAGCGGCAAGACGCTTTCCGCCATTCACGTCACGCCGGAAGCGGCGGAGGGCGGACCGATCGCGAAGCTGCGCGATGGCGATGTGATCCGCGTCGATGGCGATGCGGGCGTGCTGGATGTGCTGGCGCCGGCGGATTGGCGCGAACGTGCGCCTTCACAACTCGATCTCGAAGGGCACGCGCGCGGCATGGGACGGGAGCTGTTCATGCTCTTTCGGCAGAATGCGTGTTCGGCTGAGCGCGGCGGTTCGGCGTTTCCGGATTACGATCCGAATTAGTCGTCGTCGCGGCGCATGACGCGTTCGCGAAATGCTTCGTCACGCACGGCCGGCGCAAAGCCTTCGCCGACGGAGATTTCGAGATCGCGACTGCGCCCGCCACCCAACGACACAGCGAGATGCTCGACATTGCGGAACACGGTGAAGTCACCGGCGACAAAAGGGATGTAGGCGGCGCGCTGGTGCACGACGAGCACGCGCGCGCCTTCTTCCGTGCGCATCGGATCGCGTTGTTCGGCGGAATTTTCGGCCTCGCCGTGCAGCAGCCACATGCGCAGCGGCGGCAGAGGAACGCCATCGCGACGCAGATCGCGCCAATGATAATTCAACTCGAAATAGAGATCGCGGTCATCGACCATGATAGCTGTGAAGGGCGGCTCGCCGGGTGCGACGACGGCGCGGTCGGCGATGGCTTGGGCGGTATCCGACCAACCCTGTGCGTTGCGGATGTTCTTGAACTGGTTGGCGTAGGCCGGATTGAAGGTGAACACGCCGGCCACGAAGATGCCTAGCGCCATGTTCAGCGCGATCGCGCTGAACAGCACCACGCGGCCGTTGCGTGTCGCGAACAGCACGCCAGTCAGCCAAACCACAATCGCGGGGTAGGCGACAGCCGCCCAGTTCGCGTTGGAGCGCGAGACGAAGGCGATGATCGAAATGAACACGAACGGCGGCAGGATGTAGGCGAAGAGGAATTTATCCTCGATCGCATTGGTGTCGCTGCGCCGCACCGTGCGCCAGATGAGCCAAATCAGCGCAAAGAAAATGAGCGGGCCGAGTACGCCCGCCTGGCCGAAGATGAACTCGAACAGCTCGTCGAAATGGAACATATCGTCGAGGTTGAGGCTCGCGTTCGACGCCGTGTGACGCGCTGTGGCGAAGCCGTTCTGTACGTTCCAATAGATGTTGGGCGCAACGATCAGCAGCGCGATTAAGCCCGCGACAATAGCACGGCCCTTGCCCAAGGCTTGGCGCATCGGCTCAAGCCAAAGTGCTGCGAGCGCCGTGCAGACAATGAAATAGAGCATCGCGTATTTCGCGAGCACGCCCAGACCGACGAACACGCCAACCACGATCGCCCACGCCATCGCGCGCGTGTTCATCAGCCGCCACATTGCGAACAGCGCGACGCTCCAAAGCGGCAGCAACAGGGCGTCGGTGGAGATAAGACTTGAGGAGAAGAAGACGCCCGGCAGCATCAGCCAGCTAATGCCGGCCCAGAAGCCCGGCCAGGCGCCATAAGTGGAGCGGCCGAGCAAATAGAGTGCGGTGGCGGCGACGGCGTGCGCGATGGGCGCGCCAAGGCGGACGGCCCATTCCGCGTCGCCGAACATCGCGGTGGTGGCGCCGATCACCCAAGCGATCATCGGCGGCTTGGTGAAATAGCCCCACTCGATGCTGTGCGACCACGCCCAATATTGCGCTTCGTCGACGCCCAGGCCGACGGGGTTCATAAACAGCAGATTGATACGGATCGCGGTCATCACGATCAGCACGGCTGCGAAAGCGAGGCTCGCGCGGTCAAAGGCGGCCTGAAACGGCGTCATAGGCTTCTCGGAATTTCCCCGTCTGGGTCTTAGCCGAACGGGGCGGGGGCGCCAGAAGCGCGGCGCATCTTGCGCGCGGGCCGCAAACGCCTATCTGGCGTCGTTTGCATGCGCTAAGGAGCGGCCATGACGACGATTCCAGCCGAATGGCAGCCCCATAAAGCGATCTGGACGGCTTGGCCGTCCGCGGCCGATCTATGGGGAGAAGATCTGGAGCCGGCGCGCGCTGAGGTCGCAGCGATGATCCGCGCGCTCGCCGATGGCGGTAAGGGCGACAAGATGCGCGTGCTGGCGCATGGGCGTGAAGCGGAAGCGACGGCGAAGCTGGCGCTCGGCAAAAACGCGGAGGTTATTCCCGGCGCGTTTGGCGATATCTGGTTTCGCGATACCGGGCCGATTTTCACGGCTGATGGGCAAGCGTTAGGCTTCAAGTTCAATGGTTGGGGCGGCAAGTATCAATTGCCGCACGACGATGAAGTGGGCGCGCGCGTGGCGCTGCTGGCCGGCGTGGGGTTCAAGCAGAACGATTTCATTCTTGAAGGCGGCGCCATCGAGATGGACGGCGAAGGCACGCTGCTGACGACGCGCCAATGCCTGCTCAATCCGAACCGCAATGCGCACTGGACCGAAGAGGGCGCCGAGGTGGCGCTGAAGAAGGCGCTCGGTGTGACGAAAATTTTGTGGCTCGATGAAGGTTTGGCGAACGACCACACCGATGGCCACATCGACAATCTCGCGCGCTTTGTCGCCCCGGGTAAAGTTGTCTGCCAGGCGCCGTTTGGGCGCGAAGACCCGAACTTCGAAGTGCTGGAAGAGATCGCGCTGTCGCTGGCGGCGATGAGTGACGCTGCGGGCCGCAAGCTTGAAGTGATCCGCATTCCCTCGCCGGGGATCGTGGTCGATGAGGACGATGACCCGACCCCGGCAAGCCACATGAATTTCTTGATCGGCAATTCGACGGTGGTGGTGCCGATTTATTCGGGCAGCGGCGATGACGCTGTGAACGCGCTCGCGCCGCTGTTTCCTGGGCGCAAAGTCGTCGGCCTCTCTTCTCACGCGATCCTTACGGGCGGTGGCTCGTTCCACTGCATCACGCAACAGGAGCCGGCATGAGCACCGCTGTGATTCAATTCTGGTTCGAGTTTGCCTCGACCTATTCGTACCCTGCGGCGATGCGGATCGAGGCGGCGGCGAAGGCGCGCGGCGTTGTCGTCGAGTGGCGTCCGTTCTTGCTGGGGCCGGTGTTCGCCTCGCAGGGCTGGCAGGATTCGCCGTTCAACATCTACCCGACCAAGGGCAAATACATGGTGCGCGATCTGGAGCGTACGTGTGCTGCGCTCGATTTGCCGTTCACGATGCCGAATCCGTTTCCGCAGAATGGCTTGCTTTGCGCGCGCATTGCGGCCGCACTCGAAGGCCCGCTGCGCGCACGCTTTGCGCAAGCCGTGTATCAACTTGAATTCGGCGAAGGCCGCACCATTTCGGACCCGTTGACGGCGGCGGAAGCTTTGCGCCGCGCCGGCCTCGACACCGCGATGGTGGAGCTCGCGCAGGGCGACGAGGTGAAAACGGCTTTGCGTGCGTCGACCGAGGAAGCGCAAGCGCTTGGCATTTTCGGCGCGCCGACATTCGTCACCGCCGATAAGGAATTGTTCTGGGGCAATGACCGCTTGGAAGCCGCGCTCGATTGGGCGGTTCAGGGACATTTGTAATGCCACGCACAATTAAAGTCGCCGCGATCCAAACCAGCTACGGCGAAGACCTGAAAGCCAATATCGAAAAGACCGAACGCTTCGTGCGCGAAGCGGCGGGCAAGGGCGCGCAGGTGATCTTGCCGTCGGAGCTCTATCAGGGGCCTTATTTCTGCACGACGCAGGAAGAGAAATGGTTCGCGACGGCACATGAGGCGGCGACCCATCCTTGCGTGCGAGCGATGGCCCCGGTGGCGAAGGAACTGGGCGTCGTCGTGCCGGTCTCGATCTTCGAGCGCGCCGGGCCGCAATATTACAATTCGATCGTCATCCTCGATGCGGACGGCAAACAGCTTGGCGTTTATCGCAAGAGCCACATTCCTGACGGCCCCGGCTATCAGGAGAAATATTATTTTCGCCCCGGCGATACCGGCTTCAAAGTTTGGGACACCGCGTTCGGTCGCATTGGCGTCGGCATTTGCTGGGACCAATGGTTTCCCGAATGCGCGCGCGCGATGGCGATCCAAGGCGCGGAAGTGTTGTTCTATCCAACAGCGATCGGCAGCGAGCCGCACGATAGCTCGCTCGACACGCGCGATCCGTGGCGGCGCGCGATGCAGGGACACGCGGTGTCGAACGTGATCCCGGTGGTGGCGAGCAATCGCATCGGAACCGAAGCGAGCGGGCAGAAATTCTACGGCTCGAGCTTCATCGCCGATCATCGCGGCGATCTGGTGCAAAGCTTCGAGCGCGGAGACGAAGGCGTGCTGGTGCATGAATTCGATCTCGATTTCCTGGACCGCCATCGTGCAGCCTGGGGTTTCTTCCGGGATCGGCGGACGGAGTTTTATCGCTAATGACCCAAACCCTTCGCATCGACTTCATCTCAGACGTCGCCTGTCCGTGGTGCGTGGTGGGCTTGCGCTCGCTGCAACAGGCGCTGGCGGCGGTGGGCGATGAGGTGAAGGCGGAGTTCCACTTTCAGCCGTTCGAGCTCAATCCGGACATGGCGCCGGAGGGCGAGAACACGGCCGAGCACATTCAAAAGAAGTACGGCGCGTCGCCTGAGCGCTCGGCGGCGTCGCGTCAGGCGATCAAGGATAGCGGCGCGCAGCTGGGCTTCACCTTCAATTACGGGCCCGAGAGCCGCATCTGGAATACGTTCGACGCGCACCGGCTGCTGCATTGGGCGGGGCTTGAAGGCAAGCAGCTCGGGTTGAAGGAAGCTTTGTTCAAATCGAACTTCACCGATCAACGGCCGACGAACGATCCCGATGCGCTGGCTGATGCCGCGGCCGAAGCGGGGCTCGACGCCGCACGCGCGCGGGCGATTTTGGCGTCGGATGAATTCGCGGCCGAAGTGCGCGCCGAGGAAGACCATTGGCGCCGCAATGGCATTCAGGCCGTGCCATCCGTGATCTTCAATGAGCGCTGGCTGATCCAAGGCGGCCAGCCGCCGCACCTGTTCGAACAAGCGATCCGCGAGATCGTGGCGGGCACTGCGCGGCAAGCAGGTTAGCGCAGCTCCAAATCCGCCAGCACGGGCTCGGCCGTCGCCTTCGCGTAGTCCCTCGTGTGTGAGCCCCAGTTCTGTGTGATGCGACCGGCGGCGTTTTTGTACCACGACGCGCAGTGCGGATCGGCCCAGACGGTTTTCGCCAGCTGATCTTGTAGCGTTGCGTTGAAGCGCGCTTGCACGTCTTCGCGCACAGCGACGCTGCGGGCATTTTGCGTGCGCGCGGCGGCGAGCGTTTTTACGATGTACTCGACCTGGCGCTCGATCATGAAGGTGATCGAATTGTGCGCAAGGTTGGTGTTGGGGCCGTAGAGCATGAACATATTGGGGAAGCCGGCAGTGAGCAGGCCGAGATAGGCGTGCGGACCGTCCTTCCAGGCTTCGCTGAGATGCAAGCCGTCGCGGCCATACATGTCGACCGACCAGTGCCAATCGGTGGTCTCAAAGCCGGTGGAATAGATGATGACGTCGCCTTCGTGGGTGATTCCATCTTTGGTGACGACGCCGTTCTCGCTGATGCGATCGATGCGCTCGGTGACGAGAGAGACGTTGTCGCGCATGAGCGCGGGGTAGAAGTCATCGACGATCAGCACGCGCTTGCAGCCGATCGGGTAATCCGGCGTCAGCTTCTTACGCAATTCTTCATCCGGTACTTGGGCTGCGAGGTGATCGAGCGATTGTCGGGTGAGGGCTGCGCGACCTTCGGGCGTCCAGGCGAAGGCTTGCCAGAAGAAGTGGTCGGCGCGTTGGTAGATCAATTCGCGCGTCATGGCGCCGAGCTGCATGGCGGCCGCCATGTCCGTCATCATCAGTGCTTTGTCTTCGTCGGTGATGGCCTGATCGAGGCGCGGGATGCACCAATTCGCCGTGCGCTGAAACACGGTGAGGTGCGCGGCTTGCTTCGCCACTTCTGGAATGAGCTGCACGGCGCTGGCGGCGGAGCCGATGCAGAGCACGCGCTTGCCTTTGAGGCTCACGCTTTGATCCCAGCGCGCCGAATGCATCGAGGCGCCTTTGAACGTATCGCGACCTGGAATGTCCGGCCATTGTGGGCGATTGAGTTGGCCGAGCGCGGAGACGATGACATCTGCTTGGTACGTGGCGCCGGCGCGGGTGGTCAGCGTCCAGGATGATTTCGCCTCGTCCCACACGGCTTTGATTGGCTCTTCATTGAGCTTCAGGTGTGGGTGGAGTTGGAACCAGTCGCAGAGATCGTTGGCGTATTCGCGAATTTCCGGGCCGCGCGCGTAGAGGTGGCTCCACTTGGGCGTGGGCGCGAAGGAGAATTGATAGAGTGCTACCGGCACGTCGCAGGCGCAGCCGGGGTATTGGTTGTCGCGCCAGGTGCCGCCAACGCCATCCGATTTTTCCAGGATGGTGATATCAGTGTAGCCGGCCTGCTTCAGCTGGATCGCAGCGCACAATCCGCCGAGTCCCGCGCCGATGATCGCTACGCGCATGCGCTTGCTCCCGTTTGTTCTGTTTTGCGGGAGCCTAGTACGAAGCTATCGGCGGCGCATCCGTGCCGTTGGGGCGCCGCCCGGGCGTTAGACGCCTAGCATTTCCAATAGGGCAGGCTTCAGCGCGACGTCACCCACCGCCAGCACTTGGCCGCCTTGGGCCGCATCGCCGCCGCTCCAGGACACGACATCGCCGCCGGCCCCACGAATGATCGGGATGAGCGCTGCGATGTCGAACGGCTTCAAACCGCTCTCGACGATGCAATCGAGGTAGCCAGCCGCGATCATGGAATAGGCGTAGCAATCATAACCGTAGCGCGTGAGCTTTACGGCTTCGCGCACACGCGCGAAGGCCTCGGCTTCAGCGCCCTGGAAGAGATAAGGATCGGTAGTGGAGGCGAGCGCTTGGGCGAGGCTGGCGCAAGGGCGGGTTTTGATCGTTTGGGTTTGCCCGCGCGTGGTGGCGTTGGCGCCATCGTTCCAACCGCGATAGCGCTCGTCGAGATAGGGCTGATCCATGATGCCGATCAGCGGGCGGCCTTCGTGATAGAGGCCGATGAGCACGCCCCAGCTCGTAAGCCCAGAGATGAAGGCGCGCGTGCCGTCGATTGGGTCGAGCACCCATTGGTAGCCGCTGGCGCTGGCGCGCGCGCCATATTCTTCGCCAAGGATGGCGTGATCTGGAAATTCGCGCTCGATCAGCGTGCGCATGGCGGCTTCGGCGGCTTTGTCGGCGTCGGTGACGGGATCGAAGCGGTCGCCGCCTTTGTGGTCGATCGTATGCGCGTTGCGGAAGAAGGGTAGGATCGCGCTGCGCGCGGCATCGGCCAATGTGTCGGCGAAGGCGAGGAGGCGGGGGATGTCGTGCGCGGCCATTGCTCACCTTTGAGCACAACGAAAACGGGCCCGCCATAGGCGAGCCCGATTCCCTTAACCCAAACCAGCGCAGCGATTAGGCCGCGTCGGTGGTTTCGTCTTGCAGGGCCTTCGCGAGGTCGAGCAGGCGGCGACGCGGACGTTCACCAAGCTTGTAATAAGCGCGGATCAATTCCAGCGTTTCCTTCTGCGAGAGCACATCGGCCGCGATCAGATCGCGATCGTTGGCAGGTGCGCCCGGAGCGCCTGCGACGGCGGGGGCGGCTTGCAGGCCTTCAAAGAAGTAATTTACCGGCACATTCAGCGCGACGGCGAGTTCGTAAAGACGGCTCGCGGTGACGCGGTTGGCGCCGCATTCGTATTTTTGGATCTGCTGAAAGCGGATGCCAATGGACTCAGCCAATTGTTGTTGGGTGAGGCCCAGAAGCCGGCGACGGCGACGAAGCCGCTTGCCGACATGGAGGTCAATGGCGTTAGCCATAAGTAGCGCCCTTATTCGCGGCGGTTCCCCCATTGGGCCCGCCTGTTGTGCGAAAGGGGAAGAGCAGGGAACATGCCACCACTGATGGGGGCTGTGCGGCACGTTTACGCGCGCTCAACCACGCCCCATTGCGCGCGTGAGGTGAGTTTCGCCCCGAAATGGCGCCGGCGATTTGGTGAATGGCGCGCGCCACTTTTTCGTCATTGCATCGCCTCGTGAGGCGCACGTTCGCTTGTAGGGTGGCGAGCGTTAGATTGTGGGACACAAGCATGCGTTTTCGATTTTTGTTCGTGGCTGTGGCGCTGGCGGTGAGCGGCTGCGCCTCGACACAAAATCTGCTCACGTATCCTGCCGGCTGGTCGGATGCCGATGTGATGGTCGGGCGCGAGCGGTATCAAATATGGTTTCACGAGCGCCAGCCCACGGTGCTGGTGCAGCGCGGCGAGCCGCGCCCGCTTGGCCAGATGATCGCGCAGAACATGACGGTGCGTGCGGCCGATCAATCGCCGGGGATTTTGATATGGGGCGCGGCCGCGAACGCGGTGCTTAACCAGATTGGCTGCGGCGCCACGGAAGTGACGGGCGCCGATCAGATGCGCGAGATCAGCTATACCTGCCAGCCAGGCGTGAACGTAAGCGCCGAGGTCGCGGCGCGGCGTGAGGAATGGCGGCGTGGCGTGGTGGTGGCCGCGCCAGCCGCGAATTGATTGACGTGGCGCGCCGGCGTGGCACGCTGTCGACATGGCGATCACCAAAGCGCGGGTCCGTACATTAGCGCTTGCCCTCGAAGGCGCGAGCGAGGTGGTGCATGTGGATCGGCCGGCGTTTCGCACCACGCGCAAGATTTTCGCCACCGTGCCGCCGGACAGCCAGAGCGTGAATCTCATGTTCGATGTGGCCACGCAGGAATTCTTCTGCGAGCAGGCGCCGGACGTGTTCTCGGTCATGAGCGGCGGCTGGGGGCGGATGGGAATCACCGTGTGTGACCTGAAAGCCGCGGACGAAGCGACTTTCCTTTCCGCGCTCAAAGCTGCCCACGTCTTGGCAAAGCCTACGCCAAAGAAGCCACAGCGCGCGCCAAAGCGCAGCTAGGCCATTCGATAGAGTTTGCGATCGGCGCAAAGCAGCGCAGCCTTTGGCGTGGCTGCGGGGCCTATCAATTCGGCGTGTGAACACATCTGGCGTGGAGCCGGCCCGCATCTCTTGCGTTGAGGTCATGTGAACGTGCTGAAAGGTTTTGTTCAGCAATCAAGCGCAGCCTTTCGTTGCTTGGAGAGTCCAATGCTCGGAAAGAAAATTGGCGAGCCTTGCCCAACCTGTTCGACGCCGTTGCAGCGTCGGCGCTCCACGTTTCGTACAATCGTCGGCGACGTCGCGTTTTGCGCGCGTTGCTGCTCGTCGTTCGAACTGGCGCAGGAAGAGGATAAGGCGTTGGCCGCGTTCGGCCCGCCGCAATACGCGCTCTAACGCGCGCGACAAGGCTGGTGAAGCGACGCTGGACCGTTTGGCCCGGCGCTTCTAAGTTTCACCGATTAGTGCGGCGCGGTTTCCAGGTTTGCCTCTGGGATTAGGGCGCGCATGCGGTTGCCGAACGAGATGAGGCAGACCTCGCTCTCGGAGAGCGGCCCCGTCGTGTAGCTGGAGCTTTCCATGCCTTGCTGCACGCCTTCGATCAGCACGGTGTCTTCGGCGTTCACTTGGCGATTGATGCGCCAATTCAGATAGCGCGCTGCATTCATTTCGCGGCTCGCATCCGGATGCACGTAGGCGATTTCGCGGATCATGGTCTGGGTGGCCGAGACCGGGATGAATTGCATGAAATCGACCTGGTCTGGGTAAATGTCGAAGGCGACGTTGGGCCAGAGTTTGTAATAGGTCCACAAGCGGCGGCGGTCTTCCGGGATGTGATCGAACGTGCCGAGCAGCTTTTGATATTGGCGTTCGGGCCAATGGTTCGAGGGCGTCTCGGTAATGTGGCCCCACATCTTATCGATCCAGGGCTTGGCTTCGATCTTGTAGGTGCCCGCGAGCAGGCGTGAGAGGCCAGGGTGCGCGACGGGGATGTGCATGCCGTCGGAATAATTGTCGCCGACATTTTTCCAATTCACCGGGCGCGGCCGCAGCGTGACGCGGCCGTTGGGGACGAGTTTTTCCAGCTCGAACGCGGCGAGCTCATCCGCATATGGCGCCATCATCTCGGCGACGCTGGGCAGGCCCTGCGCGAAGCGCACGAAAATGAAGCCGAATGCGATCTCTTGATCGACGGGCTTGAGGCCGAGTTCTTTGGCATCGAGCCCATCGAAGCCCTGCCATTTTGGCGCGCCGGCGAAGCTGCCGTCGAGCTTGTAGCTCCAGGCGTGATACGGGCAAACGAGGCGATGGCCGCACGCGCCGCGCGCTTCGGTGGCGATTGTGCCGGCGCGGTGGCGGCAGACATTGTGGAAGCTGCGCAGCTTGCCGTCCTCACCGCGCACGGTGACGACGCGTTCGCCAAGCACGTCGAGCGTGAGATAATCGCCGGCGTTTGGCGCGTCGTTGATGTGGCCCATAATGTGCCACGCTTGGCGGAAGACCTTCTCGCGCTCCAATTCAAAGAAGCGCGGGTCGGTATAGAGCCAAGCAGGCAGGGACATCGGGGTCAGCATGCGCGCATGCTAGCGCCAGTCGCGCAAAGCACAAAGGCGGGGCGCGTTAGTCCCGATTGCTGGTTGCGACCCGGCGCGCGGGCGCGAGCGTGCGCCAAACCACCCTGAGCGGCCAGAGCAATTGAGCGAGCAGGCCGGGGCCGACACTGTCTCGGACGCCAAGCGGGACGTTGCAGGGGCCGGGCACGTGGAAGGTGGCGAACGCTTGGTCGAAGACCGAAAACACGGTGGCGAAGTTGACGCCGGCGCCGTTGGCGTCGCGCATATGGTGCCAGCGGTGCATGGCCGGTGAAACGAAGACGCGGCCGAGCGGGCCGTAGGTCCAAGGCAGGTCCATGTGGATGAAGAGGCCGTAGTGGTGGCGCACAAGATTGTTCAGCACCAGCACCCAGGTTGGGAAGCCGAGCAGCGCCAGGACGGTCGTGTCAAAGAGCGAGGTGGTGAGGCGATTGATGGGATGAAAGCGCAGGCCTGTCGTCCAGGTCATCGCCGTATCGCTGTGGTGCATGACGTGGCTGGGCCAGAGCGCATCGGTGTGTTCGAGACGGTGGCGCCAATAGGCGACGAAATCGCCGAGGAAGATCGCGATCAGCAGAACGAGCGCGGCGGGCAGGGCCGCCCACGTCTGCGCCAGCGGCAAAATGAGCTGATTGCTTTGCAGCGCGAGATGCACGGCGTTGATTGCCAGCACGATCAACGGCGTCACGAACACGATGTCGAAGACGAAAAGCGCAATGTTGAAGCGCACCTCGTGCGCCGCCTCACGCGCAACCTTGAAGGCGGCGACGCCGCGCACGATTAGCGCAATCAGTGCAAACACAATCGCGGGCGCAATCAGCCCGCTCGACGCCGCCCACAAAGCGGCTGCGCTGTCTGTTAAGAACGTGTTCACGTTTGCTCGCCCTCGTCAGAGGAATAGCACGCCTTCGCTAATTTTTACCGCCTTGCCGGCGATGCGCGCGCCCGCAAGCGCGCCGTTTTCGATGTTCACTTCGAGCCCGATCAGCGAGGGCCGGCCCATTTCGACGCCTTGCAGAATGGGCAGCGTGCTCCAGCCTTCGCCAAGAGGCTCGAAGCGCGCCAACGCGCCCGCGAATGCGGCAGCCGCGCCGCCTGTAGCGGGATCTTCGACGATGCCAATCTCGGGCGCGAACATGCGCGCGCGGAAGGAATGCGCAGCATCGGCTTGGGCGCGCGTGTACACGAACACTTCCGTCGCGCCGAGCGTAAGCGAGGATTTCGCGTCGATGAGTTGCGCGCGGCCCAAAGCATCAAGGCCCGCGACCGGGATCATCGCGAACGGCACGCCGGCTGAGAAGAGCGAGGGGACGTGCTTGTCGAAGCCGATATCGCTTGCGCTGAGGCCCAGCGCTTTAGCGGCGGTTTCGATGCTGGGATCGGCGCCGGCTTGGGTGGAGAGTTTCGGCGCGGTGAATTCGGCGAAGCTTGCGCCGTCGCGGGCGAGGATCACACCGCAACGCACGGGGCCGACGCGTTCTTCCAGCACAAGCAACAGGTCGCGCGGTTCGTCCTTGGCATGATTGCGTTCAGCGAGTGCGATGGCGCAGCCGATCGTCGGATGGCCGGCGAAGGGGAGTTCTTTGGTCGGCGTGAAGATGCGGACACTTGCGGCGTGCTGGGCGTATTCGGCGGCGCGCACGAAGATGGTCTCGGAGAGATTGAATTCACGCGCGATGGTTTGCATCTGCGCGTCGGTGAGCGCATCGGCGTCGAAGACGATTGCGAGCGGATTGCCGGCGAAGGGCGTGTCGGTGAAAACGTCGTAGGTGGTGAAGGGGAGTTGCATGGCGCTGTTCTAGCCCAGAGGAGCCGTTTGCGCCTCCAGCAAAAGCGCCAGAGTTGCGCGAAATTTTCGGTCACGTTTCAGCGACACCTCGCGGCTCATGGCTTCGCGGCGGGTCTCATAGCGTTCGGCGTAAAGCAGCACCCAAAAGCGCCCACGCGTGGAGCGTGCGCCGCGGCCTGCATTGTGCGCAAAGAGCCGCTGATCGAGATCAACGCACCAGCCGACATAGGTGCGCCGGTCGGCGGCGCGGACGCTGCCGAGGAGGTAGACGAAGCCATGTTGCGTTTTTTGATCAGCGGCGTTGAGCGTCGCCAAGACTAAACTCCGTTATCCCGGGCGAGCGGAGCGAGACCCCAGGACCCAGTGCCGCTATTGCGCGCATAGCCCCTGGGTCCCGGGCGCCGCTTTGCGGCTCCGGGATCACGGGGCTGGTGTTGGTTAGAACCCGCCGAAGTTCACGAATTTCGTCTCCATATATTCCTCCAAGCCCTCGACGCCGCCTTCGCGGCCGAGGCCGCTTTCTTTGACGCCGCCGAAGGGGATGACTTCGTTGGAGAAGATGCCGTCATTGATCGAGACCATGCCGGCTTCAATGCGCTCGGCCACGCGCCAGGCGCGATTGACATCCTTGGTGAAAAAATAGGCGGCCAAGCCAAACGGCGTGTCGTTGGCGATGGAGACGGCGTCGTCTTCGTCCTTGAAGCGGATCAAGGGTGCGACCGGGCCGAAGATTTCTTCCTGGTTCACGCGCATGTCGCGGGTGACGTTGGCGAGCACGGTGGGTGTATAAAATTGCGCGCCGGCGCCATGCTTTTTGCCGCCGGTCAGCGCCACAGCGCCGGAGGCCAACGCTTGGCTAACCATCTGCTCTACTTTTTCGATCGCCTTTTGATCGATCAACGGCCCGATTTCGACGCCGTCGGAATCGCCGGGGCCGACTTTCAGCTTGGCGACAGCTTCGGTCATCTTCTTGGAGAACGCGTCGTAGATTGAATCTTCGACCAGGATGCGGTTGGCGCAGACGCAGGTTTGGCCAGCGTTGCGGAATTTCGAGGCGATCGCGCCTTTGACGGCGAGGTCGAGGTCGGCGTCGCCAAACACGAGCAGCGGCGCGTTGCCGCCGAGTTCAAGCGAAACCTTCTTTACGGTTGAAGCCACGCACGCAGCGCCGAGCTTCTTGCCGATCTCCGTGGAGCCGGTGAACGAGAATTTGCGCACCAGCGGGCTCTCGCACAACACCTTGCCGACATCGGCGGTGTGGTCATGCGTGGTCACCACATTAAACACACCCGCGGGGATGCCGGCCTTCTCCGCGAGTTCCGCCAGCGCCAAGGCGGTCAGCGGCGTCTGCGACGGCGGCTTCACGACGAAGGTGCAGCCGGCAGCGAGCGCGGGTGCGGCTTTGCGCGTGATCATCGCCATTGGGAAATTCCACGGCGTGATCGCCGCACTCACGCCGATCGGCTGGCGGATCGTCACGTAGCGGCGCGTCGGCGTGGTCGAGGGGATGGTGCGCCCGTAGGCGCGCTTGGCCTCTTCACCGAACCATTCGGCGAACGAGGCGCCGTAAGCGGCTTCGCCCTTGGCTTCGGCGATCGGCTTGCCGCCTTCGAGTGAAATGAGGCGCGCGAGGCGATCGAGGTCGCCCATCATCAGGTCGAACCAGGCGCGCATGACGACCGCGCGCTCCTTGGCCGACTTCGCCGCCCAAGCCGGGAAGGCATGGTGCGCCGCCGCCACGGCTTCCTCGGTCTCCGCCGCCCCCAGATCGGGGACGCGCGCGATCACCTCTTGGTTGGCCGGGTTGAGCACGTCAAAGCGCTGCGCGGAGGCGCGCCATTTGCCGTCGATATAGGCGTCCGTGCGGAACGTGAGGCTCATTCTAGGTGTTCCTTTGTTTGACCGGACATTGCGCAGGCTCAACCCCGCCGCAAGGGCCAGAGGTAGAATTTCTGTGGCGCCAATTTCTGGCGCGCGGGACCTGCGCGGCGTATGAGTGCTGTTCAGAAAGGCGACATTATGAGCTGGAAAGATATCCTGGTCATCGTCTCCGAGGCTGAGGCAGACGAGCCTGCTCTGGCGCTGGCCGAGGCGCTCGCCGCCCAGTGCTCCGGTTGCCATTTGGCTGCGGCTTTCCTCACGCCCTTGCCGGACGAACCGTTGGCTTACGAGCCTACCGTGGTCGCTGGCGTATGGGCGGAGCTGTTGGGCCGTGCGCGCAAGGAAGCGGAGGCCGAGCGCAAGAAGGTCGAGGCGCGGCTGAAGCAATCGGAAAAGAGCTGCGAGCTGCGCAACGCTGAGGCGCTGTCGCGGGATCTGGGCCGGGTCGCTGCCGTGCATGCGCGCTACGCTGATGTCGCGGTGATGACGCGGCCGAGCGAGGGCTCCGGTGTTGAGCTGCGTGAAGAGATTATCGAGGGCGTCTTGTTTCACTCTGGTCGCCCGGCGTTGATCGCGCCGCCCGGCTGGAAGGGTAAGAGCATCGGCAAGCGCGTCGTAGTGGCGTGGGACGCGAGCCGCGAGGCGACGCGCGCGCTTTCCGAAGCGAAGGCGCTTTTGGAGACAGCCGAGCAGATCACCGTGATCACGGTGGACGCCAAGCCGAAAATGTTCGGCCACGGCGATCAGCCGGGCGCGAATATTGCCGGGCACCTCCGCGCCGCGGGTTGCCGGCTGAGGTACGTAACGTGGATCTCGATGGGCCGCTCTGCGTCGCTGGCGATCCTGGAAGAGGCGCAGGCGTTGGACGCGGATCTCGTTGTCATGGGCGGCTACGCGCATTCGCGGCTGCGCGAACTGGTGTTCGGCGGCGCTACGCGCGAATTGCTGCGCACGACGAACATCCCGTTGCTGATGGCGCATTAAAAATCGGGCCCGCCGGCCCTTGTGTGCCATTCGGGCCACACCTACGTCTGGGGCACAACAGCGTGTTGGTCGTGCTTCGGGCGATCGACATCGGACGCCTTAGGGGTCGGACATGGATATGGAAAAGCTCACCGAGCGTGCGCGTGGATTCGTGCAGGCGGCGCAGACGATCGCGATCCGCGAACAGAACCAGCAGCTCGAAACACAACATCTTCTGAAGGCGCTGCTCGATGACCGTGAAGGTCTCGCGGCGAGCTTGCTGACGAGCGCCGGCGCCAATGCGCGCCAAGCGGCGGATGAGGCCGACAAGGCCGTTCAATCCTTGCCGAAAGTGCAGGGCGGCGGCGACCGTATGTATGCGGCGACGTCGTTTACGCGCGCGCTCGACGCGGCGGACCAGGCCGCGACGAAGGCGGGCGATAGCTATGTGACGGCCGAGCGCTTGCTGTTTGGCTTGGCAATTGCCGATGGCAAAGCTAGCGAAATTCTGAAAAAGGCCGGGCTCACGCCGCAAAAGCTCGAAGCCGCGATCGCGGAGCTGCGCAAAGGTCGCACGGCGCAATCTTCGTCGGCGGAAGAGCAATATGATGCGCTGAAGAAATACGCGCGCGATCTGACCGAGGAGGCGCGGAAGGGCAAGCTCGATCCGGTGATCGGTCGCGACGAGGAAATTCGCCGCACGATCCAGGTTTTGAGCCGCCGCACCAAGAACAATCCGGTGCTGATCGGTGAGCCGGGCGTGGGCAAGACCGCGATCGCCGAGGGCCTCGCGCTGCGCATCATCAATGGCGACGTGCCAGAAAGCCTGAAGCACAAGAAGCTGCTGGCGCTCGACATGGGTTCGCTGATTGCGGGCGCAAAATTCCGTGGTGAATTCGAAGAGCGCTTGAAGGCGGTGCTGAACGAGGTCACCGCGGCCGAGGGCGGCATCATTCTGTTCATCGACGAAATGCACACGCTCGTCGGTGCGGGCAAAGCCGATGGCGCGATGGATGCGTCGAACCTGCTGAAGCCGGCCCTGGCGCGCGGTGAGCTGCATTGCGTTGGCGCGACCACGCTCGATGAATATCGCAAGCACGTGGAGAAGGACGCGGCTTTGGCGCGGCGCTTCCAGCCAGTGTTTGTCGACGAGCCGAGTGTTGAGGATTCAATCTCCATTCTGCGCGGTCTGAAGGATCGCTACGAGCAGCACCACGGCGTACGCATCTCAGATGCGGCGATCGTGGCGGCCGCGCAGCTTTCGCATCGCTACATCACCGATCGCTTCCTGCCGGATAAGGCCATTGATTTGATGGACGAAGCCGCCTCGCGGCTGCGCATGCAGGTGGATTCCAAGCCGGAAGAATTGGACGAATTGGATCGCCGCGCGTTGCAGCTGAAGATCGAGCTGGAAGCGCTGAAGAAGGAGAAAGACGCGGGCTCTAAGGATCGCGTTGGTAAACTCGAGACGGAGATCGCGCAACTTGAGACACGCTCGGCTGAACTGACGGCGCGCTGGTCGGCGGAGAAGCAGAAGCTCCAGGTGACCTCCAAATCGAAGGAAGAGCTGGAGAAGCTGCAGACCGAGTACGAGCAATCCGTGCGCCAAGGCAATCTCGCGCGCGCGTCGGAGCTCAAATACGGCCGCATTCCGCAGCTCGAAAAGCAAATCGCCGACGCTGAGAAGGCGGGCGGGGAGGGCGGCGGCTTGGTGAAAGAGGTGGTCGACGCTGAAGCCATCGCCGGCGTCGTCTCGCGTTGGACCGGCGTGCCGGTCGAGAAAATGCTCGAAGGCGAGAAGGCCAAGCTGCTGGCGATGGAAGATCAGCTGCGCAAGCGCGTGATCGGTCAGGAGCCGGCGTTGCGCGCTGTGGCGGATGCTGTGCGGCGTGCGCGCGCGGGCTTGCAGGACCCGAACCGGCCGATCGGCTCGTTCATGTTCTTGGGGCCAACGGGCGTCGGCAAAACCGAACTCACCAAGGCGCTGGCCGAATTCCTGTTTGACGACGAAAGCGCGCTGACGCGCGTGGATATGTCGGAATACATGGAGAAGCATTCGGTCGCGCGTTTAATCGGCGCGCCTCCGGGTTACGTCGGCTACGAAGAGGGTGGCGCGCTCACGGAAGCTGTGCGGCGTCGTCCGTATCAGGTCGTGCTGTTCGATGAGATCGAGAAGGCGCACCCGGACGTGTTCAACGTCCTATTGCAAGTGCTGGATGATGGCCGCCTCACCGATGGCCAAGGCCGCACCGTCGATTTCAAGAACGTCATCTTGATCATGACGTCGAACGCCGGCGCACAATTCTTGGCCGAGCAGCCGGACGGCGCCGATGTGGAAGACGTACGTGATCTGGTGATGGGGGAAGTGCGTGGGCGCTTCCGCCCGGAATTCCTGAACCGGATCGATGAGATCATTCTCTTCCGCCGCCTGGAGCGTGCGCAGATGAGTGCGATCGTGGATGTGCAGCTGCAGCGGCTCGACAAGCTGTTGGCGGCGCGCAACATGACGATTGAGCTTGATCCGCGTGCGAAGGGCGAATTGGCCAAGCGCGGCTATGATTCCGCTTGGGGCGCGCGACCGCTGAAGCGCGTGATCCAGAAGGATGTCCAAGACCCGCTGGCGCGCTTGATCCTGGAAGGCCGCATCAAGGACGGCGACAGCATCGCTGTGACGTTCGACGGGAACGATTTCCTGTTCAACGGCGCCAGCGAGAAGGCGGCCGCTTAAAAGATGCGGGCGGCACGCTGGCTGTCTGTAGAAAACAAAACGGGCGGAGCCGCAAAGCTCCGCCCGTTCTTTTTCGCATCAGCGAAACTTAGTTGGTGGCGGGATTATCGTCCGTCGCGTGTTCGACTTCGGTCGCGGTGTCGTTGACGGCGCCTTCAACCGCTTCGCCAGCTTCGTGCGCGGCGTCGCCCACGGCGGCGCCAGCGTCTTCGAGCGCAGCGCCTGTGTCAGATGCGGCTTGTTCGGCGTCGGCGCCGGCTTGATCGGTTTCAGCTTGGCTGCACGCAGCAAGACCCAGAGCCGCGGCAGCGGCGATGGCGAGTAGAATTCTCATAAGGGGTTTCCTCCACCAGGGCCGCTGCTTGTTGTTGCGGCCGCACGGAACCTAGCGCGAGGCAGGGCGCCGTAAAGCTTTTATATTTTGCGGCGCAATGGAACTTTTGCGGACTGAGGCGCTGTGCGTCTCCGATGGAACCAGCAAAGGCCTATTTGAACCCGCGCACCTGGTTGGGCTTGGCGCAGCGCGAGATTGCACCGATCGCGGCTATTCTTGGCATCGCCTTGTTATTGCTCGCGTTCGCGGAAATCGCGGACGATGTGGGCGAAGGCGATACGCGCGCGTTCGATGAGAGCTTGCTGCTGGCGTTGCGCACGAGCGATCCTGCTGACCCGATCGGGCCGGTGTGGTTCGAGCAATCCGTCGCCGACATTACGTCGCTGGGCGGCTTTGCTGTGCTGGCGCTCGTGACGCTGCTCGTGTGCGGCTATCTGCTGGTGCAGAGGAAGTGGGGCGGGGCGCTGATGCTGCTTGTCGCGACGGCCGGCGGCGGCGCACTTAGCGAAGGGCTGAAGCTGGGCTTCAATCGCCCACGACCTGATCTCGTTGCGCACGTGGTTGAAACCACGAGCATGAGTTTTCCGAGCGGGCACGCGATGCTGTCGGCCGTGACGTATCTGACGCTAGGCGCCCTGCTGGCGCGCACGCAGGAAAAGCAGCGCTTGCGCGGCTATATACTTGGCGCGGCGATCTTGGTGACGCTGCTGATCGGCGTGAGCCGCATCTATCTTGGTGTGCACTGGCCGACGGATGTATTGGCCGGTTGGTGTTTGGGCGCGGCCTGGGCGATGCTCTGTTGGAGCATCGCCACTTGGCTTACGCGCCGTGCGGAGAAGCCCGCTTAGAACTCTTCCCACTCGGCTGACGGGGCGAGCGCGTTGTTGCCGGACACGGCAGGTGCGCGCGCGGAAGCGGGTGCGGCCGGTCTGGCGGCGGGGGGCGTGCAGCGGGCTTCGCAGCCGGCTTGGACGCATGGGGCTTCTTGTAGGTTTCGACCAACGGCTCGGCGCCGATGTTGAACTTCGACACGAGATTGGCGAGTTCGCGCGCTTCGTGCGCCAGCGCGTGGCTGGCCGCCGTGCTTTCCTCGACCATGGCGGCGTTTTGCTGTGTGCCTTGGTCCATCTGGTTCACGGCGGTGTTTACTTGGCTCAAGCCCACCGCTTGTTCTTCGGCCGACGAGGCGATCTCGCGAACGAGTTCATTGATCTCGGCGACGCGGCCGATGATGCGTTGCAGCGAGTCGCCGGTTTCGCCGACGAGCTTGGCCCCGCTTTCGACCTGATCGGTGCTCTTCGAGATGAGACCCTTGATCTCCCTGGCGGCTTCCGCCGAACGTTGCGCCAGAGCGCGCACTTCGGAGGCGACAACCGCAAAGCCCCGGCCCGCATCGCCCGCACGTGCGGCTTCAACGCCGGCGTTCAACGCAAGCAGATTGGTCTGGAAGGCGATCTCGTCGATGACGCCGATGATCTGGGCGATCTGTTGTGAGCTTTGCTCGATCGCTTGCATCGCCGCGATGGCGCCGCGCATCACTTCGCCACCCTTTTCCGCGTCGGTGCGGGCGTTGGCGGCGGAGCTGTGTGCTTGGCGCGAGCCGTCGGCGGCGCGCTTCACCGTGGCGGTGATTTCATCGAGGGCCGCTGCGGTTTCTTCCAAGGACGCCGCTTGTTGCTCGGTGCGCTTGGAAAGATCGTCGGCCGCGCCGCTCATTTCGCCGGCGCCCGAACGGATGCCTTGCGACGCGGCGCTAATGACCTTCATCGTGTCCATGAGCTGGGCGATGGCGTCGTTAAAGTCGTCTTGCAGTTTTTTGTACTCGCCCGGGAAGTCGCGCGTGATGCGATAGGTGAGGTTGCCGCTGGAGAGCTGCGTCAGGCCGTCGGCGAGGCCGCTGACGACAATGGCTTGCTCGGCGGCGGACTTCTTGTGCGCCTCCTCGTTGCGGGCGCGTTCGGCTTCCGCGGCGGCGCGTTGCGCGGCCGCTTCGCCTTCCAGTCGGATCTTCTCGATCGCGGCGTCCTTGAAACCTTGGACGGCGGCGGCCATGTCGCCGATTTCGTCCTTGCGGCCGGCGCCGGGGATGGTGACGCTGTTGTCGCCGGCGCTGAGCTTGGCCATGGTTTGCGTCATCAGCGAAACCGGGGTGGCGATGGAGCGGGCCAGCAGCCAGCCCATGGCGAAGGCGAGCAAGACAGTCACCGCACCACCGATCATCAAAGTGAGATCAGCAGCAACCAGAGCGGCGCCGTGTTGTTCGCCGCTTGCGACGAGCATCTCTTCTTGAGTTGAGATGATTTCTTGCACGAGCGTACGCATGTCGCCCAGGCGTGCGCTGGCGATGATGTCAGCGCCTTGAGCGCGCGTGGCGGGGTCTGGCACCAACGCCGCGCCCTGATCGATGGTGGCGCGGAATTCGGCGACCATGCCAATGAGGCGTTCAGCGCGTTCGCGTTGTTCGGGATTGGTGGTGGCGTCGCGGAAGGACGTGATGCGCTCGTCGAACACTTGCGCGTAATTTGCGGAATCTTCCAGGCGGGAGGAGTCGCTGTCCATCGCGTAGCCGCGCATGACCGATTGCTGTTCGACCAATTGCGTGTAGGCGCCTTGCACCATGAGCGTGCGTTCGTTCACGGCGTCGACTTGGGCGATCTTGGCCTCAAGGTCGTTCAGGCCAAAGAACACGAAGCTGCTGGCGGTTACGGACGTGAGAATAAGCAGTGCGAAAGCGATGATCAGCTTGCGCGAGATCTTGAGATTGTCGAGCGACACGGCATTGCCCCCAAATACGCGTAAAGAGGCCGAGATCGCCGCGCGTTCGGGACGCGAAAATGCTGTGGGTGATTTAACTAGGTCATAACGCGGCTGCGAAGTTTTCGCGAAATGCAGTTGCGGCAAGGTCTGGGTAATCCAAATTAAACAAGGCCAAACGAAACACACTGCATTTGCGTTGCCGGCTATGCCGAAAGTTATAGAATGAGCGCCATGAGCATACGACCTGGCGACGATATTGATCCCGCGAGCGGTGACGTGAGCGCCTGCGCGTTCCTCGAAACTGTGATCGTGCCGCGCGCGAAAGACCTCGGCGGCTTCGAAGTGCGGCGTGCGCTACCGGCAATCGAGCGGCGCATGATCGGGCCGTTCGTGTTTTTGGATCAGATGGGGCCGGCCGAGTTCGCGGCGGGCAAGGGCGTTGATGTGCGCCCGCACCCGCACATCAATCTGGCGACCGTGACGTATCTCTACGCGGGCGAGATTTATCACCGCGACACGCTGGGCTCGGCGCAGGCGATCCGGCCGGGTGACCTGAATTGGATGAGCGCGGGGCGGGGTATCGCCCATTCCGAGCGCACCGCGCCCGATCTGCGCGCCTCCGGCTCACCGCTGTTTGGGCTCCAAGCCTGGGTGGCCCTGCCGGCCGACAAAGAAGAGAGCGATCCGACTTGCGCGCATTACGGCAAGGCTGAGCTCCCGGTGATCGAGGGCGAGGGCAAGAATGTCCGCATCATCGCCGGCGCTCTTTATGGCAAGCGCTCGCCAGCGGCGGTGCTTTCAGATTTATTTTACGCGGACGTTCAGCTCGCCGCGGGCGCCAGCCTACCGCTTGATCCTGAATATGAAGAGCGCGGTCTCTATATCGCCGAGGGCGAGATCGAGATCGCGGGCGATAAGTTTCAATCTGGCCGCTTGCTGGTGTTCAAGCCGGGCGACCGCATTAGTATCAAGGCCAACGCGCCATCACGCTTCATGCTGCTGGGTGGCGCCTCGCTCGATGGGCCGCGCCATATGTGGTGGAATTTCGTGTCGTCCCGCAAGGACCGGATCGAAGAGGCCAAGCAAGATTGGAAGGCCGGCAAGTTCGGGACTGTGCCAGGCGACGACAAGGAATTCATCCCGCTGCCGGATCACTGAACGGTCACGCGATGGCTCTCACAATTCGTCTCACCAAAGGCGGCGCGAACGACACCGTCGAGATCGCCGGCGCAGGCATCAGCGCGTCACGCTTTGAGTTTCCTAAGAAGGGCCCGATCCCGCACGATTTCGTGCATCTCGCGGTCGAGCAGGCGCTTGGTTTGAAGCGCGGATTTTGGGGCATGATCGCCGAAGGCGTCGCAACCGGCGATATCCAAGAGATTGCGAAGGCCGGCGGTCACGCGAGTGCGTCCCGCGCGGAAGTTCCGGCTGCTGAGATCGTTGAACTGATTCAGGCGGAACGCGTTGTCGAATGCTTCGAAGCGGATTTCTGGGGCGCGCCGGCGGACAACGAGACGTTTCGTGAGATTGCAGCGGTCGCCTGCGCGCACTCGTTCGTGCCGTGTCCAGCGCTCGATGACGACGCGATCGCCTCTATCCGCGCGCGCATTGCCGCGTTTGCGAAGGAATGGATGGCCGCACCCACCGGCAAAAGATTTGATCTTGCGTGGTCGGCCTAAGGTGCTTGGCGCCTCGTTGCGTTCGTGAAACAGTGCCTGCACGGCCTCGACAGGCCGCCATAAGCGAGAAGCGGCGCCCGCCGCACAATCCGCGCATGGGGCGCTGCCCAACCGAATGGGAGGCAGCCTTATGTCTGCGCATAAATCGAGCAACCAAAACGTGAGGGCAATCGCCGTCGTCGGTCCGACCGGGGCGGGCAAGACGGCGTTGATCCAAGCTCTGGCATCGGCCGCCTCGGGCGGTTCGGGGGCAGTCCCGAACGCCGCCGGCCAATCCACCGAAACCGGCTTCACCGCCATCGACTATATGGGCGACCATTACGCGCTCATCGATGCGCCCGGCGCCGTCGATTTTCTGGCCGACGCCGACTTCGCGCTGCCCGCGGCCGACATGGCGATCGTCGTTGCCGATCCAGATCCAGATAAAGCCTTGCTGTTGCAGCCCTTCTTGAAAGCGATCGAAGCGCTGAAGATTCCGCACGCGCTCTTCATCAACAAGATCGACCAAGCGCGTGGCCCGATCCGTAATCTGCTTGAGGTGCTGCAAGGCGTCAGCGCTTTGCCACTGGTGGCGCGACAGATCCCTATTTGGAAAGACGAGCACGTTTCCGGTTACGTCGATCTCGCGATGGAACGGGCGTTTCTTTATCAGCAAGGCAAGCCGTCGCAGCGCATCGATATTCCAGCGGACTTGGCCGAGCGCGAAACCCAAGCGCGCTTCCATATGCTCGAACAACTCGCGGATTTTGACGATGAGCTGATGGAGAAACTGCTTTCCGACGTGACGCCCGATCAGGACATCGTGTTCGCCGATCTGGTGCGCGAAACGCGCGAAGGCTTAATCGTGCCGGTGTTCTTCGGCGCGACCGCGCAGGGCGCGGGCATTCGGCGCTTGCTCAAGGCGTTCCGGCACGACACGCCGGAGCCGAAGCATGCGGCGGCGCGTTTGGGTGTCAAAGGCGCGGGCGCCTACGTGATGAAAATCTCGCACGCGGGGCAGGCCGGCAAGCAAGCGTTCTCGCGCGTGTTCGGCGGGGCGTTGAACGACAGCATGCAATTGACACTCAGCGATGGGGCGCAGCAGCGGCCCGGCGCGCTATTCTCGGTGAACAACGGCCAGACCAAAAAGATCAGCGAAGCGCGCGAAGGCGATGTGATCGCGATCGGTAAGCTCGATCCGGTTGCCGCGGGCGATATGTTGGGCGCGGGCGCGCCCGCGGCAAGGATCGACATGCCGTTCGATAAGCGTTTCCCAGTCTATCAGCTCGCGATCGCAACGAAGGATCGGAAAGACGATGTGCGTCTCTCCGGGGCGTTGCAGAAACTGGTCGAGGAAGATTCAGGCCTTGCGGTGCTGCACGATCAGACCACACATGAAATTCTGTTGCAGGGCCAAGGCGAACCGCATCTGCGCACCGTGCTGGATCGCTTGAAGTCGCGCTTTGGTGTTGAAGTCGCGGCGGGCAGGCCATCGACGCCGTATCAAGAAAGCATACGCCGCAGCGCCGAAAAGCGCGGACGGCACAAGAAGCAAACCGGCGGTCACGGCCAGTTCGGCGATTGCGTGATCCAGGTGAAGCCGCTGGCGCGCGGGTCGGGCTTTGAGTTCGTCGATAAGATCACCGGGGGCGCTATTCCGCGTCAGTGGATTCCGGCGGTGGAAGCTGGCGTGAAGGATGCGATGGCGAAGGGGCCGAAAGGTTTCCCGGTTGTCGATGTGCAAGTCACGCTGATCGACGGCTCGTTCCATTCGGTGGATTCAAGCGAGCTCGCGTTTCAGATGGCGGGCCGGCTCGGCATGAGCGAAGCGCTGGCGGAATGCGAGTCGGTGATCTTGGAGCCGGTGGAGAAGCTCACGATCTACACGCCGAGCACGGGCACGCCGAAGATCAATTCGGCGGTCTCCGCGCATAACGGCCAAATTCTCGGTTTTGAGCCGCGCGATGGCTGGACGGGCTGGGATAAGGTCGAAGCCTATCTGCCGCATGCGGAGCGCCAGAACTTCATCATCGAATTGCGCTCGCTGACGCAAGGATTGGCGACGTACGAGGCCGCGTTCGATCATATGGTCGAGCTCACGGGGCGTCGTGCGGATGATGTGGCCAAGCGGAGCCAGCACGCGGCTTAGCCGCCTGCGAACAACGCCATCTGCGTTTGGATCACCAGCGCGACGGCCTTGCCGTCTTCGCTGGTGATCTTCGTCTGCCAAACACTCGTCCGTTTGCCGCGATGCACTGGCGTGGTTTCGCCGCGCACTCTCTTCCCGGCCTTCGCGCCGGCGAGAAAATTGGTCTTGCTCTCAATCGTCGTCGTGCCGATGGCGCCTTCGGGCAGGAGAGAAAGCCGCCGATCGCGCCCAGCGAATCCGCGAAGGCCATGATCGCGCCGCCGTGCAGAATGCCGCCGGCAGTGCAGAGGTCGTCGCGCACAAGCAATGTGGCGATCACGCGATCAGGCGTTGCTTCTTCAATTTCGACGCCCATCAAAGTCGCGAACGGCATGGTGGCGGCGAGATTGCTCATGTCTGCTCCTTGAAGCGTGATAGACGGCGCTCGTCATACGCGGCGTAGAGGCATGCGGCGACGATGAGCGCCGCGCCCGCGTAAATCTCCGGCCGCGGCGTCTCGCGGAAAATGATGTAACCGATCGCGCTGGCCCACAAGAGTTCGGTGTAATGGATCGGCGCGAGCTGTTGTGCTTCCGCGCGCGCGTAGGCTTGGGCCATCAAATACATGAACACGGCCGCCAACGCGCCAAGCTGAAAGAAGAACGGCCAATCGCTCAGCGTCGGCGGCGTTGCAATTAGCAAAGTGGGAATGAAAAGGATTACCCCCGGCACAAAGCTGGTCATCAAACCAACGATCGCCGCGCCATCTTTCTGTGCACGTTCGCGCAGCAGCACCATCGCGATCGAGAAGAACGCAGCCGAGACGAGCACTGCCGCGACGCCAATCGCATGTCGCGGCGATTCCGCAGCACTCGGCGCGCCTTGCATCGCAATGATCACGCCCGCGAAGCCCACGATTGCGCAAATCATGCTCGATGGTCGGATGCGCTCTTTCAGGATCAGCGCCGCCACGAAAGGCGCCAGCAGCGGATAGATGAACGAGAGCGTCACCGCTTCGGCGAGCGGTAAGATGCTGAGCGACCAGAAGAACAGCACCGCGCACGCGGCGATGACGAAGCCGCGCAGCCCATGCGCGCGCCACATTTCCTTGGTGATCACAGGCATACCGGCGCGTTGCCAGATCGCGAACGAGAACAGCGCACCAAACAAATAGCGTCCGAACGCCACCAACAGCACATGGTTGGTCAGCGTCAGAAACTTAATCGTCGCGTCCATCGCCGAACCAGCGACGATCGCGCCTGTCAAAACAAGCGCTGGCGGCAAGCGGCTGAACATTGGAACTCCCCCAAGCGCGCAGGGCCGCGCCTTGTGGCGCAGCATCGGGACGCGGGCAATCGCTATTCGATGGGGGGAATGGGAGCACGCAAACGAAAACGCCCTCCGCACCGAGGGCGCGAAGGGCGTTGCTGCAACGCAATCGAGGATCGCGTTACGGGGTCGTGGCGGGCGGCGATTCAGCCGGCGGCGCGGTTGGCGTTGAGCCGCTCGGCACGCTGTCGGTGGCCTCGTCGATGGCTTCGCCGGTTTCTTCCATGGGGCCTTGGCCCAGATCGGTCGAGCCCGTCGTGGATTGCTCATAGGCGGTGTCGGCTGCTTCGCCCGCTTCTTCGTTTGCGCCTTGGCCACACGCGGCGACGCTAAGCAGAGCAGCTGCCGCGGTCGCGGCCAGCAAGGACTTCAACATTGGTGTCTCCTGTTGGTCTTAAGACGGCGTGCGCCGCCAACTTGATGAACGTGTTGCGAAGAACACGGTTCCTTACGGATTGGTGCTGTTGTCGCCGTCCGTCGCATCATTGAGTGCGTCAGCAGCGTCGTTGTTCTGTTGGTTGCCCGTCGCTTCATCGATGGACTCGCCGGCTTGCTCGAGTGCGCCGTCGCCAAGGTTTTCGTTGCCTTGCGTCGCTTCTTCGATGGATGAATCGAGGTTTTCGCCGGCCTTTTCGGCGCTGTTTTCGCCGCACGCGGCCAAGCTGAGCATGGCGGCCGCCGCAATGGCCGTGGCGATAGTCTTACGCATATCTGTCTCCATATCGCGCCCCCGAGGGCCGGGCGGCACACTCAAACACCTGAAGACGACGCGGGTTCCTGGTCAGGAACGCTGGCGTTGCGGCAATGGGGAGTTATAAGGCGGGCAAACGAGGGAACAATGTCGGCTCAACTGACGGAAGACCAAGAACTTATTGTCGAAACCGCGCGCAGCTTCGCGCAGGAAAAATTGCGCCCGAACGCCGCCCGCTGGGAAGACGAGGGCCTCGATCGCGGCGTGCTGCAGGAACTCGCTGGGCTAGGCTTTGCCGGCATTTATGTCGGCGAAGAACACGGCGGCTCGGGGCTCTCGCGCTTGGATGCGGCGCTGATTTTTGAAGAGCTGTCGCGCGGTTGCATTTCGACGGCCGCGTTCTTGTCGATCCACAATATGTGCTCGTGGATGATCGACAGCTTCGCCAGCGCCGAGCAACGCGCGCACTGGCTGCCGAAGCTGACGACGATGCAGACGATCGCGTCCTATTGTTTGACTGAGCCGGGCTCTGGATCGGATGCGGCGGCATTGCGCACCAGTGCGAAGCCCGACGGCAATGCGCACTACGTCGTCAATGGCTCGAAGGCGTTCATCTCAGGCGCGGGTTTTTCCGATCTCTATGTCTTGATGTGCCGCACCGGCGACGATGGTCCAAAGGGTGTCTCCACGCTGCTTGTTGAGAATGGCGTCAAGGGGCTTTCGTTCGGCAAGGCCGAGGACAAGATGGGCTGGCGCGCGCAGCCGACCGCCATCGTGAATTTCGAAGATTGCCGCGTCTCGGCGGACAATCGCGTCGGCCCCGAAGGCGAGGGCTTTAAATACGCGATGAAGGGGCTTGATGGCGGGCGTTTGAATATCGCTGCGTGTGCGCTGGGCGGTGCGCAGGATGCGTTGGATCGCGCGCTGCAATACGTGAAAGAGCGCAAGCAATTCGGCAAAGCGCTGGCGGAGTTCCAGAACACCCAGTTCACGCTGGCCGATATGGAAACGGATCTCGCCGCGTCGCGCGCCTTGTTGCACACGGCCGCGCGCAAGCTCGATGCGAAGGCGCCGGATGCGTCTAAATATTGCGCGATGGCCAAGCGCTTCGTAACCGACACTGCGTTCAAAGTCGCCGACCAGGCGCTGCAGCTGCATGGCGGCTACGGCTATTTGGCGGATTACGAAGTCGAACGCATCGTTCGCGATCTGCGCGTGCACCGTATCTTGGAAGGCACCAACGAGATCATGCGCGTGATCATCTCGCGCGAGATGCTGCGGGGATGAGCGCCGATTTCCGTTCGGTCCGCAAAATCCTCTGGGAGGATTGGGACCCGATCGGATGTGGCGTTCCCGTGGACGAATATGACGATTATGTACCGCAGGTGTTGCGGCTCTTGATTGAGCGCAAGCCGCGCGAGATGGTCGCCGCCTATCTCCGCGTCACGGCGGCTGAGACGATCGGCTGCCCTGTTTCGGACGAAAAGCTGGCCAAGGTCGTCGATCAGCTGATGGCGCTCTGCGGCGACGATGGAGGGACGCATTCATGATCATGCGCGCAATGGGTTTGGGCTTTTTGCTGTGGCTGGCGGTCGCGGCGGCGTTTCGCTTCGGCGGTCATTATTTCTTCCTTCCGGAGGAAGGCTTGCGCCTGATTACGTTTCTCTCAGCGCCGGTTGTAGGCGTGGTGTGCGCGCTGGTGGCGCTGAAGCTCTTGGGCGAGGCGCGTGGCGACGAAGGTGAAGCCGCAATCGGCCTTACGCTTCCGGTTTTGATGCTCAACGGCTTTCTTACCCACGAATTTCCAACTGCTTTCCCCAACCTTGACGCAACGCTCGACGCGACCTTCGGCGCCTGGTCGTTGCTGTTTGGCGCCTCGATCCTGTTCATGGGCCTGTGGACGACAAAGCTCGCGCCACAGGACGAGCGGGTATGAGACGGCGTGATGTGGTGTTTGGGGCCGCAGCACTTGCGGGATGTGCGCGCATGAGTGAGCAGAGTGCGCGCCCGCGGCCGATCGTGATTGCGCATCGCGGGGCAAGCGCGTTTCGGCCTGAACACACGTTGGCGTCCTATCGTTTGGCGATCGAGCAGGGCGCGGATTTCATCGAGCCCGATTTGGTGATGACCAAGGATGGCGTGCTGGTGTGCCGGCACGAGAACGAAATCTCAGGGACGACCGATGTGGCGCAGCGCGCCGAATTCGCCGATCGCCGCAAAGAGAAGGTGGTGGATGGCGTCGCCGCGACCGGCTGGTGGGTGGAGGATTTCACGCTTGCCGAGCTGAAAACGCTGCGCTGCATCGAACGCATCCCGCAACTTCGCCAAGCCAACACCGCGTACAATGGCCAAGACGCCATCCCGACCTTCGCCGAGGTGCTCGCGCTCGCGGCGGAGCACAATGTCGGCGCCTATCCTGAGCTGAAGCATCCCACGTTTCTGCGCGAGCAGGGCTTAGATCCGGTGCCTGCGTTCATCGCCGCCGTCCGTGAAGCGGGTGGGCAGCGCGTTGCCGACCGGCTTTATCTACAATGCTTCGAGATTTGGCCGCTCGTGCTTGCGGCGCAAATGTCATCGATCCGCTGGCAATGCGTGCAGCTTGTCTCATCCGAAGGCGGGCCGTGGGATCAACGTGATCTAAGCTACGCGCAGATGCTGAGCAACGACGGCTTGCGCCGGATTGCCGGATACGCGCGCGGCATTGGCCCGGAAAAGTCGCTCATCATGCCGCGCGGCGCCGATAACCTGATGCTGCCGCCGACGGATTTGGTCGCGCGAGCGCACGCAGCGAACCTCGTCGTGCATCCTTGGACGTTCAGGCCGGAGAATTATTTCCTGCCGAGCGATCTGCGCGCTGGTGATGCGGCTTCGCCCGCCCACCTTGCCATGCGCGGCGACGTCGAGCGCGAAATCCGTGCGTTCATCGCCGCGGGCGTCGACGGTGTGTTTAGCGACGATCCCGCGGCCGCGGTCGCTGCGCGCGGCTAAACCTTGCGCACGAACTCCGATTTGAGCTTCATCGCGCCGAAGCCGTCGATGCGGCAATCAATGTCGTGATCGCCGCCGACGAGGCGGATATTCTTGACCTTGGTGCCGACCTTGAGTGCTTGCGATGCGCCTTTGACCTTCAGGTCTTTGATGACCACGACGGTGTCGCCATCGGCGAGCACCTGGCCGTTCGCGTCGCGGATGATCGCCTCGGCGTCAGGTGCTGGGTTGGCCGCGCCGTTGGCCGACCACTCGTGTGCGCATTCAGGGCAGATGAAGAGCGGCGGGTCTTCATAAACGAGCGCGGACGCGCAATTGGGGCAAGGCGGCAGGGTGCTCATGCACTGCTCCTAACGCCTGCGGCGCGCATCCGTAATGTGACCTGTCGTCCGTTTAAGCGACGCGGCGGAGCATGTTGCGATTGAGGATCGGCGCTTGGGCTTCGAGCACGTCCTTTTCGACGCGTTCGCGCGTTTGCGGGTCTTTTACGACGAGGATGTGGATCTCTTTCGCGCCGAGATTTTGCGCCGCTTGCCACATGTCATGACGCGCCAGCGTGGTGGAGAAATCATCGGTCTTGGCGACGAACAGCGAGATCGGGCCGCCCCAATCCTGCGCCTGCTCTTGCGGCTTCACGAACATATAGACGCCGCCCACTGGTTCCCACACGCGTTGCGCGCGCACGATTTCGAACTCGTACCAACGGCCTGTGCCGCCTTGCCAAGAAAACGTGCTCACCCATGCCTCCAGGAATGCCTGCCCACGGACCAGTCTAATATGAGTCGGTGCGTCGCGAATGCTACGTGCTAGGGCGCTGGGTCGAAGCTTACAGTTTGGACATCCGAGGTGTCGAAAAATGCCGGATAAAATTCCGCGAGCGCAACGGACTGGCGCTCGGTGTGGTCCGGGCTGGGGATTTCGGTGTCGAAATCAGGGTCGGCGGCGACGGCGCGCAGGCTGGTGATGATCGGCGAAGCGCGGGCTGGGCCGCCCGATTGGGCCCTGCGCAATGGGCTGTCGATCGCGCCGGCGAAGTCTTTGTCCCAGCGCTGCTGCGCCATGCGCGCGTTTTCCGACAGCGGATTGGTTTGTTCGCGCGGCGCGTCGGTGCGGCGGAGGGGTTCTTCGTCGGTGGGGGGGCGTAGAACGAAGGTCGCCGCTGCCCAAGCCCCCAACACAAGCATCGCCGCAACGATGAGCACGACGCCCAGCACCGCCCGCGCCGCGCCCGCGCCTCATGCAGCCGCGCCTGCGTCTAAGCGTTTGGCCGCGTCTTCGAGATCGTGCAGCAGGCCTTCGAGCGCTTGCGTCGATTGGTTCTGCGCTTCTTCTAGGCGCACGCGCGCATCATCGATCATGGATGCGGAGGGGCCGAGCGCGTCGAGCGATGGGCCGGCGACGGACGGCGCCACGCTGAAATAGGGCGGCGCCGGTGTGGTGCGAGCGGCGGCGTTCTCTTGGCGATAAATGTGGATCGCGCCGGTGGCGGCTTCATCGAGCGCACGTGCTTTGGAATCCAGCGTCTCTATTTTGAGCGCGGCGGTGTCAAAGGCCTTGCTCATCGCTTCATATTCGGCGCGCATCTTTTCGAGCCGCGCAGCGAGCGCGATCTTCGCGGTTTCGATCGGCGCTTCCAGTTCGCGTCGCGCTTTGGCGCGTAAGTCGGAGAGTGCATCGGCGGCGCCTCGCGATGCGCGATCCATCTTGCTGAAATCGGGGTAAGGGTCGTCGAAGCCGGAATAGCCTTTGAGCGTGGCGAACACCCAGACGCCGGCGCCGAGCATGAGCAAGATGACGGCTTGCGGCGAATCCAATTGCAGCAGCGACCACAAACGCAAGCTGGCGTCGGAGCCCATATCCACTTCACGCCCCGCCATCGCCGCCATCTGGTCTCGCCAATCGGCGGCGAAGAGATTGAGCATCAGCGCGAGCGCGGTGAACAAAGTGAACGCGGCTGCGCCCATCACTTTGATCGGCAGCTTGATATGCTGAAGGTATCGCAGCCCCAGAAAGCCCGCGAGATAGCCAAGCGCGACATTGGCGCCCGAGAGGCCGATCGCGGTGATGGCGCCGCCGACCAGGCCGCGCGCATCGTCCTCGGCGAAGAGTGCGGCGCTGAACAAGGCTTCAAACACCGCCGCGCAAAGCAAGAGCCCCGCCTGCAACAACGTTGAGCTGGGATAGACGGCGGAGCGGCGCAATTGGTTGGCGCGCTTGAAGGCGTCGAGATCTTCGCGCGCTTGGGCGGCGCGATCGGCGGCTTCGCCCCAATCATGGCCGACGCGCCCGGCGGCTTGTTTTAGCGCTAGCCGCGCATCGAGCGCGGGGCCGGCGAAATCCTGCGGCGTGGGCGCCAGCGCCCGCAGGCGTCGTTCAGCTTCCGTCTTCGCTTCATTGCGCGCTTGATCGACGTGCGCACGCTCTGCCGTGACAGCTTCCAGCACGGCGCGTTCGGCGGCCGAGAGGTCCTCGGAATCGTGGCGGGGGAATTGTGGGCGGCGTCCTCGCGGGCGCGTTTGCGCAGCTGCAACCGCTTCTCCAGCGCCGAAGTGCTGAAGCCTTGCGGCGGCTTGGCCGCGCGTTGATTGGCCCTGGCTTGCCCGCCGCCGTCCATTGCCCGCTCCCGGGGCGGCACTAAAGCGCGGAACCAGCGCTTCTCCAAGGGGAGCGGGGGCGCTATCACGCCTTCAGGAGCCCAACTTGAGCGAATATCGCGATCTCTTGGCCATCGCCGAAGCCGCCGCCATCGAAGCGGGCGCTGCTTTGAAGGCGCACCGCACTGCATGGAGCGTGATCGCCGCCGAGGAGGGCCGCGAGGTCAAAATCGACGCTGACAAGCACGCCGAGGCGTTGATCCTTGCCGCGTTGGAGAAGGCTTCGCCCTACGCTGTGATCTCGGAAGAGGCCGGTTGGGTGCGCGCGACGGCGCGGGGCGACCGCTTCGTCTGGGCGGTCGATCCACTTGACGGCAGCGTCAATTATTTGCGCGACTATCCCCATTGCGCCGTCTCGATCGCACTGCTCGACAACGGTCAGCCGATCTTGGGCGTGGTCGATTGCTTTGCCTTGAACGAACGCTTCACCGGCATCGTCGGCGAAGGCGCCTGGCTCAATGGCGCGCCGATGCGTGTTTCGGAGATCGATGCGCCCGCCAGCGGTATCCTGCAGACCGGAGTTCCCTCGCGCGCCACGCCTGAATCCATGCGTCTGTTCGAGGAGCGTCTGAAGACATGGCGCAAAGTTCGGATGATCGGGTCGGCTGCCTCTGCGCTGGCTTACGTCGCCGCTGGGCGCGCCGAGGCCTATCGTGAATCCGGTTCCATGATTTGGGACGTGGCCGCGGGCTGCGCGCTGGTGAAGGCTGCGGGCGGCGAGTTCCGCATTAGCGGTGAACGCCTCGACCAGCCGCTTGAAGTCGCCGCGTGTAACGCGCGTGTCACATTGCCCGACTAATCCCCAGCCCGACGCATGGCGAATTCGCAGGCAGGCGCATGTTTTTCGACGGAAAGACTGTACAGCCGCGTTAGATCAGGGAATTGTTACGCCCTCTGCTGAAGCTTGCGGTGGACAGGACCGTTTGGTTCGGCAAGAGGGTGTCGGTCGGATTATTGGGTCGGCGAGGGGATGACGCTGCCATCGGTCATAATGGGCTCCGCCTCTGCCGTGCGCGACGCTTGGTCCGCACGCGAAACTTGGCGCGCGCGTGGAATGACCTTGCTGGGCGCCATCGTCATCGGTCCTGGCGAAGTCGAGCCGCAGCTGATTGCAAGACTTCCCGCGTGGGACGCGCTGAATGCTGACGTTTTAGCTTGTGAAACGCTGATTTTGGCCGAGCCGCCGCGTTCGGCCGCGTTGTCCCGCGATCTGCTGCACAAAGCCGCCAATGCGCGGATCTCGCATTGAATTGATCGAAGGCGGCCTGCTGCGGCCGTTGGCGCTTGGAGATCTGATCGGCGGTTCGCTGGCTGATATCGACGCTGCCCGCATCGACAAGACGTTTGCCGGTAAGCGCGTGTTGATCACGGGCGGCGGCGGTTCGATTGGCTCGGAGCTCGCCCGCCGCGTGGCGGCCTGCAATCCGGCGCAGCTGACATTGCTCGATAGCTCTGAATATAATCTCTTCCGCATTGGCAACGAATTGCGCGGTGCGCGCGTGGTGATCGCCGATGTGCGTGACGCAGCCTCAATGCGCCGCTGGTTCACGCGTGAGCGGCCAGAAATTGTTTTCCACGCGGCCGCGCTGAAACAGGTGCCGCTTGTGGAAGCGTTCCCGAGCGAAGGCGTGCTCACCAATGTGAGCGGCCTGCGCAATGTTGCGGAAGCCGCGCAGCTGGTGGATGCGGAGCTGATTTTCCTCTCGACCGACAAGGCGGTTGATCCGTCGGGCGTGATGGGCGCGTCGAAGCGCTTGGGCGAAATGTATTGCCAGGCGCTCGATCGGCGCGGCCCGCGCCGTGCGATTCCGGTACGTCTGGGCAATGTGCTGGGCTCCGCTGGATCAGTAGCGCCGATCTTTGAGAAGCAATTGGCCAAGGGCGGCCCGCTTACAGTCACTGATCCGCAAGTGACGCGTTATTTCATCTCGATCCCGCAAGCCGCCGACGCGCTGTTGCACGCCGCCGCCGCGAGCTTCTCGGATGAGCGTCGCGGCGCTGTGCTGACGATCGACATGGGCGAAGCGCTCTCGATCGTGGAATTGGCGCGCGAAACGATCCGGCTTGCGGGCAAGCGCCCGGAGGAGGACGTCGGCATCGTCTTCACTGGCCTGCGTCCGGGCGAAAAGCTGCATGAAAGCCTGATCGCGTCGGACGAGCAGGAAGGGCCAGGCCCCGCGGCCGGGCTCATTGCGGCGCAATCGCCCCCGCGCGGCCTGGGCGAATTGCATGAATTGATGGAGCGCCTAGCGCTGCTCGCGCGCGAAGGCGCCGAGGTGGAGCTGACCGGCGAATTGTTCGCCGCCGTGGCGACCGCCGTCGCCGCTGAAGAGACTGAACTGAAACTCGCTTAGGGCGTCGTTGGCGGCGCTGTTTGCTTTTGCTCGCGTTGTTCGCGGGCGCGGCGGAGCATTTCCTCCAGCGGATTGGTGGGACGGGCCGGCTCTTGTTGAGCTGGTGTGGCCGCAGGCGTTTCGGCGGCGGGTGTTTCACCCTCGCTCGCGGCTGGCGTTTCGTTTGCGGGCGGCGTGGTCGCAGCGGGCGTGCGGCCGAACAGGGCTTCGCCGATCGAGGCGAGCGGGCTGCCTTGATCTTGGCGCGAGAGAATGTCGCGCAATTGGTTTTGCACCACGTCTTCAAGTGCCGGGCGGAAGCTCACCCGTGACCACGGCCCACTGATGCGGAACGGCACGCCGAGGCCGGCAACGGAGAGATCGCCGCCTTGGCCTTGCGCATTGTTTACCGCGCGCGGGGTGATGCGCATGTCCATGGTTTGCGCGCCGATATCGACAAGACCGCGACCTTCCAGGCGCACGAAGGGATTGAGCAGGCGCAGATTGTCGGTGGCCATGACGCCGTTGGACACAGTGAAGGTGGAGGAAAGTTCGGCGAAATCGGTGGAGGAGCCTTCGCCGGCGGCGGCGCCCGTGAGCGCCGATTGCACTGTGCGCGCGATCTGCGCGAGGTTCACGCCTTTCCATTGGCCGTCGTTGAAATTGAACGACGCGGCGCCGGAGAGATTGCGCATCAGCGCCGCTTGCGACGCGCCCGTACCGACGAGCGAGGCGCGCAGACGCCCGCGACCGACGATCTTGTCGAAGCCGATCGCGTCGCGCAGCAGCGTTTCAGCTTGAATGTTCTGCGCATCGATTTCGAACGCGATGCGCGGCGTCGAACCCGAGCCGTCAGCGATCAGCCGCGCCGTGCCGCCGCCGTCGTACATGGAGATACGGGTGAGGCGGGCGTCGGCCGCGCCGTTGGCGACGCGTAGCGCCAGCGCGACATCGGTGAAGCTCATGCGCTGGAAGCGCAGGGCGCCGAGATTGAGCTGCAGGTCCGCGTCGAGCGCACGCAGGCCTGAAAGGTCGAGCGGCGCTGTGCTCCACGCGGTGTCGACTTCCACGCCGTCCTGGCCGGCTTGCGCAGGTGCTGCGAGGTAATTGTTGAGATCGACATTGGCGGAGCTGAGGGCGCCATTGACGCGCAAGCGGCCGCTCTCTTGCGTGATCAGCGTGAGACTGCCGTTGGCGTTGATATCGTCGAGGCGCAGTGTGGCGTCAGTGAGCGCGGTTTGCTGGCCCTCATGCACCATTTGGCCTTCGACATTGAACGGCCCAAAGCCGCCGCCCGCCGCCATCGGCGTGCCCATCCAGGCCATCAACGCGCGCAAAGAATTGCCGCTCGCATCCATGCCGCCGGTCAGTGCGCCGGTGGCGGAATTGAACAATCCCTCGAAATTGGCTTGCAGCGGCGCGGCGCGCACGGCGGCCGAGAGCGGGGTCTCGCCTTGCTCCAGCACTGCGCGCGGCAGGCCGATCGTGCTGTCGAGATTGACGCGCTGATTGCGATAGTCGAACGCCGCCTGCAGCTGCGCCGGCAGATCGAGCGATTGCAACGCGAGGCTCGCGTCAACGTCTTGCAACACCAGCGGCTCGCCTTCAGCGCCTTGGAACGAGATCATGCTGTCGCTCATGCGCACGTCATCGAGGCGCAGATCTTCGAGCGTGGTTTCTTCCTCCGAATTGTTTTCGGTCGGGAAGGTCCAATTGTTGGCGCCTCCGTCTTCCTCGGCGCGCAGCCGCACCTCAGCGCCCTCGAAGATCAATTCCTTCACTTCGATCGCGCCGCGCAGCAGCGGCATCACCTTCACCGCAAAGACGATGCGGTTGGCGGCGAGGAAGGCTTCGTCGGACGAAAATCCTTCCGGGTTTGAAAGCGAGGCGTCGTTCACTGAAAAGCCGAGCGCTGGCCAGAACGTCATCTGGATATCGTCGCCCAACGTGAGTTCGCGGCCGGTGGCTTCCTCGATGCGGCGCTCGGCTTCAGCGGCGGCGAGGTCTTTGGGGAAGAAGACGAAGAAGAGCACCACCGCCAACACGAGCACGCCCAAGAGCGCGCCGATGGCGATACCGATCGTCTTCAGATTGAGGGCTTTGATGCTGAGCGCCATGAATTGTCCTCTTCGATCACAACCTAGTGTTCCCGCGCGACAAAATCGAGACGCAGCGTGGTCTAGGCGGGTCCGCCGGCTTGGGTTATTTGCCAGGTATGGGTGGATTCATCTCTGCAATGTTCGCTGAAATTGGCGCGCGCCGCCGTCGCTTGCGCGCAAGCCTCGGCGACCGCGGCCAAGCGATTGTGGAATTCTTGGTGCTGGGCGGGCTTGTGCTTGGCTCGCTTGGGCTTTTCCTTCGCCCCTGGATGCCCGCAGTGGCGCCGTGGGGCTTTGCATTGCCGTTGGTGTTTTTGATCGGGTTTTGTTTGATCGAAGCGCGGCGACAGATCGCTGCGCGCGCATACAAAGTGCGCGGGCCGGAAGCGAATGCCGAGGAGGATCGCATTGAGCTCGAGGCGCTTTTAAAGAAGCTTCGGCGTGAAGACGGCTACGACGAAGAAGATCTGGCCAAAGCTCGAGCTACGTTTGAGTCGAGCACAAATGCGAGATGGCAAGCGCGTTTGGAGCAAGCTGACGCGAGGGTCGCCGCAGCCGGCTATGATCGCAACGTCGCGCTCTGGTCGTTCGGCTGCGCGCTCGCGGGCGCTGCGGCCTTCGTGATTGCCTTTACCTCGCCGCCACCGGCGCAGCCCGAAGAGGATTGGGCGCCGCCGCGCGACGCCGTCGTCATCGATATGGACCCCTAAGGGCTCTGCACAAAATCTCCCAAGCGCCTGAGCGATAAATCGGACGCGGCTCCCCGTCCTGTGCCGGCGATGCCGTCAAAGCATCGGCGTTTGCCACTCGGGGAGAATGCATGACCTCCAATCCTATATCCGGCCTGATCCCACGCGGATCGTTGGGCCTTAAACTTCTGCTCGTCTGCGCGCTTGTGCTGGCGATGGGCATCCCGCTCATCATGGTCGGCGCGCTAATGGAAGGCCGCGAACAGCGTGCGCGCCAAGTCACTGCCGAGATCGGCGCGCAAGCCGGCGGCCAACAAGTGATCGGCGGGCCGATGCTGGTGGTGCCCTATCGCCGCGCCATCGAGATCACCAGCACGGAAGGCCAGGTCTCAACCAGCATCGAGCGCGGCCGCTACATCGTGTTCGCTGCGAACGGCACGGCGGACTCACAGCTTGCGGTCTCGCAACGCCGGCTTGGCATCTATCGCGCCGATTCCTTTGACGCGAGCACGAATTTCCATGCTGAGTTCGATCCCGCAGCCGCTCTTGAAGGGCTCGATCCGTCTTACGTGTTCGAGTGGGATAACGCACAGATCGCGATGTTCGTCGGTGACAGCCGCACCATCCGTGACGCCGCCGAATTGCGCTTCGCCAATGGCGACACGGTCACGCTTGAACCCAGCTCCGATTTCGACTTCGGCTTCGCCGCCGCCGCGAACGGGCAAACGCATTATGAGCCCGTCCCCGCCACGCGGCCGCTGCAAACCTTCGTCGCGCCTGCGCCGCTCAACGGCGCCCCGGAGCCGTTCGTGGTCGATACCCGCATTGTGCTGGGCGGGGCGCAGCGCTTCGCCGTCGCCGCCTTCGCGCAGGACACCGCCGTCACCATAAGCGGCAATGCCACCGCCACGCGGGCGCAAGGCTATTTCCAAACCAGCGAGGGTGTTGAGCTCACAGGCGAGGGCTTCAACGCCCAATGGCGCGTGCCGTTCGTGGCCCGCAACATGCCGAAGGCCGCCAACCTCACGTCCTTCAATCTGGGCGAGATCGCCAGCCACGACATGGCTGTCAGCTTCGTCGCCGCTGACGACATCTACCAAGGTGTCAGCCGCGCCATCGAATACGGCATCATGTTCATCGGCATCGTCTTCCTGGCGACGCTGGTGTTCGAGGCCGTCAGCGGCAAGAAGGCCCACGCCGCTCAATACATCCTGGTCGGCCTGGCCCAGTGCGTTTTCTACCTGCTGCTGCTCTCGATCACCGAGATCATCGGCTTCACCCAGGCCTTTATGATGGCGGCCGCCGCTACCGTGCTGCTGCTGGCTTATTACGCAGGGGCGTCCTTCCGCTCAGCGGCCGTCGGCTTCAAGGCGCTTTTGGGCCTCAGCGGCCTCTACGGCGCCATGTATGTGCTGATGACTTTGGAGGATTTCGCCCTTTTGGCCGGCTCCGTGGTCGCCTTCGCGGTGATCGCCGCCACCATGATCGCCACCCGGCGGATCGATTGGTACGGCCGGGCCGCTCCTGCCGGATCAGCGACGCAATAGGGGCATTTCGCGTGCTTGACGGGCGCTGCGGCGCTCGTCAGGTTCGCGCCCGATATGGTCGAACTTACACTTCCCAAGAATTCCAAGGTCAAAACCGGCAAGCGCCATGACGCCCCGAAAGGGGCCAAGCGCACGCGGGAGTTCAAGATTTACCGCTACGATCCCGAGACGGGCGAGAATCCGCGCTGGGATATCTACCAGGTCGATCTCGACAGCTGCGGGCCGATGGTGCTCGACGCGCTGATTTCCATCAAAAATGACATCGACCCAACGCTGACTTTCCGTCGCTCTTGCCGTGAAGGTGTCTGCGGTTCGTGCGCTATGAATATCGGCGGCCGTAATACGCTCGCCTGCACTAAAGGCATGGACGAATATTCCGCAGGCGCGATCACGATCTCGCCGCTGCCGCACCAGCCGGTGCTGAAGGATCTGGTGCCGGATCTGACGAACTTCACCGCGCAATACGCGGCGATCCAACCCTATCTGCAAACCGAGACGCCCGAGCCCGACGCCGAATGGCGCCAGAGCCCGGAAGAGCGCGCCAAGCTCGACGGCTTGTATGAGTGCATCCTTTGCGCCTGCTGCTCGACGTCGTGCCCGTCTTATTGGTGGAATAGCGATCGCTTCATGGGTCCGGCAGCACTGCTGCAAGCCTATCGCTGGATTGCCGACAGCCGCGACGAGCATCAGGGCGAGCGCCTCGATGCGCTGGAAGACCCGTTCAAGCTCTATCGCTGCCACACCATCATGAATTGCGCCCAGGTCTGCCCCAAGGGTCTGAACCCGGCCAAGGCCATCGCCGAGATCAAAAAGGCGATGGTCGAACGCAAGGTTTAAGCGACCGCTTGCTCCAGTTTCCAGCGTAGGGAACAAGGTCCCGTCTCGTGGCGTTGTCGGCCACGGCGAAGGGCGCGCGGGAGTGCATGTGGGTGGCTGAGACAGCCCATCTGGAAGGCGAGACAATGCTGCCGGCGAGCGCCGCGCGGGTATTTTTCCGCTTAACCGACCGGCTTTTCCGCGCCTGCGACGAGAAGCAAGTTTACGAAGCCGCGCTCGACGCGATCTTCGACACGCTTAACTGCGACCGCGCCTCCATCCTGATGTTCGATGCACAAGGCGAGATGCGCTTCGTTGCTTCGCGCGGTCTGTCGGAAACTTATCGCGAAGCCGCAACCGGACACACGCAATGGCGCACCGGCGAGCCGCAGCCAGAACCGCAAACCATCACCGATATTGACGACGCGCTGGAGTCCGCCGAGGTGAAGGCGATCAATCGCGACGAGGGTATTTGCGCCTTGGCCTTCGTGCCGTTGGTGGCGTATGGCGGCGTCGTCGGCAAGTTTATGGTGTATCACAACGCGCCGCACCAATTCAGCCGCGCTGAATTGGATGTCGCGCGCGCCATCGCTCACCAGGTCGGGTTTTCTCTCGAACGCGACATCGCGCGGGGTTTGCGTGGTCGCGTTGAACAAGCGAGCCAATTGCTCGGTTCGATCGTTGAGAATTCAAACGACGCGATCATCTCCAAGGATCTGGGCGGGATCATCAACAGCTGGAATAAGGGCGCCGAGCGTCTGTTCGGCTATGCGCCGATCGAGATCATTGGCCGCTCAGTGTTGACGCTGATCCCGCCAGAACTGCACCACGAAGAACCCGGCATCATCGAACGTGTTCGCCGCGGCGACCGGATCGAGCACTTTGAAACCGAGCGTGTGCGCAAGGATGGCGAACGGATTCACATCTCGCTGACCGTGTCGCCTGTGAAGGACGCGCGCGGCGTGATCGTGGGCGCCTCGAAGATCGCGCGCGACATCACCGAGCGCAAACGCGCCGACGAACAGCGTCAATTGCTGATCAACGAGCTGAACCACCGCGTAAAGAACACGCTGGCGACGGTGCAGTCTTTGGTTATGCAGACGTTGCGCAACACGGAGCGTAGCGGCGAGGCGCGGCCGCTGATTGACGCGCGACTGACGGCGCTGGCGCGCGCGCACGATTTGCTGACGGCTGAGAACTGGGAGGGCGCCTATCTGCGCGAGGTGGTTGAGCGCGCGCTGATGGCGTTCGCGGCGGCCGGTTCTCGTGTGGAAGTGGGCGGCCCAGTGGTGCGGTTGACGCCCAAACAAGCGCTGGCGCTATCGATTGCGCTGCATGAATTGGCGACCAACGCCGCTAAGTATGGCGCTCCTTCCGGTGACAAGGGCCGCGTGAAGCTCACATGGGAAGCGCGCGATGCAGGCGGCGCCGAGATGCTGCACCTCCATTGGTGCGAGTCTGGCGGACCGCCCGTCTCGCCGCCGACGCGTGTCGGATTTGGTTCGCGCCTGATCGAGCGCAATCTCGCTTACGAATTGGGCGGCGGAGCACACATCGCGTTTTTGCCCGAGGGCGTGGAAGCGAATATATCGACGCCGATCGAACGGCGCTTTGTCTATCAATGGGAAGGTTAGGGCGTGGCTACGCCGTTAAGATTTTTAATTGTCGAAGATGAGGCGCTGGTGGCGATGCTCATAGAGGACGTACTGAGCGATTTGGGTCACGAAGTCGTCGCCATCGCCGGACGCCTTGAGCAAGCGCTGAAGCTTGCGCGCGAGGTAGAGGTGGATTTCGCCATCCTCGACGTGAATCTCAATGGCGAGCGCACCTACGCCGTGGCGGAAGTGTTGAGCGCACGCGGCGTGCCGTTCATTTTCGCCACCGGCTATGGCATTGGCGGTGTGGACGAGATGTGGAAGTCCGTGCGCGTGTTGCCAAAACCGTTCGAGCCCTATCAGCTCAACGCCGCGATCGAAGCGGCGCGCGCTTAGCTCACAGGTGCGTTTTCCAGACCTGGCGTCCAATCATAGAGCGGGCGGGTGCGGCCGTTCTCGAAGCGCACGCCGGTTGGCGCGGTCATCAGGCCAGGGCGGGTGGTCTCACCGCGCACCGAGAGCGCGGTCACGCCGTGCACATTCGCCGGCATTACTTCGCCCGGATCGCTGACACCGTTGCGGTTCTCGTCGCGCCAGAGCGCCAGGCCGCCCAACTCGGCGCCGGTCAGTTCGCCATCGCGATTGTCATCGAGCGCGCGCAGCGCCTCAAAACCATCGTTCCAGAACACGCTCCATGTCCGCTGGCCGATCATGTCGAAGCCCGAGCGCACTTGGCCACGCCATTCCGGGTCCCACACCAGCCACGCTGCGTCCGGCGTCAGCCAGCCTTGCGCGCGCGCATCGCCGGTGCCGGCGAAATCGAATGCGACGGGCGAACCATTGTCCACCAAGCGTTCGAACGGCCGATCCGCCAACGGCACGACGACAGGCGTCACGTAGACGATCGGTTGGCTCGCTTCTAAACGCTGGCGCAAGCGATCCATGCGGGCGCGGTCGCTGTGCGAGGTCGCGAGATGCGCCAGGTGTGCGGCAGTTTCGGTGAGCACCGCGTGGTCTTCCCATTCCGATTGCGGACCAGCCAAGCGCGGCAAGCCGCGCTTCAGAATGGTGCGCAATTCACGGCGCGCATCATTGGTGCGACCGAGGCGGTCCAGCACATAAGCGTAGCCCAAGCGCGCGCGCAGGTCGGCGCGGTCGATCTCCAGCGCCCGTGCATAATGGCCGCGCGCGGCTTCCAGGCGCGCCCGCGCGCCCGCGCTCGGGTTTTGCGGCGCATTGGTCGGCGTTTCGGTTTGCGGGCCGAGATTGAATTGGTACGCGGCGCAACGATCGTCTGGCCCGAATTCGCGCGGCTCTTCTTGCATACGCGGGCCCATCGGCTGCACTTCGCGGCAGAGCATGCTGCCGGCTTCAACGAAATCGTTGCTGTCAGCCATGTAGGTGAACGGGGCATTGTCGCGCGCGTAAGCGAGAAGATTGAGCCGGCCAAGCACGCGTTCGCGTTGCGCCGGATCAATGCCTTCCATCGCCGCGACATTGGTCAGCGCGCGATCGATCGGCGCTTCATAAACTGGTTGCGGTGGCGGAATGTAGGGAATGGCGATGCTCGTCGCCGCAAATCCCGCCCACAATCCTAACGCCAAAATACGGGCGCGCATGGCTCACTCCCATCCGATACCCGTCCCTCGGCCAGCACATTGCGCCGCGCCGTGACCCGCGTCTATGGCTGATTTTTCACAATCGCTTGCGTCGGCGCTTGCGTGGGCGCTTGCGCGGGCGGGGATCGCGCCAGGCGCATTCGGGGCCGTTGGGATCGAAGGGCTTATCGGGCGCTGCGTGCAACTCGCGTTCGACGTAATGCTTGATCCGCCTGGTGATGGAGATTGCATCGCCCGCCGCTTGGGCTGCCGGGATGAGTGGGCCGAAGGTCAGTTTGTAGGTCTTGCCCTGCTTGTTCAACAGCTCGTGAAAGAGCGTGATGTCGCGCAGCTCGGCTGAGACTTTCGAGAAGGTGTGAAACCAAAACGAATAGGGGCCGCTCATGTGGACGGGCAGGATCGGTAACTCGTATTTGCGCGCGAGGCTGATTGCGGTGGGCATCCATTCCGGATCGGTGAGATGGCCGTCATCGCGCACGCGCGCCAAGCGCCCGGCCGGGAAGATCGCCAGCGGGCGGTTCTGCGCGAACGCTTCGTCCGTCATCTTCAGCGTGACACGTGTGCGTTCACGCGTGCGCTTAGCCAGCACCCACTCGACCGGAATCAGCACGTCGTCAAAGCGCGGGCACACACGCTGCGCATCGGAATTCGCGTAGAACATCACGTCAGGACGCGGGCCCTTGAGCGCATCGTAAAGTGCGATGCCGTCGGTGATGCCGGTCGGGTGATTGGCCAGCACGATGAAGGCGCCGTCGCGCGGCACGCGTTCAAGGCCGGCGACATCGAGCTTCACCGACAAAAGCTGCGAGATCGATTCCAGCGCATCGGCGCCGGCCATCGGCGCGATCATGTCGGCCATGCGCACGGCTTTTTGGTAGTTCAGGATCGTAAACAGCGGCGCACGCACGATTGGCCAAACCGGCCCCGACGAGAGCTTCGGCGCGCGTTCTTCGATCAGAACGTCGACGATATGCTTGGTGGGCGCGGCTGTGCGCGCCGGCTGGGTCGTCATCGTGGCGTCCATTTGCGTCATCGGGCTCCGCCCAGGCGCTCGTTTGAGTCGGCGCTGTTCCCGGCAGGGAAGCATGCGGCGCGGGCGGCGAAAAGAGCCGTCCAGCACTTGCGTTGGGCCGCCCGGGCCGGTTCTAAAGCGGCTGCCGCCGCCGGAGTCCTGAGTCTCGATGTCATCGCCGCTTGCCGCGTACCGCCGGCGCCTGGAAGCGGGCGATCTCGCGCCCGATCCGGACCAGGCCCGCGCCGCCGAACGTCTGGATGCGCTGGCCGAGGCGCTGATGCGCTGGAATCCAGACGCTTGGTTTGGCAAGGGCGCTGTCCCGCGTGGGCTTTATCTCTGGGGCCCAGTCGGGCGCGGCAAGTCGCTGCTGCTTGATCTCTTCTTTGAAGCGGCGCCCGTGAAGAAGAAGCGGCGCGTGCACTTTCACGAATTCATGCTGGCGCAGCACGCGGCGATGCGCGACGCGCGCGCGGCGGGCGCCGGCCAAGATCAGTTGATCGCGCAGGCGGCCAAGCGCGTCTGCGACGGCGCGCAGCTTTTGTGCTTCGACGAAGTGCAAGTCACCGACATTGCCGACGCGATGATCTTGGGCCGGCTATTCGAGCGCTTGTTCGAAAGCGGCGTCACCATCGTCGCCACCTCAAACCGACCGCCGGATGAACTTTATAAGAACGGCCTCAACCGTCAGCTCTTCGTGCCGTTCATCGAATTACTAAAGCAAAAGCTTGATGTGATTTCGATCGCCGGGCCGCGCGATTATCGGCTTGAGCGCTTGATGGCCGCGCCCGTTTATTATGCGCCGCTTGGACCAGCTGCGGAAGAGTCGATGGATCGGGCCTGGGAGCGGCTGACGCTCGGCGCAGCCCCGCAATCGGTGATGCTCGACGTCGGCGGGCGCGCGCTGAAGGTGGAGCGTGAAGCGGCGGGCGTGGCGCACTTTACCTTCGAAGAGCTCTGCGCGCGGCCGCTGGGTGCTGGGGATTATCTCGAAATCGCTGAGCGCTTTCACACCGTGCTCTTGGAAAATATCCCTAAGCTCTCTCCCTCCATGCGCGAGGAAGCGGCGCGATTCCGCACTTTGATCGACGCGCTTTACGAAGCGAAAGTGAAGCTCGTCGCTTCCGCCGATGCGCCGCCACAGACGCTCTATCCGGCGGGCGACCAAAGCTTCGAGTTCGAACGCACCGCCTCGCGCCTGATGGAAATGCGCAGCGAAAGCTACCTCGCGCTGCCGCGTCGCGATGCGGAATGGAAGAGCGGGATCGTGGATTAGCGTTTTTAACGCCAAGTCCGAAACTGGCGCGACCGTTGAATGCCAACCTGCTTTGCTCCGGCGCTCGAACGGAGGGTGGCATGGCATTGCGTGTGAGCGGCATTTCGACGGCGGCATTCAATCAATTGCGCGAAGGCGGCGCGGACGCCAATGGCCAGCGACCGTTAGTGCGCGCAGCCGAAGGCGCGGCCAATCCGTGCCGACATTGCCTCCAGCTCATCGCGCCGGGCGCCGACAAGCTCGTGCTCAATTATCGCCCATTCCCGAGGGCGCAGCCTTATGCGGAGACTGGACCGATCTTTCTGCACACCGGCGTATGCACGCGCTACGAGGGCGCGGACTTGCCGGCCTGGTTTCAGTTTCTCGATCCAGCGGCGGTTCGCGGCTACGATTGCGAGGATTGGATTCGCTACGAGACCGGTCAGATCGTGCGCGGCGCTGATCTGAAGGACGCATGCGAGTCGATCTTGAACGACACAGCCATCGCGTATGTTCACATCAGGTCAAAGTTCGGCTGCTTCCAGTGCCGCGTCGATCGCGCCTCAGCGGCCAGTTAGACGAACGCCAACCCGCGCTGCTTGCGGCGCGCCGTAAAGTGTCACGCCATCCGCTGTGGCGCCGGTTTCGATTGCGGAATCGAGCGCGTTGTCGAGCGCGATGAAGGCGCTCGCGTGGGGCGTGATGTTTTGTTCGAAGCGCAGATCGAGCGTTAGAGCTTGGCCAAGCCGGCGCGTGTTCAGATCATCATCGAAGCGTGCGCTTTCGTAACGTGCGTCTGCGCTGAACGCGCCGCTGTTCCAGGGCCGCCACGCAAGACCCGCCGTGATGCTCAACTCCGGCGCTTGCGCGGGGCGCAGGCCGGTGAGTTGGGGCGCGTCATCGTCCCCATCGATCTGCGCATCGGTGTAGGAGAGCGCCGCGCGCCAGGAGAGCACATCGCTCAATGCGCCCCGTGCGTCTGCTTCGACACCGAGCGCATCGATATGGCCCGCATTTTGGCGTTGCCGATAAACGCCGCCCGCCGGCACAAACACGCCGGGCGGAAATGTGCCGGGGCCAAAGCCGAGTGTCACATTGGTGATCGGATCGACAAGGCGCACCGCGAACACGCCGATGCTCCAGGCGACATCGCCATGATCATCACCGAACGCCGCGTCGAGGCCGTAAAGTCGTTCGGGTTCGAGGCTGGTGTTCGCTTCGGTGATGTCGTTGCCCACGCGAAAGGGGCGGTGCAATTCGTTCAGCGTCGGCGGACGCAAGCCTGCATAGGCGGCGGCGCGGGCATAGTGCGATCCAAAATCGTGACGTACGCCAACACGCGCATTGGGCGCCCAAACTTCTCGGTCCTCGGCCTCCACATCAAGCGTTGGCGCGCCGGTGGCGATCAAGCGCTCGAGCCGTCGGCCTTCGCTCGCCTGCCACCAATCGAGCCGCACGCCGCCGGATACGAGTGTGTCGCCATACGTGCGCCAGCCTTCGGCGTAAGCGCCCGCGCTGAGCGTTTCGCCGCCGGCGCCGCGGGAGCGCAGAAACGTCCCGCCGCTATAATTGAAGCGCTCTCGCGTCTCGCCGTCAGCCGCGCGCAGGTCGACGCCGATTTCACCGTTGCTCCAGCGTAAAGCCGCGTTCGCGCCCCAGCCGAACGCAGGTGTTTCATCCTGCGCGGAAGCAGGTGTTGTCATGCTGCGATCGGGGGCCACGGTGACGAAGCTGTTGCTCATGTCACTTTCGCGCGCCCAGGCTTGCGCACGCCAGCCGGGCGCGTCAGCGCGCGGTTGCGAGACGAACGTGAGGCTGGCGGCGACACCGTCCGCCGTCGAGTTCGCGCCCACGAGGCCCGAGCTGCGCTCTTCGGCGTATGCCGAAAGCCGCGCGGAGATGAGCACGCCGCCCTGCATGCGCTGCACCCGCACCGCGCCGCTCATCGCGTCACGGGCAAGTGGCGCATCCGCTGCGCCGCGGCCTTCGCGCGTAGGGATCCAGCCGTCGTCGTGTTCGACGCTCGCGCCAAGAAGCGCGCTAAACGCATCGCCATTGGCGACGCCCACGCCGCCGACGCGGGTGTAGTCGCGCGCGCCATACTCGGCGCGCAGCGAGAAACCCTGCGCGCTGCGCTCATCCAGGGCGACCACGCCGGTCAACGCGCCGGCGCCATAAGGGCCTGCGCCTGCGCCGCGAATGATGTTGGCGCGTTCGATCAATTCCGGCGCCAATCCGCCCCAGATCACCCAGCCACCGAACGGATCGTGCTGGGGCACGCCGTCGAGCGTGACGAGCCCGCGCCCCGCGCCGGACGGGCCAATCGCGCGCAACGACAAGCCTTGCACTGTGGGGTTCGCCGCGCCGCTATCGTTGCGGCGGAAAAGATTGGCGCCAGGTGCTACCGCCAGCGCACGATCCAAGCGCACCGCATCCTCAACCGCGCGCGGATCGATCGCTAGAACCGAATAGGCTTGCTCGCCTGGCGCTTGTGGCAAGCGCGGCGCGGTGACGACGATGATCTCTTCGGCGCCTAAATCCATTAATCACGTGATGAACGTGTTGATCGCCGCCCAAAGCGCCGAACCGGTCATAAAGATGAGAATAAGCGAGCCGATCGTCCACAGCATCGCGCGCATGTCGTGCGTTTGGGCGGTCAGGTAGGCGATGAAATGGAGCAAGCGCGAGGCGACGTAACCGTAGAGCAGCCATTGCGCGAGCAGGAGCGGCGGCGCAGTCGTGATGAACAAAAACCCCGCCGCCAGGAAGAAGGGAATGTTCTCCAGGTCATTTTGATGAATGCGCCGGATGCGCTCGACCTTTTCATTTGGCAGCAATTGCGCCGGATCGGGACTGGGGTTGAGCGGCGTCTTGCGCAAATCTTCGGGCGCGCGAAAGCCGCCCTTGGCGCTCACCATCCGCTGCACCGTGAGCCACGACATGGCGACAGCCTTCAAGATCATCAGCGAAGCCGCAATGACGTAGGTAGCGAACAGAGGATTGCTGAGGCTGAGGTCCATGAGCGGGTTCTCTTTTATCTGCGCCGGCGCGGTGTGCCGAGGATGCCGCGCATGAGTTCGCGCACGAGCGTATTCATGACGCCGCTGGCGACGCGGCCGGTTTGGCGTTCGACCGCCGTCGTGCGCGAGCCGCTGCTGCGTGTGGACTTCGCGCGCGACGCGCCGCCGCTGGAGCGGGAGGTCGTGCCGCGCGACGAGCGTGCGGCTTCCTTCTCGCGCGCTTCGCGCTCTTCTTCGCGCGCGGTGGCTTCAGCCGCTTGCGCGGCGCGGCGGCCGAGGATTTCGTGCGCGCTTTCGCGATCGACAGCTTTTTCGTAGGCGCGGCCGCTCGTATTGGCGCGCATCATGGCTTGGCGTTCTGCCAGCAGGATCGGGCCGACATGGGAGTTCGGCGGCCGAATTTTGGTGCGCGCGACCGGTGTCGGCGCGCCTTTTTCGTCGAGCGTTGAGACCAAAGCCTCGCCGACATTCAGCTCTTGAATTTCTTTTGCGACATCGACGTTCTCGTTCGCGCGGAAGCTCTGCGCCGCCGCCCGCACGGCCTTTTGATCGCTCGGCGTATAGGCGCGCAGCGCGTGCTGGAAGCGATTGCCGAGCTGGCTGAGCACGATCTCTGGAATGTCGGCCGGCGATTGCGTGACGAAATAGATGCCAACGCCCTTGGAGCGGATCAGGCGCACGACTTGCTCGACCTTGTTCACCAGCTCCTTCGGCGCGTCGCGGAAGAGCAGGTGCGCTTCGTCGAAGAAGAAGACGAGTTTTGGCTTATCCTGATCGCCGACTTCGGGCAGTTCTTCCCAAAGTTCGCTCATCAGCCAGAGCAGGAACGCGGAATAGAGCCGTGGGCTTTGCACCAGGCGTTCGGACGCCAGGATATTGATCGTGCCCTTGCCGTCTTCGCGGGTGCGCAGGAGTTCATCGAGATTGAAGGCGGGTTCGCCGAAGAAATGGTCGGCGCCGTCCATCTCAAGCTGCAGCAATTTGCGCTGGAGCGCGGCGATCGATTGCGGTGTGACCAATCCGTATTGTTTGCCGATGTCCTCGGAATTTTCCGACAGGTAGGTCAAAAGCGCGCGCAGATCGTTGAGATCGAGTAATAGCCCTTCGTTCTTGCCGGCCTTGATCCAATCGTCTGCAATGCGGAAGGCGATGGTCAGCGCGCCGGCCTGCGCGTCCGTAGCCTCAAGGACGCGGCCCATCAGCACGGGCCCCATTTCGGTGACGGTGGTGCGGACGGGGTGGCCGAGTTCGCCATAGACGTCCCAAAACACGGCGGGCATCGCCTCGGGCGTCAGCGGCAGATTGATCTCGCCGGCGCGGGCGACAGCCCAAGCCGGGGCCGGGTCGCCGTTCGCGGCGCAGCCGGAAAGGTCGCCCTTGATGTCGGCGGCGAAGACGTTGACGCCCGCGCGCGCGAACGCCTCGGCCAATACCTGGAGCGTGACGGTTTTGCCGGTTCCTGTGGCGCCGGCAATGAGGCCGTGGCGGTTGGCGCGCTTCAGAGCCATGCTCTGCACCCCTTCGGGGGACGCGCCGATCTCGATGTTTGCCGCCATTCGTCGGGCTCCTTGCTTCGCGCAACAGCTTGGCGCATCGGGTGTTTATGGCGCAAGCCGGGCAGGAGAGGCAGATGGATTTGTCGCAACGGGGCGCGCTGTGGATAATCGCGGCAGGCGTGATCGCCGCCGGGCTCTATTATCTGCGCGAACCGCTGTCGCAATTCGCCATGGCGCTGATTCTGTGGCTGGCCATCGACGGCCTGGCTGACACGCTGGACAAGCGCATCCCGTTTACGCCGCGTTGGTTGGCGCTGCCGCTGGCGATCATCGTCGTGCTTGGAATCGTCGCCATGGTCGGCGTTGTTGTCGTCAATAACGTAGCGGCCATTCTGGCCGACCAGACGCGCTACGAATTCCGCCTCAACCAGGTGCTGAGCCAAGCGCATGAAGCGCTGGGCGTGCCGGGACGATCACCGACGGTGCGCGATCTGATCGCCAATCTCGATCCAACCCGGCTTGCGGGCGAAATCGGCGAAAGCTTGCAGAACCTCGTCTCCAGCACGATCTTCACGTTGATCTTCTTGGCCTTCCTGTTTCCGGCTGCGGGCGTCATGTCCGACAAGCTCGACCTGATCTTCCGCGGTAAAGGCAAGCGCGAGGCCGCACGCCACGTGATCGCGCGCATCCGTGTGTCGATGGAGCGCTATCTTTGGGTCCAGACCGTGATGAGCCTGATTATTACCGGGCTCACGTTCGCCACCCTGACGATTATTGGCCTTGAGAACGCGCTGTTTTGGTCGTTCTTGATCTTCTTTCTCAATTACATTCCGACCATTGGCTCGATCGTCGCCGTTGTCCTGACGACAGCCGTCGCGCTTGTACAATTTCCCACACTCGGACCTGTAGTCGCGGTTTTTGCGGGCGTCGGTGTTTGGCAATTCGTCATCGGCAATTTCGTTCAGCCGCGCATGACCGGAGATTCATTAAATCTTTCCGCAGTCGTCGTGCTGCTTGCGCTGGCGATTTGGGGCTTGGTGTGGGGCATTGTCGGCGCGTTTCTCGCAGCACCCCTCACCGTGATGTTGATGATTGTATTGGCGCAATTTCCGACAACGAAATGGATCGCCATTCTGCTGTCTGCAGACGGAAAACCGACACCCGACGCAGAGACGACCAACAGCTCCGATTCCGGATCAAATTGATCTTGCAGATCGGCGTCAAGCATGTATCGCTTTTGCTACGAACGTCGCCGGGGCTTGGGACGTTTCTCGAACTAGAAGACTTTGCACCGGCGCGCGCTCGATCGTCATTTGACGTATCGATCCGTAATGCGTGGGCTCAAGCGGGGGCTTCATTCACGCGGACCGTGACCGTCCTATAGGACCAGGCCTCCGCGTGCGTCCCCCACCCAGCCTGCTGCGAGGCCTGCAGGCGCCGTCGGACAGCTTGTCCCCGTCCGACGGCGCCGCCAATTTTCCAAAGTTCTGCGCCTTGGGATCCGGCCATGCGTTCGCGCAGGCCGCTTGGCCGAGTTTGCGGTCGAAGAATGAGCGGCCAGCGGTTGCGCCTGACGCTGGGGGGCTAGGTTCGCGCCAAAATCTAACGCGTGCTTCGCGCCCGCCGAATTGCGGCGCGAACCGCTCTCAGGAAACGCTTCATGGACGCCGCTGCGCGTGCGGAACTTCCGCAAACCGCCGATCAATTCATTTCAACCGCAACCCAGGGCCCTTGGCCCGCCTTCCGCGCTAACGGCGCCATTGAGCCCGCGGCGGAAGCTTTTTGCGGGGGCTCTACGAAGACGCGTCCGCCGATGAATTGGGCGACCTGACCCTCGCCGATCTCGCAGCACTCGCGCATGAGTTTTGGTTGTGGCGCGGCGAGCGGACGCCGGAGCAGCAATCCACGCGCATCCGCCCCGGCATCGGCGCAGGCGGGCGCACGCTCGATCGCGACATTCTCGAGATCGTCGGCCCGGACATGCCCTTCCTCGTGGATTCGGTGATGGGCGAATTGGCTGATCAAGGCATCGCCGCACTCGCCATGTTCCACCCCGTGGCGCCCGCGCCAGCGGGGCAGGGCCGCGAGTCGCTGATCCAAGTGCATTTGCCGCGTCTGTCGGCGCAGCGCGCCAAGGCGCTGCATGACGGCGTGCGCGGTTCGCTGGGCGATGTGCGCGCGGCTGTGAAGGATTTCCAAGGCATGCGTCAGCGCATGTTGGACTGCGCCGAAGAGCTTGAAGGCGCGCGCACCAATGCGCCGGCGGAGGAGGTTGCGGAATCGGTGGCGCTGCTGCGCTGGCTCGCGGCGGATAAATTCACCTTCCTCGGCGCGCGCGATTACAAGTACCAGCGCTTGGCCGACGGCAGCTACAAAGCGGATGAGCCGGAGATCCTGTCGGCCAGTTGCCTTGGCGTGCTGCGCGACATCGAACTTTACGTGCTGCGCTCTTCGGCTGAGCCGATGATGCTGACGCCAGAATTGCGCCGTTTGATGGATGAGCCGACACCGCTCGTCGTCTCTAAATCCACCATCCGCGCACGCGTACATCGCCGCACCACGGCCGATTTCGTCAGCGTGAAGCGCTACAACGAAAAGGGCGAGGCGATTGGCGAAGTGCGCTTTGTCGGCCTCTTCACCAGCGAGAGCTTCACTGAGCCGACGCGCAACATTCCGATCCTGCGCCGCAAGGCCGAATGGGTGATGGAGCAGGCGGGCTTCGCCGCCGGCGGCCACAATTCCAAGACGCTGCGCAAGATCATCGAATATTACCCGCGCGAAGAGCTCTGGCAGATGTCGCGCGAGGATTTGCTCGGCATCTCGCGCGGCATCCTGCACTTGCTGGATCGTCCGCGCGCGCGCGTGTTCACCCGCCGCGATCGCTTCAACCGGTTTGCCACGGCGCTGACCTATATCCCGAAGGATCGCTTCAATTCCGAACTGCGCGAGCGGGTTGGTGAAGCGATCGCGCGTCATTACGGCGGCGTGGTGGAAAGCTTCCAGCCGCAGCTCGGCGAAGGCCAGCTCGCGCGCGTGCTGTTCGTGATTGGCGACATCGACAAGACGCGCGCCGATCCGGATGTCCAAGCGCTCGACGTCGAAATCGCGGCGCTCACCCACACGTGGGACGATGCGTTCAACGACGCGCTGCTGCGGACCGATCTCTTCAGCGCCGCCGCGCGCGAGCAGGTCGAGAGCCGCTTTGCCGATGCATTCACGGCCGCGTACCGGGAGCGTTATGCCGTCAACGAGGCTTTGATCGACACGGCGCAGATTTTGACGGCCGGCGATGATGAGATCATCCGCGCGCGCGCCTATCGCTTGGCCGACGACGCTGAAAACACCATGCGCTGCAAATTTTATGCGCGTGGCGATGTGCTGGCGCTCTCGGCCACGGTGCCGATCCTTGAGAACATGGGGTTGTTCGTCGACTCGGAAGTGAATTTCGAGCTGCAGCTCAAAGCCGGCCCGCTGCATCCAGCGCAACGCATCCATGTGCACGACATCGAAACCCGCTCCGCCGATGGCAAGCCGATCGATCTCGAACGTGCGGGCAAGCAATTCGAGGGAGCCTTCGCCGCGATCTGGACCGGCAAGGCGGAGAATGACGGTTTCAACCGTCTGATCCTGGCGCTGCCGTGTTCATGGCGCGAAGCTGCGCTCGTGCGCGCGCTGGCGCGCTATCGCCAACAAACCGGCCTCGATCCGACCCAAGCGGTGCAGGAACAGGCGCTGGCGAGCAACACGAAGATTGCAGCACTCATCCTCGCGTTCTTCAAAGCGCGCTTCGATCCGAATTTGCCGGAATCGATGGAGACGCGCGAAAGCCGCAGCTCCAAGCTCGAATTCTTGATCGAAGCCGCGCTCAACGAAGTCGTCAGCCTTGATGAAGACCGCGCATTGCGCCGCATCGCCCATCTCGTGAAAGCGATCCGTCGCACCAATTATTATCAGTCCGGCGCTGACGGGCAGCCGAAGGCGTATATGTCGTTCAAGATCGACAGCCACGCCGTCGCGGAATTGCCGGCGCCAAAGCCGTACCGCGAAATCTGGGTCGCCAGCCCGCAAGTCGAAGGCGTGCATTTGCGCTTCGGCCCGGTGGCGCGCGGCGGCCTGCGCTGGTCCGATCGGCGTGACGATTTCCGCACCGAAGTGTTGGATCTCGTCAAAGCGCAGCAAGTGAAGAACGCCATCATCGTGCCAGTCGGCGCCAAAGGCGGCTTCTTCCCGAAGCGTTTGCCTGCACGTGGCGCGCCGGGCTTCCAAGAGGCCGGCGTTGAAGCCTACAAGACCTTCCTGCGCGGTCTGCTCGACATCACTGACAATATCGTCGCGGACGGTGTGAAGGCGCCCAACAAGGTCGTGCGCTGGGATGGCGATGACGCCTATCTCGTCGTTGCCGCCGACAAGGGCACCGCGACCTTTTCCGACATCGCCAACGGCATCAGCGCCGAATACGGCCATTGGCTGGGCGATGCGTTCGCGTCGGGCGGCTCGGTTGGTTACGACCACAAAGCCATGGGCATCACCGCCAAGGGCGCGTGGGAAGCGGTGAAGCGCCACTTTCGCGAGATTGGCAAGGACATCCAATCCCAAGAATTCACCGTCATTGGCGTCGGCGATATGTCGGGTGACGTGTTCGGCAACGGCATGTTGCTGTCGCGCAAGATCAAATTGCTCGCAGCGTTCGATCACCGCGACATTTTCATCGATCCGAACCCAGCCGACGTCGAAGCGACGTGGGTGGAGCGCAAGCGTCTATTCGATACGCCGCGCACGTCCTGGCAGGATTACAACAAGGCATTGATCTCCAAAGGCGGCGGCGTGTTCTCGCGCAGCCTGAAGGCGATCGATATTTCGCCGGAAATCGCCGCACTCACAGGCATCGAGAAATCGTCCGTGACGCCGACCGAGCTGATGCACGCGCTGTTGCTTAGCCAATGCGAGCTCATGTGGTTCGGCGGCATCGGCAATTACATCAAAGCGCGCAGCGAGGGCCACGCTGACGTCGGCGACAAGGCCAATGACTCGATCCGCGTCGACGGCGAGGATCTGCGCGCGCAAGTCATCGGCGAGGGCGCGAACCTTGGCGTCACGCAGAAAGGCCGCATCGCCTTTGCGCGCAATGGCGGGCGCATCAACACCGACGCGATCGACAATAGCGCCGGCGTCGATACGTCGGACCACGAGGTCAATATCAAGATCCTCCTGGGTGACGCCATCCGCAGTGGCGCGCTCAAGGCCGAAGCGCGCGACAAGCTGCTGGAATCGATGACCGACGAAGTCGGCGCGCTCGTGCTGGAAGACAATTACAACCAAACCGGGGCCATCAGCATCGCGCAAACCAGCGCTGCCGCAGACCTCGACAGCCACGAGCGCTTCATTCAGCGTCTCGAAGCGGCGGGCAAACTCGCGCGTCGCGTTGAGGGTCTTCCACTGACTGGCGAAATCGCAGGCCTGCGCGCAGCGAAGCAGGGGCTGACGCGGCCTGAACTCGCCAAGCTCGTCGCTTACGCCAAGATCGATCTGTTCGACGCGATCGTGGCCTCCAGCGCGCCGGACGATGCCGCGTTTAAGGAGCCGCTGAAGGCATATTTCCCGAAAGAGCTTTGGAAGTTCGAGCCGCAAATGCAGACGCACCGTCTGCATCGCGAGATCATCGCCACAAAATGGGCCGACGATATCGTCAACCGCGCGGGTCCATCGTTCGTGGACCGCATTCGCGACATTTCACGTGCAGACGCCGTCACGGTGGCGCGTGCGTTCGAAGCGACGCGGCGCCTTTTCGATCTTGAGCCGCTGGTCGAGCGCATCAACGCACTCGACAACAAGGCGCCCGCCGCCGCGCAAATTGCGCTGCATCAGCGTGTAGGCGGGGCGCTGCGTCGCGGTACGATCTATCTGGCGCGCAATGGCGGCTTCGATCGCGACACGCCACCTTCGATCCTCGACGTGGTGAAGCTTTATCGTGAGCCGGTCGAGGCGCAGCGCAGGACGTTGCTGGACGATCTCTCCACGATCGAGCAGCAGCGTGTGGAAACGCGCCGAAAAAGCCTGCTAGATCTGGGCGCCCCGGTCGACCTCGCGGAAGAAGCGGCGTTGCTCTCACCGCTGACACTTTCGCTCGATGTGGCCGACCTTGCGCGCCGCGCGTCCTGGCCGATCCATCCAGCCTCGACATTGCATTGCGTGATCGGCGCCGAGCTTGGTCTCGATGCGTTGCGCGATGCGGCGATGAACATGCGCCTCGATCAGCATTGGGATCGCCTGGTTGTGCGCCGCGCCGCCGATGATTTCGGCGAGATGCAACTGAAGCTTGCCGAAGCCGCCGCGAAGGCGATCGGCGCGCCGAAGCAGACGGATGCAGCATCGATCGCGCAAGCGGCGAAGCTATGGCTCGGCGCGCTCGGTCAGCCGGCGACACGCGCGCATGCGGCGTTCGCCGAGCTGAACGCGCAAGGGCCGTGGACGTTTGCCAAGCTGATGTTGATCTCGGCCGAATTCAACGCATTGGTGAGCTCGGTGCGCTGATCGTCGGGCCGCCGGCTTCCAGACGGTGGTCCGAAGTGGCTCACATCCCTGCAATCATGTCGCGGATCATGCCGTGCTCGCGCGCGGTGGCGGCTTGATTGTAGCGCACGCGCGGGTCGCTCGCCTGCGCATCTTCGAAAGCGTGCGTCGCGCCTTCAAACAGCACGAGATCGAGCGATGGGCTGCGCTGGCGCTGGCGTTCCAACGTGCCGCGGGTTTGGCCGACGATGTAATCGTGCTGTGCGATGATGGCCGTACTGCGCGGCGCCAGGCGCCATTCGCGTCGGCCTGCGAAAGAGCCGATTCCGGTGTACGGATAGACGATCAGCGCGGCGTTTAGGCCCGCAAGCGGCTCATCCGGCAAATCTTCCAGTCCCGTCGCGCGGCGCATCTCCGCGCCGGCGCGCAACGCCAGTGCATCCATGATCGTCCATGCGCCGTGACTCCAGCCGATTGCGGCCACACGCGAGCCGTCAGCCCAGCTTTGCCGGCGCGCCCACGCCATTGCGGCATAGAGATCGCCCGCGCGCTCACGGCCCTGCAAACGCGCGCCCGTGCATACGGTGGCCAGCGCCGAAACGCGACTGATGCGGCGGGGCCGATAAGAATCGACATTGATCACGCCAGCGCCTGCGCGTGTTGCGACCTCGGCGGTGTGATCGGTAAACGGTCGTGGCCCGCCGCAGCCGTGCAGCATGATCAAAACCGGAAATGGGCCATCGCCCTTGGGCCGCGTCACGCTGAAATGCGGCGCCAGCAGTTCAACGCGATCCTGCAATGTCTCGGCGGCGGTCGGCATGCTTGCACCCATCAGCGCCAATATCAGCGCGATGATGCCCAAATTCATACGGCGCAAACAAGGCCGCATGCGCGTCAGTGCCGGAAATGGCGCATGCCGGTGAAGGCCATCGCGATCTCGGCTTCGTCTGCGGCTTTGATAACTTCATCGTCGCGGATCGAGCCGCCCGGCTGGATCACTGCCGTCGAGCCCGCTTGCACGGCTTGAAGCAGGCCATCGGGGAAGGGGAAGAACGCATCCGAAGCGCAGACCGAGCCGATCGTCTTTGGTTCGCGCCAGCCTTTGGCGTGCGCGACGTCCTCGGCCTTCAGGCGCGCCACGCGCGCGGAATCCACGCGGCTCATCTGCCCCGCGCCAATGCCAACGGTGGCGGCGTCGCGTACATAAATGATCGCGTTCGACTTCACGTGTTTGGCCACCTTGAACGCGAAAATCATGTCGCGCACTTGCGCATCACTGGGCTGCTTCTTGGTGACGAATTTAAGGTCGGCGGCGCTGACGCGGCCATTGTCGCGGTTTTGCGCCAAGAAGCCGCCAGCGATGGTCTTGATCGAGAGGCCTGGCGTTGTCGGATCGGGCAAACCGCCTGTGACCAGGAGGCGGAGGTTCTTTTTCTTTGCGAAGACGGCGACCGCATCTTCATCCGCTTCCGGCGCGATCACGACTTCGGTGAAGATATCGGCGATCGCTTCAGCGGCTGCTTTGTCCAGACGACGGTTCAGCGCGACGATGCCGCCGAACGCCGAGGTGGAATCGCATTCGAGCGCGCGTTGGTAGGCTTCGAGCAGATTGCCGCCCGTCGCTACACCGCACGGATTGGCGTGCTTGATGATGGCGACGGCGGCACTTTCCTTGGGATCGAATTCGGCGACCAATTCGAACGCGGCGTCGGTGTCGTTCAGATTGTTGTAGCTGAGCTCTTTGCCCTGCAATTGCTTGGCCGTGGCGACGCCGAAGCGTTGCTCCGCATTGGTGTAAAACGCCGCGTGCTGGTGCGGATTTTCGCCATAGCGCAGGCTTTGCTTCAGCTTGCCGCCGAGCGAGCGCCAGGTCGGCGTCGTCTCGCCAAGTTGATCCGCATACCAAGATGAGATCGCCGCGTCGTACGCGCCGGTGCGCGAGAACGCTTTCGCCGCGAGCTTCTTACGCAGCGCCAAAGTCGTGCCGCCATGCGTTTTCGCTTCATCTAAGATCGCGGCCATATCGTCGGCGTCAGTGGCGACGGCGATGAAGCCGTAATTCTTTGCAGCAGCCCGGATCATGGCCGGGCCGCCAATGTCGATGTTTTCGATGCAGGTGTCGAAATCGGCGCCGCGCGCGACCGTCTCTTCAAACGGGTAGAGGTTCACATAGAGGACGTCGAACGCTTCGATGCCGTGCTCCTTCATCGCGCCGGTGTGCTCGGCGTTGTCGCGCAGCGCCAGCAAGCCGCCATGCACTTTCGGGTGCAATGTCTTCACGCGACCATCCATCATTTCCGGAAAGCCGGTGATTGCGCTGACGTCATCCACTTTGAGCCCCGCATCCGCGATCGCCTTCTTGGTTCCGCCTGTGGAGATGAGCGCAGCCCCGAGGTCGCAGAGCGCTTTGGCGTGGTCGATCAAGCCGGTTTTGTCCGACACCGAAATAAGGGCGCGCTTGATGGGGAGGATGTCTGTCATGGCGGGACCTTTCGCCGGTCATGTGACGGATTGGTTGGGCTGTGCATGGCCTCGACTCGCCGCGTGGTCAATGCGGCGGGCTGCCGGTCTGGCGAGACGATTTCACAAAAGCGATGAGGGTGGCGGCTTTGGGTGTGCTAGAGGCGCAACCCAAGGAGAAGCGACATGCCGCAGGCCAATGATAACCCGCACTTTTGGGACCGTATTGCACGCAAATACGCCAAGGACCCGATCGCGGATGTCGCTGGCTATGAGCGCACGCTTGAGGAGACGCGCCGCTATCTAAAGGCAAGCGATTCAGCGTTTGAGTTCGGCTGCGGGACGGGCACGACCGCGCTCAGGCTCGCGTCTTCTGTTGGTCACCTGACGGCGACCGACATTTCCAGTGAGATGATCGCCATTGCGCGCGAGAAGGCGACGACGCAGGGCGTTGCAAACATTTCGTTCGAAGTCGCCAGACCCGATGCATGGACGCTTCCCGAGCAGGCGTTTGACGTCGCGCTCGGTTTCAATGTGTTGCACCTCGTGGCCGCGCGGGACGCCGCCTTGCGCGGCGTGCATCGGGCGCTGAAGCCGGGTGGAGTGTTCGTCTCTAAGACGCCGTGTCTAAGTGAGATGAATCCCGCGATCCGTTTGCTGGTTCCGCTGATGCAAGCGTTCGGCAAAGCGCCCTATGTGGCGTTCTTCTCCGCCGACCAATTGGAGCGCGCGATTGTCGACGCGGGTTTTGAGATCATCGAGCACGCTCGACACGCCACAAAAGGTAAAGACGTGCGGCCGTTCATCGTCGCGCGGAAGATGTGATCAAGCTCGCGCCAGCGCCCAGCGGATGCGGTTGGGTGGGGCCAGACCGTGGCCCATCGGGTCGGCGGCGCCGGTGAGCACAATCTGCGTGCTTTCGCGCGGGGCTGGGCCGCCCCAATAGATCGAGGGCTCGACGCCAATCTCGGGCGCGTCGGTGCGCAGCCGCCAACGTTGGCCGTTTCGCGTCTCTAGCAGCGCCATCTGGTGTTCGACCAGTTTGGCGCGCACGTCCGGATGCAGATGGAAGCGTGTGACGTACGGAATGTCCTTCTTCCAGGTCGCGCCCTTGAGTTTCACCGGTCGGATCAGCTCATCGATGCCGCGCAGATTTTTGCCGTCGTGGTCGATGAAGAGGTAGCGGCGATGCAGCAGACCGAACTTGTCGCGATATCCGTCATGGCGGCCTTGTACCGTGATGCCGCTCTCGTCGGAGGAGCGGCGCACATCATCGAGCGTCGGCCCGGAAATGCGCGAAGGGCCGCGACCTCGGCGTGGTTCTTCAAGTGCGGCTGACAGCGAGTCCGCCAGCACGAGCGTCGAATGCGCGTTGGTGACACGCGCGGCCATGCGTGCGGCAGGCTCCAATTCGCGTGTGGCCCCGACATTGACGATGATGCGTTCGTTCTCGCTCGAAAGCTCAAACGACAATGCGCTGGCGTGCGCGCGTTCGGAATAGGCGATCGGCGGCGCAGCGCCCACATCAAACACAACGCGCAGCGGGCCCGCTTCCAGGCGCTGGTAGCCGGTGTGCGTGGCGAATTGAAAATTGCGCGGCTCGCCGCCAACGCGCGTGAGCACGGCGTCAATCGAAGTCGCGGAATCCTCGGAGCCGCCGTGGAAGCAGGCGAGCCCGCCATCGCCCATGCGCAACATGCGCAACATGTTGGCGAGCTTCGGCATCGTATCGCGCACCAGCTGCGGCGGGTCTTCCAGCATCTCGCAGGCCGTGACCATGTCGCAAAGCGCATCTGCCAAAGCCTCGGGTGAGCGCGAAAGGTGGCCGCCGTCGGAGAAGAATTGCTTGGCGCATGCTTCGGCCAGCATTTCCTCGCCTTGTTCGGCAAGGCGGATCGCGTCTGGAAAACCAGCAGCACCCGCAAGGATCAACGCTGCGCCAGCTTTGATCGAACCCAGATGGCGTTCGCTCAATTCGCTTTGCGCCAGCATCAGCATGCGCGCTTGCCGCGCCGCCGAACGCATCAGCGCCGCGCGTTGCTCTGGCGCGCCCATCTCGAACGCGGGCCGGCCCCAGCAGAGCCAAGCAAACAAGCGCTCCGCAGTGAGTTCGGGATCCCAAGCGAGTTCGTCCCACTCGCCGAAATCCGCGATCCAGGAATCGATCAGATCGGCGATGCGGCCGTTGGCGGACGAACCTATCGACGCCAGGTCAATCAGCCACGAAAACGAATGCAGCCGCGCCGTGAAGTGGCGCGACGGGTGCGGTGTGCGCCACGGCAGCGCGTGTTCGCCAGCCATCCGCTCAGCGGCGACGCGCCATTGCCCGCGCCCGAGTTCACGCCCGCGCTCAGCATCGCCGACGCGCGGGTCGTCGCCCCATTGATTGATGCGGTCGGGCGCGTTGATGTCGCCAAGGCGCATGCGGTGAAATGGGTTCGCGCGCCAGATGTCGCTCACCGGGATCGGCCTCACCGGCCGGCGGGGAGGGGAGGCCGGAGCGTTCATGCCGCTTAGGCCGGCGCTCTTAAGCGCGCGATATTGTCAGCGTAGGCGCTCGGATCGCCGCCATAAACGGCGGTGCCCGCCACAAGCGCGGTGGCGCCCGCCGAGATCACGCGCGGGGCGGTCTTCGCGTTCACGCCGCCATCGACTTCGAGAATGATGTCGCGGCCTGTAGCATCGATCTTGCGGCGCAGCTTCTCGATCTTCGGCAGCGCGGTTTCGATAAAGCTCTGACCACCGAAGCCGGGGTTTACGCTCATCACCAGAACCAGGTCGATCAAGTCGATCACGGGATCAATCGCCTCAGCCGGCGTGCCGGGATTGAGCGAGACGCCAGCCTTCGCGCCCGTCGCTTTGATCGCCTGCAATGTGCGGTGGACGTGCGGGCCGGCCTCGGGGTGTACGGTGATGATGTCAGCGCCCGCATCGCGGAACGCTTGGATGTAGGGATCAACCGGCGCGATCATCAAATGCACGTCAAACGGCAGCTTCGAGTGCGGGCGGATCGATTTCACCACGCTGGGCCCGATCGAGATGTTCGGCACGAAATGACCGTCCATGACATCGACATGGATCATGTCGGCGCCGGCGGCTTCGACGGCGCGGACTTCCTCGCCCAATTTGGAAAAATCCGCTGCGAGGATCGAGGGTGCAATGAGCGTGCGCGCCATGATGTGTCGTACCCCGCGCCGGGGAGGGCGCGCAAGGCGAGCCGGTTCCCTTGTGGATTAAGTGCGCAGCAAACGGGCGGCGTAGAAGCCGTCGAGGCCGCCGAGATCGGGCCAGAAGCCCGGATGCGTGCGCATGTCGCCGTCGGATGTGATGAACTCCGCCGCAATCTCGTTCGTCAGCGCCGCGCGGCGCCAGCCGGTGCGCAGCGCTTCCGCAACGATTCCAGCGCCTTCCTCGGGCTCCAGCGAGCAGACGGCGTAGAGGAGCGGCGCGCCCGGTTTCAGCAGCTTGGCGCTGGCCGCCACGAGCTGCGCCTGCAATTCCGCCAGAGCACGCACGTCGGTCGGGCGGCGCAGCCAGGCCACGTCCGGGTGTCGACGTAGCGTGCCGGTGGACGTGCAGGGCGCGTCGAGCAGGACGGCGTCGAACGGCTCGGCGCGGAAGTCGAGCGCGTCGGCGCAGATCAACTCGGCCTTGAGTTTGGTGCGCGCCAGATTTTCGCGCAGACGCTTCAGCCGTGCTTCGGACTTATCCACCGCAGTCACGTGCGCGCCCGCAGCCGCGAGTTGCAACGTCTTGCCGCCGGGCGCTGCGCAGAGATCAAGCACGCGCTTGGCGCCCACATCGCCCAGGAGCTTCGCCGGCAACGCCGCCGCCGCGTCCTGCACCCACCATGCGCCTTCATCGAAGCCGGGCAGGGTGTCGATCGGCGCGGGATCGGTGAGGCGCACGCTCCCAGTCGGCGTCACCACGCCGCCCAGCTTTTCGGCCCAGCCGGCCGCATCGGCCTTCACACTGATGTCGAGCGGCGCTTCGTGCAGCAGTGCTTCAGCGATACGCGGCGCCGCCGCGCTGTAAGTCGCGCGCCAACGCGTATAGAGCCAAGCCGGCAGATCGGCGCCCGGCGGAAGTGCTGCAAAGATCGCCGCGCCATTGCCGGCCACCTTGCGCAGTACGGCGTTCATCAGCTTCGCAAAGCCGCGTGCTTCGCGCATGTGGTTGGCTGTCTCCACCGTCTCGCCCACCGCCGCGTGCGCGGGCGTGCCGAGCACCAGCAATTGCGTTGCGCCCAGATGCAGCAGCGCGCGCGCATGTTCGGCGTTGTCGGGCAGCGGCCTTTGCAGAAATTCCGAAAGCACGGTGTCCACGCCACCCAAATGGCGTAGGCCGGCCGTCACCAAGGCGCGCGCGAAAGCGCGATCGCGACCCTCCAGCGCATTGAAGCTTGGCGTTTCGATCATGGCGTCTTCGAGCGCGCGGCCGCGATCCATCACGGCGACGAGCAATTCGGCGGCGGCGCGGCGCGCGCTCAAGGCGAGGGCGCGGTCGTGTATTGCACGTCGACGCGCGCGCGGCGGAATTCCGTCAGACGGATCACGGCGCGGCGCGGCCACGGCGTGGCGATGCGCACGACCGGCGCGAAGGACGTGTCAGGCATCAAAGCGAACCACACTTCGCCATGCGGAATACGGGTGCGGCCGGCATCGCGGGGCTCATAGCCGGCCACGGCGATATAGGCGAGGGAACATTTCAGCACATCGCCCTGATAGCCGGCGTCATCGAACGTATCGACCTCGCCGCCGGCCAGTTCGAGCAAATAATGGAAGCGGCCGTCGAACGTGGGGTAGGCCCCGGTGCAGCGGCGGGTCTGGCCGACATCGATCGACATCGCCACCATCGAGGAGAGCGGATCGCGCGAGAGGCGGCGTTGTTCATCGTTCGCGGCGGGCTGACCCCAGAGCCGGTAGTTCGGATTGATCTCCGCAATCACCGCGCCGCCGTCGCCAATTTGCATGCCGATCTGCCGGCGTTTTTGGCTGTAGCGATGGTCCAAATCGTAGCGCCGCCAGAACACTGCGCCGTTGCGAATGTCGCCCGAGGCGGACGCCTCAATCGCGGTGCGTTCAAACACATTGATGAAGCCGCTCGATTGCATCGAAGCGGCGATGTCGTAGCCGTCGTCGCGCACATCAGCATCGACGGTGATGCCGCCCAAGGGCACCACACCGAGCCCTACACCCTCATAACGCAACACAAATCGCTCCGCCGCAGCAGGTGCTGCGAACATGAACAACGCGGCAAGGGCGGCGATCAGCAGACGCATAGGTGCATTTTAATAGCGGCCCACCCTAAGTCCATCTCAGCACGGCAGTCAGGCGCGGATCAGGCCCTGAGCGGCGCGCGCGACGGCGCTGTCGGGAAACGCCTCACGCTCAAGCGCTGCGCTGGCGACACCCAGATGGTCCGCTAACACGCCTTTGAACACGGCGCGCAGGTCAATGGTCGGGCGCAGGTCGCGGTCTTCATAAAGCGCCGCGCGCGAGAGGCCTGGCCAATCCGCCAAAACGCGCCCGCCTTGTACGCCCCCGCCGGCCAGAAACGCGGCAGCGCCGGTGCCGTGATCGGTGCCGTTGGCGCCATTGGGCGCGGCGGTGCGGCCAAATTCGGTGGCGATCACCACCACCGTGTTCGCCCAAGCGGGGCCCATCTCTGTCTTGAACGCATCGAGCCCATCGTCGAGCGAGGTCAATCCACGCGCGAGCGGGCCTTGCTCCAAGCCTTGGTTCGCATGCGTATCCCAACCGCCAACATCCATCACCGCGGCGATCGGACCATTCTCGTCTTTCAGGAAACGCGCAGCGATTTGCGCGAGCGGCGTGATCGCGCGTGGACCCACGCGGTTCATGTCGCCCGCGCCGGATTCCATCGCCACCATGTTCGCGCTCATGGCGGATTCGAGAGCGTTGGCGAGTGCTGGGTCGCGCGCTTCGTAGAGCGCCAGCATGCGCGCCATCGTATCGGTGTTCACATCGGGCAGTGTGGAGGGCGACCAGGTGGAAACCGGCGTCGGCCCGCGCAGGATCAGCGGCGCTTGCGCGGAAAGCGCCAGTCCCATTTCCGGCCGCGAACGCGGGAGCGCGCCAAGCGCCTTGTTGAGCCAACCTTCGCTGCGCGCGAACGGGCGTACGCCGCCCGTCTCCAGCACATTCTGCGCATCGAAGTGCGAGCGCTCGCGATAGGCGGTGGCGCAGGCGTGGATCGCCAGCAATTCGCCGGCGCGATAGAGCGCGTGCATTTTGCTGAGGTTCGGGTGCAGCGCGAATGTGCTGTCCAGCGGTAGAGCCGCGCTGCGCTCGATCGCCAGGCGACCGCGCAAGCCTGCATAATTTGGATCGCCGATCGGCGCGATGGCGGAGAGGCCGTCGAGCCCGCCGCGCAGCACGATCACGAGCAAACGCTTGTCGGTGGCTTGCGCTTGGCCGAAGGCAAAGACGGGCAAGGAGAGCGCGCCGGCGCCTGCAGCGCCAGCCAAAAGCGTGCGACGGTTTAACATGCTCATCTCCGCTGCATCTCAGGCGCGCCGAACAGGAGCGCCAAGCCCTGTGTTGGGCTTTCGGCGCGCATGATCGCGGTGCGGGTTTCATCGCTCATCACAGGGCCGAGGCAGGCATCGCCCAGTTCGATCGGAGCGATGTCCGCGCGCGCGATGCGGTTGGAGAAGGCTTGCGCAAATTCGAGGCGTTTCCAGACGAGATCGGCGGTCAGCCAGGCCTCTGCGCTATCGGCCCAACCGTCGGGACCAGGTGCGGAATAGGGGCGCTGGCCCATGGCGGTGAGCGCAGCGATCCCTGCGCCGGGCGGCATGTCACGCGCATTCACCGCGCGCAGCAGCGTGATCGCGTATTCTTCGGGGCGCTTGAATTTGGCGAGCGGCGCGTCCCAAGCCTCTGGGCTATCGACTAACGCTTCCATGGTCTGGCGCAAATCGCCGTCGCTTTGGTGAAACGCGCGCGCGACGCGTTCGATCGCCGGCGTGGGCGGCGTGTCGGCGATGTAGTGGCGGCAGAGTTTTGTCGCGATGAAGCGCGCGCTGGCGGGGTGGGCCGCCAGATCGTTCAGCGCCGCTTCGCCCTGCGCTACGCCGTCTTGCGTATAGGTGCGCCCCAGCAAGGTCTTCGGCCCAGGCTCGTGCGCATCGGCGTCGAACTCGAAGAGTTGTGCGCCATTGCGCTCGCCTTGCGCGTCGCTGACGTAATCGCGCAAACGTGCGCGTTCGTAAGTCCAGCCGGTGATGATGGCGGCGAGCGCTTGCACGTCGGCTTGCGTGTAGCCGCCATTGACGCCGAGCGTATGCAGTTCAAGAATTTCGCGGGCGAGATTTTCGTTGATCCCCGTTGGCCGGGCGCCGCCGGGCAGACGACGCGCGCGACGTGGATTCTGCGCGCTGGCGCTGTTGGGGCCGACGGAGAGCCAATTGTCGAGATAGACAATCATGCCAGGATGTTTGCTCGATGCGCGCAGCATGTCGGCAAACTTGCCGCTGACGTGGGGGCGGATCGCGTCCTTCTCAAACGACGGCGGCAATGCAATTGCTGCGGGTTTCGCGGTCGAGACCGTGAAATGGTTCGACCAAAAATGCACCAGCCGCTCGTACACGGGCCGCTCACTGGTGATCGCTGCTTCGACACGCGCGGCTACGGCGCGGGTGGCGCGCTCGCGAAAATTCTCGACGAAATCCTCTTCGATCGAGAGTCGACGCAATTCCTCCTGGGTGACGCCCTGACGTTCGGCGCGCTCTTCAATGCGCGCGGCATTGCCGCCATTGAGCCGTCGCCGCGCCAGCCAGCGGCCGAACGCGAGCAGATCGTCCTCCGCTGGTGGGAGGGCCGCGATTTGTGGCGGCAACGCTGTGGGTTGGCGCAGCTGGCTCTTCACCCAGCCGCGCGGATCGTCAGCGATGGCGCCCAACTCGCCCGGTCGTGGGCCAAAGCCAAAGCGGTGTGCGGCCAGCGCCGCGAGATTGAGATCGGGCATCAGCGCCTCTCCAATCTCATTCTAACGCAAAACCCGCGCGCGTCCGTCGCAAAGAAAAGGGAGCCCGGTTGGGCTCCCTTTGGAACTTCGAGTGCTCGTCGTCTTAGAGCGGGCGGACGTTGATTTCCATGTTTTCGAGCGGCAGCTCGACCATCATGCCAACGCGCGCCGATTGGACCTCGTCGAAGCCAGTGGCGCGGGCTTCGGCGACTTGCATTTGCGCGGCGATCGGCGTGTCGGCGCCGGTGAGTACGACCATGCCGGTGTTCGACGCGCTGGCTTGGGTCGCGATTTGCGCGGCGGTGGCCGGGCCGTCCAAGGTGGCGTGGCGTTCGCTGGTGGCGTTTTGCAGCACGACATCCGCGTCGCGCGCGGCGGATGCGCCCGCCACTTGGCCGTCGCCGCCAACAACGATCGAACGGCCGCGATAGTCAAAGCGATAAGCGACGCGGCCGCTGAAAGCGTCCTCTTGCGTGGTGAAAGCGGAGACGACGAGGCCGTCAGCTTCGAACACGATCACCGAGCGACCCGGCTCCGGCGAGGGACCCCAGGCTTGCAAGCCGTTTGACGCGCCGTCGAAGCCGCCTGCTTGATTCAAGCCGTCGACCAGGCGTTGGGTTTCGGCTGGGCCGTACACAGGCAGCACCGTGCCGCCATTGCGCGAGGCTGCATTATAGACGGCGGCGAGGTCGGCGACTTGGGGCATGTCCGCGTCCGTCAGCAGCACTGCGCCCAAGCGATCCATTGGGATGTTGCGGCGTGTGAGCGACGAAGCAGCGCCTGTGCCGGCGTCGACGATGAAGAGACGGCCTGCGGCGACAACCGCGAGGCAAGGCTTCTGCTCGACCGATGTCGGGTCGCCGCAGACGATCGCGCGCAGCGCGGTCGTGTCGAAGAGATTTTCGTTCGCAGTAGCCTGCTGCTCCTCATAGGCAGCGTAGGCGCGCGCAATGGCTTCCTGACCTTCAGGCGTTTGCGAGCCGACAATCCAGCCGCCCCAAAACAAACCCGAAAGCGTCACGAAGATCGCAGATGATTTGCCGATCGCGTTCATGATTTCCGACCCCGTTCAAACGCGCTCCGTGGCGCGTTGACGTTAACCCCATCCAGCGTCACTAACCCAAAGTATGAGTCGCGCAAACTCGGTTAAGGAGTGGTTTCCACAGCTATGTGCTGTGGGCCCGGAAGCGCCGAAACGGCTGCAAAAAACATGAGAAAATCATCATATTGGTTAACGCCCTCGGATTATGGCGTTCGGCCCAAATGGTTAACGCGATGAAGCGCGTCTTGGTGTTCGATTCCGGCGTTGGCGGGCTTTCCGTGCTCGACGCGATCGCCGCGTCCGGCCATGCGCTCGAGCTGGACTATGTCGCCGACAATGCGTGGCTGCCGTACGGGCTGAAAACTGACGCCGAATTGCGCGCCCGCGTGCCGGCATTGCTGGCGCATATGGTCGAGCAATGGTCGCCTGAGCTTGTGGTGGTGGCGTGCAACACGGCCTCCACCATTGCGCTGGATGTCGTCCGCAGCGCGCTCGCAATCCCCGTGGTGGGTGTCGTTCCGCCAATCAAACCAGCGGCGGCGCTCACGCGGACGGGCATCATCGGCCTGCTCGCCACGCCCGCGACGGTGCGGCGCGCCTACACCAACGACCTCATCGCCCAATTCGCGCCCGATAAGCGGGTGGTGCGGTTTGGTTCGTCGGCTTTGGTTGAAGCGGCGGAGCGCAAATTGCGCGGCGAGGAGCCTGGGGTGGCTGCGATCACAGAAGCAATAGACGGTCTATTCGGCGCGCCTGGCGGGGCCGAACTCGATGTGGTGGCGCTCGCCTGCACGCATTTTCCGCTCTTGGCGCAAGAACTTGCCGCCGCAGCGCCGCGCCCATGCGTGTGGCTCGATAGCGGCGAGGCGATTGCGCGTCGCGTCGCCAATGTCCTGATCGCGAATCCTGGACAAGCGCGCACCCATCGCGCCGCGTTCACGGACGCCGGCGCTGCGCGCGCCGTGTTCCGTGCGTTTCATACGCGCGGTTTTACCGCCGCCGCCGCCGTTTCCAGCGCACCCCATTTCGACGTGCAGCTGCTTTCCGATTTTGCATCGGTCTGAAATGCGTGTCGTTTCAGCGACTGTGGCGCAGCGCACGCTGTGAGCATCGCCGCGCCGCATTGCGCGATCGTGTCGAGCTAGTAACGATACGCCAACGATAAACACGTGTGGGGGCGGGGATAGAGTATGGCGCACGCATTTGGCGACACACCGCTGGGTCTCACGTCACAGATTCTGAATCTCGCCTCGGTGCTGACGCGCAAGGCGGCGCTCAAAGTGCCGCGCTATCAGCGGCCCTACACGTGGGGCGAGCGCGAAGTGCGCCAGCTGATCCAGGACTTGTGGCGCGCCTATCAGCGCCGCGCCTCGTTCTATTTCATCGGCCAGATCGTGCTGGTGAAGAACCACGGCAAGCTCGAAATTTCCGACGGCCAGCAGCGTCTCTCTACGCTGACGATGATCATCGCTTATGTCCGCGATCGCTTGCCGGGTCGTACGCGTCACTACCAAGCGCTGATCATGGACGGCGACCAGCCGCGGCTTTTCCTGCGTGAGGAGGACGCGAACTTCTATCGCGGTTACGTGCAGGAGCCGGGGCAGATGTCGGCGATGGCGCAGCATGCTGAGATCGGCATCGATTCAAAGGATTTGCTCGTCGGCGCTGCGCGCACGATCGAAAGCGAACTCGCGCGTTTGGATGATCGCGAACTCGACGCGTTCATTTCCTATGTTGCGCGCTGCTGCACGCTCAACGTGGTCGATGCGGACGAGCGCGGCTGCGCGCAGACGGTGTTCAATACGCTCAACAAGCGCGGCTCGCCGCTCTCCCACGCCGACATCATCAAGAGCGATCTCTTAGAAAACTCCAAGCTCTCCAACGCCGAGGCCGAAGCCGCCGCGCGCAAATGGGAGCAAATCGAGGATATGTTCGAGCGCGAGAATTTCGCGAAATTGCTCTACATGATGCCGTTCTTGCTGACCGGAGAGCAGCTCTTGTCGCCGGGCGATCTGGCCGCGTTCCGCACGGCCGTGGATCGAGCCGGCGGCGTGCGCACGTTCCTGTTCGATCAATTGCCGCGTTACGCCGAAGCCCTGCGCGCGGTGTTCACAGGCTCGATCGATGTTGGCCCCTACAGCGCCGAAGTGAACCGACGCGTGAAGATGATGAAGCAGGTCGAGGAATGGGATTGGGCGCCCGCCGCGATCGCTTTCCTTGCCGAGCATTCCAGCGAGCACGAACGCGCGCGCAAATTCTTCCAAGCGCTCGATCGTTACGCGTTTGCCTGCGAACTCGGCGTCATCGACAATCGGGTGCAGGAAAAGCGCTACGAACGCGCCGTCAAAGGCGTTGGCGACGACAAGCAGCTGCACGGCGAGAAGGGTGCGCTCGAACTTAGCCACGCCGAGCATCTGAAATTCATCGCCACGCTCAATCGCTCGCGCAAACGCGACCGACAGCGCCGCTTGCTGCTGCTCCGCGTCGAGGCGGCGATGCCGGGCGGCAGCGTGCTGACGATGACCGACGACGCCACCGTCGAGCACATCATGCCCAAAAGCGGCGCCAATTGGTGGAACGAACGCTTCCCGGATTCCGCGCTGCGTGGCGAGCTCTGCCATCTGCTCGGCAATCTGACGCTCATCACCTACGAACAAAATAAGGTCGCCGACAACAAGCCGTTCCCCGAGAAAAAGCGTATTCTTTTCAATTCTCCCGGCGCGCCCATCCATGCCCTGACCAAGTCCATCGCCAATGTGGATGAGTGGACGCTCGACGTGATCGAGCACCGCCACGAGGATCTGGTGCGCATTCTTTGTGAGGATTGGGGCTTGGTGCGCGGCGACGACTGATACTTTGCGCGCCATTTTAACGGCTCGCTAACCAAACCCACGCCAGTTTTTAACCTCGCATTCATTCCTGGGGCGAGGGGCGCTCTTCCATGTCTTTGCTGTATGCGGTCGTTTTCGCGAGCCGCTGCCGATCCAATCACCATCGCATCGCGGTGGACGCGCTGCGCCACCTCCGTGCGCCGGCCGCCGAGGATTGGCGCAATTTGCTGCTCCACTATCACGACGAATATCTCAAAGGCGCCAAGGCGCCCGACGAGGTGTTCAAGGATTTCAAGAACCACGTTCTGCACGTGCGCGACGGCAATTGGGGCGGCGCGGTTGAAGCGTGCGAGGAATGGTACCGCCGCACAGTGCGCGCGCTCGCGGCCAAGGATTGGCAACAGGCCGCGTGGTCGGCCGGCGTGATGAGCCATTATTACGCCGACCCGATCCAGCCCTTCCACACGCACCAAACGGAAGAAGAGGGCGTCATTCACCGCGCGGTCGAATGGAGCTTCTCGAAATCGTACAAGACCTTCCAGCAAATCCTTGAGCGCGATCTCGGCGGCTATCCTGATGTGGCTGTGCCTGCGGGCGACAAATGGCTCGCGGAAATGGTGCTGGCGGGCGCCAAAGCGTCGAACCCGCACTACGAGCTGGTGATCGATCACTACGACCTTGAGAAAGGCGTGAAGGACCCGCCAGCGGGCCTCGATCAAGAGCTGAAGGATACGATCGCCAAGCTCGTCGGCCACGCCGCAATTGGCTTCGCACGCATTCTCGATCGCGCGTTCGAGGAAGCAGCTGTCGCGCCGCCGAAAGTGGGCGGCGCGCTGCAGGCCTTTTTCCTCGCGCTTGAAACGCCGATCCAAGCTGTGCTGAAGCTGATGGACGACGCGGCCGCGCGCAAAGAGGTCGAAGCGCAATACGAGGAATTCCGCCGCACCGGCAAAGTGCGCAACACGCTCGGCGAAGACGACAAGGTCGTGCGCGCGCTCTACGCCAGCGAGGTGAGCAAGACCGCGCTCTCGTCGCTCGACGCCAAATGGCCGCGCGAAATTGGCGCGAAGGCTGGTGAAGGCGCACCCGCGCGCGGCAAAGCGAATGCTGCGCCAAAACCAAAGCCCACACCAAAGCCCACACCGAAGCCCGCGCCCAAGCCGAAGCCGGTGGTCGCCGCAGCGCCTACGCCGACGCCGAAGGTGGCCGAAGCGCCCGCGCCTGCGCCAAAGCCAAAGGCGGAAACGCCAAAGCCCGCGAAGATCGCCGCTGTCGCCCCTCTTGTGACGCCTGTCGAAGCGGTCGCGCCGGAAGCCGCCGCACCCGCGCCTGCGCCGAAGCCTGCGAAAGAGCCTATCATTCCGCGCGAGTTGCCGGTCGGCGCGCCACGCGCCAAGCAGGAGAAGTCGCTGCCGCGTTTCACGCTCAACGAAAATGCCCCGGTCGTGCAAGCGCCATCCATCGGCCCGAAAACGGCCAAGCGCCTCGAAGCCGTCGGCGTGCGAACGATCGCTGATCTGATCGCCGCGAAAGCGGACGAAGCGTCCAAGCAAATCGATGCGCGCCACATCTCCGCGCAAGTGATCCGCGATTGGCAGAGCCAGGCGTTGTTGGCGTGCACCGTGCCCGGTCTCAAGTCACGCGAAGCGCAAGCGCTCGTGGCGTGCGGCGTGCATGATGCGCAAGAGCTGGTGGCGATGGACGCGACAGAGCTCTGCGACGGCGTCGCGCGCTGGGGCTTGTCGGATGAAGGTCAGCGCGCCTGGGGCACAGCGCCTGCGCCAACCGAAGATGATATCGCCACCTGGATCGAACGCGCGCGCCGGTCTCTGCAAAGCGGCGGTGCGACGGTCGCGGCTTAAATCCCCAGCATCGTCAGCACGATCGCGGCGAACATGACGGGCATGATAAACGCCGTGAGGCCGGAGGCGACGATGCGCGCTGTCTTCACCACGCGATGGCCTTTGATCGGCTTATCCTCGCGCGGCGCCAGCGCGAACTTGCACATGAAGGCGAACGCCCCGCCGACCATCGCGACCGAACCGCCCGCGACTGCGCCGGAGAAAAATCCCGCAGCACCCGCGGCGAATGCGATCAGCCCCAAAATCCCGTGCCCGGAATTCATCACCATTTTCACGATCCGCTCGGCCCGGCCCGCGTCGAAGGTTTTGAACGCAACCGGAGAGAGCACAAACGAGAACAAAATGATCCAACCGAGCGAGGCGCCGGAGAGAACGATCGAGGTGGCTTGAGCGACAGCTTGCATGGCCCGCGCTTAGCATGAGTCGGAAGACCCGGCTTGGGCCGAAAATCCCGGTTTCGCTGCGCTGCAGCGCGATTTGGCTGCGTCAGGGTGCGTGACGGCGGGGCCTGGGCTTGCTAGCGATGCCCCAGCAGAACAAAGGCGACCGGATGACTTACGCCGCGATAACGGGCTGGGGCAAATGCATGCCGCCGGCCACGCTCACCAACGACGACCTCTCCAAGTTTCTCGACACCACCGACGAATGGATCACCAGCCGTACCGGTATGAAGGAGCGGCGCGTCAGCCATGTCTCCGCCATCGAGATGGCCGTGATCGCCGCCAAGCGCGCTTTGGCGTGCGCCGGCATCGAGGGCGGCCAAGTCGATCTCATCGTCTATGGCTCTTGCTCGAACGACGAGCTGGTGCCGAATTGCGCGTCCGGTGTGCAAGTCGCGATCGGCGCGACCAAAGCCGCGTCGATGGATCTCAACACCGCTTGCACGAGCTTTCTCTACAGCCTGACCGCCGCCACCGCGATGATCCGCACCGGCGTTGTAAAAACCGCCGTCGTGATTGGCGTCGAACTGATCTCGCCGTTCATGGATTGGGACAATCGCAACGTCGCAGTGTTGTTCGGCGACGGCTGCGCCGCTGTCGTGCTGCAGGCGACCGACAAGCAAGAAGGCATTCTTGGCGAGGAGCTGGGCTGCTTGGCCGATGCGCGCCAAACGCTGCGCGTGCGCGGCATGGGCACAGCCTACACCAATCGCGGCGTCACCTCGGGCGACACCGAATGGGATTTCGACGGCCAGGAAATTTTCAAACGCGCCGTGCAAGGCATGGTGCAAGCCAGCCAAGCCGTGATGAAAAAGTGCGGTGTCACGCCGGACGATATTGATCTCGTCGTGCCGCACCAAGCCAATATGCGCATCATCGACGCTGTGGTCAGCCGCAGCGGCATCCCGATGGAGAAGGTGATGCTCACCGTCCAGCGCTACGGCAATATGAGTGCGGCGACTGTGCCTGTGGCGCTCGCGGAAGCGCTGGAGGAGGGCCGCGTGAAGCCGGGCGCGCTGGTGCTGATGCCAGCCTTCGGCGCCGGCCTCACCGTGTGTGCGCATCTGGTGCGCTGGGGTGATCGGGTCACGCCTCTTGCACTGAGCGACGCCGCGCTCCCGCCGGTGAAGAAGAGCGCGCTGGACATGGTCCAGGAGATCCGCGCGCGCAAACATCGCGACACGTCGAAAGCCGGCCTGCACGACCCCAGCTTTATTGAGCAAGCGCTGTAAACTTTAGCGGCAATTTGCACGAGAATTGCAATTGTCCCCGCAGGCGAAGCCCGTAGACCGGATGACCAACTCGTCTCCCGCGCCTCAGCGGACGAATTCTTGATGCTGTCGCATGCAACGGATACGTTCGAGGCGTTCGTGAAAACCGTGCCGTCACCGAATCTCGGCGAGGCCATCCTCTCTCTTCCAAAAACCGCACCATCACTAAACGAGCTATGGCGAGGCGTGCGCCATAATCAGTCGCGCAAACGCGCGAGCAGCGCTGTATCTCGGATGCCAATGTGCGTCTTCCAATTGCCGCGCAGCAGGCCTTCGCGCTCGAAGCCGTTGCGCACGAAGAGATTGAGCGACGCGGCATTGTCGGGGTCGATGTCGGCGGCAATACGATGCAGGTCGAGCGTCTCGAAACCGTAGGCGACGACAAGATTGAGCGCCTTCGAAGCGAGGCCGCGCCGAGCCGCATCTGGACGCATGATGATGCCGACCTCGCCGACGCCTTCGCGCTCCACGAAAAGCCCAATGCGGCCGAGTGCGTCGGCGCCGCTTTCTGTGATCGCCCAAACATGCGCGCCGGGAAGCGCGAGCGTGTCTTGGATGTATGTTGCGGTTTGCTCGACGCTTTTGTGCGCCGGGCTCGACCAATATTGGTGCGTGCGCTCATCGCCGTGCGCGGCAAACAACGCCTCGGCGTCGCTAAGCTCAAGCGCGCGCAGCACGACGCCCGGCGCGTCGAGGCGCGGCGCGCTCATTGCGCGGCTTCTGCTTCAGCCTTCAGCCGTTCGCTGGCGCGTTGCTTGACACTTTCAGAACGCAACTGGCCACATGCCGCGAGAATATCGCGGCCGCGCGGGGTGCGGATGGGCGAGGAATAACCCGCGCGGTTCAGCACTTCGGCGAACGCTTCGATCGTCGCCCAATCCGAGCATTCGTAATTCGTGCCGGGCCACGGGTTGAACGGGATCAGATTGATCTTCGCCGGCACGCCCGCGAGGAGCTTCACCAGCGCTTTCGCCTCGGGCAATGAATCGTTCACACCCTTCAGCATCACGTATTCGAACGTCACGCGCTTGGCGTTGCCGAGGCTCGGATACGAGCGGATCGCGGCGAAGAGTTCTTCGAGATTGTATTTCTTGTTTAGCGGCACGAGCTGATTGCGCAGCTCGTCATTGGTCGCATGTAGCGAGATCGCCAGCATCGCGCCGGTGCGCTCGCCGAGTTCCTTGATCTTCGGCGTGACGCCGGCGGTCGAGACCGTGATGCGGCGACGGCCAATCGAGATGCCGTCGCCATCCGAGATCGTGTCGATCGCTTCGGCGACATTGTCCAAATTGTAGAGCGGTTCGCCCATGCCCATGAATACGATGTTCGTGAGCTGGCGGTCGCCGTCATTGAGCGGGCGCTCCTGCGTTGGCCATTCGCCCAGCGCATCGCGCGCGATCATCACCTGCGTGACGATCTCGGCGGCGGTGAGATTGCGCACCAGTTTCTGCGTGCCAGTGTGGCAGAAGGTGCAATTCAGCGTGCAGCCCACCTGGCTCGATACGCACAGCGCGCCGGCCTTGCCGACGCCCGGAATGAACACAGCTTCCGCTTCCGTGCCCGGCCCCAAGCGGATCAGCCATTTGCGCGTGCCGTCGGTGCTGATCTGTTGGGTGACGATTTCGGGGCGCGCGAGCGTGTAATGCTCGGCCAACGTCGCGCGCAATTCTTTCGCGACATTGGTCATCGCCGCGAAATCGCCGACGCCGTAATGGTAAATCCAGCGCCACAGCTGCTCGGCGCGCATGCGCGCCTTCTTCGGCTCGACGCCAATGGCGACAAGCTTTTCAGCCAAGGCAGGCTTGGAAAGCCCGGCCAGAGAGGGAGAGCAGCGCTCATGGGCGCGTTATGGGGACGATGCTGCATCGCCGCAATCCCCAACCCTGTCGTGAGCTGGCGCGGTAACCCTTGCGGCGCAGGTTTTTGCAGGTTTAGGTTCCGCGTCCCATGAGGGAGGGAGCATAACCATGAATGATTATAGTGGCGGCGATCCGACGGCGGCGATGGCGGGGATGATGGGCGCGATGGGCCTCGTTTGGCTCGCCGTCGTCGTCTTCTTCATTTTCCTTTATTGGAAAATCTTCTCGAAGGCCGGCTTCTCCGGCTGGCTCTCGCTTTTGCTGCTCGTGCCGCTGGTGAATTTCATCGTCATCATCTGGTTTGCGTTCGCCGATTGGCCGGCGCTCAAGAAGGCTCAAACCTGACGCTTTATGCGCAGGGCCTCTGTCATCTCCGGCGGAGGCCCGCCTGGCATGATCGGGCGCGCGGGGTAGCCGCCATGCGCGAGCAGGCGATCGTACATGACAAGCGCGCCGGCGAGGCCCACATTTAAGCAAAACTTGGTCGGGATCTGCACCACATGCGCGCAGCGCTTCACCAATTCCGGCGAGAGCGAACCGCGTTCCTGGCCTAACACATAAGCCGCCGCTTGCGGGTGTTGAAAGCGCGGCAGCTCCACCGCGTCGTCCGTCAGTTCAACGCCGACCAGCGCGCAGCCCTTCGGTAGCCGCATCGCCGCGAGATTGTCCCACGGATAATAGGGCACGTGATCGAAGCTGCGCGAGGTGTCGCTATTGTACGCCTCACGCACTTTCGGGTGTGCGTCGATGGTGAAAAAGAAGCTGGCGCAAACGCATGCGCCGTACGCATCAGCGCGCCGACATTCATCGGCTTCGAGATGCCTTCAGCCCCAATCCCGAAATATCCGCGCATTACCAGAACCGGAACCACCAATCGCCGGCGCGACGTTCGCAATTCTCATACGGGCCGTCATGCACGCCGGTGAGCGACGCGCCGCCGCCAGCTTCGGTGTAGATCACCGTGCCGTTCGAGTATGCGCCTTCGCCCATTTGCGGCAGGCGATGCGTTTGGCCGGCTGCGTACACTTCCGCAGCGTCGCCTGCGAAACGCAGACTAAATTCCTTGTCGTTGGCGCAGCGCCAATTCAGGCGTTCGCCTTCGCCGAGGTTCTGCACGCTTTGGCAGGCGGCGAGCGTCAGAAACGCTGCGCCGAGCAAGATCATCTTCCGCATTGGAGTTTCTCTCCGTGTTAGCCGCGACGGCAATTCGTGTAAGGGCCGCCGACCGCGCCGTTCAGCGTGGCTTCGCCCTGGTGTTCCCAATATTCGACGCTGCCGTTCGAATAGCGCGCGCCGGAGCCCGATTGCGCGACGGGTAAATTATAGAGCTGACCGCCGGCGAACACTTCGGCCGCATTGCCATCGAAGCGCACCGAGAACGCAGCGCCGCCGGTACAGCGCCAATCGGTCCGCGGGCCGCCTGCGCGTCCCGTGCTGGCGCAAGCCGCGAGTGCGAGCAGTGCAACGCCCAGAACAAGTTTCTTCATCGCGTCACCTCTCATTGAAATGTCTTCACCTCACGCAAGCCCTGCGCATTGGCGAGCCCGCGCTTCATGCCTTGGCTGGCGAAGGGTGCGGCGACATTGCCGGCCGCGTCCACCGCGATCAGTCCGCCATAACCGCCGAGGCCCCGCACGTCCTCGATCACCGCCGCCGCAGCGCTTTCCAGCGTTTGGCCCGCGTAAGCGATGCGCGCTGATACATCGGCGGCCGCGTTCACGCGCATGAAATATTCGCCAAGCCCGGTGCAGGAAACGGCCGCGCGTTGATCAGCCCAGCAACCGGCGCCGATGATCGGCGTGTCGCCAACGCGGCCGGGCATTTTGCCGTGCAGACCCCCGGTCGATGTCGCCGCCGCCAGCTTGCCACTCATGTCGAGCGCCACCGCGCCAATCGTGCCTGCTCCAGGCAAGCCGCTCTCAGCGGGCACGTAATAAGTTTTCGGATCGTCCACGCGCTCGAAGCCTTGCTCGCCGGCGAACGCCGAGGCGCCATCGCCGACCAAGAGCACGTGTGAGGTTTTCTCCATCACCCCGCGCGCCACACGCACCGGCGAGATAAAGCCGCCCAACGCCGCCACGGCGCCGGCCGCGCGCGTCGCGCCGTCCATCACCGAGGCATCGAGTTCCACGACGCCGGCCGCATTCGGCGCAGCGCCCTTGCCTGCGACGTGCAAGCCGCTCGCTTCCAGCGCACCAACCATCGCCACGACCACGTCCAGCGCGCTCATGCCCTTGGCGAGCATTGCAGCACCCCGGTCGAGCAGGGCGGCCATATGTTCTTCTTCTCGCTGATAGGCGCGTTCTGCGATCGCGCCGGCGCCGCCATGTAGCGCGATGGCCCAGTTTCCAGTCATGGCGGCTCTATAGCCTGCCTTGGCCAAATTTGCGCTATGCGCGCTCGGCGGGCAGCTGGGTTTTTCCCGTCAGATGCCCCTCGCGCCAGCCGACATAGAGCGCGATCAAAGTGGCGGTAGGGATGAAGCTATCGACCTGGTCGGTAACGTCGAACAGCTCCCACAGGTTTGCGAGCCCCGCCGGCCCCCAAAGCGCGAACAGCACCACGGCGCCGACCCCTCGGTGACCGAGCCGAAAATTGGGATACGCCCCAATGTGAGGTCAAACAGGTCGATCACGACCGAAAATGCCAAACGGATGAAGTAGCCACGCCGTGTCATAGCGTTAGTTTGTACCGTCGGCGCTTAGCCGGCTAGAAGAATTCCGCATTGCACGACGCCGCCTTGAACGGCCGCCCGAGGGAGACACGATGAAAGCGCTACTCAGCAAACAACCCGGTCCGCCAGAATCCCTCGAACTGACCGAATTGCCCGATCCCGTCGCCGGGCCGGGTGAGGTGGTGATCGCGGTGAAGGCCGCCGGCGTCAATTTCCCGGACGTGTTGATCATTGAGGACAAATACCAATTCAAGCCCGAGCGCCCGTTCGCGCCGGGCGGCGAGATCGCCGGCATTGTCGAGAGCGTCGGCGAAGGTGTGACACGGGTGAAAGTCGGCGACCGCGTGATCGGCTCAATCGGCTGGGGCGGCTACGCCGAGAAGGTGAAGGCGCCGGCCGACCGCACCTCGCCGATCCCTGATGGCATGCCGTTCGACGAGGCCAGCGCCTTCGTGCTCACGTATGGCACCTCATATTACGCGCTGAAGGATCGCGGTGCGCTGAAAACCGGTGAGACCGTGCTTGTGCTGGGCGCGGCCGGCGGCGTCGGCGTGGCCGCGATCGAACTTGCGAAAGCGATGGGTGCGAAAGTTGTCGGCGCGGTGTCGAGCGAAGAGAAAGCCGCGTTCGCAAAGGCCGCGGGCGCTGACGCCACCGTGATCTATCCTCCCGGCGCGTTCGCGAAAGAACAAAGCCGCGCCCTCGCGGAATCTTTCAAGCAAGCGACGGGCGGCGGCGCCGACATCGTCTATGACGCAGTCGGCGGCGATTATTGCGAGCCGGCTTTGCGCGCAATGAATTGGGAAGGCCGCTATCTCGTGATCGGCTTCCCGGCCGGCATCCCGACGCCGCCGCTCAATCTGACGCTGCTGAAGAGTTCGTCGATCGTCGGCGTGTTCTGGGGCGCGGCGGTTGCGCGCGATCCGAAGGGCCACGAAGCCAATATGCGCGATCTCTTCAAGCTCTACGCCGAAGGCAAGATCAAACCGCGCATATCCGCACGCTTCCCGCTCGCTGAAGGCGGCAAAGCCATCCGCGCGCTGATGGATCGCACCGCCACCGGCAAGCTTGTGGTGACAATGGAATGAGCCCAAGTGCGGCCATCGTCGCGGTTTGGCTCGCGTGGCTTGTCACGTGGGTCATGGCCGCAGGATGGAGCGCGCGCACAGCATCGCATCACGATCTCGGCGCCGAAAGCCCCAGCCGGGTGCTAACGCTCGCCGCGCTCGTGATGCTGATCGCGTCTTATTATCCTGTTGGCCTTGCCGTGGTGTGGACGAGCCCGCCAGCGCTGCGCTGGGCGATGTTTGCGCTTGTGGCGGCGGGTCTGCTCTTCACCTGGGTTGCGCGCCTGCACCTCGGCCCCTTGTGGTCGAGCACGTCGGCGCCAACGCAAGACCATCGCATTGTTGACACAGGGCCATACGGCATCGTGCGCCACCCTGTGTATGCGGGCCTCCTGCTTGGTGTAATCGCGACGGCGATCGAGCGCGGCCGCATCGAGGCGATCGCTGGTGCGCTCGTGCTGATCGCGGGCGTGTCGCTCCGCGCCAAGCTTGAAGAACGCTTCTTGCGCCGTGATTTGGGCGACGAGGCGTACACATCTTACCGCCGCCGCGTGCCGATGTTGCTGCCATTCACAAAAATGGCGCCCTCCGCATCTGAACGCTGAACCAGCGGCGGATAGGAGTGGGGCGGGTTGCCATGATGGCGCGCGCCGCTTAGGTCGAACCCGATCTCGGAGATTTAGAATGAAGCGACGCGGATTTTTGGCGGGCCTTGTCATGGCCGCTTGCATGCTTAGCGCCTGCGCCGGCACGCAGGCCGTAAGCGAAGCGCCGTCCGCAGGCTTCACCTCCGAACGCATCAGCATCACCACCCAGGGCGCCGGCCGCGATGTGATCTTCATTCCGGGTCTGAGCTCGTCGCGCGAGGTTTGGGACACCACGGTTGGGGCCCTCGGCGATGGCTATCGCGTGCATCTGGTGCAAGTGAACGGTTTCGCTGGCGCCCCCGTCGGCGCCAATGGCGAGGGCCCGGTCGCCGCACCCGTCGCTGAAGAGATTGCCCGCTACATTCGTGAAACAGGTCTCGAACGCCCCGCCGTGATCGGCCATTCGATGGGCGCTACGATGGGCATGATGCTCACCGCCCGCCATCCCGATCTCGTCGGCAAGTTGATGGTCGTCGATATGTTTCCGTTCATGGGCGCGATGTTCGGCGGCCCGAACGCGACGCCGCAGAGCGTGACGCCAACGGCAGATCAAATCCGCGCCTTGATGCGCTTGTCGCCGCAAGGCGTGGTGTCGGAGCAAACCCGCCAAACCATCAATAGTATGGTCCGCACTGAAGCCGCGCGCCCGGCGATCATCGAGCACGCACGCACCAGCAACGCGCTAACCATCGCCAACGCCTTCCACGAATTGATCGTCACCGATCTGCGCCCCGAACTCGCCAACATCACCCAGCCGATGGCGGTGCTTTACGTTATCCCCCGCAAGCGCCGATCACGCCGGAGCAATATGATGCGTATATGCGCATCTCGTACGCGGGCGTGCCGCAAGCGCGGATCGTGAAGATCGAAGAGAGCTACCATTTCATCATGATCGATCAGCCCGATCGCTTCATGGCTGAGGTGCGCACGTTCCTCGCCGAATAGCGCTCACATCTGCCGTGCGAGCACAAGCACGCCCCAAATGATCAGGACCTGCGCGGCCGCGTAGGTCCACCACACCACCGGCGCGGTGACACGCCGCGCCGGTGAGTCTGGCGGCAAGCGGAAAAGCTCGGCCGCCAACACAAAGTCGCTCACAAGGAAACTCAGCGCGCCGATCATCGCCGGCCAGGCCGGCCACGGCAGCCACATCGCCGTGACGCCCATCAAAGTGATCGCCAGCGCGTAGGGCACAACGCCAAGCGCCATCCAGCCCAGCTTGGGCGCCATCCAGATCAAGAACCCGCAAGCCGTCGCGATCACAAGCGCCATTGCGACATAGCGCGGCAACAGCGGAGAATTGTCGCCCGAGAAAAACCACACCGCGCCGAAGATCAGCACGTAGAGCAATTGCGCGATCAGGAAGGAGAGGATGCCGAACGGCAGCAGCCATTTCTTGTCGAACGCCAGGAAAAAATCGCCGAATGCTGAGGCGATGACCGCAAGGATCAAAGGCGTCGGCGCCCCAGCTGAAATGAGTGCGCCTGCGAACGCGGCCATGAACGCAGTCTTCACGCCGGCCCGCAGCCAGCCATGCGGCCGGTTCAGGTAGGACGCGCCGTATGCGATCGCTGCGGCCGCGCCCAAAGCGGCCAAGGCCCAAAACACGATCCCGAATTCCATACCCATCAAATGGCCCTTCGATTCCAGCGCCGTTCATGTAGAGCCATGTTACATCGAATTGAGGGCATAGGGGTAGGGATGGCGTCTGCGCTTTGGCGTTTAAAAATGTTGGCTGCGGCTTCGGTCGCCGCACTTTTGGCCGCGTGCGCCACGCCGCCGCCCACACCGGAAGAGCTTGAGGCGCAGGCATGGCTCAATGCCCAGCGCCAGGACTCGCCCTTCGCCTACGAAGAATATCTGCGCACCTACAGCACATGGCCGAACGCCGAAGGCGCCCGCGCGCGGGTCGAAACGCTGATGGGCCAAGAGCGCGAGGCCTGGCGCCGCGCGTCTCAGATCGACACCGAAGCGGCGTACGAAAATTATCTCTCGCTCTACGCCTGGGGTCCGGACGCCGGCCGCGCCGAAGCCCGCCGCGCAGCGCTGCGGCGCCTCGCTTAGCCGCAGCCGAACGCGCCGCATGGGCGGAAGCTGCGCGCATCGACCGGATCGAGGCTTACGAAGGCTTCCTCAATGCCTGGCCGAACGGCGCGAATGCCGAGGAAGCGCAAGCGCGGCTCAATTATCTCTGGAACACGGACGAGGGCGCCTGGATTCGCGCGCGCCGGCTCAATGCGCCGGGCGGCTATGCGGATTTCCTCCGCGCCTATCCGCGCTCGACCTACGCGATCGAAGCGCGCCGCGCGCTCGACCATTTCCGCTTCCTGGACGATTCCGCCTGGGATAGCGCCCGCCGCCGCGACACCATCCGCGAGTATGAGGATTATCTGCGCGATTATTCCGATGGCGCACACCGTTATGACGCGGAACAGCGCATCTATTATCTGCGCGCCGAGGATCGGAATGCCTGGGATCGCGCCACGCGCCGGGACTCGATCGATTCCTACGAATTCTATCTGAGCAACCAACGCGACGGCCGGTATCGTGACGATGCGCGTCGCCGTATTCGCCAATTGCAGGAAGCGCAGAACAATCCGCCTCCGCAACCACCGCCGGCAACGCAACCGCCGCCACCGCCGCCAAACACACAACCGCCGCCGCCGCAACACGGAAACAATCCGCCGCGCCCACGTCCGCCTGTGACGCCTCCGCCAGCGCCGCCGTCGCCGCCTGTCACGCCGCCGCCGCCACCTCCGCCTCCGCCGGTCGCACCGCCGCCGCCGCCGCCTCCGCCGGTCGCACCACCACCACCACCACCACCGCCACCGCCGCAGGCACAGCAAACGGATCCGCACAGCAGCGGAATCACGACCAACGAACCCTGATCGTCGCGAGGCGTACGTGCGCGAAGCAGCGTGGTTTTGCGTGGAAACCTGGGTTTTCGCGCAACACCGCGCCTGCGGCGCGGCGTCGCGAACCGCCAAAACCCCAGTAAATCAGCTTTTTTGCATTGCGACTCACAGGCCCTCGTGTCAGGGAATCCGCGCAGACGCGCAAAAAGCCCGAAAAACAGGGGTTTTTGACGCACTTGTGGAGAAGTGCAGTCACGCTCCATCAAGATTTGAGTGTCATCACTCGGGGCGTCGCCGGTGAGAAGAGGTCTCCAGAACCGCACATTACCGGCGATTTCGTTGAGTTTAACGCACGACAACCTTTTCAGAGAGGAATCCAAATGGCGAAGAAAGTAGTGAAGAAGGCCGCAAAGAAGGCGCCTGCGAAGAAGGCCCCGGCCAAGAAGGCGACGAAGAAGGCGGCTGCTCCGGCTGCGAAGGCCGTGAAGGTCACCGCAACGGCTGGCAAGACGGTCACGGCGTCAGCCCTGCTGCAAACGGTTGCCGATCACCTCGGCGTCAAGAAGACGGAAGCCAAGGCGCTGACCGAAGGCTACCTCGACGTGGTCAAGGCCTACGTCATGAAGGGCGCCAAGGTGAAGATCGGCGACATCGGCATGATTATGATCCGCGCCCGCAAGGCCCGCATGGGCCGCAACCCGCAAACGGGTGAGCCGGTGAAGATCAAGGCGTCGAAGAAGCTGGCGTTCCGCCAGTCGGCCGTGATGAAGGCCGCTGTCGCCCGCTAAGAGCGGCGCGTACGACGTAAATTGAAATGACCCTTTCGGGTTGTCGAGACGGCCGGCGTTCTACGAAGCGCCGGCCGTTTTCGTTGGGGAGCAGGGGCCGTGCGGAACATCTTGGCGGCGGCAGCTTTGGCGGCCTCAGTGCTCGTCAGTTCCGGCGCGCGCGCAGAGCCGGCCGTGTGCGATGTCTCCGCCGCGGATCGCGCCTGGATTGCTCAAGCGCTGGGCGCGTGGCGCTACAGTGCGGACGCCATCACTGGCGCCAAGGTCACGCAGGTCTTTGACACTGTGTTCTTCGATGGCGCGTGCGTGCTCGTCAGCCCCAATGCGCTGACCGCCGAAACCCTCGACGCAATCATTTGGGCCGCCACGCCTCACGACGGCGAGATCGTCCTGCCCAATGGCGAGAAGATGCCGGCAGGCGTCACCTCCTTTGCCGATGCGGGCGGCGACGACGCCTTCTTCGTTATGTCCACGCCAAGCCTCTGGGAGGCGGCGGGCGTGCGCAACGATGTGCTGGGGCTCGAGACCATGATGGTCGCCGTGCTCCTGCACGAGGGCGCGCATCTGGCGCAGGCCGACACTTACGGCGCACGGATGAGCACGCTCGTCGAACTCAACGACCTTCCAGAGGATTTCAGCGACGACACGGTTCAATACCGCTTTGGCGATGATGTAGAATTCGAAACGTCGATCGCCCGCGAAACCGAACTCTTGTTCCAAGCCGCCGCCGCGCCAGACCGCGCCATCGCGCGCCAACACGCCGGTGAGGCGCTCGCGCTGATGCGCGCGCGCCATGCGCGATGGTTCGTCGGCGCCGATTCCTATCTCACCGAGGCGGAAGAAATCTGGCTGACGCTCGAAGGCGCCGGCCAATGGGCTGGCTATCGCTGGCTGATCGATCCGAACGGCGGTGGCGTCTCTGAGGAAATCGCGATGGCGCACTTCGCGCGGCGCGGCCGCTGGTGGTCGCAGAACGAAGGTATCGCGCTCGCACTGGCGCTTGATCGCATCGCCGGCCCACGCTGGCGCCGCGATACCTTCAGCGATGGCGTCGAAACGCTGCCCGCCATGCTCGAACGCGCGTTGCCCTAGATCAGGGCTGCAATGTCCGCGGGCGCGTCGAACAAGTAGTCCGGATTATGCGTGCGCAGCAGGGCGGGCGTGGCGTAACCCCAACCCACTGCGCCGCAGGCGATCTTCGCTTTCCGCGACGCCTCGATATCGCGCGTCTCGTCGCCGATCGTGATGGCTCGTGGCGGCGCCACACCGGTCTGTTTCAACGCCTGGCGAAATTTGGAAGCCTTCCCAAACATCGACGCATTGCAGCCAAAGCACGAAATCAAAGCGGCGTCTTCCGGACCGATGGCGCGTCGAACGGTGATCTCGCTGTTGGAGCTGACGATCGCCAGCTTCGCGCCCGCGCCATGCAGCGTCCGCAACATCGCCGGCACACCGTCGAACAGCGGCGGAGGGGGCGCATCGTCGGCGAGGCGGCGCACATAGGTGGCGATCTGGGGCAGACGCCACCAGCTCACGCCAACCTCGCGCATGATCGTGCGATTGTCCTTGCCGCGCAGCGCCTCGATCTGATCGCGGCTGAGCTGGCGCAGTCCAAACCGCACCGCGGCCTTGTTCAGCGCCTCGATCATCCACGGACCGCTGTCGGCCAAAGTGCCGTCGAAGTCGAAAATGAAGAGTTGAAACCGCATAATGGCCGGTTCCTAGCAGAGCTGACGCCAAGCGCTGCGTAATTTTTCGCCCGCGCTCTTGACGTCGGTCGATTCTGTAACTTTATTTGTTACATGAAACGGAATAGCCAATTGGCGGCTTCGCTGCATGCGCTGATCCACATGGCCGAGCACGACGCGCCGATGACGTCGGAAGAACTTGCGCGGTGCTTCGACACAAATCCGGTGGTGGTGCGGCGGACGATGGCGGGCTTGCGCGAGGCGGGCATCGTCGCCTCCGGTGGCGGCAGGGGCGGCGGCTGGACGCTGAAACGCGCGCCTGCCGATATACGTTTGCTCGATGTTTATCGCGGGCTCGGTGAGCCGACCTTGTTTCATGTCGGCCCGCGCGAAGCGTCTTCGCCCTGCCTGATCGATCACGCTGTCGTCGATGCAATGGCGCCTGCCTTCGACGAAGCCGAAGCGCTGCTACTGAAACGGCTTGCCGCGATCACGCTGGCCGACGTCGCCGCTGAATATCACGCACGCGCCGCGTGCGTAAAGAAGGGAAAACGTCATGCAACATGAAGCGCTTGTTATTGGCGGCGGCTTCGCGGGACTTTCAGTGGCCACATTGCTTGCGCGCGCACGCCGTCGCGTTGTCGTGGTGGATTCAGGCGCGCCGCGTAACCGCTTCTCGTCGCACGCCCATAATATCATTGGCCATGACGGTCGCGCCGGCAGTGAAATCCTCGCGGACGCGCGCACGCAGTTTCTGCGTTATCCAACAGCCGAATTGCTCAGCGGCCAAGTGGATGAGCTTCGCGCAACCAATGAAGGCTTCAGCGCGGCGTTGGCCGATGGACGCGCGGTGCAAGCCAAGAAGATCATTCTCGCCACCGGCGTTGCCGACACTCTGCCCGATTTGCCGGGCCTTTCCGAGCGTTGGGGTAAAACCGTGCTGCATTGCCCTTATTGTCACGGCTTCGAAATCGGCGGCGGCCGCATCGGCATCCTTGGCCTCAGCCCGCATTCTGCGCGTCAGGCCGCGTTACTTGCCGATTGGGGTGAGGCGATCTTCTTCAGCAACGGCATGAGCCTAGCCGACGAGCAGCTTGATCTCTTGCTCCGCCGCGGCGTCGCGATTGAACCTACACCACTCGTCGCCATCGAAGGCAAAGCGCCAAGCATCGAGGCGCTCCGTCTGGCCGACGGCCGCACCGCGCACGTGAAAGCGCTGTTCATCGGCGCCGGCGCAAGTATGGCGAGCCCATTGGCGGATGCGCTAGGCTGCGAGATCGATCAGACCCTGATGGGCCCAGTGATCCGCACCGATGGGCAAAAGCGCACCACCATTCCCGGAATCTATGCCGCCGGCGACATCGCCCGCGCGCCGCACAGTGCCGTGTTCGCCGCCGCCGATGGTATGATGGCCGGTCTCGGCGTGCACCACGATTTGATCGTGCTTTGACGTAACTGGCTCGCGCCAAACTTCGTACTCAGACCTGAATAAGCGCGCGCGCGCCGGCAGATGTCGGTCGCCGCTTTGACTTCGGTCGCGCTGAAGGAGGGCGCATAGATGGCGCCGGCGGCGATAAATTGTTTGCGCATTTGCTCGAACCGTGTGCGGCCGGCCTTTGTGACACGCAGCAGCATGGAGCGTTTGTGCTTTGGGTTCTCGATGAACTCGACCAGCCCCTTCGCCTCCAACGCGTTGGCGATGGTTTGGCAATGCTGGCGCGAGACGGGGCGCGCGCGCGCGATCTCCGGCACGGTCATCGGGCCTTCGCTGACAAGCGTGCGTAGCACGCCCCATTCGCCGCCAGCCTGCGCGAAACCGGCCGTCGCCTGCGTGATCGCTTCGATGCGGAAGTAAAATTCGATCACCGCGACCGCGAGGTCGAGCACGTCTTCGCCGCTCGCCTGTAAAGACTTTTTCATTTGACAATCCGCTTGTCGTATTGACAGGTGAATTGTCATTCTGGGAGTGGTCGATGCGCGCGTCAATGACGGTCGGTGGGGAAAGACAGCCATGTCGTGGCTTGAGCTGCGTGTGGGGCGATCCGCGCGGGGTTTTGGGTGTGCTTGCCTTGAGCGCGATGGCGCTGAAGAATGGCGGGCAGAACAGCGCGGCGCTGAACGCGCTCGACGCAAAGCCCGGCGAAAGCATTCTTGAACTGGGCTGCGGTCCCGGCATGGGTTTGCGCGGCGCGTTGAAGCGCGTGGGCAAAACCGGACACGTTACGGGCGTCGATCAATCGGCCTGCGCGGCGCATTTCGCGGCGCACATGATCCACAACGCAAATTTACGCGGCCAAGCCAACGCGATGCGCGCCGAAGCGCACGATCTGCCGTTCCGCGATCATTTATTCGACCGCGCCTTCGCCGTGAATAGTTTTCAATTCTGGCCTGACCCCGCACGTGCGCTGCGCGAGGTCGCGCGCGTGCTGGCGCCGGGCGGACGACTGGTGATCACGCAACGCGCATCGAATCTTGATCGACCCACCAATTTTGCCGGCGCGGCGGCCGGTATGGATCGCATCAGCCAGGCTTCTGCGCTGCTCAAGGCGCAGGGCTGGAATATCATCGACGAACGCTGTGTCGCTGATGGCGCGCGTTTGGTTGCGGTCAGCGTGATCGCCGAACGCCCGAACTAGGACATGCTGCTCATCGCCGCCTGGATCGTGCTGGTGCTTGTGCACACGCCGCCAGCGTTGGCGGCGTTTTCACGGCACTTGCGCAAGCGCCTCTACGGTGTGAGCGAAGATGCAACCTTAGACGTGATCCTCACCCATCGCGGTGTGTTGTTTTTGGCGGTGGCCGTCGCATGCGCATACGCAGCGTTGGACGCTGACGCGCGCCGCCTCGCCACGATCATCGCCGCAATCAGCATGCTCGGCTTCTTTGCCGCCTACGCCGCCGCCGGTCTGCCGAAAGGTCAGCTCCGCACCATCGCGCTCACGGATTTGATCGCGACGCCTGCGCTGGTGTTGGTGAGCTGGGACGCCTGGTTCTAGTCCACGGCTGGCCGGTTCGCCGCCAGCTGCGCCACCACGACGCCGACCACCATGATCGCCAAGCCCGCTGCGCGCATCAGGTCGATCGGCTTATGCGGCGCGCCGAAGAGGCCGAAATGGTCGATCATCGCGGAGGAGGCGATCTGGCCCGCGACCACTAGCATCACCGCGTTGCCCACGCCAAAGCGCGGCGCCAGGAACGTGATCGAGAGCAAATAAAACGCCATGCCGAAACCAGCGACGAGTTGGAGCGGCGTTGCGCTCTTCAACATGCGCCAGTCGAAGGCAGCACCGCCCGTTGCAAACGTGAACGCCGCCACCATCGCGAACGCGCCGCCCACCACGATCAGCGACGCCATTTGCGGATTGTCGAATGTGCGCCCCATCGCGCCGCTCAACGCCGCCATGATCGGGATCAACACGCCCGCGACGATCGAGAGTGCTGCGTAGAAGGCGAGCGTTTGCGTATTCACGTTCATCACGGGGCTTTGGCATTGCGTGCAGTGACGGTCTCGCCGCCGACGCCCCAATTGTCGGTGTCGACTTCATCGATCACGACGACTGTGGTGGCCGGGTTCTTGTTGAGCACGCGCTGCAGCAGCTCCGTTGCGCCTTTGATCAGCTCGGCCTTTTGTTCGGCCGTCGCGCCAGTCTTGGTGATCTTGATGTTGACGTAAGGCATGTCGTCCTCAGGTGTGGCCGGAAATTTCGTGCGGTACGTAGGGCTCTTCGAGGCGCGCGATCTCTTCGGCGCTGAGCGTCACGCCGAGCGCGGAGATGGAATCTTCCAACTGCGCAGGCTTGGTTGCGCCCACGATCGGCGCCGTCACGCCCGGTTTGGCCAGCAGCCACGCCAAGGCGATTTGGGCGCGCGGCAGACCACGTTCGGCCGCGATCTCACCCACGCGCTCGATCACTTGCTTATCGCTCTCAATCGTCTTGCGATAAAGGAACGTGCCGAACTTGTCGGTCTCGCTCCGTTCCGTCGTTTCGCCATAGGGCCGCGTCAACCGCCCGCGCGCCAGCGGCGACCACGGGATGACGCCAATGCCTTGATCGCGGCAAAGCGGCAGCATTTCGCGCTCTTCTTCGCGATAGAGCAGGTTCATGTGGTTCTGCATCGAGACGAAGCGCGCCCAGCCATTGGCGCTTTGCAGCGCCAGCGTCTGCATGAATTGCCACGCGAACATGGAGGAGGCGCCGATGTAACGCGCCTTGCCGGCCTTCACGACGTCGTGCAGCGCCTCCAGCGTCTCCTCGATCGGCGTCTCCGGGTCGAGGCGGTGGATTTGGTAAAGATCGATATAATCGGTGCCGAGACGGCGCAGGCTGTGGTCGATCTCGGTGAAGATGGCTTTACGCGACAAGCCTTTGCCGTTCGGGTCGCCCGGCCGCATCTCGCCATGCACTTTCGTGGCGATGACGATCTCTTCGCGCTTGGCGTACTTCTTCACCGCGCGACCAAGAAATTCCTCGCTGGTGCCGGAGGAATAGACGTTGGCCGTGTCGAAGAAATTGATCCCGGCTTCGAATGCGCGCTTGAAAAAGGGCTGCGACGCTTCCTCGTTCAGCGCCCATGGATGAAAGCCGCCGGCGCCGTCCGCATAGGCCATGGTGCCGAGGCAGAGCCGCGAAACCTTGAGGCCGCTTTTGCCAAGATTGACGTATTTCATGCCGTCAGCTCCACGAACACATCTTCCAAATCCGGTTCTTCGATCGAGAGGTCCTTGATCGCAATCCCGGCGTTGCGGACGCGGTCGAGCATTTCCTCGACCGAATGCGCGCCGGTGCTGTAGGTCACAGCCAGCGCGCCGCTCGGCCGCATCGCGAAGGTCACATCCTCAAAGCCCAGAATCGGCAGCGCAATCGCCTCGCGCGGCGTCACCACCAAAGTTTTGCGATCCAACCGCGAGATCAGCTTGTGGGTTGGCTCGCAGGCGATGACATTGCCGTGGTTGATGATGGCGATCGTATCGCACAGTTCCTGCGCTTCTTCGAGATAGTGCGTCGTGAGCACGATCGTCACGCCGCTCGCATGCAGCGCGCGCACATATTCCCAAAGCTGGCGGCGCAGGTCGACGTCAACGCCGGCGGTCGGCTCATCCAACACCAGCACGGGTGGGGCATGCACCATCGCCTTCGCCACCAAGAGCCGCCGCTTCATGCCGCCGGACAAAGTGCGTGCATACGCGTCGCGCTTATCCCAGAGGCCAACGGCTCTCAGAATCTCTTCCGTGCGCCGTTCGCTCTTCGGCACGCCGTAATAGCCCGCCTGAATCTCCAACGCTTCGGCGGGGGAGAAGAACGGGTCCATGTTCAGTTCTTGCGGCACAATGCCGATGGCGCCGCGCGCGTTCATCGGATCGGTTTCGATGTCGTGGCCCCAGATCGAAGCCGTACCGCCCGATTTTTTCACCAGCCCGCCAAGGATGTTGATGAAGGTCGATTTGCCGGCGCCGTTCGGCCCCAGCAGGCCGAAGAACGAGCCGCGCGGAATGGCCAGATCAACGGCCTTCAAAGCGTGGGTCGGCTTGCCCTTGCCTTGGGCGCCATAGGTTTTATCGAGGCCGCGCGCTTCGATGGCGTAATCAGGCGGCGATGAGGGTGCGAGCATGTGTGCCTTGGCCGGGAGGTCGCATTGCGCGGACGCGCGATGCGCTTTAGGTACGTGCCCCGGTAACCCGCTTCAACCCGCCGGTCGAGATATGAGCAAGCTTTCCGACAATCCGCGCACAGACTCATCGACGCCCGGCGATCCGGACGCGCTGCCCGCGCCGGAAGTCATTACGGTTTCGACCAAGCGCGTGAAGTGCGACGGCGGCGGCGGCGCGCTGGGTCACCCGGTCGTCTTCTACGACATGGGCGAAGAGAACTTCGTCGAATGCCTCTATTGCGACCGCCGCTTCGTGCTTGCCGACGGCGCTGACGGTCACTGACGGCTGACGAACGCGAAAAGGACAATGGCGCCGGCGATGAGCCAGCCGATCAGCGTCCAGACGCTAATCTTATTGCCCGCTTTCAGATCCGTTTCAGTCACCACCAATTCGTTGTTGCTCATATTGGCGACGACCTTGCGGTAAGCCTCCGCTTCCTTCGCCGGCAGCGTGAGCGCTTTGATGTCGAGACTTTGCTCGATCACCAAGAGCTTGCCGCCGTCCTTCACCTTCATTTCGTCCGAATGCGCAAGCGTTGACGCACGCTGCTCACGCAGCCAGCCGCCTTCGTGTGATTTCATGGTCCGCACTTCGACGCGGCGCGTGCGTTTGCCGGGTTGACCCAGATAGATCGGGTGCTTGCGATCCCCGGATCGAGCGGCGCAAGTGAGCCAGCGATGGCCAGATCGCGCGTCGCGAAATTGTGCGCGGCAGGTCCCGCGGGCGTCCACGCGTCGTGAATGTCGTACACTTCGCGCACGGTGAAGAAATTGTTGGCGACATCGTCTTCCAGGATGTCTTGGCTCACCACTTGCGCCTTCGGCCACGTACGCTGCACGTCCTCGGCATAGGATTGGAATACGCTGACCGCGCCTTCGCGCGCGAATTGTTCGCGGATCGCTTCGGCGCGCGCATCGCGATAAATGGTCTTCCACTCGTAGCGCACCGGTTCGTCGAAGGCGCGCAGCTGCACGCTTTCGTAGGCTTCCACCAAATGCGGCAGGTTCGGGTCCGGCATGCGCTCAAGTGCTGTCACGCCCGCGCGCATCGGCAGCGCCCAGCCGAAATAACATTGCGTGACCTTATCGAGCGGGCTCGCTTGCACCTGGCGCGTGGCGTCCAGCCAGTACACTTTTTTGCCGATCGCCAGGCGCACGACGCAATGGTCGAACATTTGCGCCGAGGGCAGGCGCTCATCCAGCGCGTAACCGTCGAACGTGTTGACGAGCGCGGGGCAGGCGTCGAGGCCCAATCGCACGGCCATTTGCGTGAACAACTTCGACTTGTCCTTGCAATCGCCGTAACGCGCCGAGCATACGTCCGCGAGCGAACGCGGCGTGTACCCGCCTTCGCCCATCGAGATCGCCAGATAGCGCACCGCGCTTTGCGCGAAACGCAACACTGCGGCCGCGCGGCCCTCGGGCGTTGGTTCCGTCGCCTCGATGCGCGCAATCTCTTGCTCGACTTCGTCGGGCAGCGGCCCTTCGTGGTCGTAAAGCGGCGTGAAGGCGGCGGCGACATCGGCCCAATCGCGCCATTCCGAAAGCTGCAACGCCGCTGTCTGGATCGTCCAAGGCGGCGTCAGCGCTTCGCCGCGTATGCCGCGCCGCTCCAGCATGCGCCAACGGCGATCAATGATCCCATCGGCCTCGGTCTGCTCACCGGCGGGCGCATGGTTGAAGGCGCGTTCGAACACGACGCGATCCTTCGGCGTCCTCTGACGCAGCCGCACTTCAACGATGCCCACGCCCCATTCCAGGCCGATGAATGCGCCATGTTTGCCCAACAGCGATTTGCGTTGGCCGAAGAGTGTGTAGGAGGTTTCCACCACGTCGCCCTGACGCACGTCAGGAATGGTGAAATGCACCGTGAGCCGGCCGTCGAACTGCAACCGTTCCATATTGCGCTCGCGGCGCAGCACTTCGAAGGCGGCGTTGGCGGTGTGCTCGATGCGCTGGCCGCCGCGGATCACGGCGATGGAATGCACATCCACGCGCTCGAACGCCGGGTCGAAATTGACGCCGAATTGCGCCACGCGCTCGGCGCCCGCGGGCGCGGTCACCAATTCGGCGCGGCGATAATACCAGCTGCGGTCCTCACCCACGAGATCGATCTGGGAATCGTCCAAGAGCACGCAGACGCCCTGGGCGATGAAGTGCGGGTTGGCGGTTGGCGGGATCGTGTAGGGCGCAAGGTCAACCCAATCGGCCGGGGCGCTACGCGCGCGCCCGGGGTGATCTCTCGATACCCAATTGTCTGCTGATCCATTCCCCACCTCGGCTCCAGCCTTAGCCCGGCCCCGAAAGGCCGACAACGTGCGCGGGCGCCGGAACATGAAGAAAAAGTAGGTGTCCGAATTTGGCGGGCGCGCGCGCCGCGCATCCCTATCTGAGCGGGAGAGGAGACGCCCCAATGAGCCAAGCCCAAGCCGCCGCATTCCACGCCCTGCACAAGGACTTTCTATTGCTGCCGAACGCTTGGGACGCCGCATCCGCACGGCTCACCCAGGAGCATGGCGCCAAGGCCATCGCCACATCGAGCGCGGCCGTCGCCTGGGCGCACGGCTTTGCCGACGGCAATCATTTCCCGATCGCCAAGCTCGTCACTGTTATCGAAGACATCGCCAAGAGTGTGAGCGTGCCGATCAGTACTGACGCCGAAGGGGGCTACACCGATGATCCCAAGCGCGTCGCGGAAAACGTCACGGCGCTGATCAATGCGGGCGCTGTCGGCATCAATCTCGAAGACGGCAAGGCCGCGCACGATCTGCACCTGCGCAAGATTGAAGCGGTGCGCGAAGCCGCTGTGCATGCGGGTATCGATCTCTTCATCAATGCGCGCACTGATGTGTATTTGCAAAAGCTCGTGCCGGCCGAGCAGGCGGTTGAAGAAACCCTGCGCCGCGCCGGCGCCACCAAAACGCGGGCGCCAGCGGCTTGTTCGCGCCGGGCGTGGTGATTGAGAGCGAGATCGCGACCATCGCCGAACGCTGCGGCATGCCGCTCAACGTCATCGCGTGGCCTGGCTTGCCGGACGCCGCCAAACTCAAAGCGCTCGGCGCAAAGCGCTTGAGCGCTGGCACCTCGATTTTCGCCGCTGCGATGGAAGGCATGCGCGCCGCAACGGTCGATTTCCTAGCGTCAGGTTCGTCGGCGACGCTTTGGCCCCGGCGCGGCGAACAGCTCAATTACAACAAGCTGTTCGGCGCCTAAGCCTGGCCTTGACGCGCGGGGCGGCCGCGCGCACCAAAGCCGCGCTCATGACAGACGCGCGCGCCAAACTCTCTGGAAACATGCGCGGCGCGTTGTGGATGCTGGCGTCCGCGGCCTGCTTCACCATCATGACCGCGTGCATCAAGCATCTGGCGCAGCAGGGCTTCGCTGAATCGCAGATGGTGTTCTTCCGCTGCGCCGCTGGCGTCGTTTTGCTGGCGCCTGCTGTGTTGCGCTCCGGCCCCAGCGCGTGGGCGACGCCAAGGCCCTGGGTGATGGCGCGCCGCTGCGTCGGCTCGGCCGTCGGCGTGTTGCTCGCCTTCTACGCCTTCGCCAATCTACCGCTTGCCACGGCGCAATCACTTTCGTTCGCGCGCGCGTTGTTCGTTGTGCTGCTTGCAATGTTGCTGTTGGGCGAGAAAGTCGGCCCGTGGCGCCAGGGTGCTTTGGTCGTTGGCTTCATCGGCGTGTTGGTGATGACGCGGCCGACGGAGATGCAATTCAACCTGGCGGCGTTCGCAGCACTCGCGTCCGCGATGCTGATGGCGTATTCGGTCGTCACCATCAAAGATCTCTCGCGCGACCACACCACGCTTTCGCTCGTGCTGTGGATGAATGCGGCCACCACCTTGCTCGGTCTGCCGCTGGCGCTCTTCGGCTGGACGATGCCCGGTTGGGCTGACGCTGCCATCTTCATGCTGCTCGCCGTCGCCGGCGTGTTGGCGCAAACCGCCTTCACCCGCGGGCTCACGGCGGGCGACGCCTCGTTGATGGCGCTCATGGACTACACCCGCCTGCCGATGGCGGCTCTAGCGGGCTTGCTCATCTTCCACGAATTGCTCGACATCTGGACCGTCATCGGCGCCGCCATCGTCATCGGCTCGACGATCTTCATCACCATTCGCGAAGCCATGCTCGCCAAGAAACGCGCCCCGCCGCTGCCGCACTAGAGACCTGCCGCTCGCCGATTCAGGGGTGGCTCAAACACGGGAAATGCCTAGATAGGGGCATGGCTAAAACTGCTTCGCCCCGGCTCTTCCTGATTGACGGCTCCGGCTACATTTTCCGCGCCTACCATGCGCTGCCGCCGCTGACGCGGGCGAGCGACGGGCTCTCTGTCGGCGCCGTCGCCGGCTTTTGCAACATGCTGTGGAAGTTCCTGGAGGAGATGAAGGGGAGCGAGGCGCCCACGCACCTCGCCGTCATTTTCGACAAGAGCGAGATCACCTTCCGCAATAAGCTCTATCCCGAGTACAAAGCGCATCGCCCGCCGGCGCCCGAAGACCTCGTGCCGCAATTTCCGCTGATCCGCGACGCCACGCGCGCGTTCAATCTGCCGTGCATTGAGATGGGCGGCTTCGAAGCCGACGATCTGATCGCCACCTATGCGCGCCAAGCGGCGGCGACGGGCGCGAACGTCAAGATCGTCTCCAGCGACAAAGACCTGATGCAGCTGATCGTCGATGGCGTGATCCAGCTCTACGATCCGATGAAGAACCGCGCGCTCGGCCCCGAGGCGGTGATGGAAAAGTTCGGCGTCACGCCCGACAAGGTGATCGACGCGCAAGCTTTGATCGGCGACAGCACGGACAACGTCCCTGGCGCGCCCGGCATCGGCCCCAAGACCGCCGCCGAACTGATCGCCACGTTCGGCTCGCTCGACGCCATTCTCGAACGCGCCGGCGAAGTGAAGCAGCAAAAACGCCGCGAGACCCTGATCAATTTCGCCGACCAAATCCGGCTCTCGCGCGAACTGGTCACGTTGAAGGATGACGTGCCCGTCGAAGAGAAGTGGGAAGAGTTCGCCGTCCGCGAGCCCGATCCTTCGATGCTGCTCACCTTCCTTGATACGATGGAATTCCGCACGCTGGCGCGGCGCGTGCGCGAGCACTACGCGAAAGAGAAGGGCGTCCTGATCGTTGCGCAATACGCGGCCGGCGCCAGCGCGCCGCAAAGCGCTGTCACCACGGCCGGAACCGGCCCGGTGGTCGAACAGGTCGAAACCGAGTTCAAACGCGACGCATACAAAATCGTCCGCGATCTCGCCACGCTCGAAGACTACATCGCCCGCGCCCGCAGCGCCCGTGCGATCGGCCTCGACACCGAAGCGGATTCCTTCGACGCTGCCCGCGCGCATCTCGTCGGCGTGTCACTCTCGCTCGCCGCCAACGATGCGATTTACATCCCGCTCGCCCATCGCGGCGCCGATCCGCGCGCCGGCGAGTTATTTGCTAGTGAACAACCCGATCCTGGCGCTGCCGATGGCGATAGCGGCCCGCAGATTCCGTTGCCCTCAGCACTCTCCGCGCTGAAGCCGCTCCTGGAAGACGCTTGCGTCCAAAAGATCGGTCTCAACATCAAGTGGGACATCGCGCTCTTCGCCAAGCATGGCGTCTCGCTCGCGCCTTACGACGATCCGATGCTGATCTCTTATGCGTTGTTTGGCGGCATGGACGATCACGACAAGGCTTCGCTGATCGAAAAGCACCTCGGCCACCAAGTCGCCTCGCTCACGGACGTGATCGGCAAAGGCAAAGCGCAAATCGGCTTTGAAGCAGCACCCGTTGAGAAGGCCGCGCTCTATTCGGCCGAACACGCGGACGCGAGCCTCCGCCTTTGGCGCAAGTTGAAGCCAAAACTCGCCAGCGAACGCCTCGTCACCGTGTACGAAACGCTCGAACGCCCGTTGCCGCCGGTGTTGGCGGCGATGGAGCGCGAGGGCATCAAGATCGATCCGCACATGCTCTCGCGCCTCTCCGGCGATTTCGCCCAACGCATGTTGCAATACGAGCAGGAGGCCTACGGCTTCGCCGGCAAGGAATTCAATCTGGGTTCGCCCAAGCAACTGGGCGAAATCTTGTTTGATGAGCTAAAGCTGCAGGGCGGCTCGAAAACCAAAACCGGCGCCTGGTCCACGGATGCGAGCGTCCTCGAAGACCTCGCTGAGCAACACGAGCTCCCTGCCAAAGTGCTCGAATGGCGCCAGCTCTCAAAGCTGCGCAGCACTTATACCGAAGCGCTCGGCCAAGCCATCAACCGCGAGACCGGCCGCGTGCACACCAGCTACGCGCTGGCCTCCACAACGACCGGGCGGCTCTCGTCCAACGATCCGAACCTGCAAAACATCCCGATCCGCACCGAAGAAGGTCGCCGCATCCGCGAAGCCTTCATCGCCGAGAAGGGCAATCTGCTGGTCAGCGCCGATTATTCGCAGATCGAACTCAGGCTGCTCGCCCACGTCGCCGACATCCCGCAGCTGAAACAAGCCTTCGCTGACGGCGTCGACATTCACGCGCGCACGGCGTCGGAAATGTTCGGCGTGCCGGTCGAAGGCATGCCGAAGGATATCCGCAGCAACGCCAAGGCGATCAATTTCGGCATCATCTACGGCATTTCCGCGTTTGGCCTCGCACGCAATCTCGGCATCGGCCGCGAAGAGGCGGGCGCTTACATCAAGCGCTATTTCGAACGCTTCCCCGGCATTCGCGAGTACATGGAAACGACTAAAACCTTCGCCCGCGCCAATGGTTACGTGAAAACCATTTTCGGCCGCAAGATTTGGGTCAAAGGCGTACAGTCGAAAAACGCCCAAGAGCGCGCCTTCGGCGAACGCCAATCGATTAACGCGCCGCTCCAGGGTGCGGCCGCCGACATCATCCGCCGCGCGATGGTGCGTCTGCCCGACGCGCTCGCCCGCAGCGGCCTCAAAGCGCGCATGCTGCTGCAAGTCCACGACGAACTCGTCTTCGAAGCACCGAAGGAAGAAGCCGAAGCGCTCTGCAAACTCGCGAAAACCGTAATGGAAGCTGCGCCGGAGCCGGCGGCGGTGCTCAGCGTGCCGCTGACGGTGGAAGCGAAGGCCGGCGCGACTTGGGGCGCGGCGCATTGATGGTCGAGAAGCGCATCACTCCGGAAATGATCGCACTAATCCCTGCCTTGGAAGGATGGGGGGATGCTGAGATCGAGTTTGAAGATTGGGTGGGTCAAGCGACATTCTGGAAGGTTCGAGATGTTTGAAGGCGGCTGCCATTGCGGCGCGATCCGTTATGCGCTCTCCGCCGCGCCCACCGGCAGCATGATCTGCCATTGTGCGACGTGCCGGCGCATTAGCGGCGCGCCGATCGTCGCATGGATCAGCATCGACCCCGACGCTTTCGCCATCACCAAAGGCAAGCCGACGCACTACGCTTCGTCACCCGGAATCTCACGCCAATTCTGCGGCGCATGCGGCGCGCAACTCACGTACGCACGAGACGATGACGATTCATTCCTCGACGTCGCCACCGCAACGCTCGACGATCCGAATGCTTTCCCGCCCACGCATCATTCATGGCTCAGTGATGATCTCGCTTGGGTGGAGTTTGGCGACGGCCTGCCGACGTTTCCGAAAGGGCGGTACGATCGGGACTAGCGCCTTGTGCGCCGCGCCCGCATAGTCGCGCCATGAGAAACGCCATCCTGATCGCGCTCACTTTTGTTTGCATGGCGTGCTCGCCGCCGGCCGCGGAGCCTGCGCCCACGCCGCAAGCGGAAGTCGCGGCCGTGACGCCCGCCGCCGCGTCGCCCGCGCCTGACCAGTCGCGCAGCTTCATGGCGCCGTCCGGCAATATCGGCTGCGTCTTCACACCCGCCGGCGGCACAGAAATCTACGAAACGCCGGACGGCCGCGCCGAACTCATCTGCGACCGCGTCGAGCCGACCTATGTGCGCATCATCCTGTCCGAGCAGAGTGCGGCGCGCGTCATCGAAGACAGCGGCGAGCAGGGCTGCTGCAGCGGCGAAACCATCGCCTACGGGTCGCGCTGGGCCGAGGGGCCATTCACGTGCGATATCACCGAAGCAGGCGTCGCTTGCGCAAACGCCATCGGCAACGGCTTCACGCTCAGCCGCACGCGCGTTGAAGCGCGCTAAATCTCAGCGTGGCCCGCGCCAGAGGAAGAGCGCAAACAGCGCCACGAACACCAGATCGCCCATGCCGAGCGCGAAGGTGGTGAACGGCACGACGCCGGCCTGGTATTGGATCGTCCCTAACGCCGCAGCGCCAATTTTGCCGATCATGCCAATCCAGACGATGCCGCGATTGCCCGCTGGATCGCGCGCCACCAGCGCATAGCCCACGCCAAACATCGCGATCAGCAGGCCGGACATCATCAGCGCAAACGGCGCGCCCGCGCCTTCGACGTTCAATTGCTCAGCCAGCGCGCCAGGCGTCGCCAGCATCGTCCCGCCGACAGCCAGATTATAAAGCGCCGCTAAGGCGAACAGCACACGCCAACCCATCCGACCCTCCCGAGCTTTGTAGGGGCGACGCTATCGTGATGATGGCGGCAAGACCAGCAGCGCGTTAGCGCCAGGCGCCAAGGATAAGCCCGATCAACGTGAACTGAATGGCGTGATAGCCGCCATTGATCAGGAAGAGCGCCAGCGATTTCCGCTCGAACAAATAATTGATCCCGAATGAGCCGGCGACCCAGCAAACGCCTGCCGTCGCGCCGTAAAGCGCGCCCGTTGTTGCATCGACCTCCGGTCCCAAGAACACGGCAAATGAGGCAGCAGCGATGAGCGCCAACACAAATGACCCGCCGAACACGAGCCCCAGGTTTCGGCTTTTCAGCGCGGCTTCATCCAATCCAGCGGCTTTCATCCACGCTTTGGCGAAAACTGGGCCGTACCAGATCCCGCCAAGCAGGAACGAGCTGATCGCCGCCGCAATCACCGCGAGCCAGTTCACATCCATGTTTTGCCCCTCCGTCTAAGCCTTGGCTTTCGCCGCCTTCTGCAAGAGATCGAAATGCGTGCGCAATTGCGCGATTCCGCGATCGAAATAGGAGACGTCCCGATGCGTGCGCGCTTGCATGACGCCGCCCTCCATCGTCGTGAGGATGAATTGCGCGAGCGCGCGCCGATCCGTCGATTTTGGCAACCGTTTGCGTGCATCGCTGAGGCATGCCTCAATCGCGCCGGTCCATTTGTCGAAATTCTGCGCCAGCAAGGCGCGGACAGGCGGGTCAGGCTCGTGCAATTCGAGCGCAAGCGAACCGATCGGGCAGCCGTAGGCGCATTCACTCTCGACAATCATCGTGCGATAGGCCGCGAGCAGCGCAAAAATCTTTTCGATCGGATCATCGATCTTCGACCAGGCGGGCTCAAGCAGCATCGCTTCGATGCCATCGCGATAGGTCTCAAGCACGCCAATGAGAACGTCCTGTTTCGACGGGAAGGCGTGATAGAGGCTGCCGGAATTGAGCTGCGTACGGCTCAGCAAATCCGCGATCGACGTGGAATTGTAGCCCTTGAGCCAGAATAGTTCCATCGCCGCATGAATGATCTTCTCGCGCGCGTTCATGGGTGCGTAAGCGCCGACCAATCTGTCGGTCCGTTTGTAATGCGCTGCTCCAGCATGCGCAGCGTCAGCGCGTTGCCCGCCTGGAAGAAGTTATAGAGCTGGTCATAGCCGGGATCATCCGCGAAGCCGAACATGGAGACACGCACGCGCGTCTGGACGTCGCTTACAGGTTCGAACTCGATCACTGTCCAAAGGGTGCGCACGCGCTCGCGTTCGACGAAGCCCTCCGGCGCGTGATCGACGGCGATGCTCAGCATGCGGCCCGGCGCGTAGCTCAGAATGCGATTGCGCACATTGTCGGCGTCACCAACGCGCGCGCCGGCACGATATGCGGTTTCCCACACGCCGCCGATGCGCAAATCAATTATCGCAAGCGGCGCCATCCAGCTCTGGAGCCCTTCGGAGGAGCCAAAGAGCGCCCATGCGCCATCTGTTGAAGTCTGCACGATCAACTCGTGACAAAGCGTACGCCGTGCGTCCGCCTCAACGCGCGAGCACTCGGCCGGCGTCGTGGCCAGCGCCGCATTTGGGGCCAAGAGCGCGAGTACGCCCGCAAAAAACGACGCACGCATCATGCATCCCTCCACTTGCTTGAACGATCAATCAAGTCATGACGATAGTCAAGCGCTTACCGGCATGCGGCGAGATCGGAGCGGATGAAAAACGGCCGACAAAAAATCGAGCGCCGCAGGTGCGATCAACGCTGCATTCGTGCGCCGTGCAATGCACACACCAATGCGTGAGATGGCGGCCCCTGGGCGCACGGATTTCGCGCGCCACTTTGATCTCCGCCACAATGGCGTCTAAGACTGCCATTATTGCTTCATTACGGTTAGGTTAGGAAAGTCCGGCTCCCCTATGGCAACGCTCGCCCTTGTCGATGACGACGAGAACATTCTCGCTTCCCTGAAAGTCTTCTTTGAAGGCGAGGGTTATGTCGTGCGTACTTATACGGACGGCGCCGCCGCTTTGGCTGCGCTCGCCGAGACGCCGCCCGATCTGGCCATCCTCGACATCAAGATGCCGCGCATGGACGGTGTCGAAGTGCTGCGCCGTCTGCGTCAGGGCTCGAACCTGCCGGTCATCTTCCTTACCTCGAAAGATGACGAGATGGACGAAGTCGTCGGCTTCAATGTCGGCGCCGACGATTACATCACCAAGCCGTTCTCACAGCGCCTGTTGAACGAGCGCGTGAAGGCGCTGCTGCGTCGCACGCGCGCGGGCACACCGGGTGCGGAAGCTGTCGGCGACAAAAAGCCGATCGTGCGCGGCGAGCTCACACTCGACCCCAATCGTCACGCCTGCACCTGGAAGGGCGAACAAGTTCGCCTGACCGTCACCGAATTTCTCATCCTGCAAGCGCTTGCGCAGCGCCCCGGCTACGTGAAGAGCCGCGATCAGCTGATGGACGCTGCTTATGACGACCAAGTCTATGTCGACGACCGCACCATCGACAGCCACATCAAGCGGCTCCGCAAGAAATTCCGCGACATCGACGACACCTTCGACGCGATCGAAACCCTCTATGGCGTCGGCTACAGATACAACGAAGCGTGAAGGTCTCCGCGCGGTCCTGAGCTCCAGGATCGCGCAGATCATCTTCATCTGGAACTTCGCCGGTCTCGCCATTCTGGTGCTCGGCGTGCTCTTGCTTACGGAAATGCGCGCAGGGCTCACCGACGCGCAATTCCGTAATCTACGCACACAAGGCGAGCTGATCACCAATCTGCTGATCGAAACCGGCACGGTGCAGGGCGATCCATACCCCTACATCAATGAGCCGGCCGTGCGCGAAGTGTTGCGCCGCTTGCTGCCGCCCATCGCTGAAGGCGGGCGTCCAGGAACCGGGGGCCCACGCGTGCGTGTGTTTGCCGAAGACGGCCGCCCGATCGCCGATACCGACGTGATCTATGACCGGCTTGAAGAGCAGCCCTTGGCTCTCGGCGAGGAAAGCAATATCGGCGCGCGCATCGAGAGTGCGGCGCGCCGTGTCGAATATCTGCGCATCACGCCCTGGCGGCCGAGCATCACTACCGAGGAAGAGCTCGAGCGCGGTTTGCGCGGTGAGATTTCGCGTGGCGAGCGGCTGAACGAGAAGGGCGAACGCGTCGTCTCGGTCACTTTGCCATTGCGGCGCGTGCAGGCGGTGCTCGGCGTGGTGACTTTGGAAAGCGCCGACGTCGAACGCATCCTTGTCGCCGAGCGCGCCAGTATGATCCCGTTCGTGCTGGGCGCGACGGTCGTGATTTTCTTGTCCTCGCTGCTGCTCGCGCTCTTTATAGCGGGCCCCTTGCGCCGGCTCTCGGCGGCGGCGGATTCTCTGCGTCTCACCGGCTCGACGCGCCTGGCCTTGCCTGAGATCAGCAAGCGCAAGGATGAAATCGGCGCGCTCAGCCATTCTCTCGAACAAATGACCGATGCCCTCGCTGATCGTATCGACGCCAACGAGCGCTTCGCCGCCGACGTCAGCCACGAAATCAAAAACCCGCTCGCCTCGATCCGTTCGGCCGTCGCGTCCGCGCGTTCGGCGCAAACGCCGGAGCAGCAAAGCCAGATGCTCGGCATCGTCGCGCAAGACGTAGTCCGGCTCGATCGCCTGATCACCGACATCGCCCGCGCCAGCCGCATCGAGGCTGAAACCGCACGCGGCGATCTGGGCCAAGTCGATCTCGGCACGCTTCTGTTCGAGATCGCGCGCGCTTACGAGACCCCGCCCGGCGAGACGGCGCATGCCCATGTGGTGTTCAGAGGCGCCCGCCCGGACGGTGCGCTCGTGATCGGCCAAGCCGGTCCGCTCGGCCAAGTGTTCCGTAATCTGATCGACAACGCCCGCTCGTTCAGCCCCGAGGGTGGAACGGTGGCGGTCTCGGTCGCGGTGGTGAAGACAAAGGACGCCCAGGTCGTGCGCGCGATGGTCGAGGACGAAGGCCCTGGCATTCCGCCCGAAAACCTTGAGACCATCTTCCAGCGTTTCTACACCCAGCGCCCCAAAGGCACGGCTTTCGGCGGCAGTTCTGGCCTTGGCCTCTCCATTGCCCGCCAGATCGTGACGGCGCATGGCGGCGCCATCCACGCCGAAAACCTCGTGGGCGCCGATTCTGATTCGCGGCGCTCGCCTGATAGTTGAATTTCCGCTGGCCGGCTCGCCGCGTCACTAACGCTCGTCGAAAACTGCGTCGGTTGTGCGGGTTTGGCTTTTCTCGCAACCGCGAAAGGGTATTGTGGCCGACCTTTACGCGAGTCCACCGGGTGGGTGGCGGGAGTAGGGAATGATCGGCGTCGTCGTGGTGTCGCACGGCCGCTTGGCTGACGAATTTGTCGCCGCGGCTGAGCACGTACTTGGACCACAAGACCAGATGCGCGCCGTGGCCATTGGCCCCGACGACGATATGGAAGAACGCCGCGCCGATATTCTCGACGCCGTGCGCACGGTTGATCGTGGCGATGGCGTTGTGATCCTCACCGATATGTTCGGCGGCACGCCGTCGAACCTTGCGATCTCGGTGATCAATCAGGTGAAGATTGAAGTGATCGCCGGCGTAAATCTGCCGATGCTGATCAAGCTCGCCGAGGTGCGCGATAAAATGAAGCTTCCCGAAGCCGCACTCGCCGCGCAAGATGCCGGCCGGCGCTACATTCGTGTCGCGTCGGTGGAACTGGCCGGCGGCCCGGCCTAAGCAACAAGAAGAACAAGGCCTGGGGATGGGGCTGAAGCGCATCGTACCAATCACGAATATTCGTGGCTTGCATGCACGTGCCTCACGCAAGGTCGCGGAACTCGCGCTCGGCTACGAAGACACCACGATCCTGGTGCGCCGCGAGGGCGAGGAAGCGGACGCGCGCTCGCTCATGGATTTGATGATGCTTGGCGCCGGCATTGGCTCCGAGGTTGAGATCGAAGCCAAAGGTCCTGACGCTGAACAAGCGCTCGATGCGCTCGAAGCGCTGATCGCCGCGAAATTCCACGAAGAAGAATGATTTGACCCAAAAGCACTTCGCCGACCGCATCGCGCTGACGCGCGCCGATACGCATCTTTGGGCCGGCGACGCGGATCGCTATTTCGGCAATGGCGTCGAGCGCCAATTCGGCGGCTGGGTGGGCGCTGCGATGCTCAAGGCGGTGATGGCCGACGCTAAGCCAGATCACCACCCGCGCGCACTGATCACGCACTTCCTCAGCGGCGTCACACACGCGCCCATCACCATCCGCACGAAGCCGATGCGTGAAGGCCGCAGCGTTTCGTATTGGCAAGCCGAGATGATCCAAAACGACGCCGTCTGCGCGCACGCCGTAATCACGCTCGGCGAACTGCGCGAAGATGCGCAAGCGCATACTGGCTCAAGCATGCCGGTAGCGGTCGGCCCCGATGCGCCAGGGCTGATGCGGTTCAAGCCGCTCGCGCCATTCGCCGATGAACTCGATGCGCGTTGGATTGAGGGCACGCCGTTTGCCAACGACGACGAGGCTGGGCGCTCACTGTTCTGGTCGCGCGGCGCCGCAGGCCAGCGTCTTGATCTCGCGGGGCTCGCGTTCCTCGCTGATTTCGTGCCGCCGCGCGTGTTCTACGTCAGTAAAAGTTTCGTGCCGACGAGCACGCTGTCGATGACCGTCTATTTTCACGCCAAGCTAGAAGAGATCGAAGCCGTGGGCGAGGAATTCGTGCTGGTCGAAGCGCGCGGCCGGCGCATTGAAGGCGGCTATTGGGACCATTCGGCCAGCTTCTGGAGCCCGCACGGCCCGCTGCTCATGACCACCGAACAATTGGCCCAGCATCGCGGCTAGGCTTGCATCTTTTTGCCGCCTTCGCGGCATCCCCATGAATACGAGGGGACATATGCAAGCATCGTTTCGATCCATCGCCGTTGTATTGGCGCTTTTCGTGTGCGCAGGTTTCGCCGCCCCGGAGCGCATTGACTACACGCTGACGCCAATCATGCGCGCAGGCGCGTTGGAGGCGGTGCAGATTGATCTCCGCTTCCGCGGTGAAGCGGATGGCGAGACCATGCTCGCCTTGCCGAGCTCTTGGGGTGGGCAGGAGGAGCTCTGGCGCGGTATTGGCGATCTTTCCGTGGTGTCGGGCGCCACGCTGCAGCCAGGCGCCGCACCAGCGGCGCGTACGCTCACGCATCGGCCAAACGCCCGCATTCATGTGCGCTATCGCGTGGTTCAGGACTGGGACGGCCCGCCGATGGCGGGCGCCGGCAATCCGTATCGGCCGATTATCCAAGCGAATTATTTTCACCTCATCGGCAACGCCGCGCTGGTGAGCCCGGACAATTCCAATCCGCTCACGCCGGTGCGTCTCAATGTAGGCAATATGCCGCGTGGTTGGCGCTTCGCGTCCGACCTTGAACATCGCGGCGTCACGCTCGCAGAGGCGGCGGCCAGCGTCACGGTCGGCGGCGATTTCCGCATCGTTCAAACCGCTGATCCGAACATCCGCATCGCCATGCGCGGCGCGCAATGGCGCTTTACCGACGCCGATTTCGCCGCGCGCGTCGCCGAGATCATCGTCGCGCAACGCCGCTTCTGGGGCGATGAGAGCACGCCATTCTTGATCACGGTGATTGAGCTTAGTGCGCCCAATCAAAGCTCGCTTTCTATCGGCGGCACGGGGCTTGGCGATTCCTTCGCCTTCTTCGCGACACCCAATGTCGAGCCTGAACTCTTGCGGCGCATGCTTGCGCATGAAGGTTTGCACACCTGGGTCCCGAACCGCATCGGCGGTCTGGCGGACGTCGACGAAGCCGCCGGCTATTGGTTCTCCGAAGGCTTCACCGAATTCTACACCGGTCGCATCCTGGTGCGCGAAGGCCTGTGGGGACCGGCCGAATTCGCCGCCGACTTTAACCGCACATTGCGCGAATACGCTGTCTCCTCCGCGCGCACGGCGCTGAACGCGCGCATTCTCGCGGACTTTTGGCGCGAACGCGATCTCCAGCAATTGCCCTATCAACGCGGGCGGATGCTCGCCACGCTCTGGGACGCGCGCCTGCGCGCACAGGGGCACGATATGGATGATGTCATGCACGACATGCGCGCTCGCGCCGCCGGCGGCGATCCGCTGCACGCGGCGGCGATGTTTTCAATCGCCGCCGCGCATTTCGGCATCGATGTGGGCGCTGACATCGCAAGTCACGTCGAACGGGGCGACGACCTCCAATTGCCGGCCGACCTGCTGGCGCCATGCGGCCGCATCGAAACGCGCCAGATCGCGCGCTTCCATCGCGGTTTCGATATCGAAGCCACCAATGCGAACAACAATGTCATCATAGGCGTCGTTCCCGGCTCGCCGGCTGACGCGGCCGGCCTGCGCGACGGCATGGTCTTGATGCGTCGTGACGGCGGCGAGATCGGCAACGCTGATGTGGAGATCGTTTACGTGGTGCGCGATGGAGACGTCGAGCGCTCAATCCGCTATATGCCGCGCGCGCCGGGCATGGTCAGCCAGCAACACTTGGTGCTGGAGGAAAATCTGCATGGCGAGCGCCTGGCGCAATGTGTGGCGCTGCTGGGCGGCGCGTAGGGGATGAGATGCAATCCGATTCCATTGAGGTGCTCGGCCTGATCGCGGGCTTCATCGGCGCATTCGCGTTTGCGCCGCAGGCCTTCAAGATTATCCGCGATCGCGACGCGACCGGCGTTTCTGGGCTCACCTACGCGATGGTGTTGTCGGGTGCGCTCCTGTGGGCCGGCTATGGCGTGTTCCGCGGTGCGCCCTCGATCATCATCTGGAACATCGTCGCAGCATCCCTCGCCGCGATCGTCCTCATCTTGAAACTTTCGCGCCGTCGTACGCCTTCGGCTTGACCCTCGCGCCACGCGCCCTCACATGGCCTGACATACGGGGAGAAATTCAATAATGAAAAAGACCTTGCTCGCCTTCGCTGCGCTCGCAGCTTTTGCCGCGTGCGGCCAACCACAACAGCAAACGCCCGAAGCGCCCGCCGTGCAGCTTTACGCGCTTGATTGCGGCCGCATCAATGTGAGCGACGCAGGCATGTTTTCTGACGACGGCTCCCTCAATGGCCAGAGCCGCGATCTGGTCGACCCATGCTTCTTGATCCGCCACCCCGATGGCGATTTGCTGTGGGATGCCGGCTTGCCGGACGGTGTCGCCGATGCACCCAACGCCACCGTCGTGGAAGGCCCGTTCACGCTGCGCGTGCCGACACGCTTGGCCGATCAGCTCACGCAATTGCAGCTCACGCCCGCTGACATCGAGTTCATCTCATTCTCGCACAGCCATTTTGATCACGTCGGCAATGCCGGTCTGTTCACCACCGCGACGTGGCTGGTGGATGCCGACGAGCGCGCTTGGATGTTCCGCGACGAAGCGCGTGCGGCTGAGGAATTTGCGCTTATTGCGCCGCTTGAAAACGCGCCGACGCGTCAGCTCGAAGGCGACGGCGACACTGACGTATTCGGCGATGGCTCAGTCACGATCGTCCAAACGCCAGGCCACACGCCTGGTCACAACGTGCTGCTGGTGCGCTTGCCAAACGCGGGCCCTGTGCTGCTCACCGGCGATATGTGGCACATGAGCGAAAGCCGCGAACGCCGTTTGGTGCCGGCGTTCAACGTCGATCGCGGCCAAACGCTCGCCTCGATGGATAAGGTCGAAGCGCTCGCCGCCGAAACCGGCGCGCGCGTGGTGCGCCAGCACGTGGCCGAAGATTTCGAAGCGCTGCCGGTGTTCCCCGCCGCCCTCAACTAACGCCGATTAACGCAAATAAGGGGCGTGTATTTCGCAGTCGCAACACGGCGAAAGACACGCCTCGCACGTGTAAAACCTTTGCATTTCGCGCTTTCAGTCCGAACACTAGGCCATCTTTGAACATGGCCTCGCGAGGAGTGCTGTATGCCGATGACCATTGATTATGCGGTTGCCCAAGATTGGGTGCTCCGCATTGGCGGCGCGATCATCATTCTCATCATCGCCCACTTCGCGGCCAAGGCCGTGAAATGGACGATTGCGAAGGGTGTTGATCGCCTGCCGTTCTTTGCGCGCCGCGATGGCGCAGGCCCATCCACTGCAAAGCCGATGGTGGATGTCGGCGAACGCGTCGGCGAAGTCGGCTATTGGCTGGTTTGGCTGCTGGGCTTCATGGCCGCGCTCACCGTGCTGCGCCTCGAAGCCGTGGTTACGCCGCTCTACGACATGGTGCGCGGCTTCCTGAATTATCTGCCCGCCGTTGTCGGCGCGGTGCTCATTTTCTTCATTGGCTTTGTGCTTGCCACGATCGTGCGCCGCATGGTCGAGGCTGCGGTTGAAGCGATGGAGCTGGATCGCCGCTTGGTGGATGCGGGCCTCACGCATACGCCGCGCGGCCCCGGTCTCGCCCGATTGCTTGGCATCCTCACCTTCACGCTGATTATCATCCCGGTTGCGATTGCAGCACTCGATATCTTGAATATCGAAGCGATCTCCAATCCCGCCACCGCGATGCTCAACAATGTTCTGATGACGATTCCGCGCGTAATTGGCGCGTCGCTGATCATCTTCATCGCCTACGTCATCGGCCGCTGGGTGATGACGCTGACGGAAGAGGGGCTGAAATCGATCGGCTTCGACGACATCATCACGTCCATCGCCAATGCCGAGCCCGTCCGCGTCGGCCGCGAGCGCATGGATTTGACGCCAGGCGTCGAGACCGTCCGCTTCAGCGCCTTCCCGCCGTCGCGCATGATTGGTCTGGCGGTGCTGATAGGCATCATCTTGTTCGCCGCTGTTGAAGCCGCGCGCATGCTCGAATTCGGCGCCATGGCGGCGATGCTGGGCGAAGTGCTGACGCTGGCGACGCGCGTCCTCTTCGGCGCCGTCATCATCGCGCTTGGCATCTTGCTGGCCAACATCTTGGCGGCGGCTTCCGCCAAGGAGGGCAAGCCGTCGTCCGAGATCATCTCTACCTTGGTCCGCTGGGGCGTCATCGCCTTGGCGACGGCGGTCGGCCTGCGCTTCATGGGCCTGGCCAACGACATCATCGTCCTGGCCTTCGGCCTCATCCTCGGTTCCGTCGCCGTGGCTGTCGCCATTGCCTTCGGGGTCGGCGGGCGCGACGCGGCCAAGAAGCTGCTGGATCGCTGGTCGGGCAGCGCCTAAGCCGTTCGAAATCCTAATAAATACAAGGGGCTGTCCGTAAAAGGGCGGCCCCTTTTGTTTCACGCACCCAATGTTGTTGACGCGCCATGAAATGTTGTGTAAACACAATATCACAATGGCAATACACAACAGAATATCGGTTTTCCGCGCAGAGCACGGCATGAGTCGCAAGGACTTGGCTGAGGCGATCGGCGTGAACCCGCAAACCATCGGCTACCTCGAACGCGGCGATTACGCGCCCTCGGTCGAGTTGGCGCTGAAGATCGCGGGCGTGTTTAGCGCCCCGGTCGAGATGGTGTTTTCGCTGAAGCCGTTCGCGAGCTTGGCGCAGACCATTCGCAAGACAGGAGAGGATTGAATGTACGTTCGTTCGCGTCGTCGCCCGATGGGGAGCGCCATGTCCCCAGCCCTCGCGCGCACTCTATTCGTTGCGCTTTATGCGCTCTATCCGATGGGCTGCATTCTCCAGCTCGGCCCCGATACCGGCGATGAATTGCCTATCGCCAGCATCACCGGCCTGCTGATGGTCGCCTTAGCGATGCTCGCCTTTGCCGTCCTCGCCGGCTCCAGTTTTCAGCGCCAAGCCCAGGAACCTGACGCCAAGCTCGATGAACGGGAACTGGCTCAGCGCAATCGGGCAACCTATCGTGCGTTTTCGGTCTTCGCTTCATTGGTCGCCCTCGGGCTTTTGTACATGAACCTGCGCCTGGACTTCGCCGATCGTTTCGATCTGTGGGCGCCGGTCACGCCAGAACACTGGAATGCATTGTTCTGGGGCGTGATTATTCTCAGCCTCACGCTGCCGGCTGCGTTTCTCGCCTGGGAGCAGGAGCCGCCTTCGGAAGATTAACCTCGTGCATTTGCAACGGCGGGCGGGCTTTGCTATCTCCCTGCCGCCCGCCGAGGAGCGTTGCGACGGCAAGCTTTGCCGCCAGGCTCGACGGGTTTCCCGCTTGGAAAACGACGCTCGCCGCTTTCGAAGGAGGGCGCGCGATGAGCGCAACTGATTACGTCGTAAAGGACATGAGCCTTGCCGCCTGGGGCCGCAAGGAAATCGAAATCGCCGAAACCGAAATGCCGGGCTTGATGTCCGTGCGCGCCGAGTACGGCCCGTCGCAGCCGTTGAAGGGCGCGCGTATCGCGGGCTCGTTGCACATGACGATCCAAACCGCAGTGCTGATCGAGACGCTGCAAGCGCTGGGCGCCGAAGTGCGCTGGGCCTCGTGCAACATCTTCTCGACCCAAGACCACGCCGCCGCCGCGATCGCCGCAAAGGGCACCCCGGTCTTCGCCGTGAAGGGCGAGTCGCTTGAAGAATATTGGGACTACGCCCACCGCATCTTCGAATGGCCGAACGGCCAATACGCCAACATGATCCTCGACGACGGCGGCGACGCCACGTTGCTCTGCGTGCTCGGCCCGAAGGCGGAGCAGGACCAAGACTTCCTTGAGCATCATTCGAACGAAGAAGAGCAAGCGCTCTTTGCGATGATCAAGAAGTATTGCAAGGACAAGCCCGGCTTCTATTCCGCCATCCGCGATAGCGTGAAGGGCGTCTCGGAAGAGACCACCACGGGCGTGCACCGCCTCTACGAAATGGCCAAGAAGGGCGACCTGCCGTTCCCGGCCATCAACGTCAATGACAGCGTCACCAAGTCGAAGTTCGACAACCTCTATGGCTGCCGTGAATCGCTCGTGGACGCGATCCGTCGCGGCACTGACGTCATGCTCTCGGGCAAGGTCGCGGTCGTCGCCGGTTACGGCGATGTCGGCAAGGGCTCAGCCGCGTCGCTTCGCCAAGGTGGTGCGCGCGTGATGGTGACGGAAGTCGATCCGATCTGCGCGCTGCAGGCGGCGATGGAAGGCTATCAGGTCGTCACGATGGAAGACGCGGCCACGCACGCCGACATCTTCGTCACCGCCACCGGCAACAAAGATGTCATCACCGTCGATCACATGCGGGCGATGAAGAACAACGCCATCGTCTGCAATATCGGCCATTTCGACGCCGAAATTCAGGTCGCGGGCTTGAAGAATTTCAAGTGGGACGAGATCAAGCCGCAAGTGCACCACGTGGAATTCCCAGACGGCAAGAAGATCATCCTCTTGTCGGAAGGCCGCCTCGTAAACCTCGGCAACGCCACCGGCCACCCGAGCTTCGTGATGTCGGCTTCGTTCACCAACCAGACGCTGGCGCAGATCGAACTCTGGACCAACGGCAAGGCCTACAAGAACGAAGTCTACACGCTGCCCAAGCACCTCGATGAGAAGGTGGCCTTCCTTCACCTCGAAAAGCTCGGCGTGAAGCTGACGAAAATGTCGAAGGGCCAAGCCGATTATATCGGCGTCTCGACCGAAGGCCCGTTCAAGCCGGACCATTATCGCTACTAAGCGAACAACGAACGCGAAACGCCCCGGCTCGAAGCCGGGGCGTTTTTCTTTGTGTTCTTGGTGCTCGCTGCGGTCTTCGCGCGTTTCACTAACCGCCGCGCTGCTCCTGCACGCTTTCGATGTAGGCCAGCAGATCCTCGATCTGCGCGGGTGTGAAGCGAAATTCAGGCATGTCCGGGTGGCCCACGAGGATGCCTTCGGCGAACGCTTCTTCGAGCGCGTTGACGGGATAATCGCGCGCGAGCGTGCGGAAGGGCGGAGACATCGGATGGCGGCTCTCGCCTTCGGCGCCAATCGCATGGCACGTCGCGCAATTGAGCTCCGCTAGATGCCGGCCGGATTCGACGCTTGGCGTTTCCGCAACCGGCGCGTCCGTTTGCGCCAAGCCGCCGGCGCAGCCGCCCAGCGCCAACGCCACAATCACAAAGCTCAGCCGTTTCATGCGTCTTCTCCGCTGGCACCATCGCGCCGCGCGCTGCGCTCGTCTTGATCTAACGCAACTATCCCAAGCTTGGCGCCCTTGGCCGCATTGAACCTGTCACCTGGGGCGTGCATGTAAGCGCCCTCGCGAGGAGACGCCGCCGCATGCTGGTCTGGGCCCAACGCACAGTCTCGGTGCTGACTACGAGAGCCCTGGTCTATGGCGGGCTGTTTGTTTTCGTGGTGGTTCTTCACTTGGCGCTCTCGGCCGCGTTGCGCGAGCACGGCTGGAATAGCGGCTTGGCGCTCACCGCCTCCGGCGGCGCTGTGTTGGGCTTGGTGCTCGTTCTTTTCAATCTGCTCGAACGCGTCCGCGAATGGCGTTCGGGGCGGCGCGAAATGGAGCGCGTGCGCCAACGCCTGCCGGGGGACCGATGTGCGTGGTGTGGCGCGCGCCGGAAACCACGGTCGCCGAAGACGATGAATCGATGCCCTGGGAAGTGATTGGCCCTCTGCGCGCGCGCTACCCGAAGCTCGCGCGCCGCCTGGGCGTCGAGGGCGTCGCCATCGCCGAGTTCGAGGTCACGACGGATGGCCGCGCCAAGAATATCGCCTGCGTCGATGCGTGGCCCTCCGACGTCTTCTACGACGCCGCCCGCGAAGCGCTGGAGCACGTGCGTTTTCAGCCCAAATTCGACGTCCACGTTCGGTTTGGTGCGAGCTATCGCATTCCGTTCGTTTTCCGCATTTCCGGCGCCGCGAAGCTGAAAGAACAGGGCCGCCGCGCCCGTAAACTCCGCCCCTCGCTCCACGCCGCCCAGCAAGCTGTGGAAAAACTCCGCCGCACCGGCTGAGCCTCCGCGTTAACGCATTGAACTTTCTTAACTTAACCGCGCGTTCACCAATTTAAGGTGTTGTTAACGCTTGCGCGCAGGCTGCGGCGTTTCCTGGCCGCGTCCCTGCGAGAAGATGACCGTGGGGTCCGGCGATCTCGTTTCGCCGCAAAGATGGAATTGGGGTCGGTATTGGACGGCGAATTCGCAAGCCTGCTGGTGGCGGGCGGCTCCGCGTCGATCGCGATTGCGTCGCTCATATGGGCGATGCGCGTGACCGACGGCGCGCGCGGCGGCGTCGACGCGTGGAAGAAGCGCGCGCGCGAACTCGAGGACAAAGTCTCCTGGGCGGACGCGATTTTCGGCGCGCACCCGGGCGTCGTGCTGATCTGGGAAGACATCACCGCCGACGGCGACGGCGATTGGGGCGCGCCGCGCATTTACGGCAGTCCGCTGGCGCTCGCGAGCTTGTTGCGCTTCTCCGATGCGGCCGTGGCTGCGTCGCCCGCCGTGCGCATCCTGCAGGGCCTTTCCGTATTTGATGCGATCGACGCCACCGGTTCGGCCACGCGCTTGTCACCCGCTTTGACGCGTCTGCGTCGCGAAGGTTCTGCGTTCTCGCTCAAGATCTCCACGCCCGACGGCATCTATGTCGAAGTCGACGGCCGCACAGCTGGCGCACGCGCTGTCGCCTGGATCATGGACGCGAGCGTGCGCGGCGTTGAGGAGGGCGCAGCTGGCGGGCGCATCGGCGTTGGCGGCCATGAAGTCATCGCCCGCGATCCCGCCGCCTTCCTCGAAATGTGGAACGGCGCGCCCTTCATGGCGTGGCGCATCAATGGCGCGCTGAAGCTTGAATGGGCCAACCCGGAGTATCTCAACGCGCTCGAAGCCAAATCGCTCGATCAAGCGCTCGCGCGCAATCTGCAGCTCGACCAAGGCGCGGTCGAACTTGCGCGCAAGGCCATCGAAACCGGCGAAGCGGTTGAAGAAACCCGCTCCGTCGTGGTGCGCGGCGGCGAGTTGCGCACGTTCCGTTTGCGCGTGTCGCCCGTCGCCGGCGGCGCTGCCGGCATGGCGATTGACGTCACCGAGCAAGAAGCCTCGCGCGATCAAATCGCTCGCCAACAGCGCGCCCATGACGAGACCTTGAACTTCCTCGCCGAAGGCATCGCCGTGTTCGATGCGCAAAAGCGCCTCGTGTTCCACAATCTCGCCTTCGAGCGGATGTGGAATCTCGATGCTGGCTTCCTGCAGGATCGCCCGCGCACGCGGCGTGGCTCGATTATCTGAAAGAGAAGCGCAAGCTGCCGGCGCACGCGAATTACGCCGAATGGCGCGCGCGCGAATTGGCGCTCTACCAAGAGCACAACGATCTGCCGCAAGATTTCTGGGTGTTGCCCGACAGCCGCATGTTCCGTATCGCGCGCCAACGTCACCCGAACGGCGGCATGCTGTTGATCTTCTCCGACATCACCAACGAAGTGTCGCTGAAGAGCTCGTACGATTCATTGCTGCAAACGCAGAAGGCCGCACTCGACAAGCTGCACGAAGCCGTTGTCGTGTTCGGTCTCGACGGCCGCTTGAAGCTGTCCAACGCCGCCTTCCAAGCAGTTTGGAAAATCGCGGACGATCAGCTGCAACAAGAAATGCCGTTCGATCGCGTCGTCGAGCTCTGCCAGCCGCTCTTCCACGACAAGGCGATGTGGGGCCAGGTGCGCGCACGCATCACCGACCCGTCGCCGGAAGCACGCACCGAGTATCGCGCCGAAATGCGCCGCAGCGACGAGACCGTGCTGAAATTTCTCACCCGTCCGCTGCCGGACGGCGCAACCCTCGTCGCCTTCCAGGACATCACCGCCGATCGCCGCGTTGAAGAAGCGCTGCGCGAGCGCGCCGAAGCGTTCGAGCAAGCCGACAAGCTGAAGGGCCAGTTCGTCGAGAACGTGTCCTACCAGCTGCGCAATCCGCTGCAGGCCATCCTCGGCAACGCCGAGCTTCTGCAACACCGCGTGTTCGGCCCGCTCAACGATCGCCAAGTGGAGCAGGTGGGCTCGATCATCGACGCCGCCGGCAATCTCTCCAAGCTGATCGACAACATTCTCGATGTGGCGATGGTTGAAGCCGGTAATCTGCAACTCGATCTCGGCCCGGTGAACATCTACGACACGATCAGTGAATCGGTGCAGATGGCCGCCTCCAAGGCGCGCGATACCGAAGTGCCGATCCGCATCAAATGCGATCCCTCGATCGGTGAGATCGACGCAGACCAAAAGCGCATCACCCAAGTGATCGTGAATCTGCTCTCGAACGCGCTGCGTCATACCGAACGCGGCGACACGATCACTGTGTCGGCCGAGCGTCTCGACGGCATCGTGCGCCTCACCGTGGCCGATACTGGCAAAGGCATGGGCTTCGACCAGCAAGCGCGCGCGTTTGATTCATTCGAATCCGGCGATCGCCGTGGCGCGGGCTTGGGCCTCGCACTCGTGCGCTCGTTCGTGGAAATGCATGGCGGTTGGGTCGCACTCCAAAGCGAGCCGGGCCGTGGCGTCACCGTCACCTGCCATCTGCCCGCCAGCGCCCCCGCCGCCGGCCCGCCGCCGGTGCAGCCGGGCGTGAAGCAACGCGCGGCGTAAATCCGCGAAACTTTCGGGCGGCAGCGGTCGGTGCGCATGATCAGCTGGCGCACCATTGGCGAGGCGCCACTGCCAATAGACGTCTTGCGCATTCGTCCAATCCAAGCGCCGCATTGGGCTTAGTTCGCTTGGCATAGCGACGCCGACAGGAACGGCCACAAAGCGTTTTACAATGGCGAACGCGGGCGAGCTCGGAGACATCGCTGCGCCTGGGCGTGTGACGTCCAAAGCAACATCGTGTTTTCACGCGCGCGTCGAAAGTCCCGCAGCCATATCGCGCGCAATCCCGGGAATCCGACGGTGAATAATCGCCGAAATTGAGAGACAAGTGCCTCGTCCCGCGACGACGTGAACCTCAAACTAGGCCCAGCTTAAATTCACGAACGAGCTCCGGCTACGGCCGCTAGCGCGCATAATCGCGCACGATGCTCTCCAAAAATTCCCGCCCCTCGAACACCGATTGCACGCGGATCTTTCGTTGAGGCCGTGCGCGTTGCCTTCGCCGGGCAGGGCGAACATGCCGCTCATGCCGTAGGTCGGGATCCCGGCATTGTTGAGGAAGCGGCCGTCCGTGGCGCCCACGGTCATCACCGGCACGATCGGCGTATTCGGCCAAAGCCGGGCGGCGGTGCGTTCAACAGGTCCCATGATTTCGCGCGTCAGCGCGGGCGGGCTCGACCCGTCGCGCCGGCGCACGATGCCAACCTCGATCTGCGGATCGCCAACAGCGCGCTGCAATTCAGCTTGAACCTCCTCGGGCGTATGGCCTTGCAGCACGCGGCAGGAGAGGGTCGCCACCGCGCGCTGCGGCAGCGCGTTGGCGGCGTGACCCGCGTCGAGTTCCGTTGCGACGCAGGTGGTGCGCATCATCGCGTTGAAGCTCGGATCGCGCGCCAAAGTCGTAGCCGCGTTCGCATCGTTCGGGTTGCGCGCGATCGCCGTCATTGCAGCTCCGGTTTCGCCGCCCACGATCGGCGCCATGCGCTCGAAGAAGGCGCGTGTTACCGGATTGAGCTCGACCGGAAATTGATACGCCGCCAGCCGCGTCAGCCCATTGCTCAAGCGATAGATCGCATTCTCCGGCACCGGTCGCGAAGAATGGCCGCCAGGATTGGTGACGGTCAGCGTCATCACCTGGTGGATTTTTTCGCCGGCCTGAATGTTGAGCGCCACTGGGCCGTCCGGTCCAGCGATGCCGCCGGCGCCTTCATTGATGGCGAAATCGGCGGCCAGCCATTGGCGATGATTGCGCAGCAGATAATCGACGCCGTTGACGCGGTTCGAGGTTTCCTCGCCACAGGTCAGCGCCATGCGGATGGTGCGGCGCGGGCGATAATTCTCCCGGCGCATGCGCACCAGCATATCGACGAACACCGCCGCCATCGCTTTGTCATCGGCAGTGCCGCGGCCGTAGAAGAAGCCGTTCTCTTCGTAGAGCGTAAACGGATCGCGCTCCCAATCCTCGCGCCGCGCGTCGACCACATCGATATGCGCCAGCAAGAGCAGCGCGCGTTGGCGCGACGTACCGCGAATTTGCGCAACGAGATTGCCGTCCCCCGGCGCACCGTCCGGCACGATCACTTGGGCGTCGGCTTCCGAGAAGCCGCCATTGCGCAGATGCACGAGCATAGCCTCGGCCGCGCGCGTACACGAGCCGGTGGAAGGCGAGGTGTCGATCTCGACCAGCTCTTCATAGATGGCGCGAAACGCCGCGCGCTCCGGCGTCAACTCCTGCGCCTGTGCGCCCGCGCCCCATCCCACAAACGCGACCGCAGCCGCCAATACCCAAGCTCGCATCGAACCCCTCCGTGGCGTCATGAATGAACAACTTCTTTCGCGCCGGCAATGCTCGACCCAAAATGGGTCCATCAGGAACAACGTGGGATTAACCGCGCGCAGGGCATGGATTTCACCATGTCTGGTCTCGTCCCCGCTGCGTCCGCGCGTAAGCTTTTGCTTACGTTTGCGCCCGCGTTGGCGCTGACCTTCGCCAGTCTTGGCGCGGCTTTTGCGTTTGAAGCGGCCCCGCGCACGCCACGTCAGGTTGCGGCTGTGTTTCCGCCCTGGTGGTCGCCGGCGCGCGTGTTCGCCGCTGCGTCCGAGGCCGGCGCCGTTACAGCCATCGGCGGCGCGCGCAACGTCGTCATCGTCGTCGCCGACGATGACCAATTGCCCGCGCGCCTCAACGCGGCAGGCGCGCTCTTGCAATTGAACCCAAGTCTCACCGGTCTTTGCGCCGAGGATCAAAGCGATGTTTAAGACCCTTGCCGATCAACGCGTCTTCGGCGCGAAACTCGTCAACGCCGCCAATTGGCTGTTCGTGCCGATCATCGCCGCCGCGGCGTTCGTGCTGGGCGGCGCATGGCTTGGACTGGCCATTGCCGCAACTTGCGTCGCCGGCTTCGCGAACTTGGTCACGCGCTTTAGCGGCGGCGAAGCCGGGCGGCTTTGCGCCTCGGTCGCGCTGATGGCGCAAGTGTCGTTGTTGGTCGCCGCGCACGCGGGTCACGCCTGGCAGATCGATATGCACATGGCGTATTTCGCGGCACTCGCCGTGCTCACGATCTTCTGCGATTGGCGCGCGATCCTGGCCGGCGCCGGCGTCGTCGCGGTGCATCACCTCACACTCAACTTCCTCATCCCGGCCGCTGTGTTTCCGGGCGGCGGCGATTTCTGGCGCGTCGTCGTGCACGCCGTGATCTTGATCGTCGAAGCCGCGATCCTGATGGGCGTCGCCCACAATATCAGCGGCATGTTCGCCGCCACCGCTGAAACGCTCGCGCGCGCCGAAGCCGCACGCGCCGAAGCCGACAAGGCCCAAGCCGCCGAAGCGAGCGCGCGCATCGCCGAGCAACTCGCCGCCGCCGAACGCGCAGCGCTGCAAAAGCGTATCGAGGATGAACAGGGCGACGTCGTTTCTCGTCTCGCCAAGGGTCTCGAACGTCTTGCGCAGGGCGATCTCACCGCCCAGATCACAAGCGCGTTCCCGGCGGGTTACGAAAAGCTCCGTGGCGATTTCAACGCCGCCGTGCGCCAGCTCAAGGAAACCATGGGCGATCTCGTCAGCGCGGTTGATACGATGCGCTCCGGCGCCGGCGACATCAGCCAAGCCACCGACGAGATGTCGCGCCGCACCGAAAGCCAAGCCGCAAGCCTGGAACAATCCTCAGCCGCCCTTGATGAAATCACCGCCAATGTTCGGCGCACGGCGGACGGCGCCAAAAAGGTCGCCGAAGCCATGGGCGGCGCGCGCGTCGATGCAGACAAAAGCGGCGCTGTCGTCGCAGAAGCAATCGAAGCCATGCGCGCGATCGAAGGCTCGTCCAAGCAGATCAGCCAAATCATCGGCGTGATCGATGAGATTGCCTTCCAAACCAATCTGCTTGCCTTGAACGCCGGCGTCGAAGCGGCGCGCGCGGGCGAGGCGGGCAGAGGCTTTGCCGTCGTCGCTACCGAAGTTCGCGGGCTCGCCCAGCGCTCAGCCGACGCCGCCCGCGACATCAAGCAACTCATTCAAACTTCGGGCGGATTGGTCGATGCGGGCGTCGGGCTCGTCGGTCAGACCGGCGAGGCGTTGACGCGCATCGCCGTCAGCGTCAGCCAGATCGATGGCCTCGTGCGCGATATCGCCGACGCGATGGCGCAGCAATCGTCGGGCCTGGTGCAAGTCAACGCCGCCGTCGATGAGATGGATCGCGTCACCCAAAGCAACGCGGCGATGGTCGAACAATCCGCCGCCGCCAGCCACACGCTCTCGGAAGAAGCCGCCGGTCTCGCCCAAAAAGTCGCCCGCTTCCGTATTACCGACGAACCGCTCCGCCGCAGCGCTTAAATCCAGCGTCGGATGCGTTTGGCATAAGCGTCGAACGCGTCGGCGAATTGGCGGCGCATCTTGGCTTCTTCGAACGGGATAAAGACCCAGTTTGCCACGGCGAAAAAGACCAGCGGCGCGGCCAGCATCGGCCAGCGGCCAAGCCACAGCGCCGCCGCCACACAGATCAACGTCATGCCGAGATACATCGGGTTGCGCGTGAGTGCGAAGACGCCGTCCGTCACCAAGCTCGCATTGGTTGGTGAGTTCGGCATGAACTCAGTTTTGGCCAATCGGAATTGCAGCGTCGCTGCGAGCAGCAACGCTGCCGCCGCGACGAGGGCGATGATCGCGAACAAGCGTCCGTCAAAAGTGGGAAGCGCGTTGAGCCCCGGCGCGCGGCTCAAGGCGTAAGCGGCCCCGGTCAGCAGGATCACCCACGCGACCGGCGGCGCTTGGCGCATTAGTGCTGGCTCTTCGGCAGCCGCACCACGAGGCCGTCGAGGGCGTCGCTGATTTTGATTTGGCACGAGAGGCGCGAGGTGGGTTCGACGTCGTTGGCGAAGTCGAGCATGGATTGCTCCATCGAGCCGGCTTCGCCCGTCTTATCGGCCCAGGCCGCATCGACATAGACATGGCAGGTGGCGCACGCGCACGCGCCGCCGCAATCAGCGTCGATGCCCGGCACGGCGTGCTTGACGGCCGCTTCCATCACGGTTTGGCCGTTCGGCGCTTCGACGATGTGCTCCTTACCGGAGTGCTCGATGTAAGTGATCTTCGGCATGGGTCCCTATTTCGCGCTTGCGACCAATTCTTTCATTGGCCTTGTCTCGTCGGCGATGACATCCCGCGGCAGCGAACGCCCCGTCTGGATCAGCATCTTCGCCCCCAAATACTCGGCCGGCTTGTTGACCGCATCGACCGCGATCAATTTTTCGCCCTGATAATAGAACACCGCGAAGGCGCGGTCGCTGATGACGCCACGGAAGACGATGTGGTCATAGCCGTTAAAAAGGCCGGCGATCTGTAATTTGAGATCGTATTGGTCCGACCAGAACCACGGCGCCTCCAGGGTAGGCGGCTTTCCGCCGGTAATCGCGGCCGCCACGATCTTTGCGCCTTCGATCGCGTTATGCACGCTTTCGAGCCGGCATAGACGATTGTCAAAGAAGCTGATCGGCCGCGCGGCGCAATCGCCGATGGCGAAGATGTGTGGGTCCGAGGTGCGGCACTGCGCGTCGGTGACGATGCCGTTCTCGATCGTCAGGCCGCAATGCTGGGCAAGTGTGGTTTCGGGGTTTACGCCAATGCCGGCAAGCACGATGTCGGCTGGGATTTCCATCCCGTCAGTCAGGCCCACGGCGGTGACGTGCTCTGTGCCTTTGATCAAAGCGGGCTGGCCGCCGAGCACGAAGCGCACGCCTTGGCGGGTGTGTTCATCGAGGAAGAAGCCGGCAACCTCGGGGCTGGTCACGCGGGCCAGCGGACGCACGGCGGTTTCAACCACGGTGACTTCAAGCCCGAGCGTGCGCGCGACGGCTGCGGCTTCCAAGCCGATATAGCCCGCGCCAATCACGACAAGCTTTTTGCCCTTCACAAAAAGCGGCTTCATCGCGTCGATGTCGGCGGCCGTGCGCAGCGTGAACACGCCGGCAAGATCAGCGCCGGCCAGCGGCAGCTTGCGCGGGCGCGAGCCGGTCGCCAGCACCAGCGCGTCATAAGACAATTCGCGACCGCCCTCGACGCGCACCTTCTTGCTCGCGCGATCGATCCAGACCGCTTTCAGCGACGTCAGCAGCGCAATGTTCTCTTCGGCATAGACGCTGGCCGGGCGCAGCAGCAGCCGATCCATGTCCAGCTCGCCAGCGAGGTATTTCTTCGACAGCGGCGGGCGCTGATAGGGCGCGTACGGCTCTTCGCCGATCAGCGTGATATCCCCTCAAACCCGCCCTGACGCAGGCGTTGAGCCGTCTCGCCGCCGGCCTGGCCGGCGCCGATGATGATGACGCGTTTGATTTCGTTCATAGTCACAGCGGCTTAGCTTTTGCGGCCTCCGCGCCTCATGCGCAAGGCGCCCTTGATGCCGCGCTGCCCCTAGGCCAGCATCCGCCCCCGTGACCGCCCAGAGCCTTGTTGATCTCGCGAGAAATCGCGCTGCCCGACGCGGCGGCGACGCTCGCGTTCGGGCGGCGCCTAGGCGAAAGGATGGGGCCGGGCGATCTGGTTTGCCTGTTCGGCAATCTGGGCGCTGGCAAGACCACGCTCTCGCGGGGCGCGATTCAAGCGTGGACCGGCGAGGCGGAAGAAGCCCCCAGCCCCACCTATACCTTAGTGCAGACCTATGATGGCCCGCGCGGCGAACTCTGGCATGTGGATCTCTACCGGCTGAAACAGGCGGACGACGCCTGGGAGCTCGGATTGGAAGATGCGTTTGTCAGCGCGGCATGCCTGATCGAGTGGCCGGAGCGGCTGGAGGGGCGGTTGCCGCTGGATCGTTTGGACATCGCGCTCGCGCCGCAGGGCGAAGGGCGCACCGCGAAACTCAACGCGCACGGCGCTTGGAGAGAGAAGCTTGGAACGATCTGAAGCGCTGGCGAAATTGCTTGCCGAGACCGGCTTCGCCGACGCCGAGCGCACGCCGCTGGCGGGCGACGCCTCCACGCGTCGCTACGAGCGCTTGGCGCTGCCGCATCGCCGCGCCATTTTGATGGATGCGCCCAGGAGCGCGGAAAGCGCGCCGTGCCCACCAGGCGCCACGCCAGCCGAACGCCGCACGATGGGTTGGAACGCGACCTCGCGCTTGGCGGCGTCGCGTGTGGAAGCGTTCGTCGCGGTGGCGGCGTATCTGGAAAGCCTGGGTCTGGCGCCGCCGCGCATCTACGGCGCCGATTGCGATGCGGGTTACGCCGTGATCGAGGATTTGGGCGACGGGCTCTACGCCAATGTCATTCCCGATGGCGTTGATGAGATCGCGCTCTATCAAGAAGCCGCGCGCGTGCTGGCGCATGTGCACGCAGCACCCCCGCCCTCAAAGCTCGCAGGCGCCGGCGGCGCGAGCTGGCCGCTGCTTGATTACGACGCGCTGGCTTTGGAAGTGAACGCCGACCTGTTTGTGGAATGGTTGCCGCGTGCGGCCGACGTGCGCATTGACGATGCGGCGCGGGCGCGCTGGGAGAAGGTGCGCGATAATTTGATCGTGAAAGCTTTGGGCTTTCCGCGCGCCTTCACGATCCGCGATTACCACGCGGAAAATTTGCTGTGGTTGCCCGAGCGTGGCGGCCTGCAGCGCGTCGGCTTGCTGGATTTCCAGGACGCCGTGCGCGGTTGGCGCGCGTGGGATTTCGCCATGCTACTGCACGATGCGCGCCGCGATGTGAGCCCGGCGGCGCATGAAGCGGCGATCCGCGCCTATCTCGATGCGACCGGCGCGAACGATGCGGAATTCCGTCGCGAGCTTGCCGTGCTCGGCGCGATCAATGCGATGCGCATCCTCGGCATTTTCTCGCGCCTTGCGGGCCGCGACGGCAAACAGCGTTATCTCTCCTTCATGCCGCGCGAATGGGGCCATCTTGCACGCGCGCTGCAGCATCCCGCACTCGAAGACGCGCGCGATTTCGTCGAGAGCGTGGCGCGTCCCTATCTGGAGAAAGCCGCGTGAACGCCACACCGCACACCGCGATGGTGCTTGCCGCAGGCCTCGGCACGCGCATGCGCCCGCTGACCAATGATCGTCCGAAGGCGCTCGTGAGCGTGCGCGGTCGCGCTTTGATTGACCATGTGCTGGATCGCCTGATCGGCGCGGGCGTGAAGCGCGCGGTGGTGAACGTGCATGCGTTCGCCGATTTGCTCGAAGCGCACGTGAAGCGCCGCACCGACATTGAGATCGTGATTTCCGATGAGCGCGCGCAGTTGATGGAGACGGGCGGCGGCATTCGCCAGGCACGGCCGCTGCTCGGTGATGATCCGATTGTTGTGTGCAATATCGATAGTGTGTGGGAGGAGCCGAGCGGTTCGGCGGTGGCGCGTCTCTGTGCTGGTTTTGACGCATCGCGCATGGGCGCGCGGCTGATGCTGGCGGCGATGGATGCGCAGCTGGGCTACGAGGGCGAAGGCGATTTCTTCATGAGCGAGCACGGCGCGCTCAGTTTCCGCGATGCGCTGCCGCACACGCCTTGGGCCTATATGGGGGCGCAGATCATCGATCCGCGCATTGTCGATGGCGAACCGCTCGAGCCGTTTTCGTTCACGCGCGTGTGGCGCAAGCTCGCCAGCCAAGGGCGGCTCTTTGGCGCGCCGCTCGGGGGCTATTGGATGCATGTCGGCGATCCCGAAGCGCGCGAACAGGCTGAGGCGCGACTGATGGCGGCGGCGGCGCCAAGCCCATGAGCATGCTCTCGCTCGGGCTGCCCGAACCTCTGTTCGGCGGCCCAGCGCCGCGCCTGCGGTGTGCGCCCGCGTCGGCGCCATTTCTCGACGCGTTGGCGGACGCGATGGTGGCGGAACTGTCGCCGACGCGCGATCCGTTCGCATTGGCGGATGCGCTGGTGCTGCTGCCGAACCGCCGCGCCGCGCGCGGGCTCATCGATGCGTTCGCAAAGCGCTTGGGCGGTGCAGCGCTCTTGCCGACGATGCGCCCGCTCAACGATCCCTATGCGGATGACGATCCCGACGTCTGGGGCGCCGATCCGATCACGGACGACATTTTGCCGCCGATCGACAAACTACAGCGGCGCATGCAACTCGCAGCGTTGATCCGCGCGCGCGACAAAGCCGAGAACGGCGTCGAAGATCCCGCGCGCGCACTGGCGCTGGCGGATGAGCTGGGCAAGCTGCTCGATAGCGCCTCGACCGTAGATCACGTCGACTGGAAGAAGCTGCCAAAGCTGGTGGAAGAGATCGAACTTGCGCGACATTGGCAAAGCTCGGCCGCGTTCCTCGACATTATCGCCACGTTCTGGCCGGAGCATCTGAAAGAGCGCGGCCAAAGTGATCCCGCCGAACATGGCGCGGCGTTGCGCCGGGCGCTGGCGGCGCGTTGGAAGGCGAAGCCGCCGACACGGCCGGTGATCATTGCAGGCTCGACAGGTTCGATCGCGACGACGCGCGAGCTGATGCGTGTGGTCGCGCGCTTGCCGCGTGGTGTGGTGGTGCTGCCGGGCATCGACGTCGACCTCGATGACAGCTCATGGCGCATGGTCGGCGATCAGCATCCCCAACATGCGTTGAAAGCGACGCTCGTAGCATTGGGCGTCGAGCGCGATTCGGTACCGTTGTTGCGTGTTGAGGATGAACGTGGCCGTGCGCGTCGCGTGCTGATGCGGGAAGCACTGGCGCCTGCCGAGAAGACGGCCGATTGGTTGGAGCGTTTGGCCGCGGCCGGCGGCAAGGAATTCGTACGTGAAGGCGCCAGCGGTTTGCGCCTGCTGGAAGCCGCGACCGAAGACGAAGAAGCGATGGCGATCGCGCTTTTGGTGCGCGAAGCGCTGGAGAAGCCGGACGGGAGTGCTGCGATCGTGACGCCGGATGCGGCGCTGGCGCGGCGGATAGAATCGAAGCTCGCGCGCTGGGGCATCGAGCCAAACGTGTCGCATGGCCTGCCGCTGCGCGAGACGGATGCGGGTCGCTTGGTGGCGTTGCTGTGTGAATTGGCGCGCGATCCGGGCGAACCGGTGGCGCTTGCGGCATTGCTCAAGCATCCGCGCGTGGGCCTCGCACGCGACGCGGCGGCGCTGACGGTGTTGGAACATAAGGGCTTACGCGGACCGCGCCGGTACGACACGCTGGCTGAGCTCGTGACTTTGGAAGAGCGCGTCGAGATTAAGAATTGGGACGGCGCGCGCGCCATCGTGGAGATGGTTGCGGCGGCGCTGAAGCCGCTTGTCGAGCTGATGTCGCATCGCGAGGTGACGCTCTCGGAATACGCCGATGCGCTCACGCAATCGGCCGAGAAGCTGACGGCGTTCGACGTGTGGCAAGGCCGCGACGGCGAAGCGGTGGCGACGCTGTTGCGTGAAGCGAACGCGCACGGCGCCGAACTTGGCGAGATGCAAGCCCATGCCGCGCCGCGAGTGATGATGCGGCTGATGGATGGGCGCGAAGTGCCGCCGTCGCAAACCAGCGGCGATGCGCGTGTGGCGATCTGGGGCTTGCTGGAAGCGCGCTTGCAGCGGCGCGATCTCATGATCTTGGCTGGGTTGAACGAAGGCGTGTGGCCAACGCCGTCAGGCGAGGACCCGTTCTTGTCGCGGGCGATGCGAGCGAGACTGGGCTTACCGTCGGTCGATGCGCGGATTGGTTTGGCGGCGCACGATTTCGCGCAACTCGCGAACGCGCCGAACGTGGTGCTGTCGCGATCGCTGCGGCGGGATGGTTCGCCAACGCTTGCGTCGCGTTGGCTCTGGCGTTTGAAGACGTTGGTGCAAGGCGCGCAGACGGAGCTGCAATCGGCCAAGGAATTCATCGCCTATGCGCAAGCGCTGGATAAGCCGGCCGCGATCGCACCAGCAAAGCCGCCCAAGCCGCGCCCGCCTGCGGGCAAGCGTCTGATGCAGGTGAGCGTCACCACGGTAGAGACGCTGATCCGCGATCCGTATGCGGTCTATGCGCGGCGGATTTTAAAGCTTGAGCATTTGTTGCCGATCGGCGCACCGGCTGGCCCGGCGGAACGCGGTACGGCGGTGCACGCGGCGATTGAGAAATTCGAGGATGGAAGTGATCCAGAGAAGCTGACGCGGTTGCTGGACGAAGCGTTGCGTCTCTACGGCATCTCGCCGGAACGCCGTGCGGCCGAACGCGAGCGGCTTGGTGTTTCGGTCTCGGCTCTGATTGCGTGGTTTGAAGAACGCCGCGCGCGAAACGCGACTGTGTATCGCGAAGTCTTCGGCAAGATGGATGTTGATGGCGTCGAGCTGCGTGGCATAGCGGATCGCATCGAAATTGGCGCAGGTCACGCCGCGATTCTCGATTTTAAAACCGGCGCACCGCCGAGCGACAAGCAGGTCAGCACCGGGCTTTCGCCGCAGCTTTTGCTGGAAGCCGCGATGCTGGCGCGTGGCGTGTTCAAGGACGAGGCGCGAGGGATTGTCGTGCCGCGCGCCGATGTCACCGAACTCGTGTATTGGCGCTTCGGCAATGCCGATCCGACGCCGCGCGCGGTCAGCCTCGAAGACGGACCGCACGAGGCCGGCGAGAAGGCGCTGTCGTCGTTACGCAGTTTGTTTGCGCGCTATGCCGATGAAGGCCAGGCGTTTCTTTCCAAACCGCGCGTGCAATTCATCAAGCCGTACGCGGAATACGACCATCTCGCGCGACGCAAGGAATGGGCCGACGAAAAGGGCGATGAGTGATGTACGCGCCGCTTGACGCCCTGCAGGAAGCGAACGCCAGCCAAGGCTTGGCGGCGAACCCGTCGTATTCGGTGTTCGTCACAGCGAATGCCGGTTCGGGCAAAACGAAGGTGTTGGTCGATCGCATCGCGCGCCTGTTGTTGGAAGGTTCGAAGCCGTCTGCGTTTTTGTGCATCACCTACACGAAAGCGGCTGCGGCGGAGATGCAGCGGCGCTTGTTTGAGCGTTTGGGCGGCTGGTGTGTCGCCGACGACGCGACGCTGGCGGCGGAACTTGCGAAGCTTGGCGCGCCCAACGCAAATCTCGGCCAAGCGCGCGCACTGTTTGCGCAAGCGCTGGAGACGCCGGGTGGGCTGAAGATCCAAACCATTCACGCATTCTGCGAGCGGGTCCTGGCGCGGTTTCCGTTGGAAGCGGGCGTGCCGCCGGGGTTCGATATTGCCGACGAAGCGCGCGCGGCGGCGTTGCTTGGTCAAGCGCGCGCGGATGCGGCTTTGGCGCCCGACGCGCCGCGCGAGGCGTTCCGGCGTTTTGCGGCGCGGCTGCATGGCGAGGCGCTGGAAGGTTTGCTGGATCGCTTGGCCTTGCGGCGGGCGGAGTTTCACAATTACGCACAGCGCAACCAAGGCGAATTGTTTGCGCAGCAGCGTTTGCGCGATCGTCACGGCGTCACGCAGAGCGCGCAAGACTTTATCCGCGAGTTTCTGCGGCCGTGGCGCTGGGACGATCTGCGCGAGGCGGCCGCGAAACTCTGCGAAGGCAGCACGCAAGATGTCGCGACCGCAGAGCGCTTGCGCACGGTGCTGGCGTGCGTGGAGCGCAACGATCATGCGGGCGCGATGGCCGGTTGCTTCGCGCTCGCGCTAACCGGCGATGGCGCGCTGCGTGCGAGCTTTGCGACGAAGCCGACGCAGAAGGCGCATCCCTGGCTTGAGCCTTTGGTGCGCGGCTTGGCGGAAGCGACCGCTGACGCGCGCGATCGCCTGAACGCCATCGAGCGGGCGGAAGATTCTGATCGCCGCGCTCGCACTCGCGCTGAAACTGGATCAGGCCTATTCCGATGCGAAGACGCGCGCCGGCGCGCTCGATTTTGATGATTTGATTGAGCATGCGCAGGCCTTGTTGCAGCGCTCGGACGCCGCACCCTGGGTGCTCTATAAGCTCGACGGCGGCTTGGATCACATCCTCATTGATGAAGGCCAGGATACGAGCCCGACGCAATGGAATCTTATCGCGCCGTTGCAAGATGAATTCTTCGCGGGCGCTGGCGCGCGCGAGAAGCCGCGCACAATTTTCGCTGTTGGCGATCCAAAGCAGAGCATCTACGCGTTTCAAGGCGCCGATCCACGCCGCTTTCTGAACGAAGCGCAGAACCTATCGGCGCGGGCGCACAGTGCGGAGATGTTGTTCACGGCGCCGGAATTGCGAACCTCGTTCCGCACCGTGCCGGAGGTGTTGGAAGCAGTCGATGCGACGATGGCGGGCAAGCCGCTGGTCGCGGGCGCGCCCGGTGCGCATGACGAGATCAAGCATCTGGCGGCGCGCGCGAAAGAAAGCGGCGTTGTTGAGGTATGGCCCTGGGCGTCGCGCCCGATCGTGGCGGATGCAAAGCCCTGGGATGCGCCGCAGGATGTCGAGACCGGCGCAAGCGTGCACGCGATCCTCGCCAAGGCGATTGCGCAGCGCATCAAGACGATGATCGAGACGCGGGAGGCCGTGTGGGACAAAGGCGCGTTGCGGCCGGTGCGTGCTGGCGACGTGCTGGCTTTGGTGCGCACGCGTGGCGCCATGTTCCGCGAGATGATTAAGGCGTTCAAGCGTGCGGGATTGCCGGTCGCGGGCGCCGATCGCATGGTGTTGCGCGATGAGCTCGCGGTCGAGGATTGCTTGGCGCTGATGCAAGTTGCACTCGATCCGGCGGACGATCTGGCGCTCGCGTGCGTGCTGAAGGGGCCGTGGTGCAATCTCGTTGACGACGATGTGGATTTGTTTCCGCTGGCATATGGGCGCGACAAGGGCGAGCGCCTGATCGATCGCCTGATGGCGAGCACGGACGAAAAATATACGCATGCGCGTGCGTTCGTGGCGGAGTTGATCGCGCGCAAGGGTGCGGATGCGTTCGCGTTTCTGAGCTGGGCGCTCGAGACCAGCCATGGCGATGGGCCGTCTGGCTGGGCGCGGGTGTTTTCGCGCCTGGGACCGGAGACGCGCGATCCGTTGGAGGAATTGCTGCAGCGCGCGTTAAAGCCGGCGGGCCATGTCGCGCCGACTTTGCAGCGCTTCTTGTACGATATTGAGCTTGATGCCGGGCAGGTGAAGCGCGAACTCGAGGCCGAAACGGGCGCGGTGCGCGTGATGACGGTGCATGGCGCCAAGGGTCTGGAAGCGCCGGTTGTAATCTTGCCGGATGCGACGGGTGATGTCGCCGATGCGCCGGACAATGGCTTGATCTTCGATGACGAGGACGGGCCGTTCGTTTCGTTCCGTGCTAAGGACGACGATCGTTCGGTGGCGGGTGCGCGTGCGGCGCATGAAGCGCGCATGTTGGGCGAACATTGGCGTTTGCTTTATGTGGCGATGACGCGTGCGCGCGATCGGCTGATCGTATGCGGCACGCAATTCGGCAACGCCAAGGTCGGCGAAGCGCCGGAGAGCTGGCGCGCTGCGGTGCAGGACGGGTTGGCAAAGCTTGGCGCCGAAGCGTTCGAGACGCCGTTTGGCGAAGGCTTGCGCTATGGCAAGCAATTGTTCGCCGATGCGCAGACGCCGGCGCCGCGTGTTGAAACGGTGCTGCCCGCTTGGGCGCGCGCGCCAGCGCCGGGCGGCAAGCGCGTGGAGATTGCCGCGCCTTCGCGCGTGGCGCGCATAAATCCCGCTTTGTTTTCACCGCGCGGCGACGGGCAGAAGCGCTTCCGGCGCGGACAGATGATTCACGGTCTGCTGCAGCGCCTGCCCGAGATCGAGGAGGCGCGGCGCGAAGCGGCGGCGTTGGCGTGGCTTGCGCGCCAAGGGGTCGATGAGGCGGAAGCGGCGGAGTTCGCGCGCGAAGCGCTGCGCGTGACGGCGGACAAGCGCTTTGCGCCGGTGTTTGGGCCCAACAGTCGCGCCGAGGCGCCGATCGTGGGCGACGCGGGCGCCAAGCCGGTGCGCGGTATCGTGGACCGCATCGTGGTAGAGGATGCGCGCGTGCTCGTGCTCGATTTCAAAACCGATCGTCCGGCGCCCACCGATCCGGCTGCGGCGCCCGATGCTTACGTCTTACAACTTGCGCTCTATCGCGAGGTTTTGCGCAAGATTTTCCCTGCAAAGGCGGTGTCTTGCGCATTGCTTTGGACGGAAGCGCCGCATTTGATGGAACTGCCCGAAAGCCGTCTCGATGCTGTTTTCGCGACGTTTGCTTCTGGTTGAAACCTTAAAGGTTCCCCCTACATCTTCTTCACGATTCCGCTGTCCAAGCAGGAGATTTCACGTGTCCACCACCAAGATTACCGACGATAGTTTCGACGCCGATGTGCTGAAATCTGGCACGCCCGTGCTGGTCGATTTCTGGGCGGAATGGTGTGGGCCGTGCAAGCAAATCGGCCCCGCACTTGAAGAGATCGCCGCCGAGATGGGCGGTCGCGTTCAAGTCGTGAAACTGAACATCGACGATAATCCGATGACGCCCGGCAAGTACGGCGTGCGCGGCATCCCGACGCTGATGGTGTTCAAGGACGGCAAGGTTGCGGCCACGAAGGTTGGCGCGATGCCGAAGTCCAAGATCGTCGAATGGCTGAACGAGAGCGTCTAGTTTAAGTTTTCTGGGCGCTCTCCGCCGCTAACGCTTCAGCGGCCAGCAAGAACGATCCGCAGATCAGCACACGCGGCGCAGGAAACTGCGCCGCGTTTTGCATGGCGGCCGCGAGTGAGGGTGCGGTGGTCGCATTGATGTTGTGCTGCTGCGCGAGTGCTACGAGTTGCGATGGGGCGATGTGATCGTCTGCGAGCGGTGCGGCTATGATCTGATCGACTCCCTGCGCGAGTGCGGCGATGAATTCGCCCGCGTCCTTGCGCGCACGCAGGCCGAGTATGGCGATGGTTGGGGCGGGGCGGCGGGCCTTCATGTGCTGCAGCGCCTGCGCAAGCGCGCGGGCGGCGTGCGCGTTGTGACCGGAATCGACCCAGACTTCGCCGCCGCTCGCGCGGATCGGTGCGCTGAACGAGCCGCGCGTGAGGGCTTGCAGGCGCGCGGGCAGACGCGCCCAAGTGATGCCGGCGGCGAAAGCGCCGTCATCGAAATCGCGCCAATGCATTAAAGCTGCGCAGGCGAGGCCGGCATTGTCGATCTGATGCGCGCCGTGCAGGGCCGGCAGCGGCAGATCCAGCGTGCGCGTTTCCGTTTGCACGACAAGGCGCCCGGCATTGGCGTAAGCGTCCCATTCGGCGCTATGGCGAAACAGTGGCGCGCCGATCTTTGCGGCTTCTTCTTCGATGACGTCGCGCGCTTCTGGGCTTTGCCGGGCGATGATCGCTGGCGTGCCCGGCTTGAGGATGCCGGCCTTGTGCGCGGCGATGGCGGAAAGGCTTTCGCCCAGCACATCGCCATGATCGAGCGCGATGGGTGTGATGACGCTGAGCGCGGGTGCTGTGATTACATTGGTGGAATCGTCGCGCCCGCCCATGCCGGTTTCGAGCAGAACGAGATCGGCCTGCGCTTCGCTGAACAGCAAAAACGCGGCGGTGACTTGCGCATCGAATTGGGTGAGCTTTGGCGCGACCGCGTGGACGCGCTCGGCGGCGACGATCAAAGCGTCGTCGTTGATGGCCGCGCCAGTGACGAGGAAGCGCGCTTGCAGGCGATGCAGGTGCGGTTTGGTGAAGGCGTGGACGCGCAGACCCGCCGCTTCGGCGATCGCGCGCATGAAGGCGATGGTGGAGCCTTTGCCATTGGTGCCGGCGACGTGGATGGTCGGCGGCAATTTCGTCTGCGGATCGCCGAGTGCAGTGAGCGCGCGGCGGAGGCCGGTCAGCTCGAACGCTTTGCCGTGGCCGAATTCGGGGCCGAATAATTCCTCGAAACGTTCCAGCGCACGATCGGCCAATTATTCCGCCGCCTTGGCGCGCAGGGCTTTTGCGTTCGGCTTGCGCTTGCCGCGCGGCGCTTCGGCTTCTTCGTCCGCCGCCGCGAGTTCGCTCAATTCAAACGTCTCGCCGCTATCGCCTTGCGTCGCTGCGTTCTTGTGCATCAGCACCGACAGCAGCGTGGCGATGGTGGCCTTCAATTGGCGGCGATCGACGACGAGATCGACCATGCCTTTGTCGAGCAGATATTCCGAGCGCTGGAACCCTTCCGGCAATTTCTGACGGATGGTTTGTTCGATCACGCGCGGGCCAGCGAAGCCAATCAAAGCGCCGGGCTCTGCGAGATGTACGTCGCCGAGCATGGCGTACGACGCGGTGACGCCGCCCGTGGTGGGGTCGGCGAGCACCACGATGTACGGCAGTCCTGCTTCGCGCAGCATTTGGATCGCCAGCGTGGTGCGCGGCATCTGCATCAGCGAGAGAATGCCTTCCTGCATGCGCGCCCCGCCCGAGGACGTGACCATGATCATCGCGGCTTTGCGGCGCACAGCGGCTTCAGCGGCGGTGACGAAACCTTCGCCGGCGGCCATGCCGAGCGAGCCGCCCATGAATTCGAAATCCTGCACCAGCACGACAGCATGCGCGCCGCCGATGCGGCCGTAGCCGGCGGCCATGCAATCCTCGCGGCCGACTTTGGCGCGCGCGCTCTTCAGGCGGTCGACGTATTTTTTATCGTCTTTGAATTTCAGCGGATCGGCGGCGACCTTCGGCAGCGGGATCGTCTGCCAGGCTTGGTCGTCAAACATTTGCTTGAAGCGCGCGTCGGGCCCGATGCGCATGTGGAAGCCCGAGGGTGTCACCCAATCAGAGGCTTCGAGCTCCGAGCGATAGATCAGCTCGCCGCTCAACGGATCCTTGATCCAGAGATTGTCCGGCGTATCGCGCTTTTCCTCGTCGCCCTTTTTCTTGGCGAGGCCTGGTCGCGCGAAATTTGACAGCCAGTTCATAGCGGGTGTCCCTTTTATTGCCCGCGCGCAGTGCGGACAGCTTCGCTCAGCTGTTCCACTTTGCGCAAGACGCGTTCGACGGCTTGCTCAGAGCCGCCAGCGGCGATTTCATCGACGAACGCTGAGCCGACGACGACGGCGTCAGCGTTTTGGGCGATGGCGCGCGCCGCTTCTGGTGTGCGCACGCCGAAGCCCACGGCGATCGGTAGTTGCGTGGCGCGCTTGATGCGCTCCACTGCGGCGCGCACGTTCTCGGATGTCGCGGCGTTGGCGCCTGTAACGCCTGCGACGGAGACATAATACAGGAAGCCAGAGGCGCCTTCGAGCACCTTGGTTAAACGGTTATCGTCGGTGGTGGGCGTCGCCAGGCGGATGATCGAGAGATCGTTGGGCGCGAAGGCGGCGCGCAGTGGTGAATCCTCTTCGGGCGGCAGATCGACGATGATGGCGCCGTCGGCGCCCGCGTTCGCCATGTCGCGCGAGAAGCCATCGTAGCCCATCTGCTCGACGGGATTGGAATAGCCCATGAGGATAAGCGGCGTGGTTTGATCCTCGGCGCGGAAGCGGCGCGCAAGGTCGAGCGTTTTGCGCAGAGAGCCGCCCGCTTTCAGCGCGCGTTGCGCGGCGAGTTGGATCGAGACGCCGTCGGCCATCGGATCGGAGAACGGAAAGCCAAGCTCGATCACGTCCGCGCCGGCGCCAGGAAGCCCGCGCAGAATTTCAAAGCACGTCTCATGATCCGGATCGCTCGCCATGATGTAAGCGATAAGGCCAGCACGGCCCTCGCGCTTGAGTGCTGCAAAGCGGGTGGAGAGGCGGGTCATCAACGCTTCCCCCGCTTGCGAGGAAGGTTGCGAGCGTAGAGAGCGGAAGGGGGAAAGTCCGCCAGACGTTCGCGCTGGGCCCCCTCCATCACGCTGCGCGCGACAGCTCCCCGTAAACGGGCGAGCAGTTTGCGCTGCGCATCACAGCGTCACCCCAAGCGCATCCGCCACGGTGAACACGTCTTTGTCGCCGCGGCCGCAGAGGTTCATGATGATGAGGCCGTCTTTGCCGATCTCTTGTGCGACTTCGCCGACGCGCGCCAAGGCGTGCGAGGGTTCAAGGGCGGGCAAGATGCCTTCGAGGCGGGCGCAGAGTTTGAAGGCTTCGAGCGCTTCGTCGTCGGTGCAGCTTAGATATTTCGCGCGGCCGATGTCGGCGAGATAGGAATGTTCGGGGCCGACGCCGGGATAATCGAGGCCGGCGCTGATCGAATGGCCTTCGAGAATTTGGCCGTCGTCGTCTTGCAAAAGATAGGTGCGGTTGCCGTGCAGCACGCCGGGCTTGCCGCCATTAATCGCGGCGGCGTGCTTGTTGTAAACGTCGAGCCCGAAGCCCGCCGCTTCAACGCCGTAGAGCTTGACGTCTTCATCGTTGAGGAACGGATGGAAAAGCCCGATCGCGTTGGAGCCGCCGCCGATGCACGCCATCAAGGCGTCCGGCAAACGGCCTTCGCGCTCGAGAATTTGTTCGCGCGCTTCGCGGCCGATCACGCTTTGGAAGTCGCGCACCATTTCCGGATAGGGGTGCGGGCCGGCGGCGGTGCCGATGCAATAGAAGGTGTCGTGCACGTTGGTGACCCAATCGCGCAGCGCCTCGTTCATCGCATCTTTCAGCGTGGCGTTGCCGCTGGTGACGGGCCGCACGTCGGCGCCGAGCAGCTTCATACGAAAGACGTTGGGCTTTTGGCGCTCGATGTCGGTTGCGCCCATGAACACGACGCAGGGCAGTCCCAGGCGCGCGCAGATCGTGGCGGTGGCGACGCCGTGCTGGCCGGCGCCGGTTTCGGCGATGATGCGCGTCTTGCCCATGCGCACGGCGAGCAGCACTTGGCCAAGGCAATTGTTGATCTTGTGCGCGCCGGTGTGATTGAGCTCGTCGCGCTTAAAGTAAATTTTCGCAGCCCCGTAATGGTCGGTGAGGCGCTCAGCGAAATAGAGCGGCGAGGGGCGGCCAACGTAGTGGGTCCAGAAATCCTGCATCGTCGCGGCGAATTCTGGATCGGCCTGGGCGGCGCGATAGGCGCGCTCCAGGTCGAGGATCAGCGGCATCAGGGTTTCGGCGACGAAGCGCCCGCCATATTGGCCAAAGCGGCCATCGGCGTCGGGCAGGTCCTGCCAATTGCGACGACTTTCCACGTTTGTGGCCATGGGTGCGTTTAGGCTCTGGCTGCGGCCAAAAATTGGGCGATCCGAAGCGGGTCCTTTAGGCCGGGGAGGCTTCCACGCCAGAGGAGACGTCCACAAGGGCCGCCCCCGAGGCAGTAATCGCCTCGGCCACGTTTTCTGGGGTAAGCCCGCCGGACAAGAAATAGGGCCGGCCAAAGCGTCGCCCAGCCAACATTGCCCAATCAAACGCCAGCGCATTGCCGCCTGGGAGCCCGCCCGGGGGCGGTTTGGCGTCGAACAGGAGCATTTCCGCGGCTGGCTCGAATTCCGCGACCTGGGCGAAATCGTCCGAGCGGGCGATGCCTATGGCCTTGATCACGCCCTTCTGGGCGAATTGGCGCAACTGGCCTGTGCGGGCGGGGCTTTCCTCGCCGTGGGCCTGGACCCAGTCCGGGCGCACTTTTTCGGCGATCTCGGCCAGCAGCTCGTCGTCGGCGTTGACGGTAACCGCGACCACCTCCGCCCGGCCTTTGACACGGCGCGCCAACGCCCCGGCATGGGCCATTGCGACGTGGCGCGGGCTCTTCGGGAAGAACACCAGCCCGACATAACGCGCGCCGCCCGCCAGGGCCGCATCCAACCCGTCCGCGCTGGTGATGCCGCAGATTTTCGCTTCAGCCATTGACCAGAGAGGTAAGCGCGGCGCGAACGTCGCGCAATGCGACTTACTTCTTCAACAGATCGCGGATTTCCGTGAGCAGTTTGATATCGACTGGCGTTTCGGCGACGGGCGCGGGCTTGGCTTCTTCCTTGCGCTTCATCGAATTCATGCCCTTGATCACGAGGAAGAGCACCCAGGCGACGATCACGAACTTCAGCACTGCGGTGATAAACTTGCCGTATGCGAACACGGCGCCCTGTTCGCGCGCGGCGTCCAGCGTGGTCGCTGTGACGGTCGATGAGAGCGCGATGAAGTAATTCGAGAAATCGAGGCCGCCAGTCACGGCGCCGATCAAGGGCATGATCAGATCGTCAACAAGCGAGGAGACGATGGTGCCGAATGCGGCGCCGATGACCACGCCGACGGCGAGATCGACGACATTGCCCTTGAGCGCGAATTCGCGAAATTCCTTGAGCATCGACATAAAGCATACTCCGCCTTGATCCGCCGCGTGCATGGCAGGCTTCGCTGCGCGTTTCCAGTCTCCTGAAAGTTGACAGGCTCGCTTTGGGTCCAGACATTGTCAGCAGGGACGATGGAGGGGCTCCTCGATGAATTTCGCAACCTTATGGCGTGTGATCTGGCCTGAGCGGGGGCCGCTTTTCGTTGTCGTCGGCGGCATCGTTTCGCTGGCGGGCGATTTCGCGAGCTTCCTCGCCAACATCGCATCGCCGCAAATTTTGGTGTGGCCGGCTGTTGGCTTGGCAGGGCTGCTCTCGTGGTTTTGCCTGGGCCAAGTCAGCAAGGTTCCAGCTGGCGCGGAGGCCGCTGCGCAAGAACAAGCGATCCAGTGCCGTGAGTGCGATGCGTTTCGCGTCATGCTGTTTGCCAGCGTAGGCGTGGTGCTGTTGCTGCTCGCGGGCCAGGGCACGACGGCGACGGAGCGGATCGGCACACAACTTGGCATGATTCAAGAAGACGTGAGCGCGATCCGCGAGGACGCCACCGCCATCCGCGATGTGACCTCGTCTGGCGAACTCGTGCGCAATCCGCGCTCGGCGGAGGAATTCTTCCGCAACGCTTGGATTCACAACATGATCCGTCGCGATGCGGACCAGTCCTGGGCGTCGATCCAAGAGCTTTATCGTCGCCACACGCCGAATAAGATGGATGCGGCCGAGCTCTACATCAACGCGGGCCGCTCTTATTTGCCGCGCGAGCAATTGCTGAACCAGATGATCGAGACTGGTCGCGAGCGGCGCGATGCGTCGATGCTGGTGGTCGCGGCGCGGAATGTCGACGCCAACGATCAGGCGCGTGCGCTCTATGCTGAAGCGCTCGCGCTCGATCCGGAATTGCCATTCGCGCATTGGGACCCGATGCGCGTGCAATTGGTGGCGATGGACCCGACCGCGAACGCCGAGCAACATTTGGCGCAATACCAGGGCGTAGTGGCGGGTTTGCAGAGCTTCCTCGATGTCGCCAGCCGAAAGCCGGTGGCGAGCTATTTCTACATTCCCCAGCATCAAGCGGATTACGAAACGCTCGTGCGCGGACAATTGGATACGTATCGCGGCACGGTGGCGAACTGGCAGCGCGTCGTGGATATGCGTCGGCGTTAGATTTTGGCGAGCAAGCCCTGCGCTAGTCTTTTGTAGGCGGCGCGGGCTTGCTTGCTGGCGCTGGCGGGATCATCGGACGTCGCGATCTGCAGCGCGCCTTGCGTGAACGCGCCGAACAATAGGTGCGCCAGCATCGGGATCATGCGCTTGGGGATGAGGCCCTCATCGCAGAGGTGGCCGAGCGCATGCTCACCAAGGCCAATGCGCAGCTTCTCCTGCATCGCGCTCCATTCGACGTGGCCCAGTACGGAAGGGCCATCCATCAGCAGCAGACGGCGCGCGTCCTTGCTCTCATAGGCGTCGAACAGGATGTCGCCGCCGGTGACGATCTCGTCGGCGACGTGGGCGACGTGGCCCATCGTCTCTTTGGTGACGTGGGCCATGATGTCGTCGAGCACGCTTTCGCAGGCGGCGCGGAAGAGGTCGGTCTTGTCGGCAAATTGATAATAGACCGCGCCTTTGGTGAGCCCGGCGGCGGCGGCGATCTCGTCCACCGACACATCGGCAAAGCCGCGCGCGCTGAAGTGCTTGCGCGCGGCGGCGACGAGGCGATCTCTGTTTGAGCTTGACGTCATACTCGGAGTATGGTCTTCATACTCTCGGTATGACAAGCGTCCGCGCCATCTCTACGCCCGCCATCATCGGCCTGACCGCTTTGGCCGCGCTTGGCGTCGTCGCGTACGGCTATGGCGAATTTGGCGGCTGGAACGCGGAGGGCGCGGGCGCGGCCGCGCGCTACACGGCGCGCTTTTCGTTTCCGATCTTCGTCGCCGCGTGGTCGGCATCCGCGCTGGCGACGCTTTGGCCTGGCGGTTGGCGGAGCGTGATGGTGCGCCGTCGGCGCGCCATTGGCCTCAGCTTCGCTGCCGCGCATTTCGTGCACTTGGCGGCGCTATTGGTTGGGGTGTTTGTGTTCGCAGCGCAGCCGAGCGCGAAGACGATCTATGGCGGCGGCTTTACCTATTTGCTGATCGCGGCGATGGCGCTGACGTCGAACAATTGGTCGGTGCGCAAACTGGGCCTGCGCAATTGGAAGATGCTGCATACGATCGGTGGTCTGGCCATCGCGATCGTATTCGCGGTGTCCTATCTGGGCCGGCTTGATGAAAAGGCCTGGCTGGCCATTCCCGCGCTTACGCTGCTTGGGAGCGCTGCATTGTTGAAGCTGCTGGCGTGGATGAAGAAGCGCGCGCCGGAGGCGGCGTAGTCTTACGGTTCTTCGCCGCCGTTTACTTTCAGACGCAGCTCTTTGCCGGGCTTGAAGAACGGCACCTTCTTGGCGGCGACTATTACGGCGTCGCCGGTGCGGGGGTTGCGGCCGGTGCGGGCGTCGCGCTTGCGCACGGAGAAGGCGCCAAAGCCGCGCAGCTCGACGCGACCGTCTTGGGCGAGCGCGGTTGAGATTTCATCGAGCACCACATCGACGGCGTGCTCGATTTCGGCGGCCTTCAATGGCGCCATTTCTTCCTGCAGCTTAGCGACGAGTTCCGAACGCAGCATGGCTGACGGTTCCCCTTGATCCATCCGGCTCCGATAGAGCCGCCTGGAAGCGCCGCCGTCAACCGCCCATCGACTTGAAACTTTGAAAGAAAAGGCCCGACGCGGGATCCGCGCCGGGCCTTCTGGCGTTTTTGATGCCGGTAACGGCTTATTGCTTGTTCTTCAAAGCCGCGCCGAGGATGTCGCCGAGCGAAGCGCCGCTGTCGGACGAGCCAAACTGCGCGATCGCTTCTTTCTCGTCAGCCAATTCCATCGCCTTGACCGAGAGCGAGACCTTGCGGCTCGCGCGGTCGAAGCCGGTGACCATGGCGTCGATGCGGTCGCCCTTGGAGAAGCGGTCAGCGCGCTGCTCCTGACGATCGCGCGACAGGTCCGACTTGCGGATGAACGTGCGCACGGCGTTGCCTTCGCCGAAAGCGACTTCGATGCCGCCCGTGGCCACATCCACCACTTCGACAGTGATGATCTGGCCGCGCTTGAACTCGGAATCGGAGACCGGGTCGTTGGCGACTTGCTTGATGCCGAGCGAGATGCGCTCCTTCTCGACGTCGACGTCCAACACCTTGGCTTGAACCATGTCACCCTTGTTGAAACGGGTGAGGGCTTCTTCGCCTTGGGCGTCCCACGCGATGTCAGAGAGGTGGACCATGCCGTCCAGCTCCGGCGTCAGGCCGATGAACAGACCAAACTCGGTCACGTTCTTCACTTCGCCTTCGATCACCGAGCCAGTCGGGTGTTCGGCGATGAACGCGTCCCACGGATTGGCTTGCACTTGCTTGATGCCGAGCGAGATACGGCGCTTTTCGCCATCCACGTCGAGCACTTGCACATCGACTTCCTGAGACGTGCTCAAGATCTTCGATGGGTGCAGGTTCTTCTTGGTCCAGCTCATTTCGCTGACGTGCACCAGGCCTTCAACGCCGGCTTCAAGTTCAACGAAAGCGCCGTAATCAGTGATGTTGGTGACGCGGCCGGTGAACTTGCCGCCCGCCGGGTACTTGGCGTCCACACCGTCCCACGGATCGGTCAGAAGCTGCTTCATACCGAGCGAAATGCGCTGGGTGTCCGGATTGATCTTCACGATCTGGACTTTCACCGTGTCGCCCACGTTGAGCACCTGGCTCGGGTGGTTGACGCGCTTCCAGCTCATGTCGGTGACGTGCAGCAGGCCGTCGATGCCGCCGAGATCAACGAAGGCGCCGTAATCGGTGATGTTCTTCACAACACCTTCGCGGACTTCGCCTTCCTTCAATTGGCCGACGATTTCAGCGCGTTCTGAAGCGCGGCTCTCTTCGAGCACGGCGCGACGCGAAACAACGATGTTGCCGCGCTGACGGTCCATTTTCAGGATCGCGAACGGCTGCACGATGTTCATCAGCGGGCCGACGTCGCGGACCGGACGGATATCAACTTGCGAACCCGGCAAGAACGCGTTGGCGCCGCCGAGATCAACAGTGAAGCCGCCCTTCACGCGGCCGACGAGGGCGCCGTTCACGGCGTCGCCAGCGGCGAAAGATTTTTCAAGGCGCGTCCAAGCTTCTTCGCGGCGCGCTTTTTCACGGCTGACGACAGCGTCGCCCAGCGCGTTTTCGATGCGGTCGAGATAGACTTCGACGATGTCGCCGACCTTCGGCGCGCCAGCGCCGTCGTCGACGAGGAATTCACGCAGCGGGATACGGCCTTCAGTCTTCAGGCCAATATCAACGACAACAAAGTCGTGCTCGATCGCAACAACGGTCGCCGGCATCACGCGGCCTTCGACCATGCCGCGCGAACCGAGGCTTTCATCGAGGAGGGCCGCGAAATCGTCGCGGCTCGGATTGAGGGCTTCTAACGCCATACGTCTAATAACTCCGATACAATCAAAAAGGGCCGACCGGTTGGCTCCGGCGGTCTCGGCCACACCATGCGGCCGTCCTTTGGGTGGGTTTAGCTTGGCAACGCCAAACGGCCCGAGGGCCGTTCAGGCCCTGGGTCGTGCGGGCTCTATAGTCGCCGGGGGCTGGGCCAGCAAGTAGGGGCGGCTGGGCGCTGCATCAATGCCTAGCGCGCCGCATCCACGATCCGGAACGCGGCGGCGACGGCCTCTTCGACATTGAGCTCCGTCGTATCCAGCAAATGCGCGTCCGGGGCTTGGCGCAGGGGGCGTCGGCGCGGCCTATGTCGCGGGCGTCCCGTTCTTGGATTTGCGTTTTGAGCGTCTCGAAATCGAGCGTTTCGCCGCGGGATTGGAGTTCTTGCAGGCGCCGGGTGGTGCGCGCCTTAAGCGAGGCGGTGACGAAGAGCTTCACGTCGGCGTCGGGGCAAATGATGGTGCCGATGTCGCGGCCATCGAGCACGGCGCCGGCGGGGTCGGCCGCGAAGTCGCGCTGGGCTTTGAGCAGAGCTGCGCGCACGCCAGGCTGTGCCGCCACCTTGGAGGCGGCCGCACCCGCGGCGCTGGAGCGGATGCGATCCTGGTCGATGCGCGCCAGGTCGAGCGCTTGGGCGGCGGCCAGAGCGGCAGCTTCGTCGGCGGGATCGCCGCCCGCGTCGAGCACGGCCAGGCCCACGGCGCGGTAGAGCGTGCCGGTATCCAGGAGCTTCAGCCCGTAGCGCGCCGCCAGATGCTTGGCGACCGTGCCTTTGCCGGAAGCGGTGGGTCCATCGACGGCGATGATCATGGGCGGCTGCTTAGCTGACGCGCGTCAAACTTGCGAGTGACGCCGCGTCACGATCTACTACCTGTCAGAACACATAGGGAGCGCCGCATGGCCAGCGAACATTTTGACGTCCTGATCGTGGGCGCGGGGCTCAGCGGCATTGGCGCCGCCTATCACCTGCAAAAGAACAGTCCCGGTAAGAGCTACGTCATCCTTGAAGGGCGCGAGGCGATCGGAGGCACGTGGGATCTCTTCCGCTATCCGGGCATCCGCTCCGACAGCGATATGTACACGCTGGGCTACGCCTTCAAACCGTGGACCGAGCAAAAGTCGATCGCAGATGGCCCCTCGATCCGCAAATACGTGAACGAAACCGCGCGCGAGAACGGCATCGAGCCGCACATCCGCTTTGGCCATCACATGAAGCGCGCCTCGTGGTCGACGCAGAACGGGCAATGGTCAATCGAGGCCGAGCAGAACGGCGAGCGCCGGAGCTTCACGGCGAAGTTCGTGATGATGTGCGCCGGCTATTATCGCTACGACGAAGGCTTCACACCGAACTTTGAAGGCGTTGGCGATTTCAAAGGCCAGATCATCCATCCGCAGCATTGGCCGGAGAATTTGGACTATGCCGGCAAGCGCGTGATCGTGATCGGCTCGGGCGCGACGGCTGTGACGCTCGTGCCGTCGCTCACCGACAAAGCCGCGCACGTGACGATGTTGCAGCGCTCGCCAACCTACATGGTGTCGCAACCGGCTGAAGATGCAGCGGCGAATTGGCTGCGCCGTTGGTTGCCGGAGAGTGTGGCCTACGACATCACGCGCTTCCGCAAAGTCGTCTTCCAGCAACTCTTCTTCCGTCTCGCACGCGCGCGCCCGGCGAAGACGAAAGAGCGTTTGCTTGGGCTGCTGCGCGAACAGCTTGGGCCGGACTACGACCTCGATACGCATTTCACGCCACGCTACAATCCCTGGGAAGAGCGCCTCTGCCTTGTGCCGGACAACGATATGTTTGTGGCCATCAAGGAGGGCAAAGCCTCGGTCGTCACCGATCACATCGAGCGCTTCACCGAAAAGGGCATCAAGTTGAAATCCGGCCAGGAGCTGGACGCCGACATCATCGTCACAGCGACCGGCCTCAATCTGCAGATGATGGGCGGCACGGAATTGGTGGTGGATGGCGAGAAGGTCGATACCGGCAAGACCTACGCTTATAAGGGCGCGATGTTCTCGGATGTGCCGAATTTGGTTTCGGTGTTCGGCTACACCAATGCGTCGTGGACGCTGCGCGCGGATTTGATCAGCGAATATGCCTGCCGTCTGATCAATTATCTGGACGATTATAAGCTCGACCAAGCCACGCCGCGCATGACCTTGGAAAGCGTTGAGGAAAAGCCGTTCGTGGATTTCTCGTCCGGCTATTTCCAGCGCGCTAAACACCTTTTGCCAAAGCAAACCACGATGGCGCCGTGGAAGCAGAACCAATCCTACATGCACGACATGATGGATCTGCGCTACGGCGCGCTGGAGGATGGCGTGCTGGAGTTCAAGAAGAAGCCAATTGGCGCCGAAGCCAACACGCGGCCCGTGCGCGCGGAACCGGTGGTCTGAGCGCGCTAGCGCCCCGCGCAAGCGTGAGCTACCACGCTTGGCGGATCAGCCGGGGGCGCTTTTGAAACGTATCAGTTTGCTCGTACTTGTGGGGCTCATCGCCGGCATCATTGTCGGCGAATTGGCTAAAGCGAGTGGCAATTCGACGATCGTCAGCGCCGTCGAGGTGATCGAAGCGTTCGGCGGGCTTTGGCTCAACACATTGCGCATGACGGTGGTGCCGCTTGTGGTGTCGCTGCTGATTGTGGGCGTGGCCTCGGTGGCGGATACGACCAAGACCGGCGGGCTCGTCGCGCGCGCCGTGCTCTTGTTTACGTTCCTGCTCTTCCTGGCGGGCGCCTTCACGACGGCGGCGACGCTCGGCATGCTGGAACTCTGGCCCGTTGATCGCGCAGCGGCGGACGCGTTTGTCGCCAGTGTCGGCGGCGCTGCGGTCACCATCACCGAGCCGCCCACCTTTGTGTCCTGGCTGCAAGGGCTCGCGCCATCCAATCCGGTGACGGCCGCGGCCGAAGACGCCGTGCTGCAGGTGGTCGTGTTCTCGATTTTCTTCGGCTTTGCCGTGACCAAGCTCGATGCTGGTCTGCGCGATCCGATCGTGACCTTTTTCCGCGCGGTGTCTGAAGCGATGATCGTCATCGTGCGTTGGGTGCTGATCGCGGGGCCGTTCGGCGTCTTCGCGCTGGCGACCGGCGTTGGCTTACGTGCCGGTCTCGATGCAGCGACCGTGCTGACGCAATATGTGATCATCGTCTCTGCTGCGACGCTCGGCATTACGATCGTGGCGTATCTTCTTGCGGTGACCTGGGGCCGTCAGCCGATCGGGCGCTTTACGGCGGCTTCTGCCCCGGTGTGGGCGATTGCGGTGTCGACGCAATCCTCACTGGCGTCGTTGCCGGCCATGCTGGATGCGGCGCTGCGTGGTTTGGGCATCCCCGCGCGCATCGCTGACGTCGTGCTGCCGCTCGCGGTGGCGGTGTTTCGCTTCACCAGCCCGGTGGCGAATTTGGCCGTCGTCTATTTCTGCGCCCACCTCTACGGCATCGAGCCGACCTTTATGCAAATCGGTGTTGGTCTCGTTGTCGCTTACGCTGTGTCGATTGCGGCGGTGGGATTGCCGGGGCAGGTGTCGTTCATCGCGTCGATCGCGCCGATCTGCTTGGCGATGGGCGTGCCTACTGAATTGCTAGGTATTCTGATCGCGGTCGAGATCGTACCAGATATATTCCGCACGCTCGGCAACGTCACCGGCGACCTTGCAGCGACCAGCATCCTCTCGCGAAAGGAAACGCGCGACGAGAACGCGGCTTAAGCGGCTTCGACCTCGACATTCGTATCGTTGGCGGCGCTCTGCGGCATGCGCGCGGGGATGCGCAAGGTGAAGGCAGAGCCTTGGCCTTTCGCGCTTCGGAGCGTTACGTCACCGCCCATTAGGCGCGCGAGACGGCGTGTGATGGCAAGGCCCAGACCGGTGCCGCCATAAGCGCGTGTCGTCCCCGCATCGGCTTGCACGAACGGCTGGAACAAACGCGTTTGCGCCTCGGGCGAAATGCCGATGCCGGTGTCGATCACCTCAAACACAACCCATGACGCGCCCTCGCTCTCTTCACGACGCGCGCGCAGCTTGATCTGGCCGTCTTTCGTGAACTTCGCGGCGTTCGCCAAGAGGTTCAGCAAGCATTGGCTGAGCTTGAAGCCGTCAGTGTCGGCGCTGCCCAATTGGGCGCCGATATCGAGCGAGATGGCGTTGCCGTTCGCTGCGGCGCTTGGCGCGACAGTGGCGACCACCTCTTGCGCCAGAGCGGTGAGATTGACAGCGTCGATCGCCAGCGCTGCGCCGCCGGCTTCGATCTTTGAGAGATCGAGCACGTCGTTGATCATGGCGAGCAGGCGATGGGCGGCGCCATGGATTTTCTCCAGATCGCCGCGATCGGCCGCGTCACCGCGATCATCGGCCGATTCCATCAGCATTTCGCCGTAGCCGATAATGGCGTTGAGCGGCGTACGTAGCTCGTGGCTCATGGTGGCGAGGAATTGCGATTTTGCGATGTTGGCTTCCTCGGCGGCCACGCGCGCGGTGTCGAGCTCGCTGAAGGCTTGCTTGAGCGCGACGTCGCGACGTTCGATTTCGTCGAGGATGTTGCGCAGGCGCTCCGTCGGGCGTTCGCGCGCGCGATCGTTGGCGGCGGCTTCGGTTTCAACGCCGCGACTCGCCAAGATTTCTTCGGCGCGGCCAACCAAGCGCAGCATGTCACGCCGACTGCGGTAGATAAGCAGAGCGATGACAAGCAGGCCGATAAACAACGCTCCGCCAAGCAGGACCGCCAGCGTCATCATTTGCAGCGCTTGCGATTGAATTTCGGAGCGCATCGCCTGCGCTTCAGCGCGTTGCTCGGCGGCGGCAACGTCGCTTTCCAGATTGGCGCGCACTTCGCGGACGCCGTCATTGAACCGCGTGCGCGAGAGCGCCTGGGCGGCTTTGTGCGCGCGCAGCAGCGCCGAGAAGGCGATGACGTGACGCCCTTCGGCCGCAAACACTTCGGGCTCCATCATATCGAGCTGTTCGCCGAGAAAGGGGTCGCCGCGTGAGGTGGCGAGCGCGCGCAGGCTGTCGAACGCTGCGCGCGCTTCTTCGGCGCGACCAAGGCGCGCGAGCGCGTGCGCATGATAGATCAGAAGCCGGCTCACATATTCAGGCGGTGCGCTGGTGATGGCGCGGCCGGTTTCGGCGCAGCGCAATGCCGCCTGGTAGTTTGACGCCAGAAAGTTCACGCGCGCGCAGAGCAGGCTCGTGAAGAAGAGGTCGGATTGCTGGCCGCCGCGTTCGGCGATGCGGCGATGAATGGCGGTAAGGCGCAGTGCTTCGTCGTGCGCGCCGGCTTCAGCGAACATGCCGGCGAGATTATTCACGATGACCGAGCCGTCGACCGGTTTGCCGCTCTCGGTGTCGAGTTCGACCGTGGTCTCCAGGTGCTGAAGTGCTGTGCGATAATCGCCGATACTGGTGGCGTTGTAAGCGAGCGCATCGTGGAGGCCCGAGCGCAAACTGAGTGCAGCCGGCGTGTCCGGCAGACCCACCAGGCCCGCACGCGCCGCCTCAACGGCGTTGCCAAAGAGGCCAAGGTCGGTCAGCGCATAGGAATGCAAGCGTTCGCCGGCGGCGCGGACGAGCGGGTCTTGCACGGTCGGCAGCATTTGCGCGAGATTGCGTCGCGCAGCGACGTAGTCGCCATCGAGCGCCGGCGCATAGGCGCGAAGAACGCCCGACATGGCAATGAAGCGGCGGCTATTTTGCGCGGTGGCTTCTTCTTCGAGGGCGCGCAGAGAATGCACCGCTGCATCCGCGTTTGAGGCGATGTAGTCGTCGGACGCCAAATCGTAGAGCGCTTGTAGCCGCTCTTCGCCCTGCAATCGCTCGATCTGTGTTTCGCGGGTGTTGCGCACGCTCGGCGTAATGAAAAGATTGCCCGTCTCGATACGGCGCGCGAGCGCTTCACCACGGACGACCCAGTCCGTGCTCTCTTGCGCGCGCGCGGCGCCACAAAGCAAACGAGAAGTGCGCACGCCGTGAGCGCACGCATCATTTTGGCCAGCATCAGCCCCACCTGTTTTCAGGCGATGATGCCGAACGGGCGTTAAGGGAGCGCCCTAATCATTAGGTAAAATTGAGATTTACCACGCGCTTATGCGGGCGTGATGTCGCCGCCCAGGCTGCGCATGAAATCGGTGAAGCCGGGGAAAGAGGTGGCGATCATGTCGGCCTCGTCCACTATGATCGGCTCCTTAGACGCCAAGCCCATCACCAGGAACGACATCGCCACACGGTGATCGCCCATGGTGCGGATTTGCGCGCCGCCGCGAACGCTCCGTCGCCCGCGCCCGCGCACGATGAGGCCGTCAGGCAGCTCCTCCACCTCGACGCCGCAGGCGCGCAGGCCATCGACCATGAGCGTGATGCGATCGCTTTCCTTCACGCGCAGTTCGGCCGCCCCGGTGATGCGGGTTTCGCCATCGGCGAAGGCGGCAACCACGGAAAGGATCGGAAACTCGTCGATCATGGACGGCGCGCGCTTAGGCGGCGGGGTCACGCCGACGAGCTCGCTGCCGCTGACGATGATGTCGGCGATCGGTTCGCCGATCGGATCGCGGCGCTCTTCGAAGCGGAGCTTCGCGCCCATTTCGAGCAGCGTCTCATAAAGTCCAAGCCGCAGCGGGTTGATCAGCACGTCCTGGACGCGCACCTCGGATTTGCCGGTGATCAGTGCGGCCGCGACCGGGAAAGCGGCCGAAGATGGGTCGGCGGGCACGTAGACGTTGGCGCCCGTCAGCTCACTGGCGCGCACGCGCGGGTGCAAAGCGCCCTCGATCTCAATGGTGTCGATATTGGCGCCGAATACGCCCAGCATCCGCTCGGTGTGATCGCGCGAGCGCTCGGGCTCGATCACAACAGTCTCGCCCTCGGCGCGGAGGCCGGCCAGCAGCACCGCGGATTTGATCTGCGCTGACGACACAGGCGAGCGGTAGGTGACGCCCTTGAGCTGGCCGCCATGCACAATCAGCGGCAAGCGGTTTTCCACGCCATCGAAGCGCGCGCCCATTTGCGAGAGTGGGGCCACGACCCGGTTCATGGGCCGCTTGCGCAGTGACTGGTCGCCGTCAAAGCGGGCGCTCAGCTTGTAACCGGCCACGGCGCCCAGCAGCAGGCGCGCCGCCGTGCCGGAATTGCCGCAATCGATGGTCTCGCCGGGCTGACGGAACCCGCCGGCGCCCGTCACCACCCAGCGGCCTGGTTCGATCTGCTCGGCGCTCGCGCCCAACAAGCGCACCGCTTCGGCGGTGTTGAGCACGTCCGCCGCCTCCAGAAGCGCTGTGACCTCTGTCTTGCCCCGAGCCAGAGCCCCGAAAATCAGGGCGCGGTGGGAGATGGATTTGTCGCTCGGCGGGCGGACTTGGCCGTTGAGCAGGCGTACGGAACGCGCCCTGAGACGCATGGGGGAGGGCCCTCTGTGTAGGGAGACTGAAAAGGGAACGACAAAGCTTTTGACAGGCGCGCCGGACGGTGGCAAGCGAGCGCCCCGCGTCAAGGGTGTGGAATCCTTGTCGCCTGGTGAATGGAGAGCCGTTTGGCCAAGACCGACTTGGGCGACAAGCAAGTCTGCCCTAATTGCGGCGCGCGATTTTACGATCTGCGTAAGCGTCCGGCCGTCTGCCCCAAATGCACCACCGCTTTCGACCCTGCCGAGGAGGGCGTCCGCGCCCGCCGTAGCCGCGGCCGCGTAGCTGCGCACGATCCAGCACTCGAGGACGATGAGGACGAAGTCGACGCCAAGAAGAAAAAGGTCGCCGGCGACGAGGATGAGGACGAAGAGGTCGAAGAGGCCGCTCCGCTCGATTCCGAAGAGATCGAAGTCGCCACCCTCGATAGCGACGAGGATGACGACACCAAGCCGGCCGCTGACGACGACGAACTGCCGGAAGGCTTCTCGGAAGACGACGGCGAAGATGTCGCCGACGCTGATGACGACACTGTGCCGCTGATCGACGACGAAGAAGAATTCAACGAGGACGAGCTCGGCGTCCCCGGTGCGGACGACGACGACGGCAACCGATAAGGCTGCTTGACGAATTAAGCGCGGGGGCTAGTTTCCGCGCTTCCCAAGTCCGGGTGCTTCGCTTGTCGAAGCGCTGGCGACGATGGGCCCTTAGCTCAGCTGGGAGAGCGCCTGCATGGCATGCAGGAGGTCAGCGGTTCGATCCCGCTAGGGTCCACCATTTTCAAGCACGTACGCTTCGACATATTTACACAAGACCCGGCGCGACAACGCCGCGATACCAGCGGAACGGCCAGCGACCGGCCAATCTCACAATAAACTGTGATTACCCCCGCGTCTGACCTTGGCCTCTGAGAGCAAAGGTCACGATCTCACTTTGAATGCGCACGCCGCCGATGATCCGGTGCATCGTGCGGCGGAAGCGATGGCCGCGCGCATCGTCAGACACGCGCAAGAAACGACGCCTTCTCGCGAGCGAAGGGAAGGTCCGTCGTTGACCTGTGCCGATCGCAATTCGAAGTCATGATCGCTCGATCATACCGCCTTCCTATAATCGATCGGTCATAATCCGTCATCATGATCGGTCGATTATAACTTGATGTTAAGATCGTTCGATCATAAATTGGGGTCATGATCAGCACCCGCATAACCAGGCCGCGCGATATTGGCGCGGTTTTGCGCGCCTGGCGCGACGACCATCGCATGTCTCAAGTGGACTTGGCCAAGAAGCTCGGCGTTTCGCAACGCTGGGTGTCACACGTCGAAAACGGCAAGCCTACGCTCCAACTCGGACTGGTGCTGCGCGTGCTCAACGAATTGGGCATCGATCTCTTTGTCGGGGCTGCGCGAGAGGCAGGCGCTGAAGCCAAAAGCGCTGTCTTGGCGCTGCCAGCGCCAAGCAAGCGGCTCACCGACATAGACAGCATCGTCGATGACTAAAGACCTTTGCGTCCTCGTCAACGATCGACAATTGGGATTGGTCCATCAGGCCGCCAACGGACGATTGCGCTTTGTCTACGATGACGCATGGCGCCAGAGCGTTGATGCGTTTCCGCTATCGTTGTCGATGCCGCTCGGTGCGGCCGAGCATTCCCACACGGAGATCATCAACTATCTTTGGGGTTTGTTACCAGATCGCGCTTCGTCGTTGGCGGCTATCGCTTCGGAATACAAGGTCTCAGTGCGTAGCGCCTTCGCGCTTATATCAGCTGTTGGCGAAGATCTGGCGGGCGCTGTGCAAATCGTGCCGCCGAACCGCGTCGACAGGCTCAAGACACGCGAGGGGATCGTCCAAATTTCGGAGGACCGCCTTGCGAAATTTCTCGACGATTTGGTCGCCGACCGCGGCAAGCTCAATATCAACGAGGATGCGGGCTTCTTCAGTCTGGCCGGCGCGCAAGCGAAGAAGGCGGTTTATTGGGTCAACGGCAAATGGTACGAGCCGCGCGGCCGCACGCCGTCCACGCACATCATCAAGCCGCCAATGCCGGGGCTCGAGGGCCAAGTCGAGAACGAACATTTCTGTTTGCGTCTTGCAAGCGCTCTTGGCTTGCGGACATGCGAAACTTCGGTCGAGCAAATCGCCGGCAAACCCAACATTGTCGTCACTCGCTATGACCGCGTGCGCATCCTGGCGAACAAGCGAGCGCCGCTGACCGAGCCAGGCGGTCGCGTGGTGCGCATCCATCAGGAAGACATGTGCCAAGCGATGGGGATCGATCCCGCGAAAAAATACCAGGCTGAGGGCGGCCCTGGCATGCAAAAGATTATGGAATTGTTGGCGGGATCGGGAGATCCAGCGACAGATCGCTCGCGTTTCATGCGTGCGTGCGCGTTCAATTTCGTGATCGTTGGATCCGACGCGCACGGCAAGAATTTCAGCGTGCTGGTCGACGTTGGCGGGCGCTATCGTTTGGCGCCGCTCTACGACATCAATTCCATGTTGCCTTACGATCTGGAGAAAACGCGCAAGCTTGCGATGACCGTCGGCGGCGAGGGGCGCTGGCGCAGCATCGGACCGACGCATTGGGAAAAGGCGGCGCGCCTGTGCGGGTATCCGCCAGCCGACGCGTTGGCGCACGTGCGCGATATCGTGAAGCTCGCCCCAGCTGCTGCGCGTCAGGTGTTGAAGCAATGCCGCGGCGCGCGCCTCGAGACGCCGGCGCTGGTTCGCTTGGTGGAGCAATTGGAATTGCGCTGCAAGGCGCTGGCGCTGGACTATATTTGACGGATGGCGCGCCCGATCAAGGGATCGGCTCTGGTTTCTTGGTGCGCAGCGCCACAATCAAAACGCCTATGAATGCGAGCAGGGCGCCAGCGACCATCCTTATGTCGATGTGATCGCCCGTGAACAGCACGCCGAAACCGATCGTCGAGAGCGGCGTCAACAGCGTAAGGGGCGCCACTAAGTTCGCCTCGTAACGGCCGATCATCCAGAAATAGGCAGAGTGCGCCACCACCGAGACGACAATCGCGGAGAAGAGCAACGCCGCCGCAAGCCGCCATCCAGCATCCGCCGCCAGCGCCCATTGATCATGCTCGAACAAGATGCTTGCGCCAGCGAGGGGTAGGAAAGACACCAAGCCAACCCAGGCCTGAAATCTGAGCGGGGCGACGTTCTCGGTCTGCTTCATGAGCACAGCCCCCAGCGACCCTGAGAGTGCGGCGCCCACCACAAACCAAAGTCCTGCGCTGAGCTCCAAGCCCTGAGGCGACCACAAAACGATGAGGACGCCCAGAAGTGTCAGCACAATGCCGAGGGCGCGCCGCCAACGAATGCGTTCGCCCAGAATGAGGATTGATAAGAGTGTGGTGAATGGCACGCCGATTTGGATGACGATTGCGACGGATGATGGCGAGGCGCTCTGCAGGCCCATGAACAATAGTGCAAAATTGCCCGCGCCCAACAACAAGCCGATGGCCGCCACGCGCAGATGCGGGCGCGGCATCGGCAACAGCCAGGGCAAGGTGACGAGCGCCACGAGCGAGAAGCGCAACGCCGCAAAGAAGAGCGGCGGGATGCCCCAATGGTCGATGACGATCTTGCTGAGGACGTTGCTGAAGCCCCAGATTACGCAGATCAGAACGAAGATGAGGAAATGGCGCAGCGTCACGCCACGCTGGATGTCACACCCGGCAGCTGATGCAAAGCGGCGCCGCAACGGCGCCGCACCAGGGGTCGTCCGCGGGATTTCTCCAACACCCGAGTTGCGCGCAACGCAAAGGGCCGCGAAGGGGAGCATCCGTCGCGGCCCTCTTTGGCCCGCTCGTAGGGTCGCGGGGGAGCTACGCGACGATCTGAGCGGCTTGGTTCAGGTGGCCATCGCCATCGGTGCGAACACGGCGCAAGCGGCGATCAGGGCGTAAAATTGGTCATTGGTTTGCTCCTCGGTTCGAAGCGTCATCGCTTCGATGAAGAGAACCTAGCGACCACAAGCGCTGGCGGATGTTCACCGGCCCGGTGCGGGCGTTGATCTGCATCAAGGGCCAGGTCGGCGACGTTTGCGAAGGTCGTTGTGAAGGCTGGTTCGCAATCTGAGGGTCGATCATTCTAAATTCGTCGAACCGACTGCTCTCGGCTCTGTCCGACGAAGACCTTAGGCTTATCGCGCCGCATTTAGAGCGCGTTCCGCTGGAGTTTAAGCAAGTCATCCAGCGGCCGGATTCTCCCATCGAGAACGCCTTCTTCGTCGAAAGCGGCATTGTGTCGGTGGTTGCCTCATCCAACGGGCGCGGCATTGAAGCAGGTTTGGTCGGCCGCGAGGGGATGACTGGCGTCGCGTTGATCATGGATGATTATCGTTCTCCTGACGATGTCTTTGTCCAAGCGCCGGGTGCGGCGCAGCGCATCGCCGCTGGCGACTTGCGAGCCGCAATCGCCGCCAGCGGGACATTGCACCGTTTGCTGCTGCGTTACGCGCGCGCATTCATGGTGCAAATCACCCAGACCGCCTTGGCCAATGGACGCGCCAAGCTGGAGCAGCGGCTTGCGCGATGGCTGTTGATGGCAAGAGACCGTCTCGACGCCAGAGCGATGCCGCTGACGCATGAATTCCTGGCTCTAATGCTTTGCGTTCAGCGTCCGGGTGTGACTGTCGCTCTGCAGGAAATGGAAGGCAAAGGCCTCATCCGATTGAAGCGAGGGGCGGTGTCCATTGCAGACGGTGCGGGTCTGAAACGCCTCGCTGGAGCATATTCTGGCGTGCCGGAGCGCGAGTGTGCGCGATTGATCGGCCATCTCTTGGACAAGAAGGGCTCTACGCCTTCCTAGTGCGCCGCCAGACGCGTTTGGCTCTGTGTCCATGTCTTGTTTCATACAAAGCGTTGGCAACGGCCCGGTGGTTTGCTGATCTAGCTGTCGACAAGCCAATGGATATCTAATTCATGCCAGAACGCGTGAGCGAAACTGAGCCTGCATCCAAACTATTGTGCGATCGGAGCGCGCAATAAAGGTGGATTGGTTCAGCTGTGAGGGAGCGCATGCACTGAAGTTGCGCATCGAGCAATACTGGCGCGAGCGCGGCTATGAGGTGACCATTTTGCTGAGAGACGCGGGCTTTCACTCCGCCATGCGCTCGGCGCGTTTCGACCTGCGCAGTGATCTCGTCAACGGTCTGCCGCGGAGGCGGCGCAGAGAAGATTGCGAAAACGCCGACACACACGTGGTGACCCAGCGTGAACGTGCGGTCAGCCCTGAGGATTTGCGCAGGCGCGCATGCGAGCTTGCCGATACGGCGCGTTATAATCATTGGGAGGAAATTGGCGCCGCGCTGGAGGCCGATGGTGTGAACTTGGCCGGCGAGAAACTCGGCGCGGATGCGGTCCTGAGGCGCATGTTGAACGCGCGCTGCGCGATCTCGCGATCGAGAAAAGACTAGCGGCCCCTCTGCCGCGCGCGTCTAACGCGCCGTCCGGCGAAAGCTGCGCGCAGTCTGACCTTCGACGTCGGAGAATGTTCGTGAGAATTGTTCAGCGCTCTTGAAACCTGCCGCCAAGGCAATCTCGCCGAGAGGCAAATCCGTGTTGAGCATCATGTCCTTCGCGCGCGCAAGGCGCCGTTCGATCACGTATCGATAGGGCGCGCATCCGATAGTGCTCTTAAAGGCGCGGGAGAAATGAAACACGCTCAAGCCCGAAGCGCTTGCGATATCGTCAAGCGACACATCCTCGCAGAGGTGGGCCTCGATGTAATCTTGCACGCGCCTAAGTTGGTCGGCGCTGAGGGCGCCTTTTGCGGGAGTCCTAGAACATACGCCGACGAGCTCAGTTGCTGCGGTCAGCGCGATGCTGTCTGTCAGGAGTTGGGGCGCGCCATCGCCTTGTTTCGCCAAGGCGGTCAGCCTCTGCATGAGGCCCAGGAGATTCCCATGTTGGAAATAAATTCTTGGTCGCAACGTGGTTGGTGGGATTTCCAATTGTGCGAACACCCATGCATCGTCGAAGTAGAATGCGGTGAAGGCATTGGAGCGCTCGATTGGATCGCACCATCCTTGCGCGTGCATACCTTTTGGGAAAAACGTAAGGAGGTCGCGCATGTCGAGCTGGCGTAACGGCGCGAGATCATCGCCACTCATTTCGCCGTCGCGCAGCACAATGTCATGCCACGCCAGATACGAACGCTCTCCATCCCACGCGAAATCGTAGGCCGCGCCGCCCGGCGTCGTCACATGCTCTAAGCGATAGGGTTTGCACCGGACGACCGATGTCGTCGGCGCGCCGTCGTTGCTGAGGTGGATCGCTAGTGTCTGCAAGAGCGTGCTCGCATGGCCCGAATCGACTGCGCCAAGGAGACGATATCCTGCAAACGCCCGGATACAACTGGGCGTAGCAAAAAACAGCAATAAGCGCAATAAACGACAAATTTACTGTTCGTTCGCTATCCCCTCCCGGAGGGGGACAGAAGCATGTTTGGAACCAATGACGCGGGAAATGTTCTAGGCGCCATTGGTCGGGCGCTGGCGATCATCGAGTTTGATTCAAAGGGCAATATTCTTTCTGCGAACCAAAATTTCTGCGCGGCGCTGGGCTACAGCGAAGCCGAAATCAAGGGCCGTCACCATTCCATGTTTGTCGAGCCGCAGTTCGTACAGAGTGCCGAGTATCGCGCATTTTGGGACAAGCTGGGACGCGGCGAGTTTGACACGCGCGAATACAAGCGCCTTGGCAAGGGCGGACGCGAGGTCTGGATCCAGGCCTCCTACAACCCGGTCATGAATGGGCGCGGCATTGTCACCAAGGTCGTAAAAGTGGCGACGGACGTGACTGCTCAAAAGCTCGCGAACGCCGTGTTCGAAGGTAAGGTCAACGCGATCTCGCGCGTACAGGCTGTGATCGAATTCACCTGCGATGGCCTCGTCGTCGCCGCCAACGATCTCTTTCTCGGCGCTCTCGGTTACGAGCTCGGCGAGATCAAAGGCAAGCACCACCGTACGTTTGTCGAGCCCGCATACGCGCAATCAGCTGAGTATTCCGCGTTTTGGCGCAAGTTGAACGCGGGCGAGTACATCTCGGCTGAGTTCAAGCGGATAGGCAAGGGCGGACGCGAGGTTTGGATTCAGGCCTCTTACAACCCGATCTTCGACATGAACGGTAAAGTCGACCGGGTTGTGAAGTTTGCGACGGACATCACCGAACGCGTGGAGGCGGTGCGCGAGATCGGCGCGGGGCTGCAACGTCTGGCCGATAATGATCTTGAGCGCACAATCGACCGCCCATTTGGCGCGACCTTCGAAAAGCTGCGCCAGGATTTCAACGCTTCGATTTCAAAGCTGCGCGAGACCTTGAAAAGCGTGTCAGCAGGTGCGGCGGCCATTCGTTCAGGTTCGGGCGAGCTTTCGACCTCGGCGGATGCATTGGCGCAGCGCACTGAGCAACAAGCGGCCTCGCTTGAAGAGACCGCCGCAGCACTCGATGAGATCACGGTTGCGGTCCGTAAATCTGCGGAGGGCGCAGCCCACGCCCGCCAGTCGGTTGCAAAGGCCAATGCCGACGCCAAGGCGAGTGCGGCCGTCGTGCACGAAGCGGTCACGGCGATGGACCAGATCTCCAAATCCTCGCAACAGATCGGTCAAATCATCGGCGTCATCGACGAGATCGCGTTCCAGACAAATCTGTTGGCGCTCAATGCCGGCGTTGAGGCCGCGCGTGCCGGAGAAGCGGGCCGTGGCTTTGCGGTCGTGGCCGCCGAAGTGCGCGCGTTGGCGCAACGTTCGGCGGAGGCCGCCAAGGAAATCAAAAGTCTGGTGTTGTCGTCCAGCGAGCAGGTCAAGGGCGGCGTGCGCCTTGTCGGCGAAGCGGGTGAATCGCTTGAGCGGATCATCGAGCAAGTGGTCGCGATCAACGACATTGTCGGAGAGATTGCCTCTGGCGCGCATGAGCAATCGACCGGATTGGTCCAGGTCAATGTCGCGGTCAATCAAATGGACCAGATGACGCAGCAAAACGCGGCGATGGTGGAAGAAACAACGGCCGCGAGTCATGCGCTCTCTCAAGAGGCGCTGGGGCTCGATCATCTCATTCGCCAATTCCGGACGGGCGGCGCGCACGATGGGGTTGCGGCGCAATTGCGTCAGGCCGCGCCCCATGTCTTTGCGCCACGCACGCCGCAAGCGCCGGCCAAGGGGGCGAAGCCCACCCAGGCGCCGTTCAACACCGCGCCGCGTGCGCGCGCGGTGAACAGCGATGTTGGCGAGTGGGAGGAATTCTGAGGCTCCGGCGTTGGCAGAGTAAGTATTGGGACAGCGCGGGTGGTCGGCGTGAACAGAGCGAGCGTAACATTTCTTCATGATCCGCAGGGGCAGGTCGAGGCGCGGCGGCGAATGCTTGCCCGTCTGCTAGATCGACTGCAGGCGCTTGAACTTAGGTTGGCGGGTTTGGCGCCTGCGATCAAGGAAGCGGCCGGCATCGATTGTGTCGCGGCGGAGGCGCGCGAGCAGGCTTTGGTAGCGTGCGATGTTAGCGCGTCGATCGTACGCCTGCGCTCACTGATCCAAAACGCCCTGGCTTGCGATGCTGTAGGCCCCGCGCAGCATTGAGATTGCGAAGGCGCAAGCCGATATCGCCTCTCCCGCCGCTTATCGCTTGGCTTCTTTTCGCTGCTCAACGTCTCGAAGGACGCGGGTCAACACGCATTGTCTGGCTGGGCGCAGAATAAGCAATCGGAGTGAAATGGAAGCCGAATTGTGACGTAATCTCTGTTTTGTGACGTAGGAGCCGCAATGTCCGGAAGTGTTCAGGTTTCTGGGACGCCTGCGCGCAAACCTGTCCGCGCCGCTGCGGGCGGGTGTCGTAGAGACCTCAATGCCTGACCCGCAGGATGCAGTGCGCAGGTCTATGGGCATTTGAGCGGAGACGTTGGTGTCGGCGGTAACGCGAAGACCTGACGAGTGATGCTGCGCCCACGTGCTGTCGGACGCAATGAAATGAACATGCTTTAGGTCGGTTCGCGTCGCCATTGCGCCGCAGCCTCGAGCGCCTGGGCGGCATGCATAACGCTTGGTCCCGCGCCCATATAGACGGCCAGCCCCATTGTCTCTGAGATCTCCTCGTCGCTAGCGCCAGCTTTCACGGCAGCCTTTGCGTGAAACGTAATGCAGGCGTCGCAGCGTATGGCGACAGAGATGGCGAGCGCCATGAGTTCCTTGGTTTTCGTGTCGAGTGCTGCGGGCTTCAATGCGGCCTGCGCCATCTGGCTGAACGCGCGCATCAAATCGGGCTGCGCGCCGCGCAAGCTCGCCACGAGCGGGTTCAATGCGCGCGCCATGTCCGGCCAATGTTTATGCATTGAATTGGTCTCCTATACGAGCTCAGCCGACAAATGCTTTCTCGACAACAAAATCTGCTGGGCTTGCGTTCGAGCCCTCAACGAACCCTGCGTTTGTCAGCACAAGCTGCATGTCGTGGATGAAGGGGAGCGAGCCGCAGATCATGGCGCGATCGTGAGTGCGGTCGAGTGGCGCGATGGCGAGATCGTCGAACATCGCGCCTGAGCTGACGAGATCGGTGATGCGCCCGGCGCGGCGACAGGTGTCTTGGGTGCACGTAGCATAGCGCGTGACACGCAGCGGCGCCGCTTCTCCGACCAACGGATCATCGGGCAGCGCGTTCACGGTGTCTTCGCTGTAGCGGAGTTCGGATTCTTCACGACAGGTGTGGGTGACGATCACCTTATCGAACTTAACGTAAGTCTCGGGCTCGCGCAGGAGACTGGCGAATGGCGCAAACCCGGTTCCGGTGGAAAACAAGAACAGACGTTTAGCTGGCGTGAGTGCGTCGAGCACAAGCGTGCCGGTGGGTTTGTGCGCCATCAAAACCTCGTCCCCGACTTTGATGTGCTTCAGCCGGCATGTGAGCGGACCGTTGGGCGCGATGATTGAATAGAATTCCAGCGCATCGTCCCATGGCGGCGAGGCGATTGAGTACGCGCGCAGCAAAGGACGGCCATCGGTTCGCAGGCCGATCATGACGAACTCGCCGGCGCGGAAGCGAAACGAGGTTGGCCGTGTGATGCTGAAGCGGAAGAGCCGATCCGTATAGTGCTGAACGTGAAGGACCCGCTCTGCTGTGAGGTTGGATGGGAGGGGCGCGAAATCCGCTCCCGGCGCTTGGCTTGGCGCGACTACGGAAGGCTTAGACGCGGTTGCGCGTTGAAACGGGAATCTGAACTTGCTCATGCCGCTTCTCTCCGCCTCCTGCGCCACGCGGGTCTTGATTCGGCGCAAGAGGCTTGGAAAAACATGCGTGGGTGCTAATATATGCCGCAGGAGTGAGTGATGGCGCATGCGGTGAGAAGCAAGAAGGCGATCCGGGATCTGGAGAGCCGGGCGGGGGAGGCGGCGGACCTCATGAAGCTGCTCGCCAACGATCAACGTCTCATCATTTTGTGTCGGTTGAGCGATGCGGAGATGTCAGTGTCGGAGCTCGGCGAGCATGTAAGCTTGGCGCAATCGGCCTTGTCGCAGCATCTGGCGAAGCTGCGTGCGCACGGCTTGGTCGCCACGCGCCGCGAGGGGCAGAATATCTATTATCGTCTCGCCAGCCCGACAGCGCAGAAGCTTGTTGGCGCGCTCTGCGAACTCTATGGCGGCAAATAACGCTATTTGAAAATGATGCCGGGCTTGAAGCCTAAGCGCTTGAACACCATCGCGGCCGGGCAGAATCCGGTGAACGCGGCCTGAAACATGTTGAGGCCCGCAAACGCTGACAGAAGCGCCCAATAGGGGTGCGCCCAAGTGGCCAGCGCAAGACCGACGAGAACGACAATGCCGGCGAAGGCGAACACGGCGCGGTCGATACTCATGATTGGCTCTCCATTGAAGAAACTCTGGCGCGCGCTTGAGTGAGCCATGCGTTCAGTTGATCGGCGCTTATCAGGCCAGCCTGGCGATCGATTTCACGGCCCTCGTGAAACAGGATGAGGGTGGGAATGCCCCGTACGCCGAGCTTCGCCGGCGCCTGATTTTGATCCGCGTTGAGTTTCAGAAAGCGGATCCGTGGCTCAAACTCTTTGGCTGCCGCCGCGAAGGTTGGCGCCATCATCCGGCATGGTCCGCACCAAGGCGCCCAAATATCGACGAGCACCGGCATGGAGCTCACTTTCAGATGCGCGCCAAGCGCCGCGTCATCGACGTCGATCGGAACGCCCGTGAACAATTTGGCCCCGCAGCGGCCGCATTTGGCGGCTTGGGGCGCGCCGTCGCCGACACGATTGCCCGTGTTGCAGCTTGGGCAGGCGGTCAAAAGCGTCATCTCTTGGTCTCTTTGAGTTTGGCGATGCCCAGCACTTTGAGGGCGAGCGCCTCGTAGAAGGTCTCGCTTTGGCCACGACGGAGTTTGCCGAGGAAATATTTCTCGAACTGCTCCTTGGCGAGATGCACCCACTTGCCGTGCGCGGACCAATTGACATTGCGCGGCGGAATTTGCGGTTGGGCGATGAACGCAACCCCTTCATCGCCGAAATCTGCGAGGCAGACGGCGTTCCACGTTGCCTGTTCCTCGGGCGACTTGTTGCGCAGCAGCGCGCCGATGTTCTTCGCTGTCGCGGTGACCATCGATCTCGATCATGAAGCCGGTCTTGGGCACGCCGACCGGTACGGGCGTCTTGCCTGTTGGCGGAATGGCGACGGCGACGCCGATGCCGAAGACGTTTGGATAGGTCGGGTTGCGCTGGTGTTTGTCGACGAGCACGAAGCCGCGCGGATTGACCAGACCTTCGAGGCCGATGATCGCCGGCACGCCCCGGAAAGCGGGCAGCATCATGGAATATTTGAACGGCAGCTCATGCGTTTGCTTGATGGCGCCTTCTTCGTTCAATTCCTCGACGATCATCTTATCTTGTTCGACTTTGGCGACGCGGGCGTTGGTGATCCACTTGACGTGGCGCTCACGCATTTCGCTTTCGAGCAAACCCTTGGTGTCGCCGACGCCGTCAAGGCCCAGATGCCCCACGTACGGTTCGGCGGTGACGAAGGTCATAGGCACTTGATCACGCAGCTTGCGGCGGCGCAGCTCGGTATCGAGTATCATGGCGAACTCGTAGGCCGGGCCGTAGCAGGATGCGCCCTGGACCGCGCCGACAATGATCGGCCCCGGCGCTTCACAGAATGCATCGAATGCTGTGGCTGCGCGTTCGGCATGATCAACGTGACAAATGGATTGAGTGAAGTGTTCGGGGCCTAGCCCCTCGATTTCATCGAAGGCGAGGTCTGGGCCGGTCGCGATGACGAGGTAGTCGTAGGCGAGTGAGGAGCCGTCGTTCAGTTCAAGCTGATTTTCAGCCGGGTGCACCCGCTTTGCACCAACACTGACGAAGTCGATGCCCTTGCGCGTCATCACCGGGGGCAAATTAACTTCGATGGCTTCGCGGTCCCGCCATCCCACCCCCACCCAAGGGTTGGAGGGAACGAAATGGTAGGTGTCGCCCTTAGAGATCAGCACGACCCTATCGGAGGCGCGCGCTTCAGCCTTGATTTCGTAGGCCGCCAGAACGCCGCCTAGGCCGGCGCCGACAATTGCGATGGTCGCCATCTTTATTCCTCCCGACGCGCATGGCGCCGTTGCATACATATTAGTACATGCGTATATATGCAAGTAAATGGATGAAGCGCAGAGCAAGGATCGCAGCCGCGCGGCGCGGCGCCTTGATCTGGCGCAACGTCATCAACGCTTTAGCGCCGCAGGGTTTGGCCGAGGGAGTGCGCAATGAGACGGGTTCACGGATTGCTGGCGGCTTTGACGCTGCTTGGCGCGTGCGGCCAGCCTGAGCAGGCGGTCGAGGCCCCCGCGCAGCACCACACTGGGCAAATAACGATCCAACGCGCCGCCGCGCCAGATTATAAGACCGTATCCGCCGTCCTCACCAGCCGCGATGTTGGCGACGCGCGCGCCCGGATTGGCGGCACCCTCACTCGGCTCATGGTCCGCGAAGGCGAGCAAGTGCGGCGCGGCCAGGTGGTGGCGATCATCAGCGATCAACGCCTAGCGCTTGAGGCGCAGGCCGGCTCGGCCGGGATCGCGGCGGCTGAAGCGTCGGCCGAGCGCGCGCGTGCCGATCAAGCGCGCTTTCAAGTTTTGTTCGAACGCGGCTTTCTATCGCAAGCCCGGATGGATCAAATCAACGCTGAAACACGTGCGGCCGAGGCGCAGCTGCGCGCCGCCCGATCACAAGGTGGCGCGCTCTCGGAGGCCAATGCGCAAGGCCGCGTGTTGGCGCCAGCGGACGGGCGCGTCACGCGTGCGCCGATCCCGCAAGGTGCTGTGGTGATGCCCGGCGAAGTCGTGGTCGCTATCGCAACCGGCGCGCGCGTGCTGCGTCTTGAATTGCCAGAGGCGCAGGCGGAATTTCTGAGCGAAGGGCAGGAAATTCGTATTCTCGATGCGCAAGTTGACGGCGCAGCGCGTCTCGTGCGCGTGCGTCAGGTCTATCCAGCGATCGAGAATGGTCGCGTCATGGCCGATTTGGACGCGCAAAGCGTTGACGGCGCATTTGTAGGCGCACGTGTTCGCGTGCTGATCCCTGCGGGCGAACGCGAGGCGATCGTGATCCCGGCGCGCTATATCGAAACGCGCTACGGCGTTGATTATGTGCGTCTGATGCGCAGCGGCGGCGCGGTTATCGACGCCCCGGTGCAGCGTGGCGGCGCGATGCCGACGGACGCTTCCCCCGATGGCGTGGAGATTCTATCGGGCCTTGAATCCGGCGATGTCATCGTTCTGCCGGAGCCCCTGGCATGAACCTCGGTATTTCCGGCTTTCTCACGAAAAGCACAATTCGCTCACCGCTGACGCCGCTCTTTTTGCTGACGGCGCTCGCGGTCGGGCTATTGGCATTGTTCACAATCCCGCGCGAGGAAGAGCCACAGATTTCCGTGCCCTTGGTGGATATCAGCGTGCGCGCCGATGGTCTGCGCGCGCCAGACGCGGTTGAACTGATCACCAAGCCGCTGGAGACGATCGTCAAGGGCGTGGAAGGCGTCGAACACGTCTACAGCCAAACCGAGGATGACCGGGTTCTCGTCACCGCGCGTTTTCTCGTTGGCACCGATCCGGACGACGCGATCGTGCGCATTCAGCAAGGGATCCGCGCCAATTACGATCGCATCCCGGTCGGCATCCCAGAGCCGCAGATCGTTGCGCGCGGCGTGAACGATGTGCCGATCATGGTGATCACCCTCTCGCCCAGCGCTGAAGCCGCGGATCGTTGGGACGATAGCGCGCTCTATCAGGTCGCCGACGAATTGCAGAGCGAACTGATGAAGGTCGACGATGTCGGGCTTAGTTTCATCGTTGGCGGGCGCCCTCAGGAAATTAGAATCGCCCCCGATCCTGGTCGCTTAGCGCTCTTCGGCGTGCCGCTCGGTCGCGTTATCGAGGCTGTCCAGAACGCCAATCGCGCCTTCCCAGGCGGTGACCTGCGCGGTCGTGACGGCACGACCTCCACCGCCATTGGCCAAACTCTCGACGATCCCGCAGAAATTGGGTTGCTGACCGTGCAGGCAGCCGATGGGCGATCGGTGTATGTCCGAGACGTCGCTGAGGTGACGCTCGGGCCGCGCGAAGATCAGGCCCGCGTGTGGCGGTTCACGCGTGAGGGCGAACATCAGCGCGTGGCGCCGGCGGTCAGTCTCGCGATCGCCAAGCGCGACGGCGCCAATGCGGTGCTGGTTTCGCAAGCGATTGAAGCGCGCCTGCATGCGCTCGAGGGAAGTCTGATCCCTGATGGCGTCGAAGTTGCGGTCACGCGCAATTACGGCGAGACCGCTAACGAAAAGGCCAACGAACTCCTCTTCCATCTTGGTCTCGCCACGCTCTCGATTGTCGCGCTCATCTTTTTCGCCATCGGCCGCCGCGAAGCGATGGTGACAGCGGTCGTTATCCCGACCACCATTCTGCTGACGCTCTTTGCCTCCAATTTGATGGGCTACACCATCAATCGCGTCAGCCTTTTCGCGATCATCTTCTCCATTGGCATCCTGGTCGACGACGCTATCGTCATTATCGAGAACATCGCTCGCCACTGGGCCATGCGCGACGGCCGTTCGCGTATCGATGCCGCGATCGCGGCGGTGGCGGAGGTGGGCAATCCGACGATCGTTGCGACTCTGACGGTCGTCGCGGCGCTATTGCCGATGATGTTCGTGTCGGGCTTGATGGGCCCCTATATGGCGCCGATCCCAGCGAACGCCTCTGCGGCGATGCTGTTTTCCTTCTTCGTCGCCGTGGTCATCGCGCCTTGGCTGATGATTAAATTCGCGCCCAAGGCCGACGGTCCGACTACGCTAGACCATGCCCATGACGAAGAGGGCTTCTTTGGCCGCATGTACCGGCGTGTCGCCGCGCCGATTATCCGCTCACGAAAGGGCGCGCGGAAGTTCCTCGTGATTGTTGGCGTCGCCACCTTGGTGGCCTGCGCGTTGTTTGCGACGCGAACTGTGCGCGTGAAGCTGCTGCCGTTTGACAATAAATCAGAACTTCAAGTGGTTCTCGATTTACCTGAAGGCGCGTCGTTGGAGGCGACAGAGCGTGTTCTGATCGAGGCGGCGACAATTTCAGCCGCCGTGCCTGAGGTGATGTCCGTCGATGCGTACGCAGGTACAGCGGCGCCCTTTAACTTTAACGGCCTCGTGCGCCACTATTATATGCGTCAGCGGCCAGAGCTTGGTGATCTCCAGCTGACGCTTTTGCCCAAGGGAGAGCGTGGTCGCACCAGCCACGCCATCGCGCTTGATCTGCGAGAGCGACTGCACGCGCTGAGCATACCGGCTGGGGCGGTTGTGCGCGTCGTCGAAGTGCCGCCTGGGCCGCCTGTGATCGCCACCTTGCTCGCGGAAATTTATGGTCCGGACGCACAAACGCGCCGCGAGGTCGCGCGCGAGCTTCAGGGCATCTTCGATGAAGTGCCGTACTTGGTCGACATCGACAACGGTTTCGGCGTCGAGCGCCCGCGCCTGCGCCTCACGCCCAATCGCGAACAGCTGGAATTCTTCGGCGTCTCCGAGCGCGACATGATGGATTCTGTCGCTGTCGCCATGGGCGGACAGGTCATCGGGTATTCGCATCGCGGGGAGGGGCGCAATCCGATCGAGATTTCGGTTCGCTTGCCTCAATCGGCGCGTTCCTGGAATCAGAATCTCGCTTCGATGCCGGTTGCCGCGAGCCAAGACGGGGCCCGGCTGGTTGAGCTTGGCGAGCTTGTCGCCGCGGAAAACGAGGCGGGCTCGTATCCCATCTTTCGCCGCAACGGGCGCTACGCTGAAATGGTGATGGCTGAGCTCGCCGGCGCTTATGAGGCGCCGATTTACGGCATGCTCGACGTTGAGCGTCTTGTACGCGCGCACGATTGGGGTGAGTTGCCGCAACCGAATATCATCATGTACGGGCAGCCAGCCGACGAGAGCGTCCCGTCCTTGCTATGGGACGGTGAGTGGGAAATCACCTATGTCACGTTCCGCGACATGGGCGCAGCCTTCGCTGTGGCGATCCTGGCCATCTACATCCTCGTTGTCGCCCAGTTCAAAAGTTTCAAACTGCCGCTTGTTATTTTGACGCCGATACCGCTCACGCTCATCGGCATTGTCATTGGTCACATCCTATTCAATGCGCCATTTACAGCGACGTCGATGATCGGCTTCATCGCGCTTGCTGGCATCATCGTCAGGAACTCGATCCTGCTTGTCGATTTCATCCGCCACGCCAAGACCGCGGATCGACCGTTGCGTGAGGTCCTGCTCGAAGCCGGCGCTATTCGCTTCAAGCCAATCATGCTGACCGCGCTCGCCGCCATGATCGGCGCGGCGGTCATTTTGTTCGACCCGATTTTTCAGGGGCTGGCGATTTCGCTGCTGTTTGGGTTGGCGTCATCGACGCTGCTCACCGTGCTGGTGATCCCCGCCATCTACGTTGTGATGCGCGACGATGAGAAGCCGCTTGACGCGCGGCCTGTCGCCGAGGCGCCGCACGCGGGGCGATTAAAAGCTGCTGAGTAAGGAGAAGCATAACGCCGACCAATGAAGGCGCTTTGGATCGCATCATCCGCGTGATCGCTGGCCTTGCGATCATTTCGCTTGTGTTTGTTGGACCGCAGAATCTGTGGGGATGGCTTGGTCTTATGCCGTGGCGTCCCCAAGCGATAGTGATTGAACTAGAGGGTGAAACACATCGCCAAGTTCCGCATCATCGCCCCGACATTGGACACGGTGCTTTAAGTCGATTGTCGACGATTTTCGACATCTGAGGGCCGCTTTTCGGCGGGAATGGCGTTGCGACTGCTCCTGGGATCGAACGCCAGGCGGGCGCCGTATTGCGACCAGCGCCGTCCGCAGTCACGCGCGTTTGGAGGTTCTGGGTAGGCCGTGACGAAATAAAACCGATATAGAATCGCCGCATCCACGGCCCCGCGCAGATGCGTATGAAGCGAGGACATCATGGCGTTTCAAATGAATCCCGATGCCAACGATCTGGAAGCGTTGAATTCGGCGCTGACGGACCGCTACCGAGAACTCTCCGCCGCTCCCGGTCCTGAAGACGAGGAGGATGGCGCGGACGAAGACGAAGACGAAGACGAAGACGAAGATTGAGCGTCTCGGACGGCAAGGGCTGCGAACACGCGGGCTTTGCCGTCTATTATCGGCAGCGGCGTGGGCTCACGCTCCCGCCGAGACGCCAACGACGACACGATCTAGGCCGCATGCAGTGCAGACGAGGGTGCGTGCGAGATGGTCAAGTTCTACATTTAGCCCCCGGCGGCTGATAAAGAATTTGATATCAACACGCGTATGCGCGCCACACGAGGGGCGCTGCAGACGATATCGAGATAGGGCGAGCGCCGCAGCGCTTCCTCCAGTGTCATGGGTGTTCGCATAGGACGCGCTGGCGCGCGGGAAAACGCGACTCTTGCACCAGCGCATGCGCTGAGGTCCGACTTCGCCGGTCGGCGTGATTTGTGACACCGCTATTTGCGCTTGGGGCGCTTTCGCGGGGATTCTTCGCGCACCTTCGGATATGGCGCGTCGCGCGTTGCGTGTTTGTGTCTGCGGCCGGCCTTTGGCGGCATCTGCGCGCTCTCAAGCGCGCGCGAACTCTGCGCCAAAGCATTCAAGGCTTCCGCGAGGCTGGCGAGCACTGCGCTTGATTGGCCAAGATCGGCAGACGACAGCGATTTGCCGCGCGTGCGCCGCTCCAGTCGGAGCGCTTGCCACACGTCCTTCACGCCGCGCTTGAGGGCTTTGGCGTCGAGAGCGTGGTCGTTGGCGGGGGCTCTTTGGGTTTCATGAGATCATCGTGCGGCTGTGGACAAGGAGTCTAACATGGATTGGCGCGTGCGCGCACGCCTCGCGAACCGCCAATCATCAACGGAAGATCAACGCGTTAGGCCGTCGTGACGACTTCACAATTGCCCGAGCGGCGCAGCACCTGGACCAGCACGTCCGCGCCGGCGCGCTTCAGGGAGACGTCAACCGTTCCTTTGGCGATTGAGAGCCCGCGAAGTGCGACGTCATCCAGGAACGAAGGCAGGATGGGTCGATCGAAACTTATGCGATTGCCGGCTGGGTCAAAGCGGAGGCCGAGGCAAGATTGCATCATCAAGATCGGCGCGGCCGTCGCCCATGCCTGTGGCGAGCATGCAACCGGATAGAAGACAGGTCCCGCGCCGCGCTGACGGGGAAAGCCGCAGAACAGTTCAGGCAGGCGGCGCAAATCCATGTAGGTGGACGCCTCGAACAAGCCCTCGAAGATCCGCGCCGCGTGTTCGCGAAGGCCGTAGCGGGCAAAGCCGGCGGCGATCAGCGCGTTGTCGTGGGGCCAGATCGAGCCGTTGTGATAGGACATTGGATTGTAGCGCGCCTCGGACGTCGCCAGCGTGCGGATGCCGAACCCTGAGAACGACGCCATCAATGTGCTCGCCACGGCGGCCGCGCGTTCAGGAAATGCGATTCCCGCAAAGAGCGCGTGCCCCGCGTTGGAGCTCCGCACGCGGCAAGGGCGCTTGTCGCCGTCAAGTGCGAGCACATAGGTGCCGAGCGCTTCGTCATAGAAGTGTGTGTCAAAGCGGCGACGCAATGCTTCGGCGCACGCCTCAAAATTGTTGGACTGGGCCACATCGCCCAGGCGCTGGGCAATGGACGCGGCCGCGCGCCATGCGCCATACACATAAGCTTGGACCTCAACGAGGGCGATCGGTCCCTGCGCCAGGGCGCCGTCGGCGTGAGAAATGGAATCCTGACTGTCTTTCCAACCCTGATTGGCAAGTCCTTGTTCGGTCTGGCGATGATATTCGACGAAGCCGTCCTGATCGCGATCGCCGTGGACGCGGATCCAGGTGAGCGCTGCTTCGATGTTTGGCCATAGGCGCGCGAGCGTCTCGATATCGTCCGTGCGTTCGAGATAAGCGCCCGCCAACATTACGAACAGCGGCGTAGAATCGACGCTGCCGTAATAGCGGCGGAAAGGCACCTCACCGAGCTCAGCCATTTCGCCGCGGCGAAGCTCATGCAGGATTTTGCCAGGCTCGGCGTCAGCGTGTTCGTCGAACGCCGTGGCCTGGTTGGCGGCTAAGTGGCTGAGCACGCCGCGCGCGATAGTAGGATCGAACCATAAGGTCTGCAGCGCCGTGATGATGGCGTCGCGTCCAAAGGCGGTGCTGAACCAAGGTATGCCGGCATAGGGATAGAGCCCCTCCGGCGTTTGTGTGCAGAGCATGTAAAGGTCAGCCACGCTGCGCCGCACCGCCTCGTTCAGGATGTGGTTCGAGGTGGCGATCGACGCCGCACGCGACGAAGAGGCGCGCAAACTGCGGCGGGCGTTGAGAAAGGCGCGAAAGAAGGCGCGCCGCGCTGATTGCGCCGAGGGCAGCGCATCGCAGCCGATCTCGATGAAGATCGCTTTGGTTTGGCCTGGGGCCAGATCAAGCACATACTCGCTTTGCCGCGCTGTAAGTGAGCTTGGCGGAGGTTCAAATCTCAGCCGCGTTTCGCGCAGACGGTGGTCCAGCCCGGTATAGGCGAGCGTGACGGTGTCGCCGTCCACTTGCTCGGCTTCGTAACGGCCGCGACGTTCGCGCGTGGCGCCGCGTACTTCGAAGATATCGGCGAAGTCCGCGGCGAAGTTGAGCGTGAGCGCGACGCTTCGCGGTAAGCGGTCGAAGTTTTTGATTGCGATGCGCTCATAAGCGACTGCATCCCAGAGCAGGCGCACGCGGCGAATGTGGAGCCTATCGTGCGCGAGGACGCAGTTTCCTGCCTCGTCGTGCAGATCGGGATTTGAGAGGTCGCAGATCAAAGCGGCGTTGTCATCGCGCAAGCCGGAACTCAGCAACATCGGGCGCGCGCCGTTGATTGAAAATTGCAGAAGCGACAGATGTCGCGTGTCGGCGTGAAAGAGCCCTTCGGGGCTTCCAGCGCCGGCGAGGATGTCGCCGTTGTGATCGTACACGGCAAACGTGTCGCCGTGCTTCAGTGCGCGCGGCCTTTGCTCTTGAAGCGACGTTTCCGCCGGGATCAGAACGGGGCCCGGCTCCGGGGGCTATGATCGCCCTCGGCATGCGCTTTTGATGTTGCCGCCACTTGCGTCTCCAAGGTTTACACGACGCGGCGTTCGAGCATGGGCCGCTGAGCGGCCACAAACCCGCGGATCTTCGAAGCGGCTGCAATTTTCTCGTAAATCTCGACGTAGTCGTGCACCATGCGTTCGACCGTGAAGCGTGTCTCGAATTGCGCGCGAACGAGAGTGCGGTCCAGGCTGTCGAGCCGCGCAAGTGCGCGCACCGCTTCGTCCACGGTGTGGACGATGAAGCCGGAGACGCCGTCGTCAATCACTTCGGGTACCGAGCCACGACCGAACGCGATGACCGGTGTTCCGTGCGCCATGGCTTCGATCATGACGAGGCCGAACGGTTCCTCCCAATCGATCGGGAACAGGAGCGCGCGGGCTTCACCAAGAAAGCGCGCTTTCTCGTGTTCGCCGATCTCACCTATGTATTCGACGTTGTCATGCGCTTGCACGAGCGGTGCGATGCGTGTGTTCCAGTACGGCTGATCGACGCGGTCGATCTTCGCGGCGATCTTGAGCGGCAGACCTGCGCGCACCGCAATCTCAATCGCACGGTCGGGTCGTTTTTCTGGCGAGATGCGGCCGAGAAAGGCGAGGTAACCGTCATTGTGTGCGCGCTGAACCGGGAACATTTCGCGCGGAAGCCCATGATAGACATTGCCGATCCAGTTTACGGGCGGCATCGGCAAACGCTGGGCGTGGGAAATGGACACAAGCGGGAGGTCGGGAAAGGCTGCGTAGAAGGGCTTGAGATCGGGGAGATCTAGCCGGCCGTGGAGCGTGGTGAGTGTGCGCGCTGCAAAATCGCGGATGACGGGTGCGTGCAGGAGATCGATGTGGAAGTGCAGCACATCGAATTCGTGCGCGCGCCGCGCTACTTTCTCCAGCATAATCATGTGGTGCGGCAAAGCGTCGATAATATTGGGGCTTAAGCGAAGCGCCTGCGGGGAACAGGGATCGAGCTCGGCCGCTGTTATGGAATCGCCGCTTGCAAACAAGGTGACGTCATGGCCTTGCGCAACAAGTTCCTCGGTCAGGTATGAAACCACACGTTCGGTTCCGCCATAGAGCGCGGGAGGGCAACGCTCCGCGAGCGGTGCAATCTGAGCAATTCTCATCCATGCTTTCCGTGACGCGCGCCGCGAAAACGCGCGTCAAAATATGGTAGGCGCGGCGCCCATGCGACGTCCTGTCGTTGCCAACGCGGGGCGTCCAATAGGGTTGCACGCCAGCGCAAGTTTAGGCGTCTGAGAGCGCTTGGAGGCTGTGTGTCTGCTGATGCGCCGCCCCAATTGGACGCGGTGCGGTCAATATAAAGCAGGCGCCACCCGAGTTTTGAACGTCGAGGTGTCCAGACAATTTGGCGACCATGGCCGTTACGAGGCGCATGCCATAACCCTTGCCAGTGGCGTAATTGTCGGGGAGGCCGTGGCCATTGTCGGCGACTCTTATCTCCAGCTGGCGATCGTTTTCACAGAGCGTCACACACACAGAGCCGCCGCCGTCCTTCGGGAACGCGTGACGCAGCGCATTAAGGACGAGCTCGTTCACGGCCAAAGCGATAGGTTGCGCCAGCGTGAGTGGCGCTTCGATTGGCGCCGCATCACGGTCGATCTGCACGCTTATTGAATCGCCCGCCAATTCGTCGAGTGATACGCATATGCGTGTAAGTAATGCGCCAAGATCGACGACGTCATCGTTGTTGTGGTTCAGCTGCAAGGCGTCGTGAATGCGCGCGATCGCGAGAACGCGCGCGGCGGCCGCATGCAGCGCGGCATGCGTGCTGGAATCGGGAGCGCGACGTGCTTGTACATCGAGCAGGCTCGCGACCACCTGCAAGCTATTCTTGATGCGATGGTCGCCCTCGCGGCGAAGCAGCGCGTACCGCTCGGCTATGCCGCTATTGTTCTCGCAGAGCCTGTTGAGGCGTGCGTTCTCGCGTATGAGCCGGCGCAATGTCACCAATGAACTCTCGCGCGGCGTGGCGGCGCGGCGTGTTTGAATTCTCATGGCTCAGCTCCCGCTTACAAAGGCAATATCCGGCAGGAAGCGGCGGGAGTCGGTTCGGGAACCGACACATGGCTGATTTATGCTGCAATGCTTAAGGCTGGGGTGCGGGCTTCGTGTCGGGCGTGTGCTCGCCGAACAGCGCGCGGTACTCGCCAGCGACGGCCTCGTAACATTCGCAGGCGGCATTCTCGAGCCCCACGCGATCGACCACGGTGATTTTGCCGTGGTGATACCTGATGATCCCGGCTTTCTGTAAGGTTCCCGCGGCGATGCTGACGGTTGATCGCCGGACACCCAGCATGACGGCGATCAGATCTTGGGTGAGGGAGAGTTCGGCGGCGTTGCTGCGATCGTGCGCGGCCAACAGCCAGCGCGCCAAACGCTGGCCTAGGTCATGGTGGGCGTTGCAGGCGGCGGTTTGGGCGACCTGGACGTGGAACACGTGCGTGTATCTCAGCAGCAGATCGTTCAGGTGCGCGCGCGCGCGGCCACATCTTTGAGAGCGGCTGCGGGCATGCGAAACGCGCCGCCGCCCGTTTGGCACATCGTCTCGCTGTACGAATTGGTGGCGCCAAGGATAACCGAAACGCCGGCGACTCCTTCTGAGCCGATCAGGCCGATCTCGAGTGGTTGCCCGTCTGAGAGCATGGTCAATACGGAGATAAAGCCGCTTTCAACAAAGAAGACGTTGATGATTTTCTCCCCGGCGCGGTGCAGCGATTCACCGAGAGCCAGCTCGATGCGCGTTAAATGCTCGGCGATCAAGGCAAACTCACCCGCAGGGATCGATGCGAGAATTCGATTTCTAACGGTGGCTTGTATGGGGTGGGACATGCTTACTCCTTGGCGGGAGCACAGGCATCTCTCAGTCGACACAACGCCAAAGTCTGGGAGGTCGATGCGCTTACAATGTATCAAACGCGGTTGCGGCGCCAGAAAATCTGGGCCCGGCTAGCAGAAGATTGGCCGCGCTCTGCACGGTATCGCACACATTGGAGGCGTCCTCGCGTCGCAATCGCATTTTGATCACTGATAAGGGCCCGATTGAGCGCAGTCGCGCGCGACACATTGCAATGTCGTGAGGCTGAGATCTCGATCGCGCTTATTCCGTTCGCTGATTGACGTCCTCAAGCGGCACGTGCGGTGCGTTGGTGTGGTGCGCGTATTGGGCAAAATCGTGCGCATCGTAGCGTTGGCCGCAGATGGTGCATTGCTTGTGTTGTTGGCCGTCGACGGAAGGGGAATCCGTCGCGCTGGGCCGAGGATGTTGCTGCATTCGCGCATCTCCGAACGGGGAAAACGGCCTCCCAGAGGGAGGCCGCCCCGCGCTCGAGAGCGCGTGACAAGCCACGTCGCCGCCAAGCCCATACGAAGCCCCCGGCTCCAGAGCTGCTCTTAAAGGCGGCGCTTTCGCTTGTCTGTGCGATGCCGGGCGGTCTTTGTATCAATTTGGACTTATGCACGACAATCGCTCGTGCATCGGCAAATACACGCATGTCTGAGGACGACGCTCTTTTCTTCTCGGTCCGCCGTCGCGCGTACGAACTCGCGGAAACTGGTCGATTCAAGGATTGGAGCAGTGTCGCAAACGCCTTGCGGGCGGAGGGCTACGTCTATTCGGCGATCAGACGGTTGGACGTCGACGCGCTCGCTGTGATGATGATTTTGCGGTGTTGTGCTCAAGCGAGAGCTTGATGGCGCGAAGTTTGGCTACGCCGCAGTCAAAACCGGAACGAAAGCGCGCGCTGATCGCTTGACGGGGTGTTTCTCAGGTGATCGCGTCCATGCATACTATCCGCGCCCTTGGCCTTGCGCCGTTTTTCTTGCTCGCGGCATGCGAGCAACAATCGTCTAGCGAACCATCGGCGGTCAGCACGCCCGCGCCGGTCGTTGCGATGGGAGAGTTTTCGCGCATCGAGATGGCGCGTATCAATGCAGCGGCTTTTGCCACATCGCCTCTCGCCGAGCCGGCGATCGAGGCGCCGGCAGCCGACGCAACCATCCTCCCGCCGGGCGCCGACATACCGCCAGCGGAGTCGATTGTGTACAACGCCGCGCTGGTGCGCATTCAGGTCTTGCTGGATCGGGCCCATTTCTCGCCCGGCGTGATCGACGGGTTCGACGGCGAGAACGTCGCCAAAGCGGTCAGCGCCTATCAAACAGCGCATGCGCTGCCTGTGAACGGTCGGGCAGATGACACTCTGCTCCAGATTCTTACGGCCGCAGATCCCGCCGGGGCGCTCGCGTCTTACGTCATTGCCGCATCGGATCTGGTGGGGCCATTTGCTGTCGTGCCAACCGATCTTGAGGCGATGTCGCAGCTCGATCATCTTGGCTACGCCGACGCCGCCGAGGGGCTTGCTGAGAAATTCCACATGGATGTGGATTTGTTGCGCACCCTCAATCCAGGCGTAGATTTTGCGCGCGCTGGAACCGAGATCGTCGTCGCCAATGCCGGTGGCGGTCTGGCGACAATGGTGGCGTCGATCGAGATCGACAAACCTGGCCGGGCCGTGCGCGCCTATAGCGCCGAGGGCGAGTTGTTGGCGTATTATCCAGCGACGATCGGCAGTGAAGCTGCGCCTGCGCCAACCGGCGCGCACGAAGTCCGCGCCATCGCCTTTGATCCGACCTACCATTATGACGCCGAGCGCTTGCCGACTTTCGGCCAGCGCGCTCATGGTCCGTTGACCATTCAGGCCGGACCGAACAATCCGGTCGGCGCGGTATGGATCGCACTTTCGCTCGATACGTACGGCATTCACGGCGCTCCGGAAGCGTCGCTCGTGAGCAAAACGCAATCGCATGGATGCGTGCGGCTTACCAATTGGGATGCGGTGGAACTTGCTCGCGCCGTTCGTACGGGGACGCCCGTGTCATTCCTTGAAAGCAGCGCCGACGCGCTGGTTGCGCGCAACGGTTAGATCACCACGTGCGCACACGCCCAGTATCGACATGGATGAAGTCTGAGTCTGGATAGAAGCCGACGCCGCCGCGACGCATCTGGATTGCCGCGTCACGCAGGCGCGGTAGGTCAATGCCGCTGATGCGGATGTCGATAGCGCGCCCGTCCATGTGCAAACTGCGCGACGCGACGCCGGTGGTTTGCGCGTGCAGCGCCGCATTGGTCGCAGGTGAACGATACCCGGAGATGATCTGGTAGGGGGCCGAAGCGCCAACGCTTGCATGAAGATCGTGTAAGAGATCGAGCAAACGCGGATCGATGGCGTGATCTTCACCTGAGCGGTGATCACGCATCACATGCGCGATCGCGCGCAATGCGTCGGGTACATGATCGCCGGCGGCCCAATAGGCGTCATTGAACGCATCGCCCGTGTGTGTGTTCACCAGCGCCAAGCGGCGTGGGTTCGGTGCAGGCGGAAGCGCCAGAGCAACGCCGCCTGTGACAGTCGCCATGCTGGCGATCGCGCCATTTATGAGGGCGCTGCCCGAGATCTTGAGAAAAGCACGACGTTCCATGCCCGGTATCGTGCATCTGGGTTTTGGCGAATGTAAGGGGGGCGCGGGAACAGCGGCGAGTTCCCACGGTTGGGTTCCCATGAATCTGGCGCAGAAAGTCTCGTCGAGCGCGGTTGCGCTGTTGGCCACGCTTGCGGCTCTACTCATTATGACGAACCCGAGTGCGCAGCCGGCGCCAAATGGAAGAGCCTATGCGGAGCAATTGCACGCGCCGCGCTCGCTCATCGTACCGGTATTCGGGGTGTCGCCAGCGCAACTCGACGATAATTGGGGCGATGCGCGCTCGCAAGGACGCGCACACGCGGGCATCGACATTATGGCGCCGCAAGGCGTTGCCGTGTTGGCGGCGGTCGATGGGCGCATCGTCAAATTCTTCGACAGCGCACGCGGGGGCACAACCATCTATCAATTCGATGAGGCGGAACGTTTCGTCTATTATTATGCGCACCTGAGCGGGCGCGCGCGCGGGCTTGGCGAAGGCCAAGATGTGCGGCGCGGCGACGTGATCGGCTATGTCGGCGCCAGCGGCAACGCGACTACGCCCCATCTCCACTTCGAGATTCAGCGGCTTGGGCCTGAACGTCATTGGTGGGTTGCTGAATCGCGCAATCCGTACCCATTGCTGCAATCAGGCCGCGCGCCCGAGTAGCGCAAAGAAAGGGACCCGTCCCTGGGTCCCTTCTTTGCGCTAAAAGCGGCCCCTCGGTGGGGAGGGGACCGCTCAACCGCGCCGGAAACGCGGGGGATGCAAGCCGACGCGCAAAAACATAGGCACGCATGGTGTGCGATGTCGGTGCGCCGCCGCACAGAGCGATCTCTGTTGGCGTGCGTTGGGCGTTATTCGGGGCCAGGGACGGCATCTGCTCGCGCGAAGATGGTGACGCAGACCCCGCCAGAAACGGTCCCCTTTTCCCGCTGGGGCGTTGCCCAGGTGCAGCGCGGTCCAGCGCGCGCAAGATAGATCGGCCAAAAAGTGGAATGTTATCGGTTCTTCGGGGTGAGCGCGCTCGGGTACATTGTGTCCGACCGTTCCTTCGATTGCGAAGACGATTGCCAAGCGCGGAGCATGGCCGCCGCCCTGATCGAAGACGATAGAGGGATCGAGGTCTGGGACGCCGGAAGATGCGTCTTGAAGATCGCCCAGACGTCCGCTGCCCCAAACGCCCAATCGCCATCGTGAATCTGTCTATACTTTGCAATGAATCCACGTCTCGCTTGGTCCTTCGCGAAGTAGGCCGCGAATAAGCGCAGCGCCAAGCGCTGTGGCCGCAACCAACAAACTGGACGCGCGCCACTCGTGCGCATGCCTGGACAGACCAAAGCTCAAACGCGCGGCCGACATCGGGAAGGGCTGCGCGCGGGGCGTCAAACCGGAACGGTGATGTGCTTGCCGCCGAAGACGGCTTGCCAGTTCTCGATTTCGCTGACGACGATCTCGTCCGCTCTGTGCGCCAGGTCGGCGACGGCGCCGTAATCCAGTGCTTCGACAGGGGCGAGCAGCGCGATGCGGTCATGCACCGCGTCGAGCTTGCCGGCGGTGATTTCCGAAATGGCGGCGAAGCGTTCGAAGTCGCCGAAATAGCGGATGCCGGCGATTGCGCCGCCGAGCGTTGGCAGCGCGACGCCTAGAAATGTGAAGACATTGGAGAGTGCTTTGAACGCATCCTTCTCAAGGAGATGCGCGGCTGCTGCTGCGGCAATCACCAGATATAAGGCGACGGAGGCGACGGCGATCTGGAAGAGCTTTTCTGACAGTTTATCGAGCCTGTGGTGGACGTTGGTCAGTCGTTGCGCCTTGGCGCGATGATAATCGCGCTGCGCGGAGACGTGGACGTCGAGAATATTGGTCAGCGCGGCGCGTAGATAAGATGACGTCACCACCGCGTTAGGGAGACCAACTTCGCGCAGCGCGTGGCGCGCATAATGTTCGGGCCACGACGTTTCAGCACCCTCGGGCCAATTGCCAGCGCGCGCGCAGCGCCCAGCGCCAGCAAGATTGGCGCGTGCCGCAGGTATTCTGCGACACGCCGCGTTTCGAACCAGCGCCCGTGCCAGCGGCGCTTTTGCCCCTGCCACGTGATGGCGACGATGGCCGCCAGCAGCGCAAACTCAAATAGCGCAAACGGCCATTTCCAGGCGCTGGCGACGAGGGGCAAATAGGCGACGCCGCAAATGATGGCGAACGCGGAGAGCGCGAAATTCACGCTCATGCCGCTGCGATAAAGGTCCGAAAGGTGCGAGGAAATGCCATCCGCCCAGGCGAAACGCGCCAGCACCATGGGCGCGGTGCGCTCGGGAAGCTTTGCATCGGCGCCCGGCATGGTGGTCAGAGCCTCCAGCACGCGCGCGCCGGAGCCGTGCGCAATGGCGTCGGCGTCCTCATAGATTTGCCGTAGATCGCGCCAGGGCCCGGCCGCTCTCTCGCCGCTGAACAGCGCTTCGATGCGGCGATAGGCGTGCCAGATCAGATTGCTGTGTGCGCGCCATTGTGTGGCGTCCAGCGAGCGAAAGCCTTGGGGCGCGCTTGCTGGCGCATGGCCTTTGTTTTGTGGCGCCGCGGGTGAGACTGCCTGCGCGACGAGGCGCTTCAACTGACCGTCCCGGTCGGCGTGCTGTGGCGCTGCATGAAGCGTGGCCAACGCTTCCGGCGCGCCAAGGATGCGCCAATCCTCTGGCGCGGTGGGATCAATCCACACCACATTGCCGCCGAGCGCCAAGGCGGCGGCGACGGTGTGGCCGGTGCCGCCGACAAACGTCGTGCGTGCGCCATCCCAGATGGCGATGAGGATATCCGATTGTTCGATGACGATACGCGCGGCCAATGCGACGCGCTGCGATGCGTCGGCGTCGTAGATGTTGGCCGCATTGGGATCGCTCGGTGCGTCGTGCATGGCGAGGTAGGTGCGTGCGATGCGTTCGTCGGCGTCCGCAAGCTCAAACATGTGCGCCTTGTCCTGCAGGTCGGCGATTGCCTGCGCGCGCGCAGCCGTGGCGGGGTCGGCGGGCGCCGCGCCTGCGAGCAGGGCGCGCGCGTCGTCGGCGTTTGTCGCCAAGGCATTGATCGCAAGATTGAGCGCCCGTCCAAACGGCAGCGGCGCCACCAGCTCCCAGTCGCGCGCGAGCGCAGCGCGCGCGCAGAGCTGGTCAGCGCCTTCTGCGAGCAGGGTGTGCATGCGCACCGGCGCATAGGGTTCGCCGAAGGGCGCCGGCGTCTCGGCGAGCGCTGCGTCCATGAGCTGCAGCACCCGCTCGAGCACGGCTTCGATGCGCGTCAAATTGGCCGAATAGGCGGGATGGCCCTGGCGATGACCCGTCACGCCGAGGGAGAGGCGCACGCGCGGTGGGTGCGGTGCAGTCGCGGGCGCCTGATCTGACATTAAAAGTCTGCTAGACGAATTCGTGGGGCCGGCAAAGCCTTGCCGCCGATGGCGAAGCGGCAAGGCGTCGGGCGTAGGGGCGCTATGGCGGACGGGAAGCTCTACACCGCGTTCATCAGCTATTCTCAGGCCGACAAGGCCTGGGGCAAGCGCATCCACAATTGGCTTGAGACGTATCGCGTGCCGGTCGGCGTCATGGTGGACGTCAGCACCGACCGACGTCTGGGCCGCTTCTTTCGCGACGAAGAGGAGATGCCGGCCGCGACCGATATCGCCGCGGTGGTGCGCCGCGCCATCGAGGTCGCCGAAAGCCTGATCGTGATCTGCTCGCCGCGCTCGGCGCAATCGCAATGGGTGGAATCCGAGATCGAATATTTCCGCCGCGCCAATCCCGACGGCAAGATTTTCGCCGTCATTATCGACGGCGAGCCGAATGCCGATAATCCCGCGAAGGAGTGCTTTCCGCGCGCCCTGCGCGTCGTTACCGATCCGGCGGATGAAGACGCCATGCCGATTGAGCCCGTCGGGATCGATGTGCGCGTCGATGGCAAAGCGCGCGTCTGCGCGCGGCTTGCGGCGGGCATCTTGGGTGTCGATTTCAACGATCTGTGGCAGCGTGACCGCCGCCGCGCCGAAGCGCGTCAGCGTACCGCCATCATGGTGTTGAGCACGGTCAGCACAATGTTCGCTATACTCGCGATCACCGCGATCGCCCTGGGCGTCGTCGCCAATCGCAATGCCGCAGAAGCGCGCCGCCAGGCCGAGATCGCGACGGCGGCGCGTGTGGAGCTACAGCGCGAATATCTTTCCATGCTGGGGGAAAGCGCACTCAATCAAGTGCTGGCGAATGAAAATGATCCAGGTGTTCTGCGCATCAGCTCGCCCGCGGATTGGATCATTTTGATGGAGCAGCGCCAGGAGGCGTTCGCGGCGGCGCGTGATTATGGCCAAGGCCGCGTACTGGCTGTGGCGCATGATGGCGTGCTGCAGGGCGTGCGCTCGACGCGGGGCGATGCATTTCTGCGTCGCACCATCGGCTGGCTACGTGGGCCGGTGCGTCCCCAAAGCGTGTTGATCGCCAGCGGCCATTGCGAATGGGCGCCAAACGATGTGCCGGACTGGCGCCTACCGGCGCTGCTGCGCGCGTGGGGCTATAGCGCAAGCACCGCGCCGGACTTGATTGACGATGCGGCGCTGGCGGACGCTGGCGTGCTTATCGTCGGCAATGCCTGGGGTGATTTCACGGCTGACGAGATTGCCGCCGTCGAACGCTTCACGCGAGAGGGCGGCGGCGTGCTGCTGGCGGGGCTGGGCTGGTCGTGGAGCCAATATGCCAACGATCCAGACTTTCAGTGCCCGGATCTCCACGCGCTGCAGAACGCAGAAGATATCTCCACCTATCCGATGAATCGCCTCGCCACGTCGTTTGGCGTGCAATGGCCGGACGATAGCGAACGCTGAGCCCGCTTGACCGTGTGTGCGGGCGCGGGCTTCAGTGCACGCACGAACAAGGAATGAGTTGATGCAGCGAATTTACCGACTCTTCCTCATTGCGCTCACGGCTCCGTTTCTGGTGCTTGGTCTTGCGGCGCCTGCTGGCGCCGACCAGCAGCTATGGGCCGCCGCTTATGTTGATTGGACCTTCGCTGAAGACGCGCCCTCCGCGGCGCGCGTGGAGCAGGAGATCCGCATCGCTGCGCCGGCGCGCGCTTCCTTCTTCACGCTCAACTGGGACTTTGAAGTTGGCGAAGGTGGATATATCGGTCTGCAATCGGATGAAGCCGGCGCGCATAATTTGCGCTTCTCCTTGTGGAACGCCACCAGTGCACGCGGCGCGGCCTGCCGCCGCTTCGACGGCGAGGGTGTCGGCATGACCTGCGAACTACCGTGGCGCATCGCACCGGACGCTTTCTACCGTGTGCGCGTTGTGCGTGGCGCAGCGGATGGGGGTGGGCAATGGTGGAGCGGTTGGATCGATACGCGCGAGGCCGACGGCCGCGTGGTGCAAACCAGCATTGGCGAGCTCCGCGTTGGCGCCAGCGGCAATGCCATCAATCCCGCGACGATCTACAATTTCAGCGAATTTTGGGGTGACGCGGTTGGCGCCTGCCAGGACGTGCCGCTCTCTGCTGCGATTTTTGCGCCGCCACGCGTCAGCGTATCCGTCACTGGCGGCGCCAGCGCCGCGTCCAATCCGGTCGGGCGTCGCCCCGATGGTCATGTCTGCAACGGCGCTGAACGCACTGGCGCCGTCTCGCGCCACGCACGCGTCACGCTCGATGATGGCCCCGGCATGATCCTCACCCTTGGCGGCAGTTTGTCCGCCAACGACGCGATGGCGCGCCGTCTCGCTGGGCGTTGACGTTGCACACTTGGCGTTCGTGCTCTGGCCGCTGCGAGCACGTTGCGTGATCTTAAAATGCACGACGCTGCGGCGTCGTGTGGACTGAGGTGGTGCTGGTGCTTCCTGGGCCGCGCAACCTGGGACGGCATGTCTAGTTTTGGGCGCGCACGCGACGACGCCATGTTTGATTTCACACCATTGCTCTTGCCCGAGAATGAGCCAATGATCCCGGGCGTTGACGCCCTGGGGGAAACATGGCTCCGCTCCAAATCAACCGTCTGCTGTTAAATGCTGTTGTCGTTGCGCTTTTGAGCGCCTGCGCCGGCGGTGGCGGGGGCGGCGGAGGAGGAGGCGGAATTGTTTCGCCGCCGCCACCGCCGCCGGTTGGTCCGCCCGTGTTCCCACCGCTCGCGCCGCCGCATGCGCCGGGCGACATTCCCACTCTGGGAAGTGCGGAATTTTTGAACAATTGGGGCCCAGCCGGCGTGAACGCGCAGATGGCCTGGCAGAATGGCGCCACGGGCGCCGGCGTGGTTGTTGGCGTGATCGACGACGGCATCGATCCGAACCATCCCGAACTTGTCGGCCGCATCTCGCCGCTCTCGACCGACATCGTCGCCGGCCGCAACGCATTGGTGACGACGCAATCGCACGGCAGCGAAATTTCCTCGCTGATCGCCGGCAATTATAATGGCGCGCAAACGGTAGGTGTTGCGTATGACGCCACCATTCTCGCCGTGCGTGCCGACACGGGCGGCGGCTTTGGCTATACCGATCTCGCCAACGCACTCGACTACGCCGTCGCCAACAATGTCGACGTGATCAATTTCTCGCTCGGCGGTGATTTCGTGCCGCCGCAATCTTTCATCGACGCGATCGAGCGCGCGACGGATGCGGGCGTAATCATCGTGGTCTCCGCCGGTAATTCCGGTCAATCGGGTGCGGCGGCGCCGAATTATCCGGGTCTGCTGGCGCTGAATTCGTCCGTGTCGAACGGCCTCATCATGGTCGCAGGCGGACTGAACCCCGATGGCTCGGTCAACACCGTATCGAACCCGCCGGGTTCGACCGCGGATTGGTACATCACAGCACCCGGCTGGCAGATCATCGTGCCCGATCACGGGCCGGTCGGCGCCGTGCCAGGTTTTCAAACCTGCGGCCTCGGCCCCAACGGCGATCTCTGCCGCATTCAAGGTACGTCCTATGCATCGCCGCACGTTACGGGCGCCGTGGCGTTGGTGATGGATGCGTTTCCCGGCCTTACCCCGCAACAAGTCGTCGATCTCTTGTTCACCACCGCCGACGACACCGGCCCCGCCGGTACGGATCTCGCTCAATGGCCGCGGCCGCCTGAACATCGGCCGCGCGTTCCAGCCCGTCGGCCCGCTTGCATCGCCGCTCGTCGCCGGCATGTCATCGGTGAACGACACCACGCAGCTAGGCGTGATCGGCCCCGCGTTCGGCGATGGCTTGAACGGCAATGCCGCACTTTGGTCCGTCGCCGGCTTCGATGGCTACGGCCGCACGTTCCCATTGCAACTCTCCGACAATTGGCTCCGCGCCAGCGCCGGCCCCGCGCACGTCGCCTCCGCACCGCGTCTGTGGCGCAGCGCGCACGACGAAAGCGGCCTCAGCGTGCAGATGTCGTTCGCCGACGACGTCGCGCCGGACTCCTATCGCGTGCCGGTCGATCGCGCCGATTTGCAACAAGCGCCCACGCGCATCGACGCCGATCTTGGCGCAGGCCTCAGCGTCTCGTTCGCTGCAAACGGCGGCCGCACCCACTATGAGCAGGGCGATGCTGTCGGCCATCTGGCCTCGATCAACGCCGACATGTCGCTGAGCTTAACCAGTCGCTTCAGCGATCACGCGCGGGTTTCGTTCATCACCGAAACCGCGCACGCCGAGACCGGTTTGAACTTCGCGCAAGACGCACGCACCGCCAACGCCGTTCGCGCCAGCTTTGACGCCGCATCGCATCGTTTCGACGTGACGCTCGGCGCGATCACGGAAGAGGGCGCGCTGCTTGGTATGAGCTGGGCCGATGGACTTGGCGAAACGCCGACGGGCGAGACACAATTCACCGGTCTTTCTTGGTCTTATAGCGCCACACCCGATTTACGCTTCAACGCGTCGGCCGAGTATGGAATGGCGGACGCTGCGCAGATCGGTTGGCTCCGCGTCGTTGAGCCGCTCAGCACCACAGCCTTCTCACTCCAGGCCGAAAGCGACTTCACGCCAGAATGGCTTTCCGCTTTGCGCGAGGATGGCGTGGGCTTTTTCCGCTTCTCGATCTCGCAGCCGATGCGCGTCGAGGATGGCGAGTTGAGCTTCATGGCGCCGACCGCGACCAAATACGGTCGCCGCTCGCTGTCCTACGAAGAGCGCAGCTTTGCGCCGACGCCAAGCGGGCGGGAAGTGCGTTTGGGCTTGGGCTACAATTACTTCGCCGGCGAGACGCTCTCGGCCTTCGGCGAAACCATGGTCGTGCTTGAACCGGGCCATATCGCCAATGCTGAACCCGAAGCGCTGCTTCGCGTCGGTATCCGTGTCGCGAACTAAATCAATTGCGATAGGTGAGGGTAAGGCCCGCAAAACTTTCTTCAGCGCCGCGCGCGCCGCGGAATGGGGCCTTGTATTCACGTTCGACGTAAGCGGCTGCGAAACGCGTTTCGCCGAGCGATATCGACACGCCGACGGCGCGTTCGCCCAATTCGACCTGATCGTCGGCGTACGCCAGTGCGCCGTGATTGGGGCTCGTGCGATTGAGCGCCCAGCTCAAGGTTTCGTCATCGGCCGCTACAAAAAGTGCAACGTCGCTCTGCTGGCGGGGCGGGGCCTGCCAATCAGAGACGAGGGTATGGCCAAAGTCTTGCAGGCGTTCGCGCAATCCCGCGTTGGTCTGCGCGTCAGAGGCGTCAGTCCCGCCGCCGTTAGATTGGCGCTGTTGCGTAGCGGATGCGGGCGTATGCAGCATCAGGCGCCCGGCTTCATCGAAGCTGACGGCATGAGCATCGAGCGCCAAAGGCGTGCTCAAATCATAATTTGTGTCGAGCCCAAGCACATTGGCGCCGGCGGCAGATGGCGTCACCAGATGCGCAAGATCGGGAGCGGGCAAGTTCGCGCCTGCGGGCGGAATTGCGAGGCGGACAGGTTCGGCCCGTTGTGCGGGGCCCTCGAGGCGCAGAACGGCGAATGAAGCAGGGGTGTCGCGCGCGTTGGCGTCGTGCGTGCTGGATTGGTGCGCCGGGGCGCCGAAATCGGCGAGATCGACCAGATCTGGGTAGTGATCAAGCAGATTGGCCACGGCCGCGCATGAAACCATGAGCGCCGAAGTCGTGATCGCAGCCATCACGCCCGCGTCGGCCAAATGGGCATTCGCTATGGTCTCGCGCGCCGCCGCGCGAGACCGCGCAGAGCCGTTTGTGCGCTCATACATCATCGCCTCCATCAACCCCAGCGCGAGTTTAGACGCGCGTGGAGCGAAGGCCAGCAAATTCGCAAAGCGGAACAATCAATTTTCGAGCTTGGCCGCGCGTGCGCCGAGTTCCTTGACCTCTTGGGCGCGCTCTCTTGGCAAAATGACGATCGCGTCACCGCTCGCGATAATGACGAGATCGCTTACGCCAGCCGCACACACTTTGAGCCCGTCGCTGCGGACGAGCGTGTTCGAAATATCGATGGCGACGACCGGCCCCTGCAGCGCATTGCCGCGCGCGTCCTTTGGCGCCAGACGCCAGATTTCGTCCCACGATCCAACATCGGCCCAACCGATTTCACACGGCACAACCGCCGCATGCGCGGTCTTTTCCATAACCGCGATGTCGAGCGGCGCGGACGGAACCGATGCGAACGCTTCCGCATCAAGATGGATATTCACGCCGTCGCGCTTCGCAGCGGCCAAAGCCGCCAGTGCGCGATCGCGGATGTCAGCGCTCGCTGCAAACTCGCGCAGCAACACTTCAGGGCTGAACAAAAACATGCCGCTATTCCAGGCGTACTCGCCCGTCGCCAGATAGTCGCGCGCGGTCGCCGCGTTCGGTTTCTCGCGGAAGCTCTCGATCGCGAACACACCATCCGCCAACGCCGCACCTTGGCGAATATAACCATAGCCTGTCGCTGGGCGATCGGGCGTAATGCCAAACGTCACGATGCGCTCATGCGCGAACGGCGCGGCGCGTGTGATTGCAGCGTGGAACGCGGCGACGTCATTGATCACATGGTCCGCTGGCAACAATAGCACCAGCGCGTCCGGCGCCAGCTCCGCACCAAGTGCGGCGGCAATCGCGCCGACCGCCGCGGTGTTGCGTGGCGCCGGTTCGAACACGAGTGCGGCCGGGTTCGTGATACTCTGGCGCACCAAAGCCGCGTGGCGTTCGTTGCACAACACCATGGGCGCTAAGAACGAGAGTGCGCCGACATCGCCGCTGACGCGGCGGGCGGTCTCCGCGATCATGGTTTGCGCACCACCCAGCGCATGGAATTGCTTGGGCCGCGCCTCGGTCGAGGCAGGCCAAAGCCGCGTGCCTGCGCCGCCCGACATGATCGCGGGAATGATACGATAAGTTTGCATTGAGCCGGTACTCATGCCCCGTTCTTGCTAGGGTCTGGCCGGTCCTGCAAGAAGCGCGCGCGTTCGGCGTCGTGTATTCATGCTTGGTCCCAGTTTGGAACGTCTCTCTATGAGCCAAATTCCGTTCGACGCCGTTCGCGCCTGGGTCTTCCAGGACGCGCTGCCTTTCTGGGCGGCGCACGGAATAGATCGTGCTCACGGCGGGTTCCTGGAGGAGGTGGGCCTGGACGGCGCGCCGACCGCCTGCAGCTTCAAGCGCGTCCGGGTGATTTGCCGCCAGACCTACGCCTTCGCTCACGCGGCGCATCTGGGCTGGGCCGAGGGCGACGCGCTTTCACGCATGGGCGTCGATTATCTCAAAGGTCACGCGGCGTTGCCCGGCGGCGGTTGGGCCAAGACGCTCTCGCGCGAAGGCGCGATCATCGACGCTGCGCCTGACCTCTACGACCTCTCGTTTGTGATGTTCGCCATGGCCTGGCGCTATCGCATCTCGGGCGATGTCGACGCGTTGCAGATCACGCACGCTACGCTCGACTATATCCAAGCGCACATGCGTGGACCGATTGCGGGCTTCTGGAGCAAGCTGCCGGCGGGTGCGCCGCGTCTGCAGAACCCGCACATGCATTTGACCGAAGCGTGCCTTGCCGCGTTCGAAGCGACGAACGAGCAACGCTTCCTCGATCAGGCCGCAGAACTTGTGACCCTCTTGCGCACGCGTCTGTTCGACGGCGTCACTTTGGGCGAACGCTTCGATGAAGATTGGCGCAGGCTCCCCGGTGAGGAGGGCGCCATTGTCGAGCCCGGTCACCATTTCGAATGGGCTTGGATCCTTGCACAATACCAGCGCCTGACCGGCGTCGATGTGTCCACCCAAGCGCTGGCGCTCGCAGAATTCGCTGAGCAGCGCGGCGTCGATTCCGTCTCGGGGGCAGTGTTCGATTCCGTGCGCGACGATGGGGCCCCGGTCGCCAAGAGTTCGCGCGCCTGGACCAATACCGAGCGCATCAAAGCCTGGCTCGGCCTCTACGAACTCACGGGCCGCGATCCGACCTCTGAACTGAAATCAGCGCTTTGGCTCTTGTTCGATCGCTATTTCGCCGTGGCCAAACCTGGCCTCTGGATCGATCAATTTGACGCCGATGGCGAGCCGATGTCCAAGGCCGCACCCGCCGGCATCGTCTACCATTTGCTTTTGGCGTTTTCGGAAGTTCTGCGCCTGGAGCCAGAGCTCAAAGCCCAAAAGCGCGCGGGTCACGCGCCGTAATAGGCTTTGTACCAATCAACGAAACGCTTCACGCCATCTTCGATTGATGTACGCGGTGCAAAATCGACCGCCGCGGCTAAGTCTCTCACATCGGCATAGGTCGCGGGCACGTCGCCCGGCTGCATCGGCAGCAAACGCTGGATCGCCTTCTTGCCGATCGCCTCTTCGAGGAGCTCAATCAGCCGCGTGAGCTTCACAGGCGCGTTGTTGCCGATGTTGTAGATGCGATAGGGCGCGTTCGAGCTTGCGGGATCGGGCGCGCTCCCGCTCCAGCTTGGATCGACTTCCGCTGGCTTGTCGCCCACGCGCACCAAAGCTTCGACCACGTCGTCCACGTAGGTGAAGTCGCGCTCCATATTGCCGTTGTTGAACACGTCGATCGGCTCGCCGGCAAAGATGGCGCGGGTGAAGAGATACATCGCCATGTCCGGTCGGCCCCAAGGACCATAGACGGTGAAGAAGCGCAGGCCCGTCATCGGTACGCGAAAGAGGTGGGCGTACGAATGCGCCAGCAACTCGTTCGATTTCTTCGTCGCCGCATAGAGGCTCAAGGGATGGTCGACGTTTTGATGCACGTTGAACGGCATCTTCGTCACCGCGCCATAGACGGAGCTTGATGAGGCGAAAACCAGATGCTTCACGCCGCCATGGCGGCAGCATTCAAGCAGATTTACGAAACCATCGAGGTTGGAGCGCACATAGACTTGCGGGTTGTCGAGCGAATAGCGCACGCCGGCTTGCGCGCCGAGATTGAACACGGTCTCAAACCGATGCGTGGCGAAGAGCTGCTTTAACGCGGCTTCATCGGCCAGATCGATTTCGGAGAACGAAAACCCTGGCGTCCGCTCTAATTCACGCAGCCGCGCGCGCTTCAGCCCGACGTCGTAATAGGCGCTCATATTGTCGAGGCCGACGACGGGGCGGCCCATCGACAACAGGCGTTGTGACAGGTGAAAGCCGATGAAGCCCGCGGCGCCGGTCACAAGAATGGGTGTCATCGCGTGCGTTCGATAGGCGCCGTTTGGAACAAAAGCAACCAAACTGCGTGCAATGGGCGAAGCTCAGAAATCATGCGAGGGCTTGGCGACGGCCACGAGCAGGGCGCCGGCGAGCAACAATGTCGCTGTCCACCATTCTTGCCAGAGGCTGTAGCTCAAATTGGCGCTCAAACCCAAGGACGCGAACGCCGCTGTCACGCCCGCGAGGGCGGCGCGTTGGCCGCGCAAGCGATGCGCCAGCGTCCAGCCGCCCACAAGCAGGGACGCTGCGGCAAGGGCTGCGCCAATAGCGCCCGTCTCGAACCAGATCTGCAAGCTGGCGCTATGGGGATGCGCCGGGACCGCGCTGCTCTCAACGCCCTGGATGATCATGCGTTCTTCCACGAGCCGCGCCGCATCAAGGCCGTGTCCGATGATGGGCGCTTGCAGGATCTCGGCGCAGACATAATCCCAGATGCCAATCCGCGCCGCCCAGGAATAGGGTAGAGTGTCCAAGAGCGTCGGATCGCCCAGCACGAGCGGGGTCACGAAGGGTGCGGCCAGCATCCAAGCCGCCAAGCCGCTGGTGACGGCGATCAGCGCAAAGCGCGGGACTGTGAGCGCTGCGACGAACGCGGCGACGCCCACGCCATAGCCGAGCCAATTGCTAGTCTGCTCGGGTTGGATGGCGACGATGGCGCCGGTCACCGCCAGGGCGCTAATCGCGCAGATGACTCGGATCGGCCCGCCCAGCGCCAGCAGCCCTGCGGCGGCCGCCCAGGTGACCGCCGTCAGCACACTGGCGGCACGACCCAAATTGCGGGAGAGCTCAAAAGGTCGGTGTCGGGCTGGCCTGCTCGGTTGAGAGGCATCCCAAAGAGGGTTTCCACAGCCAGAAGCGGCGCGATGACCAAGAGCGCCGCTTGGGCGCCGGACAGGGTCAGCGCCCGCGGCGTTCGCGCCGCGATTGCGAACACGAGGCCAAGCGGGACGAGGATGGCGAACTTCAGCCATTGCAGCGATCCAGCGTTCGGCGACCATAACGCCGAGGCCGTCGCCCAAGCTGTGAAGGCAAGCAGAAGCCAGATCGCGAGCGGTGTCTTTTCAAAGACTTGCCGCACGAGCGAGGGCCGGAAGGAGGCAGCGCCGGCAAGGCTCAAGAGCAGCGGCAGCGCCATTGCGCCGCCGACCGCTGCGGCCGGCAAAAGCGCGAAGAATGTCGCGCGTGCCAACGCGCCGAGATCGGGAAGCCGCAAGCTCTGCTCCGTCGGTTCAGTCCCGAACCGATGTCACGGGCGAGGCAGCGTGCGCAATGGGCCGCTTATTTCGACGCCAATCTTTCAGCATCGTCACCGGATGTGCTGCCTTAGTGCTTGGCGCCGGGCGATATTTAAGCTTTGTTACGCCTAGAGCGCGTATTCAGGGCTGTCCAATGGGTCGGCGCGCTTTGTGTGCGTGCGGGAGCAGTCGATGACAGAACGGTCAGCTCAAACCCCTGGGGCCGAGGCCATCGACACGATCGTGAAATCAAGCCTGACCGGCGTCGCCGCCACCATGCTTGCCGTCACGTTTTTTCTCCGGCTGGCTTTGGCGGCATGATCGGTGTGAGTTCCGCTTTTGGCGGCGGCGCTGATACGAGCGTCGCGCCAGACAGCCCCTATGCGGTGCTGCCAGCGTTTGCACCTCCGCTCTCGGCGCAAGAGCTCGACGCGATCCATAGCCAACTCGCGCAAAGCACCGCCTCGCTCGAATTCACGCGTGCCGCTACGAACGATAGCATTGAGCGCCTGCGTTCGCTCGCCGTGGATGCTGGTGATCTGGTGACCTTTGAGCCCACCCGCACTGCGCAAGCCGCGCCGCGCGAAGCGTTGCGCCTCTCTTTGAGCGAGCCGGCGTCTGTGCCTGCGCCGACGCCCGCGCCGGTCGAAGCCACGCCGATCTCGTACGGCGGCGCTGTCGATACGTCGGTTCCGTTTCGCGATCCGCATCTGGAACTAGCTGAATTGTTTCTGGCGCACGCTCCCTACTAACCGCGAATTCGTTGTGAGTGAGTGCGGCGCGCGACTGATCGCGCGTCGTGACACGTTCATATGTGTGGACTAGGACCACTCGCGAGGGATGTATTCGGAGATGGTTATGTTGCGTTGGCTATTCGCGACCGTGTTGGCGTTGGGTCTGATGCTTGGGGTGTCGGCGCGCGCAGAAACCTATCGCTTGAATTATGAGGCCGCCGTGCTTGGCGTTGTGGTGCTTGGCGAGGCCTCATACGAAGTGACGTCAACTCCGACACGTTACGCCGTGCGGGCAAACATTAGGACATCTGGCGCTGCGCGAATCTTTGACCAAACCGAGATTACGGCAACCTCAACCGGCGAAGTGAGTAATGGCGCCATAAACTGGGCGCGCTACGACATCTCGCATGCTTACTCGGGAAAATTTCGCAGAACGCAGATGACCCGTGGCGCCTCAGGTCTGACAACGACGATCAATCCAAACTATCGCGATCTGGGGCGCCGCCGGCGAGTGAGGCGCAGCGGCGCGGTTCCTACGACCCTTTAACCGGGGTGTTCGCGTTGGGCCGCCAAGTGGGTATCAACCGCGCTTGCCGTGGCTCGGTGTTGGTTTTCGACGGACGTACGCACTACCGATTGGCGGTGGCGCCGCGGGCGGAAACGACATTCAACGGCGGCGGCTATAATGGCCCTGCATTGCATTGTGATTTTCGCTACGAGCCGATCTCGGGCTTCAGCTCCAATTTCAACCGCTCCAACGTGCCCGCGGCGCAAGCTTGGTTTGCATTGCCAGCGCAGCCGGGTTTTGCCGCGCCTTTGCGGATCAGCGTGCCGACACCGATCGGGGCTGCCCAGCTTGAGCTCCGCTCTTACCAGCGCCAATAGGAACGTGCGCGCGATGCCATAGATCGGAGACGATCTGCGCGACGTTTGCCTTAGTGTATTTCTTCTTGACCAGCGCGCGAGCGTTATGACCCATCTGCACGCGCAATTCGGGATCATGCGCGAGTTGCTCGATAGCTTCAGCGATCGCTAGCGCGCTCGATGTCGCGACAATTAAACCGGTCTCACCCTGAACGACGAAGTCGCGACACCCGGGGTTGAAGTGGTGATCAATGGACGGCCTGCGGCCGCGGCCTCCAGCATGGAGCGCGGCAAGCCCTCTCCGCCCCGCGATGGCGCCAGGGCGACATGTTTTGTCGCCCAGAACGTGTTCATGTCCGACACCCAGCCGTGGCAGCGAACGCCTGGAATCTCATTCCAACGCGCGATGTCGCTCTCGGTGTGACTGGCGGGATTGTCGCGATCGATCTCGCCGGCGATGTCCAGCGTGACGTTGAGACCGCGTGCGAGGAGTATCTTCACGGCTTCAACGGCCAGATCCACTCCCTTTGAGCGCACCAGGCGAGCCGCCAAGCCTAGGTGCAAAGGCGGCGCGAGCGGCGGCTCGGCGTAGGAATAGCGGGTGGGGTCAACACCCGCGCCTGGGAGGATGGTGATGCGGCCGTTGTCCACGCCCCGCTTTCGAAACTTGCGTGCGTCATGAGTATTTTCAACCACGATGGTTGCAGCGCGTTTACGTGCAGAAAAAGCAAGCAGCGCAAGAGCAGCGCCGCGCATGGCAAGCGTGATCAGCGTGCGCTCGGTTCCCAAATGACCCAAGCCCGTCACTGCGTAAATGACGTGGACATGGGCGGGCACGCGAGCCAGGGCGATGAGGAAAGCGGGTTTCAGTGCAATCGCATGAATGATGGTGGGGCGCTCGCGCGCGATGAGATGCGACAGTTCAGAAACTTCGCGCATCAGTTTGAAAGGGGAGAGGCCACGTCCGAGCGATGAAAGCTCGCACAGCTCAGCGCCTGCGGCGCGCAGGTCTTCTTTGGCGCTGCCGAAGCGCGCCGCAACAAGGGGGCGAAACCCCTGCATATGAGCGGCCTCGATGAGGCCCATAAAATGCGATTTTATGAACCAGTCTTCCGTCGCACAGAATAGGATTCTACCAGCCATTTCGGTCAGCCGACGTCCTTGCCCACTTCTGGGCGGTTTCACGCAGCGCTGTATCCGATTGGATGTCGGCGCGCGCGCCATAACCATAGGTTTGACGAAAGGCCGTGTCATCGAGTTCGAGCGGCTCCAGCAGGGTGCGGGTGGGTCCCAGGCGTAGGAGGTGCTTGGCCGGCCCCAGCGCAAAGAGGTTGGGCTTTCGTCCCAGACCCTCGCGCATCGCGATGATCATCTGTTTGGGGCTAAGGCTAGGGCGATCACAGAGATGGAAGACGCCTCTCGCGTCCCGTTTGGCGGCGGCGCTCGCAAACGCTGCGATCGCTGAATCGATTGAGATCAATGATCGAGCGGTGTTGAGGTCGGCGAAGGGTAAGGGCGCAGGCGTTGCCGCCAAGCGCATGAGTGCTGCAAAGTGCGCCTTCGCGAAAGGACTATGTACGAGGGGAAGGCGTAACGCGACCCAGTCTAGATCCGGCACTTCAGCGATGGCCTGCTCGGCCAAGAGCTTTGATCTTCCATAGGCGGTCGCGGGCGCTGGATGCGCGTCCTCGGACCAGGGGCGCTCACTCAGCTCGCCGATGGCTTTGACCGAACTGGCGAAGACAAATCGTGTAGGTCCAGCGCTACGAGCCAGTTCAGTGGTCAGATCCACATTGGCGCTTTGGTATTCCGTTGCGCTAGCTTGGCGGTGACTGATCCCGGCCAGATGAATAATCGCATCGGCGCCGAATTGCGCGACGCCCTTTCGGAGCAAATCGTCAAGACGCAATGTGGTGCGCGCGCCCCCAACGTGGCCCGAACGCGACACAGCAACGACCTCGTGGCCCTGCGCCTCTAGTCCCCCGCGCATGGAAGCGCCGATCGCACCTGACGCGCCGGTCAAAAGGATGCGCATCTTAACTCGCCCTCGCCACGGGCTGACGCCAAAGCCGTCGCGAGGCAATGCCTACGAGCGGCGCTGCGGCATGACATGGCCACAAGGCGTCAACTCCAAACCCCTGGCTTAGAGCCTGAATTACGCCAGCCGAGTCGCGCCGGCCCACGTGGAGCGCGATGAGGTGCGCGGTTTCTCGTCCCCAAAAGCTTTGAAGTCTGCTTCTTCTGCAGGCGTGAGCGAAGAGGCGAGCGCCTCGCGGGCGTAGGAGAGATGCTCCTTTACCCAAGCCATTCGCGCAGGCTTGTTTGCGCCGATGGTGAGCGATGCTGCGTGATTGCGATAGACGTAGAGTGGCTCATCAAGCGTTGCCACATTCGCTCCACATCGCAGCACCCGCGATAGCCAGACACGATCGGCGGATATTCGATATTGTGTTTCAAACTTACCGACGCGGTCCAAGAGGCGGCGTTGGAAGAAGCATGCATTGATGTTGGGTGGCGCGAGCAAGACTTGTCGAAGCGTCAGCGCCGGGGCAGGTGGGTCCAGCATGCGCCATTGCCCATCCCTAAGTCGCTCCTGTGGGGCTCGGCCTCGCAGCAATTCTAAACGCGGCTGCGCATCCAATATAGTGAGCGCTTTTTGAAATGCGTCTGGCGCAAAGCGGTCATCGCTGTTGAGCAGGCAAATGTAATCTCCTTGCGCGCGTGCGAGACCAATGTTCAGCGCCTCATAGATCGAAGTTCCCGGAGCGTGGATAACATGAGCTCCGCTCTGACGGGCCAGATCTGGCGCACCGTCGTCGGAGCCGCCGTCGACCACAATATGCTCGAGCGCCTTGACGCCTTGGCTGGCGACGCTCTGAAGCGCGACGGGAAGCACGTCGACCCGGTTGAGGAGTGGCGTCACGACCGAGAGGGATCCAAAGGCTGTCATCGAGAAAGCTCTGTTCGAACCCGCTTTTTGAGGTCGACACGACCGCGAGGCCGGTCGCCACCCGCCCAGGTAACGGCCTATAAGGGGTTGTATGGGGGATGCCAAACTCACCGTCATTGTGCCGACCTACGGAAGGCAGGTCGAAGTCACGCGGGCTGTGCGCTCGGTGCTCGATCAAGACGTCGCAAGCGAGATCATAATTGTTGATGATGGCTCCCCAGAACCCATCAAGGTCTCCTCCAAAGGAGCGAGATCTTCGCGTTCTGCGATCAGACCAAAACTGCGGCGCGGCCGCTGCGCGAAACATCGGTGCTGCCGAAGCCCAGACGCCGTGGATTGCCTTCTTGGACTCTGACGACGTGTGGCCGGCGGGATCGCTGAAGCGTCGATTGGGGCTGGCGATGGAGGGGGCGAGGCCGCCCGCATTATTTGGTGTGGCGCGTTTGTAGACGTCTGGCCGGGGCGCCGCCAACAACGGGTGCGAAGGCCAAGAGCCAGCGCCGATCCCGCCGATTTCGCCTCAGGATGTTGGTCGTGTCCTGGATCGACGGCCCTTATGTCGCGCACAACTTGGGACCTCTCAGGTGGACAAGATCCAATGCTGAGACGCCTCGAAGACTATGAGTGGCTCTTGCGTTGGGGGTTCAGGGGAGGCTCGTTGGCTGTGTTCAACGGCATAGCTGCTGAGATAAGTCGCGGCGGGAGAGCAAATGCAGCGCTCGTCGAGCAAGCCGCAGCTTACATCGCGGAAAAGCACAGGAGTGTCGGGACGGTGCTGCGGCGGCGCATGAAAAGTTATCTCGCGCTCGAACTTGCGGCATCCAGACTGCACGGCGGCGCGCCGGTTTCGGGCGCACTGGCGCTTGCGCACTCGTGGATGTTGCACCCGCGTGCTCAGCCCTCGCTTGAGCCCTTTTGGAGCGAGGACCGTGCTTAGGACGAGACCCCGTGGTGGTTCAGATACCAAGTGTAGGTGTCGCGAACGCCGCTTCGCAGGTCGATGCGTGGCGACCATCCGAGCGCCTTTAATCGCGACACATCCAGAAGCTTTTGCGGCGTTCCGTCTGGCTTGCTCGAATCTTTGGTGATTGCGCCGCTGAAGCCCACCGCCTCGGCCACAATGCTCGCCAATTCGCCAATCGTCACGTCCTGGCCGCAGCCCACATTAACGTGCTCGTAGCCGTCATAGACCTTCATCAAAAGCACCAGCGCCTCGGCGCAATCATCCACGTGAAGAAATTCACGGCGGACACTGCCCGTGCCCCAGATCGCAAAACTCAGGGCGCCCGCCTGCTTTGCCTCGTGCGCCTTACGAATGAGCGCGGGCAATACATGGCTCGATTGAAGGTCGAAATTGTCGCCCGGCCCATAAAGATTGGTGGGCATGGCGCTAATATAGCTTGCGCCAAATTGTTTGCGGTAAGCCTGCGCCAGTTTGATGCCCGCGATCTTTGCAACCGCATACCATTCATTGGTGGGCTCAAGAGGTCCTGTGAGCAGGGCGTCCTCGTGAAGCGGCTGTGGCGCCAGCTTGGGATAGATGCAGGACGAGCCAAGAAAGAGGAGCTTTTCGACGCCGGATCGATAGGACGCTTCTGTCACGTTCGCGGCGATCATCAAATTCTTGTAGAGAAAATCGGCTGGATAGGTGTCGTTGGCCAGGATGCCGCCGACTTTGGCTGCTGCCATAAAGACGGCCTCAGGCCTCTTGTCGCGGACCCATGCCTCGACCTCACTCTGGCGCGTGAGATCCAGTTCGGCGTGTGTTGCTGTCAGTATTTCGCAGTCTTCATCCTCAAGGCGGCGCACAAGAGCTGCGCCTACCATCCCGCGATGGCCTGCGACCCAGACACGCTTGCCCTTTAGGGTGTAGGCCGCTTCAGTCATGGCGATTGCGACGATTGGCTTCGCGCATCACACCTTTGAGATCAGCCTCGACCATTTCTGCAACGAGATCCTCAAATTTGGTGGTCGGCGTCCAGCCGAGTTGTTCCTTTGCCTTGGAGGGATCCGACAGCAATTGTTCGACTTCGGTTGGGCGGAAATAGCGTGGATCGACGCGCACGACAGTCGCGCCCTTGCTGTTAATCCCGACTTCCTCCTCGCCCCCGCCGCTCCAGGTAATCTTCTCGTTGACGACAGCGAAGGCGCGTTCAACGAATTCGCGCACCGAATGCATTTCCCCTGTGCCCAGGACGTAATCGTCGGGTGTGTCGCGCTGGACGATGCGCCACATGCCCTCGACATAATCGCGTGCATGCCCCCAGTCCCGCAGTGCGTCCAAATTGCCGAGGTAGAGCACCTCTTGCAGGCCATGATGGATCGCCGCCACTGCACGGCTGATTTTGCGCGTCACAAAGGTCTCGCCGCGCAAAGGGCTTTCGTGGTTGAAAAGAATCCCGTTCGAAGCATGGATGCCGTAAGCCTCGCGGTAGTTCACGGTGATCCAGTAGGCGTAGAGTTTCGCCGCCGCGTAAGGAGAGCGCGGGTAGAACGGCGTCGTCTCGCGCTGAGGCACTTCCTGCACCAGACCGTACAATTCCGACGTCGAAGCTTGATAGAACCGCGTCGTGCTGGTCATGCCCAGAATGCGGAGCGCCTCAAGAAGACGTAGCGTGCCGAGCGCGTCCGAATTTGCTGTATATTCCGGTGTTTCGAAGCTTACCTGGACGTGGCTTTGGGCGCCGAGATTGTAAATCTCGTGCGGCTGCGTCTGCTGCACGAGCCGGATGAGGTTGGTGGCGTCGGTGAGGTCGCCGTAATGGAGTATGAAACGCGCGTCCTTCTCGTGGATGTCCTGATAGATATCATCTATCCGCGCGGTGTTGAACGATGACGACCGCCGTTTCACACCATGAACGGTGTAGCCCTTGTCCAAGAGCAATCGCGCTAAGTATGCGCCATCCTGACCCGTGACACCGGTGATAAGCGCAACTTTCGACACATTTCCTCCCGCACTTATTGCCTTAAGGCCGCGCTCAACGGCTCGTAACACTCCTGGTCGCGCGCGCCAACCTTGAGGGCAAGCTGCTGGTGCAATAGCGCGCCTGGCAGGGGCGGGCCCTACACGCTGGCCCTGGTCTTCGACGTGGGGAACCAAAAGGGTAATTGTGCACGCTTATGGCCGCTTCGCGCCCACTACTTTTCGGCGTTTTGCAAAGTCGGATTTCGTCATGCGTGTCATCCCCCGCAGCACTGCAGAGCAGCCTGCAGACGCGGCGGCTTGCGCAGGCGGCGAGCGCGGGTTAGGGGGCGGTCGGGTGTTGCGCACCGATTGTGACCAACGTTGACAGTGTAGTAGAAAAGCCAATCACATGCCCGCCACCGATCGTTCGCAGACACTGAGCAGTCACGGTTCAACGACCCAACCAAGGAAGCCGACACGAACTTTTTGGGGTAATGTGGGCGAGGGTTTTGCGCAGATCGGTGAAGGCCTCACCAATTGGCGCATCTGGTACCTCATGGGCTCGGCGGAGATGCGTCGGCGCTTCGAGCGCTCGAAGCTTGGGCCGCTTTGGATCGTGGTTTCGACCGGCGTGGTTGTGCTCTGCATCGCTGCTTTGTGGTCGGCTTTATGGTCGGCGGAATTGTCCGAGATACTTCCGTTTATGACGGTGGGTTTGGTAACGTGGCAGTTCATAGCCAGCACCACCGGCGACGCAACCGTCGGCTTCCAGTCATACAGTAGCTATTTCGTCAACCAATACATGGCGCCGTCGAACGTCATCTTCTCCATCGTCTATAAGAATTTGACGACCTACCTGTTGACCCTGATCGCGCCGTTGCTGGTCTGCGTCCTGTTTAGCGTGCCGGTCAGTTGGCAAACGCTGCTCGTATTTCCCGGCTTGGCGCTGCTCATCTATTCCGTATTCTGCTTGGCTTATATCGTCGCGATTTTCTGCGCGCGCTACCGCGACGTAGTCCAAGTGGTGCAGAACATAGTGCAACTCGCCTTTTTCGCCACGCCCATTCTTTGGAAGCCGGACCTGCTCTCCGAGAATGTGCAGCGTTTCGTGGTGTTCAATCCGTTCGCCAGCCTGCTGGCTGTCGTGCGCGATCCCTTGATCGGCGAACCCGTTACGCCAGAGGTTTGGACGGTTTCCCTGGCCGTGGCCGCGTTGCTAACGCTCATTATGATTCCCCTGGTTGGCCGCGTGCACCGCCGCGTCGTATTTTGGCTCTGACACGATGGCGCACATCCTCCTTGATCAGGTCGACGTTCACTTCCCGATCCACAACGCGAACTCGCTATCGCTGCAGGTGACGCTGCTCGGCGCGTTGAACGACAAGCTGGTCACGCGCAACCGGCACACCACCTTTGTTGAAGCGCTCAACAACGTCAGCCTCGACTTGAGGGACGGTGATCGGGTTGGGCTCATCGGCCATAACGGCGCCGGCAAGACGACGCTGCTGCGCCTGCTGGCGGGAGTCTATACGCCGTCGTCAGGCACGGCCCAGATCGACGGCAAGATCAGCTCTTTCACCGATATGACGCTCGGCATGGATCCCGAGGCGTCGGGCTGGGCTAATATCATTTTCCGCTGTGTGTTTCTCGGCATGAGTTTCCGTGAAGCGCACGCTGCGGCGCCCGGTATCGCGGAATTTTCGGAGCTGGGCGAGTTCCTCGATCTGCCGGTACGGACGTATTCCTCCGGCATGTTCCTGCGCCTGGCGTTTGCGATCTCCACGTCGATCGAGCCGGAGGTCATCTTGATGGACGAGATGATCGGCGCCGGCGACGCGCGCTTCCTGGCGCGCGCGCAACAGCGCCTTGCGTCCATCCTCGCGAAGGCGAGCATCATGGTGCTGGCGTCGCACCAGCCGAACATTCTGCGCGCGTTCTGCTCGAAGCTCATATGGCTCGAAAAGGGGCGGGTCCGGCGGATCGGCCCGTTCGAAGAGGTGTACGGCGCTTATCTTGAGGCGTCAGAGGCGGAGTAACCGAGCGCTGATCGGCGGTTCCGCGGAAGTGAACCGACCATGCACGACAGCAGACCACACGGCGCGATCGGAAACAAACCCCCGATAACGCTGCTGAATCACCCGGTCGCAACCAGCCCGATCGAGCGATCAGAGCGCGAAAATTCGAGCTGCTCGCGAGCATTGGGAGCGCAAGTTGCGCCGGAATCTAGCTTCAGATGTAGGAGTTCGCAGGCGTCAGGTTAGCGAATCCGCGAATGTTCACTAGCGCTCTTGGCTGGTCAGCGCTTGGGGAACACTTTCGGCGAAACGCTGTCGTCAGTTGGTTGCAGCCGGGGGCGGTCCGACCAGATCAATCTTCGAAATCGAACCGAGACTCGCGCCTGAGGAGCTGCCGTTCGCGACGATGAGCGCCGGATTGCCGGTGCGGTCCAGCGGCAAGTACACAATGGCCTCGCTGCCTGCCTGCACGGTTTCGCTGATGGTGATCGAATTGGGGTCGGCGCCCGCATACGTGCTCGCCAAAATCAGCGCCCCGCTTTCGACCTGAACATGAATGCGCAGCGCGGTTCCGCTTTGGTCGCCGTCGGGACCTGTGATCAGCATCGCCGCCCAGGCGCCGACTGGGGCGGGGGTTGAAATCTGGGCGACATCGGCGCCTGCGTCGGAAACGGTGCCGTCCGGCAGCGGCGCCAAGCCCTGAACAGGGGAAAAGGGGCGGATCACGGCCGGATTCTCCGTGAGTTCGACACGCCACGGCGGCAGCTGTTCCGCCGGCGCTGTGTCGGCCGGCGCTGTGTCAGCCGGTTGCGAAGATTGACCGCAGGCCGCAAGCACCGCGACCAGGCAGCTCAGAATGAGTTTCCGCAAGAGTTCGTCCCCTATCCAGCGCGGCATTCTCGTCCTCGATAGACTTGACCGCATTTCAGGCCTAACCGAAGAAAATCGATATAGCCACACTGGGAGTGCGCGTGCCGCCAGAATACGTTGATCTTCAGCCGCCCGGCCACATTTTGCCGAACTTTAGAGAAGTGTATCAGTTTTGTGCGCGTCTCAATGCACGCGGCTGGAGGCCGGATTATGTGATCGATGTCGGCGCCTCTACCGGCATCTGGTCGGGCACGGTTTCCGAGGTGTTTACCGACGCAAAATTTCTTTTGTGTGATCCTTTATTTGAGAGCTACGCGGAGGCCTGGGAAAAGCCATGCATGGAGCGAGTTAAAGTCGCCATCGCCGACAAGCCTGGCGAGCTCATGCTGAGCGTATCCAAAGACCTTTATGGTTCTTCGTTAGTGGCTGTCGAGAACAAGGCTAATGAAGTTAAAGTTCAAGTCAGCACCGTCGATATTCTTGTGACGGAACGGCGTCTGACTGGCCGCTGCTTACTCAAGGCCGATGTTCAGTTTGCCGAGCATTTGGTGATTTCTGGTGCAATGCACACGCTCAAGACAGCGTGCGACTTTATCATTCTGGAATTGACTGTCCCGCGGGTGACTGCTGAGGCGCGCACCTTGTTGGAGATGAGCAATTGGTTGGACGACCTTGGATTTTGCATAACGGACATCGTAGGAAGTTGGAGGGCGCCGTCCACGGGCGAGATAAAGCAGCTCGATGTCGCGTTTATGCGAAAGGACTTGAAACTAGGGCCCATCCATTGGAATCAACAACTTAGTTGAGGCCGCCCAGGCGCTTCAGCCGGCGTCTTTGGCGTTTCAGGGGATTTTGAACGGCGGCTCCGCTTGGCGCAACCTCCATCCGGAGACGGCGATGGACATTGGCCATATCTCCTTTAGTTTCAAAACCTTCCAGCCAGAATGGTGGGGACGGTCGTGTTTGGGCACTTAGATCTGCTTCTGCGAAGCCGACGCATTCAGGCGTGTGTGGCGCTCGCCGCGCTTTCGATCCTCGTCGTAGCGGTGGCTGCCTATGCGCCGCTTCTGAGCGTGGCCGCCAAGCTTGTGATCATAAGCGTCATCATGCTTGGCGCGGCATTGCTAATGTCGATCATTGTCGCGCGCATGATTGGCCTCGCGATCGAGCTGCCACCGCCGCAGGCGCCATCCAGCAGCCGGCTGGCGCACCTCGCCACACAACTGCAAGCCAGCGATATCAATGTCGCCCGCCTAGCGGCGAAGTTGGAGCGCGTTGAAGCTGGTTCGCGTTCGGAGGCGGCTGCCGTGCTCGACCAAATTGCGCATCGCCTCAATGCTCTGGAAAATGCGCTGGCGGCGCTGGAACGCGATGGCCAGGCGGATGAGCTCAAGGGTGTTCTCGGTCAATTCAAAGCCGGAATCGGAAGCATCGGCGATCGACTGGCGAAGCTCGAAAACGCCGATCGATCGATGTCCAGATTGGAAGCACGGCTACAATTGATCGAAGATCAGTTGGCGTCGCACGCGCAGAACGTCGAGCGTTTGACGCGCCGCAACGCCTAACGCAACGGCGTTCGAGCCGTCGCGAACCGTGCGCCATGAACAACCAAGTGGTCTGCGCCGTCGCTGAGCTTAATCTGCAACAAGCAAGGCAGCGCCGCCGATATATGCGCGCGCGGCAGCGGCATCGAAAGAGTCTGCGGATCAGATGCCAAGCGCGCAACGCCCAGCTCAAAACCGTTCAGCGTAAAGTGCGCGGCGCCGCGAGCTTCAGCCGAACCGGCTGAAATGGTGAGTTCCAGTCGCAGGGGCGCAGCTACAGCTGGCGTCATCAACCCGATTTGGCCTTGCGGGGCCGTGAGCCGGGCGCTGCCGTCATCGCGCCAATGCAGTCCATTGTGCCCATGCGCATAAGCCTCTTGGCTCTGCGGCAGTGCAGACATGTCTTGGTGCGGCCAAACGGGGAAGGCGCTGTCAAGTTCAGGCCCGGGCTTCGCGTTGCGCGCGGCGTTTGGCCCCGAGCGCCATCCGCCAATGGTTTCAATCGTGTCGCAATAGGCGGCCACGCTGTGCGCGGAGAGCCATTGCCGCGAGATCTCTTGCGCGCGATGCGTTAAAGCCGGAAGCGAGTTCAGCGCCTGCAGCATCGCTTCCCCAACGCGCGGCTCTCAAACTCACAGACGATGCCCGCGCACTCATCATGGCGGATCGCTTGCGCCGGCCAAGTGTGTTCGGTTCCCACAATCGGCTTGGCGTAGGCGATCGCTTCCGAAAGCACACCGGAGCCGCGCGTACTGTAGTGAAACGGATCATAGGGCAGGAGCATGACATCGCAGCTGGCGAACAGCGCCTGGTAGAACGCAGTTCCGACATTGCCGCGTACAATGTCAACGCCATCCATCTGGCTCAGCGCATGATCGGCCGCCACCGTCTCGGGCTCCGCACTGTGATGGTGTATCTGCACCAGCGCCCGGAAGTCGCGCCGCCGGCGGAACGCGTGTCGCAGCGCCTCCGGCAACAGGAAGAAGCCTTTTTCGTTCTTGGCGTAGCCGAGGAAACCGACGCGCACAGGCCCACCTTCCGGCCGTCGCAAGCGGGCAGGCGGCTCGGTGGGGATCGGCGTTACGTCAACCGGCGCGCCGAGCAATTTTGTGTAATAGCCGGCAATATCGCGGTTCTCTGCGCAAAGGGTGATGCGCGAACCGAGCCAGGGCCGCACGTCTTCCACCGCGCGCAGATAAAACTCCGCTCCACGCACCGCCTGGTCCGCCCATGCTGTCCAGCGGGGGTAGAACATGAGATTGAGTAAGACCGAGGGCTTGTCGGCATCAGGCAGGGCACGATACCAGCGCGCGAAGCCTGCGATTTGATGCTGGAGGATGTTTGGAATCACCAGCACGCGATCTGCGCCGGTAATGGCACCCCCAAGCGCGTGGAGGTCGGCCTCGAAAATGTCGTTCAGCACACGCCAGTTCAACTCCTCATCGAACGGCGTGCCTGTGTCGACGCGGTTCCACAGCAACTGCGTGAAATGTGGGATGGCCCCGGTCGCCGCGACGACATTGGGATCAGCGTGAAGGAAAGCAAAGAGTGCGACGTCGCAGGCGCGTTCGCGCAGCTCTTTGCAGAGCGCCAAGCAATAGTTGAAATTGTGAGAACCGGTGCTGAATAGGCCGGAGTCCAGGATCGAAATGCGGCGCGTCAATCAATGCCCCGTCCGCGCAGCTCGCTGTCCGGTACGCCGAGTATGCCATTTAAGATCCAGCGCGCATGATCGTAGCCGACGCGAGCCGCGAACACATCCCAACCGTCAAGAATTTCGTTCTCGATCAGTTTGGGATAAAGCCGGTCGCGATCGAACTGGTGGATATAAGTGTGTAAGGCCCCAAGCACTTCGTGATAGCGCCAGCCTTTGCCGAGCACGCCCCAGAAATGCTCGAACTCGGTCGTGACCATGAGGCGCACGAAGCGCTGCAGGATGTCCTGATAGAAGACGCTGGGCGTGCGGCGGCTAGTGTCGATACCGTCGAGATGGGTTTCAGACGAATAGCCGTTTTTGCCGTGGATGCGATAGCCGCCGAGCCTGGTGTCCAAAATCGCGCTGCCCGAGATGAGATGCGTCAGCGTTATGTAGAAGTCAGCGCTCAGCCGCGTTGGCGCAAGCCCATCGTCGAACGCGACCAGTTCGAGTGCCGCGCGCTTGAACATCAGCCCAGAGCAAGAAGCCCAATGATAGCCGACCTTGCTCGGCGGCAGATAGACGAGCCGCCCGCTTGGCCGATGCCGCTCGAGGACCTCGTCAACCTCCTTGGAAATTTGCACCTTCGGCAGCGTAACGAAATCCGCCGGTTGGGCCTGCGTAAAGGCGTGGCGTATATTACCCGAACTACCGGCGGAAACCGCGCCAGTCTTGGTGATGTGAGCGAGGTCCGTTGAGGTGAAGGCGATCTGCTGGGGGATCGCCAGATGCAGATACACATGCGCGGCGCAGAATTCCGGCATCAACAGGTCGTCGGCGTCAAGGAAGCACACGAACTCACCGCTCGAGTTACGCAGGCCATCCAGAAACGCCGCGCCCTGGCCGCCATTGAAGACGCGCCGGTACAAGTAAGCATTGTCGCGTCCGCGCAAATGCTCCGTGATCACATCGATGCTGTCGTCCGTGGACACGTCATCCACCACCACGACTTCGATGTTCGGATAGGTTTGCGCGAAGGCGGAGCGGATCGCCTCCCCGACATAATCGCGATAATTGAAATTGGTGATTATGATGCTGACGCGCGGCGCGTGCAGCCGCGGCCCGTTTTCGGCGCCTCTACTCTCAATTGGCGATGCGCTCCCTTTCATGGCGTCCTGATCCATCACCGCTCCTAGACCCTTGCCGCGTGCGCGCCGATAATCTTTTCGCACCAGGCGGTGGCCTCGGCGAACAGGGCTGCGTCGGTCGTAAACAGAATATTGCCCCAGGAATTGCGCGCGGTCTCGCGCGGGTTAACCTGATAGAATAGGGCCGGATGCGCGGCGTCACGGCCAAGCACCAGGGCTTGCATATCGGCCTTGTCGGCGAAGAAGTCTTCATAATGCGAAAGATCGTTCTTCGCCGCGCCGCCGCTGAACAGAAAATCACTGCTCCAGTACTCGCACAGCGTGACGCGACCGAGGTGCGGCCACGCGCCCCGCAGCACCGCCAGGTCATGCCCCTCGGCGTCGATCTTCAGCACGCCAATGTCGCGCGGGATCAGACCGGCTTCGACGAACCAAGCAAGCCGCCGCCGAACCACGGAAAGCGCGCCGGAGAAAGTGAGCACGTCGTTGTCCGGGCGGTGCTCGAGTGTATTGAACAGGTCGCCTGGATTGAGCGCCTGCTCCTCCGCAATTTTCCAGTCGCCGAGGTGAATATCGGCTAGACCATCCTCGTCCGAGAGCGCGACGCGCTCGATCGTCACCATCGGATCGTGCGCCCATTTGCGGCGCAGTTCGGCGACGCGACTTGGGATCGGCTCGAAACCGAACGCACGAAACCCAGCTTGCCGAAACAGGTTGAGGTAAGCGCCGCGGAACACGCCCACGTCCACGCCGATGCGCTCGGGAATGTGCGCGCAAAGATGTTTCAGCAGCGCGTGTTCCACCTCGGGCAGGCTTGCGGAACTGGCCAGATCGGGCTGACTGCGCAGCACGTTGCGGATGTGGCGGCTTTCTATGTTGTCCCAAGCTGACATGGATGGTCCGACCGCCCGCGCGCACACACTGTGCCTACAGCGCGCTTTGCTGGTAGCATTAGCGGGTCCACCCCGCCACGGGCACTAATCTCTCCGCCCTGGTGCATTTTCGCCCGTGGGGAGAGCGATAGGATCACAGGTAACCGTTGCTGCGGAGCCATCCTTCGTGACGCAGCTCAATTCGGGTTCTAAGCATATCATCCAGTTGCCGTGGCCCGTCTGATAGATGCCCCGCATGCAGCAGCGTTTCTGGATCATAGCGCGTTGTGGCCCCTGCGGGTGTGGCTTCGGCGGGTTTGATCGCCGATACCATATCAAGCGCGGCGTCGAGCGCATTCGCCGTAAGAGAAATATCCAGCGCCACGGCGAGGCGCGCGAGTTCAGCGCGGGGTTGCGCGACCATGTCTTCGTATTTCATGATGTACGCAGCACGCTGACGCCAGGCTTCTTGAGCCGTCAGGTAGCGGTCAAGAAATGCGTCGATGGCCGCGACATCGGCGAGGTCGAGCCACTCCATGCGCATCATCGAACCGACGACATCGCGCAAGTCGCGGTAAGCTGTGAGGATCACATCGGCAGGGAGATTCGCCGTCGCGGTTGGCGTATGAGCTTTGATCACGTGCACCGCTTCGGCCCGCCCCGGCTCATAATCGTCGATCCAGGCCCCATACACACCCGCGCCGTGTAACGCGCGCACCGCGTTGTATTGCCAGGTGCTGCCCGAACGTTCTCCACCTCCGCAGACAATCAGCCGCTTGTTCATGATGGATAGGAGACCGTCGAATACCCCTTGAGGGGTGCATGCCAAGGGGCTGCTGGCGCTGCAGGTGCAAAAAGCATTCACAAACTCCTAGCAAGCTTTCGTGTCCTGCCAAGCCGTGGCTAGATTTAACCAAAAGGTTGGGGCAGTAGGAGCGGCATGGTGCCGGCAAGATTTACAGTTATCACGGTGAGCCGGAACGCCGCCGCGCACATAGGCGCCTGTCTTGAGAGCGTTCTGAGGCAGACCTACTCAGAAGTCGAGCACGTCGTTATTGACGGCGCCTCCACGGATGGAACGCAAAATATCGTCGAGAGTCTCTCCGGTCGCGTCAGCGTGTTCGTATCGGAGCCCGATCGCGGCATTTATGACGCTATGAATAAGGGCCTCTCTCGCGCGCGTGGCGATTACATCCTTTTTCTGGGCGCCGATGATTATCTGATCGACGAGAACGTGCTGGCTGACGTAGCGCAGCGCCTCCAGGAAGCGCCGGCCGATGTGATGTATGGCGGCATCGAGGTCCGCCGCGGCGACGGTCACATTAGCATCTTCCATCCTCCCCCGCCGGCTGAAGCGTTGGACTTCATGGTTTGCGGCTGTCTGCCGCATCAGGCCACCTTCGCGCATAAGAGTGTGTTTGAGCGCATCGGCGCGTTCGACACCCGCTACAAAATCCACGCGGATTATGACTGGTTTCTTCGCATGCTGGATGCGCGCGATTTGAAAATCCGGTGCATTGATCGCGTCGTCAGTTCGTTCGCGCTCGGCGGCCAGTCCAGCCAGCTGCGTAAAGGCCAGCACGAAGTCTTCGCCATCCAGAACGCATTCGCGCCGTACCAGACGCCGGGTTGGATGCAACGGCGCCTGGCCGCATTTCAAAACGAAGCGTTGCAATATCGCGTTCAGGCAGAAGAGTTGCGCCAAGACGCGAAAACTGCGGGCGCGGCGCCTGTTGTCCCGGCGGCGCAATTACTGTCGGTTGCGCGTGATCCTATGCCGCCGGCAGAGACAGACCCGGCGCTGCCCGTCCATTTCTTCACCATTGTACTCAATGGCGAACCGTTCATCCGCTATCATCTCGATGTGCTGAAACGCTTGCCATTTCGCTGGCATTGGCATGTCGTCGAAGGTGTCGCATCCCTCGTACACGATACGGCATGGAGCGTCGCAGCCGGTGGGCGCATCGACGCGTCCTTTCACGAGCAAGGCCGCAGCAATGATGGGACCAGCGGTTATCTCGATGAGATCGCCGCGGCGCACCCCGGTCAGATAAGCCTCTATCGCAAGCCGCTCGGCCAGTTCTGGGATGGCAAGCTTGAAATGGTCTCCGCGCCGCTCGCCAGCATCAAAGAGCCATGCCTCCTATGGCAAATCGATGCCGACGAGCTCTGGACGCGCGTGCAGATCGAAGCCGTCCGCGCCGCTTTCATCGCACAGCCGGATGCAACGGCTGCATACTTCTGGTGTGACTATTATGTCGGGCCGGAAGCTCTGATCAGCACGCGCTATAATTACGCGCAAAACCCCAACCAGGAATGGCTGCGCGCGTGGCGCTATGCGCCGGGCGATTATTGGGCGGCGCATGAACCCCCGATTTTGATGCGGCGTACACGCCGTGCGCCGCTCGATCTCGGCCGCGCGCGGCCTATCCTGCATGACGAGACCGAAGCGATCGGCGCCGTATTCCAGCATTTCGCCTACGCCACGCCGGAGCAGGCGCAATTCAAAGAAAAATATTACGGCTATGCCGGCGCCGAGCAGCATTGGCGGGCGCTGCAGCGCGCCGTCGAAGCGGGCGGCCCGCTGGCGCTGCGGGATTATTTTCCCTGGGTGACTGACGAGACGCTTGTGGAGTCCGCCTCCCGCCTGGGTGTCGCGCCCTTGGCCTCGGTCGACGATACTGGCGTCTGGCGCTTTGGCGGCGACGAGGCCGCGCCTGCGCCTCGCCGCGCCAAGGGGCTACAGGCGCGCATCGTCGTTGACGGCGTGTTCTTTCAGCACAACCAGGTCAGCGGCATCGCGCGCGTCTGGCGCAGCCTGCTCGAGGAGTGGCGTACGTCCGGCTTCGCCGACGACATCCTCCTGCTTGATCGCGCGGGCACGGCGCCGCGTTTGCCGGGTCTTCGCATCAAATCGATCCCCGCCTGGGACGAGCGCCGCACGGGCGCCGATGCGTTTCTGGTGCAGAAAGCGTGTGACGAAGCGGGCGCCGAACTGTTCGTCTCGTCCTACTACACCAGCGCGATCAGCACGCCGTCCGTGTTCGTTGCGCATGACTTCATTCCGGAATTGCTGGATGCCGCAACCGACGATCAAATTTGGCGCGAGAAGCACTTGGCGATCGCCCACGCGGCGCGCGTCATTTGCGTCTCCGAAAGCACCAGGAATGATCTGCTGGCGCTGTTTCCAGAAGTGCCGCCGGCCAGCGCCGTTGCGATCCCCAACGCGGTTCCGGAAACCTTCACGCCCGCGACGCATGAGGACGCCGCCGCATTCCGCCAGCAACATGGCGTCGCCCGGCCGTATTTCCTTCTCGTTGGTGAGCGCATCGGCTATCGGGGCTATAAAAATACACTGCAATTCTTCCGCGCTTTCCAAGCTTGGCCGCAGCGCGATCAGTATGAAATCGTCTGTATTGGCGGGGCCGACGCGATCGAGCCTGAGATCCGCGCTCTGACCAGCGGCGCAAAGATCCAACGCCTTGCAGCGCCGGACGACGAACTCCGCGCGGCGTATAGCGGCGCTGTGGCTTTGGTTTATCCCTCGCAATACGAAGGCTTCGGCTTGCCCTTGCTCGAAGCAATGGCGTGCGCATGCCCCGTGATCACCACGCGCGGTTCATCGCTGGGGAGGTCGCAGGCGATGCGGCGCTCTCCATTACGCCCGGGGATGATTGCTCAATGGCGCGCGCTTTGGACGAAGTCATCGATCCAGCCACGCGCAACAGGCTCATCGCAGCGGGCTTGGAACGCGCCGAGCTTTTCAGCTGGCCGAACGCCGCCGCAGGTTACGCCAGCGTCTGGTGCGAGACGATCTATCAAGTGCGGTCGGGCGCAATCGCGCGGCCATCTCCGGTCTGGGCGCAAATGCGCCGCGAACAACAACGCAATCAGGCCGATATCATACGGGCTTTACAGCGCCCGGGTTCCTCAGCGCGCGAAGCGCATCATCGCGCGTATGGTCTCACCAGTCCGATCGCGCGTAGCGCGCTGCGGGGCCCGGCGTTCGCTATGCGGGGCATGCTGTTGCGCACGTTGCCGGTGTGGGCGATGCCCGCGGCGCGGCGCGCCTGGCGCGTGCTTATGGGCGTGAAGGCCTGAACCGCCGCCATATCCAGCGCGCGACCGGCGCCAGCGGCGTATCTTTGATTGCTTCGCGCACGATATCGATCAGCGCGCGCTTGGCCGCCGCAACTTTGGCCGGCGGATCGGATTTGTCGGTAAGCGTCACATAAGCCGGGCGCATGCCCGATCCGCCTCGCAAATGGCAAGTCTGCTTGGTTGAGCAATACCCGTACGCATCGACGTCCCACGTCAGCAGCACGTCGAACGTCTCACGAAACGGCGCGAGATCAAGCCGCAACGGCCGCGCCTGGCCGGGATGAATATCGATATTGAGATTGGCTTCGGGGCGCACGTCGTTGGTGATAAGCATGTGCGGGTAGAGCCGTTTGAAGATCGCCAAATAGCGGCGCACTTCGACGATGGGCAGATGTTGCAGCACATCCTTGCAGATGAGCAGATCCGCAGCTGGAAGCCGTGCGCCGCCCGTTACGAGATGGAAGCTAAGGTTCGGCGCTGTGAACGCCGCCTTGTTTGCCTCGATCAAAGCGGGAACGACGTCGAACCCGGAATATTGAATGCCGTTCCAATCGATCGTGCGCGAGAATTGCCAATCGCCGCAGCCAAAATCGACGACGGAGCGGATGCGATGTGCGCGCATGAACGCCGCAAGCGTCGCCACATACTCACGCGTGTGCTCAACCTCCGAGCCCACGCCGGAGCCCTTGCCCCACGTGTTCTTCGCATAAATTTCGGAGAAGGCGTCCCGCGCCTGGCCGATCGGTCCCATCGCGATGCGTTTAGCACGGCTGGCGTGCGGCGCGCTACGCCAACTCGCACGGGAAGGAATAGGTTCGACGCGTTCGAACCAAGAATCTTCACCCACAAAGTTGGTCGGCGGCGAGACCGCTGCTTTGATCTGTTTGCACGGGAGGCAGCAATGCGCACGCAGCTAGACATGGAGGCGCTTGGCAGCCTCCCGCTCGCATTGCGCCCGAATAATCGATCCGATAGGATATGTGCGTCTTTCAGCGGAATACTGGGCCGATAATGCGCGTTTTGGTCACCGGCGGCATGGGTTTTATTGGATCGGCCCTTTGCCGCCGTTTGGCGCGCGACGCCGGCACGCGCGTCGTTAATGTCGACAAAGTCAGCTACGCTTCGGTTCCCGCGAGTCTCGCCGACATAGAAGATTACCCGAACTATCGGTTCGTGCGCGCTGATATCTGCGACGGAGATGCGATGCTTGCGCTGATGCGGCGGGAGCGCATCGAGCATGTCATGCATTTGGCGGCCGAAAGTCATGTCGACCGATCTATCGAGGGCCCGGCGGAATTTATCCGCTCGAATATCGAGGGCAGTTATGCGCTGTTAGAAGCGTTGCGAGCGTACAGAGATGGTTTGCCCGAAGACGGTGTCAAAACCCTGCGCTACCTTCACGTCTCGACGGACGAGGTCTACGGCAGCCTAGGTCTTGACGCACCGCCCTTTAACGAGAGCACGCCCTACGATCCACGTTCGCCGTACTCGGCCAGCAAGGCCGCGTCGGATCATCTCGCTAAGGCTTGGAGTCACACCTATGGCTTGCCGATCGTGCTTTCGAACTGCTCGAACAATTACGGGCCACACCAGTTCCCGGAAAAACTTATTCCTTTGACGATCCTCAATGCGGTTCATGAGGAAAGGCTTCCCGTCTATGGCGACGGCCGCAATGTCCGCGATTGGTTATATGTGGAAGATCACGTGAGCGCCCTCATTGCGGTCGTTCAGAACGGCGCTATTGGCGATACCTACAATATCGGTGCGCGCAATGAGGTGACCAACATCGAAATTGTGCGCGCCATCTGCGCCGAGCTGGACGAGTTACGCCCACGCGCGTCTGGTGCGCCGTACGCCGATCTCATTAGTTACGTGAAAGACAGGCCGGGCCACGATTTCCGCTACGCGATTGATCCGGCCAAGCTGGAGCGCGAGCTAGGCTGGCGAGCGGAGATCGATTTTGCGGAAGGCCTTCGGCGGACCGTGCAATGGTACCTCCAAAATGAGCCCTGGTGGCGCCCGATCCGCGATGCGCGATATTCTGGTCAGCGTCTGGGTTTGTTAGCGCATGAGCAGAAATAGAGTGAGAACATGAAGGGGATCATTCTGGCAGGGGGCAAGGGCACGCGCCTCTACCCGGTTACGATGGCCGTGTGCAAACAGCTGCTGCCAGTCTTTGACAAGCCGATGATCTATTATCCGCTCTCGGTGCTGATGCTATCTGGCATCCGCGAGATACTAATCATCACCAACAAAGAAGATATCGCCGCATTTGAACGGCTGTTGGGCAACGGATCTCAATGGGGCGTTAAGCTTAGCTACAAGGTGCAGCCAGCGCCCGACGGGCTCGCGCAAGCGTTTATTCTTGGCGAGGAGTTTCTCGCGGGCTCACCCGCCGCGCTCGTTCTGGGCGACAACATCTTTCACGGCCATGGCTTGACCGAAATGGTCATGCGCGCCGCCAAGCGCACCGAGGGCGCCACCGTATTCGCGTATCGCGTCAGTGATCCTGAGCGGTACGGCATCGTGCACTTCGACGAACACGGCAAGCCGGCGCGCCTTGAAGAAAAGCCCAAAGTGCCTACGAGCCGCTGGGCCGTGACAGGGCTCTATTTTTACGGAGCTGACGTCGTGGACATCGCCAAGCGCGTGAAGCCATCGGCGCGAGGTGAGCTTGAAATCACGAGTGTGAATCAAGCCTACCTAGAGCGTGGCGACTTGTCGGTCGAATTGCTTGGACGTGGCTACGCGTGGTTTGACACAGGCACGCACGAGAGCTTGCTTGAAGCCGCGTCCTTCGTCCGCGCACTTGAGCAGCGCCAGCGGCTTAAAATCGCATGCCTTGAGGAGATCGCGTTTGTGCTTGGTTACATAGATCGCGCTGCCTTGCAGGACGCCGCTAAGGCGATGGAGAATACAGAATACGGACGCCATCTGCTCGACTTGGTGCAGAGCCCGCCGCCACTCCTCAGCTTTTCCTGAGAGGCGCGCATGAAGCTGAGCAATATGCTGAAGCGTTTCGTTGCACCCGCCGCCCTCGCGCCGTTGGTGCTTGCGGCCGCGTTCATCTTTGCAGTGCACTTCGCCCTCGTGCATTGGGCTGACGTTCTCTACCATGACGATCCGTACCTGCTGCACAAGGTCATCGATAACGAGCCCAACTATTATCTGACACAAAACTTATTCCTGTTTTACCGTGAGACGCTCTACGCAACGATGGGGCTCTATTCCGGCTACTTCCTGCCGAAATTTTTGATCCTGCTTCAGGCAGTGCTTGTCTCGGTCGTATTCTACTTCGTTGCGCGGCGTACTTTCCGCTTTTCGAAGATCACCGCCGCCGTCGGTGCGATCCTGCCATGGGTGTTGCCGATCCAGGCGCAGATATTCTTCAGTGTGAACTCGTCCTATGTCGTGCTGGATGTGCTGTTTATCGGCGTCGCGTTTTTGCTGATCGACAACGCCTACCGCAACAAGCATTTCACGCTTCCGTTCGTGCTGCTGCTGGCGTTGCTGATCGCGTTCACCCACGCGGACCGCCTCGCGTTCGGCTATATGCCATTGCCGCTCCTGTTCTTCGGTTACCAGCGCTGGAGCGAACTGAAGCACCGGTGGTGGCGCGTCCTGGCCGTCTTGGCCGCGGTCGGAGCGGCTGCATTTTATTCCTATTTGCCCACCGCCGCTATTCGCCAATCTTACATCGACAAGTCTGGGCTTTCACCGTCGCTGGATCCTGCCGCTTTCCTGAACGAACTCGCGGCCATGTTCGGTTATATGTCGCCGTACGTCGGATCGCATATCGTGAACCAATGGTTTGAGTTGTATGCGCTTGGTGCGGTGATCACGATTTCAATCATCGTCCTCGCTTTCGTGTTCGCCATCGCCAATCACGGTCGCGCAATCGGGAAGGACAGTCAGGGCCGGTGGCTTGGTATGATCGGCCGCGCGCTGTGGCTGCGCGATTTCCGTATTATGAGCATGTGTCTGATCGGCATTCTTTATTTCTTCTTGTTTTACACGCTCGGTTCAGCGCCGCAGGCGCGGTACGTCTATCCGTCTTCGTTTTTCTTCGGGCCGATGTTCGCCTACGTTCTAGTTTCGGTCATCCACTTGATGCTGGCGCGGTTCGTGGAGTTGCGCTTCCGCCACGTTGCCGTGGGTGTGTTATCGGCGGCGCTGCTCGGGGCCATCGTGATGCGCAAGGAGGAGCACGCGCGCGCAACGCACTTTCCCGAAGTGTTTCTCTATAACCGCGTCGTCAGCACAATCCCGCCCGACCAACTCTCTATGCTCGATGGCATTGTCGTTCACAGCAAATGGACGTTCATCCAGCACAGCGGCATACCCTATTTGACGTGGGCGAAACTCTGGTACGCTGCCTCGCGTGTGTACGGACGGGATGTCGTCATGCCGCGTTACGGGTATGTCGATTCCGATAACACGTGTCAGGCCATTTTCAGAGGGCTAACACCGGCGGACCCGTGGGAGGCCACGCAGATGAACCTTGAGCGCGACAAGCGCTATTTGTTTTTCCGCGCCGAGACCTTTAACGAAGCGCTGGTTGCCTTGCCCTTCGTGGCGAATTCCGATCTGCAAAACTCGACGTTCGAAGTGTTGGACATGAGTCAAACTCCGACGCGCGTCGTGCTCACGGCGACCACGCAGCAAGGTTTGATCGATGCGGTCACGGAGGCGGAGATTGATCCCACGACAATCGCTAACATGCCGGAAGCCGGGATGACCTGCCTGACACCACCCCCGCAACCCTGATCGCGGGATCAGTCGAGATTCAATTTCTCGCCGACAATATAGAGCGGGCGACGCTTCGTTTCCTCAAAGGTGCGCCCGACATATATGCCGACAATGCCGAGGAGGGCAATCTGCACGCTGCCGAGGAACATGCTAGCGACGAACAAGCTTGCCCAGCCGTCGACGTCGTAGCCGAAGAAAAGCGCGCGCCCGAACACGATGATTGCCGCGACGAACGAAAAGAGCGACATCGCAATACCCGCGCCGACCACGAATTTCAGCGGGACCTGCGAGTGGGCCAGGACCGTATCGATCGCCAGCGTTAGGAGTTTGCGCAGCGAGTAGGACGACCTGCCTTCGGCGCGATTGTGGTGCGGAACTTCCACGAACACCTGCTCAAAACCCATCCATTCAAAGGAGGCCGGCACGAACCGCGCGCGCTCGCGAATTCCGCGAAACCCTTCTGCCACAGCATGCGAAAACACGCGAAAATTACCAACGTTCGGATCGAGGTGTACGCCCGAAAGCGTCTGAAACATCTTGTAGAACAGAAACGACAGCGCGCGCTTGCCCAAGTCGTGGCCTTCCTTGGCGCGATAAGCAGTCACGACGTGATGGCCTTCGACGGCTTTCTTGTAGAGTGCTGCAATGTCTTCCGGCGCGTCCTGCAGGTCGCAATCCATGATCACGTACCAGCGCGCATAGGCGTAATCGATGCCGGCGGTCAGCGCGGAGTGCTGACCGAAATTGCGACAGAGCCGGATCGCCTTGATGCGCGTGTCCTGTTTGCCGAGCGTCTGCATGAGCGACCATGGCTTATCGGGACTCGCATCATCAACGAGAATGATCGAGAATTCTTGAGTGAGCGTTGATAGCGTCGCGACAAGGCGGCGGCACAACTCTTCCAGCATCGCCTTTCCTTGATACACGGGTACAATGACGGCGATCTCGTTTTGTCTGTGCCGCACGTCCAATGCGTCCGCCGGGAGATCTGAGGCAAGGGTGCAGTGGTAGGCAGTCATTGCGGTGTTTTCTGGGTCTGTTGAAGCGCTTGGTGAATCCACGCCGTGTCGGCGGTTAGGAAACGGGCGCGCACTTTCTTGAACGCGTAAGGCCGGCCATCCGCGGTTTTCGCGCTGTCGATCCAGATCGTGCCCGTGCCGCAGACGACGAGCGGCCGTCCGTCCAGGATCTGCCAGAACTTGCCCGGGTCGCGATTTCCAAAATCGAGGTCCGGACCCTCTTGAGCCGCTTCGATCGTGAGCGTCATGCCGTCGAGTACGCCCTTAGCGCCTTCGTACGGAAATCCAGAAAGCCGGATATGCCGCACGATATCGGGCGCCGCTTTTCGCCAATCGACAAAATAATCCAAGTGGTCACGCCAAAGGCTATACGTATCTCCACGATCAGACTGCGCCGCTGCCCTCAGTGTGCCTGCATCCACGCGCTTAAGAAGTTCGACCGAGAGATCCGTCATCATCTCGGCTTGCGTTTCAATCAGGTCCCGTAGTGTGATATCCGCTGCCGCCGGACGTTTGATGGCGCCATAGATTGGTCCGGTATCGACACCGTCAGCCGGCTGGATCGCGGTGACGTGAAGCTCGTTTGCGCCGGTCAGCAGTGCTGTGATGGTGGGAGAAAACCCTCGCAATTTCGGCAACTCAGAATCGTGAAACACCACGCATCGGTCAAGGTGGTCCTTCAACAGAAACTGCCAGCCGACTAGAAACGCGATCGTATCCTCGCTCAGGTTCGGATGCTTCGTTTCTTCGAGCGTGATGCCAGCTTTATTACAGTACGCCGCCAACGCATCGAAAGAGTGCGACGCGTCGCCCCGTTGTCGATACGACACCACACGTCGTGGCTTCACGCCTCGCGCGGCCAGATCCTGCACAAAGCGCAGTCCCTTATAGCCTGTGACGAGAAGGGTCGGCGCTGTCGGCACGGTCGGCGGAGTCCTTGGTTGCGTGGGCGCGGGCTCTCAGTATAGAGGAACCTCCAGACGCGAGATAGTGGCCGCTTTTCAGCGGATTGCGTGGTGGGGCGAATGAGCAACGGCAAGCGCCTAGTGGACTGCCTCAACCGCGCGGAAAGCCAAAGGTTAGGGCGGTTTATTGCGGTCGGAGTCGCGCTCAATCTCTCCGCCTATGTGATCTTCCTCGCGCTGCTGGTGCGCGGCGTCGCGCCTATGACCGCCATGACGATCGGTTACGTCGGCGCGCTGGCGCTGAGCTTCGTTGCCAATCGCGCTTGGACCTTCCAACACCACGAACACTGGCGTCGTTCCATTTGGAAATATGCGGTGCTTTATTTCTGCATATACGTGGCGCAGGCGTTGCTGTTGAATTGGGCCGTCCACGCCCATGTGAATCTAACGGTGTTTCAATTCTTAGTGGTGTGCGCCATGGCCACTGTGTCGTTTCTCCTGCAACGCTTCTGGGTATTCGCACCGGCGAGATCGCGATTAGAGCGAGGCGTGCTTTCTTACAGCATCAAGCAGCGCTGACTGTCGCACTGCCGCTTGCACAAACTCCACACGAGCAGCTGGATCGGCTAGGGCGGCGCCCATCGCGTCGAACATCGTCACAAAATGGTTGGCGGGCTGGACCGGAATTTCTGTGATCTCGCCCATCGTGTCCGTCACGACAATTGATGTCACCAATTCCGGTGGTTTGGCGAACACGCGCCGCGCCCTGAGCACGGCGCGCGCGCACCACACTTCGATTTCGCTTTGGTAGGAGCGCCCGAAGCCCCAGTCAGCAATGCCAGTCACGCCGTCGAGATCGAGGGTGGCGACCCCACCAATGTCCACCTCGAACGGGGCCGCTTGATCGGTGCGCGCCCAATGTACGGACGTATTTCTTGCGAATTGTGATAGGCTCGAAATGCAATAGGCCCCGGCATCCGACAGTGAGCCGCCGGCAAGCGCCTTACTATAGCGAATGTCGTTCGGCGGCAGGTGCGGGAAGCCGAAGCGAGCTGTGACGCTCCTCACCGGCCCATAGCGCTCGGTATCCGCCGCTCTAGCGCGCAGGGCCGCGAATTGCGGATGGTGCAAATACATGAAGCACTCGGCCAGGACGAGATTTTTCGCTTGCGCCAGCGCGGCTAACTCCAACGTTTGCGAGTGTTTCGGACACATGCTTTTTTCGACAAGAGTGTGTTTGCCGGCGCTGAGCGCCGCTTTCGCTTGGTCGAAATGCACACCGTTGGGGCCCGCCAGCAGCACGGCGTCGACGCTTGTGTCTGCGAGCATCGCTTCCGGCGTTTCATAGAAGCGCCCGCCATACTCAGCCGCGGCTGACGCACCAGCTTCACGGTTACGTGTCGTGCAGCCGGCGAAGCGCCAATGCTCCGTCAGCGCGATCGCAGGCAGGAGGTTGCGGCGCGCATGCGCGCCGACGCTCCAGACGGCGAGGCCTTTCTTTTTTGTCATAGGTGCATCAGCATACGCAGGTGCGGGTTGATCCACGCATCGTCATGGAAGCATTCTTTGATCTGCCACAAGCTCAGCCACATGAACCCGTCTGGCGCCTCGAGCGGCTTGTCGGCGGGGGCCTCGACGATCATGCCTTTGTTGCGCTTGTTTGTCAGTCGGCCACCGTCTTCGGACATCCATTGATCGTAGTGGACGAGCGCGCCGTTTTCAGCCGGTGCTTCGAAATACTCGGCGAAACGCGGTTTGCGTCCCGCATGCGCGCGCTTCAAATTCGAGAACGTCGCCTGAAGCGTAGGAGATATCTGGACCATGCGATAATTGCCCGGTTCGGCCTTCGCCTCGACGAGGTAGAGGGGAACGCTGTCCTTGCGTTGGCGCAAGAGCCCGAGAATTCCGCCGTCGAAGCCGACTTGGGTGAGCATAGGTTGGTCCCAGCCGCCCGAGTTCTCGCGTCCACCCGTGTTTGAGACGCGCAGGCCCTCCACGTAGAAGAACTCTCCACTCTTGTGGCGGATGGTCCCGGTTTCCGGATGGAGGCTCCACTCGCGGCATTCGAGCACTGGGATCGACTCGACCTTCATCGGGCAGTCGGCCGCGCGTTTCAGGTACCAGGCGCGCACCTCGTCCATTGTGTGCAGTGGCGACCAGTCCTTTTGCGTTTCCACATGTGCTTCTATGCGTAGCCTGCTTTGCGTGCCGGCGATCGGGCCACCGAGGAAACGTGTGTAGGCGGCGACGGCCTCGTCAAACGTGGGCATGATGGTCCGCGAAACATTGCCGCATGAGATCGACAACGCGATCGACATCGGCTTCCGTCATATCGTTGTGGAAGGGCAACCTGAGCGTCCGTGGCGCGAGCGCTTCCGTGACTGGCACATCATCAGGCTTGTTACCAAGTTTCAGTCCCATCGGCGAGGAATGCAGCGGAACGTAGCCAATGTAGGCGTGGATGCCAGCCCGTTTCAGGGTCTCGCGCACGCGGTCGCAGTCAGCAACGCTGTCGAAGATCACATAGCAAGCGTGATAGTTCGTATCGAGCGACTGCGGCATTGGCGGAAATGTAAACGCGCCTTTGTCAGCAAGCGCGCGCAATGGATTGGCGTAACGTGCGTACAACGTCTGCCGTTCGAGTTTGTTTTCATCCGCATGCTCAAGCTGCGCCAACAGGAATGCGGCCTGCAGCTCGGACGGATAGAAGCTCGAACCAAGGTCGGTCCAGCTGTACTTGTCGATGACGCCCTTGAGCACAGCCTGACGGTTGGTGCCACGCTCCCAAATGCGGATGGCGCGCTCCTGCAGCTCGGGATCGTCCTCATTGACGTAGAGCGCGCCGCAGAGTCCGGCGTGCAGGTTCTTCGTTTCATGGAAGGAGATGCAGCCGAACGTGCCGAACGTTCCGAGCGGTCTACCATTGACAGCGGCGTCGAACCCCTGCGCGGCGTCTTCTACGAGCGCTATCTCATGCCTTTGGGCAAGCGCCGCGATTTCCTCGATCTGGCAAGCGAGGCCGCCGTAGTGCACCGGCACAATCGCTTTTGTATTCGGCGTGATGCGCCGTTCTATGTCGGCTGGATCGGCCATCATAGTGGCGGGATCGATGTCGCAAAATGCGATGGTGCAGCCGGTCCGGGCAAACGCTGAGGCCGTCGAACAGAACGTGTAGGACGGCATAATCACTTCGTCACCTGGTCCCACTCCCAAGAGCAGCGCCGACATCTCCAGCGCCGCTGTGCAGCTGTGCGTGAGCAGGACCTTACGTACGCCGATGCGGCTCTCGATCAGCGCTTGCGCCTTCTTTGTGTAAGGACCGTTGCCGGCAAAATTTTTGCTGGCGATGACGTCCTTGATGTATTCGATTTCATCGCCCGTCACATAGGGAACGGAGAACCTCAATACGGGGTTTTCGCGCGAACTTTTCATGGCGGTTCACCTAAACGCACGGTTTAGCGATGTCTAGCGCCGCGCGACCTTCTGAGGCGAGCTAGGGACGCAGCGATCACGGGCGCCTCGATTTCGGCGCTGTTCGCTGCCAGGGCGCGGTATCCGGCAAGAAATCGCGCATCTCGTCGCCGATGCGCAGGCCGAAGCGCTCCGCGGTGATCGAGTCTTGGACCGCCTCCGAGCCTGGCAGTGTACAGCGTGAGGTCGATCTCTTGGCGCAGATCGCGGCCGACACGGTGTTGATGATGGTGCTTTGCAGAGATCCATCGGCAAGATTGTGGACGATTCCCGTGCGGCCGCTCTCGTCCGCAATCACGAGGCTGTCAGCGTTGGTCAGACCCGCGAGCCCGAGCGCATCCCGTCCTTCTGCTGTCATGACGGGCAGGCTCTAGCCTATCTGACGGAGTGTCTGTTGGAAGAGGCACCTGCTGGTGAGCAAGGTTTCAAGCGCGGGCATTCCGTCCACACAGGCGGTCACCGTCGCGCCGAAGCCGATCCGCAGGCCGTCGACGGCGAAGCCGCCGCGCAGATTGTCCATTTCCGCGTCGGCGATCGTTCAACGCCGTCATTCCATCCGTCATCGGCTGCAAACATCGGCGTGGCGATCGGGCTGAAGGCCCTCTGGCCCCATAGACAGCTGCAAAATGGCAACATCTGATCGCGAGCATTGGCCTGGACTGGCTTTTAGGTCGCGAACATGAAATACAACCCCGGCGTTACTTTCTAAGGGGGCAGCCTTGGGCGTGATTCGAGTCGCAGAGGCGCGCGCCAACAGGGCGTGGGCCGGCAAAAAAGTGCTCATCACAGGCGCCGCCGGGTCTATAGGACGGGCGCTGGCGCAGGGGCTGTCTGAGCTCCAGTGCCAATCCCTTGTTCTGCTCGACCACCACGACCACGGGCTGCTTGGAGTCGCCGAGGCATCTGCTGCGCGCGCGCCCCAAATCCGGATCGTCGAGGTCCTGGCTGACATTCGTGACAACGCCCGCCTTGCGCGCATCCTGGAACTGGAACGCCCCGATATCGTGATCCATGCGGCCGCCCTCAAGCACGTGCATATGGGCGAACGCCATCCCGGCGAGTGCGTGCGGACAAATCTCCTTGGCGTACGCAATGTGGTGGCCGCAGCCGAGCATGCGGGCGTCAGCGCCTTCACCTTCGTCTCGTCCGATAAGGCGGCCGAGCCCGTTTGCGTCATGGGTGCCTGTAAGCGTCTGGGGGAACTCTATCTGGGCGGTCGCCAACTTGCGGGCTCAAAAATGCGCATGCGCTCAGTGCGCTTTGGCAATGTGCTGGGCTCCAGCGGTTCGGTGTTGCCACGGTTCGAGGCGCAGATTGAAGCGGGCGGTCCGGTTGAAATCACCCATCCCGACATGGAGCGGTTTTTCATGTCGCACGACGAGGCCGTCGATCTGGTGCTTGGCGTGAGCGCAGCAGAGCACACCGAAGCTGTTGCGCCTGGCGGCGCCTACTACGTCGATATGGGTGCGCCGCACTCCATTCTCGCCCTGGCGCGGGACCTTATTCGACGCTCCGGCCGCGACATTGAAATCAAAGTGACGGGCGCCCGAGCGGGCGAGAAAATCCGCGAGCGTCTGTTTGATGATTATGAAAGCGTGTCGTCGACGCCGACTGAAGGCTTGTTCCATGCAGCCCCTCACGCGGCCAATTCCTGCTTGAGCGATGTTGAATTGGATGAGGTTGAGCGCCTTGCGCACCAATTCGACGATCCAGCGCTCGTGCATCATCTCTTTGCGCTGTTGGATCGAAAGCTCGGACGCCGCGCGCGCTTGGCGGGGTAGGCTACGCTTCTCTTAGGATGCCGCATCACTTCTGCGCCGTCGTGCGCCGGCGCCGGCCGTGACAATACCTGCGCGTCGACAGGGGCCCGTATAGATCTCGGTTTCGATAAAGGGACGCGGACGGGCCAGCACCTTAGTGATCGTGTTGATCAGCGAATTGCTAGTGATCGGCAGGCCGATCATAGCGTTGGCGCCTGCGCGGCGACAGGCTTCGACTTTTGAGAGCGTGAGCGCGCGTGATGTGACGAAGATCGCCGCCTCGCGCGCCTGGTGGCGTTCGTCGCGACGCAACAATTTGATCCAGTCCAACGGCGATGTGGGCGCGCAATCCTCCCCAAGATGATGACATTAAGCCCGGCGCGATCCGCGAGCTTGTAGGCCTCGTCGCTGTCGCGTGCGGAGATTGTGCGCCGGACTCCGGCGTTTCGCAGGACGTCCGTTTGCGTTTCGATATCGAAGCGGTTCGGCGACGCCAAAAGAACCTGCCATGGAAGCGTCGCCATCGTCTCTCTCCGTGGCCAACTCAAGGACAGCGCGGTTAAGGTGTGGTTGCCTATTGATCGGTTGATGGCACGCATTGACCCAAAATCACCGCCGAGCCCATGCATATCGCGCGTGTGTTGGCGTATGGGGCATTACGTAAGTTGCTGTGTGGCGCACGAACACATCTGACTTGGGCCTCGTGCGCGCGCGTCGGCTCTTAGGCGGCGAAAAGCGGCGGCTGGAAGAGTGTGGCCCGACATCAGCGCGCGCCATCCCCTAAACTGCGATTATCGAGGGCTCGAGCGTTTCGTTTAGCCCGATCGGTGGTTCCAAACGTCGCCACAATCTTTGGTGACGCTCGCCGACCTGTTGGCGTTGGATGAGCACGGGGGTGGGCGATGGCTGACATCTTTATTTCATACAAAAAGGAAGACGCCGGCCGTGTCGTAAGGATCGTGGAGGGTTTGCGCGCCGAGGGCTTTTCGGTTTGGTGGGACCACGGCATCACACCAGGCGCTCAATGGGATCAAACGATCCATAACGAGCTCAACGCCGCAAAGGCGGTGATCGCGATTTGGTCGGAGCAATCGGTCGGCGCGCCTTGGGTGAAAGAAGAGGCTGGCGTCGGTAAGAACCGCGGCATTCTGCTGCCGATCCGCATTGACGACGTCGATCCCCCGCTAGGGTTTTCGTTGATCCAGATGGGTGATCTCATCGGCTGGAGCGGCGACATCAAAGACTCGCACTGGCAGATGGTGCTGGCCGCTTTGCGCGCAATTGTCAGCGGCGAGCGTCCCCAAGCGCTTGAAGCGCCGCCGCGCCGGCGCCAGCGCAGCGCGCTGCTTGTTGCGATCCTGGCGCTTATCTTGGTCGTCGCGACCGCATTGGGCGCGCTGCTTTATTTCAACGGCGCTGCACAACGCCAAAGCGCCGAGGCGCCGGGGGCAAACATTGGATCGGCCCCGCCAATACAGGCGCCCTCGGTCGAGACGCCTCCCGCCGGCGCACCGAACGCGAGCGAGCAAAGCGCCTGGGATCAGGCTGTCGCCGTCCAAACGCGCCAAGCGTTCCAAAATTATCTGGTGCTCTATCCAAACGGCGCCTACGCGAGCCGCGCGCGCGACGTCCTACTCACCTGTCGTATGGAGACGCGCGAAGTGTGGCAGCCGGGGCGTGTTGGGCAGGTCATTCGCGGTGTGAACGCGACGGCCGCGCCGAGCGAGGTCGCCGCCTGTCAAGTAGCGCGCGATAATGCACGCGCCAATGGCGAACGCGCCTGTCGAAGCATTGCCGCGAACGACGGCTATCGCAACGGCGAGGTCAGCTTCACCGAGGCGCCTTGCAGCTGCCAGCGAACACCGGGCGGCTACATCTGCTATGCTGATCCGGCCTATTCCTGCTCTTGGGAAATGCGCACGCAACAACAAGTGGAGATTTGCGGGGGCTAGGTCTTTCGCCGAAGTTGCGCCGCGTCGTCGCGTGCGCGAGCAATGCTGTGCCGCCGACGCGCTGACATTCACGGCCTCGGGCCTGGCGACGCAGTGATCGACTGAAATTGCATAGGCCAAGACACGATGGCGGGTTCCGCCGCGCGCTTTTCTGCAGTCGGAATGAAGCGGAATAGAGCGGAAAACAAAGCAAACTTGCTTCTTCCAGCTACCGGCGCGCATCCTTCAGCGCATGGAGCCTGAAGTCCCCATCGACGGCGAGCTATACCCCGCGGAGGCGATGGGGCAGCGCGTGCTGGAATTGATCACACCCATCGAAGCTGTGCTGAGCGCCCTGGCGGGGTCGGCTCTCCAGGGCAATTCGCACGCCATATATGCGCTGGCGCTGGCGCTCGCGATCCGCTTGCAGCATTTGCCGTTGCTCGAACGGCGCGTGCTTGGCGAAGGCGCGCTCGCTCTGATCAGCATCAGCGAAGACGATGATGAGGATGATGATGATGACGACGGCGATGATGATGAGTTCAGCCCCGACGATGAAGCGCCCTACGGCTGAGCCCCGAACGCGCGCCAGTCTCGCGTCAGGGCGCTAGGCCCGGAGGGGCGAGACCTTGCGTATGCGCAAGGGCTCGATGCGCCAGCACGAGCGCCCGGCCGCCCGTTGAAGGGAGGAGACGCCCTCATCCTAGCGCTTTCGCTTTGCCTTCAGTTTCACCCCAGGTTCATCGCCGTTGGTGAATTCAACACCGGCTGAACCCAACGCGCGGGTGATCGCATCAATAGTTGCAACGGTGGTGGCTTCGAGGGGGCCATCCATGCGTTCCAGCCGCTTTATGGTTTCGACCGACAGGCCAGCCGTTTCGGCAAGCCGTGTCTGGCTCCAATTGAGCAGGGCGCGCGCTGCACGCAATTGCGCGGCAATCACGGCATCACCAAAGGTGTAACAAAATGCACTTTTTAGTTGACCGACTTGTGGCGATGAATTACCCATAAAGTGTAACGACCAAGAGTATCTTTTTCTTATGCCGCGCCCAGGATCCGCTGGACGCGGAAGAGATCGCCCGTGCCCAAGCTCTCCCGCCGCACTTTGATCGCAGCCTTGCCCCTGGCCCTCGATCCAGCTCCGGCACTTCATCCCCTAAATCCCGACCCCTTGCTCAAAGAAATCCGCGCCTGGACCCAAGCCCACAGAGTTCGTGAAGCCATGCTCCACGCCTTTTCAGAATCCGAAGAGCGCTTGTTTTTAAAAGCGCGGGCGCTTGGCCTTTCCGCCAACCAAATGCTGCGCAGCCCACTCGACGAAGCAAAGGCGCTCAAAATCCTCAGTCGCGACATCAAAAACGCTGATCGCAAACTGGATCGGGCCGCTGCCCGCATCGCTGGAAGCACCCCTAAATCCCCAGAGACCGCCTTGGCCCAAATCGACATGGGCCTCCTCATCCAAGGCCCCTATGATTGGGACGATCACGCTTACGCTCTGATCCAGAGCGGGCGGGCCCAGCTTTGGCGTCTGCTGGCGCGCTAACCGCCAAGGCCATTCCGCCGCGTTTTACGGTCCCCGCGAGAGGAACCTGGACAAGGTTCCATTCTGGTTCCCTATTGGCGCGGGGGACGAGGGGATGGGCAACGCTAATCGCGTTACGATTATTTCGGTGCACGGCACCGGCGACACCGCCGCGGAGCCTGATGGACCTATCGACGGCGGCCATTGGTTTCAGACGCGCTCGAAGTTTATGGCGTTGCTGAAGCAACGCCTCGCTGGACGCGGTCTGGAAGCCGAAATCATTCCCCACCTCTGGTCTGGCGCAAACAGCGCCATGGAGCGCGAGCGCGGCGCACGCGCACTCGTGGACACCATCAAGCGCGTGGCGCGCCGCAATGGCGGGCCAGTACACGTTATTGGCCATTCTCATGGCGGCAATGTCGCCAACGATGCGGCGCGGATGCTGAATTGGTCTCGCGCGCAGCGCGATCCGAAAATCGCCAGCATCACGACAGTGGGCACGCCCTTTTTCCGTACACATGCGACAGGCACGGAACGCTTTGGCGCTTGGTTATTCGCCGCGATCGCTGCGCTCAGTATCCTCATGATCCCTGCGATCACCGCGTTCGCCAGCCAAGGGGTCGTCAACGCCACGCTCGATGTGGTCAATATGCCATTCAAGGATGTGGTCGCGCACACCGAGGCGCGGCGCGCCATGTTCGAGCATGGTGCAGAAATCGCGCGGGCGTCCGATACGGGCCTATTGGTGGGCGCGCTCACATGGATGGCGCAGCATGCCTATCCGGTGGTCAGCGGCTTGGCGTTGCTGTTGATGCTGCCGGTGGCGTTCTATGGCCTGGCGCGCATTCGCCGTGCGTCGCGACGCCCGAGCGCCGACACAATGATCTATTCGATCTGGCACCCAAGTGACGAAGCGATTGCCTTCCTCCGGCGGCTTGAAAGCGTACCTCTGGAACCCTTCCCGCGTTGGTCTTTGTTTCGAAGTTCGCGCACGACAGGCATCCATTGGGGCGTGAACGCTGTCATTGGCTTCATATTGATTGGCGCGAGTTTCCTGGCGTTCGATTTCTTTCGAGGCATCAATGTGCTGGTGCAGCCGTTCCAGTCGATCGGCGCCTATCTCGTTGTGATCGGCATTGCCGGTGCGCCGCTCGTCTTCATGGCAGCCTATTTCTTCTACCGTCTGTTTGCGGCGCTGGTGCTGGAATTGTCGCTACGCGGCATGCTGAACAACACCATTGGCGGCACGTTGATCGCGATCGCCTTTGGCCGCGACGGCGATCATCGCATCGATAAGGTCTCCACGTGTTCCCACTCATACGGCACGCAAAGTGATGTGCTTGGTGGAGAGCTGGCTGATCGTATGAATGCCAACGCTGCGGCGGCGTCAAAGCGCTTGTTTGACAGATATCGCGCTGCGATCTTCAGCGTCAGCGCCGACGAAACCAACGCGATCAATGAGCTCGCCAAGGATTCCATGACCTGGGAGAGTTTGATCCACACCACCTATTTCGATCAGGCCGAGATGGTGGATCGCATCGGCGATTACATCGCGGGCGTCGCCAAGTCGGAGAGCGCCCATGCTTAAGCGCATTCTCGCTTTTCTCGCATTCTTGGTCGTGGCCGCGTGTTCGCCGGTCGCGGTGGAAGAGGTTGCCGATGATGCAGCGCCCAGCCATTGCGAGCTCTGGGGCGAGCATGCCCAAGCCGACAATTATCCGGCGAGCTTGATTGGCGTGGGTCGCCAGGAGCGCACCCGAGGCACATTCGATTATGATCGTGCCTGCTCAGTTTTCTCGGAGACCGACGCGCTCTTGCGCGGACTCGTCCTTGAATATCTTGATCTCTATCAGGACACGTTCGGCGGCACGCTCGTGCGCAACCTCGATTATTCCGATGGCGTCGTCGCGATGCGCAACGGCGACGCGCATGTGTTCGAACGCTATCTGACGGGCGGGGTGGAATATCGCTTCATTGGCGCGTGCGACAATGAATGCGACGATTTGGACCTGATGCTGCTCGACATGGCCGGTGCGCCAATTGTGGGCGAGGATGGAGAGCCAATCCAAGACGTGCTCGTAGACAATTACCCGGTCGTCGTATTCACGCCGCCAAGCGACGGCCCGTATCTGCTGCAGCTGGCGATGTATGCCTGCTCTGCTGAGCCCTGTTACGCGGGCGCGCGCGTGCTGGAGCAGCGCGCCAGTTGGGCGATGGCGCCTAATTACGGTGAGGTGCAATTGAGTTCTGGCGTCTTTGGCGATCCCCACGTTTTGGATTTGGACGCGGGCGGCTACGTCGACATGCAGGGACGCATTGAATCGTGCCGCGGCTTTATCACCGAGAACCCGGACTATCGGATGGTGTTTGCCCCCGGTGAGACCCCGGCGCCGCTCATTTTCTCAGTGAACTCAGACGTCGACACCACCTTGGTGATCAATGGGCCGGATGGGCGCTGGTATTGCGATGACGATAGCGGCGTGCGCGGCGGCAATCCGATGCTGATGTTCGATGCGCCCAGCGCGGGCCAATACGACATCTGGGTGGGGATATTTGGCGAGCCGGGCACACATCCAGCGCGCCTCGTCATCTCAGAGCATGTGAGCCAGTAGCGAAGATCTGCAGGCGAGGGTGGTAAGGGCCGCATCGCGCACTGCGCGATGGCGAACACGATCTGCAAAGCCGCCGAAACCTCGCCAATGCGTCACGGCTGCTCTTTAAGCGCCACACGGTGCGTTTTTCAAAGGCTATCGGTCCATATAGAATAGGCCGCAAAGGTCAGCATAGAAGCGCAAAAGCGCGCTGAAGAAATGGCGGCGCGCGCACGCGTGGCCGGGCAAGTGGCGATGGCGGATAAGATCATGTCGACTGAGACGATGGCGCGTGCGGGACGGGCGCCGGGCGTGCGCCCGATCAAGGCCGGCAGGGGCGCTGCGCTCTTTCGCAACGGCGATCCCTGCCAGGGTTTTTGGCGCTCGAGCGGGGCCTCATCAAAGTCACCATGTGTTCGGCGAGCGGGCGAGAAATCGTGCTCTACCGGGTCCAGCCGGGCGAGGTCTGTTTGCAGACCTTTGCCTGCCTTGTGCAGCATCGCGCTTACGGCGCCGAAGGCGTGGTGGAAGAAGACATCGAGGCGCTACTTATTCCCCCGACGCCTTCGATGGGTTGATGACGCAGGACGCAGCGTTTCGAGGCGCTGTGCTGAACTCGGTGGCCGAGCGCTTCGTGGATTTTGAGCGCACGGTGGAGGCGCTGGCCTTCACCGGACTTGAGCAACGCGTGGCCGCAGCGCTCATGCGCCTCATCGACGAAGACGGCGTCGCCCACCTGACGCACGAGGCGCTGGCGATCGAGATCGGATCGGCGCGTGAGGCGGTGGGGCGCCAGCTTTCCATCATGGCCAGGCAGGGCCTTGTGGTTTTGTCGCGTGGCAAGGTGGAGGTGGTGCGCAAAGCCGCGCTCAAAAACCTCGCTGAAGCTATGTGACTTTGTCACCGACGCGTCGCCTCAGCTGCGCCAAGCTCGGCGCATCAAGCATCAAGGAGACGCATATGAAAGCCAATGAAGGCGCGATCGATCGCATACTTCGCGTGATTGTCGGGGCAGGGGTGTTGTCGCTTGCCTTCATCGGGCCCCAGACGCCGTGGGCCTATCTGGGTCTTGTGCCGCTGCTCACGGGCCTTGTCGGCTGGTGTCCGCTCTATGCCGTGCTGGGCTTCAACACCTGTCCGGCCAAGCGCGCCTGAGCCCAGCAAAGGTGTGAGCGGCGCACCACGAGCGACGCGTTGGCGCTCAAACCAACGCGGTCGCACGGGCCCTGACGACGTGCGCCGTCATGATCGGGTCAAGTTTGGGATCGTGCTAGCGCGCGCCGGCGCCCACAACCGGGCGGGCCGTCACCCGTTCGCTCGGCGCGCTCAGACACGCGCCGCGCGAAAGCGTCAGGCGCGATGGGAAGCTGGGGTTCGCAAATCGCACAATAGCGATCCCCCAGCGTCGCCATGTGCGCCCTTCGGCGTCCACCAATGAAGCAGCGCAAGCGGGTCCTGCATCGTCGGCTTCCACCCAATAGGCCTGATAAGTGGAGCGGCCCTCATATTGGCCGCCAAGACCCACCACAAAGATTTGACCCAGTTCGAGGCCTTGTTCAGCGCGATAGGTGAGAACGGCGACCTCGCCAACATCGCGGTCGTAGGTCAATTGATTGCCGCTCGGAAACGCCCAGACCTCATCGGCCGATGCAGGCGCCGGCGCCAGAGCAAGAGCCAAGGCTGCGGCGAAAGCCCATGACGCCGCTAGGTTTGACATGCTGATTTTCATCGCTTCCCCCAAATCATAGCGCGGCGAAACTAGGCGCAACCCACATACCCGTCCAGCGCTGCACAAGTGCCCGAGGTCCTGCGCGCAAAACCAACAAGCCCGTGCGCGGCCTCTCCAGCGAACGCGACGTCGCCGGGCGCCTGCGCTTCAGCTTGCGGCGTAACGTGCGTCTGATTGGTTTGCGCCCAGCGCCTGCAAGCGCGCCGCAAGCCTGTCGACGGAAAACGGCTTTGCCAGGAACTCGACCTCCGGGGGCAGGTCGCAATTGAAGGTGTAGCCGGAAACCAAGAGCGCGCGCAGCGCCCCATCGCGCGCACGCAAGTGCTTGACGAGGTCGCCGCCGGAGAGCCCTTGGCCAAGTACGACGTCGACCACGGCAAAATCAAAAGCGCCCGGTTTGAAGAGGGACATAGCCGCAGCGCTGCTGGCCGCGCCGACGACGTGAAACCCGCGTGCGCGCAACGCCACGCACAAGGCCTCGCGCACAAGATCGTCGTCATCGACAAGCAGCACGCGCGCGCCGGCGCCGCGTTGATCCGTTGCTGTGGGCCTGGTTTGCACCGGCGCCAGGGCTGCGTCCGCAGGCGCGCGCGGGAAGCGTAAACTGAAGACGCTGCCAGCGTTGGGGGCGCTGGTGACGCTGATCGCGCCGCCCGATTGGGTAATAAATCCGTGCACCATGGCAAGGCCGAGCCCGGTGCCGACGCCTGCGGGTTTGTTGGTGAAAAACGGTTCGAAGATACGCTCGATCTGCGCTGCACTCATGCCGATTCCAGTGTCGGCGACCTCCAGCACGACCCAGTCGGCTTCGCCGCGCGTGGTCAAGCGAATGCGTCCCCCTTCGGGCATGGCGTCGCTTGCATTGAGCGCCAAGTTCAACACCGCATTGGTCAATTGGCCGTCGTCGAGCGTGGTCAAAAGCGGCTCCGGCGCCAGCTCAAATTCGAGAACGACGCCGCCCTTGAGGGCGGACGTGATAAGGCTGCGCATATCCGTCAGCGCCGCATTGATGTCGAGCGTGATCGGGTGGAGCACCTGCTGTCTGGAGAAGGCGAGCAATTTGCCGGTCAACTCGCTGGCGCGCTCACTGGCCTTGTTGATGACGGACGCCGCTTGCGCGACGCGCGGCTCCTTTGAATGTTCAAGCGAGTCCGTCGCGTTTACGATCGCCGTCAGAATATTGTTGAAATCGTGCGCCAGGCCCCCGGTGAGGCGACCGATGGATTCAAGCTTTTGCGCATGGTGGAGGTCGGTCTCAAGCTGCTTGCGGCGGGTGATGTCGGCGACGCTGCCGATCAGCGCCTCGGGCGTTCCATTGCGCCCGGTTGTTTTGGCTGTCGCACGCAGCCATTTGCGCTCGCCCGCAGGCGTGGTCATCTCCAGTTCGAAATCCCACGCCTCAGTCGCGGTCCGGTTCTCGGCGATGGCGGTCAGCACGATCTGCTGCGAACCCGGCGCAAGCAGAGCGAACGCGTCATTGGCGCACACGCCTTGGGCCCGATCCAAGCCCAATATGCGCAACGCCTGTTCGGTCCAGTCGAGCGTTCCAGTCTTCAGATCGTAGCGCCAGCCCCCGACCCGGGCGACAGACGAGGTCTCTTCCAAAAGCGCTGTGCTGCGCTGCAATTGCGCGGCAGCGTTCGTGTGGCTTGCATCCGACAGATAGAGCGCACGCGCGCAGGTGAAGACCGAAACGCCCGCGCCAAAAGTGGCGAGCGTGGATATAAACGCCTCGATGGGCGCCCAATTGGTCCAGGCGTGAAGGCTCACAAGCACGAAGAGTGCGATGAGCGGGGTGCGGCCAGGATGGTGGCGGGACGTGGATCCTTTTGTCCGCCGAGCGCGCCATAGAGTGCTGTGGTCAAAAGCCCGATGCAGGCGGCGATCCGGCCCAATTCGGTGTTGGAATTCCAAACCAGAACGCCAAAGCAGACCCAAAGCGCCGACATGATCCCCAGGCTGATAAGGTGAGGATAGGCAGCACTTGGGTCTCCTGAAACGATCCGGTTGCGCAGATGTACGGAGACGCGCTCGGCCGACAGCATTGTGGCCAACCAAAGCAGCGCGATTTCAGCGCCGCAGAGGCGCCACACGAAACCGGCGACGATGACGATGACGGGCAGGCGCACCCAGGCAAAACGCGCATTGTATTGGGCGTTGCGCACCAGGGCTGGAAAATTGCTGATCTCGCTGCCCATCAAGCGATGTGCTCCACCAGAGCGACTCGGCTCTTGGCCGCCAGCATCGCGCGTTCGCTGCGCGCGCGCCTATGCCGGAAAAATATCGGCTGACCCAGATCGGGCAATGCGCCCGGTGGCCAAGCCATCGCCAGCGCACGCCGCAGACGCCCGCAATTTCTGGCGTCGGGGCGGCCCCTATTGTGATGCTGGGCGCGCCAGACGCCGGCTTTGCACGCAGAAATTGCTGAAGCAGGCGCCTCGTATGTGCTGTTCGGCCTCCGCCCAGTTGCGCAATATTTGGAGAATCGACGCAAAATCTGTAAACTCATCCCGGCGACTTTGGGGAGCGCCATGGCTGAATACGATCCAGCGGCGCTGCGCGCGGACCTCTTGGCCACCAGCGAGGCCATGCTCGATCTTTATTACGAAGCGCATGCGCTGCTCGACCTCGACTTGATCGACACCCTGATCGTGATGTGCGTGGCTCAAGCGGCGCTCCACCAGCGCGGCGGGCTTGGGCGCAGCCAGGGGCGGGCGGCGCGCGCCCCGTGATCTCGCGCCGTCTTATCGCTGAGCGGATCGCTATTCCGCGCGAAAGCGTGCGTCGGCGCGTCCGATCGCTGGCGGCGCTGGGGATGATCGAAGTCAGTGACCGCGGTCAGGTGCTGGGACTAGGCTTGATCGACGAACGCTTCCAGCATTTGGCGTCAGCAGGCGCGCGCGTGCTCAAAAGACATACGATCGTACGCTAGCGCGCAGCTCTGCGGAAGGCGCTTGGCGTTTGCCCTGCAATCGCTGCAAAGCCGCGTGAGAAATGACTGGCGCGGCCAAAGCCGGAAGCGCGGGCAATTTCCGCCAATGGCTGATTGGTGGCGGCTAAAAGAAATTGAGCGCGCGCAACCCGCCGCTCCAGCAAGTGACGATAGGGCGTCTTGCCGGTGCTGCGTTTATACGCGCGGGCGAAATGGAAGCTGCTGAGCCCCGCAGCGCCAGCGATCTGATCGAGGCCCACGTCTTCATGCAAATGCGCTTCAATGAACGCGTTGGCGGCGTCCAATTGATGTGGAGTGAGAGCCCCTTTGATCGCTTCGTCAGCGCGCCCGACCAGCGCACTGGCGGCCACCAGCGCCAGGCTGTCGCAGAGCGCACGGGGCGCCGATGCTTGGCGCAGCGTGGCTGTGATATGGCGCATGATCCCGCCCAATCGCTCGTGAACGAAATAGATTTCGGGGCGCACCTGCGCATTTTCGCATTCGAGTTGTTTTGAGAGCCAGTCTTCATCGAAATAAAGCGCGGTGAAGGCGTTGGCGCGCGCACGTGGCGCAGACCAGCCTTCTACGCGCATGCCTTGGGGAAGCGAGGTCAAACGATCGCGCAAATCGCGCCCGCGCACGGGGGCCAGATCGTCGCCGCGCATTTCTCCGTCATCGAGGACGATGTCGTGCCAGGCAAGATAAGCGCGCGCGCCGTCCCAGGAAAAGTCATAAGCAGCGCCCGCCGGCGTGATCACATGGTCAAGGCGATAGCCTGTCCCGTCGCGCGTGAAATGATGGGGCTCGCCCTGGTTGCGAAGGGCGAGATCCAGGCGCGTGGGCGCCGCAGATTGCGATAAAGGCATACAAAGGATGTGATCGCGCGACAAAGCTTTTGCTGCAAGTGGGTTTGTGTGGGCTCCACTGGAGCGGCGCCACGCGCTTGCGTCTCAGTTTTCCTGTGCGTGCCAGCGCCAGGCGGACGCGATGATAGTCTTGATGTCCGAGTGCTCTGGTTTCCAGCCTAGGATGCGCTGGGCTTTTTCCGCACTGGCCACGAGCGCGGGCGGATCGCCGGCGCGGCGCGGGCCGATTTTGCGCGGCAGCGGGCGGCCCGAGACATATTCGACGGCGGCGGCGATTTCTTCGACCGTAGTGCCATTGCCGGTGCCGAGATTGAAGACGTCGCTCTGGCCGCCCTTCAGGAGATATTCGAGTGCGCGGCAGTGGGCGTCGGCCAGATCGGCGACGTGGATGTAATCGCGCAGGCCCGTGCCGTCGCGGGTGTCGAAATCATTGCCGAAGATGGTGAAGGTGTAATCGTTCTTCAGAGCGCCACGGATGGCGAGCGGGATGACGTGCGTTTCCGGTTCGTGGCGTTCGCCGATCGTACCATCCGGATCGGCGCCGGCGGCGTTGAAATAGCGCAGCGCCGCATAACGCAGATCGTGCGCGACCGAATAATCGGCGAGCATTTTTTCCACGATGAATTTGGACCAGCCGTAGGGATTGATCGGCGATTGGGGTGCTCTTCGTCAATCGGCGTGCGCACTGGCACGCCATAGGTGGCGCAGGTGCTGGAAAAGACGATGTTCTTCACGGCGTTGGCGCGCATGGCGTCGAGGATGTTGAGCGTGCCGAGCGAATTGTTACGATAATACATGCCTGGCTCTTCCACGGACTCGCCCACATAGGCGAAGGCCGCGAAGTGCGCGACAGCGTCTGGCTTCACGCGCGCCATCGCCGCTTTCAGCGATTCAAGGTCGAGAATGTCGCCTTCGATCAGATCGCCCCAGCGCACCATTTCGCGCCAGCCGCGCGAGAGATTGTCGAACACAACGACATTCCAACCGGCGTTCGCGAAGGCTTTGCAGCAATGGCTGCCGACATAGCCAGCGCCGCCGGTGACGAAGACTGTTTTGCTCATGGCCTGTCCTTTAGGCGGCGGCGACGGGGCTCGCAATCGGCAAGCGCGGCGTTCACAATTTTAATGGCCTTCGAAAGCGCAGAGCGCTTCAACCCGAATGCCTAGCTCTCGCAATTTCTGCGCGCCGCCGAGATCGGGAAGATCAATCACGAAGCTCGCGCCGATGGGCTTAGCGCCAAGGCGCTCGATCAGTTTCACGGCCGCACTCGCTGTGCCGCCGGTGGCGATGAGATCGTCCACGATCAGCACTTGTTCGCCAGCCGCGAGCGCGTCCGCATGCAGCTCCATCACGTCCACGCCATACTCAAGCTCGTATTCTTGACGCACCGTCTGCCACGGCAATTTGCCCTTCTTGCGCACCGGCGCGAAGCCGCACGATAGCTGGTGTGCGACTGCGCCGCCCAAAATGAAGCCGCGCGCTTCGATGGCGACGACCTTATCGATACGGATGCCGGCGTAAGGCTGCACCAATTGGTCAACAACCGTGCGAAAGGCGCGCGCGTTGCCCAGAAGCGTCGTGATGTCGCGGAACATGATCCCAGGCTTGGGATGATCCGGGATGGTGCGGATGGCGGTTTTGATGTCCATCCGCGAACGCTAGCGCCTCAGCCGCCCGCCGTCACGAACTCGCGAATGGCGCCCGCAATTTTGGTTTGCGTTTGCCCATCGAGATAGGGGTGCATTGGCAACGCGAGCACGCGATGGGCAATGTCTTCGCTCACCTTCAAGCCGCCAGCGCCGACGGGGAAGCCTTCGTAGGCCGTCTGCTTATGCAGCGGCTTTGGATAATATTGCGCAGTCGGAACGCCGGCTTCGCGCAGGTGCGCGGCCAATGCGTCGCGCTTCTCGTGCTCGATCACGTATTGCGCCCACGTGGAAACGCCGCCTTCGATCACTTTCGGCGTCGTCACCAAGCCTTCAAGCATTTGCGCGTAGCGATCAGCGACTTCGTTGCGGGCGCGGATTTCGTCGGCGAAGATCGCGAGCTTTTCGATCAGGATCGCGGCTTGAATCGTGTCGAGGCGTGAATTCATGCCGATGCGGGCGCAATTGTATTTGTCGTCGCCGCTTGCGCCGTGGAACGCCATCGAGCGCATCAGCACGGTTTCGGCATCGTCGTTGGAGAGCGTGGCGCCGCCGTCGCCGTAGCAGCCCAGGGGCTTTGCCGGGAAGAACGAGGTCGTCGCAGCGTCCGCCCAATGCATCGGATGCAAGCCGGCGAGCGTGCAGCCATAACCTTGCGCACTGTCGGCGATGAGCTTCAGGCCTTCGCGCTTACAGATCGCGCTGATGGCGGGATAATCCGCCGGTTGGCCGAAGAGATCGACGGCGATCACGACTTTCGGATTGAGCTTACCGGCCTTCTTGACGCCAGCGATCGCGGCTTCGAGCGAGGCGGGGTCCAGATTGTAGGTGTCGGGCAGCACATCGACGAACACCGGTGTCGCCTGCACCCACGGCACGATCTCCGCGGTCGCGGCAAACGTGAAAGATGGGCAGAACACCGCATCGCCTTCGCCGACGCCCCAAGCCCAGAGCGGCAGCACGAGTGCGTCGGTGCCGTTGGCGTTGGCGATGCAATGCTTGGCGGCGCCGAACGCGGCGAGTTGGCCTTCGAGCGCCTTCACCTCTGGGCCAAAGATGAATTGGCCGTGCGCCAGCACGCGCGCGATGGCGGAATCGATTCTGTCGGCAATGCGTGCGCGTTGCGCTTGCAGGTCGATGAAGGGGATCATGATAGTCCTCGAAAATTAAGAGTGCGACGGCAGGCCGGACGCGCGATCCACGTCCAGCGCCAATTTCAAAACCGCGAGCGCTTCTTCGCCATTGACGACAGGGCGCGGCGCCACGCCCAGCACGGAATCGATAAAGATCGAGACGTTCGCGCCCAGCGGATCGGCGCCAATGCGGGTTTCGGCGAAGGCGGCGTTGAGCGGAAAGCGCGTCGTGTTCTCAAACGTGCGCGCCAGGAAATCGATGCGGATTTCGCCGGAGGGATAGACGGCGCGCATGGTGCGCTTGCGATCGGCGGCGATGCGGCTCGAGGTGAACACCGCTTCCGCATCGCCAAAGCCGAGTGTGGCTTCGATCGCATCCGCGGCTTTGCCGTGCTCGGCGCGGGCGGTGGCGGCGACGCGATCGGCGCTGCGACCCATGAGCTTCAGCGCCAGATCGAGATCATGCACCATAAGATCGAGCGTGACCGAAACATCGGCGCTACGGCCGGTCCACGGGCCCTCGCGCACGCTTTCAATGCGTGTCGGGCGCTCTGGCGCATCGAACAAGCCCATCGCCTCAAACACCAAACGCTCCTGGTGGCCGCAGGCGAGCACGCATGTATTGGCGGCGGCGATAGCCACAAGCTCTGCGCCAAGTGCTGCGTCCGTCGCCAGCGGCTTCTCCACCAGCACGTGCTTGCCCGCCAGCAACGCTGCGCGCGCATTGGCGGCGTGGAATGAGGGGGCGAAGCGATGGTGAGAATTTCGATCTTGTTCAATAACGCATCGAGCGAAGCGAAGGATTCCGCACCATGCGTATCGGCGAGCTGACTGGCCCGCTCATCGTCGGGATCGAACACGCCGACGAAATGCACGCGGGAATCTTCAACGTACTTGCGTGCGTGAATACGCCCGAAAGCGCCCGCACCCAAAACGCCTGCCCTAAGTCGCGTCATGGGTTTGCTCATTCCACCGTCACCGATTTCGCGAGGTTGCGCGGCTGATCGACGTCGGTGCCTTTGTGCACGGCGGTGAAATACGCCAGCAATTGGATCGGCACGGAATAGACGAGCGGCGCAACGAAGCTATCGCAGGCTGGGGCCAAGATGATGTGCTTGGCGATGCCGCCGGAGGCCGCAGCACCCGCTTCGTCGGTAATCAGGATGATCTTGCCGCCGCGCGCGGCGACTTCTTGCATGTTCGAGAGCGTCTTCTCGAACAAGGCATCGTGGGGCGCGACCACCACGACCGGCGTTTCCTCATCGATCAGTGCGATCGGCCCATGCTTCAGCTCGCCCGCGGCATAGCCTTCAGCGTGGATGTAGGAGATTTCCTTCAGCTTCAGCGCGCCTTCGAGCGCGATGGGGTAATGCACGCCACGGCCAAGATAGAGCACGTCGCGCGCATGGCTGAGTTCGAGCGCGATCTTCTCGATCTCGGGCTCCGCCGCCAATGCATCCGCGATCAGGCGCGGCGTTTCCATCAGCGCGCGCACGAGTTGGCCTTCTTGCTGGCTCGACAGATTGCCCTTGGCGCGGCCAACAGCAATCGTCAACGCCGCCAGCGCCGAAAGCTGCGCCGTAAATGCTTTCGTCGAGGCGACACCAATTTCCGGCCCCGCAAGCGTCGGCAGGCGCGCATCGGATTCGCGCCAGATCGTCGATTCCGGCACGTTGACGACTGCGAGCGTCTTTAAGCCTTGTTCTTTGCAATAGCGCAGCGCCGCCAACGTGTCGGCGGTCTCGCCCGATTGCGATACGAATACCGAGAACGCGCGTTTGCCGAAGGCGGGCTTCCTATAGCGGAATTCCGAGGCGATATCGGTTTCGACGGTGATGCCCGCGATCTGCTCCAGCCAATATTCGGCGACGCGGCCAGCATAATGTGCTGTGCCGCAGCCGATGATGATGGCGCTGTCGGCGGCGAGATCGACGCCGTCGAGATCAGGCATTTCCACCTTTTCATCGAACGCATTCACGTAGCGCGCGATGGTGCGGCCGGTGGTTTCCGGCTGCTCGTAGATTTCCTTTTGCATGAAATGGCGGTGATTGCCCTTTTCCACCGCCGCCGCGCCGCCGGAAAACACCGTCACCGGCCGCTCGACCACGTGATCGTGGGCGTCGATCACTTTGACCTTGGTGCGTGAGAGAATGGCGGTGTCGCCTTCATCCAAATAGATCACGCGCGTCGTGAACGGCGACACCGCGATCGCGTCGCTGCCCAAGAACATCTCGTTGTCGCCAAGGCCGATCACGAGCGGGCTGCCTTTGCGCGCGCCGATCAGCGTGTCTTCGTGGCCGGCGAACAAGCAGGCGATGGCAAACGCGCCTTCAAGGCGACGTACGGCCGAGATCGTGGCTTGCTCGGGCGAGAGGTTCGCATCGAGGCCGGCGCTGATCAGGTGGGCGATGACTTCGGAATCCGTTTCGGATTCGAATTTGCGGCCGGCTTTGGTCAGCTCCTCGCGCAGCGCGCGGAAATTTTCGATGATGCCGTTGTGGACAATGGCGACTTTGTCGGTCGCGTGCGGGTGGGCGTTGTTTTCGGTCGGCGCGCCGTGCGTTGCCCAGCGCGTGTGGCCGATGCCGGACACGCCGGCCAGAGGATTGCCATTGAGCTCGGCTTCCAAATTGCGGATCTTGCCCGCGGCGCGCCGACGCGCCATGCCGCCGGCCTCCAAAGTGGCGACACCGGCTGAATCATAGCCTCGGTATTCGAGCCGCTTTAGCGCATCGACCAAACGGGGCGCGGCCGCTTCGCCGCCAAGAATGCCGATAATGCCGCACATGCTTAATTCTCACCGCCTGGGATATCGGTCGCGTCATGCAGGTTGCGAGCCGTTTGAGCCCCGACCGCAGGCCAGGGCGACGCCGCTTATGTTTTACGCCGCTTCAGGATTTGTCCCAGCGCCCTCATGCACCGGCGGCCATTGATTTGCATCTCAATTAGTCTTTCAACATGCGACGAAACACGGGACGGAGTTCCAAGCATGAGCAGGGCCTATTTCGGGACAGACGGCATCCGCGGCACAGCGAACCGTTATCCTATGACGCCCGAAGTGGCCATGCGGGTGGGCCTGGCCGCCGGCAAGCGTTTCCGCTCGGCCGACGACCGCCGCCACCTCGTCGTGATTGGTAAAGATACGCGGCTCTCCGGCTACATGCTGGAGCCGGCGCTGACGGCCGGCTTCACCGCCGCCGGCATGGACGTGGTGCTGTTTGGCCCGCTGCCGACGCCGGCCGTGGCCATGCTGACGCGCTCGCTGCGCGCTGACCTAGGCGTCATGCTCTCGGCCTCACACAACAAATTCGCCGACAACGGTATCAAGCTTTTTGGCCCCGACGGTTACAAGCTCTCCGACGACGCCGAAATCGAGATCGAGCAATTGATGGATTCAAAGCTCGATGAACATTTGGCCGCGCCCGACAAGCTCGGTCGCGCCAAGCGCATCGATGACGCCCAGGCGCGCTATGTCGAGATCGTCAAGGCGACGTTCCCCAAGGGTCTTTCGTTGAAGGGCCTTCGCATCGTCATCGATGCCGCCAATGGCGCGGGCTACAAAGTGGCGCCGGTGGCGCTCTACGAATTGGGCGCCGAGATTATCAAAATCGGCGTCGATCCCAACGGCTTCAACATCAATGAGGAAGTCGGGTCCACCGATACGCGCGCGCTGAAGGACGCTGTGCTGCAATATCGCGCCGATATCGGCATCGCGCTCGATGGCGACGCCGACCGCGTCGCCATCGTCGACGAGAAGGGCAATTCGATCGACGGCGATCAGCTGATGGCGCTGATTGCGAAGAGCTGGAAAGCGGCCGGTACGCTCTCGAAAGCGGGCATTGTGGCGACAGTGATGAGCAATCTGGGGCTTGAGCGCTTTCTTGATGGCCTGAAGCTGAAGCTCGAGCGCACCAAGGTTGGCGACCGCTACGTGGTCGAAGCCATGCGCGCCAAGGGCTACAATGTGGGCGGCGAACAAAGCGGCCACATCGTCATGAGCGATTTCTCGACCACGGGCGACGGCTTGCTGGCCGCACTCCAAGTGCTTGCCGTGATCGTGCAAAGCGGCAAGCCGGCCAGCGAAGTTTGCAAACTCTTCGATCCGGCGCCGCAAGTGCTGGAAAACGTGCGTTACGAAAAAGGCGCGATCGATCCGATGGAAGCCGCGAGCGTGAAGGAAGCGATCAAGTCGGCCGAAGCGCAGCTCGTCGGCAAGGGTCGCTTGCTGGTGCGCAAGTCCGGCACCGAGCCGCTGGTCCGCATCATGGCCGAAGGCGACGATGAAGCTCTGGTGCGCGCGGCAGTGGCCGAAGTGAAAAGCGCTGTCGTGGCGGCGGCGCGGGCGGCTTAAGTCAGCCGCTTCACCCAGGCTGCCGTGCTCGCATCCAGATCGGCGCTCATCTCGCCGCCCTCGAGCGAGGGCAGTAGCGCATTCGCCATTTCCTTGCCGAGTTCGACGCCCCATTGGTCGAAGGGGTTGATGCCGGCGAGAATTGCTTGGGCGAAGGTGCGGTGTTCGTAGAAGGCCAGCAGCGCGCCGATCGCCTCGGGTGAAAGTGCGTCGATCGCCATCAGCGTTGAAGCGCGATTGCCGGGGAAGGCGCGGTGGGGCGCCAGGCGATCGGCTTCTGCGTGGCTCATGCCTTTAAAGATCATTTCGGCGCGCGCTTGGGCTGCGCTCTTGCCCACCATCAGCGCGCGCGTTTGCGCCAACGCATTGGCGAACACTTTGGCGCGGTGCGAGGGGGCCTTCGTGGCGCCCGGCATTGATTATGAACTCGACCGGGATTTCGCCGACGCCTTGATGCAGCAATTGGAAGAACGAGTGTTGCGCATTGGTGCCGGCCGCGCCCCACGTGACGCCACAGGCCGAGCGATCGAGTGCGGCGCCATCGCGCGAGACACGTTTGCCGTTCGACTCCATTTCAAGCTGCTGCATGTAGGCCGGCATCAGGCGCAAGCGTTCGGCGTACGGGATCAGCGCGTACGAGCTATGGCCCAGCGCTTCGCGATTCCACATCTGCAGCGCCGCCGAGAGCGCTGGAAGGTTTTGCGCGAAGGGCGTGTCGCGGAAATGTGCGTCCATCGTCGCTGCGCCGCTCAGCAAATTCTCGAAGGCGCCGTCCTGCAAAGCGATGGCGCAGGCAAGGCTTACGCTTGACCACAGCGAATAGCGCCCGCCGACCCAATCCCAGAACGCAAACACATTCTCCCCTGGCACGCCCCAGGCGATGGCTTTGTCGGGCGCTGAGGTCGCCGCGGCCAAATGCGCCGGTCCCCAGGCGCGGACGAATTCGGCGTTGGCGAGTGTTTCTTGCGTTGTAAACGTCTTGGAGACGACGATCAGCAGCGTGCGCTTGGGATCAAGCCCGTCGATCGCGTCGGCGACATCAGCGCCATCCACGTTCGCAGCGAAACGCACCTCGATGCCGCTGACGCGTAGCGGCTTCAACGCATCGAGCACGAGGCGCGGACCGAGGTCCGAGCCGCCAATGCCCAGATGCACAATGGCGTTGATCTGCGGGCGGATGTGTTCGGCGAACGCGGCCATGCGCGCGCGCACCTCCATCACATTTGCTGGCGAATCCGCGCCACGCAGCGCCCAATGCTTGGCCGCACGGCCTTCGGTGTTGTTGACGGCTTGGCCCGCGAACAATTTGCCACGCCAGCCGTCGAAATCCGCCGCCTGCGCCAACGCGCCAAGCGCGTTTAACGCTGCGCCATCGATGCGCTGCTTGGAAAAATCCGCGATCAGGTGCGGCGCTTGGACGGTCAGTTCAGCGACGCGGCGCGGATTGGCCGAGAACAGATCGAGCAAGTTCGCAGAGGCAAGCCGCTTGGCTTCAGCTTCCACCTTCAACCAAGCGTCACCCATTGCGATCCTCGTTTAGGCGCGGCCTACGCTCACATAATGGAAGCCTTTGGCCTTCATGTCGGCCGGGCTGTAGATGTTGCGCAGGTCGATCAAGGTTGGCGATTTCAGCGCATCCTTGATGCGGTCGAGATCGAGTGCGCGGAATTGATCCCATTCGGTGATGATCACCACCGCGTCCGCGTTTTGCACGCAATCGTACGGGCCGCTGGCGAATTGCACGTCCTTCAGCATGTGCTTGGCCTCGGCCATGCCTTCGGGGTCGAATGCGCGCACCTTGGCGCCCTCGGCCTGCAGCGTCGGTACGATGTCGAGCGCCGGCGCGTCGCGCATGTCGTCGGTATTTGGCTTGAAGGTGAGCCCCAGCACCGCAATGGTTTTGCCGGCGACGCTGCCGCCAACGGCTTCGATGATTTTTTGCGCCATCTTTTGCTTACGTGCGGAATTTACGCGCACCGTAGCTTCGATCAATTCGATCGGCGCGTTGTTGTCGCGCGCGGTCTTCATCAGCGCCAGCGTGTCCTTCGGGAAGCACGAGCCGCCATAGCCGGGACCGGCGTTCAAGAATTTGCGGCCGATGCGGTTGTCGAGGCCGATGCCTTTGGCGACTTCCTGCACATTGGCGCCGACGGCTTCGCAGAGATCGGCGATTTCGTTGATGAAGGTAATCTTCATCGCCAGAAAGCCGTTGCCGGCGTATTTGATCAATTCCGAGGTGCGGCGCTCGGTGAACACGATCGGCGTCTCGTTGAGGAAAAGCGGGCGATAGAGCTGGCGCATCACCTCGCGCGCGCGCTCGTCATTGGTGCCGACGACGACGCGATCGGGGCGCTTGAAGTCGCCGATGGCCGCGCCCTCGCGCAGGAATTCCGGGTTTGAGACGACGGCGAAATCAGCGCTCGGGTTGGTCTTCTTGATGATGGCTTCAACTTCGTCGCCGGTGCCGACTGGCACCGTCGATTTGGTGACGACGACGGTGTAGCCGTTCATGAGCCCCGCGATCTCTTCAGCGGCGGCGTAGACGTAAGAAAGGTCCGCGTGGCCGTCGCCGCGGCGCGACGGCGTGCCAACGGCGATGAAGATGGCGTCCGCATCGCGAATGGCGGCGGTCGGGTCGGTGGTGAACGAGAGCCGGCCTTGCTCGACGTTGTCTTTCACCAGCTCGTCGAGGCCCGGCTCGAAGATCGGGATTTCGCCCTTCTGCAGGCGCTCGATCTTGCTGGCGTCCTTGTCGACGCAGGTCACCGTGTGGCCGAAATCGGCGAAGCATGCGCCGGACACGAGGCCCACATAGCCGGTGCCGATCATCGTAACGCGCATGGATCAAATCTCCTGATTGTAGGCGCCGACTTCAGCGAAGCGGGCGAGGCGCGGCTTCACTTCATCGCGGAAGAGCGCCTTCATGTCGTCGTCGCTGGTCATGCTTTCAACCACGACGACCAGTTCGGGTTTGTTGGACGAGGCGCGCACCAGCACCCAGGCGCCATCTTCCAGCGTGACGCGCGCGCCGTTGACAATGTTCACGTCGCGGATGTTGCGGCCGAGGATTTTGCCGCCGTCCTTGGCGAGCTGCTGATATTGCGCCACGACCTTATCGACGATGCCGTACTTGGTCTCGTCATCGCAATGTGGGCTCATCGTCAAAGAGGTGTAGCTCTTCGGCAGCGCTTTGCGCAGATCGGAGAGATTTTTGCCCCGATTGCGGTCGAGCATGGCGAGCACAGCGGCGGCGGCGACGATGCCGTCATCATAGCCAAGGCCGAGCGGCTCGCGGAAAAGAAGTGGCCGCTCTTCTCGAAGCCCGCCAGCGCGCCGAGCTCAGTGGTGCGGCGCTTGATGTAGGAATGGCCGGTCTTCCAATAATCGACCGTGACGCCATTGGCTTGCAGCACAGGGTCGATCGCGTAGAGGCCGGTGGATTTCACATCGACCACGAAGGTGGCGTTCTTGTGCTGGGCGGAGAGATCGCGCGCCAGCATCAAACCGATTTTGTCGGCGAAGATTTCCTCGCCTTCGTCATCGACCACGCCGCAGCGGTCGCCATCGCCGTCAAAGCCGAGCGCGACGTCGGCGCCATGCTTCTTCACCGCATGCGCCATGTCGTGCAGCATTTCGGCGTCTTCGGGATTGGCGTTGTAATTCGGGAAGGTCCAATCGAGCGCGGTGTGCAGATCGATGACCTCCGCGCCCATGCGACGCAGCGCTTCGGGTGCGAACGCGCCCGCCGTGCCATTGCCGCATGCGGCGATTACTTTCAACGGCCGCGTCAGTTTCACCCGGCTGACGATGTCGGCGATGTAACGCTCGCGCATGTCTTCGACGCGCACGTAAGAACCGCCCGCGCGCGGCTTAAACGCGCCGCCGAGTACGATCTCTTTGAGGCGGCCCATTTCCTCCGGCCCGAAGGTGAGCGGCTTGTTTGCGCCCATCTTCACGCCGGTCCAGCCGTTCTCGTTGTGGCTGGCCGTCACCATCGCCACGCACGGAATGTCGAGGGCGAATTGGGCGTAATAGGCGGTCGGCGAAAGGGCGAGGCCAATGTCGTTGACCTCCATGCCGGCCTGCATGAGGCCCAGGATCAAAGCTTGCTTGATCGAGGTGGAATAGAAGCGGAAATCGTGGCCGACGACGATGCGCGGCGCGACGCCGAATTCATGCACGAGCGTGCCCAGACCCAAGCCCAACGCCTGCACGCCCAGCAGATTGAGTTCCGGCGGCTTTTCGGCGCCAGGGATGCCGAACCACCAACGTGCGTCGTACTCGCGGAAGCCCGTGGGCTTCACCAGCGGCAAGCTCTCGAACTCAGCAGAATTGGCGGCAAGGCTTGCGCGCGGCGCAGGCAGCATGGGGATTGTCCGTCAAAGACCCGGGGAAGCCGGGGGTTTGGGGGAAATGGCCGAAAAGTGCAATTGCACGCTGTCGCTCAGGAGCTATGCGGCGTCACTCTAACGCGGGTGATTTCCACCCCATAGGCCTGATCCTCGCTGCCGCTCAGCGCGCGAAGCCCAATCCCGTTCACGGCGAATTGTGCTGGCGCTTCAAAGCTCAAGCGGCCGGGCTCGGGCGGCATGGCCAGGCTCACCCATTCAGCTGGGCCAATGCCTTGGACGCTGACCGCCAGATTGGAGGCCATGTTGATCGGCAGGGGGTTGTAGGTGACCTCGATGGTGACGGGCTTGTCTTCCAGCAGGGCGGCGTGTTCGGGCGTGAGCAGCAGGCGCACGCCTTGCTCGGCTGGCGTCGGCAGCGGCTGGCCGGGCAATTGGGCGATGCGCAGCGCCTGCGCATTGCCCCAGAAATCACGCACCACCGTCATGCGCTGCTCTGGGCCGACGGCCGGGGAATTGAACGCCGCGCCCTCAAACACAAGCGCGCCATCCACCACGTGCGCTGCAACAGGCGCGGGCTCGCGCGGCCAGGCCTGAGGCTGCAGGCTGACGACAATTACGAACGCCGCGAAGATGATCGCCAGCGGATAGAAAACCAGGGGATGGAAAAGCCAGGAACGCATGGTCTTGGGGTTTAGCCTTTGGGCCGCAGGGCTCCAAGCGGCTTCGGCTCTTGACGGGGCCGGGCCAGGCTGAAACCAAGCCGCCCATGACCTATCTTGCGCTGCTCCGCCACGGCCAAAGCCAATGGAACCTCGAAAACCGCTTCACCGGCTGGGTCGATGTGAATTTGACCGCCGAGGGCGAGGCGCAAGCCCGCCGCTCGGGCGCGCTCTTGAAGGCGAGCGGCGTGCCGTTCGACAAATTGTTCACATCCGTCCAAACCCGCGCCATTCGCACCGGTAATTTGGCTCTGGATGCGGCCGAACTCGCCTGGCTGCCCGTCGAACGCAATTGGCGGTTGAACGAGCGCCATTATGGCGCGCTGACCGGGCTCGATAAGGCCGAGACCGCCGCCAAGCACGGCGAAGCGCAAGTGAAGGTGTGGCGCCGCTCCTACGATACGCCCCCGCCGCCGCTGGCCCCGGGTGGGGAGTTCGATTTCACCAAGGATCGCCGCTACGCGGGCGTCGCCAATCTGCCGACGACGGAATCGCTGAAGACGACGCTCGAACGCGTGCTGCCCTATTGGAACGAGGCGGTGGCGCCTGATCTTCGGGCCGGCAAGAACCTCATCATCGCTGCGCACGGCAATTCGCTGCGCGCGATCGTGAAGCATCTGTTTGGCGTGCCGGACGACCAGATCGTCGGTGTGGAAATTCCCACCGGCAATCCGTTGCTCATCGAGCTCGACGCGACTTTGAAGCCGATCGCTGCGCGTTATCTCGACGAGAGCCGCGCTGAAAAGCTGCCGCCGTTAGGGCCATGAGCGACCGCGCGCACATGCAGCGCGCGCTCGATGTCGCCGCGACGGGCGTTGGATGGACGGGTGAGAATCCGAGTGTTGGCTGCGTATTGGTGCGCGATGGTGTCGTGTTGGGCCAAGCGCGCACTGGCGATACCGGCCGGCCGCACGCTGAAGAGCAGGCGATCGAAGGCGCGGGCGATGTGCGCGGCGCCGCCGCCTACGTCACACTCGAACCGTGCGCCAAGCGCAGCAACGGCGCGGCCTCCTGCACGGATCGACTTATCGCCGCCGGTGTCGCGCGCGTTGTGATCGCCGCGCGTGATCCCCATCCATTTGCGGCCGGCGTCGGCGTTGAACGGCTGCAAGCGGCGGGCGTGCGGGTTGAATTTGGCGTGCTCGAAGAAGAAGCCCGCGCGCAAAATGCTGAATTCTTTGCGCGCTGGGAGCAGAGCTAGGCGCCCAATGCATCCCCCAGATTGGCGCTCTGCAAGTGCGGCGCAAGCCATGTGCGGTCCCCCGGCGCCAGCGCCTCAAGCGTCTCTCTCAGCCAGTGCAAGCACTTGGCTTGATAAGGGAAGGTGGGCTGGGCCCAGGGCGCGCCGTCGATGGTGGTTTCGAAATTCGCTTCGCCCGCCTGAGCGGCGGCGGCGTTGGCAATGAGGAAGGGTGCGTAGACGCGCCCGATTTCCCAAGCAAGGGCGCGCACGCATGCAGCGCCTCATCGCGCGACATCCAATCTGCTGCGCTGGGTTCAAGCCCTGAGAGGTCCTCCATGCGATCGATCCAGGCGCGCACGCGCGGATAGCGTGCGGTGAGGGCGGCGGCTGTGGGCTCAACAAGCCCAAGCTGGGTGAGCTGGCCATAGATGGCGAAATCGGCGGCGGCCGGGCGTGCGCCCAAAGCGAAGCCCTTGTGCTGCAACACATCATCGAGCACGGCAAGGAAGCGCTCATAAGAGCGCTCGATCGTCTGGGCGGTCACATCGTTCGAGCCGACGACGTAGAGGCGGTCGAATTGGCGCTTGGTGATCATCGCGGACCAGTTTGCCGCCTCCGCCGCAGGCAATAGCGGCAGCGACCAGAAGATCAAAAGCGGGCCAGCGTTTTCGCGATCGGGCTTGTGCGCCCAGCGATAATGAAACATCGCCTTGGTAAGCCACTCGTCTGCGTAATCCTCTATCAGGTCGTTGAGAAACGAGACGATGGGATCGTCCGGTAGTGCCGAGCGCTCGCGGTGCTCGCGTTCGAGGCGGCGAATAATCGGGGTGGAATCCACCATGGCCTCAACATCGCCGTCGGCGGTTGGGAAATAGCAGGTGGGAAGCAATTTGACTTTAGGCGTCGGCAAATCAGGCGGGGGCGATTGGTGTCCGCCCCAGATGATGGCGTGCGGGATGCGGCGATAGCGTAGCAGCGCCAGCATCTTGCGCGTGTACGGCGAGCCTGGCGCGCCGAGCAAGCGGAGTGGTTGATCCTGTGCGCTCATGGCCGCTCTCTCCTGGCGTTTGCTTGAGCGCCAAAGTGAGCCTGCAGTGCGCGCTGAGGCAAGCGCCACAATTACGTTGGGTGCGATTTTAGCGGCGGGCGACCATCAACGGATCGCCCTCTTTGAGCAGGCCGTCGAAATACGCGATCGTGCGCGAGAGCCCGTCGCGCAGCGGCACTTTGGGCTCCCAGCCCAGGATTTCGCGCGCTTTCGCGATGTTCGGTTGACGTTGCTTGGGATCGTCGCTCGGCAGCGGCAAGAAGATCATCTTCGATTTCGAGCCGGTGAGATCGATCACGTGCTCGGCCAATTCCTTGATCGTGAACTCGCCAGGATTGCCGAGATTGATTGGGCCCGGCACGTCGCCGTCCGTATCCATGAAGCGAATGAACGCTTCGACCAGATCATCGACGTAGCAGAACGAACGCGTTTGCAGCCCATCGCCATAGAGCGTGATGTCTTCGCCCCTCAACGCTTGCACGATGAAGTTTGACACCACGCGCCCGTCATTGGGGTGCATGCGCGGGCCATAGGTGTTGAAGATGCGACCGACGCGAATTTCGAGTTTGTGCTGGCGATAATAATCGAAGAAGAGAGTCTCTGCGCAGCGTTTGCCCTCGTCGTAGCACGAGCGCACCCCGATCGGATTGACGCGGCCCCAATATTCTTCCGGTTGTGGATGCACGTCCGGGTCGCCGTACACTTCCGAGGTCGAGGCTTGGAAAATGCGCGCGCGCAAACGCTTGGCGAGGCCCAGCATATTGATGGCGCCGTGCACGCTCGTCTTCGTCGTCTGCACCGGGTCGTGCTGATAGTGCACGGGCGAGGCGGGGCAAGCCAGATTATAAATCTGGTCGACCTCGACATAGAGCGGGAAGGTCACGTCGTGACGCGTGAACTCGAAGTTCGGCTTATCGAGTAAGTGCGCGATATTGCGCTTGCGGCCGGTGAACAGATTGTCGGCGCAGATCACATCGTCGCCGCGCTCCACCAGCCGGTCGCACAGGTGAGAGCCCAGAAAGCCGGACCCGCCGGTTACGAGAATGCGTCGTTCAAACATGGCGCGTTCTTATGGAGGTTTCGAGCGAGCGTCCACACTTGCGACCACCGGCTTCCAGCCGGCAGGCCGTTTAGGGCCGCAGATCGCCTGATCGTTAAGGCGTAGGCGCCGGCTGGAGGCCGGCGATCGGCTTATTCCGCCGCGATCGCGGTTCGCTTTGCGAGTTTATCGAACGCCACCAGATCGCGGACCAAATCCTCCAGCTGATCGAACGGCACCATGTTGGGGCCGTCGCTGGGGGCGTTGTCCGGATCGGGGTGGGCTTCGAGGAAGACGGTGGCCACGCCGATCGCAACCGCCGCGCGCGCGAGGATCGGCACGAATTGGCGTTCGCCGCCGCTGGTTTCGCCGCGCCCGCCCGGCTGCTGCACCGAGTGCGTGGCGTCGAACACGACCGGCGCGCCGAAGCTCTTCATGATCGGGATCGCGCGCATGTCGGAGACGAGCGTGTTGTAACCAAAGCTCGCGCCGCGTTCGCAGGCCATCACGTTCGGATTGCCGCTGCCGGTGATCTTGGCGATCACGTTCTTCATGTCCCAGGGCGCCAGGAATTGGCCCTTCTTCACATTGATTGGCTTGCCGGTTTCAGCGGCGGCGACGAGCAGATCGGTCTGACGGCAGAGGAAGGCCGGGATCTGCAACACGTCGACGACCTGGGCCACCTCCTCGCATTGCTCAGGCAGGTGCACGTCCGTCAAAACAGGAATGCCAAACTTGGTGCGGATTTCCTCAAAGATCGGCCCGGCCACCGAGAGCCCCGCGCCGCGTTTGGTGCCGAGGGACGAGCGGTTGGCCTTGTCGAAGCTGGTTTTGTAGATGAACCCGGCGCCGGCGCGCTTGAACACGTCGCGCAGGAATTCCGCCGTCTCCAGCGCGTGCGCCCGGCTTTCGAGCTGGCAGGGGCCGCAGATGAAGGTCAGCGGCAGATTGTTGCCGATCTCGAGCGGCGTGCTTTCGACGCGCGGAATACGGATCACGGAGGCGGGGTTCATTTTCGTCCTATCTTGGTTCCCAACCAAATAGGCCGGCGGAAGCTTTGCCTCAACCGGTCGCATGTGCTGGGTGACGGTGAACTCTCCGTCATTTGGGCGCGCTTGGCGATTAGAAAGCCCCAATGCCGGCGATTGGGATATTCAATCTAGCCGACGACGCTGACGGGGCAGGGCAATTCCTCGGACGCCGCTTGGGCTTCGAGCCATTCGCGCAGGCGCAGCGCGTCCGGATTGGCGGCGCGGCCCGTGGGCCAGGCGAGCCAATAGGCCATGTCGTCGCGCACCGCGAGGTCGAACGGCGCAACCAGGCGCCCGGCGCGCAATTCGTCCACCGCCAGCCATTGCCGCCCAAGCGCCACGCCGCTGCCCGCCAATGCCGCGCGCAACAAGAGCGGCGCATCGTCAAACTTCGGTCCGCGTGCGGGCTCAGGCCAATCGAGCCCGGCGGCGCGAAACCAGCGCGACCACGGCGTCCATGGATTGAGCAACATGGTGGCGCGCCTCAGATCGGCGGGCGTGCGCAGCTCCAACTGATCGCGATAGTCCGGCGTACACACTGGCGTCAGCGCTTCATCGAACAGCTTCACCGCGTTTAAACCCGGCCAGCCGCCGCTGCCGAGCCGAATGCCCAGATCAATGCCCTCGCGCTTGTAGTCGTTGAGCGCTTCGGAGACGCGCAGATCGATGTCGAGATCGGGATGCTCGGCGCGGAATTGTGCGAGCCGCGCGAACAGCCAGGTCGAGCCCATGCTCGGCACCGAGGTGATGACGATGTGGCGCTTGGCTTTCGTTGCTCCGGTTTTCGGCGGCGTGAAGGCCTGCTCAAGCAGCGACAAGCCTTGGCGCACTTGCGCTTCGAGCTTCTGGCCAGTTTCCGTCAATTGCATCGAATTGCCGACGCGTTTGAAAAGCGCCACGCCGAGGCGTTCTTCCAATTCGCGAATGCGATGGCTCACCGCGCCATGCGTGAGGCCCAGCTCTTCAGCCGCCTTCGAATAGGATTTGTGGCGACCCGCGGCGACGAAGGCGCGCAGCGTCTGCAGCGAGGGCAAATGGCTCATAATGCGCGCCGTGAAGGATGTGAAATCCGCTCACACCCAAGTCGTCAATCGCTCGTTCGCGATCAAGGGGGCGGCTACCCATTTCCTCGTTGTAGCCGGCGATCCTCCCCAAAAACAGCCGGCATTAAACTTTCAGGAGAGAATCCAATGCGTGGCTACCCCTATCTCGACATCCTCGAAAACGGCACGCCGTTCGCTGTAAAGGCCGCTTCGCTTGCGGTGGCCGCCATCCTGGTTCTCGTTGTCGCGTTGCCGGTTTTGGCCGTCGGCGCGGCGGTCGTGGCGTGATCCCCATCTCGTTCGTCACGACCAATGGCGGGGCCGCTGTTCGCCCCCTAGCCCTGACCGCAGCGGCTCCGCCTCTTACTTTTGCGAAACGCGCAGTAAATGGTCCTGCAAGCGATGCGACAGCGTCAGCAGATTAAAGCGCTCTAGCGCCAGCGCGCGGCCAGCTTCGCCCATGCGCCGCGTGCCTTCGGGATCGTCGAGCATGCGGCCGATACGCTCCGCCAGTGCAGCGTCATCGCGCTCATCCACCAGATAGCCGGTCTTTCCATCCTCGACGCATTCAGGAATGCCGGCGTGCTTGGTGGCGGCCAGCGCGCAATTTGAGAGCATCGCTTCGACGCACACGAGCGGCAGGCCTTCCGCATCGCCCGAGCGCGCGCGTTCTGACGGCACGCACACAATCGTGCTTTGCGCAAAATGCTTCGGCATCTCGTCCGCAGGAATCCAGCCGGGGAGTTCGACCTTTACGTTCGCGGCTTCGAGCTGGTGCAAGAGCGGCGCTTTGAGTTCGCCGTCACCCAGCAAACGCACGCGCCAATTCTGCAAACGTGGGCCCAGGCGCGCGAGCGCTTTGATCAGCGTGCCGATGCCCTTCTTCTCGGTCCAGCGGCCGGCGAAGAGGAGGATGTTTTGCTTTTCGCCGGGCGAGAAGCGATCCGGGTCGGCGGCATTGTAGTGCACGACCATTTTGTCTTCAGGCGCACCCTTCGCCGCCAACTCGCGGCGAATGAAATCCGAGCACGGCAGGATGAGCGAAGCCTCGCGCCACAAAGCCGCGCGGCGGCGATTATAGACGCGCACGAAATTGTCAGCCGTGTTCTGGGTCTTGGTGGCGTCGCCGCCATAATAGGTAACGACCAGCGGCAGATTGAGCGCGCGCGCCAGCGGTAGCGCATAGGCGCTCGATTTTCCGAAATGCGCATGAATGGCGATCGGCTTTTCCGCCAACAGCCGCGCCTTCAGCTTTTCCGACACCCAGCCGAATTGCTTGAAGCCGGCTTCGCCACCGAACCCGTGCAGGGCCCCGAGCTCCAGCGCGCGCACGCCCTCGGGCGTAGGGCCGCGCAGCTCGTGGCCGATGAAGAGTGGGGAGAGCTGGTCGAACGCGCGGTAAGAGCGGTGGATGAAGCTCTCCGACGGCGTGAACATCTTGTCCGAATAGGCCAGGATAGTCGCAGCCATCAGCGCGCGCGTCCGATAAAGGGGCGCACCAGAGCGCCTGCCCGAAGGGGGCTCCCTGTAGCCCCCGCGCCGAGGAACGGCAATCCGGGCGCCTGCCATGCGGTGACAAACCGGGGCCAGCCGCTAGAAGGACGCCAATGACCGACATCATCAAGCCTGACGCAGCGATCGCCGCGGGCCAGGAAACCATCCGCATCGAAGCCAGGGCGCTGGAGACGCTGGCGCAGGCCTTGGCCGCCGATTTGAAGGCGCCCTTCGTGCACGCCGCGCGCTTGTTGGCGGGCGCGAAGGGGCGGGTGATCGTCTCTGGCATGGGCAAATCGGGCCACATCGCGCGCAAGATCGCCGCGACCTTGGCCTCCACCGGCACGCCGGCGCAATTCGTCCACCCCGCTGAAGCCAGCCACGGCGATCTCGGCATGATCGTTGAAACCGATTGCGTGCTGGCCATTTCGCGCTCTGGCGAGACGGCGGAATTGTCGGACCTGCTCTATCATTGCCGCCGCATCGAAGTGCCGGTGATTGGCATGACGTTTAAGCCGAACTCGTCGCTGGCGCGCGCCTCGACGGCGGCACTCATCCTGCCCGATTGCGGCGAAGCCAGCGAAGAAGCGCCCGCGCCGACGACGTCGACAACGATGTGCTTGGCGTTGGGCGATGCGCTCTCTGTGGCGCTCTTGAAAGCGCGCGGCTTCACCGCTGACCATTTCGGCGCGATCCATCCCGGTGGGAAACTGGGTGCGGCGCTGAAGCGCGTGCGCGACGTGATGCGCATCGGCGGCGACGATCCGCTGATCTCGCCGGAGACGACCGTGCCGAAAGTGCTCGAAGCGATGAGCGTTGGCGGCATCGGCGCGGCGGGTGTGATCGAGGGCGGCAAGCTGATCGGCATCATCACCGACGGGGACGTCCGTCGCCGTTTGACGCCGGACATGTTCAGCAAAACCGCGCGCGACTTGATGACGGCGAGATCCGAAAACAATCGCGCCGGATGCGCCGCTGGCGGATGCGATCGCGATCATGAATTCCAAGCGCATCAATCTGCTGTTTGCCGTTGAAGACGGCAAACCAGCCGGCGTCGTGCACATGCACGATCTGTTGGCGGCTGGGGTAAGGTAATGACGCCCATCTCCTCCCCTTGCGGGGAGGAGATGGAGGCGGGGAGCGAGCGTCGTCGTCTCAATGCGTGGCGCTTGCACCCCCAACCCATCCTTCCCCCGCGAGGGGGAAGGGGAGATTATTGGGGACAGTAATGAAGCACTTCACGAAGTTTGCACTGGCCGTCGCGCTTGTCTTGGCGGCGCCCGCCCATGCCCAGACGCAAACGGGCTTCTCGCCCAGCGTTGAATCCTCCATCCAAACCGTGCTCCCGCGCATGATCACTTGGCGGCGGGATTTTCACCAGAACCCGGAACTCTCTTACGAAGAGGTTCGCACCGCGCGCGTCGTTGCAGCGCATCTGCGTTCGCTCCGCCTCGAAGTGCGCACTGGCGTCGCGCAAACCGGCGTTGTTGGCGTGCTGCGCGGCGGCCGCCCCGGCCCTGTGATCGCTCTGCGCGCTGACATGGACGCGCTGCCTGTCACCGAGGAAGGCGATCTGCCGTTCAGGTCACGAGCGCGAGGTCATTACAACGGCCAAGACGTCGGCATCATGCACGCCTGCGGCCACGACACCCATGTCGCCATTCTGATGGCGGCGGCGAGCGTGCTTGCGGCGCGGCGCGAGGAGATCGCCGGCAGCATCATCTTCGTGTTTCAGCCGTCGGAAGAGGGCGCGCCTCCGGGCGGCCTTGGCGGCGCGCGGCGGATGTTGGCGGAAAATGTGTTCGGCGATCTGCAGCCGGAGGCGATTTTCGGCATGCACGCCTGGCCATCCGATAGCGGCACGATCACGATGATCCCGGGCCCGACTATGGCCGGCTCCGATCGCATCGACATCACCATCACCGGCAGTCAAACCCACGGCGCGCAGCCGCACGCTGGCATCGATCCGATTGTTGTGTCGTCGCAGATCATCAATGCGCTGCAGACGATCCCATCGCGCCAGATGGACGCTGTACGCTCGCCGGTGATCGTCACCATCGGCATGATCCAGGGCGGCGTGCGCTACAACATCATCCCACAAACAGTTCAGATGCAGGGCACGATCCGCTATCTGAACCCGGAAACGCGCGAAGATCTCTACGCCCGCATTCGCCGCACCATCAATGAGACCGCCGCTGCGTCAGGCGCCAGCGCCGAAGTCACGATCAGCGAAAACGCCATCCCCACCGTCAATCCGCCGGAGCTGCTCGCACGCGCGCGCACCGCCGCAATCGGCGCGCTTGGCGAAAACGCGGTGCGCAATGGTTACCCGGTGATGCCGGCCGAGGACTTCGCGTATTTCCAACAAGCGGTCCCGGGCGTGTTCTTTTTACGGCGTGAACCCGCCAGGGGTTTCCACTGCCGAAGCCGCGCCGAACCACAATCCGCGCTTCTTCGTGCATGAACCGGCGATGGAAACCGGCTTGCGCGCGATGCTCGCAGTGGCGCTCGATCGCGTTGGTGGTGCGCCTGCGAACCAGTGACATTTCGCAACCTTTGCTTGACTTGCGCCAATTGGTCACGCCCTATGCGCGCGGACTAAACCGGTCGAGACGTTTCGACCGTGCGCTTCTGCGCCCGGCTTTCGTTCTTCCTACGGGTCCAGCCGTCGTCGCTTTTGACCGCGGTGCAGTTGCTAAGGAGCGCCAGATGGCTACGGGCGTTGTGAAGTGGTTCAATATGACTAAGGGCTTTGGCTTTATCGCGCCGGACGGCGGCGGGCAGGACGTGTTCGTCCACGTCAGCGCCGTCGAGCGGTCGGGCCTGAACGGCCTGCGCGAAGGCCAAGCAGTAAGTTTCGACGTGGAAAATGATCCGCGTAAGAACAAGCCCTCTGCGGTGAACATCAAGGCGGTATAAACGCCACCAAGAATTGACTTTCAGTCGCCGCGCGGTTTCACCGTGCGGCGATATTGCTTTTGAGGACACCCTCCCATGACCGCTCCATTCCGCCTCTATGGCGCTGAGCTTTCGCCGTACTCGGTGAAGGTTCGCTCTTATCTGCGCTTCAAGGGCGTCGACTTTGAATGGTTGGCGCGCACCAATGCGCGTCAGGAGGAATTCGCGCGCTATTCCAAGCTGCCGCTGATCCCGCTTCTGGTCGATGCCGAAGAGAACGTGCTGCAGGATTCCACACCGATCATCGAAACGCTCGACGCGCAATTTGCCGAACCCTCGATCACGCCCAGCGATCCAGCGCTCGGCTTCATCTCGGCGCTGCTTGAAGATTACGCCGACGAATGGCTGAACAAGGCCATGTTCCATTATCGCTGGACCTATCCGGAAGATCAGCAAAGTGCGGCGCGTCGCATCGTGGCGATGATCTTCGATGGCGCGGAAGCGCCGGAAGGCCTGGAAGACAATGTGCGCACGCGTATGGTCGGTCGGCTCTATCATGTCGGCTCATCGGCCGAGACCGCGCCGCTGATCGAAGGCTCGTTCACGCGTTTGCTGGGTTTGCTGGAGCGCTTGCTCGCGGGCCGTCCGTATCTCTTTGGCGGTCGCCCGAGTCTCGCCGATTTCGGCCTCGCCGGCCAATTGGCGCAGCTCAATTCCGATCCGACGCCGGGCGCTGTGATCAAGGCGCAAGCGCCGAACGTGTCGCGCTGGTTGGAACGCATGGAAAATCCGAAGGCCGAGGGCGATTTCGTTTCGCTCGACGCGATCCGCGAAGACATCGCCGCATTGCTGCGCGACGAAATCGCCGGCGCATACCTTGTGTGGATGGAAGCCAATGCGCGCGCCGTTGCCGACGATGCGCAAGGCGTCAGCGTCGAGATCGCTGGCCACACCTTCACGCAGAAGCCGCAACGCTACGCCGCCAAGGCATTCGCCGAATTGAAGCGCAAGCGCGCCGCGCACCACGATTCAGCCGCGCTCACGGCGCTGCTGGAAGAGACAGGCTGCGACGCGTTCCTTGCTTCACCGCCGATGGAATCCGCCGGCGCGGATGAAGATGACGGCGATGACGAGGGCGATGACGGCGAGGAATAGCCGTTAGTTCGCGCACGCCGCGCGGAAATCGTAGGGCGTCTCGCTGACACAATCAGGCCAAACATCGGCCTCGCGCCAGTACCGCGCGAGGCCGATGCGTTTGCAGAGATCGGCGAAGCCGGATCCATACGCAGCGGCTTGGTTTGATCGATGAAGAGCAGCGCGCTTTCGTAACCGATATGCGGGCGCGCTGCTTCGAGCGCACCCGCGCGCCAAGCATCCACATTGTCGAGCGCATCGCCGAAGATCGCGAGCGCGGGGCCGGTGAAGCCAAGCACGGCGAGCGCGACCGCGAGATCAAGGGCCGAGGCGGGCTCTTCGTCCGCCATCGTCGCGAAATCCTGGCCAAGCTGCATGAAGGCTTCCGGCGAGGGCGCGATCATCAGCTGCTGCATGCGCTCGCCGGCTTTGTACGACGCGGAATCCGCCAGGCCCGGCACGAGCCGCACGCCATCGGCGCGCAGATCATTCGCGGCGACGAAATCACCATCGAGTGCGGCTGTGTTCAGGCGCATGAACCAGACGAAGACGTTGTCCGGGTAGCGTTTCGCCGCGTCTTCGAGGATGGCTTTGCCGTCAGCCTTCTCGCGCCGCGCCCAGACATTGTAGCCGTGAAACGCCGCGAACATCGGATCGAGCGGATCAAGCTCATAGGCGCGCCCTTGCTGCGCGTAGCCGTCTTCGACGCGCCCGGTCGCGACCAGGAATTGCCCATGCCGGAAGAGCAGGAGCGGGTGGTTTGGCTCCACTTCCAGCGCGCGTTCGATGAGGGCTTCGCGTTCGCGCCAGCGGCCAAGATATTCGCCCTCAAGTGCGGCCAACACCGCATACGCTTCGCCCATGCTCGGATCGATGCCGAGTGCGCGTTCCGCTGCTTCGCGCGCTTCTTCGACGAGCTTGGCGCGATCGGCGCGCGTCAGGCGAAGCACCTCCAGCTTTGCCGTCGCCAGCGCCGCCCACGCGCGCGCGAAATCCGGGGCTTCGCGGACGATCCTGTCCAAGGCCGCCGCCGCGCTTTGCACGCAGACGACCGCGCCGGTACGGATGAACTCGCGCGCCTCAAAGTATGAATCCGAGAGCGCCGCTGTCAGTTTCGGCGCACGCGCGCGGCGTGCTTCGGCCAGCGTCACTTCCAGCGCCTTGGCGACCTCGTGTGCAATCTCTTCTTCCAGTGCGAACGCATCGGCGATGTCGCGGTCGTAGCGTTCAGACCATAGCACCACGCCGCTCTCGGCCTCGGCGAGGTGGGCCGCGACGCGAATGCGATCCTCCATGCGCCGCACCGAACCATCCAAGATGTGCGTGGCGTTGAGCGTCTTCGCCGCGCGGGTCTTGTCGCGGCCGCGGAAGGCGAAGCTTGACGTCGAGCCAATCACCTTGAGGCCCGGCATGCGCGAGACGGCGTAGAGAATTTCTTCGGACACACCATCAGCAAACGTCCGCGTTGCGCGGTCGCGCGCGGGCGTATCGAAGGCCAGCACCGCCAAAATCGGTTTCGCGGCGACGCGCGCTTTTGTTGTCTCGCCGCTCGGTGCGAAGGCGAACACCGCCATCGTGGTGCGCATCTTGGCGAGCTTGACGCGGCCGCGGGGTGCAAATTTCTGCGCCAGTTCCGGCGCCACATTCTCGCGCACGATCTCGGAGATGAGGATCGCGCCGGCCGTCGCCTCCGCCTGCAAACGGGCGGCGACGTTGACGCCGTGGCCAAGCAGATCGCCGTCTTCAGTTTGGCTGACCTCGGCCATGTGCACGCCAAAACGCAGGCGCGCATCGCGCTCACGTTCACAAAGCCTGATTGACGCTGCGAGCGCATCGCTGGCGCTGGCGAATTCCAGCATCAGGCCGTCGCCCGCCGTGTTGAAGATGCGTCCGCCATGTGCGGTGGCCGCAGCGCCGGCCAGATCGCGCACGCGGGCAACGTGCGTCAGCGCCGCGGCGGCGTCGCGCTCCGAGAGCGCGGAATAGCCTGCGATGTCGATGGACACGATCGCGGCGAGCTTGCGGGGGCGTCAGGCATCGCGCGCAGATTGTAGCACGTCTTTATCCCTGCGTCGCAAAAGCAAAAATGCGTGAAACGGACGCGAAAACGGCGCGCATCTGGGGGAATGCGCGCCGTCAGGTTCTCAGGGTTTTCACAAAAGTGGCCCGCCGCGCGGCATCGGGGGAGGGGAGTGCCGCGCGGCAGGCGGAAGCGGGATTTAGGCCGCTTCTGTCTCGTCATTGGCCGCACTTGTCTCGACCACTTTGGCCTTCGACTTCAGTGCCGCCGTATTCGTGATCTCGATCTTGCGCGGCTTCAGGATTTCCGGGAGCTCACGCACAAGATTGATCGTCAGCAAACCATGCTCGAGTTTCGCGCCGCCCACGCGCACGTGATCGGCGAGGCCGAAGCGACGTTCAAAACTGCGCTCGGCGATGCCGCGATGCAGGAAATTGCGCTGCGTTTCGGGCTGCTTGCGCTGGCCGGTGACGACGAGCGAATTTTGCTTGAATTCGATGGTGAGATCATCCTCGCCGAAGCCGGCCACGGCCAGCTCGATGCGGAATTCGTCGTCGCCAACTTGCTCGATATTGAACGGCGGATAGCCCGGCGCAGCGTCGAGGCGCGCAGCCTGGTCCATCAAAGTCGCGATGCGGTCGAAGCCGACCAGCGTGCGATAAAGCGGATTGAGTTCGTTCGAAGCCATCTGATTGTCCTTTCAAAGCGACATTCACGCTCCCGAGGGAGCAAGGGTTTTGCGGTACGAGTTCCGTCCCCGAAGGCGACGGCCCGTCCCACGTGTGACCTCTAAAGAGCGCCACATTGAGCCAGATGGGGAGCCAAATAGCCGGTTCAAGGGGGCGAGCAGCGGCCTTGGTTTGACATTGTTAGGGCTTCCGCTTTAGCGCTCGCCTGCATGAAGAATTGGACCCGTCGACAAGCGCTTTTCGCTACCGCTGCAATCGGCCTCGCCGGATGCGGTGAGCAAGCGCCGCGCTTGGGCCAGGAAGATTTCGCGCCTGAGGGCACACTGGCGTGGGCGATCGATGGCGCCTGGCGCCTCGAGCGCGAGCGCGATGAATGGCGCCATCCGTTACAGACGCTGCAATTTTGGGGTCTCGCGCCGGGCATGACGGTGTTGGAGATATTGCCCGGTCGCGGTTGGTACACCTCGATCCTCGCGCCCTATCTCGCCCACAACGAGGGCCATCTCATCGCCGCGAGTTTTGATCCACGATCAACTTCACTTGCGCAGCGCGAAACATTGGCGGCGTGGGAAGCGCGCTTCACGTCTGATCCAGACCTCTATGGTGAAATCCTGCGCACCATTGTTGGTCGTGGCGAACTTGCACCCGCAGGCAGCGTCGATCTCGCGATCCTTGCCAATAATGTGCACACGCTGATGGCCGAAGGCGTGGCAGAGGAAGTGTTCCGCCAAACACTTGCGGCGTTGAAGCCGGGCGGCACGTTCGGTGTGGAGCAGCATCGCGCCGCGTCCACCGGCTTGCAGGACCCGCTCGCCGGCACGGGCTATGTGCAAGAAGCCTACGTGAAGGCGTTGGCGCAAGAAGCGGGCTTTGAGTTTGTGTCCGCGAGCGACGTGAACGCCAACCCGCGCGATACGCGCGATCACCCGTTTGGCGTTTGGACGCTGCCGCCCACGTTGCGCACCTCGCCGCTTGGCAATGGCGACGATCCGAACTTCAATTCCGGGCCTTACGCAACGATCGGTGAGAGTGATCGGATGACCTTGCGCTTCCGCAAGCCGATCGGCGCGGGCGCCAGGGCGCCGATCCCCGCGCCATAATCTCGCCACCAGTCTAAATTGCGAGGTTGACGCCGCCGTCACCCTTGCGGGACGCGCCGCCCTGGTGTGTAAGGGGAAGAGGCTTTTCAGTCCGGAGGAAACATATGACGTTCGAAGAAATCTTTGGCCGCTTCTCCAGCGCCAGCGCCACGGTTGCGGGCAAGAAGGTGAAGTTCGATTTCGGCGACGCCGGCAAGATCTTCCTCGACGGCATCGGCAATTCGGTGTCGCAAGAAGACGCCGCCGCTGACACCACGATCAAGGTGAAGCTCGAAGACTTCGTCGCGATGGCGGAAGGCAAGCTCGATCCGACGGCGGCTTTCATGCAAGGCAAGTTGAAGGTAGAAGGCGACATGGGCGTCGCCATGCAGCTGCAAAGCGTGATGGCGAAGCTGCGCGGCTAAGCAAGGTGCATAAGGGCTGATGGCGTTCGTTCGCGTCCCAGGTAACGACATTCCAGAGGGCGCGGAGGAGCATTGGCTCGAAGGCCGCGGCGGCGTGAAGGTGCGCGTCTTAACGGCGCCCGCCACCCGCAGCCCGGCCCGCGGCTCGGTCATCGTGGCGCCCGGCCGCACTGAATTCATCGAAAAATACTTCGAGGTGATCCGCGAGCTTCAGGCTCGCGGATTTGCCGTTTTCTGTATCGACTGGCGCGGGCAGGGTTTGTCCGGCCGCGAGATTGAGAACAGCCAAAAAGGCCATTTCGTCACCTTTGACGATCCGGTGAATGATCTCTCGACAGCGCTCAAGCTGCTCGCCGCAAAGCTGCCGCGCCCACATATCGGTCTCGCGCACTCGATGGGCGGCGCCATTCTGTTGCGTGCGCTGCTGACGCGCAGGATCGAACTCGATGCGGCTGCGTTCTCAGCGCCGATGTGGGGCATTTCTGGCCTCACCGACATGGCCAAGAAATACGTGCGCTTCATGGTGGCGCTAGGCCTGGGCGCGATGTACGCGCCCGGTGTCGACAAAAAATGGAAGCGCGAGAATTTCAAGAAGAACCCGGTCACGCATGACAAAGAACGTCACGCGCGCTGTCAGGGCCTCATCGCTGAAGAGCCGCGCTTGGCGTTGGCGGGCCCGACGCTAGGCTGGGTGGCTGCTGCAGCCGACGTGACGGAATCATTCCAGCAACCCGGCGCGCTGGCGCATGTGCGCATTCCGGTTCTGATCGCGACCGCGGGCGAAGAACAATTGGTCGATAATGAAAGCCACCCGGTTGTGGCGAATGCGCTCCCGCAAGCGCGCCACATCACAATCGCTGGCGCCAAGCATGAAATCTTGATGGAGCGCGACGAATTCCGCGCGCTGTTTTGGCAGGCGTTTGACGAATTGGTCGAGCGCGTCGTCCCGGCGACGGCGTAATCGCCGCTCTAGACAGGCGCCAATGGACGGCGCCGTGACGCTCACTACGCTTATCCCATCACATAAGGGAGGCCGCTCATGGCTGGAGAATTGGTTCTCGTCACTGGCGGCTCGGGCTTCGTCGGCTCGCACGTCATCATCCAATTGCTGAACGCGGGCTGTCAGGTGCGCACGACGGTGCGTTCTTTGAAACGCGAAGGCGAAGTGCGCGAGATGCTGCGTGTCGGCGGTGTGGACGCGGGCGATCGCTTAAGTTTCGCCGCGGCTGATCTCACCAGCGATGCGGGCTGGGCCGAAGCCGTTGCGGGCTGCGCTTATGTGCATCACGTGGCCTCGCCATTCCCGCCTTCTATCCCCCAGCACGAGGATGAAGTCATCATTCCCGCGCGCGATGGCGCGTTGCGCGTGCTGAAAGCGGCGCGCGACGCGGGTGTGAAGCGCGTTGTGTTGACCTCATCCTACGCCGCGATCGGCTATGGCCAGCCCGAACAGAAGGCGCCGTTCGATGAAACCAATTGGACTGACCCCAACGGCGACGATGTCCGCGCCTACGTAAAGTCCAAAACGCTGGCCGAACGCGCAGCGTGAGATTTCATCGCGCGCGAAGGTGGCGCGCTTGAGCTTTCGGTGGTGAACCCGGTCGCGGTGTTAGGCCCAGCACTCGCGCCGGATTATTCAACCTCGATCATGCTGATCCAGCGCTTGATGGATGGGGCGATGCCAGGCTGCCCGCGTCTCTATTTTGGCATTGTCGACGTGCGCGACGTTGCCGACATGCACATGCGCTGCATGACCGATCCCGCCGCCAAGGGCGAACGCTTCTTGGCGCTGGCTGGCGAATTCCTATCGATCGCGCAGATCGCGCGCATCTTGAAGCGCAATCTTGGTTCGGCCGCCAAGCGCGTGCCGACGCTTGAATTGCCGGACTTCCTCATTCGCATGGCGGCGCGCAATGACGCGGCGGTGCAGCAAATCTTGCCTGAACTCGGCAAGCGCAAGGACGGCACGAACGCCAAAGCGAAGCGTTTGCTGGGCTGGGCGCCGCGCTCCAATGAGGAAGCGGTGGTCGCGACCGCCGAGAGCCTCATCCGACTGGGCCTCTTGAAAGATTCGCCGAAAAAAGCTGCGTGAGTGTCGAAACCCGCTCGCGTCGCGCGTCACCGAGGTGCGGGTGAATGTCCGCGACCTAGAGGAGGCGTTCCATGCACTACATGCTTTTGATCTACGGAGATGAATCGGTCTGGGCGAACCTATCGCCTGACCAAATCTCGGCCGAGATGGGCGCTTATTTCGCTTATAGCGAAGAATTGGCGAAGGCGGGCGTGCTGGTGGGCGGGGACGAATTGCATCCTGTGTCCACCGCGAAAACCATCAGCGTGGCCGACGGTAAGAACAAAGTCGTCGACGGTCCGTTCGCCGAGACCAAGGAAGCGCTGGGCGGCTATTACATGGTCAATGTCGAGACCATTGAGGAAGCGTTGGCCTGGGCCGCGAAATGCCCTGGCGCGCGCTATGGGCGCATCGAGGTGCGCCCCATCGTCATGCGCTGAGCGATGAACGCAGCGGCTGCCGCCGAGCGCGTCGCGCGCGAGAGTTACGGGCGTTTGCTCGCCATGCTCGCCGCGCGCACGCGTGACGTGGCCGCTGCTGAAGATGCCTTGGCGGATGCGTTTGCTGGCGCGCTCTCCGCTTGGCCGCGCGGCGGTTTGCCGGACAATCCCGAAGCCTGGCTCTTCGCCGCCGCCAAGCGCAAGCTGATCGACGCCGCGCGCCGTCGCAAAACAGCAAATGAGGGCGAGCAACAAATCATTCTTGGCGTCGAAGAACTCGAAGCTGAGATGTCGACGCGTGACGCGCCGGATTGGCGGCTGGGTCTCATGTTTGCGTGCGCGCATCCGGAGATCGAGGAGAACGTGCGCACCCCGCTCATGCTGCAAGTGGTGCTGGGCTTCTCGGCCGAACGCATCGCCGGCGCCTTTCTCGTTGAGCCTTCGGCGATGGGGCAGCGCCTCGTGCGCGCCAAGAAAAAATCCGCGAGTCCGGCATCGGCTTCGACGTGCCTGAACCACGCGAATGGCGTGCGCGGCTCAACGCCGTGTTGGACGCGATCTATGCGGCCTATACCGCCGGCTGGAGCGATCCGCTGGGCGCTGATCCCGAACGGCGCGGCTTGGCGGAGGAGGGTGTGTGGCTCGCGCGCGTGCTCGTGTCACAGGTGCAAGACGAGCCAGAATCGTTGGGCTTGCTCTCACTCATGTTGCACCTCGAGGCGCGCCGTCCTGCGCGGCGTGACCGCGACGGCCGTTTCGTGCCGCTGGACGAGCAAGACGTCTCGCTTTGGAAGCGCGAATGTATGCTGGAGGCGGAAGCCGCCTTGCGCGCCGCAAGTCTCGCCAAGCGCCCTGGCCGCTATCAGCTTGAAGCCGCCATCCAGTCCGCGCACGCGACGCGCGCGTGGCGCGGCGACGCCGATTGGCAAGCGATCGTCTTGCTCTATCGCGCACTCTCTGAGCTCACAGGCTCGCCGGTCGCGCAACTCAATGCCGCGGCTGCGGTTGCGCGCCGTGACGGGCCCGAACAAGGCTTGGAGGCTGCGGAGGCGGTGGCGCACCTCTATCCCGTTCTCAACGATTACCAACCCTATTGGGCGCTCCGCGCTGATCTCTGCGCGCGTCTTGGTCGCACCGAAGCCGCGCGCGCCGCCTATGCCGAAGCGATCGCGCGTGAGCGTGATCGCGGCGTCATCGCGTTCTTGCTTCAGCGTCGCGACGCGCTTTGAGTCACGGATAAGCGCGCGCCAATTCTTCGCGCGCCGCAGCGCGTTCGCGCTGAAAGTCCGGATCGGCGTGGAGACGCGCAATTGCGGCGGCGGCCACGGTGCGGCCAGCTTCCACGTCGCTCGGATAATGCACGCCACACACAACGCGGCTCCAGGTGAAGTCGCGGCCGCGTTCGATGATGGCGTCAGCGCGCGTGGGAACGAGTTCGGCCAGCACGAGCGCCCAAGCGAAGCCGAGTGCGGCGTGGCCTGACGGGTAGGAGAAACTGGCGCGCAACGCTGGCTCATCGGGGATGCACGGAATGATGCTGCTGTCGGTCACGAACGGACGCGGGCGCTGGTCGCGGAATTTCACGGGTTCGCCGGCATAGCCTGCGGCGCGGCCGGCGCGCGTGAGCAATGCGGTGGTGGCGGGAAAGTTCGCTGAGGTGAAGGTCTCGCCCAACACGGAATCAAACGCCGCGAACGGATCGATGGCGTTGTCAGCAAGCGCTTGCGCGCGCCGCTCGGCGCTCCACGGCCCACGCACGATCGCGCGCTCGGCCATTTCCAGCGCGCCGTTTGCCTGCGGCGCGGGCGGAATGAACGCGAGCGCATCCACCTGCACGGCTGGATTGCGTGCGCCCGAGGTTGCGTGCGTCGGCGCAGGCGTAGCTTGGGTTTGGGCCGGCGCGCTGGTCGCGCATGCCGCGAGCGCTAGAGCCATCCAAGTCGCCGCAATTGCCGATTTCAACATATCCCATCCCCTTTTATGCGCGCCGCAAAGTGTGGCACGCGCGCTAGCCTGCGCGAAATCCGAATGCGACGGATCGAAAAATCGCCTTCGAGATCCAAACACGGCGCGGCGGTAGCCAATGCTTAACGCGAACGCTCATAGCGCGCTTGAGTGTGATCGCACATCTCATCTTGGAGGCGTTATGAAAAAGTTTGTGTTGGCTGCGGCCGGCGCTATGGCGGCGTTGACGGGCGCGGCGCAGGCCCAGGATTGGTCGGGCCTTTATGTCGGGGGCAGCATCGGCACGGCCAACCGCGAGACCGAGTGGAACGACCTCGATGACGATTGGGGCGGCGGCATCCAAGCGTCTGATGGAGTCGACGCAACGGCGGTCGGCGTCCATCTCGGCTACAATTGGCAATGGGGCAATTGGGTTGTCGGCGCGCAAGGCGGCTTCTCGTTTGCGGATGCGTCTGAAACCGAGTTCGTGAATAGCGATGTCGATGTCGACAACTCACTCTCCTTCATCGCCGATCTGCGCGCCAATGCGGGCTATGCGTGGGGTTCGTTCTTGCCGTACGTGACCGCGGGCGTCGCCTATTCGGACCTTGAGCATTCGTGGCTCGAGATCGACGACACCGAAGACAGCTGGCAGGATTTCGGCAACGAGACCGCGCTCGTTTATGGCGCCGGCGTGCAATACGCGTTCGCGCCGAAATGGTCGGCCGGTTTGGAATACGTGATCTACGATTTCGATTCCGAAACCGAGACCAATCCGCTCGATTATCGCATGGACGTCGAAACGCAAATGGACGTGGTTCGCTTCACGTTGAATTACGATCTGAACTAATCGCCGTAGAGGTGAGATGCGAAGGGCCGCCGCATTGGCGGCCCTTTTGCGTTCGCGACGCAGACTGCTGACAAGATCCTGACACGCAAGGTGCAAGAAGCGCCTCTGGTTCGTTGTGGACGTATCGGAGGCAAGCATGACGTTGAAGACTTACCAGGGCGGCTGTCATTGCGGCGCTGTAAAGTATGAGGCCGATGTCGATCTGACGGCTGGAACCGGCCGCTGCAATTGCTCGATCTGCCGCAAGACGCGCGCTTGGGGCGTGTTGCTGAAGCCCGATCAATTCCGGCTTCTGGCCGGCGACGATCAGATGACGGACTATCGCTTCAACTCCAAACAAGGCCGCAATCGCTTCTGCAAAATCTGCGGCGTGCGCACCCATGGCGATGGGCACGTGGCCGAACTCGGCGGTGATTTCGTTTCCATCTCCGTCGTGACGCTCGATGCGACCGATGAGGAACTCGCCGGCGCGCCGATTATGTATCAGAATGGTCGCGACAACGATTGGATGCATGAACCTTCTATCAAATCCTATCTTTGATGTCAGGCCGCACGGGAACAGGAACTGGCGCCATGCGTCGCGGTTGGCCCTCTAAGCAATCAGGAGACCCGCTATGGCCAATCCCAGCAAAAACGAAATCATCGCGCTCGAAAAAGATTACTGGGAAGCGATGAAGCGCAAGGACGGCAAGCGTACGGCCCAACTCTCGGGCAAGGTATCGCTGACGACCGGCGCGCGCGGCGTGACGACGATCCCCAAAGCCAAGATGGGCGAGATGACCGAAGATGGTCATTGGACGCTTGAATCGTACGAGTTCAGCGATGTCGAAGTGATCACGCCGACGCCCGACGTCGCCATCATCGCCTACAAAGTCAGGCAGAAGGTGACAATGGACGGCAAGGCGCAGGATATCCGCGCCGCCGATAGTTCAACCTGGATTCGCGGCGCAGACGGCTGGGAATGTCACGCGCACAGTGAGACATTCTTGCAGGACGCCAAGGACGTTTAGCGGCCCTCCTTACCCCCGCCGTGCGGCGTCGATCGCCGCGACGTCGATCTTCTTCATGTTCATCATCGCTTCGAATGCGCGCTTGGCTTCATCGCCGCCCTTGGCCATGGCTTCGGTCAAGGTGCGCGGCGTGATCTGCCAGTTCAAACCCCATTTGTCTTTGCACCAACCACACGCGCTTTCAGCCCCGCCATTGCCGACGATCGCATGCCAATAGCGGTCGGTTTCTTCTTGATCCTCTGTCGCGATCTGGAAGGAGAAGGCTTCGGTCTGGGGAAAGATCGGCCCGCCATTCAAGCCGATGCAGGGAATGCCACAGACGGTGAAATCCACGGTCAGCACGTCGCCCTTTTTGCCGGATGGATAATCCGACGGCGCACGGTGCACCGCGTTGAGTTTGCTGTCAGGGAAGGTCTTGGCATAAAAGCGCGCGGCGGCTTCCGCGTCGCCATTGTACCAGAGGCAGATCGTGTTCTTGTTCATGGGGGACCCTTTGGCTCAGGTTCGGCGCAACGCGCGGCCATCATGGCAAGGACGTAGGCGACAGCCATCGCCCGACAATGTGATCTCATAATTTTTACAAGGTAGCGCGGTCGGCAGTTCCGCTAGACTTAACCCTTGTCGGGAACGGTGCGACCGGATCGTCCTGGGATCGACCAAGGAGGAGATCATGGCGATCACCATCACCGTGTTCGAACGCGCTCTCGACGACGGCCGGGGGCTGGCGCGCGACATGCGCGTGCGCTGGGCGCTGGAGGAGGTGGGCCAGCCCTACGAGGTACGGCTGGTCGCTTGGGAAAAGTTCAAGCAAGAGGCGCATTTGGCGCGCAATCCGTTCGGGCAAATCCCGACCTATGAGGAAGGCGATCTCACGCTCTTCGAGTCCGGCGCCATCGTGTTGCACATCGCCGAGCGCTTTGCGGGTTTGTTGTCGAAGGACGCGCATGCGCGGGCGCGCGCGATGATGTGGATGTTCGCGGCGCTGAACACGGTCGAGGCGCCGATCCTCGAACGCCAGAGCGCCTTCTTTGCCGCGCGCGGCAAGAGTTGGCAGGGCGAGCACATGGCGATGATCGACGCGCGTATTCGCGGGCGGCTGGGGCAGCTCGCAGCGCGCTTGGGCGGCGACGAATGGCTCGACGGCGCGTTCAGTGCGGCGGATATCATCATGGTGCATGTGCTGAAGCGCTTGGAAGGCTCGGGGCTGCTGGAAGAAGTCCCAAACCTCGCCGCCTACATCGCCCGCGCCCAAGCGCGCCCGGCGTATCAACGCGCGTTTGCGGCGCAATTGGCGCTGTGGGAAGCGAACAAGTAAGCTCACACGTATCGATGGAGTTGTGCATGGCCAAGCTCGTTTTCGGAATGAACGTGTCGCTCGATGGCTACGTCAATCACGATCATTCAGGGTTCATGCCCGATCCCGAACTCTTCCGTTATTTCATCGCGCAAACCCGCAACACGGCGGGCAGCATCTATGGGCGCGGTCTCTACGAGTTGATGCGTTATTGGGATGGCGACGATTGGGATCAAGATAGCCGAGAGCCAGGCGATCTTCGTGCGTTTGCGGAAGCATGGCGGGCGATGCCGAAATGGGTTGTGTCGCAATCGCTGAAAGACGTCGGCCCGAACGCGACTTTGATCGGCGGCGATTTCGAAGCCGCCGTGCGCAAACTGAAGGCCGAGGTGGAAGGTGAGATCGAAGTTGGTGGGCCCAACCTCGCGGCAAGCCTAACAAAGCTTGGACTAATCGATCAATATCACCTCTTCATGCGCCCCGTCGTGGTGGGTGCGGACGAGGGCCGGCCATTCTTCGTCGGTGAATACCCGCAGCTTCGCCTCATAGCCGATGAGCGGATTGGCGAGGACGTGATCAAACTGACTTACGTGCCCGCCTGAGCCCCCTCTCCCCGAGAGGTGAGAGGGCAGGGTGAGGGCCGGCGCCGTCAGAGAAGGTACGCGCGCAAATCTATCCGACACCTACGCTCCACCCTTCCCCCAACCCTCTCCCTCCCAAAAGAGGGAGAGGGAGCGACGAGGTTCATGCAGCTCGCCGCGTTCCTTTCTGTAGCAGCGCGAGCCTGAGAGCGCGCGTTTGCGCTTGCGCGCCGCGCAATTTAGGGCTGCAATCTTGGCGGGTATCGTGCGACCTTCAGGTCGCGGGGAGGCAAAGATGGACGAGCGATCTGCAGGCGGCCGAAAGAAACCAGTCATTCTCATATCGCTGTTCGTGATGCTTACGTTGCTCACGCTGGCGGCTATCGCTGGCGTTTCGTACGGCTTCTATACCGGATGGCTCACGCCGTACTGGAGCAATTTGAGCGACGCGCACGCGGCGGTTCTCGCGCAACTCATTTTCTTCTTCGGCGCGGCGTGGGCTGCGGTTTTGGTGCCGCTGCTATTCGGGGAGCAGCTGGAGAACGTCGAGCGCGCGGCCAATAGCGCCAAGGAAACATGCGAGAGCATTGAAAAGCGTATGAAGGATGTAGCTGACGAAACATCGCGGCAGATGCAAAGGTCGGCTCAAGAGGCCAGAGACGAGTTCAAGAAGATTATTCGTCTTCAAACAATGGCGGTTGGCCACCTCCATAAGGATCAGCTCGCCTTTTTAGAAACGCCAGAAGAACGCAACGACTTCATAGACACGCGTTGGGACAAGGCGTGGCCAAAATTGAACCAAGCTCTTTCATATTTGGACGGCAATGCGCTGCGCGCGATTAAGAACGCCGGCAATAAGCGTACATCGACTTGGTGGGACAAATTGAAAGTCTATGGCGTTCTTGGCGCGCATCACGACGATTTCAAGTCGCTGTCTGGTTTGGCGGCGAGAGCTACTGCGGCGCTCACGCAGCAAGACGTAGAGGCCGCGAACGAGGCATTCAGAAGGATCGAGAGCTTTGACCCAAGCGAGGCGAGGGCGGTTCAATCCGAGATCGCGCCAGCCGAGTCAGCGCCGAGCTTTATTCGGAATGGTCCAGAACAATCTTCGCAACTTCACCAATAAGAAAAGAAGGCCGCCCCTTTCGGAGCGGCCTTCGTGTTTCTGCTACGGCGCAGTTCGTTTACGCGAACAACTTCGCCCAATTCCGCGGCTCGCGCTTCTTCCAGCCGCCGCGATGATACGCGTCGCTGACGATGATCGGCGCGACGCTTGTCGCTTCCGCAAACACCATTTGCTCGTGCACGGTGGAAACCTTGCCCCAGCTTGCCGCTTCTTGCAGCGTTGAGGACGAGCAGGCGCCGTCGCGCACGTCCGCCACCGTGATCTGCACGGCGTATTTGTGCACTTCGACGTCGTGGTGGCCGAGGATTTCGGCGCAGACCACGGTGTCTTGCGCGAAATTCTTCGGCACGCCGCCGCCGACCATGAAGAGGGCGGTTGTGCCCGCCGCAAGCTTGATCTCGGTCAGTTCGCGGAAATCGCCGCCGCTGTCGATGGTGAGATACGGCTTGCCGGCTTTGCGGCGCTCGACCTGGTGTTTCACGATGCCGAAGCCGGCCGAGCAATCGGAGAACGCCGGCACGAAGATCGGCACGCCCTTTTCGTAGGCGCGCTGGATCAGCGAGATCTTTCTTCTTGGCGTTGCCCGCGGCGAGCCACTTGCCGAGCTCATAGATGAACTCGCGCGACGTGTAGGGACGTGGCTCGAGCATCTCGCAGATATCGTAGATCGTGCCGTCGACGTTCTGCAGCTCTTCTTCGTCAATATACGTATCGTAGATACGATCGATGTAGAGCGAGCGCAGCGTGTTGTCGTCCGGGATTTCCTTGGCTTGGTAATGCTTGAAGCCGAGCGCTTCGAGGAAATCCATGTCGATGATGCAGGCGCCGGTGGCGACGATGGCGTCGGCCATGTTGTATTCGACCATGTCGCGCCAGACGTGCAGGCAGCCGCCCGCGCCCGTCGAGCCGGCCATGATCAGCCAGGTCGAGCAGTTTTGATCTTCGAGCGCCATGTTGAGGATGCCGGCGGCGCGCGCAGCGTCGCGGCTGGTGAAGCTCATCTTGCCCCACGCGTCGATGATCGGGCGTGCGTCGAACGACGCGATGTCGATGTGCTCGACCGGCGAGGAGAGAAGTTCCGCTTTACGGTTGGCTTTGTGCGACTCTGGGATTTTGGTGTCAGCCATTGGAGTGGGCTCCTATGGGCGGCGTCAGAAAAACCAACCGCGCGGACGCTCCGCCGACACGCGATCGCGGCTGCAAATAGGGCATACGCTGGGGAATGCAAGCGTTTCCGTTCCGGCGCCCGGTGGCGAGCGCAGACGCGTCGTGCCAGTCTCTGCGCAGGGAGGAAACAATGAACGATTTGAGTGGGCGCGTGGCGCTGGTGACGGGCGGTGCGCGGGGCTTGGGCGCGGCTGCGGCAAAGGCGCTGGCGGCGAAGGGCGCAAAGGTGGTGGTGAGCGACATTCGCGACGGGAGCGAGGCAGCGGCCGCCATCGACGGCGCCTACGTGAAGCACGACGTGACCCGCGAAGACGAATGGAGTGCGGCGGTGCAGTTCGCGAAGGACACGTTCGGCGGGCTCGACATTCTGGTGAACAATGCGGGCGTCTTCTGGATGATGCCGTTGCCGATGGAGACGCTCGAGAATTTTCGCAAGATGCAGGCGATCAATGTCGAGGGCGTCTTCCTCGGTTTGAAGCATTGCATCCCAGCGATCGCCGAGCGCGCGCATCAATGGGACGGTGGCGGCGCGGTGGTGAATCTCTCCTCTGTCGCCGGCATCGTCGGCGCGCCAAACCTCATCGCCTACAACGCCTCCAAGGGCGCGGTGCGGCTGATGACGAAATCCGCCGCGCTCGAATATGCGTCCGCGAAAGTGCGCGTGAACTCAGTGCATCCCGGCATCATCGACACGCCGATGATGGCCGAAGCCGCCAAGGTGATCGAGGCCACGACCGGGCAAGGCGCCAACACCACGCGCGATCATTTCGCAACGCGCCATCCGCTCGGCCGCATGGGCCGCGACACCGACGTCGCCAACGCCGTCGCCTTCCTCGCCTCCGACGCCGCCGCTTTCATCACTGGCTCGGAACTTGTCGTCGACGGCGGCATGACGGCGATCTGACGCGCCGGTCGGCAAGCATCCTGCGACGGCTCGGGTTGCCCCGGCTGTCGCGGCGCGGCATCAATGCGCCGAAGGGTAGGGGGCGCGTGCGTCTCCAGTGTTAAGTTTGGAGACGCGACCGTATGACCGAAGCGAAAGTTCCAGCGATCGCGCGACAGCGCGGCTTCCTTGGCTTCGTAGAGCGCGTCGGCAATCTGTTGCCCGACCCGATCATGATCTTCGTCTGGCTGATCGGCATCCTGATGGTGCTGTCGACCGTGGGCAGCGCGCTTGGCTGGTCGGCCTCGCTTTCGTATCCCGGCGAGGAAGCGCCCACCGGTGGCGTGCTTGAAGACGGCGTGCTGACCTATACCGCCGTTTCGCTCTTCTCCGCCGATAACGTCGCGCGCCTCTTCACCGAGATGCCGCGCACACTGACGGGCTTTGCGCCGTTAGGCATCGTTCTGCTCGTGATGTTTGGCGCGGGCGTGGCCGAGCGCACAGGCCTGTTCAGTGCGCTCATCCGCGCCAGCCTGCGCGATGCGCCGAGAGTGATCCTGACGCCGCTCGTCTGCATTATCGGCATGACCTCGCACCATGCGTCGGATGCGGCGTATGTCGTGTTCATTCCGCTCGCGGCTTTGCTCTACGCCGCGGTTGGTCGTCATCCCCTCGTTGGCCTGGCCGCCGCGTTCGCGGCCGTTTCGGGCGGCTATGCAGGCAACATCACGCCAGGCCAGATCGACGTGCTGCTGTTTGGCTTTACCGAAGAGGCCGCGCAGATCATCGATCCGAACTGGACCATGAACCCGCTCGGCAATTGGTACTTCATCCTCGCCATCGTCGTGCTGTTCACGCCGATCATCTGGTTCGTCACCGATCGCATCATTGAGCCGCGTCTCGGCAAATGGGGTGGCTCAAATGACGAGAGCATCACGGCCGAACTCGCGAAGTCGGCGGTGACGCCGGCGGAGAAGAAGGGGCTCGCCTGGGCGGGTGTGGCCGCATTGGTGGTGATTGGCCTCTTTGCCGCGCTCTCGCTTTGGCCGGGCTACACGCCGCTTATCGACGAAAGCCGCGAGGGGCCGGCCGCTTTGGAGCCGTTCTATCGCGCATTGATCTCCGGCTTCTTCCTGCTCTTCCTGCTGTGCGGCATCTTCTATGGCATCGCGTCTGGCACGGTGAGGAACGCCAAGGACGTCATCGATAAGATGATCGACGGCATCAGGTCGATGGCGCCGTATATCGTCTTCGCGCTGTTCGCCGCGCATTTCGTTGCGATGTTCAATTGGTCCAATCTCGGCCCGATCGCTGCGATCAATGGGGCGAGTGTGCTGCAAGCGATGGCGCTGCCAGCGCCGCTGCTTCTGGTCAGCGTGCTTTTGTTCTCTTCGTTCCTCGATCTCTTCATCGGCTCGGCGTCGGCCAAGTGGAGCGCGCTCTCGCCCGTCGTCGTGCCAATGTTCATGCTGCTCGGCATCTCGCCGGAGATGACGCAGGCCGCCTATCGCATGGGCGACAGCTTCACCAACATCATGACGCCGCTTATGAGCTATTTCCCGCTGATCCTCGGCTTCGCGCGACGCTGGGACACAAGCTTCGGCGTCGGCTCGCTGCTCTCGCTGATGCTGCCATACGCGCTGTGCTTTGCGGCGGCTGGGATGGCGATGACGGTGGCGTGGGTCTATTTCGACATTCCACTCGGCCCACACGCGACGGTGCATTACACACCGCCGGGTGGGCTTGCGCCGTAGCGCTACTTGTTGCCACCGGGCAGCGGCAGCGATGGACGCGGCATTGGCGGGCGGACCAGGCGCGGGCGGATCGTGATGGCCATGCAGGTGGTGTTGTCGCGCTCATTGATCTCGCGGACGACGTTCGCGGGATCGCTGACGACGCACACATTGTACGCGCCCGCGCGCAGACCTGTCGGCATTGGGAAGGCGAGATAATCGTACGGACGCGCGGGTGGGCCGCCGCGCATGATTGTCGGCCCATTGAACAATTGCTCGGCCCCGGGCGCCAGATCATTGGTGCGGCTCATACGCCCGCCGCGCAGCAATACGTCTTCGCGCCATGTCGGCGAATAGATTGCGAAGCCGCGCGGGCCGATTGTGTCTCTAGAAAGAATGACGTCCGCCATCCAGCCGGACGTGTGGGCGCTGAGCGTGCCTGGTGCGGCGCTGGTCGCAGTCGCGCGGTTCATCACCTTGAACGAGATCAGAATCTCATCGCCGATCGTGTAGGTATTGCCGCCCAAATAATCCGAGCGCCCGTACATTTCGCTTGTGAGATCAGGTTCCGCAAACGCTGGTCCGGCCAGCATTGTCGCGCACGCGAACGCAAGCGCACACAATCCGATTTTCATGTTGTCACCCTCGATAAGGGCCCCTCAATCGCGACCTTTTCCCGGAACGACGCCCCCGTCAACCGCTATTGATTATTTGCGCGCGTCGCGCGGGCTCTTGCCGGTCCAGCGTTTGAACGCGCGCGAGAACGCGGCGGGATCGGAGAAGCCGACGAGGTAAGCCGTATCAGTCACAGAAGCTTTTCGGCCGCGTAGATATTCGAGCGCGAGGCGATGGCGCAGATCATCGAGCACTTGCTCAAACGTCACGTCTTCTGACTTTAGATTGCGATAGAGCGTCTGACGGCTCACGCCGAGCTGTGCGGAGATCGTGTCCACGCCGATCTCGCCAGTGTGCAGCATTGGCATGATCAAGCGCTCGACACGGCCGCGTATTGTTTCGCTCGCCTCAAGCTCTTTCATCAACGCGTCCGCATGCTCGGTCAGAACGCCGAATACATAGCGCGGCAAAACGCCGAGCCTGTGCTCCACAATCCGTTCTTCGAGCCGCATCGCGTTGCGGTCGCTGGAGAAATGCACTGGCGCGCCAAACACACGCTCATACTCGGCGACATAGGTTGGAGCCGCGTGCGTGAAATGCGCCTCGCGCACCCATTCGGGCACGCCTACTTGCCGAGGGCCCGTTACGATGTGCGCAAACGCGCTTTCGCCAAGTTCCGGGAAATCGTTCGGCCGGCTGCGCATATCGTACATCCAAAGACCGCTCTCTTCGCGGCGCATCACGAAGCGATCTGGCCCGTCGGTATCGATGTTGATGATCAAGCGCACATAGCGGCTCAATTGGTCGAACGCCTCCATCATCGTGTTCGAGGCTTGGCCGATAAGACCGATGATCGAAAATTGCGCGACGTCGATCGCTTCACCGAAATGCAAGGCGATTGCGGGATCGTTCGTCATGTCCTTCGCTGCGCGCATCAGGGCCCTATAGCGCGCGTAAGCAATGCGGCTGTCACGGTCTGCAATGTCGACGGCGTCGATTTCTGCACGCGCCAGCAGAGCGCAGCGATCGGCGCCTTTAGATACGGCGAAATCGAGCAAGCTCAGGACGAAGCTCGATGACGCGGTTTCGCGCGCGTCACTCATGACTGTTACCTGGGATCATGTTTTTGCGTTGTGCGATCATGGGCGCTTATCGTTAGTCGGCAATAGCATATCGCAACTCGATAGTCGCTGCATTCGCGCGACGCACCAAGGATTTGCCGATGAGTGATGTTGCCGCCGTACGCGCGCCGTCTTGGGGCGCCGCTGCCGACGCTGCGCTGAAAACCGGCGGGGCGCTTTGGTTTGCTGTCGCGGCGCTCGGACAATGGGTGTTCGCCGCCTACATCGTGCTGCAGTATGGCGCGGTCTTGTGGGGCGATTGGGCGCCGTTGCGCGAGTTCATGCCGGTCGGCGCCGTCGATGGCGATCACGCCGGCAACGCTGCCTTGATCGGCCACCTCTTCATAGCCTTCACCATTACGATTGGCGGCACGCTGCAACTCATGCCTTTCGTGCGCAACGCGGCGCCGGTGTTTCACCGCTGGAACGGGCGTATCTATATCGGCACTGCCTTTGCGAGCAGTATTGCCGGCCTTTACATGGTGTGGACGCGTGACGGCATCGGCACGGTCGTCAACGACATCGCCATTTCAATCGACGCGCTGCTGATCATTGCGTTTGCTGTGTTGGCTGTGCGAGCGGCGATGCGGCGGGATTTTGACGTGCACAATCGCTGGGCGGTGCGGCTCTTTCTCGTTGTCAGCGGCGTCTGGTTCATGCGCGTGATGTACGGGTTTGCGATTATGGTTGTGCAAGGCAAGCCGCCTGGTGTTGGCGACAATATGGATGGCCCGTTCGATGTCTTCGTCGCGTTCGGATGCTACCTGCTGCCGCTCGCGCTAGCCGAGCTCTATTTTCTTTCCAAGCGTGGCGGTGCGCTTGGAAAGACGGTCATGTCTGTTGTTCTGATCTTCGCCGCCGGTGCGACGGCGCTTGGCGTGTTCGGAGCCGCGATGATCATGTGGCTGCCCCGTGTCACGTAGCGATCACCGGCTGGTGGCGTGAGACGCCGACGGCGTAGAAAAGGGCGGCCGCACTATCGTGGGCCGCCCTCAATCTATGCGTTGCGCCGCGCTTAGGCCTGCTTGGGCTTGCTCGTCCGCGCGCGCTTGGGCTTCGCGACGGGCGCTGCGCCATACATGCTCGGCCACGGCGAGTCCTTGGCTTCCATGGTCACGGCTTCGCCGAAACCGTTGAAGCGCGTCGCCATCGCCATGCCGTAGGCGCCCAGCGAACCGATCTCGATCAGATCGCCTTCGCTGATGTCGGCCGGCAGCATGAACGGGCCAGCGGCCGCGTCCATTGAATCGCAGGTCGGGCCATAGAGACGGAACGGCGCGAGTTTGGCGCGGCTTTCCGTGGCGCGCAGCAGCTTGGCCGGGAACGACCAATTCAGGTGCGTGGCGTCAAACAACGTGCCGAAGGCGCCATCGTTCAGATAAAGCGCATCGCCCTTGCGCAGTTCAACGCGCGCCACGGTCGAGCCCGCTTCGGCCACGAGCGCACGGCCGGGCTCGGCCCAGAGCTTAGCGTTCTGAGCGACGAACATTTCCTCGAACGCGTCTTTGATCGTCTTGGCGTACTCGATCATCGCCGGCGGGTTCATGCCGGGATAGATCGCCGGAAAGCCCCCGCCGATATCGACGATATCGACCACGACGCCTGCTTTCACGATCGCGCGGTTCACCATTTCCATCGCGGTGCGGTAGGCATCCGGACGCATGCATTGGCTGCCGACGTGGAACGAGACGCCCAGCATCTCTTCGGTCGCTTGGCGCGCCCGGCGCAGCAGGGCGGGCGCTTCTTCTTCGGTGACGCCGAACTTGCGCGCGAGCGGGTAGGCTGCGCCATCGCCCGACACGGCAAAGCGGACGACCAAAGTCAGATCCTTGGCGCCGCCTGTTTCAGCGAGGATTTTGTCGAGTTCGTCTTCGCTATCGATGGCGAACGTCTTGACGCCGAATTCGCGATAGGCGCGCGCGATGGCGCGGCGTGACTTCACCGGGTGCATGAAAGCGATCTGCGCGCCAGGATAGCGCGAGGCCACAAGCTCGACTTCCGTCTCGGAGGCGACGTCGAAATTGCGGACGCCGTTTTCCCAGAGCGCGTCGAGCACCCACGGGCTCGGATTCGCCTTTACGGCGTAAAACACCTCGCCCGGAAAATTTTCACGGAACCAGGACGCAGCCGCGGCGACGCGGTGCGGACGTGCGATAGCCACGGGACCTTCCGGCGCATCAAGCGCAGTCAGGTCAAGAGGCGAGAGGACAGAGTCCATCCGGCAGCTCCCAAAACAATGCCGCCGCTTTGAAGCGACGTTTGTTAAACCCAGGCCGGCGTTAGTCGGACATGCATTAATGTCAGGTCCGCCCTTGGGAGCTTGCGCCGGAGGATCGCCTAGGAAGCATCCTGCTTCCCGTTGCTTGCGATCCCCCAGGTGGCCTGGGCCGAGGGGGCGTTAGTGGACGCTGTTTCCAGGTCCGCCGGTAACGATGCGAAATATGGTGATCGTTCCCCAATGTAAAGAGCGCAACGTAGTTAATTTCGCCTGCGGATCAGGCGCCTGAGGCGCGCCGGCGCGCTTGGCGCTACCGCGCCGCTCGGTCGATCTGGAACCCTGGCAATCCTGCATAGGGCCAATCCGCGCGATGACGCAGGCGCCACAGTCAAACTGTCACAAAACTGAAGTATGGCCACCGCGCGTGACAGACCCGGCCTGCCGGCTCTGATTGGTCGCGGCTGATGCGCCTTCGGGCGGGGGTGATCGTGGAACGTGATTTCAGCAAGCGGAAGATGCGCTGGGGCGAGAGCATCATCGAAGGCTTGCTCTTCCTTGCCGCTGTCGCCGCCGTCGCGATCGTGGTCGGCATCGTCTATGTCGTTTTATCCGAATCCACCAAATTCTTCGCGCAAGTCTCGGCGATCGAGTTTCTGACGTCCACGACCTGGACGCCGCTCTTCGACAATCCTCAATACGGCATCGCGCCGCTGCTTACTGGCACCTTCATGTCCACGCTGGTCGCGCTCTCGGTCGCGGTGCCGCTGGGATTGCTCGTCGCAATCTATCTTTCCGAGTTCGCCAGCGCGCGCACGCGCGAAACCATCAAGCCGACGCTTGAATTGCTCGCCGCTGTGCCCACCGTCGTCTATGGGTATTTCGCGCTGCTGTTTGTCACGCCGTTGCTGCAGCGCCTGATCCCGGGTTTGCCGGGCTTCAATTTGCTTTCTGCGGGCCTGGTCATGGGGCTCATGATTATCCCGTACATCGCGTCTCTTTCCGAGGACGCCATGCGCGCGGTGCCGCGCGCCATGCGCGAGGGCTCGTTCGCGATGGGCGCGACGCGCCTTGAGACGGCTTTCCGTGTCGTCGTGCCGGCCGCGATCTCCGGCGTTGTCGGCGCCATCATCCTCGGTATGTCGCGCGCGATCGGCGAAACCATGATCGTGGTCGTCGCAGCCGGCACGCAGCCGCAAATGGTCATTAGCCCGACGCAGCAGGGCGCCACGGTAACCTCGTTCATCGCGCAAGTTGCGCTCGGCGACGTCGCCTTTGGCACGCTGGAATACAATTCGATCTTCGCCGCGGGCCTCGCGCTCTTGGTGCTCACGCTCTTGTTCAACTTTGTGGCGTTCTATCTGCAGCGCCGCTTCCGGGAGGCCTATTGATGGCCGCGATCGACGCACAGCGCGCGAGCGATATCACCGCCCAACCACCGGGGCTCGCCAACCGCAGGTTCAAGGACAAGTCGTTCGTGATCTGGGGCATCGTCGCCACGATCATCGGCCTCGGCACGTTGGTGGCTCTGGTCACCGATCTGTTCTTGGATGGCGGGCATCGCTTGACGCCAGCCTTCTTCATGAGTTTCCCGTCGGCCGATCCGGCCGCAGCCGGCATTCTTTCGGCTTGGGTTGGTTCGCTGCTGGTGATTTTGACGACCGCTTTGGTCGCCATTCCGATCGGCCTGTTCGCCGGCGTCTATCTTGAGGAATACGCGCCGAAGAACCCGCTCACGAGTGCGATCGAAATCGCGGTGAATAATCTTGCCGGCGTGCCGTCGATTCTGTTCGGCTTGATGGCGGTTGGCATCTTTGTGCAATTCCTCGGCAACCCCTCGCGCTATTTCACGTTCCTTCCCGAAAGTTTCCGCGAGGGTGCGGCCGATCTTTTCGGTCAGTCCATTCTCACAGCAGGCATTACGCTGGCGCTGCTGATCTTGCCGGTCGTGATCGTCGCCACACGTGAGGCGGTGCGCAGCGTGCCGCAGGAAATGCGCCAAGGCGCGTTGGCTGTCGGCGCCACCAAATGGCAAACCACGCAACATCACGTTCTCCCATATGCGCTGCCCGGCGTCGTGACGGGCATCATCATCGGCATTTCCCGCGCGCTCGGCGAAACCGCGCCGCTGATTATGATTGGCGGCCTGACCTTTGTTGCGTTCCTGCCTATTACGCGTCCGGGCGATGCGACGTTCGAAACCATTGGCGTGCTTGACGAATACGGCGCAGCCGTCGATCCGGGCGCGACCGAGCGCGTTACGATCACGCATGACGGCGTTGTCGTGCTCCCGGATTTCACCGAGCAACAAGTGCATGCGGGCGAAGTGCTGGACTTGCCGCACGGCTCGACGATGCAATCGGTCGCCACGTTGGGCGATGCGGCTGCGAGCTGGTCGCCGTCGCATTGGCTGGGCTCGGAATTCACCGTGATGCCGATCCAAATGTTCAACTGGACCTCACGTCCGCAGGCGGAATTCCTCGAAATCGCCGCCGCCGCTGGCCTTGTGCTGTTGGTAATCACTTTGCTCATGAACGCCGCCGCGATCTGGCTCCGCTACAGGCTGCGCAAAAGAATCAAATGGTAAGAGAAAAGCGGCGCTGCGAAGCGCCGCTTTTTTGTGTTGAGGGCAGTGCAGAGCGACTAGCGCCGATTGGCGGCTTCTCGTTCAGCTTGGCGCTTGGCTTTCGCGATACGCCGGCGCTCCTTGGCGCGCTTTCTCAGATCAGCCAGCTTGTGCCAGAAGCGGCGCCCGCGTTCTTTGGGTAGCGGCTCAAGATTGCGGCGGAAGTCTGCTGCGCATGCGGCCCACGAATAACGCTCCGCCAAGGCGCGCGCGTCCTCGCGCTTCAGCTTCAGCGCTTCCAAGCACGCCTTCTGCAGATCGTCATCAACGATGCCCGCGCCTGTGCCCGGGAGAATGTCCTGAGGCCCTGGCGCTACGAAACCCGCCACCGGCGTTCCAGTGGCGGCGGCTTCGAGGATCACCAGCCCGAACGTGTCGGTGAAGCTCGGAAACACGAACACGTCCGCGTCCGCATAATGGCGCGCCAGCTCTTGGCCGAATTTCGGCCCAGCGAACACTGCGCTTGGATATTTCTCTTTGAGCTCATCCAGCGCGGGCCCACCGCCAACGATGACCTTAGACCCCGGCAGATCGAGCTTGAGAAACGCTTCGATATTTTTCTCAACCGAGACGCGCCCGACATACGCAAAGATCGGTCGCGGAAGATCGGGGGATAAATGCCGCCGTCGATGCCGCGCAGACGCGGATGGAATTGTTCGATATCGACGCCACGGCTCCAGATCGCAGTATTTCGGAAGCCTTGAAGCTCAAGCTGCTTTTGCATCGTCGGCGTCGCCACCATCACGCGGCCCGACTTGTCGTGGAACGCGTGCATGTAACGATAGCCGGCCCAAAGTGGGATCCACGGAAAGCGCGCCGTGACGTATTCGGGAAATTGCGTGTGATAGCTCGTCGTGAACGGAAACTTGTGCTTGAGGCAGATCGCGCGCGCGTCCCAGCCTAGCGTGCCTTCGGTCGCGATGTGCACGGCGTCCGGCGCGAAGGCGAGGAAGCGATCCTCGACATCCTCGCGTGCGCCGAGCGCCAAGCGGATCTCGGAATAGGTGATCAGCGGCACCGTGTTCGGGTAATCGGCCGGCGAGATCACTTCGACCTCGCAGCCCATCTTCTTTAGTTCGTCCATCGTGTTTGACAGCGTACGCACGACCCCGTTCACCTGGGGCTCCCAGGCGTCGGTCACGAGAAGGATTTTCTGCGCCAGCGGCGGCTGATCCGAAGCGCCCTCTGGCGAAGGGGCGGGACTGGCCGCGGTGGCGGAAGGCGTCGAAGCGTCTGTGCTCACGGGCGCGTTCTGACCACGGGCGCCGGTTCGACGCAAGGGGCGGTCGCGGCCGGCTGTCGCGGACATGTAGTGAACAACTGGCTCTGATCGGCCGCGCGCCCTATTCTTCTAGAATCATGCCGAGCGACAACGTCACGCCCTTCCGCCGCCCGAAGCCGGCGCGTCCGCAGCAAAGCGGCGGCGTCGGTTTGAAGACGCATCGTGGCAAGGTTGTGCTGGTGCATCTGCTCACCATCGCCGCGTTCGCGCTGAATTTGCTTTTGCCCCAGCCATGGTCCTTGATCGGCATGGCCGTGGGCATTGCCGCGATTGCGCTGGCGTTCACCAATCGCGGCCAGGCGATGCCGTGGGCGAACACGCACCATGAGCACGCGGTGCGCACCTTGGTGATCGGCTACGCGATCTGGGTGCTTGGCAGTTTGTTGGGATATGTGCACGGCGCTTTGGGTATTGGCACGATCTATGTCCACCTTGCGGTCGCGATCTGGGCGGCGTTGCGCGCAGCGATCGCGCTCGTGCTTGGGGTGATGCGCAAGCCGGTGCCTAATCCACACGGCTGGCTAGTCTAGAATTCGGCACCCGTATTCCGGTTCGTACACGGCCGACGCGCTGATCGCGCCCAAGAGCACGCTTGCGCGCACCTGGTAGCCATCTTGCGCGATGCTGATTTGCTGGCGCGCGTCTTCGGGGAAATCGGCCATGCAAGTGTCCAGTTCGCGCCCGCTCACATGCAGGCACGAGCACGTCTGTTTCGCCGCGTACCCTGTCGCGATCTGCGCATAAGCGATCTGACCGCGCGACGCCCAAGCGGCGCCCGCAACCACGAAAACGATCGCCGCCAGTACGCCCATCCAAACCCAGTGTTTGCGCGACACCTGCGCCTCCCCTATGCTTGGAGGTGAGCATAGCGAAGGCGAGGGGAGACGTCATGCGGCGCGTATTGATGGGGGCGGTGGCGTTATTGTTCGCAACAGCAGCAAACGCGCAATCGCTTTATCCGCTACCGCCGCAGCCGGCGGGCGTGGCGTGGCCAACGCAGGAATGGGCCGAAGCGCCGCTGCCCGATGACGTGGATCGCGCAGCCCTCGATCTCGCCATCACCGAAGCCTTCGCCGGGCGCCACGCGCTGCTCGGTGAAACGCGCGCGGTGCTTGTTATTCAAGGCGGCCGTCTCGTGTTCGAGCGCTACGCTGAGGGATATTCGCGCGGTACGCGGCTCAATTCCTGGTCGATGGCGAAATCGGTGACGCACGCGCTCGTCGGCGCCGCTGTGCTGCAGAACCGGCTCGCGATCGATACGCCGATGGGCAACCCGCATTGGCGCGCCAGCGATCGGCGCGCCTCGATCAGCTGGCGCAACTGGCTGAACATGGTCGACGGCCTCGAATACACCGAGAGCGCCGACAACATCGCCCACGCCGGCAACGCGCGCATGCTGTTCGGCGAAGGCCGTCGAGACACGACGCGCTGGGGCGCGAGTTTGCCGCTGATCCACGACCCCGGCGCGCATTGGAATTATTCCTCCGCCGGCACATTGCTGATCTCCGACGCGCTCACGCGCACGATCGTGCCCAACCCGCAGAACGCCATTGATCGCCGCGACCGCATGCGCGCCTGGATGAACACGTCCCTGTTCGACCAGATCGGCGTGCACCCCATCGTCGAGTTCGATCCCCAAGGTCTCTTCTACGGCAGCTCGCTCATCTGGATGACTGGCCGCGACTGGGCGCGCTTTGGCTATCTCTATTTGCGCGGCGGCGTATGGGACGGCCAGCGCGTGCTGCCAGAAGGCTGGGTCGATTTCGCCCGCACGCCCGGCCCCGCGCAAAACACCGACACCTACGGCGCCCATTGGTGGCTGACGCCCCAGACTGGCGACGGTCGACCCGCGCGCTCGCTGATCACGGGCGACGAGATGCGCGACGCGTTCTCCGCACAGGGCTACGAGGGTCAGATCGTCGTTGTCGTGCCGTCCAAGGACTTGGTCATGGTGCGCCTGGGGCTGTTCACGGGCGGCGGCGAGGCGTGGGATGGTCTGGGTGATTGGAGCACGCGGCTGATTGGAGCATTTGGGGCCCGTTCCGCCGCGCCCTGAGCGGGGAAGCGGCGCCGGCGCCTAAAAGCAAGGCGCCCGCTTCACACGTCCTTCATACGGCGCCTGCCAACGTTCTCGGCGCTGCACAATCAGTCGAGTGTCGGGGGCCGATGTTTGAAGAAATGCGCGCCGCGGACGGGTCAATCCGTCCATCCTATGCTCAAGTCGCCGCTTGGCTGGAGGCGACGGGCGAAGCCACGCTGCGCCAACGCCAAAGCGAAGCCGAAGCGCTGTTCCGACGCCTCGGCATCACGTTCTCGGTTTACGGGGAGGGCGGCGATCCAGAGCGCCTGATCCCGTTCGATCTCATTCCGCGCGTGTTCGGCGCCGACGAATGGCGCAGGCTCTCGCGCGGCGTCCAGCAGCGGGCGCGGGCGCTCAACGCATTCCTCTACGATGTCTATCATCGCGGCGAGATTCTACGCGCCGGCATCGTGCCGGAGAGCCTTGTCTACCAGAACGAAGCCTATCTGCCGGAGATGGCGGGCTTTGATCCGCCGGGTCGCATCTATAGCCATATCGTCGGCGTCGACATCGTCCGCACCAACGACACCGATTTTCAGGTGCTCGAAGACAATTGCCGCACACCCTCGGGCGTGAGCTACATGCTTGAGAACCGCGAAATCATGATGCGGATGTTTCCGCGCCTGTTCGCGGCCTGCGCCGTCGATCCGATCGATGAATATCCGACGCTGCTGAAGCGCACGCTGCAGGAAGTCGCGCCGCCGGCCTGCAGGGGCGAGCCGACCGTGGTGCTCTTGACGCCCGGTCCGCTCAACAGCGCCTATTACGAGCACTCGTTCCTTGCTGACCTGATGGGCGTTGAGCTGGTCGAGTCCAGCGATCTGTTCGTGGACAATGGTCTGGCTTGGATGCGCACCACGCGCGGGCCCCAGCGCGTCGACGTGATCTACCGGCGTATCGATGATTCCTATCTCGATCCACTCGCGTTCCGGCCGGATTCGTTGCTCGGCGTGCCGGGCCTGTTCAGCGTCTATCGCGCCGGCGGTGTGACGCTCTGCTCGGCGCCGGGCTCCGGCATCGCTGACGACAAGGCCATCTACGTGTTCGTGCCGGAAATGATCCGCTTCTATCTCGGCGAACAACCGATCCTGAAAAACGTGCAGACGTGGCGCTGTTCGCTTGCCGATGAGCGCGACCACGTGCTGGCCAATCTGAAGGACCTTGTCGTCAAACAAGTGCACGGTTCGGGCGGCTATGGCATGTTGATCGGCCCGCACGCGACCAAAAAACAGCTCTCCGAATTCCGCACCAAGATCCTCGCTGAGCCCGACGCTTACATTGCGCAACCCACGCTTGATCTTTCGTCTGCGCCCACGGTCACCGCCGACGGCATCGACAATCGCCACGTCGATTTCCGGCCGTTTTGTCTTGTCGGCAAACAAGTGCGCTTGGCGCCCGGCGGTCTCACGCGCGTGGCGCTGACGAAGGGTTCGCTCGTCGTGAACTCAAGTCAGGGCGGGGGCGTCAAGGACACGTGGGTGTTGTCGGAATGAGCCCATGCTGAGCCGCACCGCACAGAATCTGTTTTGGATGGGCCGCTACATCGAGCGCGCCGACGCCACCGCGCGCCTGATCGAAATGGGTCGGCGCATGGCGATGCTGCCTGGCGCTAACGAGGAGTGGCGCTCTGTTGCACTCGCTTGCGGCTGCGCCGAAGCGTTGCCTGAGGTCGCCACGGATTCCGAGATCATTTCCTATCTGTTGCTTGATCGCGAAAACCGCTCTTCGATCCAATCGTGCATCGCCCAAGCCCGCGCCAACGCCAAAGCCATCCGCACCGCACTCACGGCCGATATGTGGGAGGCGCTCAACGACCATTGGCGCCTGCTGGAAGCGCTCGATGCGGACGAAGCGATCTCCGATCTGCCCGTTTGGCTCGATTGGGCAAAGCAGCGCGCTGCCGCGTTCCGTGGCGCCGCGGAGACGTCGTTATTGCGCAACGAAGGCTATGTCTTTCTGCGTCTTGGCGAATATGTCGAGCGCGCTGAGATGACGCTGCGTCTGCTGGACGTGAAGTATTACGTGCTGCTGCCCGAGACGGATGTCGTTGGCGGCGGACGCGATTTCCATCAATGGACGTCGGTGCTGCGCGCTACTTCGGCGGTGCGCGCCTATCACCACGTCTATCGCGGCGACTACACGCCTTGGGGCATTGCCGAATTCCTCGTGCTCAACACCACGTTCCCGAGGTCAGCGAATTTCTGCTACCGGGCGCTGGAGCGCCACCTGGACGAATTGGCAAAGCTCTACGGCGAACGCCACGATTGCCACGAGATTGTCGCCGATATGGTCGGCCGCTTGGAACGTTGTGACATTCAAACGCTTTTCCAGACTGGCTTGCACGAATTCATCGGCGACGCCATTCAGGTGACAAATCGGCTTTCGGCCGAAATCTCACGCGCCTACCATTTTTGAAGATCATGCGACTCTCGGTCCGTCACGTTACGCGCTACGATTACAACCCGCCCGCGCGGCGTGCGGATCTGCGGCTGCGTCTTTATCCCTCGCGTTTCGAGGGGCAAAAGCCGGTGCGCTGGAGCGTCACGGTCAACGGGGCCGAAGTGAAGCCGCTCCTGGTGAACGCTTATGGCGATGCGGAAGCGATCTGGCGCACCGAGGACGAGCAGGCGCAGATTGAAATTATCGCCGACGGCATCGTCGAAACCAGCGACGCCGCTGGCGTGATGCGCGGGCTCGCAGATCATTCAAAACCTGCAGTGTTTTTGCGCGAAACCAACCTCACGGCGCCAAGCCGAGAAATCCTCGAACTTGCACGCGCGAGCGCGCGCGGCTCGGTGCTCGATACGTTGCACGAGATATCTCAGAACGTGCGCGACGCCGTGGAGTACGAGCAATATTCCACCCACCACGCCACCACTGCTACCGAGGCGCTGCAGAACGGGAAGGGCGTGTGCCAGGACCACGCGCACGTCTTCATCGCCGCCGCGCGCTTGGCCGATATCCCCACGCGCTACGTGGCCGGTTACATTTCAGCCGGTTATGTCGGCCGCCAGGAATCGCATGCCTGGGCGGAAGCCTATGTGCCGGAGCTGGGATGGGTCGGCTTCGATCCGTCGAACCGGCAAAGCCCAACCGATGCTTATGTGCGTCTTTGCTCAGGTTTGGATGCCGCCGATGCGGCGCCGTTGCGCGGATGGGTCAGCGCCAGCGTGCGCGAAACGCTTGCGGTTGAGGTCGATGTCGCGCCAAGTCCGCACCAAGCGCAGCAATGATTCGCCGTGCTTGAGGCCCTAGTATTTGGGGAGGCGCCCGATGTCCATGACTGAAATTGAAGGTCGCGACGTGAAGCTCCAATGCGCCGCGCTACTGCGCGAAGCAGGCTTTGCGCGCCTGGCCGCCGAATTGGAGCACGGCTCGCTTTCCGCTGTGGGTAAGGATGAGCCGGTGTTCGTGCTGTGCGGCCGCGACCGCATCGCGCCGACCGCGATCAAGGCGTGGATCGAAGCGGCGCGGCTTTCAAACGTGCCGGATCACAAATTGGAATCCGCGCATGAAGCCATCGAGGCCATCGAAGGCTGGCCAGGCTTCCGTCACTACCCCGATTAATGGCCCGATTAGTGGAAGGCGCGCAGTGAGCGCTGCACGCGGTCGAGGCCTTCATAAAGGATCGGCCGCAGATCGGCCTCGCGATTGCGCTGAGCAAACGCCGACAGGCTCGTCAGCGCGCGCGCGGCTTCGACTTCCATGCGATCGCGCGCCAGGCCAGCCACCGCACTGGCGCGTGCGATGAAGCGGTCGACGCTCTCTTCGCCGTTCGTGTCGATGATGAGCAGGCGCAGATGGCGCAGCGCGTTGCTGAGGAGCGGGGCATGACCGGAATGGTCAACGCGCCGACGCTCGCTCAGACGCAAGCCCGGAGGTTTGCGCCGGCGGTTCGGCCCGTAATAATTCGCGTGATCGACCCAGACCATAAAAACATCATCGCGCCGCTGCTGGCGCCTCTTCTTGTAAATCACGTTACGACAACAAGTTTAGAGAAGCGTGCTTTCGCTTGGTGAATGGCCGTTAGCGTTGAAGCCCCAGTAACTCTCTTATGCGGGCCGGGGTTTGGCCGCTTTCGCGCAGCGCGCGCAAAGTTGCTGCTTGGTCGCGTTTGGCAAGGCGCTTGCCGTCTTCGCCCAAAATGAGCCGGTGGTGGCGATAAGTTGGCTGCGGCAGGTCGAGCAGCTTTTGCAGCAGCACGTGAAGGTGCGCCGCTTCGCGCAAATCCTCGCCGCGGATCACGTGGGTTACGCCTTGCAACGCGTCGTCCCACACCGAGGCCAGGTGATAGCTCGTGCCGAAATCCTTGCGCGCCAGCACCACATCGCCGTGCTTGTCGGGCTCGGCGCGTACGAGCCCCGTCTCATCTTCAAACACCAGCGTGAAATAGGCCGGCCCCAACACGCTGCGCGCCTTCTTCAAAGAGAGCCGCCACGCGAACGCATCGCCCGCCGCAAGCTTGGCGGCCTCCTCATCCGCCGGCAGCGGTTCGCCGCGAAACATATCCTCGCTCGCCCCATGCGGGGCGGAGGCGATCGCCTCGGCGACCTCCTTGCGCGTACGGAAGCAGCGATAAACCAGCTCGCGCGCCATCAGGCTTTCAAGAGGCGCGGCGTACTCGGCCATGTGCTCGGCCTGGCGCCGCACCGGCTCTTCCCAGTTCATTCCGAGCCAAGCCAAATCCTCGAAGATCGCCGCCTCGAATTCCGGCCGCGCACGGCCCTGGTCGATGTCCTCGATCCGCAATAGGAAGCGCCCGCCTGCGGCCTGCGCCGCGTCGAACGCGGTCAGCGCCGAGAAGGCATGACCCAAATGCAGATAGCCCGTGGGCGAAGGGGCAAAGCGGGTGACGAAGCGCATGGCGCGCGAGGCTACCTTTCGGGCCCGCGAAGGGCTACTAGCGGGCCATGACGGTTTTCATCGATGGGCCCCGGATGCCGCCCGCGCGCGGGGGCAAGCCAGATTCGCTCGTGATCTTCCTGCACGGCTACGGCTCCAATGGCGCGGACCTGATCAGCCTCGCACCGTACTGGGCTGATCTTTTGCCAGGCACGGCGTTCGTGTCGCCCAACGCGATCGAACCCACGCCGATGGCGCCCGGCGGCTATCAATGGTTTCCGATCACCGATCTCGATCCGCTCTTGATGGAGCAGGGCGTGCGTATGGCCGCGCCTTCTGTCGACCGCTTCATCGAACGCGAGATGGAAAAATACGCACTCGACGCAAGCCGCGTCGCGCTCGTTGGGTTTAGCCAAGGCACGATGATGGCGCTGCACGTGGCGCTGCGGCGCGAGAAGCCCTTGGCGGCGGTGCTTGGCTTCTCTGGCGTGCTCGTCGGCGGCCAGCGCCTCAAGGACGAAATGCGCGCCAAGCCGCCGGTGCTGCTGATCCACGGCGACCGCGACCCGACGCTGCCGATCCCGTTCATGTTCGAGTCGGCCGAGGCGTTGGCCGCGGCGGGGCACGGCGCCCAATGGCACGTGTCGTATGGGACGCCGCACGCGATCGGCCCGGACGGCTTGGAACTCGGCGCGGACTTTTTGGCTACCTATCTGAAAACGCCTAAGATTGAGCTGGGCCGCTGAGCTTTTTCGGCAACGTGCGCCGCTGTCATGAAGCTGTCGCGGCAAATCAGCTAAAGCTCGTCTCGCGGAGCTGGCGATTCATGCTAGGTTCGCCCGCATTAGAGGAGCTTTGGCCTTCAGTCTTCATAGCCTGATCCCCCACCAGATCCTGCAGCGGCTGCACTGGAGCAGCCGCCGATGAGTGTATCCAGCGCCCCTCTCGCGGGTTTTCCGGCGCTGGTTTTGAACGCCGACTTCCGGCCGCTTTCATATTACCCGCTGTCCTTGTGGCCCTGGCAAGAAGCGGTGAAAGCCGTGTTCCTCGAACGCGTCGACGTCGTGGCGCACTACGATCACGTGGTGCATTCGCCGTCGTTCGAGATGAAATTGCCGTCGGTCATCTCGCTCCGCGATTACGTCACCCAGGATCGCCCACCGGCGTTCACGCGGTTCAACGTCTTCCTGCGCGACGGTTTCGCCTGCCAATATTGCAGCACGTCCGATGATCTCACGTTCGACCATTTGATTCCGCGTTCGCGCGGCGGGCGCACGACCTGGGAAAACATCGTCACCGCATGCGCGCCGTGCAATTTGCGCAAGGGTGGCTTGATGCCCCAACAGAGCGGCATGCGCCCGTACAAGAAGCCGCGCCGGCCAACCATGCATGAACTCCAGCATGTCGGGCGCCGCTTCCCGCCGCACCATTTGCACGAGACCTGGGTCGATTATCTCTATTGGGATATCGAACTCGACGCGTAAGCGTGCACGGCACGGAGTAGCAATGTAACCGCCGCCTCGCGCCGATCTTGAACGCCCTTACATCCGGCCCATGGCCGAAAGCACCACTGTCGTCACGCTCCGCAACAAGCAAGCGGTGATCCAAGACACAATAGAGCGATATGAGAACAAGCTCGCGCAGGCGCGAGCCGACCTTGCGCATGTGTCGGCTGCGCTGACGATCTTCGAGGCCTGGGCGATCCGATTGATCTGGCAAGATACACGAACCTGCGGCGCCTGTTTCGCTATCGTGAGATGTTCACCATCTGCCGAGACGCGCTGGAGCGTGAGGGCGAGCTTTCAACGCGTCAGCTAACCGAGCGCGTCATGCGCGCCAAGGGCTTGGACGTGGCGGACGCGGTGCTAGCGCGAGCCATTGCCTTCCGCGTGATCCAAAACCTCACCATGCATCTGCGGCGCGGAAACTTGGCGGAGGCAGGCCGTCAGCGTTTGCGGCGCGAACGGATTTGGAAACTGCCATGACGATTTGTGGAGGCTAAAACGACACGTCAAACACCGCCTAATTTTGATGGTGTTATACAGTGCGTATAACCCGCTGAATTTGCGGGCTGCATTTCGCTAACGATTTGGTAGACAAAATCGAACCAGAATCTACGCTTATGAGACTCGTAGTTTCGAGGTTTGGCGCGCTCGACGGGAATCTAACCCGTATCTCAGGCTTAGCAGGCGTGCGTTCTATACGTTGAACTACGAGCGCGCAGGTCCGGCGACTCACATCGTCGGACCTGTAGCTTTTTCCCGGATTAGTGAATCCCGAGTAAACTCGTTTCGGATCAGAATCCGATCCGGTTTTTTCAAGGGTTTTAGCGCTGCCAGTAGCCGCGCCACGCCTTCGATTTGCCGAGCGCGAGCGCCTTTGACGCGACGGCGCTGAATTGGGCGCCGTTCGATTGACGGCGGTGATCCTCGCGCCAAGCCATTTCCGAGGCGTAGGCTTGCAGATACTTGCCGCTGATGTGGTGATGCACGCCAACCTCAGCGCGGCGGAGGCGTGAGAAATACGACTCTGCCCAGTTGGTGCAAGCGCCGTCATCCCAGAAGCAAATCGAGTGATTGACGCGGCGCGCATCGAGATCGATTGTGCAATTCATCCCACACGCCAGCTTCGTCAGCATGGACCTGTGAGCCGTCTTCGATGCGCTCAACCACGGTGTTGACGGCTGCGCCTTCGCTCTTGGCGACGAACGCCAGCGTGCGGCCACGGCGCTCGCGAAGCACTACAACAGCTTGGCGCTTGCCCGTTTGGTTTTCCTTCAAGCGCATGTCTTTGCGATCTTCCGCGCGGTTTTCCGGCTTCACGTAGCCGCCGAAATACGCGCCATCGACCTCAACGATTTGGCCTTCGCCGCCGACGCTCTCAACGCTGTCAGCGGCCATCGCTTCGCGCAGCTTGTGCAGCAACACGAAAGCGGTTTTGTGCTGAATGTTCAGCTCGCGCGAAAGACGCAACGCCGACGCGCCGCTGGCGCCGTTCACGAACAACGCGATGGCCGCGAGGATGTCGCGCATTGCCATCTTGCGCGCATGAAAAAGCGTGTCCGTGGTGACGGTGAAGATCTTCGCGCATCCTTTGCACTTCCACGTGCGCGGGCGCGCCGTGCTGTAGTGGTCCAGGCAGCCGCAAACCGGGCAGACAGGCTCGCCGGCCGTCTCCGGCCAACGCAGGGCGCGGAAAGCGGCGAAGGCTTCCTCGTCCGTCATCCGCATCACTGAGGACAGGCTCAGTGTGCGGGCGGCGGCGGTTTTCAGGAAGTTGTTCGGGCGGGCCATAATCATCACATCCGGGGATCGGTTCACCAGATATGAGGATTGTAACCATCGTTGTCAAGGGGATTATCATCAGATATGATGATTTTACCCCCGCTAGTGTGGAGCGCCTATGTCCGAACCGAGAGCCAACGCAGAGATTGACGCGATCTGGGGCGAGAAGGCCAAGCGCCTGCTCCGGGCACAGATGACCCTTAAGGGCGTGAACGCCGCTCAACTCGCGGAAAAGTTGACCGACATGGGAGTCCGCGAGACAGAGAAGAACGTCGCGAACAAGATCGCGCGGGGCGGATTCACAGCGGCGTTTTTCCTTCAATGCATGACAGCGCTCGGCGTTCAAACTTTGCACTTGGAATAATTGCGGTAGCGCTCGCGGTGCTTGCCTCATGCGCGCCGCCTTTGGAGACTCTTTCAGAGGGGCCATCGCAGGCCGCCGAATGCGGCTACGTAGAGGCCGACGAAACCGCACAACAGGCCACAGAAGACTATTACAACACCCCACAGACGCGCGCGAACCGTGCCCGGCTCCAAGAGCTTTGGCGCGCCAAGGAAGCCGCTGAAACCCGTCGCGAGTATGCCGCACAGTGCGAAGAACGCGCGCGCAATTGGGCCGACCTCTTGGCCCAACAACAAAGTGCGCGAGCTGCGGTCAACACCGCGCTCACAGCGCAAACGGCGATCATATGGACATTCTTCGAAATCCTCGCGCTCGTTTTCACCATCGGTGTTGGCATGTGGGCGATTTCGGTCACGCGGCAGGCGTCCAGAAATGAAATCGCGGTCGCTCGGCAGATCGGCCAAGCCCAAGTGCGCGCGTACCTGTCCGTAAAAGAGGTCAAAGTTCACTGCAACGGCACGCACAAAGGAAACGCCGACTCCATTGTATGGAGCATAACCGTTGAGAACACCGGTCAATCGCCGGCGCGCGCGATCCGAGCCGTGATTTCTGGCGCGATGTATGTCAACGGCCATGAGTTCGATGTGTTGGAGGAAACCGATCTTGTCGATACGGGTGGGAATACCGAGCGCCCAACCGAGCGACATAGCGCGGCACTCACCGCGCGCGCCGACGACATTAGAGCCACCCTCCGTCTGGGTGATGGCGTCAGTGGCAATCTGACGGTTCAACTCACCTATTGCGACGTTTTCTGGCAGGAGGACGCCGACACGATTAGTACGCGGCACCACATGACGCTGTATAAGCCTGATGCCAGCAGCATCGCCGGTGGTGTGCTCCACTTCGGCCAAACCGGGTGAAAACACCCATACTAACCCTAGCGCGCAAAACGCGAGAATCCCCCGCACCCCCAAAGAAGAGCAGACCTGAGCACTCAGGAATCGTGCTCTCATTTGCGCTTGTTACAATGCTACTGAATGTCGAGCGTGCACGCCGTAATTGGCGCTCTGCTGCACCGCTTGAACCAACAAAGCGTGGGAGCGGTCGACCGCTTCGCGGCTCATAGCTTCGGTTTCGGCAATCCGAGCATGAGCCTCGGCCTGTAGGATTGCGTAGCGCGCCGACCACGGCTCTTCGGCATGCAGCGCGTACGCATAAGCCGCCGCGGCGATGGCTAGAGCTTGCGCGATGTTCATGTCCCTACCTCCGCGCGGGCCGGCTCTGAGCCGCGCGGGCAGGGGTATGGCGCGGGCGCGTTACGCCCGTTCGTCGCCGCTGCAATAAAGCTGAAATGTTGGCCGGCGGCTTAGTTGCCGCTGCCTTCCAGGCCCGAATTCACGTCGCCGAACGTGCCTTGCAGGATATCGCCGATCGGTTGGATCGCGGCGATGATGGCGATGCCGATGAGGCTCGCAATGACGGCGTATTCGATCGCGGTCGTGCCGCGCTCGTCGCGGAGAAAACGGCGGATCATGCGGCGCTCCGTTCAATCAAGCGCTCAACCAAGACAACATCGGCTGGCGGCATCTCATGCTCGCGCAGCGCCTCCGCGCGCACCCATTTCATCGCGGCGGCGGCGTTCGGGTCGAGCTTGGGCTCGCCTTGCCAGCGTGTGACGACATAGAGCGGCATCAGCAAATGAAAGTCCGTGTAAGCGTGCGACGCGAACGCGAACGGATCGAGGCAATCTGGTTCGACGTTCAAGTCCAGCTCCTCTTTCAGCTCACGCACGAGCGCGTGTTCTGGCGCTTCCCCCAACTCGACTTTGCCGCCGGGAAATTCCCAAAGACCGCCGAGCGCTTTGTGTAAGGGGCGCTGCGTAATCAGAATACGCCCCTCGGTGTCGATCAACGCGGCCGCCGCCACCAAAAGGAGGCGTCGCGCTGAGGAGGGAACATCGCCGATTTGCATGAAGAAGCCGTGTGGAGGAGTGGTTGAAAGGCGTTAGCCATATCAACCTTTCCGCCGTGTTTACGACGTCGGCAAGCCTTCTTCTTTCAAGGTTTGCTGCACAGCTGGCCGCGCCATCACGCGTTGGAAGTAAGCGGTGAGCTTTGGCGTCGCGGACAAATCGATTTGGAAATTGCGCGACCAGAAGAACATCACGAAGGCGTACGCGTCGGCCACGGTGAAGCTATCGCCCATCAGATAGGCCTTATCGCCCAGCTTGCCCTCCAGCAGTTTGAAGCGGCCTTGGATAAGCTTGATCTGCGCCTCGCGGACCTCTGGCGCTGGATTGCGGAAGAGCGGGCTGAAGCTCTTGTGCAATTCCGTGGCGATGAAGTTCAGCGCTTCCAAGAGGCGCCAACGGGCCATGCCGTCGCTTGGCGCGAGTCCGGCGTTAGGCGCTTGGGCGGCGATGTATTGCAGCAGCACGGCGTTCTCTGTCAGCACGTCGCCGCTATCGAGCTCCAGTGTCGGCACCGCGCCCTGCGGGTTGACGCTGTAGAAGTCGCGCCCGTCCTCGGTGCGGCGCTCGGCGCCGAAGGCGACCTTATTGAGCTTCACATCAAGCCCGGCCTCGCGAATGGCGATGTGCGGCGCGAGCGAGCAAGCGCCTGGAACGTAATAGAGCTGCATCAGGGTCTCCTCTGTTGAGGACCGAATTACGCCGCTGGCCGATTGCGGCAAGTGTCAGCGATGTGCCTGGGTCAGTGCAGCTTGAGCCGCGGCCTGATCACGGCGTTGACGTGGCCAACCGCGATCAGCGCCAGCCCGCGCAGCCAGCCATGAATGGCGAGCAGATGCATCTGGTAGAGCGACACGTAGACGAAGCGCGCGAGCCGGCCTTCTATCGCGAGCTTGCCGCCGATCAGGCCGCCCATGAGTGAACCAACCGTCGAATAGCGGCTGAGCGATACAAGCGAGCCGAAATCCTGATAGGTGAACGCCTTGAGCGGCCGCCCGTCGATCGCAGCGCAGAGATTGGCGAAGGCGGTGTCGGCCATTTGGTGCGCGGCTTGCGCGCGCGGTGGCACGGGGCGCTCCTTGCCCGGCTGCGGGCAGGCGCAGCAATCGCCCAGCGCGAAGATGCGGTCGTCGCGCGTGGTTTGTAGGGTGGCGAGCACCACCAGGCGGTTGTCGCGGTCCGTCTCGAGTCCTGAGAGATCCTTCAAGAAGTCCGCGCCCTTCACGCCCGCCGCCCACACGCGCAAATCCGCGATGATGGTTTCGCCGTTGGCGGTGACGACGCCCGTTGCATTTACCTCCGCCACGCGCGCGTCGGTCAGCACGCGCACACCGAGCGTTTCCAATTCTTCGCGCGCGGCGTCGGCGAGTTTTTCGGGCAGGGCGGGCAAGATGCGCGGGCCGGCTTCGATCAGGCTGATCTCCAGCCGGCTTTCATCGAACACTTCAAGCCCATAATGCCGGAGCGCGGCGGCCGCGTTGTAAAGCTCGGCCGCCAACTCAATTCCTGTGGCGCCGCCGCCGACGATGGCCACGCGCACATGCGCGTCGCTGGCGGGATCAACGCTCATCTGGCGCGACACGCGCAGGCATTGGTTCAGCAGCCGCAGACGGAAGCGATCGGCCTGCGCGCGATCGTCCAAGAAGAGGCAATGCTGCTCGGCGCCCGGCGTCCGATAAGAATTCGTCACCGAGCCCAGCGCCAGCACGAGATAATCGTAGCGGATGCGCTGGCCGCCGATCAGCTCGGCGCCGTCTTCATCGAGAATGGGCGCGAGGATGATTTCACGCGTGGCGCGGTCGATGTTCTGCAATCGGCCTTGGAAGAAGCGATAGCCCCAACGGTGTGCGTGCGCGCGATAGCCGACTTCATCGAGATTGGCGTCGAGCGAGCCTGCGGCGACTTCGTGCAACAAGGGCTTCCAGATGTGCGTCTGCTGCGGCTCGACCAGGATGATGTCGAAATGCTTGCGGCGAAACTTGCGCCCGAGCTTGCGCACCAGCTCCAACCCGCCAGCGCCCCCGCCGACGATCACGATCTGCGTCTTCTTGCTCACGAACGCTCATGTGGCGCGTTTTGCCGGGAGAGGGGTTCGCGGGTGTGACCGCGGGCACATCGCCTGACCTTGGGTCTAGCCAGGTTGGCTTATCGAAGCGCCGCCGCTTCGGAGGAGCAAAGCCAATGACCAAGTTTTACGCCCTGATCGCCGCCTGCGCCGTGTTTGCCCCCGTCGCCTTCGCGACCCTCACACAAGCAGCGCTTATCGTCGCCTGATCGGCCCCGCCCCACCCTTGTTTTCGAGAGCAAACCAATGACCAAATTTTACGCCTTGATCGCCGCTTGCGCATTGTTCGCACCGATGGCGATGGCCACCTTGAACCAAGCCGCTCAGATCGTCGCGTAACGCGTCAGATCAAACGGCTGAAAAAGCCCGCGAAGGATGCTCCCCCTTCGCGGGCTTTTTGTTTTTATGGAGCGGGGCTCACCCCGCCCGCGTTTGTCCTCCGCGGGGAGAGGTGGAGTCCGTTATTCGCCGATAGATGAGCGAAAAACGTCCCGCACCCGCAGCTATCAATTGCGATCAAAAAAATTGTCCTGTCGGATAATGGTCAAGCCAACGTCTGCATGCATCCGATAGTGCCCGTCACGGCTGGCTCGCCAGCCGGCGCGGTCTCGCCGCATCGCGCCATGGCGCTGGCCCTTTCCGCTAAGCGCCCGAACGGGCTTGGTTGCAACATCGGTCAATCATCATCACAGCCAACTTGTCATCATCCAGTCGTGTGATCAGAGAATTCACAAAGCCCTCGGCCTGCAATGCGAATGCAATTTGGTCCCAGCGCTTAAACAGGCCGCTATCGGCCAGTTCGTAGGCGCGGTTGCGTAGGGAGAAAAAGGAATCGTCGGGCATCAGTTGCCGCTCCTGATGCAGGTACAACGCGCGACACACCCAACGGGCGCCAATGTCGTTCTAAGCGCCGGTTTCGCTCCTTTGGCTTGGTCGATCGAAATCGGCGATTTTTCACTCAGCCGTCATGCAGGGCGATCTCGCCGAGACATCGGTTCTCCGCCGTGCCGCGCTGACAAGAGCTTGGAACATCGCGTGTTGTGTCCCGTTTCCCAATTGGGTGTGCCCAGCGGGCCCAGGCCAGCGGGCCAGGATTGTACCATGTCAATACGATTGCAGATTGCCGCCCTCATTTTCATGATGGTGCAAGGCGTTGTCTTCGGTGTCGGCGTCGTGATCGTACTTGCATCGCCACTCAAAGCGTTCGCAGCGCAGCTCATACCCCTGGTCATCGGCGTTAGCGTTCTTCTATCAGTGCCCGCAGCATGGATGATCGCGCCGCTCATGCGGTCCAGTCACCAGAGGCAAATGAGCAAACTGAGCTCCCACCCATAGCAACGCTTTAGGCTCAACTCTGCGCTCTGCAGGGGCTTGGTGTACGGCGTGGATGGGCGCCTGCGCCAAGAGCGGGCCAGCCGGCGCGGCTGGCAGGGTCCGATCCAAATCGATAGTCGTTCAGCACTCGCACGCGACGGCAAGCCCCGTCAGGAGCTGCATATGCGCCTGATCCACGCCGCATGCGCGAGTTGTCGACAATCGCATGGGGCTAAGAGCGGAAATTGCCTTGGCGTCCGATCAAGAACCCAACGCCCAGACGACGTCGAGAAACCTGCCAAACACCAGCAGGACCGCGATGCCAAAGGTAGGGAAGATCAAGGCGCGTAAACGCTTTGAATTGTCTCCCGCAGGCGCGTTTAGCTCCGATAATCCCCGTTGATCTCGATGTAGCGCTTGGTCAGATCGCAGGTGTACATACGCGCGCGGCCCGAGCCGGGGCCAACATTGACGGTGATCTCTAACTCGTCGCGCTTCATGTAGGCGCTCATCGCGGTTTCGTCGTATTCGGCGCTGACCATGCCGTCGCGCGCCGCGTAAAGTTCGCCGAAGCGCACGGCGATCATGTCTTTGCGCACCGGTTGATCGGCGCGGCCGATGGCCATGACGATACGGCCCCAGTTTGCGTCTTCGCCAGCGATCGCGGTTTTCACCAGCGGGCTTTCGCAAATGGTGCGCGCGATTGCTTTGGCGCTCGCATCGCTCTGCGCGCCCTCGACATTCACGGCGACGAGCTTGGTCGCGCCTTCGCCGTCGCGCACGATCTGGATGGCGAGGTCGCGCAGCACGCCGCTGAGCGCGCCGCGGAAGCCGGCGAGGCGATCGTCCTTGGCGTCGGCAATGGGCGGCACTTTGGCTTGGCCCGTGGCGTAGAGCAGCACGCAATCATTGGTGGAGCGGTCGCCATCGACGGTGATGGAATTGAAGCTCGTTTCGGTTTCTTGGCGCAGCAGCGTTTTCAGGATCGGCGCGGAAAGTGCGGCGTCGGTGAAGACGAAGGCCAGCATTGTCGCCATGTTCGGCGCGATCATGCCCGAGCCTTTGGCGATGCCGGCAATGTTCACTTGCACGCCGTCGATTTCGCACGTAGCGCCCGCACCTTTCGGGAAGGTGTCGGTCGTCATGATCGCGGCGGCGGCGTCCGGCCACGAGACAGCGTCGAGCTTCATGTGCAGCAGTGCGGAGGTGATCTTGGCGTCGTCCAGCAGCACGCCGATCACGCCGGTGGAGGCCGCGAGCATTTCGCGCGTTTCAACGCCGATTGCGGCGCCGGCTTCTTCGAGCGCGCGCTTGCACGCCGCATCGCCAGCGGGGCCCGTGAACGAGTTGGCGCAGCCCGCATTGACCAGCAGCCCGCGCGCGGCGCCGCGCGTGGCCGCCAGCGCTTGCTTGCACCAATCGGTGGGCGCCGAGCCCACGGCGTTGGTGGTGAACACGCCGGCCGCCCGGGCGCCTGCCGGCATGCGCATGAGCAGCAGATCGGGGCGCGCGTGCTTGTAGAAGCCCGCGCGGCCGATCGCGGCCTCTAAGCCGGCGATCGCCGGCAGATCAGGAAAGCGCGCCGGCGCGAGCGGCGAGACGGGGCCGTCCTTCATTGCGTCGGGCCAGGCGCTGGTTGTTGCTGTGGTGTGGGCGCTGGCGCTGTGGGCGCTGGCGCTGTGGCCGGCGCAGGCACGTTCACGGCAGGCGCCGCTGGCGGCGTTTGCGCGGGCGCATCGCCCACCACGCCACCCGGGCCCATCGGGAACGGGAAGGGCGGCGCATCGGGCGCTACGCTATCGGGCGAGGGCCGGATCGGCGCGGACGGTTCAGCGTCTGCCGGCGCTGTGACTTCGCCGCCAGGCTCGGCGGCTTCGTCAGGCTGGCGCAGGCGCTCAACCCGCGCATCGCGTGCGAGGCGCTCATCGAGCTGCGTGATTTCCTGATAGCGCAGCCACGCCACAATGCGCGGGCGCAGCGTTTCCAAGCTCGGTACGCCGCGTGCGCGGCGATCTTCGAGGCGGAAAATGTGCCAGCCGGTGGGTAATTGGATGGGGCCGATCACGCTGCCGACGGTGGTGCGCTCCACTTCTTCGCGCAGCGCCCCACCCAGATCGTTGATCGAGGAGAAGCCCAGGTCGCCGCCGTCCGGCGCGGTGTCGCGCTCGGTGGAAAGTTCAAAAGCGAGCGCTTCGAACCTTTCGCCTTGCTCAAGCCTTCTTTTGGCCGCGTCCGCCTCTTCTCGTGAGGCGAATTGAATATGGCGCAGCTGCACCTCTTCGCCCTCGGCCAACCGGTTGATGTTTTCCCGGTACAAACGCTCGATCGCCGCAGGATCGTTCGCGCGTTGATCGATCTCGTCATAGATGGAATTGGCCAGCACGCGCTCGCGCGCATTCTCAAGCTGGCGGCGCGTTTCCGGCTCGCGGTCGAGCCCGCGCGCTTCGGCTTCCATCGCAAACAGGCGGATCTGGATCAGCTCTTCGAGCGCCATGAAGAAGGCGTCGGAATTGGCGTCGAGGTCTTCGGTTTCCTGCAGCCATCCGCGCGCCACGGCGTAGGCGCGCACGTCCTCCACATAAATCGGGCGGCCGTTGACCGTGGCGGCCACAATTGGGCTGGTGCCGCCGTCGCTGTCTTCGCCGCTATCACGCCCCAGGCCGCATGCCGAAAGGGCGAGCGCGAGGGCGAGGAACAAGCCAGTTTGAAGGGGGCGCGCTTGGACATGCGTTCTGCTCTCCGGGCAAGGCGGGACGCCGTCCCGGCGACCGTCTGGTCGTGCCGGTCACATTGACACCGCCCAGGGCCGCTCTTAAGTCTCGCAAGCGCACGAGTCGAGAGTGTTTTCGCACGCGGGCGCGTGTCCGTGGGTCACAAAAAAGCCAACAATTTCAAAGCACTCGCTCACCCTGTCAGCGCCTGGCTTTACGGGGCGCAGCAACATTTAGAACGTGCCTATGCTGAACTTCGCCAAGCAGATTTTCGGATCGGTCAACGAGCGCAAGGTGCGCCACCTGCGCCCGCTTGTGCAGCGTATCAACGCGCTGGAGCCCACCTTCGAGGCGCTCTCCGACGAAGCGCTGCGCAACAAGACCTCCGAATACCGCCATCGCTTGGCGCGCGGCGGCAAGATCGACGATGTGCTGCCGGAGGCGTTCGCCACGGTCCGTGAAGCCGGCAAGCGCGTGCTCGGCATGCGCCATTTCGATACGCAGATGATGGGCGGCATCATCCTGCACCAAGGCAAAATTTCTGAAATGCGTACGGGTGAAGGCAAGACGCTCGTCGCTACACTGCCTGTCTATCTAAACGCGCTCGAGAGCCGCGGCGTCCACGTCATCACCGTCAACGATTATCTGGCCAAGCGCGACAGCGAGTGGATGGGCCAAGTCTATCGCTTCCTCGGCCTTTCTGTCGGTGTGATTGTGCACGGCCTCTACGACAACGAGCGCCGCCAAGCCTACGCCGCCGATATTACCTACGGCACGAACAACGAGTTCGGGTTCGATTATCTGCGCGACAACATGAAATACTCGCTGGGCGAAATGGTCCAGCGCGGCCACCGCTACGCGATCGTCGACGAAGTCGACTCGATCCTGATCGACGAAGCGCGCACGCCGCTCATCATCTCGGGCCCGACCGAAGACCGCAGCGAGTTTTATAAATCAGTCAACGTCCTCATCCCGCTGCTGACGTCAGAGCATTACGAGCACGACGAAAAGCAACGCTCGGTGACCTACACCGAGCTCGGCTCGGAACGCATCGAGGAAATGCTGGTCGAGCGCGGCCTGCTGCAGGGTTCGATGTACGAGCCGTCGAACATCACGATCGTGCACCACGTCAATCAGGCGCTGCGCGCCCACAAGCTCTTCCATCGCGACAAAGACTACATCGTGAAGGACAACGAAGTCGTCCTGATCGACGAATTCACCGGCCGCATGATGCATGGCCGCCGCTTGTCGGAAGGTCTGCACCAGGCGATCGAAGCCAAGGAACAGGTCAACATCCAGCCCGAGAACCAGACACTGGCCTCGATCACGTTCCAGAATTATTTCCGCCTCTACGATAAGCTGTCCGGCATGACCGGCACGGCGTCGACGGAAGCCTCGGAATTCGGCGACATCTACAAGCTCGACGTGGTGGAAATTCCCACCAACCGCCCGGTGCAGCGCATCGACATCGACGACGAAGTCTATCGGACGTCGGCCGAGAAGTTCAAAGCCATCATCGCCGACATCGAAGAGACGCATCGCAAGCAACAGCCGGTGCTGGTCGGCACGGTGTCGATCGAGAAGTCCGAATATCTCTCAACAATGCTGAAGCAGCGCGGCATCCCGCACCAGGTGCTGAATGCGCGCTATCACGAGCAGGAAGCGCTGATCGTCAGCCAAGCCGGCGTGCCAGGCGCTGTCACGATCGCCACCAACATGGCTGGTCGCGGCACCGATATTCAGCTCGGCGGCAACGTCGACATGCGTCTGAAGGCGGCGTTGAAGGGCGATGAGACGCCGGATCAGATCGCTTCGTTCAAGCGCAATATCGAAGACGACATTCAAGCCAAGAAGCGCGTCGCGTTGGATGCGGGCGGTCTTTACGTGCTTGGCACCGAGCGCCACGAAAGCCGCCGTATCGACAACCAATTGCGCGGTCGTACCGGCCGTCAGGGCGACCCGGGCAAGTCGAAATTCTACATCTGCTTGGAAGACGATCTGCTGCGCATCTTTGCCGCCGATCGCCTCGACGCAATCATGCGCGGCCTCGGCATTCAAGAGGGCGAAGCCATCGTCCATCCGTGGATGAACAAAGCGCTCGAAACTTCGCAGCGTCGCGTCGAGCAGCGCAATTACGAAATCCGCAAAAACCTGCTGAAGTACGACGACGTCATCAACGACCAGCGTAAAGCGATCTTCGAGCAGCGCATCGAATTCATGCGCACCGCCGACGTCGCGCCGATCATCAAGGACATGCGCCACGACGTGGTGGAGAAGCTCGTCTGGCGCCACATGCCGGAGAAGGCGTATCCCGAACAGTGGAACACAGCGGAGCTCAAAGTCGAGGCCGAGGAAATTTTTGGCTTCCATTCGCCCGTCGATGCCTGGGCCGCCGAAGAAGGCATTGCCCAGCAAGAGATTATCGAGCGCCTGACGCGCGAAGTGGATCATGCGTATGCGCAGAAGGCCGCGATGCTCGGGCCCGAGCGTTTGCGCGCGGTCGAGAAACAAGTGCTGCTTTCGGTGGTCGACATGCGCTGGCGCGAGCATTTGAGCTTGCTCGATCATTTGCGCTCGGTCGTGCACTTGCGCGGCTACGCGCAGCGCGATCCGCTGAACGAGTTCAAGACCGAAGCCTTTACCCTGTTCGAGCGTATGCTGCTCGATCTGCGCACGACCATCACGCGCATGCTGTTGCGCTTACAGATCGGCCAGACCGAAGATCAGCTGCCCAAGCCGATGGCGCCGACGCAGACGATCGAAATCCACCAGAACCCGGACACCGGCGAAAACGAGATGGGCCGCAAAGCCGATCTCCACCCGCTGGCGCCCGATGGCTTCGATCGCCACAACCCCTCGACCTGGGGCAAAGTCTCGCGCAACGCGCCATGCCCATGCGGCTCAGGCAAGAAGTTCAAATATTGCCACGGCCAAGCTGAAGCGCAGAGCGCTTAGGCTTCACGGCGTTAAAACAACACGAGCGCGGCGGTCACTTATGGCCGTCGCGTTTTTGTTAGGACGCGGGAGCCGGCGCAGGCTTGCGCGCGGGCGCGAGCTTTTGATTTAGGAAGGCGCGGATCGGGCGATCCCAATATTTGTCGGCGGCCCAGGCGCAGAGGCCGATGACGATGATGAACGCGAGGCCGGAAACGGGCGCGTAGCGTTCGAGCCAAACACCGGCGCTGAGTTGGGCTACAACGCCGCCAAGGCTGTGCAGCGGCACATGCAGGACGTAGGCGGCGTAAGAGGCGACGCCGAGCCATGAACAGATCGGCAATAAGCGCGCGCCCGGCTCGTACCGCGCAGCGACAAGGATCAACGCTGGATAAAGCGCCATCGCCAAGACGAGTTTCAGCTCCGCTGGAGGGCGCTAATCGCCGAGCGCAATACGCGGCAGGAAGGTGGCCAACGTGAACGCGGCGAGTACAACGACCATGGTCGTCGATTGAATGCGCGCGGTGAACGCGAACTTGTCGCGCAGGCGATAGAGCAGGGTGCCGGCGAAGAAGCCGAACATGGCGCGCGCAAGGCCGCCGTCGAACGTGCGCCACGAGGCGCCTAGATCGAACGAATGATTACGCAACGTGATCGCGATAAGCGCTGCGCCCAAGATGGCGACGAAGATCACGAGTTGTCGCAACGAAAGGCGCGCGCCGAACAGCGCGAAGGCGATATTGGCGACAAGCTCGAAGAACAGCGACCAAGCCGGAAAATTGAAATGGAAGAGGAAGGGCGGCGAGCCTGTTGCGGGGTTGGGCAGCATCAGCGCGTTCAGCACTGCGGCCACGCCAAGCGCAGTCGAGCCTTCAGCCATGCCCGCATAGAGCCGCAACGCGACCGCAAGCCCGGCGACCAGAAAGCCCAAAAGATAAAGCGGGTAGAGCCGGATCAGCCGCATGCGGATGAAGTCCGGCACGCTCAAGCCGGTGTTGAGGCGCTGCTCATAGGCGTGCGTCAGCACAAAGCCGCTCAAGATGAAGAAGAGATCGACGGCGAGAATGGCCGATGTGAACACCGGGCCGTCGTCGCCAAACAGGCGCCCGCCATGCCAGCTGATCACCGCAAGCGCTGCGATGCCGCGAAGCGCGTCGAGCGTGATGAAGGCGCGCGAGGATTGCATGACCAGCCGAATTCTTCGTGAGGGGGCGACATCATCGATTGAAGCGCGCCCGTCAAGCCGCTGGGTGAGAATGCCGCGGATTGCGCCTGTTAGCTGCGCATCACATGCTCGGCCAGGGCGCGGTAAGCGGGCAGGGAAACGTGGTCGAGCGGCCCATTGGCGTTGGCGGCCACGTGGTGTGAGCCAAAGCGGGCGATCACCAGTTCAGCCGCCGGCGCCACCCAGATGACCTGGCCGTGGATGCCGCGCGCGGTGAAGCTACCCAAATTGTCGTGCGCGACCCACCATTGATCGCGATAGCTCCAGCCTTGCAGCGTGGAATATTTGGCCTTGGCGAAATGGTCGCGATCGGCGCCGTTGCGGATGTCGGCGACGACCTTGGCCGGCGCGATCTGATGACCGTTGGCGGCGCCGTCGCAGCGCATCATCTCGCCGAAGCGCGCCATGTCGCGCAGCGTGAGATTGAGCCCGCCGCCGCACATGGCCGAGCCCGTGCCATCAACGATGAAATAGGCGTCTTCTTCCGCGCCCAGCTTTTGCCAAATGCGTTCCGAGACAAGTTGCGCGATCGGCGTGTTGGCGACGCGTTGCACAATCCAGGCGAGCACTTCGGTGTTGCAGGTCTTGTAGGCGAACGCTTCGCCGTGCTGGCCTTGCTTTTTGAGGCCCTGCAGAAACTCGAAGATCGATTTCGGACCGGCATAATCGGCGGGGCGTGTGACGAGGCCAATCGCCAGCGTGTAGTCGAAAATCTCGGCGCTGCGATCAGTATAGTCTTCCGTGTATTTGACGCCGATCGTCATATCCATGACCTGTCGCACGCTCGCGTCGCCATAGGCGCTCGCGGCCAGTTCGGGCACGTATTGAGTCACAGGCGCATTCGGATCGAGCTTGCCTTCTTCGGCGAGCATAGCCGCCAGCAAACCGACGAAGGACTTCGTCACCGACATGGCGAGGTGGGGGAGTTCTGGTTGAAGCGCGCCGAGATATGTCTCGTAGATCACCGCGCCACGATGCAGCACGACGATGCCGTCCGTGTAGTTTACGTCGAGCGATTGGCGCCACGTGAGCGCACGCCCATCCATGCAGGTGAAGCTCAAATCGTCGATGTCGTCGCGCAGCGCGTAAGCCAAGATCGACGCTGCGCCCGATCCGCGCCGCACGTTGGCCGTGGGGTTTAACTCGCGCTCGTGGCTGAACGCCCAGCGAATGCCGGGAAAGCGCCAAGCGGAATTGTCATCGGCTTGGATCAGTTTATCGGCCGCCGGCGGGAAGCCTTTCATCACGCCATGAGCGCGTGGATCGGTGACGGCGGCATTGGGTTGCGACATGGCTTAACGGCGTCCTGCGAGTTCGTTGATGATGACGCGCCAATGGTCGAGGCCGTTGTAGAAGCCGTCGACCGGCACGCGTTCATTCAAGCCGTGCGCGAACGCATCGCTGCTCTTCATGAAGAGCTCGCTCACGCCATAAGTCGCAATGCCAGCGGCGCGATAGAACATGCCATCTGTATAATAGGGCGCCTGCGAGGGAATGATCGGCACGCCCGGATGATGCGTGCGCGCCGCCGCCGTTACAGCGGCCATCACATCTTCGCGCAACGGCGACGCGTCCGTGGCGGGCAGGTCGCTGCGCAGTTCGACGGCGACACTCTCGCCCGCAAGCCGCTGCAATTGCGCGTGCACGTCTGCGACGGCGACGCCAGGAAAGATCCGGCAATTTACGGTCGCGACCGCCGATTGCGGCAACGCGTTGTCTGCGTGCCCTGCGGCGAGGCGCGTGGGAATACACGTCGTGCGCACTTGGCCGACATAGCCGGGTTCGCGCGATAAGCGCTCCGCCGCACGCCGATCGCCAGGGCGTTGCGCGAAGCGCCGCAGAGCTGCGCCGATTTCGGCGTCCGCCATTTCGGCGCCCGCACTGAAGGAGGCGAGCGTGGTGTCGTTCCACATCACCGGGAATTGGTAAGCGCGCAGCCGCGCGATCGCATCGGTGAGGTCGAAGATCGCATTGTCCGCGCGTGGTGCGGAGGAGTGTCCGCCGGGATTGCGCGCCGTGAGCGTGAACGTCGCGAAGGTCTTCTCCGCGGTCTGGACGAAATAACCGGAAGCTGCGCCATCGCTCTCGCGCAGATCGCCGCCGCCGCCGTCTGAGTTCAGCGCAAATTCAGCGTCGCCGAGCAGGGTGCGATGGTCGCGCAGCAGATTGCGCGTGGTGACCGGATTGGTCTCCTCATCGCCGCTGAACACCAGGATCAGATCGCGCGTCGGCGTGAAGCCTTCGCCGCGCAGATCGAGGAACGTGGTGGTGAGCAGCGCCACGCCCGTCTTATTGTCCGACGTGCCGCGGCCGAAGAAGAAGCCATTCTCTTCGATCAGCGTGAACGGATCGCGCTCCCAATCGCTACGTACGGCGGCGACCACGTCCATGTGCGCCAGGAAGAGAATCGGCCGCCCGCCGCTGCCGTCGCCCCGATAGCGTACGACCAGCACGGCCGTTTCGCCCATCGCCAGTACGTGCACGTCCTCTGCGGCGAAGCCTGCCGCGCGGAAGCGACCCGCGAGATAATTCGCCATCGCCGGCGTTTGTCGGCCAGCAACGGAGGTATCCATCTCGACGATGGTTTCGAAAATCTCACGCGCAGTTGCGCGCGCGCCGGCATCATTGGTTTGCGCGTGCGCAGTTGAAGCGAAGGCCAGCAGCGCCGCCCCGGCCAGCCAATGTGTGAACCGCATGGCGGCCTCCTTAAGAGCGCGGGCCGGCGAGTTCGTTCACCAGCACGCGCCAATGCGTGAGGCCGGCATAGAAGGTTTCCACCGGCACGCGTTCGTTGAGGCCGTGGGCGAAGTCGTCGCTGTCCTTGATGAAGACGGCGCCGACGCCATAGGTCGCGATACCCTGGGCGCGGAAGAAGAGCCCGTCCGTTGCGCCCGCCGACATATAGGGCGTGATCACGATGCCAGGATAAATCGTGTGTACCGCGCGTGTCACAGCGTTCATCACGTCTTCGCGCAGCGGCGAGGCGTCACTTGAGTTCGACGGCGCGGTCAACGCGATCTCGATGCCGGGGCCGGCGATGCGCTGCAACTCGCCTTGCACTTCTGAGACGGCCACACCCGGAAAGATGCGGCAATTCACAGTTGCGGTGGCGCTCTGCGGCAGCGCGTTTTCAGCGTGGCCGCCAGCGAGCATTGTGGCGACGCAGGTGGTGCGCATCATGTTGGAGATGGCGGGATTTGCGCTAAGCGTGCGCGCCGCGCGGCGGTCGCCCGGATTGTCAGCGAAGCGCCGCATCGCGGCGCCCTCCGGACCGCCCGTTGCGCTGGCCGCATTGCGGAAGGCGAGCAAGGTGGTGTCGTTCCACATGGTGGGGAATTGAAACGCGCGCAGCCGCGACAGCGCATCACCGAGTTCATAGATGGCGTTGTCTGCGCGCGGCACGGAGGAGTGACCGCCAGGATTGCGCGCCGTCAGCGTGAAGCTCGCATAGGTCTTCTCCGCCGTTTGCAGCGCAAAGCTCAGCGGCGCGCCGGTTTCGGTCAGCAAGCCGCCGCCGCCATCGGAGTTCAGCGCGAACTCGGCGTCGTGCAGCAGCGCGCGATGTTGCGAGAGCAATGTCTGGGTGCTGACGCCCGTCGTTTCTTCGTCGCCCGAGAACCAGATGATGAGATCGCGCGTCGGCGTGAAGCCTTCGGCGCGAAGCGTAAGGAAGAGCGATGCGAGTTGGGTGAGGCCGGCTTTGTTGTCGTATGAGCCGCGACCGTAGAAGAAGCCGTTCTCTTCCACGAGCGTGAACGGATCGCGCTCCCAATCGCTGCGCAGCGCCGGCACCACGTCCATGTGTGCGAGGAAGAGGATCGGCCGCCCGCCTGTGCCGTTGCCGCGATAGCGCACGACAAGGCCCGCCGTTTCGCCGGCCGGCACGATCGTCACGTCTTCGGCCGCGAAGCCGCCGGTGCGGAAGCGTTCGGCCAGCAGGTTCGCCAGCACGACGTTCTGCGGGCCGGTCGAGGACTCGACCGCGACGACGCGGGCATAGAGCTCACGCGCTTGCGCCCGTTGCGCCTCGCTTGGCGCTTGTGCGGCGGCGACGCTCGCGCTGATGAAGAGAGCGGCCAGTGCCGTAGCGCAGGTGCGAAGCAACTTGAAAATCCCCGTTCGTTTCGCCTATGCTGGGCGGCGGTTAGGGCTTTGGCAAGAGATTGGGCGCAGGGCTTGGGCCATGAGCGCAATTCTCATCCTCGGTGTCGATCCGGGCCTCAATCGTTGCGGTTGGGGGCTGGTGGCGAGCGAAGGCTCGCGCCTGAGCCATGTCGCGCATGGCGTGATTGCGCCGAAGCAACAACAGCAGCTCGCCTCGCGTTTGCACGACGTGTTTGAGGGCCTGTGTGCGGTGATCGCGCAATACCAACCGCACGAAGCGGCGGTGGAAGAGACCTTCGTCAATTCAAACGCGCGCGCTGCGTTGGCGCTTGGTCAAGCGCGCGGCGTGGCGCTGGCGGCTGCAGCGCGTCATGGGCTCGTGGTGGGCGAGTACGCGCCAACGACGATCAAGAAAGCCGTTGTCGGGTCCGGCAGCGCCGATAAAACCCAGATCGCCTTCATGGTGCGCCGCTTGTTGCCGACCGCAGGCGAAGTGAAGGCTGACGCCGCCGATGCGCTGGGCGTCGCCCTTTGCCACGCCGCGCATGGCGGCTTTCGTCGCAAGGCTGGCGGCGCTTAAGTCAGCGCTTTGCTGTAGGTGGCGAGGTCGAAATAGTCGCGCCACACTTTGATCTTACCGTTCTCGAGTTCGAATACGCCGCAGCACGGCAGGTCGACGCTCTTGTCGCCGACATGAATGTGGTCGACGCGTTCGGCGATCACGACATCGCCTGCCGAGGCAATGTTGAGCACGTCCCAGTGGGTCTTGGTCCAATCCTTCAAGAACGCCGCGATGAAGCCGCGCAAGTGTTCGCGTCCCGCCACCGGTGCGATCGGCATGTTGTAATACACGCCGTCGTCCGTGAAGAAATCGACGATTCGGTCGACGTCGAGTGACGGCCACGTCTCAATGAAAGCGCGAACAATCCGCTCATTCTTTGACATGGCTCATCCTTTTGGCGCCAACGCGCTCTTGCGTGCGCCCCAGAGCAGATAGACCGGGATGCCGATCGCCATCCAGATGAAGAAGCGCTCGATGGTGCCGAGGTTCAGACTGGAGAACAGATAGAGGCAGCCGATGATGGCCAGCGGCGCAACGATCCACACCAATGGCGTGCGGAACGGGCGCTCCACGTTGGGCGCGCTCCGGCGCAACACCATCACCGAGATCGCCACCGCGATAAACGCCGCCAGCGTGCCTGCGTTGGCGAGCGAGGCGATTTCGCCGAGCGTCAGCAGGCCCGCGAGGATCGAGCACACGATCGCGGTGAAGATCGTCATGATGACAGGCGTGCCGAGCTTCGAATGCACACGGCCCCACGAGCGCGGCAGCAAGCCGTCGCGCGACATCACGTAGAAGATGCGTGTTTGGCCGTAGAGGAAGGCAAGAATCACGGTCGGGATCGCGATCGAAGCGACGCCGCCGATGATCGCGGCCGCTTCCGGTTGACCCAAGCTGCGCACGATTTCCGCGATCGGTTCGCCGCTCACCGCAAACACATTGAAATCCATCGCGCCCACGGCGGCCGCGCCAACCAGCATGTAAAGCAAGGTGCAGATCACCATCGAACCGATAATGCCGATGGCCATGTCGCGCCCCGGATTTTTCGCTTCTTCGGCTGCGGTCGAGACGGCGTCGAAGCCGTAGAAGGCAAAGAACATCACGCCAGCCGCAGCCATGATGCCGATATTTGTGCCATCCGCTTGTGGCGTCGAGCCCCAACCGAAGGGTGCGAACGGTGTGAAGCGCGAGATGTCGAACGCCGGCAACGCGATCACGAGAAAGAGAATGAGCGCTGCTATTTTCAGCACGACGAGCGTCGAATTCACCCAGGCGCTCTCGCGCGTGCCAAGCATAAGTAAGCCCGCGACAAGGAAGATGATGAAGATGGCGAGCGGATTGATATGAAGCGCGTGGCCCGCGATCTCGCCGAACGGAATCATTTGCGGCACTTCAATGCCGAAGCCGGTGAGAAGGCCCGAAGCATAGCCGGACCAGCCGACAGCGACGGCGCTGACGACGACCGAATATTCAAGGATCAGCGCCCAGCCGACGATCCAGCCGGCGAGTTCGCCGAGTGACGAATACGTATAGGTGTAGGCGCTGCCCGAGGCCGGCATCATCGAGGCGAGCTCTGCGTAGCAAAGTGCAGCGCACGCACAGACTGAGCCCGCCACCGCAAACGAGACGATGACGCCAGGCCCGGCCATGCCGGCGCCTTGGCCGATCAGGGCGTAAATCCCAGCGCCGACAATCGCGCCGACGCCGAGCGCCAGCAGATGCGGCCACGACAGCGTGCGCTTCAATTCCTGATGCTGCGGCGCCTCGATGGGCTTACGACGATTCCAGAACGCCATGTGCTTCCCCCGTTTGCCGCATCTTGGCCGCGCACGCGCGCGCTCGCCAGGGGGAAGCGATGAAAAGGCGAGCTAGACTCGGATCACCAGCCCATAGGCGAGCAGCGTCGAGACCAGAGCATCGACTTTTTCGCCCTTTAGGTCGCCTAAGCCGAAGGGCTCACCGTTCAGCGCGCGCTCCAGGGCGGCGCGGTTGGACGCGGTAAAGTCCAGATCGCCGCCGGGGCCGATGACCACGATGTCGTCGCCGTCCTCGGCAATGCGGAATGGGGCGTGGCGTTTCAGCACGAAGCGATCGCTGGCGGTGAGATCCTTGCTCGCATGGAGAATGGAGAAGCGGTTCTCCGCGGGGCGCGAACGAATGAACGTGTCGACCATGAGATCGAGCGCGGGATCGAGTTTAATCTCTTGCGCGAGCAGGCCTGCGAGTGTCGAAAGCTGCTTGCGCGCGGCGTCACGGTTGAATTTTGGATGCGCAAAGCCTGCCGGCAGTGAGCGGCGCAGTTCTGGCGAACGCAGCGCCACTTCGGACACCGCCTCCAAGATCAAATCCGCCCAGGTGCGTGCAATAAGGCCAACCGTCACGTGCAGCGACGCCACGTTGCCAGACGTCTGCGCATCATGCATCAGCCCGCGCGGCACGTAAGCGCAATCGCCCGCCTTCAGTACGAATTCCTGACGCAGCGCGCCCGTTTCGTATTTGCCCGGCTCAAAGCCTTCGCCGCGGAACGGTGTCTCGATCGGCATGTCGTAAAGCCGCCAGACCTTTTCGCCTTCGACTTGGATCACGAGCACGTCGTGATTGTCATAGTGCGTGCGAAAGCCCTGCGCGTTCGGCGGCGTGAGATAGAGATTGGCCTGCACGTGCGAAGAGAACACGTGCTCCAAGCCCTTGCACAAACGCGCCAGCTTCGGCTCGAATTGGTGCGCTTGGTTGAGGATGATGGTCGCGCCGCCGCGATACTGATCCGCAACCGCGCCGCGATCGATGAAGCCCGATGCATCGACATATTGGTTCGCGTTCATCTCGCGCGTGGCGTCGGCCAGCGAAAGTTGGCCCTCGCGTAGATCGACGCTGGTGACGATGCGATCGACATCGTCGATGTTCAGCAAGCCATCGAAGCGCTGCGCCGCATCGTGGTGCACGATGAGTGCTTCGCGTTCGTACGTTTTTGCGAAAAACGTCTCGATCCGCTCGGGCCCGATCAGGTACCCAAGCGGATCGTCGAGCCAAGGCTCGCGCGATGTCACGGACGAATTACCAGTTGCGGCGTGCGCCGCGGCCGTAATTGGCGCGGTCAGCGTACGAGCCGCTGTCGCCGTCGGTCAGGCCGCTCGGGCTGTTGCGCGTGGCGCCACGGCCGTTGCCAGCGTTGTCGGCGTTGCCGCCGGAATCGCTGTCGGTCAGGCCGGAGCGACCATTGCCGCCGCCGCCGCCACCGCCGCCACGACCGTAGCCGGCGCGGTCAGAACCGTTGCCGGTGTCGCTGTCGGTCATGCCGGTGCGGCCGTAGCCTGAGCGATCGGCGCCGTTGCCGGTGTCGCTGTCGGTGCGGCCCGTATAATTCTGCGCCGCCGCTTCACCGGTCACCGCAGCGGTCGCGCCGCCGACGACGGCCGCCGCGCCCGCAACGCGCGCCATGAACGAACGCCGATTCAAACGCTTTTTGTCGGACATTACTTTCCCCAAAGCTCGCGACCGGCTCGCATTTGCGAGTCGATTGCAAAAACCTTATCCCTCACGAGGGAATCGGTATCATGCGCCGTGCGTTGCTTCACGCGCGAACGTCTCGCAACAGCGATATTTTGGTATCGCCCGCAAATGGGGGTTGAGATCAGCATGCGCGTTTTGGTGCTCGGCGGTTACGGGCTTATTGGCCTTGAGATCGTGCGCAGGTTGCGTGCAGCCGGGCATGAATTGATCGGGCTTGGTCGTTCGGCGCAGAAGGGCGGAAGTGCTGCGCCTCATGTGCGTTGGATTAGCGCCGACATCGCCACGCTCACGACGCCGCACGCTTGGGCGCCTCACATCGAAGGCGTCGATGCGATCGTCAACGCATCCGGCGCGTTGCAAGATGGCGCGCGCGACAATCTCCGCGCCGCGCAACAGGACGCGATCGTTGCGTTGATCCAAGCGTGTAAAGCCAAGGCGATCCGCTTCGTGCAAATCTCGGCGCCTGGCGCCGTGCTTGATGCGAACACCGCTTTCATGCGCACCAAAGCGGCCGCAGATTCCGCGTTGCGTGCGAGCGCGTTGGACTGGACGATCCTGAAGCCAGGCTTGGTGATCAGCGCCAATGCCTATGGCGGCACCTCGCTGCTGCGTATTTTGGCGGCGACGCCCTTCGTGCAAATGCTCGTGCTGGGCGATGCACGCGTGCAGATCGCAGCGGCGAGTGATGTTGCGGAGGCAACGTTGCTGGCGGTGGAAGGCGTAACGCCGTCGCGCCGTGATTATGATCTTGCGGCGGCGGAGGCGCACACACTGCGCGAGGTGGTCGGCAAATTCCGCGTCTGGCTTGGCTTTGAGCCCGCCCGCGTTCGGCTCGAACTGCCGCGCGCGCTGGGCTTTTGCTCGCGCGCGGCGCTGATCTCGCCGGTTGGTTGGGCTGGCGTTCACCATTGCGAACCACGGCGTTGCGTGTACTTGCGGACGGCATCACATGCGATGGCGCTGGGTGGGAAGCGGCGAGCGGGCGCAAGTTGAAGTCGCTCGATGAAACGCTCGCTGCGCTGCCGGCCACGGCGCAGGAGCGCATTTATGCGCGTGCGCAATTGGCGCTGCCGATCCTCGTGCTCACACTCTCTGCATTCTGGATCGCCTCCGGCGTGATCGCCATCATGCAGCGCGACGCAGCGGCGCGTGTGCTCGATGGCGCGGTGGCGCCCGAACAGGCGATGCTGTTCGTGCTCGGCGGGGCTTTGGCTGACCTCGCAATTGGCCTCGGCGTGCTGGTGCGTCCGTTTGCGCGCATCGCGGCGCTCGCGGCGATTGCGCTTTCAATCGGCTATCTCATCGGCGGCACGTTGCTCACGCCACACCTATGGGCCGATCCACTCGGACCGCTGGTGAAGATATTTCCGAGCATGGCGCTTGCGCTTGGCGTCGCTGCACTCACAAGTGAGCGCTGATGGATGTTCTTATTCTCCTGCGCTGGTTGCATGTGCTGGGCGCATGCGTGTTGCTCGGCACTGGCGCCGGCATCGCTTTCTTCATGGTGATGGCGCATCGCACCAAGGATGCGCGCCTCATCGCGCACACGGCCTCCACCGTCGTCATCGCCGATTGGATTTTCACCGCGAGCGCAGTCGTGGCGCAGCCCATCACTGGGGCGCTGTTGGCGCAGGGGCTTGGCTGGAGTTTCAGCGAGGGTTGGATCGTGCTGTCGCTGGCGCTCTACGTGCTCACCGGCGTGTTCTGGCTGCCGGTGGTGTGGATACAGCATCGCCTGCGCGATCTCGCCCGCTCCGCCGCCGCGACCAATGCGCCGCTGCCCGAGGCCTATCACAAGCTTTACCGCATCTGGTTCCTCTGCGGCTTTCCGGCCTTTTTCGCCGTAATCGCAATCATTTGGCTCATGCTGGCGCGGCCGATCCTCAGCCTCTGGTAGCTGCTCCGTTTCGCTTCCGCGCAGATCCGCGCAGGAGGGAGGCGGAGGCGCGCGCATGATCGGTTCACTCAACGGTGTTGTCGCGGCAGTGGGCGAAGACACCGCCCTGATCGACGTCAACGGTGTGGGCTATGTGGTGCAGGCCGCTGGCCGCACGTTGGGCCGCTTGAGCGTCGGCGCGCCGGCCAAAATCTTCGTTGAAACCCACGTACGCGAAGATGCGATCCGGCTGTTTGGTTTTTCCAGCGAAGAAGAGCGCGCGTGGTTCGCGCATCTACAGACCATTCCGGGCGTCGGCGCGAAGGTCGCCCTCGGCATTCTCGACGCGATGCCGCCCGAAGTGCTCGCCGACGCGATCGCGCTGCAGGACAAAGCCGCGTTCGCGCGCGCCAATGGCGTCGGCCCCAAGCTCGCCGCGCGCCTCGCCACTGAACTCACCGGTAAGGCCGGCCCCAAAGGCTTTTTCTCGATCGCCGGCGGACGCGCGCCGAGTGCTGCCCCCGCCGCCAACGGCGCGCGCGCGGAAGCTGTGTCGGCGCTGGTCAATCTGGGCATCGATCAATCGAGTGCGGCTCGCGCGGTCGCGAGTGCGGCCAAACAATTCGCCGCCGACGCGCCTGCGCCCGAACTCATCCGCGCTGCGCTGAAAGAAGTCAGTCGCTAGGCGATTTCTACGATTTCGACAATGCTGTCGCCGACGCGCACTTCGTCGCCAACTTCCTTGCCCAACACGGCGCGCGCGAGTGGGGAGACGTGGCTGAGCGTGCCGCGTTCGGGATCAGCTTCGTCCTCGCCGACGATACGGAAACTTTGCCGGCGGCCGTCATCGCGCACGATCGTGACGGTGCAGCCGAAACGCACGACCTCGCAATCGCTGGGCGGCGGCACGATCTGGGCGCTGCCGCGACGCGCGGTCCAATAGCGCAGATCGCGGCCGATTATGGCGCGGGCGGCGCGGTCCTCGCCTGCGAGCGCCAGCGCATGGTTCAGCCGCGCGATCTCGGCTTCTATCGCAGCTAGTCCTTCGGCGGTGACGAAATTCGGCGCGGGCGAAACCGGCCGCTCGGGCAGGTCTTCGACAGCGTCGTCGGTCTCTTTGACGAAAGCGCGGCTCATGTCAGCAAGGTGAGGTGCGGGGCCGTGTGCGGCAAGGCATGTTGCGCGTTCGAACCAATTGCGCGGCGCCCGGAACAATCCGGAAACCCGAATCGCGTTAGGACAAGCCCATGTCCGAAGCAGAACGCCTCGTCACCGCCGACCGCATGCCCGGAGAGGGCGCGGATCGCGCCTTGCGCCCGACCGGGTTTGACGAATTCGTCGGCCAGCCCACGGCCAAGGCCAATCTTCAGGTTTTTGTCGACGCCGCCCGCGCGCGCGGCGAAGCGATGGATCACACTTTGCTGTTCGGCCCGCCCGGCCTCGGCAAAACCACGCTCTCGCAAATCATCGCGCGCGAATTGGGCGTTGGCTTTCGCGCCACGTCCGGCCCAGTGATTGCGCGCGCTGGCGATCTGGCGGCGTTGCTCACCAATCTCGAACCGCGCGATGTGCTCTTCATCGACGAAATTCACCGCCTCGCGCCGGCGGTCGAAGAAATCCTCTATCCGGCGATGGAGGATTATCACCTCGACATCATCATCGGCGAAGGCCCGTCCGCGCGCAGTGTGCGGATTGATCTGGCGCCCTTCACGTTGGTGGGCGCCACGACGCGCGCAGGCCTGCTGGGTACGCCGCTGCGCGATCGCTTTGGCATCCCGATCCGGCTTGAGTTTTATTCCGCGCAGGATTTGCTCGGCATCGTCACGCGCGGCGCCGGCAAGCTCAACATGGCGATCACGCCGGAAGGCGCGATGGAGATCGCCAAGCGCGCACGCGGCACGCCGCGCGTCGCCATTCGCTTGCTGCGCCGTGTGCGCGACTTCGCCGGCGAAAACGCGATCGACGCGAAAGTGGCGGATGCGGCGCTGAAACGGCTCGATGTCGATAGCGACGGGCTCGACATGCTCGACCGCCGCTATCTGCACGCCATCGTCGAAACCTATGGCGGCGGGCCTGTTGGCGTTGAAACGCTGGCGGCCGCTTTGGCCGAAGCGCGCGACGCCATCGAAGACGTGATCGAGCCCTATCTGATGCAACAAGGCTTCGTCATGCGCACCCCGCGCGGGCGTGTCGCTGCGCCGAAAGCGTATGAGCGGCTAGGCAAGAAGCCGCCGCCGATCCAACCGAGCACGGGAGCGTTGTTCGCGGAGGAGTGATGGCGGCTGGCTGCAAGCCCGCGGTCCGAGTCAACCCATCCGCGCCTTCCGCCATCCGCCCCAGCGATAATAGGCCAGCGCCAAGCCGGCGGACACGGCCATGCTGATTGGGAAGCTCCACCAGATGGCGTCGGCGCCCCAGGCGGGTTGCATCAAAATCGCAAAGCCGATGCGAACGCCGAAGAGCGAGATCACCAGGATGAGCAGCGGCGCAAGCACCGCGCCGGTCGAGCGCACCACGCCAAACAGCACGAACGTCACGCCGAACAGGATGAAGCTCCAACCCGCGATCGAATTGACGTGCTCAGCGGTGGCGATCGCGCTGGCTTGGCCGGGCAGGAACAGGCCGAGAATGTAGGGATCGGCGATGTAAAGCAGCACGACGAGGCTGCCCGTCAGCAGCACGTTGATCCAAATGCCGGCCCAGGCGGCGTGTTCGAGGCGATCCCATTTCTTCGCGCCGACGCTTTGCGCCGCCATCGATGACACCGCAGCGCCAATCGCCATCGCCGGCATCTGCACATAGGCCCAAAGCTGAAACGCCACGCCATAAGCGGCGGCGGTTTCGGCGCCATAGCCATTGATCATGGTCATCAGAATGAGGCCCGACAGCGAGATCACCATCATCTGCGCACCCATCGGCAAGCCTTTGACGATGATTGTGCGCAGCAAATCCGGATCGGGCCGCAGATGATGCAGCTCGTCGCGCGTCAGCCTGAGATCGGATCTGCGCCAATACATATAAGCCAGCATGGCGCTGAGCCCGATGCCTTGCGCAAGAAACAGCGCCGCACCGGAGCCGGCGATACCGAGTTGGGGAAACGGGCCGATGCCGCTGATCAGCAGCGGATTGAGCGCCACGTCGAGCAACGTCGCCAGCGTCGTGAACATGAACGGCATGCGCGCATCGCCCGCGCCCCGTTGCACCATCACCAGCAGCGCGAACATGGAGAGGAACGGCAGCGAGAGGAAAACTGTGCGCAGATAAATCTCAGACAGCGCGCGCGCTTCGTCGGGCGTGCCCATCCATTGCAAGATTTGCGCGGCGCCGAAGAAGCCGGCGATTGCGATGATCAAAGAGAACGCGAAGAAGAAGGTCGCGGTCGTGCCGACGACCCTCTTGGCGCGTTGCACATCATGCGCGCCGTACGCTTGGCCGACGAGAATAGTCGCCGCCATGCCGAGGCCGAACAACGTGCCCAGCATGAACATGAGGATGAGCGACGCATTGATCGTCGCCGTCAGCGCTTCAGGCCCCAGCAGGCGGCCAACCCAGATCGTGTTGATCGAGCCGTTCAGCGATTGCAGCACGCTGGTGCCCAGCACCGGCAGCGAGAACAGGACAAGCGTCTGCGCGATCGGCCCTTGCGTGAGATCCATGCGCGCGGGCGGCTTGCGCGCAGCGGGGGCGGCTTGTTCCGTCATTGAGGCTCCAGGCGAGGGCGCGCTTCTAACCGAAACGCAGCCCCGCGTGCAGTCTTGTTGTTGGTTTTCTTCAACCCATATCGTGGGTGGCGGAGAAGCGTTGCTATTCCAGCATCCGCCCGAGCTTTTTCGGCGCCACCGCCATATAGCTCTGTTTCAGCCAGCCCTTCAGCGTTTCCATCTCGGCGAGAATATCGGCCTCCGCCCCGAAATGCGCCGTCACCCAATTGTGCTGCTTGTACCAGCCCTTCGCGGGGCGCACGAATGGCAGCTCTTCGGCCATCTCCGCTGAGATCGGCAGTTTCATGATTATGGTCAGCGCATCGAGCGGTTCTGCCTTTTCGCCAAACACCGCAAACATCTTTTTGCGCACGTAAAGCGCGCGCGTGATTGTCCAGCCGGGACCGGAGGTTACTTCCGGGAAGGTGAGGCCGTAAGCCGTGAGTTCGGCCTCGGCGCGTTGATGCGGCGTTTGCGGCATGGGTTCATCTTAGCGCGCTTGCGCCGTCTCGCCCACAAGCCTAATCCACCTCGACAACGAATAGGGAGACGATGATGGCGCACGAAACTGGTCTTGAGATGCGGACCTTGGCCAAGCCCAACGGCCAGCTCGAACTCTCGCTCGTGCGTGTGCCCGTGCCGGCGCCTGGTCCGGATGAAGTGGTCGTCCAAGTGCAGGCCGCGCCCATCAATCCGTCTGACCTTGGCCTGCTCACCGGTCCCGCCGATCTCTCCACACTGCAAGCCAGCGGCTCGGGCGAGAACATCGTGCTCACCGCGCAAATCCCCGAGATCGCGATTAAGATGCTGGCGTCGCGCTTCGATCAATCGCTGCCGATTGGCAATGAGGGCGCGGGCGTGGTGGTGAAAGCCGGCGCTAATGCGCAGGCTTTGCTTGGTAAGACCGTCGCGATGGTCGGCGGCGCGATGTATGCGCAATATCGCAAGATCAAAGCGATCGAAGTGTTGCCGTTGCCGGAAGGTGTGACCGCCGTTGAAGGCGCCTCCTGCTTCGTCAATCCGCTGACCGCGCTCTCGATGGTGGAGACGCTGCGCCTCGAAGGCCACAAAGCTTTGGTGCACACCGCCGCTGCGTCGAACCTCGGCCAGATGCTCAACAAAATCTGCATCAAGGACGGCGTCACGCTGGTCAACATCGTGCGCAGCGAAGAGCAGGAGCGCATCCTCCGCGATATCGGCGCCAAGTACGTCGTGAACTCCACCTCGCCGAATTTCATGAACGACCTCGTCGCTGCGCTCAAGGAAACCGACGCCACGCTCGCGTTCGACGCCATCGGCGGGGGCAAGCTTGCCGGTCAAATCCTCGTCGCGATGGAGATCGCGCAAAATTCCAAGCCAGGCGCCTACAGCCGCTATGGCTCAGCCGTGCACAAGCAAGTCTATATCTACGGCCGTCTCGATATCCGCCCGACCGAGATCGGCTCCGGCGTCGGCATGGCCTGGGGCGCGAGCGGCTTTTTGCTGACCTACTTCCTGCAAAAAATCGGCATGGCCGAAGCCAATCGTCTGCGTCAGCGCGTGCTCGCCGAACTGAAGACCACGTTCGCCAGCCATTACACCAAGACGATCTCGCTTACCGAAGCGCTCGATCCGACGACGTTGTTGGCCTATTCGAAGAAGGCGACTGGCGAGAAATATTTGATCGATCCCTCGCGCTGAGGCGTTTCGCGCGATCGGATGAAGGTCTACTTTATTACGCATCCTGAGGTTCAGGTTGACCCAACGCGGCCCGTGCCGCGTTGGAGCCTGTCCGAAAGGGGCGTGGCGCGGATGACGAAATTCGCCGCGCGCGGTGTGCTGGATCATGTCGCGCACATTTGGTCGAGCGGCGAGACCAAGGCGATCGAAAGCGCCAACATCCTCGCCGAACGCCTCAAGCTAACGGTGCAGGTTGAGGAGGAGCTGCACGAAAACGACCGCAGCGCCACAGGCTTTCTGCCGCCGCCCGAGTTCGAAACGACAGCGGATCAGTTCTTCGCACAGCCCAATGAGAGCATTCGCGGCTGGGAGCGGGCGGTCGATGCCCAAGCGCGCATCATCCGCGCCGTCGATCGCGTCATCGCTGCTTCACCGAACGGCGATATCGCCATCGTGGCGCATGGCGGTGTGGGGACTTTGCTCATGTGCGCGCATCTGCGCTCGCCGATTAGCCGCCGCTTCGACCAACCGCACCAGGGCCATTATTGGTGCTTCACCAAAACCCGCGCCGTGCTGCACCAATGGAAGCCGATCTAACTTACCAGGGCAGTGTTTCGCCCGTGGTCGCGTGCCAGAAGCGGCCGGAGTTTTCGAGGCTCACTTCGTCGATGCGCGCGAGATAGCCGCGCACGGATTCTTCCACCGGAATGCCGTGGCGGCCGGTCATCTCCGTCGCCACCATGCCGGGATGGATCAGCGCCACTGCGATGCCGCGGCCTTTGAGATCCTGCGCGAGTGACACGCCGGCTGCGTTTACCGCCGCCTTTGACATGCGATAGCCGTAATAGCCGCCCGAACCATTGTCGGCCATCGAGCCCATGCGGCTGGTCGTGATCACGACCTTGCTGCCTTTGCGCAGCAGCGCCAGCAGCGCCGCCGTCACGCGTAACGGTGCGATCGCGTTCACTTCGAGTTGCTGCATGACGCCGGCGAAATCGAGCGCATCCAAATTATCGCCGCGCAGGATGCCGGCGTTGTTGATCAGCGTATCGATCTCAACGCCTGCGAGCCGTTTCGCGAGATGGCCTGCCGCTGTGGCGTCCGCCACGTCAACGCCAGCTTCAACACGCACGCCCAGTGCGTCGAGTTCTGGCGAACTCTTGCGGCACACCGCGATCACGTCGCCGCCGCGCGCTTTCAGCTGCTTACACAGCTCCAAACCAATGCCGCGGTTCGCGCCGGTGATAACAATGCTGCCCATGATCCAAATCCTCGCGCGCTACTCGGCCGCCAATCCGGCGATCAACACGTCCACCAGCGCATCTAGGTCGCGCAGGTCGCTTTTGCCACCGTCAAACTGGACCATCGCAGGGTGATGAAAGCGCGTCGTCGCGCCCAGGATCAATTCAGCGGTCTTTTCGCCATCCTTCACGCGCCAAGCGCCGTCGCGCGCGCCGTCGTTCAAAATTTCGGCGACCTCTTGGCGCATATGGACGATGTGCCGCGCGACCACCTCATGCGCGCTCGCAGTGATTGCCCCGTAAACGGCAAACAATTCCGGATCGTCCAGCACCTTCTTGCGCTTCACTTCCGCGAGCCCGCGCAGCCGCGCCTTCAGCCGCTTCGGCGCGGGCGTTTTTGTCGGCCGTGATCTTGCTCAGCGGCGCCATCACCTGCGCGAGCCAGCGTTCAGCCACAGCGTCGAGCAGGGCGCTCTTCGAAGCGAAATGTTTATAGACGTTGGAATGGCTCATATCGAGTGCGCGCGCGACGTCCACGACGCCGGTTTTGGCCGGGCCGTGGCGTCGCAGCACATCGACGGTGGCGTCGAGAATGCGGTCGCGGATTGAATCAGAGGTCACGTTGGATAGATGCCTCCGTCACCTCTCGCTGTCGAGCATACCCATCTGGGCCTCAGGGTAACGCGCCCCAGCCACAGCCTCCGGCGGCGCCGCAGCGTCGATGCGCGCCAGGCGAAAGCGCCACGTCCATAGCACCCAGAGCTTCCGCTAAGCGCGCGCGCTTGCGCGCGCCAATCAGCGGCACGATGTCAGGCCCGCGCGAACGCACCCAAGCGATCGCAAGCTGGGCCACACTCACGCCCTTGGAATCGGCGATCTCCTTCAGCGCGCGCACCAGCGCCAGGTTCTTGTCCAGATTCTCACCCTGAAAGCGCGGCGAGTGCGCGCGGAAGCCGCCCTTTGAGCCGCCGGCCAAAGCGCTCTCGCTGATCAGCCCGCGCGAGAGCACGCCGTAAGCCGTCACGCCAATGCCAAGCTCGCGTAGCGTCGGCAGGATTTCGCGCTCCAGCCCTCGCGTGATGATCGCGTACTCGATCTGTAGATCGACGATCGGATGCACTTTGTGGGCGCGGCGGATGCTATCAGCGCCGGCCTCGCTCAAGCCGATGTGGCGCACGTAGCCTTGGCGGACGAGATCCGCGATGGCGCCAATCGTATCTTCGATTGGCACGAGCGGGGAAACGCGGGCGGGGCGGTAGATGTCAATATAATCCACGCGCAAGCGCTTGAGCGTGTAGGAAAGTGCGGTCTTCACCGCGTTTGGATCAGCGGCGTAGCCGAGCCAGGCGCCATCCGGGCCGCGTTGCGCGCCGAATTTTATCGACAAGATCGCTTTGTCGCGACGTCCGCCTTTGAGCGCGTCGCCGATCAGCATCTCGTTGTGGCCCATGCCGTAAAAATCGCCGGTGTCGATCAAAGTGACGCCCGCTTCGAGCGCGGCGTGGATCGTGGCGATGGATTCGGTCTCATCGGCCGGACCGTAGAAGTCGGACATGCCCATCGCGCCAAGGCCGAGGGCGGAAACATTTGGGCCGGCGGCCCCGAGACGCGTGGAAAGCATGGCTAAGCTCCTTTAGGGAGCCTAGCTAATCCTCACGGTAACAAAAGTCAATATCTGTTACTTGTAATTTGTTAGTTGCGCCGGCGACGGCGACGCGTGTCTTCCGGCGGCGGTGCAGTTTCGGCGTGCGGCGCGGCCATCGCCTCGAAGGTCAGCGTGGTCGTGTAGCTCTGCACGGCGGCAGCGGCGCCGGGAGGCGCATTGGCGCGGTGGCGGGCGGCGATCACATAGGTTCCCGGAGCTGGCAGTGGGATGGTGGCGCGCCCGGCAGCGTCTGTCGGGACGAACGTGTCGAGATCGTTGTCCATGTCGCCGTTGGCGTAGATCACGATGGCGCTGTTTGCGAGCGGCGCGCCGTCGAACAAAACTTCGACTTGGAAGCCGCTCGATGCGACCACTTGGTTCGGGTGCGTAATTGGTTTGATCGCCAAGCGGCCGATCGTGCGATCGACAGGGCCGCGCGTGGTGCGGCTGCGCGAAAGATAAAGATCGGAAACCGTCACGGTTTGCAGCGTCGCCGTGGGCGTGCCTTCGGGTAGCACTTCGCCGGCGATCTGGGGACGCCAACCGCCGTCAATGCCGACGACCGTGGAAACGGGCCCGAGAATTTCACCTGTCGAAACGCGATATGTGCCGAAGCGGCCGAGGCTCGTCGCCAGGTTTGTCGCGGTTGAATCAACAGCGACGCGATCCGGCAGAACGGAATTCCCATCCGGATCAAGCACGGTGACGTTGGCAGGCAACGCGACAGCCGGCGTGAAAAACTGGTTGGCGTACGAGGCCTGAACCTCGACGGCGCCGCCTTCGGACCAAAACTGGTTCGGCTTCAGATACGCTGTGTACGCCATTGCGGGCGCTGCGGTCGCGATCAGCACCGCCGCCGCCATCAAAAATTGCTTCATCTCAACTCTCGCCTGCTGCCCGCGGGTTGGCTCACCCGCGCCCCTCGTGGTCCTAAGACACACTACCAATGCGTAAGGATCAAGGCGCTCACGCGCGTGTGATCAGCGCATGCGGTTGTCCAAGAGCGCCAACAGACCCAAAAAGCTCTTGATCGTGAACCAGATATAGACGCCGAGCGCCAACAGGCCAGCGAGCCAAACGAGGAGGAACCCGACCAGAACCACGCTCAAAATCCAGCCGACCAGCGCCAAAAGGAGCAGCCCCACTGACCACCAAAAGGCGATCATCCAGATGCGGATCTGGTCGTCCAGGTGCGAGCGGGCGAACGGGCTCGCGCCATCGCGGCTGACCAGCGCCAGAATCACGCCGAAAAGCGCAAACACCGCCGCTGACGGGATCGACAGCAGATAGAGGCCATACACAACAAGCGCGGCCGTGCGGCCTGGTTGCGGTTGTGGTGGGGCGTTCATGCTCATGCGGTCCTCATTCGTCATCGTCGCGTTGCACTTTGCGCGACAGCGGGTGCTTGGTTTCCACTAACGTCTTGAGCCGGCCCTCGGCGACATGCGTATAGATCTGCGTCGTCGCAATGTCGGCGTGACCCAGCAAAGTTTGCACCGTACGCAGATCGGCGCCGCCTTCAACCAGATGCGTCGCAAAGGCGTGCCGCAGCACGTGCGGCGAGACGCGCGCCGGACTGATGCCAGCCTTGACCGCCGCGGCCTCTAATATCTGCGCGACGCGCCGGCGCGACATTTTTCCATCGGCGGCGCTCATGGAAGGGAACAGCCAGCGTTTTGCCTTCTCGCGTTGCGCTTCAAGCTTCGGCAGCGCGGCTTCGCGCGTTTCCATATGTAGCGCCAACGCCGCTTGCGCAGGCCGACCGAGTACGACCAGCCGCTCTTTGCCGCCCTTGCCCTCGATCACCATGTGCTCTTGGCCAGGCTTGGGTGCAGTGCGCAGCGGCAGCGAAACAAGCTCGCTCACGCGCAATCCCGCGCCGTAGAGCAATTCGATCAGCGCTTTGTCGCGGGCGTTTTCTGCTGCATCGATCAGGCGCTCGATTTCTTCCACGGAAAGCGTCTTTGGCAGCGAGCGTGCACGTTTGGGCGCATCGAGCCGTGAGGTCGGATCGTCGCCGCGCGTGTTTTCCTGCAGCAGGAAGCGATAGAATTGGCGCAACGCTGAAATTCGCCGCCGTGTCGTCGCCGCTGCTAAGCCGCGCTGCGTGAGCCCAGCCACATACGCTTCGATCGCCTCCGGATTGGCGCCCAGCAACGTGCCGCGCACATGCGCCCGCGCATCCTCCAAATCGCGCGCATAAGCGTCGAGCGTATTCGCCCGCGCCCCGCGCTCAGCGGAGAGCATTTCAAGAAACGCTTCGATCAAAGCGGAATCGCTCATGGGCGCAGTTTAGTCCGGCTCATTGAAATAGGCGTCAACATCCATCGACGCGTGCGGCACGCCGATGATTTGAATTGCGTCGCCGGCGATCAGATAGAAGATCAGGTGCGAACCTTGCTGGAAGGCGCGATAGCCGCCCGCTAGATCGTCTCTCGCAGAGCCAAGCAGGGGATTGTCTGCGCGCCAACGTAAGCGCTCCTCTATTGCTGTAAGATAGCGCTCTGTTTGCTTCTCGCCCCACTGCGCCAGCGCATAATCCGCGATCTCGTCCAAGTCCCTCGACGCGCGAGGCGTGAGGCGGAAGCGTTTCACTTACGCGCTCGCGCCTTCGCGCGTTTCATGACGTCTGCGGTGCTAAAATCATCAACAAATTCACCGCGCGCTGCCTGCTTGGCGCCTGTTGCCAAGTGACTGCGCAAAGCTTCGAGACGCTTGCTGCGATCCTCAAGCTCGCGCAGTGCCGCTCGCACGACTTCACTCGCGGAGCCATAACGGCCGCTCTCGACTTCTTTCTTGATGAATTTTTCCCAATGCGTGCCGAGCGTCAGAGATGTGGAAGCCATTGCGAACCTCGATATTCAAAATGAATATCTCCGAGCCGACCGCAAATTGCAAGTGAGTCCGGAACGATTGCTCCGCGCGCCCGTTCGCAAACACAAAGGAGCACACCATGGAAACCGAAGCCGACATCCGCGAAAAGTTCTGGAAGGCCTTGAAATCGGACCGCACGCTCTTGTTAGGGGTTGCGGGTTCACGCGATCACGCGCAGCCGATGACAGCGCAGCTCGACAGCGAAAATCCGTCGAGTCCGATTTGGATTTTCAGTTCCAAGGACACCCAGCTGGTGCAAGCCATCGGCGCCGGCCAGCGCGGCATGGCGCAATTTGTCGCCAAGGGGCATGACCTCTTCGCTTGCATCGAAGGGGATCTGACGCTCGACAGCAACCGGACCATGATCGAGCGCTTATGGAACCCTTATGTCGCCGCTTGGTATCAAGGCGGAAAGGACGATCCGAAGCTACAGCTGATCCGCTTCGATCCCGAGCACGCGCAGGTCTGGCTCAATGAGAACAGCCTATTCGCTGGCGTGAAGCTCTTGTTCGGCGCGGATCCCAAGAAAGACTATGCCGACAAAACCGCGGACGTCGATCTGCGCGGCGGACCGCGCACCTAGAAACTAGCGCGTGCGCATTGCTTCGGCGATGCGTGCGAACGCCGGTTCAAGCACAGCGCGCGCTTCGTCGGGAACGTCCGATTCCACGAGCGCGCGTTGCATGCACCAGAGCCATTCGTCGCGTTCGCGCGCGCTGATCGGCAGCGCGCGATGCAGGCTCATGACGCACGGGCGATCGTCGCGCATGAAATAATCGCGCGGCCCGCCCATCCAACCACTCAAAAAGCCGGCAAGCTTGCCCACGATCGGCCCAAGATCTTCCCCGTGCATCGCGCGCACGGCTGCGGCTTCCGGCGCATTGGCCATGATCGCGTAAAAGCGCTCGGCCAAGCGCTGTACCGCAGGCGCGCCGCCGATCAGATCGTAGGGCGTGGTTTGAGCGTCCATGACCCGCACTATCGGGTCATGCTGTCGCGCTGAAATTGATCTCGATCAGTCTTAGCTGGCCGGCGCGCCGGCGAGGATCGCTTCGGCCGCAAGATGGCGCGCGTCGTGATCAAGACCCAGCGCCCGTAGCGCGCGAATGATTTGCGCCACCGAGATCCGCATCGAGCCGCGCCACGCCGCCATCGCCAGCCGCCACGATCGCAAGCAAGGCGCCTTCGCCGACAGCGCTCCGCTCAGCCGCGGCGCCCAACGCCACCAGCGCGCCTGCATCCGCGCGCGCGCCGCCTTGCGGCGCGTTGGCCAAAATGAAGCGCTGTACGCTGCCGTTCACTGGCGCGCCGAGGGCCGCCAGGATCGCCACATCTCGTGCGGCGGCGCGTGCTTGAGCGGCGCCCGCCGCATCAATGCGACGCTGCATCGCCAGCGTCGATTGTTCTCCGCGTGCGCCGGCAAGTGCGGCCATCGCTGCATCTAAAGGTGCGAGTGTGGCCTCAGCGGCCCCGGCTTGGCGGGCGCTTTGGATCAGGCGTTGCGCGACTTGCCGGTCGCCGGAGGCAACAGCGGCGCGCGCGAACAATACGGCCGACGCCTGGTCCGGCGCGCTTTGTAGGCCCGCGATATCTTGCGCGAAGAAGCGCGCGGCGGCGTTGAAATCAGCCGGCGTGGCGGCCTGGCGCAGCACTTCAGCAATGGCGGCCCCGACCTCAAGCGAGGCGGGGCTCGCAGAGCCGGGCGCAGCCGCCACGGCGGACGCTGTGTTCACAGCCGTCACACGACGCAGCGCAATTGCGATCGGCGGCAGCGCTGAGGTGATCTCGGCAGGCGTGGCGCCAAGAATGGTGCGCGCTTCTTGCACGCCAATCGCGCCACGACGGAAAGCGAGCGCCGCCGCTTGCGCGCGCTGCGGCTGCGGCGCGTTGGCGTGGCGCGCGAGCGCAACGAGCGCCAGCGTAGATGAATTCGCCAGCGGGTTCGGGCCGGGGCGCAAATTCGCTGCGATCGAAAGTTGCGCTGCGAGCGAATTGTCATAACGCGCCGCTGGCGGGCGTGCGGCCGGCGCGCCGCCGGCAGCCCCAATCGCGCCCGTGTACCACGCATCTTCCGCGTTCGCGGCGCGGGCAAACTCAAGCGCCAAGTCCGCCGCCGCGCGATCGCCGGTCACCGCTGCGCAATAGGCGCGCAAACGAAGCAGGAAGGGCGGCGGCGATTCACCGCCATTGGCGTTGCGCCCACGTGCGCAGGCTTCAGCGCGGCGCCCGCGTGCGAGTTCGGCTTGCGCGGCGTATTGTGCGATCTGCACATCGCTCAGCGCAGAGCCCGCGCCCGCCGCCATCGTCGCCAATTCATCCGCCGCGCCCATCTTGCCCAGCGCTTCGAAGCGTTCGCGTGCGGCGCTGCTTGCATCGCCGCGCGGCGCGTCGCCGCCGGAGAAGAGCACACGGCGCGCGAGCGTCAGCGTCGCCGGGGATTCATACACAGCCGGCATGCGGTCGAGCACGAGCGCCAGCACTTCGGGATCGCTGTTGGCCCAGAGGTTCGCCGGCAGCGCCCCTTGCTCACGCGAGAGCGCGCTGACACTCCACGCGTCGAGCGCGCTCAGCGCTTGCGTCTCGATTGGCGTCGGCAGCGCTTGCTGCGCTTGGGCGGCCAGCGGCGCCAGCGCGCCGATCGCGGCGGCGAGCGCCAGGGAGCGGGTAACCATAAGCGGAATCCTCGGGAGCTATTGCTTGAAGGCGTCGGTCAATTCGACGCGGATTTCCTGCGGCGCGGGCGCAAGCGTGTCCGATTGGCCGATGAAGAAGATGAAAAGACCCACAAACGCGACCGCGCCAACGCCCATCAGGATGAGATTCAGCTGCGGCGGCGCGCGCCGGGAGAAGGAAGAACGACGTCGTCTGCGCTTAAACATGCGGTCTCGTGTGCCCCTGCCGTTGCGACGAAGCCAGATTGCCCCCAAAATGTGGCGAGTTTCTAGCCCGGTTCGCGCTTAACCATGTGCGACCACTTTGAGGTGATTCGTGACCCGCCCGGAAAGCAGCGACATCGGTGAGCGCCATGATGCCGCCGCCGACATGCGCCGCCTGGCGGAAGGGGTGAGCCCGCCGCGTACGGTGGCGCTGGTCGGGCTCATGGGCGCCGGCAAGAGCACGATCGGGCGCCGCCTGGCGCAAGCGCTCGATCTGCCGTTCGTGGACGCCGACACCGAGATCGAGCACGCGGCAGGACAGAGCATCCCCGAAATCTTCGACAAGCACGGCGAGTGTGAGTTCCGCCGCGGCGAGCGCGCAGTGATCGAACGTCTGCTCGATCGCCCGCCGCACATCCTCGCCACCGGCGGCGGCGCTTTATCGACCCGCGCACGCGCGCGCTGATGAAGGAGCGCGCCGTCACGATTTGGCTGAAGGCGCCGCTCGACGTGCTGATGAAGCGCGTCGCCAAGCGCGACGACCGCCCGTTGCTGCGCGAGGACGATCCGCGCGCGGTGATGCAGCGCCTGATGGACGAGCGTTATCCGATCTACGCGGAAGCCGACATCATTGTTGAAACCATCAACAGCCCGCATAGCGCCGCCGTCGCAGCCACGCTCGATGCGTTGCGCGCTTATCTCAATGAAGCCAAATGACCGACACCATCCATGTGAATTTAGCCGAGCGCTCCTATGACGTGCTCGTCGGCCCCGGCCTGATCGCGCGCGCGGGCGAATTGATCGCGCCGTTTGCGCTGAGCGGACGTGTGTTCGTGGTGACGGATAAAAACGTCGCCAGCCTGCACTGGCCCGCCCTTATGGCCTCGCTCGATGCGGCGGGCTTGAAAAGCTGGACGGTGACGCTGCAGGCCGGTGAGAGCACCAAGAGCTTCGCCGGCCTCGAACAGCTCACGCGCCGGCTCCTGCAACACGGCATCGGCCGCAAGGATATCATCATTGCCCTCGGCGGCGGCGTGATTGGCGACATTGCGGGACTTGCCGCTGGTCTCACCATGCGCGGAATCGATTTCGTGCAGATGCCGACGACGCTGCTCAGCCAAGTGGATTCAAGCGTCGGCGGCAAAACCGCGATCGATGTGGAGGAGGGCAAGAACCTCGTCGGCCTCATCCATCAGCCGCGCCTGGTGCTGGCCGATCAGAACGTGCTGAAAACACTGCCGGCGCGCGAGCTGCTGTGCGGTTACGCCGAGATCGTGAAGATCGGCCTGATCAACGATCGCGCCTTCTTCGAATGGTGCGAAGCCAATGCGCAAAGGCTGCTGGCGCTCGATCCCGAGGCGACAAGTTACGCCATCCGCACCGCCATCGCCGCCAAGGCCCGTATCGTCGAGGCGGACGAGCGCGAGGCGGGCCCGCGCGCGCTGCTCAATCTCGGCCACACCTTTGCGCACGCGTTGGAGACCGCCGCTGCTTATGACGGCGCGCTGCTGCATGGCGAAGCCGTCGGCACAGGCATGGCGCTCGCCTTCGCGCATTCGGCGCAGCTGGGGCTCATCTCAACGCAGGACGCCCAGCGCGTTCGTAATCACCTGCGCCAAGCCGGCTTCAACACCGACCTGCGCAAAGCCCCAGGCAGCCCGCACGACATTTCCCAACTCGTCGCGCTTATGAGCGCCGACAAGAAAGCCGAAGCCGGCAAGCTCACCCTCATCCTGGCGCGCGCCATCGGCGACGCCTTCGTCCAGAAGAACGCGGACGCAGAAAAGCTCAATGCGTTCCTGAAAGCTGAAGCAAACTCATGACCACCTCGCTCCTGATCGCGGCGCTCGTTATCGCCGCGCTCATCGCGCTCAACGCCTTCTTCTCCGCCGCCGAAACCGCGCTCACCGGCGCCTCGCGTTCCCGCATGGCGATGCTGGAGCGCGAAGGCGATCGCGCGGCCAAGCGCGTCAATGATTTGAACGAAGATCGCGAGCGCATGATCGGCGCGGTGCTGCTTGGCGCCAACGTGGTGCAGATCGCCGCGTCCGCCATCGCCGCCGGCATCTTTCTCGACCTCTACGGCCCAACCTGGGGCACGATCATCACCACCGGCGTACTGACCCCGATCCTGCTCGTCTTCGGCGAGGTTGGCCCCAAGACCGTGGCGATCACCTATGCCGACAATATCGCCCGCTTCGTTGCAGGCCCCGTGCAATGGATGGTGCGGATTTTTCGCCCATCGTCATCGCTGTGCAATGGCTGGTGAACAACACGCTACGGCTCTTCGGTGTCCGTATCGATGAAACTGTCGATGTATTGCGCGCCGCGCGTGCGGAAATCGCTGGCGCGGTGGAGCTGCATGCGGAAGAGGGCGGTGTGGAGGCCGAACAACGCCATCGCTTGCTCGGCGCGCTCGATCTCTCCGAGCTCACGCTCGCCGACGTGATGATCCATCGCAAAGCCATCAAGACGCTCGACGCCGATCTGCCGCCGCGCGAAATCATCGCCCAGGCGATGGCCTCATCGCACACGCGCCTGCCGCTCTATAAGGACGATCCAGAGAACATTATCGGCGTGCTGCACGCGCGCGATCTCTTGCGCGCTGTCTCCGAGCATGGCCGCGACGGCTTCGAGATCACGCAAGTGATGCGCACGCCCTGGTTCACGCCGGTGACGACGAGCGCTGAAGATCAGCTCGCCGAATTCCTGCGCCGGCGCGAGCATTTCGCCATCGTCGTCGACGAATACGGCGCGCTCATGGGCCTCGTCACGCTCGAAGATATTCTCGAAGAGATCGTCGGCGACATCAAAGACGAGCACGACATCGCCGTGCAAGGCGTGCGCCCGCAGCCCGACGGCAGCGTCAATGTCGACGGCACAGTGCCGATCCGCGATCTCAATCGCGCCATGAATTGGGATTTGCCCGACGAAGAAGCCGTCACCATCGCCGGCCTCGTGATCCACGAAGCCCAAGCCATCCCCGAACCCGGCCAACGCTTCGCATTTCACGGCTATCGGTTTCAAGTGCTGAGACGGCAGCGCAACCAGCTGACGGCGCTGCGCGTGGAGCGGGTGGCGGAGGATGAGGGGTTGGAGGGGGCTAACCGAGATCCCCGTCCTAGGAAGCGGTCATCCAAATAGAGCGTGGCATGGGGGATCGCGCGATGAGGATACACGAGTAGGTGCAGTGCGAGCATGATCTCGTCCTCCCAAAGCGCGCTTTGCAAAGAGTCGTCAAAGGTTCTCGCTTCGTGGAGAAGGTCTGACCAATTCTTGGTGTCTATTGGATACTGTGACACCTCTTTGGCTTCGTCGTCTCGAAATGCGCAGAATGCGCTGGGTGATGACGGCAGTGCATAGCTGAGCCAGATCTTGGAAATATCGGGCCAAATTATCTGCAATCGCTTCTTCATGTTTCGTTTGCACAAAAGCCAAGCGATTTGCATCGAGTAAAGTGATCGTCTCGCCATATCGTCGCGAGCAGCCGGAGGAGTTGCGATGAAATTGCGAAGGCGCCAGGCCAATACGTCCTCAATGCCCTCGTAAGCTGATCTCAGATTCGCGTTTTCATCGCGCTGAAGCTGAGCCTGAACCACGTGCTGCAAGACGCCAAACAGAATGAACTCGGGCGCGATGTTGCCTGTCGCTTTTGAAAGCCCCCAATACAATATAATCATCTGTGGCAGGCATGCCCCACCCCAAATATCAAACGGGCGCGTTGGCTTCGTCGCTCTTTCGACAAACCAATCTGTCATCTCGTCACGGGGTAGGTCGTCTCGCTCGCGCTTGAGTTCCAATAGCCCGCAGATGCTCAACACAAGCAGCGCGCGATGGTCAAAATTCAAGAAGTCTGAAATGGGTGCGGATTGGGCGAACACGCCGGCCGTCTCGGTCGCCTTCGCCTCGTCCCTCAGCGCGTACATCGAGTCGAGAATTTCGGAGCGGAGCAGGTCACAAAGCGCACGAAGGTAGCCGTCTAGTTTGCGCTCGTTTGTGAGTGTTGCGGCGATCACATGCGATCGAAGCGCGGAACGAAAGGCGATTAAGGCGTAGTGATTGTTCGATCGGGCGCTTGGTGAGAAATAGAGCTCACATATGGCCATCGTCGATGCGATCGCGCGATCCAGAAGTGTCGCGGGTTTCATCTTCTCAATCGGAAGCAATGAATTTAGCAGCCTTGAGAACGCTTCCAAATCAGGAAGGTCACGGCCTGTGCCCGCTAGTGAATTCAGCAGAAGTCGAATTGAGCTTGGTTCCTCGGGCCAACAAGGCGTGCCCAACTCAGTCAATCCATCAAGGAGTTTTCCGCGTGCCCAGATTTGAAGTGGTTGCGTATTGCCCGCGATGAATGGCCCGCGGTTAAAGCTGTCTATGGCAGTGCGTGCCTCTTCATCCACCTCGCCGTTTGTCACCAGAATAGGGAAGTAGGGCGTGTCGCTTGAAATGCTTGGGTCATTCCATTGATGGGTGACAAGCATTTGAACTTGCGCAAGTCCCGTTTGCCACTCGCTGAGTTTGAATCTGCTGCCAGGATTGCCCTTCAACTGGAAGGCATAAATGTTTCCTTCTGGATCGCGAGCAACGACGTCTTTACCCAATTCTATAGGAGAGTGCCGCGTATTGTGGATTAGCTCGAACCCCATCGAGCAAAGCATCAAACAAAACGCGGACTGGTAGCCTCGTTCGTTTATGCTATCCAACCAATCGGCGACGAGCCTCTCTCTCACGATACTCTTCCTTCTTTCGCCTCATAATATCTTCGTGACGGCGTTTGAGGTCTTCGGACGCTTCGAACTCGGCTGAAAGCTTCTCTAGCTTCGGAATCATATCCGGATGAACAACCATCGTTAGCTGCGACGCGCCATCGTCGCCTTTATCGAAGTCGATTTGAATTTTCTCCAACGCTTCAAAAACCGTCTCGTGATCAAATGGCCGATTAGATTGGGTTTGCTGGCTTTCGGGGAGATCGGTTTCGAGAGTTCTGATCATCATGCGCTCGGCTTGATTGCGCATGGCAACGGCAAGTTCCCGTGCCTTCTCCATCGCCTGTTGGAAGCCGAATCTGGGAAGCTCGTCGAACTTGATCGTCATCTCATGGCCGTGGGATTCCAATTCGCTCTCGGACGTCGTTCCGTCGGGGCGTTCGAGACGCCAAGCCTTTCCCTCGTGCATCACGTGATGTGAGATGCCCTGAAGCATCCCTTCGCTGTGCGCAACGCGCCGCATGTAGTCCTGTATAAACAGGTCAAATTTCTCGGTAATTCTCGTGGCCGTCGGAAGCACGATTCACCTCAACCGGAGGTATGGTACCCATGCTTTTTGAGGATAACTAGCTGATATTCTTGGCTCTCAAAAAATCTATCCCACACCCCCAGAACCACCCGTACACTGCCCCCACACGTCGCATCCCATGAGCATTGGTACCCTGTTCGCACCGAAGCGGCGTGTGATGATTGAGCGTGGCGATCTTGTGCGCTGCGCCGCCTCCCGGCGCCGATCTGCCGGGTGTCGCCATGCGAACGCGGGTGTTCGCGCGCGATATGCGGCGCAGGCGTTTGCCGCTTCACGCACGATGCAGGCTTGCGCCGCTTCGTGTCGGGGACGCGCCAAACGTAACGCGCAGGGGATCGTAGCCCGTCGCTAAAAACGGGAGGCGCCGGGGCTTGTCGCGAACACGACAACCCGCACGCCGTCGGCGATCGCACCACGGGAGTGAAAGACCTCCCCGCGTCGAGCCGGCGTCCAACAATCATCGGGGCGCGGATTGATCGCGTCTTTTCGCGTCGCGCAAGCGGCGCATGCGGCGCGTTCTATCCGCGTCCCGCTCTGCTTTTTCCGATCGCAAGATCAACAAGGATGACGCACGCGCATGCGTCCCTCTCCCCTTGTGGGAGAGGGTGGCGCGCAGCGCCGGGTGAGGGTGCGCGCGCGACGTTCGAAGCTTTGCACATCACCCTCATCCGTCGCTCGCGTGCGCGAGCGACACCTTCTCCCACAAGGGAGAAGAGAAAGGAGCCCTTATGGTCATCGAGCCCTACGATGTTTTGCAGGCCGCCGCGCAAGGGCGGCGTGCGATCCGGCGCGGCGATCTCGCCAGTGCTGAGCGCTGGTTCAAACTGGCCGAGCGCGCGGCGGCGATCGCGGATCGGCTGGCGCGCATCGCTCAGCACGAAGCGCGCGCACAAGTGCGTCCGCCGATCGAGCGTCGTTAGTGTTTAAGCCGCCGCCACGCGCGCGGCATCGCTGGCGCGGTGGGCGAAGCCGTTTTCGAGGGTGAAGCCGTTGGCGCTTTCCGGCAGCGTCTCGCCGGCGCCCAGCATGATCGCGCCGCCTGGCGCAAGCAGATCCGCCACGCGATCGAGCACGGCGGCGGCGGTTTCAGGATCGAACAGCGGCAGCACGTTGGCGAGGAGGACGATGTCGAATTGGCCGAGATGGCCTGGATGCTTCATCAGATTGTGCTGTTCGTACTTCACGCCCGCGCGCAGGCGATCGGAAATGCGCCAGAGGTCGCCGGCCTTTTCAAAGTGCGCGATCAGTTTGCGGATCGGCAGGCCGCGTTGGATTTCAAACTGCGTGTAGAGGCCGGCGCGGGCTTTATCGATCAGGCGCGGGGAAAGGTCGGTGGCGACGATTTCGACATTGGGGTTGAGGCCCTCGTTGCGCATGTCGTCCACGAGCATGGCGACGGAATAGGGCTCTTGCCCCGTCGCACACGCCGCCGACCAGACGCGCACGCGCTCATGGCCGCGCCGCGCGAGCGCGTTGGGGAGGATTTCGCCGCGTAGTTTTTCAAACTGTGCGCGGTCGCGGAAAAAGCGGGTTTCGGCGTGCGCGAGCGTGTCGGTGATCTGGTTCCACAACGAGCCGTCCGGCCGAATCCGCGCCGCCCCAATGAGCTCGCCAACCGAGCCGAAGCCTTCGCGGCGCGACGGCGGGTGCAAGCGGATCTCGACCGCGCCGCCCATGTCGCGCGTCAGCACTGCGCCCGAGCGCTGCTTCACTTCGCGCGCAACCAGCGCGAATTCGGCGTCGTTGAGCATCAGACGATGCCCGCTTCGGCGAATTTGGATTGCAGGATGTCGCCGTCGAACGGCTTCATCATGTATTCGTCGGCGCCGGCTTTGAGCGCTTCGGAAATACGCTCGACGTCGTTTTCTGTGGTGCAGAACACGACCGTGGGCTTGTCGCCGTTCGGCTCTTTGCGGAGCTGCTTGAGGAAATCGATGCCGCTCATCACCGGCATCGTCCAATCGAGCAGGATCGCATCCGGCATTTGCCGGCGGCAGGCTTGCAGGGCTTCTAAGCCGTCGGCCGCTTCTTCAATCTCGAAGCGCATGTCTTCGAGAATGCGTCGCGCCACTTTGCGGATGACACGGCTGTCGTCCACGATCAGGCAGCGTCTCATGAATCAAGCTCCGTCGGTTGTTCCCGACAGTGCGCAAGATGCGGTTAACGAGTGTTTACGAGATCAGAGTTTGAACGCCGGCGAACGGGCGATCAGCTGAACTTGCTCTTCGCTTTCGCGGGTCGAGAGCTCAACGCCGCCCTGGCGGGCGAGCAGGCTGGTCAGCGTCGGCTGGATGGTGTGGCCGGAAAGGTCGCTCTCGTCGCCGCGCAAAGCGAGCGCCGTGGCTTCCCGCAATTTCGCGCGCGGACCCTTGGCGGTGACGACCACTTCGCCGCCCTCGCCATGTTTCGCCGCCGTAACTTCTACTGTGCCGCCGCGCGGCAGGCATTCGTTGGCGATCAGCAACAAGTTCACGATCACCCGCACCGCCGGGCGCGGCATCGCCACAATCGGCACGTTCCACAACAATTCCGGCTTCAACACGCCATACAATTTGATCGCAACCGCGCGGCCTTCTTCAATTTCGCTGTCGCCCTCGGCGGTCGCGCCGGCCATCGCAAAACGGAAAAACTCAAGCTTCGCCCAGGCTTTGCCGACGCCATTGTCGAGCAACGAGAGCGCATCGGGATCCGTTTTGCCGTCGCCGTCCTTGATCATCTCAAGGCCCTGAATGATCGCGCTCATCGGCTCGACCATGTCATGGCAGATGCGCGAGGCGACAAGCGCCGTCAGCTTCGTATTCTCGATCATCGCGCGCTCCGAACGGGGAAGACCCGGAACCATAGAGAGATTCGCGTCGTGTCTCATGCGCTTGGGGTGGCCGCTGCGCAAACCCATGTTATGCCGGGTTGAGCTTACAACGAGGCAAGGAAGCGGCATGGCGGCTGAGGCGGCAGGTGGTTTGGGGCTCGAACATGCGGTGGCGCTGTTAGCAACCGCGGTGGTTGCAGCGCCGCTGTTTCGCCGCTTGGGGCTGGGTTCGGTGCTGGGCTACCTCGCGGCGGGCCTGGTGATCGGGCCGTTTGGCTTGGGGCTATTTAGCGATCCGGAAAACATTCTGCACGTCGCCGAATTCGGCGTGGTCATGTTCTTGTTCATCATCGGCTTGGAGATGCGCCCAGCGAAGCTCTGGGCGCTGCGCAAGGAAATCTTTGGCCTAGGCGCCGCGCAGGTGATCGCGTGCATCGTCTTGCTGACGTTCGTTGGTATTGCGCTCTTGTCGTGGGTCGGGATTGCGCCGGCGCAGTCTTGGGCCGCGGCTTCGATTGGGGCGGCGGGTTTTGTGCTCTCGTCGACGGCCGTGATCATGAAAATGATGGACGACGCGGGCGAGACGTCGAGCGCTGCCGGCCAGCGCAACATTTCGATTTTGCTGTTTGAAGATTTGATGATCGTGCCGCTCTTGGCGCTGGTCGCGGTGATAGCGGGGCTCACGGTTGGCGTGCCGGAAGATGCGCCGCCGCTGTGGCAGAGCGTGCTGCTCGGCATTGGCGCCATCGCCATTGTGTTTCTGGCAGGGCGCTACGTGCTCAATCCGTTCTTCGGCATTCTCGCACGCTCTGGCGCGCGCGAGGTGATGACGGCGGCGGCGCTGCTCGTGGTGCTGGGCACGGCGCTGCTGATGGATGTGGGCGGCTTGTCGATGGCGATGGGCGCGTTCCTCGCCGGCGTGCTGCTCTCGGATTCCGTGTTCCGGCATCAACTTGAAGCCGACGTCGAACCGTTCCGCGGCATCCTGCTGGCGCTCTTTTTCATCAGCGTCGGCATGTCGCTGAACATCACTGTTGTGCTCGCCGAATGGCAGCTGATCGGCGCGGGCGTGCTGGCCTTCATGGTGGTCAAAGCGCTAGGCATTTACGGCATCGCCCGCGTATTTGGCGCCGACCAACGCGAAGCCATCACGCGGGCCGCGCTCTTTGCGCAGGGCGGCGAATTTGCGTTCGTGCTCTATTCGGCCGCTCTCGCCGGCGGCGTGATGAGCACCGAGATCGCTGCCGTGATGACCGCGATCGTGATTATCTCGATGGCGCTGACGCCGCTCGTGGTGCTGGTGGTGCGTCGCTATCTGCCCGAGCCGGTCGAGAACCGCGACGGCGTGGAAGACGCCAAGGATTTGCACGGGCGCGTGCTGTTCGTGGGCTTCGGTCGCTTCGCGCAGGTGGCGAGCCAAGGCTTGCTCGCGCGCGGTGTGGAAATGTCGCTGATCGAAACCGATGTGGAGATGATCCAGGTCGCCGCGACCTTCGGCTTCAAGATTTATTACGGCGATGGCACGCGTCTCGATGTGCTGCACGCTTCGGGCGCTGCAAATGCGGAAGCGATTTTGATCTGCGTCGAAAAGCCGGACGTGACCGACCGCATCGTCGCTCTGGTCAAATCCGAATTCCCGCACGTGAAGATTTTCGCCCGCGCCTTCGATCGTGGCCATTCGATGCGATTGGTGCAGGCGGGCGTCGACTATCAAATCCGCGAGCTGTTTGAATCGTCGCTCACCTTCAGCGCCGCCATCCTGCGTGAACTGGGCTTCTCCGACATCGACATTGCCGAGACCATCGAAGACGTTCGCGATCGCGACGCTGAGCGCTTCGAGATGCAGCTCGCCGGCGGGATCGAAGCCGGGCGGGGGCTGATGCGCGGCAATATGCAGACGCCGAAGCCGACGCCATTCACGCGCCCGCGCAAAGAGGGCGAAGCGATCAACGACGAGGCGGAAGACATTATCGGCGAGGCCGAGGACGCCTGACGTTACGTCGCCAGTTCGCGGCGACGCGTTTGCTGCTAGGCTCACGCGAAAAGGGAGAGAGACATGCCCGAATTTCGCATGATCGACACAAACGGCATCAAGGTCCGCGCAGCGATTGAGGGCGCCGGCCCGCTCGTGGTCATGGTGCACGGCTTTCCCGAGAGCTGGTATTCGTGGCGCCATCAGATGAAGCCAATCGCCGACGCGGGCTTCACGGCCTGCGCGATCGATGTGCGCGGCTATGGCGGCTCGGAGAAGCCGCAGGCTGTCGAAGCGTATGCGATGAAGGAAATGACCGCCGACGTTGCGGGCGTCATCGATGCGCTCTCGCCGGACAAGCCCGCCGTGCTCATGGGCCATGATTGGGGCGCGCCAATCGTATGGCACACAGCCGTGCTGCATCCGAGCAAAGTGCGTGCGGTGGCTGGCCTCTCTGTGCCGTATTTCGAGCGCCCGCCAGCGCCGCTCAATCACATCTTTAAGATGATGTACCGCGACCAGGGCAAGTTCTTCTACATGGACTATTTCCAGGCCGAGGGTGTGGCGGAAGCTGAGTTTGAAGCCGATGTGCGCGGCGCGTTGCGCCGGCTCTATTTTGCATCGTCGGCGAATTCCGATGGGCGCTGGGGCAATCTGAATAAGCCTGCGGGTGAGCCGATGTTGAAGGGCCTGGACGACCCCGCGCAATTCCCGCCCTGGCTGAGCGATGCTGACATCGACTATTACGTGAAAGAGTTCGAGAAATCAGGCTTTCGCGGACCGATCAATCGCTATCGCAATTTCGAGCGCGATTTTGCAATGATGGGCGGCGTCGAGGATCGCCGCATTCACCAGCCGGCGCTGTTCGTGGCTGGCGCGCAGGACATGGTGCTCAAAATGTTCGGCGACGGCGACATCGCCGCCATGACCGACCGGATGAAGGAGATGATCCCCAATCTGCAGGGCGTGCGCCTGATCCCAAATTGCGGCCACTGGACCCAGCAGGAAACCCCTGCCGAAACCACGCCCATTCTGGTCGATTGGTTGAAGGCGCTTTGAGCATCGAAGCGCTCAATGGCCATTTTCAATCATATCAATGGGTGATTGTGTTGCCCTGACGAGAATGGGAACCACATAGGGGCGACAGGCATTCGAGGACCACGAACATGGGCGCTACCCGTAACGACCTTCCCGACAACACCCGCAAGGCCATGATCGCGCTTTTGAACGCGCGTCTGGCCGATGCGATCGATCTGCGGCTGTCGATCAAGCAGGCGCATTGGAACGTGAAGGGGCCGAACTTTATCGCCCTGCACGAATTGTTCGATCAAATCCAAGCCCGCGTTGATACGTTTGTGGATGACATTGCCGAGCGCGCGGTGATGCTGGCTGGCGTGGCCGAAGGCACGGCGCAGGTCGCTGTCAAGAACTCGACGCTCACGCCGTATCCGGTGAACCTCACCGACGAGAAGGAGCATCTGAAGGCTGTGGCCGATCGCATCGCCGCCTTCGGCAAGAATGTGCGCGCCGCCATCGATGCGTCTGATGAGGCCGGCGATAAGGACACGGCCGATCTGTTCACCGGCGTGTCACGTCAGATGGATAAGGATTTGTGGTTCATCGAAGCTCATTTGTGAGCTTCGATCCTCAATCCCGCACCTCGACTTCAGGTCGATCATCGCCCTTTGAAATTTCGTCGTGCCAGCGGCCGCGTTCGTCTTCCCAGGAAATGCCTACAGTCTGCCCCGCGATCATCTGCTCGCGGGCGACGCGCTTGGCCGCGTTGTAGGCGGTGTCGTGATCCTTGAACGTCTCGGAGATCGTGTCGCCAAGCTTAAACGCCCAGCCTCCGTCATGCTTGATGATCTCATAAATGATCTTGCTCATGGGCGCGGTCTCCTGGCTTCAAAGACTAGATTTGCCCGCCCACGCGCGAAAGCAAGCCTATTGTTGATCGCGGCCGCGCGCCATGACGCTGGCGCGGGCTTGTTCGACGGCGCTTGAGCTCACGGCTGCATTGAGCGGCGTGGAGGTGGCGGTTTCGTGCTTGAGGCCATCGCCGAAATTCATCGCGAAGCCTTCGTCGATGAGACGCTTATAGGCTTGCACCATGTGCGGCGGCGCGCTGGCGATATCTTCGGCGAGCTTGATCGCGGCCGGCAGCAATTCGTCCGGCGCGAACACGCGGTTGACGAGGCCCCAGGCGCACGCGGTTTCCGCATCGAGGAAATTGCCGGAGAGCGAAAGTTCCTTGGCGCGGAAAATGCCGATGACGCGCGAGAGTTTTTGCGACAAGCCCCAGCCCGGCATGATGCCGATGCGCGTGTGCGTGTCGGCGAAGCGCGCATTGGTGGAGGCGTAGATCACATCGCAGCCGAGCGCCATTTCAAAGCCGCCAGTGATAGCCACGCCATTGATCGCGCCGATGATCGGCTTGCGGCAGCGCGCGAGCGCTTGAACCGGGTCTTTCTCCGCGCTCGTCGGATTGGCGGAGGCGACGATGCTGGCGCCGGCGCCGAGTTCTTTGAGATCGAGCCCGGCGGTGAACGCTTTGTGCCCCGCGCCCGTCAGTACGATGGCGCGCACGTTGTCGTCGCCGTTGAGCTCCATGAACGCGTTCGCCAATTCGATGCGGAGCGCCGCGGAGAGCGCATTCATCGCCTCGGGCCGATTGAGGGTGACGATGGCGACAGCGCCGCGGCGTTCAACGAGCACGAGCATATTTTAGAACTCCCTGGATTGGCGCAGTGTCGCCTACGATCATGCGCCAAGCCATGATCGTACGCGGCGCCCTTCCGGCATTTCTCTTCTAGAAGAGCGGCTGTTCCAGCTGCTTTTTCAGGTCTTTCTTGACGATCTTGCCGTTGGCGTTGCGCGGCAGCGTCTGGGGCCAGAAGATCACTTCAACCGGAACTTTGAAGGCGGCGAGCTTTTGGGCGACGTGATGGCGAAGCTCATCGCTCGTGGCGCTCATGCCGGGTTTCAGGTGCACGACGGCGAGCGGTTCTTCGCCGAGCGTCTTGTGCGCTTTGCCGACGACGGCGGCGTCCATCACGGCGGGATGGTCGTAGAGAGCGTTCTCGACCTCGACACAATAGATGTTTTCGCCGCCGCGGATCAGCATGTCCTTGGCGCGATCGACGATATAAATGAAGCCTTCGTCGTCCATCTTGGCGAGATCGCCGGTTTTCACCCAGCCGTCGACGAAGGTCTCGGCGGTGGCCTTTTCGTTTTGCCAATAGCCGCGCACGACGATCGGGCCTTTGTACCAAAGCTCGCCCACCTCGCCGCGTGGCAGCTCGGCGCCTTTGTCGTCCACGATCTTGGCTTCGCCTGACGGCGCGGGCACGCCGCAGCTGGCGGGCTTGCGTTCGTAATCTTCGCCAGCATTCGTCGTTGCTGTCGCGGAGGTTTCCGTCATGCCCCAGCCTTGGCCGGGAGAAGCGGTTGGAAAGCGTGCTTTGATGCGCTTTACCAGTTCAGGCGCGGCCGGCGCGCCGCCATAAGAAACGCCTTCGATCGAAGAGAGATCGTAGTCATCGACCTTTGGATGTTCGAGCACTTGCCAGGCAATCGTGGGTACGCCGCCGAAATGCGTGATGCGTTCTTTTTCCATCAAAGGCAGCGCCTGATCCGTATCCCAGCGGCGCTGCATGACGATCTTATTCCCCGACATGAGCGACGGGATCATGATCGCAAAGCAGCCGGTGGCGTGGAAGAACGGCACCGAGATCAGGAAAGATTTTTGCGGGCCCGTCGGATCAGGCTGCGGTGGCGCTTCGCCGCGACGCAAGAAGGCGCGCGCTTGCCCGGCGGCCGAGTTCAGCATGTTGGAAATGATGTTGCGGTGAGAAATCACCGCACCCTTCGGGTTACCCGTCGTGCCTGACGTATAGAAGATCGCGACATCATCGTCGGCTGCGGCCGGCAGGTTCGGCGGTTCGATTGCGGGCAGCGCGTTCCACTCATTCGTGCCGCCAATCACGCCTTCGACGGTCGCCACGCGCGGGTCGGCGATCTCTTCGCGCGAGCGCGACACGAAAAGCTTGCGCAGGTTCGGGCAATGATCGATGTGCTCGCGAATGCGCTCGTAACGCTCGGCGTCCACGACGGCGATCGAAGCGCCGGAATCCTTCAGCCCGTACTCAAGTTCGGAGCCAGTCCACCACGCATTGAGCGGCGTGACGATCGCGCCGGCCAGCACGCCGCCCCAGAACGCCACCGGCCATTCGGGCACATTGCGCATGATGATGGCGACGCGGTCGCCCGGCTTTACGCCGTCGGCGATGAGTTGGTGCGCGAACTTGGCCGCGGCGTTGCGCACGCCGTTGACGCTGGCGCGCTCGTTTTCGAACACGACGTGATCGCGCGCCCCGTAGAGTGCCGCTACGGCATAGATCTCGCGCAGCGTCGGCGGCGCGTTCTTGTAGAGCTTCATCGGGATGCCGCGGACCTCGCCCTGCGTCACCTCGAACATCGTGCCGGGCTGCCCCAGCAGCGCGTGCGCCTGTTCGATCGACATGGCTGGAAAGGCCGGCTTCGCGGCTTCGGTCATCGTCTTCCTCCCGCGCTTGGCGGCAAAGGCGCCGCCTGCGTCATTTTTAAGTTCGGCCTTTGAAAGCATGTTGCATCGTCCACAGCAATCCCGAAGCTCGGACAGAACTTTGCCGAAATTTAATGGTGCTTGTGGCGTGCGCGCGCCTGGGGCAAGCATCACGCTACGCCCAGGCGGGACGGGAGACGCGCGAACATGGCCTTCGATTGGAAAGCGCTCGCGGAGCGTCTAGATCCGCGCAAACTCAATTGGTCTTGGGCGTCGCCCGCGCGCGACTGGGTGGTGACCAACCGTAACGTGGTTTTGTCCACGTCGGTGGCGTTGCTTGTCGGCCTCTGGGGCGGGGCGGTGTTGGGTCGCGTCTCCACCGGCGCGCCTGCGTTTGAATTCGCACAACTCGGCTCGATCGGCGCTGGCGGCGACGCGCGTGACGCCGGTGCGCCGCGCGCTGGGTTGCCGCAAGTCGACGGTATGGCGTTCCTGCGCTTGCGCACGGAGATGAACGAGGCCGAGCCGCGCGCGTGCTTGGAATTTTCGCAACCGCTCGCGACCGATCCGTCGATCAATTATTCCGATTATATCGTCATGGACCCGGCGGCGCCGTTCCAAACGGACGTCTCGGGCAATCTGCTCTGCCTTGGCGGCTTGCCGTTTGAGCCGGAGCGCCAAGTCACGGTGCGCGAGGGGCTGCCTTCCGCTTCCAACGAGCGCACGGAGTTCGACGAAACCTTCACGCTGACCTTCGGCGATCGCCCGGCTTATGTCGGCTTTGCCGGCAACGGCATGATCCTGCCGCGCTCGGAAGCCGATGGCGTCGCCATTGAAACCGTCAACGTCTCGCGCATCGCCGTTGAAGTGCTGCGCGTGCCGGATCGCATTCTGTCGCAATATTCGGTCGATCAAAGCGGCCAGAACGAAGAGGGCGGGTGGGAATATTGGAGCTTCGACAGCGCTGGCGAAAACGTTGGCGTGCAAGTTTATGAAGGCGAAATCGACGTTGACACCGCGCGCCGCAATAGCCCGGTGACGACCGTGTTCGCGCTGGGTGCGGCGGTCCGCGAACTGCGCCCTGGCGCTTATGTCGTGAAGGTGCGCGACGCCTCACCAAGCGCTGGCCAGCGTGGCGACAGCGAAAATGAATCCGCCGCCTCGTCTTATCGCTGGATACTCTACACCGACATGGCGCTGCAGAGCTTCTCGGGCGCGACGGGCCTCGATGTGGTCGTGCGGTCGCTGCGCACAGCGCGGCCGATGCAAAACGTCACGATGACACTGATCGCGGAAAACAACGAAGAACTCGCCCGCACGCGTACCGATAATGACGGCCGCGTGCGCTTTGCCGATGCGCTTGTAAACGGCGAAGGCCCGGCGCGTGCGCGTTATGTAATGGCGTATGGCGCCGAAGGCGATTTCGCGGCGCTCGATCTGCAACGCGCCGGTCTCGATCTCTCCGATCGCGGCGTCGATGGGCGTTACGCGCCCGGCGACGTCGATGCCTATCTCTACACCGAGCGCGGCATCTATCGCCCCGGCGAGCGCGTGCGCTTGATCGGTCTCATCCGCGACCAAGTCGGCCGCGCCATCGCCAATCGGCAATCGACGCTCGTGGTCTATCGCCCGAACGGCACCGAAGCGCGCCGCATTCGCATCACCGAAGCCGTGGACGCGGGCGCGATCGCCAAGAACATTCAGCTCGATCGCTCGTCACCACGCGGTGTGTGGCGTGCGGAATTGATCGTGGACGGGCAAGACGCGGTCGCAGGCTCCGTGAGCTGGTCGGTCGAAGATTTCGTGCCGGAACGCCTGCGCGTGCGCATCGAAGCGAGCGAAGCCGTGCTGCGCGCTGGCCAATCGCGCCCGATCAATGTGCAAGCCGATTTCCTCTATGGCGCGCCAGGCTCAGGCTTGGCTGTCGAGGGCGAAGGCCGGCTCATGGTCGATCCGACGCCGTTCCCGGACTTTGCCGATTACACGTTTGGCCGCGCCGATGAGAGCTTCGACGAACGCATGTTCCAGTTGCCCTCGACCGTCACCGACGGGACGGGCGCTGCGCAATTGTCGCTGCAATTGCAGGAAGAGCCGGAAACGACGCTGCCGCTGCGCGCGCGCATGATCGCAAGCGTCGCCGATCCGGGTGGACGCTTGGTGCGCGAGAGCTTCACCGTGCCGGTGCGGCTCAACAACATCTATCTGGGCGTGCGCCCGCAATTCGAGAACCGGCGCGCGGGCGCTGGGGAACGGGTGGCGTTCGACGTGATCGGCCTCAACGCCGACGGCCGCCGTGCGGCTGTGCGTGGCGTGCAATGGCAGATCGTGCGCGAGGACTGGAATTACGATTGGTATCTCGACAACGGCAATTGGCGTTGGCGTCGTACCGGCCGTGACATTCCGGTCGATGGCGCGACGGTCGATGTCGCCGCCAATCAGCCGCTGCGCATCGCGCGCGACGGTCTGCGCAATGGCTCGTATCGCCTGATCGTCCGCGCCGCTGGCACGGAAACCTCGCAACGCTTCGGCGTGGGCTGGGGCGGCCCAGCTGATGACGATTCAACGCCGGATATGGTCAGCGTCGTAGCACCGGAAAATCCGACGCGGCCGGGCGCGCGTGCGCGCGTGCAAATTCGTCCGCCTTATGCGGGTGAAGCGCAAATCGTGGTGGCGACGGATCGTGTGCTGGAAACGCGCACGGTGCGCGTCAGCCCCGAAGGCACGACGATCGATCTGCCGGTGACCGCCGAATGGGGCTCGGGCGCTTATGTGCTCGTGACCGTGATGACGCCGCGCGACCCGGTGAATCTGCCGGTGCCGCGTCGAGCCATCGGCGTGGCGTACGTGCCTGTCGATATGGGCAACCGCACGCTTGAAGTGATTGCTGGCGACGGCTTGCAGAACGTGCGTCCGCGCACGCGCATTGAAGTGCCGGTGCAGATCCGCAACGCGGCCGCTGGCGAACGCGTGCGTGTTGCGATTGCCATGGTGGACGAGGGCATCCTCAACATCACCAAGTACGACAGCCCGAACCCGGTCGAGCATTTCTTCGGCCGGCGCGCGCTGGGCGTGGAAATCCGCGACGATTACGGCCGCTTGCTCAATCCGAACCTCGGCGCGCCAGCGAACGCACGCCAAGGCGGTGACTCGCTGGGCGGCGAAGGGCTCACCGTGGTGCCAACGCGCACCGTGGCGCTCTTCTCCGACATCGTTGAGGTGCGTGGCGGGCGAGCGATGATCCCGCTTGATATTCCGGACTTCAACGGCACGCTGCGCCTCATGGCCGTGGCGTGGAGTGAGAATGCGCTCGGCCAAGATGCCGAGCAGATTATCGTCCGCGATCCGGTCGTCGCTGAACTCATCTTGCCGCGCTTCATCGCGCCAGGCGACGAAGCGCAAGGCACGCTGAACATCGATAACGTCGAAGGTCCGAACGGCGCCTACACGGTGACAGTGAGCGGCACGGATACAGCGCGCATTGCCGCGCAACCGCGCCGCTTCACGCTGAACCGTGGTCAGCGCCAAACGGCGTTGATCCCGATCAGTGGCGGGCCGCTGGGCGTGGGCCGTATCGCGTTGCGTCTGGAAGGGCCATCCGGCTTTGCGCCGGTGGAGCGCACCTACGACATCCAATCGCGCGCGCCGTATCAGCCGATCACGATCGCCACGACCGAGCCGCAAGCGGCGGGTGCTTCGTGGCGTGCGCCGGCGAATGCGCTCGCGGGCTTCCAAGCCAGTGCGCAGGCGCTGATCTCGTACAGCAATCTCGCCGGCATCGATCCCGCGCCCTTGTTGGATGAGCTCTATCGCTATCCGTACGGCTGCTCAGAGCAGCTCACGTCCATCGCGATGCCGCTGCTCTATTACAATGTGCTGGCGGCGGAGGCGGGGCGCGATGTCGATCCGCGCATTCGCCGTCGTGTGCAGGATGCGGCGACGCAATTGCTCGATCGCCAGGCCCCGGACGGTTCGTTTGGCCTCTGGAGCTCGGGCGACGGCTACGCCAATCCTTGGATCGGCGTCTACGTCACCGACTTCCTGGCGCGCGCACAGCGTGCGGGCTACGCGATCCCGCGTCAGCCGATGAGCCAAGCCTACGGCGCGCTGCGTCGCATCGCGCGGCTGAATGACTTTGGCTCGGTGAATTACCAGTTCGAAGTCTATCGCTGGCCGGGATCTAACGACACGACCGAGTTGTTGCGCTCGCGCGCGGCGGCGTACGCGCTTTATGTGCTGGCAAAAGCGGGCGAGGCCGACATCGGCCAACTCCGCTATTTCCACGACAACCGTTTGCGCAATGAGCCCTCGCCTTTGGCGCGGGCGCATATCGCGGCGGCGTTGGCGCACATGGGCGATCGCTCGCGCTCACGCAACGCGTTCCGAATGGCGGAGCAGGCGCTGGGCTATCGCAATGTCGGCGATTGGTACCAAACGCCGTTACGCGATCTCGCGGGCGTGCTCGCGCTTGCGGCGGAGGCCGGCGAGACCGAATTGGTCAATCGCTTGCGCCAACGCCTCGAACGCGATGCGCCGGAAGCGGGCCGCTTGATGACGCAAGAGCAAGTGCAATTGCTGCTGGCGGCGAATGCGCTGCTTGAAGGCGCAGGGCCGGTGAACGTCACGCTCAACGGCCAGGCGCTCGCGGAACGTCGCATCATGGTCGATGCGCGGCGTTTGGCGACGGGTCTCGTGTTCGCGAACGCGGCGCGTGGGCCGGTGTGGCGTACGTTGTCGCTGACGGGTGTGCCGCTCGAGGCGCCGCCGGCGATGCAGGCAGGCTATACGCTCGACAAGCGCGTGTTCAATCTGGACGGCACGATCGCCAATCTCGACACGATCCGCCAAGGCGATCGCGTCGTCGTGGTGATCAGCGGCCAGCCGGAAGGCGCGCGCAATTATCCGACTGTGCTGGTCGATCTCTTGCCGGCGGGCCTGGAGATCGAGACGGTGCTTAATCCGTCTGATGGTCTTGGCAGCTCGAACTATGATGGCTCGCGGCGCACGGGTCCGTTCTCGTGGATCGGTGAGATCACCTACACCCAAGTCTCGGAAGCGCGGGATGATCGCTACGTGGCGTCGGCGAATTTGCGCGAGCAATTCCGCTATGCCTACATCGCGCGCGCGGTGTCGCCGGGCCGTTACACGCTGCCGGCGGCGCAAGTCGAGGATATGTATCGCCCCGGCGTGATGGCGCGCACGAGCACCAGCACGATCCGCATTGCGCCGCGAGGCGGCTGATGAACTCGCCCTCCGAACTTGGGAGGGCGAGGGTGCGTCGCGGCCCCCGCACACCGCTGCCGCTCACACAGAGCGGCAAGCGATGGGCGGGCGTGTTGCTGGCGTGCATGGTCACTCTGTTTGCGCTCGACCAAATCTTTCCGCCGCCGCTAGAGCGCGTGCGCGATGTGTCGCCGGTTGTGCTGGATCACAATGGCGAATGGCTGATGGCGTTTACGACGCGCCAGGGTACGTGGCGGCTCGAGGCGCGGCTCGATGAGATCGATCCGGAATTTCAGCGCCGGCTGATCGCGATCGAGGACGAGCGCTTCTGGTTTCACCCCGGCTTCGACCCGATCGCGCTGACGCGCGCCAGCGTTTCCTACGCGCGTGCCGGTCGCGTGACGCAGGGCGGATCCACCATCACGATGCAGCTCGCGCGTTTGCTGGAGCCGCGCCCGCGCACGATCCCCTCGAAGCTGATCGAGATCATCCGCGCGATGCAGATCGAGCGGCGTTTGTCGAAGCGCGAAATCCTCGCCGCCTATCTCACGATGGCGCCCTATGGCGGCAATCTTGAAGGGTGCGCGCGGCGAGCCGGGCGTATTTCCAGCGCGACCCGCAATGGCTCGACGATGCGGAGATGGCGCTGCTGATCGCGCTGCCGCAAGCGCCGGAAGCGCGACGCCCGGATCGCCATCCTGTCGCTGCGCGCGCAGCGCGATCGTGTGCTCGGCATGTTCGTAAGCACTGGCGCGATCAATGAGCGCCGCGCACAGGAAGGCCGCGAGACCGCCATCCCGCCGCGCGCGCCGTTCCCGTATTCGGCGCCGCATGCAGCCGAAGCGTTGGTCGCGGCCAATCGCGGCGAAGGCGTGATCCGCTCTTCGCTGAACGCAACCTTGCAGCGCGATCTTGAAGCGCTCGCGCGGCGGCGTGTTGTGGGGCTGGAGCGCGATACGCAGATCGCAATGCTGGCGGTGGAGCTCGATAGCCGCGCGGTGCGGGCGCGGATTGGCGGCGCGGGGCGCGAGCGTGCGGGCGGCTATATCGATATGACGCGCGCGATCCGTTCGCCGGGGTCGGCGTTGAAGCCGTTTCTCTATGCGATCGCGTTCGATGAAGGCATCGCGGCGCCCGAGACTTTGGTGCGCGATGCGCCGCGCCGCTTCGGCGGCTATCTGCCGGAGAATTTCGACCGGCGCTTTCACGGCGATGTGTCGCTCGAAGACGCGCTCCGCCATTCGCTGAATCTGCCGGCGGTGGCGACGTTGGAGCGGATTGGCGCGGGGCGGTTTCAGGCTTCGCTGACGCGGGCGGGCGCGAACGTGCGCTTGCCGCACCGCGCGGTGTCAGAGCCTGGCTTGGCGCTGGCGCTCGGCGGCGTCGGCATGACACTGGAAGATCTGGTGCAGCTCTACGCGACGCTCGGCGATGAGGGCCGCGCGCGGCCGTTGGTGACCGACGATGTGGGCGAATTCGCACTGACGCGCCGTTTCGTGCGCGCGGAAACGGCCGAGCGCGTGTTGGAAATTTTGGCGACCTCGCCGCACCCGGCCGGCCGTATTCCAGCGCAAGTGGCGCAAGGTGCGCCGCAAGTCGCGTTCAAAACGGGCACGTCCTACGGCTTCCGCGATGCCTGGGCGCTGGGTGTTTCCAATGGCTATGCGATCGGCGTGTGGGTGGGCCGACCGGATGGTGCGCCGCGACCGGGCGCTACGGGGCGTTCGGAAGCGTTGCCGATTTTGTTTGATGCGTTCGATTTGTTGGGCGTGCCGGCCGAACCCGCGCCACGTCAACGCGAAAATGAAAACCTGGCGCCGGCTTTGACGCGGTTTGAGAACGGTGAGCGCGAGGCATTGTCGATCTTGTTTCCCCCGGCGAATGCGGAAGTGTTGGTGTTGGAATACGGGGCCGATGCGCGCGGGCTTTCACTCTCGGCGCGCGGCGGGCGTGCGCCGCTCACCTGGTACGCCGAAGGCGCGCGCGTGGAAGGCGAGCCGACAAGTGGGCGCGCGATTTGGCGCCCCGCAGCACCCGGCTTTTATGACGTGACCGTCGTAGATGCGGATGGCGCGCGCGCCCAGGTGCGGGTGCGCATCAGGGATCGCGGCTAAAACAATAAGCGCGGACTTCCGGTTGGAAGCCCGCGCCTTGTTTCGATCGTCGCTGGTTTGGGGCAGGGCGGGCGTTACGCGACGATCAAAGCTGCTTGGTTCAAAGTGGCGAAGGCGGCCGGCGCGAACAGCGCGAGAGCGGCGGCGATGCTGAAAAACTTGGTCATTGGTCGGCTCCCTTTTCACGTTCGCGGCGGCGTCGCCGTGTTTCGATGTGATGAAGGTAGTAGGCCGATGGGCGGGGCGATGTGACGGTGGTCACGATGGTGGACCACGCGACTTATGCGGACTGGCTCAAGGCGGATGAGCACTCGCATCTCCAGAATCCCCAATAAGCAAAGGCGCGGACTCTGGGAGTCCGCGCCTTGTGATCATCGCATGGCGGGTTGGGGGATTAAGCGACGATCTGAGCGGCTTGAACGAGGGCGGCGACCGCGAGCGGGGCGAAGAGCGCGAAGGCGGCGGCGAGGCTGTAAAACTTGGTCATTGGGGCGTCTTTCTGAATTGGTTTGGAAGCTCTGACTTTAAGATGCCGCGTGCGTCTCGTTTGGATGCGGGCGCTCTCAAAATTTTTCAGGCGAACATTTGCGCGGCTTGCATCAACGCTGCAGCGGCGGCCAGCGCGCAGATGGTGAAGGCGGCGGCGAAGCTGATCATCTTGGTCATCTCGGTCTCTCCGTGAAGCGTTATCGTCTCGTTGACTAAGAGATGCCGCGATGGAGAATTTCGGATGCGATCGCGCAAGAATTTTTCAAACTAAAATGCGCGCGAAAAACCCACGCCCATAAAGCAAAAACGCGGACCTTTGCGGGTCCGCGTCTTCGCGTGTTCGTCATGTGTGGGAGGATCACATCACGATCTGCGCCGCTTGCATCAGGACCGCAACAGCGATCGGTGCAAACAAAACAAAAGCGGCGGCGAAGCTGGCGATCTTGGTCATCTCGGTCTCTCTTAAAGTGTTTCGTTGTTCGATGACTAAGAGATGCCGCTGCCGCTTTGGTTGGATGCGCATTCAGCAAAAAATCTGCGCGCAGGACTCGTATGCGAAAGTGCGATGGCTTGTAAGCTGAAACAAAAAAGCCGGCGAGGGCGCCGGCGGTCCGAGAAGAGCAAAATTTAAGGCGCGGACCTTGGGGGTCCGCGCCTTCCGTATGACCGTCGCAGGCGGGTTTGGGGGATCAGGCGACGATCAAAGCAGCTTGGGCGGCCGTAGCGAACGCGACCGGGGCGAAGAGGGCGGCGGCGGCGATGAGGCTGAAAAACTTGGTCATGGGAGGCTCCGAATTTCGTTTGGGCGTTTGTGCGCCGGTGTCTGATCTCTTGATGCACCCAACCTAGGCTTTGGATGCAGGGGTAGCTGTGACCTTGGTCACGTTCTGAAGAGAAGATGCCGGGACGCCTGGGGACGCCCCGGCCAGGGGCCTAACGCCGATGCGGCGGCGTGGGCGGCTCGGGGGCTTGCGGGGGCGCCGGCGCTTCGGGCGGCTCGAACTGGACGCGGCCGTCGCCATTGGCGTCGTTGGCGTCGAAGAAGCGCAGCTGCTGGGCGCGGAATTCCTCGCGGGAGAGCGCGCCGTCATTATTCGTGTCGGCTTCGCTGTTGTGCAGCGCCGCCATCATGAACATCGGCGGGTGCGGCGGCAGCGGCGCGATCACCGGCATGGGCGGCATCGGCGCCATGGGTGGGACGGGCGCGACGAAATCGCCGTCGAGCAGCTCGGCTTCGTCGCCATCGCCACGAATGATGATGACGTGGCGCTCGTGGTGGTCGCCGGTGCGGGCGATATGGCGCTCGACCATTTCCGCGCGCCGCTCGGCACGTTCGGCGGCGAGCTCGGCCACGCGTTCGGCGTGTTCGGCGATGCGCTCAGCGGCGCGTTCTGCGTGTTCGGCGGCCTGTTCCGCCTGTTCTTCGGCCTGCTCAGCCATGAGTTCGGCGTGCTCACGGTGGCGCTCGGCTTCGGCGATGTTGCGCTCTATGCGTTCGCGCTCTTCGGCGGTGAGGCGGCGCGTGGTGCGGACGCCGTTTTCAATCACGGTGACCTCGCCATCGAGACCGCCATCGATGCGCATTTCGACGCCGTGTTCACGAATGTGGATCCGATCGCGGCGGTCGGACTGATCGAGCCGCCCGTCATTGTTGGAATCGAGGCGCACGAACGTGGCGTCAGCGGCCGCGGCGGCTTCGTCCCGCGTCAACCAGCCATCCTCATTGGCGTCATAGCTGATCATCGCCGCGCCCGCGTGGCGGATATGGATGCGCGCGCGATCCGGGTTGGCGGCGTAAGCGGCGACGGTCAGCGCTGCAACGGCCACACCCAGGGCCAAGGCCAGTCTCATGGTAAATTCCCCTCTCATGCCCGAACGGGCGATTTCGATGGGGCGGACCATGAGGACCTAGCGTTTCCTGCGTACGTCAGTGCTGAAACATTGGCGAAACATGGGCGAGCTATCTCCCGGCCATGCGCCGCTGCTGGGGCGGCGCCTGTTTTAAGGGTTTTGGCGCTATTATAATGCTCGCCATGACTGACGCCCTCCAAGCGCCCTCTGTGCTGATCGTCGACGACGACCCGGAAATCCGCGCCGGTCTGGTCGAGGTGTTTCAGCGCGCCGGCTTTAATGCGCATTCCGCCGGCGACGTGCCGTCGATGGAAAAGGCGCTGGCGGCCAAGGGCGCCGATCTCATCGTGCTCGACCTGATGATGCCGGGCGAGGATGGGCTCTCGGCCTGCAAACGGCTTTCCGGCAAGGGCGGGCCGCCGATCATTATGCTTTCGGCTTTGGGCGATGACGCGGATCGGATCGTGGGCTTGGAAATCGGCGCCGACGATTATCTGCCGAAGCCCTGCAATCCGCGTGAATTGGTGGCGCGGGCGCGCGCGGTGCTGCGCCGTGGCCGCGATACCGATCGCGCGAGTGCGGACGCGGTGCGTTTTGCTGGTTTCCGCATGGATATCGCACGGCGTGAGCTGATCGATCCCGATGATGTTGTGATCCCCTTGTCGGCGGGCGAGTTTCGTTTGCTGCGCGCGTTCGTGGAGCGGCCGCAACGCGTACTCTCGCGTGAGCAATTGTTGGATTTCGCGTTCGACAATGACGGCGATGTGTTCGATCGCGCTGTCGATGTTCAGGTGAGCCGCCTGCGGCGCAAGCTGGAACGACGCGGCGCGCCTGAGATTATCCGCACCGTCCGGGGTGAGGGATATCTTTTCGCAGTGAAACCGAGCGCCTAATGGGCGACGTGCGCGGCCTTCCCATTGCAGCGTATCTTGGCGCACTCGTGGCGCTGGCGCTGGCGGCTGCGTTCGTGGCGACCTTGGCGATCGTGATCTTCCTGCCGCCAAGGCCGCCGGACGTGATGCGCGCCGACAAGATCACCGATCACTTCGAAGCGGGCTACGATTACATGCTCGCCGCCGGGCGGCCCATGAACGAGGATGGCGTCACCTGGGTGGTGCGCGATGAGCCGCCGCGCGAAACCCATTCGGTGCATGTGCGCCCGGCGACGGCGCAGCTCGCGATCGCGCTCGAACTGCGTCCCGAGCAAGTGCGGCTCTACGCCCAACACGTCGAGCGCAATGAATCGATCGTGTTTCGCGTTGCGAATATGGACGAGCTCACGCGTGATGCGGAGGTCGCGGCGGCGGAGGCCGAGCGCATTCGTGCGGAAATGGATAGCGCTGAATATCAGCACGAGCACGAGGCCGAACAAGCCGAGCGTCGCGTCGAGGCTGCCGAGCGCGAAGCGGAACGCCGGGCCGATGCGATCGAGCGCGCCGTCGAGCGCGCGCAGGATGCCGCAGAACGCGCCGCTGAAGCGCGAGCAGCGGCTGCGGAAGCATTGGCGGAGCGTCACGCTGAGCAAGCAGAGCGCATGGCCGAACGCTTGGCGGCGGAAGCAGAACGTCGCGCCGAACTTGCCGAGCGCCGCGCCGAAGCGATGGGCGAGCATGGCGATCACGTCGTGCATATCGAGCCGCCGGACGTGCCGGACATTCCCGAAATCCGTGAGGTGCTGGTGATCGCGCCGCCTAATGTTGGTCCCGACGCGTCCCCAGCGCCATCGCCGCCGGCCGCGCCAGAAGCGCCGGCGGCGCCGCGCGCGCGCACAAACACGCGTGCATGGCCGACGACGCCAGCGCCGCCATTGCCGCCCACGCCAATCTTTGCGCCGGCGCCCGAGGGGTGGTGTTGCTCTCTGGGTTCCAAGTTGGCGCCGAATTGCCGGACGGTCGCTGGCTGGTGATGACGCAAGGGCGAAACTGGGCGGAGATCGGCTGGGTGCTGCGCGCGGCTGGCGTGATTGGCGGCACGCTCTTGGTATTGTCGCTGTTGGCCATGTTGTTCACGCGCCGGCTGACGCGTCCGATCCGGAATTTTTCGAATGCAGTGCAAGCGGTCGGCGTCGATCCGCAAAGCGAGCCGGTGAAGGAAGAGGGCCCCCAAGAGCTGCGCGGGGCCGCGCGTGCGGTGAACACGATGCAGGCGCGTCTGCGCGCGCTGATCGCCGATCGCACCAAGACGCTGGCGGCGGTGGCGCACGACATGCGCACGCCTTTGATGCGCTTGCGCTTGGCGGCGGAAAACGCGCTGCCAGAGCAGCGCGAGCGCATGGCCAAAGAGATCGGCGAAGTCGAAGCGCTGGTGGCGAGCTTCATCGCCTTCGCGCGCGACGATCCGGCGGAAGAAGCGCGCGTGCGGCTTGATCTCTCGTCGCTGTTGGAGAGCATCGCCAGCGATCATTGCGAAGCCGGTCGCGATGTGACCTTCACGGGCGAGGATCGTTTGATCATTACCGGCCAGTCGCTGGGCCTGAAGCGGCTCTTCGGCAACCTCGTCGAGAACGCGCTGAAATATGGCGAACGGGCGCGGATCGATCTGACGCGTGAAGAGACGCAAGTGGTGGTTGACGTCGCGGATGATGGCCCTGGCATACCGGCGGACAAACGCGAGAGCGTGTTCGAGCCGTTCGTACGCTTGAATGAAGAGGGCACGCGCGGCGCGGGCCTGGGCTTAGCGGCGGCGCAATCGATTGCCCGCGCGCATGGCGGCGCGATTGTGATCCTTGACGCAGAGAGAGGCGCGCTGTTGCGCGTGACGCTGCCGCTTTGAAGGCTTAGGCTCTCTCGAAACAAGGGAGGCCGCCATGATGCGTTCGCCGATTTGCGACATGCTCGGCATTGAATTTCCGCTGCTCGCGTTTTCCCATTGCCGCGACGTGGTCGCGGCCGTGTCGCGCGCGGGCGGCATGGGCGTGTTTGGCGCGGCGGGTTCGTCGCCCGAGCGGCTGCGCGAGGAGCTCGATTGGATCGACGCGCATTGCGGCGGCAAGCCCTACGGCGTCGATCTCATCGTACCGAACGAGTTCGAAGGTAAAGGCCAGAAATTCGACGTCGATCAGATCGTCGCCGCCGTGCCGAAGACGCATACCGATTTCGCCGCGAGCGTGTTGAGCAAGCATGGCGTCGATGCGGGCGATCTGGCTGAAGCGCGGCGCGGCGCCACCGGGTTTGCGCAGAGCTTGCGTGAAGAGGGGCTGCGAACTCTTTGGACGTGGCGTTTCAGTATCCGATCAAACTGATCGCCAATGCGCTGGGCGTGCCGCCGAAGGCAATGCTGGAGAAGGGCAAGCAGCACGGTGTGGCGGTGGCGGCGTTGGTTGGCGCCAAGGAGCACGCGATCGCGCAGGTGCAGGCGGGCGTCGATATTCTCGTCGTCGCTGGCGGCGAAGCGGGCGGGCATTGCGGGGATGTATCGACGATGGTGCTGGTGCCGGAAGTGGCGACCGCGTTGGCCAAGATTGGCGCAAAGACGCCGATCTTGGCGGCGGGCGGCATCGTGACCGGCGCGCAGATGGCGGCGGCGATGTGCATGGGCGCGGCCGGCGCGTGGTGTGGTTCGGTGTGGCTGACGACGACGGAAGCCGAAACCAATCCTATCGTGAAAGAAAAGATGATCGCTGCATCCTCGCGCGACACAGTGCGTTCGCGCTCGCGCACCGGAAAACCGTCGCGGCAATTGCGCTCGCCGTGGACGGATGCGTGGGAAGCGGAGACTGCGCCCAAGCCCCTGCCGATGCCGCTGCAATCGCTCGTCTCGGAACCACCGCTGCGGCTCGTGGACAAACTTTCGCAAGGTAATCACGAGGGCGCGAAACAATTGGCGACCTATTGGGTCGGCCAAGGCGTTGGGCTGATGAACGAGACGATGAGTGCGGGCGCGGTGGTGCAGAGATTCAAGGAGGATTTTCTGGCCGCGTATGAGCGGTTGGGAGGGTTCTTGGCTGAGTAGCACTCCGCAGCGGACAATGAACGTCAAGCTCTTGAGGTCAATCAATGCGGGGCGCGGCGGACGCCTCAAGGCTTAGCCGGTATGGAAGTTCCGCTCTCCCAACTTGTGCTCAATTTGGTCGCGGCCACCGCGATGGTGGCGGTGACGACGTTGACGCACTTTTTCGGCTTGTTGTGGCTGACGCGGCTCATGAGCGGCGCCCATGTGCGCCTGCGTACGCACGAAGGCGCGTGGCGGCAGGCCAGCATGATCCTCTTGGTCGTGTTCGGGATATTCGCGCTGCACACCGTGCAGGTTTGGACCTACGCATTGTTGTATCGCGCGCTCGGCGAGTTCGGCACTTTCGAGCAAGCGCTCTATTTTTCGACGGTGAGCTTTTCGACGCTGGGCTTTGGCGATTTGACGCTTGGCGTCAATTGGCGCGTGCTGGGCGCGATCGAGGCGGTGAATGGTTTGGTGTTGATCGCCTGGTCGACGGCGTTCCTGATGAACGTCACCAACCGCTTGCGGCTGCTTGAGCATGAATGGCTGGAGCCCAAGGGCTAAAGCCGCGCGCGGGCGATCGTTAAGATGGCAAAAACCGCGTCACCTTTGCGCGCAGCAAACGCACCAAGGCCTCATCCATGAATTCGTACTCGTCGGGGATGTCGAGGCAGATCAGGCGCGTGTGTTTGAGGTCGGCCTTGAAGCGCTTTTGCACTTTGTTGCGATGCGCCTTCTCCATGACGAAGACGATGTCGGCCCAGCGCAGCAATTGAGACGTGACAGGGTTGTCCGCGTCGTTGTTCGTGCCGGCGGAAGCGGTTTCGACGCCCGGATGCGTGGCGAAGATTTGCTCTGCCGTGGGGCTGCGCAGACGGTTTTGGCTGCAGATGAAGAGGATGTTTTTCAACGGCCGTCTGCTAGCTCAGAGCGATCTTCATGAATCGCCAGTCGTGATGCAGCGCTTGCGGCGCCTCGACTTCAGGGTAGGCGGGAATATCTACGAACCCCGCTGCTTCGTACAAGCGATGCGCGGAAGTCATGAACGGGCCAGTATCCAGCACAAGCTCGCGATAGCCGAAGCCGCGCGCGTCGCCCATGAGCCGATCCAAAATCTTCGCCCCCAGGCCGCCGCCGCGTGCAATCTTTGGAACATAGATGCGTTTGATTTCACCGACACCTTCGCGCACGCGACGTAATCCGCCCATGCCCAACACAGCGTCGCCATCAAGCACAAGGTAAAACACACCAGCCGGCGGCGCGCCCTCGCATAGCTTTTCTAGCGCACCCTCGACATAGGCTGGAATTGGCGTGCCTAAGAGGTCGGCCAGCGAGAGCCCAAAGCGCTGCTGCACCGCCTCGCCAATCCAGTTGAGGTATTCGATGTTGAAGCGCGTGAGCACTTCCCGGTGCCGCGCCAAGTCCGCTCGAACAAAGTCCAAGATCATGTGCTCCGTACTGCGTCAGGGCAGCAGACGCAGACGGCGCTTAAGCCGCCCCAGCCTCAGCCTCAAACCGCCCGATCGCCAGGAAGCGGTCGCGGCGTTGGGCGCGGAGGCCGGCGGCGTCGAGCTTGCCGAGTTTGTCCAGCGCTTCGGCGATGGCGGCGCCGACGGTGGCGATGGCCGCACCCGCTTCGCGGTGTGCGCCGCCGAGTGGTTCTTTGATGACCTGGTCGATGACTTTGAGTTCGATCAGATCTTGCGCCGTAATCTTCATCGCCGTGGCGGCTTCCTTGGCGCGCGCTGAATCCTTCCAGAGAATGGAGGCCGCACCCTCGGGGCTGATCACCGAATAGATCGAGTGTTCGAGCATCAGAACTTTGTTGGCCGCAGCGATGGCGATGGCGCCGCCTGAGCCGCCTTCGCCGGCGATGACGGCCACCATTGGCACGCCGAGCGTGAGGCAGCGTTCGGTCGAGCGCGCGATCGCTTCGGCCTGGCCGCGCTCTTCGGCGCCGATGCCAGGATAGGCGCCGGCGGTGTCCACGAAGCTGACGACGGGCAAACCAAATTTGTCGGCGAGGTCCATCAAGCGCACGGCTTTGCGATAGCCTTCAGGGCGCGCCATGCCGAAATTATGCTTCAGGCGATCCTGGGTCGTGCGGCCCTTTTCGTGGCCCATGACCAAAACAGGCCGGCCCATGAATTTGCCGGTGCCGCCGAGGATGGCGGCGTCTTCGCCGTATTTGCGGTCGCCTGAGAGCTCGATGAAATCGGTGACGAGGGCGGCGACGTAGTCACGGAAGCGCGGGCGATCCTGGTGGCGGGCGACTTGCGTCTTCTGCCAAGGGTCGAGCTTGGCGTAGATCGCCGCCAGTTGGTTCTCGGCTTTGGTTTTCAGGCGCGAGAGTTCGACGCCCTGGGAAATGGCGTCCGCGCCGGAGGCTTCGGCCAGCGCCTGAAGCTCTTCGATCTTGGCTTCGATCTCGGCGACCGGCTTTTCGAAATCCAGATAAGTACGCAAAGCTCGTCCTCGGACGCGGGGGCGGCAGAGGCCCCGCCGGAAGCGGCGGACAATAGCGGCGGCGGGTTGAGCTTCAAGGTAAAGCGCCAGCTTGGCGGGCTGGATTGCACTCTTGCCCGGTCCGGATCATGTTGCAGGCGCGAACAGAACAGGACCGAGACGCCCCATGAAGCCACCCCGTCAGTTTTTCGCGCCGCTGGCGAGCGGCGCGCCGGAGCCGATGCGCGAGCTGCCAGTCCGGGTCGAGCGGATGATCCATTTCGTGCCGGCCCATAATGAGAAGCTGCGCGCGCGCGTGCCGGACATGGCCAAACAGGTGGACGTGATCCTGGCCAATCTGGAGGACGCGATCCCGGCCGACGCAAAGGACGCGGCGCGTGCTGGCGCGATTCTGATGGGCAAGAGCTTCGATTTTGCGAGCGCGGGCGTTGGCTATTGGAGCCGCATCAACGCGCTCAATTCGCCGTGGCATTTGGATGATGTGACAGAACTCGTCGCAAACGTCGGCAATGCGCTTGACGTCATCATGGTGCCAAAGGTCGAAGGCCCGTGGGACATCCATTACATGGATCAGCTGCTGGCGTTGCTCGAAGCCAAGCACAACGTGAAGCGCCCGATCATGATCCACGCGATTTTGGAAACGGCGCAGGGTGTGGCCAATGTCGAAGCCATCGCTGGCGCGTCACCGCGTATGCACGGCATCTGCTTGGGGCCAGCGGATTTGGCGGCGTCGCGCAAGATGAAGACGACGCGCGTGGGCGGCGGCCACCCGGGTTACAAAGTGATCTCCGATCCGGTTGAAGGCGAGGCGCAGCGCGCGAGCGCGCAGCAGGATTTGTGGCATTACACGTTCGCGCGCATGGTCGATGCGTGTGTGATGCATGGCATCAAGCCGATGTACGGCCCGTTCGGCGATTTCGCGGATGAAGCCGCGTGCGAACAGCAATTCCGCAACGCGTATCTGATGGGCTGCGTCGGCGCCTGGAGCTTGCACCCGTCGCAAATCGCGATCGCCAAGCGCGTGTTCTCGCCCGATCCCGATGAAGTGAAGCTCGCCAAGTGCATGATCGACGCGATGCCGGACGGGACGGGCGTGGCGCTGGTTGATGGCAAAATGCTCGATGACGCGACCTGGAAGCAGGCGAAGGTGATTGTGGATCTGGCGAAGCTGGTTGCGGCGAAAGAGCCGGAGCTGAAGGCGGCTTACGGGTTTTAAATTCGCAGTGTAACGGGCGTCACTGGGGTGGGCGAGGCGAGCGCTTACGTTCACCTCACCATGAAAACGCGCCACCTTATCCTGCTGATCTTTGTCACCGTCTCGTATTTCGCGATCGCCGTGATTTCTTCGCCGACTTGGGCGGGGCTGTGAGCGCGCCGTGCGATTACCCGACGCCTTGGTGCTGATGGCCGCGGTGGTGAGCTGCTTGGCGCTGACGGCGCTCATCGTCTTCGGCTTGTGAAGTGAAATGGTCGTTCTGAACGCGAGCGCGTGACGCGCGTCACTGGCCATTCAGTTGAGGCGACATAGTGTTAGCGGCGGTGGGTGGGGTGTTTCCGTGGGAGGAAGCTCCATGTTGCGTTCAATGTTTGGCGGCGTCGCCGCTGCGACCATCTTGTTTTTTGCACTTGGGCTGAGCGAAGCGACCGCGCAGCAAATTACACGTGCGCCTGCGACAACGCCGGTGGCGCGCGCACCGAACGGGCCGGTGATTGTCGCCAACACGATTGACCTTCACCCAATTCCATCTCGGATCGAGCACGGCGTTGTCTCGGTGCGGAATATCGGCACGGCGGCGTCCTTGCCGTCGATCGTGACCGTGAATTGCCATGTGCCGGGGCAAGAGGGCGGATGCGTGGATGTGCCGGAGCGTTTGCTGGCCGGCTACACGAACCCCGCCTATCCCAACCGCCTCGTCGTGCAGGCGCCCGCGATCCAGCCGGGCCACGTGTACAATCACACGCTGAGTTTCTGGGACAACATCGCTTGGCCGGCCGGCGCCTACCAGTTCGACTTCGTGGTCGATGCCGGCGCTGCGAACAACGAGAGCAATGAGGCCAATAATACCGGCTCTCACGTCTGGAACGCGCCATAAGTGTTGAAAAGGGCGCGTAAATGAAGCACCACCCATCCCGATATCGGGATGGGTGGAAAATTCATGCGCAAGCTTTCGAGTGTTCTGTTCGCTGTCGCTTTGATCGTCGCGCCGAGCGTGGCCTTGGCGCAGACGCCGCCGACGGCCCAGGAGCGCGCACGGATTGATCGGATTTTGCGGCGCACGCCGCTGATCGACGGGCACAACGATTTGCCCTGGGAAATCCGCGACAGCCACGACAACAATCTCGACGCTGTCGATCTCAACAGCGACACGCGCCAGCTCACGCCGCCGCTGCACACCGACATCGCGCGTCTGCGCGAAGGCCGCTTGGGCGCGCAATTCTGGTCCGTCTATGTGCCGGCAGCGCTCAAAGGCACAGCCGCAACCGAGGCGACGTTCGAGCAAATTGATCTGACGCGCCGCATCATTGCGCGTTATCCGCGTGCGTTCGAATTCGCCAATAGCGCCGATGACATCGTGCGCATCCATCGCGCGGGCCGTATCGCGTCGATGTTCGGCATGGAGGGCGGCGAGGCGATCAACAACAATCTGGCGCTGGTGCGCGAGTTCCGCCAAGCGGGCGTGCTCTACATGACGCTGACGCACGGCCAGAACACTGATTGGGTCGATAGCGCCACCGATGCGCCCCGCCATGGCGGGCTTTCGCCGTTCGGCGAAGAGGTTGTGCGCGAGATGAATCGCGTCGGCATGCTGGTGGATTTGAGCCACGTTTCAGCGGACGCCATGCGCGATGCGCTGCGTGTAACCACCGCGCCAGTGATCTTCTCGCACTCGTCGGCATTCGCGCTGACGCCGCATCCGCGCAACGTGCCCGACGACGTACTGGAACTGGTGCGCGCCAATGGCGGCGTGGTGATGGTCAATTTCTATCCGGGCTTCATCGACAACGACGTGCGCACCTGGAGTGCAAATCGCGCGGCCGAGGAAGCGCGGCTGAAGGCGCTCAATCCGGGTGATCCGAGTGCGGTGAGCGCAGGCCTTGTCGCTTGGGCTGGCGCCAATGCGCGCCCGACAACGCCGCTTTCGGCCGTGGCCGATCACATCGAACATATCGGCCGTGTCGCGGGCCGCGATCATGTTGGCATCGGTTCCGATTATGACGGCGTGCCGTTCCTGCCCGAAGGCCTGGACGGGGTGGAGGATTATCCGGTGCTGTTGGTTGAACTGGCGCGCCGCGGCTGGAGCGATGCGGACCTGGCGGGCCTCGCCGGCGGCAATCTCCTGCGCGCGCTTCGTCAAGCGGAACGCGTCGCGGCGCGCGATTGATGGGTGTGGAGCGTGGCGCGGCAATCGTGTAGCGCTGGCGCATGAGCCAAGACGCCCCAAGCGCCGGCCGGTTCGAGGGCCGGGTCCATATTCTGCCGGTGCGGATCTATTACGAGGACACCGATTTCACCGGCCTCGTCTATCACGCCAATTACGTTCGCTATTGCGAGCGCGGCCGCAGCGACTTCTTGCGCCTGGCCGGCGTGCACCACAGCCTGCTGCTGGCGGAAGCCGAACCGCTGGGCTTTGCAGTTAACAAACTTAACCTCGAATTCGTGAAGCCGGCCCGGATCGACGACGCGCTGATCGTCCGCTCCATGTTCGAAACGATCAAAGGCCCGCGCATCTTCATCACCCAGGAGATTGAGCGCGCAGGGGAAATCCTGGTCCGGGCGGAGGTCCAAGTCTGTTGCATAAGCCTCACAGGTAAGCCCAAGAGGCCGCCAGGAGTGCTTTTGGACCGGCTTAAACCATTTCTAGAGCCGTCTGCGTCCAGCTTTTGACAAACTCCCTGGCCTTAACGCACAGGTTAAGCCAGCGGGGGCGCGGCTGAATCCTTAGTCGCGGAAGCGGGAGCGAGCATGGAATCCGGCGCAGAACAGATCACCGTCTTTTCGTTATTCCTTCAGGCCGATCCCGTCGTGAAGGTGGTGATGCTGATCCTGGCTATCGCCTCGATCTGGTCATGGGCAGTGGCCGTCGACAAATGGATGCAATTTGGCGACCTGGAGCAGAGTGCGCGTAAATTCGAGCGCGACTTCTTCTCGGGCCGCACCGTCGATGAGATCGACGATCGCGGCAGCGATAAGCCGCGCGATGCGCTGGCGCGCGTGTTCGCAGCGGCGGCGCGCGAGTTTCGCGACGCGCGGCGCACCGGAATGCCCACAGGCGACGCCGCCAATCTTCTGCTTGCGCGGGCCGATCGCTTGATGCAGGCGCAAGTGTCGCGCGAACTGGGCCGCGCTGCGCGCAATCTTGGCGTGCTAGCTACGGTGGGCGCCTCGGCGCCGTTCATTGGCCTCTTCGGCACGGTGTGGGGCATCATGAACGCCTTCACCAATATCGCCCAACAACAACAAACCAATCTGGCCGTCGTAGCACCCGGCATTGCAGAAGCTCTGTTCGCGACGGGTCTGGGTCTCGTGGCCGCCATTCCGGCGGTTATTTTCTACAACAAATTCTCGGGCGACCTCGATCGTTTCGCTGACCGGCTTGAAACCTTCAGCGATGAAGTCGCCGCGCGCCTGTCGCGCCGCCTAGGCGAACGCTAATGGGCATGGGTCTTGCGCCTTCGTCGGGAGGCGGGCGGCGCAATCGACGTCGCCGCGGCCGACTGAGCGAAATCAACGTCACGCCGTTCGTGGACGTGATGCTCGTGCTGCTCATCGTGTTCATGGTCACGGCGCCCTTGCTCACTGTGAGCATTCCAATTGAATTGCCGCGCACGGAAGCCAAGCAATCGCCGGCCGAAACCGAGCCGCTCTCGATCACTATTCGCGATGACGGCGTGATTTTCCTGCAGGAAACGCAGGTCACGGTGGAAGAGCTGGTGCTGAACCTGCGCGCCATTTCCAACAATGGCTATGATCGCGCTATCTATATTCGCGGCGACGCGCGCACCTCGTGGGATACGATGGCGCAAGTGCTGGCAAGCGTAAGCTCGGGCGGCTTCACCAAGCTTCAATTGGTGACGGACACCCAAGAAGGCGGCCAACGGAGTACGGCCGGCGGGGGCGACTAGACATGCGCCCAGGCGTCATCGTCTCGATTATCGCCCATATCGGCGCCGTCTGGATGACGATGTTGGTTTGGGAAACGCGCCCGGCGCTGTTGCCGATGGCGGGCGCTGTCGTGCCTGTCGAGATCGTGGACGTTGCGGTGGAGTCCAACGTACGCGCGCGGCAAGAGGCTGAGGCGCAAGAGCAAGAAACCGCCGCGCAGGATGAAACGGTTCCGGAGGAAGCGGAGACGACGCCAGCCTCCGCATCGGAGCCTGCGCCGCGCCCGCGCGATCGCAATCAGGACGCGTTTGAAAACCTACTCAACGATCCAGGCTTGATCGATCGCAGCAAGGATCGCGCCCGTCCGCGCCCGAACAACGGCGATATCGCAGAGAACACGCGTCAGGGGGCGGGGCCGGGAACGGCGGAGTTCGTCGCGCTCGAAGATCGCGCCCGCGCCTTGGCGCGCGCGCATTTGCGTCGCTGCTGGCGCATGCCGGCCGACTTGCCCGATCCGGATCGCTTGGTGGTGACGGTTGAGTTTGATCTCAATCGCAACGGAACACTGAACGGCCAGCCGCGCGTTACCAATCCGCGCAATTCGACGTTCGACCCCGCCATGCGCACAGCGGTTGAGGCCGCGCTCCGTGCGGTGCACACGTGCGATCCATTCCCGTTCGCGGACGATCCTGTTGTCGGTGAGCGCTATGACGTCTGGCGTCGGCAGGTTTATACCTTCCGTCCGAGTTTGTGAGAGAGACCAAAATGCGCTTGATCCGAGCCTTTTTCGCCGCATTCGCCGTAGCGCTTCTCTTTGCTTTCGCGGCGCCCGCAAGCGCACAGCTGCGCGTGGACATCAACGAAGGCCACCTCAATCCGATGCCGATTGCGGTGAACGATTTCATGGGCGGCACGCCAGCAGCCCAGCAAGTCGGCCGTGACGTCGCCGGCGTGATCCGCGCCAATCTCGAACGCTCCTCGCTCTTCCGGCCGATCCCGTCGAGCGCTTTCATCGAGCGCATCAGCGCGATGGAAGTGCCGCCGCGCTTTGCCGATTGGCGCATCATTGACGCGCAGGCTTTGGTCGTCGGCCAAGTCACGCCGCTGCCGGACGGCCGCATCCGCATCGAGTTTCGCCTGTGGGATACATTCGGCGAAACCTCTCTGACCGGCTTTCAATACGCCACGACGCCGGACAATTGGCGCCGCATCGCCCACCGCATCTCGGATCAAATCTACGAACAGCTCACCGGTGAGCGCGGCTATTTCGACACGCGCATCGTGTTCGTCTCTGAAAGTGGCCCGCGCACGCGCCGCGTGAAGCGCCTGATGATCATGGATCAGGACGGCGCCAATCCGTTTTTTCTGACGGGCGCCGACGCGATGGTGCTGACGCCGCGCTTTTCGCCGTCCACGCAAATGATCACCTACATGAGCTTCGAGACAGGCGCGCCGCGCGTGTTCCTCTACAATCTGGAGACCAATCGCCGCGAAGTTCTGGGCGATTTTCCGGGCATGACCTTCTCGCCGCGTTTCGCGCCGGATGGGTCGCGCATCGTGTTCACGCTCGACATGAACGGCAATTCCGAAATCTTCTCGATGGACATGCGTTCGCGCGCGCGCACGCGGCTCACCAATCACGCTGCGATCGACACCTCGCCCAGCTATTCGCCGGATGGCGCGCAGATCGTGTTCAATTCGGATCGCGGCGGTTCTCCGCAGCTTTATGTGATGAACGCCGATGGTTCGGGCCAGCGCCGCATCAGCTTTGGCGAAGGACGTTACTCGACGCCGGTGTGGTCGCCGCGCGGCGATCTCATCGCGTTTACGCGCCAGGGTGGTGGCCGCTTTGCGATTGGCGTCATGCGCCCGGATGGTTCTGGTGAACGCATCTTAACCGAAAGCTATCTCGACGAAGCGCCGACGTGGTCGCCTAATGGGCGTGTGATCATGTTCTTCCGTGAGGGACGCGGCACGGGCCCGCGGTTGTGGTCCGTTGACCTTACCGGGCGCAATTTGCGTGAGATTCCAACGCAAACTGACGCTTCTGACCCTGCCTGGTCGCCACTTTTGCCGTGATCACGTCACGTTTGTGCGCTAGGAACTTTTTGTCTTGTGCAACATTATCGCTCCGAGCCGGGGTACCAGCGTTCGCCGAACGCCACGCTGAAAGGGGACTAACCATATGCGTAAGTTTTTGATCGCCACTGCCGCCATCGCATCGCTGGCCGCGTGCGCCAGCCGTCCTGAGCCCACCCCAACCCCGACGCCGACCCCGACCCCGCAGGTCGAGACGCCGCAAGGTCCGGTCCCGGGCTCGGTGGAAGATTTCCGCGTGTCGGTCGGCGATCGCGTGTTTTTGGCTATGACCGTTTCGATCTCTCGGCCGAAGCGCGCTCGGTGCTCGAGCGCCAAGCGGCTTGGCTGCGCCAATATCCGAACGTCCGCATCCTCGTCGCCGGCAACGCCGACGAACGCGGCACGCGTGAATACAACCTCGCCCTCGGCGCCCGCCGCGCCGCCGCCGTACGCGACTATCTCGTGTCGCTCGGCATCGCTGCGAACCGCGCTGAAACTGTCTCGTATGGCAAGGAGCGTCCGCTCGATCCGCGCACCAACGAGGAAGCCTGGAGCGTGAACCGCAATGGTCACACGCAGATCGTATCCGGCGCCGTCTCGTAATTTGGTTGGCGCCGCTTTCGGACGGAAAACCGCTGCACACTTTTCCTGAAAGCGGCGGCTCCGCCAAAATTTGGCCCGAGCGAGGTCGGCTAGGAATACGCCCATGACGCATCGATCGGCAGCCATTTTCAAACACACCCGGCTCGCGGCTTTCATCGCCGCGGCCGGGCTTTCTTTGCAGCACCCGCTGCGGCGCAGACCACGTTGCCGCCGCCCGCGTTCGGCCAGGCCGACGCGCGCCAGGATCGCATCGAGGAGTTGGAAGGCCAGCTCCGCGAAGCGACGGCGGATAACGAACGCCTCCAATACGAGATAATTCAGCGCGACCGCGAAATCACCCGCCTGCGCGGCATGGTCGGCGAACTCGCTGGCGTGAACCAAACGTTGGCGACGCCGCCGGCTGAGGGCGCGGCGCCTGCTCCGGGTGGTGCGCAACCCACACCGCCCGCGCCGAACGGCGGCGGCGGCCAAGCTTCGAACTCGAATTTGAATGAGGCCCAACGCGCCGCCGTGGGCACGCTCGGCACCATGCCGGCTTCCGTTGCGCCGTCAGGGATGAACCCGCCGCCCGCGCAGGCCGCTGCGCCCGCCGATCCGGCGGCGCAATATAGCCGCGCCCGCGAATTGCTGGTGGCCGGCCAATTGGCGGAAGCGGAAACGGCGTTCGCGGACTTCCTGCAGGCGCATCCGCGTGCGAACACGGCCGTCGATGCACGTTTCTGGCTCGCCTACACGCAGTTGGCGCGTAACAATTACAACGATGCAGCTACGAACTTCCTCGGGTACATGCGCGCAGCGCCGAACGGCCCGCGGGCGCCGAAGCACAAGTGCGCCTCGGTATGGCGCTCGTCGGCGGCGACCGTCGTGCGGAAGGCTGCGGCGCGTTTTCCTCGCTTACCACGCGCTATCCCAACGCGCCCCGCAACATCCGCGATCTCGCCGCGCGCGAAGCCCGCGCCGCGCAGTGCGGCGCCTAAGCCACTGAAGCCCCTATGCTCGATCGGCTGACGATCGAGCGCATGCGCGCGTGCGGCGGGCCGATGCTCGTGGCGCTTTCCGGCGGCGGCGATTCCGTTGCGCTGTTGGGCCTGCTTGTCGCCGAACACGGCGCGGACGCTGTGCGTGCAGGCGTGGTGGATCACGCGCTACGCGAGGGCTCTGATGCTGATGCACGCCGCGCGCTCGGCTTTGCCGAAGCTCTTGGCGTGCGCGGGACAATTCTCACGCTCGGCTGGCCAGAAGGCGCAAACCGCGCACAGCGCGCCGCGCGCGAGGCGCGCTACGCGGCGTTGTGTGAGCACGCCCGCCAGATCGGCGCGCATGTGATCGCCACGGCGCACAATGCGGACGATCAAGCCGAGACGGTGTTCATGCGCGCCGGCGCTGGCTCAAGCTGGCGCGGCCTTGCCGGCATCGCACCTTTCGCGGCCGCGCCGATGTGGCCAGAAGGGCTGGGGCTCTACGTTGCGCGGCCGTTGCTAAGCGCACGGCGCGAGGAGCTCCGTGCATACCTGCGTGAGCAGAGCGCCGACTGGATCGAAGATCCCGCCAACGCCAATCCGAAATTCGAGCGCGTCCGTATCCGCGCGCGGCTCGCTAAGCTTGAGTGTGAAGGTTTCGACCCGATGCGCCTGGCCGCGCTCGCCGCGCGGCTGCGCGATCATGCGAATGCACTCGATCGCGCCGCGCTCGCTTTGATCGAACGCGCAGATCTTGAGCCGACGATCTCCATTGCACGCGCGACCTGGGCCGGACCGCATCTCGTGCGCCAGCGCGCGTTAGCGGTGTTGATGGCCGCCGCCAGCGGCGCTGCACGCGAAGCGCCGTTTTCGGTGATGGCGCAACTCGAGCCGCGTGTGTTCGCTGTCGATTACCAAGGCGGCACCCATAGCGGCGTCAGCTTCCGCAACGCCGGCGACCGGCTCGCGCTCACGCGCGACCCCGGCGCAGCACTCGGCCGCGCTGGAGGTGCAGCGCCCTTGGCGCCGCTCAATCTGTCGGTAAACGCGGTTACGATTTGGGATGGTCGCATTGCGCTCACAGCGCGCGAAAGCGGCTGGCGTGCTGTTCCAGAACGCAACGCCGCCCTCGTTGCACTGGAGAAAAACGGCCGCCGATTGACGCTCCAGCAGACGGAAGGTGCGGTGGAATGGCGCCCACTCGCCGCCGATCGCGTGCGGCACGCGCTGGCCAGTGCGGTTAACCCGCTGCAACCCCTGTGAAATTAAGGCAAATTTCTACGTTCGCGTTCACCGGCCCTTGACCGGGATCATGCTAGTTAGGGGTGTTCAGCGGCGGGTGCGGTCCCTATCTTGCTGAAGAAAGTGTTTCCGCGCTGGGCTCGACGCTTGGCGGCGGCCAGAAGGTTGCTCAATGCCGATCCGTTCATTGCTGATCTGGGGCGTCGTCGCCCTCGTTCTCGTTGTCCTGTTTACTGTGATGCAGGGGCCAAGCGCCAACCGCAACGCCGAGGAGCTCTCCTATTCGCAGCTCTTGAACAAGGTTGAGGCGGGCGACATCCGCTCGGTGACCACCCAAGGGGACGCGCTGCTCGCGAGCGGCGCGGACAACACGAGCTACATCACCTATCTGCCGAACGGCACAATGGCGCCGGTTGTTGAGCGTCTGGACGCGGCGAACGTTGAAGTGAAAACAGAACGCCCGCAGCGCGGCCCTGGCATTGGCGACATTCTGCTCGGCGTGCTGCCGATGCTGCTGCTGATCGGCGCTTGGTTCTTCTTTATGCGCCAGATGCAAGGCGGCGGTCGCGGCGCGATGGGCTTTGGCCGCTCGAAGGCGAAGCTGCTGACCGAAGCCAAAGGCCGCATCACGTTTGAGGACGTCGCCGGCATCGATGAAGCCAAGGAAGAGCTTGGCGAGATTGTCGAATTCCTGAAAGACCCAGGCAAGTTTCAACGCTTGGGCGGCAAGATTCCGAAAGGCGCGTTGCTCGTTGGCCCTCCGGGTACGGGTAAGACGCTGCTCGCGCGCGCGATTGCCGGCGAAGCCAACGTGCCGTTCTTCTCGATCTCGGGTTCGGACTTCGTGGAAATGTTCGTGGGCGTCGGCGCGAGCCGCGTGCGCGATATGTTCGAACAAGCCAAGAAGAACGCGCCCTGCATCATCTTCATCGACGAAATCGACGCAGTCGGGCGCCATCGCGGCGCCGGCCTCGGCGGCGGCAATGACGAGCGCGAACAGACGCTCAACCAATTGCTCGTCGAGATGGACGGCTTTGAAGCCAACGAAGGCATCATCCTGATCGCGGCCACCAACCGCCCTGACGTGCTCGATCCGGCGCTGCTGCGTCCGGGCCGCTTTGACCGTCAGATCGTCGTTGGCAATCCAGACATCGCCGGCCGCGAAAAATCCTGCGCGTTCACACGCGCAACGTGCCGGTGGCGCAGGGCGTGGATTTGAAGGCCATCGCGCGCGGCACGCCGGGTTTCTCGGGCGCCGATCTTGCCAACCTCGTCAACGAGGCGGCGCTGCTTGCGGCGCGTCGCGGCAAACGCGTGGTGACGAACAAGGAATTCGAGGACGCCAAGGATCGCGTCATGATGGGCGCCGAGCGCCGCTCGATGGCGATGACCGAGGACGAAAAGCGCGCGACCGCGGTTCACGAAGCCGGCCATGCGCTCGTCAACATTTTCGTGCCGGGCAACGATCCGCTGCACAAGGTGACGATCATTCCGCGCGGCCGTGCGCTGGGCGTGACCTGGTCGCTGCCGGAAGCTGACGTGCTCTCGTATTCGAAAAAGTGGTGTGAGGCGAAGATCGCCATGTCGTTCGGCGGCCGTGTCGCTGAGCAGCTGGCTTATGGCGATGAGCACCTGAATACCGGCGCTTCGAACGACATCATGCAAGCGACCAACATCGCGCGCCGCATGGTCACCGAATGGGGCATGAGCGACGTGCTTGGCCCGCTGCGCTACGCACCGAACGAACAGGAAGTGTTCCTCGGTCACTCGGTCACGCAGCGCCAGAATATGTCGGGCGAAACCGCGAAGCTGGTGGATCAAGAAGTGCGCCGCATCGTCAATGAAGGCGAGCAATTGGCGCGCAAAGTGCTGACTGAGCACCGCAACGACTTGACGACGTTGGCTGATGCGTTGGTGGAGTACGAGACGCTCTCGGGTGAAGAAGTGACGCGCGTGCTGCGTGGCGAAAAGCTCGAACGTCCCGATGACGCGCCACAAGCGCCGCTGCCGCCGACGTCGGCGCTGCCGGTGACGGATGAGGACGAGGAGGCGCCCGCGCCGCGTCCCGGTTGGGGCGGCGCTGCTCCCCAAGGCGCATAAGAACGAAACGAACCGTCGGCCCCTGGTCGGCGGTTTTGTTTTGGGGTTAGGTTGCGCCTCAGAGGAGCCCGCCCATGCTTGCTGCAGCACCGTTCACGCCGTTGATCGGCACCTTGAAGCCTGAGGCGGCGAAGGCGTTTTACGGCGATGTGCTCGGGCTGAAATTTGTCAACGACGACGGCTTTGCGTTGGTGTTCGAGGGCAAGAATGGCCGTATCCGCATTTCGCGCGTGCCGGCCGTGACGCCGCCAGCTTATGCTGTGCTCGCGTTCAACGTCGATGACATAGGGGCCGAAGTGGACGCGCTGACCGCCAGGGGCGTCGTCTTTGCGCGCTATCCGTTCTTCGTGCAGGACGCCAAAGGCATTTGGTCAGCGCCGGACGGCGCGAAAGTCGCGTGGTTTCACGATCCGGATTTGAATTTGCTGAGCGTGGTGCAGCACACTTAAGGCTCGACGTGTGGATGGCCCACGCCAGTTTCCAAGAGCGGCTTTAAGCTGTTGACGAGGAAATGGTCCCAACCTTGTGCGCATGCGTCGAAGCAACCGACGCCAGGGTTCAAACCAATATGCATGACGCCTAGCAACACGCCCCCGTCATGCGGCTGGATCGTCCAGCGAATATCGGTGTCGTCCCATTCGGACTTCACCGAGAGGCTGTCCAGATCGAGATAGCTCTCAACGCAGCGCCAGGCGACAGCGCGATTGGCCTCCAGGCCCACGATCTTGAAACGCTTGAAGGTAGCGCCGAAGCGCACTGTGAACTCACTGCCTTCCGCATCCGCGCGGCCTTCAGTGTGCGCCGACCACCATGCGTCAATCTCTTGTGTTAGAGCGCCAAAGCACTGCTCAGCGGAGCAGGAGATCTGTTGAGCGCGCGCGTAGTCTCGCGTGAAGCTCGCGATCAGATCGCCGACGATCTTGGTCCAGCCTTGTTGGGTGCGTTCGGCGTAGTCGGTCCAATCCGGATGCAAACGGTGCGTCAGGGTGAGTGCGCAGTTTTCGCCTTGCGGCGCGATCTCGATCGTCACGACGCTTTGATCGCCTTGCTCGACATCGACGCCCCAGGTGAATACCAAACGCCGGGGCCGATCGATTTCGCGATACGTGCCGGTGTGATTGATCTCGACGCCCTGGCGCGTGACGCGATAGCTGAAAATCCCGCCAACATGCGCTTGATTGCTGAGGCTGACGATTTGTTCGTCGCGCAGATGCGGGCCGAACATGAAGCGACCGATCCAAACTGGATCGAGCCAGGCATCGAACACACGCGCGGCTGGCGCGGTGAGCGTGCGCTCGATGCGGATGATCGGTGTGTCGGCCATCAGCGCGTCTCGTAAGCTTCGTGCGCGGCGACGACGTCGGCCCAGAAGCGATTGGTGGGTTTGCCATCCAGCACGCCGGCAAGCGTTTCCAGGTGCGCGGTCCAGCCACCGGCGAAGTCGCGGGTGTGTTCGAGTGTGTCGATCTTGGTGTGGGTGAGCGTCAGCAAAGTTTCGTCGCCGCGCGCTTCAAACTCAAAGCGCACCTCGGAAACATGCTCCTCGCCATCGCCCCAGGTGATCGCGAGCAGGCGCGGGGATCGAAGGCGAGGACGCGGCCGGTCATCGGAAACTCGCCGCTCTCCATCTGCGCCCAGCGTTCGGGCGGTTTTTCGTTGGTGATGTTGCGATGCGCGAACAGGATGCTGAAGGCTTGGCCGTTCGCGCTGAAACTATCGCCGCCGGTGAACCAGCGGCTGCGTTTGTCGCCGTCCACGAAATACGACCAGACGCGATCGATTGGCGCTTTCAGCGTGCGTTCGAGGCGGAACGTAGTGGGGGCGATGATTTCACCGAATTGCATGGAGGCTCCTTAGTCTTCGTGCTCGGCCAGGGCGCGTTCCAACGCGTCGAGGCTGGCGTTCCAGAATGTGCGTTGCTGCTCGATCCACGCGGCGGCTTCGTCGAGCGGGGCGGGGTTGAGCGACAGAACGTGCTCGCGGCCGGATCGGCGCCGGCGCACGAGCGTGGCGCGCTCCAGGATGCGGATGTGCTTGGAGACCGCGTTCAGCGACATGGCGAAAGGCGCGGCGATGTCGGTGACGCGCGCTTCACCCCTGCGAGGCGGCTCAGGATGGCGCGCCGGGTCGGATCGGCCAGGGCGAGCATGGTGTCATCGAGGGCGGCTGCGGTCTGCATATTCAACCAATAGGTTGAATATTGGAGTGCGTCAACCCTGCTCTGGCTCCGCGGGCGCGGATCAGTTATTCGGGCGTGACTCCATTCTTGGTCTTTGGGTTCTTTGGGCGAAGCCGATGCTTGATTTCTTCAATATGTTCACGAACCCGGCGGTTATCGCGATCCTGGCCTTCATCGTGGCCATTTTCGCGCTGAACCTGATCGAGTTCGGTCGCGTCGACTAATTCCGCTTCAAGAGCGCGCCGAGATATTGCGCGCCGCTCAAAAGCGCCAACCCCGCCGCCGCCCAAATCAGCACGCGAGCGGCCCAATCCAATCCGACCACGATGTTGGCGTCCGCCTGTAATAGAGCGGCTGTCTGAAACGCCAGAAACGCGCCGACACCCGCCATCTCTGCGGCCGCTTTCCATTTGCCGAGTTGGCCGACGGGCAGTGATTTGCCTTGCGCGGCGATGCCTTCGCGCAATCCGGCGATAGCGACGTCGCGGCCAAGGATCAGCACGGACGCGACAACCAAACCAATCGGCAATGCGCCAAACGCGAGCGCGACCAGCGTGCAGGTGATCAGCACCTTGTCGGCGGCGTGATCGAGTGCGGCGCCCAGCGGCGTCACCGCATCAAGCTTGCGCGCGAGATAGCCGTCGAGCCAATCGCTCAACGCTGCGAACACGAAGAGGAGGAAGGTGAGCGCGTAGATGAAGCCCGCGAGATAGGGATCGGTGTAGAGATACGTCGAGGCCCAAAGTACAAGGCCCGCGATCACCGGCGCGGCGATGATGCGGAACGCGGTGAGTAGCATCGGGATGCCGCTCTTCTTGCGCGAGCCTGAATTAGCCTCTGTTGTCTCGGAAGAAGTCATAGATGCGCTTTGCCAGTTCTTTGTTGACGCCTTCGACGCCTTCCAATTCCGCTAAGCCCGCCCGCGAGACGCCGCGCGCTGAACCGAAGCGATCGAGCAAAGCGCGTTTGCGCGCAGGCCCAATGCCGCCGATTTCGTCGAGCGGGTTCTTCACGAGGCCGGCGCTGCGTTTGCCGCGATGGGCGCCGATGGCGAAACGGTGCGCTTCGTCACGCAACCGCTGCAGGTAGTAAAGGACGGGGCTTTTCTCGTCGAGCCGGAACGGGGCGCGGCCGGGAATGAAGAAGCGCTCGCGGCCGGCGTCGCGGTCCACGCCCTTGGCGATGCCGGCGATGCGGATTTTGTTTTTGAGACCGAGTTCTTGCAATGCGTCGAGCGCGGCATTGAGCTGGCCTTCGCCGCCGTCGATGAGCACCAGATCGGGCCAGGCGGCGAATTTCGTGTCCGCGGCTTCGACGTCGCGTTCTTTCGAGAAATCGACGCCGCCGTCCGCGATCTTGCCGCCGCCGTCTTCGGCTCGCCCGTTTACGGGGGAGCTGTCAGCGAAGCTGACTGAGGGGGAGTGGCGCCGACGTCCGACGGATTTTGCCCCTCCGGCTCGCTTGCGCTCGCCACCTCCCCGCTTGCGGGGAGGAGCGTCGTCGTCCTCGCGCTCGGCCAGCATTCTTGCAAATCTTCGCCGGATCATCGCTTTCATCATGGCGAAATCGTCGCCGCCGAACTCTTCGGTCTTCATGTTGAACTTGCGATACTGGTTCTTGGTGAAGCCTTCGGGGCCGGCCACGATCATGGCGCCGAGTGCGTTCGTGCCTTGGATGTGGCTGTTGTCGTAGACCTCGATGCGTTCGGGTCGAAGCGCCAGGCCGAACACTTCCTGCACGCCATCCAACAATTTCGCGACGCTGCCGGTTTCGGCCATGCGGCGGCCGAGCGCTTCGCGTGCGTTAAGCAAAGCGGCGTCCACGATCTCGCGTTTTTCGCCACGCTCGGGTTTGCGAATTTCGACTTTGCACTCGGCGCGCAAGCAAAGCGCTTCTTCGAGCAATTCGCGATCGGTGGGCTCGATGCTGGTCAGTACGAGCTTCGGCGGTTCGCGGTCGTCGTAGAATTGCGCGAGGAAGGCGGAGAGAATGTCGGCTGGCGCTTCTTCGGCATTGTGGCGCGGGAAATAGGCGCGGTTGCCCCAGTTTTGGCCGGCGCGGAAGAAGAAGACCTGAATGCACGATTGGCCGCCTTCGTTGTAGAGCGCGAACACGTCCGCTTCATCGAAGGTGGAAGGGTTGATGCCTTGCGCGGCGCGCACGCTGGCAAGCGCCCGGATGCGATTGCGCAAGCGCGCGGCGTGCTCGAACTCGAGCTTGTCCGACGCATCGCGCATTTCGACGGCGAGGCGATCCTGTAATTCGACGGAGCGGCCTTCGAGAAAGTCAGTCGCGTCCTTCACGAGCCCTGCGTATTCTTCCGCACCGACGAGATCGACGCAGGGCGCGGCGCAGCGTTTGATCTGGTAAAGCATGCAGGGTCGTGTGCGGGCTGAGAAGGTCGAGTCCGAACACGAGCGCAGCAGGAACGCTTTCTGCAGCGTGTTGAGCGTGCGGTTGACGGCGCCGGCGCTGGCGAACGGTCCGTAGAATTTGCCTTTGAAGCTCTTTGCGCCGCGATGTTTTTGCAGCGCTGCGGTGATGTGGTCAGTGCGTATGGCGATGTACGGGAAGCTTTTGTCATCCCGCATCAGCACGTTGTAGCGCGGCTTCAGCCGCTTGATCATGTTGGTTTCGAGCAGCAGTGCTTCGGTTTCGGTCGCGGTGACGATGATCTCCATCGACGCCGTCTGATGGATCATTCGATAGATCGCGTTGGTGTGGCCGCGGCCCTGCGCGTACATCGACACGCGGTTCTTCAGGCTCTTGGCTTTGCCGACGTAGAGCACCTCGCCGTCCGCGCCGAGCATGCGATAGACGCCGGGCTTGGCCGGCATGCGCTTCCATGCATCGCGGATCGCCTCGATGCCTTTCAGCTCGGGGGCGGCGCGTCCTCGCCGGGCAGGCCCTCAAGTTCGGGCAGGGTGGGTTTGTCGGCGCCGCTCATTCCAAGTCTGCAGTTTAGACCATCACAAATGGGGATTGATGGTCGTTGATCATATCGCCTTCCAGGGGTACGCCTTGTGGAAATCTCGCCCAGAACGAGAACCGGTCCAGGGGAGGCACAATGCTAAGGTGGGAACAGGCGCTCTGCGCCGGACTTGCCGTGGCCGCGTGGGCAGCGCCGAATGCGCAAGCCCAAGACATGCGGGTACGGAATTATCTCGAACATGGGCTGGCTGTCCATGCGGACGCGGGCTACGCGCGCGACAATTCTATTCCGGATTTGGAACTGCCGATGCGGCTCGACCAGCCGCACCTGTGGTCGATTTATCTGAATCAGAGCGTGAATTATCGCGTTTACGCGGCGTGCGACGATGCTTGCGCCGATCTCGACATGGAAATCTATGGTGCGGACGGCGCGCTGGTTGAGCGCGATGACGCGGGCGACGACACGCCGTTTGTCCAGATTACGCCCACCCAATCGGGGCGCCATTTCGTGCGGCTTTGGCTCTATGCCTGCGCCGCCGAAACATGCGCCATCGCCGCCCGCGTCACGACCGGGGAAACCCGACACCACGCTGATTTCAATCAACGGGGCGGGGGCTTGGAAGATTTTCGATATGATCAAAGTGATTGTGGTGCTGGCCCCGGATGCGGCTATGCGTTTGGCTGGGGCGTCGCGCACCGATGTTGCCGAAGCCCGGCGCTGGACATTTGCGCTCGCGCGCTATTGGGCGCGCGATCTGCGCTCGGACATTCACATCAGCTACGCCGATGGTCCGCCGCCGGACGTGAAAACCGGCTCCTCGATCCGAATTCCGGTCGTATTTCGCGGCATCGGCACGGCGGAATTGCGGGTCGTGGGCGACGTTTTTGATCCCGCAAAGGCAAGTTCCGGCGCTCCTAACCCTGCGGCCCCGCGCCCCCTGGACGGCGTTTTTTCTCGGCCCAAGACACGATTATGGACGATATCCGACACGACAAACTGAAGGCTCATGGCCAGTTCGCCGCGCTCGACCCGTGCGATTGCCAGACCATGCTCGATGTCCGCGCTGGCGTGGACGAGATCGACCGCATGCTGGTGGCGCTGATCGCGCGTCGCCAGGGCTATATGGACGCGGCCGCCCGCATCAAGCCCAGCCGCTCGGTCGTGCGCGACGAAGCGCGGATCAATCAGGTTCTGGGCAACGTGAAGGCTGAGGCTGAAAAGCACGGTCTCTCTTGGTCCATCGCCGAGCCGGTGTGGCGCGAGATGATGGAACGCTGCATCGCCTACGAATTTGATGTCTGGGACGCCACACGCGGCTGAGATCGGTTACGCACATGCGGGCCATGGGTTCACCCCCGCCTTGCAACGTGGTAACCATTTCGCTCTGGGGGGCGCTATCCGGGTTGGGTGATGGCGCTCAAAAACACGGTAAAGGTTCGCGCTTGGCGCGAGGCCGAACACGCGTTTACATGCGTGCAAGGTCGCGCGTGGCGCGCCTGTTCCACCGATGATAAGGCGTTACGCTTCCGCGAGGGGAATGCGGCGCATGAGGTGGTTTCTCTGGTTTGTCTTGGTGATCGCGCTGATCACTGGCGCGCTTTACGGCGTCGGCCGCTTTCTGTTGCCCAACAATCTTGAAGTCGTGCGCGAGATCACGGTTGAGCGCCCGCGCGCTTCTGTGTTCGCGATGGTCAACGATCTGCGCATCGCCAAGGAATGGTCGCCGTTCTACGCGCGCGATCCAGACGCCGATTATAGCTTTTCGGGAGAGCCGGGCTCGGGCCAATCCATGCGCTGGGCCAGCAATGTGCGCGAAGTCGGCGCAGGGCGCATGTCGATCGTCAATTCGGCGGAGAACGAAGAGGTCGAAGCCATCATCGAGATTGGCGAGCGCGCGACGCTGAATTCACGTCAAGAACTGCGCCGCGTCGAAACCGGCACGCACGTGCAATGGCGCGTGACCGCGCAATGTGCGGATACGTGGATCAATGTGCCGTGCCGCTACATGAACCTGGTCATGCGCGGTATGGTGCAAACCGAACTCGACAATGGCCTGGCGCGTTTGAAGACGCTGGCCGAGCAATTGCCGAACGTCGACTTCGAAGGCCTCAACCCGATGTTCGAGACGGTCGAGCCGCAATCTTTCGTTTATTCGACGGTGGAGACATCGACCTCGGATCAAGCCGAAATCGATCGCGCCGAAGCCATCGGCCTCGACCAAGTCCGCCGCTTCATGACGGAATACAATCTGACGCAAGCCGGGCCTTTGGTGCGGGTTGTCACGGATTTTGACGCCAATAGCGGGCGTATGAGCTTTCGCGTCGGCTATCCGTTCTCAGGCCCAACGCCGCTGACGGTGGTCGGCGTGCAACTTGGTCAAACGCCTTCGGGCGAGGCGATGCATGTGCTGGTCGAGGGCTCGCGGACGCAGGTACGCACGGCGTATTTGCAGATGAACGCCTATCTCCAAGCGCATCGCGTGCCGTTGCGCGAAAACGGTCTGCCGTGGGAAGTCGTGCACCAACAAGCGACGCCCGAAGGCGGTCCGACGCGGATTGAGATCTTCATGCCGCTGCAATGATCGGAGCGTGGGTCTTTAGACCCGCGCCATAGCAAGAAAAGGCCCGCCGTTTCCGGCGGGCCTTTGATTTTGCGCTGCGCGCGAAGTTTATTCGTTGATCTTCAGGTTCACGGCTTTCGGACCTTTGCCCTTGGTGTCGGGCAGGGTCTGGAAGTTGACCTTCTGGCCTTCAACGAGCTCGGACATACCGGCGCGCTCAACAGCACTGACGTGGACGAACACGTCCGCGCCGCCGCCATCTGGCGTGATGAAGCCGAAGCCGCGCGCGCCGTTGAAGAACTTCACGACGCCATCTTGCGGATCGCCTAGGGGCTGACGCGGGGGACGATCGCCGCCGCCGAAGCCGCCGCCGCCTTCACGCGGGCCGCTGCGGAATCCGCCGCCGCCACCGCCGCCGCCACGGAAGCCGCCGCCGCCGCCGCCGCCGTAGCCGCCGCCACCGCCACCGCCGCGATAACCACCGCCGCCGCCGCCGCCACGGTCACCACCGCCGCCGCCGAAGCCGCCACCGCCGCCGCGGTATCCGCCGCCGCCATAGCCGCCGCCGCCGCCGCCGCGATCACCGCCGCCGCCACCACGATAGCCGCCGCCACCGCCGCCGCCGCCGCCGTAACCACCGCCGCCGCCACCGCCGCGATAGCCGCCACCGCCGCCGCCGCGATCACCGCCGCCGCCGCCGAAGCCGCCACCGCCGCCGCCGAAGCCGCCGCCGCTGCTTTCGCCACCAAATTCCGGAGTTGCAGCGTCGCGCTCACGACCGCGGCCGCCGCGCTTTTCCTTCTTCTTGTCGCTGTCGTTGTCGTCGCCAAACTCGTCGTCGAAACTCATTTCCACTTTTCCTGATTAGAGACCGTGGCGCACGCCAACGGCCGCGCGCACGCCAATGCGCCCGCACGATACCGCGAATTTCAGCTTTGTTGGGGGAAAGAAAACTTGCCGCACGCTGCGGAACTTCGCACCTTCGCTGGGCACGTCCCAGCTTTGACGTGCCCAGCTTATGCTGGAGCGGCCCAATCTAGGCAAGCGGCAAAGTGTTAGTTTACGCGGGATTCATGCCGTTTGCGGACGCTTTGCGCTCTTGCGCTGCAACAATCTGAGACACCACCCAGGCGCCGAGCAGCTTGGAGGCGATGCCGGTCAGCACCGTGCCCCAGGCGAAGATGTCGGGGACGACGAACGAGGCCAGCCAAATAAACACCACCTGATCGAGCGGCGCGGAGGCGAGGCTCGAAATCATGATGCGCTGGGAGAGCGGGCGTTTGGAGAAGGTATAGACCGCCCAATCGACGCTTTCGCTGATCAGGAAGGCCGCTCCGCTCGCCACCACGATGGTGATCCATGAGGTGAGCGTGGAGAGCGCCAGTCCGACGATCATCGCGCCCCAGACCCAATGCTTGATCTCGCGCTGAGTGAAATCGCGGACGACCAGGACGAGGCCGGTGACGATCGCCAGGGGCTGAAAGGCGCCGCCACCAAGGTATTCGGGGATGGCGAACGTCGGCACCGCCGCGAACGACCAATTGATCAGCGGCATGAGGCCCACGTAGAGTGCGGTCCACCGCCGGCCAGCAAAGAAGAATGCCGCCATCGTCGCCAGAACGATCGGCACGGCGATGTGCGGCTGTTGCAGGAATTCCAAAATCTCGGTGGCGCTCATGGGCGCGGAGCCTGCCCGAAGCGGGACCGGTTCGTCCAGCGTGACCAGGGACACAGAGCCCCGGCGCGGGCGCGGGCTAGCTTTGGGTCATCGCAAGACGCGATCGAAAGGGAGCACGCAGATGACGAAGTTCTACAGCCTGATCGCCGCCGCCGCCGTGTTCGTCCCGGTCGCGATGGCCACACTCAACCAAGCCGCGATGATCGTCTCCTGAGAGTAGAGACGCGCGTGGCAAGGGGAAAGGGCGCGGAGCAATCCGCGCCCTTTAACTTGTGACGAGGCGCCAACCGCTTTGGCCTTTAGTGAGCGCATCGGCGAGGAAGGGCAGCGCCTCGCGCAGCGCCTCTTCCAGCCCGTAAGGCGGGTTGATGAGAAAGATGCTGGAGCCGACGAGCTTGCCTTCCAGCGCGGGCGCGGCCGTCCAAAGGTCGGCGCGCAGCGTTTCGCGCGCGCCGTGCGCGTGGATTTCGGCATCCGCCGCGTTCAGCGCGCTGCCGCTCTTCAGCGGCCGCCACCACAGATATGAACCGTGGCCGAAGCGCTTGAGCGCGCGCGTGATCGCTTGCGCCGAGGTCGCGAGTTCGTCCGGCTGTTCATAGGGCGGGTCGATAACAACCAGGCCGCGCTTCTGCACGGGCGGCAAGAGCGCCGCGAGCCCCTCATAACCGTTGCGCGCATGGATCTGCACGTTCGCCACGCGCGGCAAGCAACGTCGCAGCGCCGCATATTCTTCCGGATGCAGCTCGCACGCGGCCAACGCATCGTCTGGCCGAAGTGCTGAAGTGATCAGCGCGGGCGAGCCGGGATAGGTGCGCAGCGCGCCGTCGGCGTTGAAGCTGCGGATGGCGTCGAGATAGCGCTTCACCAGCGGCGGCGGTTCGGGCCAATCCCAAAGTCGGCCCACGCCATCGCGCCATTCGGGGCTGCGCTCGGCCTCCTCGGACGCCAGATCGTAGAGGCCGCGCCCGGCATGGGTGTCGAGCACAGCGAACGGCGTCGGCTTGCGCTTCAGTGCATCGAGGCAGAAGAGCAGGGCGGCGTGTTTCAAAACGTCGGCGTGGTTGCCGACGTGGAAGGCATGGCGATAATTCACGACATCGACTTAGCCGGAGGCGAGTGAATGGCAAAGGTGCTGGGTGTGGGCGGCGTATTCTTCAAGTCGCGCGACGGCGAGGCGGTGCGGGAATGGTATGGCCGCGTGCTGGGCATGGAATTTTCCGATTGGGGTGGGGCGCTGTTCCTGCCGCAGATTGCGGCCGCGCATCCGGGTGCAGCGACCGTGTTCAGCTCGTTCAAGCATGACACCGATTATTTCGCGCCTTCGGACAAGGAATTCATGTTCAATCTGATGGTCGATGATCTCGACGCCGTGCTGGCGCGGGCCAAGGCCGAGGGCGTCGAGCCGGTGAAGCTTTTTCCCGACGAGGCCAACGGCAAGTTCGCGCACATCATGGATTTGGAGGGCCGCAAGATTGAGTTGTGGCAGCCGAAGCCTATGTCTGAGTGATGAGCAGTTTTCGCGATAATGCCGAACATCACCGCTACGAACTCGATGCGTCCGAGGGCGATTCATTCGCCGATTACCGCGATGCGAACGGGACGCGCCAAATTCTTCACGTCGAAACCGCCCCGCAAGCGCGCGGGCAGGGTTATGCGGCCAAGCTGATGGACGCCATCGTTGCAGACGCGCGCGCGAATGGCCGCAAGCTCACGCCGTTCTGTTCGTACGCGCGCGCGTATTTTGCGCGGAATGCGAGCGCTGGTGACGTTCTTGGATAAACAGTCATTCCGGGGCAATGCGCAGCATTGAACGCTGAACCCAGGGCAACCGGCTCTTGGTTGGCCCTGGGTTCGCGATCGCGCTCTGCGCGTCCGGAATGACGCAGGTGTAGGCGCTCGCGCTTATTTCGGCTGCGGCACGATGCGGAGATACGGCTTCACCGTGGTCCAACCGTTCGGGAAGCGCGTCTTGGCTTCGTCGTCGGAGACGGCCGGGACGATGATGACGTCTTCGCCGTTCTTCCAATTCACCGGTGTCGCCACTTTGTGGTTGGCGGTGAGCTGGATCGATTCCACCAGGCGCAGCACTTCATCGAAATTGCGGCCTGACGACATCGGATAGATCAGCATCGCCTTGATCAGCTTGTCCGGCCCGATGATGAACACGGTGCGCACGGTCGCGTTCGTCGCCGCGGTGCGGCCTTCGGACGTGCCGCCCGTCTCCGCCGGCAGCATGTCGTAAAGCTTGGCGACATTGAGATCGCTGTCGCCGATCATCGGATACTGGACGTCGCCGCCGGTGACTTCCTTGATGTCGCTGCGCCAGCGCTCGTGGTTCTCAACCGGGTCAACCGAAAGCCCGATGATTTTCACGTTACGCTTTTCAAACTCAGGCGCGAGCTTGGCGAGATAGCCGAGCTCGGTGGTGCAGACCGGCGTGAAATCTTTCGGGTGCGAGAAGAGGATGCCGTAGCTGTCGCCCAGCCATTCATGGAATTTGAGCCGGCCCTTGGTGGTTTCCGCTTCGAAATCCGGGGCTTTGTCGCCAATGCGCAGCGCCATGTTGGGTCTCCTGAAATGCTTGCTTGGCCGCGCGATACCACTTGGGCGGCGACCCCGCTACACAAGATGGGCCTCTTGTGGGCGCGAACAATAGAGCGGTGCTTAACCAAGGGTGCGCCATAGGCTAAAGCAATTGCGGCGGAGGGCGGCGTGAAGCGATTGTTTGCATGGTTTGGCGCACACCCTTTGCGTCCGGCAGTCGCGGCGATCGCCGTCATTCTGGCGCTGGGTTCGGCCGCAGCGATCAGCGGGCCGGCGCGGGCCGATCGCAATTGGTATCCTTATCTTGGCCGCGACGTGGAAATCGAAGCGCACAACGGCGCGTTCACCGTCACGCCGGTGAGCGATTGGCGCTATGCTGGCGCTGAGGTCGCCGAAGAGCGCTATTTTGACGCTTCATTCGATCTCTCTGCATTGCGCAATGTTTGGTTCGTGCTCGAACCGCAACCAGGCTCGACGCTGGCGGCGCACACGCTGCTGCTGTTCGAGTTCGAGAATGACGCGCTGATCGGCCTCACCATCGAAGCGCGGCGCGAAATGGGTGAGGAATACGACGCGCTCGCCGGCGTCTTCAACGCGTTTGAGCTGGCCTATGTGTGGGGTACCGCGCGCGATTTTCTCACACGCCGCGCGGTCATGCTGGACCACGAGGTATTCGTGTACCCAGTTGCGATCAGCGACGAACAAAAGCTCGTCTTGCTTGCGCGACTCATTGAACGCACCGACGCGCTGGAGCGCACGCCGCGCTATTACAATACGATCCTGTCAAACTGCACCAATGAGCTCGCGAAGGCCGCAGGCTTCGAATGGGCGCCGGCTTTCATTCTTACCGGCCGCTCGGACGAATATCTTTACGAGCGCGGTATTCTTCCGGGCGCGAGCTTTGAGCAAGCACACCGGCGCGCGGATATGACTGAGTTCATCCAAGCGCTGAACCAAGCGCCGCCAGAGGCGTTCGACGCCGCGTTGCTGGCGGAACTGCGCCGCCGCAACGGCATGTGATCACTTTTCGTGTGTGATCCAGGTAACGAGGCCGAGGACCGCAAGAAACGTCGTCATCGCGCCGACAACGAACCAAACAAACCAATGCACCATTCTAGTCTCTCCCAGACGCGGGGAGGATAGATTTGCGTTTTCGTCGTCGCCTTGAGCGCGATCAAATCACTTGCTGTCGTGGATCATCGCGGCGCGCTCGGCATCGCTCAGCGCGCGCCATTTGCCTTCGGGCAGGTCGCCGATTTTGAGCGGGCCGATGCGGATGCGGTAAAGGTCCGTCACGTCGAGATCGACCAATTCGCACATGCGCCGGATTTGCCGGTTGCGACCTTCGATCAGGGTGAAGCGCAAACGCTGCGGCTCGACCTGCTCGATCTTGGCTGGCTTCAGTGTGCGGCCATCGAGCGAAAGCCCGTGGCCAAGCAGCGCGAGCTTACGATCATTGATCGGGCCGGCGACGCGGACGAGGTATTCCTTGTCGAGCTTGGACTGAGGGCCGATCACCGCTTTGGCGAGCACGCCGTCTTCGCTCAATAGAAGCAGCCCACGTGAATCTTGGTCCAGCCGACCGAGCGGAGGCAGGCTCGTTGTTGTCGTCGGCAACGCATCGGTCTTGCCGATGAGGTTCGCTTTCGTCAGCAAACGTGCGGCCGGCACTTGAGCGCCTTCAGGCTGCGCGGAGACGATTCCGACAGGCTTGTTGATCACGGCGCTGATTTTCGGCGCGGCCTGCGCTGCGCCGACTTCGATCTTTTGGCCCGGTAGAATTTTGCGGCCGCGATCTTCGACGCGTTCGCCGTCGATCCGCACTTGACCCTTGGCGATGAGGTCTTCGGCTTCGCGGCGCGAGCAGACGCCTTCGCTTGCGAGCCATTTATTGACGCGCTGCGGCGCCGCGCCTGAATAGGTTTTCGACCAAGTCACGTGTCTTGTTAGCGGCAGGTCGCACTGGCTTGCAACGCGCGCAGGCGTTGGACGGCCAAAGGCTGGATACGCAATTCGTCGCGCATGCAGGCGAGGCCCTGGTAAAGCACGATCGCGCGCGCACGCTCCTCGGGCGCGCCGCTGCGCAGCATATCGGCCAGATTGAACATGGAGGGCGCATGGTTCGCGCGTGCCGCCATCTCATAGAGCGCCTTGGCGCGGCCTTCGTTGCGCGCCACGCCGATGCCGTCGCGATAGAGCGTGGCCAGCATGTGCTGCGCGTCGGTCTGGCCTTGCGCGACGGCTTGTTCAAGGAAGGGCAAAGCCGCCGTCGGATCGCGCGGCCCGGCTGGGCTGTCGCGCAGCCAGCGGGCGTAGAAGAACTGGCCGCGCGCATCGCCGCGCTCGGCGGCGGCGAGGAAGAGGCGACCGGCTTCGCCCTGCGCTTCGATCGAAGAGCTGCCCGCGAGCACTTGTGCATAATCGATCTGTGCGTTGGTCCAGCCCAGGCGCGACGCTTCGGCGAGGCGATCACGCGCGACCGCTTCGCTGATGCCCGCGTGGGGCGCTGCGCGACGCAGCACCCACGAATAATAAAGCCCCGCCGGCTGATTTTGCGCGGCGGACGCGTCGCAGAATTCGCGCGCCGCCGTGGGGCTCGGCAAAAATCCCTCAGCGCCCGCGAGGTGGCCGAGGCAGGCGAGCGCTTGCGAAATCGGTTCGCCGCGCTCGGCGCCGGATTTGATCTCGCGCGCGGTCTCGGCGTTGATGCGCGCCGCCGTATCGCGCCAGGCTTCGGCTTGCAGCGTCACAGCGGCGAAGCTGGGCGCTGGCGCCGGCGGCGGCGCAGCGTTTGGCGCCGCCGCGCGCGGTGCGGTCGCTCGCGCCGAAGTCGGCGCTGCATCGGCCATCGTCGTGATGAATTCGAAATCGCCGTTGCGGATCGCGTTGATCAAACGCCCCGCGCCATAGCCGACGACGAACAATGCGACAATCGCGATGCCAAGCGTCGCCATGCCGCCAGTCTTCTTCGCCGGCGCGTTTTGTAGAAGCGCCGCGCGCGCCGCCGCGAGCGCTGCCGGCATGGCGGCCGGATCGGCTTTGGTCGGCGAGAGCTTGTCGAGTTCGGTGATCAGGGCGGCGAAGCGCTCTTTGAAAATGGTGCGATCGCCGCGCGCAAGATCGATGCGGGGCGCGGCGTGGAAGAGGGCGGGTGTCGCGTCCTTCTTGAGCTCCGCGTTGATGAGCTTCTTGCGGTCGAGGGCCATGGTCGCGGCGGCGGTGAGCCAGGCCGGCGCAGGTTCCCCGACCAGAGCGTCAGCACGCATTTGGCCGCTTCAACCTTGGCGGCGATTTCCGCTTCGGGCGGGGGCGTCGCGTCGGCTTTGAAGCCGAGCGCACTGAGCACTTCGGCGAGGCCGCGCGCTCGCGCTTCCTCACCCAGCGCCGCAGCGATCCAAACCTCCGACATCCGTCCCTCTCACTCTCGTTGAAACGAACCGGACGTGGTGGCGTCAAGCGTCCTCTTGGAACATTGCAGCGTCTTAAGCTATTGCCCGCGCTGTGGAATGTCGCTCGCCGCTTTTGCCTACCGACTTGGCGGTATTCTCTCGACGGGCGTGTCGGCGTTTGGCCTAGTCGTTCGTCCTTGCTGGTATGAGGCCCTATCCGATGAAATACGCCATCCTTTGCTACAACGACGAGGCGGCCGTCTCTTCCTGGACCAAGGAGGAGGACGATGCGGTGATGGGCCGGCTCAATGTCGTCCACGAGAAATGGGAGAAGGCGGGTAAGCTGAAGCCCTCGATCCGGCTTTTGCCCACGAGTGCTGCGACCACGCTGCGCAAGAAGGACAATGAAGTGCTCGATGGCCCGTACGCGGAGACCAAGGAGCAATTGCTGGGCTTTTACATCATCGACGTCGATAGCCTCGAAGAGGGCCTCGAATTCGCGCGCGAGTTGACGGCGGCGAACCCCGGCGGCGCCTACGAGTTGCGTCCGATCATGATTTACAACGAAGGCGCTCGCTAAGTGGGTGATCTTGCCTGGATTGATGCTGCGCTTGTGTCGGCGCGGCCCCAGGCGGTGGCGGCGCTGCTGCGCTATTTCCGCGATCTTGACCTCGCCGAGGAGGCGTTTCAGGACGCGTGCCTGCGCGCGCTGAAGAATTGGCCGCAGAACGGCCCGCCGCGCGACGCTGCGGCGTGGCTGATCATGGTGGGTCGTAACGCAGCGATCGATGTGACGCGCACGCGTGCGAAGCAAACGGCGCTGCCAGATGAGGAAGCATTGTCTGATCTGAGCGACGTCGAAGACGTCGCCGTGCAGCGGCTCGATGAGGCCGATTATCGCGACGACGTTTTACGTCTCCTATTCATCTGTTGCCACCCGGATTTACCGGCGACGCAGCAAGTGGCTTTGGCGTTGCGCATCGTCTCTGGCTTGAGCGTGCAGCAGATCGCGCGCGCATTTCTCGTTGGCGAAAGCGCGATGGAGCAGCGCATTACGCGGGCGAAGGCGAAAGTCGCCGGCGCTGGCGTCCCGTTCGAGGCGCCGGGGCCGGTGGAACGGGCCGAGCGCTTGGGCGCAGTTTTGGCGATGGTTTATCTCGTGTTCAACCAGGGCTATTCCGCGGCTGATCCCGCGAGTGATCGCGCTTCGCTGTGCGATGAAGCGATCCGGCTGGGGCGCTTGCTGTTACGCATGTATCCCTCCGAGCCAGAGCTGATGGGCTTGCTGGCGCTGATGCTGTTGCAGCATTCGCGGTTGGCGGCGCGGTTCGACGCAGAGGGCAATCCGATTGTGCTAGACGATCAGGATCGCACGCTGTGGAAACGCACGCCCATCCAGGAAGGCCTGGCGCTGCTCGACAAAGCGATGCGCACGCGCAAGCCGGGGCCGTATCAGATTCAGGCGGCGATCGCTGGATTGCATGCTGTGGCGGATACGCCTGACGAAACCGATTGGGCGGAAATCGATGCGCTGTATGCCGCGCTAGAAATTCATGCGCCGTCTCCGGTGGTGACGCTCAATCGCGCGGTGGCGGTGTCGAAACTGCGCGGACCTGAAGCGGCTCTCGCGATGATAGAGCCGCTGGCGGAGCGGTTGGACAAGTATTTTTACTTTCACGGCATGCGTGGGGCGATGCTGAAAGAGCTTGGCCGCGCCAAGGACGCACGCGAGGCGTTCAACCAAGCGATCGCGCTGGCGAATACGCCGGCGGAAGCGGCGCATATTCGTCAGCAGCTGGATTCGCTCGCGCAGAAAAAATGAGCCGCGCTGTCGGTTCGCGCCGTGTGCGCTCGTCCTAGGTTCAGTCAGATGGAGAATTCCATGTCCAAATACGAACTCGCGATTGAACTTGAATTGGATGCGCCAGCTGAGAAGCTGTTTCGCTGTTATTCCGATCCGAGTTTGTTGAAGCAATGGTTCGCGCCGCGCCCGTGGACGATCAAAAGCGTCGACAATGATTTTCGCCCAGGCGGCCGCAGCTCTTTCGTGATGGCCTCACCCGAGGGCGAAGAATATCCGAACGCTGGGCTTTATCTGGAAATCGTGCCGAACAGGAAGATCGTGACCACCGATGCAGTGACGCCGGATTTCAAACCGTCGGGGCCGTTTATGATCGCGGAAGTCACGTTTGAGGATCTCGGCAACGGCAAAACCAAATATCGCGCTGTTGCTCGGCACTGGACCGAAGAGACGATGAAGCAACACGAGCAGATGGGCTTCAAAGAAGGCTGGACGCAAACCGCTCGGCAAATGGAAGAGCTGGCGAAAACGCTTTAACCTCCAGGCAAGAAAGCCGCGACGTTCTGTCCGCTTGGACCTTGATCCGGATCAACCCGCATTAGTGACGCCCCCGTCATCATGGCTCTGCTGTGAAAGCACAGGGGAAATCCATGATGAAGTTTGGGGCGGCCGCAGCAGCGGCCTTCGCGGCCTTGGCGCTGGCGGCGCCTGCCAATGCGGGCATTCTCGACAATTTTCAGATCAAGGTCGGCGTCTCCGGCATTATGCCCGACGAGAGCGGCGACCCAATTCCGGTCGACATCTCCGATGAATGGGTGCCGTCCGCGCAGATCGAGTATTTCTTCAACGATCATGTCTCGGCTGAATTGCTCTGCTGCGTTGCGACGCACGATGTGACGGCGGCCGGCGGCGCGATTGATCTGGGTGAGGTTTCGCACTTTCCGCCGACGGTGACGCTGAAATATCGTTGGATCAATTTTGGCCAGTTCGAGCCTTATGTCGGCGCCGGCGTGAATTTCACCACCTTCTACGACAGCAATCCCCCGGATGGCCTTTCGGTCGAGTACGATGACTCGATTGGTCCGGCTCTGCAGATCGGCGCCGATTATCGGATGGACGACCATTGGTTCGTGAACTTCGACGTGCGCCGTATCTGGATCAACACGGACGTGACGATCTCGGGCGCGATCAACGCAACGGACGAAGTTGATATCGATCCATGGGTTGTGTCGACCTCGATCGGCTATCGCTTCTGAACCCCCTTGGCGCGGTGCGGGCGAGGTCCTCTCCCTTCACGCACAGACCTGTAACGCGCCATTTTTCAGAAACGATCTGGGGACGCGCGGCGAGGCGAAAGCTTCGTCGCGCGTAGCCTTTGGGGAGGAGAGTCGCTAAGCGCCCGGCGGCAATTCCGCGAAACACGCAATTTTTTCGCTCGTCACATCCCAGTTGGCGCGCGAGCGGGTGTAGACGGCGAGGCTGGGTGCTGCCTGGTTGGGGTCGTCGAGCGAGCCGATCGAGAAATTGATCATGCCGTCCACCAGATCGGGCGCGCCGTAGAGATAGGCGCCGCAAACGCCGCAGAAATGGCGATGCGTGAGCGCGCCGCTGTCGGCGCTGATCGTATAGCTTTTGGTCGTGCCGGTGATTTTGGTTTTGTCGACCGGCGCGGTGAAGCCGGCGAACCGCGCCCCGCCGAAATGCGCACGCAATCGCGGCAATAGCAGATGAAGGTGTAGAGCGGCGCGGAGTCGATTTCATATCGCACCGCGCCACAGAGACAGCCGCCGGTTAGCATGGGTGGTCCTTCGTGCTTTTGCCTCGCGCGGTTTGGCGTGTTCCATCAAGTCCATGCCCGCGTGCGCTCTCGATCGCGAAGCGCGACATCGGACATGAGTGTGCGGACTCTTCGTCGAGCGACACTAAGGCCCCTTCCTGCGTCGCCCCCGATACGCATTCTTCCGTCCCGCAGGCGCTGGCGCCTTGCCAGCGCTTTCGCGCATTGAGGCGTTGACGCTGGCGTTGAGATCGCTTTGCCGCGCCAACGGATCGTCCGCGATCAGCAGTTCGGTTTCTTGTAGACGTTTGATCTCATCCCGCAGCCTTGCCGCCGTCTCAAACTCCAAGTCCGCCGCAGCGTCTTTCATCTGCCGCTCGAGATCGGCGATGTAGCTTTTGATGTTGTGGCCGATGAAGGGGCTGGCGCCTTCGCGGACGCCTTTGCCGCCGCGTTCCTTGAGGCCGGCGCCGCGTTTCCAGGCCATCGGGTCGCGCGGGTCGATGGTCAGCGAGATCTTTTTCATAGACGCTGTCGAGGATGTCCTTGATCTGCGACTTGATGCTTTGCGGCGTGATGTTGTGTTCGAGATTGTAGGCGGCCTGTTTCTCGCGGCGGCGCGAGGTTTCGGCCATCGCGCGCTCCATCGAGCCGGTGATGCGGTCGGCGTAGAGAATGACCTTGCCGTCAATGTTGCGCGCGGCGCGGCCGATGGTTTGCACCAATGAGGTCTCGCTGCGCAGGAAGCCTTCCTTGTCGGCGTCGAGGATGGCGACGAGGCCGCATTCGGGAATGTCCAAGCCTTCGCGCAAGAGGTTGATGCCGACGAGCACGTCGAAGGCGCCGAGGCGCAGGTCGCGGATGATTTCGATGCGCTCGACCGTGTCGATGTCGGAGTGCATGTAGCGCACGCGCACGCCTTGCTCGTGCATGTATTCGGTCAAATCCTCGGCCATGCGCTTGGTGAGCACGGTGACGAGGGAGCGGAGGTCCTTTTTCGCCGCTTCCTTCACTTCGGCGATGACGTCATCGACCTGGCTGTGCCCATGCGCTTGCACCGGGCGCACCTCGACCGGCGGATCAATAAGGCCGGTGGGGCGGATGACTTGTTCGGCGAACACGCCGCCGGTGCGGTCGAGCTCCCAGGGACCGGGTGTGGCCGAGACGTGGATGCTCTGCGGCCGCATCGCGTCCCATTCCTCGAATTTGAGCGGGCGATTGTCCATGCACGAGGGCAGGCGGAAGCCGTATTCGCTGAGCGTGCGCTTCCTGTTGAAGTCGCCCTTATACATACCCCCGATTTGCGGCACGGTGACGTGGCTTTCGTCAGTGAAGACGAGCGCGTTGTTGGGGATGTATTCGAACATGGTCGGCGGCGGCTCGCCGGGTTTGCGGCCGGTGAGATAGCGGCTGTAATTTTCGATGCCGGCGCAGGAGCCGGTGGCCAGCATCATCTCCATGTCGAAATTCACGCGCTGTTCGAGGCGTTGGGCTTCGAGCAATTTGCCTTCGGCTTTGAATTGGATGAGGCGGTCGTCGAGTTCGAGTTTGATCTGCTCGACGGCCTGTTGCAGCGTCATTTTCGGCGTGACGTAGTGCGAATTGGCGTAAACTTTGACGGCGGGGAGCGAGCCGGTCTTGCGGCCGGTGAGCGGATCGAATTCATCGATGGCTTCGAGTTCGTCGCCGAAGAACGAGAAGCGCCAGCAGCGATCGTCCAAGTGCGCGGGCCAGAGCTCAACCGTGTCGCCGCGCACGCGGAACATGCCGCGCGCAAAGCCCGCTTCGTTGCGCTTGTAATGGGTGGCGACGAGATTGCGGATGAGTTCCTGGCTGTCGATCATGTCGCCGGCCTTCACCGTGAACGTCATGCTCGTGTAGGTCTCGACCGAGCCGATGCCGTAAATGCAGGAGACGGAAGCGACGATGATGACGTCGTCGCGTTCGAGGATCGCGCGCGTGGCGGCGTGGCGCATGCGGTCGATCTGTTCGTTGATGTTGGATTCTTTTTCGATGTAGGTGTCGGTGCGCGGCACGTAAGCTTCTGGCTGGTAGTAATCGTAGTACGAGACGAAATACTCGACCGCGTTTTCCGGGAAGAATTGCTTGAACTCGCCATAGAGCTGGGCGGCGAGCGTCTTGTTCGGCGCGAGGATGAGTGCGGGGCGCTGCACCGTTTCGATCACCTTCGCCATGGTGAAGGTTTTGCCAGAGCCGGTGACGCCGAGCAGAACTTGGTCCTGATCGTGCTTTTGAATGCCGTCGACAAGTTCGGCGATTGCGGTGGGTTGGTCGCCGGCGGGCTCGTAGGCGCTGACCAGCTTAAAGCGCTTGCCGCCCTCCAACTTCTCCCACGCGCGCTCCGGCCGATGCGGCATCCACATCGCGGCGTTGGTGTCGAAGGTGACGGACGCCTCAGCGACGCCGGGCGGGGTGGGGCGAGAACGGGGCATGAGTAGGGATAATGGGCGCCCGGAAGGCCAAATTCCAGCCATGGATTTCGCGGACAGATTGTATGCTGCCATGTAAGAGAGCGCATGCGTGCTTTGCGGGACGGATACATTGTTGGGACGGGCGTGTTTTTGCCGGGCGAACCGGTCGGGAACGACGCGATGGAGGATCATCTCGGCCGCATAGAAGGCAGGGATTCTCTCTTCGGCAAAAAGGCGCTGCGCTGGAATGGCGTCGAGAGCCGCCATTATGCGATGCGGCCCGATGGCAGCGTCACACACACGCTGGCGCAGATGAGCGCGGAAGCGGTGCGCACGGCGTTGGATGCGGCCGGGCTCGATCGGCGCGATCTTTCCATGCTGGCGACGGCCGCGACGCAGGGCGATTATCTGGTGCCGGGGCATGCCTCTGGTGTGCACGCGGAATTGGGCGCGGGCGCGCTAGAGGTGGCGAGCTTTCAGAGCGTGTGCGGCTCGTCGCTGATGGCGGCGAAGTCGGCATGGCTTTCGGTGCGCGCGGGCGAACACGATGTGGCGGCGGCGTGCGCGGGTGAGTTTTCGTCGCGCTGGTTTCGGCCGAGCTTCTATGAAGGCACGGCTTTGGTGGATGCGAAGGGGCGGCTGCGCGCGGAAGCGGATTTCTTGCGCTTTACGCTCTCCGATGGCGCGGGCGCGATCGTGGTTGAGCCGAAGCCGCGGCCTGGCGCGCTGAAGATCAATTTTATCGACATTGTCTCGCTCGCTGATCGTTTCGATCCGTGCATGTGGGCCGGCGCTTCGGTGGAAACGCGCGCCGACATGACGAATGCGTGGGCCCATCTCGGCCCGCGCGCGGCGCATGAAGCGGGCGCGATGGCGCTGCTGCAGGATTTCGAGCTGTTGAAGAAGGTGATCCGCGCGTGGGTCGGCGCTTATCTGCAGAAGGTGGATGAGGGGCGGATCGCGCCGGCGGAGGTCGATCATTGCTTGGTGCATTATTCGGCGAAATCGCTGCGTGCGGAGATCGTGTCGCTGTTGGAGAACACGGCTGGCATGGTGCCGGAGGAGAAATGGTTCTCGGTGCTTCGCGAGATCGGCAATGTCGGCTCGGCGTCGATCTGGGTGATGCTGGATCGTTTGGTGCGGAGCGGGCGGGTACAGCCGGGGCAGAAAATTTTGTGCGTGGTGCCCGAGAGCGGGCGCGCTCTGGTCGGCTTTATGATGCTGGAGGCGGTGTGATGTCCGATGCTGCGTCCGATGTGCTGCGTAAGCTCACCATCGTGTTCACCGAATTCGAAGGGCGCTTGGAGCAAACGCCTCTGATCCGCAAGCTGACGCGTGGGCGCTTCGCATTGGAGGACTATCAGGCGTTTCTCATTCAATTGCGCCAGCAAGTGAAGGATGGCGCGCTCTGGATGTCGCGTGCGGCGTCGAACATCGATGACGCGCATTTGGAATTGCGCTCGACTTTGATGCGCCACGCGGTGACGGAACATCGTGATTTTCGTTTGCTGGAAGCGGATTTCATCGCCACGGGCGGCGCCGCGGAAACCATTCGCAGCGCGGAAAAGAATATCGGCTCCGAAGCGCTGTCGGCCTGGATGTTTCACGAGGCGAGCAAGCCCAATCCGTTCGGACTGCTCGGCGCGATGTGGATCATCGAAGGCCTGGGCTCGATTAAGGCGCAGGAATGGGGCCGGCGCGTCAAAGACACGTTGGCGTTGCCGGATGACGCGGTGCGCTTCCTGCTCTATCACGGCGAGAACGACGCGGCGCACATCGAAGAGTTCAAGGAGATGCTGGCGATGGTGCTGCCCGATGCAGCGATCGCGGCGCGCATCGTGAAGACAGCGCAAGTCACGGCGCGGCTTTATGCGCTTCAGATCGAGGAAATTCTGCCGTGATGGGCACAACGCTCGATCTCGGCGATTACGATCCGAACGATCCCGATCCGTGGCTGGCGCTGCATCTGGATCAAAGCATGCCGATCGATCCAGAAGCAAAAGCGGCGCTCTTGCGCGGCGCTGCGTCCTGGTCGCGACGGTGGATGTTCAATATCATCCGGCCGTTCGTGTTCGTGTTTTTTCTGCTGGTGAAGCTGCTACGCGGGATTTCACCGCGCTATCCCAATTTGAACGGCCTGCTGCACAAGACGATCCATTGGGGGCTGAAGACATTCGCCACGCCCGACGCGAATTTGCTGATCGTCCGGCATTTCAATATCGGCACGGAATTGCTGGCCTTCATCAAGGCGAACGCAGGCGATGTTGAGATCAACACCGTGCCCTTGCTGCCGCGCACGCTGAAGGATTTGGAAGACAACGTCTTCCTCCAGCACGATCTCAACGTGTTCAATTTTGTGATCCAGCTCAATGCGAGCCTGCGCAAACAGGGGCGCGATCTTGCGCCGATCGAGCGGCCGGACTTTTCGATGATCTCGGATGAGCCATTCGAGATTCCGCGCACGAAGAAGGGCTGGCTCAATTTCGTCGACGTGCAGACTGCGGTAGAGGTCTACACGCCGCTCTACGCTTTGATGCTGCCGCGCTCGGATTTCATTCGCGCGTCAAACTCGTTGCAGCTCGATGAAGTGGTGGCGATCTATATCGGCAAGATCCTGGGCACGGACTATCACCTGTCCTTCATCAAGAACGGCCACCCGCTGGTGCCGCTCTCGACCATGCAGGCCGGGTTCCGGCTGATGCTGCATGGGCTGGATTGCGAGGCGCTGCACGGCTGGCTGCGGCTGATGAAGCGCCGCCAGGCGCAAGGGCTGCCGATGGACCCGCGGGCGACGGTTTAATTTGCGCGGCGCACACGATGGCCAGCGCCGCCGCGTGATGAGGTCAGCATGAAGGTTCCCATCGCGGCGTTGCGGATGGTGACGGTGTCGCCGACGCGGACATTGGCGGCGCGTTGCGCCTCGACCTGGTCCCAGGACTGACCATTGGACAGGACAAAGCGGCGGCGTTCCCGCGCGGCGCCGGTCACATCGACCACCTGAGCCTGGATTTCTTCGACGCCGCCGCGGTCACCATTCACGCTTGGCAACAGGCGGCTGAGATTGGGCAGGGTGAAGCCGAAGGATCTCGCGATCGAGGGTCTCGGCTTGTTCGCGATCGATGGTGACGATCTGGCCTTGAGTCTGGGCCGTGCGGAGCCGCCCGACCGCAGAATCGTAACAGGCGAGACGCTGCGCATCGTCCTGGATTTCGGCGCATTGGAACGCGTCGGTCAGGATTTGCGGCGCCTCGGGTTGTGTTGTCTGCGCGACAGCGCTTGGCGCGCCCGCGAGGAGAAAAATCGCCGCAATTATCCCCAGACGCGTCATGTGTTTCTCCCCACCGGATACCGCTGATTTCTTTGCACTCTAAGGGGCGCGGACAGCGTTGCACAGCCCGGTTTGCCGATGGCGCCGCATGCCTGGGCGCCGTGCTTGCTTTGAGACCAAAAGGCCACACTGAACGACCAGCAACCGATGTGGGGCGGAAATTTGGCCGATCGCTATTTGACCTAGGCCAAAATGTGTCGTTAGCGTTCCCGCAGCATGGCGGAGGTGAGCCCGGACTATGTCTGGGCAGTCCCTGGGGGACGGTACTAAGCCTCCGTTGCCGCCGAGCGGATTGTCGCTCGGTCTTTTGAAATAGGTTGTGCCGCCATGCCGGCGGCGCGTCTTGGGGGTTCTTAGGATGTCAAAAAAGACACAGTCCGGTAATCGGCGGTCGCTGTTTGCTGGCGCGTCGGTGCTTGCCGCCGCTGCTGCTGCGCTGACGGCCACGCCGGCGATGGCGCAGGATGAAGAAGAAGAAGCGATCGTCGTCACCGGCTCGCGCATTGTCCGTCAGGACTATGTGGCGAACAGCCCGATTGTGACGGTCGGCCAAGAAGCACTCGAAATTTCGGGCGCGCAAACGGTCGACACCCTGATCAACCAGCTCCCGCAATTTGCGCCGGGCATCAACCAAAGCGCCAACAACCCGTCGAATGGCGGTCAGGCGAACCTCCAGCTGCGTGGCCTCGGCGCCAACCGTACGCTGGTTCTGTTGAACGGTCGCCGCATCGTTCCGTCGAACTCGACCACGACTGTCGACGTGAACGTTCTGCCGGCTCAGCTGATCGGCAACATCGAAGTTGTAACCGGCGGCGCCTCGGCTGCCTACGGTTCGGACGCCATCGCGGGCGTCGTGAACTTCCAATTGCGTGACTTCGAAGGCTTCGAAATCAGCGCTCAATACGGCATTTCGGACCAGAATGACGGCGAGACCAATGCGATCTCGGCGGCTCTGGGCGGTGAATTCGACGGCGGTCGCGGTCGCGCGATGTTCATGGCCAGCTGGGACGAGCGTCAGGTCATCTACAACGCTGCGCGTGATTTTGCGGCGTTCTCTGGTCCGTCAGGCGCCAGCCCGCTCGGCAACACGGTTTTCGAAGCGACCAACGCGCCGCTCGAAGCCACGGTTGACGCCACTGTGGGCACCTCGCTCTTGGCGACCAACAACCTTGAAACGTTCGGCTTTAACCAAGACGGCACGTTGTTCTCGTACTCGAACCGCGTTGGCTACAACAGCCCGGGCGGCATCGGCTTCGACGGCAACAATGGCGCGGTGTATCCGGGCAGCCCGATCGCCAGCGCCGACTTCGCGTTCACGACCGGCTACCTAAACTACATGGTTCTGCCGCTCGAGCGTTGGAACGCGTTCTCGGCCGTCGAGTACGATATCAACCCGAACCTCACTGCGTTCGGCGAATTCCTCTACACGCAATATACCTCCGCGAACGAATTGGCGGCGACGCCAGCGGCGGCCGGCACCGGCTTCCGCGTGCCGACCACTAACCCGTTCATTCCGGCTGAACTCGCCACGCTGTTGGCGGCTCGTCCGACCCCGGGCGGCACGTTCCGCCTCGACAAGCGCTTCACGGCGCTTGGCGGTCGTAACGCGGAAGAGCGCTACAACGTCTCGCAAACGACGTTGGGCCTGCGTGGCGATCTCACGGAAGAATGGACGTTCGACATCTATGCGTCGTACGGCCGTATGGACCGTGACACGATCCAAACTGGCAACGTCTCGCGCGGCGCCGTTCAGCGTTTGTTGAGCGCCGCTGACGGCGGCGCCTCGCTCTGCGCGGGCGGCTTCAATCCGTTCGGCGATCAGGCTCTGTCGCAAGCGTGCGCGAACTACATCGGCCGTACGTCGAAGAACGTCTCGGTCTATGAGCAGCGCAACGTGGAAGCCACCATCCAAGGCTCGCTCTTCGAACTGCCGGCTGGCGACATCCAAGTCGCTCTCGGCGCCGGCTATCGTGAAGACGCCTTCGAATTCATCCCGGACGGCTCGCTGTCCGCGGCGATTTCGTTCCAGCCCACGGGCTGCGGCGCGGCCACGAACCCCTGCTTGACCGGCAACGACATCGCCGGCTTCAACCCGGCCAACCCGCTCGCGGGCGCGACCGACGTGTTCGAACTGTTCGGCGAAATGCTCATCCCGGTTATCCGCGATGTGCCGCTGGCTGAGGAAGTCAACATCACGCTCGGCTACCGCGTGTCGGATTACAGCACGGTCGGTCAAGTCGAAAGCTATAAGGGCGATATTGATTGGTCGATGTTTGACGGTCTCCGCTTCCGCGGCGGCGTCCAACGCGCCGTTCGCGCACCGTCGGTCGGCGAATTGTTCGCCATTCCGACGCTGGGCTTCCCGTCCATCGGCGCGGCCACCTCGAACACGCCGGCGCCAAACACGCCGACGTTCTCGGGCGACCCGTGCGACTCGCGTGGCGCGTATCGCTCGCTCACTGCGCCGGGCGGCGTGGGTGACCAAGCAGCTGCGACCAACACCGACATCGAAAACCTCTGCGTCGCCCTCGGCGTGCCGGCGGTTGCGATTAACGCCTACACGTTCACCAACAACCAAATTCCGGCTGTCAGCGGCGGCAACCCAGACCTTCTGCAGGAAACTGCCGATACCTGGAACGCCGGCTTCGTGTTCACGCCGCGTTTCGATGGTCTGCTCGAGAACCTCTCGGTCTCGGTCGATTATTGGAACATCGAGATTGAAGGCGTCATCGGTACAGTGGCCGTCGGCACGGCGCTTGATCAGTGCTTCAACAAGAACGGCACCTCGAACCCGACCTACGATCCGAACAATTTCTTCTGCCAATTGTTCACGCGTGATCCGGGCACCGGCCAAATGACCGACTACGCAGCCAGCAACCAGAACCTCGGCGGCCTCCGCACCAGCGGCGTCGATATCTCGGTTGATTGGTCGCACGAAGTGGGCCCAGGCGATCTGGGCATCAACTGGATCGGCAGCTGGCTGGAAGAATCTTCGAACCAACCGCTTCCAGGCGGCGAGTGGATCGACACCACGGGCACGATCGCGAACACCGTCGCTTCGGCTGCGCCGGAGTGGAAGTGGACTGGTACGTTGTCTTATGCTTGGGGTCCGGTCTCGGTTGCCGGCCGCATGCAGTGGATCGACGAGATGCAGAACTTCAACATCGCGTCTCAAACGATCCCGCAAACCACGTACTATGACGTGCTGGCGAACTGGGATCTGACGGACAATCTCTCGCTTCGTGCGGGTGTGAATAACGTCAGCGACGAACAGCCGCCGGTCTATACGACGGGTGTCCAAGCGAACACGGACCCGGGTACGTATGACGTCATCGGCCGCCGCTTCTTCGTCGGCGCGCGCGCGCTTCTGATCTGTAAGAGCGGGCTGAAGCGGGTTCCTCGCTTCAGCTCAGCTCGAACAGTGGAAGACAAAGTTCAGGGGCGGACCTTCGGGTCCGTCCCTTTTCTTTGCGCGTGACGCAGGTCCGGTGCGCGGGCATCTTCGAGGGCGACCTCTGCGGATTACGGCGGAGTTCCGGGACTCAACCTTCAAAGGCGCGTCATTTAAGGCCGGCGAGGGCGCCGGCGCCCTAGCGCTTGGGTCTGAACGGGCTAGTCCGGGACGATGTCGAGCGCGAACGTGAGGCGCACGCCGTCGCCACTGAACGGAATCGTGCCGTGCCACATATACGACGGGAAGAGCGCTATGGCGCCCACTTGCGGCTGAACGAAGTGTTCGGCTGAGCATGGCGGATGTGTCGGCGTTCCTGGTTCGCCGAATTTCAGCCAACCCTCTTTCGCCGGCGCCTCGGTTGGGATCGAGACGTAGCAGGCTGAGGAAAGCCATCCCTCAGAGTGCACGTGATCAATGTGTACCCCGCCGCTCCTCATGCGGATTGACCAAATGCCTTTGATGGCGTGGCGCCCGGTATTGCGGCTGCGCAATGGGTCGGGGCCTGCGCCAAGGCGCTGCATGTAGGCATGGATCGGTGTGTCGAGTGCGAGCGGCAAGGCGCGGAGCGCGGGCGCGTCGCTATCAAGGATCGAGGTCGCTTGGGTGCCGCGCTTGATGGATTGATTGAATGGATGCGCTTTGGCGCGATGCAGCGCTTCAAGCGCTATGCCCAAATCGCGCATGTAGGCGTCGAGATTGTCCCAACCCGGCGGCACGCCGAGTTTAAAGGCGCCGACGAACGCGTCGAAATCATAGAGCGCGCGATAGCGCGGATCGCCCAAGAGCCGCCAAGCCGTTGCTTCCAAAGCGATGGCGTGCTGGTTGTCCGGGGCGGACTGGCGCAGTTTCGCGATGGCTGGCAGTGCGCGATCCGGTGCGCCAATGGCAAAGCAGGCGCTGGCGAAGGCGATGGCGCTGACAGGCGCTTCTGGCGCGAGCCGGTGTGCGGTTTCGCTGAGTTTGAGTGAGGCGTCAGCTTCGCCGAGTTCCAAAGTGATCTGGGCGAGTGCGGTCAACACTCTTGGGTCGCCTGGATGTTGCTTGGCTTGCGTCAGCAGGCTTTCGCGCGCTGCCGCTTTGTCACCGCTATTGTCCTGAATTTGCGCCCGCATGAGGTAAAGCACCACGTCGCTCGGTGCTTGGGTGAGCAGGGCGTCAATATCAGCCAAGGTGACGCCCAGATCGGCGCCTGCCATCCAACGCAATTGCGCCAATTCGCGCAAAGCATCGTAATAGAGGGGCGCCTCTTGAGCGTCTGGCGGAATGCTTTCTCGGCTTCCGCCCATTGACCGTTCTCGACCAGCGCCCGCGCAAATACGAGCCAGGTCTCGGGGGCGTCTCCGCCCTTGGCGAAAGCGGCGCGCACGTGGCGTTCCGCTGCTTTCCAGAACCCAGAATTGCCTAAGCCTGCCGCAAAATTGTGCTCCGCCACCGCGCTTGTCGGGCGGTCGCTGATTGCTTGGCGGCGGCGCAGAATATCCTGAGCAATAGCTGAGGGAATTCGGCGGTGGCGCAATTCGGCGGCGAGGGCGGCGGCGTCAGTCATTCATCCGCCCAGCGCAGGTGTTCGTAGTCTTGGTGTTGATAGCCGGCCATCGTACGGGCTAAACGGGTAAGACATCTGCAGCGAAAGTCGAGCAGCCAATGGTTAGCGTGAGAAATCTTCGCCTCTTTTTGATGACCCTATTCATGTGCGCGACGGCGCCGTTTGCGCTCGCGCAAACGCCGACGCCCCTGCCGCAAGAGACGCTGACGCGGGAGCCCTTCCTCTCGCAGGTCCAACTCTCGCCCGATGGTGAGCATATGGCTGCGCTCTCCAGCCTCGATGGCGAGACCACGCAGATCGCGATTTGGCGCACGGGCGCGCTCAATGAGAACCCCCGTCGCTTTGGCATTGGCGGCGCGGCCGCCCGCCAGAACGTGGATTTTTCTTCGGTCCAGTGGGTGTCGAACGATCGCTTGCTGGTGCTGATGCAGCAGCCAGTGCGCGTGGGTTCGGGCAGCGAAGGCCGTTTCTATACGGCCATGGCGCGCTTTGTGAACCTCGACGGCTCGCAATGGATTGAGCCGCTGGCCCAAGGTGGACGCCGCACCGAGATGGAGCGCTTCGCCGACAAATTTTTGTCGGTGCAATTGATCGACACGCTGCCGCGTGAGCCGAACCACGTTCTCATGCTGCGTTCGACGATGGATGAAGATGCGATCTATCGCGTCGATGTCCGCACCGGCCGCGGCGAAGTGGTGCAGCGCATCAGTTCGCGCGAAGGCATTCTGCCGATCGTGGATTCGGCCGGCCGCGTGCGCCTGAAGCAAACGATCGATTTCGTCGACGGCGACTGGACGATCGGCTTTGAAATTGCCGACGCCAACGGGACTTGGCAACGCCACGATGCGTTGAGTTATACGGCGCGCGCACGCCGCGGCCTCACCGCGCTTGGTTTCGACCCGCAAAACGAAGACATCGTTGTCTTCCTCGACGACCAGAACCGTGACCTTGCCTATGTGCGTGGTTACAGCCTTTCCCAGCGCGCGTTCGTTGAGGACATGTTCCAGCACCCGCAATACGAAGCGTCCGGCGTGATCATGGATCGCCCGGGCCTGGTGCCGGCGAGCATTGTCGGGTTCCGCTACAATGGCGATGCGGAGCGTTCGTTCTATACCGACCCGACCTACCGCGCGTTGGCGGAGAGCATTGAGCGGCGCCTGCCAGGGCGTATCGTCCGCATTGGACCGCGCAATGGCCGTTATCGCATCATCGCGACGTCGAGCTCGCGTCACGCGCCGGCCTATTATCTGCTGACCGACGAGACGAACCTGACGTCGCTGGGGATTCCGTCCCGGGCGTACCGAGCGACGGTCTCGCGGAAACGCAGCTCGTTTATTACAACGCGCGCGATGGTCTGCGCATTCCGGCGTTCTTGACGCTGCCAGCGGGTTATCGCCCGGGCGTTGATGCGCCGCTGCCGACGATCATCCAGCCGCACGGCGGCCCTTGGGGTCGTAACGAAGCGGATTGGGGCGGTGGCGATATTCCCGTCACGCAATATTTCGCATCGCGCGGCTTTGCGGTGTTGCAACCGCAATTCCGCGGCTCGACCGGCTTCGGCAACGCGCTCTGGCGCGCTGGCGACGGCGAGTGGGGGCAGAAAATGCAAGACGACAAGGACGATGGTCTTGCGTGGCTTGTAGAGCAGCGCATCGCCGATCCGAACCGCGCCATGATTTACGGCTTCTCATATGGCGGCTTCGCTGCGATCGCGGCGACCGTGCGTCCAAATTCGCCCTATCGCTGCGCGATTTCGGGTGCGGGCGTCGCGAGTTTGCAACGCTTAGGCACATTGTGGAGCAACAATCGCGTGCAACGTCAGCTTCAGGGCACAACGGTGCGGGGCATGGACCCGCTTGAAAACGCTTCACGCGCGAGTATTCCCATCCTGCTCTATCACGGCGATTACGATACGGCGGCCGATATCTGGCATTCGGAGCGTTTCGCGGCAGCGTTGCGCGCCAACAACAAGCCGCATGAGTACGTGGTGATCCCTGAAATGCCGCACGGTGCGGTAAATCCGGAGATGCGCCGCCGCGAGTTCCAACTCGTGGAGGACTTTATTCGCGGAACCTGCGGTATTTCCTACTGAAGTTTCGCCCAAAACGCCTCTTTGAGAGACAAAGGCGCCCCCACATCGGTCTCCGGTGTGGGGGTTTTGTCACTTAATCGACGGGTGACGTTCAAACTTTGGTCACAGTTGTTGACGCCGCGCCTTGCGCCCCTCTAGCGTGCCCTTCTCGCGTACTGTTGAGGGTGCAGGGGTTCATTTATGTCGAAATCCAAGAAGAGTTTCTTCAAGAACTCGGTTGCTTTGGCGATGCTTGCTGGCGTCATGACCACGGGTCAGGCGTTTGCGCAAAACCAGACGTCTGAGGAAGAAGCCGAAGAAGAAGAAGCCATCGTTGTTACGGGTTCGCGTATTCGCAGCGAATTCAACTCGGCTTCGCCAATCCAAGTTATCACGACCGATGCAGCGTCGCTGGCTGGCGTCACTGACACCGGCGACATGGTGCAGAGTTCGTCGCTCGCGGCCGGTTCGCCGCAGATCGATGCGACCATTTCGAGCGCCTTCGTCACCGACGGCGGCCCTGGCGCACAAACGATCTCGCTGCGCGGCCTCGGCGCCAACCGCACGCTCGTTCTGCTAAACGGCCGTCGCGCCGGCCCGGCCGGTACGCGCGGCGCCGTTTCGGCGTTCGACCTGAACGTTCTCCCGCTCTCGATGATCGACCGCGTCGAAATCCTGAAGGACGGCGCATCCTCGATCTACGGCTCGGACGCCGTCGCGGGCGTTGTGAACATCATTACGCGCGACGACCTCGATGGCGGCGCCGCCACGCTGCGTTATTCGTTGCCCGAAGAAGACGGCGGCTCGGAAATCGCCGGCGACATCACGTGGGGCACCACGTTTGATCGCGGCTATTTCAACGTGTCGGTCGACTATTACCTGCAAGAAGAAACGCTTGCCGGTCAGCGCGACTACACCAATTGCGCAGTGGATCGCACTTGGGACGTGGCGACTGGCCTGCGCAACGACGTAATCGACCTTCGTACGGGCGAACGCGCTTGCCGCGGCAACGTTCGGACTGGTCTTGTTTGGTTGTACGACCTCTCGGGCTCCGGTAACCTGCAGCGTGGCGCCGCCGCCAACTTCATCCAGCCTGACCCCAGCGGCCAGATCGGCGTGCTGAACCCGGGCTCGATTTTCCCGGCGCCTGCCGGTTTTCCTGAACCGGGCGCTCCGGCCAACTGGTTCCAGGTAGATTACGGCGGCGCTGCCCGTGGCCTCAGTAATTCGAATTCTCCGTTCGAGCAAAATTCTTCGATCATTCCGGAGATCGAGCGGGCTACCTTCTTCTCAAACGCAGGCTTCGACATTACGCCGCGCATTGAGGCGTATGCCGAAGTGCTGATGAATCGTCGCGAGACGGCGGTCAACGGTTTCCGCCAAGTGTGGACTTATCTCTATAGCTACGACCTGGGCGATTCTCTGAACCCAGGTTGGACCGGCGCCACAATCCTTAGCCCGACGCCAACGACCGACCACGCGGATGCGTCGCAGCGCGTCGACTACATGCGGGCGGTCGCAGGCGTTCGTGGCGATTTCGATGGCTGGCTGAGCAATGTGAATTGGGACGTCTTCGTCCAGCACAGCCTCTCGGATGCGGAATATACCAACGACCGTATCCTTGCGGACGCTGTGTATTCGGCTGACGGTCGGAGCGATTTCGGAACGACGGGCTTGTTCAACGCGAACTCGATCCCGCGTCCGACCGCTTCGTGCGTCGGGTACAACACGCCGGTCTCGAACCGTCCTTGCGTGGACGTCGATTGGGTGTCGGCGAACCTCATGCTGGGGGCGGCTTTACTGCGCAAGAGGAAGCATTCCTTTACGACGTCGAAACCGGCACGACCGAGTACACGCAGACCTATGCTGAAGCTTCGGTCGGTACCGATCTCATCACGCTCCCAGCTGGCAATGTCGCCGGTGTGCTCGGCGCCGTGATCCGCCGCGACGAACTGACGGACACGCCCGGCCATGTCACGCTCGCCGGCAACGCTTGGGGCTCGTCGGCGTCGGGTATTACTAACGGCGAGGACACCACGACGGAACTGTTTGGCGAATTGGCCATCCCGTTGCTGCGCGGTACCGAAGCGGGCGACCTCGAAGTGTCGCTTTCGGGCCGCTACACTGACGTGGAATCGTTCGGCGAGGAATCCACGTACAAGTTTGGCGTCACCTGGCGTCCGAACTCGGAATTCCTCGTCCGCTTCACCCAGGGCACGTCGTTCCGTGCTCCGGCGCTCTTCGAACTTTATCTGAACGGCGAGAGTTCATTCGTTGGTCAGCGTATCGACCCCTGCGTGAACTGGGGCCAGAACCTGATTGACGGTATCATCTCCCAGCGTGTCGCGGACAATTGCGCCGCAGACGGCATCCCGGACGATCATGACGGCGCCGGCTCGTCAGCCACTGCGTTTCGTAGTGGTGGAGCAGGCCTGCTTGCTGCGGAGACCTCTGAGGCGCAGGTGCTTGGCATCGTCTGGACACCGAGCTTCGCCAACTTGAGCTTCGCGCTCGACTATTTCGAAATCGAAGTGGAAAATGAAATCGCGGCGCTCGGTCCGGCTGCGATCGTGTTTGGTTGCTATGACTCGCTGAATTTCCCGGCAGATCCGCTCTGCGGCTTGTTCAACCGAGTTGGCGGCGGCGGCGCAAACCAGTACCTGATCGAGACGATCAACAACTCGTTCTTGAACATCAACTCACAAGTGAACCGCGGTCTCGACCTGACGGCGCAATATGGTCACGAATTCTCGTTCGGTGATCTGACGCTGGCGGCGCAAGCCACCTGGCAGTTTGAAGACACGCTCGAATTGTTCGACGGCACGGGGCAGGACAATAACGGCCGCAACGGCGATCCTGACTTTGTCGGCAACCTCGATGCGCAATTTGAGCACGGTGACTGGACATTCTTCTGGCGTAGCCAATTCATCGGTCATGCATCGGATATCGACACGGTCCCGGATACGAACGGCGCCGGCACGATCCGTTACGACATCGATCAGGAGTTCATCACCTACCATTCCGCATCGATCAGCCGTGACTTCGATCGTTGGGGCATTGTGCTTGGTGTCGCCAACTTGACAAACCAAGAGCCTCCGCAGGTCACCACGATTGGTGCGGCTTCTCAGACCAACATTGGTCCATCGCTGCTGGCTTCGCAGTACGACTATGTCGGCCGGCGCTTGTTCTTGCGTGTCTCGCGCGACTTCTAAAAGCGGTTAACGACTTAAAACTGATGGCGGTGCAGCTTGGCTGCACCGCCATTTTCATGTTTGGGTGTCGGCGAACGGAAGCGACGAACGGCTATGGTGCAGACAGTTAGAATTAGTCTCGATCGGGACAACCTGGACGAGGAGGGGCGTCGCTTCGCAAAGCCGCCGATTGCGAAGCCGACCTTCCTCAACAGCGTACCTAAGTGCGGCACGCATTTGATCCGCAATATCGTGCGAATGTTCGTGCAGCCCGAGCAGCAATACGATCAGCAATTCCTGCAGCATGCCATCTTGCTGAGCCATCGCGCTGCATTCGATCCCAAGCAGCCAAAGCTGAGCTGGGGCCATCTCTTTTTCTCTGACATCGCGGCAGTGTTGCTGCGCGACGTGAACCACATCGTGCTGGTGCGCGATCCTTATGATTGGGTGTTGGCGCGAACGCGGTTTTTCCTGTCGGAGCAGTTCAACGGCAATCTGAACCACATCAAGAATGGCGCGGCGGGCGTCAACGAGGTCATGAACCTCATGATTTTCGGCGCGCTCGATAAGGCGCCGTCGCTTGCTGACATCTTCAACTTCAACGGCGTCGCTTGGATGGGCACTGGCGCGCACGTCATGCGGTACGAAGAGATCATCAAGAATCTGAAGGCGATCGATACGCCGGCGGCCGAGGTCTTCTTCCGCGATCTCATCTGCACCAAGGCTGGCGTCACCGAATGGCCGCAGGATTGGAAAGAGCGCGTGCTGATCGGCTCGGACCGCAAACATAGCGGCACGGCGCGCGAGCATTTGCGCCACGACATCGAGGTGCCCGAGGTGCTGCCCGAGGTGCAAAAGCGGCTGGTCGATTACCACGCCCCGGGCCTACGCCAGATCCTCGGGTATTTCTGATTTTCGAGGGTTTGGGCCGCAGGTCTGGCGGCGCTGCCATAGGCGATCCAAAAGCGGTCGTTTCAGGCTGAAAGGGCGGTTCAGCCACCTTGACGCCCCTAGGCGCCCCTTTATGTGTCCCCCTCATTCGGAACGGCTGCGGTCCCTCACGTACGAACCGCCCCGCCGACTGGCTTTATCTAAGGCGCGCCACCTGGCGGTTCCCCAAAAGGGTCCGCTTGGCGCGCTGTTCGAGTTTGAAAGTACGGAACGGAAGAGGCGAATGCCGACGATTAATCAGCTGATCCGCAAGCCGCGGTCCCCGAAGCCGGTGCGGAATAAGTCGCCGGCCCTGAAGGCCAGCCCGCAGCGTCGCGGCGTTTGCACCCGCGTCTATACGACGACGCCGAAGAAGCCGAACTCGGCGCTTCGTAAGGTCGCCAAGGTCCGTCTCACCACCGGCATCGAAGCCGTGTGCTACATCCCGGGCGAAGGCCACAATCTGCAAGAGCACTCCGTTGTGCTCATTCGCGGCGGCCGCGTGAAGGATTTGCCTGGCGTTCGCTATCACATCCTGCGCGGCGTGCTCGACACGCAAGGCGTCAAGGACCGGAGAAAGCGCCGCTCGCTCTATGGCGCGAAACGACCGAAGTAAGGAAGAGATCAGATGTCCCGCCGTCACCGCGCCGAGCCGCGCGAAGTTCTGCCCGATCCCGTTTATGGCGATCTCGTTCTGACCAAGTTCATGAATTACATCATGTACGAGGGAAAAAGTCCGCCGCCGAGCAGATCGTCTATGGCGCGTTCGAAACCGTCGAGAAGAAGCTGAAGCGCCCGTCGATCGAAGCCTTCCACGACGCGCTGGCCAATGTCGCCCCGTCGATCGAAGTGCGGTCGCGTCGCGTCGGCGGCGCCACCTATCAGGTGCCGGTTGAAGTTCGCCCGGAACGTCGCCAAGCGCTGGCGATCCGTTGGCTCGTGGGCGCGCGCGCGCGCAACGAAAACACGATGCAAGAGCGTCTGGCCGGCGAAATTCAGGACGCCGCCAACAATCGCGGCAACGCCGTGAAGAAGCGCGAAGACACGCACCGGATGGCTGAAGCCAACCGCGCTTTCTCGCACTATCGCTGGTAATCAGCCCAATCGCCGGCGCGCGCCGGCTTTAAAGACCGCCGTTCCCCTGGGACGGCGGTCTAAACACGGACAGAATTGTCATGGCCCGTCAGTATAAAATCGAAGACTACCGCAATTTCGGCATCATGGCCCACATCGATGCGGGCAAGACGACGACGACCGAGCGGATTCTGTTCTACTCCGGCAAGAGCCACAAGATCGGCGAAGTCCACGATGGCGCGGCCACGATGGACTGGATGGAGCAAGAGCAAGAGCGCGGCATCACCATTACGTCGGCTGCAACGACGACGTTCTGGAAAGACAAGCGCCTGAACATCATCGACACCCCCGGCCACGTCGACTTCACCATCGAAGTCGAGCGTTCGCTGCGCGTGCTCGACGGCGCCGTCGTTGTGCTCGACGGCAACCAAGGCGTTGAGCCGCAGACCGAAACTGTTTGGCGCCAAGGCGACAAGTACAAGGTTCCGCGCATCATCTTCGCCAACAAGATGGATAAGACCGGCGCCGATTTTTATATGTGCGTCGAAGACATCAAGAAGCGCCTCGGCGCGCGCCCGGTGCCGCTGCAATTGCCGATCGGTATCGAGTCTGGCTTCAAGGGCCTGGTTGATCTCGTCGAGATGAACGCGATCATCTGGAAGGATGAAAGCCTTGGCGCGAAGTTCGACATCGTCGAAATTCCGGACGATCTGAAGGAAAAGGCCGCCGAGTATCGCGCGGTGCTGGTCGAAGCCGCCGTCGAAATGGACGACGACGTGATGGCCGCGTACCTCGACGGTACCGAGCCCGACATCACGACGCTGAAGCGTCTCATCCGCCTCGCGGTGCTGAAGGCCGCTTGGTATCCGATGCTGTTGGGCTCGGCGTTCAAGAACAAGGGCGTGCAGCCGCTGCTCGACGCCGTTGTCGATTATCTGCCGAACCCGCTCGATCGTCCGGCGATCAAGGGCGTCGACATGGACGATCCGGAAAAGGAATTGACGCGTCCGTCCAGCGATAGCGAACCGCTCTCGCTGCTGGCGTTCAAGATTATGGACGACCCGTTCGTCGGTACGATCACGTTCTGCCGCATCTATTCGGGCATCCTGAACGCGGGCGACGCGCTGCTGAACTCGACGCGCGACAAGAAAGAGCGCGCCGGCCGCATGCTCTTGATGCACGCGAACAATCGCGAAGACATCAAGGAAGCATACGCTGGCGACATCGTAGCACTCGCTGGTTTGAAGGAAGTGCGCACGGGCGACACGCTCTGCGATCCGAACAAACCGGTCATCCTTGAGCGTATGGAATTTCCCGAGCCGGTTATCGAAGTGGCCGTTGAGCCAAAGTCGAAAGCAGACCAGGAAAAGCTGGGCGTGGCGCTGCAGAAGCTTGCCGCGGAAGATCCGTCTTTCCGCGTGTCGACCGATCAAGAATCGGGTCAGACCATCCTGAAGGGGATGGGCGAACTCCACCTCGACATCAAAATCGACATTCTGCGTCGTACCTACAAAGTCGAAGCCAATGTCGGTGCGCCGCAGGTTGCGTATCGCGAGAAGCTCGGCCGCGCCGCGACCATCACCTACACCCACAAGAAGCAAACCGGCGGTTCGGGCCAGTTCGCCGAAGTGAAGATCGAGTTCGAGCCGGGCGAACCGGGTTCGGGCTTCAAGTTCGAGAACAAGATCGTCGGCGGCAACGTGCCGCGCGAATACGTTCCGGGCGTTGAAAAGGGCCTCAACATGGCCAAGGAAAACGGCCTGTTGGCCGGCTTCCCGGTGATTGATGTCACGGCGCGTTTGATCGACGGCAAGTACCACGACGTCGACTCCAACGTCTTGACCTTCCAGATCGCCGCACAAGCCGCGTTCCGCGAACTGAAGGAAAAGGGCGATGCGCGTCTGCTCGAGCCGATCATGAAGGTCGAAGTCACGAGCCCGGAAGATTATGTCGGCTCGGTCATCGGCGATCTGAACTCACGTCGCGGCATGATCCTCGGCCAAGACATGCGCGGCAACGCGACCATCATCAACGCGATGGTCCCGCTGGCGAATATGTTCGGCTACGTGAACACGCTGCGCTCGTTCTCACAGGGCCGCGCCTCGTACGTGATGGAATTCGCGCACTACGAAGAAGTGCCAAAGGCCGTCGCGGCTGAAGTGCTGGCAAAGCTCCGCGCCTAAGCCGGTTGGCAGGGGACGCACCAAGGGCCGCTCCGGAAGGGGCGGCCCTTTTGTTTTGCTCGGCATGGTTCCAGGCGCGCGCAAATTATGCCAACCATGACGGCGAGGGAGTGCCGGCTGCGGCTGGCGAATTTGCGGGGATTCCATGCGCGCTCTGATCGCACTCGTCGCCATTGTGCTCATGACATCGAGTGCTGCCGGGCAATCCTCGGCCGCGCGTGATTTCGAAGGCAATCTTAGTAGTCGGGGCGCGCGCGCCACGTTCGAGATACCGCTTGAAGCCGGGCAGATCGTGACGCTGACGACGTCCTCGCCCACGAACCTCGACACGGTGCTGACGTTGAACGGGCCGGACGGCCGCCGGGTCGCGGAGAACGACGATCAACAAGCTGGCGTGTTGTCGTCGCGCATCGTGCATGTGCCGACGAGCGCGGGCGCCTATATTGCGGTCGTGACCGGCTACAATGGCGCGACGGGATCGTTCTCGTTGACCGTTTCCTATGGCGTCGATTTTGGGCTCTCGGATGCCGCGCAGGTGGTGCGCGAAGAAACCGTGGCGCTTGATCGTCGGCGTACGGAAGCGCGTTATCCGATTGAGCTGCGTGACGGTGATGTGTTTGTCGCGTCGACCTTTGCGCTCACGGAAGGCTTCGACACGACATTGAGCCTTGCAAACGCACGTGGTGAGACGGTCGCGTCGAACGACGATTCCGGCGATGGCAGCTTGAATTCGCGGTTGGCGTATCGCGTGGGGGAGACTGGGCGTTACGAATTGGTGGCGAGCTCTTATAGCGGCGACGCCGTTGGCAATTTCGTGCTCTCGATGGCGATCGATGCGGAGGCGCAAGCGCCGTTCAACTTCGCCGCCATCGATGGAACGCAGATCGCGGCGCACGAGGGCGAGATCAACAACGATCAAACCTCTCACGAGTATCGCATCGAGCTTGCGGCCGGGCAGACGCTGATGGGGATCGCGGAAGCCACGAGTGGCAATCTCGATCCGGTGCTGCGCGTGAATGGGCCGGATGGGTATCCCGTCGCGCTGAATGACGATCGCGGCGACGGCTCGCTGAATTCGGCGGTGGCGTTCACGGCGCAAGCGGCGGGCGCGTATACTGCGGTGCTCTCTCGCTATCGCGATGGCGAAAGCCGTGGGCGTTTCCGGTTGGTGCTCTCGTCGGTCGATGCGTCCGTGGTGGCGCAATTGCAGGCGCAGTTCGAGAACCAAGTGGCGATGAGCGGCCCCGAACAAGTGATCGAGACGCAAGATTTTCGCGTGATCTACACGACCGAAGGGCGAGACGCTTCAACGTCGGACTATGCGCAAGCGACGGCTGCAGCGTTGCAGGAAGTCTTCGACGCGCAATTGCGCTTGGGCTTCGCCGCACCTGTGCGTGACGGCGATGGGCGCTATCGCGCCTACATCGCCGATGCGCTGGGCAATATGGGCTACACCAAGCCGGTGCAGGTGGTGTTCGACAATCCCAACACCGCGAACGCGCGCGAGACGGCGGCGGCGCGCGGCGTGTTCGTGATCGACAACGATTTTCAAGGCATGGGCAAGAAGGCGACGCCGTTGAGCCTGATGCGCGCGACGGCGACGCACGAACTTAACCACATGATCCAGTACGGCTACGATTCAGAAGAGGGCCTGCAATGGCTTTATGAATCGACGGCGTCGTGGGTTGAGGTGGCGACAGTCGGCGCGGATCAAGACGCGTCGGGCTACGTCGAAACCGATTACGAAGCGCCGCAGCGCTGCTGGACCACGAACGAGCGCGGGCACAATTATAGTCAATGGACGCTGCTGCAGTCGCTCGCCGACGCGCACGGCGATCGCATCGTGGTGCGGCTTTGGGAAAACGCCGTGACCTATGACGGGTTCGAGACGATGTCGCGCACGCTTGGCGAAGTCGGCACGAACATCCCGGATGCGATCCAGCGCTGGCGCGTGCAGAATTTCGCGCGCGATTATGATCTGGCGCCGCTGTTCGATCGCTCGGTTGCGCTGAATGGCACGATTAGCCGCTTGGGCGCCTGGTCGCCGCGCGGCCGCGTGGAGCAGCTTGGCGCGCATTACGTCGCGCTGCGTGCCGATGGCCCGCGCAATTACGCGCTGCGCGGCGATTCAAACTTGGAGCTGGTCGGCCTTGGTCGGCGCAATGGCGAGATCGAGGTTGTGCCGCTCGGCCGCGGCGGCGTGTTCGATGCCGCGGCGTACGAATATGCCGGGTTGATGGTGTTCAATCGTGCGGTGCCTGCGCGTCCGGGCGCGTGCAGCGGCGCGAGCTACACGATCAATGTCGCAGCAGCGAGTGGGGCGATGGGCGCGCCGAGTTATCGCTTCAGCGCTGCGCACTTCGCGCCGCCGTCGAATTAAAGCAAAGGGCCGCTCGAAGGAGCGGCCCTCCATTTTTAGGCGGCCTGTTTGAAATCGCCGAGCTGTGCGTCAAGCGCGCGCTTGAAGGCGGGGCGTGATGTGCAGCGCTCGACGTAGGCCGTGAGGCGCGGCTCGTTGTCGGTGAGCTCGGGCATGATGCGCAGCACGGTGGCCATCATTAGGTCGCCGGCGGTGAAGCGGTCTCCATCGAGGTAAGGCTTATCGCCTAACGCATTTGAAAGGCCGGCGAGCCGCTTGTGCGCGAACTCAACCGCGCCAGGGCGGCGCAGCTTTGCCCATTCTTCGTTGGCATAGAAGAGGTCGATCAGGGCGACCTGCATCACCCAGGGCTCAATGGAATTGAGCGCGGCGATCAGCCATTGGCTGGCGCGTGCGCGTGCTTGTTGGTCCTTCGGCAGCAGCGTCTCAGAGCGTTCGCCGATGTGCAGCACAATGGCGCCGGATTCTGAACAGCACGAAGCCGTTCTCTTCGAAGACCGGCACTTGGCCGAATGGTTGCAGCGCGCGGTATTCGGGCTTGTCCTGATCGCCCATCGCCAGCAGGCGCGCGTGATAGGGCAGACCCGCTTCTTCAAGCGCCCAGCGCGCGCGCAGATCGCGCACTTGGCCTTGCGCGAAATCCGGCACCCATTCGAAAGCGGAGATCGTGATCATTTCAAGTCCTCCATCGTCGGCATCGGATTGCACGGCATGATCTCCACCGCATCGCCAGGGAAGACCGAGAAGTGCGGATGGTTCTTAAAGAGCTTGGCGGCGCCATCGTGCGAAGCGGCTTCGACGATGATGTAGCCGGCGACAGAATTGGAAATGTCGCTAACCCCTTGGCGTCGACGCGCTTGGTTTTGCCCAGCGGGCTGCCTTCATCGACCATCACGCTCTTGTTCTTTTCTTGCCACTCGCCCCAGGCCTGCATGCCTGTGATCTCGCGCGCCTTGCGCGTTGTGTCGTCGAGCTTGTCCCAGCCCGAGCGCGCGAACGCTTCCGGACTGCCGACATAGAGCGCCATGAATTTTGGCATGATTAGTCCTTCCCTTGGTGTTGGGCCGCGTAGGCCGCGAGCTTGTTGAAAAGTGAATTCCAGCCGCCGACGTGAGAGTCGCGGCGTTCGACGCTGGTGAACGGCGTCTGATGGAAGAGTTGCGTGGTGCGCCCGTCCGCTTCTTCGCGGAAGGTGATGGTGATCGTGGTTTCGGTGTCCGATGCGGGGCCTTGCTCCCAGCGCCAGGTGAAGACGAGCCGATGTGGGCGCTCGATTTCGAGATAGGCGCCATGAAACCAATTATCGCCGTGATCCTTCGAGCGGATCATGCCGCGATATTTTCCGCCGACGCGGAAATCCATTTCCATCTCTTCGCAATCGAAGCCTTCAGGCCCCATCCACTTGCGGAAGTGGTTGATGTCGCTCCAGAGCGAAAACATCAGAGCGGGCGAGGCGTCGAAGCTGCGCGTGATGAGCAATTCGTCGTCGGCAAGCATGGCGCTCATTTCGGCGTGTCCTTGTTTTTGAGTTCCGCGATGTAGGCATCCATCTTGTCGAAGCTGCCGGTCCAGAAGCGCCGATAGTACTCAAGCCATTCGTCAACGTGCTTCAGCGCCTTGGTTTCCAAGCGGCAGGGGCGCCATTGGGCGTCGCGGCCGCGGCTGATGAGGCCGGCGTGTTCGAGCACTTTGAGGTGCCGCGAGATGGCGGGGAGGCTGATGTCGAAGGGGGCTGCGATCTCGTTCACGTTCGCCTCGCCCTCGGCCAGCCGCGCGAGGATGGCGCGCCGGGTTGGGTCAGCGAGCGCAAAGAGCGTCTCGGAGAGGGGATCGGGCGCCTGCATTTAACCAATCATGCAATTAACGGTACGGTTAAATAAAGCGGAACGCGCGCGCCGTCAAGCGGGTGGTCATGAAGCTTTGGGAAGGTGCGTCTGGAGCTTCCTTGTGTCCGATCTGGCGACCACGCCGCTCACGCTGGCCAATGGACTGCGCACGCGTCTGCTCGATACGGGTGGGCCTGGTGCGCCGATTGTGCTGTTGCATGGGCTGGCGCTGGCGATCGAAATCTGGGGGAAGGTGATCCCAGAGCTCGCCAGGGATTTTCGCGTCATCGCGTTTGATCTGCCGGGCTTTGGCCAAGCCGATCGACCAGATGCGGCCTACGACGCGGCGTTCTTCGTTGAGCAAGTGGTTGCGGCAATGGACGCGCTGAGGCTTGAGCGTGCGCACATCATCGGCTCGTCGCTTGGCGCCAGCACGGTGGTGCGGATGTCGGTCGCGCATCAGCACCGCATTGATCGCGCGATTATCATGGCGCCCGGTGGCTTTGGCCGTGATGCGAACATCGCGTTGCGCGCGCCTACATTGCCGCTGATCGGCTATCCGCTGGGCAAGCCGACTTGGCTCTCCAATGCATTCGCGTTGCGGCTGGCGATGGCGGACAAAAGCCTCGCCACGCGCGATCTGATCGATCTGATGAATGCCTACACGCAGATCGACGGCACGCACCGTTCGTTTGTACGCACCGTGAAGGCAGGGCTGGGGCCGTTTGGCGTGCGCGAGCGGCCGAGCTTCGCTGCGGCCGCGCGCGGGCTCCAGCGGCCCACCCTGGTGCTCTGGGGCGAGCAGGATTGGGTCTTCCCGGCAAAGCAGGCCAAGATCGCCAGTGCTTTGATCGAGGGCGCGCGCGTGAAGCGGATCGAGGGCTGCGGGCATTATCCGCACTGGGAGACGCCAGCGCGCTTCCTGGCTGAGGTCCGCGCGTTTCTACTTTAGCCCCTTGCATCCAAGACCGCGCCGCGCCGCATCTTTCCTGCAAGGCAGTTCAAGGGAGGAATCCGTGCGCGTTATTCTTGCGTCGGTGGCGGCGGCCACGTGTGCGTTGTCGGGCCAAGCGGCGGCGGAGCGGTTCAATCAGGATGCGGTGACGCTGCAGCACATCGCGGCCGTGCTCGACGTGATCCCCGAAGATCGCACCGATGTGGATGTCGCGATCGGGCAGAGCGAGCGCTTACCGGCGATCAGTGCGCGCGTTGAGGGCGACCGTGTCGTGATTGATGGCGGCCTGCGCAATCGCTTGCGTGGCTGCACCGCAATGTTTGGCGGCCAACCGCAAGTGCGCATCTCCGGCATCGGTGGTGTGGCGCGTGAGGATCTGCCGCGCATAACGGTGCGCGTGCCGCGCACGCTTGATCTCAATGTCGGCGGCGCGGTGTTCACGAATGTGCGCGTCTCGCACGGCGGCGAGGCGCGTTTCAACGGCTGCGGCGATGCGCAGATGGCGGCGGTGAGCGGCGCGCTTGACGTCGATCTCAACGGTTCGGGCGATCTCAATGTCGCGAGCGTGGGCGGCGCGTTGAATGCATCGGTGAACGGTTCGGGTTCGCTCGATGTGGTGCGCGCGGGCGGCGACACTGTGCTGCGTTTGAACGGCTCTGGCGATCTCGATGTGGGCGATGTGACGGGCGCGGTGGACGCGCGGCTCAATGGGTCCGGTTCGCTTGAAGTGGGCGCTGCCGGCAATGGCGCACGTTTGGCGCTGAGCGGCTCGGGCGACGTCGATGCGGGCGCTGTGCGCGGCGCGTTGAATGTTGATCTACGCGGCTCAGGCAGCGTCGAGGTGGCGTCGGTTGAAGGGCCGAGCGCAGAACTTTCGTTGCTCTCGTCCGGCGACATTCAGGTGGTGCGCGGGCAGGTGGGCGCGTTGGTCGCGCGCAGCGAAGGTTCGGGCAGCGTGCGCTATGGCGGTTCAGCGGAAACCACGCGCGCCTCTGTCAGCGGGTCTGGCGATGTCTCGATCGCGGATGCGGGGCGCGTTGCGGAATTGCGCGATACCGGCTCCGGCTCAGTGAATGTCGGCCGCTAGAAACTGACGCATCAGTGCAAAGAAAGCGCCCCAACCGTGGGGTTGGGGCGCAGTCGTTTGAATAAGGATGCGTTGGGCTTACGGGCTGGGGCTCAGCGCGAGCAATTGGTGCCCATAGCTGGCGCCGCTTTGGCTCGGACCGCTGGTGGCGCGGTCGTAGAGCGAGTCAGCGCCGAGATCGATGTTGAAGCCGATCGTCCAGCTGGTGGCGTCTTCGTCGAAGACGTCGGCTTGGCGATAGCCAAGTTCGATGCTGAAGGGTTGGCCTGAGAAGCGATATTCGCCGCCGATGCCCCAAACCGTGACGTCGTCGCCATAGATTTCATCGTCGGCGAACGTGGCGCGACCGGTGAGCGAGAAGTCCGGCGTGACGAAGTATGAGCCGTCCAGCGTCACGCTGGTCATGGAGGCGTCGAGGTCCGAGAAGTCGTAGTTCGCGACCGAGCCGTTGAACACCATGTTCGAGGTGTACCATTGGCCTTCAAGGCCGATGCCAAGGCCCGAATAGATGAAGAGCTCGTCGAGGCTCACGAAGCCGCCAAACGCATAATTGTCGTTGCGCATGCCGTAGTGCACGGCCGCATAGCTGGAATCGAGGCAGCAGCCGCCAGCGTCGATGCGATCGGCGGCGGCGTCCATTTGGACATACGTGCCGTTCGAGAAGTCGTGGTTGAAGGCGCCATTGATGCCATAGGCGTCAAAATCGAAGCTATCGATGTCGGTGTTGCCATATTGAATGCCGACGACGGCGGTCGTGTCGGCTGAGGCGGCGGCAGGCGCGAGAATGGCGGCGGCGGCAGCGGCCCCGACCAAAAACTTCTTCATCTGAGATTTTCCCCTGATAGGTGCGCCGTCTGTGCGGCTGCGCGCAAATTAGGCGAGCGGCGCCAGTTCCGAAAGCAAGATCGAGAGGTATTGGCCAGGTTGTGGTATCGGCGTGGCGTAAGTGTCACATTTTATTATGGTTAATCAAAAGTAAACACATGTAAACGCCAGAGAATTTCGTTTTACAGTCCGTTGGTTACCTGCGTTTCTCAAAGAAAACGCCTCGGCCGCGAAACGACCGAGGCGTAAATATTCAGTTAACGACTATTTATGCTTAGAGCAGGCCGGCAAAACGGCCGAGACCGCCACCACGCGACAGGCTCGCGCCCGAGCGATTGCGCTCCAGCAGCGTTTGGCCGCCGAAATTGTAGCGCACGCCAACGCTCAGCGAATCCGCGTCGGAATCGAGGTCGTCGATTTCCGCATGTTGCCAGCCGCCGAAGAGGCTGATCGGGGCGGAGGCGAATTGATACTCGGCGCCGAGGCCGTAGCTCACCGTATCGACGTCAAAGCCGCTGCCTTCGATCGTGCCGAAACCGACACCGCCGTTGAACGAGAAATTGTCGGTGAGGAAGTGGGTCGCGCCGAGATCGAGGCCGGTGAATTCGGCGTCGATGTCATCGCCTTCGCCGTACGACAGCGAAGCGTCGAGCGTGGTGCGCGACAGGTAATATTGGCTTTCAAGGCCGACGGTCCAGAAGTCGGCCTCAGCGCCGCCGTCCGCATCGACGTTGCCGTAATTGGCGAAGCCGCCGAGCAGGTAATTGCCGTTGCGCGTAAAGAGGTGGCCGCCAACATTGTAGCTGGAGGAATCTTCGGCCTCGCCGACGAGCGCGTCGAGTTGCACGCCGAACGTGCCGTCGCCGCCCCACGAGGTCGCGCCGCCAAGCGTCCAGCCTTCGCCGTCAGCTTCGAGTCCAGCCACATCGGCTTCGGCGGATTGGTAGCTCAGATCGACGTAGCCATTTTGCGCGGCGGCGACGCCAGGCGCTGCGATGGCGAGAAGCGCCGCGGCGCCGAGCAGATACTTTTTCATGATGAGGGTTCCCCTTTGGAGGTCGCCGTTTAGTCGGCTGACCGCTACGTGGGATGATCCGAGAGCGGGCCCTAGATGCGCGCTGCAGTGGAAACAGCTGCTTGTTCCGTAGTGTGGCGCCTAAGTTACATAAAAATGAACAAAAGCATAATGATGACGGCTGAAACGCGGCGCTGTGACGGCGCTTCTGGCGACAATCCACACGCGAGTAGAACGATACCGCAAAGAAAAACGCCCCGGCCGAAGCCGGGGCGTTGAGCAGTTGTACTAGAGGTCGTTTGCCTGCTTCAGCTTAGAGGCCGAAGGCGGCGCCGAGGCTGCCGAGCACGCCGGCTTGGCTGGCGCCGTTGCGATCGCGATCGCGCAGCGTGCCGCCCCAATTGTAGCGAACCGCGAGCGACAGGGTGTCCGCTTCGGTGCTCACTTCGTCGAACTCGACGTGGTTCCAAGCAGCGGCGACGCTGACCGGGAGCGCGGCGAATTGGTATTCGCCGCCGAGGCCGTAGCTGAACGCGTCGTCTTCGCCGAAGCTGTCGTAATCGATCGTGGCGAAGCCGATGTTGCCGTTCAGGCGGAAATTGTCGTTGATGAAGTAGCGGGCCTCGGCGTTGGCGCCCCAGCCGTCCGAACCGAAGTCGTCGTTGTTGCCGTAAGCCACGGCGCCAGCGAGCGTCCAGTCGGTGTAATATTTCGCGGCTTCAACGCCGACCGTCCAGGTTTCGCTATCGTCCGAACCGGCGACGCCGACGAAACCGCCGATCAGGTGGCTGTCGTTGCGGCTGTAGACGTGGCCGACGAGGCCATAGCCCATGTCGGTGTCGTCGCTGTCGCTGAGTGCTGCGTCGACTTCGAATACGATCGAGCCCGAGCCAGCGAACGCCACGGCGCCTTCAACGCCGTAGGAGTCGAAATCGTCGCCGGCGTCGAATTCGGTGTTGCTGATGGCGGCGCCGACATAGCCCGTTTGGGCCGCGGCAACGCCCGGAACGGCGAGCGCCAGTACGGCGGCAGCGCCGATAATCCAGTTACGCATTAGGTTTTACCCCTGTTGTGATCACCCATTCTGGTGAGGTGGCGGTGACATGGGCGCGAGGGGCGAAAGGAGCAATTCCGTACAAGCGGTTTATCGACGATTAACCTTTAGCGATGCACCAGCGACACAGCTCAACCTGCGATAAATAAACAGAAATTCTCCTTTTTGGGGAATTGTCGAGATATGCGTCTCGAGGCCTTCGGGTGCGCACGCGCGCGGCGTCTTTTGAGCCGCTGAATGTCGCGAAGTTCACCCTCTGGTGCGCCACGCGAAACGCGCGCGCATAGTCGTGGAGAGCGGCGCGATCGAGCGCTAAAGCGCCTTGTCGCGCACGGCAAATCGATTCACTCCCTTTGCCCGGGACGCGTTTGGCGTCGATTTGTGGAGGGTAGTATGCCTGCAGCGATTTCTTGCGTCACGGTTCCGGTCGATGATCTGCGGAAGTCGGTGGGCTTCTACAGCGCACTCGGTCTGACGCCCGAAGAATCCGATGAAGATAGCGCAGCGTTCGATCTCGACGGGGTCTATCTGGTGCTGCTGCAACGCGGCGAGTTCGGCGTGTATGTCGAAAGCGTCGGCCATGGCGCAGCGGCGAAGGGCTCGTCGGAAACGATCCTCAGCTATTTCACCGACAGCCGCGGCGACGTCGATGCGCTGCTCGCGAAGGCCAAGGCGGCTGGCGCGGGCGCGGTGACGCCGGCGGAAGACGATGAAGGCTCGTACTCGGGCTATTTCACCGATCCGGACGGCCACATCTGGGAAGTGCTCTACGACGCCGGCTAATTGAATCTGGCTTCGCGCCTCATCGGCGATGGGCGCGAAGCCAATTCTTGTGGGTGGTCTCTACCTCATTCAGCGCTGCGAACACACTACGCTCGGGCGCGGTGGCGCCGGTGCGGCCTAGCGCATAGATCTGCGCGTAAAACCAATATTGCGTGGCGAAGCCGTTTATGGCGCGGATCGACTTGATGCGTGTGAGAAAGCTTAGCCACGCAGGCAGCAACGCCAATTCGTTTTCCGCCCGCGGCAGTTCAGCAGCGCCGCTCAAAAGCGCGTTTGGTCCATCGGGCGCGACGCAGAGTGGGCGGCCGAGGCCAATGATGTCGGCAGCACCTGATTCCAGTGCTTCAGCCATCGCTGCACGCGTGCGAAGGCCGCCCGTCACCATGATTGGCGTGGACAAAGCGGCTTTCATCGCCTTTGCGAAGTCGACGAAATAGGCCTCGCGCGCGATCGTGCTGGCCGCGACGTGGCGCTGTGCTTCGGGCGGCTCGAGCCCTTCGATGCCGAGTAATTTGGGTTGCTCATAGGTGCCGCCGGAAATCTCAATGAGATCGACGCCTGCTTGCTCCAGCCATTTCGCGACCTGCAAGCTGTCCTCGAAGGCAAAGCCGCCGCGCTGAAAGTCGGCGCTGTTGAGCTTCACCGAGACGGGAAACTCAGCGCCAACGCTTGCGCGCGCAGCCTTGACGACCTCAAGCAGCAGACGCGCGCGGTTTTCGAGCGCGCCGCCCCATTGGTCCGTACGCTGATTGGAGCGGGGGCTCAGGAATTGCGAGATGAGATAGCCGTGCGCGGCGTGCACTTGAACGCCGGTAAAGCCCGTTTCCTTGCACACACGCGCCGCCCGCGCGAAGCCTGCGATGACGTCCGCGATCTCCGCATCTGTCATAGCGACAGGTTCGCCGAATTGTCCCCCGGCAGAGCGAGCTTTACCGCGGACGGCGCCTTTGGGTGCGGGTTGACGCTTGTCATGGTTTGGCGCCCAGCGTGGCTGATCTGCGCCCAGAAATGGGCGCCATCGCACGCGGCTGCGCGCGCCCACGCCCGGAGGCGTTCGCGCATGGTCGCGTCCGCTTCACGATCGACAATGACATTGCCCGGCCGCTCAAGGTGGCCCGCATCAATCTGTATGTTGCCCGACAGAAGCAGGCCCGCGCCGCCGCGCGCCCAAATCTCGTACAAACGATCAAGCTCTGGCGTGGGCCTTCCTTGCGGATCCGCGAGCCCTTCCGTCATCGCCGCTTTCGCCAGTCGGTTTTTCAAAACTGCGCCACACGGAAGCGTGAAGGGAAGATCGATCAAAGTGTGCTCCGCGGCGCGGCTGGTTGCTGAAGAGCAAACAAGAACCACGCGCACGCGCGCATCGCAACGCTGTCGGCGCGTCACATCGGAATGTCGATGAAGGCTGGCGCCCTGGAACGCTGTCTAATCGGGGCTTTCCGCTTCAACCGCGCGGCGGCTCATGTCGGTGAGATAGGCGTAGAGATCAGCGATCTCCTCGTCTGTCCAATGCACGAAGCGGCCGCGCGCGACGGGTCCCATCATTGGCAATTCAGCGCCGCTGGACGGTACGCCTTCACGCATCAGACGCGTGAAGGCGTCTTGGTTATAGGCGCTCATGACGATGAGATCGGGCGCGTTGCTCGGCCACGGATAATCAGCGCGCAGACTCATACCGTGACATTCGTTGCAGCTCGTCATGGCGAGATATTCGCCGCGCGCGATGCGCTGGTCTGGATTGTCTTGTTGCGAGAGCGGAGGACCGAGATTGAGAAAGCGCGGCATCGCGCCATCAGCGCCCTTGGCGATCTCAAGCCGGATCATGAAATCGCCGCGCGTGCGCTCGAACCACGGCGCCAAATCGCCGGGCGGCGCTTCGTTTGAAACCGGTGTTGCGCGCAGAAACGCGATGAGGGCGGCGACGTCTTGGTCGCTCATACGCACGAAATTGTACGAGGGCATCGAATAGAGCGCGCGGCCGTCATGGCCGATGCCGTGACGGATCGCGGATTCAAACGCCGCTGGTGGTTCAGTGCGCGCAAGCGCCGGCAGGTTCGGTGTTTGCACATTGCCCCACATGACTTCGCCTTGGAGTGCGGCGCCGTGACAGCCGTAGCAGCCTCGTGTGAGCGCCAATCGCGCGCCGTGGGCGATCGAGGCTTCGTTCTCGGGTATCGGATGGGTGAAAGCGGACGGGGCCGAAAAGGAGCGGAAATGCGCTTCGCTCGCGGCATAGACCCAGCCGACGAAGCCAAGCGCGCACAAAACAAGTGCGCCAAGTGTGAATGCCAACCAGCGCAAGATAAGCATGACGTCCCCTCGCAACGGAGGGGAGCATTACCGCATTTGCGACGCAAGCAGCTTCACGCGCCGCCGGCTCTTTTAGGCGCCGGTGGCTCGTGCCGCTGGCGGGCTTTGCAGGGCTGCGAGGCTATCCAGGAGCGCTTGGTGGGTGAACGGCTTTTGCAGGAAGGAGATCGTGCGCGTCTGGGCGTCGAGTTTCTCCTGCGTGTAGCCGGAGATCAGCAGAATTTTCATGTGCGGCGCATGGATGATGAGGTCGTGCGCGAGTTCTGCGCCGGACACGTTGGGGCCAAGTGCAACATCGACGATGGCCAGATCAAATTCGCTTGCGCTGATTTGCTCCAGCGCTGCATTGGGGTCGCGGCCGCGGCGACGGAAAAGCCATGCTCGCAAAGCACGCGTGTGAGTGCGGCACGGACGAGGTCGTCGTCATCGACCAGCAATATCCGCGTGTGCGTCTCAATCTGCGCATGTTCGTGAGCCTCTACGCGCGTGACGGGCGCTGCGTCCGAGGGTGGGAAGGTTAGCGTAAAGCGCGCGCCTTGCCCTGGCGTGCTGTCGACTTCGATGGCGCCGCCCGATTGATTGACGAAGCCGTGCACCATCGAAAGACCGAGCCCGGTGCCGAGGCCAGCGCCCTTGGTGGTGAAGAACGGATCGAAGATTTTGGCAGTCAGCTCGGGCGTCATGCCAATGCCGGTGTCGGTGACGTCGAGCCGCGCGCGACCTTGTGTGTCGAGTGTCGTCGCGAAATGCAGCACGCCGCCTTTCGGCATCGCGTCCGCGGCGTTGATCGCAAGATTGAGGATGGCGTTGGCGAGTTGGGCGGGATCGGCCATTGCCCAGAGCGGCGCCGGATGCAACGCGCGTTTAATCGCTATGGTGTCGTTCAGCATCGGGGTGAGCAGAACGATCGCTTCTTCGACGGCGACGTTGAGATCGAGCGCACTCGGATGGAGCACTTGGCGGCGCGAATAGGCAAGAAGCTTTGTGGTGAGGTCGCCGGCGCGTGTGGCGGCCTTGGCGATGGCCGCGCCAAGCTGCGCGGTGCGTTGCTCGGGCGCGTTCTCCAGCAATTCGGCGGAGCTGAGGATCGCGGTCAGCACGTTGTTGAAATCATGAGCGACGCCGCCGGTGAGACGCCCAATGGCTTCGAGCTTTTGCGCTTGCAACAGCTCTTCTTCGAGGCGCACGCGTTCGGTGATGTCTTGGAATGCGCCGATAATAACTTTGGCGCCGTCGACGCTGACGCCCTTACCGGTGACGCGCACCCATTTGCGCGCGCCACTGGGCAATGCGAGCGGCAATTCGCGCACCCAAGGCGCGTCGGATTGGAGTGAATCGCGAAGCGCCTTGATGATAACGGGCTGGGCTTCCGCCGCGTAGAGCGACAGGCCGAGCTGCAAGTTTGGCCGGACGCCTTCGTCCAGCTCCAAGATGCGCCGTGTCTCAGGGCTCCATTCCACGAGCTGCGTGACGGGGTCAAAGCGCCAGCCGCCCACTTTGGCGACGGCAGTGGTTTCTTCGAGGAAGGCTTTGCTTTCAGCGAGCGCGCGCGACACTTGCTCAAGTTCTTCGTTCTTGCGCATCAGGTTGCGGTCCGACGTGTGCAGCACGACCGCGCAGGTCACCACCGATATGCAGGCGCCTATAGTGGCGACGATGCCGAGGAACGCGGCGAGGGGCGGTGCGTGCGCGATAAGGTGCAAAGTGAGCAAGACGAAGAAGGCGCCAAGCGGCGGCGCCAGCAGCAAGACCGAAACACGCGGGTCTTTGTGTCCCCCGACGATCCCAGCGAGCGCCGTGATCAACAGGCACACGACGCCCGCCATGCGCGCCACTTCCGTGTTGGCGCTCCACAACAATAGAGAAGCGGCCACCCACATCGCCGAGATTACCGCGATAGCGATCATATAAGGTTGGCGCAGTCGCTGTTCGCCAGCGGCGAGACGCAGCCTGATCCAGGTGGTGGCGCGCTCGATCAGCAGCATCAGCGCCAACCAGCCAAGGCCAAGGCCGCTATCGGCGAGGCCCACAATCATGCCGCCAAAGGCGAACACGATGGGAAGCCGGATCCAGCCAATACGCGCGTTGAGCCGCGCACTTTGTTCCAGCGCCGAAAGATGGCGTGGCTCTACGCGGGCTGAAATTGGCACGGCTCTGATGGTCTCCTGATAACGGGCCCAAGCCCGACCAAGATCAGACTCGGAACTTCCGCGCCAACGGAAAGAGCAGGCAAAGGCGGCGGACGCCGACCGGGCCGAGGTCATCTGACTGAGGGGCGCCGTTACGAAACGTGTTGTGGTATTATGGGGCGGCACGAGCTCTCTTGTGGCCCCTCTGGCTTGCAACCCCGACCTGGTCTTGCATCGGCAGATTGCCCGGATTAGAAGAGCCGCCTTCCACAAAATGCGGGTATTCGGAAATCGGCGCGCACTTTTGGGTTCTGCGTCGACCCTGGGTCACGCCGGCATTTTGAGGAAAAACCCTGTAGAAACAGGCGTGTAGGAGTTTAGCTCAGCTGGTAGAGCATCGGTCTCCAAAACCGAGGGTCGTGGGTTCGAGTCCCTCAACTCCTGCCATTGCCTGCTTGTCGTTGGGGCCAGCCGGTACGATGTGAATGCCGACGAACAGGAACGCGAAGAAAACAAATGTCGATGGAAACGGCCGATCAAGATGGTGAACCGCGGCGCAAAGGCGGCGGTCCCTTCAAATTCTTTGGTGAAGTGCGCGCTGAAGGGCGCAAGGTCACCTGGGCCACGCGCCAGGAAGTGACGGTTTCGACGATCATGGTTTTGATCATGACGTCGGTGGCGGCGGTGTTCTTCTTTCTGGTCGATCTGATCCTTCGCAATCTGATCGCATGGTTTTTGAATCTCGGTTGATGGTCATGGTCGAAGCGCAAGAAACCCAAGCCGCTCCGCGCGCCTCTTCCGGCCGCGCCCGCTGGTACATCGTTCACGCCTATTCGAATTTCGAAGGCAAGGTCGCTGAAGCGATCCGCGACCAAGCCGGTCGCCAGGGCCTCGAAGCGCAATTCGAAGATATCCAAGTGCCGACCGAGGAAGTCACCGAAGTCGTACGCGGGTCGAAGAAGGTGCGCCAGCATCGCCACTTCCCGGGCTATGTGCTCGTGAAGATGGAAATGACAGACGAGGCCTATCACCTCGTGAAGAATACGCCGAAGGTCACGGGCTTTCTCGGCACGCAAAACAAGCCTCAAGCGGTGACAGACAAGGAAGTCGAGCGCATCCTGGGCCGTGTCGCCGAGCAGGGTGTGGCCAAGCCGCGTCCGGTGGTGAATTTCGAAACCGGCGAGCGTGTGCGCGTGTCGGACGGTCCGTTCCAGAGCTTCGAAGGCGTGGTGTCGGAGGTCGATGAAGAGCGTGGCCGCCTGAAGGTCGCCGTCATGATCTTCGGCCGCGAAACGCCAGTCGATCTGGAATACGGCCAAGTCGAGAAGCTGCGTTAGTCACCCAATCTGTAAGCGATCGGAAGTATGACGCGATTGCCGATGGCGACGCGTGGATCGTCTGCGCTCACCACGTAGCGCGCAGCAAGGCTCATTGCGGCGGAGCCGAAGCCGTAAGCGAGCGGCGTTTCGTTATGAATGGCGCACGCAAGCGTGCGATCGTCGCGCACGGTGCAGAGCAAATGCACTTGGCCTTCCACGCCATCGCTCAGAGCTCGCCTTGGATAGGTTGCGTAAATCTCCGCGGCCGTCGGCTGTTGCTCGGCCCAGGCCGACAAACCTTGCGCATTCGCTGACGGAGGAGTCAGCGTTAAAGCTGCCATCACAGTAAGAAGGGCAAATCGCATCATTTGCGCATCTTTAACGCAAGTCTTGCGTCGTGAAAGCGGCTCAATTCGGCGCAGGCGGGAATCGTTTTGCGCTGCGTTGCGTGGCGGGTCAGGAGGCGCGTGTGCTGTTGATAGAGCGGGAGTAGAGCATGCGGCTCGAGGTTTTGGTGGCGTGCGCTCTTGTCGCGAGTGTTTCGCCCACGTTCGCGCAAGTGAGCGACGAGATCGTCGTGATGGCCGACAAACGCGGCGACACGCTCGCGCAAGATTTGCCGCTCGCATTGAACGTGTTTGGCGCTGACGACATCGCGCGCCGCCACGTCGAAGATTTGCAAAGCTTAAGCTATGCGATGCCGAACGTGCAGCTTGAAGACATCGCCACGGCGCGCGGCATTGCGAATTTCACGATCCGAGGCATCGGCGTGAACTCGTCTATTCTCGCAACGGATCCCGCTGTCGGTGTGTTTGTCGATGGCGTGTATCAAGGCGTGAACGCAGGCTCGATCATTGAAGGCTTCGATCTGCAAGCGATCGAAGTGCTGCGCGGGCCGCAAGGCGCGCTCTATGGCCGCAACGTGACGGGCGGTGCTGTTCTGGTGCGCACGGCCGCACCCACCGATGTGTTCGAAGTGCGCGGCCGTGTCGGGGTCGAGACCGGGCTCAACGTGATCGCCGAAGGCGTGATTTCAGGGCCGTTGGCTGAGGGCGTGCTCTCGGGCCGCTTGGCGCTTTATCACGCCAATGATGAAGGTTGGTTCGAGAACGATTTCGACGGCTCGCAATTCGGTGAGAATGTAACCAACATCTATCGCGGCACGCTGCGTTTTACGCCCACGCGCGATCTGGAATTGCTACTGCGCGCCGAACAAGGCTTCGTCGATGGCGATGGTCCCGCGGGCCAGAACCATGCTTTGTTCGAGCGCGGCTTGTTCGATTTCGCGATCAACAATCGCGGCTATGCGGCAACCGATTGGGAGCAGGCATCGCTTGAGACCAATTGGAATGTTGGCTTCGGTGATGGCGTAATCACGAACATCGCAAGCTGGCGTTCGGTCGAAGTGCCATGGAGCGCCGATATCGATTCAACGTCGGCCTTCACGTTCCATACCCGCGTGCTGAACACCCAGGAGCAATGGAGTGAAGAGCTGCGCTACGCGGGTAGGTTCGGGATCGCCGATGTCACCGCGGGCGTGTATTATTTCGAGCAGGACGTGCTCTACATCGACGAGCGCAATCTTGCGCCTGCCGCTGCGCCAGGCGCAGGCTGTGGTCCGTTCGACGCCGCGCTCTGCCGCGTCGGTGGCGGCCAGGGCGAATTCTCAACGGCTGCCGCCTTCGCCAACGTCGATTGGCGTTTGAGCGATACGCTGACGCTCTCGACGGGCCTGCGTTACACGCACGAAGAAAAGGACGCGCGCATCTCACGCGTGCGCGCCGCGAGCGACAATCTTGACGGCGCGATCGTTGTACCGGGCGAGGGCGTGGTTGGCGGCAGCATCGATGATCGCACGCTCAATTTTTCGGATGCGCCGTATGCGCTCTCTTGGAGCGACACCTCGCCGCGCGTGACGCTGCAATGGCGGCCCAACGACACAACGAACATCTATGCGTCCTGGTCGCGTGCGTTCCGCTCGGGTGGCGTGAATTTCCGCGTGGCGTCGCTCGGAACGGCGACGGTTGCTCAGCCCCCGCGCACCTATGATGCGGAAGAAGTGGAAGCAATCGAGCTTGGCTGGAAGCAGGATTTTGCCGACGGCCGCGGTCGCGTGAACGTCGCGCTTTTCCATAACGCGATCGACAACATGCAGCGCGAAACCAACGTGCCGGGCATTTCGGTTGTGCAGCAGACGACGCTGAACGCAGGCGACGCTGTGATATATGGTGCGGAATTAGAAGCGCGCTATACGCTGACGGACGGCCTCATTGTGGCGGCTTATGCGGGCTATACACACGGCGAATATGATCGCTTGTTCACGGATTTCACTGGCGACCTCATTATCGATGCGCGCGATCTCGCGCTTGAAATCCCGCGTGTGGCGCCGTGGTCCTATGGCGTGAGCGTCGATTATGTGACGCCGCTTGCGGGCCGCGAAGTGAGTGCGCGGCTCGCCTACAATCATCGTGACGCGGCGTTCTACAGCGACAACAATGTTGGCCGCTTGGCCGAGGCCGATATGGTTGAGGCGAGCATTGCTTACGGCCCGGCCGATGGGCGTTGGTCGCTTGCGGGCTATGGTGAAAACCTGCTCGATGAAGCGACGTGGGGCAACGACACCATTATTGGGGGCGGTTCGCCACCGCCGACCTTCTCGCCGCTCAACAAAGGCCGTGTGCTCGGGCTTGAGCTGCGCGTGCGCTATTGAGGCTGTCGCGCTAAAAGAGGCGCATGGCTGACTCGCCCGCAACGAATGAAAGCAATGCGCGCTGGGAAGAGTGGCGCGCGCGCACCTTTGAAATCGCGCCGCACGTGTTTGCGGCGGTGGCTTTTCTGGCGGGGCTTTTCACGATCGTTGCGGTGGCGACGCCAGCGCTGCCACGCATCCGCGGCATCGACGGGGTTGAGCGCTTCGTCACCGAGCTGCCGGAAATGAGCGCGAGTTTAGCGGGCTTCGCGCTGATGGGTTTGGCGACGGGCTTGCGCAAGCGCGTGGATACGGCGTGGGCGTTCACGCTGGCGCTGCTCATTGCGATCTGCCTCTACGCGGCGTTCCGCCATGGGCACGTGGTCGCGGCGAGCTTTGCCGGCAGTGCGGCGCTCGCTTTGGCGCTCACACGCAAAGCTTTCTTTCGGCACTCCCGTCTGGGCGAACTTACGCCAGACTCCCGCGTCGCGCTGGCTATTGCTGCGGCGTTTGGCGTGGCCCTGGTGGGCGCGCTGTTGTGGGCGGGCGAGCGCCCGGAATTTGCCGACGCGCCGTGGTGGTCGCTGCTGACGGACGAGCATCTGGGCCGTCCTGGTCGTGCGTTGGCGCTCAGTGCAATCGCGGCGATGGCGTTGACCGGCTGGCATTTCTTGCTGGTCCGCCCACGCCGTGCGCCAGATGCGCCTGCGGGCGAGGATTTTGTGCGCGCCGAAGCCTTGATCGCGACCGCGGAAGGTGCGCTGCCCGATGCGCAGCTCGCGTTCAGCGGCGACAAGAGTTTCGTGTTCGCGGAGGGCGCGTTCGTCATGGCGGCGCGCGGCGGCACGAGCTTGATCGCGATGGGCCCGCCCGTCGGCAAGCGTGCGAGCTGGCGTGCAGCGCTCGGTGCTTTGCGGTCCGAAGGCGAGCGTTTGTCGTTGCGACCGGTCGTGTATTCGGCGCCGCCGGACTTGTTGCCCGATCTGCTCGATACGGGGTTTCGCGTCGAGAAGGTGGGCGAGAACGCGATCATCGATCTCGCCAGCTTCACAATGGTCGGCACAGCCAAGCAAAAGCTCCGTACCGCGCGCCGCCGTTTCGTTGAACGCGAGGGCGCCGTGTTCGAAGTGGTCGAGCCGCCGCATGCGCCGGAGCTTTGGGATGAATTGCGCAAAGTCTCGGACGCATGGCTTGCAGCGCACGGCGGCAAGGAGAAAGCCTTCTCGCTTGGCGCCTTCGACCCCGACTATCTGGGGCGCAATCCGATCGCGATCGCCCGTCAGCACGGCCAGATCATCGCTTTCGCCAATCTCTGGATCACGGCGGACGGCCAACGCGGCGCGCTCGATCTGATGCGCTTTGATCCTGAGCGCAGCGCCAACGGCCTCATGGATTTCCTCTTCACTGAAATCTTGCTCTGGAGCCAAGCGCGTGGGATGCGCACCTTCGATCTCGGCATGGCGCCGCTCGCGGGGCTGGCGGCGGATCAATACGCGTCGCTCTTTGCCCGCATTGGCCGGCTGGTGCACCAATACGGCGAGCAATTTTACGGCTTCCAGGGGTTGCGTACCTTCAAGGACAAATTCGGCCCCCGCTGGGAGCCGCGCTATATCGCAGCGCCCGGTTCGTGGACCTTGCCGATTGTGCTGGCGGAGGTGGCCATGCTGACCAATGCTGGACGCGAGGCGAACGGCGCCTCGGAGGGCTAGCATCGATGTCGATCGGGTCGCGTCGGCGCATTGCGCCGCTCCTGCTTTGCGCGCTGGCGCTGCTGGTGTTGGCGGCCATCGTCTTGCCGAACCTGTTCGCGGTCGGCGTCGGGCGCGTTCTCGCGGACGTGTGGGTGTCGACGATGGCCGCCGTGGCAGGCGTGTTGGGCGGGCTTATTGGCTCGTAGGTCGCGGGATTGAGCTCAAGCGCCGCCAGACTTGGGTTTGACAGAACGGGCCGGCGCAGCCGCGCAAGCGCAAGATGTCGCCATCGGGTTGGATCGAGCCTGCGTACGTGCGTCCGTCCTCCGGGTTGAAGAGCGCGCCCTCACGCCAAGCTTCTCCATTCCAAGTGAAGTCGCGCAACATTTGTGCGCCAATGGCGCCGGGCCTTAAGCGCGCGGGGTCCCATGCCCAGATCAAGCGGCCGCAAAGAGCTTGCGCGTTGTCGGCGCAGGCCGCCAGCCGCACCACCGCGCCGAGCCCAGGCGTCGCCCAATCGCCGGCGATGCTGGCGGGCGTTTGGGCGCGCGCGGGCGCGGCGATGCTGAGGCATAGGGCGATTGCGGCGGCGGCGAGCACAGACGCCTTGGCGCCGCGCGGCAGCAAGGGGCGGCGCGTGGCGGCGGCGAAGTGCTCGTAATATTGCGGATGCTCGGTGCCCATCATGCGGTCCCACCACGTGAAGTAGAGGCCGTAATTGTAGCCCGCTTGCGCGTGGTGCAGATCGTGATGCGTTGTAGTGGTCAGCGCATCGAACAACGGACGCCCGTCGCGACGGGTGGGGAAGATCTCGTAGCCTGAGTGCCCCAGCGTGTTGCGCACGATTTGGTGCAGCATGAATACGCCCACGACCCACCATTGCGTCGGCGCCAGGACCATCCACAGCGGCACGAACAAGCCGTTGATGACGGCTTCGCCGAGATCGAAGCTGTAGGCCGTGAACGGCGAGGGATTGTGCGAACGGTGGTGGCGGCGGTGAAAGACGCGAAACAGGCGCCGGTCGTGGATGGCCCGGTGCGTCCAATAAAAATAGGCGTCATGGGCGACGATCATCAGGACAAGGGTGACGATCGCCCATGGCGCGCCCCATTGCGCGGCGAGCGCGGGGCCGGGCAATAGGCCGAAGCGCTCAAGCGCGAAGGTCAGCAGACCGATTGTGGAAAAGATCGCGATGGAGCGCAGCGATGCGCCAAATTCGATCAGCATCTGGCGTGGCTTGGGCGTGTCGGGGCGGATTTTGCGGCCGGCGAGCGGGCGTGCGAGCGCGATCCACAACACCAGCCAGACCGACACCGCGAAGACGACGTAGCGGGTCAAATCTGTCTGTACGTTCATGAGCCATTGTGTGGCGAAAGCGGCGATGTCCATGTGGGCCTCCTTGGCGCGGAAGGCATCGCGTGAAGCGCTGGATTTGGTCTCGCCAGCGCCAAAAAGGCCGAGCGATTTCGAAATCAGCTAGGGTTTTGCGAAATCGGCGAGGCTGCGGCCAGTTTTTCGCGGCGCCATTCGGTCGGCGTTTGGCCGGTCGCTTCCTTGAAGGCGCGATTGAAAGGCCCAAGCGAACCGAAGCCAAGCTCGAAGGCGATGGCGGATACGGATTCTCGCGCGCGGGCGGGGTCGCTCAACAGGCCCTGCGCCGCTTTGATCCGACGCGCGTTCACGAACGCCGCGAAATTTCGGAAGCCCAGGTGGTCGTTGATGAGCCGGCGCAATTTGTGCTCTGGCGCGCCGATCTCGGCAGCGAGGGCGCCTATGGTCAGGCCTTCGCGTCGCCAAGCCTCCCCGGCGGCCATCAGCGCCTCCAATTTGGCGAGCAGGAGGCGGTCGCCGGCGTCCAGACCGTCGTCGCGCGCGGCCTCCGATTTTCCCGCACCGAAAATATTTGGCTCGGCGCGCAGGAACGCGACCGCGCCGAGGGTGCACATGAAGGCGAGCGCGCCGCCGCCAGCGAGATCGTACCAGGCCGGGCTGAAGCCCAGGCCCTCGCCAATTTCGAGCGCAGATAGGACGAGGACGTAGATCGTCACGACGCCCAAAACTGGGCCGCGCAGCCGCCGCCGTGTTTCGACCAGGTCGCCACGCCAGCTCCGTGCGATCACAAAGAGGGCGTGGAGGGCAAAGCCGGCTTCGATGAGGTTGTGGCCGATCCAGACCGGGCTGCTCATTTGCTGGCGGCCAAGCCAGCCCACGAGGCCGAGCGCGGTCAGCAGGCCAGCCGGGGCGAGCGTGACGGCGCTGACGGGCCGATCTTCGAACAAGGTGACGATGAAGAGCCAAAAGCAGCCCGCTCCGCCCAAGGCGAAGAAGTGGACAGGTATGTCGGCGAGCCCCAGGTTTTCTCGGGTGAAGGCGGAGGAATTGAGCGTATAGGCCGCAGCGCTCAGCGTGAGCAGCAGGCCGGCGATGCGGATCGAGATTTGGCCGCTGCGCCAGAGGGCGGCCGTGACGGCGGCCAGGGCGCCCAACGCCATGCCGCGCAGCACCAGCGCCCAAATCACCATCGGCTCGATAACCATGGTCCAGCCCTAGCACGCTGGAACAGGGCGTCGACAACCCCGTCTCGTTCCGCTATAGCCCCGCGCTTCCCGCGTGGGAGGGGTTTAGCCGCCCGGACCACGCATCCCTCAGGCAGGTCGGTTCGAAAGGATCGTCCCGCGAAAAGCGAGGCAAAACATGGCTAAGAAGGTACTGGGGCAGATTAAGCTCCAAGTGCCGGCCGGGGCAGCGAACCCTTCGCCCCCGATCGGCCCCGCGCTCGGTCAGCGCGGTCTGAACATCATGGAATTCTGCAAGGGCTTTAACGCCCGCACGCAGGACATGAACAAGGGCGACCCATGCCCGGTCGTCATCACCTATTACCAAGACAAGAGCTTCACCTTTGAGATCAAGACGCCGCCGGCGTCGTTCTTGATCAAGAAAGCGGCGGGTCTGAAGCCGGGCAAGAAACCGGGTTCGGGTTCGAAGAAGCCGGGCGTCGATGTGGTCGGCAAGATCACGATGGCCCAGTGCAAAGATATCGCCAAGGCAAAGCAGAAAGATCTGAACGCCGCCGATCTTGACCAAGCCGCGAAGATGATCGCAGGCACCGCGCGCTCGATGGGCGTGCAGGTGGTGGAGTAAGCACATGGCCAAGACCACAAAGCGCATGGCCAAGAGCCACGCAGATATCGATAGCCGCAAGCTGCACACGCTCACTGAAGCCGTGAAGCTGATTAAGGAACGCGCCAGCGCGAAGTTCGACGAGACCGTCGAAATCTCGATGAACCTCGGCGTCGATCCGAAATACCCCGACCAGCAAGTCCGCGGCGTTTGCTCATTGCCGAACGGCACGGGCCGCACCGCGCGCGTCGCTGTGTTCGCCAAAGGTCCGAAGGCCGAAGAAGCCAAGGCCGCCGGCGCCGACATCGTCGGTGCGGACGATCTGTTCGAGACCATCAATGGCGGCAAGATCGACTTCGATCGTCTGATCGCCACGCCGGACATGATGGCCCTCGTCGGCCGCCTCGGTAAGGTGCTGGGCCCGCGCGGCCTGATGCCGAACCCGAAGGTCGGCACCGTCACTATGGACGTGAAGAAAGCCGTCGCCGACGCCAAAGGCGGCGCGGTTGAATTCCGCGTCGAGAAGGCGGGCATCGTCCACGCCGGCGTCGGCAAGGCGAGCTTCTCGGAAGAGCAAATCCTGCAGAACGTGAAAGCATTCGTGGATGCTGTAGCGAAGGCGAAGCCAACCGGCGCGAAGGGCACGTTCGTAAAGAAGGTCGCCCTCTCCACGACGATGGGCCCCGGGGTACGCATCGACCCGGCCGCTGCTGTGGCTGCTGCTGCGAACTAAGCTTTAGCGTAAGCTGAAAACGAAACGCCCCGGTGAAAGCCGGGGCGTTTTTGTTTTTGTAGCCCATGCACGCCGAAGGTTCAGAGCCATGCGTACGCGGTTGTCGCGACGCCGCCCGCAAAGGCAAGCAGCGCAAGGACGTTTCTTCCAGATGCGCTTGCTTGACGCGCTCGCCGCATGCGGCGGGTTCATATTCGCGCCCATCGCAGCGATGATGATGATTTGGTTTTGGCTTAGTCCGTCGAAATCATAGAGGGTTCTTTGCCAGCCAACACGTCCCGGCTTCAAGCCACCCCAAGCTTGCCACGCTCCCCACCGCGCTGCGCGGCCATTTCTTCCGGCGTCACGAAGCCTTCCAAATCCGCAGCTTCCATAAAGGGTCGTATCTCGATTTCGCCCGCCATTGCGGCTGGGATGCGTTTGGCCCAGGCCATCGCTTCGTCCATGTCCTTGACCTCCCAAATCGAGAAGCCAACGACGACTTCCTTGGTCTCGGTGAACGGCCCGTCGATCGCCGCCGCGCCGCCGCGCCCGTCGAACATCACGCGCTTCGATTGCGCCGTCGGCTTCAAACCCGCCGCCGCCACGAACACGCCGGCCTTCACCAATTCCTCGATGAACTGATCCATCGCCGCGAACGCCGCCACCATCTCCGGGGTCGGCTCCATCGGCTGCGCCTCATTCGCCTTCGAAAACACCATCACGCGCATGGTCTGGCTCCCTAATCCAGCGCGCCGATTTGTGGCGCTCATCGGAACGACGAATAAGATCTTCAGCACGCTACACTTGCGCGGCAAAATTTTTGAGAACGAGCCGTCAAGGAGGCGGCGCGCTCGTGGGTTGCAGCGCGACGAAACTGCGAGCCCGTCAGGCGCGTTGACAGTTCAATCGCACCGGGCAACATCTCCGCTGTCGCGCACGAGAGACGCGCAAGCCGGGGGCAAACATGCGAATGATGTTGGGCGCGCTATGCGCGATGGCGTTGGCTGGGTGCGCGACGGCGCCCAATATCCAGCTATGCGGCCGCTGACGCAGGCGCACATCGAGGAAATGGGGCCGACGCCGGTCGTGCTCTCCGAGAACAATAACGGCGTCGAGAAGAGCTGGTTTTACACGAGCACGGCGTCAGCGGGGGCGGCGTACGGCCTGATCGGCGCGCTGGTGACGACTGCGATGGATGCGATCATCAATGCCGGCCCGTCCGCGCGCGCGCAAAAGGCGGCCAACGAAGTCGCCGAATTGATGCCGGTTGATGCATTGAACGCCTCATTGGCGGCGCAGCTGCGGCTTCAAGTCGCCGCCGAGGGCGCGGCGGGTGTCGCGTATTCCGACGTCCAGAGCATGCAGCGCTTGACGGCGGAAGGCGCGCTTGAGGACGCGGTCGAAATCAACACGCGCTACACCTTGTCGGAAGATTCCAGCACGCTGCGCGTAATCGCATACGCCGTGTATCAGAACGCGGAAGTGCCCTACGCAACGCCCTATACGTTTGAAGGGTCTGTCCCGCGCCCAGAGCGCGAGGGGCCGGCCTATCGCAACACTTTCACGTATTATTCCACGCAATTGCCGGTGCCGACACTGACGCCGGAATTGCGCGAGCGCTTGGTCGCCTCGGTTGAGGACAGCGCGCGCGACGAGGCTGGCGTGTTGCCAACCGAAGGCAGCGATGGGTACAGTGCGTTGCAGCGCGAGCTTGAAAATGCACGAGATGACCGGCTGACAAAGGACGAGATAGCGATTTTCTTGACGCGTGAATGGCTGCGTGATGACGGCGCCTTGTTGCGGCGTGAGATCGAGCAGGCGCACGCGTTTGTAGCCCGCTATGTCGTGTTGGATATGAACCGCACCGCAGTGCCGAGTTTTGCTGGCCAAGACGAATTGCTGGAGACATCTGACAATCGGGTTGTGCGGCGCATCGGCGCCGGCGTTGAAGCTGGTTCGTATGTGTCGTCATCGGGGGACGTCACCTCGTTCTCGACCTACGGCAACACGATCGGCATCGCGCGCGTCCATAATGAGCGGATCGATGAAATTCGATCGGCCTCGCGCCGCGCGACGCGCTAACGGGGGCGGCGATGAAGCTTCGCGTGATTGCGCGTGCGTGTGCGCTGGTTGTGGCGGGGGTGATCCTTGTGGGTTGCGTCACGCCCCCGGTCTACGGACCGATCGGCGGCGAGAGCGGGCCGTATGGCTACAGCGACACGCGCAATGCGGATGGCTCTCACACCATTCGCGTGGTGGCGATGGGCGCGGCCCAAGCGCATGAATTTTGGGATCGCCGTGCGGGTGAGCTGTGTGGAGGCGCGGAGTATCGCAAGATCATCTATCGCGCCGAAATCCCTGTGGTCAGCTACACAGGGTACGCGTCAGGGGCGAACGGCTATGGCGGCTCCTACACCGAGGACCGTTATGGCAATTTGATCCTTGAGGGCCATGCGCGCTGTGGCGCTGCCGCTGCCGCGGCAGCCGAGACGGCGCCTCTGCCGGCGTCGCAGGTGATTGAACCCGCACCTGCAACGCCGCAGCAGCCTTAAGCGCTCTTCGCCAATTCAGCGTCGAGCACGCTGACCAAGCGCGGGTCGTCCGCGGTCACGTCCGGCGCGAAGCGGGCGACCACTTCGCCGTTACGGCCGATCACGAACTTCTCAAAATTCCAGAGCACGTCCGGCGCCGGATTGGTGGCGATCTTGAAGCCTTCGAGGCGCGCGCGGTGCGGGCCTTCGCCGGTCGCGGCGGGCTGCGCTTTCGTCAGCGCCGCATAGAGCGGGTGTTGGTCCGCGCCGACGACGGAGATTTTCGAATAGATTGGGAATTGCACGTTGTAGGTTGTCGAGCAGAAATCGGCGATCTCGGCATCGCTGCCGGGTTCTTGTTCGCGGAAATTGTTGGCCGGGAAGCCCAGCACTTCGAGGCCGGCGGCGCGCTTGGCCTCGAATAGCTTCTCCAAGCCTTCATATTGCGGCGTCAGCCCACACTTAGAGGCGACGTTCACCACGAGCAGCACTTTGCCCTTATGGGCGGCCAGCGTGTCGGCGCTGCCGTCGATACGCTTCAATGGAATGTCTTGGATATTGCTCATGGGGGCTCCTCGAATTTCTGGGCGGAATGCGCTATCTAGCTAGCTATGACGATCGACAACGACAACGACCTTGAAGCGCTGAAAAAGATCGGCGGCATCGTCGCGCGGACTTTGCAGAGCATGGGCAAGGCGCTTGAGCCCGGCATGACCACGCGTGAACTCGATGACATCGGCGCCAAGCTGCTGCAAGCCGAGGGCGCGCAGCCGGCGCCGGCTTTGACCTACAACTTCCCCGGCGCGACCTGCATCTCCGTGTTTCCCGACATCGCGCATGGTATCCCGGGCGAGCGCGTGTTGAAGGCGGGCGATCTGGTCAACATCGACGTCTCGGCCGAACTCAACGGCTATTTCGCCGACACCGGCTCAAGCTTCATCATGCCGCCCGTGACGCCGCGCATCGAGCGTCTGACGCGTGACGGCAAGCGGGCGATGTGGGCGGGTGTGAACAGCGTGCGCGCGGGCGCCAAGCTCGGCGACATCGGCCGCGCCGTACAGCATTTCGCCGACAAGAACGGCTATACGCTCATCCGCAATCTCGCGAGCCACGGCGTCGGCCGCGGCCTGCACGAAGAGCCGACCTCGATCGCGACCTGGACTGATCCGAGCGAACGCCGTCGTATTCACGAAGGCATGGTTTTCACGATCGAACCGTTTCTCTCGCTCGGCTCAGAATGGGCCGTCGATGGCGACGACGAATGGACGCTCCGCGCCGACACCGGCCGCCCCACAGTCCAGTTCGAACACACACTCGTCGCCACCAAGCGCGGCGCAATGGTGCTGACGGCGGCTTAGATGTCGCGCGCGTAGGTGCTCATGGCTTCAACCAGATGATCGAACACGGCGCGCATGCGGGCGCTGCCGCGTAGGTCTTCGTGCATTGTGATCCATGTCGCGAGCGGGAAACTGAACGTGTCCGGCAAGATGCGGACGAGGTTCTTATCGCGCTTGGCGAGGCCGATTTGGCAAATACCGATGCCTGCGCCGCTGCGCAGCAGATTAAGTTGGGCGAGGTCATTGTCGGTGCGATAGGCGAATTGGTCGCGCGTGAGCTTGAGGCCGAGCGTGCGCAGTGCTTGCACGCCGATGGTCTCGCGGTCGTAGCCGATCAGCGCGTGGCCTTCGACGTCGTCCAAACTCTTCGGCGCGCCGTGGCGTTTGATGTAATCGCGATGCGCATGCATGCCGAGCATCACATCGCCCACGCGCTTGGCCACCAGCGCGCTTTGCTTCGGCTGCACCATGCGGATGGCGATGTCGGCTTCGCGACGGAGCAAATCGGCTGGCTGGTTCGACGTGAGGATTTCGAGTGAGAGCTTCGGATGCTTTGCGCGCAGGGCGCCCAGTATGCCCGGCAATACCTCAACGCCGATGACGTCGCTGGCCGTGATCCGCACCGCGCCGTCTATGGCGTCGATCGAGCCGGAGGCGGTGCGGATGAGCGCGGCCGCGGCGGACGCCATCGTGCGGGCATGCGGTTCAAGCGCGTGCGCGGCGTCGGTGGGGAGCAGCCCGCGCGGTGAACGGGTGAAGAGCGGCGCGCCGCCCAGCGAAGCCTCAAGCTCTTCGATGTGACGCGCGAGCGTGGGCTGCGTGAGCGCGAACGTCCGCGCGGCGCGGGAGAGGCTGCCTTCGTCGAACACGGCGAGAAAAGAGCGATATAGGTCCCAGGGCGGCTCGATGGAGTTCATGCATTTATGTATATCAAAGGAATGTATTGTCGCAATTTCGTTTAATGCGCCCGTGCACCAGTTTGGCTTCAGCAAAGGAGACGAGCATGAGCGACGGAAAACTGGCTTTGGTGATTGGCGCGGCGGGCGGCGTTGGGTTTGAGACGGCGCGCGCGCTGTTGCGGCACGGCTGGCAAGTGCGGGCTTTGGCGCGCGACATCGCGCGGGCGCCGCGTCTCGATGGCGCCGTCTGGGTGCAGGGCGACGCGCTGCGCGCGGACGATGTGATGGCGGCGGCGCGTGGCGCGGATGTGATCGTCCACGCCGTCAATCCGCCCGGCTACAAGAATTGGCCAAAGCTCGTGCCGGCGATGCTGGCGAATACGATCGCGGCGGCGGAAGCAAACGATGCGCGCATCGTCTTGCCTGGGACGGTCTATAATTATGGGCCGGACGTGATGCCGGTGGTGCGCGAGGGCGACGCGCAAAATCCGCGCACGCGCAAAGGCAAGATTCGCGTGGAGATGGAGCGAGCGCTGGAGGAGAGCGACGCGCGCGTGTTGATCTTGCGGGCCGGCGATTTCTTTGGCCCGCATGCGGGCAATTCATGGTTCGCGCAGGGTATGGTGAAAGCCGGCGCGCCGTTGAAAAGCGTTGTCTATCCAGGCGTGCGTCACGTCGGTCATGCCTGGGCGTATCTTCCAGACTTTGCCGAAACGATCGCGCGTTTGCTGGCGCGCGAGTCCGATTTGGCGCGCTTCGAGCGTTTCCATCTCGGCGGCCATTATTTTGAGCGCGGCGTCGACTTCGCCGAGTGCGTGCGTGAGGCGACGGGCAATGCGCATTTGCCGATCAGAAGCTTTCCGTGGCTGGCCTTGCTCGCGATGGCGCCGTTTGCGCCGCTGTTTCGCGAGATGGCGGAGATGCGCTACCTGTGGCGACGCGACCTCAAGCTCGACAATCTCAAGCTCGTTCGTTTTCTCGGCGCCGAACCGCACACGCCCATCATTTCAGCGCTGCGCGCGACCTTGAGCGCGCTCGCATGCTTGCCGTTGTCCAAAGCGCCGGGTCCAGGAGGGGAGCGTGAGTTGTCGACGGTTTAAGTGAATTTTCAGACTAGTTTACAAAACAAACCATAGGCGCTATCTCTAAGCCTGTTGGGCTTGGAGTGGGTGATGACAGCGTCTGGTGACTTTCAAAGCGCGCGGGATGATCTGGCGTATTTGCGTGGCCTGGTGGACGGCACGGGGCCGATACGGGCCACGATTGGCGAGTGTTTTCTCTGGGCGGGCGCACTCTATGGCGGGCAATGTTTTCTGCATTGGCTTCAAGTGCAGGGACTCGCGCCAGAAACGGGTTGGGGTGCGGCCGCGATCGTGTGGCTGCCGACGCTGCTCTTCTGCGGCGTACTCACACTGATCATCTGGAAGGAGCGCAAAACCAAAACGACAGGCGCGGCCTCGCGCGCTTTGGGCGCCGTGTTTCAAGGCGCGGGCTTGGCGAACCTGGTGATGGCGTTCGTGTTCGGCTATGGCTCGCAGCAGGCCGAAAATTTCGGGCTTTGGCTATATCACCCGATCGTCGTGTGCATGTTTCAGGGCGTGGCCTGGTACGTGGCGTGGGCCATCCTGCGGCGGACGTGGTTGGCCTTCGTGGCGCTCGGTTGGTTTGTGACGACGGTGGCGCTGGGCGTTGCAGTGTTCGGCGACATCGGCGACTACCTGCTCATCCTAAGTTTTGCGCTGATCTTGTTCATGGCCGTGCCTGGTTGGGTGATTTGGCGCGGCGCGAAGAAGGCGGCCTGAACTCATGGCCGCGTTCGATATCGACAAGCTGGACGACGTGATCCACGGGCGCTTGCGCCTGGGGGTCATGGCGTATCTGGCGGACGCCGAGGTCGCGGAATTCACCGAGCTCAAGGAGGTGCTGAGCGCCACGCAGGGCAATCTCTCGATCCATCTGCGCAAGTTGGAGGAGGCGGGCTACGTCGCTATCGACAAGAGCTTCATGAACCGAAAGCCGCTGACGCGGGTGCGGATGACGGCCAAGGGGCGCAAGGCGTTCGCGAGCTATCTTGAAGCGATCGCCAAGCTTGTGGGTAATTGAGGGTGCAGGCCTTGGCTCGCGTTTAGCGTGTCCTTTAGGTCGCGTCATGAGCGAGCTTGTTGCCAAGCGCAGAAAACTGTGCCTGCGCACTTGATGCGTCTGAATAAACCGTGCATATGCCCCGATCCGGCGGGAATTAACTCGCCGGTACCTGTCCGAGACTGCAGGCGCCACGAACATGGCAGGCCCGTTAGGGCGCTGTGTGCGTGGCTTAAATCGTTGAAAGCTTTGGCTTTCAAGAGCCCGCAATAGACAGAGCTGACGTTTTTCAGGGTGAGCTGTCAAGCCCGCTCTGTTGGCCCGGCCTCTGGGACAGGCTGCGCGTGGATCGCGCGCCGCTCGGAGGATTTTTCCGCCGGCCGGTTGATCCGCGTGCGCTTCTAGGGGCGCCGGATTGGCCGGTGGCCCTAACTGAGGAGACCGCAATGGATCGTGCTCAGAAGGCCGAAACGGTGGAATCGCTGAAAGGCGTGTTCGCCGGGGCCGGTGTGGTGGTCGTTGGCCATTACACGGGTTTGACTGTTGCGGAATTGACGGTGCTGCGCTCGCGTCTTCGTTCGGAAGGCGCCGCGCTCAAAGTGGTGAAGAACCGCCTGGTGAAACTCGCGATCGACGGCACGGCTAAGTCCGCCGCCGCCGACCTGTTCACCGGCCCCACGGCAATCGCTTACTCCGCTGACCCGATTACGGCCGCCAAGGTCGCCGTCGCGTACGCGAAGGAAAAGGAAAAGTTCGTCGTTCTCGGCGGGCTGTTCGGCGACCAATTGCTCGACAAAGCAGGCGTTCAGGCTTTGGCCACGCTGCCTTCGCTCGACGAGCTACGTGGGAAGATCATTGGCCTCGTACAGGCGCCTGCGACCAAGATCGCTGGCGTGCTCGCAGCGCCCGGCGGCCAGCTGGCGCGCGTGCTCAACGCGTACGCGACCAAAGACGCCGCATAACCGTTTATTCCGCTTATCGAATTGAAATCAGACAGAAAACGTCAGGAACCAAATCATGGCAGACCTCAACAAAATCGTCGAAGATCTCTCGGCGCTCACCGTTCTTGAAGCCGCTGAACTCTCCAAGCTTCTCGAAGAGAAGTGGGGCGTTTCGGCCGCCGCTCCGGTTGCCGTCGCTGCTGCTGGCGCAGCGCCCGCCGCCGCTGCTGAAGAGAAGACCGAATTCACGGTCCAGCTCACCAGCGCTGGCGACAAGAAGATCGAAGTCATCAAGGAAGTCCGCGCGATCACGGGTCTCGGCCTGAAGGAAGCCAAGGACCTCGTTGAAGGCGCACCGAAGCCGGTGAAGGAAGGCGTGAACAAGGCTGATGCCGAAAAGTTCAAGGCCCAACTTGAAAAGGCCGGCGCGAAGGTCGATTTGAAGTAACTCGCAAACATCAAGCGGAAGCAGGAGCCGTCCCAAACGGCTTCGGCTTCCGCCTTTGTGTGTCTGGCTCTGCTGGACGCGCCGGATGAACCGCCCGCCCGCGGTTCTCCGAAAACGGGTCGGGCTCTTGGGATTTTCCCTTGGGACCAGGGCGGAAGGCGGCTCATGCGCCGCGCTTGGCGGGCCTATTGGCCGGGGTCCGCTTTTGAGCGCGGGGCACATGGGGAGAGCAGATGGCTCTGTCGTACACCGGTAAGAAAAAATTCGTAAGTCGTTTGGCAAGATCCCGGAAGCCGGGAAGATGCCGAACCTGATCGAGGTGCAAAAGAGCTCCTACGATCAATTCCTGCAAAAGGACGAGCGTTCCTACGAACGTATCGATGAAGGCCTGCAGGCTGTTTTCAAGTCGGTATTCCCGATCCGTGATTTCTCGGAACGGGCTGTGCTCGAATACGTCTCGTACGAATTCGAAGAGCCCAAGTTCGACGTCGAAGAATGCCAGCAGCGCGACATGACCTACGCTGCGCCGCTGAAGGTCAAGCTGCGCCTTATCGTCTTTGAAACGGACGAAGAGACCGGCGCGAAGTCCGTGAAGGACATCAAAGAACAAGACGTCTATCTGGGCGACATCCCGCTCATGACGGACAAAGGCACGTTTGTCGTGAACGGCACCGAGCGCGTGATCGTGTCTCAGATGCACCGTTCGCCGGGCGTGTTCTTCGATCACGACAAGGGCAAGACGCACGCTTCGGGCAAGTTGCTGTTTGCAGCCCGCGTGATCCCTTATCGCGGCTCGTGGCTCGATTTCGAGTTCGACGCCAAGGACATCATGTACGTGCGTATCGACCGCAAGCGTAAGCTGCCGGCGACGACGCTGCTCTATGCCCTGGGCATGTCGAACGAGCAGATCCTCAGCACGTTCTATCAATCCTCGACTTATAAGCGCACGCGCGCGGGCTGGACGACGAAATATCGCGCCGAGCGTTGGCGCGGCGTGAAGCCGACTTACGATCTTGTCGATGCGAAGACCGGCAAGGTTGTCGCTGAAGCCGGTAAGAAGATTTCGGCGCGCATCGCCAACAAGCTTGTCGAAGACGGCGTCGTGGACATCCAGGTCCCGTCGGAAGATTTGTTCGACCGCTACATCGCCGAGGACATCGTCAATCCGGAAACGGGTGAGATCTATGTCGAAGCCGGCGACGCGCTGTCTGAGACCGTGCTCGCGACCTTGATCGAAGCCGGCATCGACGAACTGCCGATCCTGGACATCGATCCGGCGACCGTTGGTCCGTACATCCGCAACACGCTGAAGCTCGACAAGAACGAGAACCGCGAACAAGCGCTGTTCGACATTTATCGCGTCATGCGTCCGGGCGAACCGCCTACGATCGACACCGCAGAAGTTCTGTTCAACGGCCTGTTCTCGGATCAAGAGCGCTACGACCTCTCGGCCGTGGGCCGCGTGAAGATGAACATGCGTCTGGGCTTGGATACCGATGATTCCATCCGCATCCTGCGCTTGGAAGACATCCTTGAAGTGCTGAAGACGTTGACCGACCTGCGCGATGGCCGCGGCGAAGTCGACGACATCGACAACCTCGGCAACCGCCGTGTGCGTTCGGTCGGCGAACTGATGGAAAATCAGTATCGCATCGGCCTGCTGCGCATGGAGCGCGCGATCAAGGAACGTATGTCGTCCGTCGACATCGAAACCGTGATGCCGCACGATTTGATCAACGCGAAGCCGGCGGCGGCCGCGGTGCGTGAATTCTTCGGCTCCTCGCAGCTGTCGCAATTCATGGACCAAACCAATCCGCTCTCCGAGATCACGCACAAGCGTCGTCTCTCGGCGCTTGGCCCAGGCGGTCTGACGCGTGAACGCGCGGGCTTCGAAGTGCGCGACGTGCACTTGACGCATTACGGCCGCATCTGCCCGATCGAAACGCCGGAAGGCCCGAACATCGGTCTGATCAATTCGCTGGCGACGCACGCCCGCGTGAACAAGTACGGCTTCATCGAAAGCCCGTACCGCAAGGTTCACAACGGCAAGCCGAGCCACGAGATCGTCTATCTGTCGGCGATGGAAGAGGCCAAGCATAAGATCGCGCAGGCCAATTCCGCACTCGATGCGAAGGGCAACCTGTCTGAAGACCTCGTGCAAGCGCGCGAGAACGGCGAAGCGCAACAGATCCTGCGCGAAGAAATCGATCTCATGGACGTGTCGCCGAAGCAGGTTGTTTCGGTCGCCGCGGCGTTGATCCCGTTCCTTGAGAACGATGACGCCAACCGCGCACTCATGGGCTCCAACATGCAACGCCAAGCGGTGCCGCTGCTGCAGGCAGATGCGCCGATCGTCGGCACAGGCATGGAAGGCACCGTGGCGCGTGACTCGGGTGCGGCCATCACCGCACGCCGCACCGGCATCGTCGAGCAAGTCGATTCACAGCGTATTGTTGTGCGCGCGACGGAAGAGAAGGACGCCGCCAAGCCAGGCGTCGACATCTATCGTCTGCTCAAGTTCCAACGCTCGAACCAGAACACCTGCATCACGCAGCGTCCGATCGTGAAGGTCGGCGACCTGGTGACCGCTGACGACATCATCGCCGATGGTCCGTCAACGGAGCTGGGCGAACTCGCGCTCGGCCGCAACGTGCTCGTCGCGTTCATGCCGTGGAATGGCTACAACTTTGAAGACTCGATCCTGATCAGCGAACGCATCGTCAAAGACGACGTGTTCACCTCGATCCACATCGAAGAATTCGAAGTCGCCGCTCGCGATACGAAGCTCGGTCCGGAAGAAATCACGCGCGACATCCCGAACGTCGGCGAGGAAGCCCTGCGCAACCTCGACGAAGCCGGCATCGTGGCGATCGGCGCCGAACTGGAGCCGGGTGACATTCTGGTCGGCAAGGTCACGCCGAAGGGCGAAAGCCCGATGACGCCGGAAGAAAAGTTGCTGCGCGCCATCTTCGGTGAAAAGGCCTCGGATGTGCGCGACACGTCTCTGCGTCTGCCGCCGGGCGTCAACGGCACGGTCGTTGAGGTCCGCGTGTTCAACCGTCACGGCGTCGATAAGGATCAACGCGCGCTGCAAATCGAGCGCGAAGAGATCGAACGCCTGGCGAAGGACCGCGACGACGAGCTCTCGATCCTCGAGCGCAACATCTTCGGTCGCCTGCGCGAAATCCTGATCGGCAAGTCGGCGACGACGGGCCCGAAGGGTTTCAAGAAGGGCGAGATCTCCGAGGAATCCATGGAGCCGCTGTCCAAGGGGCAGTGGTGGCAATTCGGCGTCGAAGACGAAAACGCGATGACCGAAATCGAAGCGCTGAAGAAACAGTACGACGACGCCAAAAAGCGCCTCGAAGCGCGCTTCCACGACAAGGTCGACAAGCTGCAGCGCGGCGATGAATTGCCGCCGGGCGTGATGAAGGTCGTCAAAGTGTTCGTCGCGGTGAAGCGCAAGCTGCAGCCGGGCGACAAGATGGCCGGCCGTCACGGCAACAAGGGCGTCATCTCCAAGATCACGCCGGTCGAAGACATGCCGTTCCTCGAAGACGGCACGCATGTCGATATCGTGCTGAACCCGCTGGGCGTGCCCTCGCGCATGAACGTCGGTCAGATTCTGGAAACGCACTTGGGTTGGGCGTGCGCGGGCCTCGGCAAGCAGGTTCGTGAAGCGCTTGAACTCTATGAGCGCGACGGCGACCGCAAGCCGCTCGAGAAGAAGCTGAAGGACGTTTACGGCGAAGGCGTCGAGCTGCCGAAGGAAACGAGCGACATCACTGAACTCGCGCGTAACATTTCCAAGGGCGTGCCGATTGCAACGCCGGTGTTCGACGGCGCCAAGGATAGCGATATCCGCGAGCATCTGCGCATGGCCGGCTATGCCGAGACGGGCCAGGTTCAGTTGTACGACGGCCTCAGCGGCGAGCCCTTCAAGCGGCAAGTCACGGTCGGCTACATCTACATGCTGAAGCTGCACCATTTGGTGGACGACAAGATCCACGCGCGCTCCATCGGCCCGTACTCGCTCGTCACGCAGCAACCGCTGGGCGGCAAGGCGCAGTTCGGCGGACAGCGTTTCGGCGAAATGGAAGTGTGGGCGCTCGAAGCGTACGGCGCAGCCTACACGCTGCAGGAAATGCTGACGGTGAAGTCGGATGACGTTGCTGGCCGCACCAAGGTCTATGAGGCCATCACGCGCGGTCACGACACGTTCGACGCGGGCATCCCCGAGTCGTTCAACGTGCTCGTGAAGGAAATGCGCTCGCTCGGCCTCAACGTCGAACTGATCGACGGCGCCCGCGCGAAGGCCGCCGAATAGGAATAGCCGGCGCGTCTCGGGTGAGACGCGCCGGATAATTCGAGAACGAACCCACGGGGCGCCGGCCGCACACCGACGCGACGGAAGGTCAAAACGATGAATGCAATGAACCAAGACCTGATCAACAACACGTTCGGCAATCAGCCGCCGGCGCCTGTGTTCGATCAGATCAAGATTTCGATCGCGAGCCCCGAACAGATCAAGTCGTGGAGCTTCGGCGAGATCAAGAAGCCTGAGACGATCAATTACCGCACGTTCAAGCCAGAACGCGACGGCCTGTTCTGCGCGCGTATCTTTGGCCCGATCAAGGATTACGAGTGCCTGTGCGGCAAGTACAAGCGCATGAAGTACAAGGACATCATCTGCGAAAAGTGCGGTGTCCAAGTTACGCTTCAGCGCGTGCGCCGCGAGCGCATGGGCCACATCGAACTGGCGGCGCCCGTCGCGCACATCTGGTTCCTGAAGTCGCTGCCGAGCCGCATTTCGCTGATGCTCGACATGGCGCTGAAGGATATCGAGAAGGTGCTGTACTTCGAACAGTACATCGTTCTCGAGCCGGGTCTGACGTCGCTTGAAGCCAAGCAGCTGCTGACGGAAGAAGATTATATCCGCGCGCAGGACGAGTTTGGCGAAGACAGCTTCACCGCCTCGATCGGCGCCGAAGCGATCCGCGAATTGCTGATCCAGCTCAATCTCGAAAAAGAAGCTGAGCAGCTGCGCAAGGAGATCGCTGAATCGACCTCCGAGCTGAAGCCGAAGAAGCTGGCCAAGCGCCTGAAGCTGGTCGAAGCGTTCATTCGTTCGGGCAACAAGCCGGAATGGATGATCCTCACCATCGTGCCGGTGATTCCGCCGGAACTGCGTCCGCTCGTGCCGCTTGATGGTGGGCGCTTTGCGACGTCGGATCTGAACGATCTCTATCGCCGCGTCATCAACCGCAACAACCGCTTGAAGCGCCTGATGGAGCTCCGCGCGCCGGACATCATCATCCGCAACGAAAAGCGGATGCTGCAGGAAGCCGTCGACGCATTGTTCGACAACGGCCGTCGTGGCCGCGTCATCACCGGCGCCAATAAGCGTCCGCTGAAGTCGCTCGCCGACATGCTGAAGGGCAAGCAAGGCCGCTTCCGTCAGAACTTGCTCGGCAAGCGCGTCGACTATTCTGGCCGTTCGGTCATCGTCGTCGGTCCGGACCTAAAGCTGCACCAGTGCGGCTTGCCGAAGAAGATGGCGCTCGAACTGTTCAAGCCGTTCATCTACGCGCGCCTGGACGTGAAGGGCCTTTCCGGCACCGTGAAGCAGTCGCGCCGCATGGTGGAAAAGGAACGCCCTGAAGTTTGGGACGTGCTCGAAGAAGTCATTCGCGAGCACCCGATCCTTCTCAACCGCGCGCCGACGCTCCACCGCTTGGGCATCCAAGCGTTTGAGCCGAAACTCATCGAAGGCAAGGCCATCCAGCTGCACCCGCTGGTCTGCGCCGCGTTCAACGCTGACTTCGACGGCGACCAAATGGCTGTGCACGTTCCGCTGTCGCTCGAAGCGCAGCTGGAAGCGCGTGTGCTGATGATGTCGACGAACAACATCCTCTCGCCGGCGAACGGCAAGGCGATCATCGTGCCGTCGCAGGATATCGTGCTTGGCCTCTATTATCTGTCGCTGCAGAAGGATGGCGAGCCGGGCGAAGGCAAGCTGTTCGCGAACATCGCGGAAATCGAAGCCGCCCTCGAAGCGGGCGTTGTCACGCTGCACACCAAGATCAAAGCGCGCTTTGAAACGGTGGACGCCGACAACAAGCCGGTGCGTCTGACGATCGACACGACGCCAGGTCGCATGAAGCTTGCGGAAGTCATGCCGCGTCACCCGAAGATCAGCCACAAGCTGCTCGATCAAACGATGACCAAGAAGGAAGTCGGCAACCTGATCGATCAGGTTTACCGTTTCTGCGGTCAGAAGGCGACGGTGATCTTCGCCGACCGCATCATGCAGCTCGGCTTCAAGGAAGCGGCGAAGGCCGGCATCTCGTTCGGCATGGCCGACATGGTGGTGCCGAAGGCGAAGGAAGCGCTCGTCGAAGATACGCGCAAGCGCGTGTTGGAATACGAAAAGCAATACGCTGACGGCCTCATCACCAAGGGCGAGAAGTACAACAAGGTTGTCGACGCCTGGTCGAAATGCACCGACAAAGTCGCTGACGCGATGATGGACGAGGCGTCGAAGCCTGCGCGCATGAAGGACGGGCGCCTCGGCGAACTCAACTCCGTCTTCATGATGGCCCACTCGGGCGCACGTGGTTCGAAGAACCAGATGAAGCAGCTCGCCGGTATGCGCGGCCTGATGGCTAAGCCGTCGGGCGAGATCATCGAGACGCCGATCATCTCGAACTTCAAGGAGGGCCTCTCGGTTCTCGAATACTTCAACTCGACCCACGGCGCTCGTAAGGGCCTCGCGGACACCGCGTTGAAGACCGCGAACTCGGGCTATCTCACGCGTCGTCTGGTCGACGTGGCGCAAGATTGCATCATCACCGAAGAGGATTGCGGCACGCAGGACGGCATCCAGATGATCCCGGTCATCGACGGCGCCGACATCGTTGTGTCTCTCGGCACGCGCATCCTCGGCCGCACGGCCGCGGTGGACGTGGTCGAGCCGGGCACGGGCAAGATCGTCGCTCCGGCTGGCGCGTTCCTCGACGAAGACCTCGTCGTGCTGATCGAGAAGGCGGGCGTGCAAGCGGTGAAGGTGCGCTCTGTGCTCACCTGCGAAACCCGTACGGGCGTCTGCGGCGCTTGCTATGGGCGCGACCTCGCGCGCAACACGCAGGTGAACATCGGCGAAGCTGTCGGCGTCATCGCGGCGCAATCGATCGGCGAGCCGGGCACCCAGCTCACCATGCGCACGTTCCACATCGGCGGCGCGGCCCAGGTGGCCGAGCAATCAGTGATGGAATCGGCGCACGACGGTTCGATCCGCTTTGCCAACCGCAACACGGTGAAGAACGCTGCCGGCGAGCTCATCGTCATGAGCCGCGGCATGCAAGCCATCGTCGTCGATGAAGAAGGCAAAGAGCGTCAGAGCTTCAAGCTCTCGTTCGGCGCGCGCCTGCGCGTTGACGAGAACTCTAAGATCAAGCGCGGTGATCGCATCTCTGAATGGGATCCCTACGCCACGCCGATCCTCACGGAAGTCGCTGGTAAGGCGAAGTTCGAGGACGTCGTTGAAGGCGTTTCGGTGCGTGAAGAGTTCGACGAAGCCACTGGCATCTCGTCGAAGGTCATCATCGATTGGCGCGCGACGACGAAGGGTTCTGATCTCCGCCCGAGCATCGCCATTTACGACAGCAAGGGTAAGCCCGCTAAACTGTCGAACGGCACGGATGCACGCTACACGCTGCCGGTCGGCGCCATTCTCTCGATTGGCGACGGCGATGACGTGACGCCTGGCCAAGACCTCGCACGTATGCCGACGGGCGGCGCCAAGACCCGCGACATCACCGGCGGTCTGCCGCGCGTCGCGGAATTGTTCGAAGCGCGTCGTCCGAAGGATCACGCGATCATCGCCGAAGGCGACGGCCGTGTGGAGTTCGGCAAGGACTACAAGAACAAGCGCCGCCTGCGCGTTGTGCCCGAAGACGATACCCTTGACCCTACGGAATACATGATCCCGAAGGGCAAGCACATTCCGGTGCAAGAAGGCGACTTCGTGAAGAAGGGCGATTACCTGCTCGACGGCAATCCCGCGCCGCAGGACATCCTGTCCATTCTCGGCGTCGAAGCGCTGGCGAATTACCTCGTTGAGGAAATTCAGAAGGTGTATCGCCTGCAGGGCGTGCCGATTAACGACAAGCACATCGAGGTGATCGTTCGCCAGATGCTGCAGAAGGTCGAAGTGATGGAAGCCGGCGACACCGAATTCCTGAAAGGGGAAGCGGTGGAAGCGCTCGATCTCGAAGACGAGAACAAGCGCGTTGTCGAACTTGGCCTGAAGCCTGCGACGGCCCAGCCCATGCTGCTCGGCATCACGAAAGCCTCGTTGCAAACACGTTCGTTCATCTCGGCGGCGTCGTTCCAGGAAACCACGCGCGTGCTCACCGAAGCTGCCGCCTACGGCAAGTCGGACACGCTCGAAGGCCTGAAGGAAAACGTCATCGTCGGCCGTCTCATTCCGGCCGGTACGGGTGGTCAGCTGCGACGCTATCAAAAGCTCGCAGCCGAACGCGATGCGCAACTCGCGCTCGAAGCCGCCGAAGACGCGCGCTTGGGTCGTCAAACTGAAGCGGCTGAATAATCCGCTTCAGCCGAGGAAACGCCTAATAGTAAAGAACGGCCCCGGAGCGATCCGGGGCCGTTTCGTTTGTGGTTTATTGTGTGCCGATCGGTGGGCCGCCGGGTTGCTGTTGTTGATCTGGCGGTGGACGCTGCGGGCCATCGCCAAATTGATAGGTGATGGCCAAGCGCACGCGCGTGCCTGCGCTGGCGATCTCGGTACGCTCGAAATAAGTGTCGGTGGTGATCTCGTTGAAATTGGTCTGCGTGCCGAAGAGATCCTGCGCCGTGAGCGTGCCGTAGATGCGATCCGCGAGCTTGCGCCGCCACGTAACGTTGGCGACGACGAATTCATCGAGATCGCTCTGTAGCGTATGGCGCGGCCCTTGGAAGCGCAGCTCGAACTGCACTTGATTGGCGCCGACAGCGTTCTGGTCGGGATCGCGATAATCGAGCGAAACGGCGCCGTCATATTCAAACTCGTTCCGCCGCTCAAGATCGCCGTCGCTCAGGAAGTCAAACTCCCGTTCCATGAGGTTGACGTTCGCTGAGTAGCGCCAACGCTCACTCAACGGGCCGCGTGCAATGGCTTGCAAACCGCGCTGCTCGCTCGTGCCGGCGTTCACTGTCGTGGTGAGAATGGTGCCGTCCATTAGCGTTTCGGTGAAGGGCGAGAAGATGTCATCGCTGATACGATCGTAGAAGGTCAGGCTGAAGCTGCGGCCGTTGTTCTGATAGGTCAGGTTGGCTTCGTAGGCGTCCGTGAGCGACGGCTCCAGGTCGGGGTTGCCGCGCGTGGCGCGGTTCACATCGACGAAGCGCAAAGCTGGATCGAGCTGTTGAAAGCCGGGGCGCTGAATGCGGCTTGTGTAGCTGAGATCGAGATCGATGCTTTCGCTCAATGCCCGGCGCACGTGGATACTCGGGAACGTACGCAAATCGGAATCGTCGGTTTCGAGCCCACCGGAAATCACTTCGCGACGATAATTCTCCAAGCGCGCGCCCGGTTGCCACGTCCAGCCCGCGGCTTCGAACTGGAACGTGCCGTAGCCCGCAAGGGTCTGTTGGCGGCCTTCGAGCAGTGCGGAGAAGTCCGCCGGGATGGCTGGGCCAACCAGAGTGGTGCGCGCGGTTTCGATGTCGGTCTCGGCGATATCGAAATTGAGACCTGCGCTAAGGAAGCGATCCTCGCCGAACGGGCGCTCGTACTCGAGCCGCGCGCTGGCGCTGTCAGTATCCTGCTCGTTGAGCGAGCGCGATTCACGCGCCGCGCCTGCGATCGGGTTGAGCGCGAATTCCTGCTCGAACTCGACGCCGTTACTGCCGATATTCACATTCGCCTTCAGCAATTCGCGCGGCAGCGCGCCATCCTGCTGGAATTCGAAGGTAAGGCCCTGATTGTAGAATTCGACCATATTGAGATTGGTCTGCGCCGACACTGGCGCGCCGCTCTGGATCGTTTCGGTGTCGCGCATGATGTCGTTGCCGCCGCGCACAAGATCGAGCGCAAGCGTGAAGCGCTGCTTTTGTGTGGGCCGATAGCCCACGGTGGCGCGGCCGACATAGAAGCCGCCGAACTCAATGTCCTGATCGCCTTCTTCGAGCGTGGTGTCGCCAGAGCTCAATATCCGCCGTTCGCGGCTGAAATCCTGCGATTGCTCGCCGCCCCAGCCGCCGAAACTGCCGCTCAGAGACCACGGCCCGCGCGACCAATTCGGCGAGACGCCCAGATGGTAGCTGCCCATCGTGTCGAGGCCGGCCTGCACATTGCCAGTGAGCCCGCCGTCCAGGCGCTGACGTGTAATGATGTTGATGATGCCGCCCGAGGCCGCCGCCGAGTGCTGGGCGCCGGGATTGGTGATCACCTCGATGCGCTGAACCTCAGCGCCGGTGATGCCGCGCAACACTTGCTCAAGATTGGTCCCAGGTACGGGCTGGCCGTTGATCTGGATGGTGACGTTGTCGGCGCCCAGCAGCGTAACCGCGCCTGACGGCGCCACGCTGACGGACGGGACGCGGCCGAGCACGTCGAACATGTTTGTGCTTTGCGCGGCGGGATCGTCGCGCAAAGTATAGGTGCGGCGGTCAATGCGGACTTGGTCGCCGGGCTCGGCGACGACGACGATATCGTCGCCGAAATCTTCTTCCTCTTCGGCTGACGCTTCGGCCGCCGGCGCGGTTGGCGCGGGCGTTGATTGTTGCGCATGCGCGACGCTTGCGGCCGAGACCAAGGCGGCGGACGCCGCCGCCACGAAAGTGCGCTTCACAGATGGATCCCCCGCATTTCAGCGTCAGCGCGAAACTGACGCCGAAACATCAATGGATCATTCACTACGGGCGTTCGTGAGGCGACGCTTGCAATTGGTCAGCCGGAAAATGTCGATCAGTCGAAAATATCGAACAGGTCGAAGCCGCCGCGGCGTTTGCGGCGACCGTGCTGGTCGTACTCGCCGCGCTCACCGGACTCACCGCGTTCGCCATACTCGCCACGCTCGCCATAACCGTAGCCTTGCGGCTGGCGCGGGGCTTGCTGCTGCTGGACTTGCGGCGGCGGTTGTGGGTGGGAGCGGCGGTAAGCGTCCGGGTCTTGGTAGAATTGCTGGCGGTCTTGCTCGAACGCGCCGCGCTCCTCGCGGGCGCCGGCGATGATTTTTTCCAGTTCGCCCCGGTCCAGCCAAACGCCCCGGCAGGTGGGGCACATATCGAAGGCCACGTCGTCGCGCTTCACCTCGGTCATCGAGGCATTGCAATTCGGGCACATCAGCAGCGGCATTTGGTTCTCCCTCTCAATTGAACGCGATATAGGAGCGGCGATCCGGCGCGCACAGGGGCGCTGCGCCGCAGGGGCGTTTCCGATAGGGTGCGCCGGTTCCGAATCTAACGGGCAGGGTGATGACCAATTCAGTTTCCGAAGCGCTCAAGCGCGTAAAGCCGTCCGCCACGATCGGCATGAGCGCCAAGGCGCGCGCGCTCAAAGCGACTGGCCGCGACGTGATCGCGCTCTCGGCCGGCGAGCCCGATTTCGACACGCCCGACAACATCAAGCAAGCAGCGATCCGCGCCATCCAGGACGGCAAAACCAAATACACCGATGTCGACGGCATTCCGGAGCTGAAGGACGCGATCTGCGCGAAGTTCAAGCGCGAGAACGGCTTGGAGTACAAGCGCTCCCAAGTGAACGTGTCGCCGGGCGGTAAGCCGGTCATTTTCAACGCCTTCCTGGCGACGCTTAATCCGGGCGATGAGGTCGTGATCCCGGCGCCATATTGGGTGAGCTATCCTGACATGGCGCTGATATGCGGCGGCACGCCCGTGTTCGTTGAAACGCGGATGGAGAATGGCTTTAAGGTCGACCCCAAGCGATCTGGCCAAGGCGCTGACGCCGCATACGAAATGGGTGCTGCTCAATTCGCCATCGAATCCCTCGGGCGCGGCCTACACCCGTGCCGAGCTGGCGGCGATCGCGGCGGTGCTGATGGATTTTCCCAACGTACTGATCCTCACCGACGATATGTACGAGCACCTCGTCTATGGCGATTTCGAATTCATGACGATCGCGCAAGTCGAGCCGCGTTTGTACGACCGCACCCTGACGATGAACGGCGTGTCGAAAGCTTATGCGATGACGGGCTGGCGCATTGGTTACGCCGCTGGTCCCGAATGGCTGATCAAAGGCATGGGCGCGGTGATGACGCAAACAACGTCGAACCCCTCCTCGATCTCACAATGGGCCGCTGTGGAAGCGCTCAATGGCCCGCAGGACTTTATTCCGAAGAACAAGCTCCTCTTCCAAGAGCGCCGCGATCTCGTCGTCTCGATGCTCAACCAAGCGCAGGGCCTGAAGTGCCCGACGCCGGAGGGCGCGTTTTACGTCTATCCGTCGTGCGCCGGGTTGATTGGCAAGAAGAGCCCGAGCGGCAAGGTGATCGATACGGACGAGACCTTCGCGCTCGAATTGCTGGAAGCAGAAGGCGTCGCTGTGGTGCATGGCAGCGCCTTCGGCCTTGCGCCGAACTTCCGTATTTCATACGCGACCTCGAACGCGGAGCTGGAAGAGTCGTGCGCGCGGATTCAGCGCTTCTGTGCGAGCTTGGGCTAAGTGCTCCTCCTCCCCGCACGCGGGGAGGGAGTTTGTTGCGCTAGTTTTCCAACTTGAACTTCAGCCCCGCGCGCTCCTCCAGCCGCGCGATCAGTGCGTCGCCCATCGCGGCGGCGGGCGTCCAGATGCCGCCGGGCGTGGTTTCGCGCGGCGTGTCGTTCAGACAGAGCGCGGCTTCGGAGATCATCTTCGAGGTGGAGCCGTAGCCCGGATCCTTGTCGCCGCTGACGCCAACACGCAGCGCGCGACCGTCGCTCAGATTGCCGACATAGAGCACGTCGAACATGCCCGTTTCGCGCTGCTCTTTGTTTGGGCCCTGGCCGGGCTTCGGTAGCGCGAATTGGCGCAGCAGCGCGCGCGTGGGCGCGAAGTTCAGCAAAGCGTTCTGCGTGCGCGATTGGCTGAGCATGCCGCGCGCGCGCTTTGGCCGTCAGCGCCGCCGCCCGTCATCATCATTTCGTCGTAGGTAAAATCGCGACCGTACGGATATCCGGCAAGCGCGTTGGTGCGGTGCACGTTCTTGGTGTTGATCGCGGCCATCACGAAGGGCGCTGCCCAGGAGCCGATGTCCCCATCTTCGATCACGGCATCGCCCTTGGGCTGCTCGGCGCCGCGCGCGGGCGAAAGCGCGAACGGATCGAGCATCGCTGCGCCAATGCTCGGATCGCGTTTGCTCGCGTCCAATGTCGCCAGCATCGACGCCAACGTGCCGCCAGAGAACGTGCCTTTCATCTTGCGCACGCGGCCACGCACGCTTTGCGCTGGCGCACCGAAGCGTTCGCGCGCTTGGCTTTGCAAGAACCAAACGCCGCAATCGAACGGGATTGAGTCAAAGCCGCACGAGAACACGATGCGCGCGCCGCTTTGCTTGGCCGCAGCGTCATACTTGGCGATCATCGCCTGCATCCAGTTTGGCTCGCCGCAAAGATCGACGTAATCCGTGCCGACCTTGACGCAGGCGACGAGCAGCGGCTCGCCGTAAAGCTGATAGGGGCCGACGGTGGTGATGATGGTGCGCGCGCGCTTAGCCAAAGCTTCGAGCGAGGCGGCGTCGCGCGCATTGGCCTCGATCAGCGGCACGCCCGCCGGCGCGCCGATCTCGGCGGCGACGGCGCGAAGCTTGGCGAGGTCGCGGCCTGCCATCGCCCAGCGCACTTGGCCTTCCGCACCGTAAGTCTTCAGCAGATGCTCGGCGACCAAGCGCCCGGTGAAGCCTGTCGCGCCGTAAACGATGACGTCGAATTCCTTCGCGCTCATGCACGCTCTCCCTTTTGCGCATGACTAGCATGCGACGATCGTCCGTGCACGACCTCGTGAAGCATGCTCTAGTACGAACACAACATGCCGCCGCTCGCCATTGCCGCAGCGTTTAGCTCGGCCTTCATTCATGCAAGCTGGAACGCCGCCCTGAAGGGCGGACGTGGCGATCGCGTTGCGGACGCGTTTCTCATCGCCGTGGGCGGCATCATCATGTGGGCCGTGGTGGCGCTCGTCTGGGGTGCGCCCAAGGCCGAGGCTTGGCCCTATCTGCTCGCCTCGGTGGTAATCCATCTCGTCTATTGGGTCGCGCTGTTTCGCGGCTACGACATGGGCGATTTGAGCCACATCTACACGCTCTCGCGCGGCTCGGCGCCGTTGCTGGTGGCGGTGGGTGCGGCGATCACGGCGCATGAGGTGCCGGCGCCGCTGAAGATGGTCGGCATTGCGCTGGTTTCGCTTGGCGTGCTGGCTGTGGGCGCGAGCCCGAATGCGCCGCTAAAGGCGACGCTGTGGGCGTTGCTGATTGGGCTTTGCATTTCGTCTTACTCGCTCGTGGATGCGCTTGGCGCGCGTGTGGGCGGTGATGCGCTCGTGTACGTGGCGTGGACGTCGGGCGTGATGGGCGTGCCGATGATCGCGTTCGCGTTCTGGAAGCGCGGCGTGCGACAGATGTTGCGCGACGCGGCCGTGGCGCCCTGGCGCGGCATCGCCATCGGCATCATCTCGTTCCTGGGCTATGGCCTTGTGCTCTGGGCGCAGACCTTTGCGCCGATCGCACAGGTGACAGCGCTGCGTGAAACCTCCGTGGTGTTCGGCGCTTTGATCGCGTTTTTCATTTTGCGCGAGCGTTTGGGGCTGCGGCGCTGGGCCGGCGCGATAATCGTGGCCGCGGGCGCTGGCCTGATCGCCTTCGGCTGACTAGATTGCCGCCGTGGCAGACCTACACATCATCCGCATCGACGACGCCAAGGCGCTGGTTCGCGTTGGCGTGCCCGATCCTGAACGCGCGGCTCCGCAAGAGGTGCGCATTTCCGTTGTCATGGCGCTGGCCGATCCGCCGGATTATCCGAACGCGGACCGCATCGGCGCCACCGTCGATTACGACCGCATCATTTATTTCATCCGCGACGATCTGGGCGAGCCCGCGCATCTGATCGAGACATTGGCCGATCGCGTCGCCGGGCATTGCCTCTCGCTCTCGGAGCGCGCGCGCTGGGTTGAGGTGACGGTGAAGAAGCCGTCCGTGCTTTCGGGCGACGGCTTGGTATCGGTAACGATCCGACGAGAGCAAGCATGAACTGGGCCCTCGTAACGGGTGCGGGCCAACGGCTTGGCCGCGCGGTGGCGCTGGAGTTGGCGGCGCATGGCTGGGGCGTGGTGGTTCATTATCGCCGATCGGCGGACGAGGCTGAGGCTGTTGCGGTGGAGGCGCGCGCGCGGCGGTGCGGCGGCGATCGTTGGTGCTGATCTCGATGATGCGGCCGAGCGCCATGCGCTGATCATGCGCGCCACGCATGCGGCCGGCGCGCCGCTCTGCGCGCTCGTCAACACGGCGGCGATGTTCGAGCACGATACGATCGACACGCTGAGCGAGGAATTGTTGCAGCGCCATATCGCGCTCAACACGTTCACGCCGTCGCTGCTCGCGCGCGAATTCGCGGAAGCGCTGCCGGATGGCCAGCGCGGCGTGGTCGTGAACTTTCTCGATTTCAAACTGGCGAACCCGTACCCGGATCATTTCTCCTACACGCTCTCGAAATACGCGCTCGCGGGCGCGACGGAGTTGTTGGCGCGCGCGCTCGCGCCGCGTGTGCGGGTGAATGCGATTGCACCTGGCTATGTGTTGCCGGCGCCGGGGCAGGCGGAGGCGGATTACCAGCGTTTGCACGACGACACGCCGCTGAAGAGCGGTCCGACGTCGGAGAACATCGCCCACGCCGCGCGCTTCCTGATCGAGAACGACGCTGTGACGGGGCAGACGATTTACGTCGATAGCGGCCGGCGTTTTCGCACGTATGAGCGCGACATGGGCTTTATGTGATCGCGTATCTTTATCTGGCGGGCGCGATCGTCGCGGAGGTGATTGGCACGACGGCGCTGAAGGCGTCGGACGGGTTCACGAAATTCTGGCCGTCTTTTGTTGTCGTGATCGGCTACGCGATCGCGTTCTATTTGCTGTCGCTGGTGTTGAAATCGATCCCGACGGGCGTGGCGTACGCGATCTGGTCAGGCGTCGGCGTGGTGCTTATCGCGCTCGCCGCGTGGCTGCTGCAAGGCCAAAAACTCGACGCCGCCGCGATGATCGGCATGGCGCTCATCGTCGCCGGCGTCGTGGTGATGAATTTATTTTCTAAGACGGCGGCGCACTAAGCCTGCGCTCATCATCGTTTGAGCCGAATGAAATGGTTCCTGAGGCTAATGCCGCAATGAAAGCCGTTGTCGCGAAGAGGACAGCAAGCGTTGCTTTAAGGCCATCGCTCAGCACGACGACCCAATCATCAAAATTGCGGCGATTGCGTCTAGCCATCTTCTAAGGGTGGGGGTCGTCGTTGCGCTGCGCCAGCTTTACACCCCGATCGCCCCTTGTGCCCGCGGTCACATCGTTATGGCTAAGGCTCTACTACCTTCAACTCATCGGGGCGCGGTGCTCCGAAGCACAGAATTGGAGCCAAGCACATGACCAAGTTTTACGCCCTCGTCGCCGCCCTCGCCGTGTTCGCGCCGGCCGCCTACGCCACCGTCTGGCAAGCCTCGCAGATCGTTGCGTAAGTCCTCCGCCCCAAAATCCCAGGCCCTGAAGGGCGCAAGATCCAAAGGCGAGAAGATGAGAATGCTGGATATTTGAAGGGCGTCGGTCGAACCGGCGCCCTTCTTCACATGCAGGATGTTCTTGTTATGTTCTATATACGCCTATAATCCTAGGCCATGACTCGCCACCCCTTGCATGGACGCGGCGCGCGCACGAATGCGAGCGGCCGCTACGAGCGCTTTGCGCGCGAAGAGTTCGATGACGGCTGGGCCAACGAGCCGATCCAGAAGCTGGAAACCATCGTCACGCCGGAACTGGCCAAGACCATCATCTCCACCAATCAAAGCCCCGACATTTCCTTCGACCAATCGATCAATCCGTATCGCGGCTGCGAGCATGGCTGCATCTATTGCTATGCGCGGCCGAACCACGCGTACGTGGGCCTGTCGCCGGGGCTGGATTTCGAGACCAAGCTCTTCGTGAAAGCGAACGCGGCGGAATTGCTGGAGCGCGAATTCGCCAAGCCAAGTTATCGCCCGCGCACGATCATGCTGGGCGGCGTTACCGACATTTATCAGCCGATCGAGCGCGGCTATGGCGTGACGCGCGCGCTGTTGGAGGTGATGGAGCGCTGGCGTCATCCGGTGGCGCTGATCACGAAATCGCAGCTCGTGATCCGCGACATCGACATTCTCGCGCGTTTGGCCGAGCGGGGTTTGGCGAAAGCCGCGATCTCGGTGACGAGCTTGGATCGGCGCATTTCGCGCGTAATGGAGCCGCGTGCGGCCGCGCCGCACAGGCGCATCGAAGCGATCCGCGCGCTGACGGACGCGGGCGTGCCGACGACGGTGATGGTTGCGCCCGTGGTGCCGGCGATCAATGATCGCGAGATCGAAGCCATCCTCGAAGAATGCGCCAAGGCCGGCGCGAGTGCGGCGGGGTATGTGGTGCTCAGGCTGCCGTTGGAGATCAAGGATCTCTTCCGCGAATGGTTGCACGCGCATTTCCCGGACCGCGCTTCGCGGGTGATGGGGATCGTGCGCCAGATGCGCGGCGGTCGCGATTACGATCCCGAATGGGGCAAGCGCCAGAAGGGCGAGGGCCCGTACGCAAAGCTGATCGCGGACCGTTTCACCAAGGCGTGCCGGCGCCTGGAATTGGATAAGCCGCGCTTGGCGCTCGATTGCACGCAATTCCGCCGCCCGCCCGATCTTGGAGGTCAGGGTGATCTTTTCGCCGCGTCGTGAAATTAGTTGGCAAAAAATGAAAATAAATTGTAGGCGTGAGCCATGCGCGCACCTGGCAAACATGCTCTCGCTTTCATCTTCTTCACCGTGCTGATCGATACGATCGGCTTTGGCATCATCATGCCGGTGATGCCGCAGCTTTTAGTGGAGCTCACCGGCCAACCGCTGGCGTACGCGACGCTGATGTCCGGCTTTCTGCTGACGACGTATGCGGTGCTGCAATTCGTCTGCGGCCCGATCATGGGCAATTTGAGCGATCGGTTTGGACGCCGGCCGGTGTTGCTGCTCTCGCTTGCGGCGTTCGCGATCGATTACATGCTGATGGGCTTTGCGCCGACTTTGGCGTGGCTCTTCGTCGGTCGCGCGATCGCAGGCATGGCGGGTGCGGTCTATTCGCCGGCGATGGCCTATATCGCGGACGTGTCGGCGCCCGAAAAGCGCGCGCAAAGCTTCGGCATGATGGGCGCTGCCTTCGGCGTGGGCTTTATCGTCGGGCCGCTGATCGGGGGCTTACTTGGCGAACTCGGGCCGCGCGCGCCGTTCTTCGCGGCGGCCGGGCTCGCTGCGCTCAATTTCGCATACGGCTATTTCGTGCTGCCCGAGAGTTTGGCGAAGGAGCGCAGGCGTCCGTTCGAATGGAAGCGCGCCAATCCGCTTGGCACGCTGCTCGCGCTGAAGCGCTATCCCGCGGTGATGGGGCTCGCCGGCGCGGTGCTGCTGTGGCAACTTGCGCATCAAGTCTATCCCGCGACCTGGTCGTTTTTCGCCAAAATCCGCTTTGATTGGAGCGAAGCGGCTATTGGCGCATCGCTCACCTTCGTCGGCGTGCTGATGGCGTTCACGCAAGGCTATCTCACCGGCAAAATCGTGCCGCGTATTGGCGAACAGCGCGCCGTGATTATTGGTTTGGTGTCGGGCGCCGCCAGCATGTTGATGTTGGCGTTCGCGACGCAGGCTTGGTTTGCCTATGTGGCGATGGCCGCTGGCGCGCTCCAAGGGCTCGCGTATCCGTCGATGAACGCGATCATGTCCAAGCAAGTGCCGCCGGAACAACAGGGCGAATTGCAAGGCGGCGTCTCGGCGATGATGAGCCTTACGATGATTTTCGGGCCATTGGTGATGACGCAAATCCTGGGGCGGTTTTCCGGCGCCGGTGCGCCGATCTCTTTTCCGGGTGCTGCGTTCCTGTTAGCGGCGATTTTGGCGCTCTGCGCGCTGCTGATCGTGTTGCGGTTGCGCCGTGCGCCCGAGCCTTCGCGATTGCCCGAGACCGGCGCGGCAGGCTAGGGTCCGCCCCTCACTGGGAGGATGCCAATGCGCACCGACAATCAGCGCCGTTCGGACAATTTCGAGGATCGTGGCCGCGGCGCGGGCGGCGGCGGCGGCGGCGGTTTGCCGGCGGCGGCGTTGTTCTCGATCCTGCGCCGCATCGGCATTCGCGGCATTCTGATCGCCGGTGTCGTGCTGGCGGGCGTCTATTTCTTCGCGCCACCCGGCATCAAGCAAATGATTTTCGGCGCGCTGCTCGGCGGCGTGCCTGGGCAGACGCAAAGTGCGGCGGGTGAAGGCACTGTGTGCGACGCGCAAGCGGCGGCGTGTGATTTCTCGCGCGCGATCCTCGGTTCCACCGAAGATGTGTGGCGCGCGCAATTCCAACAGGGGCGTTTGCCGAATTACGGCGTGAATCCCGGCGAGTATCGCGATCCGACGTTGGCTGTGTTTTCGGGCGCGGTGGCGACGGGCTGCGGCAACGCAAGTTCCGACGTTGGCCCATTCTATTGCCCGGCGGATTCGTATCTCTACATCGACCCCGGCTTCTATCAGGTGATGCAAGATCGCCTGCGCGCGCCGGGCGATTTCGCCCAAGCCTATGTGATCGCGCACGAAGTCGGCCACCACGTGCAGAATCTGATCGGCGCGACGCAGCGCCAATTGCAGGGGAAAATCAGAACCAAACTTCGGTGCGCGTCGAGCTCCAGGCCGATTGCTTCGCTGGCGTGTGGGGTCACACCGCGCAGGCCTCGCTGGCGATCGATGACGCCGATTTGCGCGAAGCCCTGAACGCGGCGCACGCGATCGGCGACGATGCGTTGGGTCATTCTGACGAGCGCCAATTCACGCACGGCTCGTCAGCGCAACGTATGCGCTGGTTCCGCCGCGGCTTCGACAGCGGCGACGCGCGCCAGTGCGACACGTTCGCGGTGGGAAACTACGGGCAGCTTTAACGAGGTGTCAGGTGTCAGGTGTCAGGTGTCAGCGTACCTGATACCTGAGCTCCAGCGCCTGATACCTGTCACGGTTCCCAATCTTCCGATTCATCGATCAGGAATTGTCGGAAGGCGGCGATGCGTTTGGAGCGCTTTAGATCGCTTGGGTAGATGAAATAGACCTCGAAGCTCGGCCCTTGCAGATTGGGCAGAACTTTTACGAGGCTCGGATTTTCGCGCGCCATGTAATCCGGCACGGAGGCGATGCCGAAGCCGCTCTCGACGGCGCGCAACATGCCATAGACATTGTTGATCTCGAGGAGCGGGGGCGTGGCTTTGCGTCTTCGCGGCCGGCGCGTTGGGCCCAATCCAATTCACGCATCGGCGTCGGGATGTTGGCCTGGTAGGCGATGATGCGGTGGTTATCGAGTTCCACGACATCCTTCGGCGTGCCGTGGCGCTTCAGATAATCGGCTGATGCGTAGAGGCTGACGCGCACCTCGAAGAGCTTGCGCTGGATGAGGTCGGCATGTGTCGCTGCCCACAAGCGGATCGCGCATTCGGCCTCGAGCTTCAAGAGATCGAACTCGCGGTCGTCGAGCAGGCATTGCACGCGCGTCTCGGGATATTTGTCGGCGAAGTTGACGAGGCGCGGCGCAAGCCATGTCGAGCCGAACGCGACCGGCGCTGTGATCTTCAGATCGCCGATCACCTTCTCGCGCGCGTCCTTCAGCGTGCTTTCGGCGATGACGGCAGCACCTGCCATTTCGCGGGTGAATTCGCGCAGCGCCATGCCGGGGCCAGTGAGCAGGAGCCCGCGCGCGTGGCGCTGGAACAGAGGCACGCCCATTTCGTTTTCGAGCGCCGCGATCTGGCGGCTGACCGAGGATTGGCTGACGCCCAGTTTCTCGGCCGCGGCCGTCAGCGAGCCGGTCTCGGCCGCGAAATGGAAGGTTTTGAGCTTGTCCCAGTCCATCAAGGCCGTATTTCCCCGCCCTATGGCGCCCGTTCGGCGGCCTCTTTCTTTGCAATATTGCATAGCTCACCGGCGCGGTCGATAGAAGGGGACGCGCGCGTCAGGATTCTCGAATGCTGATCCAGGACATTTCCCACATTCAGCTGTTCCGGCTGGGGACCTCGGTGGTGACCGTGGGCGGCGTGTTCGGCGCGTTGATGCTGGTCGTGCTGTTCATGGCCGCGTCCTGGATCATCGGCACGGCGCTGAAGCGTATTCGCGGCCGCCAACGGCTCGGGCAGGGCGCGGCGGCACTCTACATCACTGAGAAAGTGCTGACCTACGGCTTGGTCGTGTTCGGACTGGTGGCGGGGCTCTCGTCGCTTGGCATCGATCTCTCCTCCGTTGCGGTGTTCGCGGGCGGCTTGGGTGTTGGTATCGGCCTTGGTCTGCAAGGCATCATCAAGGAATTCGTTTCAGGCCTCACGCTCATCTTCGATCGCGCCATTCAGATCGGCGATTATGTCGAGATGCACGATGGTACGCGCGGCGTTGTGCAAGAGATCGGCCCGCGCGCCACGCGGGTGCGCAACAACGACAATGTCTATCTGCTGATCCCGAATTCCAAGCTGATCGAAAACACAATGATCAATTGGACGCGGCGCGGCGAGACGCGTCGCATCCATGTGCCGTTCCAGGTCGCGATTGGCGCCGATAAGGAAAAAGTGCGGGAGTGTGTGATCGCGGCGGCGCGCGATGTGCCTTTCACGCTGCCCGACACAGATGAGCGCCGCACGCAAGTTTGGCTCGTCGGCTACGGCGATAGCGCGCTGAAATTCGAACTCATCGTGTGGCCGACGCTAGAGGCGGTAAAGCGCCCGAAGGCGATGAACGCGGCCTATACTTGGGCGATCGATGACGCGCTGCGTGCCGCGGGTGTCGAGATCCCATACCCGCAACGCGATATTCGCCTACGCACCTTCTTCGGCGAGGAGGGCAATGACGCGATGGCGGCGCTGAACCTGCAATCCAAGCCGCATGCTCTACCAGCCACGCCCGCGCCGAGCGTGAATGATGCGGCTGAAGACGCACTGCGACCCGAGCCAGAGTCCGAGCCGGAAAATCCATCGCAAATCGAGGAAAAGCGTTAGGCGGCGGCGCCGGTCTTGGCGCGGGCGTGATCGAGTTCGAGGGTCGCCAGATATTTCTCGGCCTCAAGGGCCGCCATGCAGCCCATGCCGGCGGCGGTGACGGCTTGGCGGTAGGTGTCGTCGGTGACGTCGCCGGCGGCGAAGACGCCGGGGATTGAGGTCTGCGTCGTGCCCGGCTTCACGATAATGTAGCCGCTGTCCTTCATCTCGACCTGGCCCTTGAAGAGTTCTGTCGCCGGCGCGTGGCCGATGGCCACGAACACGCCGTCGACTTTGCGTTCTTCGCGCGCGCCGGTTTTGACGTTCTTCAAGATGATGCCGGTCACGCCAGGCGGGTTCTGCTCGCCTTCGATCTCTTCGATCGCCGTATCCCAAACCACTTCGATGCGCGGGTGATTGAAGAGGCGCTCCTGCAGCACTTTCTCGGCTCGCAGACTGTCGCGGCGGTGAATGAGCGTTACTTTCGAGGCGAGGTGCGAAAGGTAAAGCGCTTCTTCGACGGCGCTGTTGCCGCCGCCGATCACAGCGACTTCCTTGCCGCGATAAAAGAAGCCGTCGCACGTCGCGCACGCGGATACGCCGAAGCCCTGGAATTTTTGCTCGCTCGGCAGGCCCAGCCATTTCGCTTGGGCGCCGGTGGCGATGACCAGCGCGTCGGCCAGATAGATCTGGCCGCTATCGCCGGTGAGGCGGAAGGGGTGCTGATCCAGTTCGGCTTTGACGATGATGTCGTCCGCAAACTCAGTGCCGACGTGCTTGGCCTGCGCCTTCATCTGCTCCATCAGCCAGGGGCCTTGGATCGTGTCGGCAAAGCCGGGGTAATTCTCCACGTCCGTCGTGATGGTGAGCTGGCCGCCTGGTTGCAGGCCAGCGATGAGCAAAGGCTTGCGCAGGGCGCGCGCGGCGTAGATGGCGGCGGTGTAGCCAGCGGGGCCGGAGCCAATGATGATCACGGGAGCGTGGCGGGCGACAGGTTCGGTCATGGCATGGCCTTGCAGGGATTCGAGCCCGGCCAATATGGCGATGCTGCGCGCGAAGCAAAAGCGCGGCCCGTGATCACAGGCGCGTGCCTCGTGCGCGCCCGATTGCGCCAGGAAATGTTCCGTATATGTTTGATCGCGCGGACGTATTTGGCGGGCGGATAGCGTGCAGCGGAAGATTTTGGTCGTCGAGGACGACCGTTTGATCGCTATGGAGCTTGAGGAGCGGCTGGTCGAGCTTGGCCACGCCGTGCTGGGGCCTGCGCACACGATCGAGGAGGCTGAAAAGCTGCTCGCCGGCGAGCGGCCCGATTGCGCGCTGCTGGACGCCAATGTTGGCGGTCAATCAAGCGTGGCGCTTGGTGTGAAGTTGGCCGAGCTTGGCGTTCCGGTAGCGTTCTGCACCGGCTACGACGAGATCAAGAACACGCCGCCGATCTTGGCGAGCGCGCAGGTGTTGACCAAGCCTGTGAGCGACGCCGAATTGCAGGCGGGCTTGAACAAATTGCTCGGCTAAATCGCCCGCCACCCCATCAGCGCCAAGGTGTGACCTTCGGGGTCTTTGAACGCGCGCAGCATGAGTTCGCGGCCGGGGGCTTCTTGCAGTTTTTGCGCGGGGTGCAGCAAGGCGATGCCGGCTTGTTCGAGTTTGGCTTCCGCTGCGCTCCAATCGCGCGGTTCGAAGTAGATCACCGTGTCGCCGCCAATGGTTTGGCCGGGCTGGGCCTGGCCGATCATCAGGCGCGTGGCGCCGGATTGAAAAAACGTCATGCCGTTGGTTTCGAACAAGACGGGCAGGCCCAGCGTGTCGCGGTAAAAGGCGACGAGCGCGATGGGATCGGCGCTGGCGAGGGCGATTTGGGCTATGCCGGAGATGAGCGGTTGGGATGTCATGATGCTTCCTTTCACTCCGTGTGAGCCCTTGGGTCCCGGATCGCGCTGCGCGCGTCCGGGATGACGCGCCCTTTGTTTCGCTTCACAGCCTGCCCGCTCCAATATAGTTAGTTTGACTAACTAATAACGTCAAGTCAGAATCCGTGTCGATGTCACGCCTGCTTGATACGGCCATGCATGTTCATTCGGCCGCGCTGCGCCTGTTGCGCGCGGTGCGGACGGCGGATGCGGAGACTGGCGTTTCCGCGCCGAAGCTTTCGGCGCTGTCGGTGCTCACCTTCGGCGGGGCGATGAGTTTGAGCGCGCTGGCAAAGGCCGAGCAAGTGCGCGCGCCGACCATGTCGAAGCTCGTCGCCGATCTGGAAGCGGAGGGCCTCGTCGCCAAGGGTGCGGACAAGACAGACAAGCGGGGCGTGCGCATCGAGGTGACGGCCAAGGGCCGCGCGCTGATGGAAGAGGGCGCAAGAAGCGCTTGGCGTTGCTGACCAAGCGGCTGACGCGGTTGTCGGCGGCGGAGCGGGCTGAATTGCACAAGGCCGCCGATCTGATGCTGCGGCTCTCATCGCCGGATGAGCGCGCCTAACGAAAACGCCGCCCGGCGAAACCGGACGGCGTTTTGAAACTCAAAGTTCTGGAGTTCTTAGCCGCGCGGCTTGGCCGGAGGACGCGGCAAGAGGCCTTCACGTTGGGCGCGCTTGCGGGCCAGTTTACGGGCGCGGCGCACAGCTTCAGCGCGTTCGCGCGCACGCTTCTCGGACGGCTTTTCGAAGTGATTGCGACGCTTCATTTCGCGGAAAGTACCTTCCCGCTGCATCTTCTTTTTGAGCGCCTTCAACGCCTGATCGACGTTGTTATCGCGTACGAAAATCTGTACCAGGACCGTCTCCTGCGAGCTTGCGAACCAATACCAAACCCGCCGCCAGAGCGGATGCACCGGGGCTTGGGTTAAAGCGAAGGCGGGCTGATAGCAAAACGCCGCGCCCGTGTCCATGCCAGAACGGGTCGACGGCAGCGGGCGGCAGGCCTACCTTTCATGCATGACCGACACCCCCTCCGCCCGGTTCCGGGCCCGGATTTTAGAGGTTTTCCCGGCCCATGCCGCCGAGCAGGGCTGGACCGACGCTGCGTTCAAGGCGGCGGCGGCCGAGGCGGAGCTTTCCGAGGGGAGGCGGCGCTGGCATGCCCGCGCGGGGCGGTCGATCTGTTCGACGCCTTCGCCGACCGGGCTGATCAAGCCATGCTGGAGCGGCTCGATGAGCTCGACCTGGACGCCATGAAGATCCGCCAGAAGGTGCGCGCCGCCGTGCAGGTGCGGCTGGAGGCGCAAGGGCCGTACAAGCAGGCGGCGCGGGCTATGACGCGGGCGCTGAGCCGCCCGGACCGCGCGGCCGAGGCCACGCGCCTTCTGTGGCGCACGGCCGACCACATCTGGCGCGCGCTCGGCGACAAATCGACGGACGGTAATTTCTACTCCAAGCGCGCGATCCTTTCCGGCGTCCTTGCAAGCACCTATGCGCGCTGGTTTGCCGACGAGAGCGAAGATCACGAAGCGACCTGGGCGTTTCTCGACGCGCGCATCGAGAACGTGATGCAGTTCGAGAAATTCAAAGCGCAATTGAAGCCCGTGGGTGAGGCGGCGCAGAGCGCGCTCGCCATCGCGGCGCGGTTTCGCTACGGGCGGTAGCCGCGCGGGTAATTCGCGTTTCACTAAAATCGCAGCAACACAAGCTGGATCGGCGCGGCGCGCCTTATGTTGGTCTTCTCACGGTCCCGTGATGGAGGCGCCAACATGCGAGCAGCTCCGATACGGTTCTTCAGTGCGGCGCTCTGGCCGCTGACGATTTGGTCAAGCCTGACCCATCTCGAAGAACATCCCGCCGACGATTACGTCGAGCGGACATCGCCCATTGTCGCCAGCGCGATCGCGTTTTGGATTTGTTTGATCGCGCTGCTTGCGTTGGCGACGCCGGTGGCGATCACGACGGGCGGCGTGTTGGAAGACGGCAGCGAAGTTTTTGCGGTGGTGCGCCGCTCGGCGGGCTCGATCGTGGGCGTGCTGCAGCTCTTCACGCCGGTGATCTACGTGTTCGGCTTCTGGCTCTTCACCGCGCGCGACGAAGCGTATCCGCGCTAGTCCTCGGATTCGCTGGGATCGACTTCGGTCGAAGTTTTCCAGCGACTCCGCCGCGCGCCGAAGCGAGCCTTCGCTCATCGCGCCATAGACGATGAAGTTCGCCGATTCTGCGCGGCGCCAGCGGCCGTCCTGCGCGTTTGCTGGTGCTGCAGCCAGCGCAAGCAACGCCGTAACCAGTACAAGGACGCGCGCAATCATTGCTTCCCCCACGAACGCAGAGGCCTACAACCTTGGCGCGTCAGGCGCGACTGTTTTGTTGAGTTCGCTTGAGCTTGGTCACATGGCCCATCTTGCGGCCGGTGCGGGCGTCGCGCTTGCCGTAGAGGTGGAGACGCGCGTTCGGATCGGCGGCGAGGGCCGCCCAATCGAGCGCTTGTTCGCCGATCAGATTGAGCATTTCACAATCGGCGACGCGCGTAGTGGGGCCGAGCGGCCAGCCGGCGATGGCGCGGATGTGTTGTTCGAATTGCGAGGTCAGTGCGCCTTCAATGGTCCAATGGCCTGAGTTGTGAACGCGCGGGGCCATTTCGTTGGCGACGAGGCTGGCGTCGTCCATGACGAAAAACTCGATCGTCAGCACGCCGACATAGTCGAAGGCTTCGAGCACCCGCTTGGCTGCTTCGCGGGCGTTGATCTCAACGAGCTCACTGACGCGAGCCGGCACTTGTGTGCGCGAGAGGATGCCGCCTGCGTGCTCGTTTTCGCAAAGATCGAAATAGGCGATCGCGCCGTCTTGGCCGCGTGCGGCGATGATCGAGACTTCGCAGACAAATTTGCAAAAGCCTTCGAGAACGCCAGGTGCGCCGAGTTTCTCGTAGGCGCCGGCCACGTCGTCGTTGGTGAGTAGACGGATCTGGCCGCGGCCGTCATAGCCCAAGCGGCGGGTTTTCAGGATCGCGGGCAGGCCGATCTCGGCGACCGCCGCTTCAAGTTCTGCTTGTGACGAGACCGCCGCGAAAGCGGGCGTGGCGATGCCGGCGCTTTGGAAATAGCTTTTCTCGTCGAAGCGATCCTGCGCCACGGCAAGTGCGTGCGGGTTGGGGGCGACGCGCGCGCCGGCGGCGATCAACGCTTCAGCGGTTTGTGCGGGGACGTTCTCGAATTCGGTGGTGACGACATCGACGCTCTGCGCAAACGCGGTGAGATCTTCGATGTCTTGATAATCGGCGATCATGGTCATCGCTGATACGCGCGCAGCAGGGCTGTCTTGTTCGTCGGTGTAGATCGCGACGTCAAAGCCGAGCTGTTCGGCCGCGTGCGCCAGCATGCGGCCGAGTTGTCCCCGCCCAGGATGCCGATCATGCCCCCTGGTGGAAGCGCGCTCATGTCGGGCTTTCGGCGACGGCTTCAGTTTGCGCGGCGCGATAAGCGTCGAGGCGAGTAGCGAGGGCGTCGTCGTTGAGCGCGAGGATCGCTGCGGCCAACAGGCCTGCATTCACCGCACCGGCTTCGCCGATCGCGAGCGTGCCGACCGGAACGCCTTTCGGCATTTGCACGATCGAGAGCAGGCTATCGAGGCCTTTCAAGTCTTTGCTTTTGACCGGTACGCCAAGCACCGGCAGCGGCGTCATCGCGGCGGTCATGCCCGGCAAGTGGGCCGCGCCGCCGGCGCCGGCGATGATCACTTTGAGCCCGCGCGCCTTGGCGGTCCCAGCATAGTCGTAGAGGCGCTTTGGCGTGCGGTGCGCGGAGACGACCTTGGCCTCGTACGCGACACCCAGCGCCTCGAGAATTTCGGCGGCGCCCTTCATCGTGTCCCAATCGGACTTGGAACCCATAATCAGCCCGACCAGCGGGTGGGGAAGCCATAAGCGGCTGCTCCTAAAAACGGCCTGCTAAAGGAAGCCGGGGTTTTCGTCCAGTCTCAACGTCGTAGAGGCGGTTAAGGCGTCCTTTACCAGCCGGAGTCATCTCTGGGTCAGAGGCCTTAATCCCCATGCCTTTCGGAATGACAAAGCTCGCCAACGAAACGACCCGGCTCCTGCAAGGGCTGGGCCTGTCGCGTCGCGACGTTTCCGACGCGGGTTTGGCGGCTTTGGCGCGACTCAGCGCCGAGCGCGACGCCCTGGCCGAGCGTTTGGCGGCAGCTGAGGCGCTGGCCGATCGCGATGCGTTGGCCCCGGTGTTCAATCGCCGCGCTTTCATGCGCGAGTTGCATCGGACCATGTCCGAGGTCGAGCGCTACAAAACGCCGGCGGCTGTGATCTTCATCGATCTCGACGGCTTCAAGGCGCTGAACGATACGTACGGCCATGCGGCGGGCGATGCGGTGCTGACCTCTGTTGGCCGCTTGCTGCTGGATTCGGTGCGCGAGAGCGATGTGATCGGCCGTCTCGGCGGCGACGAATTCGGCGTGATCCTCAATCGCGCGAGTGCTGAAGAAGCGGCGGCGAAAGCGGCCGCGCTCAATCACAAGCTCAATGCAACGCCGATTGTGTTCGCGGGCGTGAGTCATCGCGTGCGCGGCTCGTTCGGCGTGCATGCGATCGCGATGAGCGAAGATCCCGAAACCGCGATCGCGCGCGCCGATGAAGCGATGTATGCGGAGAAATATGCGCGCCGCGAACAAGCGCAGGCGTTCGCCGCTTTCTAGAGCCGCCAGCTCAGCGCGAGTGCGCCGAAATCTTGGCGCGTTGGCTGTGTCTCAAATTCCTCGGTGCGCCAGACATAGGTGTAGGCTAAACGCCAATCGCCGGCGCTGATGGTGAAGCCGGTCTGGAAATCTCCCACGTACGGATTGCGGTCAACCGAGGGGCCGTCGTCTTCGAAGGTGTTGCCATCCAGGAAGAGATTGCGCGCGACGGCGCGGCCTTGGACGCCGGCAAACAGCGACCACGATAAGGGGCCGCCGCTAAAATGCTCAACGCCTGAGAGTGCGGGGCGGACGCGCGGCGGGCCGAAATCATTGTCGATGCGCCAGCCGATGCGTGCGGTCGCGCCGACGCGCGCTTCGGTGCGCAGCGTGCCGAGCGTGACGCCGGCATTGGGCGTCAGATCGAATTCCAAACCGCCAGGCACATCGATAAAAGCGCGGATGGCGCGCCAGCGGCGGTCAAACGAAGCGGCGAAGGCGAATTCGTCTTCGAGTTGGCTGTCCCAGCCTTGCGGGTCGGGCGCGCCCAGAAATTCGTGGATGCCGCGCTGAGATTCTTCACCGAGCGCGGAGGGGCCGACGATGCCGAGCTCAATCTCGTAGGTGTCCAGATAACGCGGGGCGCGGCCGTCATCGCGATCTTCAAGGGCGCCGACCATGAGCTGCATATAGAGCCAGCCGGCGTAGGGGTGCTGATCGGCTGGCGCGGGCGCCGCGTCGATGTCTTCGGGCGTGAAGATGGATTGGCCAAGAGCGACGCCCCAGAAATCGGGATTGGAGCCGGAGAGCGCGCGCGTGAAACCGCCTGAGCCACGCAGCCAATCGGGTACGCCTTCCGATGGCGAGACGTACGCGAACTTGATGCCCGACGTGTAATTGCGATCGGCGCCGGAAGAGAGTGAATCATTCTCGACGACGATCGAGAGCACGCCTTTCTCTTCCTCGGGACGATCTTCGGCGAACGCGAGATTTGGAAACGCACTGAGCAGTGCGGCGCCCGCCAGCCATTTCAGGCGATGATGTCGGGCGTCAGCCTGTCCTCGATCCATTGAATTTGGTCCTTCAGCACCAGTTTGCGTTTCTTGAGCCGCGCCAATTGCAGCGCGTCGCCCGCGCCGCTCGTCTGCAGAGCAAAGATGGCGGAATCTAGCGCGCGATGTTCCTCGCGCAGCTCCACGAGGCGCGATTGCAGCGCACGCTGTTCAGGCGTGACTGAAATGTCGAAGCCGCTGCCGTCCTCGGCGTCCATGCGCTCGCTTCCGCTGGCGCGGCCCCCACGGCCGCTCGAAAGGCGAGCTAAGCCACGCGAAGCGGGCGCTGTAAAGCGGTGCAGCGTAATGGCGGTTCCGCCCCCGATTCGTGCAGCCTGCGAATGATTAACTTTGTCGTACGATGTAAGGAGACAACACCGAAAAACAGCGCCATCCTCCACAGGCCCTAACCAAAGGAGGCGCCTTCGATGGCTATCGAGCAGCGGCTACGCGAACTCGACGCCCGGCATCGGGATTTGGATCTAATCATTGAGAACGAGGCCAGAAGGCCTTCCGCGGATTTGACGCGGCTCTCGGCGATGAAACGCCAGAAACTGAAGATCAAGGAAGAAATCGAAGATATCCGATTGCGACTAAGTCACCATTAGATTTGCGTCTCGCGCGCCGAAGCGCGAATTGTTCAACCCTTCGGCGCGTCAGACCTTATCCTCCTCGCACGCACTGCCACGCGCGCATTTTAGCGCGACGCGATGCTCTTCGCTTACCGCGCAACAGCGCTCGGCGCGTCGCCGTCAACAATCGGCAGATAGCGGCCATATCCCTCTGCTTGCATGCGATCGCGCGGGATGAAGCGGATCGTGCCTGAATTGAGGCAGAAGCGGTGACCGCCGCTGTCGCGCGGGCCGTCGTCGAAGACGTGGCCGCGATGTGCATTGCCTTCACGCGAGCGCACTTCGATGCGACCCATGCCAAGAGCGTTGTCCTCACGCACAATGATGAAATTTAGATTGATCGGGCGCGTGACGCTCGGCCAGCCGGAGCCGCTGTCGAATTTGCTGGTGGCGAGGGCGATTACGGCGGCGGTGAGGCGGTGACAAGCTTCATTTTGCGCTCCTGGCGGGGTGTCCTGAACGGGTGCGTCCCAAAGTCGTTCGTGGTTGCGCGAAACCGACGGCGTATGCGCTACGTATGAGAGAACATGATGATCCGTCGTTCGTTTATCGCCAGCCTCTTGTTCCTGATCGCGTGCTCGCCTGAGAATGCGCCTGCGCAGACGCCGCCCACGCCGCCGCCGGCGGGGGTCGAGGAAGCGGTGTTCGCGGGCGGGTGCTTTTGGTGCATGGAGCACGACATGGGCGCGGTGCCCGGCGTGGTCGAGGTGATGAGCGGCTATACGGGCGGGCGCAACGCGAACCCGACGTACGAGAACCATCCGGGCCATTACGAAGCGGTGCGCGTGCGCTTTGATCCCAACGTCATCACTTATGCGCAATTGTTGGAGCGCTATTGGCCGCTGATCGACCCGACCGACGATGGCGGGCAATTCTGCGATCGCGGCTCAAGCTATCGCACCGCGATTTTTGTAACGCCGGCGCAGCGCGTCGCGGCGGAAGCCAGCAAGGCCGCGATTATCGCCAGCGGCCGCGTCAACGGGCGCGTGGTGACGCCGGTGTTGAATTTGGGCGCGTTCACCGAAGCTGAAGAATACCATCGCGATTACGCGCGCCGAAATCCGACGCGCTACGCCATGTATCGCGCCGGCTGCGGCCGCGATCGGGTGTTGCGCCAAGTCTGGCGGCGCTAAAAGTCGAGGCTGACGCCCGCTTGCCAGAGGCGCGGGCCCCCAGGAAGAATGCCGCGCGCGCGGTCGACGATGTAGAGTTCGTCGGTCGCGTTTTTCACCGTGACGAAGAATGTCGTGTCGCTGCCGCCCGGCGTGAAATTAGCGGCGAGGTTGAGGATGGTGGAATCCTCGATCAGACCACGCTGGCCGTTGGCGATGGGCGCTACGGTGTTGAGATCGTCGGTGAACATCTCGCCGGTGTATTGCATCTCGGCCTGCAGGTTCAGCCATTCGCCGCGCGAATATCCCAAGGCAGCGGAGGCGATCCATTCCGGTGCGTAAGGCAGACGATTGCCGCTGACGGAGACGCCGCCGAAGCCGGAAATGTTGGAAAAGCGCGTGCCGACGAATTCCGCTTCGCCCACCCAGGTGAGCGCCGTGCGGAAATAGATGTCGTCATTTTGCATCAGGTCGGCGTCGCGCAGCGAAAGCGCACGCTTGCTTCGACGCCCGAATGGCGCGTTTCGCCCGCGCTGGTGAGCGTAGCGCCCACGCCGCCAGCGACAGAGGCCGGCACGATCTGGTTTTCGAAATCCATCACGAAGGCGCCGACGTCGATATCGAGTCCGGCCGTTGGCGAACCGCGCAGGCCCAGTTCCCAATTGATACTTTCCTCGGCGTCGAGATCGACCGTGCCGCCGGCATTGGTGACGATGTCTTCGATGCGCGGCGGCGAGAAGCCGCGATGCACGCCGGCATAAATCACCAGCGCCGCGTTGAGGTCCAAGGTGAGGCCCAGGCCTGGGATGATTTCGGTGAGATCCGTGGAGGCGGTGGCGTCGGTGAGGCGATTGGTGCGCTCGTATTCAATCGATTCCACGCGTACGCCGGGGCTGATGCTGAAGCGGCCGAAATCGAGATCGGCGAGCACGAAGGCGGAGAGTGCGTCGGCGTTGCGCAGATTGTTTTCGGCGATCACGCCGGGTGTGCGGCCGGTGGGCGTATCGGCGTTCACTTGCAGACGGTTCTGGCGTTCGGTGTGCCAGCGCGCGCCCGTCTCGATTGTGGCGTCGGCGCCGAGGAACGCAGTTTCCCACGTGAGCCGGCTTTCGAGACCGTATTGATGGTATTCGCGCAGCCGCCCTTCCGTGCCGCACGTCGTGCTCAGATTGGCCATGCCGCCGCAGGCAGGATCGGCTGAATCGCTGGGGCGCTGGCCGGAATTCGAAGATTGGCGCCACCAATCGCGGTTGAAATAGAGCGAATAGGTGCTGGTGCGCAGCGTGAGCGACGGCGACATTTCCCAAGCATGCGTGAGCGCGGCGGTGTAACGCTGCGTCTCGAAGCGATCGTTGGGAAACGGGTTGCCGTACGGATTGGCGTCGAACTCGGCTTGGGTGAGCCCCGAATAGGACACTTGGCTGTTCTCGCGATTGACAGCGACGCGCGCGATTAATTCGTGACCTGGCGCCAGGGTACGCTCGGCGCGCAAGCTGTAATCGGCGAACTCAAGCCCATGATTGTCGCGCACGCCGTCGAATACGGTTGTGCTGGCGTGGCCGAGCAGGCGCAAGTCCGCAATCTCGCCGCCAAGCGACGCTGCCGCTTCTCCATAGCCGTTGTCGCCGCCGGCGACGAACAAGCTGGCGCCAAACTCAGTCGGCGCGTTGGGCGAGATGTAATTGACGACGCCGCCAACGGTGTGCGGGCCGAAGCGCACTTGGCTTGCGCCCTTCAGAATTTCGATGCGCTCGAAGCGGCGCAGCGGGGGTGTGAATAGGTGGCGTTGTCGCCATAGGGGCCGTACGTGAGCGGCAGGCCGTCTTCGAGCAAAAGCACTTCGCTGGAGCGCGTCGGCGAGAGGCCGCGAATGCCGATATTGGGGCGCAGGCCCAAACCTTCTTCGTCACGCGGATAAACGCCCGGCGTTTGGCGCAGCGCTTCGTTCACGCTGAACACGCGCGAACGTTCCAGATCCTCGGTTTCAATGGTCGCGCCGGAGCCCGGAATATGCAGCAGGTTCGCGCGCTCGCCGATGACGACGATGTCGGCTTCGGCCAAGCGAACGGGTTGATCGGCATCCTGCGCCCAAGCGGGCGCCGCACTAAGCAGCGCCACAAGAGCTGGCGCCAACGCCCAGCACGCATTCCGATCATTCGCCATGCAAGCACCCCCGCGGCGTGTTTGTCCGCCGCCATTGTCTAGATGCTAATGACACTGCGATTTATTCGCAATACGCCTGCGTGTCGCAGGATGCACAGACGCCCGCGCTTGCGGCGCGGGCGTCACAGATCGCAGTAAAGTGTAGCGATCGTTCTAGTTCTCTTCGCTTTGCTCGTAGATTTCCGACGGCACGGTTTCTTGGGCGGCTTTCAGCGTCTTGGACTCGGCTTTGGCGTTGCGCGCGTCGGCGCGGGCTTTGGCGGCGGCGGATTCAGAGACGACGGCGTCGAGTTCGATCTGGCTGCAAAGGCCGATCGTCACCGGATCGACCGGCTTGATTTGCGAGCTGTTCCAGTGCGTGCGGTTGCGCACTTGCTCGATCGTAGCCTTGGTGGTGCCGATCAGCTTCACGACTTTGGAATCCGCGACTTCCGGGTGGTTCTTGATGAACCAGGCGATCGCGTCCGGGCGATCCTGACGGCGTGCGATCGGCGTGTAGCGGGCGCCGCGCTTCTTCACGACCGGCAGGTCGATGCGCTTTTGCTCAAGCGGTTTCAGCACGTAGGTTTCGTCCTTCTCGCCCTTGGCGATCTCTTCACGCGAGAGGAAGCCCCCGGCGATGGGATCGACGCCGCGAATGCCCTTGGCGACGTCTTCGTTGGCGATGCCCTGCACTTCGAGCGGGTGCAGGCCGGTAAATTCGGCGATCTGCTTGAAGGCGAGCGAGGTGTTTTCGATCAGCCACACGGCGGTGGCTTTCGGCATCAAGACGTTCGAGGTCATGAGCGGGGCTCCAGATATGCAAAAGCGCCCGGCGTCGTCGCCAGGCGCTAGCCATCTGGTGCAACGGGCTGACGCATCCGGGCGCGGACGAAGTCAGTTGGGGGCGATATAGCGCCAGGGAAACGCGAAGGGAAGGCGAAAGAAGCGGGGAGATTGCACGAAAAGCGGTACGCGGTGGGCGCTGAATGGGGCATGGTCGCGGGCGAGGGATCTGCTTGCGATGGAGGTGCGTATGCGCGCCCTTTTGTTTGCCTTGGTAAGTCTTGTCTGTGCGGCGGGGTATGCTCCCGCAATGGCTCAGACCGAACCTGCGGCGCGGCCTGCGACGGCGTGCACCACCTGGGGCCCGGATCGCGTCGATTGTTTTGCGCAAGGCGCGGACGGGCGGATGCACCATCGCTGGCGCAATGGCGCCGATTGGGGCGGCTGGGAATTGCTGGGCGGTACGCTGCGCAGCGCCACTTCGTGCACCGCGTGGGCGGTCAATCGGATTGATTGTTTTGTGCGCGGCGACAATGGCGGCTTGTGGCAGCGCACGTGGGCCGGCGGGCCGCTATGGGGGCCGGGCACGCCGGTTACCGAAGGCTGGGGCAATGTCGGCGGGACGCTCAATCGGGGCGATCCAAGTTGCGTGACATTCGAGGCCGAGCGCATCGATTGCTTCGCTGTCGATCGTGAGCGCGTGCTGGTCCGGCGCACCTTCGTGGAGGGGCGTTGGCGCCCATGGGAGCGTTTGCCAGGCTTGTTTTTGCCGGCCGGGGAAAGTCCGCGTTGCGTTGTGGTGGATGACGGCTCGTTCGAGGGGCCGCTGACGGGCGTTCGTGAGACGCCAATCTGGTGCTTCGTAAAGGGGCCGGACAATGCGCTCTGGATGGTGCGCGCACCGCGCGGGCCGGTGGGGACGACGCCACCCAGCTGGACGAACCTTGGCGGCGTGATCACGTCACGGCCGAGCTGCGTAGCGAACGACGCTTTCACCGTGCGCTGCTTTGTGCGCGGCGCCGACAATGCGATGTATTGGCAGACGATCGATCCACGCGGCGGCCAAGGTTGGCATTCGCTCGGCGGCGTGCTGACCAGCGAGCCCGCGTGCGTTTCGTATGCCGTCCTGCGCATCGATTGCTTTGTGCGCGGCACGGACAACGCGATGTATCATATCGCGGCGACGCCTTCGACGCGGGTTGGCGAGGCGTTCCAATGGAGCGGATGGGAAAGCTGGGAGGGCGTGTTGTCGAGTGCGCCTACATGCACCGCGCACCGCGATCGTTTGCATATGATCGGCGAGGGTCACGCGCGCATCGATTGCTTCGTGCGTGGAACTGACCGCGCGCTCTGGCACATCGCCTCCTATCCTACCGGCCGCACCGCGTGGCGCAGCTTGGGCGGACGCGTTTAGCGCGGGCTCTGGGCTCTCATCGGGCGTGCATGCCGCGCTGTGCGTGGTATTGAATGCCAGTGAGAGCTTTGAGGGCGAGCATGCGGACGGTTTTTGCGGCGCTGGCGGCGTTGGTGTTGGCGGGGTGCGCGACGGCGTCTGGCCCGCGCTACGATGTCATTATCGTGGGCGGCACGATCTATGACGGGTCCGGCGCGGCGCCCTTTGTGGGCGATGTGGCGATCGAGGATGATCGGATCGCGGCGGTGGGCGATCTCTCGGGCGCTAGCGCTGAGATGCGCGTGGATGCGAGCGGCATGGCCGTGGCGCCGGGCTTTATCAATATGCTGAGCTGGGCGACGGAGACGTTGCTGCAGGACGGGCGCTCGCAAAGCGACATTCGCCAAGGTGTGACGCTGGAGGTGATGGGCGAGGGTTGGTCGATGGGGCCCATCAACGATGCGATGCGGCGCGACATGATCGACCAGCAAGCGTTTTTCCATTTCGACCCGACCTGGACGACGCTCGGCGAATATCTCGACACGCTGGAGCGGCGGGGCATCTCCACGAACGTCGCGAGCTTTGTTGGCGCCACGACGGTGCGCATTCATGAGTTGGGCGAAGCGGATCGCCCGCCCACGCCGGAAGAATTGGCGCGCATGCAGGAATTGGTGCGCCAAGCGATGCGCGAAGGCGCGTTGGGTGTTGGCTCATCGCTGATCTATGCGCCGGCGTTTTATGCGGAGACCGACGAGCTGATCGCGCTGGTGGCGGCGGCGCGTGAGTTCAATGGCGGCTACATTTCGCACATGCGCTCGGAGGGCGATCAATATCTGCAAGCGATCGATGAATTGGTGACGATCGCGCGCACCACGGGTGCGCGGGCGCAGATTTATCATTTGAAGCCGGCTGGCGAACGCAATTGGGATTTGTCGGAAGCAGGGCTGGCGCGGCTCGATGCAGCGCGCGCTGAGGGGCTCGATATTACGGCCAATGTCTATCCATACGTGGCGGGGGCGACCGGGCTCGACGCGGCGATGCCGCCTTGGGTGCAGGAGGGCGGGCATGATGCATGGGTGGCGCGGCTGCGCGATCCGCAAATCCGTGCGCGCGTGCTGGCGGAGATGCGTGCGCCGACGACGGACTGGGAGAGCTTATATCAGCTCGCTGGCAGCGCGGAGAACGTGATCTTGATTGGGTTCAAGAACCCCGCGTTACGCATCCATACGGGCCAAACTCTGGCGCAGGTTGCAGCGGCGCGCGGCGCGAGCCCGGAAGATACGATCATCGATCTTGTGATCGAGGACGATCATCGCGTCGATACGGCATATGTGCTGATGAGCGAGGAAAATATCGAGCGCAATTTGCGTTGGCATCACACCATGATTGGTTCGGATGAAGGCTCGTACACGCCGGAAGAGCCGTTCACGCAATTCAATCCTCATCCGCGCGCCTATGGTTCGTTCGCGCGCTTTCTGGGCTATTACGTGCGCGAGCGGCGCGTGATGCCTTTGGAGCAGGCGATCCAGCGGCTCACCAGCATGCCGGCGCAATCGATCGCGATTTCTGAGCGTGGCTCGTTGCGCGAGGGCTATTACGCCGACGTGGTGGTGTTCGATCCGGCAACAATCGCCGATCACGCGACGTTCGCGGCGCCGCATGCGTATGCGACGGGCGTGCGCGATGTATTCGTCAATGGCGAGCAAGTGCTGCGCGATGGCGAGCATACGGGCGCGATGCCCGGGCGTGTCGTTCGCGGGCCCGGCTGGACGGAACGGAACTGAGCGGCGCCGCGCCGCATTTCTCTTTGGAGAAATGTTCATGGCCGCACCACACCAACCGCAATCATCTAAGGGCGCGAAGTCAGGCTTGAAGCCCGGCGACGGCGCGCCGCCGCCGCAACGGAGTGGCGGTAAGCGGCCTGTTGAAGAGGAAGATGTTTTCGGCGGCGCCGAGCGCACGCACAACGAGGACGTGACGTCGCAGAAGGCAAAGCCGTAATTTTTGGGCGACCGATTTCGCTAGCCGAAGACGATCCGCGCACGAAGAAAAAATTCACGTTGAGCGCGAATTTCTTGCTTGCCTAAACTTAAAGTGCCGCAATAGTTCCCTCGTTCTTTGGGGGAGCATTCAATGAAATATGTTGTACTAGCGGCGCTTGCCGTCGCTCTGGGCGGCTGCGCCACGATCACACGCGGCACCAATCAAGATTTCACGGTTGAATCGACGCCGTCAGGCGCGACGGTCGCGACCAGCAATGGTTTCGAGTGCCCGGCGACGCCGTGCACCTTCCGCATGCCGCGCAAAGACGGCTTCACCGTCGACCTCACGCTCAACGGCTATCTGCCGGCGCGCGAAACGGTGACGAGCAATATGTCGAGCGGCGGCGCTGCCGGCATGGCCGGCAACGTGCTCGTCGGCGGCATCATCGGCGTGGGCGTGGACGCGACCAGCGGTGCGCTCAACGATCTGTCGCCGAACCCGCTACAAGTAACGCTGATCCCTGTGCCAGTGGAAGCGCCTGCCGCGCCGGCTGCTGAGGTGGTCGCGGCTGCGCCGGGCGAAGGTGAAGCTGCAACAGCGACGTTGACGGTGGCGCCGGTTGAAGCCGCTGCTGCCGAGCCGGCGCCGGCTGCTGCGCCGACCACGCCATAATCCAGGGGAGGAAACATATGCTCAAAACATTGGCTCGTGCGGCCCTCGTGGCCTGCGCGCTGAGTGTGGCGGCGTGCGCCGGTGGCGCGCGTCCGGAGAATATCGCGGCGTCGGTGCAGCCTGCGGCGAGCTTTGATGCGTCGCATCAATTGCACGAGGCGCTGGCGGTGCGGAACGTCCAGGGCGGCTCGGACACGAACCCGCTCTGGATGTCGAACATTTCCGACGAACAATTCCGTGCTGGTCTTGAACAATCGCTGCGCAACGCGGGGCTGTTGGCCGATAGCCCAGCGCTGGCGCGCTACGAAGTGGTGGCGAGCCTGCAGGATTTGCGTCGGCCGATGGCGGGGCTCGACATGACGGTGACAATGACGGTGCGTTATTCGCTGGTCCCGATCGGCGGCGGCGAACCGATCTTCGATGAGGTTGTGTCGGCGTCCGGTACGGGCCGCATGAGCGATGCGTTCGTTGGCGTGGAGCGCTTGCGTATCGCCAATGAAGCGGCGGCGCGCGAGAACATTTCGGAATTCTTGCGCCGTCTGCGTGATCGCGTGCCGGCGGCGACGGTCGCGCCGGTGTCCTAAACGCGCTGATCTAAGCGAACCGGAAAAGCGCGGGTCTTCGGGCCCGCGCTTTTTGTTTATTCAACCACCAGTACGACCTTGCCCGCGTGCGCGCCGCTTTCGAGGCGTTGGTGGGCTTGCTCGGCTTGTTCGAGTGGGAAGGTGCTGTCGATCACCGGCTTCACTTTGCCGGCTTCGATCCAGGGCCAAACGCAATTGGCGACATTGGTGGCGATGCGGGCTTTTTCTTCGTGACTGCGCGCGCGTAGCGTTGAGCCTGTGAGCGTGATGCGCTTTAGCATTAAGCGCATCAGATTGAGCTCTGAGGTCGGGCCTTTCAAGAACGCGATCATGACGATGCGGCCGTGCTCGTTCATGATGTTGATGTTCTTTTGAACATAAGGCCCGCCGACCATGTCGAGCACGACGTCGGCGCCGCCGGCTTCGCGCACGATCTCCTCGAAATCCTCGGTGCGATAATTGATGCCGCGTTCGGCGCCGAGCTTTTCGCAGAGCGCGACTTTCTCGGCGTCGCCGGCGGTGGCGAACACGCGCGCACCGAAGGCTTTGGCCATTTGGATCGCAATGGTGCCGATCCCTGAGGCGCCGCCATGCACGACCAGGGTTTGGCCCGGCTTCAGCGCCGCAGCTTCGAAGACGTTGGTCCAGACGGTGAAGACGGTCTCGGGCAGGGCCGCGGCCTCGGTCATGGAGAGGCCCTTCGGCACGGGCAGCACCGAGCCTTCGTGGGCGATGGCGTAGCTGGCGTAGCCGCCGCCGGGCAGCAGAGCTGCGACATGGTCACCCTCGCGCCAGCTGGCGACGTTGGCGCCCACGGCTTCGATCGTGCCGGCGACTTCAAGGCCCAGCGTCTCGGGCGCGCCGGGTGGCGGGGGATATAGGCCGGCGCGCTGGATCAGGTCGGGGCGGTTCACGCCGGCGGCCGCGACGCGGATCAGCACTTCGTGCGGGCCGGGCTCGGGGCGGGCCACAACGGCGATGTGAAGCGGTTGATCCGAACCGTGGACGATCTTGCGCATGGGGCTTACTCCGCTGCCGGCCATTGTCGGTGTCTGGGCAATGCTTAAACCTCCCCTCAATATAGGGTAAGTACGAGGCGAGGAGGTTTTGGCCATGATTGACGACGATCCCTTCGCCCCGCCGCCCAAGAAGGCGCTCTCGCTGGAAGCCCAGCTGGAGACCGCTTCGATCGGTGAGCTTGAGACGCGCATCGAGAAGCTTAAGCTGGAGATCGGCGCATGCGAGCAAGCGATTAAGGCCAAGCGCGCGCAGCGCGAAGCTGCGGATTCTGTGTTCGGCGGACGGCCCTCATGATCAATGGCGCCGCCCACGGCCCGCGCCTTGCGAACCCAGCAAGGCTATGACTGAAACGAACCAGCCTTCCCCTTTGAAGGGACAAATCGACGCCCAACGGGTTGTCGATTTCGCCCGATCCGAACTTTTCGAGCGCACCTTCAAAGAAGGCATGGGCCTCGTTGAGGAAACCGCCGCCTATTTGGATGGCCCCGGCCGGGCTGCGTCCAAGCGTTTATCGCGCGCCGCCGCCTTGGCGTATGCGGGCGAGAGCATGCGGCTGACGACGCGGCTGATGCAGGTGGCGTCTTGGCTCCTGGTGCAGCGCGCGGTGCGGGATGGTGAAATCCAGCTCGCAGAAGCGGCAAGCGAAAAATACCGCCTGATCTCGCGCGATGCGCAGCCGTCGACGCCGTTCGCGGGCGGTGACGAATTGCCAGAAGCGTTGCGAACCCTGATTGCACGCGGCGCTGCGATTTTCGAACGCGTGCGGCGCTTGGATGAGACAATGTATGAAGGCGGCGATGCGGAAATCGCCAATCCAGTGTCGGATCAGATGGCAAAGCTGCATCAGGCTTTCGGGCGCTGAGCGCTAGCCCCTCAGTCACTGTGCGACAACTCCCCGTAAACGGGCAGCACAAACAAAAAGGGCGTCGGTTGAACCGACGCCCTTAATTCTGTTCGCGGAGAGAAAGGCTTAGCCTTCCTTTTTCTTCATGAAGCCGCCGAACTTGTCGTTGAAGCGCGAGACGCGGCCGGCGCGGTCGAGCATGGTTTGGTTGCCGCCGGTCCAGGCCGGGTGCGACTTGGGATCGATGTCGAGCGCCAGGTTCGCGCCTTCTTCGCCATAGGTCGAACGGGTCTTGAACGTCGTGCCATCGGTCATCTGGACCGTGATAAAGTGGTACTTGGGGTGACCTTCGGCTTTCATGGCCCGGATTCCTGGTTCGCGATGCGCGGAAAATTGGAAGCGGGGCTGATAGCGGAAAGCCGGGCGGGGTGCAAGGAGGGGTTATGCCAACCGGGTATTCAGCGACACCTTTAGCCAAGAAGCTCGGTTTTGCCGAGGGGGCCGGTTTGGGCCAAGGGGATGCCGGAGAGCGTCCAAGCCGAGATCGAGGCTGTGGCCTGCCCTCGCTATCTGGCGCGGCCCGGCAAGGCGCTGCCGGCCGCGCACCTCTTCCACACCAGTGCAGCCAAGCTGGAGGCCGATCTGACCAAACTGCGGCCGCTGCTGGCGGCGGACGGCATGGTCTGGGTGTCGTGGCCAAAGAAGGCGGCGAAGGTCCAAACCGACATCACCGAGGACGTGATCCGGAAAGTGGCGCTGCCGATGGGCTATGTGGATGTGAAGGTCTGCGCCGTGGATGAGATCTGGTCGGGGCTGAAGCTGGTGATCCGAACATCGGAGCGCGGGTCTTCAGACCCGCGAAAGACCGTCGCCAAGAAGAAGCGGGTCTGAAGGCCCGTGCTCCGTTAGGCCACGCTCTCGCCAGCGGCGGGTTGGACCGGGCTTTTGATTTTGGGCGGCGCCGGCGCCAAGCGCAGCAAGAACGGGTTCAGCGCAATCGAGATCATCGCGGCGGCGAGGATCAGATTGTGCGTCTCCATCGACATGACGTCGAGCTGCAGCCCAAGCGCGGCCAGCACGAACGAGAATTCGCCGATTTGCGCGAGGCCTAGCGCCAGCACGACGCTGGCATGCGGGGGCTGCTTCATGGCGCGCATGAGCAGATAGGCGAGCCCGGCTTTGCCGAAGATCACGACCGAGACGATGGTCGCCACCATCAAGGGCTGGCGCAGCAAGACACCCGGATCAAACAACATGCCGACGGCGACGAAGAAAAGAACGGCGAAGGTGTCACGCAACGGCAGTGAATCCTCGGCCACCTTGTGGCTGAACTTGGAGCCGTTGAGCGCCAGACCGCCAAGGAAGGCGCCGAGTGCGAAGCTGGCGTCGAACCAATAATAGGCGGCCCAGGCGACACCCAGCGCCAAAGCTAAGGTGCCGAGCGACAAGAGCTCACGCGATTTGGTGTGCGCGATCTGGATGATGAGCCAAGGGAACACGCGCGCGCCGACAACCATGATCAGCGCGATGAAGCCCACGATCTTGGCGAAGGTGACGCCCAGCGCGCCAGCAATGCGCCAGGGCGAGATGTTGGCGTCTTCGGCCGAGAGCGCCCAGACCAAAGCGGGCAGCACGACGATGGCCAGCACGATCAGCAGATCTTCCACCAGCAGCCAGGACACGCCGATGCGGCCGGCTTCGGTTTTCATCAGCTTGCGGTCCTCCAGCGCGCGTAAGAACACGATGGTGCTGGCGATCGAGACGGCGATGCCAAGAATGATGCTCTCGATCAGCGGCAGGCCGAGCACGACGCCCACCAGTGCGCCGAGGCCGGCGGAGAGAAACGTGTGAAAGATCGAGCCGGGCACCGCGATCCAGCGGACCGACCAGATGTCGTCGACCGAGATTTTGAGGCCGACGCCGAACATCAGCAGGATGACGCCGATTTCGGAGAGTTGCAGCGCCAGCTCCACGTCGGCGATGAAGCCCGGCGAATAAGGGCCGACGGCGACGCCCGCAATCAAATAGCCGACGATCGGCGAAAGCCGCAGGCGCTGGGCGATAAAACCGAACACGAAGGCCAGCACGATCGCGGCCACCAAGGTCGAGATCAGTGCGTATTTGTCTTCCATGTTTGGTGGGGCTCCGCGCAGCGTGACCATAAACGCACAGTGCGGCGCCGACGCGCAAGACGAGCGCCTGAATTTAGAGGCGCCAGGAACAAGTTTTCGCCGCAGCTGTTGATGTGCCGGGTGGATGGACACCTACGGGCTGACCGACATGGCGTACGATGCAATGCTTACGGCTGATCAAGTCGATGGTTCGGTCGCCGCGCCGCGCGACGATTTCCGGCGCGCCGAGCGACTGATTATGTTGGTCGGCGCTGTGTCGATGGGCGCGCTTGTTGGTTTTGCCGCCACGATCATGACTGGGCGCACCGATACCTGGGTGGTGATCGCGACGGCGGCGATCGGCATCACCTTTGCGCTTTATCTGACATCTCTCACGCTGGTCGATGCGCTGCGCCGGGACGCACGCGGCTGCGCCACCGCGGCGGCGCTGTTTGGCGCGGCGCTCTTGTCGTGGCCGATGACCAGCCTGCTGATGCCGCTGAGCGCGGCGATCTATTGGATCGCGCCGGCGGCGGCGATTTCAAGTCTGGTGCTGTTCGCCTCCTGCTGGGGTGGCTCGGCGCGGGCGGTGTATCGCACGACGGCGCAAGGTGCGCTGGTGGCCGCCCTCGCGGCGCATCAAGGCGCGCTCTTGATCTTGAGCGTGTAAGGGCTTTAGAGGCCGACCTTCGCAACAGCTTCAGCTTGGCGCTGAGCGAGCGCTTCTGTCGTAAAGCCTTCGATGCTCTCGCTGAACATTTGCGCGAAGTTGAGTTCGGCGCGTAGGTGCAAGAACGCCGCGCCCAAGCCGATAGCAGCGCGATCCATGAACACGAATTCGCGCGGGATCAGGACGGGGCCGAGAGTCTTCAGGCGCTTGCGGACTTCCATCGCTTCGCGGCGGCCATATTCGCCGGGGGCACGTTATCGGCGATGGTGCGGACGCGATCGTCGAGCATCGGACCATAGATGAAGCGCGCCCACATGGTCAGCGCTTCGATCAATTCGGCGTTGAGGTTTTTGAATCCCCACACTTCGTAAGCGTTCGCGACTTGATCCATGTCGCCGGCGCGCAGCCCGCGATAGAGGCCGACGACGCCGTCGAGGAAACGCGGCGGGAAGATTCGGACGCAGCCGAAATCGAGCAAGTGTAGGCGCTCGGCGTTTTCGGTGAGCGCGTAATTGCCCAGATGGGGGTCGCCGTGGATGACGCCATAATGCGTCATCGGCCCCCACCAGGCTTTGAAGAGCAGCTCGGCTATGCGGTTGCGCGTCTCTTGCGGTTCATCGAGCCAATGCATCAGGCCGCGACCTTCAAGCCAGGTCATGGTGAGCAGGCGTTTGCTCGAAAGCTCCTCCAGGGGCTCGGGCGTTTTGATGCGCGGATCGTCGGCGAAGAGATCGGCGAACAGGCGCATGTGCTTCAGCTCGCGCTCGTAGTCGAGCTCTTCGCGCAGGCGGTCGCCGACTTCGAGGATGGCTTCGGAGGAATCGATCGAGCCGTCCATGTTCTTGAAGAGGCCGAGCAGCGTCTTGAGTTGACCCAGATCGGCTTCGACGGCGCTGGCCATGTCTGGGTATTGCAGCTTGCAGGCGAGCGCGCGACCGTCATGTGCGGTGGCGCGATGCACTTGGCCGAGTGAGGCGGCGGCGGCGGCTTCGCGCTCGAAGCTCGCGAACTTGCGTTCCCAATTGTCACCAAGCTCGGCGCGCATGCGGCGCTGCACGAACGGCCAACCCATCGCCGGCGCGTGCGCTTGCAGTTTGCGGAATTCCTCGGCGTAGGCTTGAGGCAACAGATCGGGGATCGTTGACAGCAGCTGCGCCACTTTCATCAGCGGGCCCTTGGAGCGGCCGAGCGCTTGGCGCACCGCGCGCGCCAGCGCTTGCTGATCCGCGCCCATCATGCGCGCGCCGACTGCGCCGGAAATATTTGCGCCCACACTCGCCACACGGCCGATGCGTGCGCTGATGCGGTTACGTTCTGGGTCTATTTTGTCGGTCATGCGGGTGCGATCGTAGTAAACACGCTGTTTAGATAGTGCCTGTAAGAGCTTAGGAAAATCGCATTTCAGTGTGCCATTTTAACGCGACCTGAACCTCCTTTGGTTACGGTCCCGCCAACGATCAGCGTTTCCAACAGAGAAACGCGACGTATTTGGTTGGTGGTGACATGGGCAAGACTATCCTGATCGTCGATGACGATCCGGCGCAGCGTCGTCTTCTGCAGGCGGCCGTAGAGCGCAATGGCTTTCTAACACGTGCGGCTGAGAACGGCGCCCAAGCGGTTGCAGCCGTCGATACGCACGCGGACATCGATATCGTGCTGTTGGACCTGATCATGCCGGGCATGAGCGGCCAGGAAGCGCTGAAGGAAATTCGTCAGCGCCGCGGCGATCTGCCCTGCATCGTGCTGACCGCGTCGGGCGGCATCGATACCGTCGTGCAAGCCATGCAAGCGGGCGCCTCCGATTTCTTCGTGAAGCCAGCCTCGCCGGAACGGATCATGGTCTCGATCCGTAACGCGCTCGAAATGTCGAACCTGAAAACCGAAGTCGTGCGCTTGAAGAAGCGCGCCAATGGTCAGATGGGCTTTGACGACATGGTCGCCAACGCGCCGGTGATGGCGCCGGTGGTGCGCATGGGCAAGCGCGCAGCGGCTTCGAACATCCCGGTGTTGATCACAGGCGAAAGCGGCGTCGGCAAGGAATTGCTGGCGCGTGCGATCCAAGGCGCTTCGGAACGCGCGGGCCGTCCGTTCGTGACGGTCAATTGCGGCGCGATCCCGGAAAATTTGGTTGAAAGCATTCTGTTCGGCCACGTGAAGGGCAGCTTCACGGGCGCGACCGACAATCACGCCGGTAAGTTCGTGGAAGCGAACGGCGGCACGCTGTTCCTCGACGAAGTTGGCGAATTGCCGCTCGATATGCAGGTGAAGTTGTTGCGCGTGCTGCAGGAAGGCGAAGTCGATCCGGTCGGCGGCAAGCGCACGACCAAGGTTGATGTCCGCATCATCAGCGCGACCAACAAGGATTTGGCCAAGCTCGTCGCCGATGGCGCGTTCCGCGAAGATTTGTACTATCGCCTGAACGTCTTCCCCATCGAAGCGCCGCCGCTGCGCGAGCGGAAGGAAGATTTGCCGGCTTTGGTGCAGCGTTTCGTGGCGCGCTTCAACGCCGAGGAGGGCCGCAATGTGCGCGGCGCTTCGCCGGCGACGATGCAGATGCTGATGAATTGCGATTGGCCGGGCAATGTCCGCCAATTGGAGAATAGCATCTTCCGCGCCGTGATCCTGTGCGAAGGCGAATTGCTGCAGCCGGAAGATTTCCCGCAAATCTCGGGCTTGAAGCCGCTCGCCGCCGCCAACGACGTGCTGCCGGCGGACGTGCCTGCGCCAGCAAACGATCATCATGTCTCGCAAGCGACAGCGACCTTCAACGCGGTGATGCAAGCGGCGTCGGATACGTCGAATGCTGCGGTCAAGATGTTCGATGGCGAAGGCCATTTACGTCAGCTGGAGCAAATCGAGCGCGACCTGATCGAACTCGCGATCGATCATTATGCGGGGCATATGTCAGAAGTGGCGCGCCGCCTCGGCATCGGCCGCTCGACATTGTACCGTAAATTGCGCGAATACGGCCTCGAAGAGAAGGCTGCGGCTGAAGGCTAAGGGAGCAGGCGATGACGTTGATGCTGGCGATCCTTGGCGTCAATGTCATCGCGTTCCTTGCATTCGGCTGGGACAAACGCTGCGCCGAACGGCGCATGCGGCGGATACCTGAAAACACGCTGTTGGGGCTGGCGCTGTTCGGCGGCGCGGCGGGTGCGTTGGTCGGGCAACAGCTCTTTCGTCACAAGACACGCAAGCAGCCGTTCGCGGCGCTGCTCTGGTGCGCGGTCGCGATCAATGTGGCCGCGCTGGCGATTTGGCTTTCACCTGACATGCGTGTGCAGTTCGGGTTCTAGTCCTCGTTCCGTTGCCGCGGTGGCGGGCGATTTTTCCAGCCCAGCGGCTTTTTCGTCGTCATGCCTTTGCGTTTCTTGCCGCGCGCTTTGGCGGCGATCTCTTTGAGCTTTACGGTTTGCAAATTGGAGAGGGCGTCTTCGCGGCGGCCCTTGCCGAGATCGTTGAAGGCGGAGCCGTATTTTTCGAGGCGCTTGTCGACCTCGGTGAGAAACTCGCTTTCCCATTCCGAGTAATCGACCGCGCCTTCGCCAGGCTTCACTTCGCCGGTTTCCGGATCGATCGTTTCCGGCGCGCCGCCCTTGGCGGCGAGCTTGCGGATGATCCGCAGCGCTTTGCGCGTTTGCTTGGGATCGACGTCTCTTGGCATTGGGGTTGGGGACTAGGGACCGGGATTGGCCGAGCCTAATCCCTAATCCCCAAAACCCAATCCTCAATCCCGCGCTTAGATCTCGCCCAGCGCGTGAAGATAGAGATCACGCACCATTTCTTGTTCTTCGCGCTCTTGGCGATCCTGTTTGCGGATGCGGACGACTTGGCGAAGCACCTTGGTGTCGAAGCCGAGCGCCTTGGCTTCGGCGTAGGTTTCTTTCACGTCGTCGGCGATCGACTTTTTTCTTCCTCAAGCTTCTCGATGCGCGCGACCAGCTGGCGCAGTTTTTCTTGCGTTGCTTGCGTCAGCGATTGCGGCGCAGCGACCGTTTCTGTTCCACCAAAATCCGGCATGTGCCCCACCCATATCGTTTCGAGAATCGAATCGTTGAGAAAGGTTAGCTTTCGGCCGTGGGCGCCGCCATCTCGTTGACACGGCGAATCGCGGCGATGACCAGATCTGTCCTCAGGCGGTGCGGCATATGCCCTGTGTCCGGCGCGATCACGAGTTCCGCGGCGGGGAGTTGTGCTGCGAGCGCGCGAGCGTGGCGCTTGGGGAAACGATGCGGTCCTTCTCCGCCGTGATGATGATCGTGGGTGTGAGTAAGTCGCCGTAGCGCAGCTGTTGCGCGGCGAATTCGCGATTGGTGGCGACGACATCCAGCGCGCTGGCGCGAAAGGCGCGCGGGCGGAAGATGAGCGGCACGCCCGCTTCGTGCATATAATTCACAGGCGTGGGCGCGGGCCAAAAATTGTTGGCCACACTTGCGGGGCTCATGGGCGGCGCCAACCCTGGGATCAGCAATCCACAGAAGATGTCGCCGATGATCGGCGTCGCTGAAAGCCGGGCCCACCAAGCGGGTTTGCCGGGATAGGGGCAGGCGGCGGGCGCAATCAGCACGAGACCGCTGACGAGATGGGGATGATCCATCGCTAGGCGCAAAGCGACAGCGGAGCCCAGCGAATGCGCAACGACAATGGCTTTGCCCGCGCCACTTTGCTCCAACACGCGCGCGGCGCAGAGTGCTTGGACTTTGAGCGTGTGCGCGTCGCGCTTCATGCGCGTGGAATGGCCCATGCCGGGGCGGTCATACGCAATGACGCGATGCAGCGGCGAAAACTCATCCGCGAGCGGCCCCCAAAGTTCGAGCAAGTTCGAGCTTGCGCCGTGGACCAGCAACATGCGCGGCGAGCCGGGCAGACCCGCTTCACGTACGTGCAGGCGCGCGCCTTCAGCGTCGATGAAGCGGCCTGTCGGCGGAAACTCGGCTTCTACCTTGCGCGTGTAGGCGCGCGCGTGCGCGGCCAGCGCAAACGCCGCCAGCGTGAGCGCGACCGCGATGGCCGCGAGCCACACGATCATGCGTCGCGGCCGTCCACGCGCGGTTCGAGGCGGCGCACGCCTTGGATCGCTGCTTCGTAATTGGGATGGATCACGAGTGCGGCGCGATAGGCTTCGAGTGCTGCGCGCTGCTGGCCAAGCTCTTCGTAGATGATGCCGAGCGCGGCGAGCGCTGCGAAATGGCGCGGCTCGCGTTTCAGCGTTTCCTGGATGGCGGCGATGGCGGCGGGATAATCCTCGGCCTCGTAGGCGATGCCGGCGCGGCGGTTCCAGGTTTCGGCGAAATTCGGGGCGAGATCGCTGGCTTGGTCGAGGAAGCGGCCAGCCAGGTCAGGGTCGCCCGCGTTTTCGGCGGCGGCGGCGCGTTCAAGCAGCACATTCACCGTCGGCGAGCCTGAATCGGCCCATTGATTCCAGATCGCTTGCTCTATCGGCTGGGCCGACTGAGCATCCTCAGCTTGTTCCAATTGCGCGAAGAGGCCGTCCAATTCGGGATCGACGCGCGTGGCCGCGCGTTCACTCACGCCGCAAGCGGCGAGCGAAACGATCGTGAAGAGGGTGAGGATCAGTTGGCGCATCGCGATTCAATCGCGTCAGTTTATCCGAGTTTCACCATGCCCGCGAGGGCCGGTGGCGCCTTTGAACTCGGAAACGGGCCTAATTCAGCCCTGTTTGGCCTTATAGCGCGGATCTTCTTTGTTGATCACATAGACCCGGCCCTTGCGGCGCACGACCCGGCAGGCCCGGTGACGGGTCTTGAGAGACTTGAGCGACGACTTGACTTTCATGGCCGAGATTTCCGGGGCGAAAAAGGAAGCGGGGTCAATACGGGCCCGCTTGGGGAAGTCAATTGGGGGCGTTGAACCGTTTACCGGCGCACCCTAGAGCCCTCTGGGGCTGGAGGAAGGGGATATTCATGGCGCGTGCTTTGATTGTGGCGGCGGCGATCGGCCTGGCGGTAGCCTGTGGGCCGGGGGCTGTGGTGGCTCAGCCCGCGCCGGAGCCGCCGAGCTTCGCCTCGTCCGGGAACCGCGCTTTCGATGAATGGCGCGACGATTTCGCGCGCCGAGCAGTTGAGCGGGGCCGTGATCCGGCAGTGCTTGGGCGGTTGCTGAGCGGCGTCACGCCGGATGATCGCGTCATCGAACTGGACCAGCGCCAGCCGGAATTCGTCTCGCCGGTTTGGGATTACGTGACCAATCGGGTCACGGAGAACCGGATCGTGGGCGGTCGCGCGCTGCGCGCGGAGATCGGTTCGACACTCGATGCTGTCGAGCAGCGTTATGGCGTGCCGAGCGGCATCATCCTTGGCATCTGGGGGCTGGAGAGCAATTACGGCGAAGCGGCGCTGAACTGGAACGCGCAAACCGCGCTGGCGACGCTCGCGTATGAAGGCCGCCGCCGTCAGCAATTCGAGACGTATCTGTTAGCGCTGACGGAAATGGTGGAGCGTGGGCTCGCCGATCAATCGCAAATCCGCTCGTCATGGGCCGGCGCGCTGGGTCAGCCGCAATTCATGCCGGACGTCTATCTGACGACGGCGGTGGATTGGGATGGCGACGGCCATCGCGACATCTGGACCAATCGCGGCGACGTCGCCGCCTCCATCGCGCACTATTTGCAGGATCGCGGCTGGCGCCGTGGTGAGCCGGTGTTTGAGGAAGTGCGCCTGCCCAACGGCTTCGATTACGCGCACGCCGACGGCACGCAGCGTACGGTGGCCGATTGGAACGAACGCGGCGTGCGCCCGATCGAGGGCGGCGAATGGCCGGCGGCGCATCGTGATCTGTCGGCGCAGCTTTTTTGCCTGCGGGCGCGCAAGGTCCCGCACTCTTGCTGCATCATAATTTCAGTGTGATCCGTCGCTACAACAATTCGGATCGCTACGCGCTTGTTGTGGCGTTGCTGGCGCGTTCGTTCGATGGGCGCAGTGGTCTCATACAAAGCTGGCCGCGTCAGATTGGATCGCTGAACCGCGAACAGACTCTTGAGCTGCAAACGCTGTTGAACGCGCTGGGTTATGAAGCTGGCGCTGTTGACGGTTTGTTTGGCTCAGGCACGCGCCGTGCGGTGCGTGCGTTCCAGGCGGCGGAGCAATTGCCGGCGGATGGTTTCCCGACCACGGCGCTGTTGCAGCAAGTGCGCGTGAAGGCGGGTGTCGCCGATGCGGAGCCGGCGCGCGAGCCGCGCGGCTTGGATCGTTCAGGGATTCGCCAGCTGCAGCGTCTGCTCAATCGTCTGGGCTATAGCGCTGGCCGCGCCGATGGCGTGATTGGGTCGCGCACACGCGATGCAATCCGCGAGTTCGAGCGCGCGCAAGGCATGGAAGTGCGCGGGCGCGCGACGGATGTCGTGTTAGAGCGCGCGCGGGACGCGGCGGGCTAAATTCTACGGCGTTGTTGGTTCGCTCGGCGGGGGCTCAACCATGCTGACATTGCGCAGGCGGCGGCTGCGCAGCGCGAACGCCAGCATGGCGACGAGTAGGATCACCGTGATGATCAGCGGCACGTTCATGCCCAAGGTCTCGTAGGCGACGCCGCCGACAATCGGTGAAAACACAAAGCCCGCGCCATTCACGGCGACAACGAGGCCCGCGGCTGAGCCTTGTTCTTCGGGGCGTACAGCGACCGAGGCGCCGCCGCTAAAGCCGGGGCGTGCGAGGCCTGCGCCTAAACCCTGCACGGCTTGCGAGACGAGCAGCGCGCCCAAGCTTGGCGCGATGATTTGGATGGCGACGCCGAAGGCGAGCAGGCCTGCGCCCCAGGCCATCAAGCCACGCGGGCCGAGCCGTATGCGCGGCAAGATCGCCATTTGCGTCGCCAGCAGAGCGAGCGCGTTGACCATGAAGCCGGCAGCGGTGAGTTCGGCGCCGTTTTCGCCGGAGACGCCCAAGCGGTCCATCGTGAAGAGGCCGAACACTTGCACGGTGACGCCAGCGACCACCGAGAGCGCAAAGCCGTAGATGAGATAGGCCGAGAGGCGCGGGTCGCGCGCGAGCGCCAGTTGTTCACGGAAATCGCCGCCGCGCGGGCGTTCGCTTTTCGGCGGCGTGTTTTCCGGCAGATAACGCCAGATCGCGAACGCGGCGATCGCGGCAAGCGCGGCGACGAGCCAGATCGGAAAGACGAGACCAACCCACGCCGCGAGCGCTGCGCAGATCGCAGGGCCAAAGGCTTGGCCCATCGCGAAGGCCGCGGTGAGCCCCGCGAGTTGTTCGGTGCGCTCCATGCGCGTGGTGCGATCGGCGATGTAGGCTTGCGCTGCGGGCGAAGAGGCAGAACCGAACGAGCCGAAAATGGCGCGCGCGAACATGAGCGAGAAGAACAGCACCATGCCGCTCAGCACGCCGCTCAAGCCTAGCATCACAACGACGCCGAACAGGCCCATGGAAACGGCGTAGGCGGCAAGGCCAAGGGCGGCGATGGGCTTGCGGCCGGTGCGGTCGGAGAGGCGGCCCCAGTAAGGGCTCGTAAACACCCAGAGCAACGCCGAGAGCGAGAAGATCCAACCGACGCTGGAATCCGACAGCCCAAGCTCGCGCACCAGCGGTGGGGCGACGGCCAGCAGCATGGAATTGCCCGCGCCAATCACGAGCAAACAAGCAAAGAGCAGAAAGAATTGGCGGCGGCGCGGCGGGGGCGACGCCAGGGAAGCTTCGGTCATGGGCTGCACAAGCAGCGATAGACCTGCTCGTTTTGCCTTTCAATCCGTCAACCGAAACGGCGCGTTAAGCGCCGTAAGGCATAAGGCGGTGTTGGCAGAAGGCCATCGGTAAACGCGCGTTAGTCATGTTTCCTATTATCGGCCTCGCAGTGGTGTTCGGCATGGTGTTCGGCGGCTTTATGCTCGCCGGCGGCCACTTCGAAGTCATCATCGAAGCCGCGCCGATGGAATTCATGATGATCTTCGGCGCAGCCGTAGGCGCGACGATCATCTCCAACGACATGCACGGCCTCAAGGGCGTGGTTGGCGGTTTCGCCAAGGTGATGGCAGGTCCAAAGTGGGCCAAGAAGGACTACAGCGACCTGCTCTCGCTGCTCTTCCAACTCACCAAGCTGATGAAGACCAAAGGCGTGGTGGCGCTTGAAGCGCACATAGAAAAGCCTGAAGAGAGCCCGATCTTTCAGAAGTATCCGAAGCTGATGAAGGACCACTTCGTGGTCGATTTCATCTGCGACACGCTGCGCATGATGACCATGAACCTCGACGACCCGCACCAGGTCGAGGACGCCATGGAAAAGCAGATTGAGAAACACCACCACGAAGCGCTGCATCCGGCGCACGCGTTGCAAGGCATGGCCGACGGCTTGCCGGCGCTGGGCATCGTCGCGGCCGTGTTGGGCATCGTGAAGACGATGGGCGCCATCAATGAGCCCCCGGAAGTGCTGGGCTTGATGATCGGTAAGGCGCTCGTCGGCACGTTCTTGGGCGTGTTCCTCGCCTACGGCATCGTCGGCCCGATGGCCTCGCGTTTGAGCGCGGTGACGGAACAAGACGCGCAATTCTACAAAATTATTCGCGATGTGCTCGTGGCGCACTTGCACGGCAACGCGGCCCAGGTTTCGGTGGAGATCGGCCGCGGCTCGGTGCCGTCGGTTATGCAGCCATCGTTCGCGCAGCTCGAAGAGGCGCTGACGGCGGCGACCGAGGCATGATCTTGGCAGCCTGCGCTATGCAGGGATGCATAGCGCTGCCTGGTGGGCGTGCTTGCCAAGTGCGTTAATCCGAGGCACGAATCTGCTCCTGCTCAGGGGCTAAACCCCTGCGCGAGACGAGGGGTAGAACCTATGACGAAGTTCAAGTTGGGCATGGCGGCTGCTGCCGCTGCTGTTCTTGCTTTCGGCGTCGCGGCCTGCGGCCAAACGGCGACGACGACGGAAGAACCGGCTGCTGTTGAAGAAGCTGCTCCGGCGGCGGAAGCTCCGGCCGAAGCCCCGGCTGATCCGGCTGCTGTTCCGGCCGACCCGGCTGCTGCTCCGGCCGATCCGGCCGCGGCTCCGGCCACCCCGTAATCTAACTACACACGTAGTTATTTTCGCGACGAGCCGCCCCACAAGGGCGGCTCGTTTGTTATTGAGCTTCCCATCATGCCGCGCCTGCCGCCATCGCCGGAGTTGGAATGGAACGCCGAGGGCGCGCCACGCGCCTCTGCGTTTGAGGATGTGTATTTCTCGCGCGCGGGCGGTTTGGCGGAAGCCGAGGCCGTGTTCCTGAGCGGAACTGGATTGCCGCACGCATGGCGAAACAAGGATGGTTTCGCCCTCTGCGAACTCGGCTTTGGCACGGGTTTGAACATTTTAGCGGCATGGTCTGCCTGGAAAAAGACGCGGCTACCTCATGCGATTTTGCATATCTCAAGCATTGAGGCATTCCCGCTGGCAAGGTGCGATGCAGCACGCGCGTTGGCGCAATTTCCGGAAGTTGGCGATTTGGCGGAGCGCTTGTTGGCGCGTTGGCCAGTGCGCGCGTACGGGCCGCAGCGGCTCTGGTTTCCCGAGGATGGCTTTGCGCTGACGTTGTGGACGGGTGACGCGGAGCGTGTGCTCGCCGGCATGCGGGGCCAGTTTAACGCGTGGTTCTGGGATGGGTTCGCGCCGGCGCGCAACGCGACGATGTGGAGCGAGGGCATAGCGCGCGAGATCGCGCGGCTGTCAAAGCCCGGCGCGCGGTTGGCGAGCTTTACGGTGGCGGGCGGCGTCCGGCGCGCGCTGGAGGCCGCGGGCTTTAAGGTGGAGAAAAAGCCGGGGTTCGGCGCGAAGCGGGAGCGGCTGGAGGCGGTTTACGCGCCCAGCGCCGGCGAGGGCCCCAGCGCTCCGGGATTGTATCCCTACGTCGCAACGCACCCAAAGCGCGTGGCGATCATCGGCGCAGGCATCGCTGGCGCGGCGTCGACGCAGGCTTTGACGCGGCGCGGAATTGAGGTGGTGGTGCTGGATGAGGCGTTGGCGCTGGGCGCAGGCGCGAGCGGCAATCCGGCGGGCCTGGTGATGCCGCGCTTGGATCGCGGCGACGGGCCGCTGACGGAATTTTTCCTCGCGTCGTATCTCGCGGCGATTGCGGCTTACGCAGAGCTGGGCGTGCTCGACGCGTGCGGCGTTGAAGAGCGCGCTGGCGCACGTGATGCCGAGGCCTTGGCGGATTTACTGCACGATCCGCCCTTGCTGGAGGATTGGTTCGCCGCGTTGGGCGAGGGCGCTTTGCATAAGCGCGCGGGATTGGTCCGGCCCGGCGTGGCGGTCGAGGCGATGCTGCGCGGCGCGCACGTGATGTTTGAGGCGCAGGTCGGCGCGATCGATCAGGCTGAAGATGGCGCCTGGGTGCTACGTGCGCGGGATGGGCGCGCGATGCTGAAGGCGGACGCTGTGGTGATCGGGTGTGGCGCAGCGCTGACGCGATTTGCGCCGGCGGCGTTTTTGCCAATTGCGTTGTCGCGTGGGCAGATTGAGTGGGGCGCGGGCGCAGAGCCCACGCATGCGATCACGCGAGGCTCATACGTGGCGCCGTTTGAGGGTGGGGTTTTGTTTGGCGCTACGTTTGAGAAAGTCGAGGACGACGAGTCGGCGAGGGCGGCGGCGCTCCGAGCGCGGGTTGAAAACATCGAGATGCTGCGCGCGCTCGCGCCGGAGATTGCCGCAGGTGTTGACCCGGAGGCGTTGAACTCGCGCGTCTCCTGTCGCGCAACCACGCCGGATCGTGCGCCGGTGGCGGGGGCGTTGCCGGATGCGGATGCTTGGCTTGCGCAATATGCGGATTTGGCGCATGGGCGCGCGGTGGACGCGGATGCGCCGCCGCCAGCGCATCGCGGTGTCTATGTGTTGGGCGGGTTAGGCGCACGCGGGCTGACGGCGGCGCCGCTGCTGGGTGAGCGGCTTGCCTCGGAAATGCTCGGCGAACCACACGTGCTTTCCGCGCGTACGCTCGACGCGCTGCATCCCGCACGTTTTCTACATCGGGCGCTGAAGCGGCGTTAGGTCGTGGTGGGGCTCGGCGCGGCGATCGCGCTGGGCTCTTCTTTCACGTCCGCCAAAGCAGCGTGGCGCGCAGCGATGGCGGCGTGGAGCTCAGCTTGGGCTTTTTCGTCAAGCGGGTATTTGTGCAGCGAGAGTGCGGCAAGCGCGTAGAGCACGATCGGCACGGCGATGAACAGGAAGCTCAACGTCGCCAGTGCTGCGCCGGAATTGTCGCCGCCAAGTGCGGGGATAAAGCCGACGGCGCCGAGAATTGCGTAGGTGATGGGCCCAGCGGCGACTCCGAGCTTCGACGTGGTCAGTAGCACGCCGAAGAAGAGGCCGGAGCGGCGGGCGCCGGTGCGCAGTTCGTCTTCATCGACCACGTCCGCCATGAGCGCGCGGGTTAACAACACGCCCCCGCCATTGGTGAGGCCAGCAGCAAGCATGGCCGGCGCGGCGAACCAAAATTCGTGCGCCGGCAAGATCACGATGCCCGCCGTGGTGAGCGCACCGAATACGAGCGCGATTTGCAGCGCAACGTGCTTTCCCCGGGCGCGCGCCAGCCACCACCAGATCGGCACCCCAAGAAGCCCTGCCATGAAATAGATCGCGAGCAAGGTTTGCGCTTCGTTTTCGAAACCGAGCACGAATTGGAAATAGAAGAGGAAGAGGCCGCCTGACACGCCTTGGGCGATGCCGAGCAAAAGGTCGGGCGCGAGCACGCGCAGGGCGAGCTTGTTGCCCGCTAACGTCTTCACGGTTTCGCTGAAGCTGAGGTGCGGTTGCGGCGGCGTTTGGGGATCCTTGACGAAGCTGATCGCAAGCAATGTGGTGAGCGGGATCAGTGCAAAGATGGTCCAGCCCATGGCTGAAACAGCGTCGGCGTTCGTGCCGTGAAAAGCTTGAACGACAATGCCGGCGATGATGAGCATCAACGCTTGGCCGACGGCGCTGGCGAGTTGCACGGCGCCCAGTACTTGCGTGCGACCGTGATAGGTCGGCTGCAATTCGCCGGCCCAACCCAAATGCGCGATCATCATGCTGGCGTAAGCGAGATACATCGCGAATACGGCAAAGCCCGCCAGCCAGGGATCGATGCCGACGGGCAGCCCGAGAAACACGATCCAGAGCAAGATCATCAGCACAGGCGCACTGGCTGCGAGCCAGATTTTACGACGACCGAGCGGGTGGATCGTGCGGTCTTGCAAGCCGCCGATGGCTGGATCGATCAGAAGATCAAACACGCGCGCGCCGAGAAAAATGGCGCTGACGGCCCAGAGCGGCAGGCCCAGATGCTCGGCGAAGTGCGGCGGCAGGAAGATGATGACGGGAAGTGAAAGCGCTAAAAGCGGCGCTGCGGGCGCGGCGAACGCGATAAGTTCGGTGGCTGAGACTTTGCCTGCTGGTCGTGTCACGCGCGCTTATCCTCCCGGCTTGTCCCCGGCGGGCGAGCCTTGTTACGCGGCAGTGTTCACGAGAGATCGCGCGCGATCAACCGCGCAGCGCGCTTTGGAGGTGCGGCAGTAAGCGCTCGTTGGAAGCGACGACGGCGCCGGTCTTCATGAAATCGCCGCCATCAATCTCGGTGACGGTGCCGCCTGCCTCGCGCACGATGACGGCGCCGGCGGCGATGTCCCAGGCATTGAGGCCGCGCTCCCAATAGCCGTCGTATCGGCCGGCCGCGACGTAGGCGAGATCGAGGGCGGCTGCGCCAAAGCGGCGAATGCCGGCGCTGCGTGCGATCACACGTTCGATTTCGCCGAGCGCTTTTTCGTGGCCGGCTTTGCCGTGAAACGGCGTGCCGGTGGCGAAGAGTGCGTCGCGCATATCGGCGCGCGCGGCGACCCTTAGACGCCTGTCATTCAGATACGCTCCTGCGCCTTTCTCGGCCCAGAAGAGCTCGTCGCGGATGACGTTGTACACAACGCCGGCGACCAGCACGCCTTCGCGCTCCAATCCGATCGAGATGGCGAAGTGCGGGATGCCGTGCAGAAAGTTGGTGGTGCCGTCGAGCGGATCGACGATCCAGCGGTGCGATTTGTCGGTGCCTTCGACTTCGCCGCGCTCTTCCATGAGGAAGCTATAGCCAGGGCGCGCCTTCGAGAGCTCTTCGAACAGGGTCTTCTCGGCCTTGAGGTCGGCGGAGGAGACGAAATCGCTCGGGCCTTTGCGCGAGATTTGGAGATTTTCGACCTCGCCGAAGTCGCGCGCCAGCGGGCGCGCGGCCTTGCGGGCGGCGGCAAGCATGACGTTCATCGTGGCGGAGGTTTGCATCGCGGTCCTTGCGGGGAAGGGGCGCTAGCTAGCAGTTGGGCGCCCCAGCGGCAAGGGCGGGCGCTGTCTTGGGGAAGCGCCCGCCTTGCGCGTCTGGTTAATCGACCTTGTAAAACAGCATGTCGGCTTGGCGCAGGGCGCCGTTTGCAAACACGCCTTCATAGGTGCGGCCTTCATCGCTTTCGTAGGCGATGCGCTCACCCTCGATCTGATAGCGGCCGCAGACGGCGGGGCGACGGCCGCGCTGTTTCACATACCGCCCATTGGGAAGAAGTTCGTGGCGGATGAAGCCGCCAGCGCTCTTCCAGATCCCGACATAAGATTGGGGGCTTGTTCGCTCACTTCAGTGAACGTGGGCTAGGTGGCGAAGAGGAGGTCCATTTCTATCCTCAATCAGTTCGCGGCGGTGGGGCGGACGACGATTTCGTTCACGTCCACGCCGTCAGGTTGTTCAATTGCGAAGGCGATTGCGCGGGCGATGGCGTCGGCGGGGATCGAGTTCTTGCGATATTCGTCGATGAACTTGGCCGTCGCGTCATGCGTGATCGTGTGCGCCAGTTCGGATTCCGTCACGCCCGGCGAGATGATCGTGGTGCGGACGTAAGAATTTTCTTGGCGCAGACCTTCGGTGATGAAATTCACCGCGGCTTTGGTGGCGCAATAGACCGCGCCGGTCGGGATCGCACGATAGGCGGCGATCGAAGATGTGTTGATCACGTGGCCGTGGCCTTGCTGCGCAAACACCGGGAGCGCGGCGGCGATGCCGTAGAGCACGCCCTTGATGTTCACATCGACCATCTGCTCCCATTCATCGACCTTGAGCGCGTCGAGCGGCGAGAGCGGCATGACGCCCGCATTGTTGACGATGACGTCGAGCCTGCCGAAACGCTCGCGGGCAAAGCGGACGATGTCGGCGACGCTGTCGCGATCGGTGACGTCGAGCGCTTGGAATTCGGCCGTGGCGCCTTGGGCGCGCAATGCGGCGACCAGCTTTTCGAGACGATCAGTGCGGCGGGCGCCCAACACTACGGTCGCGCCGCGGGCGCCAGTTCGCGTGCACTGGCCTCGCCGATGCCGCTCGACGCGCCAGTGACGAGTACGATTTTGCCTTGGATAGACATTGGCCTTCTCCGTTGATTTTGGGGGCCGGCGCTGGTGTTGCCGGCGATGAGAAGAAGATGGCGCAAGCCGGCTGTGGAGCGGTAGAACAGAGCTCCGCGATGATTGCCTAAAACTCCAAACCTGCCTTGCCGCCGCTTGGAGGCACGCCCAGATGTGCTAGCGATGAAGCGCAGAATTGAAGAGCCTTCGCCATGCCGCGTCTGCCCGAATTAATTGAATTAATTGAGAAATATACGGGCGGCGCGGATGGCGCCCATGACGCGGCGATCCCGCGCGTCAAGCTTTTCCGGTTTTCGACACCGACCGAGCCGCTCCATGCCTTGCACGAACCCTCGATCTGCTTGGTCGTCCAAGGCAAGAAGCGCGTGCTGATCGGGGACCAGGCTTTGGACTATGACGCAGGCCGTTTTCTGGCCGCGTCGGTCGATGTGCCCGTGGTCGGCCAGGTGATCGAGGCGTCGAAGGAGGCGCCCTATCTTTGCTTTAAGCTCGAGATCGATCGCACCATGCTGGCGGCGTTGGCCCTGGAGATGGGGCCCGCGATCGAAAGCGGCGATCCATCGCTCGGCATGGCGCTGAGTGAGACGACGTCGGAATTGCTGGACGCGGCGTTACGCTTGCTGCGCTTGGCGGAAACGCCGCGCGACATTCCGATGTTGGCGCCGCTGGCGGAGCGCGAGCTGCTCTATCGTTTGCTGGCGGGCGAGTTCGGTGCGCGGCTGCGCCATCTCGCGTACGCGGATTCCAAGCTCAGCCAAGTCAATCGTGCGATTGGGTGGATCAAGCAGAATTTCCGTGAAGCGTTTTGTGTCGACACGCTGGCATCGGAAGCGCGCATGAGCACGTCAGCGCTGCATTTGCATTTCAAGCAAGTGACGTCGCTGTCGCCGCTGCAATATCAAAAGCAGATGCGCCTGCAGGAAGCGCGGCGCTTGATCTTCGCGGAAGCGATGGACGCGGCGCGCGCCGCGCATGAGGTGGGCTACGATAGCCCCTCGCAGTTTAGCCGTGAGTATCGGCGCTTGTTTGGCGCCCGCCGGTGCAGGACGTGACGCGCTTGCGTGAAGCGGCGTTACCGATTGGCGCTGGCGCGGCGTAATATGGCGCGCGCGGCGTGTACACCGGTGGCGAAGCTGGCTTGCAGCAGATAGCCGCCGGTGGGCGCTTCCCAATCCAGCATTTCGCCAGCGACGTAGGTATTCGGGATGGCGCCGAGTTGGAGGTTTTCGTCCACGGCATCCCAAAGCACGCCGCCCGCACTTGAGATGGCGCGATCTAAGCCGCGTGGGGCGAGGAGTTCGATCGGAATGGCTTTGATGTGCGCTGCGAGCGCCTGGGGTTCGCGCGGCGGGCGCCGTGTTCGTGCAGCAACGCGATAGCGAGCGGCGTGAGGCCAAGGGTTTTGCGCAGCGTCGAGGAAAGGGTGTCGCCGCGTTTGGCGCGTATGAGTTTGTCGGCGATGTCGTTTTGGCTGAGTGCTGGGCGGAGATCGATATGGATTGTCGTTGGCGCCGCAGCGCGGAGTTTGACGCAGAGGGCGTAGATCGCGCCGCCTTCGATGCCGTATTCGGTGATCATCGCTTCGCCGCGAACCTCGCGGTCGTTGTGGCGGAGCGCGATGGTTTTCAGCGGCTCTCCGGCGAAGCGTTCGCGGATATGCGGACTCCAGGCGACATCGAAGCCGACATTGCTGGCGCGGAAGGGTGCGAGGACGACGCCAAGCTTTGCGAGCAGAGCAGCCCAAGAACCGTCAGAGCCGAGTTTGGGCCAAGAGGCGCCGCCGAGAGCTAGGATTGTTGCTGACGGTGACGAATGCCGGCTGGAAGCCGGCGGTCCAAAGCTGAGGGCGCCTTGTGCGTTCCAGCCAGTCCAGTTTGCGCGGGTTTGGATTTCGACTCCCTGCGCGGCGAGACGTTGCAACAGCGCGCGCAACAGAGGCGAGGCCTTCATCGCCTTGGGAAAGACGCGGCCGCTGGAGCCGATGAAAGTCTCTTGGCCGAGACCGTTGACCCACGCGATCAGATCGCTCGGCGTGAAGGCTTCGAGGATGGGTTGAAGCTGTGTCTGCGCTTCGCCGTAGCGCGCGACGAAGCGCGCCAATTGTTCCGAATGCGTGAGGTTCAAGCCGCCGCGACCGGCCATCAGAAATTTACGCGCGACGCTGGGCATGCGCTCGTACATCACGACGCGTTTGCCGGCGGCGCTTAAGATGTCGGCGGCAATCAATCCTGCAGGGCCTGCGCCGATAATGGCGATCGGCGCGTCGTCATTCATGCGCGTGGCTGACGGCTTCTATTTTGTTGCCGTCGGGATCGCGGACGAAGGCGCCGTAATAGTCGGGGTGATATTCGGTGCGGAGCCCCGGCTTGCCATCTTCGATTCCGCCTTGCTCCATCGCTGCGATATAGAACGCGTCGACAGCTTCACGGTCGTCGGCGCGGAACGCGATGTGGACACCGTTGCCCATGCTGGCGGGCTGGCCACTGATCGGGAGTTGAATCCAGAAACTCGGCTTGTTGTTGGCGCCATAGCCGACGCCGACGAGTTGGCCGCTAAATTCAACGGGCATGATCGGGTCCATGCCGAGCGGCTTTAGTGCGGCGTCATAAAACGCTTTCGAACGCTTGATGTTGGTGACGCCGACAGAGACGTGATCAATCGCCATTTGCAAATCTCCTCACGGCCAGCGCGCGAACCAATCGATCGTGCGCGCAAGCGCTAGATCGCGCGCGACGCCGTCGAAATCGGACGAGCCTTTGCGGCAAAAGCCGTGGCCAGCGTCGTAGAGATAGAGAGGCGCATCGGGCGCCGCTAGACGCACGGCCTCGTAATTCTCTGGCGGGATCGAAGCATCACGCGCGCCGTAGTGCAGCATCGTGGGGATCGCGGGCTTGGCTTCCAGTAGATCGACGATCAGTCGGCCGTAGAAGCATGAGGCGGCGTTCAAGCCTTTGCACTTGGCGGCAGCCATCCAGGTCGCCGCGCCGCCATAGCAAAAGCCGGTGACGTAAACCGGCTTCGGCAGCGCATCGATCGCGGCTTGGATGTCGGAGATGACTTGCCTCCACGGCGAGGACTTTACAGCCGCGATCCCGGCCTTGATCCCGTCTGGATCGTGCCCCGCGTGAAAACCGCGCTCGATCCGATCGAACAGTCCCGGTGCGATCGCTTCGTATCCCGCATCTGCGAAGAACTCGCTGACCTCGCCAATATGTGCGGTGAGGCCGAAAATTTCCTGGATCACCACGACGCCGCCCTTGCTCGCCGTTTTCGGCTGTGCAGAGAGCGCGCTGAAGGCAAAGCCGTCGACGGCGCTGATAAGTTCGATCGTGTCAGTCATGCGGTTTGGTCGCATGTAGGGCGCATTTCGTCGAGAGGGCGCGACGCTCGCGGGAAGTTGAGCGGCTTGTCACTGGTGCGGCGCGTGTGGCGGGCTCATGCTCGCGGCAATGCGCATGCTTAGGCTGTTGTTGTTCGGGCTTATCGGCGCGCTTTGGGGTGGCGCTGCAAGCGCGCGTTGCCTCGAGGCGCCCGACCTCGCGGCCTATCAAACGGCGTCGCCAGAAGATTTCGCGATGGGCGCGACCCGATCGGATCGACTGGGCCGCGTGGTGGCGCAAGTGCGCGTGAATGGACAAGGTCCCTTCCGCTTCATCGTCGACACTGGCGCTAATCGGTCTGTCCTGTCTCAAGCGCTCGTCGAGCGGCTCGGCCTTACGTCGACAGGAACAGGCGAAGTTCATTCCGTGCACGGCGTCACGGTGGCGCCTTTGGTGCAGGTTGACTCGCTTCACTATGGCGACCTCCCACTGGGCGTCGCGCGCATGCCGGCATTGCAGGGCGCGGTGCTTGCCGGCGAGCAGGGCCTTCTCGGCGTTGACGGCATGCGCGGGCGGCGGCTGCGGATGGATTTCGAGCGTAATTGCATTGAGATCGGGCCGGCGCGGGGGTCCGCTCGGCTCAGAGGGTGGTCGCGTGTGCGCGGCGAGTTGCGGTTCGGGCATTTGATCGTCGTGCGCGGCGCCATCAACGGCGTGCGCACCAATCTTCTGATCGATACGGGGTCCGATACATCGTTGGCGAACAACGCGCTGCGTACGGCGCTTGATCTGCGCTTGCAGCGGTCACGCGAGCTCGGCGCCGCGCGGGCTTACACGGCGGGCGAACCGATTCTGCTGACCGATTCCATTTTCATGCCGCGCATGCGCTTTGGCGGTCTCGTCGTGCGCAATGTTCGCGCCTATGTCGGCGATTTTCACATCTTTCGGATATGGGACATGACCGAGGAGCCGACGCTTTTGGTCGGCATGGATGTCCTGTCGCAATCGAGAGGGATGGCCATCGATTATGCCCGAGGCTTTGTCTATTTCGACATCCAAGACGGGCCGCCGACGGGCTCGCGCCTCGATTAGCGGTCGCTGTCTTTGAACAAACGGCCGCGTTCGGTGATCAGCACGCTGAAAATGATGGCGACACCGGCGAGCGCCACCACTGTCACAAAGGGCGAGGTGGTGCCGTCAAACGCGCGTGCGATGACGCCGCCAAGCACGGCGCCGCCACTGGCCGTGACCGCGCCAAACACGGCGGATGCCGAGCCGGCAACGTGCCCCATGCGCTCCATCGCAAGCGTGTTGAAATTGCTCGACATGAGCCCGAACACACCAAAGCTGAGGCCTAGCAGAACGATAAAGCTCCAGAAATTTTCAAACCCGGCGATCGCCACGAGGGCATGCAGCGCAGCGATTCCGGTGAACCAGAACATCGCCACATGCGAGATACGGCGCATGCCTTGGCCGACGACTATGCGAGAATTGAGGAAGGTGCCGATCGAGATGGTGATCGCGATAGCCGCAAAGGCGATCGGAAAAGCTGGGCCGAGCGCGAACACATCGACGTAAATCTGTTCGGACGCGGTGATGTAGCCAAACAGGCACGCGGTCAGGAACGTGCTGGCGATCATATAACCGACGGTCTGGCGGTCTCTAAACACAGCCGCGTAGCCGGATGCGATCACCTTTGGCTGCAGCGCGCGGCACATCTCCGGCTTCAGCGTTTCGGGCAGGCGCACCAAAGCCCAGATCGCCACGAGCAGCGCATAGATCAGCAACGTGCCGAAGATCCAACGCCACGGCGCCACGAGCAGAATGAGTTGGCCGATACCGGGCGCGACGATCGGAATGATCATGAAGATGGTCATCGCCGTCGACATGATCTGCGCCATGCGCCGGCCTTCCGTGAGATCGCGCACGACAGCGATGGAGATCACGCGTATCGCTGCGGCGCCCACGCCTTGCAATGCGCGCGCGGCGAGGAAGAGTTCGAATGTCGGCGCGATGATGCTGAGCAGGGTGCCGGCGCTGAAGATGGCGAGCGCCCAGAGCAGGACGCTGCGTCGGCCAAATCGATCTGCGAGCGGCCCATAGACGAGCTGCGCCACGCCAAACAGGGCGACGTAAGCCACGATCACCAATTGGCGGTCGTTGTCGTTGGCGAGATTGAAGGCGCGGCCGATATCCGGCAGCGCCGGTAGCATGATGTCGATGGCGAGCGCGTTCAGCGCCGACAGCGCCGCTGTCATCGCCACGAGTTCCCAGGTCGAAAGCGGCGGTCGAACGGCGGGGGTGCTAGGCATTGAAGCGGAAGTGCATCACGTCGCCTTCCTTCACGATGTATTCCTTGCCTTCCAGGCGCATCTTACCCGCTTCCTTGGCGCCGGTTTCGCCGTTGAATTTGATGAAGTCTTCGAAGCCAATGGTCTCTGCGCGGATGAAGCCTTTTTCGAAATCGCCGTGGATGACGCCTGCGGCTTGCGGCGCGGTCCAGCCTTTTTCGATGGTCCAGGCGCGCGCTTCCTTCGGGCCTACGGTGAAATAGGTTTGCAGGCCGAGGAGATTGTAGCCGGCGTGGATGAGGCGGGTGAGGCCTGGTTCTTCGAGGCCGATTGTGGCGAGGAATTCCGCTTGTTCCTCATCCGAGAGCGCGGCGATTTCTGCTTCCAGTTGCGCTGAGATGATCACGCACGCGGCCTGCTCGAGCTTTGCGCGCTCCATCACACGTGCGGTGTGCGCATTGCCGTTGGCGGCGTCGTCTTCGTTGACGTTGCAGACATAGAGCACGGGCAGCGCGGTCAGCAGCTGCAGCATGTGGAATGCTTTTTCTTCCTCCGGCGCGCGCTGGGTGTGGCGGGCGGGCTTGCCTTCTTCAAGCAGCGCCTTGGCGCGCAGGACGAGATCGAGCGTCAGCTTGGAATCCTTATCGCCGCCCTTGGCTTTCTTCTCGAGATTGCTGACCCGCTTATCCAGGCTCTCAAGGTCGGCAAGCATCAATTCGGTTTCGACGGTTTCGAGGTCGGCAATCGGATCGATGCGGCCTTCGACGTGGGTGATGTCGTCATTCTCGAAGCAGCGCAGCACATAAGCGATGGCGTCGCATTCGCGGATGTTGGCAAGGAATTGGTTGCCTAGGCCTTCGCCTTTCGACGCGCCGCGCACGAGACCGGCGATATCGACGAAATTCATCCGCGTCGGAATGATCTCTTTCGAGCCTGCGATTTTCGCGAGCGCATTGAGGCGCGGCTCCGGCATCGCCACTTCGCCGACATTCGGCTCGATGGTGCAGAACGGATAATTCGCGGCTTGCGCCGCGGCCGTTTTGGTCAGCGCATTAAAGAGCGTGGACTTGCCGACGTTCGGCAAACCCACGATGCCGCATTTGAAACCCATAATTATTTTCCCTGTTCGATCTACTTGCGCGCCAATGCACTGGCGGCCATGTCGCGCCAGATGCGGGCTTCGCCGCGCAGCGGGGCTGAAATCTTGGAATAGCGACGCTCGATCTCGGCCAAGCCGATTTCGGCGTCCTCGCGGCGGCCGGTCTTGGCCATGAAAGCGACATAGCGCGCGCCAGATTCAAGGCCAGGCACGCGATCGGCGGCGAAGCGGAAGGCGTCGTCGGCTTCGTCGTTGCGGCTCAAGCCTTCGTAAGCGCGGGCGAAGAGGAGCGCGACTTGCGGCGTTGCGCCTTCGCTGCCTTGCGCGCGCAAGTGCTCAAGGCGCTTCAATGCATCCGCATAGCGGCCGAGTTCGAGCAGCGCTTCGGCGTGACCTTTGAGAATGGCGGGATCGTCAGCCCAATGGCCGTCGGCGGCGAGCGCCCATTGCGCCTCGGCATCGCTCCAACGGCCGAGTGCGGCCGCTGCGTGCGCAATCTTCATGCGATTGCCAACCGAGGGCGTGTCCTCCAGTGCGCGCATGGCGCTGCGAAAGTCGCGCTCGGGATCGATGGCTTGACGTGCGGCTTTGCCGACGGTGCGCGCCGTTCGACCGCCCATCATCTCGGGCGCAAGCACGGCGAAGAAATAGAACGCCGGCGCCAGCATCGGCGCCAGGACGAAGAGCCAGAGCCAATACATTTCGCGACCCGTGCGCACGACATGCACGCCACAAAGCAGCGAGGGGAGATAGGAGAAGATCAACAGGATCATGCGCTCTCGCCTCCATTGGCTTGCTGGCGCGGATTGACCTTTTCCGCCGGCGCCAGCCGCATCACTTCGCCCTGATATTTCTCGTCTTCGCCTTTGGCCAGCAGCGGCGCCGCTTTCGCGCACGCGTCGAGCAGCTTTTGCACCCATTCCGCGTCGGCCTTGTGAAAATCGCTCAGCACGTGGTGATGCACGAGCTCCTTCTGGCCGGGATGGCCCACACCCATGCGGGCGCGCCGAAAACCTTCGCCGATGGGTGATGCGATCATGGAGCGGATGCCGTTGTGACCGGCAGCGCCACCGCCCGTTTTCATGCGGAAGCGGCCGGGCGCCAAATCGATCTCGTCATAGAAGACGACGATGTCAGTGGCGTTGAGCTTGTGAAAATTGGCCGCCTCGCCAACGGAGCGGCCGCTCTCATTCATGAAGGTCTGCGGCTTCAGCAGCAGCGTCCGCACGCCATCGATATGGCCTTCGGCCAACTCGCCCTGGAATTTCTTCTTCCACGGTCCAAAGCCATGCGCGCGTGCGATCGCGTCCACGGCCATGAAGCCGACGTTATGTCGATTGCCAGCGTATTTCGGGCCGGGATTACCGAGGCCGACAAGAAGCAGCATGAACGCCTTCTAGTCTTTCCTTGCGCAGGAAAGGAAGGCGCTTGTGCCTTCCTTACTTCTTGTCCTTTTCAGCCGGAGCAGCAGCAGCAGGCGCGGCTTCCGCGGCCGGGGTCTCTTCCTTCTCGACCTTGCGGCCGGTGATGGTCGCCACCGTGAAGTCGCGATCGCCGATCACAGGGCGGGCGCCAGCCGGCAGCGTGATCGAGGAAATGTGGATCGAGATCGCCAATGTCCTTGCCGGTGAGGTCGACCACGATCTCTTCCGGGATCGCGTTGGCCTTCACCTTTAGCTTGATGGTGTGGCGCACGATGTTGAGCGCGCCGCCGCGCTTCAGGCCGGGCGAGGCTTCGTGATTCTTGAAGTGCACGACAACGTCGATCGTGATCACCGAGTTTTCTTCGACGCGGTAGAGGTCGACGTGAATCGGCGAGATCCGAAACCGGGTGCAGCTGGATCGCGCGCGGGATCACTGGCTGACGCTCGCCTTTGTGGTCGAGTTCGACCATGTGCGAGATGAATTTGCCCGAACGGAGCGCCATTTCGACGTCCTTGGCGTTGATTTCGATCGGCACAGCGCCGCGATCGCCGCCGTAAAGCACGCCGGGAATAAGGCCGGCCTTGCGGGTGGCGCGCGCGCCGCCCGTGCCCGTGCGCTCGCGCTGTTCTACGTTCAATACAATGCCGGCCATGGGCCCGTGCCCCTTCGAAATCCGCTATCGTCGGAAAAATGGAAGCGGGGCTAATAGCCGAAGGCGGTGCTCACCGCAAGGTCGGTCCGCCAGCCGGATCAGGGTCATTTGCGGTCTGCGGCGGCGTGGCGGCCTGACGCCCCTCGGCCTCGGCGATGGCTTGCTCGAAGGTGTCAAGAAGCGCTGGCACGCAACAGGCGTTGAGGAAATGGTCGCCGGCCGGGACGGTAACCAGGGAATGGCCGTATTCGGCGGCGATGCGCTGGTCGGCGGCCAGGGGGACAAAAGTGTCTGCGTCGCCGTGGATGAAGACGATGGGCTGGCTCAAACTGCGGAAAGCGCTCCAGACCTCGGGCAATTGATGGGTCTGGGCGGTGAGTTCGCTGACTGAATTGCGCAGATCGCGGGGCAGTACGCCGTGGACGAATTGGCCCGCGCCGATCATGCGCCGGGCTGTGGGGCCACGGTCGCCGAAATAGGCTGAAACAAGCACTAAAGCGTCCACGCGGTCGGGGTAGCGCGCGGCCATGAGGGTGGCGACGGGCGCGCCAAAGCTTTGACCGACAAGCAAAATACGCTGGCCTGCGCGTGCTTCCAGCATGGGGGCCAGCGCGTCGGCTTGCTTGGCCAGATCACGCACGGCGTCTTGCGGCTCTGAGCTGCGGAAGCCCGGACGGTCGGCGACGATCATCTCGCGGGTGTGCGGCAGGCCGGCCAAGGTGGGCGCCCAATACTCACTCCAAGACGGCGTGCCGGTGATGATGACGACTTTCCAGGTGGCGTCCGGGCGCGGCGGGGTGCGGAGAGCGGAGATGCGCCAGCCTTCGGGTACGCCTGCGGTGAAATCGAACCGCTCCATCGTGCCGGCAGGGTATGAGGAGGAGGTGGGGAAGCGGTCATTGTCGTCGGCGGCCGTGCCGATCGAGCACGCCGCCAAGGTCAAAGCCGCCAAAAGCGTGAGGATTGCCCGCATCGGGGAAATCTAGGCGCGCGTCGGCCAACGCGCGAGGGGATTGATCGAAATCAATGCCGGCTTCATCGCGCCGGCGTTCCTTTGAACTTGACGCATGCGTCATTTTTATAGGGAGAACACAATGCGCGTCACCATCGTCGATAAGCCCCCCAAGAGGTGCGCACGTTTGAGAACGACGATCTCGCCGACAAGCTCACGATGGAGGACGTGGAGACGATCCGCGAAATCTTCCACACGCCGCTGACCGGCTCCTTCAATTGGGATTACGACAGCGCCAACGCGAAAATTCGCCGACTCTACGAACTCGGCAAGAAGTTCAATTGGAACCCGACAGACGACATCGTCTGGGATGCGCCGTGCAACATGGACGATTACCCGTCCGAGCCGTCGCTGAGTGCGCTCAACGGCTATCCGGAATACGAAGCGCTGAGCGAGAAGGAGAAGATTGAGTTCTCGTGGAAGGCGCACGCGCAAACCATGAGCCAATTCCTGCACGGCGAGCAGGGCGCGCTGCTGGTGGCCTCGCAGCTTGTGTCATGCGCACCGACCGCGGACGCGAAACTCTACGCCGCCTCGCAGACCTTTGACGAAGCACGCCACGTCGAAGTGTTCAACCACTACCTGCGCCAACGCTGCGGCCGCATCTATCCGATCAATAGCAATCTGAAGGCGCTGATCGACAAGGTGCTCGCCGATGAGCGCTGGGATCTCAAATTTATCGGCATGCAATTGATCATCGAAGGTCTGGCGCTGGCCGCGTTCGGCACGACGGTGCGCACCACGAAAGACCCTGTGCTGAAGCAGGTCGTAGAATTGGTGATGCGCGACGAGGGCCGCCACGTGGCGTTCGGCGTGAATTATCTTGAGGATTGGATCAAGGCTCTGCCTGAGAACGAGATCGAGGATCGCGCTGAGTTTGCCTACCAGGCTTGCGCGATCATGCGTGATCGTTTGTTCGGCATGGACGTCATGCGCGAGTACGGATTCAACGAAGAGGCCGCCAAGAAGCACATCATGGATTCCATGGTGATCGGCTTGTTCCGCGAGCTTCTATTCGAACGCATCATGCCGAATTTGAAGCGCGTCGGCCTGCTCACCGACAAGGTGCGCGAGAAGTACGAAGCGCTCGGTGCGCTGAAGTACGAAGACCTCGCCGGCGACGTGCTGATCGATTGGGCGCAACTCGAGCGGCCGCTGCCGACGAAAGAGAATCTGGCCGCGGCGAAGATCGCAGCCGAATAAGCTCTCCCCTAAGCTCGGTGTTAGAGCTCCGGCGGCGCGGCAACGCGTCGCCGTTTCTTTACGCGGCTTGGCGTTGCGCGGTAGCGCCAGCGGCAGCGTCAGCGTGAAGGTCGAGCCTTTGCCGGGCGTGCTGGTAGCGCTGATGGCGCCGCCCATGGCGCGCGCGAGCTTTTGCGAGATCGAAAGCCCAAGACCGGTGCCGCCGTACTTCTTTTGAATTTCGGCGTTGGCCTGGACGAACGGTTGGAACAAGCGCGCAAGCTCCTCGGGCGCGATACCGATGCCGGTGTCATGGACGCTGAGTTCGACCGCGTCGCCGCTACGATTGATCTGCGCGCTGAGTTCGATATCGCCATTCTCGGTGAATTTGATCGCGTTGCCGACGAGGTTGATCAGGATTTGGCGCACGCGCACATCATCAGCCAGCACGTCGAGGCCTTTGCCCGGATCTGTGATGGAGAGCACTGTGTTTTGCGCCGTCGCCAATGGTTCTGAGATTTCGGCGATCTCTTCGAGCATGCCTTCAACGGGCATCGCCTCGACATTCAACGCAATCCGACCAGAATCGATACGGGCGTGATCGAGGATGTCGGTCACCAATTGGCGCAGGTGTTTGGCCGCGCCGAGGATGCGGTTGGTGTCAGTGCGCATCGCTTCCGCGTCGTGCGGGCGCCGATCTGATCCTGGATCAGTTCGGTGTAACCGATGATGGCGTTGAGCGGCGTGCGCAGCTCGTGGCTCATCGTCGCGATGAATTCGGCCCGCAGACGGCTGCTTTCGAGCGCAGTCTCGGCGCGCGACGCGATGCGCGTGTGCGAGGCGACAAGGCGGCGCGCCACCAACGCCGCGAGTATGCCGATAAGCAACAGGCACAACATGATCGGCCAGAACTGCAGCGCAAACGCTGCGCTGCCCGGGCGTTCGTTGCGCCATGTAAGCGCGCCGACGACGCGTGCGCTCGGCGTTTTTAGCGGCAGCGCCAAATGATCGCGCGAAGTGGCGCCCGTTTTGAAGGCGAGATCGTCCAGGTCGAGCGTGGCGCCCAGTTCCGCGATTTCGTTGTCATCGAGCACGTCGATGATGGCCAGATAATCAACGGGCGCATCGCCACGCGTGCGGCGCTCGAACGCTGTTTCCTGGCTGACGGCCGCGACGGCGAGTAAGGCAAGGCGGCCATTGTAACTGATCACGGAATGAGTCGCGAGATCATCGCTATTGACGCTGTCGCCGGCAGGGAGCGGGAAGTCGCTCTGGCTGGCGTTCATGGCCGCGGAGATAAAGGCGCCGCCATCCCGCACGCCGTCAGCTTGCCATTGATAACCTGCGCTTCCATCTGCGCGCAGCACCACCAAGGCGTCCGCGACCGCACTATAATAATTCTCTTCAAGCCAGCTTTCATCGCGGCGCACGGTGATGTGCTCAAAGGCCTCGTTCCACATCGCGTAATCGAGCGTCAGGCGCGCCAACGCTTCGGAGCGGCCCCTGAGCACGCTTTCGACGAGGTGGGTGGAATCTTGAGCGAACGCGCGGTCTTGGCGCTGCGCGAAATTGGCGATCAACGCGAAGAAGAGTATCGCCACCACGAGGACGAGCGCGAAGATCGGCGCGCCGGCGCTGATCCAAGCACGCCGCGAGGCGGGGTCCCATCTGTGTTTACGCTCTGTCAACGCACGCAATCCGACCGCTGATCCGGTCGTACAAAATACCTAACAAGCTTTGCGGAAGCGTTGCGTGCGGGTGGGCTGTTACAGTGAATGAAGTGTTTCTAGGCGAGCGGTTTGGCCAGCACCACGAAGACCAGATCACGCGTTTTCGGCAGCCCGAAGCGTTCGTCGTCGAACGGAAAGGGCTCCTCGCGGCCGGTGTCGGCATAGCCGCGGCGGATGTACCAATCGATCAATTCGCGGCGCTGCTTGATCACGGTCATTTCCATCACGTGTGCGCCGAAGGTCTGCGCGTAGCTTTCGGCGGCGGCGATGAGTTGGCGGCCGAGGCCGCCATTTTGCAGCGTGGGGCTAACCGTGAGCATGCCGAGATAGGCGATGCGGCGCCCGTCGCGCTCCCCTTCATCGGCGATCAACACGCAGCCAAGCAAGGCGGCGTCATCGGCCTCGGCAAGCAGAATGGTTTGCTCAGGATCGGCGATCATCTCGGCGAGGGCGGCCGCATCGGTGCGCTGGCCGCCAAGCAAATCGGCTTCGTGAGTCCAGCCTTGTTTGGCGCTGTCGCCGCGGTAGCCGGCTTCGACCAGGGCGCGGAGTTTCGCTATGTCGTTGGGTGTGGCGGGGCGAAGGTTCATCTCGCCCTTGTATCGCGCGTCAGGCTATTCGAACAGCGAGCTGACGCTCTGTTCGTTGGCGATGCGCGAGATGGCGTCGCCCATCAGCGCTGCAACCGAGACGACGCGAAGCTTTTTGCAGCTTTCGGCGCGCGTGGCGGAATCAATCGAATTCGTGACGACCATCTCCTTGAGCTTCGATTGATCGACGCGCTTGGCGGCGCCGTTCGAGAGCACGCCGTGGGTGATATAGGCCGACACCGAGGTCGCGCCTTTTTCGATCAAGGCTTCGGCCGCATTGCACAGTGTGCCTCCGCTATCCACGATATCGTCGATCAGGATGCATTCGCGGCCTTCGACGTCGCCGATTATGTGCATCACTTCGGAGACGCCGGCTTTTTCGCGGCGCTTGTCGACGATGGCGAGATCGGCGCCGAGCTTGTTGGCCAGCGCGCGCGCGCGCACCACGCCGCCGACATCCGGCGAGACGATCATCAGCTTGGTGGCGTCTTTGCAATTTTCGCGTATGTCTTTCTCTAGGACGGGCGTGGAGAAGAGGTTGTCGGTTGGGATGTCGAAGAAGCCTTGGATCTGGCCCGCGTGCAGTTCGAGCGTGAGCACGCGGTTTGCGCCGGCCATGGTGACGAGGTTCGCCACGAGCTTGGCCGAGATCGGCGTGCGGCCGCCGACTTTGCGATCCTGACGGCCATAGCCGTAATAGGGGATCACTGCCGTGATGCGCCGGGCCGATGCGCGACGCAGCGCATCGATGCCGATCAGCAATTCCATCAAATGATCGTTGGCGGGGTAGGACGTCGATTGGATGATGAAGACGTCCTCGCCGCGGACGTTCTCCTTGATCTCAACGAAGATCTCATTGTCCTTGAAGCGACGAAACTCAGCTTCCGCGAGCGGTAGGTCGAGATGCTCAGCGATGGCTTTCGCCAGTGTTTGGTTGGCGTTGCCGGAGATCAGTTTCATCGGATGCGAGCCCTCACGCGATTGGGGGCTCTTACTCTTCGACTCGGGCGCAAGGAAAGGGTTTGATGCATTTTCGTGACATGAGCGAATGCCGTTGCATCCGCGTCACGACTCAGGGGGCCGCCTTTCGGCATAGTCGGCGCCCGCGTAGAGCGCTTCGGGCTGGCCGAGCAGCTTGGCCCACATTTGATCGCCGTAGGAGAAATGCCACCATTCGGTGGGATTTGAGGCAAAGCCGGCCTCGACCATGAGCCAATAAAGCAAGCGGCGATTGGCGCGCGCTTCGTCGTCGGAAAAGCTGAACTCGGCCACGTGCGTTTCAAAGCGCGGCGTGTGCGCCAGCGGCGAGGCGTCGTCGAACAGCGAGCCCATCCAGAGTTGATCACCGTCGCGCCAGCGCAGTGTGAGGTCGATGGCCGCGCCCGTGGCGTGCGGCGAGGGGCCGCTCGCGTCGATCGTGGGTGCGGACCAATAAGTCTCGACTTCAGCGATCAGCTCCTCGTCGCTGATGCCGGGTTTGCGGCGCTTGATCTCGCCGGGCAGCCAGACGTCATGAAAGTAGGTTTGCACCGCTTGCGGGCGCCAACCGTCAAACAGGAAGAGTTCAAGATCGGCCTCCGCAAGCTTCGAGTTGATGCAAGCGAGCTTCTTGGCCACGCCTTCGCGGACGATGATGTCGTCGAGCGCGCCGGGTATGGCGGCGTAATAGGGCGGGTTGCGCGGCGAGGCGTAATAATTGCGCCCAGCAATGCCGTGATCTGAAGCGCGGACGAGCGGTTCGCTGTTGGCGGCGCTGTCAAACACAATCGCCAACGCGCGATAGCCGCGCGCGCTTGTGGGCGTCGGGATCGGCTTGTCGCGATAGGTCGAGAGCGAGGCGAACGGCATGTGCATCTTTCAACGCGCAAGGGCGCTGCGGGTTCAGCCTAAGGATATTGCGGCGCAATTGCGTCCGTAATCGGGAGCTGCTTCGCGCACGGAGCGGCGATGGCTGAAATAGGTCTCATCTCGGAAGGTGTCGATATCGATGATTTCGACATCGCCGACACCAAGCAGTGCGAGTTGATGTGCGCAAAAAGCGGGCAGGTCGAAATGCGGCTTGGCGGCGAACGCGTCGCTGAAGAAGCGCGCATTGGCCGCGTCGGCTGCAAGGAAAGTGTCGCGAAAATCGGCGCCGACTTCGTAGGAGGGTTGTTGGATGCAAGGGCCGATGGCGGCGCAGATATTTTCCGCGCGCGCGCCGTGTTCGGTCATCAGCTTCAATGTTGAGGCAAGCACGCCGCCAAACGCGCCGCGCCAGCCGGCGTGCGCCGCGGCGATGACGCCGGCGTCTTTGTCTGCCAACAGAACCGGGCCGCAATCGGCGGTGAGCACTGAAAGCACAAGGTTCGGATTGGTCGTGACGAGCGCGTCGGCATGCGGACGTTCGCCGCTCCAGGGCGCGTCGATAAACACGGCTTTGGGCGAATGCACTTGGTGCACGCCGACCAGCATGTGCGGCTCAGCGCCGAAGCCCGTGGCGATGCGGTGGCGGTTTTCGCGCACGGAGTCCGCGTCGTCCTTGGAGCCCGTGCCGGCATTGAGGCTGGCGTAGACGCCGCTCGATACGCCGCCGCGGCGGCCAAAGAAGCCGTGGCGCACATGCGCGAGCGCGTCGGCGCGCGCGGCCGGCGGTTCGCTCAAAATCCGGCCGGGGGCGGGAGGTTGGGGCTGGACAGGCATATGACTTTAAACAACGCGCCCATTTGATCAGTGTCGGTGAGGCGCTTCAACTCGCGTGTGATGCGCGCGGCTTGCTGCGGGTTCGCGTTCGAGAGGGTTTCGGCGCGCACTTCGATGCCGAGATTGCGCAGGAATTGGCCTTGGCTGATGGGGCCGTGCACTTGCAGATCGGCATTGAGCGCAAGCGTCGCGACGCGGGCGAAATCGACGTGCGCGGTGAGATCGGCTTCGCCCGGCGTTTCGATCGGGTCGACTTTCTTGTGATTCTTGAGGGCTTGCAGCGTGTCGGCGCCTTCGGGGCGGACGTAGCCGTAATCGATCAGCAACACGCGTGACGGCGCTTCGTGTAGGCGGCGCTCGATCTCGTACATGAAGCTTTCGAGGCTCGGCGCGATTTCGCGCACCGTGCCCGGCTCGTCGTCCGTCTCCGGGCCGGGAATGGCGGCGCTGAGGCCGAAGGTGAGTTGATCGGCTTCGCTCAGGCCAACGAGCTTTTCGTGCCAGCCATCCTCGCCGCGCACGAATTGGCGGATCGGCATGCAATCCAAGAATTCGTTGCCAATGATGAGCGAGGGGCCTGGGGGCGCATCTTCCAGGCGCAGCGCCCATTCGGGCTCATCGATGCGCTCGGCTTGTTGATCGCGCAGCGGCGCGCTGGTTTCGATCAGCACGATATTGGCGGCGTCGCGGAATCCGGGCGCTTTTTGCGTAGCGCGCAGTGCGTCCTGCATCAGCACGCCGCGCCCGGGGCCGAGTTCAATCAGATTGAACGCGGGCTTGCCCAATGCGTCCCATTCATGCGCGCACCAAAGTCCGATCAGCTCGCCGAACATCTGGCTGGCTTCCGGCGCGGTGATGAAATCGGCGCTGCCGCCGCCGATGGCAGGGCGTGTCGCGTAATAGCCGTCGTCCGGATCGTAGAGGCACGCGTTCATATATTCGGCCACCGTCATCGGGCCGTTGTCGCGCATATGTTCGATCAGTTTGTCTTTGAGGCTCACGCTGGTGCCAATTTGGGTTGCTTAAACGCGCGATTGATGAGCCAGGCGCCGCCGAGGATCATCGGGATCGAGAGCAGCATGCCCATCGTGACGATGCCGCGTAATTCTTCCGGCATGTGGGCGTCCGGTTCGCGCACGGTTTCCAAGATCGCGCGGAAAAGGCCATAGCAGACAAGGAAGATGCCGACGTTGAGGCCAGGGCGGCGCAAGCTGTCGAAACGCAGGGTGGCGACCGCGAGAATGATGAACAGCGCCAAGCCTTCAAGGCCAGCTTCATAGAGTTGGCTCGGGTGACGCGGATCAAGACCGGCTGGGCAATAGCCGCCATTCTGCGCCATCAGGCGCTCATTGCAGAAAACCACGCCGAATGGGCTATCGGTGACGCGGCCCCAGAGCTCGCCATTGATGAAATTGGCGATGCGGCCAAAGAAGAGGCCAATTGGGGCGGCGGCGGCGGCGATGTCGCCCAGGCGCAGCAGATCAATCTTGTCCGTCTTCGACTTTTCGCGCGCGCTTTCGACTTCGTTCTTCTTCACCCAGCCCAGTTCGCCGAGGCGCACATAATCATTGCGCTGCGCGGCGGGCGGTTCGGTGACAGCGTGTTTCTTGGCGAGGGATGCGAAGTGCTCTTCGTTTACGTGCAGCTGGCGCGTGAACCAAACAGCCGCGAGCGCCACGCCGATAAAGCCGCCGTGGAAGCTCATGCCGCCTTGCCAGATTTGCAGGATCTCGGCGGGCGCCTTCCAGATCATGTCCGGCTTGTAAAAGAGCACGTAGCCGATACGGCCGCCGAGGATCACGCCGAGCGTCGCCCAGAATAAGAAGTCATCAGCTTGCGGCGCCGATAGCGCGGGCTTGCCAGGGGTCCAGAGCTTGTCGCGGCGGATCAGCCAGACCATCCAGCGCCAACCCAGCACCAGGCCGACTATATAAGCCAGCGCGTACCAGCGCAGCGGGAAGGGGCCGAGTTGGGTCCCAAACAGCTCGAAACCGGGCAGCGTGAGCGCCGCGGGGTCGATATTGGGGAATTGGATTGCCTCTAAGATCACCCGCTGGCGCCCTTCGTTTAGCTGTTTGGCCGCATTGCCCGGTCCGGTCCGGGTTTCTAAGTAGGCCGAAAGGATCGGTCCACATGCAAACGACAAGCTCGGTGTTCGATGATCTGGCCCGTTTGATGACGGGCGCCATGGGTGTGGCCCAGGGCGCCAGCCTGGAAGCCAAGGGCTTCATGCGCGCCCAGGCGGACCGCTTCGTAGCCGAAATGGATCTGATCGGCCGCGACGAATTCGAAGCGGTAAAGCAGATGGCTGCTGACGCCCGCGCCGAGGCCGACCAATTGCGCGTCCGCATCGCCGCGCTCGAAGCGCTGCTCAAAGACCGGGCGTCATAAACACTTCACTGCGGCGCCCGGTCAGAAAACTGCCCCGGTAAGGTCCAGGTAACTTCCGAAGCGCTTACCTTGTTGTACGGGGCTCGATCTCGACGCGTCCGCTTAAGGCGCGCATCCGAGGCGAAGAGATCAATAGTGCGGCCGCTGGGTGCGGCTCTGAGCTCGAAGGGGACGCTCATGGATCTCTATCTCGACGATGAAGTCGCAACATCTGGCGATCCGTTGGAAACTGTCGAGGCCATCATTGGCTGCGACGAACGGTTCAGCTGCGAACGCGCCGAGGATGGCGACGTCCATTTCTCTTTCAAATGTTCTTCAGGCGAAACGGTTGGCTATTTCAGCATGCGCCACGAATTGCCGGCGCTGCTGTTCACCTTGGGCTTCGACATCCAGGCGCCGATCTCCCGCCGCGCCGAAGCGGTGAAGCTCGCGGGCCTCATCAATGAAAATCTCTGGCTCGGCCATTTCGACGTCTGGTCGGACGACGGAACGATCATTTTCCGGCACGCCATGCCGATGATCGGCCGTGAAGAAATATCGGTTGGCGAAGTGCAGGCCATGCTGGCTGCGGCGATGGATGCCGCCGAACGCTTTCAGCCGGCATTCCATTTCTTGATCATGGGCGGTATGTCCGCCGAAGACGCATCGGCCGCGTCGTTGTTTGAGACCATGGGAGAAGCGTGAGCGGACTCGAAGCCCCATCGATCGCCCTTGTCGGCGCAGGCGCCATGGGCGGCGCATTGGTACGGGGCTGGATTGAGGCCGTGCGCAAGGGCGGCGGGCTAACGCTCAGCGTTATAGAGCCGAATTTTGACCCCGAACTTGAGCGCGCGCTTGAGACGGTCGGTGGCGTGGTCAACCCGCCCGATCGCGGACCTGTCGATGTGCTGGTGCTGGCGATCAAGCCACAAGCGTTCGTGGCGGTTGCGGCGGAAGCCAAGCGCTTCGTTGGTCCTGACACCCGTATCCTTTCCGTGATGGCCGGCGTGCCAATGGAAGCGTTGGCGCGCGAATTGGGCGGCCAACGCGTGATCCGCGCCATGCCGAACATGCCGGCGAAGATCGGGCGCGGCGTCACCGCTTATGTGGCCTCACCCGCCTGCACGCCGGAAGATCGCGAACTCGTCGAACAATTGCTGGAGCCATTGGGCACCGTCGAGCCGATCGCGGCGGAGCGGCTGATGGACGTCGTCACGGCGGTTTCAGGTTCCGGCCCGGCTTATGTGTTCCTGTTGGCCGAGGTGCTGGCCGCGGCGGCCGAGCAAGAGGGCCTGGATCGAGAGACGGCGATGCGGCTTGCGAGCGCTACGGTGGCGGGCGCTGGCGCACTGATGCTGGAAACCGGCGAAACACCGGGCGCACTGCGTAAACAGGTGACCTCGCCCGGGGGCACCACGGAAGCGGCGCTCGATATCTTGGGCGCGGGCGATGGGCTTGGGCCGTTGCTGCGGCGCGCGGTGAGTGCGGCCGCGCAGAGATCGCGGGATCTGGGCAAGCGCTGATCCCGGGCGCCTTTGCGCTCCGGGATTGTCTTGACGCGGGCGCGCCTGATGCTCTTGATCGCGCGAGATTTCGCTGCACGTAGGACCACATGGCGCACCTCGATTCATCTATTCGCCGCGACCTGGCGCGCGCGGCCCTGTCGCTGGCGCGAAGCGCGCCGTGGCGCGAGGTGACGCTGATCCGACTGGCGGACGCGGCGGCGCGGCCGGTGTCGGACTTTTATGGCGCGACATTGGGCGAGGCGGTGGATTGCGTGGAGGAGGCGTTCGATCGCGCCATCGCCGACGCCACCGACGAACTCGACCCAAAGCAGACCGTACGCGACCGGCTGTTTGAGCTGATCATGCGGCGCTTTGAGGCGATGGAGCCGCATCGCGAGGCGGTGTTGGCGATGGAACACGGGCTCGACCGCGACCCGACGCTCATGGCCTCGGCGCATCAGCGTCATGTGCGCTGCGCGCGTTGGGTGCTGGCGATCGCAGGCATGGAGGCGGACGGCATGACCGGCCAAGCGCGGGCGCAAGGGCTTGGCGTCATCATCGGCCAGGCGCGGGCGGCCTGGCGCGGCGACAGCGCCGGCGATTTCGCCAAGACGATGGCCTCGCTCGATAAGAATTTGCGCCGGGCTGAAGAGATGTTCGGCCGCTACGCTGGGTTTGAAGCAAAGCCCAAGGCGGATGACGCGGCGAGCGCATGAGCGTGCGCGTGCATCAACTCGTCGGCGGCGCCGGCGAAAGCAATCCGATCGCCGCTGATCGCCTCGTTGAAGGCGCGCCGATCGAGATGACGACGCTTGAGTACGAGCGCGACGGCAAGACGTTCGTCGGCGAATGGAGCGCCACGATTGGCGCGTGGCGCGTGCGCTACGATGAGTGGGAATTCTGCCATATGCTGGAAGGCATATGCGAACTCACCGCCGATGATGGTGGCGAGACGAAGCGCTTTAACGCAGGTGACTCTTTTGTGATCGAGCCTGGCTTCGTTGGCGTGTGGCGCGTGATTGCGCCGATGAAGAAGCGTTTCGTCATTCGCTACGCTTGACTGCAATTCATGTGTAGTTCCGGCTCGCGTAAACCTTTTGGCAAGCGCTTGTTTACTGTTCGGACGTCATGATTGACGGACGTTAAACACGACGAGCGCAGACCATGATTGCTTATCTGTTCGATACGGCCGAGCTGAAGCACAAATTTCGCAGCGCTTTCGACAAGCAATGGCGCATGTGGGCCGGCTTGGTGTTCATGGCGCTGGCGATCTTTGCGATCCAATACGACGAAGTGATTGCGCCGGAGGTCAATCGCCTCTCGGACAATTGGTCCACTGTCGCGACCGATTTCTCGCGCAAGCTTGCGAGCTTTACGCTCTGATCGGACTGCGCGCCTTCAAACGCGCGCTTGTCGCTTGGATTTGACGCGGGTCTTTAGATCTGCGCTCCAGGTTATATGTCCTAGCGGCGCCTTGGCGGAGCGGAGCGTCCGTGCCTAAGTTCCGGTCATGGCAAACCTGTTCGAACCGCTCAATCTGAAATCCGGCGCCACGCTGAAGAACCGCTTCATGCTTGCGCCGCTCACCAATCTGCAAAGCGGCGCTGACGGCGTGCTGAGCGACGACGAGTATAAATGGCTTACCAAACGCGCGGAGGGCGGGTTTGGGCTCACCATGACTTGTGCAGCCTCGATCCTGCCGGGCGGCTTGGGCTTTCCAGGGCAATTGGGCGCCCATGACGACAAGCACCTTCCGGGGCTGACGCGCCTTGCGGCTGGCCTAAAGCAGCACGGCACGCACGCAGTGGTGCAGCTCCAGCATTCGGGCATGCGGGCGATGGCGAGCGTGATCGGTCACGCGCCGCTATGCCCGTCCGATAACGAGGAATTCAAAGCCCGGGCGATGACGCTCGATGAAGTATACGAGGCGCGCGATGCATTTATCGCGGCCGCCAAGCGGGCCGAGCAAGCGGGCTTCGACGGGGTCGAGCTGCACGGCGCGCATGGCTATCTGATCTGCCAATTCTTAAGCGCCGGACTCAACAAGCGCACCGACCAGTATGGCGGCTCGGCCGAAAACCGCGCGCGCTTCCTCACCGAGATGATCGACGGCGTGCGCGCGGTGACGAAGCCTGGCTTCTCGCTGGGCGTGCGGCTCTCGCCTGAGCGCTTTGATATGGACATCGTTGAGATCCGCGATCTGGCGCAGAAGCTGCTGCGCCAAGAGAACATCGACTATCTCGATATGTCGCTGTGGGATGTGTTCAAGGAGCCGCTCGATGAGCGCCTCAAAGGGCAGACGCTGCTGCAAGTGTTCGCGAACCTTGAGCGCAAGAATGTGCGCCTGGGTGCGGCCGGCAAGATCATGACTGGCGAACAATGCGCGCGCTGCATGGCCGAAGGCTTAGATTATGTTGTGATCGGGCGTGGGGCGATTTTGCACCACGATTATCCCAAGCGCGTCGCTGCCGATCCAAACTTTGTGCCGATCGTCACGCCCGTCACGGCCGATTATCTCCGCAGTGAAGCGCTGGGTGAGCCGTTCTTGAATTACATGCGCACGTGGAAGGGCTTCGTCGCCGAAGACGCCGCCGCTTAGCGCGCCGGCATCATCTCCACCAACGCGCCGCCAACAGACATCGCGATCTGTGGGAAGATATCGCGCAGCGAAGGGTCGACGCTGTTGTAGAGCGGGTTGGCCGGCGAGAGCGGGCCATAGCGCAGCGTGATGTTGTGCGGGCGCACTTGGCCGGCGCTCTTCACGAGATCTGCCATGAACGGCAGGTTCGAGCCGCCCCCGGCGAGCACAATATCGACGGCGTTCGCCCCAGCAGCTTCCGCACGCTGCAGCACGACATTGAGGCTCGCCGCCATCGTATTGCGGAGCGCGGTGAGATAGGTGCGGAAGTTCTGATCTTCCATCAATTCACTGAGGCGAATGGTGGTGGCCATCCAGCCGCTCGTCTTCAGCGTGGTCTTGCCGGTGCTGAAGAGTTCTTTCTTCATCTCGCGCGCCGAGAGCCGTGCGGTGCGCAGCAGGCGCAATTCGTCCTCGCGGCTTTTCTCGCCGCCACGCTTGCGGATGTAGAGCTCGATCAGGATGCGGTCGATCTCGTCGCCAGCCAGCGCGCTGCACTGGCGCGCTTCCTTGATTTCGGTGAGCGCCGGCGGATCGGTGCTTTCATCGAAATCGAACGCCGCAAAATCGACGGTGCCTGCGCCCATATCGAACACGAGCACGAACCGCGTGGGCATGTTGGAAAATGCCAACGCTGTCGCGGCGGCGGCGTGCGGCTCGAAGATGCCTGTTTCCAGCAGGCCATTGCCCGGCTGCGCGCGCGCCTTATCGAGCGCATCCTTGCACTGCGCGATCGAGATGCCTTCGCCTTGCAGGAAGAGCTTGCCGAGGCGCTGCGACACGGCGGCGGCTTCGTTGAAGATCGCCTCGAAGATTTTGTCGTCGCCGCTGCCGGGTTTCCAGACTGGGCTGGTGTAGCGGCGCTTGGCGTTGACGACCGCATTTGGAATGTTCGGCGCCAGCTCGATAGCTTCGCGGATCAGCTGGTCGAGATAGGCGAGATACATCACCAGTGCGTCGCGATTGATGAAGGTGCCTGTCGGGTCCATCGAAGGGCGCAGTTTTTGCGCCAAAGCTTGCGGCACGTTGCTCGCGCCGAGCACGGTTTTGAAGGAGAGCAGCGGGTCGCGTTGACTTTCAACGCCGCGCCGCGCGTGATCCATCGCCGAGGGGCCGAAATACAAACGGCCGCCATCGACGTAGAGCACGGACGGTGTGAGCAATGGGTGTTCGCCGCGCGCGATGGCGCTGATCGGCAGCGGCTTTACGCCCAACTCAAGCGGCAGCAGCGGGTCAAGGCACAGCGACGCCTTCGACAACGCGGTGCCAAAGTCGATGCAGATGCGGGCCCGTTCGTAACGGGCGCTTTCGCCTTCATCCATGGTTTCGCAGCTCAAACGTACGCGCGGGAATGCCCCGGCCCAGCGCGCAGACTTTATTAGATCGTGAAGACTTTGGAAGCGCCGCGACGCAGAGCAGGCGCCGTCCTGTGAATACGCGCATTTTATCCACAGCTTAAGCCTCTTGGAGCGCTGGCGCCTCGCCGGCGCTGCGACGGTGGCGCCTCGCCCTGAGTGCGCCGGCGAGGGCGCCGGCGCTCCATTAGGCGGGGCGGGGCAGTCGTAAAGTCGCGCGCAGGCCGCCGAGCGCGCTGCGGCTCAGCGAAATGTCGCCGCCATGTGCGCGCGCGACGTCGCGGGCGATAGCAAGGCCGAGGCCCACGCCCTTCTGGTTGCGCGAGCGGGTCTCGTCCAAACGCGAGAACGGCCGGAACGCTTCCTCGTAAAGCTCCTCAGGGATGCCTGGGCCGTTGTCCTCGACTGACGCGGTGACGAAATGCTCTTCGCCTTTGATGCTCACCTGCACCTTGTCGCCATGCGAAGCTGCGTTGTCGATCAGATTGGCCAGGCAGCGCTTCAGCGCACGCGCACGCCCTGCGGTTTCAACCGCGCCGCTGGTTTCGATCGTCACGTCCGCGCCGCCGCGCTTGGCGTCGATGGCGATTTCCTCGGCGATGGTGACGAGGTTGACCTGCTCGGGCGCTTCTTCGGCGAGACCCTTTGCGAAGGTGAGATATTCGTCGAGCGTCTCTTCCATCTCGCCGAGATCACGCTTGGCGTCTTCGATTTCCTGCGAGGGCGGCATCAGCGCGAGCTGTAGCTTTAGGCGCGTCAAAGGTGTGCGCAGATCGTGACTGACGCCGGCCAATAATTGCGAGCGCTGTTCGATGTGTTTGCGGATGCGTTGGCGCATGTCGAAGAAGGCGTGCGTTGCGCCGCGCACTTCGCGCGCGCCGCGCGCACGAAAGAGGCCTGTGTCCTCGCCGCGGCCAAATTGCTCCATTGCCGCAGCGAGCTGTTCGATTGGGCGCACCTGGTTGCGGATGAAAATGACCGAGACAACGATGAGGAAAATCGTGGCGCCTGAAATCCAGGTCACAAACAATGGCCCAGAACGCGCTTGCACACGATCGCGAAAGGCGCGCAATTGCAGCACGCCGCCTTCCGTTGGCACGCGTATGATGACCTGATTGCCGGGGCAGGTTGAATCGTACCAGACATTGCGCCCGATCGATCCTTCCAGATCGCGCGTCAAATAGCGATCGAGCGAGGAGCCGCCGCGGTTGCAACGCGCAATGTCGACCGGCGCATCGGGCAGGAACTCGATGTCGAGTCGCAGCGGCCGGCGCGCAAGCTGCTGGAGGTCCGCAAAGTTCTCCGGCGTTGGATTGCGCTCGTAGAGCTGAATCATCAGCGCGGTATCGGCGGCGACGCCTTGGCTCATGCGTTTCGACGTGGCTTGCCAATGGTCGTCTAGAAAAACGAGGGTGATGATGAGCTGCAGCAAAGCGGCGGGCGCCACGATGATCAGCAGCGTGCGCCAATAAAGGCCCTTTGGCAGAATATCGCGAAAGCGGAAGCGGGGCGGCGGCGCGGGCGCGTTCATCAATCAGCCGCCAAGCGATAGCCAACGCCGCGTACGGTCTGCAGGTACACAGGCGCGCGTGGATCCGTCTCCGTTTTGCGGCGCAGGCGCGTGATTTGCACATCGACCGAGCGCTCAAGCCCTTGGCCGGTGCGCTTTGCTAGATCCTCGCGCGTCACCACTTCGCCGGGCCGCGCCGCAAGCACACGCAGCATCGCGACCTCGGCTTCCGTCAAACGCACAATGGCGCCTTCGCGTTGCAGTTCGCCACGGCCAGCGTTGAAGGCGAACGGGCCGAAGGTCACGATCTCCGGTGTTTCGCCGCGCTGCATCACGGTGCGGCGCAGAATGGCGTTGATGCGCAACGTGAGTTCGGCCGGCTCGAACGGCTTTGGCACGTAATCGTCGGCGCCAATGGAGAGGCCGCGGATGCGATCTTCGGCGAGCCCGCGCGCCGTCAGCAGGATGATAGGCACTTTAGAATTCTTGCGCACGCTCTCGGCGAGCGAGAAGCCGTCCTCAATCGGCATCATTACGTCGAGAATGAGCAGGTCGAAATCCATCGAGGAGAGCAGCCGTCGCGCCCCGGCTGCGTCAGCGGCGGCGGAGACGCGCGCGCCGGCTTGGGTTAAAAAGCGCTTCAGCAGGTCGCGAATGCGGTCGTCGTCGTCCACCAGCAAAAGGTGTGGCGGGCGGTCGAGTGCGTCGAAGGCGGGGGCCGCGCTCACGGGCGCTGCTCCAGTTTTTGGGGCATAAATTGGCCGACTTTAGCTCGAGATGGGGTGATTTTTTGCAAGTTTGCTTGCCGGTTGTTGACAGGCATATCGCGGATCACCCAATAGAGACAAAACCATCCCCATTCCGGGGCGGCGTACCTAGCGCCGAGTATAGCAGAGGACAAGATCATGGCCGCAGCGCCTTTCCACGACCGCGACGGTTGGGTGTGGATGGACGGGGAATTCGTGCCCCAGCGCGAGGCTAAGGTCCACGTACTCACGCACGCACTTCACTACGCCTCCTGCGTGTTCGAAGGCGAGCGTGCCTATGATGGCGTCATCTTCAAGAGCCGCGAGCACAGCGAACGCCTGCACCGCTCGGCCCGCATCCTGGGCTACCAGGTGCCGTATTCGGTCGAGGAAATCGATCGCGTGAAGCATGAACTCGTCGCCAAGATGGGTTTTGGCGATGCGTATGTGCGTGCGCTCGCCTGGCGCGGTTCCGAGCAGCTGGGCGTCTCGGCCAAGACCAACACGATCCATGTCGCCGTGGCCAGCTGGCAATGGGGCGATTATTTCGCCGACAAGATGGCCGGCATCCGCCTGATGATCGCGCCGTGGCGTCGCCCCGCGCCGGACACCGCGCCGTGCAATTCGAAGGCGGCTGGCCTCTACATGATCTGCACGCTCTCCAAGCACGCGGCCGAGGATTGCGGTTTCAACGATGCGCTGATGTTCGATTGGCGCGGCCAGATCGCGGAAGCGACCGGCGCCAACATCTTCTTCGTGCGCGATGGCGTCATCCATACGCCGACGCCGGATTGCTTCTTGAACGGCCTCACGCGTCAGACCGTGATCAAGATCGCGCGCGAGAAGGGCATGGAGGTCGTCGAGCGCGCGATCTTCCCGAACGAGCTCGCGACGTTCCAAGAAGCTTTCCTCACCGGTTCCGCCGCTGAGGTGACGCCGATCAAGGAAATTGCGGGCATGCAATATAAGCCAGCCGCGGTCTGCGAAGCGCTGGTGCATGGCTATTCGGCGCTGACACGACGCAAGAACGCTTAAAGTCCTTCATGCTGCTCGCCCGCGTGCGCGGGAGCTGTCGCGCAGCCACTGAGGGGGGCGACAAGCGCGCACATCGCTGACGAACGTTCCCCTCCGGCGCGCTCCGCTCACCACCTCCCCGTAAACGGGGGAGGAGTGTCGGAACAAATTCTCCGCACCTCACGTTACCGGTCGAGCTTTTTTCGACCGGAGGGACGTCCATGGTCGCGTACCGATTTGACCCTGACTACACGATCGCGGGGCGCCATTACGCGCATCCGCTCATTCAATGGCCAACGATACTCGCGGGCGCTGTGGCGGCGATTGCGATTGGCTTTCTGTTGAACGTGCTGGGCCTCGCCATCGGCGCTTCAGCCTTCAATCCCTACGAGATCAATGCGCAAGACGAGACGCTGTCGATTGGCGGCGGGCTTTATGTGATGTTTGCGCAATTGGTCGCGTTTCAGATCGGCGCCTACATTGCGTCGCGCGGCGCACGCTATCCCGACCATTTTGGCGGATTGCTCACTGGGTTTTTGGTGTGGGCGTTTGCCGTCGCAGTTGCAGTCTCGATCGCGACGTTCGCGGCCGGTCAAGCTGTTGGCGGCGATGCGCTGCCATCGGGTGTGGCCGAGACGATTGGCGAATTGAGCGACGCGACCGACGGCCAAGGCGCCAATGCGAGTGATTTAGCCACGGCGGAAGATACGGCCGATGCGTTGGCTGCGATTTCGTGGTGGACGGTTGGCGCGCTGTCTTTGGGCCTCGCCGGCTCGATCGCTGGCGGCTGGCTCGGTTCGCATCATCCGAAATGGGAGACGCGCCCGCGCTTGGACGATGCCATCGCCTATCAATCCGCGCCCAAGGTTTAAGGAGAGCCGTCATGGAAGAAATGGGTAAAGGCTGCCTCCTGTGGGTGATCGGCATTCCGTTCCCCATCATCATTCTGCTCTTCTTGTTCGGCGTGCTGAACTAAGCGGCGGCCATGATTTTCTCGGCGGCGATGCGACTGCTCAACAAGCACGCAACGCTGCCCAGACCCGGCCACGTGTAATCGCCCGCTGCATAGACGCCGCCACCCAAATCACACGGCATCGCGAATTGGTTTGAGTTGCGCATGTTGATGCGTACGCCACCGACAGCGCCATGCGGACGCCGTGCAAACCGCGCATAGGCGCTGGGCGTGCCGATCTCGAACACACGCGCATTCTCGTCCAAGCGCGGATAGACGCGGCGTGCGTAGCGCAACAATTGCGCGCCGACCTCCGCTTTCGCCGTTTCCGCTTGCGCATGATCATAACCGCGCCAGCGTTCGATCTCGGTGTGGGTGGAGATCATCACGGCGCGATAGCCGGCAGGCGCGCAGATGTTGTCGCCGGGCGCCGAGATCGAGATGAACATATTGTTGCCGTCGCCGAGCGGGGCTTCGTAATCTTGCAGCAGCTGGTGGTGGCGATGGTTGTGGTCGGCAACCTCGCTCTCCGGCACGCCGAGGCACATGACGATGCCCGCGCCGTACGAACCCCTATCGCGGCGCAGAAACGGGGCCATGCGCGCACGGGCTTCGGGCGGCGCCATTGGTGCGAAAAGCGGTGCGGGGACGGTGTTGACGATTGCGCGTGCGTTGAAGATGCCGCGCAGGGTTTCGACGCGAAGCGTGGGCGCTTTGCCTTCGACCTTGATTACTTTGGTCTTCAGCCGCAGATCGCCGCCCAATTTGCCATAGCGGCGCGCGAGTGCTGCCCAAAAGCCTTTGAACCCGCCGGCCGGACGCGCGATGCGGCCGCGTATGCTTGTGCCGAGTGCGGCGTTGATGAGCGGCGCGTCTTCGATGCAGCGCGCGTGCAGCGTATCTTCGCACAGCATTGAGAGCAGGCCTCGCAACGGCTTGTTGTCGTGCAGCCCGCATTGGCGAACCAATTGGCCGAGGCTCGTCAGCAGATGGCGCGCATGCGGCCAGTGCGCTGGCGCGATTGTGCTGATCGCGCGCGCCACGTCGCCCACGCCGCTTATGGGGAGGCGTAGGCCCTTGGCCGCGCCCGGCCAGAACACGGCGGCCAAATCATCGATCTCGCGCCAAAAGCGCTGCGTTGCAGGCGTGTCGCCAAACGCGCGCAAGCGTTCGGCGCGCCATTGTTCGGGGCAGCGATGCAGCGTGATGGTTTGATCGGGCAGCCAGGCCTGGTAGCCGGGCAGATGTTCCAGCGTGAGATCGGTGAGGCCGATGTGTTTGACGAATTCGTCGCCGACGCCGCCTTCATCGAAATCGACAAGTGTGGTGGCGCCGATATCAAAGGCGAAACCGTCGCGCTCATAATAGCCCGCGCAGCCGCCGGGCTTGTCGTGAATTTCGACAACGAGCGTGGAGAAGCCGTTGGCTTGCAACCGGCAGGCCGCGGCCATGCCTGCTAAGCCCGCACCCAATACGACGACATCAAAGCTATCGCGCACCGCTCTCTCCGTGTGAGAGCAGACGCGATCAAACGGTAGCCGGCAATGCGCCGAAATGTCCTGCGCGCAAGCGTCGCGACTTCAAATCAACCAACGAAGTGCGCGAGAAGAGTGATCGTTGCGCTTCGCCGAAGACGGTCATCCTACCGTGCGAGGTTTATTGAGGAGCTGTCCAACGCGACTTCCCAATTGCGCTCCCAAAATGTCTTGAACATCCGGCTCGCGCGTAAGTCGATCAGCACGTCCTTCAATGTCGGATCAAACCAACGCGACCATCCAGATGAGTAGAATGAGACTTCGTGACGGGCGCTAAGCGCAATGATGCGATCAAGAACGGGGGTCGATCGTCCCCCACAGACGAGAACTTGAATTCGATTGAGCGGACGGGTCCGTCCTTATCCTCGCGCCAGATACGAATACACAGCGCCACCTGGCCAGCCACCGGAGGTGTTTCGCGGCAGCAAGGCGCGTAGTGCGCCCAGCAATTCCGCCTGCGGTTGCTCCTCAGACCAGAAATCATCTTTGTCGGGATCAGCCCTAACCGATGCCTTGGGGCCCATTTAAGCTGAGAGCGCCCGCGCTTATCGTGCCAGGATAGCGCGATCCTTGCGGGGTTTGAACGTCCGCATCGGACCGCGTACGAAAATCTGCCCCTATGCCCCAACCTCATCCACTTCCGGCGTCATGAAATGGCCGTGCAGGGTGGCGATGGGTTGGCTGCGCTCGTTTTGCCAGGCTTCGGCTTGCACGTTGGCGATGCGGCGGCCGATTTTGACGATGCGGGCGCGGGCGTAGGTGTCGATCGGTTTGCCCGAGCGCAGATATTCGACATTGATGTCGATGGTCTTGGCGAATTTTTCGATCTTGGATGTGATCGCGAGCTGGGTCAGCGCCGTCACCTCCATCAGCGCGCCGACCACGCCGCCATGCAACGCCGGCAGCATTGGATTGCCGACCAGATGCGGCGCAAACGGCATGATGAGCGTGAGCTCATCGCCTTTCAGCTCAGCGCGCAGGCCGAGGAATTTCGCATACGGCACACGCGCGATCGCGTCCGCCACGCGGCTCTGCGGCGTGCTCATGATGTATGCTCCAATCTTCCCCCGCGTGCGGAGGGAGTGGATCGCGCGCAGCGCAAGACGTAGGGGGCCGTGGCGCGCGCCGCCGCCTCAGTCAGCTTCGCTGACTGCTCCCCCATGAATGGGCGAGCAGTAAGAGAAGGCGCGCTCATGGTTTCGGCTTGCGCAAGTTCGCGCCCATTTTTCGACGACCGTTGGAATTGACCATGAAGGCGGCCGACGCTTGCGCGACTGGATCGTCGGGCGTTTCGTCGTAGGCGATGGCGCGGACGAAGGCGATGTTGCGGCCGAGCTTGTAGCAATGCGCTTCGGCCAGGACGTCCTTATGCGGCGTCGCCGCGCGCATATAATCGATGCGCAGATCGATGGTGGCGACCGAGCTTGCTTCTTTCAAGGAAGAGAACACGGCGGCGCCCGAGATGTGGTCGAGGAAGGTGGTGATGACGCCGCCGGCGATCACGCCGGTTTCGGGATCGCCGACGAGATCCTCGCGATAGGGCGTGCGGCCCCAGACACGCGGCGGCTCCATGCGGGTGATGTCGGCGCCGATCGCCTTGGCTTGCGGCGTATGCGCCAGCATGGCCCTTAGCATCTCTAAGGGGCTCTCGCCGGGGGAGGACTTGTCATCTGACATGGCCTCCGTGCTAGCAGTGGTGCGCTCGGTTCGCCAATGTATGAAATTGACGGCACGTCATTTTTGTGGCCCCATGCCGCATTGAGGGCAAAGCCCAGCTGGGAGCGTTCATGAGCGAGACGGCGTCTATCGAGCCGATCGGCAAGCGAGAGAAAACCAAGGTCGCCAACCGTCAAGCCATTCTGGTGGCGGCGCGTCGGGTGTTCGCTGAGCTTGGCTATGAAGCGGCCACCGTGCGCGACATCATTCGCGGCACCGAACTCGCGTCGGGCACGTTCTACAATTACTTCCGCTCTAAAGAAGAAGTGTACGAGGCGCTGGCCGATGACGGCGCGCGGCGCTTCCGGCCGATCCTGCGCGTCGCGCGCGAGCACGCCAAGAGCTTTGAAGATTATCTGCGCAGCGCCTTCGTCGCCTATTTCCGTTTCGTCGCGGAAGAGAATGCTGAAGAGGGCCGCCCCGTCGATGAGCGGCGCCCGCACGTGCGCACCGACACGCCGGAAATGATGGCTGTGTATCAAGAGGTGCGCCAAAGCCTCGAAGACGCGATCGCGCACGGCGACCTGCCGCACGTGGACGCCGATTATCTTGCGCATGCGTGTATCGGCATCGCGCAAGAGCTTGGCCCGGCAATGCTGCGCCGCTCGCCGCCGGATATCGACACTGCCGCCGCATTTGCGACAGGCCTCATCCTTAAAGGTCTCGAAGGCGCGCCGCGCAAAGACTAATAACAAGAAGAATAAGGAGACAGGATTTGTCCTGGCTGCGCAAAGCGCTCGTTCATCTGGCCTTGTCGCGTTCGGACGCGGCGCTGATCAAAGCCTCCGGCGGCGAGCCGCGCACGGTGCGCGGCATGACGCTCGATCCGCGGATTCAATTTCTCGAATACCAGACGCGGCTGAAGCCCGTGGATTGGTCGGCGATGACCGTCAAGGCTTTGCGCGACAACACGGACGCGGGCGCTGAGCTCTTTGGCGGCGCAAGCGTTGGCGGCGTGCGCACGGAGAAGGTTTACATTACTGGGCGTTCGCACTCGGTGCCGGCGCGGCTTTATCTGCCGACGGTGCGCGACAATTCGGCGGCGATGCTCGTGTATTATCACTTCGGCGGCGGCGTGATCGGGTCGCTGGAAAGCTGCCATCGCCTGTGCGGGCTGATCGCGAAGGAAGCCGGCGCGCCCGTGCTTTCGGTCGATTATCGCTTGGCGCCGGAATTCAAATTTCCGCTCGGGCTCGAAGATTGCCAGGCAGCGTATCTCTGGGCCGTGGACAATGCGGCGCGTTACGGCGCGCCAGTGGGCAAGGCCGCTGTCGGCGGCGACAGCATGGGCGGGCATTTCTCCGCGATCATCGCGCAGGAATATCGCAAGACGAAGCCGCCAGTGTTGCAGCTCCTGATCTATCCGGCCGTGGACTTCCTCAGCGAAACGCCGTCGATGCATGATTTCGCCGATGCGTGGCCGCTGACGGCGGAGACGATCGACTTTTTCATGAAGCAATATCTGCCGGCGAACGTCGATCCAAGCGATCCGCGCGTGTCGCCGATCCGCACCGAGGATTTACGCGGCCTGGCGCCGGCTTTGATCTACACCGCCGGCTTTGACATGCTGCTTGATCAAGGCGCGCAATATGCCGAGCGCCTGCGCGATGCGGGTGTGAAGGCGACGTACCATTGCTTTGAATCTCTGCCGCATGGCTTCGTCGCCTTTGGCGCGGCGACGCGCGCGGCAGAGCAAGCCAACCGTAAGATTGCGCGTGAGACGGCGGCTGCCCTCAAAGGGCAGCGCTAATTGGCCGCCTCCCAAATCGGTCGCGGTGCGTGGTCGTGGGCGCTCTATGAAGCGGCGCGCAATCCTTATGTGTTGCTTTGCTCCATCTATGTGATGGCGCCCTATATCGCCACGACCGTGATCGGCGATCCGGTGCTGGGGCAGACGTTGATCTCCGGTTGGCACAAGACGGCCGGGCTTCTGGTGGCGATCAGCGCGCCGTTTCTGGGCGCAGCGATGGATCGCATGGGGCGACGCAAGCCGTTTTTGGGCGTGGTGACGATCGCCATGGCGGTGGCGTTCTTCGCGCAATGGTGGGCGATGCCGGGTGGGCAGGGCCTGCCGCTGTGGGGCGTGGGCCTCGTTGTTGTGTTCTGCGGCGTGATGTTTTCGTGGTCGGAGGTGGCGCACAACGCGATGCTGACAACGGCGGCGAAGCCAGAAGCGCTGGGGCATGTGTCTGGTTTGGGGCTCGCGCTCGGCAACGCCGCTTCTGTGCTGTTGCTGGTGTTTGTGTTGTTTGCATTCGCGCTGCCGGGCGTGATGCAATTGCCGTTCGTGCCGGAAGCGCCGCTCTTTGGGCTTGATCCGGCGGCGTATGAACCAAACCGCATTGTTGGGCCGCTTTGTGCGTTGTGGCTGGCGATCTTTGCGCTGCCGCTCTTCTTCTACACGCGCGATTTGGACACGACGGGCGAGCGCTTTGGCGATGCGATGCGCCACGGCGTCGGTAAAGTCGTGCGCACGATCGTCAAATTGCGCGACCATCGCAACGTCGCGCTCTTTCTCGTCGCGCGCATGCTCTACGCCGATGGCAAGACGGCGATCCTGATTTTTAGCGGCGTCTATGCCGCCGGCGTGATGGGCTGGGATTTGCTGGAGATGCTGACGCTGGGCGTGGTGACAACGGCCTTCGGCGTAATCGGCGGGCTTTCGGGCGGCCATCTGGATTCATGGCTTGGCCCGAAGCGCGCCGTGGCGATCGAGATTGGCGTCACCTTCGTGTGCTTGCTGATCATGGTCTCGATGACGCCGACGGAGATGTTCTTCGTCGTGCCGGTGGCCGAGGACGCCTCGGTATGGAACGGGCCCTTGTTCCAGTCGCCGCCAGAAATGGCGTATCTGCTGACGACGTGCGTGATCGCAATCTCTATCTCGGCGGCGTATGCGTCGAGCCGCACCTTGATGGCGCGGCTTTCGCCAGCCGGCATGGAGGGCGAATTGTTTGGGCTCTATGCGCTCTCGGGCGCTGCAACGGTGTGGCTCGGCCCACTGCTGGTGGAACACTTCACCGAGACGTATCAGAGCCAACGCGCGGGCTTTGCGGCGATTACGATTCTGTTGGTCATGGGCTTGGCGCTGTTGGTGTTCGTGAAGCCGCCGTTGGAGCGCGCGTCTTCAGACGCGCAAGCGCCGCACTAAAGTGAAAATGTGGGTCTGAAGACCCGCGCTCCGCTAGATCGCGCCGTAGCCGGCCTGGCGCAATTTCTTGTCGACCATGCGCTTTAGGCTGAGCGCCACGCGTTGGCGTTCTTGGCCGAGTGCGGCCGGCAGATGCACGAGTTGATGCAACGCCGCGACGTGCGTGCGTACGACTTCCGCATCGATCCGATCGGTGGCGCCGTGCGCTTGGAAATAGCGCGCCATTTCCTTGGCGCCGAGATCGAGGCTGGTGTCGCCGATCTGCTTGGCGACCTGGATCAATTCTTGCACCGCCCTGAACACATCGCGCACCGAGCGCGGATTGGCGGGATCGAGTGTGCGCACGCAGGTTTCGAGTGCGGCGACGCGCGCGCGCGCAATTTCGGCGTGGATGTCGGCTTCCGATGTCGGCTCATCGACGGAAACCTCTGTCGGCAGCGTATCGTCGAGACGTCGCCAGGGGCCGGCGTAGCTGGAATCTTTCTTGCGGCGCCGGCAGGGGCCGACATAAGTCGCCGTCACGATGAAGGGCTGCGGCTTGGCCAGCACACGACGCACGCGCTTTTGCAGCGCCAGGCCTGAGATCGGCTTGCGCAGAAAGCCATCCGCGCCGGCTTTGCGCGCGAGCTCCACGTCGTGTTTCGAACCGCGCGAAGTGAGCAGGAACATATTCACGGCGCGATTGGGCGTATCCTCGCTCAAGCGCACTCGGCGCACAAAATCGAGCCCGTCCGTCAGGCCCTCGATCCATTCGAGCAGGATGACGTCCGGATTGGTGCGGACGATCAGATCCCACGCTTCCATCGTGTTGGAGGCGCCGAGCACGCGGCCGAAGCCGATGGCGCGCAATTGGTCTAAAGATATTCCGCGTGCGAAATGATTTTCATCAATCACGAGCGCTGTGAGATCTGACGGGTCGAATTCGTCGCCGTTGATCAAGACACAATCGCTCCCAGACGATCGCTCAGTTTGCATGGGATGTCTGAGTAATCGTTGAAGCTGAGGCGGTTTCGGGGCGGTTAATATCGGACCGCGCGCCGGTATTTGATGCAGTAGAGCGCCGGTTAAGGGGCGCGATCTTCCAGCACGCCGATCAATGTAATCTTCTGCCAAATCTTGCGACCGAGGCCGGTGGTCAGCGTTTCCATGTCGTTGACGGCCTCGATCACGACGCCATCGCGCATGCGCTCGGCATAAAGCGCTGAAAGTTTGCCGATCAGCGCCAGCATCTCGGAGCAATAATCGAGGTAACGCGTGAGCTGGAAATGACTCATCGTGCGCTCGGGCGACGCGGGCGTTTTCTGTGCATCGAGCACGATCGTGGGGTCTTTGGTGAGTTGGTGCATGTCGATGACGTGCGCGAGCGAACGCAGGCGGTGGAGCGCGTCCAGTACACGCTGGCGCTTGATGCGCTCCTCCAGCGTGAGCACGAACCAGACAGCCGAACCGAACAGGATCAGCAGGCTCACGGCCGCTTCCAGGCCTTGGAGCAATTCCGGCGCTGTGCCGGAAATGCGTTCAAGGTGCAGGAAGCGGAATGCTGCGATCTGGGCGATGAGGCCCGCGGCAACGAGCGCGCCCGCCGCCCCGCGCCACAGATAATCCGGCCGCGCCAACGCGGCCGCTTCGACAACGCTCACGCGTCCCGTTTCAATCAATTCCGCGCAAACCCGGCCCAAGCCTGCATCTGGAAACCGCGCTACGATGCGCGCATGGAGCTTCTCCAGCGTCGTGATGATGTGGTCGGCGCTGAGCTGCTGATAGCGTCCTGGCATGGGCGGAGCATGCACTGTCGCGCTTTGCGCTTCAATCGCAGGTGAAGGGGCTTCGGGCTGGAATAGGTTCGGCTAGGATGCGTGGCTCATGGACGCCCGCGTACCCTCCCTGCCGTCGCCGTTCGCGGATTGGTTCGCCGCGCGCGGGTGGAGCCCGCGTCCGCACCAATTGGAATTGGTGCGGCGGGCTGAGGCCGGGCTGTCGACATTGCTGATCGCGCCGACCGGTGCGGGCAAGACGTTGGCGGGGTTCCTGCCGAGCTTGATTGAGCTGGCGCTGCGCGCTGACGAAGGTTTGCGCCGGCCGCATCGTTTGCACACGCTTTATGTGTCGCCACTGAAAGCGCTGACGACGGACGTGGCGCGCAATCTCGACAATCCCGTGCGTGAGATGCGGCTTGATTTGCGGATCGAGTCACGCACGGGCGACACGCCGCCGCATAAGCGTCAACGCCAACGCGCGCATCCGCCGGACATTTTGCTGACGACGCCGGAGCAATTGTGCCTGCTGATCGCGTCAGAGCACGCGCGCGTGTTCTTCGAGGATTTGCAGGCCGTGGTGGTGGATGAGATCCATGCGCTGGCGCCGACGAAGCGTGGCGATCTGCTGGCGCTGGCGATGGCGCGTCTGCAACGCTGGGCGCCGGGGCATCGCCGCGTGGGCCTGAGTGCAACGGTGGCGGATGAGGACGGTCTGGCGCGGTATTTGCTGGGATCGCATCCTCCCCGCATGCGCCGGAGGTGCTGAGCGTAGCGAAGCGGAGGGGGCGAAGCGCACGCCCCCTCAGTCTCGCGCGAAGCGCTCGACAGCTCCCCCGCGAGCGAGGGAGCATGGCAGAGCGTCATAGTCAAAGCTCCACCCGGCGCGCAGCCGGTGGTGGATGTGTTGGATTCCAATGCGCAGATTCCGTGGGCGGGGCATACGGCGCGGCATGCGATGCCGGAAGTGTACCAAGCGATCATGGGCGCAAAGCTTGCGTTGGTGTTTGTGAACACGCGCGCGCAGGCGGAGATGACGTTTCAGGCGCTGTGGCGCATCAATGAAGATGCGCTGCCGATCGCGCTGCATCACGGCTCGCTCGATGTGGCCCAGCGACGCAAAGTGGAAGCGGCGATGGCGCGCGGGGATTTACGCGCTGTCGTGTGCACATCCACGCTCGACCTCGGCATCGATTGGGGCGATGTCGATCTCGTGATCCAGATCGGTGCGCCGAAGGGCGCTGCGCGTTTGGTGCAGCGCATTGGCCGCGCCAACCACAGGCTCGATGAACCGTCACGAGCGCTGCTCGCGCCGAGCAATCGGTTTGAAGTGCTGGAGTGTCGCGCCGCGCAGGAGGCGGTGGCCGAGGGTGAGATGGATGGGGCCGAGCCGCGTGTCGGCGGGCTCGATTGCTTGGCGCAACACATTATGGGTTGTGCGTGTGGCGAGCCGTTTGATGCGGATGAGCTCTATGCGGAGGTGATTTCGACGGAGCCGTACGCGGCGCTGCCGCGCGCGCAATTTGACCGCGTGATCGATTTCGTGGCGACGGGCGGCTACGCCCTGCGTTCTTATGATCGCTATAAGCGCATCGTACAGGAGTTGAATACAGGGCGTTGGCGCGCGCGCAATCCGACGATCGCGCAGCAGCATCGCATGAATGTGGGCGCCATCGTTGAGTCCGAAATGCTGGACGTGCGCTTGGCGCATCGCGCGCAAGCGTCGCGGCCGGGTACCCCGAAGAGCGCAGGGCCGCGCCCGCTGATGCCGGGGCGCCGACTGGGGCAGATCGAGGAATATTTCATCGAAGGCTTAGCGCCGGGCGACACGTTCTTGTTCGCGGGTGAAGTGCTGCGCTTCTTGAGTGTGCGCGATACCGATGCGCTCGTAGTGCGGGCGCCGGGTGCGGAAAACCCAAGCATTCCGTCCTATGCGGGCGGAAAGTTTCCGCTCTCGACGTTTTTGGCGGATCGCGTGCGCCATTTGTTGCACGAGCCGAAGCGGCAAAAGCTCTTGCCGCAACAGGTGCGCGATTGGATCAGGATGCAGAAGAAGCGCTCCGTGGCGCCGGCGCCGGACGAGATGCTGGTCGAAACTTTTCCGCGTGCGGCGAAGCATTATCTCGTCTGCTACCCATTTGAGGGTCGCTTGTCGCATCAGACCTTGGGTGTGCTGATTACGCGCAGATTGGAGCGATTAGGCAGGAAGCCAATGGGGTTTCTCGCCAGCGAATACGCGATGGCGGTATGGGCGCTGGAGCCGATGGACGACATCGACTTCAAAGCGTTGTTCGATGAGGACATGCTGGGCGACGATCTTGAGGCGTGGCTCGCGGAGTCGACGCTGATGAAAAGCACGTTTTCGAAATGCGCGGTGATTTCCGGCATGATTGAGCGCAAGTTGCCGGGCGCGGCGCGCAAGACCGGACGGCAAGTCTCGTTCTCGTCGGATTTGATTTACGACGTACTGCGGCAATACGAGCCGGATCACATTTTGCTGCAGGCGGCGTTCGCGGATGCGGGCGAGGGCTATCTCGATATCAAGCGTGTCGGCGCCCTGTTGCGCCGCGTGAAGGGGCGGATCGTGCACCGGGCGCTGCCGCACGTCTCGCCGTTTGCAGCGCCCGTGATGCTGGAAATGGGTCGCGTCGGCGTGCAGGGCGGGGCCGATGAGGCCGTGCTGGAGGATGCGGCGTCGCTGATCGCGGAAGCGATGAGCTGAATTTCGCTGCGTCATTTGCCGAGCAGGCGCCTGCGGGTGCATAGTCGGGGAAAATTCCATAGGGGGAAAAGATGCGGGTGATGACGGCTCTTGTGCTGAGCTTGGCGCTTGGCGGTGCGGCGCATGCGGAAGTCACGCAAACCACGCGCGCGGCGAATGCTGCGATGGCGGAGACACTGCCCTGGGCCGATCGAGAAGATGAGGATTTCGCGGCGCGCGGCTTCATCTCCGCGTGGGATCAATCGCAAATCCACGCCGATGACGGCCGTGTCGTTTGGGATTTCAGCGTCTATAATTTCCTGGGTGGGCAAGCACCGGAAACTGTGAATCCGAGCTTGTGGCGGCATGCGCAATTGCTGGCGCGCGCGGGGCTCTTCCAGGTGCGCGAGCGCGTCTATCAGGTGCGCGGCTTCGATGTGTCGAACATGACGATCATCGTTGGCGACACCGGCCTCATCATTATCGATCCGCTGACCAGTCGCGAAGTGGCGAGCGCAGCACTTGCATTGGCGCGGCGCACCATCGGCGATCTGCCGGTGCGCGCAGTGATCTATACGCACAGCCATGCCGACCATTTCGGCGGCGTGCGCGGCGTGGTCGATCCTGCGGACGTGGCGGCCGGGCGTGTCGAGATCATCGCGCCGGACGGCTTCATGGAACACGCGGTGACGGAGAACGTCATCGCCGGCAACGCGATGGGGCGGCGCGCCACCTATCAATTCGGCGCGGGGCTTACGCCTGGACCTGAAGGGCAGATGACGTCGGGCATTGGCCTGGCAATTTCGGCCGGCACGTTCACGCTCATTCCACCGACACGCACGATTGCGCGTACGGGCGAGACGCTGACCGTGGACGGTGTGCGTATCGAGTTTCAGGTGACGCCGGAAACCGAAGCTCCAGCGGAGATGAATTTCTTCTTCCCGGATTTGGGCGTGCTCTGTTTAGCGGAGAACGCCAACGCCTCGATGCACAATGTGCTAACGCCGCGCGGCGCGCTGGTGCGCGATTCAAAAGCGTGGGCGGACTATCTGACGGAAGCTTTGCGTCTCTACGGCCCGCGCACCGAAATCATGGTCACAAGCCACGCCTGGCCGCGCTTTGGCGGCGCGCGCGTGCGCGATTTCATCGCCAGTCATCGCGACGCATATAAATATCTGCACGATCAGAGCGTGCGCCTGATGAACGCCGGCTACACAGATCGCGAGATTGCCGAGCAGGTGCGTTTGCCTGCGTCGCTTTCGAGCCGTTGGTTCAATCACGGCTATTACGGCACGATGATGCACAATTCGCGCGCTGTGTATCAGCGTTACATGGGCTGGTACGACGCCAACCCCGCGAACCTCAATCCGCTGCCGCCGGTTGAAGAAGCGACGCGCTATGTGCGCGCGATGGGCGGGCCGGCGGCGGTGTTGGCGGAAGGCCAGCGTGCGTTTGATGAAGGCGATTATCGCTGGAGCGCGCGCGTGCTGAACCATCTGGTGTTCGCGGAGCCGACGAACCAAGCGGCGCGCGCGCTGCTGGCGCAGACGCATCGTCAAATGGCGTGGCAGGCTGAGAGCGCGATCTGGCGCAATATGTATCTGGTTGCGGCCGAGGAATTGGAGAACGGCGTGACGCCGCGCGCGTCGGGCGTGCAGAGCGCGGACCTCGTGGCGGCGACGCCGACGAGTTACATCCTCGATCTGCTCGCGGTGCGGCTCAATCCCCAACGCCTGGGCGAGCGGCGCTATGCGTTCAATCTGGTTTTCCCGGAGCGCAATGAGCGCTTCGCGGTGAGCATCGCCAATGGCGTCTTGGTGCATGAACGCGAAGTCACCATTGCGGAGGCGCCGACCATCACCGCGCCGCGCGGCGTGTTCCTGCAGGCGATGGCGACGCAGACAATGGCGCGCGCTGTGTTGAGCCGGCAAATCCGGATTGAAGGTAACCGGCGCTCTTTGGAAGGCTTGGGAGAGGTGTTCGACAACCCGGACCTGAACTTCGCCATCGTCACGCCGTGACGAGTCTGCTTTAGATCGGGCGATGCCGCTGCTTTCCCGCCCCGCGCCCAGATCGCCACGTCCGTCCAAGCGGAGGGCGCGGGCTTTGCCGCCTTTGGCGATCGTGGGCCCCCATGTCGAGGCGCGGCTTGGCGATACGCTGGTGACGGCGCTGCCGGATGGCGCGCTCTGGATCGCTGACGCGAAGACGCTGATTGTTTCCGATCTGCACTTGGAGAAGGGCTCGTCGTTTGCGCTGCGTGGGCAGATGCTGCCGCCATACGACACGCATGCGGCGTTGGTGAAGCTCGGCAAGCTGATCGACGCGATGGCGCCGGATATTGTCGTGTCGCTGGGCGATAGTTTTCACGATGGCGGCGGCGTCGCGCGGATGGCGGCGAGCGACCGCGATTTGCTGCAAGGCATGATCGGGCGCTGCGATTGGATTTGGGTCGAAGGCAATCACGACGGACGCGCGCCCGAAGTGTTGGGCGGCGTCGTTCGTGACGTGCTGCACATCGGCTCGCTGGTGTTACGGCACGAGCCGACGGAAGGCGTAGCACCCGGCGAAATCGCCGGCCATTTGCATCCGTGCGCGAAGGTCAGTGGGCGGGGGCGTTCGGTACGCAGGCGGTGCTTTGCGACGGATGGCGCGCGTTTGGTGATGCCGGCGTTTGGCGCGTTCACCGGCGGGCTCAATGTGTGCGACGATGCGTATGCGCGGATATTTCCGGACGGCGTGACGGCGTTGGTGCTTGGCAAGGATCGCGTGCTGCCCGCGCCGATGGAGCGGCTGGTGAGCGATTAGAAATGGCGCATCGCGGTTGCGAGCGGGATCAGCAAACACACAAGCATCGCGCCGCCGGTGAGCACTTGGCGGAGCACGGGATACCAAGCGGGCGCCGCCGCATCGCGGGCGCTGCGATAATCCCAGGCGCCTTGCGCGGCGAACAGGCCAGCGAAAGCCGCCGATGCGCCGAGTGCCGGCGTAACGAACACAACGAACACCGCGAGCACCCAGCCCAGAAGTCCGGGCAGTGCGCTAAACAGCAAGCGCGTCGCGTTTGGGTTTTGCGGATCGCGCGTGATCTCGATGCCGCAGCGCACGCCGCCGAGAAACGAGAGCAGTACGGCGGCGTAAAGCGAAAACGCGATGGCGCCGAGGCGCGCCGTGCTGGTGTGGGCCGATAGCGTGATGAGCGCGCTGATCGCGAGCGGCGCCAAGCCCAGAAAGCCTAGGCGCAATGCGGCGCGTGGAAGAAAGGGCGGCTGGCTCACGTCCGGCGGAACAGATTGGCGGCGACCCAGCCCGCGGCGAGCGCGAGCAGAACGGTCAGGATGCCGTAGAGCATCGACCAATTCGTGGCGAGATCATGGATGCGGCGCTCGATGCCGACACGCGCGATCGAGATCGGCAAGCGTTGCGAGGAGATGAGACGGCCGTCGCGGAAGAGATAGGTGTCTGCGTGATATTGCGCGATCGGTGCGTTGGCGGGCAGGCGCACGACGGCGCGGAAGAGACCGCCTTGGTACTGGGTGAGACCGCCGCGTTGATCGGCTTGCGCGCGGCCGGAATATTCTTGGTAGAGGCCTTGCTCGCGGCGCAGGCGCACCAGCGCTGCGCGGTAGGCGGAGGGATCGCCGCCCTCGGGCACGGCGCTGGAGAGTTGCGCGGCGGCGGCAGGATCGAGTTGGTAGCGCCAGATGGATTCGGGGCTGGCGATTTGGCGCAACGGGCGGTTGCTCAACACGGCGAAAAAGGTGGGCGCTTCGCTGAAGTGCACGGCTTCACCGTTCACCCACAAACCAAAGACACGGCGCTTGCGCATCACGCTGGCGGTCTCGGTGGGGCCACGCACGACGACAACAATGTCGCCACGCCCGCGACGGTCGGGGTTGACGCCGAACACGGTGACGAAGGAGCCGCGATAATCGGAGCTGACTGTGATCTGCTCTTCGGCGACGGCGGCAGGCAGATCGTTGCCCATTTCGGCGGGTTGCTGCGCGCGTGCGGGCGCGATGCAGAGCAAAAGCGCGAGGGTGAAGAGGATGCGCTTCATAGCCAACCTCCCAACACGTAGGGCTCGGCGGGCGGGATGATGATGTCGAGCAGGAATTTCAAGCTCGCGGCCAGCAGCAACGCACCCAGCAGCGCGCGCAAATGCTCGCTCTTCAAGCCAGCGCCCAAGCGCGACCCAAGCTGCGCGCCAATGACGCCGCCGAGCATGAGCAATCCGGCGAGCACGAGATCGACGGTCTGGGTTGCTTGCGCCTGCATGATGACGATCAGCGAGGCCACGATCAGCACTTGGAACAATGAGGTGCCGATGACGACATTGGTCGGCATGCGCAATAGATAGATCATCGCTGGGATCAGGATGAAGCCGCCGCCGATGCCCATGATCGCGGCGAGCGCACCAATGCCGAAGCCCAACGCCAGCGGCGGGATCACGCTGATGTAAAGCCCCGAACGCGGGAAGCGCATGCGGAAGGGCAAAGTGTGCGCGATGGTGCGCGCGGGGCGGCGCAGGATCGAGACACTGTGGCCAGTGCGGCCGCGCATCACCGAGAGCCCCTCGTTCAGCATCAGCCAGCCGACGGCTGCGAGTAGGAAGAGGTAGAGGATTGAGATGATGAGATCGAGCTGGCCCAAGCGCAGCAGCCGCTCGAACAACCAAACACCGGACGCGCTGCCGAGGATGCCGCCAATCGAGAGCAGCATGCCCATGCGCCAATCGACGGCTTTGCGTCGCGTTTGTGAAAGCACGCCGGAGAATGACGTCGCCGCGATTTGACTGGCGCCTGTGGCGACGGCGACGGGCGCCGGTACGCCGAGGAACATCAAAGCGGGCGTCATGATAAAGCCGCCGCCGACGCCCACGAGGCCCGACATGAAGCCGACCGCGCCGCTGACCAATAGGACGAGCAGCACGTTCACCGGCATTTCGGCGATCGGCAGATAGATCAATTCTGTTGCTCTGAACTCAGCGCGGATGCGCCCATGCCCAAGCCCTTATGGGCGCCGCCGTCCAGAGAGGCAACGCCCTTATGAAGCGCGGGTCTTCAGACACGCGTGAACTCTGTTGTTGATGGAGAATGCGGGTCTGAAACCCCGCTCTCCGATTAGGTCCGCGCTGCGGTCGCCCACGGCCGGGCGCCGAATTCGCCGTTGGCGACACCGCTGGCCGCACGGGGGCGGAACGCTTGGGCGCGGGCGCGGGCCTGATCGACCTGCGCGCGCGGCAATTGCGTCTCCAACGCCGTGGCGCGGGCGCCAGCGTCTTGATCGCCTTGGCGGGCCGCGACCATGAACCAGAACAGAGCCTCAGACGGCGCCGCGTTCACGCCGCGGCCTTGCTGGTAGAGAACACCCAGATTGTACTGGCTGTCGGCCACACCAAGTTCGGCCGCTTGGCGGAACCAGCGGAAGGCCGCGGCTTCATCCAAGGGCGCGCCTTCGCCGCGTGCGAAATAGACGCCGAGATCGTGCATGGCCCGGCGATTGCCTGAAGCCGCCGCGCGCTCCGTCCATTGGCGGGCGACGGCGAGGTCGCGCTGCACGCCTTCGCCGCGCTCATAGAGCTTGGCCAGACGATATTGCGCCATCGCGAAGCCGCGGTCGGCGGCGCGGCGCAACATGGTCACGCCCTCTTGCGCGCGGCCGGCGGCAACGCGTTGCAGCGCCAGCTCGTATTGCGCCGTAAGGTCGCCGGATTGGGCGGCTTGTTCCAGCGTGATGTTGCGCGGCGCGAGTGGGCCGGCGACGACAGGTTGCGTCGTAGCCCCGTTCGCGGCGACGGGCGTGCCTGCAGTCGCAGGCGCTGCACCCTCGGCTGGCGCGGGCCCTTCGCCGGGGATCGCGAACGGATCGACGGGTAAGCCCTCGGCGTTCGGATCAAGCGTTTCCATTTCGGGCGGCGTCAGCGCTTCAGCGGGCGCCGGTGCAGCCTCGGACTCAGGCGGGGTCGGCGATGGCGCAGGGCCTGCCGCGTTCTGTTGCTGCAGATAATAGGCGCCGCCCGCGGCCGCGAGTGCGGCGACGGCCACGCCCCAAAGCACGACGCGGCTCGAACCGCGCAGGCTGAGCTTCGGCGTTTCAGCAGGCTCAGCGCGCTGCTGCTTCTCTTTCTTGGCGGCCTTCGTCGGTTGCGATTGCGCTTGAGCCTGCGCGGCGCGGCGCGCAGCTGCAAGATAATCGTTCTTGCCAGGCGCTGTTTCCGGCTCGTCGAGCGACAGCGGTGCTTCCGGCGCGCGCAGATCAAGCGGTTCTTCTTCGTCGTCCGCGAATTCGATCATCGGTTCGTCGTTGCGGATTTCACCGAACGGCGGATGCTCTTCTTCCGGCGCCCAGAACGGATCTTCGTCTTCTGGCGGCGGCGCGACGGCGGTTTCCGCTTCTTCTTCGACCACGTCATCGATCAGCAGGTCGTCGTCGGGCGAGACTTCGATCGATTTGTATTCCGGCACGTACGCTTCTTCGTCCGTGGCCGCGGGCTCATCGGAGAGCAGATCGTCGATGTCTTCCGCGAAATAGATGTCGCTGTCGCTGGCCATCTCGGTTGCGGGCGCGGGCGTCTCTTCGCGTGGTAACGGCGCCAGTGGGCCTGCGCGCAGCGGCTGGGCAGCGTCGCGCGGCGAGATATAGGTTTCCGGGTCAAAGTTCGAGAAGTGCGAGAAATCTTCCTGGCGCCGCGACGGCGTCGGGATCGAGAGCTTCATCTCGTCGTCGCCCTTGTCGTGGGCGCTCTCATAGCGTTCGAGCTTGGAGGCGACGCTCGACACTGCCTTCTGCACCGGCGCGATGGCTTCGGCCGATTGCGTTTCCACTTCCGCCAGGCGCTGCATGATCGAGCTGATCGCTTCGGCGACGCGTTGGCCGGCGCGCTCTTCGCTGTCGATCATGCGCTCGCCCAATTCACGCGAGAGCATTTCGTGGCGCTGATTGAAGCGCTCAGCCATGCGCGCGACTTGTTCGCCCACATGCTCAATGGCTTGGGCGCTGCGGTTTTCGACGGCGCCGACGCGATCTTCCAGTCGATCGGAGAGGCGCCCGACTTCAAGGCCCATGCGGTCGAACGCGGCGGCTTCGCGACGCTCGATCTCGTCGAAGCGCTTCTCCAGCGTTTCGCCCATGCGCGAAAGTTCTTCGCGTACGGCCGACGCTGCGGCGTCATCGTTGCGCGCTTCGACGGTGCGCAGGCGCTTATCAACCGATTCCGACATGCGGCGAATTTCGAGCGAAATCGCTTCCACCGTTTGCGCTTGGCGCCGCTCAGCGGCGCTGAGGCGCTGCGTGAGTTCGGTGAGCGCGCCTTCAAGTGCAGGGCTGGCTGCGCCTTGCAATGCGGCTTGTAACTGGCCCTGCAATTCTGTGCGGGCTTCGCCGACCATTTGCGAAACCGATTGCGCCATCGTGTCGAGGCGCTGTTCGAGCATCGCGCGCACAGCTTCGGTCTCTTGTGCGGCGCCGCCGCTTTCGACGCGGGCGTGCAGCGAGGAGACGGTTTCTTCAAGTGTGCGGATCGCCGTCGTGGCGGTCGATTCCGTTTCGGCGATACGCGCGGCGAGGCGTTGCAGCGATTGATCGACTTCCTCGATCTTTGCATCGTTGCGGCCGCCGGCTTCAACGCCCGCGAGGCGCGCTTCGAACGAGGCGAGAGCTGCGTTTAGCGGGCTTGTGTCTGTTTTGGTTTCGAGTGCTGCGAGGCGTTCGGCGATGTCGGATTGGGCGTGGCGCAGATCGGTGAGGTCAAGTGCGCTGGAACCGCCGGCGCCGTCCTCGACTTGCTTGACGCGTGCAGCGAGCGTGAGCTGCGCATTGCGGAGGTCCGCGATTGCAGCGCCCGCTGCTTGACGCAGGCCCGCGGTGGATTCACGCGCGCCACTTTCGGCGCGTTCGATGCGCGCGATGAGAGCCGCCTGTTCGCTTTGCAGCTGATCGACGATGCCGACACGCTTGGCGATCTCGCTTTCGAGTCGCACGACCTCTTCAAGCAAGGCTTCGCGTGTGCTGCGCGTTTCGTTGACGCTCTCACTGCGCACTTCTTCGATGGCGCTGGCGATGGTGCGGCGTGTCGAGCTTTCGGCGTCAGCCAGACGCTCGCTCATTTCTTCCTGCAAACGTCGCAATTCAGCAACGGCGTCGGCCGAGGCTTCCGAAGCTTGGCGCGCAGCTTCTTCCGCAACGGCGCGGGCTTCGCCAAGCGTGCGCGTGACGGCGGCGTCGCGGTTTTCCATTTCCGTCGTCAGGAACGAGGCGGCGGCTTCGGCGCGGCGGGCGATCTCTGATGCGGCGGTGACTTGGTGTTCGAGGCGCGTGCGCACGTCGTTGATATCGGCGCGGGCGTCGTCGAGCAGGTGGCGGCTGTCGTTTGCGTTTTGCTCGGCTTGTTCGAGCTTGCCGCTCAGCGTTTCGCCGGCGAGGCGAAATTGATCGAGCGCATCGCTGATCCGCGTCGCGGCGTCGGTGGAGACGTTCTCAATGTCTTCGAGGCGCGCGGCGAGGCCAAGCACGGAGCGATCGATCGTGGAGACGGCGCGGTCGAGACCAGTGAAGGCGAGTTGCGTGCGGCGTTCGATCGATTCAACGCGTTGGGCGAGGCGTGAAGGATCGGCGACGCGCGGATCGGCGACATCCCAATCGTCACCGTCGCTGTCGAAATCGGATGGCGGCGGCGCAACGCGGGAACGCGGCCGCTGCAGCGAACTCGGCGTTGCGCCACCAGCGCCGCCTTGAGCGAGCGCGAGATTGAGATATTCGCCAAGGCTCATGCCTTGGCGCGCAGCGGCCTCGCGTGCGGCTTCCCGCACTTTGGGGTCGATGCCCTTTAAGCTCCAGCTTTGCGCGCCACTCATAATGCCCTCGCCGCGATTTCACCGCGCTTCCACGCGGCTCACGCCCAACCCCGAATGGCGAACCTAGAAAGATTCGAGAATCGCCACGAGTTTGCAGTGTCGATGAAAGTCATTGGCATGTTAATGGCGAGTAAAATGGTAAACGGGGATTAGCATGTCAGAAACACCACGCCATTTCGGACCCGAAATTCAGGGCGGCATTTATTTGCGTGGTCTTGGCGGCGCGAAGCCCGAGATACCCACAAGCTTTCCCGCTCTCGAAGCCGCTGCAAAAGCGAAGATGTCGCCCGAAGCGTGGGCCTACACGGCGGGCGCCGCCGGATTGGAAACCTCGATGGACGCCAATCGCGCGGCGTTCGCGCGCTATCCAATTGCGCCACGCATGCTGGGCGGGGCGGGGCAGCGTGATTTGAGTTGCGAAATGTTCGGCGTGAAAGCCGCCGCGCCGATCTTTTCTTCACCCATCGGCGTTTTGGAGATGATGCATCCCGAGGCGGACCTCGCCCTCGCGCGGGCGATGGCGAGCCTCAATCTGCCGATGATGATCTCCAGCCAGGCCTCGACGCCGATGGAGAAGATCGCCGAAGCCAATGGCGACGGCCTGCGCTTTTTCAATTGTATTGGGGCAAGTCCGACGCGATCGCCGAGAGCTTTGTGAAGCGCGCCGAAGCGATTGGCTGCAAAGCGATCTTCATCACGCTCGACACCACAGTGCTTGGCTGGCGCCCGCGCGACATGGATTTGGGCTTCCTGCCGTTTCTGAAAGCGCAAGGGATCGCGCAATACACGTCCGATCCCGTCTTCCGCGCCATGCTGCCCGCGCCGCCGGAAGAGAACCCGATGGCCGCAGCGGTGACGTTCACGCAGGTCTTTTCCGACCCTGGCCTCGATTGGGCGCGGATCGCCAAAATCAGGTCCTGGACGAAATTGCCGGTCGTTCTCAAAGGGATCATGCGGGCCGATGACGCCGCCAAGGCGGTGGCTGAGGGCTATGACGGCGTCATGGTCTCCAATCACGGCGGCCGCCAGCTGGACGGCGGGATCGGCGCGCTTGACGCACTTTCTGAAGTCGTGCCTGCCGTTAACGGCAAGGCGCCTGTCTATTTCGATAGTGGCGTACGTTGCGGGGCCGATGCATTCAAGGCGCTGGCGCTCGGCGCGCACGCTGTCGGCATTGGTCGGCCATACGCATATGGTCTTGTTATTGCTGGTGAAAATGGCGTAAAAACGGTCATGGAATACCTGGCTGCCGAGCTTGATCTGACGATGGCTCTTATGGGAACTCGTACAATCGCCGAGATTAATCGCGGCAGCCTCCGCGTGAACTCAGATTAATGACGACACCGTCAACTTCAAGGTTGACGCGCGCGTTAACGGCACTTAGCTTTTCCGGAAAACAAGATAATCGACCGGAGGAAGAGCCATGACCAAGACCGAGCGCACCTACACGATTTCCCAGCTGGCCCGAGAATTCGAGGTCACGCCGCGCGCGCTGCGCTTTTATGAGGATAAGGGCCTGCTAACGCCGCGTCGCGACGGGCTGAACCGCGTCTATTCGCATCGCGACCGCGCCAAGCTGGTGTTGATCCTGCGCGGCAAGCGCGTCGGCCTCTCGCTGATCGAGATCAAAGAAATCCTCGATCTCTACAAGATCGACCAGCGTGCGCAGGCGCAGACGGCGCTGAAAAAGTACAAGGCGCGCATCGTCGCCCTCGAAGCGCAACGCGAAGATATCGATTCCGCGATCGAAACGCTGGGCGGCGCGATCACGGCGATGGAAAAGTTCCTGGCCAAGCCTGCTGCGCCCGCAGCCCTCGGCGCTGCACGCGCATTCGAAGCCGAAGCCAAGAAGCGCCTCGAAGAGGCGCACTAAAACGCGTAGGACAGAGCGAAAAGCGGGTGGAGCTGCGCTCCATTCGCGCGCCGCCTATCGCTGGAGCCATAAATGCCGACTTACAAAGCGCCCCTGCGCGAATTTCGTTTCCTCCTCAACGACGTGCTGGACATCCAGCGCTACTCGAACTTGCCTGGGTTCGCGGACGCGCCGATGGATTTGATCGATCAGGTGCTCGAAGAGGGGCGAAATTTTGCGAAGGCGTGCTGGCGCCGCTGAACAAGGTCGGCGACGAGCATGGTTGTGTGCGCAACGACGACGGCTCGGTGACGACGCCGCCGGGCTTCAAGGACGCCTACAAGCAATTGGTCGACGCGGGTTGGCCCGCACTCTCCAGCGACCCGGCCTACGGCGGCCAAGGCATGCCGCACATCGTGGGCCTTGCTTGGAATGAGATGGTGTCGTCGTCGAACATGGCGTTCGGCATGTATCCGGGGCTCAGCCACGGCGCCTATGAAGCGATCCACCAGCACGGCAGCGACGAACAGAAGCAAACCTATTTGCCGAAGCTGGTGACTGGCGAATGGACCGGCACGATGAATTTGACGGAGCCGCATTGCGGCACCGATCTTGGCATGTTGCGCACCAAGGCGGTCCCGCAAGCGGACGGTTCGTATCGCATCACCGGCCAGAAAATTTTCATCTCAGCCGGCGAGCACGATCTGGCCTCGAACATCATCCATCTGGTGATCGCGCGCATTGAAGGCGCGCCGCAGGGCACCAAGGGCATTTCGCTTTTCGTCGTGCCGAAATTTATCCTCGATGCCGACGGCAATCCGGGCAAGCGTAACGGCGTCGTCTGCGGCAAGATTGAAGAGAAGATGGGCATTCACGGCAATTCGACGTGCGTGCTGAATTACGACGATGCCGTTGGTTATCTGGTGGGGCAGGAAAACAAGGGCCTCAACGCCATGTTCGTGATGATGAACGTGGCGCGCTTGGGCGTTGGCCTGCAAGGCTTGTCGCAATCGGAGGTCGCCTATCAAAACGGCGTCGCCTACGCGAAGGATCGCTTGCAAGGCCGCTCGATCACGGGCGCGAAAAACCCGGACGGTCCGGCGGATCCGATCATTGTGCACCCAGATATCCGCCGCATGCTGATGGATGCGAAAGCGTTCAACGAAGGCGCGCGCGCGTTTACGTTCTGGACCGCGCTTTATGGCGATCTGATGCATTCCTCGCCGGATGAAAAAGTGCGTGAGAAGGCCAGCGACTACATGGGCCTGATGACGCCAGTGCTGAAAAGCTACCTCACCGACAAGGGCTACGCGAACGCCACCAATTGCCAGCAAATCTTCGGCGGCCACGGCTATATCGAAGAATGGGGCATGAGCCAGTTCGTGCGCGATGCGCGCATCGCGATGATCTATGAAGGCGCCAACGGCATTCAGGCGCTCGATCTCGTCGGCCGCAAGCTTGGCGCCAATGGCGGTCGAGCGATCTTCTCGTTCTTCAACGAGATCGACGATTTCGTGCACAATCATGAAGACGACGCGGAGCTGAAGGAATTCACCGACGCGCTCGTCACCACGAAAGCCCAAATGCAAGACGGCGCGATGTGGCTGATGCAAAACGGCATGACCAATTTCGACAATGCCGGCGCCGCCTCGCACGACTTCCTCAACCTCTTCGGCATCACCGCGCTCACCTATATGTGGACGCTGCAAGCCAAGGCTGCGTTTACAGCCAAGAAGAATGGCGGCGCGGCTGATCCCTATTTCGATACGAAAATCGCGACGGGCCGCTACTTCATCGCCCGCATGGCGCCGGACGCCGCCGCGCATTTGGCGAAGATGAAAACCGGCGCGGGGCCGGTGATGGCGCTCGCGGCGGACGCGTTCTGATGAGCGCACACATCGCCACCATCTCCTGGAAGCGCGGCGAGCAGGCGTTTGCCGATGGCAAATACTCGCGTGCGCATGTGATTTCGTTTGATGGCGGGGTATCGATCGCCGGCTCTTCCTCGCCGAGCGTGGTGAAGCTGCCGCTCTCGAAAGAGGACGCTGCCGATCCGGAAGAGCTGCTGATCGCGTCGCTTTCGTCGTGCCACATGCTGACGTTTCTCGATCTCGCGCGCCGCGCCGGTTTCGTGATCGACAGCTATGACGACACCGCCGAAGGCAAGATGGGCAAGAATGCGAAAGGCGCCATCGCCGTCACGCAGGTGACGCTGCGTCCCAAAATTTCTTGGGTCGACGGCGCCGCACCGAGCGCCGAACAACTTCACGATCTGCATCACCGGTCACACGAGCTGTGCTTCATCGCCAATTCGTTCGCCGGCGAAGTGGTGGTCGAAGACTAAGTTTGCCGCGCTTTCGCCGGCCCGGCGGAAGCGGTCTGCGGAGTAGGCGCGAGCTTTCGCGCCGCGGGACGACTCCGGTCCTATGGAGGGTGTCGTGCTCCCCAGTCATGGGGAGCTGTCGAGCGAAGCGAGACTGAGGGCGCGTTCACGTCCCCCTCCGTCGCCTTCGGCGACACCTCCCCGCAATGAGGGGGAGGATGGAAGGTGGAGTAAAGAAAATGGCTGAGGCCTATATCTACGACGCGGTGCGTACGCCGCGTGGCAAAGGCAAGAACACAGGCACGCTGCACGAAGTGACGTCGCTGTCGCTGGCGACGCAAGCGCTGCAGGCGATCCGTGAGCGCAACAACCTCGACACCTCGAAAGTCGATGACGTCTATCTCGGCTGCGTCACGCCGATCGGCGAGCAAGGCTCCGACATTGCGCGTATCGCGGTGCTCAATGCCGATTACGCTGAAACCGTCGCTGGCGTGCAGATCGATCGCTTCTGCGCCTCGGGCCTGGAAGCGGTGAACATCGCCGCTGCGAAGGTGAAATCAGGCGAAGCGCATCTGGCGATTGGCGGCGGCGTCGAAGCCATGAGCCGCGTGCCGATGGGCGCCAATGGCGGCTCGTGGGCGTCCGATCCTTCGATCGCGATGAAGACCTATTTCGTGCCGCAAGGCATTGGCGCCGACACGATCGCGACCAAGTACGGCTTCTCGCGCGACGATGTCGACGGCTACGCCATCCAATCGCAGCAGCGCGCGGCAAAGGCCTGGAAGGAAGGCCGCTTCAAGAAGTCGATCGTGCCGGTGAAGGATCAATTGGGCGTCACGCTGCTCGACCACGACGAGCACATGCGCCCCGACACCACCATGCAATCGCTGGCCTCGCTTGAGCCCAGCTTCAAGATGCAAGGCGAGATGATGCCGGGCTTCGACGCTGTGATCCAGCAGCGTTATCCGGAGCTTGAGCGCATCAATCACGTCCACCACGCCGGCAATTCGTCGGGCATCGTCGATGGCGCCTCGGCTGTGCTGATCGGCACCAAGGAAATGGGCGATGCGCTGGGCTTGAAGGCGCGCGCGCGCATTCTCGGTGGTGCGTCGATTGGCTCGGAGCCGTCGATTATGCTCACGGGCCCTGAATTCGTCACCAAGAAGCTGCTCGACAAACTTGGCATGACGACCAAGGACATCGATCTGTGGGAGCTGAACGAAGCCTTCGCCGCTGTTGTGCTGCGTTGGGTGCAGGCGCTCGACCTCGATATGGAGAAGGTGAACGTCAATGGCGGCTCGATCGCGATGGGTCACCCGCTGGGCGCCACTGGGGCGATGATCCTCGGCACGATGGTCGATGAACTGGAGCGTTCGAACAAAGAACGCGCGCTTATCACGCTCTGCGTCGGCGCCGGCATGGGCACCGCGACTGTGATTGAACGCGTGAACTAAAGACGACCACCGATCTCCGGGGCGGCGCGTTGCGGCGAGCCCGGGGCCCATGAACACCGCCGTTTGAGTTTATGGGCCCCGGACTTGGCCTCCGGCCAATCCGGGGATGGGTGAATGGAAATGAAAAGTAGTGAGGGTAGGTCCGATGGAAAACTTTAAGATCGACGTCGATAGCGACGGGATTGCGCTTGTTACGTTCGACGTGCCGGGCCGCTCCATGAACACGGTGACGGGCAGCGTGATGCGCGAGCTTGTCGAACTCGTGAACACGATTAAGGGCGACGATAAAATCAAAGGCGCCGTGATCTGCTCGGGCAAAGCGAGCGGCTTCTGCGCCGGCGCCGATCTTGGCGAATTGAACGAGCGTGGCGCTGCTGGCGCCGCTGCTGCGCCCAAGAGCGAAGAAGAAAAGCTCAAAGCCCAATTCGAGCAGAGCTTCACACTGAACAAGTCGCTGCGGGCGCTGGAGACCTGCGGCAAGCCGGTGGCGATCGCGCTCGAAGGTTTGGCGCTGGGCGGCGGTTTGGAAATCGCGCTCGCCTGCCATTATCGCGTCGCCGCCGACAATTCGAAGATCAAGTTCGGCCTCCCGGAAGCGAAGGTCGGCCTCCTGCCGGGCGCTGGCGGCACGCAACGTCTGCCGCGTCTGATCGGCGTACAGAACGCCGCGATGATGATCCTGCAAGGCGCCGATAAGTCGCCGCAGGAAGCCAAGAGCCTCGGCTTCATCAACGAAGTCGTGCCGGCCGGCTCAACGATCGAAGCCGCCAAGACTTGGGTGAAGGCGAACCCCAAGGCCGTCGCGCCGTGGGACGTCAAAGGCTACAAGGTGAAGGACAATCCGTATTCGCCGGGCGGCGCGATGGCGTCCGTCGGCGGCAACGCGATGGTGTCGAAGCAGACCAATCTGAATTACCCGGCGCAGCGCCACATTCTGTCTTGCATCTATGAAGGCACGCAGGTGCCGATCGACGCCGCGCTGCGGATTGAGAGCCGCTATTTCATCAAGACCGCCAACACGCCGCAAGCGAAGGGCATGATCCGCTCGTTGTTCGTGTCGATGCAAGCTTTGGCCAAGGGCGCCAATCGCCCGCAAGGCGTGCCGGACTATCCGATCAAGAAGGTGGCCGTGATCGGCGCTGGCCTCATGGGCGCCGGCATCGCTTACGTGCAAGCGAAAGCCGGTATCGACACCGTGTTGATCGATGTCAGCCAAGAGAGCGCCGATAAGGGCAAGGATTATTCCAAGCGCATCGTCGATAAGGACGTGTCGCGCGGCAAGATCACCAAGGAAAAGGGCGAGGAAATCCTCGCGCGCATCAAGCCGACGACCGATTACGCCGCGATCAAAAACGCGGACCTGGTTGTCGAAGCCGTGTTCGAAAACCCCGCACTTAAAGCCGAAGTGACGAAGAAGGCCGAAGCGCAATTGGCGGCGACGGCTGTGTTCGGCTCGAACACCTCGACGCTGCCGATCACGGGTCTCGCCGAAGCCTCGGCGCGCCCGGCGAATTTCATCGGCATCCACTTCTTCTCGCCAGTCGAGCGCATGGGTCTCGTTGAGATCATCATGGGCGCGAAGACGACGCAGGAGACGCTGGCCAAGGCGATCGATTACGTCCTGAAGATCAAGAAGACCCCGATCGTCGTGAACGATTTCCGCGGCTTCTACACCTCGCGCTGCTTTGGCACCTACACGACCGAAGGCATCGAGATGCTGAGCGAAGGCATCGCGCCCGCGATCATCGAAAATGTCGGTCGCCAAGCCGGCATGCCGATGGGCGCGCTGGAGGTTTCCGACTCTGTCGGTCTCGACACTGCATTGAAGATTGGCCGCCAAATGGCAGAAGCGATGCAGCAGGATCATTCGAAAGATCCGCGCGGCGCGCTGTTGGCCTGGCTGGTCGAAGACAAAGGCCGTGTCGGCCGCAAGGGCGGCAAGGGCTTTTACGAGTACGGCGACGACGGCAAGCCGACGCGCATCTGGCCGGATCTGTCGCAGAAGATCGAAGTTAAGGTGAAGGAATGCCCGCCGGCTTTGAAGGAAGAGCTGACCAAGCGCTTTCTTTTCCGCCAGTGCATCGAAGTGGCGCGTTGCTTTGAAGAAGGCGTGATCACCGATCCGCGCGACGCCGATGTCGGCTCGATCCTGGCCTGGGGCTTTGCGCCCTACACTGGGGGCTGCGTCAGCTATATCGACCTCTTTTGGGGCGCGAAGAAGTTCGTGGAAGAAGCCGATCGCCTTGCCGACACGTACGGCGAACGCTTCCGCCCGAACAAGCTCCTGCGCGACATGGCGGCGAAGGGCGAGACCTTCTACGAGCGCTTCGGCGCCAAGCAGGCGGCCTAAGCTTTCATTCCATAGAGTGGGATCAGGGCGCGCTGTGAAGCGCGCCCTTTCTTTGCGCCTTGCTCGCGCCATGCGATCACGCTTAGCTCGTGGCGCTATGCGTAAGGATATGTCGAAGGTCATTGTCGAACGCCCGCGCGTCGGGCGGGCCGCCGCCGGTCTGCGCTCGGGGCGTACGCAAGTCGTTGAGGATGACGATGGCGAGCCGTTGCGCGCGGGGCGCGGCGGGCGGGCGCCGAAGCGCGACAAGCTGCAAAAGACCAAGCGCCTCAATGAGAACCTCAATCCGTTGCGGCGCTATCTGCAAAGCCAGATCGAGCGGCCGTGGAATAAAGTCTATTCCGAGATCAGCGAAAATCTAAAAGCGACCTCTACCGTGCAGCAGCACGTGCGCGATCACATTGAAGACTTCGTCGCCATCAAAACCCGCACGCGCGATGGCGTGGTGATGGCGACGCCGCGTTGGGGCGGCGAGCGGCCGCTGGCGGAGGATCATCGCCGTTTCTACGTGCATCCGCGCACCGGCCTATTGCGCGAAAACCCGAATTATCGCGGCTGGACCAAACGTCATCGCGGGAAGCTGGAGGCGGAGGCGAAGGACCGCTTCACGCGCATGCGTGAGATCGACGGCAAGACGCAGCTGCACAAGCTGAAAGACGATATTTGGTGGGAAGTGAAGCTCGGGCGCTTGGGTGACGGCAGCCAGCCCGACGTCGTACTCGCGGCGGGGTTATCGACACTAGCGCCGGAAATTCTCTACGCGCGCTACGGCGCCCGCGCCATCGCGAAGCGCATGCTGAACAAGGCCGAGAAGAAAAAGTACGGGCTTTAGCGCGGCAGCATCGCGTGTAGCGCATCGGCGATGGCGGTCATGCCGGCGAGCTTCAAATGATAGGCGACGCCATCGAGCGGATTGGGATTGGTTGAGCCGTTCATCCAGGCCTCGATTGCGCAGGCGTCGTGACTTTCCGACAGGCGCGACGCTTGTAGCAGGTCCGTGTCGTTGCGCGCCGCCGCTTCGGCCGTGATCGCGATCAAACGACGGGCGATCTCACGCACCATGTTGGCGTCCGCTTCAGTCATCGGTGTCGCCGCGCAGACGCCTTGCGCCGGCAGCACATGCGGATAATCCACGAACACGATGCGCGCCTCGGGTGCGCGCGCGCGGATGGTGGCGACGATCTGATCCATGCGCGCGGCCAGTTCGGAATAGGCCTGCTCGCTCGGTGCAACGACTGCCTGGCATGGCGGTTGCGCGCATGAGGCGCGGAAGAGGCCGCTCATATACCCTAGATCATTGCCGCCAATGGTGATGGTGACGAGGCGCGTGTCGGCGCTGACCGCATCGAGTTGCGCCGGCAATTCTTCCCAAGGGCCCAACAGAAACCGCGTTGTCGCGCCGCCGCAAGTGACGTCGACGAGCAGCATCTGGCGCATGCGCGAGAGCTGGTGCGCGTAATTATCGTTCGAGCGCCCGCAGCGTTGCGGTGAACCTTCGGCCGTATGCGTAACGCCCGGGCCCGACGCAAACGATGAACCCATCGCCACATAGAGGCTGCCAGGCGGAAAGGTCTGCGTGACCGGCGGCGGCTGATCCACAGGTGGCGGCGTAACCGCAGGCGTGGTTGCGCACGCGGAGGCCGTGAAGGCGAGGCCAATCAGGGCCGCGCGGATGTTGAAGTCCTTCAATGCCATGAAACTCAAACTCCCCACCGAACGCGACACCTGCAACATTGCGCCGCGCGCGTCCACCGGGGGCAGCGCTTACTCGCTTGGCGCGGCGGGCGCTGCCGGTGTTTGCGGCGCTGGATTGCGGTTGAGGATGCGTTCGAGCACGGCCGCACCTTCGGGCGTGTTCTTCAGCGCCTCCAGCATGCCGCCGATCGCGGTGCCGCCCTTGGGCGACACCAGCGCCATCGCGTCACTCACGCCTTGCACCGCGTCGCCCGTATTGGCGATCACCTTCACATCTGCGCCGGCGATCGCTTTCGCCTGTTCGACGCCGACTTGGGTGTAGGCCTCTACGCCGCGGATCGAGATGAGGTAGGCCTGATAGCCTTGGTTTTGGCCGATCTCTTTTGCGAGTTCGATTTGCGCGGCGACAGGCGCAAGTTGCAACGCTTTCTCGGCGTCGGCCTTGGCGTTGCCTTCGACGCGAATGCCTTCGGCCGCGAGCTTGGTGGCTTGAAGGTCGCCGTCTGCGCGCAGGATCGTGGTTTCCTTGTCCTGCGTAGCAGCGACGACTTGCTGGTCCTTGGTGATTTCGGCTTGGCGCATGGTGGCGACGCGCACGACCTGCATTTCGCGCTCGCGCGTGACGGCGGCTTCCGCCTGCACTTCCTGTGACGCCTTTTCCGTGGCGATGCCGACTTGCTTGTCCTTCTCGGCGGTACGTTGACCCACGACCTGCTGCGCTTCTTGCTCGCGCACGTCTACTTCCTGGCGTGCGGCGATTTCGGCGGTCTGGGCCGCGCGCATGTTGTTGGCGACCTCGATGCGGCTGGTCATCTGAATGTTGGAGGCCTTCATCGCCATGATATCGGCGATGACGCGCGAGCCTTCGGCGTCGCGCACGTCCATCAGCTCCATGTTCTTGACGGGCTCCACGCCCCAATTCGCCAGTTCGGTGGCGACCTCTTGGGTGAATTGCGCGCCGAAGGTGGCGCGATCGACCATGATCTGGTGGATGTCGTGGGTGGCGAGGATCTTCCGCGCGGCGCCTTGGACGATGAAGTGAAGCTGCGAGATCAGCTCCTTCATGTTGGCGATGCGCGCGGCCGCGACGTTGGTGTCGGCGATGCGGAAGAAGGCGGTGAGGTCGAGCCGGAAGGGAACGCGATCCTTGTCGTAGGCCTCATAGCCCGAGAGCGAGAGCTCGAAATTGTTGACCGGCAGGATGATGCGGCTGACGCCGATGATCGGCACCCAGCTTGGCCAATTATAATAGACGTTGCCGGCTTTTTGCCCCGCGCCATACGAGGTGGTTTTGCGGCGAGACTGGACGGTGTGGACCATGTTCGTGGGCACCACGACCCGCAGCAGGATCGAGATGATCAGCAGCAGGACGATGGCGACGCCAATAATAAGCGGCGCCGACGACATGATCTGCGCAACATCAGGCAACATCTGCATTCCCCATGAGCGCATCCGCGCCATCGTTTTCACGCTGAAAATGCCTGTGGCGGCCCGGTGATCAAAGCGCCCGCCCTGATCTGGCGAACTCAAGGTTAAGAGCGTCGCCCGCGGCGGAGCGTTGCAAACGCGTCATCCGAGCGCCTAGGCCGAGCGTATTATTGACTTCGCAACGCTTTTCCTGGATACGCAGCCTTAGCGACCGTTCGCGGGCCAAATGTGCCCAGCGCGAACGCGGTCCCTTTAGGAACGCCACCATCGACGTTCGGCTTTGAGCTTAGCTCGCCGCCCTTCTTCGCCGTCGCTTCGTTCCAGACTTTGAAACGCCCGCGCGATGACGCGTTGGGCGGAAAGTGCACACGTGACTCAATTCCAAGACTTAGGCCTCGCGGCGCCCATTCTTAAGGCGCTCGCCGCGGAGGGCTACGCCACTCCGACCCCCATCCAAACCCAAGCCATCCCGATCGTGATGAACGGGCGCGACCTGATCGGTCTGGCGCAAACCGGCACCGGCAAGACCGCAGCCTTCGCGCTGCCGATCCTGCATCGCCTGCACGCCGATCGCCGCCACGCCGGCGAGAAGGCCTGCCGCACGCTGGTGCTTGCGCCGACGCGCGAACTCGCCAGCCAGATCGGCGACAGCTTCCGCGCTTATGGCCGCTTCCTCGGCCTCTCGACCGCAATCGTCTTCGGCGGCGCCTCGATGCACAAGCAAAAGCAAGCGATCTATCGCGGCGTTGACGTGCTCGTCGCAACGCCTGGTCGCTTGCTCGACCATATCTCGCAGCGCTCGCTGCGCCTTGATCAAGTCGAGATCCTGGTGCTCGACGAAGCCGACCACATGCTCGACATGGGCTTCATCCACGATCTGCGCCGGATCGCGACACTGGTGCCGAAGAAGCGCCAGACGCTGTTCTTCTCGGCCACCATGCCCGATCCAATCGCGGAACTGGCCGGCCAATTCCTCAACGGCGACGTCGAACGCATTGCGGTGACGCCGGTGTCGTCAACGGCCGAGCGCGTCGAGCAGGCGGTGGTCCACGTCGATCACTCGCGCAAGCAAGATCTGCTGCACGCGATGCTGGCCGACCAGGGCATCAGCCGCGCCCTCGTATTCGCCCGCACCAAGCACGGCGCGGATCGCGTCATGCGCAAGTTGCAGGACGCGGGCTTCGCCGCCGAAGCGATCCACGGCAACAAAAGCCAAGGTCAACGAGAACGTGCGCTCGAAGCCTTCAAGAAGGGCAAGGCGCGCGTGTTGGTCGCCACCGAGATCGCCGCGCGCGGCATCGACGTGGACGAAGTGACCCACGTGATCAATTTCGACCTGCCGAACGTGCCCGAGCAATATGTCCACCGGATCGGCCGCACCGCGCGCGCTGGCCAAACCGGCATGGCGGTTTCGTTCTGCGCGCCGGACGAACGGGCCTACCTGAAGGATATCCAGCGCCTCACCAAGCAAGACGTGCCGGTGATGAAGCATGCGCTGTCGTTGCCGACGCCGAAGGCTGACGAACGTACGCCACGCCCACGCCCGCAAGGCCAAAAGCAAGGCCGGCCGCAACAACCGCGCCGCCCCGGCGCTGGCCCCAAGAAGCATCATGCGTCTGAAGCGCATGGCCATGCGCACGCCAAGCAAGGTCACGCGCCGGCCAAGGCGCGCGATGATCAGCAGCCGCGCGATCGTGGTGATCGTCGCGACCGCAAAGGCAATGGCGTGTGGTCGAATGACGGCGCGCCGCCGAAATATCGCAAGCAGCAGCGCAAGCCGCAGCAGCGCGGTTAAAGCAAAGGGGCCCGTCGGTTTTGCCGGCGGGCCTTTTTCTTACACGCTCCGCCCACAGCCGTTCAGCCTGCGCTCGTCGATGACGATCTCGACTGTCGATGGATAATTCTCACCGCTCATCACGTCCTGACAGGGAAATCGGCGAATGGTGACGCCGAGCGCGCGGCCATCGGCTTGCGTCGCGTAGTGCGTTGAGCCTTCGACGGGATAGGTTGGCGCCGGCAGCGGAAAGTCGATCAGCGTCTCGCCGTAATCGAGCAGCAGGCGAATGCGATCGCGCTGGTAGATATCGACGATCCAGCCGGGCTCTTGGCCCACCCCGCGGAAATCAACGCCGGCTGCGCGCGCTCCGTCCGCGGGCGGCATCTGCGCCAGCGCTTCCTGCACCGGGCTCACTTCGGCTGTTTCGGTGGTTGGCTCCGCGGGCGGTGCATCTTCCGCAGCTTGCGTGCAAGCGCCGAGGATTAGGGCAAAACCAATCAAAGCGCTGCGCATCGCGTTCTCCACATTCTCAATAAAAAACGCCGCCGCGCTTTTTGCGCGACGGCGTCTCTTTCTTAGTTCGGCAACACGTTAGCCTTGGAACGCGCTGATATAGACTTCAACGCGACGGTTGCGGGCGCGGCCCGAGTCCGTGCCGTTGTCGGCGACCGGGCGGGTTTCGCCGTAGCCTTGAGCGATCAGACGCTGACGGATGACGCCGCCTTGCATCAATACCGAGGCGACGTTCATCGCGCGACGCTCAGAGAGGTCTTGATTGTAGGCGTCCGCACCCGTCGAGTCGGCGTGGCCATAAACGTCCACCGTGGTTTGATCGTAATCGCGCAGCACGCTGCCGACTTGCTGCAGCGTCGGGACGAACTGGCTCTTCACGCCGTCACGGTCGTAATCGAACGTGAGGTCGGACGGGAAGTTCAGCATGATTTGGCTTTGCGACACGCGCGTCACGCCAACGCCTGTGCCAGCAAGACGCTCGCGCAGGTTTTGATAGGTGCGGTCCATGTAATGGCCGATGCCTGCGCCGGCGAGGGCGCCGATGCCTGCGCCGATCATGGCGTTGCGACGGTCGTCGCCGCCCGCCAGCGTGCCAGCGGCGGCGCCAGCGATGGCGCCGATAATGGCGCCCGTGCCGGTGTTGTTACGTGTGCGCTCACCGGTGACAGGGTCGACGTTGGTGCAACCCACCATGAGCATGACTGCGGCAGCCATGGCTGCAAATTTGCGGATCATTGAAATCCCTCCAGTTCAAAAAGGGGCGAATAAAATCGAGCCCTATCCCGACGCGGAAAATGACGACGCCTGTCTGAGCGCACCCTGAACAGATACGTCTAATCGGCCGATCCGGACGAACTAAAGCGTACGAGGCGTCCGAATTGTTCCGTCAGCACCGTATCTACCAGCGGGGCGATCTGGTCGAGCCCTAAACCGGCGTCTCCCGCCACGCGATAGGTCATCGTGATTCTCGCGCCTGAGGCGAGCGGTGCAATTGTGAAGGTCAACACGCCGCTAACCCCAAGCTCTTGCAGGGGGCCGAGTGCGCTATTGAAGCGGAGGGTGCGGACGCCTTCGTGCGCCATCACCAGGACGACGCGGCCATGCTCGACCGATTGGCCGTCCCAACGCTCGCACCAGCATCCGCCGGCGCGCATATCGACGCTGATCCCCGCGCGTCACCGGAATAGGTGTGGGACGAATTCCACCAGCGGTTCAGCTGCGAAAGGGCGCGCCAAGCTTCTTGCGGGCTTGCCGTTGTTTCAGCCTCGGCGCGGATGAGGAAGGCGCTGGGGCTCGATGAGCTGACTTCGGCACGGGCGAAGGGCGAGGCAAAGAGCGCGCAGACGAAGGCGGCGGCGAAAGCAAAGAGACGCATGTGGTCCTCCCAGTAAGGCCATAGCCAAGCGCCCGTCGCCGAGAGCCGGCAAGGGCGGCGCGATGATTAACCAGATCTCAGCAACCGGTTTCCACAATGCGATTGTTTTGGATGCCGCTGAACCTTCAAAGGCGCGGCCTGATCGGCCGCCGCCCGCTGGCTTAATTGACCAGCGCACCCGCGCGCTTTTGCAAGTCGGCCAGGCGCGCGTTTCCAATGCCTGGTTGAGGTTGGGCTCCTGCGCGGTCGTCGCCGTGGTGGCGATGTCGATCCTTGGCAATCTGTGGCCGATCGCCTGGTGGGTTGGGTTGTGCGTCGTCCTCTTCATCGACCGCGCGCTCTATCAACGCTTACTCCAAGCGATTGACGTCGGCGCGAAGCCGTCGATGACAGGGCTCGTGGTCTGGACTGTGGGGCAGAGCATTTACGGCAATTTGCTCGCGGTGATGTTGTGGTTCGCGCCTTACGTGCCGGGTGAATCGCTGGCGGTGATTTATCTGTGTGGCGGCTTGGCCAACGCGATCGCCACATTGCGCGCGCATGCGCCGCTGACGCTCGCGGGGGCTGCGCCGACGATCGGCGTTCTCATCGGCCTGCCGATCTTCGAATTTTTCGCCAATGGCGCCAGCAACACGGCCGATCTTATGCTGGTGGTCGGCGGCTTGTTGCTGCTCGGCTTTGGCGTCAATCTGTGGAAGAGCTTGCTTGCCTCCGACGCCGCGCATGCGCGCGCCGAGGAAGCCGCGATCCGCGAACAGCAAGCGGCTGCGGCCGCCGCTGCCGCGAAAACCGACACTATTCAGCGCATGAACGATGAATTGCGTACGCCGATGATGGCGCTGATTGGTGCGGCCGAGCATCTGCATCGCGTTGCTGCGACACCTTCCGCGCGCGCGCATATCGCAACACTTGTTCAAGCGAGCGAGGTGTTGAAGCAAGTGCTCGATGATCTGACTGATCTCGACCAATTGGAAAACGGCAGTCTTAGTGTTGAGCCGGAACCCGCGTCGGTGCGCGATGTGGTGCGCAGTGTCGTCAGCGCCTTTCGTTCAGCCGCGCACGACAAGAGCCTCGAACTCTTCGCCGACATCAACGGCGATATGCCGACGAGCGTTGCCATGGATGCGCTGCGCGTGCGGCAGATTTTGTTCAATCTTCTCGCGAACGCAGTGCGCTTCACGCAGCACGGCGGGGTGCGTGTGCGCGTGACGGCTCAGGTCGCGCCGCTGCCGGGGCGTGTGCGCTTGAGCTTCGCCATCGCGGATACGGGCGTCGGCATGTCGCGCGCGCAATTGGCGGCGATTTTCAATCGAGACCGGATCGCGAGCGCCGGCGATGGGATTGGTCTGGCGATTGCGCTTAGGCTCGCGCGCGCGATGGGCGGCACGATCACGGCCAAGAGCGAGCCCGGCGAAGGCTCGGTGTTCACCTTCATCTTTGATGCGCCGGTGGTCAGCCGCGGCGCCACTGCCGCAGCCTAATTCTCGATCGTCATGCCCGCCCGCTTGACCGGGATTGCCGGATCATGCATTGCTATTGCGAGTGATTTGCAATTAAGGCGCGACCATGCTGACAATCGCCCGCTTACTCAGGCTCCGCCGGGGCGTCCGGCGCCGGAAAGTTTGAGAGCGCGCGCATGGCGGTGGTCTTGATGCTCGGCGCGCGGTCCTTAGCGGACCTCTTGGAAGTCGAGCGCATCGTATTGGGGCGGGGGCAAGCGTCCTGCCGCGAACTCAACGCCCCGATCTCCTCTCCCGCGCGCGTTTCGGCCACGCCAGCGGGAGAGGAGACCCATTTTACTTTGCGAGAAAAGCGTCGAGCTTGCGTGACAGCGGCGCGGCTTGGCGCGTCTCGCATTCCCACAATGTAAGTGTGCGCCAGCCTTGCGCCTTCAGTGAGCCGAGCGCGGCGCAGTCGCGCGCGCGATTGCGCGCGATCTTGTTTTGCCAATAGGCGGCATTGTCTTTCGGTTGACGCGCGCCGCGTTTGCAATCGTGGCCGTGCCAGAAGCAGCCATGCACGAAGATGGCTTTGCGCATGGCGCCGAAGACGAGATCCGGTTTGCCGGGAAGCTGCGCACCGTTGAGCCGATAACGGCGAGCATAACCGAGCGCACGGACTGCGGCGCGGACAGCAAGCTCAGGGGCGGTGCCGCTGGACTTCACCGCGCGCATGATGGCGGAGCGTTTGTTTGTGTCGAAGACGTCGTGCGTCCGCGCCATTAGGCGCTCTTGCGCACTGCCGCTGCGCCGACGAGCGGACGGAGAAGGTGTTGGGAAAGCCAGCGCACGACAGGCACGCAGACGGCGTCGCCGATCAGATGCAAAGCGGCGGTTTGGCTTGTGGGCAATGGGTATTCATCCGGAACGCCCATTAAACGTGCGGCTTCGCGTGGCGTGAGCAGGCGCGAGCGGATGGTCTCGCCTTCAATAAATAAGAGCAATTGCCGGCTCGATCCGCCGGTTGGCGTGCGCAGGCAACCGGCGATGCCGTCGAAGCGGGCTTCGGCGCGTTGGACGCGTTCGCCCTGTTCGATGCGAATGCGGCGGAAGACGGCGCCGACTTCGCGTCGGCCACTCTCACGGACTGCATCGACCCGCGCGCGCTGGAGTGGGCTCATCTGCCAGAGAAGCCTCGCAGTTTGCTCTTCGCTGTTCCAGGCGACGTTATCGTCTTCGAGCACATCGGCCAAACGCGTGTTGCGCTTCGGCGGCGTGTCGAGGCGCCACCAGACGAAATGTTTGCGCAGAGTGTCCGGCATGCGGGCGACGACGTTGCGGAGCGCCATCGAGTGGAAGGGTTCGATCGGGCCAGAGGCGATGAGATGCGACGGTGCGTTACGCGCGGCGACGATGAAAAGGCGCGCGCGCGATTGCGGGGTAAAGAGCGCAGCGTCGATCTCCAGCGCGCCGACGCGATAACCCAGGCCGTCGAGCGCGTGGACGAGCGCGGTGAAGTCAGCGCCGCCGTGTGAACTCAAAAGCCCAGAGACGTTTTCGAGCGCGAGCACGTCTGGGGCGCGCTTCTCGTGCGCGAGCTTTTCGATGAGACGATGGAAGCCCCAGAACGCACCCGAGCGCGGGGCGGCCAAGCCGCGGCGGGCGCCGGCGAGGGAGAGGTCCTGGCAAGGGAAGCTGGCCCAAGCGAGGGCCGCCTGGCCGGGCAGGTCGGTGCTGGCCAAACTCCAGATATCGCCCTGGCGCATGTCGGCCTCGCCCCAGGCGGTGCGGTAGGCGTTGGCTTTGGCGGGATCGAAATCGTTGGCGAAAACGCAGGCGAAATCCGGTTCCAACCCCAGGCGCGCCAGACCGCCGCCGGCGAAAAACTCATAAAGTGGGGCGCCGGAATCACGCTGCATTGTTTTATGGTACAGGTTCTCGGCGGCTCTGGCTCCCTTGGGGGCGCCGGCCAAGTGGGGGACGCCCATGCGGGCCTTTGTGCGCGGACTGTGCTTGGCCTCGGCGCTTGCGCTGGGGACGGTGACGATTGCGGGCTGCCAGCGCGAACAGCAGGCGCCCGAGGACGGCCCGACGACGCCGACGAACGCCGAGCGTGAGGCTGAAATCGCGGCCGAGCAATTGGCGGCTTTGGGCGGACCGGCCAACGCGCAACAGCGGGCGTTGTTCGAAGGTGAGTTTCAGGCCTCGGGCGGGATCGGCGCGCTCGACACCGGCGAAGGCTCGTCCGAAGGCGCGTGGGAGCTCAGGCTCCTCCCGGACTATGCGCAATTCTCGCGACCGGGCTTAGGCGAAGACGGCGGCATTCCGGGCGCGCGCGAATATCGCGAGCGCGGCATGCGTGTGGTCGCTGGGGCTGTGACGATCACGATCATGAACCAGGCTTGCACGTCGAGCGGCGGCGAGCTGCCGTACACGGCGCACGTGCTGTTTGAAGGTGTGGCGTACACGGGTTGCGCGCGGCGCGGCATTACCGAAGGCGAGCGCCCGACCTGGGCGTCGGTGTTGCCGGAATTGATCCCGGCGATCGATGCGTGCCTGGCGCGCGCGGAATCGCGGCCGGCGCGGGTGACGTTCGCGAGCACGCTGGGCGAAGGCGAAGTGAGCGTGCGTTTGCGGGGGCCAATGGTTCGCGCCATGAATGCATCTCCAACAGCGCAGGCTCGGAAGTGTTCGTGTTTGAACCGCTTTCAGATCTCGATCGCCGACCGGGCGAAGGCGATCCCGAATTTGTGCGCGGCGGCGGCCAGCCGGCGGCGCAAAATTGCCGGGCGTCGGAAGCGGCGGTTTCGCGCGCGGGCGAGCAATTGGGCTGGCTGGTGCGGCGGTCTTGTTAATGTGAAGAGCGCGGGTCTTCACACCCGCGTTTTGGTTTGCGCCCATGCTCGCGCGTCTGAAGACGCGCGCTCCGTTCGTCGCAAGCACATTGCCATGGGATCAAAGCTCGCGTGCATTCCCCGCAAGGGGAGATCGTCATGTTGCTGGGACCACGCGCGCATTCTGACCGCGTCGGGTTTTCGCTTTCTATCGTGCGGATCGCACTCGCGATCTTGCTGTTCACTCACGGCGCGTTTCGCGCATCGCATTGGGACCCGTACGTTACGGGCTTCGGCGAGTGGTTGGGCTCGATCGGATTTCCGTACGGATTTTATTGGGCCGCCGCGGTGACGATCTATGAATTGATCGCGCCTTGGTTTTTGTTGACGCGCCGGTTCGTGACGTTGGCGTGCTTGGGCCACATTGTGATCGTCGCGCTTGGCATGGTGTTGGTGCACTACCCGGATGGCTGGTTCGTCGTCGGCGCTGGGCGCAACGGCATGGAATATTCGGTGATGCTGTTGGCGGGTTTGGTCGCTGTGGCGTGGGCGTATGCGCCGCGGATGAGCTGAGCGCGCGAAGGCGTCGCGCCGTTCTGCCGAACGCGCGTTTGAAGGTTGCACTCCGTCGTCATCCCGGGGCTGCGCGTAGCGGAGAACCCGGGACCCCGGGGGCAAACGCACGAGCCGCGCCCCTCATTCCCTCATCACACTTCGCATGTCCGCGATTACGGTAGCGCTTAACTTGTGTGGTCGCGAAGCGATCGGATGAGGGGCGCGCCCGACGAGCACGCGCGGCGCTTTATCCTGACGCTCGCCCCCTCACCCGTTCGAACAAGTTCGCACGACCTCTCCCCTCGCGGGGGAGAGGCGAGCTAAACTCAGCGATGATGCTCCATCGCCAGCGCGCCGATGTTCGCCGTCCATTTGTGTTGGCGCTCTTCGTACACGGACACTGTCGGCGGCGGGAAGGTGGGGTCGGCGAAGGCGCCTGTTGCGACGTAGATCAAATCGGACACGTCTTGCGGCAGCCAATAGAGTGTTGCGCCGCAGGTGGCGCAGAAATGGAAGGTGGCTGCGCCGCCTTCGTCGCCGCGCCTGGTCCATTGCGCGCTGTCGCCTGCGATTGTCACGTCGGTGCGGGCGAAGCGCGCTTGCGCGGCGAAGACGCTGCCGGTGCGCTTCTGGCATTCAAGGCAATGGCAGATCGAGATGCGCACAGGCTCGCCTTCGCACGTAACGCGCAACTGGCCGCAGCTGCAGGTGGCGAGGCGGGTGGTCATGGCAGGGCTCCGTGAACGCGACCTAAATCGCTCGGTTCGCTCAGGCGAAAAGCTGGCCATCTGCCTGACTTCCCAGCCATGGCGCGCATCTGGGCGCCAGGAGAAGGCGGGTTCTGGGCGAATGCCATCGATCCATGTTCGCCGTCGGTCGGCACGGCATCGCAAACCGCGGCGAGTAGAATTTCACAACGATGGGAGTTTACCCGAAACTTTGTGGGCGCAACGACGCGTGTCCACAATTCCTCAAACGCTGCTCTGTCTGCTCGCATCCAATCGACGTCTGCGGCAGTTACGGTGAATTGTTCGGACGCCTCGACTCGATACTCGACGCTGTTGCTGGTTGTGGTGACGTCCTCAACGACGAGTTCGATGAGCTGATTAATCAGCGCACTGTCTGTGTCGAAGAACATCTCTGGACGTTGCCCGATCAACTCCAGCGCCGAGACAACGCGTATTGGTTCTTGTTCGGTCGTCATTGCCGCGTAGCTTATCATCCAGATGGCGCAAACAAAAATCCCGGCGCGCGGTTTGCGCAGCCGGGATTGTGCTTGAGATAGGTTGCCGGCTGGCGCCGGCGGTCCGAGGCGTTAGCCGGCGGCCTGTTTGCGCTTTTCCATCATCTGGTCGAAGTTTTCCCAGACGCCTTGGCCGCCGTGCCATTCGCCTTTGGTGGCGGCCTTGGAATATTCGGTGGCGCGGGCTTCGAAGAAATTGGCGTGTTCGACGCCGTTGAGGATTGCCGTCAGCCACGGGATCGGGTGCTCAGTGACGCCGTAGATTTTCGCCAGACCAAGTTGGCCCAAGCGCCAATCGGCGATGTAGCGGATGTATTGCTTGATATCGTCCGCGTTCATGCCCTGCACCGGGCCCATCTCGAAGGCGAGATCGATGAATTTGTCTTCCATGCCGACGACGGTGCGGCAGCATTCGGTGATGTCGGCCTTCACCTCATCGGTGAGCGCGCCGGTTTCTTTTGCGTAGGCGTGGAAGAGCTTGATCATGCCTTCGCAGTGCAAGCTTTCATCGCGCACCGACCAGGTCACGATCTGGCCCATGCCCTTCATCTTGTTGAAGCGCGGGAAGTTCATCAGCATCGCGAACGACGCAAAGAGCTGCAGGCCTTCGGTGAAGGCGCCGAACATCGCGACCGTGCGCAGAATGTCAGCGTCGGTCTCGACGCCGAACTTGCCCATGTAATCGTGTTTGTCGCGCATCTCTTGGTAATCGTAGAACGCCGCGAATTCGCTGTCGGGCATGCCGATGGTTTCGAGCAGCAGCGCGTAGGCGGCGACGTGGATGGTCTCGATGTTCGAGAACGACGCGAGCATCATCTTGATCTCGGTCGGTTTGAACACGCGCGAATAGCGCTCCATGTAATTGTCGTTCACCTCGATGTCGGACTGGGTGAAGAAGCGGAAGATCTGCGTCAGCAGATTGCGCTCGCCGTCATTGAGCTTGGAGGCCCAATCCTTCACGTCCTCGCCGAGCGGGACTTCTTCGGGCATCCAATGGACTTGCTGCTGGCGGCGCCAGAATTCGTATGCCCAAGGGTAACGAAACGGCTTGTAGCCGATCGACGGTGTCCGCAGCCCCGTCAATTTGTCCCCGTTTACGCCAGCCATAAATCGTCTCCAGTCCGGAACGTCGCCTAGATGTAGGGATTTAGTGGCGCGAGAGCCACCATATCTAGGCTATTTGGGCGCGAGTCGCCTTTAAGAAAGGTTACCAGCCGCCCGATCGGGACCATGCAATGATTCAGGGCCGGCGAAAGCTGGCGAGGGGCCGTGGTCTGTGGAGAATTAGCCGGCGAGCCACTTCGAGACGAAATAGGCCAAAGTCACCGCCGCGGCGGTTCTGAGCAGAAACCAGCGGCCGATCCAGACGCGGCGGCGGAAGTCCGCAAAGGCGCGGCGGCGGCGGTGGGCGCGGACCTGAGACTTGAAGTTCGGCGGGGCCATGAAAGGCGCGATGCAAGACTAATGCACGTTTACCGTGCCGGGCGCTTAACGGCGCATTGTCACCGTGACGCCGGTGAAGCTTTGGTCTTGGTTGAAGTTCTCGCGGCCGACGCGGGTGCTTTCCTCGCGCTCGACGTAGGCGAGCGAGGCCTGGACGCCATTTTGCTCGTACGTCACGCCCGCGGAGATATCGCCGACTTCGACGCGGTCCTGCAGCGCGACCGAGGAGCCTGCGCCCCCGAACTCACTGCGCGCGCCCGGCTGCCAGGTGAGCGCTTCGTCTTCGGAAGCCACAAACATATAGACGGCGCGGCTATTTTCACTGTTTTCGCGGCGATCCACCAAGCCTTGGCCGATCCGGACTTCAGAGCCGCGGCCGCTGCGGTCAATGTCGCCATTCCCATCGGCGCCGAGTGTTGCGCGTTGGGCGATGGAGACGTCGATCGGTGAATTTCCGCCGCCAGCGGCAAGCTCAAGCTCAAGGCGGCGCGGCGATTCACCATCATGTGTGAGAGCCGGGGCGGCGAAGCGGGGACGTAGGTCGTCCCGCACGTCCATCGCGACGATTGGGGCTTCAGGTTGGGAGAGGGCGGCCGCCGGGTCGGTAAAGTCGATTTGGCCCGGCGCGGCGTCCTGCGCGCTCGCGAACGTCACGCCAATCACGGTCGCCGCAAGCGCTGTGCTTGCGACGAGAGCCGTGCGGAGAAACTTAATTCCACCCATGACAGCCTCGTCCCTGTGCCTACGAAGCAGCAATGCATAATGGCTGCCACAGGTTCCGCGTGAAGTTAAGCTTTTGTGCAACCGCGAACGCAGTGCCCCTAGTGGCGCATGGTTAGCGTGAAGCCGGTGAAGTCCTCGTCTTGGCTAATCGTGCGTGAGCCCGAGCGCATGCTGAACTCGCGCTCAACATAAGCCAAAGACGCCTGCCAGCCATTAGATCTCGTACGTGACGCCGGCTTGAACGTCGCCGATTTCCACGCGTTCTTGCAGACCGAACGAGGAACCTGAGCTGCCGAACGCATTGCGTTGGCCGGGCTGCCACGTCAGCGCTTCGTCTTCGGAGGCGGCGAAGATGTACCAGCTACCTTCCATGCGCGGTTCGCGATTTTCTTGGCTGAGATTGCGCAGGCCGCGACCGAGGCGCAGTTCTGAACCGCGCGACCGGCGAGAAACGTCGCCGTCCTCGTTGACGCCGAAGCCTTCGCTCTGCGCGAAAGAGACGTCGATATCAGAGGTGGCGCGGGCGATGACCGCCAGTTCATAGCGGCGCAAGTCTCGATCGGACGGCGCCGATGGCGCTTGCGAACTCAAGCTGAAGCGCGGCGCATTGGCTTCGCCGACACTCAAACTAAAGCGATCGGACTCAAAAGGTTGCGTTGGATCGGAGAAGCTGACGCCGCTCATGCCAACGTAGGAAGCGCTCGGCCCGACCGCATCTTCGGCGGTTGCAATATTGGCCGCAAAACTAACGAAACTTACCAACCCAACGACCACGAGCTTGCGTAAGAGCATCGCGATCCCTCCTGACCTACATGAAGGATGTGGTTAGTTTGGTTATCGAGTTCTTAATTGCGCTGGAGGGCGCCTGCAGAAGCAGCGGCGCGATCAGCCGCCAGCGTCTTTCGCGGGCAGCGAGCGCTGCATGATGACGACGTCGAGCAGGCGTCCGAACTTCTCGCCGACATTGGTCATCGTGCCGACGCGGCGAAAGCCAAGCTTCTGATGCAGGCCAATGGAGCCGGCGTTGGCGCTGTCGCCGATGACAGCCAGCACCTCGCGCACGCCGTCTTCGCGAAGTTGCGAGAGTAATTGTGCAAGCATTTGCGAGCCTATCCCTTGTCCCATCGTGGTGGGGCCCGCGTAGATCGAGACTTCGAAGGTTTTCGAATAGGCGGCGCGGTCGCGGAATTGGGCGGCGTAGCAAAAGCCCAGCACGCGGCTGAAATCGCTGGGCGGGGAGGCCACCAAGAAGGGCCAGCCGCGATCGACGATTTTGCTCCAGCGCTCGGTCATTTCGTCTAGTGAGGGCGGTTCGATCTCGAACGTGCCGGTCCCGGTCAGGCAATGGTGGGCGTAGATCAGCTGCACATATTGGAGGTCCTGCTGGAAGCAGGGCCGGACGATGATTTCGGAAGTCTTGGCGCCGGACATTGTGGACAAATCGGGTGGCCCGCTTTGCGCCCCTGGGTCAAGACCGGCCGCTGCGGCGCCAGGGCGCATTTATCCAATCCCAACTCTCATGGGTTAGGATCGCTCCCGAAATGTCGATTCTATGGACACACCGGACAGCCCGGGCGCTGGCGCTTGGACTGATGGCGGCGGTTTTGACTGCCTGCGCCTCGACCCCCGCCCCGATCAGCTCGGGCGCGCTGGGGCGGCATGGCAATATCGCGGGCCTCCCGCACCCGCCGGTTGACCCGGATTCGCCGCCTCGGATCGCCGATGCCCGCGCCCGCCTGCAATGCGTGCCGTTCGCGCGCCGGGAATCGGGCGTGGAGATTTATGGCGACGCCAATACCTGGTGGCATCAGGCGGCCGGGCGCTATCCGCGCTCAAACTCCCCGCGCCGGGCGCTGTTTTGGTGACGCGGGGCTTTAACACCACTACGCGCGGCCATGTCGCCGTGGTCACGCACGTGGAATCCAGCCGGATCATTCGCGTCGATCAGGCCAATTGGCTGAATAACGGCGAGATCAGCGTTGGCGTACCGGTGATCGATGTCTCGCCTAACAATGATTGGAGCCAGGTGCGCGTCTGGCACATCCCAGGAAATCATTGGGGCGGACGGGTTTACGTCGCCGAGGGCTTCATTCACCCGTTCACGCTGATGGCGGAGCTGCGCGGCTAAGCGTCTTCGTCGCGCTCGTTAAGCTTTCTCGATGTCTTAACGTCGCAGAATTAACCAATATTACCCATCGCCTATGTCTAGATGTAGTCTAGCAGGCGAATATTCACCATATGATCTCAACATTGCGAAGAGTTCAGCTGGTCAATTAGGCTTTCTTTAACTGCAATGGCGTGTTTGTGTGTCCCACATTGGGGCAATGCCTCGCCTGGGCCTAAGGCCATGCTGGATACGAAAGCGCTTCTCTTCGCTGCTGCAGCGATCGCCGGCCTCGCGGCCGCACCGACCGAAGCAAACGCGCTGACGCCGTTGTCGATGGATCTCGCCATCGACCCGAGCGTCGCCGAGGGGCCGTCTGAACACGCCATGCTCGCGCCGGTCGCGTTTGAGCGTGCGCCTGACGAAGCATATGAGCCGGTGGCGCGCGTCACCAACCGTCGTGCGCGCCTGCAATGCGTGCCGTTCGCGCGCAACGAGATCCGGTGTTGAGATTTATGGCAACGCCAACACGTGGTGGCGCCAAGCCTCTGGCCGCTTTGAAACCACGCAAGCGCCCCAAGAGCGCGCTGTGCTGGTGCTTGAAGGTTACAACACCACGGCGCGCGGCCACGTCGCCGTTGTGACGGAAGTCGTCTCGTCGCGCATGATCATCGTCGATCACGCCAATTGGCTGAACGCTGGCGAGATCACCCGCGACGTTCCGATCCGCGATGTGTCGGAAGCCGGCGATTGGAGCGAAGTCCAGGTGTGGAATATCCCCACCCGTCAGTGGGGCGTGCGCCGCTACAACGTGCAGGGCTTCATCCTCAATGTGCTGACGGCTGAGGCTCAAGCCGAGGCGGATGTGGCCGCGCTTGAGCAAGCGTCGGCCAATGCCAACGAAGCGGCCGTTCCCGTCGGCTAAGCGCCGGACTCGCCGTCTTTCATCGATCCGTTCGTGTGCTCGGTCACGCCGAAGCTGACGGATTTTTGCCCATTGTGCGCCAGATCAAATCCTTCACCGGCCAGCCCGCGTCGCAGCAGCTCGCGCACGGCTGAGGCCCGGCTGGGCATACGCTTGGCGAAACGCCAATCGTCCAGCGCACGGAGCTCTTCCTCGGAGAGCGTGATTTGAAGGCGTTCGCCGCGTGTAAGTTCGGTCATTGGTCCTGTTCCCGAACCTAACAATGAGTAAGCGGCGCACTTGTTCCCTTTGGTGGCGATTGCTCAAATTGATTGGAATACAGATTGGCCTAGAATTAGTATTCGCAAGTGTTGATATGGGTCGTGTGTGAATTGTGATTGGATAAAACCCAATCTTGCGCTATTGTTTACTACGCTGAACGGTTCTCCTGTGATCGCACCGCGATCTTTGCCAGTCAGCGCGCGTCGAAGGCGCACATTCTATGGATGCTTACATCAAACCCAAGGCGCGCCGCCTGCGCGCACGGCTTCGGGGCGTGGCTTTCGCGATGCGACGCCGCCGCGCTGGTCTCGATCTTGGCGCGCGCGGCCCCACACGCCCGGCCAAGCTTCCTCGAATTGCCGACATCGTCGCCAGAACAGGCCGCGAACCCCCTTGCTGAGCCGGATCGATCGCGTGTTTGCGTTTCCTCCGAGGCGACCAAAGCGCTAGCTTCGGGCGCGCCGGAATTGGGACGCCGGCGAGCAGGGGATCGACATGACGGACGCGACCGTAAGCGCAGAAGGCGCACCCACAAGCGCAGCAGCGCCAGCGCGCAAGAAGGCCAAGCGTAAGGATCGCGGCGGCATTCCGCTGTTCCGTTGGCTAACGAAAAATCCCGTCTGGGATATTTTCATATTGCTCTGCATCGTCGCGAACGCGGCGATCCTGGGCTACGACGCACATTACGGCGAAACCAATCCGTACCACGCTCAAATTGAGCTGTGGAATATGTACTTCCTCTGGATATTCACCGCCGAACTCGTGCTCGAATTTTTCGCGACGGGTCCGCGGCGCTATTTCGCGAGCGGATGGAATTGGTTCGACATGATCGTTGTCGGGCTCAGCTACATTGCGGTGAACCCGGCGATCTCTGCGCTGCGGACGTTGCGCGTGGTGCGAGTTTTCCGCTTGATCAGCGCAGTGCCGCAAATGCGGCGCGTGGTGGAAGCGTTGTTCAGCGCGATGCCTGGCATCCTGGCGACGTTCGCGATCCTTTCGATCGTTTTCTATATCGGCGCCGTGATGGCGACGACGCTCTTCCACAACGAAGACGGCTTCCGCGATCTTGGCGAGAGCGCGCTGTCGCTGTTTGCGCTGTCGCAGTTTGACGGGTGGGGCGACACGATCGCGCGGTTGCAGCCGAATTATCCGTTCGCGTGGTTCTTCGTGATGAGCTTCACGGTGATCGCCGCGTTCGCCGTCTTGAATCTCTTCGTCGGTGTGATCGTCGAAGCTGTTCAGCAAGCGCCGCAGGAAGAGATCAAGGACGAGATCGAAGAAGTGCAGGAAGAGGTCGGCGAGATCGCGACCGCACAGGAGGACGCCGCGGTCGTGCAGCAGCGCATCCTGGAGGAGGTGCGGGCGTTGCGGGCTGAGGTGGCCGCGTTGCGCGGACCGCCCGCGACGTAAAGCTGAAGCATCGCTTTTGGGCGGTGCGCGCTGGCGGCGCCCAAAACAAGGGCGCCGTTGGTTCACGCTGAAATCACAGGAACTCATGACGCTTCGGTGGTCCAGTCGCCACGCTAGCTTCGCGCTCGCGTGCGGGAGGGCGCGCGAGCATGGCCAGCCCGATCCGCGCGTATCTCAATGATTTGCTGAACGATGTCCGCCAGATCGAGGGTGGCGAGGTCGCGACCTATATTCCGGAGCTGGCGAAAGCCAATCCTGCGAGCTTGGCGATCGCGATCACCGCGCTCGATGGAAAGACGTATGCTGTCGGCGACGCGGATTTGCCATTCACGATTCAATCGGTGTCGAAGCCATTTTTGTACGGGCTGGCGTTGCAAGAGTACGGGCGTGAGACGGTGCTGAAGCATGTCGGCGTCGAGCCGACGGGAGATGCATTCAATTCGACGGTGATGGATGAGGTGAACAATCGCCCGTTCAATCCGATGGTGAATGCGGGCGCGATCGCGGTGACGGCGCTGGTGAAGGGCGAGAGCTATGCGGCGCGGCGCCAAAGCGTGCTCGATCTGTTGTCGCGCTTTGCGGGGCGCAAACTGAAGTTTGACGAAGCGGTGTTTCGTTCGGAGCGCGATACGGGCGCGCGCAATCGCGTGATCGCGTCGATCATGAGTCAAGCGGAGATGATCTCCGGCGACGCGGATCAAATTCTCGATCTCTATTTCAGCCAATGCTCGGTGCTGGTCAGCGTGCGCGATCTGGCGGCGATGGCGGCGACGTTGGCGAACGGCGGGATCAATCCGCTCACGGGCCAACGCGCGCTGGCGGCGGAATATGTGCACGACGTGCTGACAGTGATGCATTCGTGCGGGATGTATAATTACGCCGGGCAGTGGTCGTACGAGGTTGGCATTCCGGCCAAGAGCGGCGTGTCAGGTTCGATCGCGGCGATCGTGCCGGGGCAGATTGGGATTTCGGCGTACTCGCCGCCGCTCGATCGCTTCGGCAATTCCATACGCGCGATTGCGGCCTGCAAACGCATAGTTGCCGATTTCGGACTGCACGCTTTCCGGAGCGCGCCGCAAAGTAGTGCCGCCATCCGCGGCGAAGCGAGTGCGCTTTCGGTGCGCTCCAAGCGTGCGCGGACGGCCTCGGAGCGCGAGGTGTTGGCGCGCGAGGGCGCGCGGATTGGTTTGCTAGAAGCGCAAGGCGCGTTGTTCTTTGGCGCGGCTGAGCGTTTGGTGCGGCGGATCGACGAGGTGTTGCCGCAGGTGGATTGGCTCGTCGTCGATATGCGGCGCGTGTACGACATTGATCTCGCCGCCTGCACGATGCTGGCGCGGACGTACGCTGCGTCGCGAAAGGGCGCGCTCATCTTTGCAAACGCGCGCGATCCATTGCGCGAGGCGCTGTCTTCGATGGCTGCGCCGAACACGTTGTTTGCGGATCGCGATGCGGCGCTGGAATATTGCGAGAACGCGCTGATTGCGACGGATGGCGCGCATACTGGCGCCTCGCGCTTGTCGTTGAAGAGTATTGATTTGTTCGCGGGGTCGAGCGCGGGCGATCTGCAAGCGCTGGAGCGGTTGGCAAAGCCCTTCTCGTTCGAAGCGGGCCAGCATTTGGTGCGCGAGGGCGAAGTGGGGCGTTTGTTCTTTGTGATCGCGCAAGGGGCGGCGAGCGTGCAGCTCAACTTGGCCGGCGCGCGTACGGTGCGCGTGGCGACGATCGGCGCGGGCGGGTGCGTCGGTGAGATGGCGTTGCTCGACGGCAGCCCGCGCTCGGCCGATGTGATCGCCGATGGCCGTGTGATCGCTTACGGGTTTTCGATCGAGGAGATGATGGCGCTCTCGGAAACGCATCCGAGGTTGTTGCTGACGATCTTCGCCAATCTCAGCCGAGATTTCGCTGAACGCTTGCGTGCTGCGAACAACGAAATCAGGTCGCTTGGCAACTAACGGCTGGCGACAAGGCTGGGCGGCGCGAGCACCGTATTGATGCCTTGGATCACGCCGTTGGAGGCTTCGATGTCTTGCATGACAACGAGCTGGTCGTTGATGCGCAGGCCGTCGCTGGCGTCGAGTGTCACCCGATAGCCGTTTGAAGCTTCGAGGCGTGCGCTGCGACCGCCCATACTTTCGGTGGTCACGCGTTCGGGCACGACGTGATAGGCGAGCAGCGCCAACAATTCTTCGCGATTGCGCGGGTCCATTAGGCGGTTCACTTCGCGCCGATCCATTCGCGCGAAGGCGTCGTCTGTGGGCGCGAAGATTGTAAAGGGGCCCTCGCCGCGCAGCGTCTCCTGGTAGCCTGCGGCTTCCACGGCTTCGAGGAAGCGGGTGAACTGGCCGGTGGCGGCGGCGACTTCGAGCACGTCGCCTTGTGGGTTGGGATTTACCACCTCAGCAACGAGGAAGCGTTCGCCGGTTTGGGCGATTGCGGCCGGCGCAAACGCCAGCACGCTGGCCAGCAACACGGCGCGGAGAGCGGATTGGTGTTTCATCCCCATTCAACGCCGCGCACCGGGGACGGTTTCACGCGAGCTTGATCGCAAGTGCGACGGAGCCGCGCTCATTATCGACAGCCGGGGCTTTGCGCGAAGCGGTCTGAGCGGCGATAATGGCGGCATGTCCGTATGGTCCAACATCGTGGAAATGGCCGCGCGCGCTTTCGATCCGGAAGCCGATCCGCCTGAATTCGCGGAGGAATGTGCGCCGCGTCCGAACGACGTGGGCTTTACCGCAGCTGTGATCGGGCTGGCGGCCAAGATGGCCAAGGTGGACGGCAAAGCCGAGGAGGCGGAGATGTTCGCCGCCGCCGAGGTGTTTCGCCCGCCGCCGGGCGAGGAGGCCGCATTCCGTCGCGCCTTCCAAATCGCCAACCAAACTGTCTTAGGATTTGATTCCTACGCCAAACAGATCGGACGCAAATACCGGGCGCGGCCGTGCCTGCTGGAAGACGTGCTCGACGGGCTTTTCCATATCGCCGCGGCCGATGGGATCGTGACGCAAAACGAGATCGATTACCTCGCTGAGGTCGCCAACCATTTTGGCTTCAGCGAAATGGAATTCCGCCGCATCAAGGCGACCAATCTCGGCCCCGAAGCGGGCGATCCTTACGCGATCCTGGGCTTGCTCCCAGGCGCGACGATGGATGAGGTGCGTCATGCGTGGCGTCGCGCGGCCGCGGAGAACCATCCCGACCGGATGACGCAACGCGGCGCGCCGCCCGAGTTCGTGCAGATCGCGCGTGAGAAAACGGCCGCGATCAATGCCGCTTACGCGATGATCCGCGAAGAGTTGAGCGAAGCCGCAAAGTAGTTGCCTACGCGGCTGAGCGACCGCGCGACTTGGTCTCGTTCCCCAGTTCGAACTGCGCCACGAGCGCGGCCAATTCGTCGGCCTCGCGCGCCAGCGAGTGCGAGGCGGCGGTGCTTTCTTCCACCATCGCCGCGTTCTGCTGGGTCGCCTGGTCCATGTGATTGATGGCGGCGTTGATCTGCACCAGGGCAGTGGCTTGCTCTTGCGCCGAGGTCGCGATTTCACCGACGAGCGAAGATATCTCGGCCACTTGGCTGACGATGCCGGTGAGCGCTTCGCCGGTTTCGCCGACGCGGCTGACGCCGGTTTGGACTTGGGCGCTTGAGCGCGCGATGAGACCTTTGATTTGCTTGGCGGCGTCGGCTGAACGCTGCGCCAGCGCGCGCACTTCCATGGCGACGACGGCAAAGCCGCGACCGGCTTCGCCTGCGCGCGCGGCTTCGACGCCGGCGTTCAAGGCAAGCAGATTGGTTTGGAATGCGATCTCGTCGATCACGCCGATGATCTGCGTGATCTGGCGGGAGGATTCTTCGATCTCGCCCATCGCGTCGATGGCTTCTTTCACAACACGACCGCCGCGCTCGGCGTTGGTCTTGGCCGAATGGACCGTCTCGTTCGCCTTGTTCGCGCCAGTGGCCGAACGCGCGACGGTGGCGGTGATTTCATCGAGTGCCGCGGCAGTCTCTTCGAGCGAGGCGGCTTGTTGTTCGGTGCGGCGCGAGAGATCGTCGGCGGCTTGGCTGATTTCGCCAGCGCCTGAGCGGATGCCGTCCGAGTTCATCGAAATCACGCTCATGGCGTCGCGCAATTGCGCGATGGCGGCGTTGAAATCCTTGCGCAGCTGCTCGTACTGGCCGGCGAACGGCTTGTTGACGGCAAAGCGCAGATCGCCCTTGGCGAGCTTGGCCAAACCATCGGCAAGGGCCTCGACAACGGTGCGTTGTTCGGCTTCCGATTTTTGGCGTTCCGCATCGTTGCGGGTGCGCTCTTCTTCGGCTTGGCGGCGCTGCGTGGCGGCTTCGCTTTCGAGACGCACGCGATCGATGGCGTTCTGGCGGAACACATCAACGGCTTCTTGCATCTTGCCGACTTCGTCGGCGCGCGGCGCGCGGAGCGGCGGTATGTTGAGATCGCCGTTGGCGATTTTGCTCATATCGTCGGAGAGGTGCTGCAATGGGCGCCCGACGATGCGGCCGGCGGCGACCTTCAGTGTGAAGGCAAGGCCCGCGATCATCGCCAGCGCGCTGAACAGCAAAACCATTTCGATCAAGCGCGCGTTGGCCATGACAGCGCTGACGGGCAGATCGACGCGCACGCGCCAATTCACGTCGAAGCCGTCAAACGCAATCGCGCGTTCGATACGCATGATGTCGCCGAGGCTTTCGTCGTGAATGCGCTGCACGCCGGTTTGGATGTCGCCTACCTCGCCAGCGGTTTGGCCGAGCAGGGCGGAATCCGGGTGATAGATGTAGAGCCCGTTGCCGGAGATCACCGAGAGGCGGCCATTGAACGGCACGTCGAGCTGATTGAGGCTCGTTTGCAGATCATCGAGCGCGATATCGACGCCGGCGACGCCGCGCGCGTTTTCGCCGCGCATGATCGGCAGCGCGATCGTGGTGATCAGCGTATCGACGCCGTCGACGGGATAGACGTACGGCTCAAGCAGCGTCGGTTGTTCGGTGGTGAAGGGGAGCTGGTAATAATCGCCGTCGCCGGCGACATCGTAGCTCTCCAGTGGCGCGACGGCGACGCTATCGCCGGCGCGGTGCCAGTATGGCACGAAGCGGCCGGTGGCGTCGTGGCCGGTCGAGCCCGCATAGGCGCTGTCGCGGCCGTCGAATGCGTTGGGCTCCCAGCCCGTCCAGGCGCCGAGGATTTCATCATGGGCGATGAGCGTTTCGCGCATGATGCGGTTATGGACGGCGCGATCGGTGACACCCGCGCCTTGGCTGGCGGAGATCGCGTCGCGGAGGGCTGCGGCAAGCCCGATGGGGCGCTCAAATTCGGATTCGACCTCGGAGGCGGCTTCGCCGGCGGCGATGTCGGCGGTTTCCTGGGCGCCTTCGACGGCGGTGCTTTCGACGACCCACGCGGCTGTGCCCGAACCTACCGCAATGAACAGCGCCACTGCGCTCGCGCCGGCCAGCGTGATCTTGGTCGCCAGCTGACGCCGGCCCAGAAATTCTTTGAGCATGTCCCCTCCCTTTGTCTGGGGACAAAGGCCGGCGAATGGTTAAAGCCGGCTTGATTCGTGTGCGTTGGCCGGGACGTTGCAGTTGGATTGAGCGCAATCTGGTCGCACCTGCACGCCGCAGGAGCGCCGCATTGATCCTTCAGCGTGAACGTCCATATTCGTTAGCGAGGAGTTGCCGAGAATGAATGCGACCGCCACGGACTTTGGCTCCAACGCTTTGAGCGCCTTTCTGCGCGCGGCGGGGCTGTTGGTTTTGGCGGTAGGGGCGGCGCTCGCCTTCATGTTTGCTTTCTTTGCGGCTTTGGTCGTCGGCTTGATGATCGCGGGGGCTGCGGTCGCGATGCGGTTCTGGCCGCGCGCCAAGCCGGTGCGGTCGTCGGGCTCCGAAACGCTCGAAGCGCGCCGCACCCCCGATGGCTGGGTGGTCGAAACCTTCTCGACGCGGAACTAAGCCAAGCGGCGCGAGTCGCCCTATGGTGAGCGCGCTTTGAGAGTTATTGATCGCCCTTCGCCCAATTTCGACGCGCGTACGCGCCCGATCGATCTTGTCGTGCTTCATTATACTGGGATGCAGGATGCGCAGACCGCTTTGGCGCGGTTGACAGATGCTGCGCCGGTCGCGGGCAAGTATCCGGGGCCGTGGCAGGCGGGGGACGTCGCGCCGGATGCGCCACTCGGTAAAGTTTCCGCACATTACGTCGTGGCTGAGGATGGGGCGGTGTATCGGCTCGTCGCCGAGGAGCACCGCGCTTGGCACGCGGGCGCCTCAAGTTGGGATGGCGAGGGCGATGTGAACCATCGCGCCATCGGCATCGAGATCGTCAATGGCGGCCACGATTTTGGCCTGCCGGAATTTCCGGACGCGCAGATCGACGCGGTGATCGCGCTGCTGGGTGGGATCATGGAGCGCTGGGCGCTGAAGCCCGCGCGTGTGGTTGGCCATTCCGATGTGGCGCCGGATCGCAAACTCGACCCGGGCGAGAAGTTTCCGTGGAAGAAACTGGCGGATGCGGGCGTCTCGATCTGGCCGGAGCCGTATCGCGGGCCGTTGCCGGAGAGCGACGACGTGGTCGCGCATACCCAGCAGCAGCTCGCCGTGTTCGGGTACGATGTGCACGCGACCGGCGCGATGGATGGCGCGACCAAATCCGCGCTGATCGCGTTTCAGCGCCGCTTCCGCCCGCACCAGATCGACGGCGCGCTGGACGATGAAACTCGCAAGCTCCTATACGGCGCGACCTAGGCGCGATAGAAGCGCTCACCAGTCGGCTGGACGGCCGCGGCTGCTATGCTCGAAAGGGTGCAGTCGAGGAAAGTCCGGGCTCCACGCGGATACGGCGGCGGGTAACGCCCGCCGGAAGTAATTCTAGGGATAGCGCCACAGAGAACAGACCGCCCTCCGAAGCCTCGGCGTAGGAGGGTAAGGGTGAAACGGTGGGGTAAGAGCCCACCGCGCCAACCGTAAGGAAGGCGGCACGGCAAGCCCCGTCGGGAGCAAGACCGAATAGGGATGCGATGGCGCCGCAAGGCGTACGGCCCGTCCGTGGGAGCGCATCCGGGTAGGTCGCGAGAACCATGCGGCGACGCATGGTCCAGAGGAATGGTCGTCACCCTGGGCTACGATCCAGGGTACAGAACCCGGCTTACAGGCCGACTGGTATTTTGATTGTCGGACTCGGCTTAAGCTCAAATCATGAGTCACGCACCCGTCCTCCTCGCAGAAGCGATGGACGCGCTCGGCCTTCGGGACGGGGGCGTTTATGTCGACGCGACGTTTGGCGGCGGCGGGTATTCGCGCGAGATGCTGGGGCGGGCCGATTGCCGGGTGATCGCCTATGACCGCGACCCGGACGCGATAGCACGCGGGGCTGCGTTAATCTCTGAGGAGCCCAAGCGCTTCACGCTTCTGCAAGGTCGGTTTGGTGATCTCGCGGCGGAAGAATTGGTGGACGGCGTGGTGTTCGATCTGGGGGTTTCCTCGTTTCAGATCGATCAGGCCGACCGCGGGTTCTCGTTTCAGCAGGATGCGGAGCTCGACATGCGCATGGAGAAGGATGGCCCCAGCGCCGCCGATGCCGTGAACGGCATGAGTGAAGTGGCGTTGGCGGACCTGATTTATAATTATGGCGAAGACGACGACAGCCGCCGCATCGCGCGTGCGATCGTGCAGGCGCGCGCGGCCGGGCGGATCACGCGCACGCTGGCGTTTGCGGATCTGGTCGAGAAGGCCGTCGGCGGGCGGCGCGGCGCGCGCACGCATCCGGCGACGAAGACGTTTCAAGCTTTGCGTATGCTGGTGAACGATGAGCTTGGCGAATTGGCGCGCGGCTTGTCGGCGGCGGAGCGGGCGCTGAAGCCGGGCGGGCGTTTGGTTGTGGTGTCGTTCCATTCGTTGGAAGACCGCATGGTGAAGCAATTTATCGGTGCGCGTGCGGATGCGCAGGGGCGTGGCTCGCGCTTCATGCCGGATTTGCCGCCGGAACGTGCGCCAAGTTTTGTTTTAGAGCGCAAGCGCGCGACGGCGCCGAGCGATGAAGAGACGGCGCGCAATCCGCGTGCGCGCTCGGCCAGTTTGCGCTGGGCCACGCGTACGGACGCGCCAGCGTGGGATGAACTCGAACCGCCGGCGCTGGCGCCGAAGGCGGAGGCCGAATGGACAAAGCTCAACTAATTCGCACGCTGCAGATCGCGGCGGGTGTGCTGATCATTGTGCTGGCGGTGGGGCTCTACAAAGCCAAGACCGACGCCGCGCAAACGCAGCGGCATGTGCGTCAGCTCGAGCAGCAAGTGGAAGAGACCGAAGCCAGCATGCGGGCGTTGCGTGCCGAGATCGCGCATCTGGAAAGCCCGGGCCGCGTCGAGGAGATGTCGGAAAATCATCTCGGCATGAGCGTGGGCAGCGAGAGTGCGGCGTTGCCGGCTTCGGCGATGGATCAGCATTTGCCGGCGCCGCGTAGGACGAAGGCCGAGGAGTGAGGCCGTTCGCGAATAGAGGCGCCGAGGCGACAGAGGCGCTCGATCCGCGTGAAGCGGCGCCGGCGCGCAACCGTGTGCGGCTGCTGGCGATCGGGATTTTCGCGGTCTTGTTGCTGTTGGCTGGCCGTGCGGTGCAACTCGCGTTCTCAGGCGATCCGCTGGCGGAGCCGCGCCGCAACGTGGCTGTGGCTGCGACGCCGCGCGCGGATATTGTCGATCGCAACGGTGAATTGTTGGCGACGACGGTGCGCGCCTATGTGCTGGCGGCGGAGCCGCGCAATGTTTGGAATGCGGCGGAAACGGCGGATGCGCTGCGCAATGTGTTTCCGGGGCTGGATCGCGCGACGGTGATCCGCCGCCTGAGCGATACAACGGTCAACCGCGTATGGTTGCGCCAAGGGCTGACGCCAAACCAGCGCGACGATGTGCAAGCGCTTGGACTGGCTGGCATCGTGTTCGAGAACCAGAACCGCCGCGTCTATCCGCAGGGCCAGCTGGCGGCGCACACGATTGGCTTCACCGACGTTGATTTGCGGCCGCTCTCCGGCGTCGAGCGCGGCATGGATGAACAGATCCGCGTGGCGGGCGCCGAGGGCGCAGCGTGCGGCTCTCGCTTGATGTGCGCATGCAATATGCGCTGGAAGAAGAACTTGATCTCGCCGCGCGCCGCGTTGGCGCGACGGGGGCCGGGGCGATCATTCTCGATGGGCGTACGGGCGAGACCTATGCGCTGGCGTCGTGGCCGCGTTTTGATCCGAACCAGGCGGGCAGCGCAAGCGAGGCGCAGCGCTTAAATCGCGTTGCCGGCAGCGTGTACGAATTGGGCTCGACGATTAAGCCGTTCACCGTCGCGATGGCGCTGCAAGAGCAGGTGACGACAAGTGGCGAAGTGTTCGATCTCAATCGCCCGCTCAATGTCGGCGGCCGGCCTATCACGGACGAGCATCCGATCGAAGGACTGGTGACATTGCGGAGTATTCTCTCGCACTCGTCTAACCTGGGCGCTGCGCAATTGGCGTTGCGGATCGGTGGCGTGCGGCAACGCGATTATTTGGATCGGTTGGGGTTGACGCGACCGGCGCGTTTGGAGATCGGGCGCAATGGCGAACCGATCGCGCCGAACCTGACGGCGCGGCGCGATATAGCGGGGCGCGGTTTCGGCTATGCGCTGGCGTCCTCGCCGGTGGCGTTGGCGGGCGCCTATTCGGTGTTCACGAACCAAGGCGCGCGGGTGGAGCCCACTTTGATCGCGCGCGCGCCGGACGCGGAGGTGGAACGTACGCCGGTGTTTTCCACAGACGTGACGCGGCAAATGCTGGTCTATCTGCGCGCCACGGTGACGGAAGGCACTGGCCGGGCGGCGGACGTGCCGGGGCTGTTGGTGGCCGGCAAAACCGGCACCGCGGAAACGCGCGACGAAACCGGCGCTTATACGTCTGATCGCAATTTTTCCTCTTTTGCAGGCGTATTTCCGGCCAATGAGCCGCGTTATGTGATCGTGCTCGCGCTCGATGGCGCGGGGGCCGATCAGGCTGGCGGCGTCGTGGCCGCGCCCGCTGTGGCGCGCACCCTGCGCCGCATAGCGCCCATGCTCGGTTTGCGTGTGGAGCCGCAAGCGCAGCCGCGCTAGGGAGAGGGCATGAAACTCGGCGAACTGTTCAAAGGTGGCGTCCCGGCGGACGCCGCCGCCCTTGAGATAACCGGCCTTACGGCGGACTCGCGCAAGGTGAAGCCGGGTTATTTGTTTGCGGCACTGGCGGGCGTTGCGGCGCACGGGCGCGATTACGTGGCGCAGGCTAAGGCGAATGGCGCTGTCGCTGTGTTGTCGGCGGGCGATTTGGGCGCTGATCCGGGGATCGCGCAGGTGGCCGCCGCCAATCCGCGCAATGCATTTGCGCTGGCGGCGTCGGCTTTCTATCCGCGCCGGCCGCAAACGATCGTGGCGGTGACGGGCACGAACGGCAAAAGCTCCACCGTCGATTTTCTGCGCCAGATTTGGACCGTTGCAGGCAAACGCGCGGCAAGCTTGGGCACGCTGGGTGCGATCGGGCCGAGCGGCGTGGTCGATCTGGGGCACACGACGCCCGATCCGGCGGCGGTGCATGCGATGCTGAGCGCGCTCGCGGATGATGGCGTGACGCATGCGGCGATGGAGGCGTCGAGCCACGGGCTGGAGCAGCATCGCGTCGATGGGCTGACGTTTGCGGCGGCGGCGTTCACGAACCTCACGCAAGATCATCTCGATTATCACGTGGATATGGCGAGCTATCGCGATGCGAAGCTGAAGCTGTGGGCGCTCGTGAAGGACGGCGCCGCCGCGATCGTCAATGCGGATGCGGCGGAAGGTGCTGCGTTCGAAGCGGGCGCCAAGAAGCGCGGGCTGGATGTGATCTTGTGCGGCTGGCGCGCCCCGCGCGACCATGCGCTGAAGATCGTGGAAATTCAGCCGCGTGCGAACGCACAATCCATGACGCTCAGTTGGAACGGCAAGGAATATGGCGTTGAGCTGCCGCTGATCGGCGAGTTTCAAGCGCTGAACGCGACCTGCGCGGGAGCGCTCGCACTGGCCGTGGGCGAAGCGCCTGACGCGGTGTTTGCCGGCATGGCGGCGCTGAAGCCGGTGAAGGGCCGCATGGAGCATGTGGGCCAGAGCAAGAGCGGCGGGCATGTGTTCGTCGATTACGCGCACACGCCGGATGGTTTGGATGTGTTGTTGCGCGCCGCGCGCCCGCACGCGCCGGGGCGGATCATTTGCGTGTTCGGGTGCGGCGGCGATCGCGATGCGGGCAAGCGGCCGAAGATGGGCGCGATCGCGGCGCGTCATGCCGACGTGGTGATCGTGACGGACGATAATCCGCGCAGCGAAGATCCTGCTTCCATTCGTGCGCAGATTTTGAGGGCGACGCCGGGCGCGCTTGAGATTGGCGATCGCGCGCAAGCGATCCGCGAAGCGGTGGCGATGTTGAAAGCGGGCGACGCGCTAATGATCGCGGGCAAAGGTCACGAGACCGGACAGATCATCAAGGGCGTCACGCATCCTTTCTCGGATCAGGACGTCGCGCGTGCGGCGTTGGAGAGCTAAATCATGTCTGAGCTTTGGACCGCGCAGGAGGCTGCGCGCGCAACGGGCGGCCGGTTGATCAATGGCGATCAATGGAACGCGGGCGGCGTGTCGATCGATACGCGCACGTTGGAGCCGGGCGATCTGTTCGTGGCGCTGAAGGATGTGCGCGATGGGCATGAGTTTTTGGCGCAGGCTTATGTGTCGGGCGCGGGCGCTGCGTTGATTTCGGACGCGAGCAAGGCGGAAGGCATGGGGCCGGCTTTGGTTGTGCCGGACGTGCTGGAAGGTTTGCGCAAGCTGGGCGAAGCGGCGCGCGAGCGTAGTGGCGCCAAGCGCGTGGCGGTGACCGGGTCGGTGGGCAAGACGTCCACCAAGGAAGCGCTGGCGGTGTGTCTCTCGGCGACGGGGCAAACGCATCGCAGCGTGAAGAGCTACAACAATCATTGGGGCGTGCCGCTGACGATGTCGCGCATGGCGGCGGAGAGCCGGTTTGCCGTGTTTGAGATCGGCATGAACCATCGCGGCGAAATTCTGCCGCTGACGCAGCTTGTGCGCCCACACGCGGCTTTGGTGACGACGATCGCGCCGGCGCACGTGGAGAATTTGGGTTCGCTCGAAGCTGTCGCCGACGAGAAGGGCGATATCTACGCGGGGCTCGAGCCGGGCGGCGCAGCGCTCGTGCCGAACGAGGCGCCGCATGCGAGCCGCTTGATCGAAGCGGCCGAGCGCAATGGCGCGAACCTGATCCGCTTTGGTCGCGATGCGGCGTGCGAAGCGCGATTGCTGAAATTCGACATGGACGACACCGGCTCGACGGCGGAGGCGGAAATTCTTGGCCGTGTGATCCGGTATCGTGTGGGTGTGGAAGGCGCGCACTGGGCGCTGAATTCTGTGGCGGCGTTGGCGGCCGCGGATGTGATCGGCGCCGATCTCGATGCGGCGGCGCATGCGTTGGAGCATTTGCGCGCGTTCGATGGGCGCGGTGTGGCGACGCGCGTGGACGCGCCATTTGGTCAATTCCTGCTTGTGGATGATTCCTACAACGCCAATCCGGCCTCGATGGCGGCGGCGTTTTCCACATTGGGCGCGCGCAAGCCGAGCGGCAGCGGGCGGCGCATTGCAGCACTCGGCGATATGTTGGAACTGGGGCCCGAGGAGCGCGCGTACCATTCCGGCCTTGCAACGCCGTTGCAGGAGGCCGGTGTCGATCTCGTGTTCGCGGCGGGGCCGCGTATGGCCGCGCTCATGGAGGCGCTTCCGCCGAACCTGCGCGGCGGCTATGCCGAAACTGCGGACGCGCTGATTCCGGTGATTGCAGGATCGCTGCAGGCGGGAGACATCGTGCTCGTCAAAGGCTCAAACGGATCAAAAATGAGCCGTGTCGTGAGTGGGCTCTCGCGTCTCAGTGGGGATAATTGATGCTTGAGCTTCTCGGCCAACTCGAAGATCAATCGCAATTCTTCAATCTCTTCAACTACATCACTTTCCGCACTGGCGGCGCGATGTTCACCGCGATGGTGATCGCGTTCGCGATAGGCGCGCCGTTCATTGCCTGGTTGCGCAAGAAGCAGGGCAAAGGCCAGCCGATCCGCGCCGATGGCCCGGAAGGACATTTGCTCACAAAGAAGGGCACGCCGACCATGGGCGGGCTGATCATTCTGATCAGTCTGGGCATTTCATCGCTGCTGTGGTCGGACCTGCAGAACCCTTACGTGTGGGCAGTGCTGCTGGTGACGCTGAGCTTCGGCACGATCGGCTTCATCGACGATTTCGCGAAGGTCACGAAGCAGCATCACGGCGGCCTTTCCGCCAAAGTGCGCTTGGGCGCGGAATTTGGCGCGGCGTTGCTTGCGGTGCTGATCATGCTGGTGGCGGAATGGGTAGCGACAACACCCGGCCAAACGCATGACGCGATAGGCTTTATCAATGCGCTGATGGCCGGCGATCCGCTGACGGCGGTAGCGCTGCCGTTCGTGCAGGGCTGGGGCGTGCAATTGCTCGGCTTCTACGTCATCTTCGCCATGATCGTGATCACGGGCTTCGGCAACGCCGTGAATTTGACCGACGGCCTTGATGGTCTGGCGATCGTTCCGGTGATGATCGCCGCCGCCACGTTCGGGATGATTTGTTATCTCGTCGGCCGCGTCGATTATTCGGCCTATCTCGGCATTCCGCACGTTGCCGGCGTCAGCGAATTGGCGACGATCCTGGGCGCGTTGTTGGGCGGATCGCTCGGCTTTCTTTGGTACAATGCGCCGCCGGCGCGGGTATTCATGGGCGATACGGGCTCGTTGGCGCTGGGCGGTTTGCTGGGCGCGGTGGCTGTGGCGAGCAAGCACGAAGTGGTGCTGGCGATCGTCGGCGGTCTGTTCGTGCTCGAAACGCTTTCGGTGATGATCCAGGTCGCGGTGTTCAAGCGCACCGGCAAGCGCGTTTTCTTGATGGCGCCGGTGCACCACCATTTCGAAAAGCTCGGCTGGCAGGAGCCGACGATCGTGATCCGCTTCTGGATCATCTCTACGATCTTCGCGCTGGCAGGCTTGGCGACGCTTAAGCTGCGCTGATGATTGCGCGGTAATCTTGCGTTAACGCCGCGAAGCAGCGCAGGAAAGATCGCTCTTTGGAGGGCGATGCGTGTTCTTGAACCGAGGCAATAGGCAGTGGGCGGTGGGCAGTGGGGCGGTGAGCGCTTTGGCCTCCTATTGCCCAGGGCCTACTGACCATTGCCTTGCAGCGCAGCCATGATCCCCATCACCGAATTCAAAGGACGCGACGTCGCCGTGTTCGGGTTGGCCCGCACGGGGCTTGCTGCGGCGAAAGCGTTGATGGCGGGCGGCGCGCGCGTGCATGCGTGGGACGATAGCGATATCTCGCGCGCGAAGGCGGCGGCTGAAGGCGTCACCGTTTCCGACATCAACAGCCGCGATTGGCGCACGTTTGCGGCGCTCGTGCTCTCGCCTGGCGTGCCGCTGACATTTCCTGAGCCGCATCGTGTCGTGACACTCGCTGAAGCGACCGGCGTTCCGATCATGGGCGACATCGAATTGTTTGCGCGTGCGGTGAACGCGCTACCGGCGACGCAAAGGCCGAAGCTGATCGGCGTCACGGGCACCAACGGCAAGTCGACGACGTCGGCCTTGATTGCGCACATTTTGAAAGAAGCCGGCAAGGACGTGCGACTTGGCGGCAATATTGGCGATGCGTTGTTGGATCAGCCGCCGCTGCATGCGGGCGCGTATTATGTGATTGAGCTGAGTTCGTATCAGCTTGATCTGACATCGAGCCTGCGTCTCGACGCGGCGATCTGGCTGAACACGACGCCGGATCATTTGGATCGCCACGGCGATATGGCCGCGTACGTCGAGGCGAAGAAGCGCATCTTCTTGAACCAAGGCGCTGGCGATTGGGCGATCATTGGCGTGGATGACACGTATTGCGCGCGCGTCTGCACGGAATTGACGCGCGCGGGCGTCCAGCACGTGGCGCCGATTTCGTCGGGCCAAGCGTTGGGTCGGGGCGTGTCAGCGCTCAACGGCAAGATCATCGATGCGCGCAGCGGGCGTTCTGAGATTGTCGCAGAACTCGCGCAAGCGCCGGCGCTGGCGGGCAAGCACAATGCGCAGAACGCGGCGGCCGCCTATGCGGCGACGCGGGCGCTCGGCATCGAGGCGCGCGTGATCGCGCATGCGTTCACGACCTTTCCGGGTTTACCCCATCGCTTGGAGCGCGTGGCCTCGATCGAGGGCGTGCGCTTCATCAACGATTCAAAGGCGACCAACGCAAACGCGGCGGCGCAGGCGTTGGCGGTTTATCCGCGCGTCTATTGGATCGCGGGCGGTGTGGCGAAGGATGGCGGCATCGATGAATTGGCGTCGTTCTTCCCGCGCATGGCTAAGGCCTATCTGATCGGGCAATCGGCGGGCGAGTTCTCCGACGTGTTGCGCGGCAAGGTTCCTGTGGCGATGGCGGGCAATCTGGAAGCCGCGGTAAAGCTTGCGTTTAATGACGCGAAGGCGTCGGGCGAGCCGCATCCGGTTGTGTTGCTTTCGCCGGCGTGTGCGTCGTTCGATCAGTTCAAATCGTACGAGGAGCGTGGCGATCAGTTCCGCAAATATGTGGCTGCGTTGAATGCGGCGCCGCCGCAGCGTAGCGGGGGCAAGGCTTGAGCGCGCTTGCCGATCGCTTCGGCATGGCGATCGATCGTGTGCGCACGTACGACCGCACGCTGATCATTGTCGCGCTGGTGCTATTCGCGGCTGGCATTCTCTTCTCGATGGCGGCGAGCCCGGCGGCGACGGCGCGTATTCGCATCGAGGAAGCGTTTTACTTCGCCGCGCGTCAAACCGCATATGCGGCGCTGGGCTTGCTGGTGATGATGAGTGCTGCGGCGCTGGAACCAAAGCAAGTGCGGCGCGCGGGAACAATCCTCGTGGCGATTTGCTTGCCGCTTGCGGCTTTGGCGGCGGTGTTTGGCGCGGAGATCAAAGGCGCGCAGCGTTGGTTTGATTTTGGTGTCGCGTCATTTCAGCCGTCGGAAATCCTGAAGCCTGCTTTGATCGTAGTTTGGGCATGGATGCTCAGCGAAAGCATGAAGAAGCCAGGGTTCCCTGGGCGCATTGTGTCGATTGGGTTGATGGCGCTCGCGGCGGCGGCGCTGCTTGCGCAACCGGATGTGGGGCAAACGGCGCTGCTGCTGATTTGCTTGGCGCCGATGCTTATGCTTTCAGGCATTGCGTTGCGCTGGTTGCTGGGCGGCGGCGCGCTCGCGGCGCTCGGCGCGTGGGCGATCTATTCGTTCTATCCGCATGCGCGCGAACGCGTGGATACATGGCTCAATCCCGAAGGCGACGCTGCGTATCAGGTCAATCGCGCGCTCGATGCGATCGCGGCGGGCGGGGTATTTGGTCGCGGGCCGGGCGAGGGCGTGATCAAACGTTCCTTGCCCGACGCGCACGCGGATTTTGTCTTCGCGGTGGCGGCGGAAGAGTTTGGGCTGATCGCATCGCTTGGATTGATCGCTGTTTTTTCGTGCTCGCGTTTCGCGGATTGTCGCGCGCGAGCCGCTTGAACGATCCGTTCGAACAACTTGCGGCTGCAGGGCTCGTCACGTTGCTGGTCGCACAGGCGGCGATCCATATCGCGGTGAACTTGTCATTGTTGCCGGCCAAGGGCATGACCCTGCCGTTCATTTCGTTCGGCGGTTCCTCGATGATCGGCTCAGCGCTGGCGTTTGGGTTCTGTCTGTCCCTTCTCCGCGATCGACCAGGCGCATATCTCACGCCGGTACGCAGAAATTATTGAGCCGATGAGCAAGAAAGTCGTTGTTATCGCCGCCGGCGGCACGGGCGGCCATTTGTTCCCCGCCGCGGCGTTCGCGGAGGAAATGTTCCGTCGCGGCTGGCGCGTGGTGCTGATGACGGATGCGCGCGGGCGCCGCTACGCGGAAGGCTTCCCGGCGGAGCGCATTGAAGATGTGTCGGCGGCGTCGCTGAGCGCCAATCCGTTCACAGCCATTCCGGCGGCGTTCAAGATTATGCGCGGTATCAATGAAGCGAAGTCGCGCTTCACGGAATACAAGCCGGCGCTGGTCGCGGGCTTTGGCGGGTATCCCTCATTCCCGGCTTTGATGGCGGCGCGCGCGCATAAAGTGCCGATCCTGATTCACGAACAGAATTCGGTGTTGGGGCGCGTGAACCGTTCGATGGCGACGAGCGCGAAGATCGTCGCGTGTGGGTTCGAGCGATTGGATCGGCTGCCGGAGAAGGCGGCGGATCGCAAACGCGTTGTCGGCAATCCGGTGCGCTTGCCGATTCTGGCGGTGCGCGAGCGGCCGTATCCGGAAATCCCGGCGGGCGGACGCATCAACATTCTGATCATTGGCGGCAGCCAAGGCGCGCGCGTGTTTGGCGACGTGATCCCAGCGGCGTTTGCGTTGTTGCCGGACGCGCTGAAGGCGCGGCTCGATGTCGTGCATCAGGTGCGCGAAGAGCAATTGGCCGACGCCAAGAAGGTGTATCAGAAGGCCAAAATCAACGCTGAGGTGGCGCCGTTCTTCCACGACATGGGCCAGCGTTTGGGCGCGACGCATCTGATGATCGCGCGCGCGGGCGCATCGTCGGTGACGGAGCTGCAGGTGGCGGGCAGGCCTGCGATCCTGGTGCCGTTCGCGGCGGCGGCGGACGATCACCAAACCGCGAACGCCGAAGGGCTGACCTCTGTCGGCGCGGCGGATCTCTTCACCGAAGCCGAGTTCACGCCCGCCGCGTTGGCGGCGTGCTTGGAGCGACGCTTGGCCGATCCTCATGGGCTTGCCGTGCGCGCGGCGGCGGCGCGCGCGTCGGCGAAGCCGGAAGCGGCGAAGACGCTGGCGGATTTGGCGGAAGGCGTTGCGGCTTAGAAGTTTACGGCGCGCTCGCGGCTGGGATGGACGGGCGTGGTGCGGCCGATCGGTCAATCGTAGCCGAGACGGTCTCTGTGGTCGATGTCATGACGCCGGGGCACTAGCCGTTCGGATTGCGATCGGCGCACGCCACAGCTTCGCGAATGCGCAATAGATCGGAATCTTCCAGCGCGAACAGGAACCGATTGAAGTTCTGACGCATCATGCCGCGCACGGCTGGATGGCGTCGCAACGTGCCGTCGAAAGCGCCGATGGCGCTGGCGGCATGCCAATCTTCGAACCAGCGGACTTCGGGCACGTTAAGCACCTCATAGACGGCCACGTTTTCGTGCAGGGGCGTGCGTTCGTCGGCGAGCGCAACATTGGTCGGCGGCAGCGGTGGGCGGCGGCGCGCGCGCATGTCTTCGGTTGAGGCGCAGGCAGTCAGGCAGTCCGGCTCCTTTCGCATTGCCGGGTTAACAAAATACAATTCAGGATTGTATGTGCGATTTCTGCTTTGCCTGCATCCGGGCGGGCGGTCAGCGGCGGATAGGGTTCAGAAGGGCCGCTTGGGCCCGGAGGGCTGGATCATGGAAGACTTGTTCCGAGATTATTGGTGGCTGATGTTTCCAATGGCTTGGTTTGCACTGGCGCTAATTAACGCGATCAGGGGCGAACCGAACGCGTCGCGCACGATCCGCGCGACCAATGCACAATTGGGGGCTGACCGTGAACTTCGCTGAATTCTTCGCTTCGTATTGGTGGTTGATGTTCCCGATTTTCGGGATGGCGATGGCGTTTCAGGGCGCCAACCAAAGCGCCAAGCGCACGCGCACGGCGCTCGATTTGGTGAAGTCATACATCGATCAAGGCAAAGAGCCGCCGCCGGAAATCCTCAAGCTCGCTTTGCGCGAAGAAGAGGACGAGTACGAGGTCAACGGCGTGCGTAAGACTGGCTCTGGCAAGAATTCGACGGCGTGGAGCGCTGTGACGTTCACCGCGCTCGCGGCTGGCTTTGGCGCGGGGTATTGGTATGTGCGCGCCGAGGACTACGCGTTTGCGTTCCTGATCGTGGCTGTGACCATGGGCGTGCTCGCACTGGGTTCGTTGCTTATTCTTCTTTTCGGCCGCAAGTGATCCGCATATGGACCCAGCCGAAGAAGCGCGCCTCCTAAGGCTCGCGCGACACGGCGACATGCGCGCGTTTGGCAGATTGGTCGACGCGCATCAGCCGGCGGTTCGCGCGTTCCTGCGCAGGCTCGTTGGCTCGTACGCCGACGCCGACGACATCGCGCAAGAAGCGTTCGCGCGCACATGGGAAGTGCTGAACCGTTACGACGGACGCTCCAGTCTGCGCAGCTTCATCTGCGGGGTGGCGTTCCAATATTGGCGTCGCGGCAGGCGGGCCGACAATCGCCGCTTGGCGCGCGACACGGCGTATTCGGCGTTGGAAGACAGCCACACGGAGGCGCCGCAAAACACGCCGGAGCGTTTGGCGTTGCGCCGGGCGATGGACGAGCTGCCGGCCGATCAGCGCGCGGTTCTGGCGATGTGTTTGGGGCAGGATTTTACCCATGCGGAAGCCGCTGAAGTGTTGAAGCTTCCACTGGGGACGGTGAAATCCCATATTGTGCGTGGACGTGCGCGGCTGCAGGCTGCGCTTGGCCTCGCGCCGGAGACGAGCTCATGAGTGACGATCTCTCCCTTGCCGCGCTCCTTGGTGAAGCGCCGAAGACGCCCGATCCGGGGTTCCGGTTCGATGTGCTGGCGCGCGTGAGCGCGCGCGCGGCGCGGCGTGAAGCTTGGACGCGGGGATTGATGCAAGTGGCGGCGTTTACGGCCGTGGGGCTGTTGGCGGCGCTGGTGCAATTCGCGAGCGTGAGTTCGGGCGCATGGATTCCGGTGCTGAGCGTTGCCGGTGCATTGGCGGCGTCGGGTGTGTTTGCGTTGGTTGTGATCCAGGGGCCAAAAGCGGCTTTGGCGCGGGCGCGGACGGTGTTCGCCAGCGCTTAAAGGCGCCTATCTGCCGCCGCCTTGGCTCCCTATAATGGCGGTTCACACCGCTTGGGGATTACATGCTGCGTCGCGCCATTCCGTTTGACACTGGGCCCGTCCATTTCGTCGGCATCGGCGGCATTGGCATGTCCGGCATTGCCGCCGTGATGAAGAACCTCGGTTATGAGGTGACGGGCTCCGACGCCAAGGACGGCGCCAATATCGAACGGTTGCGCGCCCAAGGCATTCAGATTTCGATTGGCCATAAGGCCGAGAACACAGCGCAGGCGGGCGTTGTGGTGATTTCGTCGGCGATCAAGGGCGGCAATCTGGAAGTGGATACCGCGCGCGCGCGGCGTGCCGATCGTGCGCCGGGCCGAGATGCTGGCCGAGATTATGCGCTTAAAGTGGACAGTGGCGATCGGCGGCACGCACGGCAAAACCACAACGACGTCCATGATCGCGGCGTTGCTCGACGCCGGCGGCAAGGACCCGACTGTTATCAATGGCGGCATCATCAACGCTTATGGCGCCAATGCGCGTATGGGCGAAGGCGAATGGATGGTGGTGGAGGCCGACGAAAGCGACGGCACGTTCACGCGCCTGCGCGCAACGGCTGTGGTCGTCACCAATATGGACCCTGAGCACTTGGATCATTACGGCTTGGCGGAGGCGATGAACGCGGCGTATCAGACGTTCGTGGAGAACATTCCGTTCTATGGCTTTGCCGTGATGTGCCTCGATCATCCCCAAGTGCAGGCATTGGCGGCCAAGGTGCGCGATCGGCGCGTGATTTCGTATGGCTTTAATCCGCAGGCCGATGTGTGTGCGATGAATGTGCGGCCGTCACGCGATGGCTCGACGTTTGATGTGGTGGCGCGCAAGAAGGGCGAAGGGCCCGGGGTGACGCTGCACGATCTCTTCTTGCCGGTGGCGGGGCGGCACAATGTGCAGAACGCGGTGGCGGCGATCGCGGTGGCGCGTGAGTTGGGCGTGACGGATGCGGGCATTCGCACTGGTTTGAAGAAATTCGCCGGCGTGAAGCGGCGCTTCACCACGACGGGTTATTGGAACGAAGTGCGCATCGTTGACGATTACGGGCATCACCCGGTCGAGATCGCAGCGGTGTTGTCCGCGGCGCGCGAGATGACGGAGGGCCGCGTGCTCGCCGTGGTGCAGCCGCACCGCTACACGCGCCTGCGCGATCTGTTCAATGAATTTTCCACCTGCTTCAACGACGCTGATATCGTCTGCGTGGCCGATGTGTATGCGGCGGGCGAGCAGCCGATTGATGATATCAACGCGGATGCGCTGGCGATCAGCTTGAAGAGCCACGGCCACCGCGACGCGCGCCGCATCGCGAATTTGGATAATCTGCCGGAATTTGTGCGCGCGGAAGCAAAGCCGGGCGATATCGTTGTGTGCTTGGGCGCGGGCGATATTACTGCATACGCGAATGCGCTGCCCGCGAAGCTAGGGGCGGCGGCGGCTTGATCGGGTCGTGCGGATGAGCCCCGCGACGGGTGGGCAATCCCGCGCGAGCGCAACGTTTGCAGGTTTGACGCCTTATTGCTCCGGCGTCAGCCGTTCGCGCAGGGCGCGGACGCGGTTGAGCAAGGGCTGGGCTTCGACGATCGTCGCGCCGAAATCGAACGTGGTGGGTGCTGCGCCGTTGATGCTGAGGGATTCAGCGCCGCCGTCGGCGCAATCGGGGCAGCCGATCGTGGGCGGGAGATCGCTCAAATCGGTCGCCGCGGCGAGACGTGCGAGCTCTTGCCATTCGGCCGGCGTGAGTGTGGCGCTGAAGCGTTGGTCGGGCAGCTCGGCTGCGCCGCGTCCGCCACGCCCATCGCGGATCAGCACGGCTTGGCCTTCGGTGATTTCGAGCCGGGTCGTGCAATAACCGACGCACATGCCGAACGATGTGGTGGAGACGATCTGGCGAATGTCGCTTTGGCTAGGCGCTGGCGCACTGGCGCAGGCGGCGAGAGAAAAGAGCGCCGCGGCGAGGCCGAGTTTGGCTTGGGTGAGAAGGTGCACAGATGGTCTCCGAGTGAGCGGCGAATTGTTGCGTTTTGCGCGCTGAACGGTAGCTGAGCGCGGTTCAGCCTTCCTCGTTATCGCGGCGATGTTTGTATTTGGCGCGCTGGGTTTTGTGGATTTTCTTCCATTGCGCGCGGTTCGCGGCTTCGACGCGTGGGTCTTCCTTGCGCGCCACGAACGCCAGTTCGCGCTCCAGCTTCAAATAGGATTGCCAGCGGCCGGGGCTTAAACTCTCATCGGCCAGAGCGGCGAGAATGGCGCATCCGGGTTCGCTCGCGTGGGTGCAGTCGGAAAATTTGCACGCCGCCATCAGCGCGCCGATGTCGTCAAAACTTTCGTCCAGCGCTGTTTCGTCGGCGACCAAGCCAAGCTCGCGCATGCCCGGTGTGTCGATCAGCAATGCGCCGCCGGGCAGGCGAAACAACTCGCGGTGCGTGGTGGTGTGACGGCCACGATCATCGGCTTGGCGCACGGCCCCGGTGGACATCAGCGCCTTGCCCGCGAGCGCATTGAGCAACGTGGATTTGCCCGCGCCCGAGCTGCCTAGCAGCGCCGCCGTTACGCCGGGCTGCAACCATCGATCCAACACGCTCAGCCCGTCACCTGTGAGCGCCGAGAGCGTGACGACCGGCGCGCCTGCGGCGATGTCGATAATGGCTTGGCGTTCGCTTTCCACATCCGTGCTCAAATCGGACTTGGTCAGCACGATGACTGGCGTTGCGCCGCTATCGCGCGCGGCGACCAAATAACGCTCGAGCCGGCGTGGATTGAGGTCGTTGTTCATGCCCGCGACTAGAAACGCGATGTCGACATTGGAGGCGACGACTTGCACGCCGACGCCGCCCGCAGCGCGCCGCGTGAACGCGCTTTTGCGGGGCATGAGAGCTTGGATCAGCGCGTCGCCATTGCCGTCGCGCTCGATCCCGAGCCAATCGCCCACCACAGGATGCTCGCCTGGCGCCGCCTCGGCGGAGAAGCGACCGCTCAGCCGGCCGGCGCATTCGTCGGTTTGCGTCGCCAGGCGCCACAGGCCGCGATGGTGCGCAACCACGCGCGCCGGCACGAGGCCCGCGGCGGCGTGCGGTGCGAACGCGGCTTGGAGCGCATCGCTCCAGCCAAAATCTCTGATCATGCGCCTATCCAAAGACACGAGTGCGGGAAGGTTCCGGCGCTCGCGCGCACAATAGCAGATATTGACCGACTCGATCCCGAAACATTTGACGGCTCCTCCGACTCTGCGCAGCCCGGTAGGATGGCTGACACCGCATCACGCAAACGCGTCCGCGAACCGCTTCGCGCGGCGATTGTCTATGATTTCGACGGCACGCTCGCGCGCGGCAATTTGCAGGAGCGCAGCTTCATCCCAGATATCGCCGGCATGAAGCATCCGGACTTCTGGCTTGAGGTAAAGCGCCTCGCCAAGGCCGAGGATGCCGACGAGATCCTGGTCTATATGCATTTGATGCTTGATCGCGCGCGTGCGGCTGGCCATCCCGTGACGCGCAAGCAATTGCAGGAGACGGGCGCAGATCCGGATTTTTTCGATGGGCTCGATCATTGGTTCGATCGCGTCGATGCGTTCGCGGATGATCTGGGGCTGCAACTCGATCATTATGTCGTCTCGTCCGGCATTTACGAGATGATCGAAGGCTGCCCGCTGTTTCCGCGCTTTCGCAACGTGTTCGCCTCGCGCTTTCTCTACGATAAGAACGGCGAAGCGAAATGGCCGAGTGTGGCGATCAATTACACGACGAAGACGCAATTCCTGTTCCGCATCAACAAGGGCATCGACAATGTCTGGGATACGGAATCGATCAATCGCTGGATGCACGATGATGCACGCGCACTGCCGTTCGAGCGCATGATCTTTATCGGCGATGGCGACACCGACATTCCATCGATGCGGATGGTGACGCAGCAGGGCGGATGCGCGATCGCTGTGCTCGATCCGTATCAATGGACCGAGCCGCGCTCGCTGGACAAAATCTCGCGTCTGATTTCCGAGGATCGCGTGAGCTATGTGGCGCCGGCCGATTATCAACCGAAGAGCCAGCTCGACGTGATCATCAAGGGCGCGCTCGGCCGAATTGCTCTGCGCGCCGGATTGAAAGTGACGTCCTAGTGCGGGCTGCTGGATGTCGCTGCCGTCGGCGTGACCGCTGACGGCGGCGGTACACGTTCGACGCGTGTGACGGCGCGCGGAAAATCGTGATCGCCGCCGATCACGCGTACGCCCAGACCGTTGCCGGTGCAGACGAAGCTGTGGCCGGCATCGATGCCAAGCGTTTCATCGAAACGCATCTCACGCGTGCCGCCTTGCACAGTGAGGAAATATTCACGTGACGGGCCAACGCGCACTTTGAGGCGATCGCTATCGACGACATTGAAGCCGCTGACATCCATTGGGCGGAAGCAATCGCGATCAGCGGTTGCGGTGCTGTCGGCGTCCGCAGACGCACATGCGCTCAGCGACAAAGCGCAGGCCAAAACAAGAAGGGTGCGCATGCTCAGCTACCCGTCGGTTGGTCGTCGTTCGGCGCGCGAGCGATTTGGCTGATCGGATAATTGCGTTGCGGTTCGCCGCCGATCACATCCACCCCGATGCCGCTGCCGGTGCAAATCCAGCCGCTGGTGCTGCGGATGCCGATCGCATGCGTCCAATCGAGATCGCGCGTGTTCCAGGCGGTGGTCAGGATGTAATTCTTCGAGCGTGCGCGCAGGCCGATATTGTGATCGTCGATGATGCTGTAGCCGTTGACGTCGTCGCTGCGGAAGCAATCGCGTTCGCCGCCCGGTGCGCTGGCGGCGGTGTTGGTGGTTTCGCCGGTGGCGCATGCGGCGAGCGCGAAGGCGGCGGCGAGCAAAATTCCCATACGCTTCATAAGGCGTCTCCTCTTTCGCTGAATATGCGCCGCGCCGAAGGGCGCGGCGAGGCGCCGGACGCGTTGACGGCGCTCAAATCCCTGCGATACGCCATCAAGAATGAGTGAACTCGCCCTGCCGACCGTCCGTGGACAAATCCTGCGCGGGGAGAGCCTTGCGCCGTTTACCTGGTTTCGCGTCGGCGGGCCGGCCGAAGCGCTGTTCATACCGGCGGACGAGGACGACCTGTCTGAGTTCTTGCGGGCGCTGCCCGAAGAGATCCCCGTCACGGTGCTGGGTGTGGGGTCGAACGTGATTGTGCGCGATGGCGGCGTGCCGGGTGTGGTGATCCGTTTGGCCGGGCGCCAATGGGCGCAGATTGTCGCCGACTTTGACAGCGCCGACGCACCAGAGGCGCGTATCATCGCAGGCGCCGGCGCGCTGGATTCCATGGTGGCGAAGGCCGCGGCGAAGGCCGGTGTCGCGGGATTGGAATTCTTCGCCGGTATTCCCGGCACGATTGGCGGCGCGCTGACGATGAACGCGGGCTGCTATGGCGCCGAGACGAAGGACGTCTTGGAGGCCGCGTGGGGATTTGATCGCAGCGGTGAAATGCGCACCTTCAGCGTGGAAGATATGGGGTTTACCTATCGACACAGTGCGTTCGACGGGCAAATTATTTGGATGCAGGCGGTTTTCAAAGGTCGTCGCGATGCGCCGGAAGCTGTCCAGGCGCGCATGAACGAGATCACGTCGCGGCGCGAAGGCTCGCAGCCGATCCGTGAGAAGACGGGTGGCTCGACGTTCAAGAACCCGGAACTGGAAAACGGCGAGAAGCTTTCGGCTTGGAAGCTGGTCGATGAAGCGGGCATGCGCGGCTACAAGCGCGGCGGTGCGCAAGTGAGCGAGAAGCACGCGAATTTTCTGATCAACACCGGCGATGCCTCCGCCGCTGATATTGAAGGCCTGGGCGAAGATGTGCGCGCGGCGGTGAAGGCCAAGCACGGTGTCGAGCTGAATTGGGAAATCAAGCGCGTCGGCCGCGCTTAGTTCAAGCTTTCCGCAAACGCGTTGACCTGTGCGGCGAAGGCAGGATCGCGCACATAGAACACGGCGCCGGCAGCTAATGCGATGAGCGCGCCGACGAAGAGCGTTGTCACCAACACGCCGAATACACCCATGCCGCGCTTTTTCGATTGCGTGCTGAGCTGCGGCGTGGGCGCGGCTTTGGCTGCGGCCCGCGGCGTTGCCGCGGCGGCGGCTTGCGGCTTGCTCGCTTGCTTCGTTGGCGGCGGCGCTGTTGTGAGGGCGCCGGCGCGGTTCTCGCGGATCGGGCGCGTACGCTTTTCCAGCTTACGCGGCGCAGGGCGGATTGGTGTTTGTGTCGGTGTTGGCGCTTGGGGGCCGAGCAGGCGCTGCCAAGCGCGTGTGGTTTGTTTGCCGCGGGGCAGCTCTGCGGCGCGGCCCGCTTCCTTCGGTGGGCGCGTGGCGTCGACGCGCACGGTGACGAGCGTTCCGTTGGCTTTGGCCCGGCGTGCGGCGGCGCGCAGCGCCGGCCCGCGCGCTTGACCACCCGACCAGAGCAGCACGACCTTATGTGCTTGATCGACCTCCGCGCCGCTGATGCGCCCATCACAGCCTGCGACTTGGAAGCCGAGCTTGGACAGATCGCCTGCGACGCGGCGCGCGTGCTTGAGGGCGTTGGCGTTCGGCGCGAGAATGACGATCGGTTCTGACATGGCGCGACGCTGACGGGGTTCGCACAGCGGCGCCAAGCGACAGCACCGACGCACGCATGCTCTTCAAACAGGCGCCCAATTGTTTGGCGCCCGGCGCCGCTCCGTTGCGCGAACGGATGGTCAGTCTTCAAGCGTCGAGATGTAGGCGGAGAGCTCCTCGATCTGCTCCGGCGGGATGATGAAGTTCGGCATACTCGGATGAGAGGTGTGGAGCCAAACGTCGAGCGCTCGGCGGTTCATGCCGGGCAAGCGCGCGGCTTCAGCGAACGCGGGCGCGTCGGGATTGGGCGAGGCTTCTTCGTAAGCCTCGATCGCGTGGCATGAGGCGCAATTCTGGATCGCGTAGGCTTGGCCGCGCGCGGCCTGGCGGGCCAGTTCGGGTTCGGTGGACCGCTCGGGCGTGGTGCAGGCGGTGAGCGCAAATAGGGCGGCGAGTGCGCCCGAGATCGAAACGCGTTTGGCCTTCATCGGAGCCTCCATCCATCTGCGAAGCATCGCCAAGGCCCACGCGCGCGGCATTGATGGGGGTCAAGAAAGCGCCGCCTCGCGCATCCAATCGATGTCGTCAGCGCCTTAAGACAGAAGATGCCGGTGGCGAATGCGATCGTGGTTAAGCCGGCTCAATTCAATTGAACGGAAATTTACCATGAAAATCAGCAACTAAACGCGCCGCCCTCATCATGCCTTAACCCGAAGGCGTTTCATTATGACACTCTCGGAATGAACGCGAAAATGCGTCGGTCCGGGCGCTGGTTGGTTGGTCGGTTAGTCTCGGGGCGCAAGAAAATGGCGCGCGTGGTGGTTCTTCTAGGGGGTCTAAGCCCTGAACGGCCTGTGAGCTTGAGCTCCGGAGCCGGGTGCGCGGCGGCGCTGCGCCGGCTTGGTCATGACGTTGTTGAAATTGATCCCCAGAGCCCGACCTGGATCGTGGATCTCGCGGCGGCGCGTCCGGATGCGGTGTTCAATGCGTTGCACGGTGAGTGGGGCGAGGACGGCCGCACACAGGGCGTGCTCGAATACTTAAAACTTCCCTACACACACTCGGGCGTGCTCGCGTCCGCAGTCGCGATGGATAAGGACAAGTCCAAGGCCGTTTTCGCGCAAGCCGGGCTGCCGCTGGCGAAGGGCAAGCTGATGGATCGCCACGAGGCGGCCAAGGCGCACCCGATGCCGCTGCCGTACGTTGTGAAGCCGAATGCGCAGGGCTCGTCGGTCGGCGTCTATATCGTGCGCGAAGGCGCCAATCGCCCGCCCGAACAATTGCTCGATCCCGACTGGACGTTCGGTGACGACGTGCTGGTGGAAGAATTCATCGACGGCAAAGAGCTGACGGTCGCTGTAATGCACGATCGCGGCGCGCTGGCGGTGACCGAGATTTTGCCGGCCGGCGAATGGTACGATTTCGACGCCAAATATTCTGAAGGCGGTTCGCGCCACGAGATTCCGGCGAAGATTCCGCAAAGTGTGGCCGATCAATTGATGCGCGCGGCGGAAGCGGCGCACCACGCGTTGGGCTGCCGCGGCGTGACGCGTTCGGATTTCCGCTATGATCCCAAGCGCGATGTGATCGCGTTGCTGGAAGTGAACACGCAACCTGGCATGACGCCGACGTCGCTCGTGCCGGAGCAAGCCGCTTATGTTGGCATGTCGTATGACGACATCGTCGCCTGGATCCTGGGGGACGCATCATGCCAGCGGTAAGAGGCGCGCGCCGCTCCGGGCGCAATCAGCAAGCTGAGCATCCCCGGTCGCGTCGCGGCAAAGCCGTGCCGCCGCCATCGATGAACTCGATGCCGCGTTTGGCGCAGATCAAGCTGAGCGGCGGTTTGGGTTCGGACGACGTGAAAGTGTCGGGCAAGAGCCTGATCCTGGCGTTGACCGGCGCTGTGTTCTTTTGGGCGCGGGCGTTGCTGGCGCGGCTTGGCTCGGTTCGTCGCTGTTTGACGTGCGCGAAGCATTTGCGCGCGCGGCCGACGGCGCGGCCGCCAATATGGGTTTTGCGGTCGACGAGATTCAAGTTTCGACGATCGAAGGCGCGTCTGCGATTTCGCCGGCGCGTGCGGCGGAAGTGCGTGCGCTGATCGTGCCGGATGGGCGCCAATCGATCCTCTCGCTCAACCCGACCGACGTGAAGACGCGGGTGGAGAGCTTGGATTGGGTGCAGGGCGTGCGCGTGCGCCGCCTGTGGCCGAATGACATGCTGATCGAAGTCGAGCGCCGCCAAGAATACGCGCGCTGGCAGGAAGACGGCGAAATGTCCGTGATCGATGCGAACGGCGAGCGTTTGCTCACCGAGCGCGCGGCCGATCACGCGAATTTGCCGTTGGTGGTTGGCCAAGGCGCAGGCCCCGCGTCGCCAGCGATGCTTGCGGCGTTAGAGAGCCTGCCGCAAGTGCGTGCGCATTTGCGTGCGCTGGTGCGTGTGGGCGATCGCCGCTGGAATGTCGAACTGACGAGCGGGACGACCGTGGCGTTGCCGGAAGAGAACCCGCAAGCGGCGCTGGCGCAGCTGGAAGACTTGCAAACTGAGCACGCGCTGCTCGATCGCCCGTTGGCGCAGATCGATATGCGCGTGCCTGATCGTGTCGCCATTCGCGTGCATCCGGTGTTGGCCGGCGGCTTGCGGCCTCTGCTGGGAGGCGCGTGATGGCTTTGGCTTACGAACCCGTCCGCGAAACCGCGCGCGTGCGCGAGGACGCGTCGCGTGAAGCGTTGGCGCCTTTGGTGGCGACGCTTGACGTGGGTGTCGCGAAAACGGTTTGCTTAGCGGCGCGTCGCGATCCGGTGCTGGAGATGCACCCGGACCGCCCGATGCGCGTCTTGGGCATTGGCGTACAAACCGCGCCGGCGATCGCCAGCGGCAAGCCGGCGGATTTCGACGCCTGCGCGCGCGCTATTCAAGTTTCGATCGAAGAAGCGGCGGCGATGGCCGGCGCGCCGATCCGTCGTGTTGTTGCTTCGTATTCGGGTCCAGGCGTCGCGTCGCGTATCTCGCGCGGCGCTGTGCGCTTGAAGAGCGGCGCGGTGACAGGGCGTGACATCGACGCTGCGATCAATGCGGCGCTGCAAGCGAGCCCAACGCCAAACCTGGCGATCTTGCATATCGAACCGCTGCGCTACATGGTCGACGACGGCGAGCCGGTGGATGACCCGTATGGCCTCAGCGGCAAGATGCTGGCTGTTGAAGCGTGCATCGTGACGGCGCCTGGAGACGCTGTGAACGCGCTGAAATCATGCGTGCGCGCGGCGGGCGCTGACGTGGAAGAGATTGTAGCGGCGCCGCAAGCGGCCGCACTTGCGGTGATGACGGCTGAAGAGCGCGAGATGGGCGCGCTGGTTGTCGATCTGGGCGCAGGCTGCATTGGTTTGGCCGCGTATGCGGCCGAGGGCTTGGTCTATGCCGAGACCGTGGCGTGCGGTGGCGGCGTGCGGATGACGCGTGATCTGGCCGCGAAGCTGCAAACGACGTTTGCGGCGGCTGAGCGTGTGAAATTGCACTTTGGCGCTGTAGGCAATGCATGCGATCCGCGTGAAGCGGTGTCAGCGCCGAAGCTTGGGCTTGATGGGCGCCTGGAGGCGGCGACGACGCTGCGCGGCGTAATCATGGATACGCTGACGCCGCGTTTGACTGAAATGCTGTTGCTGGCGCGCCAACAACTCTCACGCGCGGGTTTCTCGGGTGCGGCTGGGCCGCAGCGCGCGATCCTCGTGGGCGGCGGCGCGCAAATGCCTGGCGTGCGCGAGCTCGCGGCCGAAGTGCTGGGCATGCCGGTGCGTCTGGGCCGTCCGCATGATCTTTGCGGCTTTGATCAATACGAAGCAGGACCCAGTTATGCGGCGAGCGCCGGCTTGTTGCGCCATCGCTTCGACAATCCACAGCTCGCCGACGTCGAAGAGCATTTCGCGCCGAACCTTGCGCACATCGGATCGCTGATGCGCGACACGATGGGCAAGGCCTGGAACTGGTTGCGCGATAATTTCTGAGCGAATGGCTTAGCGACGTCCGCCGCGACCGTAATTGGCGGCGTCCGCATGTGAGCCGCTATCGTTATCGGTGACGCCGGTGTAGCCGCGCGATCCGCCGCGGCCGTAGCCTGCGCGGTCGGCGTAATTGCCGCTGTCGCTGTCGGTGTAGCCGCTTCCGCCGCCATTGCCGCGACCGCCTCGACCATATCCCGCGCGATCTGCGTACGGGCCGGCATCGTTGTCGGTGTAGCCGGTCTGGCCGCCCGCGCCGCGTCCGCGTCCCGCGGGATCGGCGTTGGGGCCGGAATCGTTATCTGTCATGCCGGTACGACCGCCCCGGCCACGCCCGGCAGGGTCGGCGTAGGGGCCTGCATCGTTGTCGGTGACGCCGCTTGAGCCGCGGCCGCGACCTGCGGGATCTGCGTAGGCGCCGGTGTCTTGATCGGTGACGCCCGCATTGCCGCCGCGCCCATAGCCGGCGCGATCGCTTGTATCGCTATCGGTGGCGCCGCTGCGGCCGTAGCCCGCGCGATCGGCATAGGCGCCTGAATCTGCGTCGGTGCGGCCGGTGTAAAACCCGCCGCCGTAACCGCCGCCTGTTGCGGTTGCGCAGCCCGTCACTGTGGCGGCTGCGCCGCCGATGATGAGCGTGCCGCCGACGCGGCTCATGAAGGAACGACGATTGAGCGGTTTCTTGTCGGACATGGCGCAGCCTCTCCCTGGGGCGATGCTAGGCGCCGCGCCAGGAGAGGCAAGCAAAGATCAAAAGATGCGAGTCGTTCGCGATGCTTGTGCGCGTTAGACGAGCGCCCGCGTGCGCAACGCGCCTTTGAGTGCTGTGTCCAATTGCGCGCCGGACGTTGGCGCCATCATGTCTGTCATGGCGCGCCACATCACGCCGTGCACCATCATGTGCGCTTCGTTGAGGTCGTGCATTTCGTGCATCGCGACATCGACGAGGCGCTCGGTGTGGCCGACGGCGTCTAAGCGCCATTGTTCGAAAATTTGAGCCATGTGAGCCTCCGAAACAGGCTCTGTCGCCGCGAGGTGCGGCGTGAAAGCGTGCGATTTATTTGATGTGGGCGATCATCCTAGCACGCTTTCCGCGCGAGGCGGGCATGTTTCGCAGCTTTTGCTTGTATTTTCTCGCATGCGCCCCATGTTATGGGGGTAGCGTCCGCGCGTTTGTCGCCCTTCGCTCTTTTCAGGCAAAGGATGCAGGTATGGCGCACACCAAATTTGGCGCGGGGCAACGCGTGGCGATTGTGCGCTCCGGCGCATTTTCGGCGCCAAGCGGCACGTATCGCGTTGTGACCGCGCTGCCGCACGAAACTGGGCCCCAGCAATATCGCGTCAGGAACGATTCAGAAGCGTTCGACCGCATCATGGACGAGAGCCGTCTTGAGCGGGTGGAATTGTGATGCGCGGGGGCACAGACCCTTCACGCCGGGGCCGCCGCAAGTGGTCGCGAAGACGGTGAAATATCGCCCAGAGCAGGAGCATATTTTGCGCCGCCTCGGCGGCGCGCTTGTGCTGCAATGGGATGCGTTGCCCGAAGCGCTACAGGATTTGATCGTCGATCAAGCCGCCGCTGTGGATGATCGCGATGAGGCGCCGCATGAAGCGGGCGACATCGAAAACTTCATCCGCGGCGCAAAAGTTGTCGCTGTGGTGAAGACCCAAGTGGCTGATGGTTGAAAAGAAATCCGCTTGAGCATTGGCTTTCGAGGTTAAAGCGCCCATATAGCGGCTATCGATCCTCGTCGCGTCACGCTCTGATCCCACGCTGTCGCGCCGGATATTTGCTGTTTCCCTCGAAAAATCGGCGCCTGCCGTGGAAGGTCCACGCAGGCAATTCTACATGGAGACAGGCAAATGGCTGTCGGTACAGTTAAGTTTTTCAATTCCCAAAAAGGTTTTGGTTTCATCGCGCAAGAAGGCGGCGGCAAGGACGTGTTCGTCCACATTTCCGCTGTTGAGCGCTCGGGCCTTTCGGGCCTGGCGGATGGCCAGAAAGTGACGTTCGATCTCGAGCGCGACCGCCAAGGTCGTGACTCGGCCACGAACCTGAAGACGGCATAATCCATTGTCGATCGATCAGCGCATACCTGATCTCTCGGACAAGGAGCTCGACACGCTTCATGCGAACGCTGTTCGCTTGGCGGATTCGGGCACGGTCATGCAGCGGCAACAGGCGGATAACCTGTTGCCGCTAATTGGCGCCGAGATGGATACGCGCCGCCAAGCGAAGGCGGCGATCGCGGCGGCGAAACCGCGCCGCACGACGAAGAAAACCGCAGCGTCCGCGAAGGCGCCAGCCCAAGCTCCTGTCGACGCCGAAACCGAGACCGAATGAATGGCGCGGTGAAATCCTACGACCCGCGCCGTGGCGCGGGCCTGCTCAGTCCCGACCGCGGCGGCGCGGATATCGTGGTTTATGTGAGCGAGCTTGAGCGTGCTGGTTTGGTGACGTTGTCGCCCGGCGATCGCTTCAGCTTCGATGTGAAGACCGATCGGGCGGCAGGACGTTCCTTCGCCGTCAATCTCGCCGCGCTCTAGTCCACAATTCCGGGCGCGCCAAACATGGCGTTTTCCCCGAGCGCGCGCCGTAAACTACCGCTGCGGCGCCGCAAAACCGCCCTGACTATTTCGGAGTGTTAACGAGAGCTTAAGCGCTTGGCCGGCAAAGGTGTAGGCGGGGCAAGTGCGAGCCTGGGCAGATCGTGAGAATCGGTCGCCCTTGGAGCAGGTAATGAACCAGTATGGCGCGCCCATGATCAACGATCTGAAACCGCGTATCGTGGTGTTCGGTGTTGGCGGCGCGGGCGGCAACGCCATCAACAACATGATCGACGCCAAATTGCAGGGCGTTGAGTTCGTCGTGGCCAATACGGACGCGCAGGCGCTGACGCGCGCGCGTACGCCCAACCGTTTGCAATTGGGCCATTCCATCACCGAAGGCTTGGGCGCGGGCGCGCGGCCGGAAGTGGGTCAAGCGGCGGCGCAAGAGAGCCAGCCCGAGATCATCGAATTTCTTGAAGGCGCGCACATGGTGTTCGTCGCCGCCGGCATGGGCGGCGGAACGGGTACGGGTGCGGCGCCGGTGATTGCGCGCACGGCGCGCGAGCGCGGCATCCTGACGATCGCGGTCGTCACCAAGCCGTTCCACTTTGAAGGTCAGCGCCGCATGCAGCTCGCCGAGCAGGGCGTGCAAGAGCTGCGCAAGCACGTCGATACGCTGATCGTTATTCCGAACCAAAACCTCTTCCGCGTCGCTAACGAGCGCACGACCTTCGCTGAGGCGTTCCAACTGGCGGACCAGGTGCTCTATTCGGGCGTACGCGGCGTCACTGATCTCATGGTGATGCCGGGCCTGATCAATCTCGACTTTGCCGACGTGCGCACTGTGATGGCGGAGATGGGCACGGCGATGATGGGAACCGGCGAAGGCCGCGGCCCCAGCCGCGCGCTGGAAGCCGCGCATGGCGCGATGGCGAACCCGCTGCTCGACATCGTCTCGATGCGCGGCGCCAAGGGCGTGTTGATCAACATTACCGGCGGCTTCGACATGACCTTGTACGAGGTCGATCAGGCGGCGAACGAAATCCGCGCCGAAGTGGACTCGAACGCGAACATCATTTTGGGCTCGACCTTCGATGAAACGCTTGAGGGTTCGATCCGCGTTTCAGTCGTGGCGACGGGCATCGATGACGAGGCGATCGTCACGCAGCAGACGGTGATTGAACCGGCGCGGCGTGCGAATGAAGCGACTCTGGCGCGCAGACCTGTTGTGCCGCGCGCGGAAGCGGCGCTGCCTGCGCCGGAGCCGGTGGCGGCGCGCGAGACATTTGATGACACGCGCCCGAGCTTCGCCAACGATCTGGAGCCAGAGCCACGCCGCAGCGGTGGATTCAATTTGTTCGGCTGGAAGAAGAGCGAGCCGCGCGATGAGCCGCCGTCGCTGCGCGATTTCAATATCGACGATGAGCCGGCCGCTCAGCCGCGGCGCGCGCATGAAGACGTCGTGCGCGATCCGGAATTGGACGAAGAGCTGGAAATCCCTGCTTTCCTGCGCCGGCAAATGAACCCGCGCTAAGCGGTTGGTCGCAAATCTCTATCGTTAGGGCCTCCTGCCTGCATGATGCGGTGGGAGGCCCTTTCATGACCGCTGTGTCGATCTTGGTCTGGACGCTGATTTACGGGGTCATTTGGAATGTTCTCGGCTGGGCCGGCAACAATTTCATTCTTGAGGCCGGCTGGGATGCTGTGGGCGCACAGCTTACGCCCGATTTCACGCCGCCTTGGTCGCCGCTCACCCACGAATTGCTGAGCTTCGTGTCCGACTTTGTCTACGCGTTTGCCTTCGTGTGGCTCTTCGCGCGTGCGACACAGAAGAGCATCGCGCATGCATTGGCGTTGGTGTTCGTACTTTGGGTGGCGGGGGCGGTGATGACGTATCTGGCGATCGTCAACGCCGGCTTTTTGCCGTTGGAAATCGCCGTGCAGACGAGCGTGCTGGCGCTGGTGATCTTCGTTGTTACCGCGCCCATTTTACCAATGATGCTGCGCAAAAAGCGTAGCGCTAAGCGCCCCAAAGCTTTTTGCGTAGCGCTGTTTCTTGCGGTGTGAGCGCGCCTGCGTGGGCGAGTTGATCTAAGTGCTCGAGTGCGGCGTGGCGGTGGTGCTCCGAATTCGGGCCGCCGGCGCTGGCAAGATGGCTTTCGACGATGGCGCGGAAGCGCAGTGACTCAAGCGAGTGCTCTTCTGCGAAGATGCGATCGGCGAGGGCGAGTTCGTCTTCCCAGGCGGCGCGCGCTGCGTTGGTGTCGCCCTGGGCGAGCGCGGCCAGGCCGAAGCGTTCAAGGGCCACGGCGACCGCGAGCGCGGCGGTCGCATCGCCGGGTGCAGCGTCGAGCAATTTGAATCTTAGCACGATGCTTTCGTGGAATGCGGCTTTGGCGCTGGCATGTGCGTTGGCGCCAAGATGTGCGTCGCCGTGTTTGACGAGCGCTGCGGCGAGGCGGCGGATGAGGCGGATATCATCCGGCGCGCGTTCGAGCGCCAAGCGGCGAAACTCGACAGCGCGCGCGAAGGCGTCCTGTGCGGCGGGCTCCACAGCAGCGATGCGCGCGATTTCGCCCAAACGGTCCCAGCAAGCAGCGACTTCGCCGAGCCAGGCGCCGCCAATGTCTTGCGCGAAAGGTTCGGTCAGCATGCGTGCGCTGTCGGCGGCTTCGCGCGCGGTGTTGAGTTGACCCATGCGCAGCGCGTGATCGGCTTGCGCGAGTAGGATGCGCAACAAAAAGCGTGAGGCGTCTTCGCCGGCGGCGGTGCGCGTGCAGAGTTTCTCCGCCATCGCGCGCGCCTGGCCGAAGGATTCGGTCGCGGCGTCGTTGTCGCCGAGGGCCGCGCGCAACGCGCCGCGCACGCGCCACACACCGGCGAGACCCCAGGCTTCAGTTTCGCTGCGGGCTGCGAGCACGAGCCGCGTTTGCAGCGCGCGCTCCATCGCGTCGCGCGCTGCGTTTGCATCTCCGCGCACGTAATCGGCTTCCGCCGCCAACGCCCAGGCGTCCGCCAGCACGGCGCGCCAATGTGGTTCGTGTTTTTCGGTGATCGCCAGCGCTTCGTAGCGGCCGATGGCTTCGCCGAGGCGACGGCGGGCGGAGGCTGGTTGATTGAAGTCGAGTTCGAGCGCAGCGAGCCGCATTTCGGCGTCGCCGATGTCAGCGGCGAGCACGGGCGGTTCACCGATCGCGGCGGCGACGGCGCGGAGCATGGCGAGTGCGCCTTCCGAGCCGGTGCGCGCGGCGGTGAAGTCGCCGGCGCTGGCGTCGAGTTCGGCGACGCGGCCGCGGGCGCGCGCATACCAGCGTGACGCGGTGGGGTCGCCCGGATTGGCTGAAAGGAGTGCGTCTTCGATCTGGAGCACGGCCTGATAGCGGCTGCGGGCTTCGTTGTGGTCGCCGCTGGCGCGGGCAAGTTCGCCCAGGATGAAGGCGGCGCGGGCGCGGGCGGCCTGGTCGACGGCGTCGGCCAGCACGGCTTCGGCCTCGGCGCGAGCGGCCGGGAGGTCGCCGCTCTCGGCATGGAGGCGGGCGAGCGCGAGGCGCGGCGCGGGGTCGATAGGCTCAAGCCGAATGGCGCGCGAGAGGGCTTGCTTGGCGGTTTCGGGGTCTCGCAACTCGGCGAGGGCTGCCGCATGGCGCGCGGCCTTGGCCGCATCGGGCCCGCCGGCGCGCGCTACAGCCAGCCAAGCGTCGGGCCTGCGAGGGGTGAGGAATGGTCGTTTTTATCTGGCATTTCAATGGTTTAATTTGGTTCGCTTAACGGTCACAAACCGTAACGCAACGTGTGTTGTCGCACATGCGAAGGAGGCCTTACACCACCATTACGGGGTCGGGGGCCTCGCTCCAGTTCCGTGGGGGGACGAAGAGGTGGTTTCGGTGCGTCGTCAGCAAACCATTGCAGGCCCGGCCGTGTGCGCGGGCATTGGCGTCCATTCGGGGACGCACGTCCGCATCGCGCTGACGCCGGCGCCGGTCGATACCGGTATCGTGTTCGTCCGCGCCGATGTGAAGGCTGTGGACAACGTGATCCGCGCCCACGCCGATTTCGTGTCTGAAACCCGTAATTGCACCACGATCCGCAATGCGTCGGGCGCCGAACTCGCAACGATCGAACATTTGATGTCGGCCTGCGCCGGCTTGGGCGTCGACAATCTCTTCGTTGAAGTCGATGGCCCGGAGCTGCCGATCCTTGATGGGTCGTCGGCGCAATTTGTCGCCGTGTTGCTCAATGCCGGCCTCAAGGTGCAGCAAGCGCCGCAGCGTGTGATCCGTATTCTCGAAGCCATCGAAGTGCGCATGGGCGCGAAAAGTGCCGCCCTGACGCCGTCTAAGGGCTTTGACGGCCTCGATCTCGACGTGACGATCCGCTTCGCTGATCCGGCGATTGGCGTGCAACGCCGCCACATCGAACTCTCGCCCAAGAGCTTCCTCAGCGACATCGCTGACGCGCGTACGTTTGGCTTTATGTCGGACGTCGATGCGATGCGTGCTGCTGGTCTGGGGCGTGGCGCCTCGATGGAAAACACCCTGGTTGTGGATGCCGGCCGGGTTGTGAACCCGGAAGGTCTTCGCTTCGAAGACGAATTTGTGCGCCACAAGATGCTCGACGCGATTGGCGATCTGGCGATGGCCGGTGCGCCGATTTGTGGCCGCTTTGTGGCGGACCAGCCGGGCCATGCGCTCAATGCGCGCTTGGTGCGGGCGCTGCTCGATACGCCGGAAGCGTGGTGTTTCGAATACAGAATCCGCGCCCGAAACGGTGCGCGCCGCCCAGCCGGCGCTGGTCGCGGCGTTCGGCTGAGCCTAGCTGTTCGTCCGACAGCCGCAGGCGCTTTGCGTCCCGCCAATCCTCCTGTATCAGCGATGCGCTCGCCTGTTCGGCGCGCCGATTTGTAAGGCAGAAGAGGCCAGCGGATGACCCCTCGACAAATGCAGCTCGCTCGCGCGGTGGCCGTGGCCGTAATGGCTGGCAGCGTGACGGCGTGTGGCGGCTTCGGCGCCAATCGCGAACGCGAGAATGTGCAATATGTCGATGAGCCGGTAGCCGCGCTCTACAATCGCGGCGTCGATGCGATCGAAAATCAACGCTACCCGCAGGCGTTGGCGATGTTCGAGGAAGTTGAGCGTCAGCACCCGTATTCGTCGTGGGCGCGGCGCTCTATGCTCATGGAAGCCTTCGTGCACTACCAGGCGCGCCAATACGATTCATCGATCGAAGACGCGCAGCGTTTCGTGGCGCTGCACCCTGGCAACGACAGCGCGCCGTACGCCTATTACTTGATCGCGATCTGCCACTTTGAGCGCATCACGGATGTCGGTCGTGACCAAGGCACGACCGAGCGTGCGCTGACGGCGCTGAATGACGTCGTGCGCCGCTTCCCGGAAACCGCCTACGCGCGCGACGCGCGTCTGAAGATTGACATGGTCTATGACCAATTGGCCGGCAAAGAGATGTCGGTCGGTCGCTTCTATCTTGAGCGCGATCAGCATTTGGCGGCGATCAATCGCTTCCGCAGCGTGGTCGAGAACGAAAATTTCCAACGCACGTCGCACACGCCGGAGGCGCTGCATCGTCTGGTGGAATCGTATCTCTCCGTCGGCATGGTCGAGGAGGCGCAGCGTATGGCAGCGATCTTGGGACACAATTTCCCGGGCAGTGCTTGGTATCAGCGCACCTATGATTTGATGGCCGAAAGCGGCGTCACGCAGGTGTCGGAAGACGAAGCGCGCCGGCGCGGCTGGCTCAGCCGTACCTTCGGCACGGTGTTCTAAGCAGGTGTCAGATTGCAGGTGTCAGGCGCCGGGATGTTTCGTATCCTCTGGCGCCTGAGACCGACACCTGATGATCGATGACCGACAAGTCCGTTGAAAAGCTAAGTCCGCAAGAGGCGGCCGCCGAATTGGAGCGGCTGGCGCGCGATATCGCGCATCACGACAAGCTTTATTATTCCAAAGACGCGCCGGAGCTCACCGATGCGGAATACGACGCGTTGCGTAAGCGCAATCTGGCGATCGAAGCGCGTTTTCCTGACCTTGTGCGCGAGGACAGCCCTTCCACGAGCGTGGGCGCGGCGCCGGCGGAAAAGTTCGGCAAGGTGCAGCATGTCGTGGCGATGCTTTCGCTCGACAACGCGTTCGATGCGGACGACGCGCATGCGTTCGTGGCGAAGGTGCAGCGCTTTTTGAACCTGAACACGCCGCCGATCATTACGGCGGAGCCGAAAATCGACGGGCTCTCGGCCTCGCTGCGCTACGAGAACGGCCGTTTCGTGCAGGGCGCGACGCGCGGCGATGGTCGCCAGGGCGAAGACGTCACCGCGAATTTGATGACGATCGCTGACATCCCAAAGTTGATCAAAGGCGCGCCTGGAGTGCTTGAGGTGCGCGGCGAAGTTTACATGGAGAAAGCGGCGTTCGCGAAAATGAACGCAGATCTCGAAGCCCAGGGAAAGCAGACTTACGTGAACCCGCGCAATTCGGCGGCGGGCGCGTTGCGACAGCTCGATCCCAAAATTACGGCGTCACGGCCTTTGCGGTTCTTCGCGCATGGCTGGGGCGAGTTGAGCGAGCCGTTGGCGGAGACGCAATACGAGGCGGTGCAGCGTCTAGCGAAGATGGGCTTCCCGCTCGCGGGCATTAAGCGCGCGAACAATGGCGATGAGCTGCTCGCGATCTATCAGGGCATTTTGGAAGGCCGCGCAGGGCTCGCGTATGAGATCGATGGCGTTGTCTACAAGGTGGACTCGCTTGCCCTGCAGCAACGGCTTGGCTTCGTCTCGCGCAGCCCCCGTTGGGCGATCGCGCATAAATTCGCGGCCGAGCAGCAGACGACGATCCTAGAAGGCATCGACATTCAAGTTGGCCGCACTGGCGCACTGACGCCAGTGGGGCGCTTGAAGCCGGTGTTTGTGGGCGGCGTTACGGTGACGAACGTGACGCTGCACAATGCGGACTATATTCGCGGCGTCGGCGCCGATGGCGAGCCGATCCGCGGCGGCAAGGATTTGCGCGTCGGCGATACGGTCGTGGTGCAGCGCGCTGGCGATGTGATCCCGCAGATCGTGGACGTGCTGCTGGAGAAGCGCGCGAAAGGCGCGCACAAGTATCAATTCCCAGAGCGCTGTCCGGTGTGCGACGCCCACGTCGCGCGCGAATTGGAGCCCGGCGAAGAGGGCGTGATTGCGCGCTGTACGGGCGGGCTGAATTGTCCGGCGCAGGCGGTGGAGCGGCTGATCCATTTCGTGGCGCGTCGCGCGATGGATATCGACGGCCTTGGGGCCAAACAGATCCAGGAATTTTACGAACTCGGTTGGGTGAAAGAGCCCGCCGACATTTTTCGTCTGCACGACAAGCGCGACGAACTTTCGACGCGCGAGGGCTACGGCGAAAAGAGCGTGACGAATTTGCTGGCCTCGATCGATGCGCGGCGCGAACCGCAATTCGGACGTTTCCTCTATGCGCTTGGCGTCCGCGACATCGGTGAGACGACGGCTGGTGTGTTGGCGCGGCGGTTTGAAAGCTGGGACGTGTTTGAGGATGCCGTGAACGCGGCGGTGAAGGCGCAGCCCGGCGAGGCGTATGAGGCGCTGGAGCGTGTAAGTGGCGTTGGCGCTGGCGCATTGGCCGCTCTCCTGGCTGCGGCGCCTGAATTGAATGCTCGGAGCGCCGGCGCCTCGCCGGCAGCGGCGAGCCAGGCGGATATGTTTGCCGGCGAGGGCGCCGGGGTCCGAGCGCGCCCAAGATCAAAGGCGTGAACGCGAAGGCCTGGGAGTCTTTGATCGCGTCATTTGGCTCTCTCGGCGACGCTATCGGCGCGATCAAGGATGCGGCCAAGCAGGCGCCGGGCGATGATTATCTTGAGCTTGAGCGCATCGATGGCGTGGGCCCGGTGGCGGCGGCGCATCTGGTCGATTTCTTCGCGGAGAAGCATAACCGCGACGCGTTGCAGCGCTTGTTGAAAGAAGTGACGCCGAAGGCGGAGCCGAAAGCGGCGACGTCGAGCAATGTCTCGGGGCTGACGATCGTGTTCACCGGCACGCTGGAGAAGATGACGCGCGATGAGGCAAAGGCGCGCGCGATTGCGTTGGGCGCGAAGGTTTCAGGCAGCGTGTCGAAGAAGACCGACCTTGTGGTGGCGGGGCCGGGCGCGGGCTCGAAGCTTGCTGAGGCCGAGAAGCATGGCGTCAAAGTGATTGACGAAGACGCCTGGATCGAGCTCAGCCGCTGAAACGTTGCGTGATCCAATAACCGGCGCCGGCGGCCAGCGCCGTGGCGAACGCGCCCCAGCTCATGTCGATGAGCGTGAGGCGTGTGTCCCAAATTTTCAGCGTGGCTTGGTTGGTGAGGTCGTAGGTGGCGTATGCGACGAGGCCGAGTACGGCGCCGTTGAGCAAAGCTGCGCTGAGGCTTTGCTTTTCAAGCGCGGGCGCGACGGCGAAATAGACGATGCCGCTGACATAGATGAGATAGAAGGCGATCGCTGCGGGCCACGAGACATCGGGGCGCAGGATTTCGCTGATCATCGGGCGATAGAGGCGCGGCGCGGCTTGGCTGAGCCAAATCGCGTCGGCGATGGCGAACACGATGCCGGTGCTGATCCAGGCGATAACGTAAGACATGAAACGACCTCGGCTTCGTTCTTTGAACGAACACCGAGGCCGTTTGGTTCAGTGCGGGCTTAGCGCGCCAGCTCGTACATGATGTCGATGAAGCCCATCACCGCGCCGGAGAGGCCCTGAACGCGGGTATTGTTGCTGTCGATCAGGAGATATTCGTTCGGCGCGTGGGCGCCGCTGCCGTGGCCCAGCCCGAATTGACCGGCTGGCAAGCTGACGGGCTCGGCTGTGAACACCGCACCCGGCCATGATCCGGCGAGGCGTGGGTTCAAGGTCGCGCGCGCGCCGGCGCGACGATAGACGGCCAGTTGTGCTTGCACGATGGCGCTGTCCTCGGCGGTTTCGGTGGGATCGTAGCCGCCGCCGACGACGACCTGCACATCGTTGAAGCCGCGCGCGTCGAGGTGGGCGCGAAGCTTGGCTTCGGCTTCGGCGCGGGTTTGGTTTGGCACCAGGCGGAAGTCGAGTTTGGCGACGCCGCGACCTGGTAGAATGGTCATGCCGCCGGGGCCGGTGTAGCCGGCGACGAGGCCTTCGATATTGACGGTGGGTTGCGAGGCCAGGCGCTCTAGCGCTTGCGCCCAAGGCAGATCGTCAATGAAGTGCGACACGCCGTTGCGTTGCTTCCAATCGGCTTCGTTGGAATTGCGCGCGCCTTGTTGAATGAGTTCGCGCTCGCGGTCGGTGAGCGGGCGGACGTTTTCGAACCATCCGTCAATCGCGGGCGTGTTGCCGTCTTCGGTGGTGAGCGTGTCGAGCGCGCGCACGAGACGCCACACGGGTGAGTCCACCATGGCTTTGGTGCTGGAGTGAATGTCCCGCGTCGGGCCACGACCCCAGCTTTCACCACTCGCGATCAGCTCGCATTCGATGATGCCTTTGGCGCCGAGATTGACGCTGACGCTGCCGGTGGTCGGGTCTTGCCATGCGCTCGGAATGAAAACGCCGACGCTGGATTGCAGGCGCTGCATGATGTCGGGGCGGCGCACAATTTGGTGGAAGTGTGGGCTGCCGATTTCTTCTTCGCCTTCGCAGACGAGCACGATGTTCACGGGTGGTTGGCGGCCGGCGGCGCGCAGCGCGCGCAACGCGGCGAGGAAGGCGATCTCCGGGCCTTTCTGGTTGACCGCGCCACGGCCAATAAGTACGCGGCCGAGCGGATTGTCGACGAGACGCGCTTCGAGCGGCGGCGAGGTCCATTCGTCGGGATTGAATTGCTTCACGTCGTACATGAAATAGACGGCCAGCGTTTTCGGCGCGCCGACATCAAGCGTGGCCCACACGCCGGGCGAGCCGTCGGTGGAGACGATCTCAGCGGTTTGGAAGCCCGCGTCGCGGGCGAGGCGCGCCATGTAGTCGGCGCCTCCTGAATGTTCAGGCCCTCGGCGGCGATGGTCGGATTGCGAATCCAATCTTGCAGCAGCGCGATCGTCTCGTCTTTCTGCTGATCGACGATGCGCCGGAGTGCGGCGCGATTGGGCGTGGCGGCGTCGGCGTCTTCGGCGAAGGCGAGCGGCGCGAGTGCGGCCGCGCCCGCCCAAAGCCCACGACGGGTTGGCGTTGCGACTTGATCGATTGGCGGAATGTCGTTGCGATCCATGTGATCCCCCTGAAGCTGTAGCGATCACTTTAGAGCGTGATTGCAGGCGCGCTAGGGGATCAGGGATTGCGCTCGTCGGTTAGGGGATCAAGTCGTGCGCTTGCCGCGCAAGTCTGTCAGCGCGGCCAGCGCGACGACGACAAGATAGATGGCCAAGATCATCGCGCCGCTTTGCGCGCCGAGCGGACCGGCGGGTTGCGGCGAGAGCATCGCTACGATTTGCAATGCGACAAGGAACCCGATGAAGGCGATGGCGGGCCAAGCGAGGCGGCCGAGGGTCTTGCGGCTTGCGACCCACGCGGCGCCTGTGATCGCAAGCAGGCCAATCTCCACGGCTTGCTCGGGCACGGGATAGTTCCAAAGCCCGAAGCCGACTTTGTCGCCGCCGATCCAAAGTTCGAGATCGGGACGGTGGACGAGGAGATCGAGCAGCCAATGCGAGAACACGGTGAGGCCGACGACGACGCTGGCCCAAGTGGGCAAGCGAAGCAGGAGTTTCATTAGTAACGCCGCGCCAATGCCCCACGCGATCGCCATTGGCAGCGAGTGAGTCCAGGGCATGTGCTCAAGCACGAGCGAGGAGCCCGGCAAAGATGGATCGACGCTGGCGCGCTCGACGCCAGCGATGATGAAGGCGCTCCAGCCGATATCGACGAGCTGTGCTGCGGCTGCGAGCGTCCACATCGGCGCTTTGGGCTCGATGGCTTTGGCTGCGAACGCTGCTGCGTAATGGCCGACGAACATGATGTGTCTCCCCGCCAGGGCAGGGAAACACAATCAGTCTGATGCAGCAATCGTTAGAGCGGCTTAGTCGTCGCCTCTAGCCACGCTTTCGCTTCGCCATCGAGCTGCGGGCCGATTTTTCCCAGACGTTCGCGTGATACGCGTTCACCCAGGCGAGCTCTTCTTTGGTGAGCATCTGCTTCACGATGAGTTCGCGCGCGATGGGCGCGAGCGTTAGCGTCTCGAAGCCGAGCATGGGGCGTTCGCCGCCATCAATGTCGGCGGCGGGCGTGACCACTTGCAGGTTTTCGATGCGGATGCCGTAAGCGCCGGTTTTGTAATAGCCAGGCTCATTCGACACGATCATGCCGGGTTCAAGCGGTTGGGTGTTGACGAATTTGGCGATGCGGTGCGGGCCTTCGTGCACGCCGAGATAAACGCCGACGCCGTGGCCGGTGCCGTGATCGTAATCGAGGCCAGCTTCCCAAAGGCTCATGCGCGCGAGTGCGTCGAGTTGGTGGCCGGTCGTGCCTTTCGGGAAGCGCACGCGCGAGAGCGCGATGTGGCCCTTGAGCACGCGGGTGAAGCGATCCTTCATTTCCTTCGATGGGCGACCAATCGCGACCGTGCGCGTTATGTCGGTGGTGCCGTCGAGATATTGGCCGCCGCTGTCGATCAGGAAGAGCGAACCGCGACCGAGCTTGCGGTTGGTCCTCTTGGTGACGCGATAATGCACGATGGCGCCATTGGGGCCGGCGCCGGAGATGGAGTCGAAGCTGAGATCCTTCAGCGCGCCGGTGTCGGCGCGGAAGGCTTCGAGGCGCTCACAAGCTTCGATCTCTTGTACCTTGCCGGTTTGTGCATCGGTGGCGAGCCAATGCAGATAACGCGATACGGCGGCGCCGTCGCGGATGTGCGCTTGGCGTGAGCCTTCGACTTCAGCTGCGTTCTTGCAGGCGCGCGGCAGCACGACAGGATCTTGGCCGCGGACGATTTCAGCGCCTGCGGTTTTGAGCTCTTCGAAATACCAAGCGCTGGCGCTCGATGGATCGAGCTTCACTTTCTTGCCGCCGAGCGCGGCAAGCGTTGGTTGCAATTCGTTGCTGGGTTTCACCGCGACTTGGTTGCCGAGCCATTGCTTTAGTTCAGGCGAGACCTTTTCGTCGGCAATGAAGAGATCGGCGGTGCCGTCGGCGCGGAGCAAAGCTTCGCCGAGCGGCAATGGCGTGCGTGCGACGTCGCCGCCGCGAATGTTGAAGAGCCAAGCGAGAGAGGCAGGCGAGGTGATGATTACAGCGTCGGCGCTTTCCTTGCTCAGGCCTTCGCCGAGGCGTTGGCGCTTCGAGGCGGAGCTTTCACCGGAATAGGTTTCCGCGTGCGGCTCAACCTTCGCCATCAGGAATCGCGGGGCGATCGTCCCAGATCGTGTCGATTGGGTTTTGCGCGACGGGCACGAGTTCAGCGCCGGCGGCGTCAGCGGCGGCGCGGATGCGGTCGAGGCTGTCAGGGCTATGGAGCTTCGGGTCGTAGCCGATCTTGGCGCCCTTCGGCGCACGCTCGCGCAGATAGGCGGGCACGCCGCCATCGACGAGATCGCGATAGGCGAAGAGCGCGCTGTCGACTTGGGCGCGGACTTGCAGCGTGTAGCGGCCATCGACGAACACGGCGGCTTCGTCGGCCAGCACCACCGCCGCACCTGCCGAGCCGGTAAAGCCGGTGGTCCAGGCCAAGCGATCAAAGGCCGGCGGCACGTACTCGTTCTGCCATTCGTCCTCGTGTGGCACGATGAAGCCGTCGAGACCGGCGGCCTTGAGCGCTTTCCTCAAGCGCGGCAGATGTTTGCGGCCAAGGGCGGGGCCGCCCGGATCGTCATAGGTCTGGAACACGATTGTGCGTCCTTTGAGGCCCAGGTTCAGGGCAGGTTCAGTGGACTGAGTTTAGGGCTTTCAATCGGCGGGTTTAAGAGGCCAACCCGCGAAATTCCGGCCGGTAGCCGGGGAGATGCATGAGCTTTTCGGTAAAAAAGGCATTTGGCGCGGCGATCGTGCTTGTGCTGCTGGCCTCTCCAGCCAGCGCGCAGGTGCCGGACCCGTTCGCGCGCGATCTCGCCCAGCAGCTGGCGCGGGCCGAAACGATCCTGGGCGAAGATGGCTATGGCCGTGCCGCCGGTCCGTTCGCTGGGGGCTCAACCAACGCTCGTCGCGCAGCTACACCGTCACGCTTCGGGCCGGGCAGGATTATCGCATCGTTGGCGTCTGTGACTCGCGTTGCCGCGACATCGATCTGCGCGTGTTGGATCAAAACAATGTCGTGATCGCGCAAGACTTGCTCGATGATCGCGTGCCGGTCGTGCAAGTGCGTCCGCGCGTGACGGGGCAATACGATATCGAACTCTCGATGTTTGCCTGCGGCGCGCAGCCGTGCTGGTACGCCGTGAACGTGTACGCGCGCTAGTCGGCGGGTTGATTGTTCAGATAGCGGCCTTGGTAGCGCAGCGTGCCATCTGCGTTCCACGCGGCGGCGTAGCCATTGAACTGGTCAGCGCTGAATTGGCCTTCATACACATTGCCGTTCACGAAAACATAGACGCCGTGACCGTGCTTCATGCCGCCATTGCCACCGCGCATGTGGCCGCCCGCGTAGAGCTCGCCGTCGTCCCAGGAAAGCACACCATAGCCGTGACGTTGCGGGAGTTCGCCGCATGGTGAGCACTCGCCGGAATAATCGTCGCCGGCTGTGCCTTCGAAACGGATGAGACCATCGACGGGCGCATGAGCGCGGGCGGCTGTCACCATCGCACGGCGCTGAGCGTCACGTGCGGCGACAACGGCGGCGCGCACCTCCGGGCGAAGTTGGGCCAGATCGAAAGGCGTTGCAGTTTGCGCGAACGCTTGCGGCGCGCTGCAGAGCGCGGTGATCGCAAATGCAAAAGCGACAAACGCGGATTTCAGTTTGAACATGGCTTCAACCCTCCCGCATTGAAGCCTAGCCGGTCGTATCACACGGTCAAGCTCGTGCAGGTTTGCGCCAGACCAATGTCATCCACGCTTCTTTGGGAATCTGACGCTCCAGGATGAGGCCGCGATTGGCGTAGGCTTCGCGCACCAGCGGCGCCTGCGAGCGCAGCAGGCCGGAGAGGATGAGCGCGCCGCCGGGCGCGACGGTGGGCGCAAGCTTCGGCGCCAAGCGGATCAGCGGGCGCATCAGGATGTTGGCGAAGACCAGATCGAATTTCTGTTGCGCGATGTAACGCGCACCATCGCCGGCGATGACTTGCACGCGATTGGCCAGCTTGTTTTGGCGTGCGTTGATTTCAGCGATGGCGGCGGCGCGCTCGTCGATCTCGATCGCGAGTGCGGTGGCGCCGTGCGTGGCGGCGGCGAGCGCCAGCACGCCGGAGCCGGCGCCGACATCGAGCACGCGCTTGACGCGGCGCTTGCGCAAAATGCCTTCGAGCGCCATGAGGCAGCCCCAGGTGGTGCCGTGATGGCCGGTGCCGAACGCTTCCGACGCTTCGATCCAGATTTTGCTGAGGCCGTTCTGTTCGTGCGCGAGCGCATGCGCGCCCGCGACCATGAAGCGGCCCGCGCGCACGGCGGGGAGGCCTTCAAGCGACATCGCCACCCAGTCGGCGGCCTTCACGTCGTTGCAGATCATGTGCAGTTCGGGCGCGGCCGCGCCGATGATGGCGCAGGCGCTGTCGGCGTCCTGCTCGGTGGGGACGTAGACTTCGAGGCGGAATTTGCCTGGGCCTTCCTCGAACCAACTCACCGCATCGGCAGGCGAGGGGTCGTGGCGGTCGAGTTCGTCGGCGGCGGCGCGGACCTGGGTCATCGTGCCGAGGGCGGTGAGAAGAAGCATGGCGCTGATTAGAGGCGGCGCCGGCAAAAGGGAACACCTTGATAGGCGAGGGCTGTGTCTCAGTTCAGCTTGGATTCAGGCGCGCGCCGGTTTGGTGACGACGAGGGAGAGCGGATTATGAAGAAGCTTGGCTTTATAGCCGCCAGCATGGGTACTGCCGTGCTGCTTGCCGTGGGCGCGGCCAGTATCGCACACATGGTCACGCACCCGGGCGAGGTGGTGGAGGAAGCAAACGCGGCCGAGATTGTGCCGCTGGCTTCGCCCAGCGCGCGGCCAGAGCATGCGCCCGCGCGTGTGCATAGTGCGGAAGCGCCGCCCGCGCGCGCCGATGAAGGCGCTACCCCGCAGAAAGCACTCGCCGCCGAAGTCCCGCCGCCGCAACGCGCTGCGGCCTCGCGCGCGCCGGTGCGATCGTCGGATGATGATGACGATGGTGACGACGACTAAGCCGCGCTCGCGGGTACGACGAAGCTGTCGATGACGCGCTTTTCGCCGGCTTTGTCGAAATCGACGGTGAGCTTGTTGCCTTCGACGCCGCGGATGCGGCCGTAGCCGAATTTTTGGTGGAAGATGCGGTCACCGCGTTTGAAGTGTGAATCCGCATCGCCGGAGCGCGCAACGAGCCGGGCTTCGCCTTCGATCATGGGCGGCTTGGATTGGAAGGCGCCGCGTTCTTGGGCGCGCTTCCAGCCGGGGCTTTGATAGGCGCTGTTGAAGCCAGCGCCGGGCGCAAACGAGTCAAAGCGTGAAGCGCCTTCGCGGATATTGCCGGCTTGCATCGCATAACCGGTCTCGCTCACGGCATCGACGCTCTTGGGCGGCAATTCATCGATGAAGCGCGAGGGCAGCACACTTTGCCAGCGGCCGTAGATTTGGCGATTGGCGACGAAGGAGATGCGCGCGCTTTCGCGGGCGCGGGTGATGCCGACATAGGCGAGGCGGCGCTCTTCTTCCAAGCCTTTGTCGCCGCTTTCTTCGACGGCGCGTTTGGAGGAAAAACTTCTTCTTCCCAGCCCGGCAGGAAAACCAGCGGCCATTCGAGGCCCTTGGCGGCGTGCAGCGTGGAGAGTTGCACGTTTTCGCCATCGCTTTCGCTTTCGATGTCGAGCACGAGAGCGACGTGTTCGAGATAGGCTTCGAGCGTGTCGTACTGGGCCATCGACTGGACCAATTCTTTCAAGTTTTCGAGCCGTGTCTGCGCTTGCGGCGATTTATCGTTGCGTAGCATGTCGGAATAACCGCTTTCGTCGAGCACGATTTCGGCAAGCTCGACGTGGCTCATCGTGCGTGCTTGCTCGCGCCAGCGGTCGAGATCGGTGAGAAAGCTGCGCAGCGCTGTGCGGGCTTTGAGCGGCAGATCGTCGGTGAGGATCATCTCGCGCGCGGCGCCGATAAGGGTGCGGAAGCGTGTGGCGCCGCCAGGGGCTTGGTCTTGCGTGGTGACGACTTCGCCGGTGTCTTGATCGAACAGCGGGCCGTTGTCGGTGACAAAGCGGACGGGCGGTTTGCCGGCGTGGGCGTGCAGCTTTTGCACAGTGCTTTCGCCGATGCCGCGCTTGGGCTGATTGACGATGCGCTCGAAGGCGAGGTCGTCGTCCTCGGAGCGGATCAAGCGCAGATAAGCGTGGACGTCGCGGATTTCGGCGCGTTCGAAGAAGCGTGGGCCGCCGATCACCTTATAGGGGATGCGCAGCATCAGAAAGCGCTCTTCAAAAGCGCGCATCTGCCATGCGGCGCGCACGAGCACGGCGGCGTCGGCGTAGGAGCGATTGGATTGGCGCCAGCCTTCGATGTCGTCAGCGATGAGGCGCGCTTCGGCTTCGCCGTCCCAGACGCCGCGGACTTTCACGCGCTGGCCGTCTTCGTCGTCGGTGAAGAGGGTTTTGCCTAAGCGACCGCGATTGTTGGCGATGAGATGCGAGGCTGCGGCGAGGATGTGGCCGGTGGAGCGATAATTGCGCTCAAGGCGCACGACTTGCGCGCCGGGAAAATCGTGTTCGAAGCGCAGGATGTTATCGACCTCAGCGCCGCGCCAGCCATAGATCGATTGGTCATCGTCGCCGACAACGCAAAGATTTTTGCGCGCTTGAGCGAGCAGGCGCAGCCAAAGATATTGGGCGACGTTCGTATCTTGATACTCGTCCACCATGAGGTGGCTGAGCTTGCGGTGATAGGTTTCCAGCACGTCGGTATGGCGCTGGAAGATGTCGATCATGTGCATCAGCAGATCGCCGAAATCGCACGCGTTCAAAATTTTCAGCCGCGCTTGATAGATGGCGTAGAGCTTCACGCCGGCGCCGTCGCCAAAGGAGAAGGCTTCGCCTTTCGGCACCTTCTCCGGCGTCAGCGCGCGGTTCTTCCAGCCGTCGAGCAGATTGGCCAGTTGGCGCGCGGGCCAGCGCTTTTCGTCGATGCCTTCGGCTTCGATGATCTGCTTCAAGAGACGGATTTGATCGTCGGTGTCGATGATCGAGAAATTGTTTTTGAGGCCGACGAGTTCGGCATGCGTGCGCAGCATACGCGCGCTGATCGAGTGGAACGTGCCGAGCCAGGGCAGACCGCCGCCGCCAGGGCCGAGCAAATGTTCGACACGCTCGCGCATTTCGCGCGAGGCTTTGTTGGTGAAGGTGACGGCGAGCACGCTCCACGGCTTGGCGCGGCCGGTTTGCAGCAGATGTGCGAGGCGTGTCGTGAGCACGCGCGTTTTGCCCGTGCCGGCGCCGGCGAGCACAAGCACCGGGCCATCGAGCGCTTCCACCGCCGCGCGCTGCTCGGGATTGAGCGAGGCGAGGTAAGGCGCTGGCGCCATTGCGCGCTGGGAAATGGGGAGCTTCTCTCCGCCGTCGGTCATCGATCTCGTCCATGCGCGCTGAGTTTAGCACGAAGCGGGAACATAGGGCGCTGGATCGCAGGTTGCGAGCGCCGCGCTGGAACGGATCGTTACGCAGGCGGTTAGAGCAAAATGAGGCTCTCAAATTTGTTGGCGCGCGCCGCGGTGGCCGCGTGCTCTGTGGCGCTGATCGCGTGCGCTGATCCGGCTGAGCCTGAACCCGATCCGGCGGCAGCCGCGCAAATAGGGGCGGCGGAGCGGCTGCCCCACACCCTGCCGGCGCCGGGCGAAGATTCCCCGCGCTATGTCGGCTTGTGGGCGACGACGGCGCAGGGGTGTTCCAATCCGGCGTGGCGTTTTGAGCGCGACGGGATCAGCACACAGGGCGAGGTTTCTTGTGAGTTTAATAACGTGCGGATGAGTGCGGCCGGCTATGAGATCGCCGCGACGTGCCACGCACAGGCCCCGGCCACGCAGCACAATATTCAGATTTCATTCGCGGAATCCGCTGGTGCGATGATGCTGACGGGCGGCCCGTGGGACCCGGCGCCCAGCCTCGTCTATTGCCGCGGCCTATAACATCAGTCGTGGGAACTGAGATTCTTGTTGGCTGTTGTCACAGCAGGAAAGGAACTCGGTTGTGGCTGACGATACGGAATCCCGATTTGGCTTTTTGGCGGGCTTGGTGGCGTGCGTCTTGGTCTTGGCGCTCACATTGATGGCCATGGCCCCGGAGCCTGCCCCTTCGGTGTTCCAGGCGATGTCTTTGGAGCCCATTGGGATCGAAGCGCCCAAATCCGAGATACCGCTCCCCACAGAAACACCAAGTTTCACGATCCAGAACGCGGTCTGAGGTAGTCCTGCGTCACGAAAGCCGGCTAGGTTTGCGTGACTCGAACAGGGGCTTCCGATGGCGGATATTTTCATTTCGTATGCGCGTGAAGATCGCGCCGCGGCGGAACGTATTGCCCGCGGGCTGAACGGCATGGGTCTTGAAGTGTTTTGGGACACAGAGATTCCGCCGGGCCAAACCTGGGCCGATTATATCGAGGGCAAGCTCACGCAATGCCGCGCGGTGATCGTGCTGTGGAGCGGGTCATCGACGAAATCACAATGGGTCCGTGAAGAAGCGCGCATGGGCCGTGAGAAGGCGAAGCTCATTCCGGTGCTGCTCGACGGCACGCCGGCGCCGTTTGGTTTTGGCGAAGTGCAAGCTGCGGATTTGAGCGCCTGGACCGGCGATCAAAACCATGCCGATTGGGTGCGCTTTTCGCGCGCTGTGTACGCCACAGCACGCGGCGCCGATGCGCCGCCGCCAGCTGCGCCACAACCGCAAGCCGCGTGGTCCGCGCCGGCGCCGGCTGCCGCGCCTGCGTGGAGCGATCCGCGTGTGGCGGCGAACGCGGAAACGAGCGGTGCGCCGGAGAATTTATCGCCGATCGGCTACATTCAGAAATGTTTGCGCCTCTACGTGAACGGCGCCGGCCGGGCGCGGCGGGCGGAATATTGGTGGTGGACGCTCGGCGTCTTCGTCGTGTCGATCGTCGCTTACGTGATTGATGTCGTGTTGTTCGGCTTCAATTCGTACACCTCGCAACCGAACACGCAGGCCGTTTCCACCATCCTGAATTTGGCCGTCCTTGCGCCAGGCATCAGCGTCGCGTCGCGGCGCTTTCATGACGTCGGCCTTAGCGGCTGGCTGGTGGCGGGCTTCTTCGTCGCGTTCTTGGTTGGCGGCGGGCTTTCGGCGGTGATGCCGCCGCTCGGCGGCTTGATCCTGCTGGTGGCCGGCATTGGCATGCTGGTGATCCTGGTGCTTCCGTCCAAGCCCGGCGAAAATCAGTACGGGCCGAACCCAAAAGGCCAATGACCCCGCAAGTGTCCGTTTGAACCGGCGTTCTCGCCTGTTAGGACTACGCGGCTGGCAGGAGGGGACATGGCGGACGTTTTTCTTTCGTATGCGCGGGAAGATCGCGAGCGGGCTGAACAGGTCGCCAATGCGCTCACGCAGGATGGCGTGGACGTGTTCTGGGACAACGAAATCCCGCCAGGCACGACTTGGGCTGATTTCATCGAGCAGAAGCTGGCGCAGTGCAAAGCGCTGATCGTGCTGTGGAGTCAGCATTCGACGACGTCGCAATGGGTGCGCGAAGAGGCGCGCATGGGCCGCGACAAGGGCGTGTTGATTCCGGTGATGATCGACGGCTCAAGCCCGCCATTCGGCTTTGGCGAAGTGCAATCGGCGAATTTGGCCGGGTGGAGTGGCGCGACGGACGATGCGAACTGGCGGCGCTTTGCCGAGACGGTGAAGCGCTTCGCCGCGAGCCAGCCGACGCCGCGTGCGCCTGAACCGCCGCCGCGCGCCGCTGCGCCACCGCCGGCTGCGCCACAAAGCTTTAGCGCGCCCCCGGTTGCGCAAACCGCGTCAGAGAAGAAGAAGGGCGCGCCGGTTTGGGTTTGGATCGTGGGCGCCGTGGTGGCGACCGTGGTCGTGCTCGGCATCATCGGTTCGATGATGCCCGACGATCCGCAAATCGCGGCGACGACGCCGGTCCAGCCTGCGGTGACACAACCGGCGCAGCCGGCAGTGAATTATCAGCAGCAAATGTTGGATCGCCTGGCGCAGGTCGAGCAGAGCTTCGCCGCGCAGGGCTTTCAGCGCATGTCCGAGCCCGTCAGTGGCTCGCTGCAGCAGGGCGCTTTCGCCGATACGCCGGCGACGCTTGAGGTCGGCGGTGATTATCGCATCATTGGCGTGTGCGACAGCGATTGCAGCGACCTCGATCTCTTTCTCTACGACCAGAACAACAATGTCGTGTCGCAGGACAACATGACGGACGCGACGCCGGTCGTGTCAGTCGCGCCGCAATGGACAGGGCCGTTCATCGTGCGCGCGCAGATGCACGCCTGCACCGTGCAGCCATGTTATTACGCGCTGGTTTTGTATGGTCGGCCGTTGCAGCAATAGCGCGCTCGGTGAGCGCGCGCATTGCTTAGAGTTTGTGTTCGAGGACGAACACGCGCACGGCCGAAGCGAGCGACGCTTCCGGCGTATCTTTAGCGCGCTTCTCGTCGATCGAGGCGATCAGCACTGGCAGGCTTTGCGTACGCGAACGCGCGATGCGCTCAAGGCCCGCCCAAAATTCTTGCTCCAGCGCCAGCGATGTGCGGTGACCCGCGATCCGCATCGAACGCTTTTGCAGTGCTCCACTAGTCGTCAATGTCATCATTTCTCTTGTGCCCGTCGAGCTTGCGTTCGGCGGCCTCCTTCTCCGCTTTGGTCAATTGCTTCTCCGTCTTGGTGCGGCCGAATTGAACGCGGTTGGCGTTCGCATCGGCTTCAGCATTTGCGCGCGCCTTGGCTTTGCGCGCGCGCCGGAGGTTCACAATTTCAGCCATAGCTTCGATGTAAGCCGTTGCCGTCTGACGGCAAGTGCTACCGCTTCCGAACTAAGCCCTCTTTCCTTATGTTTGCGAAAGAATTCACAGTGTTTTCGCTTCTCCCGTGAGCCGCGCGGGGCGCTACAACCACAATAGAGAAGTGCTTGGCAAGCAACTGACTGAAAGTCGCTAGCAAAGCCTAAACGCACACCGCGTTTGCGACGAACGGAATGTAGGTTTCACTCCTGCACTACGGCTCTGCGACATTTGTGCTCTATCGTACGTAGCGCGATCACAGATGGTTCAACTCGACGTCAATTTTTGTCGAATGTCCTGAAATGGGTCGCCCCGCTATGATGAGCGGGGCGAGTGAAATATCCATTCTGCTGTGGTGTTTGCCTCAGCCCGGCGAGATCATGTTCTCGGGGCGGACGATGGCGTCGAAATCGGCGGCGTCGATGCCGTCCTTGATCGCTTCTTCGCGCAGCGTGGTGCCGTTCTTGTGCGCGGTCTTGGCGATCTTGGCGGCGCGGTCGTAGCCGTATTTTTCCTTGAGCGGCGTCACCAGCATCAACGAGTTTTCCAGGCCCTTCTTGATGTTGTCCAAGCGCGGTTCGATGCCGACGACGCAATTTTCGGTGAAGCTGACGGCCGCGTCCGCGAGCAGGCGCACGCTCTGCAGGAAATTGTAGGCCATCATCGGATTGAACACGTTCAGTTCGAAATGGCCTTGGCTGCCGGCGAAACCGATGGCGGCATTGTTGCCGTGAATGTGCGCGCAGACTTGCGTCAGCGCTTCGCACTGCGTTGGGTTCACCTTGCCCGGCATGATCGATGAGCCGGGCTCATTCTCCGGCAGCGCGAGTTCGCCGAGGCCCGAGCGCGGGCCTGAGCCCAGGAAGCGGATGTCGTTGGCGATCTTGAAGCACGACATCGCGACCGTGTTGATCGCGCCGTGCGTCATCACCATCGCGTCGTGCGCGGCGAGCGCTTCGAATTTGTTCGGCGCCGAGGTGAATTTCATGCCGGTGATCTGGGCGATCTTGTCGGCGACCAGATCGGCGAAGCCTACGGGCGAGGCGAGGCCGGTGCCGACGGCGGTGCCGCCTTGGGCCAATTCCATCAGCATCGGCAGCGTCATCTCGATGCGCTTGACGCCGTTTTCGATTTGCTTGGCGTAACCGGAGAATTCTTGGCCGAGCGTGACAGGCGTTGCGTCCTGTGTGTGCGTGCGGCCGATCTTGATGATGTCCTTCCAGGCCTGTGCTTTGTCGTTCAGTGCATTGTGCAGCACTTGGAGCGCGGGCAGCAGGCGATGCACAACTTCCTCGGCGGCGGCGACGTGCATCGCGGTTGGGAAGCAATCGTTCGAGCTTTGGCTCATATTGACGTGGTCGTTGGGGTGGACTGGCTTCTTGGAGCCCATCTCGCCGCCCATGATTTCGATGGCGCGGTTCGAGATCACCTCGTTGGCATTCATGTTCGATTGCGTGCCCGAGCCCGTCTGCCAAACAACCAGCGGGAAGTGCGCGCTGAGCTTGCCTTCGATCACTTCATTGGAGGCGCGGATGATGACCTCACCCAGCTTCGGATCGAGCTTGCCCAGGGCCATGTTGGCTTCGGCGGCGGCGCGCTTGACGATGCCCAAGGCGCGGACGATCGGCTCGGGCTGCTTTTCCCAGCCGATTTTAAAATTGCCCAAGGAACGCTGCGCCTGGGCGCCCAATATTTGTCAGCCTCGACCTCGATCGGGCCGAAAGTGTCTGTTTCTGTGCGGGTGGTCATGGGAAAGACGCCTTGGGTAAAAGTGACGCGTTGTCCCGGTAGGGGATATGGGGATGAAATCGAGCGATCAAGCCGATAGCGGGGGCGATTGGCGCGTGCAGCTGCAGGATATGCGTACCATCAGCGCCTTGCGCGCCGGTTCGCCGCACCCCGACGAGGTGGAGCGGCTGTCGGACCGCGCGCTGCGGGCGGCTTCGCTCAATCCGGATCATAGCGAAGAGGCGCGAGCGGCGGCGGCCGAGGCGTTGCGGGCGCGGCGGCTGTCGGCGGAGCCGTGGCGGGTGCAGGTGCCGAGTTTTCTGGGTGCGCGGGATCTGGAGCGCAGCGACGCGCTGTTCTTTGGTTGGCCGCGCAAACTGCGTGGTGGGCTGGCTTTGGTTGCGCCGCTGGCGTTGGCGGCGGGCGTGGTGTTTGCCTTTGGACCGTGGGCTGTGAGTGCTGCGCTGTTTGGCGTGGGCTTCGCGGCGTTGGTGCTTTGGGTTGGTTGGCTGGCTCTGCGCTTGAAGCCGGCGCGGGTGTGTGTGGTTCGCCCAGCGCTCAGGGCGGCGCGCGCTCCGTTGCGCAGTGCGGTTGCAGGCGAACTCAGGCCCTATGGTCACGTCGTAAGCTTGGCGAGCGGCGTTGAAGGCTTGGTGGTGAAGAGCGCCGCCGATTATCGCGCGCGTGCGCTGGAGTTGGGCAATCGTCTTGCGCTCAATCTCGCCAACATGGGCACACGGCGCGAGACGTTGGCGCTGAGCGCAAGCGACGCGTGGCGGCCCTTGGTGTTGAACCTGTTGCTGGATTCGAGCGACGCAATCGTCGTTGATCTCTCCGACGGCGGCTCTTGGGCGCTTGCCGCGATCCAGGCTGAGGGCGCTGTGCGGCGTTGCGTGTTCGTGGCGTTGTGGGGTCGGCTGGAGGAGGCGCAGGCGGCGCTGCGCGACGCGGGGCTTTCGCCACGGGTTTTCCCGTATGCGCCCGATGGCGAGATGCAGCGACGCCCTCTGTTTCGTGCGGCGATGCTTGAGGCGATGCGCGCGACGCACGCTGCTGACGCATGAACGAGTGGTCAGGCCGCGGCAAGGTGCGGGCGCGCGCGATTGTGGGCGGCGTGGAGCTGACGATCGACGGCATCACCACGCAGGCGCGCTACTACAAGCCCTTGGTCTACGAGTTCTTCCGCAAAGAGTTTCAGCTGCGGCCCCGTTATGGCGAGTTTGAGGTTGAGCTCACAATGGAATATGTCGGCGAGACGCCGACGCTCGATCTCGATAATCTGGCCAAGGCGCTGCTCGACGCGCTGAAGGGGCATGTGTTCGTTGATGACAGCCAGATCGCGCGGCTCTTGTGCGAGCGTCGCGTGGGTGAGCGCGATCGGATACTGGTGCGCGCGGTGAAGCGGGAAGGCTGACGCCAAAGAAAAAAGGCGCGCCTTGCGACGCGCCCTTTTAAATTTCGCTCTCGCTCGACTTATTTCTTGCGAAACGCGTCGAGGCTGACCACGGCGGTGTCGCCCTTGGGCGGCGCCTCGGCGATGACCGGCGCTTCACGCGGCGCGGGCACGCTGTCGTCGCCCGAAACCATGCGCGCTTCGTCCTCAACGTGCTGTTGTTCGAATTGCAGGCCGAACTTCACGCTCGGATCGAAGAAGCGGGTGATCGCCTTGAACGGAATGGTGATCGGTTGGGGTTGGCCTGAGAATTTCAGGATGACGCGGAAACGATCAGCATAGACTTCGAGATCCCAAAATTGGTGCTCGAGCACGATCGTCATTTCGTCGGGGTAGCGCGCGCGCAGTCCGTCAGGGATTACCACGCCCGCGCCATGGGTGCGGAACGTGATGTAGAAATGATGCTTGCCGGGAATACCGCGTGGCGACGCGGCTTCTTGCAAGGCGGCGCGCACTACAGAGCGCAGCGCGTCTTGCATCAATTGTTCGTACCCAATCAAATCGTCGGCCACGGCCGCCCCTCCTTGGCTCCGGCAACCCTTACTGGCTCATTCCGGGCAGTCAATTGTTGATCCACAGAGCGCGAAAATATCAGTGTTTCTAACGTCAGCTGGCGAAACGCGCGTGCGATGCAACAGGTCCGCGCTCGCTTGCAATCGTTGCGCCGTTGCTCGCGTGCGAAGCGAGCACGAGCGCGTGAAACTCGCCAAGCATTTGCGGCGTAAGGGAAAATGCGGCGCTCACACGCGCGACGCGCGCAAATTGCGCCGCGCAAGTGATGCGAGATCACGCTGTGGATAAACTGAATGTGAGGAACACTTGGCGCGCATCACGCATGCGCGGTGTCTTGTCCGAGTGTGTGTCTCGAAATTTTAGAACGAGTTCGCGTGCTTGGGACAAGAAAGTCCCGGACTTCCTGTTGCCGGGCGGCGCTTTTTTGTTTGGCGCCCGGGGCGATGCGCGAAGTGGGGAATAAATCCCCGGCTTCTGTTGCCGGGCGCCGGGGGCCCCGCCTTAAGATGCTACTCCTAAGGGCTTAGGTTCGGAAAACTCCGCACTGCTTACGCAGCGAGGGCGAATTCCTCAGCGTGGTTGTCATTGGCAACTACGTTGTTCGGCCTGTAACGGGACCACCCGAGCAAAAGCATCAGCCTTCAACGTCCGTCGATCCTATTTCGGCCCCAGACAATCCCCCAAGAGGGATGAAACTGGTGGAGCCGCCGGGCATCGCACCCGGGTCCGATCCGCCTATCTCTGCGCGTTTATCGCTATAGTCCGGTTGCCCGGACAGGCTGGATATAGGTTGCTTTGCGCGCCGGCGCCAAGCGTAAGGCGTGCGCAGGTTCCCAGACTCGCCTAGGCTGCGACTTTAGAGCCGGGGAGAGCGCGATGACCAAGAAGCTTGTGGCCGAGTTTGTCGGCACGTTTACGCTGGTGTTGTTCGGATGCGGGGCCGCCGTGTTGGGCGGGTTCGGCATTGTCGGCCAGCTCGGGATCGCGTTCGCGTTCGGCCTGGCGATCGTGGCGATGGCGTACGGCATCGGGCCGGTGTCGGGCTGCCACGTCAATCCGGCGGTGAGTTTCGGCGCTTGGATCGCCGGGCGCATGCCGTTGAACGAGATGTTGGGCTATTGGGCCGCGCAATGCGTGGGCGCGATCGTGGGTGCGGGCGTCCTGTATCTGATTGCGTCGGGCGCGCCGGCCTATTCGATCGACGCAGGCCTCGGGCAGAACGGCTACGGCACTGGCTCGCCTGGCGAATATAGCCTGATCGCGGGTGCGGTGTTCGAAGTGGTGGCGACGTTCATCTTCCTCGTGACCATCCTCGGCGTCACGCAGAAGGGCGCGCCCTCGCAATTCGCCGGCCTTGCCATCGGTTTGACACTGGTGGTCATCCATATCGTCGGCATTCAAGTGACCGGCGTTTCGGTAAACCCGGCGCGCTCGCTTGGACCGGCTGTGTGGGTGTTGGGCGACGCGCTGAGCCAACTCTGGCTCTTCATTGTGGCGCCGCTTGTTGGTGCGGGGCTCGCGGGATGGGCGTTCCGGGCGAAATTGTTGGCGAGCGACGAGGCTTCGTAAAGCGGCGGCCGATCGCGACGGGGCTGCTCGTCGCGATCTGCGCGCTGTTTACATACCTCTATTTCCCGATGCCGGCGCCTGACGTGGCGCGGGCAAGCGCTGGCGATTGCGTCGAGTTGCACGTCTATTCGAATGGCTTTCACAGCGACATCGGCGCGCCGGCTTCGATCTTTGCCGAGGATCACGCGCTCCGGCGGCTCTATCCGGATGCGCGGAGCTTCCTGATCGGCTGGGGCGAGGAGCATTTCTACCAATCGCCCGACGCCGATCTGATGCTGGGGCTGGATGCGATCATCCCGCCGAGCCCGACCGTGTTCCACATCGCTTATAACGCCGCGCCAAGCTCGGTGTATCTCGGCCCGACCGACGACACGGCGATTGCCGTGAGCGCAGAGGGCGCGGCGGCGTTCGTGGCGCTTGTGGATAAGTATTTGGTGCTGGATGGGGCGGGCGCGGCGATCCCGGTGGCGCGGGGCAAAGTGACTGGTCGCTCGATGTTTTTACGCTCGCGCGGGTCGTTTCATCTGTTCAACGTCTGCAATCATTGGATGGCCAAGGCGCTGCGCGCCGCGGGCGTGAACGTGAACACGCGCTCGTCCTGGCTGGCCGGACCGCTGGTGGATCAGGTGCGGGTGCAGGGGCTGGATCGGTGTCCGACCTGACGCGGGGCCCGAGTCGGCCCATATTGGGGGCATGAGCGCAGAAGCGGCCCCCAAGATCGTTCCTGGTGACCCCAGCCAGGCGGACATCGCCTATCTGGGGCTGCTCCGGGATATTTTGGACAATGGCGTCGATCGGGGCGACCGCACCGGCACGGGCACGCGCGGCGTGTTTGGGCGCCAGCTGCGTTTCAATCTCGAACATTCCTTTCCGCTGCTGACGACCAAGAAGGTGCATCTGAAAAGCATCATTTTGGAGCTGCTCTGGTTTCTGCGCGGCGATTCCAATGTGCGCTGGCTGCAAGAGCAAGGCGTCACGATCTGGGACGAGTGGGCCGATAGCGAAGGCGAGCTTGGGCCGGTCTATGGCAAGCAATGGCGCTCATGGGAGGCCAAGGATGGCCGCGTGATCGATCAGATCGCGAACGTCGTCCATTCGATCCAACACAATTCGAATTCGCGCCGCCACATCGTGTCGGCGTGGAATCCGGCCGAAGTGGATCAGATGGCGTTGCCGCCGTGCCATTGCCTGTTTCAATTTTTCGTCGCCGACGGGAAGCTGAGTTGCCAGCTTTATCAGCGTAGCGCGGATGTGTTTTTGGGTGTGCCGTTCAACATCGCGTCCTATGCGTTACTGACACAGATGGTCGCGCAAGTGACGGGGCTAAAGCCCGGCGAGTTCGTGCACACGTTCGGCGACGCGCACTTGTATCACAACCATTTCGAGCAGGCGCGCCTGCAGCTCTCACGCACGCCCTACGCGGCGCCGAAGATGCTGATCAATCCCGAGCGCAAAGATATTTTCGCGTTCGAGTACGCGGATTTTAAGCTTGTGGACTATGCGGCGCACCCGCTGATTAGGGCGCCGATTGCGGTTTAGGTGATGTCGATGAACTAAGTTGGCGTCCTCGGCATTATCGCCGCCTCGCTGTGCGTTATTGTATTCTTGGTTTGGTCGATCACTGATCGATTGCGCGAAATTCGAGATGAGCTGATTTCATTCCGACGGCAGTTTCCCGAGCCCAGGCTCGACGAGTCCTCGTCCCTTCTCCTGGTTAAGCAGAAGGTGGCGCAAAGCGCCCAATGAGGTTTGCCGCCTTGCCGCGCAAAACGCCGTCTCGTTATGAAGCGTCCCTAAACCTCACCCGTCGTTCGCTGCGCTCACTGACGGCCTCTCCCGAACCGGGAGAGGGGATTGTGCCCGCACAAAGCGATCGCCTGCACAACATCTGCTAAATAGCTCCCCACCACACTGACGAACGTCGCGCTAGGTTCGCGCCACTGAGCGATGCCGCTTGTGGAGGCTACAATGGATTGGTCTTTGTCGGATTTTGTGTTTGCGGGGGCGTTGCTCTCGGGGCTCGGGCTGGCGGTTTGGTTCGTCGTGCGCGGGCCGCGTGATTTGCCGTATCGCTTGGCGGTGGGCGTGGCGGTGGTTGCAGCACTCTTGATGGTGTGGGTGACGGGCGCGGTCGGCATTGTCGGCTCCGAGCGGCACGCGGCGAACGGGTTGTATTTCCTGGCGTTGGGCGTGGGTTTCATCGGCGCGGCGCTCGCGCGCTTCCAAGCGCGCGGCATGACGCTCGCCATCGGCGGCGCGGCGTTGGCGACGGCTCTGATTGGCGTGGTCGCCGTGATCATGGGCTGGGGCGATGACGCAGCCCGCTATCCGCTCGACGTGCTCGGCGGCAGCTTTCTGCTGGCGGCGATGTTTGCAGCGGCGGCTTGGTTGTTTGCGCGGTCGGGCGCCAAGCGCGCGATGTTCTAAACCTCAGCCACGTCGTTCGACGCCATGCGCGTCTTTTGGAAATCGGCGCGGGACTTTTCGAGGTCGAGCGGCGTCAGCTTGATGGTGACGCCGACCATTTGCGGTTCGATCTCGGTCTTGAGGATGAGCACTTCGCCTGGTTGCGCATTGCCTTCGAGCAGCGCTTCGCCGGGTTTCCTTTTGTCGGGCGTGCCCATGTAGGCGACGATGCGGTGCGGGCCGGGATTGAGCGTCAGGCGCATGAAGCGCGGGCTCTTGAGTTGCGTGACCTGCTTGCCGTCCACCTCGATATTGATGCCCACAGCGCGGCCGACGAATTGGTTGCGCAGAATGTAGAGCGCGGCTTTGCCGGGCTCGGGCGCGAAGGTGAGGGCCGCGGTGCGGGCTTCGGGCTGCGCGTCGGCGATTTTGCGGTTGGTCTGGAGGTTGCGATACATGATCACGCCAACCGCCACTAAGGCGACGAGCGAGAGCAGCGTCACGATCTCGCCGCCGAGCACGGAGCGGAGCACGCCGTAAACAACGAGACCGGCGAGGACGGCGAGGCCGTAGAGGATGAGGTTGCGTGGCATGGGCTCCTCTTACGTGATGACGCGCGCGGGCGCCAAGGTTAGAAGGGCCGCGTGACAAAACCGAAACTCACTTTTGTGGTCGCCGTGGCGAAGAATGGCGTGATTGGGCGCGATGGCGCCCTGCCGTGGCGCCTGAAATCCGACATGCAGCGCTTCAAGGCGGTCACGATGGGTAAGCCGGTGCTGATGGGGCGCAAGACCTGGGAGAGCTTGCCGAAGCGGCCGCTCGCGGGGCGTCCGAATTTGGTGCTGACGCGCGACGCCAATCTCAAAGCGGCTGATGCATGGGTCTATACCGATGCGGCGGTCATGGTGGCGGCTGGCCGCACGATGGCGGAAGCGTCGGGCGTTGATGAAGTGTGCGTGATTGGCGGCGCCCAGCTTTATGAGGCGCTGGCGCCGGAGGCTGAGCGCATCGTGCTGACGGAAGTGAATTTGGCGCCAGAGGGCGACGCGCATTTACGGCTGGATCTTTCGGCATGGCGCGAGGTCAGCGCTGAGTACGTTGCTGCGTCTGCGAACGACGATGCGGATTTTGTCGTGCGCGTTTTGGAGCGCGCCTGAGGCTTGCGATAGCCGCCGTTGCGTCACCCGAGATTGCGCTAGCGTTTCGCGAAGCGGCGCATAAGCTCGCGCGCATGAGCAACATTGAAATCATCGCCGAAGGTCTGGAATTTCCAGAGGGGCCGATCGCCATGCCGGACGGCAGTGTGATCTTGGTTGAGATCAAGCGGCAGACGCTAACGCGCGTATGGAACGGCAAAAGTGAAGTGATCGCGAAAGTCGGCGGTGGACCTAATGGTGCAGCGCTCGGGCCCGATGGCGCGGTGTATCTCACCAACAATGGCGGCTTCGCCTGGCACGACATGGGCGGGCTGACCATTCCTGGCAACGCTGCGGCGGATTACGAGACCGGCCGGATCGAGCGCGTCGATCTTTCGACGGGGAAAGTTGAGCGCGTGTATGAGAGTGCGGGCGCATTCAAACTGCGCGGGCCGAACGATCTCGTGTTCGATAAGAGCGGTGGTTTTTGGTTCACGGATTTGGGCAAAAATTATGCGCGCAGCAAGGATCGCGGCGGGCTTTACTACGCAAAGCCGGATGGATCGCTGATCAAAGAGGCGGCGTACGGGTTTGTTGGGCTGAACGGCGTCGGCCTTTCGCCGGATGAGAAGGTTGTGTATGCGGCTGAGACCGAAACCGGCAAGCTTTGGGCGTTCGATATTACTGGCGAAGGCGAAGTGGCGCCGGGCGGGCTTGGCTCACAGGGGCGATGCGTGGCGGTGCAGCCCGCGCACGTGTTCTTCGACAGTCTCGCGGTGCAAGCCAATGGCGATGTCTGCGTCGCAACCATCCTGAACGGCGGCATCACCACGATCACGCCGGCTGGCGTTTCTACGCACACAGCGTTCCCCGATCCGCTGGTGACGAACATTTGCTTCGGCGGAAAAGATCAGCGCGATGCATACGTGACGCTTTCGGCGACGGGCAAGCTCGCGAAAACGCGCTGGTCGGAGCCGGGGCTGAAGTTGAATTTCGCCTCGTACTGATCCTGCCCCGTAAGAACGGGGAGGATGAAAGGAAACACCATGAGCATCATCGTCCACCATCTCGAAGAGAGCCGGTCGCAGCGCGTATTGTGGCTGATGGAGGAATTGGGGCTCGATTATGCGGTGAAGCGCTATCCGCGCAATCCCCAGACGCGTCTCGCGCCGCCCGAGCTGAAAGAGCTGCATCCGCTCGGCAAGTCGCCCGTCGTGGAGAAGAACGGGCGCATCTATGCAGAGAGCGGCGCCATCGTCGAATATTTCGCGGAGGCGGAAGCGGGCGGAAAGCTCAGCGTCGCGCCCGGCGATCCGGCGCGGGCGGAGTATTTGTATTGGCTGCATTTCGCCGAAGGCTCGGCGATGCTGCCGCTGTTGCTGAAGCTTTATGTCGGCATGCTCGGCGAAAACGGCGCGCCGTTGATGCAGATGCGCGTGGAGCCAGAGATAGCCAACCATTTGAGCTTCATGAACAACACGATGGAGGGAAAGGATTTCTTCGCCGCTGATCGGTTCACCGCCGCCGACATCGAAATGAGTTTCGTGCTCGACGCAGGCGCGGGGCGCGGCGGGTTGGAGAATTATCCCAACCTTGTCCGGGTCCGGGCCGGTTACCAAAGCCGTCCTGCGTATCAGCGCGCCCTCGAAAAGGGCGGGCCGTACAAAATGGGCGCCTGATATACGCACACGCTGACGCCGCGTGCTTTACGCTACGTGCAATCATGTTATGGCGGCGATGCCGGCGAGGGCGCCGGCGCTCCGAGGATGAAGCATGCGCGCACGCGATTGTAAGATCGTCGCCACGATGGGCCCGGCGAGCGATCCGCCGGAACGGCTGGCCATGCTGATACAGGCGGGCGTCGATTGCTTCCGGCTGAATTTCAGTCATGGCGGGCGCGAGGATCATGCGCGCCGTATGCAAGCGATCCGCGAAGCTGAGGCGAAGGCGGGCGCCGCAGTTGGTGTGTTTGCCGATTTGCAGGGGCCGAAAATCCGCGTCGGCATGTTTGCCGAGGGCGAGATCAAGCTGCGCTTTGGTGAGATCGTGACGTTGGAAGCCTCGAGCGAGCCGGGCGAGGCGGGGCTCATACGTCTGCCGCATCCGGAGCTAGTGAACTCGCTCGAAACGGGCGACATTTTAAAGCTCGATGACGGCAAGCTCCAGATCACCGTGACGGAAGTCGGCCGCACGCAGTTGAAGGCGCGCGTCGATTTCGGCGGCGTGCTGAAAAACCAGAAGGGCGTGAATGTGCCGACGCGGCGCATTCCGATTTCGGCGCTGACGGAGAAAGACCGCGAAGATCTGGCCTACGCGCTCGATCTTGGCGTTGACTACATTGCGCTTTCGTTCGTGCAGCATCCTGAGGACGTGCGCGAGGCGCGTGAATTGATCGGCGGTCGCGCCGGCATCATATCCAAAATTGAGAAGCCAAGCGCGCTGCTGCAGATCGAAGAGATCGTGGAGCTGTCGGACGCGGTGATGGTGGCGCGCGGCGATTTGGGCGTGGAGCTGCCGCCCGAGCAAGTGCCGATCGCGCAGCGCAAGATCATTCGCGCGGCGCGCGCAGCTGGCCGGCCGGTGATCGTGGCGACGCACATGCTGGAGAGCATGGTGGAGGCGGCGACGCCGACGCGCGCGGAAGCATCGGACGTGGCCACAGCCGTGTATCAGGGCGCGGACGCGGTGATGCTCTCGGCGGAAAGCGCGGTGGGTCGCCATCCGCAAAGCGCTGTGGCGATCATGGATCGCATCATTCGGGCGGTGGAAGAGGACGAGGAATATTGGTCCTCGCTGCCGCGCGATATGACGCCGCCGCAAGCGACGACAGCGGACGCGATTGCGCTGAGCGCGCGGCATATCGCCGATACGTTGGGTGCGGCTTCAATCGTCGCTTACACGTCGACGGGTTCGACGGCGCTGCGTGTTGCGCGGGAGCGGCCGCGTTGCGGTGTCGTGGGCCTGACGCCGATCCGTGAAACGGCGCGGAAGCTGGCGCTGGTGTGGGGCGTGCGCACGGTTGTCGTGGATGACGCGACGGACGTGGAAGACATGGTCGCGAAGGCGGATGTCGCGGTGCGTAAGCTGGGCATCGCTGAAACCGGCGATCGCGTCGCGGTTATCGCAGGTATTCCGTTCGGGCGGCCAGGGAAGACCAACACGATCCGTGTTTTCCGCGTGGAGTAGCTGACGCAAGGTCCGGCTTGCAGCCTTGATTTGACGCGCGCACTCTCCGGGAAAATGGGAGGCGCGTATGAGTGAGATCAGACTGCCGGAAAACATCGCGACGACGCTTGTTAATCCGAAAGCGTACGCGACGGATGAATTGCACAATGCGTATCGCTGGATGCGCCATAACAACCCATTGGGTGTCGCCGAAGTCGAAGGCTTCGACCCTTTTTGGGTGGTCACCAAGCACGCGGATATTCTGGAGATCAGCAAACAGAACGCGCTCTATACGAGCGGCGTAAAGGCGTCGACGCTGACCAACAAGGCGGGCGATACGCGGGCGCGGACGATCACCGGGACGCCACACCTTGTGAAGTCGCTGGTGCAGATGGATGAGCCTGAGCACATGAAATATCGCCTGTTGACGCAGGCGTGGTTCATGCCGGCTTCGATCAAAAAGCGCGAAGAGGCGGTGCGGGCGCTGGCCAAGAAATCGGTGGATGAGTTCGTGGCGCTGCCGGGCCAATGCGATTTCGTGACCGACGTGGCGATGCATTATCCGCTGCGCGTGGTGATGCAGATCCTCGGCGTGCCGATGGAAGATTATCCGCGCATGCTGCGGCTCACACAGGAATTGTTCGGCGCGCAAGATCCGGACGTGCAGCGCTTCCAAGAGGCGCTGAGCGATGAGCAGTATGCGCAATTGCTGCTGGCGGTGATTGGCGATTTTACCACGTATTTTGAAGCGATCAGCGCCGACCGTCGCGCCAATCCGCGCGACGATCTGGCGACCTTGATCGCCAATGCGCAGATCGATGGCGCGCCGATGGGCCAGTTCGAGGCGACGGGCTATTACACGATTGTCGCGACGGCGGGGCACGATACGACGTCATCATCCACGGCTGGCGCGATGTGGGCGCTGGCGACCGTGCCTGGCTTGCTGGAGCGGGTGCGCGGCGATCTTTCGCTCGTGCCGGCCCTGATCGAAGAGGCGATCCGGTGGACGACGCCGGTGAAGACGTTCATGCGCTCGCCAAGCGAGGATACCGAGTTGCGCGGTCGCAAGATCGCCAAAGGCGATTGGCTGATGCTGTGCTACGCGTCGGGCAATCGCGACGAAGAGGTGTTTCCGAATTCGGACACGTTCGACATCGACCGCACGCCGAACCGCCAACTCGCTTTTGGCTTCGGCGCGCATCTGTGCTTGGGCCAACACCTCGCGCGGATGGAGATGCGGATTTTGTTCGAGGAGCTGCTGCCGCGCTTGAAAAGCGTCAGCCTCGATGGCGAGCCGCGTTATACCGAAAGCTGGTTCGTCAACGGGCTGAAGAAGCTGCCGATCAAGTTCGAGCTGGCCTGATCAATCGAGCGTGACGCCGAACCGGGCGGTGCGGCGGGCGTAACTCTGCGTGGCGCGTTTCGCTTCGCGGTTGAAAGCCTGGACGTGCGGATCGGATTGATCGGCCGCTGCATAGAGGCGGCCGCGTTGGCCGATCTTGAGTTCGCCAGCGGCGACCATGTGAGTCACTTTGCGCCGTACGGTTTCGCGCGCGAGCCCTGTGGTTGCGCCAATTTCGCGACGTGTCACGCCCGATTCACGTGCGTGCGCGGTGCAGAAATAGATCCACATGCGTTCGTAATCGCCGCTGAATCGATCGCGCGCGACGTAGAGCAAATCAAGAATGAGCTCGGTGGTGGCGAACGCAAGCGGTCGACGTTCGATAGGGATTTGCGCGTCTTTAGCAATCAACACGGGCGTCCTCTGCAACCAACATCTCCCCAAGCCGCAGGCGGCTTGACCCATTTTGGGTGCGTACTTCTACCTGTGACAGCAGCGAAGCTCTACTGATTGATCCAGCGCAATCAAGTCGCCGTAGAAGCATCTGACAGTGAAGTATGCCCGCACCTGCTGAAGATCTCTTGTTTGATGTGCTGCAGGAAGCGCGGAGCTTCTATCATGGGCTTGAGATTGAAGAGATAGTCATTCTCGTTTGCGTTGCGGAAGCGACGATGCGGCCGCTCGTTATTGGTGAGAATGATTCGCTGTTGCGATCGGAGTTTCCCGCTGATGACGTGCGCGGCTGGATATCGCGGCGCTTGATTGCGGAGCGCACAGGGCTGCCTCGTGAAACGGTGCGGCGGAAGGTGCGGCGTCTAGTCGATCGTGCTTTGCTCGTCGTCGATGAAGAGGGGCATGTGCGCTCGATCCAAATGCTGTCCAACTCAGGGCTGGCGCAGAATCTGGAAAATGTACGCCGCTTCGTTGGGCGTTATTTGAAGCGCGTCAGTTAGACCACTTTGATTGTCGGCGTTGGCTTGTTGAGCCGTGCGACATTGGCAAGCGCCGCTTGAGCGATTTCTATGAAGCGTTGTGCGACGGCGTGCGTTGGCGTGGTCGTGACAAGCGGGGCGCCCGCATCGCAGCTTTCGCGTAAAGTCACATCGATCGGGATTTCGCCAAGGAACGGGACGCCAGCGCTTTCAGCTGTGCGGCGCGCGCCGCCTTCGCCGAAAATGGGCGTGCGCTTGCCGTCCGGTGTTTCGAAGTACGCCATGTTCTCGATGACGCCGAGAATAGGCGCTTGGGTTTTCTCGAACATGGCGAGCCCGCGGCGAACGTCGGCGAGCGCCATCTCTTGGGGCGTGGAGACGATGATGGCGCCCGCAAGCGGCACGCGTTGCACCAGCGTGAGCTGCACGTCGCCGGTGCCAGGCGGCAGATCGAGCAAGAGTACGTCGAGATCGCCCCAGGCGACTTCATCGATCATTTGCCGCACGGCGCTTGTAGCCATCGCGCCACGCCAGATCATCGGCGAGGCGGGGTCGACGAGATAGCCGAGCGACATGGTTTTGAGGCCGTGCGCGGCGAGCGGGTCGAGGATTTTCGCGCGGCTCATCTCGGGACGACGGCTGCCGGTTCCCAACAGAGTCGGCGCGGAAGGGCCGTAAACGTCGAGATCGAGCAGGCCCGTCTTCAACCCCAATGAGGCGAAAGCTGCCGCGAGATTTACCGCGACAGTTGATTTGCCGACGCCGCCCTTGGCGCTTGCGACAGCGATGACGTGCTTTACGCGACCAATGCCGCCAGCGCTCGGTTTCGGCGCTTCATGTGCGGTAAGCACGGCGAGCACTTGGGTGACGCCATCGACCTTGCGCGCTTCGCTTTCGGCGCGTTCGCGCAGCGCGACATAATGTTCTGCAACATCCGCCGGCGCTTCTATGGTGAACGAGACCTTGCCGCCGTCGCGCACTTCGAGCCCTGAAACACGGCCAGAAATCAGCAAACCCTTGCTGGTTGCAGGGTCTTTGATCGCATCGAGCTGCGCTTCGACCGCTTCTTTGATGACCGCCAACTGGTTGTTCATGCTTGATCCCATATCACATGCGCCACATATCGGCGCGCTGGGAGGGCTTCAAGCTCGCCAAGAATGGCGCGCAACCTCCAAACCAGATGGCGGGATAGAATTTCTGATGCCTTGGAATGACCAGTCGGGCGGCGGCGGCCAAAATCAAGGTGGCGGTGGCCAGGGGCCTTGGGGCGGCGGACCGCGCCGGCCGTGGGGCCAGCCTCCGCGCCAGCAACCTCCCCGCGGGCCGCAAGGCGGCGACCTCGAAGACTTGCTGCGCCAATGGCGCGAGCGCTTCCGCTTTGGCGGTGCTAACGGCAAGGGCGGCGCTGGTGGCGCCGGGCGTGGGTTTTCCTGGCCGTTGATCGCGGGCGTGTTCGTGATCGGCTGGCTGTTGACGGGCGTTTACACCGTCGATGAAGGCGCACGCGGCGTCATCACCCGCTTCGGTGATTTCAATCGCGTGACCGGCCCGGGCATCCATGTGCATTTGCCGGCGCCGTTCGAAGCGCGCCAGGTGATCAACGTCACGGGCCAACGCACGACCGAGATTGGCTTCACCAGCCGCAACAATCAAAGCACGGATAATCCCGACGAAAGCCTGATGATTACGGGCGACCGCAACATCGTCGAAGTGCATTTCCGTATCTATTACAACATCAAGGAAGTCTCGGACTTCGCGTTCAATGTGCGCGCGCCGGATAACGCCGTGCGCCAAGTCGCTGAAAGCGCAATGCGTGAAGTGATTGGTCGTCGCCAGCTTGAGCCGATCATCACGACCGAACGCGGCGCGGTGGAGGAAGACGTTGAGACGCTGATGCAGCAGGTGCTGGATGAGTATGAAGCTGGCGTCCAGGTGCTGCAGGTGGAATTGCTGCGCGCAGCAGCGCCGTCGGCGGTGATCGAGGCGTTCAACGACGTTGTCAATGCCGGCCAGGATGCTGAGACGGCGCGCAACAATGCGGAGCGTGAAACCTCGCGCATCGTCAACGAAGCGCAGGCCTATCGCGAGCGCGTCGTGCGTGAAGCAACCGGTGAAGCGCAACGCTTCGTCGCCGTGCACAACGAGTATCGCCTGGCGCCGCAAGTCACGCGCGACCGGCTTTATCTGGAAACCATGGAACGTGTGTACCGGAACGGCAATCTCGTGATCCTCGATCTCGCGGAGCGGCGCCGTGCCGTATCTGCCGCTGGAGGGCATGGTGCGCCGAAACACGCCCACGCAGCCGCAAGCCGAGGGAGCACGCTAATGCAACGCTCGCTTCCTTTGATCCTGGGCGTGCTCTTCGCCGCTCTGGTTCTGATTTCACAAACGCTCTTCGTCGTGCGCCAGACGGATCAGGCGATCGTGCTGCGCTTCGGCGAGTATGTGCGCGTGCTCAATGCGCCGGGCACGAACGAGCCGGGCCTCTATTTCAAGATGCCGTTCGTTGACAGCGTCGTGACGTATGACCGCCGCAACATGGGCCTGACGCTTGAAGGCCAGCCGATCGTGGCGTCCGACCAAGAACAACTCCGCGTCGACGCCATCGTGCGTTGGCAGATCACCGATCCGCGCCGCTTCTACCAAAGCGCGCTGACGGAAGATGGCGGCGCCTCGCGTTTGGAGACGTTTACCGAAGCCGCGATGCGTCGTGCGCTCGGCGGCGCGACCTCGAACGAGATTATCTCGGGCCGCCGCGCCCAGCTGATGCAGAACATCGAAACCGATCTGAACGCCTCGGCTGCGACAGAGCTCGGCGTACGCGTCGTTGACGTGCGTATCCGTCAAGCCGATCTGCCGGACGCGACGCGTGAGCGTGTGTACGAGCGAATGCGCTCAGAGCGCGCGCAGGTCGCTGGCCGTCTGCGGGCGGAGGGCGAGCGTGAAGCGGCGATCATTCGCGCAACGGCGCAGCAGGAGAGCGAGCGTCTGCGCGGTGAAGGTGAAGGCGAACGTGCGCGTATCTTCGCGGGCGCCTATGGCCGCGATCCGGAATTCGCCGCGTTCTATCGCTCGATGCGTGCGTATGATTATGCGCTGGATCAGGGCACGCCGATCGTGGTCTCGCCGGATAGTGATTTCTTCCGCTACATGCAGCGCCGCACCGGGCGCTAGGCTGAAACGAAAATCCCGTGGCGCTGGCCCCAGTTGAAAACCAGCTGGGGCCAGATGCCTGCGGGCTTGTCGCGTACGAAGCGCAGGCCGAAGCCGTGGCCGCCTTCCTCGAATACATGAAGCTCGCTGCGCACGTTTGCCCGGCGGATCGCGTCGTAGATGGCTAGACCATTGGCGAGCGGCACGGCGTCATCGTCGCCCGCGTGGATCACTATCGTCGGGCTCATGTCGGTGCGCGCGTGGTTCTCGAGCGAATAGCGCGCGAGGCCCTCTGGCGTGGGCGTGGCGCCGAGGAGGTAAGCGCGCGAGCCCGCATGGCCGGCTTCGCCCATCGTGATCACGGGATACATGAAGCAGGAAATGTCTGGCTTGGCGTTGCTCGCATCGCCGTCGGGCGCGAGCGGCCAATCGAAGCGCGTCGCGAGGGAGGCGGCGACGTGGCCACCGGCCGAGAAACCGATTGAGGCGACGCGTGCGGGATCGACGCCGTTGTGCGCACGGATGATGCGCATGGCGCGCTGCGCATCTTGCAGCGACACGTCAGGCCCAGCGGCCCATCCATCGCCGGGCAGCCGATAGCGCAGCACGTAGGCTGTCACACCGCGCGCCGCGAACCAGCGTGCGGCCTCGTAGCCTTCCTTGTCGATCACGACATGGCGATAGCCGCCGCCGGGGATGATGAGCAGCGCCGAGCCATTGGGACGCGTGGCGCGGAAGAGCGAAAGGTGCGGCGTGCGCACGTAACGGACAATGCGGTCCGGCAGGCCTTCGGCGTTCGGCCGCGCGATCTCTTCTTCGATCACAGTGACGTTCTCAGCCCCTGGAACGCCGTTCGGCCACAAGGGAATGATCGCGTCAGGCGGCGTATCGCGCAGCGCGGCTTCGAGTTCGTTGCCTGCGGGAACGGGCGCTGTGGCGCAGCCGGAGAGTGCGAAGCCTGCCAGTAAGGCGCGGCGGTCCGTGAACATCGACATGGGCGCATAAATACTTGGTCCAACGCCTGACGCCAGTGATTGCGTGCGCGGGAGGGCGCGCTAGTGTCGGGGCATGCTTCGTTTTCGGTCGATCGTTTCGGCACTGGCCCTGATCGCGCTTGCCGCCGCGCCTGCTGGCGCGCAATCGCGTCTGCCGACGCAAGGCTATGCGGACCTGGTGGAACGCTTGTCGCCGGCGGTGGTGAACATCGCCACGTCGCAGCGCGTTGAAGGCCTGGAAGACATGCCACGCTTCCCGCCGGGCACGGCGCGCGCGCCGGACGGCGATGGCGCGGCGCAAGTGACGTCGCTGGGGTCCGGTTTCATCATTTCCGCTGATGGCGTGGTGGTGACGAACAATCACGTCATCGAGATCCGCCGACGCGATCGAAGTGATCTTGCAGAACGGTCAGCGCTTTGAGGCGGTTGTCGTCGGTCGCGATCCGGCGACAGATATCGCTGTGCTGCGCATGAATGCGCGCCAGCCTATGCCTTATGTGAACATGGGCGACAGCGATGGCGCGCGCGTGGGCGACATCGTGCTGGCGATCGGCAATCCGTTTGGACTTGGCGGCTCGCTCAGCGTCGGTGTGGTCAGCGCGCGCAATCGCGATATCGAAGCTGGCCGCTACGACGATTTCATTCAAACCGACGCTGCAATCAATCGCGGCAATTCGGGTGGGCCGCTGTTCAACAGCGATGGCGAAGTGATCGGCGTGAACACTGCGATCTTGTCGCCTACAGGCAATTCTGTCGGCATCGGCTTTGCGACACCGACCTCGATCGTGCGTCCCGTGGTCGATCAATTGCTGCGTTTTGGCGAAACGCGGCGTGGCTGGCTCGGCGTGCGCTTAGCCAATCTCGATCGCGCCGCGGCGCAGCGCGTCGGCTATGACGGCGACAGCGGCGTTGTCATCACGCGCATTACGCCAGGCGGGCCGGCGGCCGCTGCTGGCTTGCGACCGGGCGACGTGGTGCTGAAATTCAACGGCCGCGATGTGGCTGACAGCCGCGCGCTAACGCGCATGGTGGGCGAGACGCCAGTGGGCGCGCAAGCGCCGGTCGAGATCGTCCGCGATGGTCGTCGCATGAGCGTGATGGCGACGATCGAGCGGCTGGAGGAGAGCGAAGGCGGCGCCCGCGTAGCCTCAGGCGGCAGCGCCGAGCCGCGTCGCAATGACGGTGGGCCGCGCGGCGGCCGTTTGTTTGGGATTGCGCTCTCGGAATTGGACGCGAGTTTGCGCGAAGAATTCCAGATCGATCCGAGCGTGCAGGGCCTTGTTGTGCTGGCGACGGATGTCGATAGCGCCAACGAGAAGGTGCTGCGACCGGGCGACGTGGTAGAGGAAATGGCGTTTCATCGCGTCGATACATTGAACGCGGCGCGCACAGTGGCGGGCCTGGCGGCGGAGGGGAACGTAGCGTTGTGGTGCGCGTCAACCGCGAAGGCGCGGTGACGTATCGGCGGCTGCGGGCGCGGAGCTAGCGTGCGAAAAGTGCGCGCACGTCATCTAGTGAAGCCAGGACGTGCGCTTTGGTGCGCATTTCGTCATCGGCTTGGAGTAAATCCGGCACCATCACCGTGATGCAGCCGGCGGCATGCGCGGCGCGGACGCCTGCGTGCGGATCTTCGATCGCAAGCACATCCATCGGCGCGAAGCCGAGTAGTTCGGATGCTTTAAGGTAGGGTTCTGGATCGGGCTTGCCGTTGATGACGTCTTGGCGCGTGACCACGACGCGGAAGCGATCCGCGAGATTGTAGGTCTGGAAATGGCGGTCGACCCAGGGGCGGCGTGACGATGTCGCGAGGCCAAAGTTGAGGCCCAATTCGTCGAGCGTATCCATCAATTCGAGCGCGCCGGCTTTCAGCGGCGCTGAGCGATCTCCGACGAAAGCGCGGGTGGTTTCGATGAAGCGCTCGAGTGGGAAGTCGTCCCCAAAATAGGATTTGAGCTGCAAATCGTTGGCTTCGCGGTGCATGCCGACGAGGCCGAGGAATTGCGCGTCGCTCATCTGGTAGCCAAGCGCTTGCGCAGCATGGAAATGCGATTCACGCACCAAGGCTTCGGAATCGATCAAGGTGCCGTCGAGATCGAAGACGACGGCTTTTGGCGGGCGTGGGAAACTCAAACCGCAAAGTCCTCGCGCCGATAGCCTTGGAAGAAGAGCGCGGCTTCTAGGCTCATATGATCGATCTTCGCGTCGGCTTCGGCGGCGACCAGCGGCTTGGCGCGGTAGGCCAGGCCTAGGCCCGCGGCTTTGATCATGTCGAGATCATTGGCGCCGTCGCCGATGGCGAGCGCGTCTTGCTCGGTGGCGCCAATGCTTGCGCCTTCGGCGCGGAGCGCCTCAAGCTTTGCCGCACGGCCGAGGATCGGCATTTGCACTTCGCCCGTGAGCGTGGCGCCATCATCGAGCAGGACGTTGGCGCGGTTGGCGTGGAAGCCGGCGTCGTTTGCGACGCGCGAGGTGAAGAATGTGAAACCGCCGGAGACGAGCACGCAGCGCGCGCCGTGCTTGGCCATCGTCTTCACGAAGGTCGCGGCGCCCGGATTGAGGCGCACGCGTTCGTCGTAGGTGCGTTGGAGCGCCTCGAGCGCAAGGCCCTTGAGTTTGGAGACGCGTTCGATCAAAGCCGGCTCAAACTCAAGCTCGCCACGCATGGCGCGTTCGGTGGTGGCGGCGATCTCGGCTTTGAGGCCGGCGAAGTCGGCCAACTCATCGAGGCATTCCACATTGATGATGGTGGAATCCATGTCGGCGACGAGAAGCTTCTTGCGGCGGCCTTCAACTGGTACGAGCGCCCAATCGACCGGCATCTGTGCGACGGCGGCGGCGGCTTCTTGGCGCAGCTCGCTATCGACGCGCTCGTAAATCCATTGTGCGCTTTCCCAGCCGGAGAGCACCTCGGGCGGCGGCAATTTACGGTTCAGCGCCACGCGGCCAAGCATCAGCAGCGCCTCGCGGTAAGCGGGCTTGTTCTCAGGCGAGGCGACGAAAACGAGGGCGTGGGCGGTCATGGAATCCTGACTAGATAGGAAGCCGCACCCCTCTAGGGCAGAGACGAGGTTTGCGCTACTGCAGCGACCATGAAGCCTGCGCTCGTCATCATGGGCCCGACCGCGAGCGGTAAATCCGCTTTGGCTTTGGCGTTGGCCGGGCGTATCGGGGGCGAAATCGTCAACGCGGACTCGATGCAGGTCTATGCGGACTTCCGCGTGTTGACGGCTCGCCCGACGCGCGAAGAGGAGGCGCAAGCGCCGCACCATCTCTACGGCCATGTCGACGCGGCGCGGCTCTATTCGACGGGCCGCTGGCTCCAGGACGCGCTGGCGGCGATTGCGGACATTCGCGCGCGTGGGCGGACGCCGATCCTGGTCGGCGGGACGGGGCTCTATTTCAAAGCGCTGACGCAAGGCTTGGCGGACATTCCAGCGGCGGATGAAGAGACACGCGCGGCGTTGCGTGAGCGCGTAGTGTTTGAGGGCGCGCCTGCATTGCATGCGGAGTTGGCGGCGCGCGATCCGGTAACGGCGGCGCGGCTTGAGTCGAACGATGCGCCGCGGATTCTGCGTGCGCTTGAAGTGCTGGAGACAACGGGCGAGAGCATCAGCGCGCTACAAGCGAATACGAAGCCCGCCTTGGCGCGCGGCGAATGGATCGGTCTGGCGCTGACCCCGGATCGTGAGGCGCTTTATGCGGCGATCAATTTGCGGTTCGACAAGATGTTGGCGCAAGGCGCGCTTGATGAGGTGCGTGCGTTTGTGGCGCGTGCGCTTGATCCTGCTTTGCCGGCGATGAAGGCGCATGGCGCGCCAGCCTTGATGGCGCATTTGCGTGGGGAACTTACGCTGGCGGAGGCCGCCGAGATCGGCAAGCGCGACACGCGGCGCTACGCCAAGCGCCAGTTCACCTGGATTGGCGGACAAATGCCGGATTGGCCGCGCATTGCGGATCACGATTTGGAGAGCCGCGTCGCTGCGGTGCTGGCTCTGCCGCAAGGCTGACACGATCGGCGCCGAGAGAGGCGCTGAATGTTTGAGGATACTCCATGCTGAGACGTGTGTTTGTTGGTTTGGTTGCGGCTTTGGCGTTGGGCGCCTGCGCGAGTACTGCTGTGCCCGCGCCGACACCGGAAAACGCTGGGCCCGTTGAAATCAGCATGACGCGCTCGCCGTGCTTCGGCTTCTGCCCGGACTATACGGTGACGATCAGCGGCGACGGCGGCGTGCTCTATGAAGGGCGCCGTTTCGTGAACGTGGTGGGCGAGCGTCGTGCGCAAATTTCGCCGGCGCAAGTTCAGGCTTTGCTCGCGGGTTTCGATGCGATCGGCTTTGATCGCTTGCAGAACGAATACCGCGCGGGCGTGACGGATCTGCCATCGACCACGATCCAATTGGTTCGCAACGGGCGCACCAAGTCGGTGTTGGATTACGGCGGAACCAGCGCCGGCATGCCGGAAATCGTGCGCGAACTGCAGGCCGAGATCGATCGTGTCGCGGGCACAGCACAATGGGTGCTGCGCGACGGCCAGCCTGTGCGTAACCAGGGCCGCTGAGGCTTCCCTAGGCGCAGCGCGGCGCCTAAGCTCGACCGATAGGGATCAAACGCCACGAGGGTGGGGATAACATGAAATTGCTTCGCGCAGCCGCTTTGTGCGGCGCGGTGTTGCTGGTCAGCACGGCGGCGTTCGCACAGAATCTGTCGTTACGGGCGCCGGGCTGGGCGCAATCTTTGGTCGCCGCCGATATCATTCCAACGACGGGCGGACGCGCGGCGCTCGCGGCGGACGGCATCGATATGTCGGTGCGCGTAACGCTGGCGCCCACACGCGGCGGCGTGGCGCGCGTGATCCGCTACGATCTGCGCGGTGAAGACGGCAAAGTTTATCTGCGCCGGTTCACGGGGCACCCGAGCACTGGTTGGTGGCTATGGGGCGGTGATGCGCCGTATGTCGCCACGCTGACGCCGGCGCAACGCACCGAGATCGCTACGCTTGCACGTGCGGCTGGCGGCGTCGTCGGGTCACTCGGCGGCGACCCCGAAACGTGTTCGGCGGGCGAGCAGGCTTACATCGAACTGGCTGTGGGTGGGCGCTCCACCTCACTGGCGCGCGCGTGCGTGCAGAACACGGACGCGGGCGGGCGCCTGGCGCTGCGGCTTTCGGAAATCGCCGGCTCACGCACAGAAGAGGAATTGGCCGCAGCGGCCGTGAACGAATTGATGGAAGCTGATCGCGCGTTCGCGGCGTTGGCCCAGAGCGAGGGCGTGCCGGTCGCGTTCGCGCAATATGCGGCCTCGGATGCGTTGATCGTGACGTCGCGCGAAATCATCAGCGGCCGCGATGGCGTGGTGCAATCCTATGCTGGTTGGCCCGCGACCGCGCGCTTGGAATGGGCGCCGGAAACGGCCCGTGTTTCGGCGCGCGGCGACATGGGTTGGACATGGGGCAATTCGGTGCATACCGCCGCTGACGGTACGCGCACAACTGGCCGCTACGTTTCGGTGTGGACGCGCGATTACGAGGGCAATTGGCGCTACGCGTTTGACGCGCCAATTCGCTAACCCGCGAACCCACCCTCAGCGAGGAAGCGCATTTCTTCTTCGGTACTCACACGTCCGAGCACTGGATTGCGATGCGGGAAGCGCCCGAAGCGGGCGATGATCTCGCGGTGCAGGATGGCGTAGCGGGTGAATTCGGGATCGCCCAATGTGGTGATCAGCGTCACGCTGCGATCTTGGAGCGCCAAATCCTCGGCGTGCTCGAACGGTAGATAGAAAAACACGCGTAGCGCTGAATCGGTGGCGGCGTCGAAGCCATTGGCGATGGCGCGGGCGGCGACGCCTTGCGCCAAACCATCCGTGGCGAAGGCGTGGGCGCTGTTGCGATACATATTGCGCGGGAATTGATCGAGCAGCAGGACGAGCGCCAACGCGCCTTCGGCGTCGCGCTCCCAATTGCCCAGCTCGCGACGCGCGGCGGCGTGGTGCTCGGCTTCGTAGCCGCGACAACGGCCGTCGAAGGTTTCGTCCTTCGCGAACCACGCCTTTGGCCCCGCGTCGCGCCAGAAGCGCACAATCTCGCCCGCACTCGCCATGTTCGTCTCCTTGGGAGAAACGTAAGGCGTGTATGGGCGAGTGCAAGCTTAGGCCGTAGCGCGGGCGCGGCGCACGAACATGGTCGCGAAGGTCGCTGTGGCGATCAGCAGGAAAATCGAGGCGACAATCGCCACGATTGGTTGTTGCGCCAAGATCGAAAGTGCGATGCCCGCTGGCATGGTGAGCGACGTGGCGATCGCGAGCACGCATTGAGGCAGAGCTGCGCGCGACTGGCCGAGCGCGGGATAGGCGCGGTGGATGAGGCCGTAGAGCGCAAGCGTCACCCAGCCGAGCAGGTTCAGATGCGCGTGTACCGGGGAGAGCGTGAAATCATGCGCGATGCCCATCCAAATGCCCATGCTCATCCCGGTCAGCAGACAGGCCAGGGCGGCGGTGATGAAGATAAAGTCGTAGCGCATAATGTTTCTCGTCAGGCTCCAAAGCTGGCGGAAGGCCAGGCGGGCGGTTAAACACTGGGCCGCGAATGCGGGCCGTTACCCGCGTCACGAGGATGACGATGCACGTTCGGTACGAGAAAGATGCAGATCTGACCCTGATCCGCGCAAAGCGCGTGGCTGTGATCGGTTACGGCGCGCAGGGGCATGCGCATGCGCTGAATCTACGGGACGCTGGCGTAAACGTGATCGTGGCGTTGCAAGCGGGCGCGCGACGTGAGGCGCAAGCGCGCGGCGATGGTTTTGAGATCGTACGTGTGGCGGAGGCGGCGCAGCGCGCGAACGTGCTGGTGATGTGCGCGCCGGATGAGGTGATGCCGGATTTGTATGCGGCTGAGATCGCGCCGCATCTGCGCGACGGGCAGACTTTGATGTTCGTGCATGGCTTTGCCGTGCATTTCGGCTTCATCAGCGCGCCGACGGGTGTCGATGTGGCGATGGCGGCGCCGAAGGGGCCAGGCAAGGCGCTGCGCGAAGCGTTCACGCGCGGCGGCGGGCTGCCGTGCATCGTCGCGGTGGCGCAGGATGCGAGCGGGGCCGCTGCTGCGCTAGCGTATTCTTATGGCGCGGCGATCGGCTGCGGGCGCGCGGGCATGATAGAAAGCTCGTTCAAGATCGAGACCGAGGGCGATCTCTATTGCGAGCAAGTGGTGCTCTGCGGCGGGCTCACGCATTTGATCCGCACGGCGTGGGAGGTGCAGGTGGAAGCCGGCACGCCGCCGGAGCTCGCTTATTTCGATTGCCTGCACGAAGTGAAATTGCTCTCGGATTTGATCCATGAGCGCGGCATCGCCGGCATGCATCTGGCGATCTCGAATACAGCCGAATACGGCGAATACGTCACCGGCCCGCGCGTGATCGATGCGCATGTGAAGGACGCGATGCGCGCCGTGCTTGCCGACGTGCAAAGCGGCAAGTTCGCGCGCGAATGGATGGCGGAGCACCGCGCCGGTGGGGTGAACTTGGTGCGGATGCGCGAGGCGGCGTCTGCGCATCCGATCGAGGAGGCGGGACGGACGGTTCGGGGGATGCTGGGGGCTTAGCGCCAGCGTGGCTCGGTGCTCGACCAACACGGGTGCAAACTTTGCGATAGGCGGACTGCCCACTGGCCGATTTCGCTTTCGCTTGGTCCGCTGAAACGCAGATCGTATGCAGGCGCCCAAGTCGTCCACAGTGTGAAGCTACGATCCAAATCTAAGGTGAGTTTTGCACCAGATTGCGCCGCCTCATCTTGGACGCGAGGTGAGATGATTGGCGGGGGCAGATTCGTGATTTGCGCCAATTCGCGCAACATCCCCTCGCAGTGATCTGAGTCTGCCCAATCAATGATGGTCTGGCCGTCCCAAATCTTTCGCACGCGACGCGCGATCCACCGCCCCTCAAAAGCCGAACCTTCAAAGCCCTCTGGCATCGCACCGTGGAAGCTCATAAGTGTCCAGACCAAACCTGGGTCTTCGATGGGGATATTATCGATCTTCACGATAATGGGAGTCATTGATCTCCGAAGTCGAACCATCTCCGGTTCCGCGGATTCCAAAAGGGTTTGAACCGCTTCGTAGTCGTTGATGTCTGGACCCAGCCCAATGTTCGCGAGAACATCCGCGGGGAGTGGCGCAGTGGGGTATTCCAAAGGGGACGTGACCGGCGGCTCCGTCCCGTCTTCGCTTGGCTGGCTGCAAGCCGCCAGCGCGAATGCGAGTAGAAACACTCTAAGCATGTCGCCTCCATTGTGCGATCTACGCTAGAGGACTAGACGGCCACGAACCACGCAAGCTTCCGTGAGAGTTTAATGACCCGCATCGGCACGCCGCTTTCTCCTTCCGCGCTTCGCGTCATGTTTCTCGGCGGCGGAGAGCTTGGCAAAGAAGTCGTCATTGAGCTGCAGCGCTTTGGCGTGGAGGTGATCGTGGTCGATCGCTACGCCGATGCGCCGGGCCAGCAGGTGGCGCATCGGGCGCATGTGATCGACATGACCGACAGCAAGGCGCTGCGCGCGCTGGTCGAGCAAGAGCGGCCGCATCTGATCGTGCCGGAGATCGAAGCGATCGCGACGGACGAATTGGTGCGCATCGAGGCCGATGGCCTGGCGCGCGTGATCCCAACGGCGAACGCGGCGCACGTTACCATGAATCGCGAGCGCATTCGTGTGCTGGCGGCCGAAGAGCTTGGATTGCCAACCTCGCCTTATGCGTTTGCGTCGTCGTTGGAAGAGATGCAGGCGGGCATAGATAAGATTGGCTTTCCGTGTTTTGTGAAGCCGGTGATGTCGTCGTCGGGCAAAGGGCAGAGCCGTTTGAAGGCGCAGGCCGATGTGGCGCCGGCGTGGGATTATGCGATGAGCGCGGGGCGGGTGAAGCAGCCGCGCGTGATCGTTGAGGGCCAAGTACATTTCGATTTCGAGATCACGTTGCTCACGGTGCGCGCAGCGTCCGGCACGCATTTCTGCGAACCGATTGGCCACGTGCAAGTCGATGGCGATTATGTCGAGAGCTGGCAGCCGCAGGCGATGAGCGCTATGGCGCTGGAGCGTGCGCGCGAGATCGCCGGCAAGGTGACGCAGGCGCTGGGTGGGCACGGCATCTTTGGCGTCGAGCTGTTCGTGAAGGGCGACGAAGTATGGTTCTCCGAAGTGAGCCCGCGCCCGCACGATACCGGGCTGGTGACGCTGGTGAGCCAAGTGCAAAGCGAGTTCGCGCTGCATGCGCGCGCGATCCTGGGTCTCCCCGTCGATACATCACTTCGCGCGCCGGGCGCCAGCGCGGTGATTTATGGCGGCATGGAAGCCAAAGGCATCGCGTTCGAGGGCGTGGCCGAGGCGTTGAACGTGCCGGAGAGTGAAGTGCGCTTGTTCGGCAAGCCCGAGAGCTTTGCGAAGCGGCGCATGGGCGTGGCGCTGGCGCGCGGGGCGGATCTAGATGAAGCGCGCACGCGGGCGAAGCGTTCGGCGTCGGCCGTGAAACCAGTCGCGAGCTGATCAGAACCAGCGCCGCCATTTGGCGATGCCGAAGAGTGTGGCGGGAGCTGCGATCATCAGCGCGAAACCGACCCACGGTCCCCAGTCGTGGCGAAACCAGGTCATGGCGTCGAAATTCATACCGAAGATCGATGCGATCAACGTGGGCGGTACGAAGGCGATGGTGGCCAAGGAGAGCGCTTTCAGCACGTTGGTTTGGGCGGCGTTGATAAGGCCGAGCATCGCGTCTTGCAGATAAGAGAGACGCGGTTGCATCGCTTCGGCGATGCGTTCGAGTTCGCCAACGTCGCGCGCGAGCGCCGAGAGGCGTTGATCCTTCAGATCATACTTTCCCTTGCTGGCGCGCGCATAGACGAGCAGGCGTTGCAGACTGGTGAGTGAATCGTGGGCGAGCGAGGCGAGCGCGCTGATTTTACCGAGATCGCGCAAAGCGGTGCGCAGGTCGATATCTTCGGTGGCGTCGAAGGCTCGCTGCGATAATTTGTTGGCGTCGCGGGTCCCTTCGGCGAGCAGGTCGGCTAGGCGTTCGGCAGCGCCTTCGATAAGGGCGAGCAAGACGTCGGCGCCGTTCTGCGCGGAGCCGAGGCGTGCGGAGGCGCGGCCTTGGCCAATCTCGAACGCGCGCGGGCGCACTTGGCGCACGGTGACGAGCTTGCCCTTGGCGAGGATGAAGGTGACGGCGCCGGAAACGAACGGGCCGTCGTCGCGGCGGCCGAGCAGGGTTGCGGTCAGGTGGAGCGCGTCGCCCTCTTCGTAATAGCGGGCGGATTCTTCGAACGCGGATCGCTCGGCCGGCGTCGGCACGTCGATGCCGAGGGTTTCTTCAACGTCGGCCTCTTCGGCCTCGGTCGGCGATTCAAGGTCGTACCAGAGGGCGGTCGGAGCCTCGCAAGCGACCTCCGCGCCGCCGCGAGCGAAAACACGGAGCATGAGGAAGCGTTAGCGCTATTCGCGCCAACGCTCCACCCCGTGTTTACTCGTCCTTGTGCGTCGTGCCGCGCGCCATGACGAAGCGGACGTTCATCAGCGTGCTGACATCGGCAAGTGGGTCGCCATCGACGGCGATGATGTCGGCGGCGAGGCCGGGGACGATGCGGCCGGTTTCGTTGTTGAGCTGAAGGTGGTCGGCGGCGTTGATTGTCGCCGCTTGGATTGTTTGCAGAGGCGAGAAGCCGGCTTCGACCATGAGCTGGAATTCGCGCGCGTTCATGCCGTGCGGCGAGACGCCGGTATCGGTGCCGAAGGCGATGCGAATATTGTTCTGGCGCGCGAAGCGGCCCATATTGGCCATGTCGCGGCTGACTTGGCGGGCCTTATCGGTTTGCGCGGGCGTGAGCGTGCCGCCGCGTTCGGCCAATTGGCCCACCCACCATCCGGCGAGGAGCGTCGGCACCTGATAGCGATTGCGCAACAACCGCGCAGACTCTGCGTTGATGTAGCTGCCGTGTTCGATGGAATCGACACCAGCGCGAAGCGCCGAATTGATGCCCTCTACGCCATGCGCGTGCGCGGTGACGCGACGGCCCATCGAGTGCGCCGCTTCGACGATGGCGGCGAATTCTGCATCGCTGAATTGCTGGCCGACGCCAGCGGCGGTGTTGGAGAGGACGCCGCCTGTGGCGGTGATCTTGATGACATCGGCGCCCGCTTGAATTTGGCGGCGCGTGGCGCGGCGACATTCGTCAGCGCCGGAACAGGCGTTGGGGTTTGCGAGGACGGCGTTGATGTCGGGGGCAAAGCCGTTGGAATCGCCGTGGCCGCCATGCGGCGTGATCGACGCGCCGGAGGCGATGATGCGCGGGCCCGGCACGCGGTTCTCGCGGATGGCCCGGCGCAGCGCGAAGATGGAATCGTTGCTGGCGCCGAGATCGGCGACGGTGGTGAAGCCAGCGAGCAGATTCTTGCGAGCATTTTCAGCACCGCGCAGCGCGCCGTCTGCCGGTGTGAGCGTGACCTCTTCGATGAGTTGGTTGGCGCTGAGTTCGCTGGTGAGGTGGACGTGGCTGTCGATTAATCCGGGCAACACGAAGCGATTGCGTTGGTCGATCACGGTCGCGCCGGCGGGCGTCACGTAACCAGCATCAACGCTGATGATGCGGCCTTCGGCGTTGACGAGGATGGATTGCTCGGTGGCGACGCGGCCGGTGCTTGGATCAGCGAGCAGGCGGCCCGCGTGGATTACGGTGACGGCCTGCGGCGCGGTTTGGGCAAAGCTTGAGCCGGTGACCAGCGCCATCGCGGCGAGCGCGCCGGCCAAGAATTTTCCGCGTTGCAGCATGCAATCCCCCAAAATCGATGAAGTTTGATCGGATCGCGGCCTTAGACTGTCAACACTTTACGCGTGTCATTGGTCGCACTCACCAATACATCACGAAAAGCACGGCGATGAAGATGGCGATCACGGCAAAGGCTATGCCCACCGCGATGGCTGGGCCGCGGTCGCTCATTTGCATCTGCGGCTTCTGCGCCGGCGCCTGGGCGCCGATTGCAGGATAGCTTGATACATCGCTTCTTGCGACGCATAGATCCGATTGGCGAGAATCCATGCAATACCGGCGAAGGCGGGCACTGCAAGCACCAATATCCGCAAATGCTCGGACAAGGCCCCAAGAATTTGGCCACCCGTATCGTACGATGGCACGCTTGATGGCGCGCCCGGCGACATGAGCAGCGTGAAGAGGAGGCCGCCTGCGGCGCCGATCAGCGCGCCGCGTATGCCGATTGCGGTCTGCCCGGGTTTGCGCCGTTGCGACCAAACCCAGAGGAAGAGATCGCGCTGCCGCTCGTTCATTTCAGGCCCGCGCGCTCAGCGTACATATAGGCCGCGTCCGAAAGCGGGCCGATGCGCTTGACCATTTCCGTCGCGTGCGCGCTCGCAGCCGTGCCGTCACGCACGCGCCCGGCGATGCCTTGCAGAATGCAAGCAAGGCGGAAGGCGTTGTAGGCGAAATACCAATCAAGTTGATCAATGCTCGTGCGCCCGGTCTGGTCGCAATAGAGCTTCACGACTTCCTCGACGGTTGGGATGCCCAACGGCGCCACATCGATGCCGCCGAGGCCCGCGCGGCCGTCGCTCGGCATCACCCAATTCATCAGGTAATAGGTGAAGTCACCCAGCGGATCGCCGAGCGTGGAGAGCTCCCAATCGAGCACGGCGATGACGCGCGGCTCGGTGGCGTGCAGCACCATGTTATCGAGACGATAATCGCCGTGGACGACGCTGATGCGCTCGCCGGGCGGTATAGTTTGCGGCAGCCACTCGATAAGACGATCCATTTTCGCAATCGTCTGGGTCTCGCTCAGTTTGTATTGCTTCGACCAACGATCGATCTGGCGCGCGAAATAATTTCCGGGCTTGCCGAAATCGCTGAGACCGACTTTCTCGACATCGGTGTTGTGCAGCTGCGCGAGCGTCGCGATTTTGTGCTCGTAGATGGCGCGGCGCTCTTCGTTCGTGCAATCCGGCAGACGGCCGTTCCAGAGGATGCGGCCCTCGACCATTTCCATCACGTAGAAGATGGCGCCGACAATGCTGTCGTCCGTGCATAAAGCGTACGGGCGCGCGACCGGGAAGCCCGTCGGGTAGAGCGCGGAGATGACGCGATACTCGCGGTCAACCGCATGCGCTGACGGCAGAAGCTTGCCGCCAGGTTTTTTGCGCAGGACGTATTTCTTGGCCGGCGTGACCAATTGATAGGTCGGGTTCGATTGGCCGCCCTTGAATTGGTTCAAGGTCAGCGGGCCTGCGAAACCTTCGACATTGGCCTCCAGCCACGCGCTGAGCTTGGCCTGGTCGAGCTGGTGACGTTCCTCAACCGGTTTGACGCCCGAAAATGCGTCTTCCGGTCTTAGTTCTTCGGCCATTGCTATCTCCCGTTGGCCTTTGTTAGCAGCGATGGGCGCCGGCGCAACGGTCCGCCGCAAGGTCAAGCTTGAACATTCCCCCGGATCGGGGAAGGCTTTGGTGCAAGAAAGTCGCCTGCCGCTGACGGGTGATGGGGAGGCGCACGCATGACACCAGGGATAAAACTGGCGCAGGCGCACTTTGAAAGCGTGGTTTCAAACCGGGTTGAGGATTTCGACCACCAGGTGAGCGATACGTTCAGGTACGAGTTTTTGCCCCTGGTGTTCGGCGCGGGGCCGGTGCAGCTGCGGCGCTGGTGCGCGACCTTGTTCTCGATCTATCGGCAATGGTCGTTCGAGATCACCGATGCGCATGAGGACAACGGCACGGTGATGGTGCGCGTGAATTGGCGCGGCTTCGATCCGGCTGATCCGCCGAACACGGCGCCGGAATTCATCGATGTGGCGATGTTTGCCTACACGGTGAAGGACGGCAAGTTCACGCAATGCACGGCGTCTTATCTCGAATACGGCGAGCACGAAGAGCTGAAGCCAAAGCACGAGAAATATTCCGACTGACTATTTTGCCAGCGCTGCGTTAGCGCGCGCCTCAGTTCTGTTTCGCGAAGCCAGGGGTGGTGGCCACGGCAACTTGGTTCCACTGGCTGCCAAAGGTCAGGGCGGTCAGACTCCGCGTGCGGGGCCCGGTGCGCACGAAATCTTGTCGCGTGAACAGGTAAGTGACGTCCTCAAAAACATGCAGATAGTAGATTGCCCCCAGCTGGTCTCTCAGTGCGACGTCTTCTATCTCGTTCCACGACCTCGCTTCCTTGTATCCCTCGCTCAAACAGGATCAGCGCGCCTTCAATGGCGGAAATGTCTCCATTGAAGGCGCCGAATTGAGCGTATGTCTCACGGATTGGAGGCATTCCCTCGCTTGCGACGCGCCGCGCCAAGCTTTCTGCGAAAAACTGCGGGCTTTCGATTGCGTGTATGCCTGAGCTAATTCCATGCGCACGCGAACAAGCTGCCCAAAGGCGGCGACGCTAAGGCTGGCGATGAATTTCCGGCGTATCATAGGGCTATTCGCACGGGTGAGAGCCGGCGCCAAGCGCGTCGCCGCTAGGTCGCCAGCGCGCGCCAGGCGATGTCGCGGCGACAAAAGCCGCCTGGCCAGTCGATGCGCTGCACGCCGGCGTAGGCGTTGTTCACCGCTGCTTGCAGATCGGCGCCGATGGCGGTGACGTTGAGCACGCGTCCACCCGCAGCACGGAGCGTGCCATCTTCGTCCTGGCGCGTGCCGGCGTGGAAGACGACGACGTCCTCAACTGAGTTGGCGCGCTCGAGGCCACGGATCACCGAGCCGGTGAGCGGCTCGTCTGGATAGCCTTGCGCCGCATAGACCACGGTGACGGCCGGCCGATCATCCCACTCCATCGCGGGCGCTTGCGCGAGTTCGCCTTTGGCCGCGGCGAGGAGTACTGGCGCCAGATCGCTCTTCATCCGGCGCATCAGGGTTTGGCATTCGGGATCGCCAAAGCGCACGTTGAATTCAATGAGCTTGGGGCCGTCGGCGCTGATCATCAGTCCAGCGAAAAGTACGCCAACGAAGGGCCTGCCCTCCGCCTTCATGCCGCGCAAAGTGGGCAGAATGATCCGCTCCATCGTCTGATCGCGCACGGTATCGGTGAATATGGGCGCAGGCGAGTAAGCGCCCATGCCGCCAGTATTGGGGCCTTTGTCGCCATCGTATGCGCGCTTGTGATCTTGCGCGGCGATGAGCGGGATCGCGGTCTCGCCGTCGCAGAGCGCAAAGAAGCTGGCCTCCTCGCCGGGCAGAAAATCTTCGATGACGATGCGCTGACCGGCCGTTCCGAATTTGCGCAGGAACAGGATTTCATTGATCGCTTCATCGGCGGCGCCGCGCGTTTCGGCGATGACGACGCCTTTGCCCGCGGCCAGGCCGTCGGCCTTGATCACGAACGGCGGTTCGCGACCGCCGAGATAGGCCTTGGCGTGGATGGCGTCGTCGAAGACTTTGTATTCCGCCGTGGGCACGCCGTGGCGCACGCAGAATTCTTTCATGAAGGCTTTAGAGGCTTCGAGTTCGGCCGCTGCTTTGCTCGGACCAAAGCACGGCACGCCGAGTGTTTTCAAATGATCGGCGAGGCCGGCGGCGGCGGCGGATTCGGGGCCGATGATAACGAGATCAATTCGTTCGCGTGCAGCGAGTGCGGCTAACTCAGCCGCCTGCTCCACTTTGAGTGGAAAGGTGCGACCGAGCTCCGCCAAGCCGGGATTGCCCGGCGCGGACATAATTTCGCTGACGAGCGGGCTTTGGGCGAGCTTCCAGCCCAGCGCATGCTCGCGCCCGCCGGAACCAACAATCAGAATCTTCATAGGCTTGGATTGCGGCGGAGTGCGCGTATGGTCAAGCCAAACGGCAGGAGGGGCGTGCGTGAGCGACCTGATCAACCCAACCAAAGAGCAGTTCGCGGCCTTTCAGGCGTTGCCGGATGAGGGGCCGATCCACATGCTCAATCTGGTGCGTTTGCGCGAACATGCCGTTTACGAGGACGGCCGCAAGGCGACGGGCGCGGAGGCTTATAAGGCGTATGCCCGCGAGAGCGGGCCGGTGTTCGAGCGCCTCGGCGGACGCCAACACTGGATTGGGCGTTTCGATTGTGTGCTCATCGGGCCGGAAGACGAGCGTTGGGATTTGGCGTTCATCGCCGAATATCCGAACCCTGCCGCGTTCGCTGCGATGATCCGCGATCGGGATTATCGCGAAGCGGTCAAGCATCGCACCGCCGCCGTGGTTGAGAGCCGATTGATCCGATTGAAGCCGTTACAGGGCGGCAAAGGATTTGGCGACGCGCTCTAGGCGTTTGCGATGATAAAGAGATCAATCTCTTCGAGCAGGCGTGACCAGGCATCGTCGGTTTGCGTGCTCCATGTCCCGCCGCTGGCGTCGCGGACTGTTTGTGCGACCGTCCGAAAGAACAAGGCAAAGTCTTTTCGCGGCACGTTGTAGCCGTCATGATTGCTGGCTTCGGCGTGGATCAGATTGTGTGCGTAGGCGCGCTCGCCGATGAAGTCGAGAATGGCGTCGAATACGCGTGAGAGCATCTCGCCGCGCACCGCGCCGTCCGTGTCCATGACGAAGAGCGCTTCGAACTCGGGGCGGTCCTGGAAGAGGCGCGCATAGACCGCATCGGTGAGATCGCCGCCACGCTCGGAGGCGATCTCGAGGCTTTGCGTGATCAACGCCGCGTCCTTCGCTTCGATCATTTGAAGTGCAACACCCAGGCCTGAAACGCCACGAGGTAGGCGGCGAGATATTTCGCGGTGGTATTGTCCGTGAGATCGCCGGCGGCGTTGAATTTCTCGTGCGCGCGATACACCAGAATTTCGGGTTGCGGCATGCAATAGGAATTCGTGAACTCGAAGGCTTGGCGCAATTGGCTTTGCCCGCGTGCGGAGCCGGTCATGCCGGGCGATGCGCCGATCAGGCCGACGGGTTTGCCGCCGAGCGGTGCGCCGCGCGGTGGACGCGACGCCCAGTCGATCGCGTTCTTCATCACGCCAGGGACGCCGTGATTGTATTCGGGCGTGGCGATCAGCACGCCGTCGGCGGCGGCGATGGCGTGCTTGAATGCGGTGACGCCAAGCGGATCGCCTTGGGCTTCGACGTCGCCATTGTAGAGCGGGATGTCGTCGAGATCGATGACATCGAAGGTCATGCCCTCGGGCGCTAGTTTTTGAGCGGCGCGGATCAGCGCGCGATTGTACGAGCCGTGGCGCAGGCTGCCGGCGAAGCCGAGGACTTTAATCGGTGTCATGCGCCGAATATGGACCGCCGGCTTGCAGCCGGCAAACGCCGACGGTCCAAAGCGTGATTAGCTCGCCAGAATGCGATCCACAGCTGCGGCGACGATCGGGTGATAGCCGGCGCGGGCGTGGGCATAAGTGCCGCGCGCGAGTGCTTGGCCCCAGGCGCCGCGTTCCATCAGACCGCGATAGAGTGGGCGAACGAATTTGCCGCGTCCTTGTTCGCTGAGGAAACGCTCGATCGCGGCGGACGACGGCTCGAATGAATTGTTGATCGCGAGCGAGAGCCAATCGAATCGCACTTCCATATTGCCGATGGTGTCCAGGCCGAAGGCGGCTTCGAGCGCCTGCAGGCGTTCGAACGGCAATTCGCGCGGCAGCGTTTGCAGATACCGTTGGCGTTGCATCGTGTTCCAATGCTCCCACGGCGCAGCGGCAGGCGGGCCCCCAGCAACGAAGGCTTCGATGTAGCCGGGGATTTCGTTGAAGCCAGCGGCGACCGGGGCTTGCGCGTTCGATGGAATGCCCGGTTCGTAGGCCCATTGATCGAGCATCAATTGCGCTTCGAGTGTGACGTCGTTGCGGACAACATGCTGGCGGAAATCGGCCAGGAATTGCTGTGTCGTCATCGGCTGGAAGGCGTAGCGATCGAAATACGAGCGCAGATAGGTGTCGAGCCGCGTGCGGCCGACGATGCGTTCCACCGTGCGAAGGAAGAGCGCGCCTTTGTCGTAAGTGATGGCGCTCGAATTGTCGTTGGCGTCGACTTCGCCGGTCCAGTGCAGGCGTTGTCCCGCGGGCGACACCGTGGTGAGCGCGGTCTGGATATCGGCCCAGGCGAGCGCTTCGGCCATGCGCGCATTCTCTTCGCCGAACAGGGCCTCGCCGATGCGGCCTTCGATGTAGGAGGTGAAGCCTTCATTGAGCCAGCCATCGGCCCACACCGCGTTGGTAACGAGATTGCCCGACCACGAGTGCGCGAGTTCGTGCGCGACGAGCGAGACGAGGCTGCGGTCGCCAGCAAGGAACGTCGGCGTGAGGAAGGTGAGGCGCGGATTCTCCATGCCGCCATAGGGGAATGACGGCGGCAGGATGAGCACGTCGTAGCGGCCCCAGCGATATGGGCCGTAGAGCGCTTCGGCGACGTCCATCATGCGTTCCATGTCGGCGCATTCGTAGGCGCCGCGCTCAACCACGCTGGGCTCGGCATAGACGCCGGTGCGCGGACCGGTGGCGCGGTGGACGAGATCGCCGATGCCGATGGCGATGAGATAAGGCGGGATCGGTTGCGGCATGCGGAAGCGGAAGGCGCGTTGGCCGGCGCCCGCGGGCTCGCCGTCCGGCGTCAGCATTTCGGCGCTCATCACCACCTTTAGCCCCTCGGGCGCCACGATGCGCGCGTCGTAGGTTTGGCGAATGCCAGGGCTGTCTTGAGTCGGGATCCAAGTGCGGTTGAGGATCGATTGGCCTTGGCTGAACAGGAATTGCTTGTTGCTCGCGGTTTGCGCGGGCGTCAGCCATTGCAGCGACGCGGCGTCGGGGCCGCTTTCATATTCGATCTCGATCGTGCGCGCGCCATTGAGCGCGATAGTGAGCGGCGCGCCAAGCGAGGGGCGGCTTTCGCCGAGCGTGAAGGTGGTCTCAGCGCCGCCGGCGCGAACGCGATGGATCACCAGGTTCAAGCTGTCGAGCACGATCTCAGTTGCGTCGTCGCGCGCGACGATCGAGAGCGAGGCTTTGCCGCGCATGACTTTGCGTTCGAAGTCCGCTGTCAGGTCGAGCGAGACATGAGTGACGCGCGCGATTTCGGGGCGCGCGTGCGAGCTTGCGTCCAGCGGCAAGGGCGCCAGTGGATCGCGGGCGCCGCCCGTAGCGGTAGCGCAGGCCGAAAGTGCCGGAATAGCGAGAGCGGACGCGAGAAGCGTGCGACGAAGCATGGATGTCCCCCAAAGGTTTTGCCGCTAAAGAGCGGCTGCGCGCTTGGGGTGCAAGAGCTTGTCTGCGAATAGCACTGCTTGCCGAGATTAATCGTCCTTGGGCTTCATGATGCCGGAGAACGTCACCACGGCCAGCGCGGTCAAGATCGCGCCCAGCATGGCGTAAAGCGCGTGCGCCCAGCGCCAGAGGGCGACCCCTTCGAACACACGCCAATCGTTGGTTTGCGAGACGGCCATGCCTTGCGGCAATTCGGCGCGCGCGGTGCGGCCGGGCAAGCAGCGGCCCTCTTGGCCGAGGTCGATCACGGGCAGCGCTACATCTATGGCGTAGAGCGTGGGCTCGATCGCGCCGTTGCAGGCGCGGCCTTGCGGCGTCACCAGCGCGCCCTGCGCGTTCATCGCCAGCACGCCGCCGACGCCGAGCGCGAGGAAGAGTACAAGCGCGCGCACAACACGAATTGGCGACAAACCGTAGCCGGCGATCAATCCGAACAATGACGAGAGCGCCCAGGTGATCGGGCCAGCCGAGGCGGAGACAGTGCGCAGATCGTGTTGCGCAAGCAGAATGCGGCGCGCGTCTTCGCGGCGACCAGCACGGGCATAGACGTTGGCGGCGTGCGTAAAGGGTTGCGGCGAGAACCGATCGCCGTCGCGCCTGGAGCGCTTCAACCAGGCAAGGCGTGCGCGCCAGCTTTCGCTCGCGCTATCGATGCGCTGGTAGCCGAAGCCGTCGAGTGTGAGCGCCGCGGTTTCCGCGCCCCAGCCAGTCTTTACCTCATCGTCGAGCGCCGAACACACCGCGCCTGAGGCGTCGATGCGCGCATCTTGCTGTGTGACCAGCGTGCGCGCTTGGATGGGGCCGGAAATCTGCGCGTCGGCGAAGGAGAAATACGCGCCTTTCATATTGTCGGGCCCAGGACCACGCAGTTCGAGATTGAGCCAGGAGAGCGCGCCGTCGATGCGCGCGCGATCAAGTTTCAGCCCGCCCTCAACGACAGTCTTTTGTCCATGCGGGGCAAAGCCGTTTTCATCGATCTTCAGCGTGAGATTGCCGCCGACGCGGACGTTGGGCGCGCGAATGGCCCAACCGGAGCCATTGATGAAGCGGCCGCCGCCGAAGGCGAGGTAACCGTCGATGCGGGCGTCAGCGAGGAAGATTTCGCCTTTGATGTTTGCGCCCTGCAGGAGTGCTGCGCCGCCTACTTTCATGCTTGCAGCATCGATGGCGCGACCAAACGTGTCGCCCCGCGGGGTGAGGCGATGATTGATGTCGGCGGCGCGCAGATCGAGATTGCGGCCCGCGTCTGTGTTGGAGAGCAGCACCTGGCCGGAGATTTTGGCGCTGGCGAGCGAGATTTCGCCGCCGGTGACGGCGTTTGCGAGATTGAGCGCGACGCCGAATTCGTTGCGCAGCGATGCGTCCGCGAAGTCAAAGCCTTGCACGATGCGGGCGCCGACAAAGCGGACCTCGCCTTCGGCCTTGAAGCCGTTGCGCAATAGGACAATGCCGATCTCAGCGCCGTCGGCTGCAAGCGCTGAGGTGTCAGCGGCTTCCGAACGGTTGAGCAATTGCGCGCCTTCGCAGGCGAGGCCGCCTTGAATGCGCGCTTGTTGCAGCCAGATGCAGCCGAACGATTCAAACGATCCGTCGAGCAGCACATTGCCGGCAATGTCGGCGCCTTGCAGCATGATGGCGTCGTCGCTGCTTTCGGTGGCGCGCGCGAATTTGGCGTCGCGTGCGAGCAGGTCGCCGTCAATGCGGATGCCGCGCAGTTTGGCGGTGAGTGTTTCTTGGCCTGGCGCGCCGAGTGGGGCGACGCCGCAGAGATCAAGCTCGCCGTCGATTTCGGTTTCCACCGCAACAAGGCGCGAGAGTCGGCTTGCGTTGAGCGAGAAGCGGGCGAGGCGCGAATGGCTGAGATCGATGATCTCTGGGATTTCGCACTCCACAAGCGCGAGTGCGGGCAAGCCGACCGCGCCGACGCCTGAACAATCAGTAAGGTCGAGCACGCCTTCGACGCGGGCGCCCTTTAAGCGCACGCCAGGGGTGCGGATCGTCCAGGTCGGGTCCACACCCAGCATGAGTTTGCGCAGGAAGCCGGCGCGGATGATGGGTTTGACCCCGCCAGGGCCGGCCATGGGCGTAAAATCGGCGGTTTCGCCCGCAATGGTGCGCTCCACAACGAAATGTTCGTGTGGCGACAGATCGTTCGCGTCGAACGCCATGCCCATGATCCCCCGGCCCCCAGCCAGGGTGGAATTTAAGCAAACTCCGCAAGCGGGCGCGAGTCGCCTTATATGAAACTGATGTCAGACGCCGCCGCCCCTGCCCCAAACGCCGTTCAGGGCAGCAATTTGCCCGAGGTTTCGGTCAGCGAACTCGCGCAGGCGGTAAAGCGGACGATGGAGACGACCTTCGACCGCGTACGCGTGCGCGGCGAATTGGGTCGGGTGTTGATCGCCAAGTCGGGGCATTTGTACGTCGACCTGAAGGATGAGAACGCAACCATCTCCACGGTGATGTGGAAGGCCAACGTGCAGGCGCTGACGTTCAAGCCGGAAGAAGGCTTGGAGGTCGTCGTCGAAGGCCGACTCTCGACCTATCCGGGGCGCTCGCAATATCAGCTCATCGCCGACCGCATGGCGCCGGCGGGCGTGGGCGCGTTGTTGGCGCAATTGGAGAAGCTGAAGGCGAAGTTGGCGGCCGAGGGTTTGTTCGCTGCTGACCGCAAGAAGCGCATCCCGTATCTGCCGCGTGTGATTGGCGTGGTGACGTCGCCGACGGGCGCGGTGATCCGCGATATATTGCATCGCTTGCGTGAACGCTTTCCCTGCCGCGTGATCCTGTGGCCGGTGCTGGTGCAGGGGCAGGAGGCGGCGGGGCAAGTTGCGCGCGCAATTAAGGGCTTCAATGCGCTGCACGGTGACATGCGGCCGGATGTGTTGATCGTGGCGCGTGGCGGCGGCTCGATCGAGGATTTATGGGCGTTCAACGAAGAGATCGTTGTGCGCGCGGCCGCTGAGAGTGCGATCCCGCTCATTAGCGCTGTCGGCCACGAGACGGATACGACGTTGATCGATTTCGCCTCGGACTTGCGCGCGCCGACACCGACGGGTGCGGCGGAAAAAGCGGTTCCGGTGCGCAGCGAGTTGATCGAGCGCGTGGAGATGTTGGAGGGCCGCTTGAAGGGCGGGCTTGTGCGCGGGCTGGAGAAGCGGCGCACGGAGCTACGCGCGGCGGCGGCGGCGAAACTGCCGCGCCTGGAGACGCTCTTCCAAATCCCGCAGCAGCGTTACGATCGCGCGGCGGAGCGACTGAATTCAGCGCTGGTGACGAACGCGCGCGCGGCGCAATCAAGCTGGATCGGGTTGCGGCGCGTTTGCGTCCGCAAGCTTTGGCGCAGGATATCGCGCGCCGGCGCGAGCGTTTGTTGCAGGCGTCAGCGCGATTGCAGCCGGCGATGGCGCGGACGTTGGTGACGCACTGCAAGCATTTGGATGGCGCTGCGCGGATGCTGGACAGCTTGTCGCACAAGAGCGTGCTGGCGCGCGGGTTCGTCATGGTGCAGCGCGAGGATGGCGCATTGGTGCGCGCCGCCAAGGATTTGAACGCCGGCGATGTGGTGCAGCTCACGTTTGCAGACGAGCAAAAGCGCGCGGTTATCGATCCGCCGGCGGATGCAGGCAAACCGCGTGGCAAGGGAAAGCCGGGCGGTGATCAGGGCAGTTTGTTTTAGGCTTTCAATGCGGCTGCCCGCCTCGGCCCAAGCAACAAAGCGTTGACGTCGCCACGCACGCGAATGCTTGCGATCAGCAAGTACAGAGTAAAAAGCCCATCCCGCCGAAAAAGGCGAGAGGCGCCAGAGCGATACCCGCTGGCGAGAAATGGTGTCGCCATGCGGTCCAGAGCGCTGAGAGCGTCAAGAAGCCGAGGAAGTCGAGATTGAATTGTCCTGGCCAGCCAATGCGGCCAATGTCGCCGAAGAAGACGTCAAGCAAGCCCCAGCCGTGTGTGGCTATGACAGCGGCCGTATACCCAAGCAGGGCGACAAAAAACACGACAAGAAAGCCCCGAAACGCCAGCATGCTTGCTCCTGAAACTCAGGCGTGATGATCGCGATTATGTGGGCCGTGGCGATTACCTTTGAGGTAATGCCCTTCAGCGATCACCAGGGCGTAATCGCGTCGCCCAGGCGCTGGCCCCAGTTCGGACGTTGGACGGCGCTGATGGAGCCCCGGCCGCCGTAGGAGATGCGGGCTTCGGCGATTTGCGTGTGATTGATCGTGTTGTCGCTGGTGACGTCCTCGGGGCGGATGATGCCGCTGACCGTGAGTTCGCGCAGTTCGCCGTTGATGCGCACCTCTTGGCGACCGGCGATGACGAGATTGCCGTTGGGCAGGCGGTCCACGATCACGGCCGCGACCGTGAGTTCGATCTTTTCTTCGCGATTGATCGCGCCTGTGCCGCGATGCTCTGAATCCGCGTTGCCGCCGATCAAGTTCTCAGTGTCGAACGCGCCGCCGATGAGATCACCGACACTTTGCTCAAGGCCGAAGAAGTTCGAGATGCCTGCGGAGCTTGAGGCTTCGCGCGAGCGGTTGGAGGTGTTCGAAAGCTCCGCGCTATCGTCGATCTCGATCTCAACGGTCAGAATGTCGCCGATACGATTGGCGCGTTGGTCGTTGAAGAAGCTGCGCGAACCAGAACGCCACAATGAATTGGGCGCAGGCTCGTACGCAACGGGTTCTGGATATGATGGCATCGTCTGTTGCCCGCCGCCGGTAAGCGCGGCCGGGGTGCCGACCGGCGCCAATTGTGGAGGCGCCAGACCACGGCGTGCTGCGTCGTATGCCACGCCGGGCGCTGCAATGGCGTCTTGCGCCATCGCGCCTGTGTCGATGCTGGCGCAAGCGCTGGCGCCGGTGGCGAGTGCGAGCAGGGCGAGGGCGCGGATGGAGTTATCAGGGCTCATGGATTGGCTCTCGCAGCGCCGGGGCCAGTGACCACAGCGTCGATGGTACGATTGGAGGAGGTGTTTTGCAGACGGATGGGTTGGCCGATGGCGCCATCTTCGAGCGCGCGCGCGCGCATGTTCAACGACATGCCCGGCGCCTGATAGACGAGGTTCACGCTTTCGCCGCGGCGGATTGCGGCGTCGGCAATCGTGCGACTGCCTCCCGCCGCCGGCAAGGTCGCGCGCAAGCCGCCAGGGCGAACAACTTGCACAGCGTTGACGCCCGCCGGCGGCGTGAACTGAAGCCCAGCGGCGGAAGCGGCCGCTTGGAGTACGGGCATATTGATGGTGCTGATCTGCCCCGATGGCGGCGACGGCGCGATGGCCCGACCGGCGACATCGGCCGGCGCGCCGTCGAACACATCGCCCATGGTGACAGCGGGGCCGCTCGCCTCGATGCGCGTACGCAGCGTGACAGGGTCCGCGAATGCGACCGATGCGAACACCAGATAGAGGCAAATAATGAGGGAGAACCAGCGCACCATGTTGCTTCTCCTCAGCGCAATTGCGTCGTGGCTTGAAGCATTTCGTCGGCGGCGGTGATGACGCGCGCGTTCATCTCGTAAGCGCGTTGCGCCACGATCAGCGACGAAATTTCCTCAACCGCGTTGACGTTCGAGAGTTCGAGGAAGCCCTGCATGATGGTGCCGAAGCCGGGCGAGCCTGGCGTTGACGTATTCGGCGCACCAGAGGCGGGTGTCTCCAGGAACAGATTGTCGCCGATGCCTTCAAGGCCAGCTGGATTGATGAAGGTGGCGATTTCGATTTGACCGATTTGTTGCGGTTCGGTCTGGCCCTGCAGCGTTACTTCAACGATGCCGTCGCGCGTGATCTGCATGCCGACGGCTTCGGCCGGCACCGAGATCGACGGCTCAAGAAGATAGCCGTCAGCTGTAACGATCGAACCATCGGCGTTGACGGCAAGGTTGCCTGCGCGCGTGTAAGCGGTTTGGCCGGAGGGGAGGGCCACTTGCAGGAAGCCGCGGCCGTTGATGGCGAGATCATACGGATTTTGCGTTGCGCTGATGCCGCCTTGTTCGGTGATGCGGCCCACAGCATCTGCTTGCACGCCGACGCCGATCTGAATCCCGAGCGGCAGGATCGCGCCTGAGGCCGACGACGTTGAACCGGGACGCTCCATATTCTGATAGAGCATGTCCTGAAATTCGGCGCGTTGGCGCTTGTAGCCCGTCGTGTTCATGTTCGCGATGTTGTGCGAAATGACATCAACATTGAGCTGTTGTGCCTGCATGCCGCTGGCGGCAATGGAAAGTGCGCGCATAGCTAGGGGACCTTCTTTTTATCGGCCGAGTTGTTGGATCGCGCGCTGGCGCAAATCATCGGTGTTCGAAACAATTTTCGCCGCCGATTGGTAAGCTCGCGAGATTTCGATGAGCCGGGTGAGCTCGACGACGGGGCGTACGTTGGAGCCTTCGAGAGCTCCTTGCAGCACCACGCCTTCAAACTCACCCGCTCTTTGTCCGTCCGCGTCCCAAAGGTTGTCCCCGACCTTTTGAAGCGCGGCTGGTGCGGCGAAACTCGCCACACCGATGCGACCGGCTTCAACACCGGCCACACGAATAGCGCCGTCGCGCCCGATCGAAGGCTGCTCGCCTTGCGGATCGAGCACAATCGGCGCTCCCCGCCGCTGAGAACGGAGTAGCCATCGCTGGTCACCAACCGTCCATCACCGGCTAACGAAAACGCGCCATCGCGCGTGTAGAGCGTTTGCCCATTCGGGCCTTGCACCATGAAGAAGCCTTCGCCTTCGATGGCGACGTCGAGCGGATTGCCCGTCATTGCGATCGCGCCTTGCTGCATGTTGCGCACAAGGCCCATGTCGCGAACGAAACGAATGTTCGTGGGCGCTGCTTCTGCGTGTGCTTCGGTGTTGTCGGCTTCTTGCAGCCAGATGCCGTCAGCCTTGAAGCCCGTGGTGGCCACGTTGGCGAGATTGTTCGCTGCGATATCCATCCGGCGTTGCAGCACACGTTGCGTCTGCAGGCCGAGCATGAGTGCGTTATCCATCGCCGTTAACCACGCAAGGCGCGTGCCAGGCGTTAAGTGATTGATTTTATTGAATCGCACCTGCGTGTTATGGTGAACAACAGGCGCCTTTTCTGCCGCGGCGTCGGCAAGTTTTGCCGAGTTGCTACCAATCCTTAACCACGTCTTGCGCACCAAGGAGCGGTCTTAGTGCGCGAGCGATTCCGTTATGTTCGGGAAGAAGAAAAAAGGGCGACGAAGCTGAAGAAGCCGAAGGCGCAAGCCCGCCGGTGGAGGGAGCTGAGGGCGCCGAGGGTGAAACGCCTGCCAAGAAGAAGATGTCGGGCAAGACGCTCGTCCTCTTTATCATCTTGCCTGCGATCCTTGTGTTGGGCGGGGGCGGTGCTGCAGCCTTCTTGTTGTTGAAGCCGAGTGGCGAACAGCACGCGGAAGCGGAAGCTGGCGACCACGGCAAAGCCAAAGGCGGGGGCGGCCACGGCGCCGAAGGCGCGCCAGGCGAGCCGATCCCAGGGCCGAATGGCACGATGATCACGTACGGCGAAGGCGAGACGGTGTTCGTCACGCTGCCCGAATTGCTGGTGAACATCACCGGACCGGACGGGCGCCCCGCCTATTTGAAGCTGAAGCTCACGCTGGAAGCGCCGAACGAGGCCGTCGTCACTGCGCTCGGCGAGCACATCCCGCGCGTCAGCGATCAGTTCAACGGCTTCCTGCGCGAATTGCGTACGGATGACCTTTCTGGGTCGGCCGGCGCGTATCGCCTGCGCCTTGAACTGCTGCGCCGGGTGAACCTCGTCATCGCGCCTCTGCAGATCAATGCGGTGTTGATCGAAGAAATGCTGGTGCAATGATGAGCGCCGACGCAGCGCCTCAGGAAGAAATCCCGGAATGGGATCCGAATGCGCCTCCCGAGGAGGGCACGGCCGAGCGCATCCTCAATCAGGATGAAATCGATAGCCTGCTTGGTTTCGGTATGGGTGACGATGACGCCGCGAGCCGTTCAGGCGTGCGCGCGATCATCAATTCGGCGCTCGTGTCTTACGAGCGCCTGCCGATGCTTGAAATCGTGTTCGACCGTCTCGTGCGGTTGATGACGACAAGCCTGCGTAACTTTACCAGCGACAACGTCGAAGTCAGTCTCGACCAGATCACGTCGATCCGGTTCGGCGATTATCTGAACTCGATTCCGCTGCCGGCGATTATTGCCGTGTTCCGCGCCGAGCAATTGGACAATTTCGGCCTCGTCACGGTGGATTCAGGCCTGATCTATTCAATCGTCGATGTGTTGCTCGGCGGTCGCCGCGGCGCGACATCGGCGCGGGTTGAAGGCCGGCCTTACACCACGATCGAGCGCATGCTGGTCACGCGCATGGTCGAAGTCGTGCTGAACGACGCGCACCAGGCGTTTGCGCCGCTAACGGCGGTGGATTTCAAGCTTGATCGTATCGAGACCAATCCGCGCTTTGCCGCTATTGCGCGTCCGCCAAACGCCGCCATCCTCGTACGCCTGCGCATCGACATGGAAGATCGCGGCGGCAAGCTCGAGATGTTGCTGCCGTACGCGACGCTCGAACCGATCCGGAAAATGCTGCTGCAGCAATTCATGGGTGAGAAGTTCGGTCGCGACAATATCTGGGAGGGCCACCTCGCCAGCGAATTGTGGGCCACACGCCTTGAAGTGCGCGCAGTGCTCGATGAATTGAAGCATCCGCTGGGCAAAGTGCTCGATCTCAAAGTCGGCGACACGTTGATGCTCGACGCGTTGCCTGATGCACCGGTGACGTTGAAATGCGGCGCCGTTGACCTTGTACAGGGCCGCGTAGGTCGCATGGGTCATTCCTTGGCTGTGCGCGTCGAAAAGCCAATTCCGCCTGCTGTGCAGCAGGCTGTTATGAAACTTGGAGGGGTAAAATGAGCCCAATTACGCTCGCTATCGAAGTCGTACTCGCGGTGATGTTGGCCGCTTGCTTGTTCTATTTCTGGCGCTTGGATCGCAGGCTCGCGGCCCTTCGCACGGGCCAGGACGGCGTGTTGCGCGCCGCTGCCGAACTCGCGCAAGCCACGGTGCAAGCTGAAAACGCGGTGCGCGCGCTACGCCAAACGGCGCAAGAAGCCGGACGCGATCTGCAAGCGCGCATCAATGACGCCAAAGGCACGGCCGAACGGTTGGGCCTCGGCGCGGGGCGTTTGCGTTCTGGCGCGGACGTCGCGCCGCTGCGTGGACGCATGTGATGACGAAAAAGCCTGCGCAATCCAACGGCGGCGCTGTTCGCCTGATACCCGCGGCGATGGTGACCGTTGCCGCGGTGCTCGGCCTCAAGGCCGTGGCGATGGCGGAGGCTGTAGCCGAAGGCGTGGGCGCCGCTGCCGAAAGCGCCGCGACAGCGGAGCACGGGGAAACGACAAGCACCGAAGCGCCGGCGCAAGCAGCGGCCAATCAGTGCGCGCCGCCGACCCTCGCTGAGATGGCCGGCTTGAGCGCCACCGAGGTCCAAGTGCTGCAAGCGCTGCAGGCGCGCCGCCAAACGCTCGACCAGCGCGCCGAGCAATACAATACGCAAGATGAGCTTATGCTTGCCGCCGAGCAGCGCTTGAACGAGCGCCTGACGGAATTGCGCACGCTCGAAACGCACGTCAACGATCTGCTTGGTCAATTGGATGAGGCGCAAGAGCAACGCCTCGCCAGTCTCGTGGATGTCTATCAACGCATGCGCGCCAAGGACGCGGCGACCGTGTTCGACGGGCTCGATGACGATGTGCTGGTGCAGGTGGCCAGCCGCATGCGTCAGGCCAATCTCGCCGAAGTCATGGGGCGCATGGAGCCAACGCGCGCGCGTGCGTTGACGCAAATGCTGGCCGATCGGGCGCGGCCGCCGACGAGCGGCGACAATCTGCTTGAGCGTTCGCGCGGTCCAGGCGCCGCGGCGCCGCGCAAAGCGCTGGCCGGTAAACGTACACTTAACGCCGTTGGGCGACACTTGGGGGTGAAGGCGCCGTACAGATGAAATCCTTGCGCTCTCCAATCGCGATCGCCGCGGCTGCTCTTATTGCAGCGCCGCCAGCGATCGCGCAGCCCATGCAGCTGACGGTGCCGGCGGAGACGTCGGCGCCAACGGCTGGCGTGGCGGAGACGCAAACCGCGCCGCCAGCGCCGCCGAGTGCTGCGCCAGCCGTGCCTTTGAGCGAAGACGCGGGCGAAATTCGCGGCTCATCGCCGGTGCCGCCGAACGTGAACGTGGCCGAAGCGCCCGCGCGCGCGCCGCCACCTCCAGCGCCGCCGCCACCCGCCGCACCGCCTCCGCCGCCACCACCAGCGCGCACACAACCCGCGTCGCCGCCGCCGCAACAGCGTTTCGCGCCAGCCGCGACCGCAACCGTCGATGTCGGCGTGCAGGACGCGTATACGCGCTTGGCGTTCCGCTTCGAAGGGCCGACGACGGTGACGCCACTGCTGCAGGGCAATCGCTTGGAGCTGCGCTTCTCGCGCGCGGCCGATATCGATCTGGCTGAAATTCGCGCGAACCTGCCGCGCTACGTGCGCGAGGTGCGCCGCGTGAGCGCCGCCGGCGCGCCGGTGCGACTGCAGGTCACTTTAGACCAGGGCGTGCGCCAGCGTCACTTCGTGGACGGCAATCGCGTCGTCGTCGATCTGCTGACGCCGCCCGTTGAGACCAATCAACCGGCGACAACCCCAGCCAATCAAGCCGCGACTGCAGCGCCAACAGTGCCGATGCGCCCGGTCAATGGCGTGGGTCAGGTGCGTTTGGTGGAAGAGGCGAACGTCACACGCGTGACGGTGACGTGGCCAAGCCCGGCGCGCGCCGCCGCGTTCCGACGTGGCGAAGCGATTTGGCTTTGTTCGACGCCACGGGCCGCGTCGACATGAGCGGCGTTGCACGCGCTGGCCGGCGTCACCAGGACATCGAAGTGGTGCAGGGTGAGGGCGTGTTGGGCTTGCGCATCGCCGCTCAACCGGACGTGCAAGTCGCGGCCGCTGCGAACGATGCGTCATGGACATTCACACTCGGCCCACGTGCCGACGCCGGTACGCCGGCGACCTTGACGCGTGAAATCATGCCCGATGGGCGCGGGCGGCTCACGGCGAATTTCGGCCGCGAAGGCGTCGTGCGCTATGTGCGCGATCCCGAAGTGGGCGATCGCATTGCCGTGGCTCTACTGGGCGGTGCGCCGCGCGGCGTCGATGCCCGCCGCGCCACGGTTGAGGCTGCGGTGCTGCCGTCAGCGCACGGCGGCGTTGTCGAATTGCGCGCTGATGGTCTGACCGTCGCGTTCAATGGCGGCAATCTGGTTGTGTCGCGCAGCGACGGCTTGCTGGCGTCTGCGGCGTCAACGCAAGCGGCCGATGAAATGAACGCCGCCATGCTCGAAGCGGCGATGGACGACGGCGGCGCCTCAACGGCGGCGGCGCAAGCCGGCATGGATCTGGCGCAAGTCCGCGATCGCATCGACGTGCTCTCACGTGCGGCGGCGAACGAAGGCGTCGGCGAGGGCGCGCCTGTCGAGGCGCGCATGGAGTTGGCGCGCTTCCTGCTGCAAAACGATTTGGCCGCTGAAGCGCTTGGCGCGCTGCGCATCGTCGCCATCAATCAAGGCGAGATGGTCGAACTCGACCCAGAATATCGTCTGATGCGCGGCGCGGCGAATGTGATGATGGGCCGCTCCGGCGCGGCGGATGGCGATCTGACATCGACGACGCTGGCGTCCAATCCGTCAGCGGCGCTGTGGCGTGGCTATGCGGCGTCGTTGCGCAAGGATTGGCCCGCGGCGCGGCGCGAGATGGAGCGTGGCGCGGGCGCGTTGGAAGAGCATCCGCCGGCGTGGCGCGCGCGCTTTCAATTGGCGCTGGCGCGTGCGGCGTTCGAACTCAACGATCACGCCGCAGCTGAAACGGCGGCGCGTGCGGCGATGGGGCAGGCGCGCGACGCGTCGATGCGTTTGCAGGCGCGTTTGGTCGAGGCGCGCGTGATGGGCGCGCGGGGTCAAAACGAACAAGCGCTTACAGTGCTCGATGAATTGTCGCGTGCGCACGATGAAGAGGTCGCCGTCGCCGCTGCCGTTGAAGCTATTCGCCTGCGCCGCCAATCGGGCCTGATGCGAGCCGTGGACGCGGTCGAGCCTCTGGAGGCGTTGCGCTTCCGCTGGCGCGGCGATGCGACCGAACTCGCCATCGTCGGCATGTTGGGCGAAGCGTATTCCGAACTTGGCCGTTGGCGCGAAGCGCTGGCGACGATGCGCATCGCGGCGGATCGCTTCCCGAACGACCCAGCTGCGCGTCAGCTCCGCGCCGACATGACAACGCTATTCGAGCGACTCTTCCTCGATGGCGAAGCCGATCGCCTGGAGCCGATCCAGGCGCTGGGGCTCTTCTACGAATTTAGCGATCTCACGCCCGTTGGACCGAACGGCGATCGCATTGTGCGCTTGCTTGCCGGTCGTTTGGTGCATGTCGATCTGCTCGAGCAGGCGGCGCAATTGCTGCAATATCAGGTCGACGAGCGCCTGATGGGCCTCAGCCGTGCGCAAGTCGCCGCCGATCTCGCGACGATCTATTTGATGGATCAAAAACCCGATCAGGCGCTGGTCGCGATCTCCACATCGCGTGTAGCGAACATGCCGGCCAACTTGTTGGGCGATCGCCGCATTCTCGAAGCACGCGCGCTGCTCGATCTTGGTCGCCTCGATAGCGCCGCCGAATTGGTGGAACGCGATCGCAGCGAAGATGCGCAACGTGTGCGCGCCGAAGCGGCATGGCGCGCGCGGGATTGGGAACGCGCGGGCGTTGAGCTCCGCACCTTGCTCGGTATGCGCAATCGGGCGCAGCCGCTTGAGGTCTATGGTCGCGAAGTCGTGTTGCGTACAGCCGTTGCGCTCACGTTGGCGAACAACAATGACGGCGTGCGCGCGCTTTATCGTGAGTACGCGGGCGACATGGCGAACACGCCCGAAGCCGATGCGTTCGAAGTGGTCGCCTCCGGCGTGCACGCGGAAGGCTCGGCCATTCGCGACGTCGCACGCGCGGTGGCGCGTACGGATCTCATGGGCCGCTTTATGGAGCGGCGACGCGCCCGCATGACAGAAGAGGCGGTGCAAAACGCCGCCAACGCCGCGCCCGGCGCGCCAACGCCAGGTGCGCCTGTTGCACCGACGACGCCTGCTCAACCCGCTGCGCCGCCGCCGCAAGCGGCGACCACACCCGCGCCCGCGCGACCCACGCCGGCTGCTGGCGCCTAATGGCGCGACAAAGCGCGGTTAAGGGGCAATTTTCCAAAGCCAAGGACGTGCGCGCCGTTTAGTGTGGGCGTCTCATGATTTCGGTGATCCTCCCCACGCTGAATGCGGCGCGCATGTTGCCGCGCGCTTTGTCGCCACTCGTCGAGGGCGTAGCGCATGGAATAGTGAGGCAAGTGATCGTCAGCGACGGAGGCTCGCGCGATGAGACGCTGGAGATCGCCGACGCAGCCGGTTGCGATATGGTGACGGGCGAAGCGGGGCGCACAGCGCAAATGCGCGCCGGCGTCACGCTCGCTAAAGCGCCGTGGCTCCTGTTCTTGCCGGCGACGACGGCGTTGGCGCCGGGCTGGCCAAACGAAGTCGAGCGCTTCCTCACCCATCCAAACGCGCGCGAACGCGCGGCGGTGTTCAAACTGGTGTTCGCTGGCGACGGGCGCGGCGCCGATCTGGCGTGGGCGCGGTTTCGCACGCGTTGGCTCAAGCTGCCCTATGCGGCGCAAGGTCTGCTGATCTCACGCGCCCTGTATGATGTGATTGGCGGCTATGGCGACGACATCGCGCGCCGCATTGGCGGGCGGCGTCTCCATGCGCTTGAAGCGGAGGCTGTGACTCAGCGCGAGGCGGTGCGCGAGTCGAGCGGCGTGTAGATCGCAGCGCCGCCGCTCGCGACGCGATCCAGCTCTGGCGTCGGCTGGCCGTAAGAGCGGCGGCAAAGCGCCATGTGTGAGAGCGCGCGCTCGGCATAATCGCGGCTTTCGGCGCGCGGCAAGAATTCGAGCAAGAGTAGCGGATCGATGTCGGCTGGTTGCGTCGCTACCCAGCGCGAGAGCCAGCCTGGGCCCCCATTGTACGCGGCGAACACACGGCCGAGATCGCCGTCATTGTGGAATTCGGTCATCAGCCATTCGATGTAATCTTGGCCGAGGCGCATATTGAGGCCTGGCTCGAACAGCGGCGCCGGATCGCGGCGATAATTGTGTGCGCGATCCATGTCGCGCGCTGTTGACGGCAAGAGTTGCATCAAGCCGCGCGCGTTCGAGACGCTGACCGCCTTCGGATTGAAATAGCTCTCTTGACGCACGATTGCGTAAACCACCGCGCGGTCGAGCGAGAAGCCGTTGTCCGGTTCGAACGATGTTGTCGGGCAGAAGCCTGCGGCCATGTCGCGGCCGCCAAACTCCGCGGCGCGCAATTGCGCGGCAGGCGCTTGCAGCGCAATGGCGAGCGCCAGGAAGGTGCGATCGTCGTCCGAACTCAGATCCGCGTGCAGACGGCGCAGTTCGAGTTCGACCTCGGAGAGGCGGCCCAATTGCGCGAGCGCCGCGGCGCGGCGCGCGGCCGGATAGCGTTCGATGAAGCGTTCAAGTTCGCCGGGTTCAACGCGCGGCGCTTCAAAGCGCAGCGCGCTGTCGCGTCCGAGCTGAATTTCGGCAAGCTGACCGTAGAACGTCCACGGGCGTTGCGCAGCGGCTTCGAGGTGCTGCACCACGCCTTGCGTTTCGCCTGCGGCAAGGCGCGAACGCGCCGCCCAATAATGAACGCCTGCGAATGCCCAGCCGCCGTGATGGGGCCACTGCGCGGACGCTTCGAATTGTCGGATGGCCTCGGCGTAATTGTGTTCGTGATAGGCGATGAGGCCGAGTTGCCATTCGACTTGGCCCGAGCGCGGGCCGCCGACTTGCGCATAAGCAAGCGAACGCGCGCCTTCCATGTCGCCCACGCCAATGCGCTCAGCGACGCGCTCGATCGCAACACGCGCCGCGGAGCTATCGCCCACCACAGCTGGCGGCGTGCCCGGCAAACGACGCGATCCGCCCGCTTGCGGATCGGGCGCGCGCGTGCCGTTGCGCCGTGCGCGGCGCGAGCGTGAATCCATGGCGCGGTCGTGAACCGCGTTGGCCATGCCATATTCGCCGTAGCGATTGAGCCAGCTTGTGTATTCGCTCCAGCTGCCGCGATAGGAGCGCGTGATCAGCATGCGGCCGCGAACGACGCCCTCAAGCACGTCGTCGTCGGCGCGGCCGAGCGAGGAACTCACGCCGCGCCAATTGCCCGCCTCTATGGCCTCGAACGCGGCGCGGTAAGCGGCTTCATCTTGTTCCGAGAGCGCGATGATGCGCTGGTGGTGATCCTGGGCGGCCGCTGGGGCGACAATGGCTGCGGCGACCGAGAAGGCGGCGAGGGCGGTGCGAAACGTCATCGTGGCCTTCCGGCAAAATCGAGCGATCAAGGGCGAGCCCCCGTGCGACGCCCAGCTCATCGAGCCAGGTTTCAGCAAGCAAAAGGTCCACCCACGCCTGCCGCTTTTGCTGCGGCTGACGCAGCAGATATGCGGGATGAAGCATGACCAGCGCGTTGACGGGGCCCTTTAAACTCTCCCGAGCGTAATTCAATTTACGGCCACGCATACGGGTCACCGCATCATCGCGCTTGAGTACAGTCTGGGCGGCGGCCTTGCCGGTGAGGATCAAGAGCTTCGGGCGGGACAATTCGATGAGGCGCTCCACGAAGGGCAGGCAGGCTACGATCTCACCTTGGGTTGGGTCGCGGTTGCCGGGAGGGCGCCAATAGATTGTGTTTGAAATCAGAATGTTACTGCGCCGGTCCAGGCCGATTTGGGCGAGCATGCGATCCAGCAATTGACCAGGACGGCCAACAAACGGCTTGCCTTGTTCATCCTCATCCTTGCCCGGCGCTTCGCCGATGAGCAGGACCTGAGCGTCATCAACGCCATCCGAGAACACGGTATTGCGGGCCGTTCGCTTCAAAGCGCAGCCGTCGAAGTTCTCCACAGCCGCGCGGAGCTCAGCGATCGTCTTGGCCGCCGCCGCCATCGCTTTGGCTGTCTCAACACTGGCGTCAGCGGCCGTGACTTTTGGCTTTGGCTTGGCAACCGGGGTGCTGATCTCGCGCGCCGGAGCGGCAACCGGCGCCGCTGCGTAAACGGCCTCCGCCTCGTCCATGTCGACGCCCGCCGCGCGCCAGAAGGCGAGCAGCGCACGGGCGGCTGGCTGGGCTAGGTCTGCGTCCATCTATCTATTGTGCCGGGACTCGGGGGAAACGACAAAGCTTCACGTCGCCTTGCGCGGGTTGTTTGCAGCTTTGATAAAGCGTGGGAGGACGCTTGTCGGGCTTGATGGAAACGAAGGGTTGGAAATGGCCGAGGAAGAGATCGCACGCGAGGCGATGGAATATGACGTCGTCATTATTGGCGGCGGGCCGGCGGGTCTGTCGGCGGCGATCCGGCTAAAACAGCTCGCGGCCGAAGCGGGCGCGGAAGTCTCTGTCGCAGTGCTGGAGAAGGGCGCCGAGATTGGCGCGCACATTCTCTCGGGCGCCGTGATCGATCCGAGCGGCTTGAACCAGCTCATCCCGGATTGGAAAGAAAAAGGCGCGCCGCTCGAAACTGAAGTGACGAGCGATCAATTCAAATTCTTGGGGCCTGCAGGCGCGGCCGATCTGCCGACCTTCCTGATGCCGCCGCTGATGAACAATCACGGCAATTACATCGCCTCATTGTCGAACCTCACGAAGTGGATGGCGGGTCAAGCTGAAGAGCTTGGCGTTGAGATTTATCCGGGCATGGCGGCGTCAGAGCCGGTGTACGATGAGAATGGCGCGCTGAAGGGCGTAGTCGCGGGCGTGTTCGGCGTCGCTAAGGATGGTCACAAGAAAGGTGACTATCAGCCCGGCATGGAATTGCACGGCAAGTACGTGTTGATCGCCGAAGGCGTGCGCGGTTCGCTCGCGAAAGTGCTGCAAAATCGCTATGATTTGTGCGCCAACAGCGATCCGCAGAAGTTCGGTATCGGTATTAAAGAACTCTGGGAAGTGCCCGCCGATAAGCACAAGCCGGGCGCTGTGGTTCACACCGTTGGTTGGCCGCTCGATGGTCAAACTGGCGGCGGTTCGTTCCTCTATCATTGGGGCGATCGCTACGTGTCTGTCGGCTACGTCGTTCACCTGAACTACAAGAACCCGTACCTCTCGCCGTTCGACGTCTTCCAACAACACAAGCTGCATCCGGAAATTCGCCAACACATCGAACGCGGCAAGCGCGTTGCGTACGGCGCGCGCGCGATCACCGAAGGCGGTTTGCAATCGGTGCCAAAGCTCGCGTTTCCGGGCGGAGCTTTGATTGGGTGCTCGGCTGGCTTCGTCAACGTGCCGCGCATCAAAGGCAGCCACAACGCGATGAAGACCGGCATGATGGCCGCCGAAGCCGCGTTCGAGGCGCTTCAATCGGGCCGTCAGCGCGACACACTTGATGCGTACGAGACCGCCTATCGCGAAAGCGAGGTCTATAAGGATCTCAATCGGGTGCGGAATGCGAAGCCGCTGCTGACGCGCTTTGGCGCATTTTTCGGCGGCGTGCTCGGCATGTTCGATATGTGGACGACGACGCTGCTGGGCGGGGTCTCGTTCTTCGGCACGTTGAAGCACGGCAAAGCCGATTACGCCTCGCTCGACAAAGCCAGCAAGCATAAGCCCATCGCGTACCCGAAGCCCGATGGCGTGCTCACCTTTGACAAGCTCTCGTCAGTCTATCTGTCGAACACCAACCACGAGGAAGATCAGCCGGCGCACCTGACGCTCAAGGATCCGTCGATCCCGATTAAGGTGAACCTCCCTGAATACGCCGAGCCGGCGACACGATATTGCCCTGCTGGCGTGTACGAAGTGCTTTATGACGATGCAGGGGCCAATCCACGCTTCCAGATCAACGCGCAAAACTGCGTTCACTGCAAAACGTGCGATATCAAAGACCCAAGTCAGAATATCAATTGGGTGACGCCGGAAGGTGGCGGCGGCCCGAACTACGCCAATATGTGACGAATGCCGCGTGAGCGGTTGAAAGGACAAAGCATGCGTTGGGCGATCCTAGCGGCGACGATTGCGACGGCTGGTTATGCAGGCGCGACGAGCGGCGCTTTCGCGCAGGCCAAGGCGCCGGAAAGCGCCGCAGCTGCGGCGCCGGCGTCGGCGATTGAGCAGGGTGTGGCGACGAACGATCTGCTACGCACGACCTCGCCGCCGAACGCAGCTGCGGATCGTACCTACGAAACACCGGAAGCCGCGCTGCAGCAGGCGGACATCGATTACCTCGTGCGCGAGGGGCGGCGTCAGCTTGCCGACGGCTCCACCGATGCGGTTTGGATCGTCGCGGTGTTTGCCGACGACATCGCCTCAGGTCGCTACGACGACGCACGCACCGTGCTTGGCCGCGCGCCGGGTGGGCTGAGCAGCGGCGTCTCCGATATGCTTGAGCCGTTCTTGTTCGCCGCGGAAGGTCGCGTCGATCGCGGTGTTGAACGTGTAGACGCCTCGGCGGACAATCTGCCAGCGCCGCTGCCAGAAGTGGCGCGCGCGCTGGTGTTTGAATCGGCTGGGCGCCTACAGGAAGCTGCGGCCGTTTATGCACTTATGGTCGAGCGCCTAGATACGACGCCGCCAGGCGACGCCGAGCCGCAAAACACTGAAGAGTTTGAACGCGCGCTCAACGCGCCGCGCGTCACCCACGCCGTCTATCGCGCCGCGCTCGTCAGCCACCGCTTGGGTCGCCGTGAAGAAGCGCGCCGGTACTACGACATCGTCGCCGCCTTCGCGCCGCGTTCGGCCGACGTGCAAGCCAACATCGCGCGCCTGGAAGCAGGTCAAGAGCCGTTTGAGGCTGCGCTGACGCCGGTAAGTGCGACGGGCCGCTGGCTGATCTTCCTCTCGGAATATCTGACGCAAGCCGAGATGCTGACCCAGATGCTGTCGCAGCAAGCGCCAGAGCCGGGCTTTGCGTCAGAGAACGGCACGGCGCTGTTGCAGCTCGGCGTATTGCTCGCGGGCGACGCCAATGATTGGCGCTTGTATGCAGCGCAACAAGCGCTCGGCGCGCAGGGCGCCGATGGCGCACAGCGCATCATCGATCAGTTGCCGGCCACGAGCGTATTCGCGCCGGATGCGGAAATCGTCCGCGCCTCGATCCAGCTTGAGCGCAACAACGACACAGCCGCGATTGCAGCCGCCGAACGCGCGCTTGGTCTCGCTGGCGATCGCTGGGGCGTGATTGCGTCAGTGGGCGACATCTATCGCCGCGCCGGCCATGCGGATCGCGCGATCCCGGCGTTCAACCGTGCGCTCGAAATGGCGACAACGCCGAAGGATCGCGCCGACGTACTCGGCTGGCGCGCTTACGCGCATCGCTTCGCCGGCAATCTCTCCGCCGCCAGCGCCGACGCGCGCGCTGCGTACGAAATCGATCCGAGTGTCGATACGCGATTGCTTGTTGTCTCCATCCTGATGGACGATCCGAACGGCTGGAACGAAGGCATCGCCATGGCGCGGTCGCTGTTCGCAGAGCAGCCGGACTCGGTGATGCGTCTCAATGCATTGGGCTATGCGCTGATCCAGCGTCCGGAAGGCTTGGAGGAGGGCTATCGCCTGTTGTGGCGTGGCTTCAATTACGGACAGACCGATTACGCCGTGATCGACAGCTTGGGCTGGGCCTATTATCTCTACGGCCATTTCGACCAAGCGCGTGCCCTGATCGAACGCGCCAATGATCTCTCGGCCAATGATCCGAACGCCGAAGTGCTCGACCATTTGGGCGACATTTATTGGCGCCTCAATCGTCGTGACGATGCGCGTGCTAGATGGCGCCAAGCTTTAGAAGCGCGCCCCGATGCGATCCGCCGTCGTGATCTTGAGCAGAAGGTGCAACGTGGGCTCACCACACCTGCGCCGCGTCGTCGCGACTTGCCGCAGGTCAATCTGCCGGACGCCCCGTCGCAGCGGGAAGACCTCTAATGTTGCGTGCTGCGGCGCTGGCCGCGTGTCTCGGCATGGCGGCGTGCGCGACAAGCGCAGGCCCGCCGCCAGTGACGCGCTCCGGCGCTTATGCCGATTATCTGATCGGCCGCATCGCCAATATGAGCGACGACCATCAGGTCGCGTCCGATCGCTACTTCGCCGCGCTCGCGCGTGCGCCGCGCGATGAAGGCCTGCTTAATGGCGCTGTGATTTCGTCGCTGGCGATCGGTGATGCGCAACGTGCGCGACGTGCATCGCGCATGGCGCCCACGACCGGTGCGCCCGGCTATGTCCATCTGGTGCGCGGCGTCGATGCACTGACTGCGCGGCGCTGGGGCGTCGTTGCTGAGCAGGCCGAAACCCTCGAAGGCCCCGCGGCCGAGGAATTGCTCGGCCGTATGCTGCTCGTGTGGGCGCGCGCGGGCCAAGGCCGCGTTGATGAAGTGTTGGTCGATCTCGCGCCGCTGACGCAAATCCGTCAGTACGGCGGCCTGTTCGCCTACCAGCAGGCGATGGCGCTCGACTATGCCGGTCGGCAGGATGAAGCGGTGCAGGCGTACGAAGCCGCGCGCGCGGGCGGGCTCTTTCTGCCGAGCGGTGTCGAGCGTCACGCGGATCTGCTGGTGCGTCGCGGCGCGCGTGATGAAGCGATCACGCTGCTCAGCGAAGAAACAAACCGCGTCAACCCAGGGCTCGCCGCCGCACTCGCGCGCTTGGAGGCGGGAGGGGCCGTGGCGCGCGAACCGCTGACGCCAGCGCAGGGCGCGGCGGTTGCGTTTTTCGGCATGTCGGCGATCTTCCAGCAGGAGCATGACGCGACCAACGCGCTGGCTTCGCTTACCTTGGCGCTGATGCTCGATCCCAGCTTCGATGGCGCGCGTATCGCGTTCGCGCAGCAACAGAACCAATTGGGTCATCCGGCGCTCGCGCGGCAGATGCTTGCAAACGTGCCGGCGGATTCCCCTTACGCCGGCAACGCCCGCATCACGGAATCATGGGTGTTGCTGGATGCTGGCGACGAAGCGGGCGCGCTGGCGCTCGCCTCAACCAATGCACAAGCCGGCGATCTGCGCGCGACGCGCACGTTGGCGGATATGTATCGCAACCTTGGCCGTTACAGCGACGCTGAGCCGCTCTATTCGCAATTGATCGCCGCCCAGCCAATCGACTGGCGATTGTACTTCGCGCGTGGCGCGGCGCGTGAGCGACTGGGGCGTTGGCCCGAGGCTGAGGCCGATATGCAAGAAGCGTTGCGCCTCTCGCCCGATCAGCCGGATGTGCTGAACTATCTGGGTTATAGCTGGATCGATCGCGGCGAGCGGTTAGAGGAAGGCCTCGCTATGATCCGGCGCGCGGTCGAGCTGCGGCCGTTCTCGGGTGCAATCATCGACAGTTTGGGCTGGGCCTATTTCCGCATGGGCGATTATCCGCGCGCGCTTGAGCTCTTGGAGCGCGCCGTTGAATTGGAGCCGGCCGATCCCACGCTCAACGATCATTTGGGCGACGTGTATTGGCGTATGGGCCGGCGCATCGAAGCGCGCTTCCAATGGGAACGGGCCTTGAGCTTTGAGCCCGATGAACCCGATACGATCCGCGCCAAGCTCGAAACAGGATTGCCGGCGGAGCCAGCGCGCCGGTCGGCCAATCGATGAATATCCGCGTCTTCGCCCCGGCGAAGATCAATCTGACGCTGCGGGTTGGCAAACCGCGCGATGACGGCATGCACCCGCTGCAAAGTGTAGTGACGTTCGCCGACGTTGGTGATTTCGTTGAAGCGGGCGCCGGGGAGGATTTGTCACTGACGATCCGTGGTCCGTTCGCGAAGTCGCTGGCCGCGGATGACGACAATCTCGTGCTGCGCGCCGCGCGCGCATTAGCGCAGGCGGCCGGCGTGCCGGCAAAAGCGAAGCTCATTCTGGAGAAGCGTTTGCCGATTGCTTCCGGCCTTGGCGGCGGGTCGTCGGATGCGGCCGCGGCCTTGCGCGCGCTCTGCGCGCTCTGGCGGCTCGATTGGAGTAATGCGCAATTGGCGGAGCTCGGGCGATCGCTCGGCTCTGACGTGCCGGTGTTCTTCAGCGCCAGCGCATCGGCCTATATGACCGGTCTTGGCGAACATTGCGCCCCGATGGCGCTGCCGGACTTCCCCGCTATCCTTTTGAACCCGATGCAGCCGCTGGCCACGCCGGCTGTGTATAAGCAGTTCGACGCCATGCAGCTTGGCTGCGCGCTGCTTGATGCGCCGACGCCGCATTGGCCAACAGAGGAAGAGGCGCTGCATCACATCAGCGTGACAGGCAATGATCTCGAGGCCCCCGCGATCGCGCTTGCGCCTGTGATTTCTGACGTTTTGGCAAGCTTGCGGGCGCAGGAAACCGTGCGCTACGCGGGCCTTTCTGGCAGCGGCGCGACCTGTTTTGCGTTGTTGGCGGATTGGAGTGCGGCGAAAGCATTGGGCGCGAAATTGAAGCCGCGTCATAAGGCTTGGTGGATTGCAGAGACGCGCCTGGGCGGCGCTTGACGCTGCAACCCTGCGTGGGATAGCCCACGTGCTCCGGCGGGGTGTAGCGCGTGTTTCAGGACTTGCTGACAGTCGTGATCGTGGCGCTGGTCGCCAGCTTGATCGCGTGCCGGCTGATCATCTGGTTTGGACCGGTTGATCACCCCAACATGCCACGCAAACAACACGGCCAAGCGACGCGCACCAGCGGGGGCCTTGGCATTGGCGTCGGCTATGCGGCGGCGATGCTGTTGTTGCTCAATTATTCGAGCGTTTGGCAGTACGAAGTGAATCCACACGGCGAGCGGCTGTTGTGGATGTCGGCGGCGTTTTCCTATCCCTTGCTGATGATCGGTTTCGTTGATGACGCACTCGATCTGCCAGCGTCGTTGAAGTTCGTGCTCTATTCACTGATCGCGATCGCGGCTGCGTTAGTGATCGGGCCGATCAGCGTATTTCCGTTCGGCGGCGATGTCGTACTTGTTATTCCTTACTTGGCGGCGGTACTTGGCACCGCGCTTTGGATATTCACGCTGATCAATTGCGTGAACTTCATGGACGGCGCGAACGGCTTGGCCATGGGGTGTGTGGGTTTCGGTCTTGTTGCGCTTGCCTGTATCTCGCTTGCGGGCGGGCGCCGAGCGGCGCTGCGATCTCCCTCTGTGGCGCGGGGGCGACGCTCGGCTTTTTGATTTGGAATTTTCCGCGCGGCCGATTGTTCGCGGGCGATTCCGGCGCGCTGTTCGGGGGCGCCTTGGCTGCATTCGCATCCTTGATCGTGATCATTCGGACAGGCGCATCGCCGTTTGTGCCGGTGATTGCCTTCTTCCCGATCCTCGCGGATGCGTTGATCACTTTGATGTGGCGCGTGTGGCGGCGGCGATCGCTCTTCACGGGGCACGTTGAGCACCATTATCAGATCGCGATCCGTGGCGGCTTGAGCCGAGAAGCGGTGGCTGTCGCTTACTGGGTGGCGACGATTGCGTGTGGCGTGTTGGCGTTTGCGGTCGCGCGCGAGCCGGACTTCGCCGCCGAATGGATCGCGCTGCTGGGACTTTCGTTGCTCGCCGTCATCCTCTCCGCCTTCACCCACAATTGGGCGCGCGAGCGCGGGCTCATCGATCCCTGAATTTTGTGAACGTAAATCGGATTGACGTCGTTTGTTTTTATATATAACCATATGGTTATGCAAAATGCTGAGACCCTTGACGCCACATTCGCTGCGCTCGCCGATCCCACGCGGCGCGCAATTCTGGCGCGACTGGCGACGGGTGAGGCGTCCGTATCGGAGCTCGCCGAACCGTTCGACATGAGCCAACCGGCGATCTCCAAACACCTCAAAGTGCTGGAGCGCGCGGGGCTCATTTCCATTGGCCAAGACGCGCAACGAAGGCCGCGCAAGCTTGAGATTACACCATTGGAGGAGGCCGTGGATTGGATTGAGCGTTATCGCGAAATCTGGGCCGCGAACTACGAGCGCCTCGATGCTTTGCTTGAGGAACTGCAAGCAGCGCCCGCCAGGCGAAAGCGAAAGAAAGAGTAGCGCGCTGTCGGCGCGCGTACCGGCTGATCGTTCCTGGAACGACGCCCCGATAAGCAATCCAAGGAGACGACCATGCCCAAGCCGATCGAAGTCACGCTGCCCAGCGATCGCGAAGTCCGCGTCGTGCGCAGCTTCAACGCGCCGCGCCAATTGGTGTGGGACGCGCACACGAAACCTGCGCTGATCCAGAAATGGATGCTCGGACCTCCGGGTTGGTCGATGCCGGTCTGCGAGATGGATGTGCGCGAGGGCGGCGCCTATCGCTGGCGCTGGCGGAGCGACGAGGACGGCAAGGAGTTCGGGTTCTTTGGTGAGTTCAAGCATGTGAACGCGCCGGCGAAACTTGTGCACGCTGAGCACTATGATCCAGCCGATGTCGGCGGCGCGATGGACGCCAGCGAACCAGCGATCATCACCTCGGAATTTGTAGAGGCGAACGGGGTCACGACGCTGACGGTGACAATGATGTTCGCGTCCAAGGAAATCCGCAACGGCGCCGTCTCGACCGGCATGACCGACGGTATGGAGATGGGCTATGCGCGGCTGGACGAGATGTTCAAGGGCGAGGCCGCTTAAATGGCGAGCGAGGTGGATTCCTATCTGGCAAAACTCAGCGCCGACAAACGCGCGACGCTGGAGAAGATCAGGAAGGCGATCCGCGCCGCAGCGCCACAGGCGCAGGAGGGCATAAGCTACGGCATGCCCGCCTTTATCCAGGGCAAGCCAATTGCGGGCTATTCGGCGAGTGCCGCCCATTGTTCGTATTTCCCAATGAGTGGCGCGGTGACAGCGCTGCTGGCGGATGAACTTGAGGGCTATGAAGTCAGCAAGGGCGGCTTTCGTTTTCCGATCGACAAACCGCCGCCGGCGACCTTGATCAAGAAACTGGTGAAGGCGCGCTTGGCCGAGATTGAAGCGGGTGCAAGGCCGAAGAAGGTCGGACAGAAGACGATCAGAAGGAAAGTGGACGACGTCGATGCGCTGATGGCGGATTTGGAACATCCGTTGAAGAAAGACATCGAACTGGTGCGTCGAGCCATTCTGGGCGCGTCGCCAGGCGTGAGCGAAGGGGTGAAGTGGAATGCGCCGAGCTTTCGCACCGAGAGGAACTTCTTCGCCACGATCAATTTGCGCGCGAAAGATCAGGTCCAGGTGGTTTTGCATTTAGGCGCCAAGACGCGGCCCGATCTGAAGGCCTTTAAAGTGGCCGATCCAAACGGCTTGCTTGAATGGCTCGGCAAGGATCGGGTGATGGCGAGCTTGGGCGCAGGGCGCACGCTGACGGCCAACAAAAAGCACTGGAAGCGATTGTGCGGGCTTGGGTGAAATACGTCTGATGGCCGCGAAGGCGAAAAGGACGCCTGCGAAGGAGGCTGTGGCGAAGACCGCGCCGCCGAGCGTGGGAGAAGTCCTGCGCGAGCTGAAGGCGAGCGGTTCGCCGCAATACAAGACCGATATGGCCGCGCGCTACGGCATTGTGACCAAGGCGCCGGTCTGTGGCGTTAGGGTCGTGACGCTCCGCGCGATGGCCAAGCGCATCGGCAAGGATCACAGGTTGGCCGACGCGCTTTGGCGTTCCGGTCTGCACGATGCGCGCATGCTGGCGACGATGGTGGATGATCCAGCGCTGGTCACGCCCGCGCAAATGGATCGCTGGGCTAAGGCTTTCGACAATTGGGGTTTGGTCGACACCGCATGCTTCACATTGTTCGATCGCACGCCGCACGCATTCGCGCAGATCGACAAATGGGCGAAGTCCAAGGACGAATATGTGAAACGCGCCGCGTTTGCCTTGTTGGCGTGCGCGGCGCTGCACGGGCATGGGACCGATACCGACTATCTGAAGCGTATGGCGCTGATGAAGCGCGCCGCGACTGACGAGCGCAATTTCGTGAAGAAGGGCGTGAGCTGGGCGCTGCGTGCGATCGGCGGCAAGAAGAGTCCAAAGTTACGCACGGCTGCGCGCCAACTCGCGGCGGCATTGGCGACGTCCGAGGATTCAACGGCGCGCTGGATCGGCAAGGATGCGCTGAGAGATTTTTCGAAGGGCAAACGGTAGGGATAACGCGATGCCGGCGTCCTCGCCCGCATCACCGCGCGCACATTTGGCGGCGTGAAGCTCGGCTTCACACATTTGAGTTTGGATTGAAGATGTCGGCTGCAAGCCGGCGGTCCGAGGTGTGGGATAGGGCAGCGCTCGATCCCCATAATTCGGAGCTATCCCCACTCCCGCCTCTGCCCGCTTGCGGGGAGGAGTTAGTACGCCCGCTCCACCACGAAGTCCGGGAGATCGGCAAGCGCTTCGCGGTAGGCGTTGGCAGGCAATATCTCAAGGGCGGTCTTGGCGCGGGCGGCGTGATCGCGGGCGGCTTGCAGGGTAAGCGCGATGCCGTCGTGACGGCGGATGAGCGCGACGGCGCGGTGGAAGTCATCGTCGGTGCGTTCGCCGCTGATGACGCGGCGCCAGAACGTGCGCTCGCTTTCATCGCCAGCTTCGCGTGCGAACACGAGCGGCAGCGTGACTTTGCCTTCGCGGAAATCGTCGCCGGCGTTCTTGCCCATCGTGGCGGAGAGGCCGCCATAATCGAGCGCGTCATCGACCAGCTGGAAGGCGAGGCCAAGTTCGCGGCCGTAAGTCTCAAGCGCTGTCGCTTCCGCACCGGGACGACCGGCGACAACCGCGCCAGCTTTGCCTGCGGCGGAGAAGAGCGCCGCGGTCTTAGCAGCGATGATGTCCATGTAGCGTTCGCGCGTGGTCTCGGCGTCGTTGGCGGCGGCGAGCTGCATTACTTCGCCTTCGGCGATGACGCAGGCGGCGCGCGAGAGAATGTCGAGCACCTGGATGTCGCCGGTCTCGACCATCAAGGTGAACGAGCGCGCGAACAAGAAATCGCCGACCAGCACGCTCGCCGAATTTCCCCAGATCAGGTTCGCGGCTTTCTTGCCGCGCCGCATGTTGGAAAGATCGACGACGTCATCGTGCAGTAGCGTGGCGGAATGGACGAACTCAACCGCGGTCGCGAGCTTGCGTGCGCCATCTCCGCCGCCGCCCAAAGACGCGCTGCGGCCAACGTAATCAGGGGGCGTATGCGCTTGCCGCCAGCGTCGATTAGGTGCGCCGCGAGATTGGGAATGACGCCAACGGGGCTGGCCATATGCTGATGGATGAGCACATCGACGGCGGCGAGATCGTCGGCCAAAAGCGCGGCCAACCGGTCGACCGCGTGCGGTGCGCCGGCGGCTTGTTTGGCAGGTCCGACCGCCGGTCCCAATTGCCTCTCCGCTTGACCTCAAAGGTGGCCGGACGATGGTGGGACCGGGGGCGCCGGTCAAGCCGGGTTCCCGTCGCAGCGCCCAAGGGTCGCATAGGATTTGCTTGTGACGGAACTGACGGAAGACGCGATTTTGGGCGGGCGCGTGCGCATACGCCAACCCGCCCGCGGTTACCGCGTCAACGTCGATACGCTTTTGTTGGCGGCGAGTTTACCGCGTGTGATTGCAGAAGGCGCGCGCGTTGCTGAGCCGTGCTGTGGCGTGGGGGCGGCGCTGTTGGCGGTAGCGGCGCGACATGAGGGCGACGTCACGTTTGTTGGCATTGAGCGCGATACGGCTTTTGCCGATGTGGCGCGGCAGAATGTCGAACTCAATGCTGCATCGCATCGCACGCAGATCATCGAAGGCGATGCGCTCGATGCGGGCGCAGATTACGGCCTGTTCGATCACGTCTTTTTCAATCCGCCTTATGACACGCTTGGCGAGGGGCGCGCTCCGTCGCAAGCCAAGCGCGCCGCGTATCTCGCAGATCGCCCAATTGGGGATTGGGTCAAGGTCTGGTCCAACCGCATGCGCGCGCAGGCGACGCTGACGCTCATTCATCGCGCCCATCGTCTTGGCGAAATTCTGTGGGCGCTCGACGGCCGTCTTGGCGGCGTCGAGGTGCTGCCAATTTATCCGAACGCACAGGCCAGCGCGAAGCGTGTGATTGTGCGCGCGCGAAAGGGATCGCGTGCACCGCTGCAAATCCTGCGCGGACTCAGCCTGCATCCAAGCGAAACCTCGAATGACAAATACACGCCGGAGGCCGACGCCGTTCTGCGCGGTGAAGCGCTGCTCTGGTTCGGCTGACGAACGTCTCTGGAACGTCGCCCCTCTCTGGGGCGAAAAGGCCGCCAGATTGGACTTGTGAATAAGGCGCTGCACACCGGGCGCGCGATCCAGCGCGAACGAAGTGGGAATCCCGCTACTCGGTCGCTTGCCGCAATTGACTCCGCCCGGGCGCGCGACCAGTTTCCGGCTTAACGGATCGGGCCGACGTTGAGTCGCCCCGCGCCGGCCAAACAAGCGAACCCCGTGGGAGAGCGCGGCCAAAGATGCCGCCCCCGAAGGAGCAACCGCCCCGGAAACTCTCAGGGAACCGGACCGCGGGGGATGAACACGCTGGAAAGTGCCGCTCTTTGGGTAGAGCTGCCGCCGACGGAGTAAGCCGCGAACCAGATGCGGTGAATCTCTCAGGCGCCAGGACAGCGGGGGTAGCATGCCGAAAGGCATGCGCCACGCGTACCTGGGAAACACATGGCCGAAGCCGGATCACCGAAGAAGCTGCCGCTCGACGCGCTTTGGCGCGCGCGCACCTCGAAGTTCGGCGATTTCGCCGGCTACGACATGCCGCTGCAATTCGAGGGCCTGATCGCTGAGCACAATTGGACGCGCGGGCATGCGGGCCTGTTCGATGTCTCGCATATGGGGCCGAGCTTTTTGCTTTGCCGAAGGGGCATGGGCTTGAGGGCGACGATGCGCATAAGAAAGTTGCCTCGCTGATCGAGCGCCTGGCGCCGGGCGACATTCAGGGTCTGAAGCCGGGGCAAGTTCGCTACACGATGATCACCAACGCCGAAGGCGGCGTGCTGGATGATCTGATGATCGCGCGGCCGGCGGAGCCGGGTGCTGCAGGCGATCTCTACATCGTCGTCAATGCCGGCTGTAAGCATCAAGATTGGGCGCTGATCGAGGAAGCGACCAAGGGCGAAGCCAATCTCGTGCGCGCCGATGATCGCTGCCTGCTCGCGCTGCAGGGGCCGAGCGCGCATGTGGTGGCGGCGGCTGTGATCGATCCGGCTTTGGCTGAGATGAGCTTTATGAGCGTGAAGCGCTACGATGCGTTCGGCCGGCTGACGGTGACGCGCTCGGGCTACACGGGCGAGGACGGCTACGAGATTCTGGTGCGCGCCGAGCACGCGACCGATCTCGCCAACGCGCTGCTGGCGCATGCGGAAGTGAAGCCGATTGGCTTGGGTGCGCGAGATTCGCTGCGCTTGGAAGCCGGGCTCTGCCTTTATGGGCATGACCTCGATGCGACCACGTCGCCGATCGAAGCGGATTTGGCCTGGACGATCCAGAAGCGTCGCCGCGAAGCGAAGGATTTTCCGGGCGCGGCGCGGATCAGTGATGAACTCGCGAATGGCGCGAAGCGCAAGCGTGTTGGCATTCGCCCGAACGATCGCGCGCCGGCGCGTGAGGGTGTGGAAATCCAGGTGGCTGGCCGCCGCGTAGGCGTTGTCACCAGCGGCGGCTTCTCGCCTGTTTTGAATGCACCGATTTCGATCGGCTACGTCGATACCGAATTCGCTGAGCTCGGCGCTGGAATCGATCTCATCATCCGTGGCCAAGCGCGCCCAGCGACCATCGTGCCGCTGCCGTTCGTGCCGCACAAATATCACCGCCCGCAGAAGGCTTGAGGGGACCGCAAATGACCACACGCTTCACCAAAGATCACGAATGGGTCCGCCTCGAAGGCGATGTCGCCACCGTAGGCATCAGCACGTACGCGGCTGAGCAATTGGGCGATGTCGTGTACGCCGAGCTGCCGGCAGTCGGCGCGAGCTTCGCGCAAGGCGCGGACATGGCCGTGGTCGAAAGCGCGAAGACGGCGTCGGATGTGTATGCGCCGATCTCGGGTGAGGTCGTGGACGCGAACGCCGAAATCAAGGGCGAGAATTGGCAGATCATCAATGACGCGCCGCAAGACGGTGGCTGGTTCGTGAAGCTGAAGATCGCCAATAAGGCCGAATTCGACGCGCTGATGGATGAAGCCGCCTACGCCGATTACGTGAAGGGGCTCTGATGCGTTACCTCCCACTCACCGACGCTGACCGTCAGCAGATGCTGAGCGTCATCGGCGCCAAATCGATCGATGAGCTTTTTGTCGATGTGCCCGAGGGCGCGTTGTTGAAGGAATTGGTCGATCTGCCGCGCGCGCAGGGCGAGATCGAAGTGCATCGCCACATGCAGCGCCTGGCGGAGAAAAATACGCCCGCGGGCCGCACGGCGTTCTTTCTTGGCGCAGGCGCCTATCGCCATCACGTGCCAGCGAGTGTGGATCACCTCATTCAGCGCAGCGAATTTCTGACCGCGTACACGCCGTACCAGCCGGAAATAGCGCAAGGTACCCTGCAAGCGCTCTACGAATTCCAAAGCCAAGTCGCGACCTTGCTCGACATGGAGGTGTCGAACGCCTCGATGTATGACGGCTCAACCGCGTGCGCCGAGGCGGCGATGATGGCGGCGCGTGTGACCAAGCGGAAGAAGATCGTCTTCTCCGGCGGCGTCCATCCGCACTATATCGAGACCGCGCGCACCGCTTGCGAGGCGCTGGGCCTGGAGATCGTGGCGCTGCCGGCGGCGATCGACGACGAAGCGGCGGTGACGGGCAAGTTGGGCGCTGACGTGGGCGCCGTGATTGTGCAATCGCCGAACGTGTTCGGCACGATCACCGATCTCACCAAGATCCGGGAAGCCGCGCACGACGCGGGTGCGCTGATGGTGACGACGTTCACCGAATGCACCGCGTTCGGCCTAATCGAGCCGGGCGGTTCGTATGGCGCTGATATCGTCTGCGGCGAAGGTCAATCGATCGGCAATGCGCTGAACTTTGGCGGGCCCTATGTCGGGCTCTTCACGGTGAAGGAAAAATATCTGCGCCAAATGCCGGGCCGCGTGGCCGGCGAAACGTTGGACGCGGACGGTAAGCGCGGCTTTGTGCTGACGCTATCGACGCGCGAGCAGCACATTCGCCGCGAGAAGGCGACCAGCAACATCTGCACCAATTCGGGCCTCTGCCAGCTCGCATGGACGATCCACATGACGCTGCTGGGCGAGAAGGGCTTGCGCCAGCTGGCTGCGCTCAATCACGAGAAGGCGACGCAGCTGGCGTACGCTTTGGGCGCCGTTCCGGGCGTCGAGGTGCTGACGACGCGCTTCTACAATGAGATCGCGGTGCGCTTGCCGAAGCCCGCGCAAGGCGTGGTCGATGCGCTAGCGACGAAGGGCGTGATCGCTGGCGTCGCGATGAGCCGTCTCGATCCGAAGGCGGGCATGGATGACGTGATGATCACCTGCGCGACGGAAATGAACACGCACGACGACATCGCGACTTACGCTGATGCGCTGAAGAAGGTGCTCGCATGACCTACGAAACCACATCCGGCAACAAGGGTCTGCAACAGGCCGAGTCGCTGATCTTTGAATCGGGTCACGCCACCAGCACCGGCGTTGATCTGCCTGAGCCGAAGGGCGGCAAGTACGAGAAGCTGGGCGGCTTGGGCCGCAAGGCCGCACTTGAACTGCCGGGCTTCTCGGAGCCCGAGACGATGCGACATTTCGTGCGTCTGTCGCAGAAAAACTACGCCATCGATCTTGGCCTCTTTCCGCTGGGTTCGTGCACGATGAAGCACAATCCGCGCTTGAACGAGCGCGCGGCGCGCTTTGAAGGCTTCGCCGATCTGCACCCGTTGCAACCGACTTCCACCATCCCAGGCGCGCTCGAACTCATGGACGAGCTGGCGCATTGGCTGATGGAATTGACCGGCATGCCGGCCGTGGCGCTTTCGCCCAAGGCCGGCGCACATGGCGAATTCTGCGGCATGCTGGCGATCAGGGCCGCACTCGAAGCGCGTGGCGAAGCGGAGACGCGCAAGCGCGTGCTGGTGCCAGAGAGCGCGCACGGTACGAACCCCGCCACTGCGGTGGCGGCCGGTTTCATCGTCGATGAAATCCCCGCGCGCGATGATGGGCGCGTGCATTTGGATGATGTGGTGGCCAAGCTTGGGCCGGACGTCGCCGGGATCATGATGACGAACCCGAATACGTGCGGTTTGTTCGAGCCGGAGATCAAGCGCATCGCCGATGCGATCCACGAGGCGGGCGGCTATTTCTATTGCGACGGCGCCAATTACAACGCGATCGTCGGTAAGGTGCGCCCGGGCGATCTTGGCGTCGATGCGATGCACATCAATTTGCACAAGACGTTCTCGACTCCGCATGGCGGCGGCGGGCCGGGCGCCGGCCCGACTGTGCTGTCTGCTGCGCTCGCCCCGTTCGCGCCGGTGCCGCACATCGTGAAGCGCGGTGAGGTGCGTGAGCTGCGTGAGCACAGCGACGGCACGCAAGCGTTTGGCCGTATGTGCGCCTTCCACGGCCAAATGGGCATGTTCACGCGCGCGCTCACCTACATGATGAGCCACGGCAGCGATGGTCTGCGTCAAGTCGCGGAAGACGCGGTGTTGAATGCGAATTATCTGCTCGCGCGCCTGAAGCCGCATTTCAACGCGCCGTTCGGCGAGCGGCCGTGCATGCACGAAGTGCTGCTGGACGACAGCTCGATCAAGCCAAAAGGCGTCGAGACGATCGATATGGCCAAGGCGTTGCTCGACGAGGGCTATCATCCGTTCACGACCTATTTCCCGCTCGTCGTGCACGGCGCGATGCTGATCGAGCCGACCGAGACCGAGCCGAAGCGCGAACTTGATCGCTTTGCTGACGTGATGATCGCGTTGGCGGAGCGCGTGAACGCGGGCGAGGTTGAGTTCTTCAAGCAAGCGCCGAAGCTCGCGCCGATGCGCCGTCTGGATGACACGCGCGCGGCGCGGCAACCGAAGCTGCGCTGGAAGCCGGAAGCGAACAGCGCAGCCAAGCAAGCGGCGGAGTAAATCCTCCCCGCGCGCGAGGGAGGCGGAGTGAAGCGGACGGGGTAAGTCCATTTGCCGTAGCGCGGCGTTGGCGCTTCTGTCGCTTGCGCGACAGCTCCCCGTGAACGGGGAAAAGTTAAGCAAGCGCCGCGATGATCACCCAGACGCCGATCGCGGCGAACACGAACGCCGCTGATATGCGCACATAATACATAGGCACGATTTTCGTGACGGCTTCGCCCAAGAGCACAGCTGGGACGTTGGCGAGCATCATGCCGAGCGTGGTGCCCATTGTGACCAGCACGATGTCTTGGAAGCGCGCGGCGAGCAGTGAGGTCGCGATCTGCGTCTTGTCGCCGATCTCGACCAAAAAGAATGCGGCGAGCGTAGTGAGGAAGATGCCGCCGGCGTTCATTTGCTCTGCGCGATCGTCTTCCTTGTCCGGGATAAGCGCCCAGGCGGCCATGACGATGAAGCTCACGCCCACGGCGATGCGGAAGATGTCACCGCTCAGCCACTGCGAGACGATGTAGCCGAGGCTTGCCGCCGCCGCGTGGTTCAGCAGCGTGGCGACGAAGATGCCGGCGATGATTGGCCACGGTTTGCGAAAACGCGCGGCGAGCACGATGGCGAGCAATTGGGTTTTGTCGCCAATCTCGGCGAGCGCGACGATCCCGGTCGAAATCCAGAGTGCTTCCATGTGAGACTTCCTGGGGCCTGCACCGACACGACGACACGCGCACGCAAAGCGGCCCTCGCTTGCGGCGGTATCGTCGGTCTCGCCAATCCGGACTGTCGTCCGTCTCCCGCGCCATGCCTTGTGAGAGGCAAGTATGTTGACGGCGGGCGCCGCTCACAGCGGCCGGCTACTCCCCGAAGAATGCGTGGGGATTAGGGGCGTGATCTCGTATGTCAAACGTGCGAGCGGTTCGCAGCGTTTATTGAATGCGCAAAACAAGAGGGCGGAGCCGCGAAGCTCCGCCCTTGAACTTTTTAGCTTGTCGCTGGCTTAGCCAAACTTGCGGCCGAGCTCTGCGACGCCTTCGGCGACGAGCGCGCTTTGCGCTTTGTCGGTGAGGCGTTCGCGGATCAGTTTTTCGGCGGCATTGATCGCGGCCTCCGTGGCTGCGGCGCGGACTTCGCTGGTGGCGCGCGCTTCGGCCTGAGCGATGCGGTCCTCGGCTTGCTGCTCGCGGCGCTTAATCGCGGCCGTCATGGACGCGCGGGTTTCTTCCGCCACCAGAGCGGCTTGCGACTTGGCGCTTTCCACGATCGCCTTGGCTTCGGCTTCGGCCGCCGCACGCTTGGCTTCGTATTCCGCAAGCAACGCTTCGGCTTCCTCGCGCAGCTTGCGCGCGTCGTGAAGTTCCTTGGCGATGGCTTGGGACTGGTTATCCAGCGCGCCCGCGATCATCGCTGGCACTTTGAGATAGATCAGCAAGATCACGAACAGCACGAGGCCGACGAACGCGACTTCAGTTGCGGTGAGCCATTCCATAGCGCTCTCCTTACGCGTTCGCTGGGACGAGCTTAGCGGCGATGTCGCGCGCTAGCGCGTCCGCCACGCCGGGCACTTCCGCCAGCGCGGTCGCACGAGAGGCGTTCACCTTGGCTTCGGCCGCACCGATGCGCTCGGCCAAGCGCGCCTCAGCTTGCTCTTGCTCCGCCGTCAGCTTGGCCACCACTTCGGCGCGCGCTGCATCCACCGTTGCACGGGCATCAGCACGCGCCTTGGCCGTGGCCTTCTCCATCGCCGCCCGCGCTTCTTCGGCTTTGGCGCTTTTCAGCGCCGCGGCGTCGAGGTCGCTCTTCAGAGCGCCGGCGCGCTTTGCCAGCACGCCGCCGATCGTCGGGATGATGAATTTCGAGACGATGAAGTAGAGCGCGCCGAACGTGATCGCGAACCAGATGATCTGGCTCGAAAACAACGCCAGATCGAACGGCGGGAACGTGGCCGCGTGTTCGCCGCCGTGCGCGCCAGCCGCCGCGCCATGCGCCGCATCCGCCGCTCCATGAGCGGCGTCGGCGCCGTGGGCGGCGTCAACGGCGTGAGTGTCGACAGCTGGATCAGCCATTGTGGTTGCTTACTTCGGCACGACGAAGAGCAGGAGGATGGCGATCAGCAGCGAGAAGATGCCGAGCGCTTCCGTCACGGCGAAGCCGAAGATCAGGTTGCCGAATTGGCCTTGGGCGGCCGACGGGTTGCGGATCGCGGCGGACAGGAAGTTGCCAAAGATCAAGCCCACGCCGATCGCGGCGCCAAGCATGCCGAGGCAAGCGAGGCCGGCACCGATGTAAGCAGCTGCCATTGCGTCCATAATAAAGTCTCCCCTTTGGGTCTGAGTTCAGCCGAGCGTTAGTGCCCGGGGTGAAGAGCGTCGTTGAGATAGATGCAGGTGAGGATCGCGAACACGTACGCTTGTAGGAACGCGACCAGGAATTCGAGGCCGTAGAGGCCCACAGTCATTGCCAGCGGCAAAATCGAGAGCGCGCTAAACCAGCCGCCCGCAGCCAAGAGCATGGGCACGAAACTCGCGAACACCTTCAGCAGGATGTGGCCCGCGAGAATGTTCGCCCACAAACGAACTGCGTGGCTGAGCGGGCGCGAGAAGAACGAGATGATCTCGATCGGCGTCACGATGAAGTAAAGTGGCCACGGCACGCCTGACGGCACGAACAATTTGAAGAATTTCGCACCATTCTTCACGAGCCCAACAACGATCACGGTCAAGAACACCATCATCGCCATCGCGGCGGTCACCACGATCTGGCTCGTCGTCGTGAAGAAATATGGGAACATGCCAAGCATGTTCGCCATGAAAATGAATAGGAAGAGCGTGAACACGAAGGGGAAGAATTTCTTCACGCCCTCTTCGCCGGCCGCATCCTTCACCATCCCGTGGATGAAATTGTAGGCGCCTTCGGCGACGACTTGGCTGCGGCCCGGAACGAGCGCTGCCGGCTTCATCGCCCAGTTGAAGAAGAGCGCTGCTGCGCCAACGCCCGCCACCATGAACAGCGACGCGTTCGTGAAACTTGTGTCGTAACCGGCGATCGCCGGCAATTCGACGAGCGGCGCGATGTGAAACTGATGGATCGGATCGTTCGACACTTGGCCCGCTCAGTCCTCTTCGTCGTCCGGGATGGACGGCGCTTTGGGATCGACCGGGTTGGCGCGGGAGTATGATTGCGCAACGCGCACCACATTCACGACGCCCGCCGCAAAGCCGAGGCCCATGCCGATGATCAATCCCCACGGTTGCGAGTGGAGGAAGTAATCAGCCCCGTAGCCCAGCAATGCGCCAACGATAACCGCCGCGCCGAACTCCCCGCCAAACCGAAGCGCCAGCGTCGCCGGGCTCTGAGGGGGCGGAGCGTTCTGAGTTTCGCCCTCGCCACGCGCCGCATCGACGCGGCGGCGTAAGTTAGAGAGGGCGTCCTCCGGCGGTTTTCTGTCAGCCATTGAACGGTCGATGCACGAGTCAGGGCTGCTCTTTCAAGCCCCCAATTCGCGCGCGCGGAAACTAGCAGGGGCGATTACCGGGTCAAGGAAGCCGGGTGCGACATATGGTGTGCGGGTTTGGCCCGGTTTTGGGGCCGAAACGGCCTATTCCGCCGCCAGCGCTTGGGCGCGACCGAGATCGACGCTGACCAGCTGGCTCATGCCCTGTTCCGGCATGGTGACGCCGTAGAGGCGGTCCATCCGCGACATCGTCACCGGATTGTGGGTGATGGCGATGAAGCGGGTGGTGGTGAGGCGCTTCATTTCTTCCAGCATGCGGCAGAAACGGTCGACATTGGCGTCGTCCAGGGGCGCGTCGACTTCGTCCAGCACGCAGAGCGGCGCGGGATTGGCCAGGAACACGGCGAAGATGAGGGCCGTGGCCGTGAGCGCTTGTTCGCCGCCGGAGAGCAGATTGAGGTTGGTGAGGCGCTTGCCGGGGGTTGGGCGAAGATTTCAAGGCCGGCTTCGAGCGGATCTTCGCTCTCGGTGAGCTTGAGCGCGGCCTGGCCGCCCTCGAACAGGGTGGCGAAGAGCTGGGCGAAATGGGCGTCGACCTGCTCGAACGCCTTCATCAGCCGCTCGCGGCCTTCGTTGTTGAGCGTGGTGATGGCGCGGCGCAGCTTGGTGACGGCTTGGGCGACGTCGTCCTTCTCGCGCGTCAGCGTGTCGATGCGCTCTTGGGCGTCGGCCAATTCCTCGTCGGCGCGCAGGTTCACCGGGCCGGCCGCGTCGCGCTCGGCTTTGAGGCGATCGAAGCGCTTTTCTATTTCTTGAATCGAGGCTGTGCCGAGCGGGCCGGAGATCAGCGGGCCAGCGGCGGAGGCGAGGTCTTCGGGCGCGTGGCCGGTTTGTTCGCGAGCGAGAGCGACCACGTCCTCGACGCGCGTGGCGGCGGCGGCGGCGTGCGCGTCAGCGCCGGCGCGGCGTTCACGGGCGGCGGCGTGGGTTTGTTCAAGAACTTTGGCCCGTTCGCCGGCTTGGCGGGCGGCGGCTTCGGCTTCGGCGACGTGATCGCTGGATTTTTGACGGCGTGCTTCGGCGGCGCCGGCTTCTTCCATTAAAGCTTCAAGTTTGGCGCGCGCTTCAAGTGGCGCGGCTTTGGCCTTGTCGCGACGGATTTCGATGGCGTCGAGTTCGGCGGCGATGGCGGCGAGGCGCTTTTCGCTGTCGGCTATGCGGGCGCGCCATTGCGCGGTTTCAGCATTGACGGCCGCGCGGCGGCTATCGCGCTGGGCTTTGTCGCGGATCAGCGCCTGCGCTTCGGCGCTGGCTTCGGCGGCGGCGCGACGGGCGGAATCGACGGCGGCGCGGGCTTGGGTGAGAGCGGTGTCGTCGGCTTGCGCGGGCGCCTCTTTTGCGGCGGTTTCCGCTTCGCCGAGCGCCGCACGCGTTTCGTTGAGTTCGGCGCTGAGCGTTTGGGCTTGCGCTTGCAGATCGGCGCCACGCTCGTTCATGCGGGTGCGTTCGGCTTCCAAGCGTTCGACATCGCGCGTGGCGTCCGCTTCGGCGGCGGCGCGCTTTGGGGCTTCGCTGCGGAGTGTGCGCGCTTTGGCGTCAATCGCTTGGCGTTCGGCTTTGGCCGCTTCCCATGCGGCTTTCGCTTTCGCGAGCTTGTCTTCGGCGCTCTTCAGTTCCTTGCGCGCGGCGGCGAGGCGGTTTTTGTGTTCGAGTTTCGCGGCGGCGGGTTGGGGCGCGTCGGCGCGGCGCACGAGACCGTCCCAACGCCAGAGGTCGCCTTCGCGTGAGACAAGGCGCGCGCCAGGCGTGAGTTGCTTCGCGAGCTTTGCGCCGTGTTTGGCGTCGACAACACCGATCAGTGCAAGGCGCGCGGCGAGTGCAGGTGGCGCCTTGACCAAAGCCGCGAGCGATTGTGCGCCTGCCGGTAAGCTTGGATTTACGCCTGCGCGCCACCCCAATGCGCTGGCGCTTCGGCATGCGTGGAAACATCGAGATCGTCGCCCAGCGCAGCGGCGAGCGCGCGTTCATAGCCGGGCTCGACGTCGATGGACGCAAGCACAGGCGGGAATTTCGCGTTGGCCGGCGGTGCGAGCTTATCGAGGGCGCGCACTTCAGCTTCAAGTTCGCGCAGCGCGCTTTCGGCGGGGCGATAGGCGTTCCACGCCGTTTCGTCGGCGCTCTCTGCCTTCTTTAGCGCCGCTTCGGCGTTGCTGAGTTCGGTGCGGAGCTTGGCGTGCTCGACGTGCGCGGCTTCGGCCTTGGTTTTCGCTGTGGCGATGCGCGCGTCGATGTCGGCGGTGGCGGGGAGCGCTGCGATCTGGGCGTCAAGCGCGTGTTTGCGCTCTTCGGCGCGTTGTGCACGGGTACGGGCGGCGTTGGCGGCGTCGGCAAGCGCTTGCGCGCGGGCGCGCTTGGCGGCGGCTTCTGAGGCGATCGCCTCGAGTTTGGATCCGGCTTCCGCGCGCGCTTTGGCGGTGGCGGCTTCCGCATCCTGCGCGCGCTTGAGGATGGCTTGCGCTTCGGCGCCGTCGCCAGCGCCGAGCGTTTGGGCTTCGGTCTCAAGGCGCGCGAGCGATTGCGCGGAATCGGCTTTCAAGGCTTCGAGGCGCTCGGCTTCACCGCGTGCACGGTTTGCATCTTCGTTGCAGCGGGCGATGACGGAATCAGCTTCAGCTACGTCGCGCTCAAGCCCGACGCGCACGCCTTCGAGGCGGCGCAGCACGGCGGCGGCGATCACTTCTTCTTCGCGGAGCGGGGCGAGCGCGTCGCGGGCCGCTTCGGCGGCGCGTTCGGCAGCGCTTGCGTCAGCGGCGGCTTGCGCCACGGCGCGTTCGGCGTCGCGGAGGAAGCCTTGCGCTTCGGCATGGCGTTCGCGCGCTTCGCTCCAGCGGCGATGCAACAGTAGCGCTTCGGTTTCGCGCAGGGTTTGCGCGAGGCCTTTATAGCGCTCGGCCTGGCGCGCTTGCTTCTTTAAGCTCGCCGCTTGTGCTTCGATTTCGCCGAGCACTTCGTCCAAGCGTGTGAGATTGGTCTCAGCGGCTTTGAGTTTGAGGTCGGCTTCGTGGCGACGCGCGTGTAGGCCGGCGATGCCGGCGGCGTCTTCGAGAATGCGGCGGCGGTTCTGCGGCTTGGCGCCGATCAATTCGCTAATCTGGCCTTGGCGCACCAGCGCAGGTGAGTTGGCGCCTGTCGCCGCATCAGCGAAAAGGAGCTGCACGTCTTTGGCGCGCACTTCCTTGCCGTTGATGCGATAGGTGGAGCCCAAGCCCCGGCGAATGCGGCGCGAGACTTCGAGGGTGTCTTCCTTGTGGAACGGCGCAGGCGCGCGGCCGCGTGCGTTCGAGAGCACGAGCGTGACTTCGGCGAATTCGCGCGCGGGGCGTCCCGCGCTGCCGGCGAAGATTACGTCTTCCATGTCGGAGGCGCGCATGGATTTGGCGCTGGTTGCGCCCATGACCCAACGCACGGCCTCTAACAGATTGGATTTGCCGCAGCCGTTCGGGCCGACGACGCCTGTTAGGCCGTTTTCGATCGGCGCGCGTGCGGGATCAACGAAACTCTTGAAGCCGTGGAGGCGCAGCTCGGTGATTTGCACGTCGCCGCGCCCGCCCGATTAGGACGCCAGCTCAGCCTCGAGGATGCGCGACAGACCTTCCCAGGTTTGTGCGTCCGGTTCCTCGAGCTTGCGGCCGTTGACGATCAGCGTGGGCGTGCCGGTGACGTTGAACGCGCGCGATTCTTCGATGATGCGCGTGACGCGCTCGCCGCCTGCCGGATCGGCGATGCATTCATTGATCTGTTCTGGCGAGAGGCCAGCGGCGCCGCCGATTTCAATGAACTTGCCGCGAATGCCTTCCATAGAGCCGGTCGCGAAGATCGCTTGCTGCTGGCGGAAGATTTCGCCGAGGCGCGCGAAATATTGTTCGTTCGAGGCGCCGCCGCAGCGGGCGAGTTGGAAGCCCGCGACCGCGACGGCCGCCGGCGGCGTCGGGAATTCGCGGAAGATGAAACGCACTTTACCGGTATCGATGTAGGTCGTCTTCAGCTGATCCCACACGGTTTCGTGGAATGTCGCGCAATGGCCGCAGGTAGCCGAGGCGTATTCGATCATCGTGACCGGCGCGTCTTCGGCGCCCAGGACGATGTCGTCAGCACTGATCGCCGTGCCGCCGCCGCTGCCGCCACACGCAGCCAGCGTGCCGGTCAGCGCCAATGCGCTCGCGCCAAGAAGCAAACCACGACGGTCCATTACGAACATGCGAAACCTCCAGAATTGGCCGGGAGGCATAAAGTCTTTTGCCGGGAAGGGAAACTCAACCCTGCTTGACCGCGCGCCCAAGCCGCATCAGCGCCGATTTCAGGCCGGGGTCAGCCACAGGGTCAAGCGCTTGCGCCAGCGCGGCCTCTTCGGCCGGGGAAAGCGCCCGCTTGAGCGGGGCGACGTTGGTTTGCTTGGGCGGCGCCGCCGTGCGCTGCTCCAGCTTGATGGATTTGATCTTGGCGCCCGCCGTCTTCAGCCGTTCGAGCAGGAGCGGGGTCTGTTGCTGCAGGAACGGGGCAAGTGCGCCGGGAACTTTCAGGGTCAGCACGCCGGCTATGAGGCGCTCTGGCGTGGCTCGGGCGAAGCTGTCGCCCGCGATCTCGGCCCAATTGCGCTTCAATTCGTTGATGCCGAGGCCCGTGCCCTTCAGCAGCGGGCGTACGACCGCAGTGACCGCCTTGCTTGCGTTCGGCGGGGGCGCGATGACGGCTTTGCCGCGCTTGGCCGCAAGCTCACGCGCTGCGCGGCCCTCATTGAGAGCGTCGGCGGCGGGGCCAAAGAAAGAGTCCTTGGCTGGGCGGAAGCGGTCGCGCAGGGACATGGGCTGTTGAGCGAATCGTAAAGCCATGAACAAAGGGTAAAGACGCTCGATGCCTGCGCTTGCTCAGAAACGACCTAGGCCTGGGGATAAGGCGCGCGCGACTCGGGATAAGTTGCGGAAATCGTTGCTGAAATGGTACGACCGCAATGGTCGCGACCTGCCCTGGCGGCTGCGCAGCGGAAAACCCGATCCTTACCGAGTGTGGCTCTCCGAGATCATGCTGCAGCAGACGACGGTCGTGGCCGTCGGGCCGTATTTCGCGAAATTCTTGGGGGCCTGGCCCGATGTTGGGTCTTTGGCCGCCGCACCCAGGGATGACGTGCTCGAGGCCTGGGCCGGGCTGGGCTATTATTCGCGTGCTCGGAACCTGCACGCCGCCGCGCAGGCGTTGGCCCGGGGCGGTTTCCCGCCCGATGAGGCCGGTTGGCGCGCACTGCCAGGCGTGGGGCCCTACACGGCGGCGGCGATCGCAGCGATTGCCTATGGCGAAGCGACCAATGTGGTCGACGGCAATGTCGAGCGCGTGATGGCGCGGCTTTATGCGGTGGAAGCGCCGCTGCCAGGCGCCAAAGCCGAGTTGAAAGTGAAGGCCCGCGCGCTGGTCACGGACGATCGGCCTGGCGATTGGGCGCAGGCGCTGATGGATTTGGGCGCGACGATCTGCACGCCGAAATCGCCGAAGTGCCGTGCCTGTCCGTGGATCGATGATTGCGCGGCGTATGCGAGCGGCGCGCCCGAAACCTACCCGCGCAAGCTCGCGAAAGCGGAGCGACCGGAGCGGTTTGGCGTGGCGTTTCGCGCCGAGCGTGACGATGCGATCTGGTTGGTGCGGCGGCCGGATAAGGGCTTGCTCGGGGGCATGGCGGGGTTGCCGACAACGGAATGGCGCAGCGAGGCGTGGACACGCGCTGAAGCGTTGAAGCAAGCGCCGGTGAAAGCAAAATGGCGCAGAGCGGGCGCGGCGCGCCACGTGTTCACGCATTTTGCGCTGACGCTTGAAGTCTATGTGGCGGACGCCGCGCCTCAAGGCGAAGGTTGGTGGGGCGATGCGCGCGCTCTGCCGACCGTGTTTAAGAAGGCGGCGTTGCTGCAGGAGGGGAGCGATGAGTGAAACATTCGCTGGCGGGTGCTCGTGTGGCGCGGTGCGTTATCGGCTGAATTCGCGACCGATGTTCACCAATTGCTGCCATTGCCTGGATTGCCAGAAGCAAACCGGCGGCGCGTTCGCGATCAATGCGATGATCGAAACCTCGCGGATCGAAATGCTGTCGGGTGAGCCGGTGGTGATCGAGATGCCGAGCCCGAGCGGACGCGGGCATGAAGTACACCGCTGCCCGAAATGCGACGTGGCGCTGTGGAGCAATTACGGGCGGCGCACATGGATGCGCTTCGTGCGCGTCGCGACGCTGGATGAGCCGCATGCGATCAAGCCTGATGCACACATCTTCACACGCAGCCGCGTACCGTGGGTGAGCCTGCCTGAAGATACGCCAGCGTTTGAAATCTATTACGACACGCCCACGCAATGGTCGCCGGAAAGCTTGGCGCGGTTGGCGGCGGCGAGCGCCAAGGCCTGAACAAGCGAAGGACGCGGAGGGGAGCTACTCCGCGTCCTTACTTTGGTGATCGCAGCGCTTGGCTCTCGCGGCGATCGGTCTGGCCCGGGGCGCTCAGGAAGGAGAAGGCGCTGCGGGTGATCAGTGGGGATGTCGTAGCAAGAAGCCTGACGTCGCGCTGTGACCGCGGGCACTTCGCCTTGTTGCTGACGTGCGATCGGCGCATGCATAGGCGCTGAGGAGCCGGCAATGATGTATAGCGTTCAATATGTGCTGCGTGGCGTGAGCAGAGGCACGTCGCATCATCGTGGCACGGAAGAGAGCGCCATCGCTGCGGCCAAAGCGGGGCTGATCAGTCGCGGCGCAGACCACGCGCGTTTGTTGGACGAAGCGGGTTTGGAGGTTCGTGTTATCCGCGCCGAGGCGCCTTAAGTCGCCCGCGATTCCTGGATCAGCGCTTTCAGCTTATCGCGCGCGATGAGTTTGATGCCGGCGCGACCCATATTTATCCAACCCTCATCGACCCATTCGTGCAGCTTGCGGTTCACCTTCTCGCGGCTGGCGCCAATGCGACGGGCGATCTCCGTCTGCGTGAGCGTGACGCTTGTGCCGTCGCCGGCTTCGTCGAGCAAACGCAACGCCAACCGTCCGCCCAGATCGAGCGTGTGGGCGTCTTCCAGTGCGGAGTCCGCGTGGCGCAGGCGCTTGCTCAGCTCGGCGATGAGTTTGAGCAGCGCGCGCGGTTCGGATTCGAGTGCGGCGAGCGCTTGGTCGCGCCCGATGCGGAGCAGGCGCGATTTGCGCATGGCGGCGATGTCGGCCGAGCGCACGCCGCCGTCGAGCACCGCCATCTCGCCGATCACGGCGTAGGGTTTCAGTGCGGCGATGCGCACGTCCTTGCCGGCCTCGGTCGAGGTGCGGACTTCGATTTCGCCTTCGAGCAGCACGTAAAGCGCGTCGCCCTTGTCGCCCTTGGCGAACAGGAGCTTGCCGGCTTCAACGACGATCGACTGGCCCTGCTTGGCCAGCTTGGTGCGCGTGGCTTCGCTTAGCGCCGCCATCAGCTCAGCCTTCGCCAGCGCCGCCTCGACGGCATGTATGTCGTGCTTCTCGGCCATGAGCGCGGACCATTAGGCCCGCGCTTGGCCGCGTCAAGAATTTAGGCGCGGGAGGCGATCAGAGTCGCGCGCCCGCACCCAAATTCGCGCCGGGAATCACGGCGTCGGCGTATTGGCGGCTTGCACCAAGCCGGTGGCCACGAAGTTCGAGCAGGCGCGATCGCGATTGGCGCGGAGTTCCGCGACTTGCTCTGGAGTGTCGGCATCGGCGCGGCGGATGGCGCGCTTGCGCGTTTGGGCGCGCGCGGCGGCAGGCGGCGTCACGCGACGGCCTTGGTCGGCAACGAGTTCGCGCAAGGCTTCGACGTTCGGCGCGTCATCAGCCAGGGCGCGATGTTGCGCATAGGCGATGCAGACTGAGGCGTTGATGAATTGGGTGTCGGTCATCAAGGTTTGGGTTTGTGCGCCTGCCGGCGCGACGAAAGAAATTGCGGCGACTACGCCGGCGCAAATGGATGCACGCATCATCTGTTGGCTCCTGTTGTTCGTCTGTAGAGTAGAGGCGATTGTTTTTGTCGTTACATCCGCGCGTCGATCAGCGCGCATGGGGGCGCGATTGACGGCGCGCGCATACGCGCCGCCTCTCGTCGTTTCTGTTTGGAACGCCCTTGTGCTTACGTGGCGTTGGCGCGGTTCAGTTGCACGAGGCCGTGCTGAACGAAGCTTGCGCACGCTTCGTCGCGCCGTTCACGCAATTCGTCGATGCTCGCGCCGCTGGCGCGGACGCGGATGTCGCGCGCCTGGGTGCGGGCTTCCGAGCGCACAGAGCCGAGACGCCCGCCAGCGTCGGCTGCATCGCGCAAAGCTGAAAAATTGCCGCTGTCGGCCTGGAATTGCTGGAGGTCGGCGTAAGCAAGGCAACGCTGCGCGGCGAGGTAGCGCGAGTCGCTCATCCGCTCCTGCGCGTGGGCGGATAGCGGCGCTGCGATGATAAGCGCGGCGACGATCAAGAACATACGCTTCATGGTTTTACTCCCGTAGTTTTTCCAAACCTGCGGGACGTAGATGCAATCGCGATGCGAAATGGATGTGGCGATCCGCAGCCTATGCGACGAGACGCGGATTGAGCGCGACGATCGGCGGTGTGACGTCTTTTTCAGGCGCGCAATGCGCCCGCCGCCGCTCTTAAGCGCCCATGCTCATCGCCATCTCGCGGCGAATTTCGCGGCGGAAGAGGTCGATGCTCTTGGGGCCTTGCTTGGTCTCCAGGCTCCAAAACGTCCAGCCGTTGCAGGCCGGCGCATCCGACGCCACGGCGCCGACGCGATGGATCGAGCCCGTCACGTCGCCCAGCGCCAAGCTGCCATCGACGCGCACGCGGGCGCGTTTGCCGTTCGGCGCAACCAGCCAATCGCCGGGATGGATGTGGCCGGCTTCGATCACTTGGCCAAACGGCACGCGTGGCTCCTCTTTCTTTGAGCGCGTCACCGCCAGATCTTCCGGCGCCACTGGTGTGATTTTCTTTAAGCGCGCCTTGGCGCCGGCGATGTAACTCTCGTCGCGCTCGCAGCCGATGTAATGGCGGCCCAGGCGCTTGGCGGCAGCACCCGTCGTGCCGGTGCCGAAGAACGGGTCGAGAATGGTTTCGCCCGGGCGCGTGGTGGCGAGCACGACGCGATGCAGCAGCGCTTCCGGCTTTTGCGTGGAGTGCAGCTTGCGGCCTTCGCGATCTTTCAGGCGCTCGGCGCCGGTGCAGAGCGGCAACGTCCAATCGGAGCGCATTTGAAGATCGTCGTTGAGCATTTTCAGGGCGTCATAGTGGAAGGTGTATTTCGCTTCCTTCGACTTGGCGGCCCAGATCAGGGTCTCGTGCGCGTTGGTGAAGCGCGTGCCTTTGAAATTCGGCATCGGGTTAGTTTTGCGCCAGACGATGTCGTTCAAAATCCAGAACCCAAGATCCTGCATGATCGCGCCGACGCGGAAGATGTTGTGATACGCGCCGATTACCCAGATGCCGCCGTCGTCCTTCAGGCAGCGACGGGCTTCGGTGAGCCAGGCGCGGGTGAAATCGTCATAGGATTTGAAGTCGGCGAACTTGTCCCATTCGTCGTCGACGCCATCGACGTTCGATTGGTCTGGCCGCGTGAGGGCGCCGCCGAGCTGCATGTTGTAGGGCGGGTCGGCGAAGACGAGGTCGGCGCAGCCCTTCGGCAGTTTTCGCATCGCCTCGACGCAATCGCCTTCGATGATCCGGTCTTTGAGTTGGCGCGCTGACATTGATCCCCCGTGAGGGGATCGATTCAAGCTTGACGCGAATCAAGAATCAAGAGTCCGCGTGACCGTTAACCATGCTTTCTCAGCTTGACACTACCGGCGGCGCCTTGCGGTAGGCGAGGCGCCCACGCAGCGACAGCGCGTAGGTGACGAAGAACGCGTACATGAAGAGCTCTTCGATCTCGCTGACGCGCGTGAATTGAAGTTCGAACGGCAGGATGGCGAGCTTATCGATCGCCTTGGGCAGGCCGGCGAGGATCGAGACAATTGCCGGCGGCATGCAGGCGAAAGTAGGCGCGAGCCACCATGGATTGTCGAAGATGCCGCGGCCGCCGCGGAACTTCTTCACCAGCGGATGGACGATGGCGCCCAGGATCATGCCGAGTTGCAGGATCGCGCGCGGCTTCTGATCGAGCCAACCATCCGGCGTGTTATGGAAATTGGTTTCGCCTTGGTCGTTGACTTGCGCGAACCAGCCGCCGGTTTCCCAATTGAAATAGTGCTGGCCCCAGCTGGCTTCCTCGCCCAGCAGGAAGAGCGTGCCGAGCGCCACAAAGATCATCCACCAGCGCAACAGGTTTTCATCGGCGCGGCGCGCGACATCGATCATGATAACGAGCGCAACGAGCAGCAATATATTCTGGCCGGTTTCGAGCGGGCCGAGTTCCCAGTTGCGGCCAGGGCCCTGCAGAAAGTCGCCTCCGAACGCGGCCGCAAGCATGATGGCGACGTAGGTGACGATACAGATGATCCAGATGGCCCCTGCGGGCATATCGCCCTGATTGGAGCGCGCGACGGTCGATTGTGACATGTTGGCGAAGATGGGAGAGGGCGGCGGCGAAGTAAACTGCGCTGCGACTAGGCGGCGAGTCCGGAGGCGAGCCGCACCGGTTTGAAGGAGCGGCGGTGGATGGCGCAGGGGCCGAGTTCGGCCAGCGCCTTTTGATGCTCTGGCGTGCCGTAGCCTTTGTGCTTGGCGAAGGCATAGCCGGGATACTGGGCGCAGAGCTCAACCATCAGCCTGTCGCGTTCGACCTTGGCGATGATCGAGGCGGCCGAAATCGAAGCGACGTAGGCGTCGCCGTCGATGATCATCTCGATGGCGCAAGGCAGGTCGGGGGCGCAATTGCCGTCGATCAAAGCCGCCACAGGGCGTTCGGGCAGCGCGTCGAAGGCGCGGCGCATGGCCAGGAAGGTGGCCTGGAGAATGTTGATCTGGTCGATCTCGTCCGGAGAGGCCATGCCAACGCCCACAGCCGCGCAGGCGCGGATGGCGAGCGCCAATTCTTCGCGCGCTTCGCCGCTCAATTGCTTGGAATCTGCCAGCCCCTTGGGGCGCTTCTTGGCCGGCAAGATCACGGCCGCCGCCACCACTGGCCCTGCCCAGGGCCCGCGCCCGGCCTCGTCGATCCCACAAATCGCCATGCCCGAGCATGAGGCGGATTCCAGCCGGAGCGCAAACGTCAAGGACGCCAACAATTTTGCAAAGGACGCTTGACACAGGCTCCCAAATGGACAAGCATCCTGGCGATTATCCCGTTGACATACCAAGCCCCAATGAGTAGTCCTGGGCTATGGACGAAGATAACCCCCAACGCCTCACGGTGATCGTCATAGCCGCTTGGGCGGGGTTGTTTTTGGTGACCGGCCTTTTCGATCCGTATCTAGCCTACGTCGCGCGCGGCGCGGGGTATGTGTTCGGCGCCGCGATCCTGCTGGCCTACTATTGGAAGCACTTTGACTCACCGTGGCCGTGGCTAGCCGGGGCCGTGATCTCGGGCGCGCTGCTGTTCTATCTCGATTATCCCGGTGCGCCGTAACAATCGCTTCGCGATGGGATCAGTGAGTGTGGCGGGGTAGATTTTTCGCCACCACAAACCCCGCGCTTATGCTTGGGGGGTAACTTACCCGGTGGATAATGCCGGCGAGTCGGCAAAATCTGCCGCGATCCTCTAGGAATTTTGTCCGCAAATTGTAAAAAACATTAACAAATACAATGCATGGACCTGCGGCATGGGGCTTGCTGTTGACGTATTCGTAACCGGGTGCATATATCCCGATTACGAGATACTTCCGCCTTCTCACTGAAGGCGACAATCCTGAAACCCCGCCTTGACACCGAGGCGGGGGTTTCTCTGTTTAGGGTAGCGCTACGGCGCGCACCAAGTCCGCGTGAGCCAGCAAATTATCATGCAGTTTGGTTGCGCCGATCCGAATGATGACCACCTCCAAGCCCGCTTTTCGCGCATGCTTCATGGCTGGGATCATGTCGGTATCCGCTGAGACCAACACCACCCGTTCGACGGGGTGACCATCGCAAAAACTGGCGATGTCGAGGCCGATTCTCATATCGACCCCTTTTTGCTCGAACGAGGGTTTGAAGTCTGCGTCAGTAAGCGCTTTGCCGGAAATTGGAATCTTCTTGGGAACCCAACCACGAAATCCGATCGTTCCTCGGCGCACCGCGAACCGTTCATTCTGCGCCAGCTCACGCAGCCAATGATCATTGGACTTGAATTCAGTTTTGCCGCCAGAGACCGGCAAGGGGATTGTGCCCTCAAACTGCGGTGAATCGTAATAGAATACTCGAAGCAAGTATTCTGGCGCGACCGTGCAGAGGGCCGCGAAAGCGACAATAAGCGCGTTGTCGTACTTCTTACCCGCCACCTTTGTGCAAGCTCTCAGGTGGCCGCCGTCAATCAAAACTACCGTCTTCATTTGGCGTTTCCCCGCCTGTGCCTTATCTTGTTGTTGAGTGAGCGGCGGAGGCTTTCGCCCCCGCCACCCTGACGCCCTCACGGCGCCTGCTGGCCGGCACGGGATGCAACCCCAGGCCGGTCAGGATTTCGCTAAGGGGTTCATTCGGCATCGTCGGAAACTCCGCTGCTGACGATGGGAATGCAGAAGTCCAACACCGTGCCGAACGTGTTGAAGAATTTGTTTCGCTCATCCTGAGTCCATCCTTCCTCTGGGTCTGGAAGGCTGTCGAGTAATCCAGCGAGCGCAGGCGGCAGCGAAGATGCTGCGCTTCTGTTCGAAGCTGGTTTTCGCGCCTCTTGTTTCTGGGGGCGTTCTGAGCACGCGGTTTTGGTGGTGCCGTGCGGGCGGCGGGACGCGGGGCCGATTGGCGCTCCGATCCAATGCCCGCTGCTGCGTAAAGCCCCTGAAACAGCGTCACCATGCGGCCTTGCTGGCCTATCGGATTATAGCTGCGAAACGCGTCTCGGACGTCGGTGTCGGACGCCGTTGCGGGATCAATGAACTGCAAAACATCAGCGTAAGCACCGTTCAGCCATTCCGCTATTCTGGCTTTAAACTCATGCTCGGGAGCCAAGCGAAGGCCTTCCAATGTCGGACTCGGCATACCGTTCTCATTGATCAGATCTAGCGATTGAAGCGCTTGCAAGGTGCGTGGGATGAGGCTTTCGGAAATCCCCGCTCTGCCCAGTACTTCTTGCGTAATCGGGGCGGGCAAACCTCGCGCGCGATGCCGATTGATCACCTCGAGCACTGCGGACGGAGGGGCGTATGGGGCGGGTGCTGTGGTGGTAACGGCCATGGGGAGAACTCGCTAAGTGAGGCCCGTAGATAGCCCCAGTAACATCATGAGTCAAGGTTCTGGCGTCGGTACTTTTTGATACGTTACTGAAGTTACCGGGCAACTCATTGGATTTATATGAATTTTTGTTGCAGTATCTCTGTATAGGAGGACTGCATGATGACGGTGGAAGAGCTGGGGCCGTCCCGGCCGGATTTAGTGGAGCGCGCGTGCGGCGGATGGCTGGCGTACTCTCGACCTCGCGCCGCTATAAAGATTGGCGTCACGGGGAAAACTGAGGCAGAGGCGCGCGACGAATATCATCGCGCCATTGCTCGCTGGGCAACGTTACTTGAGGCTGAGGTGGGATAGGATTTCAGCGTGCCAGCAACAAAGCCCCCAGCGGATACCGACGCCGACTTCACCGAAGAAGAGATCGCGCGCCGCCGGGATGACGTCGCGCGCCGCATGCTGAACACGCCATACAAGCCGCAGGCGCCTAAAGGTGATGCGGACGCGAGCAAGCCGAAGAAAAAGAAGAAGGCGCCGGCTAAGGCTTAGGCCAGCGCCTTCGTTTCGGCTTCCATCGCGTGCGGCGTCGCTTGCGCTTCGCCTTACCAGACGGGCTGGGCTTCTTTGCGCTTAGCAAGAGGTCGATAGGTCAGGCGACGCCCGACCGTCCCCTTGAGAGCTTTTTCCGCGCGCTGGTTGTCATCAACGCCGGTCGCGATGCGGTTGGTGTAACGGAAGTCAAACTCAGCGCAGTAGCGGTGGAGATGGTGGCGAGCGCAATGCTGGTAGATGCCACGCATTCCGCGTTTGAAAACGCTGTAATAGTTCTCGACTGTGTTGGTGTGAATGTCCGGGTTCTCGCGTGAAACGTACTCGTTCTTCGCGTGGTCAACGCTGCCGTGCTCGTATTCCTTGCCCGGGCCTTTGTAGAATTGCGCGCCGTCCGTCATGAGGCGCGCTTCCTTCGCGATGTTTTCGCGGAGCACTTGGGCGACGGTGTCGGCGTTTAGCTTGTCCATGACGATGGAGCGAGCTGCGCCACTATCGCGATCCACTAGCGTCATGATGGCGTTCATGTTGCGGATCGGCGTGCGCGAGTGCGGCGCATCCGGGTTCTGACCAAAGAAGGTTTCGTCCACTTCCACAGCGCCGCCACCGCCGCCCATCGGGGGAGCAAGATCGCCGCCGCGCATCGCTTCGCGGATACGATGCGCCATGAACCAAGCCGTCTTGTAAGAACCGAAGCCGAGCATGCGCCACAGTTGATGCGCGCTCACACCCTTCTTGCTGGCGCACATGATGTGCGTTGCGAGGAGCCACTTGTGGAGCGGGATATGCGACTTCTCGAAGATTGAGCCCATCGTTGCCGTGAACGGCTTGCGGCACTCTTTCTCTTTGCACTTGTAGAGGCCCGGGCGCGTGGTCTTGCCGGCCATCTTGGTCGCGTTGTTGATTGAGCCGCAGTGAAAGCAGACCGGGCCGTCCGGCCAACGGATCGCCTCGTAATGGGCGCGCGCGGCTTCCTCGTCATTGAAGTGCGGGGCGGTCAGATCCGTTTTCATGCCCCAAATCTACATATTGGGCCTTGGTATGTCAACGGGATAATCGCCAGCATCCTTGTCATCGAGACAAGCTCACTTGATGGAGATGGGAATGACGAAAATCAGTGAATGGCCCTGGGGCGGTATCTTTGCGGTCGCGGCGCTTGAGCTGCTCGCGATGTCACTTGGTTTCTTCGGCTGAGGGGGTGGTGATGACTTGTGAGGTTCCTGAAAGCGCCAAGCAGGCTGGCCGGCGCTACACCCGCGCCATGATGGTGGCGGGCCTTCTCTATGTCGGCGTCGTCGCGCTCGGCGTGAGCGTGATCAGCCATACGAGCCCGCCACAATGGCTGGTGATTGTGTTGGCGTTGCTGCCCGCATTGCCCGCTTTGCTGATGTTGCGCGCGTATTTGACCTTCTTTCGCGCGATGGATGAGTTTCAGCGCCGCGTGCAGGGGAGGCGGCGCTGATCACGCTCGGAATCGTGACGGTGGCGGCGTTCAGCTACGGCTTTCTAGCGGAATGGGCCGGCTTTCCGCACATTCCTCTGATCTGGATGATCCCGGCTGTGGTGATCACTTGGGGCGCATCGGCCTTCTTTGTCCGGCGGCGGTACCAATGAAAAACCGCCTCAAAGTGCTGCGCGCGGAGCGCAATTGGAGCCAGGCGGATTTGGCCGACAAGCTCGACGTCTCACGTCAGAGCGTGAACGCGATCGAGACGGGCAAATACGATCCGTCGCTGCCGCTCGCTTTCAAGATCGCGGCCGTGTTCGGCCTCGCCATTGAGCAAATCTTCAGCGCCGAGGATGCCGCACAGGCTGCTGAGTAAGCGCCACTTGAACAAGGGGGCGGGCGGCTTTACCCGTCTGCCCCCATGTCGAACAAGCCGCCCCGCTGTTTCCAGGACGTGATCCTGACGCTCCAGAATTACTGGGCCGAGCAGGGTTGTGCGATCCTGCAGCCCTATGATGAGCAGGTCGGCGCCGGCACCTTGCACCCGGCCACCACGTTGCGCTCGTTGGGACCCAAGCCTTGGCGCGCGGCGTATGTGCAGCCCTCGCGGCGGCCGAAGGACGGGCGCTACGGCGAGAACCCGAACCGGCTGCAACACTATTACCAATTCCAAGTGATCCTGAAGCCGAACCCGGCGAATTTGCAGCAGCTCTATCTCGACAGCCTCGCGCGCATCGGCATCGATCCGCTGCTGCACGACATTCGCTTCGTCGAAGACGATTGGGAGAACCCGACTGTCGGCGCCTGGGGCCTCGGCTGGGAAGTGTGGTGCGACGGGATGGAAGTGTCGCAATACACCTACTTCCAACAAGTCGGCGGCCTCGACGTGCGCCCGGTGAGCGGCGAACTCACCTACGGGCTCGAGCGCTTGGCGATGTATGTGTTCGGTGTCGATCGCGTTTATGATCTGCCGTTCAACGATCCTGACAGCGCATATCCTGTCACGTACGGCGACATCTTCCTTGAAAACGAGAAGCAGCAATCGCGCTACAATTTCGAACTCAGCGACCCCGAGATGGTGCTGCGCTGGTTCGGCGATGCGGAAGCGACGGCGGCGCGCTTGCTGAAGGAGGGCAATGTGCTGCCGGCCTTCGATTACACGCTGAAAGCCTCGCACCTCTTCAATCTGCTCGATGCGCGCGGCGTGGTCTCGCCGACGGAACGTCAAAGCTTCATCGCCCGCGTGCGCGATCTGGCGAAGGGCTGCGCGAGCGCTTGGGCGGAGAGCCAAAGCTAATGCCCCAACTTCTTATCGAACTTTTCTCCGAGGAAATTCCTGCGCGGATGCAAAAGCGTGCGGAGGAGGATTTGGCCCGGGCTTTTGGTGAGAAGCTGAAGGCGGCGGGCTTGGACCCGAAGGCGGTTCGGACGTTTTCTTCGCCGCGTCGTTTGGGGCTCGTTATTGATGATCTGCCGGCCAAGGCGGCGGACATAAACGAGGAGAAGAAAGGCCCGCGCGTGGGTGCGCCGGATCAGGCGCTCCAGGGCTTTTGAAGAGCGCCGGGTTGGCTTCCATCGATCAGGCGCAAGTGGTCGAGGATAAGAAGGGCGCGTTCTACGTCGCGAAGATCGAGCGCGTGGGACGCGCGACGGCGGCGATCGTCCAGGAGATCATTCCCGAGATCGTGCGCGCCTTTGCGTGGCCGAAATCCATGCGCTCGGGCGAGAGTGATCTCACGTGGGTGCGGCCGCTGCACAATGTGCTTTGCCTGTTCGATGGCGCGCCGGTGAAGATCGAGATCGAAGGCGTCGCCTCGAAGCCCGAGACATGGGGCCATCGCTTCCACGCGCCAGGTGCGATGAAGCCGAAGGATGCGGCCGATTACGCCGCCAAGCTGCGCAACGCGAAGGTGTTGATCGAGCGCGAAGAGCGCAAGGCGATCATTCTGGATCAAGCGCGGAAGCTTTGCGCCGATAAGAAGCTCGATCTGGTCGAGGATTTGGGCCTGCTGGAAGAAGTGTGCGGGCTGGTGGAATGGCCGGTCGTGTTGCTGGGCGATATGGATTCTGCGTTCCTTGACCTGCCGGGCGAAGTGATCCGGCTCTCGATGCGTACGCACCAGAAGTATTTCGCGGTGCGCGATCCGAGGAGTGGCAAGCTCGCGCCGCATTTCGTGGTGGTGGCGAATGTCGAAGCGAAGGATGGCGGCAAGGCCATCGCGGCGGGCAATGCGCGCGTGCTGTCGGCGCGCCTGAACGATGCGCGCTTCTTCTGGGATACGGATAAAAAAACGTCGCTCTACACGGATGAGCGCAAGGTGAAGTTGGGGAAGATCGTCTTCCACCAAAAGCTTGGCTCGGTGTGGGATAAGATCGAGCGCGTGAAAGCGCTGGCGGCTGAATTGTGCGCTGTGACGGGCGCCGATGTCGAAGCCGTGCAGCGCGCGGCCGAATTCGCCAAGATGGATTTGGTGACGGAAACTGTCGGCGAGTTTCCGGAATTGCAGGGGCAGGTGGGGCGTCAGCTCTACGCGCTGGAGAAGGGCGCAAACCCAAGCATCGCCGCCGCGATCGAAGATCACTACCGCCCGCTCGGCCCGAACGATCGCGTGCCGGAAGACAAAGTCGCCGTAACGCTCGCGCTGGCGGACAAGCTCGATACGCTCGCAGGATTTTGGGCGATCGATGAGAAGCCGACGGGCTCCTCAGACCCGTATGCGCTGCGTCGCGCCGCGCTGGGTCTGATACGGATCGTGCTCGAACGCGGCTTGCGCATTGATTTCAATTCATATCACACACTGGACGGCAAAGCGTTCCCAGACGGCCATGACGGCACTGCTCGATACGGCCGCCTACCTGACGACATGAGTGCAGAGAACGTCGGGCAGTCCGGCAAGCTTGGATCTCGCGCTTTGGAATCATCGAGTCGTTGAACATGGCGGGCGACTACAAGGATCGTTCTCGCGTGACGCCGCGCCCGACCTGCTCGCTTTCCTCGCCGATCGCCTCAAAGTTCAGCTCCGCGACCAAGGTAAGCGCCACGATCTCGTCGACGCCGTGTTCGCACTTGGCGACGACGACCTTGTCCGTATTGTCGCGCGTGTCGAGGCGCTCGATGCGTTCTTGAAAACGGAAGACGGCGCGAACTTGCTGGCGGGCTATAAGCGCGCGGCGAATATTCTCAGCGCCGAGGAGAAGAAGGGCAAATGGAGCGCGGACGAGACCAAGGGCCAAGTTGACGCCTCCAAGCTCGCCGAACCCGCCGAGAAGGCGCTGCATGCGGCGCTTGAGAGCGCTGTGCCGACCGCGCGGTCGGCGGTGGAGAAGGAAGACTTCGCGTCCGCGATGAAAGCGCTCAGCCAGCTTCGCGCGCCGGTGGATCAGTTCTTCGAAAAAGTCCTAGTCAACGCCGAAGATCCCATGCTGCGCCGCAATAGACTTTTGCTGCTCTCGCGGTTACGTGAGGCGCTGTCCGCAGTCGCGGATTTCTCGAAGATCGAGGGCTGAGACCTCCTCGCCGCCCGCGAGGGGGCGGCGAAGGAAGTGCGATGTCGGCAAAGCAATGGGTTTACGGGTTTGGCGGGGGTGAGAGCGGGGGCGATGCGTCGCTGAAAGCGCTTCTCGGCGGCAAGGGCGCCAATCTCGCGGAAATGGCGCGGCTCGATCTGCCGGTGCCGCCCGGCTTTACGCTGACGACTGAAGTCTGCAACGCGTTCTACGCCAATGATCGCGCGTACCCGCCGGAACTCGCTGCCGAAGTCGATGCGGCGCTCGCGGCGCTTGAGAAAAAGACCGGCAAGAAGTTCGGCGATCCGGCGAACCCGCTGCTCGTGTCCGTGCGCTCCGGCGCGCGCGCGTCGATGCCGGGCATGATGGATACGGTGCTGAACCTTGGCCTCAACGATGAGACGGTCGAAGGCCTGGCCAAGCTCTCGGGCGATGCGCGCTTTGCCTACGATTCTTATCGCCGCTTCATTCAGATGTATTCCGACGTCGTGCTCGAATTGGAGCATGGCGTGTTCGAGGAAATTCTGGGCAGCCACAAAGACACCAACGATTATCGCGCCGACACGGAATTGACGGCCGATGATTGGAAGGTCGTGGTTGCCGAATACAAGCGCGCGGTGGAGCGCGAGCTGGGCAAGCCGTTTCCCAGCGATCCCAAGGAGCAGCTCTGGGGCGCGATGGGTGCGGTGTTCTCAAGCTGGATGAACGATCGCGCGATCTTCTATCGCAAGCACAATAACATCCCCGAGAGCTGGGGCACGGCTGTGAACGTGCAGGCGATGGTGTTCGGCAATATGGGCGAGACCTCGGCCACCGGCGTGGCGTTCACGCGCGACCCCTCGACGGGCGATAAGAAATTCTACGGCGAATTCCTGATCAACGCGCAAGGCGAGGACGTCGTCGCCGGCATTCGCACGCCGAAAGCGCTGACGAAAGCGTCGCGTCTGGAAATGAAGGAGCCCGGTGAATCGCTCGAAGAGGCGATGCCGGAAGTTTATGCGGAGCTGGTGCGCGTCTATCAGAAACTCGAAGCGCATTATCGCGACATGCAGGATCTCGAGTTCACTGTCGAACGCGGCAAGCTCTACATGCTGCAAACGCGGAACGGCAAACGCACGGCCAAGGCGGCGCTGAAGATCGCCGTCGATATGGCAAGCGAAGGCCTGATCACGCAAGACGAAGCGGTGATGCGCGTCGATCCCGCAGCCCTCGATCAATTGCTGCACCCCACGATCGCCGCCGGCTACAAGCGCGATATCATATGCAAAGGTTTGCCGGCCTCGCCTGGCGCTGCAGTGGGCGTCGTGGTGTTCGATTCCGAAGAGGCCGAACGCCTGGCGCTTGATCGCGTCAGCGTGATCCTCGTGCGCGAAGAGACGAGCCCGGAAGACATTCACGGCATGCACGCCTCGAAAGCGATCGTGACGGCGCGCGGCGGCATGACCAGCCACGCCGCCGTGGTCGCGCGCGGCATGGGGCGGCCATGTGTGTCGGGCGCGGGCGATATTCGCATCGACATGAAGCTCGGCGAATTCCGCGCCGCGGGCCGTGTCGTCAAAGCGGGCGAGACCATCACCGTCGATGGCTCCTCAGGCGAAGTCCTGTTCGGCGCCGCCGACATGGTGCAGCCGGAACTGACTGGCGATTTCGGCACGTTGATGCAATGGGCCGATGGCGCACGCCGCATGAAAGTGCGCGCCAATGCGGAAACGCCAGCGGATGCGGCCACGGCCGTGAAGTACGGCGCCGAAGGCATTGGTCTTTGCCGCACCGAACATATGTTCTTCGACGCTGAGCGCATCGCCGCCGTGCGCGAGATGATCCTCGCGGAAAAACTGCCGGCGCGTGTGGCGGCGCTCGACAAACTCTTCCCGCACCAGCGCAAGGACTTCTTCGAAATCTTCCAAGCGATGGGCGCGCGGCCGGTGACGATCCGCTACCTCGATCCGCCGCTGCACGAATTCTTGCCGCACACCGAAGAAGATTGCGTCGATGTCGCCCAGGCGACGGGACTTGATGCGAAGGCGTTGCTCGCGCGTTCAAAGGAGCTGGCGGAAAGCAATCCAATGCTCGGTTTCCGCGGCTGCCGTTTGGCGATCGTGTTTCCGGAAATCTACGACATGCAATCGCGCGCTGTGTTCGAGGCCGCGTGCGACGTGGCCGAAAAAGGCGCAGCACCCATTCCGGAAATCATGATCCCGTTCGTGATCGCCAAGAAGGAATTCGAACTTTTGAAGGCGCGCGTCGATGCCATCGCTGAAGAGGTGTTCGCCAAGCGCGGCCGACGCATCGAATATCTCGTCGGCACCATGATCGAGCTGCCGCGCGCGGCCTTGAAGGCGGGCGAGATCGCCGAAGCGGCCGAGTTTTTCTCGTTCGGCACCAACGATCTCACGCAGACCACGATGGGCCTTTCGCGCGATGACGCCGGCAAGTTCCTGGGAACCTATGTCGACCGCGGCGTGTTGGCGACCGATCCGTTCGTAACCGTCGACGCCGAGGGCGTGGGCGAACTCGTCGGGCTTGCCTGCGAACGGGGGCGAGCCGCCCGGAATGGGCTCAAACTTGGCGTATGCGGAGAGCATGGCGGCGACCCGGCGTCGGTGGCGTTCTTCGAGCGTGTGGGCCTCGATTACGTCTCGTGTTCGCCGTACCGCGTGCCGATTGCACGTCTGGCTGCCGCCCAAGCCGCCCTTGGTGGAAAGCGCTAACGGGCGCCCGCAACCGCACCTGACGCTACGTAAATCATCTGCGGCGGCCGCGACCGGCGGTCGCGGCCCATTTCGCCTGTTGGGTGAACTGGCACGGCCCTCGCAAGACTTTGGACGGTTTGGGCTTTCTCGGCGTGACCTCAGGGACGCACCGGGAGGCCCAAGTCACCTAGAACTCGCGGGAAGCTGGACCATGAACAAAAAGACAATCGCCCCCGGGCGCAGGTCCTGTATCCCCGCAGGCCTCCGAGCAAAACATTGCCGGAGCGAAATGGTATGGTCTGTTGCAGATTATCTGGCGGTTACTTGTGCCAAATCTGGACAGCGTTAAGCGGGGCTTAATGCATTTATCGTTGTTCTGGCGTCGACTGGCTATCTTTGCGGGCGAGATACGGACCCAAGTGATGGTGGAGATCGAACGTAATCCTCTGGCTGTGCGCCAGGGCGCGGCGACGATCATGTGCCTCGCGGCCGCTGCGGTCGCGATGCCGCTGATCGCGCACCGCGCCGCCGAACAGCGCGACGGCGCTGAATGGGCAGCCACGTCCACTGCTTTCCAAGCTGAACTGCAGCAGCAATTGGCCTCGACTGAGCCGAATGCGCGCGTTGAGCTGACCTCCTTCCGCACCAATGATGGTCTGCGCGCCCGTGGCAGCGCGACCCTGTTCGAGAGCGCCGATGCGCGCGCGATGATGGTGCAAGCCGTTCTCCGTGGCCCGTCGGGCGCTGCGACGCCGGAGCAAGCTGCCCCGGCCGAGCCGCAGATCGACGCCCGCCAGCACGCCTGCCTGAGCCAGGCGATCTATTACGAAGCCCGCGGCGAAACCCAGCGCGGCCAAGTCGCTGTGGCTGAGGTCATCATCAACCGTAGCCGCTCGCGGGCTTACCCGAACTCGATCTGCGGCGTGGTCTTCCAAGGCTCACACCGGTCGACCGGCTGCCAATTCACCTTCACCTGCGATGGCTCGCTGGGCCAACGCCCGCGTGGCCGCGCCTGGGACCGCGCCCAGCGGGTCGCGACCGCCGTGATGCTGGGCTACACCCGCCCGATCACACAAGGGGCCACGCACTATCACACGCACGCTGTGAACCCGGTCTGGAACTCGGGCCTGGTTGAGACGGTCAATGTCGGCAGCCACGTGTTCTACCGTTTCCCGAACCGCTCGGAGCGCGCCTATTACCAAGAAGCCCTGGCTCGCCGCCGTGGCACGGGTGTGCGCCGCTCAACCGCCGCTGACGATCTAGCGCCGGAAGGCGTTGAGGTTGACGCCGTGACGGATGCGGCGACGACCGAAGCGATCACCGATGCGCCGGTCGAAGCCGCGCCCGTCGCCACGGACGCGCCGGCCGACACCGAGGCCGCCAACCATCTGCTGGTCAACGCGGCGACCTGATCTCAGAGCGAAGCTCAAAAGAAAACCCCGGCGGAGACGCCGGGGTTTTTGTTTGGTTCATTCGTCCGGGATGAAATTGCGCAATCGTTTACGCATGGCGTTTGGGAAGAAGCGTGCCGCGAACCGCGCGCGTTCGGCTTCCTTGCCGACCATGTAGTGCAGCTCTTTGCCGTGTGCTGCTTCCCAGGCGCGTTCGGCCGCCATGCTGACTGGATAGATCGGCGTTTTGTTTTCGGTGAGCGAGTCTTTCAGCGTGCGGTTTGAACCTTCTTCCGCGAAATTGCCGAGGATCGCGGTGTCGATGAACCACGGCATCAAACTCGCGACGCTGATGCCATAGCGCGAAAACTCCGCGTCGAGCGCTTCAGTCAAACCACGCACCGCGAATTTCGTGGCGACATATATTGATAATTTCGGCGCGCCGAAAATGCCCGCGACAGAAGCGGTGTTGACGATGCGCGCGCCGGGTGTTTCACGCAGCAAAGGCAAGCTTGCGCGTACGCCATTGATCACGCCTTTCAGATTCACATCGATCACGAGATCAATGTCGTCGTCCGGCATCTCTTCGATGAAGCCGCCGCGACCGACGCCGGCATTGTTGAAGAGCACATGCATGTGGCGGTTGGTGGCTTGGCCGAACGATTCTACCGCGCGCGCCCAGCCGTTGCGATCGCGCACGTCGAACACCATCGAAATGCGTTGGCCGTCGGGGAGCATCGCCGCCGTTTCTTCAAGCCCTTTCGGATCGACATCGGAGAGGCCGACGAACCAGCCGCGCTCGGCGAAGAGCTTTGCGGTGGCGCGGCCAATGCCGGAGCCGGCGCCGGTGACGAAGATGGATTTTTGCGGTTCAGCCATGGCGAAATTGGTCTGCTGGAACGCGGGCGCCGTCAAGCTTGGCGCAACGTCCGGCGCATGGCGGCGGGCGGGGCGCCGTAGAGGCGGATGAAAGCGCGGCGCATGCGCTCTGGATCGCCAAAGCCTGTCCGTTCGGCAATGTCCTGGATGGAGGCGCCCTGCTGCAGCGCGGCGCGTGCGGTGTCGGCGCGCAGGCGCTCGACCGCCTTGGCAGGTGTCACACCTGTCTCCGAGGCATAGGCGCGCGCGAAATTGCGCGGGCTCATCGCGGCTTCAGCGGCGAGGCGCTCGACCGAGAGGTCCTCGTGCAAATGATCGCGCATCCAGGCGTTGAGTTCGGCAAAGCGTGAGCTTGGCGCATCGAGTTCAAGCAGCGCGGAATGCTGCGCTTGGCCGCCGGGGCGCTTGGCGTAAACCACCATTTCGCGCGCAACGTCGGTGGCGATGTTCTCGCCGAGGTCTTCTGCGATCATGGCGAGCGAAAGGTCGATGCCAGCGGTGACGCCGGCGGAGGTCCAGACGTCGCCGTCCTTGATGTGAATGCAATCGGCGTCAACGCGTACGTTTGGGAACGCTTTCTGCAAGAGCGGCGCGCGGCGCCAGTGTGTGGTGGCGCGCTTGCCGTCAAGCAAGCCCGCTTGCGCCAGAATGAAGGCGCCAGAGCAGACGCTTGATGTGCGGCGCACGCGCGTGGAGAGGCGCTTGATGACGGTGATGAAGGCTGCGTCCTGCATCGCGCCATAGGTGCCGTTGCCGCCCGAGACGATCAGCGTGTCGATATTGCTGTGTCCCTTGAGCGCCTCCGCTGGCCAGCGCACGCCAGATGAGGAAGCGATCATGCCGGCTTCGCGGCTCGCGACGCGGATGCGATAGGCGCCGGGTACGTAGCGAGCGGCGATCTCGAACACTGCGATTGGGCCGGCGGCGTCGAGGATCTGAAAACCGTCGAACACGGCCACCAGCACGGTGCGCGGCTTTGGCGGAAAACGAGGTTTCTTTGACATTTGAGCCAAAGGCATCTCGCGCCATAAGGCCCTTGTCAATGAGGAGCGCCGTCGATGGCCGACAAATTCCGTATCGTCTTCATCCTCTATCCGCGGCTGACGCAGCTCGATTTCACTGGCCCCTACGAAGTGTTGGCGCGGATGCCGAACGCAGACGTGATCATTGCCTCCAAGGATGGCGGCGAGCTCAAAACCGAGATGGGGCTGACGTTCGCGAATTTGCGAGCGCTGGCCGACGTGGAGCGCGCCGACATGATCATGATCCCGGGCGGGCCGGGCCAGACCGAGGCGATGCAAGATCAAGCCTTCATGGCCGAGGTGAAGCGGCTGGGTGAAAGCGCAAAATACGTCACCTCTGTTTGCACAGGGTCGCTGATCTTGGCTGCGGCGGGTTTGCTCAATGGCAAGCGCGCTGGCAGCCACTGGGCGTATCGCGAATTGCTGGCGATGTTTGGCGCGATACCTGATGACGCGCGCGTGGTGCGCGACGGCAATGCGATCACGGGCGGTGGTGTGACCGCCGGGATCGACATTGCGCTGACGATCGTCGCCGACTTGGCGGGCGAGAAGGTTGCAAAGATGATCCAGCTGGCGATCGAGTATGCGCCGGCCCCGCCGTTCAATTGCGGCCGGCCTGAAACGGCGGATGCGGAGACGATTGCGGCGGTGAAGCACTTGTTCTCAGGTTTCGCGGCGGAGCGGCGCGAAGCGATCGCGCAATTGACGGGAGCCGATTGATGCTGGAGCTGCGGCCCAATTGCGAGTGCTGTGACCGCGATCTGCCGCCGGAGAGCGCCGATGCACGTATCTGTACGTTCGAGTGCACCTTCTGCGCTGAATGTGCCGACAGTGTGCTGAAAGGGCAGTGCGCCAATTGCGGCGGCAATCTCGTCGCGCGGCCGATCCGGCCTGCGGCGGCGTTGGTGAAGTATCCGGCTTCAACCAAGCGTGTGCTGCGCGCGTCGCCTTGCGCTTAATGGAGCGCGGGCCTTCAGGCCCGCGACGCGCGGTCCAAGTGCTAAGCGTTGCCGATATTCCCGCTGAGCTGTGCGGGGTCGAAGCCGAGGCTTTTGATCGCGCGGGTCCATTTGTCTTCGTGTTGATCGTCGAAGATGATGCTGTTGTCGGCGTCGACGATGAGCCAGGCGTTGTGGCGGAGCTCATCCTCCAACTGACCAGCACTCCAACCTGCGCAGCCGAGCGCGAGCAGGAAGCGTTCCGGCGCCTGATCGCCGGCGACGGCTTCGAGCACTTCTCGTGTGGCGGTGAGGCGAATGCCGGGGCAGACGTCTTGAGTGCCTTCGCCAGCGGCGAAATCTTCCGAGTGCAGCACGAAGCCGCGATCTTGGCGCACCGGCCCGCCATCGAGCACGATGCGGTCGGCGATATGCTCTTCAGGCTCTAAGCCCAGATGATCGAGCACGTCGGAGAGCGTCAGCTCATCCTTCGGCTTGTTGATGATCACGCCCATCGCGTGTTCGCCGTCGTGGGCGCACATCATGATGACGGAGCGCTCGAACCGGGGATCGCCGATTCCTGGCATGGCGACGAGGAGCTTGCCCGTGAGCGTATCTGTCATGCCCCCATGGTCGGGCGCGGCGCGATTTCGCGCAAGAGGGCGCTCGCATCTGGGCTCGCCGCGCCCTAAATAGCTGGAAAGCTTGAGGGAGAGGCCCCGATGATCAAACTTGGCGATGCGCTGCCGGACGTTCAATTCAATGTTCCCGGCCCCGAAGGTATGAAGCCTTTGCGCACGGGCGAGATCTTCGCCGGCAAGACCGTGGCGCTCTTCGCCGTACCCGGCGCGTTCACGCCGACCTGTTCGGCGCGCCATTTGCCGAGCTTCCGCGATCATCTGGCCGATTTTAAAGCCAAGGGCGTCGATGTGGTCGCGTGTACCGCGGTTAACGACCATTTCGTGATGGGCGCCTGGGCCAAGGACCAGAATGTGTTCGGCGACATCCTGATGTTGGCTGACGGTTCAGGGAATTCGCTCGCGCTGTCGGTCTAGATGCGGATTTCTCAAAATTCGGGATGGGACCGCGATCCAAGCGATATTCAATGATCGTCAAGAACGGGGTGGTATCTCAGGTCAACGTCGAAGAAGGCGGTGAATACAAGGTTTCCAGCGCGGAATACCTGCTCGGCCAATTAAGCTGAGCGTAACGCTTTAGGCTCAGGCCGCAGAAGCGGCGGAGGGACAAGACATGCCGACTCTCGTTTTGATTTTCGCCGCGATGGCGCTGGTGCTGGCGTTCAGCGCGATCAAGATCGTGCCGCAGGGCCGCCAATTCACGGCCGAGCGCTTCGGGCGTTACACGCGGACGCTGAAGCCGGGCATCTCGTTCCTTGTGCCGTTCGTGGATCGCATCGGCCGCCGCTTGTCGATGATGGAAACCGTGCTCGACGTGCCGCGCCAGGACGTCATCACGAAGGACAACGCCGTCGTCTCGGTGGACGCGGTGGTCTTCATTCAGATCATCGACGCCTCGAAAGCCGCATACGAAGTCGAAAATCTAAAACTTGCGATTCAGAACCTCTGCATGACCAACACGCGTACCGTGGTGGGCGCGATGGATCTGGACGAAGTTCTCTCGCAACGTGACTCCATCAACGCGCGCCTGCTGGGTGTTGTCGACGCCGCCACTGAAGCGTGGGGCACCAAGGTGATGCGTATCGAGATCAAGGATCTCTCGCCGCCCGCCGACATTACCCAATCGATGGCGCGCCAGATGAAGGCCGAACGCGAACGCCGCGCGCAAATTCTCGAAGCTGAAGGCGACAAGGCCGCCGCCGTGTTGCGCGCCGAGGGCGCCAAGCAATCGGCGATCCTGCAAGCCGAAGGCCGCCGCGAAGCCGCGTTCCGCGACGCCGAAGCCCGCGAGCGCGAAGCCGAAGCTGAGGCGAAGGCGACCGATATGGTCTCTCAGGCCATCGCCAAGGGCGATGTGAACGCGATCCGCTACTTCCTCGGTCTGAAATATGTTGAGGCGTTTGGCCAATTGGCGAACTCGAACCAGCAACGCACCGTGATCATTCCGGCCGATCTGGGCGGTTTGGCCGGGCTCGTTGAAGGCCTGCGCGCGCTGAACACGCAGGCCGAGGGCGGGGCGGCGCCGCGCACTTCGGTGCCGCCAACGCGGTAAGCCCTCGCGCAAACGCCAAAGGCTCGCTACATTAGCCTCATGGACGCGCTGATTGCCTTGTTCTCCGAATTCGGCCCACAGCATTGGGTCGTGTTGGGTCTCATCCTGCTGATCGCCGAAATGGCGACGGGCACCACGTATCTGCTCTGGCCCGCGGTGGCGGCGTTTTTGACTGCGCTCGTGTCGTGGCTGGGCCTCACCAATTGGATCGCCGAGATTGCGATCTTTGGCGTGCTGGTCGTGGTGCTGACAGCACTTGGCCGGCCATTGGTGCAGCGCTGGCGCAATGAGGGCGCCGCGAGCGGCTTGAACGAGCGCTCTTCGGCGCTGATCGGCGCAGGCGCCGTCGTCACGAATTTCGCCAATGGCGTGGGCTCCGTGAAGGTGCAGGATACGGTGTGGCGCGCCGTGAGCGATGAAGCGCTCGAAGCCGGCCAAGCCGTCGTGATCGACAGCGTGGATGGCGTGACGCTGAAGGTGAAGCGGGCCTAGGCTAATCCCGCGCCGCATCGAGCGCTTTGCGCAGACGCGTCAGTGTCGGCAGAATGCGCTTCATTTCTGCCGCTGGAAACACCTCCAAAAACTCCGCCAGCACCGGCGCCATAAGCGCAATCGCGGCTTCCCGCGCGGCGCGCCCGGAGCGGGTGATGCGCGCGATCTTGCCGCGACCGTCCTCTGGATCTGGCGAGAGCGTGATATAGCCCGCCGCTTCCAACCGTTGCAGCGTGTTTGTCATCGCGCCTTTGGTGACTTGGAAATTGCGCGCAAGCTGCGTCGGGCGCTGCGCCTCACGGCCAAGGCGCACGAAATTGCTGAGCACGCCATAGCCGGCCAGCGACAACCCCTCCGGCAACACACGTTCGAACGCGGCGCCGGAGAGTTGGGCGATAATGCCAATCTCATTGAAGACTTCGAACGCTTGAAGGGCGTCGTCCTCGGCTTTGTTCATGCCGCTATATGCTCCGCAAGACCCCGGCGCGGCGATGGGCCGACCTGGCGGGCGTAGCCGACGCGTACGAACATCTGCACGCGCGCATCGCCCGGCGCATTCATCAAAGACTCGGCCTCGACCATCAAGTCAGCCATTTCGGGATATTCCTGCAAAGATTGGCTCCAGGGGTGCATGCCAATGCCCGCGCCAGCGGCGGCGAGGTTCATGCGCGCATAAGCGCGCCCAGCCACGATTTGCGTGGCGCGCGTATTGTCGGTGGTGGTGATCCAGGCAAAGGCCGGCGCGTTGAGTGCGAGCGGGCGATAGGCTTCGTAGCCTTGCTTCACCATCGGGTTGTTCACATCGGCCATGATCTCATTGTTGAGCAGGCCGGTGGCGCGCGCGAATTCGATCATCGGCCCGTCAAGCACGAGTCCGTCACGGTGTCGGGCGATGTCGGCGGCGCCGATGCGCATAAGATCGACGCTCTCTTGATACGCGGCCGGCGTCAGGATTTCGGCTTCGAAAGCGTCCCACGCCAGGCGCCGCAGATCTTCGCGCAGCGCGCCGCTCGTGCTGGTGTTGAAGCTTACCGCGTCGCCTGCGGCCGCGCGCATCGCCTCCAACGCGTCGTCGGGGATCGCGCGATCTTGGTAGGCTTCGCGATTGGTGCGGCGGGCAAGGATATGATCGAACAGCGGGTCTTTGACCAAGGCTTCCGGCGTCAGGCGTACATGCGCGATCGGCCTTGCGTCGAGCAAGGGCTGTGGTTCGCCTTCTGGCCAGAGCGTAATTTCCGCCCGATAGCCGTTCGCGCGCGCGGCGAGGTCGAACACCTCTAGAAACGCGCCGCAGCCCAGTACGATCTGGCGATTGAACGGGTCGGTGGCCGGTAGCAGGCGCTCCAGATCGGCGCGGAAGATGAACTCGCTGTCGCCGACCAGTTCGATCAGCCAGGGCTGACGATTGTGTGGATTGGGGGCGAGGATGGCGTGCGCCAGGGCAAAGCGGCGCGGGTCGGTCTCGCCCGCGCCAGGCGTGCGCCATGCGGCGATAGGGTCGGGCAGATTGGAAGCCGCACACCCGCTCAAGGCGGGTGCGAGCGGGGCGGCGGCAAGCACGGCGAGCACATGGCGACGGGAGAGCATGGTCTGTCCTCTGGTTCAATGTTAAACTATTAATGGTTTAACGTTGAACGAAATGGTCGTCAAGCGTTTCTGCGGATGCCGAGGCTTGAATTTTAGGGACGCAGCGCGGCCATGCAGCTGATGCGGCGATAACTGAAGGTGTAGGGATTGCCGCCATCGGCGCGGGAGATCGTGGCGGTGAGGCGATTGCGTTGGCGCTGATAGATGATGCGCTGCGGATAGTCGTGCGCGGTGTTTTCGAAGACGGCGATTTGCGTGGGATCATCCAACTGAATCTGCTCTTCCATGCGAAACGCAATCGAGGCGCCGCCGCCAGGCATGGCGACCAAGCGTGGGCGACCGCCATCGGCGGCGTCGATACGCATTTGCTCCCAACCTTGCACCGCGCCTTCGCCTTCGGTGTATGAATAGCCGAAGAGCGCAGGGCCAGGCGGATCAATCCAGACTTCGGTGGTTTGCGATCCACTCTCGGCGTCGCGCGGCGCCTGCGTGCGCCAGCACCCTTTGAGCCAGGTGAGATCGTCGAGCGATTGCGCGTGCGCAGGCATGGCGCAGGCGAGGGTGGCGATGAGGATGAGGGTGCGCATGGCGCGTTATGGACCGCCGGCGTCCTGGCGGCCAGCATTTGCGTATGCCGGCGAGACGCCAGCGGTCCATTTTATTTGAGCGTCTTGATCGCGCTGCGGGCCAATTCGTCGGCGCGGTTGTTGTTGACGTTGTCGCTGTGACCTTTGACCCATTTCCATTCGACTTCGTGCGCGGCGTTCGCCGCGTCCAAACGCTTCCAGAGGTCTTCGTTTTTCACGGGCTTTTTGTCGGCGGTTTTCCAGCCGTTCTTCTTCCAGCCGTGAATCCATTTGGTCAGGCCGTCCATGACGTATTTGGAATCGGTGTGGAGGCGCACTTTGCTCGGCCGCTTTAGCGCTTCGAGCGCCTGGATCGCGGCCATCAGCTCCATGCGATTGTTGGTGGTTGCGGCTTCGGCGCCGGAGAGTTCTTTCTCCGTGCCCGCATAATGCAGGATTGCGCCCCAACCGCCGGGCCCCGGATTGCCGCTGCACGCGCCGTCGGTCCAAATATCGACTGTGTTGCTCATGGCGTCGCTCTATCGGGATTCGGCGCGTCGCGATCCGGGCGACGGATGAGCCAGGCGAAGAGCGCCGTCAGCACGCCGAGCAACGCGCCATAGGCGCCCATCCACAACGGCGATGATCCGCTGGAGGCCATCAGTCCGCCAAGCACGCCAACTATTGCGGCGGGCGCAAGATAGAAGGCGAGGCCCGTCCAGTTTCGGCGCGTGGCGAACGCGTGCCACGCAAGCCCAAGCGTGCTGGCGATGGTCAGGCTCAGAATGGTATTCATTGTCGCGAACAGCGGCAACGCGCCCCACTCGGAATATTCCGGCATAGTGATGATGCTCGTCGCGACGATGACGACCGCGCTGATCAAAGACGCGCCGATCGCGCTGGCCACTATGGCGAGGGCGAGTTTAATGAGCTTCATTGGACGCTTCCCGCATCGCAATCGGGTCGCCGGCGGAGCCAGGCGAAGAGGCCGGTCAGGCCGCCGCGTGCTGCGCCGTAAATCACGAGCATCAGGAGAAGCGATTGCGCGATGGTTTCTGTGCCGCGGATGGCAACCACACCTGGGAGCAGGAAAGCTTCGAGATTTCTAACGAAATTACCCGCCATAATCCCCCGTGCCTTTCGCTTTGCGGTGGAACGCGAGTTTATCGGCGTATTCCAGCGGGTCTTTGGGTTTCACCATTGCGCCGGGGGCGTGTCGCCCCAATCGGTGAGGCGGGTGGCGAAGAAGCGCAGCGCCGCGCCCCGGCAGAGCGTGGGCAGCGCGCCGCGTTCAGTATCGGTGAGCGGCCGGATGGTTTCGTAAGCGGCGATCATCGCCGCGCCGCGGCCGATGTCATATTCACCCGCGAAGCACCAGGCGTTGAGGCAGACGGCGAGGTCGTAGGCGAGGAAATCGGTGCAGGCGAAATAAAAATCGATGAGGCCAGTGAGGCGATCGCCGAGGAAGAGCGCGTTGTCAGGAAAGAGATCGGCGTGGATCGGGCCGCGCGGCAAATCTTTCGGCCATGCGGCGCGCACTTCGGCGACGTCGCGTTCGATGAGCCGCGCGAGACCGGGGCGTAGATATTCGGCTTGCGCCAAGCGCGGCGCGATCAGCTTTTCCCAGCCATCGACCGAGAGCGCGTTTGCGCGCGTCAGCTCAAAACCGTCGAGCGCCACATGCATGCGCGCCAAAGCTTCGCCGATCGCGGCGCAATGGCCGATGTCGGGCGTGCGCGGCCACACGCCTTCGAGGAAAGAGATGATGGCGCACGGTTTGCCTTTGGCGCGCGTGTAGAGCGCGCCGCTTTTGGTCGCGATCGGCAGTGGCGCCACCACGCCGCGCGTGGCGAGGCGCTCCATGATCTGCATGAAGAAGGGCAGATCGGCTTCGTTGGTGCGCTTCTCGAAAATCGTGAGGATGTATTGGCCCTTCGGCGTGCCCAGCGCGAAGTTCGAGTTCTCGACGCCCTCGGCGATGCCTTTGCACGAGGTGGCCGGGCCGATGTCGTATTCGTCCAGCAGGTTCGCCAGGTCAGCGTCGGAGAGTTGGGTATAGACGGCCATGTCTCAGCGCTGTTCGATCCGCGTCACGTTCCGCTCTTCATCCAGGTGCACGATCCAGCCGGCGCTGTGATGGCCGGCCAGCATGGCGCGCGTGATGCGCTCGTAGTGCATGACGAAACGGTCGAGCGCTAGGTTTTCTTGGGCGCTGAGTGGGCGGCCCAGCGTCTCTTCCTGCTGCTGCCCGCGCCAGCGCCGCACGATCTCCCAGGATGGGGCGCGGAGGTAAATCAGGGCGTCGAAGCCTTCGAAGAGGGTGCGGTAGTCATCAGCCAAGCGCGCGGCGATCATCTGGCGCCACGCGCCATCTCGATCCTCTTCGCGCTCCAGGGCGTTGAATGGGTGATCGAGTTCGGAAGGATCAAGCGCCAGCGCGCCCATGCACCAGCCATCGATTAGGATCGCTTCTGGCAAACCTTCAAACATGGGCCAATCGGTTTCGGGCGCGCGTTCGTCGTGCGCTTTGTCGAAGCGCGGCAGCCGCACCTTTTGTTCGCCGCTTGGGTCCTCCAATTCGGCAATCGTGCGGTCGGCCAAATCCAAATCGTGTGTGCCAGGCGGGCCGCGCGTAGCGCACAACGGATGAACCTCACGCGCCAGATCGCGCCGCTCGTCGCGCGTGAGATAGACATCGTCCAGCGAGAAATGCGCGGTACGCGGATGCGCGCTGGCATAGGCGCGGCACTGAAAGGACTTTCCCGAACCTTGCGCGCCGCCGACGCCGATCAACGCTGGGCGTCGCGAGCGACGCGTGCGCACGTCCGCTATGAGGCGCGAGAGCAGGTCTGCGATTTTGCTGCTCACTCCGCCAGCACGCGCGGCAGTTTGAACACGACGTCTTCCTTGGTCACGCGCACTTCTTCGACCTTCGCATCGAACCGCGCGGCGATGGCGGCGATTAAGCCTTCGACCAGATCTTCCGGCGCACTGGCGCCGGCGGTGACGCCCACAGTGTTCACGTCGTCAAACCAAGCCCAGTCCACATCATCGGCAGATGCAACGAGTTGTCCGTCGCGTGCGCCCGCGCGCTTTGCGACTTCCACGAGCCGCACCGAGTTGGAGGATTTCGGCGAGCCGATCACCAGCACGAGGTCGGCTTGTTTGGCCATTGCCTTCACGGCGTCTTGGCGATTGGTGGTGGCGTAGCAGATGTCTTCCTTGTGGGGTGCAGCGATGCCAGGGAAGCGGCGTTGCAGCACCGCGACCATTTCGGCGGTGTCGTCCACCGAAAGCGTGGTCTGCGTCACGAACGAAAGCTTCGACGGATCGCGCGGCGCGAACATCTCCGCGTCCTCAGCCGTTTCCAGCAGCGTGATCGAGCCTGGCGGTAGCTGACCCATCGTGCCGATCACTTCGGGGTGGCCGGCGTGGCCGATCAGCACGATCTCGCGGCCGGCGTCGAAATGGCGCTCCGCCTCAACGTGCACCTTGGAGACGAGCGGGCAGGTGGCGTCCACATAGATCATCTCGCGCGCCCGCGCCTCGGCTGGCACCGCCTTGGGCACGCCATGAGCGGAGAAAATCACCGGCCGGTCGAGCGGACACTCGTCCAGCTCCTCCACGAAAACGGCGCCCAAGGCCTCCAGTCGCTCCACCACATGGCGGTTATGGACGATCTCGTGGCGCACATAGACGGGCGCACCCCATTTCCGGATCGCTTGCTCAACGATCTGGATGGCCCGGTCCACCCCGGCGCAGAACCCCCGGGGGCGGCCAACAGGATTGAAATGGGGCGTTTTTCTGGCAAGCGGGCCTCAGGGGCGAAGTTTACACGCATGGCGCCAGGGTTAGTTGCCCAGGGCCGAAGCGGAAGCTATCACGAGCCGACGCCGATTGCCTGCGGGCGGGGTGAGGCATGCAGCCGCCGCTGCGTGGCCCAGGCGCGAGAGGTCGTAGATGAAGCTCCCGGCAGCTGTCATGCTTTCGTTTGCTCTGGCCGCGACGGCCGCGTGTTCAACGACGAGCACACCGACCGTGGAATTACCGGGCGGCGTTTTGCCGGAAGAGCAGAACCGCGAAGTCGCGCCACCGAATTTCTTTGACCGCTTGCTGGGCAATGATGACCGGCCGAACGTGGGCCCGTGCCCGCTTATGGGCGTGCTTTACGATAGCGCGCGCATCGTCGATTTCGCGCAGGCTGGCCAGCAGCGTTATGCAAATATCCAATACACCGGCGAGATGAACGGCGTGCGCGGCCTTTGCCGCTATGTGGATGCCGATCCGATTACGATGGCGCTCGAAGTGGATATGTCGTTCGGCCGTGGGCCGGCGGCGACAGCTGAACGCCACACCTATCGCTATTGGGTTGCCGTGGCGCGTCGTGGTCGTGCGCCGATCGAAAAGGTCTATTTCGACGTCGACGTGGAGTGGGAGCGCGGCGAAGTGGTCGCGAACCATCGCGAGCAGATCGAACGCATCGTGATCCCGCGCGCCAACCCGGAGATCTCGGGCGAGAATTTCGAGATTCTGGTCGGCTTCGAACTCACGCCAGAACAGCTGCAATTCAACCGCGACGGGCGCCGCTTCCGTATTGATGCGGCCGACAACGCGGGCGGCTGAGTATTGAGGCAATGGCCAGCAGGTATTGGGCAGTAGGCGCGCGCGCCGCTGCTTGCATTCCGATTGTCCACTGCCTACTGCCTATTGCCCCATGAAAGACCTCGCGACCGCACTAAGCGCGGCTAACGCCGCCGTTTTCACTGAACTTGGGCTTGATCCCAAGCATGCGGACGTGCGCCGATCGGATCGCCCGGACCTCGGTGAGTTTCAGGCCAATGGCGCGCTGGCGGTGGCGAAGGCCGCGGGCAAGAAGCCCCAAGAAGTGGCCCAAAGCGTCGCCGCCGGCTGGAAGGCGACGGATCTGGCGCAGACGCCAACGATCGCGGGGCCGGGTTTTCTCAATTTCACAGTGACGCCGGAAGCGCTGGGGAAGCGCGCGCAATTTGTTGCGGACGATGCGCACGCGGGCGCGAGCGCCGTGGAGACGAAGCGCCGTGTCGTTGTCGATTACGGCGGGCCGAACGTCGCCAAGGGCATGCACGTTGGGCATTTGCGCGCGTCGATCATCGGCGAGAGCGTAAAGCGCATCTATCGCTTTCGCGGCGATGAAGTCTGGGGCGACGCGCACTTCGGCGATTGGGGCTTCCAGATGGGCCTCGTCATCACCGCGTTAGAAGATGAAATCGGCGGCTTTGACGATCGCGCCAAGCTTGATGCGCGCTTGAAAGCGCTGACGCTCGATCAACTCGAAGCGATCTATCCGACCTACGCCAAGCGCGTGAAAGAGGGCGACATCGACGTCCGCGATCGCGCGCGCAAGGCGACAGCGGCGCTCCAAGGCGGCAGCGCATTGCATCGTGAGATCTGGAAAGCGATGCACGATGTGTCAATGGCGGCGCAAAAGCGGGACTTTGCTTCGCTCGGCGTCGATTTCGATCTTTGGCTTGGCGAAAGCGACGCTGATCCGCTGATCCCGGACATGGTCAAGGACCTCGACGCCAAGGGCCTGCTCGAAGACGACCAGGGCGCGCGCATCCTGCGCGTGGCCAAGCCGGGCGAAACCAAGAAGAAGAAGCGCGACGATGGCACAATCGTCGAAGTGGAAAGCCCCGATCCGTTACTCGTCGTATCGAGCGAAGGCTCGGCCATGTACGGCACCACCGATCTCGCCACGATCGTGCAGCGTATGCGCGACCAAAAGCCCGATCTCATCCTCTATTGCGTCGATCAGCGCCAAGCCGATCATTTCGAGCAAGTCTATCGCGCCGCCGCCAAGGCCGGTTATGCGTCGCGCGAGATGCTGGAGCACATCGGCTTCGGCACCATGAATGGTCCCGACGGCACGCCGTTCAAGACCCGCGCCGGCGGCGTGTTGAAGCTGCAAGACCTCATAGGTCAGGCCGAAGAGAAGGCGCGCGAACGGTTGCGCGAGAACGAGGTCGATACGAATTTCTCGAAAGAGGAGTTCGAGGATATCGCCCACAAGGTGGCCATCGCCGCGATCAAGTTCGCTGATCTCTCGAACTTTCGCGGCACGTCCTACATCTTCGATCTCGACCGCTTCATGAGCTTTGAGGGCAAGACCGGCCCGTATCTTCTCTATCAAGCGGTGCGGATCAAAAGCATTCTGCGCAAAGCCGAGGAGCAGGGCGTGAAGCCTGGCGCGATCGCCATCGAACACGAGGCCGAGCGTTCGCTCGCGCTTGCGCTCGACGCCTTCGACGGCGCGCTGCGCGCGGCCTACGACAAAAAGGCGCCGCATTTCCTGGCCGAGCATGCTTACAATCTGGCGCAGGCCTTCTCCGGCTTCTTCGCCAATTGCCCGATCCTGCAATCGAACGGCGCGATCCGCGCTTCGCGTTTGGCGCTCGCCGCCGCCGCGCTGAAACAGCTCACGCTGACGCTCGACCTGCTTGGCATCGACGTGCCGGAGCGGATGTAACGCAACGGCAGCCCCTTGCGTCGGCGCGTTTCGGCTCGCAGGCTCACGCGCAAGAGCAAGGGGAAACGACGATGGCGCAGGCGCAGGTCAACGGCATTTCGATCGAGTATGAGACGCACGGCGCCGACGATGGCGTGCCGCTGCTGTTGATCATGGGCCTTGGCGTGCAGCTGACGCGCTGGCCGCAGGGGCTTTACGAGAAGCTTGTCGCGCGCGGTTTCCGCGTCATCCGTTTCGACAATCGCGACGTCGGCCTGTCGCAGAAATTTTCGGGTGCGCCCACGATCGAGAGCGTGATCAGTGCGCGCATGCAGGGCCAACAGCCCGATATTCCCTACACGCTGGACGACATGGCCGCAGACGCCGTCGGCTTGCTAGATTTCCTTGGCATCCAACGCGCCCACATCGCCGGCGCCTCGATGGGGGCATGATCGGCCAACTCGTGGCGGCCGATTATCCTAATCGCGTGCTTTCGTTCACGGCGATTTTCACGACCACCGGCAACCCGGCGCTGCCGCCGTCGCAGCCAGAGGCGATGGCCGTGCTCACAACGCGCGCACCTGATCCGAGCAAGGATATTGAGGCGTTTCTCGATCATTCGGTCCGCAGCTCGCGCACGATCGGCAGTGCTGCCTATCCGTTAGAGGAGAGCTATCTGCGTGAGCGCGCGTTGAGAGATATGCGCCGCAGCTACGAACCGCTGGGTGTCGCGCGCCAGCTCGCGGCCGTGATCGCCAATGGTGATCGCCGGCCAAAGCTCGCCAACATCAAAGCGCCGGTTGTTGTTCTGCACGGCGACGCCGATCCGCTGGTGCCCGTCGAAGGCGGCCGCGATCTCGCGGCCAACGTGCCCGGTGCGGAGTTGCGCATTGTGCCCGGTATGGGCCACGATCTGCCGCCCTCGCTCTATGACGCAGTGGCGGATGCGATCAGCCGTGCAGCGGAGCGGAGCCGCGTGCCGGGTTAGTGCTTGTTGCGGGCGGCGACTTCGTGCGCCTTCTCCTCAAGCCAATCCATCGCCGCGACGCACACGCCTGAGAAAATAAACGTCAGGTGGATGATCGTGTACCAGAGCAATTGCGTCTCTGTGTACTGATTGATGTTCATGAAGATCTTGAGGAGGTGGATGCCCGAGATCGCCACGATCGAGGCGATCAGCTTAATCTTCAAGCCGCTGAAATCGAGCGTCCCCATCCATTCCGGGCGATCGGGATCATCCTTGGCTGCATCCATCTTGGAGACGAAATTTTCGTAGCCCGAGAAGAGGATGATCAGCACCAGATTGCCGGCGAGCGAGAGATCGACGAGCGTGAGCACCAGCAGGATGATGTCGGTCTCGTCCATCGTCAGCACTTGCGGTACTTGCAGATAGAGCTCGCGGAAAAACGTGACGATGAGAATGCCGAGGGCGGCGATCAGGCCGAGATACACCGGCGCCATCAGCCAGCGGCTCGTATAGATCATCCATTCGATCGCCGCTTCCAGGAACGGCGTGCCGGAGCGGCGGGATTTGGCGTCGTCGGTCATTCTAGCCCTCGAAATGCGGCGCGAACCTAGGGGTATCCGTGGCCGCCGCCAAGCGCGCTCCCGTAAGGGAGGCTTGCCGAAACGCGGGAACAGGGCTGATCCTCCCGCCATAAAAGGGAAGGACTTCAATGTATGAGCATGGATTGATCACACCGGTCGTGGCTCTGGTGATCTGGTCACTGGTGATGTGGGTGTGGATGTACGCCACGCGCATTCCAGCGATGCAGAAGGCTGGAATTAAGCCTGACGCGGCCAACAAGGCGGCGATGGAAGGGCTGTCGAGCGCCAACGTCGCCAACAATTATAATCACCTGATGGAGCAGCCGACGCTGTTTTACGCGATCTGCTTCGCACTCCAATTCTTGGATCAGACGCAGCACATCAATATCGGCCTGGCCTGGGCGTACGTGGCGCTGCGCGTCGTGCACTCGCTGATCCAGGCGACGACGAATTTTATCCCGCTGCGCTTCTTGGTGTTCTCGCTGGCGAGCTTGGTGCTCGTGGCGCTGACGTTCCATGCCGCGATCGCGGTGGGGATCGTGCAGTTTAGCTTCGGGCGCTAAAAACTTCGGACCGCGGGCTTAGCGCCGGCCGGCATCTTCGTTTCAACTTGCACCATATGCGCAGGCTGAACGCGTATGCCGGCTGGAAGCCGGCGGTCCGAAGATTAGTCCATCTCCGCGATCCATTCGCGCATGAGTGCGACGCCGCGATCATCGATGAGTTGTCGGCCGGTCTCCGGCATCATGACGCCAGGATCGGTGGATTCCATGCGATAGAGCAGGATCGAGCGTTCGGGGTGGCCGGGTTCGATCGCGAATTCGTAGCCGGCTGAACCACGTCCCGCCGCGACAGGCCGCTTCAGCACGCCCCATTGGATTGGCTCATGCTGGCTCCAGCGGAGATCAAGCCCCGACGTGTGCGCCGGCCCTCGCGGGTTATGGCAGTGCGCGCAATTCACATCGAGATACGCGCGGGCGCGTTGTTCGAGTGTGCCGTCAGAGGCGTCGTATGCTTGTGGGACACGCGGTGCATCGCGCGGCGCCTGATCCAAGATGCCGAGGACAGTCCAGTCGTGCATTTGGTTCACAAGCATACGCTCGGCGACCTGGCGGCCTGGTCCGTACATCATGTGCTCTAGGTTCAAATTCCGCGCACTAGGCCCGATCGGCGTGAGTTCGCCGGCGAGATCGTGGCAGCCTTTGCATTGGTTGCGATTGGGCACGGCCCAATCGAGATTGATCGCGTCGCCATCTTCATCGGTGAAGCTCACCGGGATTTGCGCGCCGATCGGTGAGAGCCGCGCTTCGGTCTGCTCTTCGTTCCAGACGTAAGGCAATGCGATCCAGCCGTCGGCGCGGCGAATGAGAAGGCGGGTTTCGAGGAAGCGCACATTCTCCGTCGGCCGGCGCATGTCGGCGGCGAAGGCGAAGGTCTTGATCAGCACCGTGCCGACCGGAAAATCGAACACGCCGTCGGGATTGTAACGCGCCTGTGCGCCCGGGGGCACATAGAGGTAGCGAAACTTGAGCGCGCCGTCGGAGTAGAGCGGCGTGTTGAGATCGTAGGGCGTGACGCCTGCGACTGGTTGGCGCGCGCCCGCGTCGGTGAAGAAGCCGTAGACCGAAAGAAGCTGCGGCGGCCGCTCCGCGCTGATGGCGGCGACGTTCACCGTGGGCGGCGCCTGCGCGACCGCGCCCGCCGTCAGCATGACGACGAGCGCGAGCGCTGCGAAGATCGACCAGCGCATGACCTAGTTTCTGATCCGCACTTGTTCGGGCTCGGCGATATCGAGCAGCGGCGGCGGGGTTGGGTCGGGTGCTGCTTCTGTCAGTGGCGAACCGGCGACTGGCATGCCCAGCGACAGGAAGCTGCTCGCGCCCGTGCGTGTCGAGCGATTGTCGCGCACCACGATACGGACGTTCTCGGTGCGCGGCGTGCCGCCAACGGAGAACATCGTGGCGCCATCCCACAGCACATCCGGCAGAGCGACGCCAAGCTGCGACAGTGCGGCCAGATCCCCGGCGGGGGCAAAGCCCGTATTGCCGAAGCGATTGTCGCGAATGACGATGTCGCGCGCGATCGGATTGTAGTCGCGATCTTCGAAACTGTCGCGATAGGCGCTGATCAACACATTGACCGTGCCGTTGTCGGCGATGTCGTTGTCGAACACATGCACATTGCGGTTGGCCATGATCAGCACGCCGGTGCCTGTCGGTACGCCAGCCACGATATTGCCGGCTGGGGCGAAGTTCGGCGTGTCGTTGTTGACGATCCGGTTCTCGAACACGCGCACATTGTGGCCGCCTTTTTGCGGCAGGCCGGGTAGATCGAACACGAGGATACCGCCCGTGTTGCGGGTGGCCGTGTTGCGGAAGACGTCGGCGTTGAAGCTGTTCTCGATCTCGATGCCGGCGACGTTGAACTCAGCTGTGTTCTCGCGAACGATGATATTGCGCGATTGGCCGACATAGATGCCGGCGTCCGAGGCGCCGCGCGCGATCGAGCGTTCGATCAGCACATTGTCGCAATTGACCGGGTAGAGGCCGTAGGCGCCGTTGTCCGGGTTCGGGCCGCGTGTCCATTCCACGCGCACTTCGCGGATGTGGATGCCATTGCAATCGCGCGCCTTGATGGCGTCGCCGCGCGCGTTCTCTACGCCGAAGCCGCGCAGGGTCACATTGTCGGAGGTGATCAGCAGGCCTTCGGCGCCGCGGCGCTGGCCGTCGAACGAGAGCACCGAGCGGTCATGGCCTTCGCCGCGGATGGTGACGTTGTCGACGTCGAGCGAAAGCCCCCGTCAGCTCGAAGCGGCCGCGGCCGAGCTGCACCGTGTCGCCCGGCTCGGCCTCGATGAGCGCCGTCTGCAATTGCTGTTCGGCTTCGGGGCCGGGGCGGATGCGCCAGGTGCGTGCGTCGGCGACGCCAACCATGACAAGCGCCGCTGCTGCGGCGGCTGCAAACAGCCTCATTCTCTTCTCCCCGTTTTGGACGGAGAAAGTCGCGGACCAGAGCCCGCGTGTAAAGCTGCGTTCGGCGTTTGCCTTTAGCGGCGCGAGCCGAACCGGGCGACGAGGTGGATCAGATCACGCACCAAGGTTGGGTGGCGCGCCGCGAGTAAGCCGGCGGCGGCGGTAATGCCCAATGTCATGAGCGGTCGGTCGCGGGCGATATCGCCCAGGCCCATCGGCAATTCGTCGAGCAATTCCGCCTGCGCCACGGCCGTCTCGCGCTCCCGCTTGCGGGCGCGCAGCGCTGCGGCGAGCGCAAAGACCGCGATCGCCAACGCTGCGGCGAGCGCCACGATGGCGGCGGCGCCTGCTGCGCCAACGCTTGGTTCGATCAGCGCGTAGAGCGCAAAGCCGAGCGCGAACACAGCCATCACCGCCGCGGCGCTGGCTGCCGCGGTCGCAATCACGGCCGACATGGCGCGGTCAAACATTAACGGCGGCTCCCGAGCAACAGCCCGACAAGCAGGCCAACGCCTACGGCCGTCGCGGCCACCGCAACGGGGCGTTCGCGCCATTGGCGCTTCAAATAGCGATGCGCCTCGTCCAAACCGTCTTCGACGGCGGCGTGCGCGGCCTCGTAAGCCTCTTCAGCGCGCTCGCGCGCCTCTTCAGCAAGCTCAGCGGCGCGTTTTGCGCGGTCATTGGCCATCAAAATCTCTCCTTGCCCAATCCTATAGGAGATCGGTTAGGCTCGCGTTCACGCAAGCCCATGTGGCGAAATCGCGATCAGTGAGCGCATGAGCGAGCCAAAAGTTCCCGACCAGCCCAAGACTTGGCCTGTGGCCGTTGCGATCGCCAGTAACCTTATCCCGATCGTCGGCATATTGTTCTGGGGTTGGAGCGCGTTCGCATTGATCGTGCTCTATTGGCTCGAGAATCTGGTTATCGGCGCGCGCAACGTGGTGTCGATGTGGGCAAGCGCCATCGTCGGGGGTGGGCTGAAGATACCTGCGGCGCTCTTTTTCAGCGCGTTCTTCACCTTCCACTATGGCATGTTCTGCTTCGTACACGGCATCTTCGTGATGGCGATGTTCGGCGCAGGCGAGAACGGCGCCTTCCATGGCGATTCCATGCTCGATCTCGCCGGCGCGGTGCGTGATCTCTTCGCGGCGCAGCCCAATCTGATGATCGGCTTTGCTTCGATCGCGCTGTGGCAGATCGTGCAATTCATTCTATTCCTTGTGCGCGGCGACGCGGGGCGCACCAATCCCTTGGAGCTGATGGGCGCGCCTTACCCGCGTATCATCGTGCTGCACGTCGCCATCATCTTTGGCGGCTTCGTGTTGATGGCGCTCAATGCGCCGGCCGCTGGCTATGTCGTACTGGCGCTGGTGAAGACGGCGTATGACGTCGCCGAGACCAGAGACAAAGCGCCGGGCTTTAGCGGGCGCGGCCTTGGCTCAAAGCAAACGCCGGGCGGAGGCGATGATACGCAGCGTCTCATCCCATAGGCCAAGCGTTTCCAATTCAGCGGGCGAGAAGAAGTGGGCGTCGCGGGCGTCATCGCCGGCCTGCGGTTCGCCCGACACCCAGCGCGCTGCGTAATCGATCAGCACGTAATGGCCCCATGCCTCGTGCTCTCCGCGTCGCGTGAACACGGCGTCGACCACATCGACGAGGCCAACGAGTTCCGCCTCGCAGTTGGTCTCTTCCTTCAGTTCGCGCAGTGCGGCATCCGCCGCACGTTCGCCCCATTCGATGCGCCCACCGGGGATCGACCAACGATTTTCCATCGGCGGGGCGCCGCGTTGCACAAGCAGGACGTTGTCGCCGCGTAGGCAGACAACGCCCACGGCTGGCGCCGGCGATCGTTTCGGTTGCTCAGACATAGGCGCTCCGCATTTCGTTCCATCCTCATTCTGATCCACAGGGCCGCAACTGCAAAAGTTCGGCGCGTGCGCCTGATTGCGATCCGCCAAGGGGTGAGTCGGCGCCGACTCGGGCTCGACGGCCTGTGATGGCGGCGGCTTGAATCCGTCGCGCGAGCGAAGGCGATGCACGACGAACGGAGACCATCGTGTCGGCTCGGCGGACCTTGAGATCAGGTGAGGCGCGCCGCATTCAGCGGCATTGGAGCGGGGCTCATGCGCCATCGCTTGTCACAAAATGAGCCGCGCTTAACGCGCGCTCGAGGGCGCGGCGCGGCGTGTGGGGCTGTGTCGAGGTGGGTCTGCGCGTTGCGTGCGCCGAATTGAGATGGCGCGCGCTGCGCCGAAAATAATTTAATGAAATTAACGGCTTCTATCCGCGTTTGCGGATCCCCAAAAGGAAGAACCGCGACACTTGCGTGTCGCGGTTCTCTTGTTCTGATCAGATGCTCCCTTGAGAGCATCCGGCAGAGGCTTAGCGCTTAGCGGCCTTTTTGGCCTTCGCCTTTTTCGCCTTCTTAGCAGCGGTCTTGCGCGGTGCTTTCTTCGCGACCTTCGCCTTCTTCGGCGCTGCCTTCTTCGCCTTTGCCTTCTTCGCTACTTTCTTCGTAGCTTTCTTTGCTTTCTTAGCCATGCCCTGGCTCCTCTAGTGTCACTGCGACGAGCCGCAGTACGTCTTCATAATGTCATGTGCAAGCGAGATCGCCAGAGAAATTTTCTCGCGCGGCGATTTTGCAACATCGCATCGATTGAAAATCGATGCACCGACATCACGAATGCGAAGTCGATGTGTATCGATCTCGACGCGCGCGTCACGGCACGAGTGCGCGCGGGTTCATCACACCGTTCGGATCGAGCGCACGTTTCAACGTGCGCATCAGCGCCACCGATTCGGGATCTTTGTAGCGCACGAGATCGTCGGCGCGCGTGATGCCGATGCCGTGCTCGGCCGAGATTGAACCGTCGAGCGCGTAGGTGACCTCATAGACTTTTTGGGTGAGCGCATCGCCGGGGAAGTCCGCCTCGGCCATGCCGTCGGGCTTGATGATCGTGTAGTGAAAATTGCCGTCGCCCATGTGACCGAACGCGACTAGCCGCACGCCGGGGCAATAGTTCTGCATCACCTTGTCGGCGCGTTCGAGGAAGTCGGGTGTCTTTGAAACCGGCACGCTCACATCGTGGATGACCTGTGGTCCCTCAGGGCGATGGCCCATCGGCACATGTTCGCGAATGGCCCAAAAACTCTTTGCCTGTGCGTGATTTTCAGCCACCAGGGCGTTGAGAACGAGGCCGATTTCCATCGCTGAAGCCAGCGCGCCTTCCACCGCGTCACGCAGGCCTTGCGCCTGCGCCGCCTCGAACTCGATCAACACCAGCATAGGCGCACCGGGCAGCGGGTCGCGGCTGTTCGGCACGTTCTTCATCACCAGATCGACCGAGAGCCGGTTCATCACTTCGAACGCGGCGACGGCGCCTGTGGCGGCCTTCAGGTGATGGAGCAGCGACAGCGCGTCGCGGGCGTTGGCGACGGCGGCGAGCGCCACTTCGTGCCCCTGCGGGCGCGGGAAGAGCTTGAGGCTGGCGGCGGTGACCACGCCTAGCGTGCCCTCTGCGCCGATGAAGAGCTGCTTTAGGTCGTAGCCGGTGTTGTCCTTGCGCAGCGACTTCAGTCCGGAGAACACACGGCCGTCGGGCAACACTGCTTCGATGCCGAGGATGAGATCGCGCATCATGCCGTAACGCAGCACATGCACGCCGCCGGCATTCGTCGAAATGAGTCCGCCGATTGTAGCGCTGCCTTCGCTGCCGAGGCTGAGCGGGAAGAGGCGATTCGATTCGGACGCGCTTTGCTGCACTGCGGTCAGCACCACGCCGGCCTCGGCAATCATGGAATCATTATCGACGTCGATGGCGCGAATGCGGTTCATGCGCTTCAGCGAGAGCAGCACCTCGCCGTCCGGGATTTGGCCGCCCACCAGGCCGGTATTGCCGCCCTGCGGCGTGATCGAAACGCCCGCTTCGGCGCACAACCGCACCAGATCAGAGACCTCCTCGGTGCTCGCCGGCATCGCTAGCAAGGGCGTGCGGCCGTGATAGCGCCCGCGCCATTCCGTCAGATGCGGGGCGATGATGTCCGGATCGGTGGAATGGCCCTTGGGGCCGAGGCGGTTGGCGAGGCGGGCGAAGAGATCTTGTGTCATGCGCCCATGTTAGGCGCGCGGACGCTGCGTCTCCAGCGTTAGCGGCTGCGTCCGCGCCAAGCGGCGCGATGTTTGAGGAGAATGGACGCCTTGCGGCATCCGGCTTTAGTGTCGGCGCCCGATTGGGAGGGACCAGATGCGATTTTGGCCTGCATTGATATTGGCGCTGGCTGTGTTCGTGGCGTCGCCCACGCCATCGAGCTTGGTGACCCAAGCCGCCGCCCAGGAGGACAGTGTAGCCGTCCCGGTGGCGAACACGCGTTGGCGCGGTTACGTGCGGTGGAGCAACGGCGAGATCACGGAATGGACTGCGCTCTTCCGGCGCGATGGCGTGCTCGAATATTCTTATGGCGGTCAGAGGTACGACAACGGCCGTTGGACCCAGAACAACCACCTCGTCTATTGGCACACCAATAACAGTTTCGCGGTCTATTCCGGCACGATCGCCGGCAACAGCATGGGCGGCGCTTCGCATAATCAGCGCAACGACACCGGCGTCTGGATTTTCGTTCGCGATTAAGAGCGCGGCGCGGCGGCGCGGCGGAGGCGGTCGGCGATGGCTTCACCCAGGCCGTGCGCTGGGATCGGCGCAACCGCGATTGTCTCCGCGCCGCTCGCATCGAGCGCGCGCAGATGGGCGTAGAGATTGGCCGCGGCTTCGACGAGATCGCCCGAAGCTGAGAGCGTGAGGCCGCCCGCAGGCGCTGGCGCACCGAAGGCGAGATAGGCGGCGCCGGGTGGCGGCGTTGTGACTTCCAGCAGCACGCGCGCACGCGGCGCGTAATGGCTCTCCAACATGCCGGGCGCGGTGACGCGTTTTGGATCGGCGGGTGTCGCGAGTGGGCCGATCAGGGCTTCGATGTCGGCGCGCGGGATCGCGCCGGGCCGGAGTAACGTGGCTGCGCCGTCTGCATCGATCGCCACGATGGTGCTTTCCAAACCCACTGGGCTCGCGCCGCCGTCGAGCACGACATTGACCGCGTGGCCGAGATCGGCTGCAGCATGCTCTGCCGTGGTGGCGCTGACGTGGCCCGAGCGATTAGCGCTGGGCGCGGTTATCGGCTTGCCGAACGCGGTCATCAATTGACGCGCGATGGGATGCGATGGCGCGCGCAGTGCAATGGTGGCGAGCCCAGCGCAGGCCAGTTCGGAGATTGTGCTCTGAGGCCGACGCGGGGCGACGATGGTGAGCGGGCCTGGCCAAAATTGCAGCGCCAGCTTGTGCGCCTTTTCGTGGAAGATCGCGTGCTCTTCAGCCTGCGCCAGCCCTGGCACGTGCGCGATCAGCGGGTTGAGCTGCGGTCGGCCCTTGGCCTCATAGACGCGCGCGACCGCTGTCGGGTTCGTCGCATCGCAGGCCAGGCCGTAGACGGTCTCGGTCGGCATGATGACGAGCCCGCCATTGCGGAGGGCTTCAGCGGCGGCTTCTACGCTCATGAAGCGCGATAGGCTTCAACCCGGATGATGATGTCAATGTCGCGCGAGATGCTGTCGTCTGCGTCCGAGCCCTTGCCGATGTCGAAATCGCGCCGATCGATGCTGGTGCGGGCGTTCATGCTGGCGCGGTCGCCGTCGATTGTGAGGGTGAAGGGCAGCGCCACCGCGCGCGTGCGGCCCCGGATCGTGAGTTCGCCTTCGGCGCGATAAGCGTCGCCGCCGAGATGCCGGATCGACGTCGTGCGGTAGGTCGCGTTCGGGTGCGCGGCGGCGTCGAACCATTGTGAACCTGGCAACGCGCGATCGTGCATGGCGACGCCGTCCGTGGCCGAGGCGGTCTCTATCGTCACATTGGCCGATGAGCCTGGCAGGTCAGCTGGATCAAACACGATGTCGGCGCGCCAGTTGGTGAAGCGGCCGGTGAAATTCTGCGCGCCGTTGATGTCGTCGGTATAGACGAAGGCGAAGCCGACGGAACTGGTGCGGGCGTCAACACGCCAGGCGTTGGGGAGCGCGGGCGTTGCAGCGGCGGGCGCTTCTGGCGCGGCCGGCACGGCGCCAGGCGTTGGCTCGCCAATCGCGATGGTCGAGTTTTGTTGCGCCGCGTTGGCGCCCGTATCGGCGGCCATGCCGGCGAAGGCGAAGAGGCCGGCGATCAGCGCGATAACGATCAAACTCAAGCCGCCGCCAAGAATGGCCAGGCGCACGGGGTTCTTTGGCGGCGCTTCGGTTTGAAAGGGCGGGTTCAAGCCAGGGACCATGTGCGTAAGCACTTCGTCGCGATCGAAGACATGGTGCTTCAGCGCCGCGCCCACGTGCAGCGCCGCCAGCACGATCACGCCCCAGGCCAATTTGGAATGCACGTTCATCGAGACCTCAGCGACGCCCGCGCGAACGCTTTCAGCCGTGTGCGGCAAGCCGAACAATTCCGGCACGCGGATGAGGCCAAACCAGTGCGTGGCGACAACCAGCGGTTCATTTTCATGCACAGACCAACCGGCGGACACGAATAGCCAGCCCGTCAGCGGCAGCGCGATCATCAGAAAATAGAACGCCCAGTGGGTGGCCTTGGCGATGATGCGCTCCCAGGCGGGCATATGCGGCGGCAAGGGCGGCGGTGGGTTCGCCAGCCGCCAGCCCAGGCGAACGAGGCTCAGCGCGAGCACGGTGAGCCCGATCGATTTGTGAAATTGGTAGGCTTGGAAAACGCCGTCAGTCACGACGCCTTCTTCAATCCGATCGCCCATCCACCAACCGAGCGGGATCATCAGCAGAATCGCAATCGCGATCGCCCAATGAAGAACGATCGCGAAAGCTGTGTAACGCTGCTGCGCCTCTGCGCTCACTCAGTTCACCGGTTCAGCAGGCGTGGCCGGGGCCGGCGTGTCGGTCGCGGCCGGAGCCGGGCGCGTGAACTCGGCTTCGATCACGAGTTCGACTTGCGTGGCGACGCCGTCGCTTGCTTCAGCCGTGGACGGCACCAAAGTGTTGGCGCCGACGCCGTAATCGAGGCGGTTGAACGCGCCATGCGCCGAGAAGCCGATCTGTTGGACCGGAAAGCCCATTGGGTGCACGGCGTGGCTAGTGTTGTAAGTCGCTTCCAGCGTGATCGGACGCGTAACGCCTTTGATCGTCAGGTCGCCGGTGACGCGCGCCGTGCTTGGGCCGGTGCTTTCGATGCTGGTGGAGCGGAAGGTCGCTGTCGGGTGCGTCGCCGCGTCGAGCCATTCGGAGTTCTGCAATTCGGCGTCGAAGTCGCGATCGCCGGCATACGGCGTATCGAGCGAGCCGGCTTGCACGGTGGCTTCGATGGTCGATTGTGTTGGGTCTTCGGCGTTGAAATTGAGCGTGCCGCTGACGGTGTTGAGGCGGAAAACATAATTCGAGAGGCCGAAATGCTTCACGCGCACGGCGACGGTGGTGTGGGTCGGATCGACCTCATATGTACCGGTCGGCACGTTGACGACGGCTGGCGCGGGCGGCGGCGCTTCGGTCGGGGCGGGTTGAGAGCAGGCGGCCAACGCCAAAGCGGCGGCGGCGAACGTCAGATATTTCATGAAAAGGGTCTCCCTCGCTACAGCGCCTATGTAGGGCGTCACCCCCGGTCGGCCACAAGTACGCACAACAATGTAACCGGCAAGGTTTTTCGCGCCCGGCTCATGCTTTGATCAGCTCCGCCTCGATCACGAGTTGAACGACGTCGCCAGTAAACGCGCTCCATTGCGCGACGCCCCATTCCGACCTGTGGATTTCGCCATGCGCCGAGAAGCCCAACACGACCGCGTTGCCACGTAGCGGATCGGTGCGCCCACCGCCGAACACCACATCCAAAGTGGCCGGGTGGGTCTGGCCGTTCATGGTGAGATCGCCGGTGACGCGCGCTCTATGTTCGCTGGTGCGTTCTATCGCGGTGGAGACGAAGCTGATTTGCGGCGTCGTGTCCGCGCCAATGGCGCGGCCGATGCTGCGATCAAACGTGCGCTCGCCTTGTGGATTGAGCAGGCCGGTATTCACAGACGCCGCATCGACGCTCGCGCTCAGCCGCGAGCGCGAAGGATCGCCAGGATCAAACTCGAGCGTTGCGTCGCGCGTATCGAAGCGCGCGGTGAACCATGAGAGCTCTTCATGGCGAATGCGGAACAGCACGCTGGCGTGGCGCGGGTCGAGCCGATACGTGCCGGCGGGTAGATCAACGGCGATCGGATAAATCGCGGGCGTGGGTGCGGCGTTTTGTACGCTCGCGGGTGGGGCGGTGGAGCCCTCGACGCTGACGCAGGAGGCCAGGGCCAATAAAGATGCGATCAAAAGCGCGCGCATGAGCAGCTCCGTTCTGGCCCCCGGCGACCCTATAGCACCAACGCATAGACGGCGCCGCATAAAGCAATGTCTGGCGAAGCGCCCGCGCATAGATATGCTCAACGCCCTGGAGAGAAGCATGACGTACGCCGCCCCTATCGCCGACATGCGCTTCGCGCTCGAAGCCTGTGCCGACCTTTGGTCGTTGCGCGCACGCTTTCCGGAGCTGGATGAGGACTTGCTGGTCGCGATCCTGGAGGGCGCTGGCGCTTTGGCTGGCGAGACCTTGGCGCCCCTGAACCGCAGCGGCGATCGCGCGCGGGTATCGTTGGCCAATGACGTGGTCACGACGCCGCCTGGCTTCGCTGAAGCGTATCAAGCATTCAAAGACGGCGGCTGGCAGGGGCTGGCGGCCGATCCGACTTATGGCGGTCAAGGTCTGCCGCGCGCGGTGGCGCTGGCGGTGATGGAAACCGCGCATTCCGCCAACATGGCGTTCGGCTTGCTGCCGATGCTAACGCTCGGCGCGATCGAAGCGATCGAACAGCACGGTGCGCGGGACCAGAAGGCGCTCTATCTTGAGAAGCTGATCTCGGGCGAATGGTCCGGCACCATGAACCTCACCGAGCCGCAAGCCGGTTCGGACGTCGGCGCGCTGACCACGAAAGCCGCGCCACAAGCCGATGGCTCCTATTCCATCACCGGCCAGAAGATTTTTATCACTTGGGGCGAGCACGATCTCGCGCCGAACATCATTCACTTGGTGCTCGCGCGTATCGAAGGCGCGCCAGCGGGATCGAAAGGCATCTCACTCTTCATCGTGCCGAAGTTCCGAGACGCGGACGGCTCACGCAACGCGGTGCGCTGCATCGGTCTTGAAGAGAAGATGGGCATCCACGCTTCGCCCACCTGCACGATGGCGTTCGAAGGGGCGACGGGTTGGCTGATCGGTGAAGAAAACCGTGGCCTTGTCGCCATGTTCACGATGATGAACGCCGCGCGGCTCAATGTCGGCATGGAAGGCGTGAGCGTTGCCGAAGCGGCGTATCAAAAGGCGCTGGCCTACGCCAAGGACCGCAAGCAGGGCGGCGCGCTCATCATCGAGCATCCCGATGTGCGCCGCATGCTCATGACCATGCGCGCCAAAATTCAAGCCGGTCGTGCGATTTGCTATGCCTGCGCTGTTGCAACCGATGGTGGCGACAAACCGATGGAAGATGTGCTGACGCCGATCGCGAAATCGTGGTCGACTGATATGGGCGTCGAGGTCGCGAGCCTTGGCGTGCAAGTGCATGGCGGGATGGGTTTCGTTGAAGAAGGGGGCGCGGCCCAATTCTATCGCGACGCCCGCATCGCGCCAATCTACGAAGGCACGAACGGCATCCAGGCCATCGATCTCTATGGCCGCAAGCTCCTTGGCGATCGCGGCGAAGCCATGCGGCGCGTGATCGACATGGCGCGCGACGCGGCCGCGCAATCCAAGGACGCGCGGGTCGCGACGCACCTCGGAGAAGCGGCGAACACACTGGAGATCGCGACCGACTACATGCTCGCCGCCGCCCGTGATGACGCGCTCGCCGGCGCTTCGGCCTATCTCACGCTGGCGGGCGATGTTGTTGGCGGCATGTTGCTGGCGCGTGGTGTCACGAAGACCGGCGATGCCGGGCAAGGCGCTGTGCTCAGCTATTACGCTGACACCGTGTTGGCCTGCGCCGATGCGCGACTGCCGCTGATCAAACTGACTGCTGCGCCGCTCGCCGCGCTCGAGTAATTAGCCTTCCGGCCGCCATTCCTTTAGCGCCTTCTGGAATGGCTTGAGCGACGCTGGGCGATAGCGCGGCTTCAAATGATCCGCGTGCGCGCGTTGCAGCACGCTCGGCGAAAAGATGCTCTGCGCATCATCCAAGGTGGGCCGCTCGCGGCGCGTCCAGACTTTGCGCGTGCGCCAAGGATAATTGAGCGGCTGCAGCGCCTTCGGCAGGCGCGGGCGCACGATATCGGCGTCGAAGCACATGCCGGCTTCGCGCATGCGTTGGTCCAGCGGCGATTCATCGTCGCCGTACGTGGCGTAAAAGCGCAGGCCCGCGTCGCGCGCGCCCTCGGCGATCCATTTCAGCGCAATCGCTGAAAGCTTGGAGCCATCGCCGCCGCCAATGTCGCCATGTGAGCCCGCGAACCAACGCTGATCGTAAGCGCGACGCCCGAGGCGTGCGTTATCTTCCGCGATGCCGTCCCAGAGCGTCACCGGAAAGCCCAAACGATTTTCATCGAGCGCCACGGCATGACGCGCATTCAGCACATTCGGGCTGACGCGATAATTCTTGAACTTGTGGCTCTTGCTGTCGCCCCAGGGCGTGAAGGAGGCGATCACATCGCCAAATCCGCGCTGCGCCACCGTGTCGAACACACCGAGATACGCAATCTTGGGTGCGTCGTCGGTGTGGCGGCGCGTGCCGTCCGTGTTGCGATCGCCCTTGCCATAGAGCCTGCGGAATTGAGCGGCGGCGTTCTCGTGCTCGCGCCGGGCTTCCTCCGGCGCATCGCCGTGCGGACGATTGTAATAGAGCCGAAAGCCGTCGCGCGCTTTGTTGATGTGACGGCGGCTGACGACGCCTGCTGTGTTGATGAAGCCAGCCAAACGCCGCGCGGCGAACGCGCCACGGCTAAAGCCGAAAATATAAATCTCGTCGCCGGTTTCGTAGTTGAAAGCGAGGCGCAGATACGTGTCGAGCACAAGATCTTCGAGACCTTCGCCGAACGCGCCGCCGGCAAAGCGCGTGAACGAAGTTTGCGCACGCTGCAGGAAACTCGTGTCCGCCAGTGCGCCCAGCGATGAGCCCACGCCCAGCGTATAAATCACCGTCTGTTGCACGGTGGAGCCGTCAGGTTTCGTTTCCTTATGCGCGACGCTACGCGCGATGATGCCGATATTGGTCAGCTCATCCTGGTTCAGAGTCTGCCACGTGCCGTCCATGCAAACGACGATGCGCTTCATGCAAGTCCCCTTTGCGCCCACGCGAAGATGCATTTTAGCCCTCCCTTTGCGTCAGCTGAAAGACGAAACCGGCCAGTTTTCTGTGGGATCGCCCATTTAGTCGGCGGGCGGGACCGGCTAGGCTCGCCCCTGGAGAACAAAAGATGTCGATGGACGGCACGGAAGACGAAGTCAGCGCCGCTCGCGGGCGGCCAAACCTTGGCTATCCCCTGGGCGACCCGCCGGAGGCGGGCATGGCGCGCGAGATTTCGCCGGGCGTTTACTGGATACGCATGCCGCTGCCGTTTGCGCTGCAATGGATCAACCTGTGGCTGATCGAGGATGGCGATGGCTGGACCGTCGTCGACACCGGCGTCGCAATGGAGCAAGCGCGCGAACATTGGCGTTCGATCTTTGAAGCAACGCTAAAGGGCCGACCGGTCACGCGCGTGATCTGCACGCACATGCATCCCGACCACATGGGCCTTGCCGGTTGGATCTGCCGCAAGTTCGACGCGCCGCTCTATATGAGCCGGCTTGAATACATTACCGGCCGCGTGCTCGTCGCTGACACCGGCCGCGAAGCGCCGGAAGAGGGTGTCCGCTTCTATCGTGCCGCCGGCTGGGATGAAGACGCGCTCGATTCCTACAAAATCCGCTTCGGCGGTTTCGGCAAAGCCGTCTCCAAAATTCCAGACGCCTATCATCGTCTCGCCGATGGCGACGAGATCGAAATCGGCGGCCGCATCTGGCGTGTCATCACCGGCAACGGCCATTCGCCCGAGCACGTGTGCCTATGGCAGGAAGAAGCGAAGCTCTTCATTTCCGGCGACCAAGTGCTGCCGCGCATCTCCTCGAACGTCTCGGTATTTCCGACTGAACCGGCAGGCGATCCGCTCGCCGATTGGATCAGCTCGTGCAAAAAGCTGCTGCTGGCGATGCCGAACGACGTGCTCGTGCTGCCGGCGCACAATGAGCCGTTCCACGGTTTGCACGAACGCTTGAATAATCTGATCGACGGCCACGAGCGCGCACTCGCGCGTGTGCTGCATCGCCTGCGTCAGGGGCCAAAGCGCGCCACCGATCTCTTCGTCGCGCTGTTCGCCCGCAAAATCGGTGCGGACCTCTTGAGCATGGCCACTGGCGAAGCCATCGCCCACGTCAATTGCCTGATCGGGCGCGGGCTAGCGCGCGGCGTGATGAAGGACGGGGTGCTCTATTATGAAGCCGCCGAGCCGCGCAATCTCTGATGTCCGATGCTCCGATCAGGCGCGCCCGTAGTGGACTGATAGGCGGATTGCTTTCCGGAGCAGCGGCGCCGGGCATTTATGTGCTCGGCGTCTTTGCAGTTAATCTCATCTTTGGCGACAATATAGGCGTCGCTGATGCGGTCTTCGCCTGGGCAGTGCTCCTGCCTGTAGTTGCGCTGGCTGGCATGATTGCCATTTTCGCACTGCTATGTCTCGGGTACTCGTCATTCTGGTTCGCACGCAATCTTGCGGCGCGACAACGATCGTAGAAGGTTCGCAGAATGACTGAGCCGCGCAACCTCGAACATCGCTCCAACAACGCACTGCTGTGCTTCTGCATTGGCGCGGGGCTGTGCGGGCTGGCTTACGTGTTGGGCATCGGCGCTGTGATTGGCGCGGCGATGAGCGGCGGTGATCCAGCGGCCGTCGTCGGCGGCTTGTTCGCCGCGATCGGCATCGGCCTCGCGGGCGCGGCGGGTTTCATTATGATGGCGATTGGCGGCGTCTGGATGCTCGTCCGCGTCGTCGCCGACCAAACCGACAACGCCGAAGAAAAGCGCTACCGCGACGTCGAGCGCTGAGCTAGGGAAACGACATGATCCTTTCGACCACTTTTGATGTACCTGGCCGCACGACTGGTCAGCACCTTGGCCTCGTGCGCGGCAATGTCGTGCGGTCGCGCTTCATTGGGCGCGATATCGTCGCCGGCCTGCGCATGATCGTGGGTGGTGAGATCCACGAATACACCAAGCTTCTAGCCGAGAGCCGCGAGCAGGCGCTCGATCGCATGATCCAGCACGCGCAATCGTTAGGCGCAGACGCGGTGATTGGCGTGCGTTTGGAAACGACGGACGCTGGCCAAGGCCAAGCGACTGAAGTGTTGGCTTACGGAACGGCCGTTAAGCTCGCTTGACGTAGCGGAGCGGCGTGCGCCAAGCGCCACGCGGCGAGCGCCACGATCCCAGCGGACACATCGATCATCAGGCCAAAGGCCAGGATGAAGAGAACGTGGTGCGCCAAAAGATGCGTTGCGGGCGCAGCGGCGAGTTCGCCTAAGCGCCAATCCGCAGCGCGTTGAAGCGCCCAATCCACGACGGCGCAGATCGCCAGCGCGCCGCCCACGAGGGGAACCCAGATCGGCACGTGCGGCAGATCCAGCGGCAGTCCAGCGATCATGTGCGGCGCTGTGTAGGCCACGAGCGTCAAGCCAAAGAGCGGTGTCGCCCAGGCATGCGCGAGCGCACGCCACGATGTCTCGCCCGGACGGCCAGCGGCGAGCGCCAAACGTTGCGCCTCACAAACGCTCCAGCGTGTGTCGGCGAACATGCGCCACACAAACAGCACGCCGATTCCACCTGCGAGGCCGGTGAAGGCGCCCACGATCAGGGCCGCGAAGATGGGGCCGGCGAGGCTGAGCGGCTGGAGCCGGATCGTTTCGGCGCGCATCAGAGCGTGCGCCGCGAGCGCCGCCAAAAACAACAACGAGAACGCCGGCGCAGTGAAAGCAGAGACGCCGGCGCCGAGAGCGATGGCCAAGGCAAACCAAGAGGCTGAGCCGTGGCCTGCGCTCTCAGGCGTGGCGGTAAAGTGGTGGCGTTTGGCGATCATGGTTCACATTGATGAACCATCGTCGTGAATTGTGCGTAAATGCTAAGATAACCAAGCGTTTACGATAATCGCCAGTAGGGTTTTGTTAATTCGTCGGCGCAGGCGTTGGCGCAGGCGCCGGCGCAGCGGCTGCCGCAGCAGCGGCGGCCGCGAACGCTGCGTCATTCGGATGCGAAACCGAACGGATCACATTGTTGTACACCTCGACCGGATCGGCGCCGTCATAGGTCATGCACAGGGTGAGCAGGCTGAAGCCTGGGCGCAGTTGAAGGGCGGCATGCACCGGGCGACGCGGCGATGTCGCTTCCGCGCGCTGAATTGGCCAGGCGCCATCCGTTTCTATCGCAGTTGAATTCACCGCGGCCGAATTGCCTGGGAACACGTTGGCGACGCCATTGAGCGTCGTGGTCCAAAATTCCGTTGTGAATCTTGCGGGGTCTTGCGCCGCGCGACGCACTGCAGCGACCGATGCGTTGGCCGTGTTGGGGCTCGGTTGGGCGATGAAGTGACATTCATTGTTGGCGGTGCCAGAAATTACGTACGTGAACGTGTCGCCCGGGTTTTGGCCGCGCTCCTGGGTGGTGGCCCAGCTGTTCGGCGCATCGAACTTGAGGCGCCCGGCCGGGTCCGTCCATTCGCGCGCGGCTGCGACGCCACCGAAAGTCATTCCAACACAAAGAGCCGCCGCTAGTGCGATCGCGCGCATGTCGTTTCCTCCAACCTTAGTCCCTTGAGTGTGGAATCTCCGCTTCGTGACCGCCCCGTCAAGGGGCGCGACCGTGCTGGAACCGCGCGGGGAAGCGCCTAAGATGGGCGCCAATCGGAGGATGCGCACATGAGCTTGGCTGGAAAAACCCTTTTTATTACAGGTGCTAGCCGCGGCATCGGGCTCGCGATTGCGCTGCGGGCGGCGCGTGACGGCGCCAATATTGTGATCGCGGCCAAGACAGCCGAACCGCACAAGAAGCTGCCGGGAACGATCTATTCGGCGGCCGAAGAGGTCGAGAGGGCCGGCGGCCAGGCGTTGCCGCTGGTGGTCGATGTGCGTGAGCCGGACAACGTGAAAGCGGCGGTGGAGCAGGCCGTTGAGCGCTTCGGCGGCATCGACATTTGCGTCAACAATGCTTCGGCCATCCAACTTACCGGCACATTGCAAACCGACATTCGCCGTTACGACCTGATGAACCAGGTCAATGCGCGCGGCACGTTCATCGTCTCGCGCGCGTGTTTGCCGTATTTGCTGAAAGCGTCGAACCCGCACGTGTTGATGCTGTCGCCGCCGCTCGACATGAGCCCGCGTTGGTTTGGCAATCACGTCGCCTACACGATGGCCAAGTACGGCATGAGCATGTGTGTGCTCGGCATGGCCGAAGAGTTCAAGGATCAGGGCGTCGCCTTCAACGCGCTCTGGCCACGCACCGGTATCGCCACCGCCGCGATCGAGTTCGCGCTCGCCGGCGCCGACGGCATGAAGCATTGCCGCACGCCCGACATCATGGCCGACGCGGCGCATGCGATTTTCACCAAGCCATCGCGTGCGTGCACCGGAAATTTCTTCATCGACGACCTGGTGCTCTACGAAGCCGGCGTGCGCGATTTCGATACATATCGCGTCGATCCCACCAAGCCGCTGATGCCGGATTTCTTCGTGCCGGAGAACACGCCGCTGCCGGCTGAGATCAAGATGGGTCCGGCGGGGTGAGCGAGATCGAGCGCCTTCAATCGCCGTTTGGACGGCTAGCATGGGATGAGCGGCTAAAGTGGTGGGAGAGCGGCGAGATTGCGATCCCGTTGTTTGGCGGCGAGACGACCCGCATTTCGCTCGATGCCGAGCAGGATGATTTTCTTGCGCCGTTTTCGCCAGATGTCCTGCTAGCGGCAAATTCGTTTTTGGCGCTCACGTCCGGCGCACGAGCTGAGATCGAACCGCATGTCTGGCAAGAGTACGTCGATATGCGAGAAGTCGTTGCTGAAGAGGATTGCCCCGTCATTGCGCCCGATCAGCTGTGGAATAATGTTCAGCTAAACAGCGTGGCCATAGGACGTCGCCACAAAGACGGATTGGTGTACGTGAGCATCGAGTGCAATTGCGAATGGGAGATCGAACACGCCTTGCAACTGGTCCTTCAAGGAGGATCGCGTTGGGTTCGCGTGTCAGATTATTCTGGACACTATACGGAGGGTGATGCGTACGCCCGCGATGAGCTAGATGCGTGGATGAGTGATCCTCGTGCAAAACTCCCGGTGCGCTCGCGTGAGGATGTCCTTGCACGACATGGAATGTACAAGCGCGGTAAGCGTTAGCTCTCCCCGCGCAGCTGCGCGCTCAGCGCGGCTTGGCCGCCGCTCGCATCGAGCCAGATGCCGAAGAAGTGGCGACGGAAGCCGGGCCATTCGATATCGCAGCGTTGGGCGCCGTTGAGGTAGAAGCGCGCGGTGTTTGGCCCTGTGCTCACGCCGGTAATGCGGTCGCCGTTTTGCACGTCGGCGAAGCAGGCGGTGAGTGGCGCGCGGAGGCGCTGTAACGACTGCGCGCTGCCGGCGCCGCGTTGACGCATCTCGCTGATGGTGCGGCTCACCAGGGAATTTGCACGGATCGAGCGTTCGTAGATGAGCGACAAAGCGAACGGGCGCTCCCAGGAGAACGCGCCGTTCGATGTCCAAAGCTCAGCCTGGAAGACCGGGATGGAGAGCACGCTGTAACGCCCAGCGCCCACTTGTTGTGCGCTGGGGATGGCTTGCGCCACCTCGGGGTGGCGCGCGAACGCCGGCGTTGCAAACAAGAAGGCCGTGGCCACGATCAAAGAGCGAAGTGTGTGCATAGGGCAGTTACGCACCCGCCGCAGCTTTGGATTAGTGGCCGGCGAGGCGCCGGCGCTCTGATTAATTTTGCGCGGCGGCGACCTCTTCGGGCGTGAGTGCGACGGTCGAGATGTCGATCTTAGCGGAACCCTCCACGACCTCGCGCGAGTGGGAGACATAAACGATCGAATTGTGTTCCAAGTCGATGATGCGGCGGACGGCGACGTTTTTGAAGAAGAGGCTTTGGCGTTGGTTGAAAATCTCGTCGCCCGAGCGGCCTTCATCTACGCCAGCTAAGCTGATCGGCCCGATGCGTTGGCAGGCGACGGCTGAGTTCGACGGATTTTCGAACCAATTGCCTTGGCGCAAACGATCGAGCGCACTGCGGTCGAAATACGAGACGTGGCAGACGATTCCCGGAATCTCAGGATCGGCGAAGGCTTCGACCATGATCTCGTTGCCGAGAAAATCGTTGGAGAATTCGCCCACGGAGCCTTCGCGGTCGCCGCAGGCGGCGAGGGTGAGCAAAGCGCAGGCGGCGGCGAAATGTTTCAGCATGGGGCGTCTCCGGTTCCGGGCGGGAACTTGCTACACGCCACTTAGTTCCCCGACGCGCTCATTTATAGATCGGCCAGCGGGCGCTGACGTCCGGATGTGCCCCCATGATTGCATCATGGCATTGATCGCAGACAAATCCGGCCTCGGCGCCGTCGTGCGTACCGCGATGGATGTGATCGACGACAAAGGGCGCGAAATCGCAACGCGTGCGTAGCGTGTCGAGATCGAGGACGCACTCGAAATACACCCATTCGCGGCAATTATCGCTCCATGCTTGGCCGCGATAGGTCTCCTTGATCCCGCGCGCCAAGATTTCGCGCTCTAGCGCGCTCAGATGTTCGCAGACCATTAGCGTTCCGCCTCGGGGGCGAGGCTAAGGAGTTTGGAAACGTCTTCCAATGTGTCGGCGTCCTTCGGAGTTTTGTCCCAACGGATGCGGGAGATGCGCGGGAAGCGCATGGCGATGCCGCTCTTGTGGCGCGTCGAGCGCTGCAGGCCTTCGAACGCGACTTCGAGGACGAGGCCCTTAGTTCTAGTGTGCGTGACCTCGCGCACCGGGCCAAAGCGATTAGTGGTGTTGTTGCGGACGAATTTGTCGAGTTCGATCAGCTCTTCGTCGGTGAAGCCGAAATAGGCTTTGCCGACGGGCGAGAGTTCGCCGGCATCGGTCCAAACGCCGAAGGTGTAGTCGCTGTAGAACGAGCTGCGCTTGCCCGAGCCGCGCTGCGCGTACATCAGCACCGCGTCGATCACCATCGGATCGCGCTTCCACTTGAACCAATAGCCTTTCGGCCGGCCCGCCAGATACGGCGCGTCACGGCGCTTGATCATCACGCCTTCGACGGCTTCCGCATCGACGCCCGCACCGCCGTTGGCTGGGTCAGCGCGCGCGGCGGCGAGCGCATCCCAAGTGTCGAACGGAATGAGCGGCGAAAGGTCGATGGGAGCGAAGGGGTGTTGTTCGATGAAGGCTTCGAGCTTGGCGCGGCGCTCAAACAAGGGCAGCGCCCGCAGATCGTCGTCGCCGAGCGCGAGGATATCGTAGCAGCGGATGAACGCCGGAAATTCGGCGATCAGCTTGGGCGTGACGCTTTTACGGTTGAGGCGTTGCTGCAGCGTGTTGAAGTCCTGCACGCGGCCTTCGCGGCGGATCAGCAATTCGCCGTCGAGCACGGCGTCGAACTCGAAGCCGGCGACGAGGTCGGGGAAGGACGCGGAGATGTCCTCGCCGGTGCGTGAGTAGAGCCGCGAGACAGGCTTGCCGCCCGCGTCGCGACCGGCGGCGGCCTGAACGCGAATGCCGTCCCACTTCCACTCGGCGCTGAAGTCGGCGTGATTGAGCGGCGCGAACTCCGCCGGGTCGATGGGGTGCGAGAGCATGGGCGGATAGAAACGCGTGAGCGTTTGCGTTGAAGGCGCCTCGGCGCGGCCTTCGAGCCAAGCGAAGAGATGCGTATAAGGCGGCGCATCCGCGTGCCAAACATCCTCGATCTGATCCGGAGACTTGCCGCCAAATTGCGCGAGCGCTGTACGCGCCAGGCGTGCCGATACGCCGATGCGGAGCGCGCCGGTGATCAGCTTCAACAGCGCCCAGCGGCCGTTCTCATCGAGGCGATCCAGCCAATCCGCCACGCGCGCTGGTAGGTCGTCTTTGGGCGTCGTGTTTAGCCCTTCGACCACGTCGGTGATCGTCAGCTCAGCATTCGCTCGCGCCTCGTTCGCGGGCCACATCAGCGACACTGTCTCCGCCAGATCACCGACGAAATCGTAGGAGAGGCCGAACAAGACTGGATCGGTGCGTCCGGCCGCGAGGTTGCGGATGAGGCCGGCTTTGGCGTGTTTGAACGTGAGCGCGCCGGTCATCGCCGCCAGCGCCCAGCCGCGATCGGGATCGGGCGTTTCGCGGAAATAGGTTTCCAGCAAGGCGAGCTTGCTGAGCCGGCGCGGCTCGTAGGCCAAACGATCGAGGAGGGCGGCGAAGCGGTTCATGCAGCACTCGGCTCTTCTTCGTCGCCATAACCGACAAGATGCAGCGCCTTCGCTTTCAAGCCTTGGCTCTCGCACCAGTGCGCCAGCGCGTCGGCTTCGCCGTGCGTGATCCAGATTTCGCCGGCGCCGGTGTCCAGGATCGTCCGTTGCAGATCGCTCCAATCGGCGTGATCCGAGATCACGAGCGGCAGCTCGACGCCTTGCTGCCGCGCCCGCGCGCGTATCCTCATCCAGCCCGACGCCACAGCCGTCACCGGATCGAGAAAGCGTCGCACCCAAGGCGTCTGCAACGCGCCGGGCGGGCAGAGCACGATCGCGCCGGCGTAGAAGCTCTTTGGCGCCGTTTCGACATGGCGCACATCGCCCAACGCGACGCCGCGCGACTTGTAAAGCTCAGTCAGCTCCATCAGCGCGCCGTGGACGAAGATCGGTTTCTCCCAGCCGCAACGCCGCAGCTCCGCCATCACGCGCTGCGCCTTGCCCAGTGCGTATGCGCCGACGATATGCGTGCGCTCCGGAAACATCGCGACGGAGGCGAGCAATTTGCGCACCTCGTGCTCGGCGCTCGGATGATTGAACACCGGCAGCGCGAATGTGGCTTCGCTGATGAACACATCGCAGGGTGCGACCTCGAACGGCGCGCAGGTCGGATCGGGCTGGCGCTTGAAATCGCCGCTGACGACGACCCGGCAACCGCCTGCTTCGACGGCGGCTTGCGCGGAGCCCAACACGTGACCAGCCGAATGCAACGAAAAGCGCGCGCCGTTCAGATTGAGCGTCTCGCCATAGGCCAGGGCTTGTTGCGCGCCCGCAAAATCCGCCCCGTATCGCACTGCCATGATCGCTAACGTGTCAGCAGTCGCCAACACAGAGCCGTGACCGGCGCGGGCGTGGTCGGAATGGCCGTGTGTAATCAATGCCCGCGCCACAGGGCGGACGGGATCGATGTAGAGGTCCGCCAGCGGGCAATAGAGCCCTTCCGGGCGCGGGTGTAGGATTTGGGCCGGCTGCATCGTCTTGAATGAGATAGGGCGCGCGCAGCGCAATTTCCGCAATCGGGTTGCGGATTGTCGATGGCCCCTAGTGTTTGGCGGGCCGCGCCCCTATGTGCGGCGCTTCGCGGGGAGAGGCAAAATCCGTATGGCTGAGTCCATCATATCCATCCGGGATGTGAGCAAGACCTATAAGTCTGGCTTGCAGGCCCTAAAGCCGATCAATCTGGAAATCGAGAAGGGCGAGATTTTTGCGCTGCTTGGACCGAATGGCGCTGGCAAGACGACGCTGATCTCGATCATTTGCGGCATCGTCAATCCGTCGAGCGGCGTGATCATCGCCGACGGGCACGACATCGTGCGCGATTTCAAGCCGGCGCGGAAAAAGATTGGCCTGGTGCCGCAGGAATTGCATACGGACGCGTTCGAGAAGGTCATCGACACGGTGAGCTTCAGCCGCGGGCTGTTCGGATTTGCGCCGAACCCGGCATACATCGAGAAGGTGCTGCGCGATCTCTCGCTGTGGGACAAACGCAATTCCAAGATCATGGAACTCTCCGGCGGCATGAAGCGCCGGGTGATGATCGCTAAGGCGCTCTCGCACGAGCCGAAGATTTTGTTCCTCGACGAGCCCAGTGCCGGCGTCGATGTCGAACTCAGGCGCGATATGTGGGAAATGGTGCGCGCTCTGCGTGACAACGGCGTCACCATTATTCTCACCACGCATTATATCGAAGAAGCCGAGGAAATGGCCGATCGCGTCGGCGTGATCTCCAAGGGCGAGTTGATCCTGGTCGAGCAGAAAGACGCGCTGATGCGCAAGCTCGGCAAAAAGCAGCTCACGCTGGATCTGCAAGCGCCGCTGGCCGCTGTGCCGGAGGGTTTGAACGGCTATCGCGTCGAACTCGCCAGCGAAGGTCGGCAGCTCATTTATTCGTTCGACGCAAACGCCGAGGACACCGGCATTCCGAGCCTGCTGCGCCGCTTGAGCGAACTCGGCGTCGACTTCAAAGACCTTCACACCGAACAATCCTCGCTTGAGGATATCTTCGTGAGCCTGGTGCATAACCGATGAATTTCCACGGTGTTCAAGCGATCTATCGTTTCGAAATGGCGCGCTGGTTTCGGACCATCGGGCAGAGCTTGTTCTCGCCTGTGCTTTCGACCTCGCTCTATTTTATCGTTTTCGGCTCGGCCATTGGCTCGCGCATGATGTCGATCGACGGCATCTCGTACGGCGCGTTCATTGTGCCGGGCTTGATCATGCTCTCGATCCTGACCGAAAGCGTCTCCAACGCTTCGTTCGGCATCTATATGCCGCGCTGGGCTGGCACGATTTACGAATTGCTTTCCGCGCCGGTGTCCGCGCTGGAGGCCGTGATGGGCTATGTGGGCGCGGCGGCGACGAAATCGATCATCATCGGCTTGGTGATCTTGGCCACAGCGCGGCTCTTCGTGGCGTACGAGGTGCAGAACCCAGCGATGATGTTGCTCTTCTTGGTGCTGACGTCGCTCTCGTTCTGTCTATTCGGCTTTATTCTCGGCGTGATCGCTGATGGCTTTGAGAAGCTACAGATCGTGCCGATGCTGATTATCACGCCGCTGACGTTTCTGGGCGGCACGTTCTATTCGATCAATATGCTGCCGGAGCTTTGGCAGAAGATCGCGCTGTTCAATCCGGTCGTCTATCTGATCAGCGGCTTCCGTTGGAGCTTCTTCGGCGTGTCCGATGTCGATATTGGCTTGAGCCTACTGGCGATCAGCGTGTTTTTGGTCGCATGTTTCAGCGCCGTCTGGTGGATATTCAAGACCGGCTACAGGCTCAAGAATTGACCTCACGGAAATATATCGCATACGATGCATCGTTGACGATGTAATCAGGCCAGACTAAACGGGGTGCATGAGCAAGGCTCGTGCACCCCGTTTTTTGCATTTACTGACCCGCGCGGCGCGCGCGGCGCAGAACGTGGCCGACGCCGGCTTGGCCGATATCGGCCTCACTTCGGCGCAATCGGGCGTGCTGTTTCTCATTCCGAACGAGGGCGGGGCGAGCGTGAATGCCGTGAGCGAAGGCTTGGGGCTGGCGCAGAGCGCAGCGTCGGTTCTGGTGCAACGCTTGGAACAAGCCGGGCTCATCGAACGCGAAACCGACCCCAACGACCGCCGCGCCGTGTTGCTCACGCTGACGACGCGCGGCCGGGCATTGCGCGCCAAGGCGGTCGAGCGGGCGCAACGCATGAATTGCGCTGCAGCGCGCGGCTTCAGCAGCGAAGAGCAGGCGATCGTCGCCCGCTGGCTGCAACACATGATCGATTTGAAGGAGGGAAGCCCGTGAGTGACATCCTGGTGAAACGTGACGGCGCGGTGCAGGAAATCCGCTTCAACCGCCCAGCCAAGAAGAACGCCATCACCAATTCCATGTATGGCGTCATGGCCGACGCGATTACCGAGGCTGAGCAGAGCGACGATATCCGCGTCGTGCTGTTTACGGCCGAAGGCGATTTCTTCTCCGCCGGCAACGATCTCATGGATTTCGCGTCGCAATCGTCCGGCGCGTTTAGCGGGCCGCGCGAGGTGGGGCGCTTTCTTGACGTGATGATCAAGGCGAAGAAGCCGATCGTGGCGGCGGTTCAGGGCAATGGCGTCGGCGTTGGGACGACGATGCTGTTTCACTGCGACCTGGTTTACATTGCTGAGACCGCAAAGCTCACGACGCCCTTTATCGATCTGGGTCTGGTGCCGGAGAACGCATCGAGCCTCACGATTGTTGCGCGCTTGGGTTACGTGCGCGCGTTCGCGCTGCTCGGCGCCAATGAGCCGCTATTCGGCAAGGATGCAGCAGCATGGGGCGTCGCCAACGCGGCGCTGCCGGCCGCTGAAATTGAGCCGCGTGCTCGCGCCGCCGCGCATGCGCTCGCCAACAAGCCCGCCGAAGCGCTGAAGCTCACCAAGGGCCTGATGCGCGATCCGGAAACGCTGATCACGCGCATGCTGCAAGAAGGCGAGATATTCGGCGAACGTCTCAAATCGCCCGAAGCGGCGGCGGCGTTTGCCGCATTCCTCGGTCGCAAATAGTTGGAGCGCGGGTCTTTAGGCCCGCGTCATGCCTAACCCATGAGCACAAAGCGCAGATCTGAAGACCCGCGCTCCAATTAGCGTCGCGCCGCGATCCACGTTTCCACCACCGGCATACGCTCGGCGATGGTTTGCGCGCGCAGGCGGATTTGCGCTTGCGCGGCGGCGACAGTGGGGCGCGCGCCTTCGGGGAAGTTTGCAGCGTAGCGCTCAAGCTCATTCACCATCGCGGGGTCGGAGCTGATCGCTGCGATGTTGGTGGGGAATTCGAGGCGCGTGAGCTGGTCGAGGTATTCCTCGACCGCGGCACGATTGGCGACCAGGAAATCCCAGGCCATACGCGGATGCGCGCCGGCCACTCTGGCGATAACTTGCGTGCGGATCTGGCGCGGGATTTCATCGCCCAGCGTCATTTGCAGCGTGCGGCGTGCGAGTGCGGCGTCTTCGGCGCTGGCGAGGAGCAGCCATTGGCGGCGTTGCTCGACGAAATCCGTCGCCGCGCGCGCTTGGCCGAGCAGCAGATTGTAATCGGCCTCGTTGGCGTTTGCCGCGAACACGCTGAGGGTCGCGGTGCGGATGCCGGCCGGCAGGGCCTCGCCTGAGCGCACGCGGCGGCGCGCTTCGGCGATCACTTGCGCATCGCCGAGCGAGCCGAGCGTGTCGATCAAGGTGGCGCGGGCGCGGATCGCGTTCGAGAGATCGCCCGGCTGGCTCTCCCAAGCTGCGCGCTCCATGAACGGGCGCAGCACGCGCACGCCGTTGGCGCGCACGGCCGCCTCGCTCGGTCGATCCGCCGCGTAGCCCGCAAGCGTGGTCATCGACGAGGCCGTGTCCATCACGATCAGCGGATCGGCATCGGCCGGGATCGCTTCGACCAGGTTGAGATAGGCGGAGAATGGCGCATCGCCACTACGTCCGAAGGCCCAATAATCCAGCAGCAAACCGAGTTGATCGGCGCTCTCGAGCGTCGCGAAAGTCCGCGTGAGGCCAGCGAGGTTTGATTGATCGTAGAGGACGCGGAAAAAGCCCGTCTGACCGGCATTGACGAGGTAAGGGCTGCAGCCTGTGCCCATAGCGATGCTTGTTTGCTCGGATGCGGGGAAAACGGCGCGTCGTTCTTCTGCTTGGCGACGCACGACGACGGGTAGGGTCCAGCGTTCATTTGTCCGCGCGGTTTCATCCGCGGCAAAGCGTTCTTGCCGCAAGCCAATCGTGTTTCCGCGCGTGTGCACGCAATCGGGGCTGTTGGCGCGCACCAGCGGGAAGCCGGGCTGTGTCGTGAAGCTGCGCGCAATCTCCAGCACTGGCTGGCCGGACGCGGCTTGTACGGCGGTCCACAAATCTTCCGTGCGCGCATTGCCGTAGAGGCGGCTGTTCAAATAATTGCGCACGCCCGTGCGGAAATCTTCTTCGCCCACATACGCCTCAAGCATGCGAATGACGGCGAGGCCCTTTTCATAGGTGATCGTATCGAAGGCGAGGTTGGCTTCATCGAGCGTGTTGACGGTTTGTACGACGGGGTGTGTGCCGGCGCGGGCGTCGATTGCCATGGCTGTGGAGGTGCCGTCGGTGAGCTGCGCCAGCCACGGATTCCAATCGGGGTGCACCGCTTCAGTGGCTTTTGCGGCCATCCACGAAGCGAAGCCCTCGTTGAGCCACAGATCGTCCCACCACATCATCGTGACGAGATTGCCGAACCATTGGTGCGCGATTTCGTGCGCAACAAAGCCGAACACGGTTTGACGCTCGGCCTCGCTCGAGCCTTCGTCCGTCAGCAAATATTGATCGAAATAGAGGATTGCGCCCCAATTCTCCATCGCGCCGAAGCCGCCGGCGCCGGGAACGCCGATCATGTCGAGCTTCGGCAGCGGATAGCGAATGCCGAAATACTCGGTGAAATAGCGCAGCGATTGTTCGCCCGCGCGTAGCGCTTCTTGCGCGCGATGGCCTTCGCCGCGGCGTACGACGACGCCCAGCTCGACGCCGTCCACATCGCGCGTGACGCGTTCGAAATCGCCGACAGCCAGGAAAAGCAGATAGCTCGGCATTGATGGCGTGTCGGCAAAGCGCGTGCGGGTGAGGCCGCCGCGGAGCTGCGTGGTTTGCGCCGCTGGCATGTTGCCAACGACCATTTGATCGCTGGGCGCCGTTACCGTGAGCGAGAACACGGCGCGGCGATTGGGTTGATCCCACATCGGCGCAAAGCGGCGCGCGTCGCCTGGCTCAAATTGCGTCGCAAGCGCGCGCTTGGTTTGGTCGTCGTCTTGGTATTCGACGCGGAAGAGGCCGTAAGCGTCGTCCTGGATCACGCCGCCATAGCTGATCTGGACGGTATGACGGCCCGGGCGCAGCGCACGGCGCGGGGTGAGCGTCAGCGTTTGGGCCTCTTCGTCGATGGCGACGCTGGCGTTGGCATTGTCGATCGTGGCGCGCGACACGCTGAGCCCAAGCGCATTCATCGTCACCGTTTGCGTGGGTTCAGCCACCTCAATCGTGATCCGCGCTTCGCCGGTGAAAGTGGCCGCTTCCGCGTTCGGCGTGACCGAGATCTCGTAGCGCAGCGGATTGGGCCCACCCTCGAACCATTGGCGTTGGCTGGTCTGGGCGTCGGCTACGGGCGCGAGCAGCAGCAGCGCCGCAACGAAGGCGAATGGGCGGAATTTCATGGCGAAGCGTCCCTGGAATCTGCGCCCCGCCATAAGCGGGGGCGGGTCGGCCTTGGCAATGGCTTTTCGGCGGATCGGCTGTTGCGTGCGGCGGATCGCGGGGTGTGACCAGAGTCACATCGTCATGCCTAACCGGCTAGTACCTTTCAACTCATGGAAGCGACGGGCTTCCGGGAGACAGACCAATGACCGCCAAGTTCTACAGCCTGATCATCGCCGCTCTCACGTTCGCGCCGTTCGCCTACGCCACGCTGAACCAAGCCGCGCAAATCGTCGCTTAATCCAAACCGAATTTAGAGAGCCACTCAGATGACCAAGTTTTACGCCCTGATCGCCGCCTGCGCCGTGTTCGCCCCGATGGCGATGGCGACCTTGAACCAAGCCGCTCAGATCGTCGCGTAAGCGCTGAACTATTTGACTTGGCGGTCAAAGGATGGGCGCGGAGGCTTCGGCTTCCGCGCCCTTCGCATTTTTAGGGCGCGGCGCGCCAGCGCAAAGCCACGCGCAGCCCACCCAAATCCGGCGAGCGATCAAGGCTTAGATGCGCGCCTGTCGCTTGCGCGAGATCGTTGGCGATGGAGAGGCCGAGGCCGTGGCCGCTTTCGTCGAGGCGCTTGCCGCGCTCCAGCATGGCTTGCGCTTGCGATGGATCCAGGCCCGGCCCGTCGTCTTCAATCACTAGCGCGCCGCCATTGCCGCTGACCCGTACGCGGCTCACCGCAAAACGTGTGGCGTTCTCTAACAGCGGACCGGTCATTTCCATCAGCACGTCGTCGCTCACGGGCAGAGGCGCATCGCTAAGGGTGTTCTCAAAGCGGATGCGCTGGCCGGCTTCGGTGCGCTCGATTACCTGCAGCACGCGGGTGATGATGACGCGCGCATTGCTGCTGGCGCCGAGTGTGGCGGCGGCGCGGGTGCGGGCGAGCTCGCGTTCGACGGCGCGTGTGGCGGCGGCGATGGCGCGATCGAGGCCGTCAGCTGCGTCAGTCGCGCCGGCTTCGCGGGCGCGGCGGCTTTGCGCGGAGAGGGCGGCGAGAGGGGTTTTGAGCGAGTGTGCGAGATCGGCGGCGCGGCGCTTGGCTTGTTCGAGATCGCGCTCGCGCGTTTCGGCCAATTCATTGATGGCGTTAGCGAGCGGCGCCGCTTCCGTCGGATAATCGCGTTCGGAAAGGCGCGCGGAAGCCTGTTTGCGCAATGCGCCAAGTGCGGCGCGCACATGTTCCAGCGGGCGCAAGCCCAGTTCGACTTGTACCCAAGCCGCCGCCGAAAGCACAGCCCACAGCAAAACCAGGAAGAGCCCAAGCTCGCGCGCAAATGCTTCACGCGCGGTTTGCACCGTCTGATAATCCGCGCCGAGCAACACCGTTAGCGGCGCGCTTTGCGCATCGAGGCGGATTTCGCGTTCCACATAGACAAGGCGCTGCTCGTACGGGCCTGCCATCTGGCCGTTGGTCCATTCATCCGCGCGTGGCGGACCGGGCGTGGCGAGCGTGGCGTCCCACAAGGAGCGCGAGCGTAGCAGCACGCCTTCGCCATATACTTGCCAATAAAGCCCGCTCGCCGGCGCGCCGAAGCGCGGGTCGCTCGGTGGGGAGAGCACCGATAAGGCGCCCTCGAGGTTCGGGCCGAGTGTGGCGATCACTTCAAGGCCGCGCGCGGTGAGATCCGCTGCGACCTGGCGCTGCAAATGGCGCTCGAACAGCACACTCATCGCCGCCCACGCGACGGCTAGCGCGACAAAAACGGCGAACGCGCCGCCGATGAGCAGACGGACGCGCAGCGAGCGTTGCATCAGGCGCCGCTCAGCACATAGCCAAAGCCGCGACGCGTCTCGATCACGTCGCGGCCGATCTTGCGGCGAATACGCGCGACCAGAGCTTCGATTGCATTGGCGTCCGCTGCACCGTCCGCGCCGTGCAAGTGGTCCGCCAACTCGCCGGCCGAAACGGTGCGGCCTTGCTGGTGCGCGAGGTAATCGAGCAGGCGATACTCAAGCGGCGAGACTTTCTGCGGCATGCCATCCACCAGCACGGCCATACGGCGCGTATCGAGCGCCAGCTTGCCTATGGTCAGTACAGAGCTTGCATGACCGCCTGCACGGCGTGTCAACGCGCGCACGCGCGCGACGAGTTCGCCAATCTCAAAGGGCTTGGCCAGGTAATCGTCGGCGCCGGCTTCGATGCCGTCGACCTTTTCGGTCCATGCGCCGCGCGCCGAGAGGATCAGCACCGGCGTGGTGCGTTCCGCCGCACGCCAGCGCTTCAAGACGGAGAGGCCATCGAGCACAGGCAAGCCGAGATCTAGTATAACGACGGCAAAGTCTTCGGTGTCGCCGAGGAACCAAGCGGTCTCGCCATCCGCGGCGCGCTCCACGAGATAGCCGGCGCCAGTCAAAGCGCGCGCGACATCGTCAGCGATGTCGTCGTCGTCCTCAACCAAAAGCGCGCGCATTAATCCTCGTCTTCGACCTGCAACACCGCGCCCGTGCGCGCGTCGATCTCGACCTCGCGGACGCGGCCGTTGCGGGCGAGAATCTTGACCTCATAGATCAGGCGATCGTCCTCGTTATCAAGCTCGATTTCCACGATTTCGCCAGGCACGGCTTCTTGCGCGATGCTCATGATGCGCGTGAGGGGAAGCGCTTGGCGCATTTCAACGGCGCGCAGCGCGTCGTCATGGTCGCCGCTGCGGCCGCGATCGCCGTGCGCAAAAGCGGGCGAGGCGAACGCAAGGCTGGCGGCCAGGGCGAGAAGGGCGGGGCGCAGACGCTTCATCATGACGATATTCTTAGCTCAATGAACCTGACACTGGCCTGACGTCGGGCGGCGCCTTGGCGTCAGGCGCCTTCATGCAAAACGGGATGCGACGTCGCTCCTCCCGCGGCGCAACCCAGAGGGAAACACCATGAAAAACACCTTCCGCTCACGCATCGCAGCTGCCGCCGCCGCTTTGGTGCTCGTCGGTGCGTTCGCTGTTCCGGCGTATGCGCAATCATCGAATACCCAGCCTGAACTCACGCTGAGCCAAATCGAAAGCCGCCTGTCAGGCCAAGGCTTTCGCGTCGTCGAGATCGAGCGCGATGACGGGCTCTACGAAGTGAAGGCGTTCAACGATCAGAATCGTTGCGTCGAACTGCATCTCGACCGCCGCTCGGGTGAGATCGTCCGCACCGAAAGCGACGACGATTGCTATGGCGACGATCGTCGTCGCGGCGGCCGCAACCGCTAAGCCAGGCACCCGAAAGTGCCGTGACGATCGCGTGCCTGCCGTCGTCATTGCAGCCGCAGCCGATCTTTGATCCGTCGGCTAGGCGCGGGCGCGAGGGGCCGCACCCCTCGCGCCTAACGCGCCTCTAATCCATCGCCGCCCCAGCGCCGTATCAGGTGCAGAATGGAGTTGGCGATGAACGCTTATGTGCTCTCGGCTTTTGCCGCGATCTTCTTGCTCGCGGCCTGCGCGACGCGCCCGCCGCTACCGCAGGAGACGGCGCAAGATATCTTCATCATTGAAGAAGCGCTTGTAGGTCGCACCATCGCCCGCGGCGAGTTCCGCGCCATCAATGGCGTGCAGCGCGGGTTCAGCGCGCAGCTCGACGGCGCCTGGGATGGCCGCACGCTCACTTTGGTCGAGGACTTTGTTTATGACGATGGCGAGCGCGATCGCAAAACCTGGCGGCTCGAACGCGTCGCGCCGGGTGAATATGTCGGCACGCGGGAAGATGTTGTCGGCCAAGCGCGCGGCTATCAGGACGGGCGTGCGTTCCGGCTCGAATATGATGTGCGCCTGCCCAATGGCGACGGCACACCCGGCCGCAAAGTCCGTTTTCGCGACGTGATGGTGCTTACCGGCGAGGGCTCTGTGTTGAACCGTGCGACCGTTGGTCTGTGGGGGCTGCGCGTCGCGCGCGTGGAGCTCACGATCCAGCGCGACACGCAAGCCGCTGCCGTAGCGGCGGAGTAATTCGCGCTTCGGAAAACTTGCGTCTGAACGGCTTCTGAATCCGCGCTCGTATGCCGTTCAGCCTATGTCGTGCAGGGTGAGTGGGCGTTGTCCTCGGGAGGGATCCAATGTTCGCTCAATTCTTTTCGTGGCTCTATTCCGCTTCCAGCCGCTCGTTTCTGATTTGAACGCCGTCTGTGGCGCGCTAGATCGGTTGCATGTTGCTTTTCACGCACCCCTCAATGTTGCGCCACGAACCGCCGCCAGGCCATGCCGAGCACGCCGGGCGTTTGCAGGCGGTGCTCGACGCTTTCGTCGGCTTAAGTTTTGATCGCCGCGAGGCGCCTTACGCTACCGCCGATGCCATCACGCGTGTGCACCCTCCGCGCTATGTGGAAGCGCTAGAGCCCGCGTTCTCTGAAACTGAAGGCGCGCGGGTGCGGCTCGATCCGGATACCTACATCTCTGAAGGCTCGCGCGAAGCGATCTATCGTGCGGCAGGCGCGTGCGTTGCGGCCGTCGACGCGGTGATGGCGGGCGAAGACGAGATGGCCTTTTGCGCTGTGCGTCCGCCCGGCCACCACGCCGAACCGATTTCGCCGATGGGCTTTTGCATCTTCAACAACGTCGCGATCGGCGCGCTGCATGCGCTGGAAGCGCATGGGCTGAGCCGCGTCGCCGTGGTCGATTTCGACGTACACCACGGCAACGGCACGCAAACGGTGGCCGAGTCCGAGCCGCGTCTTCTCTTCGCCTCGACGCACCAAGCGCCGCTCTACCCCGGAACTGGCGACGCACGCGAGACGGGTATCGCCGGAAATGTTGTGAATGCGCCGCTTCCGTCTGGCGCCGGAAGCGCCCAATGGCGGCAGGCGATGGAGACGCGGGTTTTGCCTGCGCTCGACGCTTTCGCACCCGAATTGATCCTCGTTTCAGCTGGTTTTGACGCCCACAAGGCCGATCCGCTCGCGCAAATGGAACTCGACGAAGCCGATTTCGCCTGGGCCGCGAAGCGCCTGCGCGAACTTTCATTACGGCACTGCCAGGGCAAACTTGTCTCGACTCTGGAGGGCGGCTACGACTTGGGGGCGCTCGCCAGATCGGCCCAGGCTTATGTGGAAGCGCTCCAGCACGGCTAGATCCCGCTCACGGGGAGAGGGCGAGCGGCCGTGCGAAGGGTCAGAATGACGACGACCATGGCGCCGGAAGAGACGCTAGATCGCCGTATGAGCGCGCGGATCGGCACGATCGTGATCACACGGCATGGCATGCCGCATGTGGATCGCGGCGTGCGCATAGATCATCGCGGCTATCGCGACTGGTGGGCTAATTACGATTTGAGCGGCCTGCACCCGGACGAGAAACCGCCGGAAAAATTGCTGCGCTTGGCGGAATCGAGTGACGTGATCTACGCCTCGACGTTGCAGCGCGCGATCCATACCGCCCAGATGGTCGCTGGCGGCCGCGATATCATCACCGATCCTGTGTTTGTTGAAGCGCCGCTGCCGCCGCCGCCAATTTGGGGCCATCGTAGCCCAGGCGCGTGGGGTGTGTGGGCGCGCGCCGCTTGGATGCTCGGGCGCCACGAGGATGGCGAGAGCCGGGAAGAAGCGGAAGTTCGCGCCCAGGCTGCGGTCTCCACACTCACCGCTCAGGCGCTGCGCGGCCAAAACGTTCTGCTGTGCGCGCATGGCTGGTTCAACCGGATGATGCGCCCGATCCTGCGCAAGCAGGGCTGGCGTGAAGTTGAGGATTGCGGGGATTCCTATTGGTCCTACCGCCGCTACGAGAAAGTGAAGTGATTATGGCGCCTGCGAAGGCCGGTTTGCGTTGTGCAACGGCGTTTCACGCCATATTTTGCCTGCCATGAGTCAAACCGCCGCCGACCCGTCCACGCTGTCTTTCGAGGAATCCTTGGCGGAGCTCGAAAAGATTGTCGCGCATTTGGAGCGCGGCGATGTCCCGCTGGCGGACTCGATCCGCATCTACAAGCGCGGCGCAGCCCTCAAGGCGCGTTGCGAAGGGCAGCTGAAGGACGCGCAGCTGGAAGTCGATCAAATCGTGATGGGCCCTGATGGCCCACGCACCGAGCCGTCGAAGCTCGGGCAGTAATTAGGGAAGGAAGAGAAGTTCGATGGCCGACGATCCGCAAAATAATGCGCGCCTGCCGCTGATCTCGATGGAGGAATTCCTAAAGGTGGACATCCGCCTGGGCACCATCATCGATGTGAAAGTGTTCGAGGAAGCGAAAAAGGCCGCGTATCAATTGTGGATCGATTTCGGAGACCCGCTCGGCGTCAAGAAATCGAGCGCACAAGTCGTGCAGAATTACGATCTCGGCGAATTGCTCGGCCGTCGTGTCGCCGCCGTCGTGAATTTCGAACCGAAGCAGATCGGCAAGTTCATGTCGGAGGTGCTCTGCCTCGGTTTCCCGGATCGCCATGGCAATGTCGTGTTGCTGAACGTCGATCGCCCCGCGCTCAGCGGCGGGCGCCTCTACTAAGGCGTCCCGGAGGCGTTGAACCGCGGCTCGCGCGCGCCGCAATCGTTGCAATCGCTGCCGTAGGAGCACAGGCTGTTGAGTGCGCCTGGGCCGCCGTCGTCGCACTCGTTGTCGTTGGTATAGGCGCACGTATTGTGACACTGACGACCGCTTGCATCGAGCTGTGCGCGGAAGTCTTCTTCGGTGCGGATGCCGCAATCGCCGCAATCACTACCGAGATCGCACACCGCGTAGAGCGAGTTCGCGCCGCCATCGTCGCATTCGCCGTCGCGTGCGCTGGCGCATGAATCTGAACAGATCTGACCGGGTAGCAGCGTCGCGGCGGTGGGCGCGCGATCGACGCGCGTCAGTGCGAAGACGCCGTGCGCGGATTCATAAGGGCGGACGAGTAGCGTGTATGCCCCCGGCTCCAGCGTGGTGGCGATCCGCGCGTTTGCGCCACTGCCGCCGTCATCGTTCTGCGCGATGGCTTCACCGTCGCGGCGGAGCTCGAGATAGAGATCGCGGCTGGAATGGGTTTCGAACACGACGTCGGTGCGCGCCGGCACATCAATCGCGAAGCTCTGGCGCGGGCAGAAGAATGAGAGCGCGCCGGTCGCGCGAGACTGAAGCGCCGGCGTCGGGCAATCGAAGCGCGGCGGGGCGCCGGTGAATTGGAGTGCTAACAAGATTGCGGCGGCGCTGGCCAGGACGGGCAGCCAATGTTTGCCGGGCGCTGGCGCTTGGGCACGAACGGGGGCCGCGTCCTTTTCGGGTGTGCCGCCGGTCAGCATTCGCATCAGGCTCTCGATTGGGCCGCGGCTGAATTTGCGGCGATAGAGATGCGCCCCAATCACTGCGACGGCGCAGAATGCGAGCGCGTAAGCCAGCACCAAGTTCAGATCAAATGTCTCGACGCCGAACACATCACGCGGAAGGACAACACCGACAAGCGCGTGGGTGACGTAAAGGGTGAGCGCCAATTGGCCGGCGTGAATAAGTGCCCGAACAATGAGATTGGCCGGGAAGCGCGCAACGATCGCCTGACAGAGCGCGATCACGAAGATCGAGGTGCCGACGGCGCCCGCTACATAGAGGGGCGACGGTGCGTGCACGACGCCGAGATAATGCAGTGCCTGATTCTGCAGAAACCCCGCAACCGCCGCGTATTCCAGTGCAATGGAGAGAAGCGGTGCGAACACCGCGAGTGCGCCGCCCAGAACCATCAGCTGCGTGCGTGTCGCTGCATCTGTGAGATCATGGCGCCCCGTCCACATGCCCATGAGCAAGAAGGCGAACCACGGCAGCACCGGGTGTACACCGCTTACGAAGGCGTTTTGCAGGAGGCCGAGGGGCGACCAATAGCTCGCATTCTCTCCATCAGGCGGGAAATCTGTTGAGACGCTGAGATCGAGTTCTGGAAACATCACGCTGAGCGTGAGGGTCGCCACAGCAACCAGAATCGCGGACGTCAGCAACACCCAGCGCGGCGCGGTCACGAACAAAAGTGCGGCCAGCGCCAGATAGAACGCGTAATGGTGCAGGATATCGATGCCCCAGCCCAAGGCGAGCAACGTGCTGCCCAGCACGAGCAGGAAGAACGCGCGCAGCAGCAGTGTCTTGCGCACACGCCAGGGCTTCGCGCCGTTCGCCATCAGCGCAATGCCAGCACCCGCGAGCGTGACGAAGAGCGCGGCCGCGCGGCCGAAATGAATGTTGGCGATCCAGGCCAGCGGTGTGCCGGCCGCCTCATCAATTGACGCGAAGAAGATCGGAAAATTGATCAGCACCATGCCGAAAATGGCGATGGCGCGCGCAAGGTCGTAGCCGTGCAGACGTGTGCGCGTTGCCGCCGCTTCGCTCATGGTTAGCCCCCGGCGAAGCGGTTCCACCGTGCCGCGTGATTTGTCCAGCCTTAGTTCGTCGGCGTGTCCGTGCCCGGCTCGGGCAGCGGCTCGTTTTCGGCAGGAGCTGGTGTGAGCGGCACGGGTGCGCCGCCCGTATCGGGCGCGGTTGCGGTCGGCGGCACGAGATCAGGATCGGGACTGGCGTTGGGATCGGTCGGCGGCAATTCGGCGAGCGGGACTTCGCTTTCGACCGGTGTCGGCGGCAGCGATTCCAGTTCAGCGATACGGCCGCGCGCGGCGATGGAATGCTCGCTGTCCGGGAAATCACCGAGGAAGCTTTGCAGCGCCTCGATCGTGCCGGCGGCGCGTGCTTCGTCGTAGGCGCTATTTTCCAAAGCGCGCAGAGCAGCCTGCGCTTCCGTGCGTGCTTCGCCGCTGGCGCTTTCGATGAAGGCGCGCAAGGCGTCTGCGTCGTTGCGATCGACTTGCTCCCAGGCGACGGCGCCTTGGCCGCCTTGCTGATTGATAAAGAAGAATGCGCCGCCGCCGATCACAGCAAGCGCGACGATGGCGATCACGCCAATCACCAAGCCGTTGCCGCCCTTTTTAGGTTCGTCGTCATAAGAGGGGATCGCGCGCGCTTCCGGCGCAGGACGCGGCGCTGAAGCTGGTTGCTGTGCGCGTGGCGCGGGAGCCGGCCGCGCTTGCTGCGGGGGCGCTTGCGATGGGCGTTGTTGAGAGGGGCGGGGTTGCGCCGGTGCGGCGACCTCACCCGAGCGACCAGGTTGAAAGAAGCCGGACGGCGGACGTGGGCCAGGCTCGGGCAGGGGTGCTACGCCAGCTTTGCCCGTCACCAAGTGCGCCAGTTCGCGCCAAGCCGGGAAATCGTCTTCGCCGCGCCAGCCGGTGAGGTTCACGACCTGCTCGCCGCGGAATTGCTCGGGCGCTGCAGCACTCTGCATCCCAGCGTGGATGACGTGGCTCTTGGAGCGCGCGCCGGCGACTTCTTCGATCAGCTCAGCCTGTGTATTCGAGCGCGGGGACCAGAGTGCGATCGTCACTACAGCGTTGCGGAGGGCGCTGCGCAGCTCCTCGCCTTGGCGTTCGATGATCACGTTGAGCTGCGCTTGGCGCAGCTTTTCCGCCAGCGCGCGCGCCGGCAGCGTGTCGTCCGCGGCGTGAATGACCACAACCGTTGCCATCGAATATCTACCCCGTTCTTTCCGGCCACAGGCCTAGGCAGGAAACGCGGCCTAATTTGGCCGTCCCGCCCGAAACATCCCAGCTGGGCAATGATGCCCGAGAAAACAGGGTGTTGGGAAGATGGGCCTATGCCCAAATCATTCTCCAGGGCGGTGCGCCGCGTATGACGCTTGCGCGCGGCGGGCGCTCTGCTAACGACCGTGCCCCATGTCTTTATTCGAAACTCGTCTCAAAGAAGTCGCCGAAAGGGTTAACGCCGCGCTGGACGGCTTGCTGCCGCGCGAGCAGGGACCCGAGGCACGACTGATCACCGCCATGCGTTATTCGGCGCTCGCCGGCGGCAAGCGCCTACGTCCGTTCTTTACGCTCGAATCCGGGCGCTTGTTCGAGGCGGACGAGACGTTCCTGTTGCGCACCGCAGTCGCGCTCGAATGTGTGCACACCTATTCGCTGATCCATGACGATCTGCCGTGCATGGACGATGACGACCTGCGCCGCGGTCGCCCCACGCTGCACAAGGCGTTCGATGAGGCGACGGCCGTGCTGGCGGGCGATGCACTGCTGACGTTCGCGTTTGAAATCCTGGCCGATCCCGGCACCCATTCTGACCCGCAGATGCGCTGCAAACTGATCGCAGGTCTTGCCAAGGCGTCCGGCTCCGTCGGCATGGTCGCGGGCCAAGCTGCGGACATGGCGGGCGAAGACATCGGCTCTGACCTCATCGCTGTCACGCGCATGAACCGCCTGAAGACGGGCGCACTGATCAATTTCGCGGTCGATGCAGGCGCGCTGATCGGTTGCTGTTCCGATGCGGAACGCATGGCCTTGAATCGCTACGCCCACGATGTCGGCCTCGCCTATCAGATGGTGGACGATTTGCTCGACGCAGAAGGCGTCGTGCGCGACACCGGCAAAGCTGTCGGCAAGGACAAGGATCGCGGCAAGGTGAATTTCGTCACTGTGATGGGCGTCGAGGCCACACGCGAGCGCGTCGCCATGCTGGCCGATCAGGCCAAGCGCCACCTTGCGATATTTGGTCCGCGCGCGTGCACGCTGACCGAAGCCGTTGATTTCATCATCGAGCGCCGGTTTTAAAAAGGCCCGTATCGAGGCCGTCTCCGCAGCGCTCGCTTAGTCGATCAAACGCTGCGTCAGATACATATACTCAAGCGTTCGGCGACGCGCGGCCTCGCGCAGGTTCGCGTTTGCCTGGTGCCCGCCATCGGTGTTCTCATAATAGAGATAGGGAATGCCAAGCTCGTCGAGGCGCGCGCCGTACTTGCGGGCGTGGCCGGGGTGGACGCGGTCGTCCTTGGTTGACGTGTAGATGAACACGGTCGGGAAATCGTCGCGGGCGCGCAGATTCTGGTATGGCGTGATCTGCTCCAGGAATGCGCGCTGTTCGGGGATTGAGGGCGAGCCGTATTCGCCCACCCATGAGGCGCCAGCGAGTAATTGATCGTAGCGCAGCATGTCCAACAGCGGCGAGCCGATGATGGCGGCATGCACCATTTCCGGATGCTGATTGAGCATTACCCCCATGAGCAAGCCGCCATTGGAGCGACCGGAAATGCCGAGGCGACGTGGGCTGGTGATGTTGCGCGCAACGAGATCGCGCTCGACGGCGTAGAAATCGTCATAGATGCGTTGGCGATTGGTGAGCAGGCCGGCGTCATGCCAAGCCGGGCCGAACTCGCCGCCGCCGCGGATGTTGGCCAACACATACGTGCCGCCCTGATCGAGCCAGAGCCGGCCGATGTAAGCGTTGTAGCTCGGCACTTGAGAGAGCTGGAAGCCGCCGTAAGCGTAAAGCAGAGTGGGGTTCTGGCCGTTCATGGGCATGTCGCGGCGGCGCACCACAAAATAGGGCACGCGTGCGCCGTCGGCGCTGGCCGCTTCGAATTGCTCTGTCACATAGGGCGAGGCGTCGAATTGCGCCGGCAGTGAGCGTACTTGGCGGAGGGCGATGCCGTTCAGCGCATAGAGCGTCGAAGGCGTCAGGAAATCCTCGAACGTCGCGAACGCGCGCGCGTCGCTGGTCGAGGCGCCGGCGATATGCACCACGCCTGTGGGCGGCACTTGGATTTGCTCGCCGCGCCATTGGCCGTTGGCGAAGGTGAAGCGTTGCAGGCGCCCGCGCACATTGTCGAAGCCGGCGACGAGCACGCCATCGCGCGTGGCCTGAACCTCTTCGATCGATTGGCGGGCATTGGGCGTGAAGATCACCTCGATACGCGGATCGGGCAGCGTTGCGTGCGACAGCGGCAATGCGAGAAGCGAGCCGGTGGGGTGGGTTTGGCCGCCGATGGTCCAGGCTTCTTCGAGCGTGACGATGAGGCGATCATGGTAGAAATCGCGGATGCTCGATTTGCGCGGCAGAGTGATGCGCACCGGGCCTTCCAGCGTAACCAACGAATAGATTGTTTCGAAGAAGGTCTCGCCTTCGACGGCGATAGCGATGTGATCGCCGCTTTCGTCTTCAAACGTGGCGACGCCGACGGACACATCCGTTGGTTCGCCGCGTAGGATTTCGGTCGCGCTCGAAAGCGGCGTGCCGCGGCGCCAGGCTTTCAGGATGAAGGGGTAGCCGGACTCGGTGAGCGCGCCTTCGCCCCAAGCCGTGGCGACAAGGAGGGTGTCGCGATCGAGCCAGCCGAAATTGGATTTGGCTTCCGGGATGACGAAGCCGCCTTCAATGAAGCGGCGCGTCGTCAGATCGAATTCGCGATCGGTGGACGCATCCAAGCCGCCGTTCGACAATGAGACCATGCAGCGCACGCCGCTCGGATCGCAGTCGGCGCCTTGCCAGACCCAGTTCGCATTTTCAGCACGCGCCAGCGCGTCGATGTCGAGCACAATTTCCCAGCGCGGATTGTTCGCTGCGTAGCCGTCGAGCGGCGCGCGCCGCCAGATGCCGCGCACGTGATCGGGGTCTTGCCAGAAATTGTAGAGATAGCCGCCGCGCACTTGGCCGGTGGCCAAGCGATCGCGGCTTTGCGCCACTTCGAGCGCTGCGTTCAGCAAGCCCCCATAGCGTGGATCATTCTCCAACACCGGCAGCGAGCGGTCGTTCTGCTGATGCACCCACGCGAGCGCCCGATCGCCCTCGACCTCTTCGAGCCAGAGATACGGGTCCTCGGCGTTTACGCCTTGCGTTGGCGCTGGCGTCGAGGCGCAACTGGCGAGCGTGACCGCAAAAGCGGCGGCGAAAAGCGTGGCGGCGTGGCGCAAGCGGCGTCTCCTTCGATCCCACCTCGCGTAGGCGAGGCGAGCGCGGGCCGGCAAGCCACTTGCGGCCGATAGCGCCATACACGCGGCGCGTGCGCGCCCGTGCCGCACGAAAATGCTAGAAATATCCTCGTTCCCGCCTGAGGGGCGGCGTCGCTTTTGACCTCAAACGGGGGTAGCCTTTTGTCTAATCTCGGACGTTTAGAGGCTGCATGGCCCCGCAGAATTCGACCCCCTTGCTTGACCAGATCAAGTTCCCGGCGGACCTCCGCAAGCTTGATGCGAGTCAATTGCAACAAGTGGCGGACGAATTGCGCGCTGAAACCATCAGCGCCGTCTCCACCACGGGCGGCCATTTGGGCGCCGGACTTGGCGTCGTCGAGCTCACAGTGGCGCTGCACTACGTCTTCAACACGCCGCGCGACATCGTCATCTGGGACGTTGGCCACCAAGCCTATCCGCACAAAATTCTCACCGGTCGGCGTGAGCGCATCCGCACGCTACGCACCGGGGGCGGCCTCTCCGGTTTCACCAAGCGCGCCGAGAGCGAATACGATCCCTTCGGCGCAGCCCACGCCGCCACCTCGATCAGCGCAGCGCTTGGCTTTGCCGTCGCGCGCGACAAGCGTGGCGACGACAACAGCGTGATCGCTGTCATCGGCGACGGCTCGATCTCGGCCGGCATGGCCTATGAGGCGATGAACAACGCCGCTGAGAGCACAAAACGGCTGATCGTCATCCTCAACGACAACGATATGTCGATCGCGCCGCCTGTGGGCGGCATGAGTTCGTATCTTGGGCGCCTCGCTTCGTCGAAAACCTATCGCCGCATTCGCAAGACGGCGAAATCGGTGGCTGAGCATCTGCCGGCGCCGATCCATGACGTTGGCAAAAAGGTCGAGGAATACGCGCGCACGCTGGTTACGGGCGGCACCTTTTTCGAGGAGCTGGGCTTCCATTATCTGGGGCCGTTCGACGGACACGATCTCGATACGCTGCGGCTGATCCTGAACAACGCCAAGGAATACGACGATCGCCCGGTGCTGATCCACGTCGTCACCAAGAAGGGCAAGGGCTACGCGCCTGCCGAAAACGCCGCCGACAAATATCACGGCGTCACCAAGTTCAATGTCGTCACCGGCGAGCAAGCCAAGGGCGGCTCATCGGCGCCGAGCTACACCAAGGTGTTCGCGCAAGCTTTGGTGCGCCAAGCCGAGAAGGACGAGCGCATTGTCGCCGTCACCGCGGCGATGCCCTCGGGCACCGGGCTCGACATTTTCGGCAAGCAATTTCCCGGCCGCACCTTTGATGTCGGCATCGCTGAGCAACATGCGGTGACGTTCGCGGCGGGCCTTGCCGCTGACGGCATGAAACCGTTTGCCGCGATTTATTCGACGTTCCTGCAGCGCGGTTATGACCAAGTCGTCCACGACGTCGCTATCCAGAAACTTCCGGTGCGTTTTGCGATGGACCGCGCGGGCCTTGTTGGCGCGGACGGCCCCACGCACGCGGGCAGCTTCGATGTCGGCTTCATGGGCGCGTTGCCCGGTATGGTGCTGATGGCCGCCGCTGACGGCAACGAACTCTCACGCATGGTCGCCACCGCCGCCGCGATCGACGATCGCCCCAGCGCCTTCCGCTATCCGCGCGGCGACGCGGACGGCGCGCTTGGCGCTGATGCGGACATTCCTCTCGAAATCGGCAAGGGCCGCATCCTGCGCGAAGGCACGTCCGTGGCGCTGCTCAATTTCGGCGCGCGCATGATCGAAGCCAACAAAGCCGCCGACAAACTCGCCGCGATGGGGCTTTCCACCACGCTCGCGGATGCGCGCTTCGCGAAGCCCCTCGACGAAGATCTGATCCGGCGCCTGGCGCGCGAGCACGAAGTGCTGCTGACGATTGAAGAGGGCGCGGAGGGCGGCTTTGGCGCCTTCGTGCTGCACTTCTTGGCGCGCGACGGCCAGCTCGATCGCGGCGTCAAAATCCGCACGCTGACGCTGCCGGATATCTTCCAGGATCAAGACAAGCCCGAAGCCATGTACGCTGCCGCCGGCCTCGACGCCGACGCCATCGCCAACGCGGCGCTGCTGGCGCTCGGTCGCGGCGTGAACGAGGCGCGGGCGTAACTCCTCCCCGCAAGCGGGGAGGTCCGAGCGGAGTGAGGGGAGGGCGACACTCCCCAGCCGCGCGCACGCGCGCCCTCAGTCATCGCCCACGCGCGCTGACGGCTCCCCGTAAACGGGTGAGCAGTTTACGGAACATCTTCGACAACAACGTGTTGGCCTCCATTGGAGGAACCTCGTCATGACATCACGTACGCGCGCCGCGCTTTTCATTCTGCTCGGCCTCACAGCGCCTTTGGCCAGCGGGTGCGCGCTCGCCGCCGGCGCCGCCATCGGTGCGGCAGCCGTCGATTACTTCAGCGACGACAATAACGAGTGCAACGGCCCTAACGACGAAGGCCTGCTCGACAGCGATTGCCGCGAAAACCAGTGAGCTGACGTGCGTTAGGCAATAGGCGCGCGCTAAAGCGCGGTAAATTCCTGTTGCCTAATGCCCGCTGCCCATTGCCTACTCTCCGCCGCAACACGACGGAGAATCCCCCATGGCCAAAGGTCAGATGAAGTCCAACAAGGAAAAGCGCAAACCGAAGAAGGAAAAAGCGCCGAAATCCACCGCCAGCGCCGGCAATATCGGCAGCGGCGGCAAGCGCTAAGCGCCCACGCGAACTCTCCCCTTACGGGGAGGGCAGGGAGGGGTGCAAGCGCCAGCGCCTCAGAACGCAGCGCCCGCACCCCCAACTCCGCCCCGCAAGCGGGCGCAGAGCAGACGGAGCGCCGCCCATGCACACGCGCATCGATGAAATCGCGCCCAGCGTCTATCGCATCGCCACCGATGTCGACACGCCCGACGGCGCGGGCTTTTCCTTCAACCAATATCTCATCGCCGCCGACGAGCCGCTGCTCTGGCACACCGGCCCGCGCCGCTTGTTCGACGCCACCCACGCCGCCATCGCCCGCGTGCTCGCGCCCGCAAGTTTGCGCTGGCTGGGCTTCTCGCATTTCGAGGCCGACGAGTGCGGCGCGCTCAATGAGTTTATCGCCGTAGCGCCCAACGCGCGGCCTGTTTGCGGACGCATCGGCGCGATGGTGTCGGTCGGTGACGTAGCCAACGCGCCGCCGCGCGCTTTGGCCGACGGCGAAGTGCTCGATATCGGCGGCGCGCGCCTGGCTTGGTACGACACGCCGCATCTGCCGCACGGTTGGGATTGCGGCCTGGTGTTCGACGAGACACGCAAGCTCCTCTTTTGCGGCGATCTCTTCACCCAAGGCGGCAAGGGCCACGCGCCGGTGACCGAGAGCGACATCCTCGGCCCCAGCGAAGCGTTTCGCGGCCCCTTGGATTATTTCGCGCACGCCCCGCACACGCGCGCCGGCCTCGACAAGCTCGCCGCGCTTAAACCGGAAGCTCTTGCTTGCATGCACGGGAGTGCGTGGCGGGGTGATGGTGGGGCGCTGTTGCGGGAGTTGGGGGCGCGGGTGGGGTAAGGGCCTTGCAGCGCCGGCGCTCTCGTGCATGCGGGGAGGGAAATTAGTGGCGCAGGGGGTTGCGTAGATCCGGAGTGGGGCGAAAGCTTCGGTCGAGCTCTTCGCGTGGCGCTTTGAGGCGCATTTCGCTGGAGACGATGCGGTCGAGCAGGACGCCCAGGAAGGCGCGGGTTTCGGCGTGTAGCTCGTCGCGGCGCATGTTGCGGCGGATTTCGCTGCGTAGATGCTCTTCGCCGCGTTCCACTTCGGCGAGCGCGCCCTGAAAGTCGCGATCGAACACCGAACGCAAATCCAGAAACACCATCTGCGCCGCGCCGCGCACGGAACCATCATCCTTAGGCGTGCCGCTCAAATCGCGGACGCGGTTGCGCACGTCATCGAGAATTTCGGCGCGTTCGCCCATCGTGCGCTCGATGCGCATCAGGGCGTCGGCATGATCGGAAAGCCTGGCCGCGCGCGCATAGAGCTTTCGCGTGTCAACCAGAATGCCGGCGATTTGGTTGAGCGCTGCGATGTCTGCGCGATAGCGGGCCATGACTATTTTCCTTCTCGCAAAATCAACGCTACGCATCGCAGCACGTTCCGGATTGTTGCGAAAAGACCGCAAGTAAATCGCGGTTTGACAAAGAAAAAGCCCGCGCGAGGCGCGGGCTTGGAGGTTGGAGTAGAGGGGGTTGTGTTTAGTTGGCGGCGTTCTCGGCGCGATCGTCGGCCTCTTGCAGATCGCTTTGAATGTCATCGCCGGCTTCATCGACCACGTTCTCTGCGCGATCGCCCGCTTCGCTCAGCGCATCGCCGGTGGCTTCAACGAGTTGCTCGGTTTCGCGATCGATCACACGGCCAGCGCGTTCAGCCGACATATCGTTCTCAACCCAGGCATAGGTGACAAGCGCAACGCCCGCGATCAACGCAACCGTCGCAAATGTCCGCCCGCTGCCGCTATGTGTCGCCGCATGCGTGCCGCCGAAGGCGTTGAAGAGCAGCGAAAGTACGAAAAGGGCGACAAACACCCAGAACAACAACACGGCGATGCCGCTGAAAGCCGAGGCGATGCCGCCAAAACCGAAAATCGCAGCGACAAGCGCTGCAACAAAGAAACCAATGGCCCAGCCAAGCATGGGAAAACCTCTGTTCACGAAACTAACGAGCGATGAACGTCAGTTCAGAGGAGAAGTTCCCAATAGCTTTAGATCGGCATCCGCAGAATTTCTTGATACGCGCTGATCACTTGGTCGCGCACCGCGATCACGGTTTGCAGCTGCGTTTCGGCTGCGGCGATCGCTGTCACGACATCAACGATGTCAGCTTGGCCTGCGGCCACCGCGAGCGATTGTTGCTCAGCGACGCCAGCGCTTTGCCCAGCTTGGCGCACCGCATCTTGCACGAGCGCGCCGAAATCCATCTGGTCCGCGCCCGCGGCTTCGCCGCTGCGTTGCATCGCTTGCGCGGCTTGTTGATAGGCACGCGCCGCTGAAAGGGGATCAACCGCCATTTACTTATCTCCGCAGAAGTTCAAGCGCGCGATTGGTCATACCTCGCGCGGCTTCGATCATGTTCAAATTGGCTTCGTAGGCGCGCGTCGCTTCGCGCATGTCCATCATCTCAACCAGCGTATCGACGTTGGGCAGGCGCACATATCCGTCGCTATCGGCGGCCGGGTGTGTTGGATTAAACTCCTGCCGGAAGTCGCTCATGTCATAAGCGGTGCCGCGCACTTCGACGCCTTGCGCCCCGTTGCCGAGCGTTGTGGTCTCAAGCAGCGGCACACGGCGGCGGAACGGCTCTTCGTTCGGATTGGCGCCTGTTGAGTTCGCGTTGGCCACGTTTTCCGCTGCAACGCGCATCCGCACGGTTTGGGCGCGCATGCCTGAGGCGGCGGCGGCGATGGCTGAGTTGATATCGGTCATGGATTATCTCCCCGGCGCGCGCGCAGCCATGCGCACGAGGTCGAGGCCTTTCTGGTAGAGCGCCAAGCCGGTTTCGAACTGCATTCGCGTCTCGGCGGCGCGCGCCATCTGCTCTTCGAGCACCACTGCGTTGCCGTCGATCGTGGTCTCAGAGTCATCGCGGGTCACGATCTGCACGCCAGAACCGCCGCCACTACCGCCGCTGCTCATGTGGCCAGGGTTTGTGCGCGCGACCGTCACGCCGCCGCTATTGGCGGCCGAGGCGAGCATGCGGTCAAAGCTCGTGGTATCGATGTCGCGTGGCCGATAGCCGGGCGTCGACGCGTTGGCGATGTTCTCGGAGATCAGGCGCTGGCGCTCGGACAAATGATCGAGTCGCTGGCGCAACAATCCGAAGAACGGGGAATTGGCGAGGTCCATCGCGTCCGACTCAAGGGCTGCAAACTTTGCCTAGTTGAGTGCGGTATGGTTAAGCGCGACTTAATTTCGGGTCGTAAAATTAATCTCTCATTTACCAAACCGGCTGAGGTCATGGACGCCTGAACTCCAGAACGGAGGCGTTCCGTGGAATTGTTGGATTGGGCGCGCAGCCTGTTTGCGCTGATTGCGACCTTGGCGCTGATCCTGGGTGTGGCTTACGGCGCGCGCCGCCTCGGCATGCTGCAACCGACCGCACAAGGCCCGCGCCGACTCAAGATATCCGAGAGCCTGATGATCGATCCGCGCCGGCGCCTTGTGATCGTGCGCTGCGACGGGCGCGAGCATGTTTTGCTGCTGTCGCCGGCGGGCGATCTGGTGGTGGGCCAAACGGAGGCTGTCGAAGCAGCGCCGAGTACGGCTGGGGCGGAGAGTGCATCGTGAGCGCTGAGCAGTCGAAACCGGCCAAGCAGGGCATATTCCGCAAGCCGGAATTCAAAGGCGCGGCGCGCACCATCCTGTTCGCCTCGGTGCTGATGTCGGCGCTCTCGGGCGCGACCTATGCGTTCGCCGCAGCGACGCAGCCGGCGCTTTCGATCGATTTGGGCAGCGGCGACGGGCTGACCGCGCGCGTGCTGCAGTTGACGGCGCTGATCACGGTGCTTTCGCTTGCGCCCTCGATCATAATCATGACGACGAGCTTCGTGCGCATCGTCGTGGTGCTTTCGCTGCTGCGCACTGCGATCGGCCTGCAGCAGGCGCCCCGAACGTGGTGATCATCTCGCTTTCGCTGTTTTTGACGGCGTTCGTGATGCAGCCGGTTTGGAATGCCTCCTACGAGGCAGGGATCGGGCCGGTCATGCGTGAGGAGATGCCGCTCGATGAGGCGTTCCCGCGGATCGTGGAGCCGCTGAAGGCGTTCATGGCGTCGCAGACGCGGGAAGACGATTTGGCGCTCTTCATCGATATGGCGCGCCTGGAGACGCCGCCTCAGAGTGCGACGGACGTGCCGCTTCGGGTGATGGCGCCGGCGTTTATGATTTCGGAGCTGCGGCGGGCGTTCGAGATCGGGTTCATGCTGTTCATACCCTTCGTGATCATCGATCTCGTGGTGGCCTCGCTGTTGATGGCCATGGGTATGATGATGATGCCGCCTGTGACCGTAAGCCTGCCGTTCAAGCTGATCTTCTTCGTCCTGGTGGACGGGTGGCGATTGGTGGCGGGCTCCCTGGTGGAGAGCTTTAATTCGGGCGTGCCGCCGGGCGGGTAGAAGCCTCGGCGGGTGTCGGGTTGCTTTAGCGCTCGATCCCCAGATCGGACATCAGCAGTGTCTTGAAGTCGTCGTCCTTGCGGCCGAACAGGCCCCTGAAGAAGGCGGCAATGGATTGGAAGGCGCTCATCGGAATTCCCCTGCATCTTTGTTATGAGCGTTGAGTACGCTCAAGCACGTCCAATGTTTCCGGCGCGCCTGAACATAAGATGAGGTGGAATCGGTAAATTGGATGCCTCCAGTCGGAAGATAGTCACAGTGTGATGTGCAAAGCACGTTTTCGCCGAGGCCGATGCCTCAGAGCGCAGACGCCTCGCAGGCATGAATGTCCGCCGAGGCGCCAATTGTTCGATCGCATCGCTGCGCCACGCACCTGATGCGCGTACTTGGCTCTCATTCCGACGCGAATGCGCAAGCCCATTGCCGGCGAGGGCGCCGGCGCTACGGGAGTTAGGCGCCGCTCCATTCGCGGACGAGTTCGCCCAGCACTTCGAGCGGGACTGCGCCATTGGCGAGCACCGCGTCGTGGAAGCCGGAGAGCGAGAAGCGGGCGCCCATCGCGGCGCGGGCCTCTTCGCGCAAGCGCAGGATTTCCATTTGGCCGACCATGTAGGCGGTCGCTTGGCCGGGATTGACGATGTAGCGGCCGATGTCGCGGCCGGCTTCGCGTTCGCCGGCCGGCTGGTTGGCCAGCACGTAATCGATGGCCTGCTGGCGGGTCCAACGCTTGGAATGCAGTCCGGTGTCGACCACGAGCCGAATGGCGCGGCGGAGTTCGAGCACGAGGCGGCCGAATTCTGAATAGGGGTCTTGGTAGCCTCCCATCTCTTTGCCGAGCCGCTCGGCGTAAAGGCCCCAGCCCTCGGTGTAGGCGGTGTAGAAGGTCAGGAAGCGGCGAAAGCGCGGCACGCCCTCAAGCTCCTGGGCGATGGCGATCTGCATGTGATGGCCGGGGATGCCCTCGTGGTAGGCGAGCGCTTCGAGCTGGTAGGTCGGGATGGCGTGCACGTCGAAGGTGTTCACGTAATAAATCGCCGGGCGTGAGCCGTCGGCGGCGGGGCGCTCATAGAAGGCGAGACCAGCAGCGCGTTCGCGGAACGGCTCGACTGGGCGCACTTCAAGCGGTGCGCGCGGCAGACGGCCGAAATATTGTGGCAGGCGCGCGCGCATCGCGTCGATTGCGGCGGTGGCTTGGCGCACATAATCGGCGCGGCCTTCGGGGCTATCGGCGACGTAGAAGCGCGGATCAGTCTCCATGAATTGGAAGAAGGCCGCGAGATCGCCGGTGAAATAGACCTGCCGCATGATGGCGCGCATTTCCTCATGGATGCGGGCGACGGCGGCGAGACCTGTGTTGTGGATCTCGTCAGCGCTCATATTCGTAGTGGTGAAGAGGCGCAGGCGCGCGGCGTAATATTCGTCGCCGTTCGGCAATTTCCACGCGCCGTCTTCGACGCCAGCGCGCGCTTGTTGCGCGGTAAGCACGGAGATGAGGCGCTCATAGGCCGGTTTCACCGCGTTCAGCAGCGCGGCGCGGCCACCGGCGAGCAAGCGATCTTTGTCGCTTTGTGCGATCTGAAGTGCATTCACTTTCGATTGGAAGTCGTCCCAGAGCGGGCTGTCGGCCTCTTCTGTGAACGGCGCGCCGGTGATGACGTTGCGGCTGGAGGAGAGCGTGCCTTCATAGGAGAAGCGCGGCGGCATGATGCCTTGCGCGGCGGCGGCCTCCGAATTGGCGATCAGCTGATCCATCTTTGCGCGCAGGCCGTTGAGGCGCGCGACATAGGCTTCGGCGTCGGCGACGTTGGTGACTTGATGCGCGTTGATCAGGAACGCGGGCAGGTTCGATTGCGCGCCAGAGTGGTGGTTGAAGATGTAGCCGTGATTGCGCCAGCGCCAATTCTCCTCCTGGCGCGCGACGCCCATATCGAACAGGCGATAGGAGAGGCGGTCGCCGGGCGTGAGGCGCGCGGGGTCGAAATGCGAGAGCATGAATTCGCGCGCGGTGCGGGCGCGCTGCAATTGCGCTTGGGCGAACGCCTCGGTCTCGTCATCCCACCGATCATAGCCGCGCCGGTCGCCGAGCTGGGTCGCCAGTTCAGGCGAGGAGGCGACGACGGCTTCGAATTGCTCCTCGAAGAAGGCGCCCAGTTCCGAGCCCGGATCCGCCATCTCCGTTGCGGTGCTGCAACCAGCGACGGCGAGGGCTGAGGCGGTCAGCAGCGCGTAGCGGCGGGTGATGTTCATTGCGTCTCCCCATTGATCTTTCCACTTGTTTAGCAGCACGCGCCGGTTCGGAAACCAGTCGTTAACCACGAATGGGGTCCTTGGAGCGACGCTCGGCAGAATTTGCCGGGTTCCGTGCGGGAGCGAGTATGTCCGGAGCAGAAGTCCTCGACCTTGGGCGCGAGGCGATCTGGGTGACAGTGCTGGTGGCGGCGGGGCCGATGATCGTCGGGCTGGTCGTGGGCCTGGTCGTGTCGCTGCTGCAGACGCTCACGCAAATCCAGGAGCAGACGCTCGTATTCGTGCCGAAGATCCTTGCGATCTTCTTCGCCATCCTGCTCTTCTTGCCGATCATGGGCGGCCTGCTGGGCGGCTTCATGGACGGCATCTTCGAACGCATCGCGAATTACTGATGGAGCTCTCGCTCTACGGCGTCGACGTCTGGAGCGCAGCGTTGCTGTTCGCGCGCATCGGCGGTGTGATCATGCTGCTGCCTGGCTTCAGCGAACCGGCGATCCCGCCGCGCATTCGTTTGGGCTTTGCGCTGGTGCTGTCGATCTGCTTGGCGCCGACGCTTGCTGATCGCGTGCCGGATGCGGCGACGAGCGCGTGGGGGATGGCGTTTCAGGTCGCGAGCGAGACGCTGATCGGCGTTCTGATCGGGGGCGCTGCGCGCTTCTTGATGACGGCGCTGGCGACGGCGGGGCAGATCGTCGGTTTGGAAATCGGTTTGGCGTTCGCACAAACTGCCGATCCAACGATGACGCAATCGGGCCAACTCACGGCAGTGTTCTTGAGCATGCTGGGTCTGGCGCTGATGTTCGCAACGGGCTTGCATCATATGTTCTTGCAGGGCGTCGTTGGCTCGTACGATCTGATCTCACTCGGCGCCCGCCGCCTGTCGGCGATGCGGCGGACTTGGCGCTGACGACGGCGTCGACGTCGTTCCGCGTTGGCTTTCAGATTGCGATGCCGGTTGTGGCGGCGGGTTTGATTTTCCGGGTGGGTTTAGGCGTGCTTTCGCGTTTGATCCCGCAAATCCAAGTCTTCTTCATCATCATGCCGTTGCAAATCCTGGGCGGCTTGGTGGTGTTCGCGCTCGGTCTTTCGACGGGCATGCTGATCTGGCTCGACAGCATGCAATCCTATGCGTTGTGGGTGAGGTGACGCATGGCCGCCGATGACGATGACAAAACAGAAGAGCCGACACAGCGAAAGCTAGATCAGGCGCGCGAGAAGGGCGACATCATCTATTCGACGGAGGTGGGCGCAGCACTTTCGCTCGTGGCCGCGACAGCGTTCGTCGCCTTCATGGCTGGGCCGATCACGGCGCAGATGGCGCATAGCTTCATCAGCTTCTTGGCGATGCCGGATCAGCTTTCGACGGACCCACGCTCGCTGATCGCGATTATGGGCGCTGTCGGGCTGAAGCTGATGGCGATTTTCGGCCTCACGGCGGTAGCGCTTGCGGTGAGCGGGATCGCCGCGCGCTATTTGCAGGATCGCCCGACGTTCACGGCTGAACGCCTGCAGCCGAAGCTGGACAAGCTCAATCCAATCGAAGGCTTCAAGCGGACCTTCGGCAAGCAGGCGTTTGCGACGTTTGTGAAATCGCTGGCGAAGCTCGTGCTGGTTGGCGCGGTGCTCGGTTGGATATTATGGCCGCGCGATGCGGTGATTGAGAATATGTCGCTGCTCGATGTGGGCGCGCTGTTGCCGTGGATTCAGGATCGCGTTGTGGCGATGCTGTTGGCGCTGGCGAGTGCGGCGGCCTTGCTTGCGGCTGTGGATTACGTCTTCACGCGCCAATCCTACATGGAGCGGATGAAGATGAGCCGGCGCGAGATCAAGGAGGAGTTCCGCCAGAACGACGGCGACCCGATGGTCAAAGCCAAGCTGCGACAAATCCGCATGGAACGGTCGCGCCAGCGCATGATGCAGAACGTGCCGAAGGCGAGCGTGATCATTACGAACCCGACTCACTACGCCGTGGCGTTACGGTACGAGCCCGGCGAAATCGGCGCGCCGATCTGCTTGGCGAAGGGCGTGGACGCGACCGCACTCAAAATTCGTGAGGTCGCGGAAGCACATAACATTCCGATCGTGGAAGAACCGCCGTTGGCGCGGGCGCTGTTTGCGACCGCCGAACTCGACGAGCCGATCCCCGGGAACATTACGAAGCGGTGGCCAAGGTCATCGGCTTCATCATGCGTATGGCCCGCCGACGCGGCCGGCCCAGAAGAAACCTTTAGCGGAGAACACACATGGCGGATGGATTCCCTACCGCGCCCCAACGTGATCCGCGCCCCGAATCGGGGTCAAGTGCCCGGCTAACAGGCGCGCCAATGACAGATCACGTAGAAAATACACCTCCGCGCAGCGGCGGGCGGCTCGACCCGCTGCAGATCCTGTTTTGGGTCTCGGCTGCTGTCGGCATTGGCGCGGCGGGCATAGCGATCACGGCTGGGCCGAGTGTGGGCCAGGCGGGGGCGATTTTGCTCTTGCTGGTCGCGGCTGTTGGCATGGTGCTGTTCTTCTGGATGTCGCGCGGTGCGGGGCGTCAGCACGGTGCGTTTCCCGAGCGTGGCGTGATTGCCGCCTCTGCCTTGTTGGGCGGACGTAATGAGCACGCGATGATCGAGGCGCTCGATGAAGCAGCGCTCGTCACCGATCAGCATTTGTCGCCGCTGGTGGCGAACGCGGCGTATCATCATATCGCGGAAGCGGCTGGCGTGATGGGCGAGAGCGATCGCCCTCCAATGATGAGCCGCTTGTTCGGGGCGGACCCGATGTTGTCAGCGCCGATGTTCCGTTTGTCGAAAGCCGCGCAACTTGGCCAGATACGACGCGAAGAATTGCCGGCGACGGCGTCGCTGACGGGCAAGCATGCGCGCTATGAAGCGTGCGTGGGGCCAATCCCCGGCGGGTACGTGTTGTGGCGCTTGCGCGAACTCGGTTCGGGTGAGGCGAGTGCGCCTGACGATAATTCGCGTCAGATTTTCTTGGACGACGCGCCGGTGGGCTTCTTCGCCGCGCGTGCGGACGGCACGATTGCCTACATGAACCGCGCGCTGCGTGCGGTGCTGGGTTTGGGCGAAGACCCCGCGATCCTGCGCGTGCGTGACATCGTGAAGGAAGATCCATCACGTCTGCTGCGTCGCGATCGGCGTGGCTTTGGGCCGACACCGGCGCGCGTGACATTGCGCGGGCTCGATGGGCACGAGACGCAAGTCTCGACGCTCTCGTTCTGGCCGGCGGAAAACGTGGACGGCACCTCGCGCTCGTTCGTGTTCTTCTCGGACGCGGAAGCGCCGGATGCCGCGCCGGCGCCGACGCATGTGCGGGGTTCGGGCGAGACGGATGAAGTGTTCGCGCAAGCGCCGCTGGGCATTGCTGTGCTCGATGGCGCGGACCCAGCGTCGGCGGCGCTGCTGGATTCCAACGCGTCGCTGATGGAAATGACGCAAGGCCGGGCGACGCCAAGTGCGGCGTTCGCGGACTTGTTCGAAGCCTCGGAAGGGCCGCAGGCTTTGGCGCAGCGTCTGCGTCAGGCGATGAACGATCCGATCGAGATCACGCTGGCGACCTCGCCGCCGACAGCTGTGCACGTGCATCTGGCGCGCTCGGCGGATGGGCGCAGCATCGCTTATGTGCTGAACGTCAGCCAGCAGCGCGAGCTTGAGACGCGCTTGGCGCAATCGGAAAAGATGCGCGAGATCGGCGAGCTTGCTGCGGGCGTCGCGCACGATTTCAACAATCTGCTCACGGTGGTGATGCAGAATTGCTCGTACCTGCTGCGTCGCCACCCCGTGGGCGATGCCGATTATCCGACGCTGCAGGAAATTTCCGACAACGCCGCGAGCGCCAAGGAGCTTTCGGAAATGCTGCGCGCCTATGCGCGCCAGCAGACGTTCGCGCGCGAAGTGTTCGACGTGGGCGATTTCGTCGGCTCACGCCAAGAATTGATCCGCCGCATCATGGGCGCGTCGATCAAGTACGAGATCCGGCACGGCCGCGATCTGCCGTATGTGAAGGTCGATAAAACGCAGCTCGAGCGCGTGATCATCAATCTCGCCACCAATGCGCGCGATGCGATGACGCCGAAGGATCTGCCGATTCCGAAGGACGGCAAGCTCACCGTGCGGACCTCTGTGATCAGCGCGGAAGCTGCGCGCGGGCTTGGCCACAATCCGATCGAAGACGGCCAGTACGTGATGATCGAGGTGGAAGATACGGGCTCGGGTATTAAGCCGGAGCACGCGGCGAAAATCTTCCGCCCGTATCACTCGACCAAGGAAGCCGGCAAAGGGACGGGGCTTGGCCTCGCGACCAGCTACGGCATCATCAAGCAATCGGGCGGCTATATCTTCTTCTCGTCAAAACTCGGCGTCGGCACGACGTTCCGCATCTTCCTGCCGGTCTATGAACCGACGGCGGAAGAGGTGGAGGATATCGCCGCCAAGGAGCGCGCTTTGATCGCGCCGCCGCCGAAGGACGTGGCCGGGCGCGGCAAGATTCTCTTTGTTGAGGATCAAACCGCCGTGCGTCGCTCGATCGTGCGCAATCTGAAAGAGTGCGGCTACGAGGTCGAAGAGGCGGAGAACGGCGAAGAGGCGCTCGAGGTGCTCGGCCGCAATCCGGGCGCGTACGACATCATCATCTCGGACGTCTCGATGCCGATCATGACAGGGCCGGAGATGCTACAGGAAGCTGATCCCGCGATGATCGGCAACGCTAAAGTGCTCTTCCTCTCCGGCTACGCGCCGGAAAGCTTCAGCCACATGCTGGAAGCGTACCCTGTGCACTACATGAGCAAGCCGGTGACGATGGAGCAGCTGGTGGGGCGCGTGAAGGAGTTGCTGGCGGCTTAGCCGGACCGCCGGCTTCCAGCCGGCATCGATGTTTGACCGTGCACGCAATGTGCAGCTCCAACCGAAGCGCCGGCGGGAAGCCGGCGGTCCGAAGTTGCTTTCGCCTGAGCGACTAAGAACATCCCTCAACGTTCTGAATGCTCGGGCCACCTGCGTGCACGGCGGTGACGATGCCCTGTGCGTTGGTTTCGTAGCGGATGCCGCGGGCGTTTGCGTCTTCCACGAAGGGCGCTGCAGCGGTCGGCCCGCCGACGCTCCAAATCGTGATGTATTCGGCGCCTTCGACGTATTTGTGCGGCTCGGACACCGCGCTTGCGCCGTAGGCGGTTTTGATCTCGGCGGCTGTGCTGCCCACGCCGAAGCCGCGATCGGTTTTGAGCACGCTATTGTTGCGCAGGATGATCGAGGTCAGCACGTCGCGCTGGATCATCACCAACATGCCTTCGGGCGCGTTGGCGGGACGGAAGAGATCGCAGGAGGCCGGATCGGGGCCGCCAACTGCGCCGGGCGTCGCGGTAGCGCCCACGGCGGCGGTGACCTCGGCGCGGGTCATGCCGACGCGCAACGTGTTCCAACCTTCAGCGGTGATGGCGTTAGCATCGACCGGAGCGGGCGTTGTGATCGGCGCTGGCGTCTCGGTGGGCGCGGGCGGGGTCGCTTGCTGGCCGCAGGCGGCGAGGAGGGCGGCGATGGCGGCGGTCGCGAGCAATCTCATGGGGCGTTCCTCTGTGTGTCAGGGCTGAACCGATGGTGGCGCGCCTTGTTCCAGGTGGTGACACCTGTGTGCCTTATTGCGCGAACGTGAGGCGCCCTATTTTCACGGCATGAGAAAATTGCTTGCTCTCCACGACGCACCGCGCCCGCATTGGGTGGGGGATGGCTTTCCGGTGCGGTCGATGTTTTCGCCGCAGACGCATGGCGCTTCGGTGAGCCCGTTCATCCTGCTCGATTACGCGCAGCCTTATGAATTCGCGCCGGCGACGCAAAAGCGCGGCGTGGGCGTGCATCCCCATCGCGGCTTCGAGACGGTGACGATCGTGTATGCGGGCGAAGTCGATCATCGCGACAGCACCGGCAATGGCGGCCATATCGGGCCGGGCGACGTGCAATGGATGACGGCGGCGTCCGGCATTCTGCACGAGGAATTTCATTCGGCCGCGTTCACGCAAAACGGCGGCACGATGGAGATGGTGCAGCTTTGGGTGAATTTGCCGGCGAAGGATAAGATGGCGCCCGCTGGCTATCAGACTTTGCTCGATGCGCAGATACCGGCGGTGGATTTGCCGAACATGGCGGGCCGTGTGCGCGTGATCGCTGGCGAGTATGCGCGCGCAAAGGGCCCCGCGCAGACGTTCACGCCGATCAACATTTGGGACGTGCGTTTGAAGGCCGGCGCGAAGGCTGAGTTCAATTTGCCGGAGGGCCATACGCTGGCGCTGCTGATGCAAAGTGGAAGCGTGACGCTCGAAGGCGGGCGGAGCGCCGGGCCGTCGCAATTTGCGCTCTATGCGCGCGAGGGCGGCGCGATCACGATCGAGGCGCAGAGCGCTGCGAAGCTCTTGGTGCTGAGCGGCGAACCGATCAACGAACCGGTGGTGCAATACGGGCCGTTCGTGATGAACACGGAAGGCGAAATTCGTCAGGCGATCACGGATTTCAACGCGGGTAAGTTCGGCGATATCAGCGCGTTCGCTTAGCGCCCGGTGCGGCGCTCGCGGCGGGCGGCGAGGATCGCCAGCTTCTTGCTGGGCGGATAGACGACGACGCCGCCGTCAGGCGAGGTGACGAGCACCATGTTGGGGTCGCCCTTCGCCGGTGCGGCAGGGCGCGAGAGTGCGGCCGTCTTCACGCGAAACGAGTTCATCGATTCCAACGTGGGCGGATGTCCGCCGCGGGGCGGCAGGGGCGCGAGCGACGAAGCCATCCGACGATCCTCTCATATTCCACCAGCGGAACCATTAAGGCCGGATATGGCGCGAAGGGAATAGGCATTGCGCTGTTAGCGGGATTGGGGACTAGGGATTGGGGATTGGGCGAGGCTCCCCAATCCCGAAACCGCAACCCCAAACCCCCAAAATGTTCTCCTTGTGTTCTGAGAACAAATTGCGTACATTCGATTCCTGACGCGGAGATGCGCAGCGCCTGTAGTCCAGGGCATGGACTCGACCTAGGGGAGACGGACAGATGGCTAAGTTGAAGCTTGTTGAGGCGGAATTGGAAACGGACAAGCAGAAGGCTTTGGCCGCAGCTCTCGGGCAGATTGATCGCGCCTTCGGCAAAGGCTCGGTCATGCGCCTGGGCGAAAAGCCGGTTGTTGAGATCGAGGCGATCTCCACGGGGTCTTTGAGCCTCGACATCGCGTTGGGCATTGGCGGTCTGCCGAAGGGCCGCATCATTGAAATTTATGGCCCGGAAAGCTCGGGCAAGACGACGCTCGCGCTGCACTGCATCGCCGAAGCGCAAAAGAGCGGCGGTGTGTGCGCCTTTGTGGACGCCGAGCACGCGCTCGATCCGATCTATGCGCGCAAGCTGGGCGTCGATCTGGATGACCTTCTGGTGTCGCAGCCGGATACGGGCGAACAGGCGCTGGAAATCACCGACACTTTGGTGCGCTCGGGCGCGGTCGATGTGCTGGTGATCGACTCGGTGGCGGCGCTGACGCCGCGCGCGGAAATCGAAGGCGAGATGGGCGATAGCCTGCCGGGCCTGCAAGCGCGTCTGATGAGCCAAGCGCTGCGCAAGCTGACGGCCTCGATTTCGAAGTCGAATACGCTGGTGATCTTCATCAACCAGATCCGCATGAAGATCGGCGTGATGTACGGCAACCCGGAAACGACAACGGGCGGCAACGCGCTGAAATTCTACGCGTCGGTGCGCTTGGACATTCGCCGCACGGGGCAGATCAAGGAGCGCGACGAAGTCATCGGCTCGGAAACCCGCGTGAAAGTGGTGAAGAACAAGGTCGCGCCGCCGTTCAAGCAGGTGCAGTTCGATATCATCTATGGCGAGGGCATCTCCAAGACCGGCGAATTGATCGAGCTCGGCGTGAAAGCCGGCGTAATCGACAAATCCGGGGCCTGGTACGCCTATGGTGGGCAGAAGATCGGCCAAGGCAAGGAAGCCGCGCGTCGGTTCCTCAAGGAACACAAAGATATCGCGCTGACGATCGAGGACGCCATCCGTGGCAAATCCGCTGTGGTCGCCGATGCGATGTACTCGCCGCCTGAAGGCGACGAAGACAAGGACTAAGTCGCGCAACGCGCGATCCAAGTTTCGCTGGCCGGTTCGGGGCTGTTACCGACCCGACCCCATGCCCTGGTACGTCTCTGGGCCGGCCGGCGGATTCTTTGAATTCATCTCATCATTTGGAGAGTGCGCGATGGAGCCGCGCGTTTCCCTCATTACTCTGGGTGTCGCGGATTTGGTGCGATCACGGGCGTTCTACGAGGCGCTTGGGTTTCGCGCGTCCTCCGCCAGTCAGGGCGATATCGTATTCTTTCAGGCGGGCGCGCAGGCGCTCGCCATTTTTCCGCGTGCTGAGCTGGCGCATGACGTTGGGGTCGACGCCGCCGGCGGTGGCTTTCGTGGCATCACCCTGGCGCACAATGTCGGGACTAAGGGCGAGGTTGCGGCCGTGCTGGAAGAGGCGCGTGCGGCGGGTGCGGAGATCGTGAAGCCGGCGCAGGACGTGTTCTGGGGTGGCCATTCGGGTTATTTCGCCGACCCGGACGGGCATCTTTGGGAGGTGGCCTGGAACCCTTATGCCGAGTTGCGTGCCGACGGATCGTTCGTGTTGCCGGACTAAGCGGCTCGGAAATACCGGCTCCAAGCCGGCGGTCCGATGAGACCAGCCGCGCCGCTTGGCGTTGTGCGTTGCACTACCTATACCAAACCGGAACCTTGATTTGGCCGGCCGCAGGCGCGGAGCGGCTTTGGATACGGCTTGGTAGAGTGATGACGAGCGTCAACGACATCCGTCGGCAGTTTTTGGACTTCTTCGCCGCGCGCGATCACGCGACGCCGGCCTCGTCGCCGCTCGTCCCGCAAGACGACCCGAGCTTGCTCTTCGTCAACGCTGGCATGGTGCAGTTCAAGAATTACTTCACTGGCGCGGCCACGCCGCCATTTCCGCGCGCCGCCACCAGCCAAAAATGTGTGCGCGCCGGCGGCAAGCACAACGATCTCGACAATGTCGGCTACACGGCGCGGCACCTCACGTTCTTTGAAATGCTCGGCAATTTCTCGTTCGGTGATTATTTCAAGGAAGGTGCGATCGAGGCGGCTTGGACGCTGATTACGCGCGACCTTGGCCTGCCGAAAGATAAGCTGCTCGTCACAATCTATCATGATGACGACGAAGCGGCCGGGCTCTGGAGAAAGATCGCAGGCTTCAGCGATGACAAAATCATTCGCATCGCGACGAGTGATAATTTCTGGTCGATGGGCGACACCGGCCCGTGCGGTCCGTGCTCGGAAATCTTCATCGATCGCGGTGAGCATATTTGGGGCGGGCCTCCTGGGTCGAAGGAAGAGGATGGCGATCGTTTCCTCGAATTCTGGAATCTCGTGTTCATGCAATACGAGCAATTCGGCGACGATCGCCCGCGCGCGAGATTGCCGAAGCCCTCGATCGACACCGGCATGGGGCTTGAGCGCATGGCCTGTGTGCTGCAGGGCGTGGATTCGGTGTTCGAGACCGATCTCTTCCGCACGCTGAAGGCGGCGTCGGAAGAACTCACCAAGACCAAGGCGCAAGGCGAACAAGCGCCGAGCCACAATGTGATCGCCGACCATTTGCGCTCGTCGTGCTTCTTGATCGCGGATGGCGTATCGCCATCGAACGAAGGCCGCGGCTACGTGCTGCGCCGCATCATGCGCCGCGCCATGCGCCACGCGCATATTCTCGGCGCCAAAGAGCCGCTGATGCATCGCTTGGCGCCGACGCTCATCGCCGAGATGGGCGACGCCTATCCCGAATTGAAGCGCGCGCAGCCGGTGATCGAGGCGCAATTGCGGGAGGAAGAAGAACGCTTCCGCCGCACGCTGGCGAACGGTCTGCGGCTGCTTGAGGACGAACTAGGCGGTCTGAAGCAAGGTCAAAAGCTCTCTGGCCGCACGGCGTTCAAGCTCTACGATACGTTCGGCTTCCCGCTCGACCTCACGCAGGACATTCTGCGCGGCAAAGGCCTTGAGGTGGACGTCGCTGAATACGATTCCGCGATGCAGGGCCAGAAGGATCAGGGCGCGGCGAGTTGGAAAGGCGCGGACGGCGCCGACAATCCAGCGATCTGGCATTCAATTCTGGAGCGCACGCGCGGCAATGAATTCCTGGGCTATTCGGCTGAAGCGGGCGACGGGAAAGTTGCGGGCATTGTCGCCGGCGGCGCCGAGCAGCATGAGCTGCGCGAAGGCATGGCCGGCGCGCTCGTGTTCGATCGCACGCCGTTCTACGCGGAAAGCGGCGGCCAAGCGGGCGATCACGGCGTTATCAAATTCGCGAACGGCGCCGAGTTCGTTGTTGAAGACACGCAAAAGCAAGCGGGCGCCCTGCACGCGCATGTCGGCCGCTTGGTGAAGGGCGCGATCAAGGTTGGCGATGGCGCCAAGCTTGAGATCAATCGCGAACGTCGTGCGAAGATCTGCTCGAACCATTCGGCGACGCACTTGCTGCATGCGGCTTTGCGCAACACGCTCGGGCCCCACGTGACGCAGAAGGGCTCGTTGGTCGAAGAGGATTATTTCCGCTTCGATTTTAGTCATGGCCAGCCGGTCAGCGCCGATGAGATCGGTCGCGTCGAAGACGAAGTGAACGCGATCATTCGTCAGAACGCCGAGGGCGTGATCAAGGAAATGGCGCCGGCGAAGGCGATCGAAGAAGGCGCGTTGGCGCTGTTTGGCGAGAAATATGGCGACCAAGTGCGCGTGTTGCGCTTGGGCGACGCGCTGAACGCGGACGGCAAGCCCTATTCGGTTGAATTGTGCGGCGGCACGCATGTGAAGCGAACCGGAGACATCGCTGTGTTCTCGGTACTGAGCGAAAGCGGCGTGGCCGCCGGCGTGCGCCGCATTGAAGCCGCGACAGGTGCTGCGGCGTTGGCGCATCTGAAAGCGCAGGCGGCGCTGGCGAAAGCTGTGTCGGCCAATTTGAAAGCGCCGCTTGCGGAGCTGCCCGAGCGCGTTGCGCAATTGGCGGATGATCGTCGCAAGCTTGAGCGTGAGTTGAGCGAAGTGAAAACCAAGCTGGCGCTTGCAGGCGGCGGCGGTTCGGCCGCGCCGGCTGGGCCCGAGAATGTTGCGGGCGTCTCTGTGCTCGCGCGTGTGCTCGAAGGCGTGCCGGCGAAGGAGCTGCGCGGGTTGGTCGATGAAGGCAAGAAATCCTTGGGGTCGGGCGTGATCGCTTATGTCGGCGTTGAGGATGGCAAGGTCGCGTTGGCTGTGGGCGTCACCGACGATCTCAAAGGTAAAATCAGCGCTGTGGATCTGGTGAAGGCGGGCGTCGCGGCCGTTGGCGGCCAGGGCGGCGGCGGTCGGCCCGACATGGCGCAAGGCGGCGGGCCGAACGGCGCAGATGCGAGCAAGGCGATCGACGCGATCCGCGCGGCGCTGCAAAAGTTGGCGGCGTGAGCGAGGTCACGTATCGCGATGCGCATGCGGCCGATGCTGAGGCGTTGGCTGCGTTTGCGGAGCGCACCTTCACCGAGACCTTCGGCCATCTCTATCCGCCGGAAGACCTGAAGGCGTACGTCGAGGCGAAGTATCGCCCGCACGTCGTGGCGACGGAGATTGCCCAGCCTGAAACGCGCTATCGGCTCGCGATGCGTGGCGATGCCATCATCGGTTATTGCAAGATGGGCGTGGTCGACATGGAGGTCGACGCGACCGACGCGTTGGAGCTGCATCGGCTCTATGTCGATCGCGACGCAAAGGGTGCGGGCGTTGCGCAAACTTTGATGGATGAGGCGCTGGCTTGGGCGCGCGGCAAGGGCGCGGCGCGCATGTATCTCAGCGTCTGGGAAAACAACGCGCGCGCGCAGGCGTTCTACCGCCGCTACGGCTTCGAGCACGTTGGCGAGCACACATTCATGGTTGGCCGCGTGGCCGATCGTGACTTTATCTGGCGTTTGGCGCTCTAGGTCGATCCGGCTCGGTAACGTCTCGGAAACCAAATCAATCGTTTTTAGACGACTCGATTCGGTGTGGGGACACGGGATGACTCAGAACGACGCGCTGGCTGCTTATCTTGGGCCGGAAATTTTCGAACGGCTCGATTGGGCAAAGCTGACGTACGCGCAACGTGACGCGATCTCTTCTGTGTTCCGAGTCGGATTAGCGCCGGCGCGCAGTCGGGCGTGGTTTCGACCATCGACGCGGTCATGGCGCGGGGCAAAGTTCTCATCTGCGAGGATGGTTCGCAATGGGAAGCGCGCGAGCGCGACGATGCCGAGCTGATCGAAGATTGGGGCGCGGGGGCGCTGGTGGCGATCCATCGTCAGCTGATCTATCGGCTCGATCCCTACCAGGCTGCGGAAGTGGATTTGCTGCGCCTCTGAGACATTGCGTTGGCGGAACGGAAGGGTGTTAGGCTTCGACAAACGCCCGGAGGACGCAAACGATGGCCGAGTATGAAACCGTAAAGCTCGAAGTCGAAGACGGCATCGCCACGCTGACGCTGAACCGGCCTGACCGGATGAACGCATTCACGCCGCAGATGGCGATGGACATGATCGCGGCCTTCGATGAAACGGACGCGGACGACGATGTCCGCGTCGTGATCGTGACGGGCGCGGGGCGTGGCTTTTGCGCGGGCGCCGATCTCGGCACGGGTGGCGCGACGTTTGATTATGAACGGCGCGCGGCGGCGCGCGGTGAAAAATTTGATCCGGCCAATGAGCGCGACGGCGGCGGTCTGGTCGGCATGCGCATTTATGAGAGCTTGAAGCCGGTGATCGCGGCGATGAATGGGCCAGCGGTTGGCGTTGGCGCGACCATGCAATTGCCGATGGATATTCGCTTGGCCGTGGAAGGCGCCAAAATGGGCTTTGTGTTCGCGCGGCGCGGCATCGTGCCGGAGACGCTTTCGTCCTATTTCCTGCCGCGCCTGGTCGGCATTCAAGCGGCGCTTGAATGGACGATGACGGGGCGTGTGTTCACCACGGAAGAAGGCAAAGAGCGCGGGCTCATTCGCTCATTGCACAAGCCGGAAGATTTGCTGCCGGCGGCGCGCGCTTTGGCGCGTGAGATTGCGGATAACACCGCGCCGGTTTCGGTGACGCTGACGCGGCGCATGATGCTCGACATGCTGGATGCGGATCATCCGATGGAGGCGCATCGGATCGAGAGCCGCTGGATGGTGTCGCGCGGGCAATCGGGCGATGCGAAAGAAGGCGTGACCTCGTTCTTGGAAAAGCGCGCGCCGAACTATCCTGACAAGGTGTCGCGCGACTTGCCGGACACCTGGCCGTGGCGGAAGACGCCGCCGTTCAAGCCGTAATTGCGCTCGATCAAAGCGGCGCGCGAAACACAGGCGGATGCTCCCGGTCGCGAATTAGGGGCGGTCCATGCCGAACATCGCGAATCTCAATGTCGATCCGCTGGCGCTTACGGCGCTCGGCTTTTTGGGCGCCGTGCTGGTGCTGACGCTTGGGCTGTTTGCCTGGCTGATGCTGCAGGGCGGCAAGCAGAAAAAGGGCTAGGGCCGGCGATACTGGATGAAGCCGCGGTTTTCGGCGACTTGGTCGTAGAGTTTGCGCGCGGTCGTATTGGTTTCGTGCGTAAGCCAGTAGACGCGCCCGGCGCCACGTTCGTCCGCCAGCTTGTAAACGGCCTCGATCAGCGCGCGCCCGACGCCGCGCCCGCGTGCGGTTTCGGCGGTGAAGAGGTCTTCGAGATAGCAGAAATCGCCGATCGACCAGGTGCCGCGATGGAAGACGCAATGCACGACACCGAGCAGCGCGCCTGTCGCATCGTCTTCAGCGACAAGCGCTTGCATTGGCTCTGAAGGATCAAGAAAGCGCGCGAAGGTCGCGTCGGTGATCTCGGGCGCTAGTTCGGATTTGTAGAATTCGAGATAACCGGCCCAAAGGGGCTCCCAATTGGGCCGGTCTTCTTTGCGTAACTCGCGGATTGCGAAGCTCACGCTTTCGCCATCGCCTTGTCGAGATTGTCGCCGACGGCGTCCAGGAAGCCTTCGGTGGTGAGCCATTTTTGTGTGTCGCCGACGAGGAGCGCGAGGTCCTTGGTCATTTGGCCAGCTTCGACGGTGTCAACGGTGATTTTTTCCAACAGCAACGCGTAATCGATGAGCTTTTGGTTGTTATCGAGCTTGCCGCGATGCGCCAGGCCGCGCGTCCAGGCGAAGATCGAGGCGACCGAATTGGTACTGGTCGGGTTGCCCTTTTGGTGTTCGCGATAATGGCGCGTGACCGTGCCGTGCGCAGCTTCCGCTTCCATCGTCTTGCCGTCCGGCGTGATCAGCACGGAGGTCATGAGACCGAGCGAGCCGAAGCCTTGGGCGACGGTGTCGGATTGCACGTCGCCGTCATAGTTTTTGCAGGCCCAGATGTAGCCGCCTGACCATTTCAGCGCGGAGGCCACCATGTCGTCGATCAGGCGATGTTCGTAGGTGAGCTTGCGCTTGTCGTACTCAGCTTTGAATTCGGAATCGAAGATCTCTTGGAAGATATCCTTGAAGCGGCCGTCATAGGCTTTGAGGATCGTGTTCTTGGTCGACAGATAGACCGGGTAATTCTTCATCAGGCCGTAATTGAAGGACGAGCGCGCGAATTCCTTGATGCTTTCATCAAGATTGTACATCGCCATCGTGACGCCGGCGCCGGGCGCCTTGAACACTTCCTTCTCGATCACTTGGCCATCGTCGCCGACGAACTTGATAGTGAGCGTGCCCTTGCCCGGGAATTTGAAATCGGTGGCGCGGTATTGGTCGCCGAAGGCGTGACGGCCAACGACGATGGGCTTGGTCCAACCCGGCACGAGGCGCGGCACGTTTTTGCAGATGATCGGCTCGCGGAAGATGACGCCGCCGAGGATGTTGCGGATCGTGCCGTTGGGCGACTTCCACATTTCCTTCAGGTTGAATTCCTTCACGCGGGCTTCGTCCGGCGTGATGGTCGCGCACTTCACGGCGACGCCGAATTGCTTGGTGGCGTTGGCGGCGTCGATCGTGATTTGATCGTTGGTGGCGTCTCGGGCTTCGACGCCCAGGTCGTAATATTTGAGATCGATGTCGAGATAGGGGTGGATCAGGCGCTCTTTGATCGCCGCCCAGATGATCCGGGTCATTTCATCGCCGTCCATATCGACGACCGGGTTGTCCACCTTGATCTTCGCCATCGCTCGTACCTTCCAGTTCCGGGGAAATTTCGCGTGGCGTGGTAGCAGTTTAGGGGCGTCGCGCAAACTGCGGCGGGTGGTATCGCCGGCCTTGCGGGGCGGGCCGCGATAGGAAATGACGGGCGACGATGACCCGCGCCGCCAACATGCCGCCCCCGATCGAGGAGGAATGGCCCGCCATCTGTCTGGTGCGCCCGCAAATGGGCGAGAACATCGGCGCGGTGGCGCGGGCGATGCTGAACTTTGGCCTGACCTCTCTGCGCCTTTATGCGCCGCGCGATCGCTGGCCGAACCCTAAGGCCGAAATCGTGGCCGTGGGCGCCGATGTGGTGCTGAAGAACGCGCGGGTGGAATGGACGCTGGAGGAAGCGCTGGCGGATGCGACCCTGGTGATTGCCGCCTCGGCGCGGCCGCGCGGGCTGGAAAAGCCGGTGTGGGGGCCGCGTCAGGCGGCGGAAAACATCCGTGCGGCGCAGGCCAAGGGCGAGCGTGCGGTGGTGATGTTTGGGCCTGAGGCCTCGGGCATGGAGACCGATGAGATCGCCCGCGCTGATGCGATCCTGACGCTGCCAGTCAATCCTGGGTTCGCGTCGCTCAATTTGGCCAACGCGGCGAGCGTTTTTTGCTATGCTTATGCCGAGGCGCGCCAAGCTGCCGATCTACCGTCCTGGTTTCAGCCGCCCGATAGCCCGCCGGCGACGCAGGCCGAGCTCGACGCGATGTTTGCCCATCTTGAGCAAGAGCTTGAGCACGGACGGTTTTTTCATCCGCTCGACAAGGCGCCGTTGATGAAGCGCAATTTGCGCTCGCTGTTCTTGCGCACGCGGCTTTCGCAGCAGGAGGCGCAGACCATGCGCGGCGTGATCAAGGCGCTGACGATCGGGCGCGGCGGCCGGAAAAAGGATGACGTCTAGGAAATGAGTTTCCCGAATTGAGGGAAGTCGTTATCCACACTAGCCGCATACCGCCGCCGGGGACCGCATGCTGAAGAGCAAGCGTCGAGCAGAGCAGAAAGCTGAACCGAGGCCGCAATCGCGCGACCTCGTGCCGTGGGGCGGCGAGCATGTCGATGTTGATCGCTTTTGGGCCGAGAGCTGGATCGATCTGCTGAACCGGCAACGCTGGTTGTCGAAGCGGCTAAAGCTAGAAACCGCGCCTTGGATGGTGGACCAAAACGCGGGCATCATTCGCTTCGAGCGCAAGGATGGCGCGCTGGTGACGGCGCCGGTGCAAATCATCGGCGCATGGAATCCGCGCACCAGCATGTTCCGCTGGGGCTGGGATCACCCGATGGTGCAGCAACGCTTGCGCAATGACGCGGAGCGCACGCGTTGGTTTGGCGACAAGCATGGCTTGGATGAACTAACCGAAAAAACCATCAAGATGAGCGAGCAAGAAGCCTGGCAGATGACGGCGCTGGCGATGAAGGTGAACGCGTCGCACGGCGTTTATCGCGCACCGACAGAAGGGCCCGTGATCTTCATGACGCTCGGCGAAGCCAAGGTGAAGAAGTAGTCGCGCTCGAGTTTCGAGCCGAATCCTGACGGTATGCTGGGTCACAGCGATTTGCTGTCGTGGTGCGACGATGACCAAATCTCAAATTGTTCGAGTAGCGATACTATCGACCGTCATTCTCGCGGTCGTCGTTGCGCTCGATTATCTCTTCAACGTCGTGCTGGCGCCGGGCGTGACGCCCTATACGCCGTTGGCCACGATCTTCATCACCGTCGCCGTAGCGCCCGCGTCCATCGCCTACGTCATTATTCAAAGTTCGAAGATCGAGAAGGCGCAACTGGCGCTCGCGGAAGAACGCGTCGCGCGCCTCGCGGCTGACGGTGCGAACATGGCGAAAACCCAGTTCCTGGCCAACATGAGTCACGAACTGCGTACGCCGCTCAATGCGATCATCGGCTACGCGGAGATGGTCGAAGAGGAGGCCCAATCCGGTGGGTTGAACGTCGCCGCCGAGGATTCTCAGCGTATTCAGCGATCGGCTCGGCATCTGTTGGGGTTGATCACCGAGATATTGGATCATGCACGATTGGAAACGGGCAAACTTGAACTGCGCCCGGCGCCGACGGATTTGCGTGTCGTCTTCAACGACGTGGCGGAGGCCGCGCGCGTCGCTGCGGCGGCAAACGGCAACGTTTTCGAGGCGCAATGTGACGCCGAGATCGGCATGGCGCTGTTGGATCCGTTGAGGCTGCGTCAGTGTATGCTCAATCTCACGGGCAATGCGGCAAAATTCACAGTGAACGGGCGCATTACCTTGCGAATGAACGCTGTGGGCAATGATCTCTTTGAGATCGAGGTGGCCGATACCGGGATTGGCATGAGCGCCGAAACACTCGAACGGCTATTCATGCCGTTTGTGCAAGCCGATGAATCAGTGACGCGAGAACATGGCGGTGCTGGTCTCGGCTTGGCGATCACCAAACAATTGCTCGACGCAATGGGCGGCGCGATCGTTGTGCGTAGCAAGGCTGGCGAAGGCTCGAGCTTTACGATCACGATGAAGCGCAATGCCGCCGGCGATAATGTCGTGACACTGGCGGCCTAACGCTAGATGCGTCGGCCAACCATTTCGTGGCCTTCGCCGCCGAGGATTTCGAGTTGGCAGAATGTGCCCTCAGCGATTTCTTCGTCGCTATCGACGTACGTAACGCCGTCGATCTCGGGCGCGTCAGCTTTGGTGCGGAAGGCGTAGGCTTCGGCGTCTTCGTCCCAGCCGTCGCAGATGGCGTCGACCGTTTTGCCGATCATGGACTGCAAGCGCTGGTGGGCGAGTGCGGTTTGCACTTCCATGAAGCGGTCGTAGCGCTCGTCGACATCGTCTTGATCGACGTGGCCGGGGAGATCGCGCGAAGGCGCGCCATCGACGTTTTCGTATTTGAACACGCCGGCGCGATCGATCTCGGCTTCTTCGATGAAGTCCAAGAGCGTTTCGAAATCGTCTTCGGTCTCACCGGGGAAGCCGACGATGAAGGATGAACGGATGGTGAGGTCGGGGCAGATTTTGCGCCAGGTCTTGATGCGATCGAGGACTTTGTCCTGGTTGGCGGGGCGACGCATGGCTTTCAGCACATTCGGCGAGGCGTGCTGGAACGGAATGTCCAAGTACGGAAGGACTTTGCCGTCGGCCATGAGGCCCACGACTTCGTCCACATGCGGGTACGGGTAGACGTAGTGCAGGCGCACCCAAGCGCCGAGGTCGCCGAGCTCTTTGCAGAGATCGTAGAATTTGGCGCGGACCATGCGGTCCTTCCACTTGCTTTCAGCGTACTTCACGTCGACGCCGTAGGCGCTTGTGTCTTGTGAAATGACGAGCAGCTCTTTGACGCCAGCTTTCACCAGCGACTCTGCTTCTTTCAGCACGGCGTTGGCTGGGCGCGAAACGAGGTCGCCGCGAATGGAGGGGATGATGCAGAAGGTGCAGCGATTGTTGCAGCCTTCGGAGATTTTCAAATAGGCGTAGTGGCGCGGCGTGAGGCGATAGCCGCCTTCCGGCACAAGATCGATTTTGGGATCGTGAAGCTGCGGCAGGTGCGTGTGCACGGCGCCGACGACGGCCTCGTATTGGTGCGGGCCGGTGATTTCCAGCACCTTCGGATGCGCGGCGCGGATCAGCGATTCTTCCTTGCCGAGGCAGCCGGTGACGATGACTTTGCCGTTTTCTGCGATGGCTTCGCCGATGGCGTCCAGGCTTTCGGCCTTGGCGCTATCGAGGAAGCCGCAGGTGTTGACGACGACGAGGTCGGCGCCTTCGTAAGACGCGGACAAGCTGTACCCTTCGGAACGAAGTCGCGTGATGATGCGCTCGCTGTCGACGAGGGCTTTGGGGCAGCCAAGCGAGACGACGCCGATGGTGGGGGCTTTTGCGGACATGAAGGGGCGGCTTCTAGCTCAGGGCGGGTGAATTCCCAAGCCGGCCTGCCAGAGCAAGTGCACTGGCGTGGTTGATCGCTTCTGCAAAAGGCTTGGTCCGAAAATGGCCGGACGGCGCTGGCGTCTTGGGCGCATGCTCGCCAGTGAAGGAGAGATTTATGGCGACCATTCGCAAAGAGATCAGCATCGCGCGGCCGGCGGGCGAGGTGTGGAGCGCGTTCAGCGATTTTGGCGCGGTGCATACGCGGCTGGCGCCCGGGTTCGTGGTCAACACGGTGTTGGAGGAGCCGCGGCTTCGGGTGGTGACCTTCGCCAATGGGGCGAGTGCGCGGGAAACTTTGGTGTCGCTGGAGGAGGGCCCGCGGCGTTTGGTTTACGCCATCGCGCCGGGCCCGAAATACACACACTACAATGCGGCTATTGAGGTATTCCAGGAAGGCGCGGGCAGCCGGGTGGTCTGGACCATCGACCTGATGCCGGACGCTTTGGCCGACACCATCGCCGGCATGGTGGACATCGCCTTGCCGGCCATGCGGGAACATCTGGAGGGTCTGACGGTATAGATGCTGCGAATGACTTGCAGAAACGATCGCGACTGGCTAGATTTTCTTTGCGGCTGAGAGTCAGTCGCCGATTTCGCTTTTGCGTTCAGAGAAAAGCTGCATGTACGTCTGCAATTGTAACGGTGTGACTGGCGCAGAAGTGGACGAAGCCATTTCTGCTGGGGCCCAGGGGCCGGAAGCGGTTCTCGCCCACCATGGGTGCGAGCCATGCTGCGGCCGCTGCCTTCCCGAGATCGCCGAAGGCATTTCTAGCGGCGGAATGGCTTGCGGTAAGCGGAGCCTCGTCGCAGCGGAGTAGGCGCGATGAAGGGCGATGCGGACGTCATCAAGAAGCTCAATCAGATTCTCACGAACGAGCTGACCTCGATCAATCAATACTTCCTGCATGCGCGGATGTACGAGAGCGACGGTTACGGCAAGCTGGGCAAGAAGACGTACGAAGAATCCATCGAAGAGATGAAGCACGCGGACCGCATCATTAAGCGGATACTGCTCATCGAAGGCTTCCCGAACCTCCAGAACCTCAACAAGCTGCAGATCGGCGAGAGCGTGCCGGAGCGGCTGCAAGGCGATTTGGCCGCCGAGAAGAACGGCCACGCCGCGATCAAGGAAGGCATCACGCTCTGTGAAGAGAAGAAGGATTACGTCACGCGCGATCTGCTGACGGAGCTTCTCGACGACACCGAAGAGCATATCGATTTCATCGAAACGCAGCTCCAGAATCTCGAGCAAATGGGCCTGCAGAATTATCTGCAAAGCCAATACGAGCTGGAAGGCTAACGCGCGAAAGCGCGCGCCGCGCCGTTCTCGAAGCGGGCGATGTCCAAGAAGCCATCGCCGGATTTCAACGCGACTGCGTCATCGGGGCTGAGCAACAGCCATTCACTTGCCGCGTCGAACGTATTGAACTGGCGCACGTCAGCCCAGGGGCTCTTGTCGACGTTGCGCTTTTCGAGCCAATGGCTGAGGAAACGCTGGCCGATCGGGCTTTCACAAACCCAGCCGGAGCGGCGCATGAACATGAGGTTCAGCGGCTCGAAGAGCTGACGATGCGTTCTGAAAACGCCGTCGAGATCAACGAGAGAAATTCCGGAAACATCGACGTCAGCGTGGATGACGCTGATGCAGTCGAAGCCGAGCCATACCGGGTTGGCGGCGTTGAAGGTCGCGTGCTCGTGCATGTCCACGCCGCCGATTGCGCCGGAATATTCGACCCGGCTGACCTCAAGCTTTGAGTTGTGACGCAGCGTGATCGGCATGGGCGCGGCCTACCGGGCGAAGCCGCGCGTGGGCGGAATGTCGGCGCGGAAAATTTCCTCGAAGGCCGCGCCGCTTTCGAGTGCGGAGGCCGCGCTTTGATTGAGGACAAGCCAGTCGCCCGCTTCCGCGAAGGTGTCGAAGCGGCGCACATCGCTGGAGACCGTTTCGCGCGTATCCCGGTCGCCCAGCCAATAGCGTACGTGCTCTTCGGCGCCGCCGCTGAGGCAAATCCAGGCCGAGCGGCGCAGGATGAGGAAATGCATCGGCGAAAAGAGATCGGCGTAGATGGCGTAGAGCTTGTCGAGCGCCGGCTTGTCGATGGTGGCGAAGTCGGCGCCCGGCGTGACGATCGCCAGTGCGTCGAAGGTCAGCCATGTCGGGTTCGCCGCCTGGAATTCGGCAAGCTTGGTCAGTTCGGCCAAAGTGACCGAATTGCTGTACTCAATGCGATTGAGTTCAAGCTGTTCATTGTGGCGCAGAACGATCGACACCGGCCCGTCTCCTAGCCAAGCCTCTGCGCCCCTGTGGTTGCGGAAGCGTTAAGGGATATGCGCGGTTCGTCGCGTCAGCATGCATGCGCATGCAATTGGGGTTGACGGACGGGACGGCAGAGCCGCCCTTGAGCGCCATGCGTACCTTTGCTTTTGCGCTTCTAGCGCTCGCCGCGGCGTGCTCGTCCGAGCCGCAATCTCAACCTGATGTCGCGCCGGTCGTGGCGGCGGAGCGCGCGTTTGCGGCTGCCGCCCAGCAGGGCGGTTGGGTGGAGGCGTTTGAAAATTACTCGACCGCCGACGCGATCGTGCTGCAAGCCGGGCCGGTGAACGCACGCCAATCGCTGGCCGGTATCGATCCGGCAAATCGGGGCGATACGTCTTTGAATTGGGGGCCGCAGTTCGCGGGCGTCTCGAGCGGCGGCGATTTCGGCTTCACCACGGGGCCGTACAATGGCGGCGGCGCCGCGTTCGGTCAGTATTTCACGGTGTGGCGTCGCCAAGCCGACGGCTCGTGGAAATGGATTTACGACGGCGGGACGAACCAAACGACGCCAACCACGGTGAACGCGGCCGCGCAGGTTGAGGCCTTGCCGATCGGGGCGCGCGGTGCGGGCACGGAGCGGGCCGCGATCGAGAGCGTGCTGCGCGAGGAAGGCGAATTGGCGCGGGCGGCCGCTGCGAACGCCGGTGACGGCTATCGGGCGGTGTTCGCCGGGACCGGGCGCATGAACCGGGACAATCAGCCGACGGCTTTAGGACGGGACGCGGCCGCGACCCTCGCCAGCGCGACGCCCGTTGCGTTTAGCCCGCCGCAAATCGTCCAATCGAGCGCCAATGGCGACATGGTGTTCGCACTGGGCCAGGCGCGCTGGGAGGGCGGGTCGGGCTATTATTGCCGGATCTGGGTGTTGCAGGGCGAAGGCTGGCGGATCGGCTATGACCAGATTCTGTTGCGCACACTGGATGAGCTGAACGCCACGCCAGAGCCCTGATCTGGTTGACTTGGGGGCGGCCTTCCGCCAAAAGCCCCGCTTTCCGCGCTCCAGGTTCATTCTGGGGGCGGATCATACTGGGTGACGGGCCACCGCCAGGGCAGTCGCGATCTCGTTTGTGAGGTCGCCGGTCCCCGTCAGAAGAAGAAGGCGCTCAACGCGCATGACCAAGCGTATTCAAGCCAAATACAAAGCGGACCGCCGTTTCGGCCAGAACCTCTGGGGCCGTCCGAAATCACCCGTCAACAAGCGCCAATACGGTCCAGGCCAACATGGCCAACGTCGCAAGGGCAAGACCTCTGACTTCGGCCTCCAATTGGTCGCGAAGCAGAAGCTGCGCATGTATTACGGCAACATCACCGAAAAGCAGTTCCGCCGGACGTACGAAGAAGCCGCGCGCCGGAAGGGCAACACCGCTGAAAACCTCATCGGTCTGCTCGAGAGCCGCCTCGACGCTGTGGTCTATCGCTGCAAGTTCGTGCCAACGGTTTTCTCGGCGCGTCAGTTCGTGAACCACGGCCACGTCAAGGTGAACGGCCGCCGCGTCACGATCCCGTCCTACCTCGTGAAGGTCGGCGACGTGATCGAGATCCGCGACAAGGCGCGTTCGATGGCGCTGGTGCTCGAAGCGCTCCAAAGCGGTGAGCGCGAAACGCCGGATTACCTCGAAGTCGATCCCAAGGGCATGGTTGCACGCTATCAGCGCGTGCCGGTTCTGGCCGACGTGCCGTACCCGGTCCAAATGGAACCGAACCTCGTCGTCGAATATTACGCCTCGTAATCGACGCATCGGACGAAACGATCAGGCCCTCCGGAAGCGGAGGGCCTTTTTGTTTGCGCGGCTTGGGCGCTAAGCTTTGCCCATGACCCATGATTGGAAAGCGATCGACGCGGCGGTGTGCGTTGAGCCTGGCAAGAAATCGAAGCTTAGCGCGCGCGATTGCGATGGCGCGGAATTGTTTCCAGAGCGCGAGGCGGCGGAAGCGGCGCTGAAAGATTGCGCCAAGGCGATCGATGAATTGCAGGATCGGTTGTGGGCCGAGCGCTCGCGCGCGCTGCTGGTGATCCTTCAGGGCATCGACACCTCGGGCAAGGACGGCACCGTGCGCGGCGTGTTCAATAAGTGCGGGCCGTTGGGTGTGAATGTCGCGGCGTTTGGCAAACCGTCCGAGGAAGAGCTGGCGCACGATTATCTTTGGCGTGTGCATATGGCGACGCCGAAGAAGGGCATGATCGGCGTCTTCAATCGCTCGCATTATGAAGACGTGCTGGTGGTCAAGGTGCGAGCCCTTGCGCCAGCGGATGTGGTTGAGCGGCGCTATGACCAGATCAACGCGTTTGAAAAGCATCTGACCGAGAACGGCGTCACGGTGCTCAAATTCATGCTGCATATCTCGAAGGACGAACAGCGCCAGCGCCTGCAAGAGCGGCTTGATCAGCCGGAGAAGAATTGGAAATTCAATCCGGGTGATCTGGAGGATCGCAAGCTCTGGGATCAATATCAGGTCGCCTACGAGACATTACTGGATCGCTGCTCAACCGCGCATGCGCCGTGGCGCGTGATCCCGGCGGATAAGAAATGGCGCCGCAACGCGATTATCGCCGCCATCGTGCACGGCACACTGGAAGAGATGAACCCGCGCTACCCGGTGGTGGACTGGAAAGCGGGGGATTTCGTGGTGGAGTAGATGGGGTTGGTTGATGGCCTTGAGTGGCTGTGTGTCCACTTTAGAGGCGCTGACCCGACCAGGCGCATCCAAACATGACGCCGAACATGAATGCGCTACCAAGAAGCGCGCCACCAAAGATCGCGGTCATGACCAAGGAAGTGATGGGGGAACGCTGAAATAGTCGGCCCCCCAGAAGGCCGGCCGTTGCACCAGCGAACGCGTAGCAGCCATCCGGCCAAGGCCGGCGACAATGCCAAAGCGATAGATTGGACTACACTCATTTGGTGCGTCTAGAGGCGGCTGAAATAGTACACGCCAAATTCTGCGTCCGTGTCGATCAGAAGTCGCCTATTTCCCCGTCACCGCGCTCTCATCGTTTTTGATGATCCCGAGCGAGATCACGCGCTTCAACGCTTCGTCCGGCGGAATGGCGAGCGGCTTGAGTGCGGCGCGGGGCAGGTAGAGCAGGAAGCCCGAGGTGGGGATCGGCGCTTGGGGGACATAGACGGCGACGAGGTCGGCGCCGATGTCCTGCGCTACCTCTGAAGTGTCTTCATTGGTGATGAAGCCGAGCGCGTAGGAACCAGGCAGCGGAAATTCGACCAGCACGGCTTGTTTGAACGAGGTGCGCTCGGGCGCCGCGACCTGTTTGAACACCTGCTTGGCGCCGCCATAGATGGTGCGCACCAGCGGGAGATTGGCGATGGCGCGGTCGGCGGCGCTGACGCTCCAACGGCCGATGAAATTGCTGGCGAGCGCGCCGACGAGCGTGAGTGCGAGCAGCGTCAAAGCACGCCGCCGCCGGGAAAGCTTTTCAGAAACGCGAGCTGGTTAGGCACCAGAGGTTCGACATTGTTGTCGATGAAGGTCACCACCATCCAGATCACCCAGATCGTGATCACGAACGGGAGAACGACGGCGACGCCAGCGAGGAAGGAATTACGCAGCCAGGTAAGAAAATCAAAGCGTTGCTGCGGTGCGGGAGAATTCATGGATTTGGATGTAGGCGCCGCAGCTTGGAGGGCTAGCGGGGCTCTGTCATGGTTCCTAATTCATGATGCATGTTTGGTCGCTCTCGCTCTGATTTTGTCTCGGCGCCGCCGGCGCGCGGCCCGCGCGACAGCTTTTCGGAAACTATAATCCGCGTGGTCGATGATATCGGCCCGGCTGTGATCAGCGTGCGGCGTACGAGCCGGGCGCGCGATTTGTACGACGGCGCGGGCTCGGGCGTGATCATCTCGCCGGATGGATATGCGCTCACCAACAATCACGTGGTGAAAGGCGCCGGACGCGTTGAAGGGGTGCTGCACGATGGCAGCGTTGTGCCGGCGCAGATCGTCGGGACTGATCCCGATACCGATCTGGCGTTGCTGCGCTTGAACGGGCGCGGGCATCACACCGCGGAGCTTGGCGATAGCGACGCGCTGCGCGTGGGTGAGCTCTCGATCGCGATCGGCAATCCTTTGGGCTTGCAGGCGACAGTGACGGTGGGCGTAATTTCGGCGTTGCGGCGCACATTGCGTGGCGAAAGCGGGCGGCTGATCGAGGACGTGATCCAGACGGATGCGGCGCTGAACCCCGGCAATTCGGGTGGCGCGTTGGTGGACGCGCGCGGCGCGGTGGTCGGGATCAACACGGCCATCATCGGCGGCGCGCAGGGCATTTGCTTTGCGGTGCCGAGCAATACGGCCAAATCGATCATCCCTGATCTGATGCGCGACGGGCGTGTGACGCGTGGTTGGTTTGGCATTGCCGGCCAGTCGCAAGAGCTGTCGCGCGCGCTGGTGCGGCGCTTGGGGCTTGGCGTGGAAGGCGGCGTGTTGGTGGTGGCGGTGACCGAAGGCGGGCCAGCGGAGGCGGCGGGGCTGCGTGTTGGCGATGTGGTGTTGAAGCTCGAAGGCTTTGCGACGCCGACAGTGGACGCGGTCCATCGGCTGCTGACGCGCGAACGAATCGGAAAGCGCGTCACGCTTGAGGTGTTGCGCGACGGTTCGTTGGTGAAGCTGGATTTGGCTGTGACGGCGCGGCCTGAGAAGGCCGTCGCTTAGGAAACGATTCCAAGCTTCTCGTCGAACAGCTCGCGCAATTCGCCCGTCTGGAACATCTCGCGGATGATGTCGCAGCCGCCGACGAATTCGCCCTTCACATAGAGCTGCGGGATCGTCGGCCAGCTGGCGAAATCCTTGACGCCCTGGCGGATGTCGTCATCGGCCAGCACGTTCACGTCGAAATACTCGACGCCCATGTGATCGAGAATGCGCACGACTTGGTTCGAGAAGCCGCATGCCGGCTGATCGGCGGTGCCCTTCATGAAGAGCACGACGTTGTGGTCGGCGACGGTCTGGCGAATGGTCTCGATGGCGTCAGTCATAGGAACTCCTGGGCCGGAGGTAATGGCCCGGCTCTCGGGCATCAAGCCTTTGGGGCTGTGTCGAGGGCGAGGGCGTGGAGTTCGCCGCCCATCCGACCTTTGAGGGCGGCGTACACCATCTGGTGTTGGGCGACCCGGCTTTTACCGGCGAAGGCGCTGGAGCGGATGATCGCGCGATAGTGATCGCCGTCGCCCGCGAGGTCTTCGATGGTGATTTCGGCATCCTTGAAGGCGTCGCGCAGCAAGCCCTCGAGTTCGTCTGCTGCCATAGCCATGAGCGGTATTCTCCTTACTTTGCGCCCCGTTAGCATAATTTTGCGCCCAAAAGACCAGTAACCCTGGCCAGAGGGTGGCCCGTTTCGGGAACACGTGACGTTCACGAAAGTTTTGGTTGCCGAGCTTGGCGCCTTCGGTGCATCAGGCAGAGGCTTGGGGAGGGCGGTCCAATTAGGTCGCCCACTGCGTGGAGGACGTTGACAAGGGCGCCATTTCCGAAAATTTAGGCGCCGGCGTCGACAGCCGCCTGGGAGAGAAGACCGCGTCATGCGGCGGCCCGGAACGGTTCACGGTGGGAGGAAGCGCATCGCACCCCGGCATACGGGATGATCGCGACCTTCAACAACACGCATACCAAACCGGGGTGGGATGAGCCGCGATTGCCGTCGCGCTCGCCCGCCGAGATTAGATTTCAGGGCAGGCAAAAGGGCAGACAATGACGTTGATGAATTCCTTGCTGACGTTCGCGCAGCAAAGCGCCGCTCCGGCGGCTCAGGGCGCCGCGCCGGCTCCGGCTCCGGCCCCCGCGGCCCCCACTTCGGCGGCCGATCTTGAGGCTGCTAAACAGCGTGGCGCGGAAGCCGCCGCCGAAGCGGCTGGCCAGCAAGAAGTGTCCATGATCGAACTCGTTCAGCACCTGAACGGTGTTGAAATGGGCGTCATGGTGATCCTCGGCCTCTGCGCGATCTACGCCGTCGCGCTGCTGTTCGAAAAGATTTACGTGATGCGCAAGGCCTCGAGCCAAACCAAGGAATTCCTGGGCGCGTTCCGCAAGGCCAATTCGGTTGAAGAAGCCGAAGCCATCGTGCGCAAGCTGCCGGCCTCAGGCATCAAGTCCATGTTCGACGCCGGTATGGCGGAAGTCCGCCGCACGCAAGACCTCGGCCTCTACACGATGCGCGACGCCCGCGACCACACGATGCAGCGCGTCGCCGCCTCAATGCAGACCCGTCAGAACGAGCACCTCGATGACCTGGGCTCGTCGATGACCTTCCTCGCGTCGATCGGCGCGAACGCGCCGTTTATCGGTCTGTTCGGCACGGTTTGGGGCATTATGGTCGCCTTCGTCGGTATCGCGAAGACGCAAACCACGTCGCTCGCGGTCGTTGCGCCTGGTATCGCCGGCGCTCTGCTCGCCACCGCCGCTGGTCTGGCCGCCGCTATTCCGGCCGTGCTCATCTACAACTTCGCCGCCAAGCAAATTTCCAAGCAAGGGACGAAGCTCGACGACTTCGCGTCCGAGTTCATCGCGCTGGTTTCGCGCGACATGGACCGTCGCGCAGGTTGAGCTTTAACCGAGCATTGGAGGACCCCCAATGGCGGGTAAAGTAGGAGGAGGTGGCAGCGGCAAAGGGCTGGATGTCAACGCGGATCCCAACGTGATCCCGTTCATCGACATCATGCTCGTGCTGTTGATCATCTTCATGATCGCCGCGCCGATTTCGAGCGTGGATATTCAAGTGGAAATGCCAGACGCGCGCATCATGCCGTCTCAGCGTCCGCCGCGTCCGACCTGGATTTCGGTGAACGAAGATGGCGGCGGGCTGCACGTGTTCGTCATGAACGACGAGGTCAACATTGCTGACCTTGGCGAGCGGACGTACGAAGCCGTTCAGGTGAACACGCCGACGATTGCCGGCGATGATTTCGAGATCCGCGACCAGCGGATCTACATCCGAGCGGACGGCGACCTGGCTTATCGTAACGTTGTGCGTGTGATGAACCGTCTCCAAGACAAGGGCTTCACCAAGATCGGCCTCGTCGCCGAAGATCGGCGGAGGTAGGTCATGGGAGCCAAAGTTGGAGGCAACAAGGGTGGCCCGGTTTCCGAACCGAACGTCATCCCGTTCATCGACATTCTGCTCGTGCTGCTGATCATCTTCATGGTGACGGCGCCGATCCCGACCGTCGACATTCGCGTCGACCTGCCGCCGCCAAACCCGGTGCCGATCCGCCTCGTGGGCTTAAACCCCACAGTCGTCGGCATCCGTGAGGGCGCGGCCGGCATGGAAGTGTTCGTCGATGAGCAAACCATCCAAATGTCGCAGCTCGGCGATGTCACGTTGGAGCATGCGATCCGCAACAATCCTGCGCTCAATGTGCAGGACATCTACGCGGAAGCCCGCATCTTCGTGCGCGCCGACCAGAGCACAGCGTATGGCAACGTTGTCGATGTGATGAGCCAGCTTCAAGAAGCCGGTTTCGTCAAAGTCGGCATCTTCGCCGAACTAGCGAGCGAGGGGTAACGACCAATGGTGCCTCTACGCTTAGCATCGCTCGGCCTCGCCGCGCTGATTTGCTTGACCTTGGTTTGGATGGCCGTGAACCAAAAGTTCTCGGCGATTACAGACCTGTTTGAAGAACAGGACGCCGTGAAGGTGGAAATCGAGGAGGAGGAAAAGCCGCCTCCACCTCCGCCGCCTCCGCCGGATCGTCCGCCGCCGCCGCCGCCGCCTGAGCAGCGCGTGCCGCCGCCGGATCTGTCTGCGCCACCGACGCCGACGCCGATCCCGGTTGCGGTCGACCCGCCGCCAGCGCCGCCGACGCCGTCGATCATCACCAACGCTGTGTTCACCGAGCAACCGGACGCACGTGACTTCGCCTGTTACTATCCTGAGCGTGCTCAGGAACGTGGTCAGGAAGGTCGCGCGACAGTGGAGTGCATCGTGGGCGCCGATGGGCGTCTATCGTGCACGATTACGAGTGAAGACCCGCCTGGTTGGGGCTTCGGTGAAGCAACGCTTCGTGTGTCGCGCCACTTCCGTGTCGCCCCGGCGACGCGGGATGGCTCGCCGACTTCGGGTGGCCGTATTCGTCGGACCATTCGTTGGGTTCTGCCCGACTAATCTTGGTGCAAGTCTGAATTGGGGCCGTCGGAGCGATCCGGCGGCCCTTTTTCTTGCCCGCTTTCCGGCCTATCGCGCGCATGAGTGCAATGTGCGGCGGCGTTGGAGTTTGAGGTTTGCAGCAGGCGCGAACACGCTTGATGGCGCTCGCGATCGCTACGCTCATCGTGGGCGGGCTGGTGTGGGCCGCGTTCAACGCACGATTTGCGCTGATTTTGGATGAGCCCGTCGCGCCGCCTGCGGTGCTCAGCGAAATTGCGTCGCCGCCGCAAAGAGAGGAACAAGCGCGGCCCGAGGTGTCGCCGCTTGAGCCGTCGCGCGAAGTGCAACCCACCCCAGCGCCGGAGACACCTCCTGCGCCGGCGCCTTACACTGGCGAACCGCCTGAAATCACAAATCCGATTTGGCTGTCGCGGCCTGCGAGCGCTGAACGCTTCTATCCGCGCGCGGCGTTCATGCGTGGCGTTGAGGGGCAGGTGACGTTGGCGTGCTTCGTTGAGCTCGATGGTCGCCTCACGTGCGCCATCGAGGATGAGGCGCCGACGGGCCAAGGCTTTGGCGACGCAGCGCTCGCACTTGCGCGCGCACACGTCATGCAGCCGGCGTTGCTCAATGGCGTCCCGGTGCGTGCGCGCTATCGCATGGTGGTGCCGTTTGCGCTGGACTGATCTCGCAAGTGTGATCGTGCTCGCGGCTGTGTGAATTGGCGCATGCAGCGAGGCGTGTGAGCCTTATTGCATGGACGCCGCGCGTTCCATGACGCGGCGCATGGGAGGCAGGCATGGCGATCGCCTTTGCGTCGCGCGCACGTGCGCGGCAAATGAGTCCGGCTGCAGAGCCGAATATGATTCCGTTCATCGACGTGCTGCTCGTTTTGCTCATCATCTTCATGGTGACATCGCCAAAGCCGACCACCGATCTGCGCCTTGATCTGCCAAGTGGCGCCACGCCTGTCATCGTCGACATTGCGCCGACAATCATCGACGTCGTGCGCGGTGTGGGCGGTGAGGCCCGTGTGCTCGTTGGGGGCAAGATGTGGCGTGGGATGCGCTTACAATCGAGGTTTTACAACACATCTCCGCACACAATAGCGGTCTGGATGATGCAACGATGTTTGCGCAATCGCGTGTTTATGTGCGTGCGGATATGGATCTTGCGTACACCCACGTCGTCACCGCGATCGACACGCTGCAGCACGATGGCTTTGAGAAGGTGTCCGTGTTTGCGCAATCGGCGGATGATTGATCGCTAAAGCGTGATCGTGTTCTCGCGCCTGTGAATTGTAGGAAAGGGAAACGCGGATCAGCCTCTCTTTAAGCGCCGACGATTGATCGACGCAGAATGGGAGGCACAACATGCAGAACGAAATGCGCGTGCGCGCGGCGTCCTTTGCGATCTCCGCTGGCTTGCTGAGCGCTGCGGCGATCGCGGCGCTCACAGCAACCTTCACCAGTGTCAGCTTCCGTCTGCCTGACATGCCAATCGTCGATACGATCTTCGAGCGCCCGCCGGTTGATCCGCCGCCAGTTACAACGCCGCCGCCGTCGCCCTTGCCGCCGACGACGAACGCGCAAGAGACCACGACACTGCTCCCTTTGGACGAGGCGCCCCACGTCGAGCACATCAGCACAAGCGATACGGTTGGCGCGCCGTACACACCGCCCATGATCACCAATCCGCGTTGGCTGCAGCGGCCGAGCGGGCTGGAGAATTATTACCCGCGCCGCGCGCTGCTCCGCGGTGTCGAAGGGCAGGTTGTTTTGGATTGTCTCGTGACGACCACGGGCACGCTCAATTGCGCCGTGGTTTCCGAGACACCCGCCAATTGGGGGTTTGCCGAGGCGGCACTTCGCATTTCGCGCGATTATCGTATGGTTCCAGCCGAACGTGACGGCGTGGCGACGGAAGGCCGCTATCGGATGGTCGCGCCGTTCCGCCTGGAATGAGATTTTTGTGATCCGGCGGTGACCGCATTTTGGCCGCGTTTGCCTCGCACATGCGGCCTGCGAGGGCTATAGAAGGCGATCCCTAATAGGAGAGTTCTGGTATGAAGTTTCTGATCGGCGCCGCCGCCGCTACTCTGCTCATGGCGTCGCCCGCTCTCGCGCAAACGCCGGCCACAGCGCCAGATGTGTGCGTTGGTTTTGCTGCTGCGCCGAGTGTTCCGGATGGCGCCACCGCGACCCCGGAAGCGATGGCGACAATGGATACGGAATTCCGCGCTTGGCATGGCACGGGCAGCGCAAAGCTGCAGCAATGCCGCGCAGAGGTTGAAGCGATGCGGGCCCGCCTGGCGGCGACGGAAACCGCCTACAACGCGGGCGTTGCTCTGCTGAACGGCACGCGTGATGCGTGGCAAGTTGAAGTGGACGAGTACAACGCACGCGCGCCGGCGCGTAATCGCCGCAACTAATCGGCTTTGTAGCGCCATAGCGGCGTCAACACAGCTAACGCGATGGCGGCGAGCGCAAGTCCTATTCCAGGGATGAGCGCCGCCGCCCGCGAACCAAACTCACTCGCGGCGAAACCCACAGCGATCGAACCGATGGGCGCGCCGCCCATAAACCCCATCGAATACACCGCCAACACGCGCCCAAGGTAGCGCGGCTCCGCTGCGCCTTGGGTGATCGTGCGGCTGGTGGAAATCGCAATGCCGGCGGCAAAACCCCAAAACGCGACGATGATCGCGAACAGATGGAATGGTTTGTCGAACGCAAAGCTTGTCAACGCGAGCGCGCCGATGAGGTGGGATGCGATCATCGCTTGGCCGGGGCGACGCAGGGGTTTTAGCCGGCTCAACAAAACCGCTGACACAAACGATGCGCCCCAGAAGCATGCGAATAGCAGTCCAAGCCGGTTCGACTGCATCAGCGCCGTGCCGCCATAGGCGTCGCGCACGATGAGCGGGAAGAGCACTTGGAACGAGCCGATCACGAAGACGCCCATGTAAGCGGCGGAGATCAGCATCGGCGACATGATCGGGTTGCGGAAGGAATAAATCACGCCATCGCGCACGTCGCGTAACGCCCCAATCGCGGAGCGCTCGTGGCCTGTGGGCTTGGGCGCTTGCACGCCGAGGGAAACGGCCGCGCCGAGTGCGAGCACAAGCGCCTGAAGGGCGATGAACGGGGCAGGGTTTGCGCCGGCAAAACGCGCGACGAGAATGCCAGCGATCTGTGCGCCGATCTGCACGGCGGTCGCGGCCGCGGCAGCTGTGGCGATGGGCATGTGATTGCCGCGTTCGGCTTCGCGCGCGATCACGCCGTTGAGTGCTGCGTCCCGCACCGGCATCATGAATGCGGCGCAGCCCCGACGAAGATCGCGTAGCCAATCAGTATGATGTAGGTCAGCGCGCCGTTGGCGATGATGAAATAGAGCGCGATCGACGCGAAGGCGAAGGCGAGGTGGAGTTTGGCGAGCGTCGGCCCTGCCTTCGCGCGTTCCGCCAGCAGGCCGCCAAACAGCAAAAGGCAGAACATCGGCGCTGAGAGCGCGGACTGGGCCACACCAATACCCGCCGGCGTCGCGCCCAGAAAGAACGCCACCAGCGACGGGAACAACACGAATTGCATGCCGAAGGCGAAGAAATAGAGCCCGACCAGCACGTAATAGAGTGGGAGTTCCGGCACGATCCCGAAAAGCGATTTGCGGTCGTGGCGGGGCGCGGGGTCCATCGGAGATAAGCAATAAGCGGCGTGACGCTGCGGCGTCCAGCACCGGCTTCTGTCTGTTAACGGGTGGTTAGCGGCGCGCGTGCTGACTCCGTAGCGCTATGCCCATCGCGAATCAGCCCCGGTCGGATTTTTCCGACCAGCTGCCGCCGCTCGAACTGAGCGAGCCGCATGCGCCTAAGGCGCGTCTGGCGCTTGTGTCGCGGCTGTGCGAACTCGTGTCTTGGCCAGAGAGCAGAATTCCGGCCTACGAGCGCCAATTGGCGGCGGACATTCTGGTTGGCCTGCTGCGCACCTCGAGCTTGGAGCTACGGCAGCGTTGCGCACATGGCTTGGCGCGGATCTCGGACGCGCCAAAGGCGTTGCTGCGCTATTTGGCGCGGGATGAGATTAGCGTCGCGGGGCCTCTGCTTGAAGCGGGGGTCGGTTTTGACGATTCCGACCTGATCGCCACGATACGCGCGGGCGTCACGCCCCATTGGGTGGCGATCGCCAAGCGCCGTGGGCTGACCGAGCCAGTGACGGATGCGCTGATCCAGACGGGCGAGGTCAGCGTGATTGAAGCGGTGCTGCGCAATCAGTTTGCGAAATTGTCCATGCAGGGGGTCGATGTCGTCGTCGCGCGATCGCGTCAGGCGGCGAGTTTGCCGAAGCTACTCGTTGCGCGGACGGAATTAAGGCCGACGCAGGCGCTGGTGCTGTTTTGGTGGGCGAGCTTTGAATCGCGCGTGCAAATCCTGCGTCGTTTCGCTGTCGATCGCACGGCCTTGATCCTGGAACTCGGCGACGTCTTCAAAATGGCGGCCGCCGAAGGCTGGGCCGATGCCGACACAAGAAAGGCGCTGCAAGTCGTGGAACGCCGCCAGCGCAACCGCGCCGCGGCGGCGCAGAGTCCGTATGGCTCATTGGAAGGCGCGCTCGCTGCCGCTGAGCATGGGCTTGATCGCCAATTGCTGCACGAGATCGCCCATTTGGCCGGCGTGAAGCCGACAACGGCGCAGCAGATATTCACAGATGTCGGTGGCGAAGCGATCGGCGTGCTGTGCAAGGCTGTCGGCCTAAAGCGCCCACTTTTCCTGGCCTTGTGGCGCGCGTTGCGGCGCCCGTACGGCGATCCAGACAGCACCGACAATCCGCTTGGCCGCACGGCTTATGTGTTTGACACATTGGCGACAGCGAAGGCGCAGACGGTCGTGCGGTATTGGAATTGGTCGTTCACCGCTGACGCCGTTGAATTGCAGCGCGTTTCCTTTGAGGACGACACGCTCGATCTCTCGCTCGCACGGCGCAACGCCGCATTATTGTTTGGCCGCAACGGCTGAGATGGCGCCGCTGTCGCAACTGGCGAATCCGTCTTCTAACGGCTAATCGTTTGGGCCTTCGCGCCGGCGGCGCAGGGAGGCTCAAAACGTGCTTCACGCCGCGTCTTTGCTGACGGGATTGTGGATAATCTGGCTGCTCGCGACGGGCGGTTGGCGCTCCAACGAAGATTTGGCGATTTCGGGCCTCGCGGCGTTGTGCTGCGTGGTGTTTGCGTGGCGTGCGGGTGGCGTGAGCGGTGCGCTTTCGCGTTCGCCGGCGGCGGCGCTGCGCGCGCTCTCGCGCATCGGCGCGGTGTTCAGCGGCGCGCTTTCCACAATGCGCGCGGCGATCGCGGCGGACGTGACGTTGAGGCCGGCTTTGGTGCGGGTGAAATCGCGTGCGCGGCGGCCGAACCAGCGCGCGGCCTTCGGCGCGATGATTAGCGCAACGCCAGGTATGGCCGTCGTCGATGTCGATCCCGACGGGTTGTTGGTGCACGTGCTCAATGAAGACGCCGTGGACGCCGACGATCTCGGCCGTCTCGAAGCGCAAGTGATCGGCGGAGGCGGGGCATGATCGGGCTTGTCGCTATCGCTGGCGTTTCCATTGCTTTGATCATGACCTTGCTGCGTCTCTTCTCAGGCCCGTCGCTCTACGATCGCGCAATGGCGACCACGTTGGTGTTGATCGAGCTCGCACTGATTGCTGGGGGCGCTGCGGTGTTTGTGGGTGAAGCGGCGATTGTCGATGTCGCACTGGCGATGGTGTTCGTGGCGATCGTCGCGGCTGTCGCGGTGCTGAAATTCTTCAGGGCGCGCACGTTTCAACCGGCTCTGGTGCGCGCCGGTGAGGACAGCTGATGGGCGTCGATGCGATCCTCGAAATCGTGCGCTTGGGTTTGGGCGGCGCGCTTGTGGCGGTAGGATTGGTGTTTCTACTCGGCGGCGCCGTGGGCCTGCTGCGTTTTCCCGATATCTATACGCAGATCCACGGCGCGACGACCGCGAACCCGCTGGGCGCGGTGATCATCGTCTCCGGGTTGGCAATTGCTGCGCCGAGTTTGGCCATGGCCGCGAAATTGTTGCTGCTCGCGCTTTTGCTGGGCGCGCTCGGGCCGCTTTGGTCGCACGTGTTTGCAAGTGCGGCGCATGCGGGCGGGCTCGCGCCGGTGACGGGTAAGTACACAGCGCCGCGTCCGGGCGCGGGTGAGCCGACATGAGTGTGATTGCGCCGTGGGTGGCGCTTGCTTTGATGTGCGCGGCGTTCGCTGTGGCGCTTGGCGCGCTGCTGGCGCGCGCGTTGTTTGTGATGTGCATGTATCTCGTCGCGGCCGGTGCGCTGGCGGCGGGCGCGCTTGCACTGCTCTATGGCGGCGGCGCGGCGGGTGTTGCGCTGATGTTTGCTGGCATTGCGCCGGTCGCATTGCTCGGTCTCATCCTGCTCAGCGTGCGCACCACCAAAGCGCAACGGCGCGCACGGCCGTGGCTGAGCGTCGGCGCAGCGGGCGGCGTCGCACTCGTGGTGCTGTGGTCCACCTCCGAACTTGGCGTGATGACGCAGGCTGAGCCGCCGCCGCCGGAAGCGATTGGCGCCTGGATGGCGCCGATCGTGTTCGTCGCGGTCGCGGTGTTTATCGGTTTGCTTGGCTATGGCGAACGCGGGGCGCTGCAACGCAATGCGATGGATGGCGAATTGTGAAGCCAGGCGCACACATCATGATTTCGGCGACGGCGCGCCTCTATGCGCCTTTGATCGTGCTGTTCGCGTTGAACTTGTTGGCGGGCGCGCCGTCGGGCAGCGGTGTCGGGTTTGTCGCGGGGCTGGCTGCGGGCTTGGCGCTCATGCTGCACGCGCTTGTGTTCGGTGCGACGGCTTCGGCGCGGGCGTTTCCACCTTGGGTGAGCCGTGTCTTTGTCGCGCTTGGCCTTGTCGCGGCAAGCGTCGGAGCCGGCGTGCCGGGTTTGGTGTTTGCGCCACGCATTGTTGAAGCGGGCGCGTTCTTGCTGACATTGGGCGCGTGCGCTCTGGTGATCGTGGCGTTGTTTGGGCGCGCGCCGACCCTGCGAGACGGCGAATGGTGATCGATCCCATCGTCGCGCGGCTTTTGCTCGCGGTGGCTGTGGCCATGCTGATGCTTGGCGCGGTGACGGCGTGGACATCGACGAATTTCATAAAGCGCGTAGCTGGGTTGCTGGTGGCGAGCCTAGGTGCGCTTTGCAGCGCCGCTGCACTGAGTGCGCCAGCGTCGCTACTCGTGGTTGGCATTGCTGTAGCATTCGCGCAACTTGTCATCGGCGTCGCGCTCGGCGTGCGTTTGCAGGAAGCCTATGGCGGCGCCGAAGCGGCGGAGTTTGACGCGGCCGACGACGCCAATGAGCCGGCGGAGCCGAAAGCGTGATCGGCGCTTACCTGGACCTCGCGCGGCTGCATGCGCCACTCTTGACGCTGCTCGTGCCGCTCTGCGGCGCGGCGCTCGCGTTTCTCCTGCCGGGGCGTTTGGCGTGGGGCGTCGGTGTCGTAGCGGCGTTCGCGACTGCGTTTTTGGGTGTCGACGCTGTGGCGCGCGCGCTGCTGGAGGCGGCGCCGCTGACCGGCACGATCGAAGGCGTTCTGCTTTACGCGGACGGGATTGCAATATTCGCGGCGGCGTTGGTCGCGGTGGCGATGGCGTTCTTGATGCTGGGCGCGGGCGCGTTCGTGCGCGATTTCCCAGCGCCGATTGCCGGATTGGCGATCGCGCTCGTTCTGTGTGCGGGCGCAGGCTGGATCGGCGCGGTGTTTGCGCGCGACTTGCTCGGCGTGTTCGCTGCGATCGAGTTTGCTTGGCTTGCGAGTGTAGGCGTGCTGGCGCTTTCGAGTGACCGCGGCGCGCTCAATGGCGCCTCGCGGATGTTTGTTGCGGGTGGGATGTCGTCGGCGCTTTTCCTGTTGGGCGCGGCGCTTGTGCATCGTGGCGTTGGCGGTACCGATTTGGCGACGCTGCCAAGCGTCCACATCGATGCGCCGGGGCTGGCGGCCGCGGGCATTGGCTTGGTGTTGCTTTCTGTTGCGCTTAAGGCGGGCATAGCGCCGCTCAATTTCTGGATCGGCGCGGCGTACGGCAGAGCGGGTCGGCTCGCCGTGCTCGTGCTGGGCGCGATCGGCGCGTCGGGCGCGCTGTGTGTCTTGGTGCGGCTCGCATCGTTTGCACTGCCGGCGCCGGCGATCGGCGAAGGCGTTTCGATCACGCTGGCGACCTTGGGTGCGGTCAGCGTGGTGATCGGCTCGGTGCAGGCCGTGGGCGCGCGCAACGTGTTGCGCTTGGCGGCGTATGCGGGGGCGGCGCAGGCCGGCGTGGCGCTGCTGTGCGCAGCACTTGGCTCGCCGGCGGGGTTCGCGGCGGCGCTGGTGCAGATGTTTGCAATGTTGGTGGCGACGTTGGCGCTACTTGGCGGCGTCACGTTTGGCGCGGGCGGGGCGGAGAAGTTCGATGCGCTCGACGGCTTGGGCCGGCGCGCGCCTCTGGCGAGTGCAGCGATCACGGCGGCCGCGATCAGCCTGATGGGCGCGCCGCTGACGATTGGCTTCCTTGGCCGCTGGCGCTTGGTGGAAGCGGAGTCGGCGCCGGCTGGTGGTGGGCGGCGGGGGCGGTGATCGTGACCTCGCTCGCGGGCGTGTTTTATGGCGGGCGTCTGGTGGAGCGCGTCTATTTCCGGCGCGTGACGGCGACGCAGGCGCAGGTCGATAGCGAGATATGGCGCTTTGCCGGCGCGCCGCTGATGGTGGCGGCGATGTGCGCAGTGGTGTGGGGCTTGGCGCCAGACCTGTTGTTGCGCGCGGCGGATGGCGCGGCGGCTTTGATGGCGGGTGCGCCATGAATGCTGAACTGGCTCTGCTGATCGCACTCGTCGCGCCGGTGGCGCAAGCGCTGCTGGTGGTGGCGCTTGCGCGACCGCCAGGGCTACGCGACGTGGCGCATGTGGCGGGCGCGTTGGTGACAACGCTTGCGGCGTTCTACTTGGTCGGCGTGGTCGCCGATGGCGGTACGGCGCGGATCGTGCTGGCGCGACCATTACCACAGGTGGAACTGGCGTTTGTCGTTGAACCGCTGGGCGCGCTGATGGCCGCGACGCTTTCGATGCTTGGCGTATTGCATGCCGCGCATTCCGCGGGCGTGGTGCGCGCCACGCACGAAAAGCGCCCGCGCGGCTGATGGCGTTCATGGCGCTTGCATCCGCGGCGACCATGGCCATCGCGTTCTCGGCGAATTTGTTCACGTTCTTCGTGGCGTACCAGGCTCTGATCCTCGCGGTATTTCCGTTGGTTGCGCATCGCGGCGACGATGAAGCGCGCAAGGCGGCGCGAGATTTTTGGCGACGTTGCTGACGGCGTCGGTCGGCTTGTTCCTGCCGGCGATGGTGTGGACATACGCGCTCGCCGGCGCCCTCGAATTTCAAACCGGTGGCATGTTGGTTGGTCGCGTTGATGCCGTGACGGCCAACATCTTGCTCGTGCTCTATGTGCTGGGCCTGGCCATGGCGGCGACACCGCCGTTGCATCGCTGGCTCGCTGCATCGAGCAGCGCACCTTATCCGGCGCTTGTGTCGATCCAAGCGCTGGCGGTGTTGCCTGCGGGCGCGATCGGTTTGTTGAAGATCACGGCTTATGTGTTTGGCCCTGCGCTACATGAAGCGGCGATCGCGTCGCGGGCTCTGATCGTGCTTGTCGGTGTCGGCATGTGTGCGGCGGCGCTGATTGCGCTCTCGAAGCAGGATATCCGCGAGCGGCTTGCGTATTCGGCGATGGCCCAGGTGCTTGCGGTACCGATGGGCGCCTTGTTGGCGTTGCCTGCGGGTTTGTTTGCAGCGGCGTTGCAAGTTGTAGCGTTTGCGTGCGCTTCGGCGACGTTGATGATGGCGGCGGGCACTACGGCGGCGGTGACCGCGCGAGAGAGGGTCGCCGATTATGCGGGGCTTGGCCGCGTGATGCCGTGGACGTTTGCGGGCTTTGCGATCGCGTCGGCCAGCATGATTGGGTTGCCGCCCTTTGCCGGCGCTTGGGCGAAGCTCTGGTTGATCACGGCGTCGGCTGGCGCAGGATTGATTTGGGCGGCGGCACTTGCGGGTGTGGCGGCAATTTTGACGTTTGCGCATTTGGGGCCGCTTGCGGCCAATGCGCTGGCGGCGCGGGCGCCGACGGATGCGTTCAAGCGCGCGGACGGCGCCTCGATCTTGCTGGCGGCGCCGGTCGTGCTGGGTGCAGCGGCGACGTTGCTGTTGCTGCTGTTCGCCGACCCGCTCGCTTCCTTCCTTTCACCGATCTGGACGCCCGCCCCATGACGAAAACGCCGCGCGCTCCATCACAAGGGGATTGCTTGGCGTGGCGGCGCTGTTCTGCGCTGTCGCCGCGGCCGCAGGGCTTGCGTTCGATTTTGTGCTGCGTGCCCGCGACGGCTTCTGGATCGGCGCGCAGCCGGGCGGTATGGCGGCGCTCGGCGCCAGTGCGGCGATCTTTGCAGTGCTCGCGGCGCGTGGCGCACGTTGGTTGCTCGCGCGCAAGTCACAGCCGGCCGCAGCAGAGCAACAAGGGGAGGCGCAAGATGCTGGCGCTCACTCTTAATCCCGGCTTCGTTCTGATCCTCGCGGCGCTGGTGATGCTGGCGACGCCGCGTGGCTTTCGCGCGCCCACAATGGCGGGCGCTGCAATCGTGGCGCTTTGGCTTTTGCTCGATCATGAGTTTGGCGCGGCGTCAGCGATGGCGCAGATGGGTTTGCCTGTCGTCTTGCTCAATCTTGATGCGCTCAACCGCATTTTCGGCATCGCCCTGCTGATAGCGCTGATCCCGATCGCGATCCATTCGAGCGCGCGGCCCAATCGCTACGAAGATTCCGCCATTCTGCTGATGTTCGGCGGCGCGGTGTCGGCGTTGTTCGTGGGCGATCTGATCAGCTTTGTCGCGGCCGCGTCGCTTGCGGGATTGGCGGCGTCTTGGGTGACGTTCTGTTCGACGATCGAGGACGCGGGGCGCGCGGCGTCGCGGCTGCTGATCTGGCACGGCATCGAGGGCATGTTGTTCTTGGTCGGCGTGGCGCTGCATTTGTCTGCGGGCGCTGAGGCGTCCGTATTCGCGCGTATGAATGTGGCGAGCTTGGGCGGAGTGTTCATCTTCGCGGCCTTGCTCATACGTGTTGGTGCGCCGCTAGCGCATGTGTGGCTGAAGGATTCCGTGTCGCATGCCTCGCCCGCAGGCGGCGCGGCTTTGTCGGCCACGACGACGATGCTTGGCGTCTATGCGCTGGCGCGGTTGTTTCCTGCTGAGCCGGCGCTGATCTTCATCGGTGCGACGATGATTGTGATCGGCCTTTTCTATTTGGCGGCTGAAGACGATCTGCGACGCGCGGCGGCGTACGGCCTCACGGCGCAGACCGGCATCTGCGTCGCGCTGATTGGCTACGGCTCGCCGCTGGCGATGGCGGCGGCGGAAGGCACGGCATTCTCCGCGATCTTCGCCTTCGTGGCCTATCAAGCGACACTTGGCTCGATCGTGGATCGGACGGGCACGGCGCGCATCTCGACCTTCACAGGGCTCTCGCGCGCGATGCCGATCACGTCGTTCCTACTGCTGGGCGCCGGGCTTGCCGTATCAGCGGTGCCTGGCTTTGCGCTCTACGCGACGCACGCGGTTGCGCTCGATGCGTTTGCGCAATGGGATACGATCGGCCTTTGGGCGCTCGCAGCGATTACACCGGCGGTGCTTTTTATCAGCTTGGCGGTGCGGCCGATGCTGTCGATCTACCGACCATTGCCGCGCCCGCTACGGATGAACGAAGCGCCGTTCTCCATGTTGCTGGGCGCAGGGCTGGCGACGTTCTTTTGCGCATCCGTCGGCATGGCGCCGCGCTGGCTCTACGATCTGATGCCGGCGCAATTGTCCTTCCAGGCCTTCGCGCTCGACCGGGTCGCGCCGCAACTGGAACTTTTGGGCGTCGCCGGCCTAGTGGCGATCGCGTTTCGCGTATTCGCTGTCGCGCCGCGAGACTTGCCGATCCAGCTTTATGACATCGACGCGCTCTATCGCGGGCCGTTGGCGGGGGCGGGGCGCTGGGGCGGCGTGCTGCTGCTGCGCGTCTATGGGGCGTGGCAGGATTTATCGCGCCGGATCGCGCGCGCGGTAGCCAATGGGGCGCAAGCCTGGGTCAGCCGATGCGATCGCCCGTACGCCGCTTCTATCTCCAGTTTTGTTCAACTCGCCTCGATTGGCGCTGCGTTAGGTCTCATGCTGCTTCTGCACTAGCGGCATGGTTTCTCTGTTCTTTATTCTTTTTAGTAATCGAACACTAAATAGTAGGCGGTACTAGAAAGCTCGAATATTGGTGTAGCGAATGGCTTGCAAGACGGGCAAGCTTTCCTGTACTACACCTGAATTGACTTTGCCTGCTGCAGGACTGGGTAAATGGATCAGCAAAGAGATTTGGTCGGCATGGTTGCCGAAATCGTCTCGGCGTATGTGTCCGCCAACCAGATCCCGGCCCAAGAGCTGCCGGCCATCATTCGCACGGTCTATAGCGCTTTGCTGGAAGTATCCGGCACGCCGGCTGCGGCCGCCGAGCATGCACTGGAGCCCGCCGTTGCGGTGAAGAAGTCGGTCACCCCGGACTTCATCATCTGCTTGGAAGACGGCAAGAAATTCAAATCCTTGAAGCGCCATCTGCGTACCCGTTACGCCATGACGCCGGATGAGTACCGGGCCAAATGGGGTCTGCCGCACGATTATCCGATGGTCGCGCCGAACTACGCCAAAGAGCGCTCGACGCTCGCCAAGCGCATGGGCCTGGGCACGAGCCGCAAGGGCGCATAGCTCTTAAGGAAAAAATCCCAGAAATAGGAAATCTCACACCTCGCGCGCAGGTTTAGCCTGCGCGTTCGCTGGAATTTCACCCGCGGAGCGAGGCGTTGGAGCGATGGGGGTGTCTGGACGACGTGCGGACGACGCGTCCGCCGCGCGCCTCACCGGTGGGGTCGTGGCGTGCGCGCTGGGGGCGCTGGATGCACAGCTGATCGCAAATGAGCGTGGGCGTCCGAGATCGCGTTCGCGCGGCAAGTCGCGATCTATCTCTGCCATGTCGGGTTTGAGCTGAGCCTGTCACGTGTGGCGAGCGCGTTTGCTTGCACGAGGATGGGTTAGAGGCGCTGGAATGCGCGGAAAGTTGGCCGGCGCGGTCGGGCAAGCTGGCGCTGAAGATGGCGCTGGCGCAGCGCGCGGCGCGCTAGGCGGCGTTGCGCGCTTCCTGCTGGATGCGGTTCATCATGGAGAAGAGGCCATTGGAGCGCTGGGCCGTAAGCGCTTCTCTTAGCCCTAAGCGCTCGAAGACGGCCTTTGGGTCGATCGAGAGAATTTCCTGCGGCGTGCGGCCGGAGAAGATGCGCAGCAGCATCGCGATTTCGCCGCGCACGAGGTGCGCATCGGAATCGCCGCGGAAATAGAGCTTTTCGGGCTGGTCATCGCGATGCTCGCTCACGAGCCAAACGCGGCTGATGCAACCGCGCACGCGGTTTTCCTCAGTGCGTTCGGCGTCGCTGATGGGTTCCAGCGCGCGCGCGAGTTCGATGACATGCGATATGCGCTCCTCCCAGTCGGGGAGGAGCGCGAAATCGTCTGCGAGATCGTTAATGGTTTGGTCGATGCCGGCCATGCCCACGAAATGCGCCTTCGCGCCCGCGTGGGCAAGTGTCGCTTAGCCGCGCTCGTTGCGGCCGGTCGCCGTCGGAATCGGCGTCATCATCGCCGCGCCAGCGTCGGGCTGGGCGACGGCGCCGATGCAGGTGCCGATATCGCGCAGGCCGTGCTGGCCAAGGCAGAACGCGTTCTCATAACGGAAGCGTGCGGCCGACATGCATTGATAGAGCTGCAATTGCGCCATCTCGAAGCAATCGCGCGACCGCGGATCGTTGATGAGGCGGGTCACGGCGCTTTGGTTGGTCTCAGTCGCGTCCAGCGCCTGTAGGGCGGCGACGGCGGCCATGCGGTCGAGCGCTTCGCCCCGCGTGACGTTCACGCGGAATTGGCGTCCGGCGGGCGTTGAAGCGACTTCCACCACCTGTTCGCCGCCGCGCAATGAATCCCAGAAGCGACGGCCGCCATAAGCGTTTGGATCGCTGATTGGCGTCATTGAGAGCGGCGCCACGGTCAGACGTGGCGCGTAATCAGCCGGCACTACGCCCGCGGGCGCGCCTTCGCGGCCGAGCGAGCGAACGCGCTGTAGGCGCGCGGGCTGGCCCGGCGCCACTTGGTTGCCCCAGCGCTGGCGCTGCACCGAATAAGCGAATTCCTGGTAGCGATCCGCGACCGCTGTGATGCGCGCGGAATCGGCATTGGCGGAGTCGAGCAAAATGCGCGTGGCTTCCGGACCGCCGCGCAGGCCACGCGCGTACGACGGATCAACGCTCACGGCCCAGATGACGGCGTCGCGGCCATAATAGGCGGCGGCGTCGCGCACGCCTTGCACGAAGGCGGGTGATTGCGCGGCGGCTTGTGCGCCGTAGGCAATCCAGCCGCGTGTGAGTTGATCGCGGTTGTGGCGGGCGACGCGGTCGAGCGCCTGCTCAAGGCCATTGGCGTCGCGCGGCGTGGTGGCGCGCAGCTCCGACACGTCATTGTGGTAGGCCGCGTACGCCGTGACCGCCGTTTGCAGGTCAACATTCGCGGCCGTGTCGTTCGACGGCGTCTGAGCGTTCGCGACGCCTAGAAGGGCGACGGCCGCGGTGGTTGTCCAAGCCGCAAAGCTACGCATCGGCTGTGCTCCCCTAATCCTGAAATGGTGAGTCCGCTTCCGACAACGACTCGTAGCGGGCATCTTGATCCCCAGCGCGTTAAGAAGACTTTTACCCGCGAGCAGCCTTTCGGTGTCAACGAAATCAGCAGTAACCATTCCTGCAAAAGCAGCGCCGCGCCCATTTGGGATCGCCTTGGCTCTTTGGGCCTGGGCGATGGGTGTTGTCTTCGTCGGCATCGTTTCGGCGTTGAATGGCGCGAAAATAGGGCCGTTGGCGGCGGCCAGCGCTTTGGCGCTCGCGCCATCTTTCACAGGTTTCATGTTGCTGCCCCGATTGGGCAGCCGCTGGGGCGCGCTGAGCTTTATCTGCGTTTGGCTGTTAACTGCGATTGGTCTGATTTCTGGAACCGGAGGCGCAAGTTCGCCGCTGAGTGTCCTACTTTTGGCGGCGCCGGCAGCTGCACTGGCCTTGGCTCGACCCTGGGCGCTGGAGGCTGGCGCAGGAGCGGTGCTGGGGTTCGCGCTCGCCGCTTTCCTATCCGGCATGGAACTCCGGGCCGAACTTGGGGTGTTTCCCGGGGCGTTGGCGGTTGTGGCCACAGCCCTTGTGGTTGGCCTGATGGCGCTGAGCCGCGAAACGCCGGCGCCGGCGCGCACCCAGGCGATGGGCGAGCGGATCGCGGAAGTGTCGCACGAATTGCGAACGCCGCTGACGCACATCCTCGGCTTCTCCGAGATGATTGAGCGTCAGATCTTTGGCGAATTGAGCGAGCGCTACGTTGAATATGCGGGCCTCATTCGCAAGAGCGGCGCGCATCTGCTTGGGCTTGTGAACGATCTGCTTGATCTGTCACGGATCGATGCAGGCCGCTACGAGATCGAGACGGGCGATTTTGATGTGCGCAGCGTGGTCGAAGAGGTCGTCAGGCTCTCGATTGATGGCGCGGAGAAGAAGCAGATTGAGCTTGGCATGGTGACGCCGGATGCGCCGCTTCTTGTGCATGCCGATGCGCGGGCGGTGAAGCGCATGCTGATCAACACAATCGGCAACGCGATCAAGTTCACGCCGGAAGGCGGGCGTGTGATGGTGATCGCCGAAGCGCGTGACAGTGCGCTGGTGTTGGACACGATCGATAATGGGCCGGGCATTCCGGAAGAAGATCGCGAAAAGCTGGGCCAGGCTTATGAGCGCGGCTCAGGCGGCGCGCGCGCGGAAGGCACCGGGCTAGGTTTGGCGTTGGTGCGCGCGCTGGCGACGCTACATCGTGGCGCGTTGAGCTTTCACGATGCGCCGGGCGGTGGTGCGCTGGTGCGGGTGACGTTGCCGGTGCTGCGCTCTAGCGGCGAAGCGTAAGGAACGCGCGCGCCGCGGCGATATCGCCGACTTCAACCAGCAAACGCTGTGTGGCGCGGCCGTTTTGAATTTCAATCGCTACGGTTTCGCGCGGGTCGAGTGCGAGCAGATCGCGAAAGGCGTCATCCGGGAAAGTGAACGCGACTTGGCTGCGATGGGCGTCGAGCCGTTCGATCGCGCGCGTTGAGGGCACGCTGCGCTGCGCGGTGGCGGGCGGTTCGCCAGCTGCAAGCCCGTAGGCGACGCGCTGCGGCAGGCTGATCTCAACGGAACGAGCGCGTGATTGATCGCGCAGGATGAGGCGTGCTGAGGTTGGTGCTGTAGCGCCGCGCGCGACAGGGACGGTGAGGGTGAGGCGTTGTGTTGTCGCTTGCTGGCGGATGCCGAACGTGGCGGTGAGCGGCGTATCGATGACTTGGCTGAGCCGCCAGCCTTCGTTTGAACGGCGCGCGATCCAATCGCGCTCCCAGCCTGGAAATTCCATCGTCGCGGCGTTGGCCCATGAAGCAAACGAGCGGTTGGCGTCGGCCATGGCTTGACGCGAGCGCGCGTCGTTGCATTGACGCGACTGGGCGGCGCTGACCACGCTTTGCTCGAGGTTGCGGACTTGCGCGTTGGACCAGCCTTCGCGCAACAGCGAGCCGCGCGCTTGGGCGAGGCCCACTTGCAGCGCATCCCGGATGGAGCGCTCAAGCACCCGACATTGGGTGTCAATCTCGATCAGGCCGCGCCGCTCCACAAAAGCTTCGCGCGCGTTCGGCCCCGTCTGCGCCGAGGCGGCGGCGGTGAGGGTGGCCGTTAAGACGGCGGCAAGAAGGAGGGCGCGCATGAGAATGAAAGAGGTTAAAGGAATGTCGTTGCGTTCGAATGAACAAGGAGCCGTATGGACGAGCTAAAGACGGACTTTTGGGCCAGCGCGCTCATCCGTCGCGCCCAGATTGGCGGCGCGTTCGCTGGCGTCGTGCGCAAGGGCGATACGGATGCTGGCGCGGTTATGGTCAAAGTGGCGACCATGAACGGTAAGGCGCGGCTCTATGCGCCGGCGCGCAATGGCGAGGGTGAGCGGATTTGGCTCGATCTCTCGGCCGGGCCGCTGGGCGATCTAGAGGCTGACGTGGACGCCCATGTCCGCAAGCGCGCGGACACTGATCCGGACCTCTGGGTGATTGAAATTGAGGATAAGCACGGGCGGCATTTCCTGCAGGAGCCGGTGGATTCCAAGCCCGCCTGAGCCCGGCGGGTTGCTCGCGCTAGCCCTTCGGCGTAAACGCCCCGCTTCATAAAGATTAGGGATTCATGTCCGCCGACCCCGCCACCGAGGCCGCCCGCCGCCGCACGTTCGCGATCATCTCGCACCCTGACGCCGGCAAGACGACGCTCACTGAAACGCTGCTGTTGGCTGGCGGCGCCATCCACTTGGCTGGCGCGGTGGCCGCGCGCGGCCAGGCGCGGCGCACGAAATCGGATTGGATGAAGATCGAACGCGAGCGCGGCATCTCGGTGTCGAGTTCGGTGATGATGTTCGAGCACGGCGGCATGGTGTTCAACCTGCTCGATACCCCAGGCCACGAGGATTTTTCCGAGGATACGTATCGCACCCTTACCGCAGCGGACTCGGCCATCATGGTGCTCGACGCCGCAAAGGGCATCGAGCCGCAAACATTGAAGCTGTTTGAGGTCTGCCGCCTGCGCGACATTCCGATTACGACTTTCATCAACAAGATGGACCGCGAAGCGCAGGACCCGTTCGCGCTGTTGGATGAAATCCATTCCAAGCTCGCGATGGATACCGCGCCTATGTATTGGCCGGCGGCTTCGGGGCAGCGCTTTGCAGGTATGCTCGATCTGACGACGGACGAGTTCGTGCCGTTCAAGCGGCTTGAAGCCGGTGAGCAGGGTTTTGCCAGCCAAGAGCGGCAGAAGCGCGGTGCGAATGACTTTCTGGAAGGCGTCAGCGATGACGTGCGCGCCGAGCTTACGGAGACCGCGGAGCTGGCGCGCGATGGTCTGCCGAAATTCGATCTTCAAGCTTTCCGCGAAGGCCACCTGACTCCCGTCTATTTCGGTTCGGCGCTGCGCCGCTTTGGTGTGCTTGAATTGCTGGCGGGCATTGGCGCGCATGCACCAGCGCCTGCAGCGCAGAAGGCCGTGGCGAAGAGCGCGGATACCGAGATCGACCCAGGCGACGATCGTGTGACGGGTTTTGTTTTCAAGATCCAAGCGAACATGGACCCCAAGCACCGCGACCGCGTCGGGTTCTTCCGTGTCGTCTCCGGCCGCTTCAAGCGCGGCATGACGCTGAAGAGCGCGATTGGAAAATCGCTGAACGTGCACAATCCGCTGATGTTCATGGCGCAAGAGCGCGAGATCGCGGACGAGGCGTTTCCCGGCGATGTGATCGGCATTCCGAGCCATGGCGGTTTGCGCGTGGGGGACTCACTTTCCGAGAATGGCGATGTCGCGTTCAAAGGCATTCCGAACTTCGCGCCGGAAATCCTAAAGCGCGTGCGCGTGCGCGACCCGTTGAAACAGAAGCATTTGCGCAAGGCGTTGGAGTCACTCGGCGAAGAGGGTGTGACGCAAGTGTTCAAGCCCGTTACGGGCGGTGACCTCGTTGTTGGCGCGGTGGGTCAGCTGCAGTTTGAAGTGCTCGATGAGCGTATGAAGGCTGAGTACGGGCTCGAAGTGCTGTTCGAGACATCGCCGTATCAAGCTGCACGCTGGATCAGTGCGGATAACCGCGCTGATTTGGATGCGTTCATCGACAAGTCGAAAATGCAGATGGCCGAGGATGTTGACGGGTCGCCGGTCTTCCTTGGCAAAAGCGCATGGGAGATTGGCTACGTGCTTGAGAAAAATCCGAAGATACGTTTCAGCACGTCGAAGGAACGCGTTTAGGCGGCTCGGGCGCCGTCAGCGCCTTTGCGCACTTTGAAGAAGCGGAGCGCGCGTTGTGCGGCTTCGACTGGCACGGCATTATACATTCTGCCGAACTCTTCGGCCTTGGCCATCGCCTCGTCGCCGCCACAGGTCAACACCGCGAGCGTGACGAAGAGCGGACGTTCGATATTGGAGGCGCGGCAGATCATGGCTAGGCCGTCGATATCCTTGCGCTCCAGCAGATCGGCGACGGTCTGGTGGTCTAGGTTGGTGACCTCGGCCAAGCCGTAGAGGAAGTGCGTCTGCTTGGCTTCGCGATAGAGCGAAACCAGCAGGCGCGCATTCAGCTCGCCGCTGTTCTTTTTGGAAGTGATGAACGCCATGGCGTTCTTGGCTTCCGCACTCATGTCGGCGGCGCTTATGCGCATGCGTTCGCGCGCTTTTGACAGTGCTGCGTCGAGCGTCGCCTGATCGACCCTGGCGTTGCGCTCCATGATCTGGTCGCGCAGGCGCGTCTCGACCACGAAATACATTTCGTTGAGCAGATCGAGCGGCAAATCGTGGCGCTTCACCACGCCTTCGTGCAGGCGCTCATTTTTTCGGGCGCGATCGACCGCGGCTTCCATGCTGGTGCGCGAGATAGTGGCGGTGTCGTTGCGGATCAGCGTGTCTAGCGCGTTGTCGTCGCCGAAGCGTACGATGGCGTCGGAAATCTTTTCGCTGACGCCTTCGCGCTGAGCGACAGCCTTGATGTGGCTTTGGCTCTGATAATTGACGACGTGCAACAGCGTTTGTTCGTCCAGCGCTTTGCTGTTGCGCAGAACCGGACCGGCAATTTCGTAGGAATGATTGGCGAGATCGCGCATCAGGCCGGTGGGGGCGTCGTCGGCGTTGGCGAAACGCTCCGAGAGCTCGGCCAATACCTCGTCCTGCATCTCCGCGGCGACGAGTTGCATCACGTCGTCAAACAAGGCGGATCTCGCGTTCGCTGCGGGTGTGCGAGGTGGCGAAGAAGAGGTCAGTCACCTCGCGCAAAAGCTCGCGGCGCTGATTGCTGTCCGGCGTTTTGGCCAGATCTATCAGTTTTGCGAACCGCGCTTGCGTCATGGGTCAAAAGTCCTGAATCGCGGGCACCATAAGGCGCTGGCGTAAACAAACCTTACTTGCAGGCTCAGCGCCGAACAGCGCGGTCCAGCTCTTCGTCCGGTCCGCCAAGGAGCAGCATCGCGGTCTCAACCGGCTCAGCGGGGCGGGCCGTAGAGGCGGAGGTAGAAACGGCGGGGGAGCCGTGGATAGGAAGGGCGCCTGGGCTGGTGCGCCTGGGCGAAGCGCCTGGGGCGCCCGGGAGCTCAGGCCCGAGGTCGCGGTCGGCAAGTTTTGCGGCACGTTGGCCCGCAGCGCGCACAGATTTTCCGCGTAGGACCAGGACATGCAGAGCGTATCGGCGGCGCACATGCGCGCGCAGGCCTCGCTGTTTTCAGTCGGTTGAGAAGAATACGCGCCCGCTGCGCGCGGCGCGTCGAAGGCGGCTAGAGTGAGGGCAGCGGCCATCGCGGCGGCGATCGAGAGAATGCGCATGGCGCGATGTTGAGGGTGATTTGGTTAACAGAGGATTCATTCCTCGGCCGAAAGCGCCTCGCGTTTGAGTTCGATCTCCAGCCATTCGGCTTCGATCGTATCGCGCTCGCCGCGCGCGGCTTCGATCCGAGCGACCAGCTGCTGGAATTTCTTCGGGTCGCGGGCGAACAGGTCTGGGTCGCCCATGTGCTGTTCGAGCGTATCGATCTCGTGGCTGAGCTTAGGCAGCAGCGCGTCGATCTCGGCGGCGCGGCGTTCGTCCTTGTAGCTGAGCTTGGTTTGACGCTTGGGCTGGATGGGGGCCGCAGACGTCGCCTTTGGCGTGGCCGTAGCTTGGCGCTTGGGTGTGACGCCGCCGTACTCGCGTTCAAAATCCGCCCAGCCTCCGGGCGTTTCGGCCCAGCGGCCATTGCCGATTGGGCCGATCACTTGTGTGGCGACGCCATCAAGAAACGCGCGGTCGTGGCTGACCAGGATTACGGTGCCGTCGTAGCCCGCGAGCATGTCCTCGAGCGCGTCGAGCGTATCCATGTCGAGGTCGTTGGTCGGCTCGTCGAGCACGAGCACGTTGGCGGGTTGCGCCAGCGCTACAGCCAACGCCACGCGATTGCGTTCGCCGCCGGAAAGCGCGGAGACGGGTTGGCGCAATTGTTCGGGGCCGAACAGGAAGTCTTTGGCGTAGGCCGCAACGTGGCGTGGCCGGCCATGCACCATCACTTGGTCGCCGCCCTGCGGCGCAAGCGTTTCCCAAAGGGTGGCGCTGGTGTCGAGGATGGCGCGAGACTGGTCGACGTAAGCGATGCGCAAATTTTCGCCGAGCTTCGTATGGCCGGTATCTGGTTCGCGGCGACCTAGGAGAATTTCGAGCAATGTCGTTTTGCCCGCGCCGTTGGGGCCGACAACACCGAGGCGATCGCCGCGCATCAAGCGCAGCGTCAGGTCGTTGATGATTGTCTTCTCGGCGTAGGTCTTGCTGATCTTCTTGGCGTCGATCACGAGCCGTGCGGACTCGCCGCCGCGCTCGGCTTGGATGGCGGCGCTCGCGCCGCCCAGCTCGCCCTTGCGCTCGCGGCGCTCGGCGCGCATGGCCAGGAGCTTGCGGCGACGGCCTTCGTTGCGCGACCGGCGCGCGGTGACGCCGCGCTGCAGCCAATGCTCCTCAGCGCGCAAGTGCGTTTCGAGGCGCGCAAGTGTGCGCGCCTCTTCCAGCTCTACGTTTTCGGCCCATTGCTCGAATGCGGTGTAGCCACGATCGAGCTTGATGAGGCGGCGTTGGCGTAGCCAGAGTGTTGCCGTCGAGACGCGTTCAAGGAAACGCCGGTCGTGGCTGATGATGAGGGCTGCGCCGCGAAATTGTGCGATGCGTTTCTCGAGGTCCTCGATCGCGGCGATGTCGAGGTGGTTGGTTGGTTCGTCCAGTAGAAGAACGTCTGGATCGGCGCCGAGCGCGCGGGCAAGCGTCGCGCGCCGTGCTTCGCCTCCGGAGAGTCGCGTCGGCGCTCGATCTGGATCGAGGCCAAAGTTTTCGAGCGCGGCCTCTGCTTGGTGCGCTGGTGTCGCCAATGTGCTGCCCCGCAGGCTCACGGACGGCGCGCACGCGTAGTCACGCAAGGTTGCGAAGCCATCGAAATTGGACTCTTGCGCCGCCATCGCGACTTTGACGCCGGACGCGTAGCCGATCTCACCGGCGTCGGGCTCGGCAACGCCGGCAAGCATGCGCATCAAAGTGGATTTGCCGGCGCCGTTCGCGCCGATGAAGGCCGCGCGCTCGCCCTTGTGGAGCACGAATTCCGCACCGTCGAACAACGGCGCGCCGCCGAGGCTCAGGCGCAAGTCTTTGACATGCGCGAACGCTGGTCCTGTCGCTGCCATGGCGTTTAGTTGAATATTTCTTCGAGGTCCGGGAAGTCGACCCCGGACTCGCCGAACGCGCTGGCGAGATCATCGAAGAAGCCGGACATTTCGACTTCACGCGGCGAACGCACCGGCTGCTCAATCCCTGGGAGCGGGTGGTCTTCGACACCGTTGTGCGCGACGCGCATTGTGTCCGACCAAATTTGCGCCGGCAGTGAGCCGCCTGTGGTGCGGCCCATCGAGGTGAAATCGTCGTGGCCGACCCATACGCCGGCAGTGTAGTCGGCGCTGTAGCCGACGAACCACGCATCGCGCCAATCGGAGCTGGTGCCGGTCTTTCCGGCGATGTCGCGGTCGCCGATGCGTGCCCCGGCGCCGGTACCCCGCAGCACGACCGCACCCATCATTGAGTTCATCTGCTGCACGATCGCTTCATCGAGCACGCGCTGGCCTTCGTAGGCTGGGCGGACGTAAAGCTCTTGGCCGGATGAATTGGTGACGCGCGAGATGATGTGCGGATCGACGCGCACGCCATTGTTCATGAACACGGCAAATGCGGCGGTCATGTCCCAGAGCGTGGTTTCGACCGAGCCTAGCGCGATGGAGGGCGGCACGAAGGCATTGCGCTCCGGCATGCCGCGCACGCCAAGGCGGCGCGCGACATCCGCCACGCGGGGCGGGCCGACTTCATAGCCGACTTCGGCCGCGACGGTGTTGATCGATTGCGCGAAGGCGGTGCGCAGCGTGACGGCGCCGCGATAGCCATCGTCATAATTGCGTGGGCGCCAACCGTCGATCACGACCGGCTCGTCGTAGCGTACATCCTCGGTGCTAAGGCCGCTTTCGAGCGCTGCGGTGTAAACGAACGTCTTGAAGGTCGAACCAGGTTGGCGTTGTGCTTGCGTCACGCGGTTGAATTTCGAGGCGCTGTAATCGGTGCCGCCGACAAGCGCGACGATGCCGCCTTGACGATCGACAGCCATGTAAGAGGCCTGTAGCGGTCGGCGGCCAAAGGCGCGGTTGCCGAGGCGACGGCGGATCGAATCCGATGCGGCCGCTTGCACCTCATTGTTGATCGTCATCTGAATGACGAGGTCTGGCACTTCACGGCCAACGGCGGCGCGCGCTTCTTCGACAGCAAGATCGAAGGCGTAGCCCATCGTGCGCTCGAAGTTCGGGCGCTCGATGATGCGGATACGCGCTTGGCGTGCTTCATCGCGCTGCGCCTCGGTGATGAAACCAGCGTCGACCATCGCTTGCAGCACGACGTGCTGGCGTTCAACCGCGGCTTCAAGGTGCGATGAGGGGGCGAGATCGGATGGCGCCTTTGGCAAGCCGGCCAGCAAGGCGGCTTCGGCGAGCGTGAGTTCGGCGGCGGGGTGGCCGAAATAGCGGCGTGCGGCGGCGTCAACGCCATAGGCCTGATCGCCGAGGTAAACCCGGTTCAGATAGAGTTCGAGAATCTCGTCCTTCGACAGGCGGCGCTCGATGCGTGAGGCGAGCACCATTTCGCGGAGCTTGCGATTGATTGTCTGGCGCTGCGTCAAAAGAGATTGCGTGCGAGCTGCTGGGAGATAGTGGAGCCGCCCTGCACGGTCTCGCCCGCTTGCACGTTGGCGAGCAGCGCGCGGATCACCGCCATGCGGTCCACGCCCTCGTGCGAATAGAAGCGGCGGTCTTCGATGGCGAGGAAAGCTTGCGGCACGAAGTCCGGCATTTCGCTGAGTTGTGTACGGCGCGCGTAGTAAGGCCCGCGCATGCCGAGGATTTCGCCTTCGTGATCCACGAACATGATCGAGTTCTGGCGATTGAGCGCCCAGATCGAGTCCGCGTCCGGCACCCGGGGCAAGCCCCAGTAGATCCAAACCCATAGGCCCAGCACGAAAGCGAGCGCGCCGCCCGCGGCTATGCTCGCCACCGTGCGCCATGTGATTTTGCGCCGTCCGGCGACCATGTCGGCGATGTGCTGCTGGGCCGCAGCCGCGCGCAGCTTCGCCCAGTCGATGCCGCGGCGAAAATCTGGACCGTTTGGACCTGTGTCGGACAAGGGCGTCTCCGGAAGGGTGTGTCCAATAGAGGTATGGCCGAATTCTGGCCAGGGGAAACGGGGCGATTGACGCGCCCTCAATCCATGCCGAGAGCGGCGCGGTGCGCTGAATCTGCTCACTTTCCCGGAAATCTATCCGACCGACGCGGGGTGCGTTGGGTTTTGGGCGTCGTTGACCTGCCACCGCTGCCGAGCGCCGAGTTTGACGGCCGTCCGCCCGCGGCGGTGTTTGCCTCACCGTGGTTCGGCACGCATGACCTCAACCCAGACGCCAGCGCCACGCAAGCGCGGTGCGTCCACGCAAAAGCGGCGATTATGGGCGAACTCGTATGGGCGCTGTGGCCGGGGCCGGTTGATCGTTGGGACCAAGGCAATGTCACGCGCACCAAACTTTATGGCGGCGCACTTTCCAGCGCGAGCAAAGCGCAAGTTGAACGGCGCAAATGTGTTCGCGATCGAGGCGGGCGGTGAACGGGAGATCGTCCAAGCGCAACACTGCGTGCTCGTCGCGCCCGGTGAATGCGAGGTCGCCGGCTTGCTGCGCGGGCGACTTGGCTCGGCGCATGCGATGGCCGCGCCGCTCCGGTCGGCGCGCGCATCGTGCTGCTCGATCAAAAGCTGTCGCGCATCAACATTGGCGCGCATGAAGGGGCGAGGCTCTGGAAAATTGTTGCGCTACCCCTAGGCGCCGACGCAACGCACACAATCGCGCAGCGCGGTTTGAGGAGTTTGCCGCACGCGGCGCTGAGGCCCTGGGCGCAGGGTGCGGGCGCGGCGCGATGCTGTGGGCGATGTTGCGATCTCCTAGGTGCGATGCGCGCGGGTTCGGCGGCGATTCTTGGGGGCTGGGGAGCCGCCCTTGGGTGAACCGGCGGCAGGCGATCGGCTGGACATTCTCGACGGCGGAGGCTCGGTGGTCCCACCGGCCGACACGTTAAGCTCTCCGTTTATTTATGCAGCCGCTCGGCAAACCGCCGATTTCGGGGCTCCGCCTGCCTCGTTGCGGCTTCGGATCGCACAATTGGCGGCTTCCGGGGCGCCAGGGTTGAATACGGAGTTAACCATACCCCTATAGTGCGGCAGGCCAGAAGCTCGGCGCTCTGATTCCCTGCTTGGAATTGGCTGCGCCGCTGCCATCATTCTGCGGAAGCCGGAGCGCAGTCTGTCATTGTGAGTTGGGACCCGTACGCATCCTTGGGCGTGAGCCGCACCGCCACCGCCGACGAAATTCGTCGCGCGTACCGGTCGCTTGCCAAGGAATTGCACCCTGACGTGCGCCCGAACGACAAGCCGGCTGAAGAAAAGTTCAAGCGCGCGACGGCCGCGTTCAATCTGCTGTCTGATCCCGTCACCAAGCAGCGTTTCGACCGTGGCGAGATCGACGCCGACGGCAATGAGCGTATGGCGTTCAACTCGCGGCCGCGCCATCAAGGCGCGCGAGCGCACGCCGGCGCGGGCGCTGAGCCTGGGGCTGGCGCGGGGGCGGGGCCTGGCGCGGATGCGTTCGACCTCGGCGATATTTTCTCAGATCTGTTTGGCCCCGGCTTCGGCGGCGCCGGCCGTGGCGGCTATGGGCGCATGCGCGGGCGCGACATGCGCTTCACGCTCGAGATCGATTTCCTCGACTCTATCAATGGCGCGCGCCGGCGTATTTCGCTGGCTGAGGGGCGAACGCTCGATGTCGCCATTCCCGCCGGCGTTGAGACCGGCCAAGTGTTGCGCCTGAAAAACCAGGGTGGCGCCGGCGTTCAGGGCGGGCCGGCTGGCGATGCGCTGGTGGAACTCAATGTCCGCCCACACGCCTTCTTCCGCCGCGAGGGCCAAGATGTTCACATGGATCTGAACATCTCGCTGACCGAGGCGGTGGAGGGCGCCAAGATACAGGCGCCCACGCCGGGCGGCGCTGTGACGCTCACCATCCCGGCCGGTTCCAATAGCGGTAAGACGCTCCGGCTCAAGGGAAAAGGCGTTGCAGGTCAAGGAGATCAGTTCGTCCGCCTGCAAGTCGTGTTGCCGGAGAATGTGGACGACGACCTGAAAAAGTTCGTCAAGAAGTGGCCCAAGCGGGACTACACGCCGACCCGGCCTGCTGGTTAATCAGAAGTACCCGTTACATTCAGGGGGCATTCAGTGCGGCCCCCGTACACGGGAAGCGCCATGTGGGCTAAGTCTCTCCTCCTTTCCGCGTTCGTCGCGACCGGCGCCATTGCCGAGCCGGTAAGTGCTCAGCATGCGCAATTCGTGCAGCCGCAAATGGTCATGCCCGTGCAACAGCGCGGCGGGGGCCAGCAAGATATTCGCTCCTTGCGCGAAGTCGTCGATGAAATCCGCTCCCAATATGGCGGTGAGTTGATCTCTGCTCGTCTTGAGGACGGCGCCCGGCCAATTTATGTGCTGCGTTGGCGAATGCCGGACGGCCAGGTGCGCGACTTCCGCGTGAACGCCGCCCGATAGGGAAAGACGCGTATGCGGTTGCTGGTGGTCGAGGACGACAAGAACCTGCGGGAGCAGCTAGCGTCTGCGCTGGGCGACGCCGGTTATACGGTGGATACGGCGGACAATGGCGAGGACGGGCAATTCCTCGGCGAAACCGAACCCTATGATCTGGCGATCCTCGACCTGGGCTTGCCGAAGGTCGATGGCCTCTCTGTGCTGAAGGCCTGGCGCAAAGAGGGGCGCACCATGCCGGTGCTGATCCTTTCGGCGCGCGATCGCTGGAGCGAGAAGGTCGAAGGCCTCGATCTCGGCGCCAATGATTATGTCACCAAGCCTTTCCACATGGCGGAATTGCTGGCGCGCGTCCGCGCCAATGTGCGCCGCACGACGGATCACCAATCAGCCGTGCTTGAAGTTGGTGATCTGCGCCTCAACGCAGCGACGGGCCAAGTGACCGTGAATGGCGCGCCGGTGAAGCTGACGGCCTATCAATACAAGGTGCTCGATTATCTGATGCACCACGCGGGCCGGATCGTCTCGCGCGCCGAACTCACCGAAAGATCTACAGCCAAGATCACGAGCGCGACTCGAACACGATCGAAGTGTTCATCGGCATTCTGCGCCGTAAGATCGGCACCGATCGCATCATCACGGAAAAAGGTCTTGGCTACAGACTGATCGATCCTGCGGACCAGCAGTGACGCAAACGCCGGGCGGTTTCGTCACGCGCTTTCGTGAGCTGATCCGCCGGTCTCTGGCGGCGCGGTTGATCACGATTGCGGTGGTGAGCGTGATCGGCCTCGTCGGTATGGGTTGGGTCGCGTACGCGCAATTCAACGCGCAGATGCTGCGGCTGCTGATTGATCCCGAGATCGAAAGCGTCGCCAACAATCTCGTCGGCAATTCGGGGCCGGGTCTTGCTGGCGAACTCGCGCTCCAAGACTTGCCCTATGATCCACGCTACTTGCAGCCGCTGAGCGGGCGCTATTATCAGATCGCACGCATCCATGACGATGGCCTGCTTGAAGTGCAGGTGATTTCGCCGTCGCTTTTCGATGTGGCGATCCCGCTCGATCCCAAAGTGCAGGCGAGCCTCATTGCGCCGGAGGCGCCGCGCGCTGCGCAATTCCTCACTATCGAAGGCCCGGATCGCGAAAAGCTGCGGATCGTCGCGCGCGTGGAGCAAATCCCCCAACTCGAAGGGCGCTATCTTTTTCTTGTGGGCGTGGCGCCCGATGCGATCCTGGCGCCGGCGGCGCGGGTCGTCGGGTTTGCGTTCGCGCTGTTCGTGGCGTTTTGCGCGATCATGGTCGCCGTCGTGTCGCTTATTCAGGTCCGCGTTGGCCTTGAGCCGTTGCACGCTTTGCAGCGCGATATCGCCAGCGTGCGTCGCGGCGACGCTGAGCGTTTGGGAAATGATTATCCCGCCGAACTGCAACCGGTCGCGCAAGAGCTCAACGCGCTCGTGGACCACAATCGCGAAGTTGTGGAGCGCGCACGCCGGCACGTTGGCAATCTCGCGCACGCGCTCAAAACGCCGATTGCGGTGCTGAAGAACGCCGCCGCCGAGGGCAAGTCCGACGATGGCGTGATGCGACAGTCGATCGAGGAGATGGAAGCGTTCGTGGAGCGCCAGCTCCGCCGTGCACGCGTTGCGGCGCGGGCCGAAGCGCGCGCGGGCGCGCAGGCGCCAACCATCGCATACCGCACAGCGGTGCTACAAAACCTCGAAGACCTCATCTTCATGATGGAGCAAAAATACGACCACTTGAAAGCGATCGATATCTCCATCGAGGCGGAGGGCGATGTGACTTTCCGGGGCGAGCGCGAAGACTTGCTGGAGATGGTCGCCAATCTGGTCGACAACGCCTGCAAGTACGGAAAGAGCCAAGTCGTCGTGCGCCTGCTGCCGGCGTTCGAGAGCAATGGCCTGTTCGAGATCGTGGTTGAGGACGACGGCCCCGGCCTTTCCGACGAGGAACTTGCCCGCGCGATGGCGCGCGGCGCGCGGCTGGATGAGGCAGCCCCAGGCCAAGGCCTCGGGCTGTCGATCCTGAAAGAGACGGTCGATCTCTATGCCGGCGAACTGCTTTTGAGCGGGGGCAATTGGGCGGCCTCAAAGCGCGCCTGAGATTGCCGGCTACGGACTAGTCTTCAAGGCCTGCGGCGTCCGAACGGATTTCGCGCGCGGGCAAACAAGGCTAGGCACGGCTGCGTGTGGACACAGATTGCAGTTCTGGCGATTGGCGCCGTGCTGACGGCCGGTGCGGCGTTTTGGGCGCTCAGCGCCTATCGCCGCGCGGGCGGCGGCGTGCGCTCTCCGTTGCCGGCTTTGGCAGTGTGCGGCGCGGTCGCGGTGGCCGCGCTTGGCGCCTACCTTTTTATTGGCCGCCCCGAATTGCCGGATGCGCCGTACGCGGCGCGGCTTGAGGCGCTAAAGGATCGCGACCCCCGCAGCTACACGGTCGATGAGGCGCTCGCGATCCTGAACGAAGCGGCGCGCGAGGACACCAACGACCCGCTCCCATATTTCTACACCGGCCAATTGCTGCTCGATCAGGGTCGCGCCGAGGAAGCCGCACGCGCGTTTGACATGGCGCTGCGTCGCGAACCGCAGATGGCCGAGGCGCTGCTCGGGCTCGGCCGCTCCATTGTTGGCGTCGAAGGGCGTGTGACGCCGGAAGCGCTTGCAGCGTTTCAACAGGCGAGTGCGCTCACGAACGATCCGGCGCCGTGGATTTACCAGGCCATGGCGGCGATGGAAGAAGGACGCGACGCGCGCCCGCTTTGGGGCGAGGCGTATGCGCGTATGAACGCAGACGATCCGCGTCGTGAAATGGCGCGTCGCATGAGCGCAGGCGAGGGGGCGGAATAATGCGCCGTCGTGACCAACGCTTGATGATGATCGCCGCCGCCGGCGCGGTGCTCGTGGGCGCGATGACGCTGACGTTTGTCGGCCTGCGGGATTCGGTGACGTTTTTTGTCGCGCCGTCGGAACTCTCCGAGCGCGCGCGGCCGGGGCAACGCGTGCGCCTGGGCGGGCTGGTCGTTGAAGGCACGGTGCGTCGCGCTGAGGACGGTGCGTATATGTTCACGGTCACGGACGGCGGCACGGCCGTTGAGGTGCGTTACGACGGCATCCTGCCGGACCTTTTCCGTGAGGGCCAAGGCGTGGTGGCGGAAGGCGCATGGTCGCCCGGGCAACCGTTTGAAGCGGAACGCGTGTTGGCCAAGCACGATGAGACCTACATGCCGCGCGAAGTTGCCGAAGCTCTGAAAGAGCGCGGTGAGTGGAAAGGCGACACGCCGCAATGATCGCTGAGATTGGCGCATTCGCGGCGGCGCTGACGCTGGCGCTCAGCTTGGCGCAGGGTGCGCTGGGGCTCGTGTCCACGGGCCACAACGAACGCGCGGCTGCCGCGGCCGCAATCGCGCAAGCGGCGGCTTTGGCCTGTGCGCTGTCGTTTGCGTGCTTGATGTATGCATTCGTGACCTCGGATTTTTCCCTCGGCGCCGTGGCGGCGAACTCGCATATCGACAAACCGCTGATCTACAAAATCGCCGGCACATGGGGAAACCACGAGGGCTCGATGCTGTTGTGGTGCTTGGTGTCGGCGCTGTTTGGCGCGATCTTGGCGGTGCGTCGCGGCGAGCAGAGTTTCGGCCTGTGGTCGCGCGCGATAGGCGTGCAGGGCTTGGTGACGGCCGGCGCGCTGATCTACACGCTCTTTCTTTCCAACCCGTTCGCGCGGCTTGATCCTGCGCCGATGCAAGGCAGCGGGCTCAATCCGCTGCTGCAAGACCCCGCGCTCGCGGCGCACCCGCCACTTTTGTATCTTGGCTACGTGGGCCTCAGTGTGCCGTTCTCGCTTGCGCTTGCGGCGCTCATCGAAGGCCGCGTCGATCAAGCATGGGCAAAGGCGTTGCGGCCGTGGACGCTTGCGGCGTGGACATTCCTTACGCTCGGCATCGGTTTGGGCTCGTACTGGGCCTATTACGAGCTCGGCTGGGGGGTGGTGGTTCTGGGACCCGGTAGAGAACGCGAGCTTCATGCCATGGCTGATCGCGTGCGCTTTGGTGCATTCGGCTATTGTCACTGAGCGACGCGGTTCGATCGCGAGCTGGACGATCCTGCTGGCCATCCTGGGTTTTGGCTTGGCGCTGCTCGGTACGTTCCTGGTGCGCTCCGGCGTGCTGACGTCCGTGCATGCCTTCGCCGTTGATCCACGACGCGGCATCGCAGTGCTTGTATTGCTCGCGATCGCGCTTGGCGTTGGCTTCACGCTCTACGCATGGCGCGCACCGAAATTGGCGCAGCCGTCTGGCTTCGCGGCTGTGAGCCGTGAGAGCATGTTGGTGTGGAATAATTTCGGGCTCGCGGTGGCCGCGGGGGTGGTGCTGATCGGCACGCTCTACCCGCTGCTGGTCGAAGCGATGGGCGGCGGTTTGATTTCGGTTGGTCCGCCCTTCTTCAACATGACAGTCGCGCCCTTGCTTGGCGCCTTGTTCTTGCTGCTGCCGTTTGGACCGATGCTGTCGTGGCGCGTGGGCGATTTCCGGACGTCGGCGATGAAGCTTGCGCCAGCTGCGGGCTCGCCTTGGTCACGCTTGTCGCATCGCTTGTGCTCGCGAACGGTCGCGCGATCCCCGCAATTGGCTTGGCGCTTGGCGTTTGGCTGATCGCGGGGGGGCGTCTATCTGTGGACGCGTGTGCAACGCGGCGAAGGCCAAGCGCTGCGCAAGCTTGCGCTGCTGCCGCTGGCGGTGTGGTCGATGAGCCTCGCGCATGTGGGCGCTGGTGTGATGACGTTAGGCGCGATCGCCGAGACGGCGTTCCGCAAAGAGCAGGCGGCGGTGCTTCGCCCCGGCGAGAGCGTCGATTTCATCGGCCGCCGTGTGACGTTGCTCGAAGTCGGCGAAATCGAGGGCGCGAACTATGCGGCGACGCGCGCGAATTTCCGCGTTGAGCGGCCTGGCCAAGTGCAGCGCATGTCGGCCGAGCGCCGCTTCTATCCGACATCGCCGATGCCAACGACCGAAGTTGGCATCTTGAGTGGCCTCGACGGCGATCTTTATGTCGCGTTGGGTGACGCCGGCCGAGATAATTCCGGCTGGACGGTCCGGCTCTATTATAACCCGCTGGTGCATCTCATCTTCATTGGCGTGATCATGATGGCGCTGGGCGGCATACTGAGCTTGCTTGCGCTCTCGCGCCGGCGGAAACTCGCACCATGAGCTTTGCCGCCATCCTAATGGCGATCGCAGCGCCGGTCGTGCTGGGCGATCCAGCGCAAGAGGCGCGGGCGCACTCCCTCGAAATGGAAATCCGCTGCGTTCAATGTCAGAACGAGCCGATTGCGCAATCCACATCCGAGATCGCCGCCGATATGCGCACACTTGTGCGCGCGCGCGTCGCCGCTGGGGATAGCGACGGCGAGATCCGCGATTTCTTCCGCGAACGCTACGGCGATTTTGTCCTCTTCCGCCCGCCGGTGGACCCCCGCACCTGGGCGCTCTGGGGCGCGCCAGTGCTGCTTTTGCTCCTGGGCCTGTGGGCAATTTGGTCGGTTCGCCGCAGCGGCCGGCCGACGGGCGAGACGCTGGCGCCGGAAGAGGGCGAACGGTAAACGTCGTATTTGCCGGCGCATTCGTCGTGGATGGCGTCGTTCGGCCGCAAAAAGGCGCCCGTCCACGCCTCAATTGATCGCAACTTCGCCCAAAACCACCCTTACGGGACGGTGACTTGAGCCTATGTTGGGGCTCTGAGCCAGCTTTGGGCTAAGCTCGCCGACTGATGTCCTTTCGAGGGTCTCCATGATTGAAGCAGGTACCGTGAAGTTTCTACGCCGCACGCTGATCGCCAGCGGGAGCGCGCTAGCGTTGTTCGCGGGCTTTGCCGCCGCACCGATGGTTTTCTCCAACGGCGCCAATGCACAAGAGATCAATCCAACCGCCGTCGCCCCGCCCAACGGCGCGCCGATGAGCTTTGCCGACCTGATCGAGCGCGTGCGCCCGGCCGTGGTCTCCATCTCAGTGCGCCAGCGCCCGGACGCAGCGACCGGGCCGCAGGTTGAAGGCCTGCCGCCGGGCTTTGAAGAATTCTTCCGTGGCCGCCCCGGTCGCCCCGGTGGTCCGGCGCCGACTGCGCTTGGTTCTGGCTTCTTCGTCGATCAGAGCGGCGTTATCGTCACCAACCACCACGTGGTCGAAGGCGCCGAAGAGATCACCATTCGCACCAGCGACGGCCGCGATATTCAGGCCGACATTGTTGGCTCTGATGAAGCCACCGACATTGCCGTGCTGCGCGTGCGCGGCGGCGGGCGCTTTCCTTATGTGACCTTTGACGATGCGCGCCACGTGCGCGTGGGCGATTGGGTTGTCGCCGTTGGCAACCCGTTCGGCCTCGACGGCACGGCCACGGCCGGCATCGTTTCGGCCATGGGTCGTCGCGACGCGGGCTCATCGGCGTATGTTGACTACATGCAGATCGACGCGCCGATTAACCGGGGCAATTCCGGCGGTCCGACGTTCGACCTTGCGGGCAACGTCATCGGCGTGAACAGCGCGATTTTCTCGCCGACCGGGGGCAACGTCGGCATCGGCTTCGCCATTCCGGCCAACACCGCCAACAGCATCGTGCAGCAAATCCTCCAGAACGGCCGCGTCTCGCGCGGCTGGATCGGCGTCTCGATCCAACCGCTTGACGCGGACATCGCGCGTAGCCTTGGTCTCGAAGAGCCGCGTGGCGCGCTGATCGCGAGCGTGGTGCCGGATGGTCCGGCGGCGCGCGCCGGTCTGCAGCAAGGCGACGTGATCTTGACGTTTAACGGTCAACGCATCGAAGACAGCCGCGACCTCACGCAACGCGTTGGCGCGACGGCCATCGGCAATTCCTCGCGCGTGGAAATTCTGCGCGGCGGCAATCGCCGCACGCTGAATTTGCGTCTGCAGGAACGTCCCTCCGAGCAAACGCTTGCGGCGGCGAACCCCGGGCCGAACGCCACACCGCCTGAAACGCCGGAAGGTGGCGCGCCCGGTGTTGCGCAAAGTTCGCTAGGCGTCTCCGTACGCCCGGCGAGCGCAGAAGATCGTACGCGCTATGAGCTTGGCGCGAACGAAGCAGGTCTTGTCGTCACCGCTGTCGAGCCGGACAGCGATGCCGCGAGCAAGGGCATCCGCGTCGGTGACATCATTCTGCAGGCCGGTGGCCGCAGCGTGCGCACTGCCGCGGAACTCACCACTGCCGTCGACGCGGCGCGTCGTGCGAGCCGTCCGCTGCTGTTGCAGGTGGATGGCCGCGCGGGCCGTCGCTTCATCGCGGCGGAGGTCAGCGAGTAACGGGTGAGGGAGAATTGATGCGGGTACTTCTTGTAGAAGACGACGCCGATATGGCCGCCAGCCTCAAGGCTTCGCTGACGGCCGACGAACACGACGTCGAGATCGCCGGCGACGGCGAACTCGGGCAGTCGATGGCGCTGAACGGCGGTTACGACGTGATCGTGCTCGATCGCATGTTGCCGAAGAAGCTCGGCACCTCGGTGATCAAGCGATCTGCGTGATCAGGGCTTGTCCACGCCAGTGCTGATGCTGTCGGCGTTGCATGACGAAGATCATCGTGTCGAAGGCTTAGAGGCCGGCGCCAACGATTATCTCGGCAAGCCGTACTCTACGCGTGAGCTGCTGGCGCGCGTCAAGGCGCTCTGGAACGGCCGCGACCGCGATACGCAAACGCGGCTGCAGGTCGGCGATCTGGAGATGGATTTGCTGGCGCGCACCGTGAAGCGCGGGGGTAAGAAGCTCGACCTCCAGCCGCGCGAGTTCCGCTTGCTGGAGTACCTCATGCGTAATTCCGGTCAGACGGTGACGCGCAAGATGCTGCTTGAAAACGTGTGGGATTATCATTTCGATCCGCAAACGAACGTGATCGACGTGCACATTTCGCGTCTGCGCTCGAAGATTGACCGCGATTTCGCGCAATCGCTGCTGCACACGGTGCGAGGTTCAGGTTATCGACTGGAGGCATGAGGCCAAGCCTCGCGCTTCTCCGGACCACGACCTTCCGGCTTGCCCTGGTGCAAGCCGGCATCGTGCTGCTGTTTGTCGTAGCGCTGCTGATTTACCTCTACGTGGCCACCATCGGTCAGCTCAACGCTGACTCCGACGTACTGGCCGAACAGGAATACGCGGCGCTTGAGAGCGCCTATGGCGAAGGCGGCATGCGCCGTTTGAACCAGGAAGTGGTGGAACGCGCCGCCCGCCAAGGCCCGTTGCTCTATGTGCTGGCCGAGAGCAATGGCGTCGTCATCACTGGCGATTTCCCGCAATTGCCCACCTTGCCTGTCGGCGAGACGATCCAACAAGTCGATTTCAGTTTCGAACGCACCGATGAAAGCGGCGGCGAACAACGCGGTCGCGCGCGCGGGCAGGTGGGGCGGCTGCTCAACGGCCCGATCCTTTTGGTGGCGCGCGATCTTGGCGACACGGCGCTCATCGCCGGGCGCATCACGCGCGCACTCTGGACGGTGGCTGCGCTCGGTCTGATTTCGTCGCTCGCCATCGGCTTGATTGGCGCTTTGCTTGCCTCGCGCCGCGTCGAGGCGCTTACCAACACCACACGCGATGTCATGGCCGGCGATCTCACGCGGCGCGCGCCCGTGCGCGGCGATGACGACGAATGGGACGAACTCGGGCATGCGATCAACGCCATGTTGGATCGGCTTGAGCGTCTGATGCACATATCTCGCACGGCGGGCGACGCGATCGCGCACGATCTGCGCTCGCCGCTCACGCGTTTTCGCCATCGGCTGGAATCCGCACTCGACGCTGAGCCCGATACCGACGCGGACCGTGAGGCGTTGCGGAAGGCTCTGGAAGAAGCCGATCGTTTGCTCGATATGTTCGCGGCGGTGCTGAAGCTGGCGCGGGTGGAATCCAATCCCGATTGGCGCTTCCAGCGGATCGATGCGACGGAAGAATTGCGCGAACTCGTCGATTTCTACGAACCGGCCGCAGAAGAGCAGGGGCGAACGCTGCGCGGCGAGATTGCAGATGGGCTGGTGCTGAACGGTGAGCCCGGGCTCTTTGCGCAGGCGGTATCGAACTTGATTGAGAACGCGTTGAAATACACGCCAGAGGGCGGGCGCATCGAAATACGCGCGGTGCGCCGCCAAGACGGGCGCATCGAGATCGCGGTGTCCGACGATGGCCCAGGTATTCCGCCAGCAGATCGCGAGCGTGTGCTGGAGCGCTTTGTGCGACTTGAAAGCGCGCGGTCCTCACCTGGCGCTGGTCTCGGTTTAAGTCTTGTGGCGGCTGTCGCGCGTTTGCATCGCGGCGGCTTGCATCTGCGTGATGGCTTGGGCGACGACACCCATCGCGGCCTCGGCGCCGCATTGGTGTTACCTGCCATCGATGCAGCGGCGGCACGCTGATGCGCGCGGTCACTCCCGCCTTGGCGCGTGGCGCGCCGCCTGCGCCTTTCGCCAGCACGCCCTGGGCGCAGGCCGCCGCTTCTGCGGCTGAGAACGCGCCATATCTGCGCCGTGTCATGGAGCGGCGAGCGGATTTACTTGAAGGTGCAGAGGCCGATTGGGCGGAGCGCTTGCTCCAAGAAGCGTTAGCGCAGGCGCAGGAGATTGCGCTGGCGCCGCCGCCAATCGAGGAGGCGATGCGCATTCTGCGACGCGCCAAGGACGCCGTGCATTTGGCGACGGCGCTGGCCGATCTTTCGCGTGTATGGCCGCTCATGCGGGTGACGGGCGCGATCACCGATTTCGCGGACGCCGCATTGCGCGCAGCGCTGGCGGTTGCCGCGCGCGAGAGCGAGCAGCGTGGCGATATCACACTCGCTGGCTTCGATGGCGAAGATGGACCCGTACCTGGTCTCATTCTCGTGGCGATGGGCAAGATGGGCGCGGGCGAGCTCAATTATTCGAGCGACATCGATTTCTCAGTGTTCTTCGACGCCGAATTGCTGCGCACCACGAACGCTCGCGAACCCCGCGTTGCGGCTGTGCGCCTCGTGGCGCCCCTGGTGCGCACGCTCGAAGAGGTGACGGCGGACGGGTACGTCTTCCGCACCGATCTGCGCTTGCGGCCGGACCCCGGCTCCACTCCGGTGGCGGTCTCGGTCGCGTCTGCTGAGCATTATTATCAGAACCTCGGCCAGAATTGGGAGCGCGCTGCGTTCATCAAGGCGCGCGCGGGGGCGGGTGATCGCGCAAGCGGGCGCGAATTCTTGGCGTCGCTCGAGCCGTTCATTTGGCGCAAGCATCTCGATTTTGCAGCGGTCGAAGACGTCCACTCCATTAAGCGTCAAATCCTGTCCGCCCATAAGAGCGCTGAACTCGGTGAGCCAATATTCGATGTAAAGCTCGGTCGTGGCGGTATTCGTGACATCGAGTTGTTCGCGCAAACCCAGCAGCTCATTTTGGGCGGCCGCAGTCGAAAACTCCGTGCGCAGGGTACACTCGCAGCGCTTGACGCCTTGGTCGAAGCGGGCGCCATCGCGTCGTCCGCGCGCGATGCGCTGCATGAAGCTTACGTGTTCTTCCGTGAGATCGAGCATCGCATTCAAATGCTCGAAGACGCACAAACGCACCACGTGCCGCGTGATGAGGATGCGAGAACACGCGTCGCGGCTTTGGCGGGTTTCGAAAGGCTAGCGGATTTCGAAGCGGCGCTGGTAGCGCGACGTAAGATCGTCTCTGACATCGATCATCAATTGTTCGGACGAGGCGCAAGCTTGGCCGACCCGATGGGCAGTTTGATCTTTACCGGCGTTGAGGATCATCCCGAGACGTTGAAGACGATCGAGAAGCTTGGTTTCAAGCGCTCCGATTATGTGAGCCAAACCATCCGTGGCTGGCACCATGGCCGCATCCGCGCGATGCGTTCCGAGCGTGCGCGCGAATTGCTCACACGCCTTACACCGCGTTTGCTGCGGGCATTGGCGGCGGCAGGGGATGCAGATCAAACCTTTGCACGCTTCGAAAAGTTCTTCTCGGGGCTCATAGCTGGCGTGCAAGTGCTGTCCTTGCTGGAGGCGCGGCCATCATTTCTCGACCTGTTGGCGCGTATTCTCACGCTGGCGCCGCGTCTCGCGGATGCATTGGCGCGGCGGCCGGCTTTGCTGGACGCGTTGATCGAGCCGCGTTTTGCCATACCATTGTCGCAGGACGAGCCCGGTGCGCTCTGGCTGCAGCTGCAGGATCGCCTGCAAGACGCGGGTAGCTTCGAAGCGAAGCTCAACGCCGCGCGCCGCTTCCAGCGCGAGGAGGCGTTCCGCATCGGCGTGCAGGTGCTTGAGGGCATCGCCAACGCACAAGAGGCCGGCGCCGCGTACGCGGATTTGGCGGAGGCGTGCGTTGGCGCTATGGCGGACGCTGCGCTGAATGAAGTGGAGCGCATGTATGGGCCTGCGCCTGGCGCGTTTGTCGTGCTCGCCCTCGGCAAGTTCGGCGGACGCGAATTGGCCGAGGGCTCCGACCTCGACATCATGCTCGTCTATGACGCGCCGCCGGACACTGGCGATGCGAAGCTCACAGCCGGTGAATTCTATGCGCGCCTCACGCAGCGCCTGATCAGCGCGCTTTCGGCGCCCACGGAAGAAGGCTCGCTCTACGAGATCGACACGAAATTGCGGCCGTCCGGTTCCAAGGGTCCGGTCGCGGTGCGCCTTTCGTCGTTTGAACGCTATTACACGGAGGAGGCGTGGACGTGGGAGTTGCAGTCGCTGACGCGCCTGCGTGCGGTCGCGGGCGACGATGCGCTTGCAACCCGCGTTATGAAAATTGCCTACGATACGCTGGCGCGCCCGCGTGACGCGAACGCGATCCGCGCCGATGTCGCCAACATGCGTGGCCTGATGGAGCGCGAGCGCGCTGGACGCAGCGTTTGGGACTTGAAGCTCGCCCCGGGCGGTTTCGTCGATATCGAATTCATCGCGCAGGCGCTGCTGCTCATTCACGCCGCCGCGCATCGAGATGTGCTGGCCGCCAATACCGGCGAGGCCCTGGATCGTCTCAAGGCGGCGGGTGCGCTCTCGACGGACGCACATATGGAAATCACCGAGGCTTGGCGGCTCTGGAGCGATCTCCAACAAATTCTGCGGATCTGCGTGTCTGGCGAATTCGAGGCGGAAGTCGCGCCACGGTTAATGAGCGTTGTCGGCGTTAGCGATTTCGAGGCGCTGGAGGCGATGGTGCGTGAGACGCAGGCGGGTGTCAGGGCCAAGTTTGTGCAGATCGTAGGCCTGCCCGGCGACGGAAGTCAGCCGCTCAGCCGTTAGACAGCGCAAACGGAGATCTCGGATGCAGGTAAAGTATGCGCTCTTGGCGATGTTGTTCACGGTGACGCCCGCCTACGCGCAGTCGGGTGGCATGGCAGAGCGCTTGGCCGCGCTCGACCTCAACCGCGACGGCTCGATTACGCGCGCGGAGGCGCGCGAGGCCCGGCTGGCCGCCTTTGAGCGTGCTGACGCCAATCACGACGGTTATCTCAGCGAAGCCGAGCGCAATGCGGGCGGCGCCAACGGTATGATGCGCCAAGGATTGGGCGCCGCTGACACAAATGGCGACGGTCGTGTCAGCCGGGATGAAGCGCTCGCTGCGCCCTATCGCGGCTTCGACCGACTCGATGCCAACAATGACGGCGTGATCAGCAGCCAGGAAATGCAGGCGGTGCGTCGCTTCGGCGGTTGATGGGGCGAAGGAGGGCTAAGCGCGGATGGTCGATCCGGACGCAGAACTCGTCCGGAACGCGGGGGCTGGAGACGCCCGGGCCGCGGACGCGCTCGTGCGCCGTCATCTGCCGAAAATGGTCGGCCTCGCGCGGCGCATGCTGAATGACGGCGCAGAAGCTGAGGACGTGGCGCAGGAGGTATTCTTGCGCGTGTGGCGTGAGGCGCCGCGCTGGAAGCCGGGCGCGGCCAAGTTTGAGACGTGGATGCACCGCGTCGCGCTGAACCTTTGTTACGATCGGCTCCGGCGCAATCGCGAAAAAACCGATCCAGACGCCGGCCTCTATGTGGCCGACAATAAGCCGATGGCGAGCGATCTCTGGTTGGCGCGCCAACGCGAAACCAAGGTGCATGCTGCACTCGCGAACCTACCCGAGCGGCAGCGCGCGGCGCTCGTGCTGGTGCATTTTCAGGAACTCAGCAACATTGCAGCGGCGGAAATGCTGGAGATCAGCGTTGAAGCTCTTGAATCGCTTCTGGCGCGCGGCAGGCGGGCGTTAAAGGCGGCTCTGGCGGACGTCGCAGCGGATTTGATTGGAGACGCTGACGGCGTCTCACGGATGTGACGAAGGATAAGACAATGGACCGTGCACGGTTCGAGGCATTGCTGGCGGCATACGGCGCGGATGTGAGCCGCTGGCCGGAGGGCGAGCGCGCCGAAGCGGCAGCGTTTGTGGGCGCGCATGGCGTGGAGCTGGACGCCGCGCGTCAAGAGGCGCGCGAGATCGACACGATGCTCTCGCATGCGCTTGCGGTTCCGAAGCTGGACGCGCTGAGCGCGCGCATCCTCGCGGCGGCGCCGAAGCGGACCGAAGTGTTCGATCGCCGTGCGCTGTTGGCTCTGGCGGCATGCGCGATTTTCGGCGTCGTTCTGGGCTATGGCGGCGGGCTGTTGGCGCCAGCGCCGCTCGAAGACGATTCCTATTTCGCGATGGCGTTTGAAGCGCCGGGAGACGAGGGATGAGCGAGCAGCGTTTTCCTTGGCGTACGCTTTTGTTTGTCTCGGTTGCCGTGAACCTGCTGGTGATCGGTGGCATCGCCGGGGCGTTGGCCTCTGGCGTGCGTGTACAGCGCGACAATCCCGAAGCCATCGTGGCGCGTATGCCAGGCCCGCGCGCCTTTATGGCGGCGCTCCCCGCTGAGACGCGCGTGAAGGTCCGCGCGGAGCTGGTGGATTCTGGATCGAGACCCGCGAAACGCGCGTCGCTGCACGGGAAGCGCGTCGCGCGGCGTTCGCAGCGGCTGCGGCCGAACCCTTTGACGCCGAACGCGTGAAGGCGGCGTTTGCGCAATTGCGCGCGGCTGATCAAACGGCGATTGGTGTTTTCCATGACAACATGATCGACGCGTTCGCGGCGCTCTCGCCGGAGGAGCGGGCGGCTGCACTCGAAGCGTTACGGAGCGCTGCGCCAGCCACGCGTCAATCGCTGACGGACGAAGGTTCAATTCCAGGTCCCGCGCTGTCGCCCGAGGCACGCGAGCGTGTGCAAGAGCTGCAGAACATGACGCCAGAGCAACGGCGTGAACGCCTGCGGGAACGTATTCGGGAGCGCCGCGAAGAGCGCCGCCAACAGCAGAACGCAACGCCGTAATTATTCGGCGGCGGTCGCCTCGGCTTCGCGGTGACCGCCAAAGGTGCGCGGCAGCGTGATCGTCACAATCGTGCCGCGGCCGACTTCGCTTTGGATCGCGAGTTTGCCGCCGTGCATTTCCGCCAGCGATTTGGTGAGGGCCAGACCCAAGCCAGTGCCATGATTATTGCGCGTAAGCTCTTCCTCCACTTGCTCGAACGGACGCGCCAGGCGCGGCAGGTGCTCTGGCGGAATGCCGCAACCAGTATCGACGACGCGGAGCGTGAGGCCCGTTGGCGTGCCGCGCGCATGCACCATGATGGCGCCCTGATCGGTGAACTTCACGGCGTTGGAGAGCAGGTTCAACAGGATCTGCTTCACCGCGCGATGATCGGCCTCGATCTCGGGAAGGTCTTCGGCGTCGACGACGATTGAGAGACCCTTTTCCTCGGCTTTGCGCTTGGTGAGGCGCACGGCTTGTTCGATGGCGACGCTGGGATCGAGCGGGCGCGGCGTTAGAGTGAGCTTGTTCGCCTCGATCTTCGCCATATCCAGAATGTCGTTGATCAGATCGAGCAAATGATTGCCGCTGTCGAATATGTCGGACGAATATTGCTTGTACTGATCGTTGCCGATCGGTCCGAACAATTCCTTCGACATGATCTCCGAAAAGCCAATCACCGCGTTCAGCGGCGTGCGCAATTCATGGCTCATGTTGGCCAGGAACGTGCTCTTAGCGCGGCTGGCTTCTTCGGCCTTTTGGCGTTCTTCGTGCGCTTCGCGCGCCAGCGCCTTGATCCGGTATTCCTGGCTCTCGGCGCGTGTCAGCGCATCCGAGAGCCGCTTCTCGTTGCGCGCAAGCTCAAGCTCTTGGCGCTTGAGCGGCGTGATATCGACGCCCACCGTGATGAGGCCGCCGTCCGCGGCGCGGCGTTCAACGATATGCAACCATTGGCCGCCGGCGAGTTCGATCACGCGCACGTCTGGGTTATCAGGTTCGTGCTTTTCGCGGCGGATCGCCGGAATGGAAGCGGCGGCGATCGCTTCGTACGAGGCGCGTTGGCGCAGAATTTCCGGGCCGAGCTTGAAGGCCTCGGCGAAGCTCTGGTTCCAGAGCAGCAGGCGGCGGCGTGTGTCCCAGAGCGCGAACGGTCCCGAGAAATTCTCGATCGCCGCGCGCAACTGGCGCTCGAGGTGCGAGACGCGTTGTTCGGCCTCGAAGCGCTGCGTCGCATCGATTATGGTGCCGAAAACGCGCATCTCGCTGCGGCCGCTGGAATCCTCAACGGCGGCGCCGCGCACTTCGATCCAGGCCAAGCCGCCATTGCGCATGACGCGGAAGCGCGCGTCGAGCATGCCAGCTTCACGCGTGCGGCGGAAATCCTCTTCGACGCCGAAGCGATCTTCCACGACCACGAGTTCGAGAATGTCGCGCAAGCTCAGCGTATCTCCTGGCGCACCGAGTAGGCGCGCGGCTTGTTCGGAGAGCTGCACTTCATCAGCGCTCGGGCGCCATTCGATGACGCCGACCTTCGCGCCATCGGCGGCGATGCGGAAATGGGTTTCAGCGCGCGCGGCTTCGGCTTCGGCCAAACGCGCGCGCTGTCCGTTTTGTCGCATCAAAAGATAGAGCACGGCTATCGCCGCCAGTGGCGCAGCTGTGACGAGCGCGAAGCTCAGAAAGGCGCCGAGCCAAAGCTGAATGTTGTTCGGCGCTGGCGAGGCCACCATGACGCGGAAATTGCCGATCTGCGCCGACGCTTCCGCAGCGGCCCAGGTTGCGCCATCGCTGGCTTGGATCAGCGCGCCGCCAGCGTCGGTGCGCGTGGCGGTCAAGATTTGCTGTTGGGTGCGGGCGCCCGCGCCCTGCAACGCAGGCGATGCGTAGATCACCTGGCCTTCGGGCGAAGCGATCAAGATGCGTGCGTTGGCGTCCAGTTCTGGCAGAAGCCGCGTCGCATCGATCACTGTCACCAGTGAGCGTTCGCCCACGCGCTGCACCAGCACCGGCGCGCTCGGCAATTCGCCCATCGTCGGCGCGCCAGCCCACGCGCTGCCGCCGGCGGTTTGCGCGGCCTGCACGGCGGCGATGATCAACGCCGTGTGGTTCGAGTTTGTTAGCGCTTCGATGTCGCCGCTGCGTGATACGACCGCGGCGGCGGTGGCGGCTGGCGCGCTGGCGGCGGCAGTGGCGATCGCATTGGCGTCGCCGACGCCGCCGTTCAAAGCGAGTTCGGCGGCGCCGTTCGATGCGCCAGCTGTCAGCGCGATGTTGGCGTTCACGCGCTCGGCGACGAGGCCTGCGGTTGACGCTTGCGCGCCGATGATCGTTTCGGCGGCGGAGTCGTGGTGTGCTTTGATCTGCGCGGACGTCGCGGCGAAGAACGCCGTGACGAACACGAGCACCAGCACAATAAATGGCCGGCTGGCCTTGTCGGGCGATGCGCCCGTGGCCGTTGGAGTTTCAGCACTCGACACAAGACTTCCTTCGGCCGCCCCGAATCGCCGTTCGGAATTCTGAAGAGCGCAAATCGTATAGAAGGCGTAAACATTCTGTCGAGCCGGGCGAGCGTTCTACTCCACCGGTCCGCAAAGTGTCGCCCGAAAGCGTCACATTCATTACGCCAGGGTGCGTTCCACCATCTCGCGCGTGTTCTTCGAGAGATTTGTTAACGCCGCGAGCTGTTCCAATGCAGCGCGCGCATGGGTTTGCCGGGCCGCGTCAAAGCGTTTCCATGATTCGAATGGTGTCAATAAGCGTGCGGCGAGCGACGGGTTGAGCGGATCGATCTGTTCCACGAGCGACGCGAGGAAGCGGTAGCCCCCCATCTGAGCTGTGGAAAACGCGCGGGTTGCGCATGGCGAACGCCGCCGCCAGCGCGCGTACGCGGTTTGGGTTCTTCAGATTGAAGTCGGGATGCGCACGCAGACGCTCAGCGCGGGCCAGGGCATCGGCGCGCGGCGAGGAGGCTTGGATCGCGAACCATTTATCGATGACAAGCGGATTGGCTTTCCAGCGCTCATAAAAGCGCGTGAGCGCTGCGTCGAACGCATCGCTGCCGGAGGCGCCAAGCGCCTCCAGCGCAGCAGCGCCCTCTGTCATGCTGCGCGCATTGTCGAACACGGTGAGGAATGCATCGCCCTGTTCAGCGCCGAGCGCGCAGAGCATGTCGAGCGCGGCGGCCTTGAGCGAGCGCCGACCGGCGGCCTCGGCGCCTGGTGAGAACGGTGTCTCGCTTGGCGCGGTGGCGAGCGGCGTGAGCTTGTCGCGCAGCGTGGTGGCGACCGTACGGCGCAATGCTTCGCGCGCGGCGTACAGCGCTTCGGGATCGGGTTTTGACGCCGTCAGCAACAGCTCGTTCAAATCAGGCAAGCGTAGAGCCAGCGCAGCGAAGGCGGGGTCTTCCTGCGCGCGATCCAATTCGCGACCGAGCGCTGTGGCGAGCGCGAGCGCAGCGTTGGACGCCTCGCCCAGCATTATGGCGCGCGCAATTGCTTGCCCGGCTTCCCAGCGTGTGAAGGGATCGGGATCGTGCGCCATTTGCGCCAAGCGCTGGTCGATCGTGAGTTCGTCGTCGACCGTGACAGGCGCGGAAAAGCCGCGCAGCACCGCGGGGATCGGCGCCTCGAGTACGTCTGAGAAGTTGAGCGTTGTCTCTTCACCATTGATGACGAGCTTGTGTTCCACGCGCGAGATCGAGTCGCCTTCGAGCTTGGACGCGATGATCGCGCCATCCTTGGCGATGAAGCCGATCTGCAGCGGGATCGGCAACGCTTGCTTTGTCGGTTGCCCCGGTGTCGGCGCGGTGCGCTGGGTAAGCTTCAACGTGTAGGTGCGCGCGGCGGCGTCATAAGCGCCGCGTACCTTGAGCGCTGGCGTGCCGGCCTGCTCGTACCAGCCCATGAAGTGCTTGAGGCTCTTGCCCGAGGCTTCTTCAAAGCAGGCGATGAAGTCTTCGACCGTGGAGGCGGTGCCGTCGCGTCGCTCGAAATAGATTTGCATGCCGCGGTCGAATGCGTCTGCGCCGATCACGCGCTTGAGCATGCGGATGAGTTCGCCGCCTTTCTCGTAGACGGTTGCTGTGTAGAAATTGTCGATCTTTTGGTAGCTCGACGGGCGCACCGGGTGCGCGAGGGGGCCCGCGTCTTCGCCGAATTGGCGGCCGCGCAAGCGCTTCACATCCTTGATGCGCTGCGTGGGGCGCGAGCGCTGGTCGGCGCTAAATTCCTGCTCGCGATAGACGGTGAGGCCTTCCTTCAAGCAGAGCTGGAACCAATCGCGGCAGGTGATGCGATTGCCGGTCCAGTTATGAAAGTATTCGTGGCCGACGACGGCTTCGATCGCTTCAAAGTCCGCATCGGTCGCGGTCTCGGCGTCGGCCAGTATCAGCGAAGAATTGAAGACGTTGAGACCCTTGTTTTCCATCGCGCCGAAATTGAAGTCGCGCACGGCGACGATGTTGAACACGTCAAGATCGTATTCACGCTGGAAAACCTCTTCGTCCCATTTCATCGAGCGCTTCAGCGCGTCCATCGCGTAACGCGCGCGTTCTGAATCGCCGGGATCGACATAGATGCCGAGCGCAACGTCGCGTCCGCTCATGGTGGTGAAGCTGTCGTGGATCGACTCGTATTTTCCGGCGCAGAGCGCGAACAGGTATGATGGCTTCGGGTGTGGATCGACCCATACGGCAAAGTGTCGGTCGCCATCGAAATCGCCGCTCTCGGTCAAATTGCCGTTGGCGAGCAGAGTCGGGTACGTGGCTTTGTCGGCCTCAATGCGCACCGCATAGCGTGCGAGTACGTCCGGACGATCGAGCGCGTAGGTAATGGCGCGAAAGCCTTCCGCCTCACACTGCGTGCAGAAACGGCCGCCGGACATATAAAGCCCCTCCAGGTGCGTATTGCCGGCCGGATTGATGCGCGTGACGATGTCGAGCCGAAACTCCGGCGGCGGATCAAGAATGATGAGCTTGCCGGGCTCTTCGCGATACTGGTCTGTGGTGAGCGGTGCGCCGTCGATGGCGATGCTCTGCAGCTCCAGCCGCTCGCCATTCAGCACCAACGTCGCGGGCGCGGCGCCTGAGCGTCGCACGTGACTGCGTGCGGCCACCAAAGTTGCTTCAGGTTCTAGCGAAAACACCAGCGCGATCTCGTCGATCTGATACGCAGGCGGCGCGTATTCGGACAGACGGATCGTAACGGCTTCGGCGTCGCGCATCGGGGAGGTCTCCTAACGGAAGACCTGACATGAGCCGCGCGACAGCGAAAATCAATGTCGCTTATTCAGCCGCAAGCACAGCCGATGCGCGCGGCGTGGAGTTGTCCTTGTAGATCGCCGCGAGCACCATTTCAGCTTGGGTCGCGAGGTCCTGCAAGTGAGACGGTGTCTCGTGCGGGTGGTCGGTCGCGAATTCGGTCAGCTCACGGGCAACGCGCATCAGACGCTGCGCATTGGCGATCACGCGCGCTTGGTGCTCGACGCGGGCCGGGTCGCGGTCATACTCCGCCATCGGCACGCGCCAGCCGCCCCAATCTTTCTCATCCGTCACAACGACCGGGAATGTGCCGGGCTCCGGATGGCGCGGATCGCGGGCGTCAGCCGAGAGGCGGTTCACGGCGCGCAGTACGCGCCAGTTTTCCGTTGCGATCAAATCCGGCTTGGACGTCTCGCGCTCTTCGGCGGCCAATTCGTGCGCCTGGAATTCGCGGCCAAGGCCGACCTCGTAGGTCACCCGCAGAGGTTCCTCGACGCCCTTGACCCATTGAGGATTGACGCGCTCGATCGCCGCCCAGGTGCCTACCGGACGTACGAACACGCGTTGGCCCTTGTGAAAGACCGCCTTCGCCATTGGTTACTCACCCCGTAATTTTGGCCAATACTAGCGCAACGCGCTTTAGCCTTCGTGAACAGGGATTGACGCCAAGACACTCTTTCGTCGGACCTGACGGGCGCGTTAAGGTGGCGCCAACCAAGACGTAGCGTCCGCGGGAGGACCCGAAGTGAATTTTGACTTTTCCGACGACCAAAAGAGCCTGAAAGACGAGGCGCGCAAATTCCTCACCGACAAGGCGGGCGCCAAGGTCACGCGCGGCGTTTTGAACGATGCGGCGATCTCGTATGACCAGAGTTTGTGGAAAGCCGTCGCCGAGATGGGTTGGTTAGGCGCCGCGATCCCGGAAGAACACGGCGGGCTTGGGTTAGGTCGCCTTGAATTGTGCGTGCTGGCCGAAGAGCTTGGCCGCGCCGTCGCGCCGATCCCGTTTTCATCCAGTGTGTATTTTTTCGCAGAGGCGTTGATGCTGGCCGGCAGCGATGCGCAGAAGGCGGCGCATCTGCCGAAGGTGGCGAGCGGCGAGACGATCGGATGCTTTGCGCTTTCCGAAGCGCCCGGCGCGCCGACGCCCGCAAGCATCCAGGCTAAATTCGACGGCGCGACGCTGAACGGCGTGAAAATTCCTGTCACCGATGGCGACGTCGCCGGTTGGGCGGTTGTTGTCGCGAAAGAGGGCGCGGGCGTTTCGCTGGTGCTCGTTGATCTCAACCAAGCAGGCGTCACACGTGAGACGCTGAAGACTCTCGATCCCACGCGCGGTCATGCCAAGCTTGCGTTCAAGAACGCGAAGGCCGAGCGTCTGGGCGCTGCTGGCCAAGGCTGGGAGCTTTCAGAAGCGGTGCTCGATCGCGCTGCAGTGTTGCTGGCGTTCGAGCAAGTCGGCGGCTCGCAAGCGTGCCTTGAGATGTCCGTGGACTACGCGAAGAACCGTTACGCCTTCTCGCGTCAGATCGGTTCATTCCAGGCGATCAAGCACAAGCTCGCGGATATGTATGTCGCGATCGAAGTCGCGCGCTCCAATGCCTATTACGGCGCCTGGGCGCTTTCGACCGAAGCGGCGGAGCTGCCGTTTGCTGCGGCCGCCTCACGCGCTGCTGCGAGTGACGCCTATTATCTCTGCGCCAAGGAAAACATCCAAACGCATGGCGGCATGGGCTTTACCTGGGAAGTCGACTGCCACCTCTTCTATCGCCGCGCCAAGCTGCTTGCGTTGCAAGCCGGCGGGCCTGCGGCGTGGAAAGAAAACTCGTGAAGCGTCTCGAACAACGCAACGCGGCCTAAGGGAGTAGGACAATGGATTTCAACGATACGCCCGAAGAAGCGAAGTTTCGCGCCGATGCGCGCGCGTTTCTTGCCGCCAATTGCTCGCCGAAGGGCTCCGACAAAGAGCGCCTCTCGCGCAGGCTCTCGACCGACGAATACGTGAAAGCCGCGAAGGCATACCAGAAGAAGAAGGCCGAAGCCGGCTTCGCCGGCATCACCTGGGCCAAGGAGCAGGGCGGACGAGCGTTGCCGCCGATCTACGCCGTCATCTTCAATCAGGAAGAAGGCAAGTTCGACGCGCCGTCGCAACCGTTCGCGATTGGTCTGGGCATGTGCGTGCCGACCGTGATCGCGTTCTCCGATGACGCGACGAAGGAGCGTTATGTGGCCAAGGCGCTGCGTGGCGATGAAATTTGGTGCCAACTCTTCTCGGAGCCTGGCGCAGGCTCCGACGTTGCGGCGTCGAAAACCAAAGCCGTGCGTGATGGCGACGATTGGGTGATCAACGGGCAGAAGGTGTGGACTACCGGTGCGCAGTTTTCCGATTTCGGCATTGTGCTTGTGCGCACGAACCCGGACGTGGAAAAGCACAAAGGCCTCACCATGTTCATCGTCGATATGAAGGCGCCGGGCGTGGACGTGCGCCCCATCCACCAAGCTTCCGGTGGGCGTGAATTCAACGAAGTGTATTTCACCGACGTTCGCGTGTCGGACAAAGCCCGTCTTGGCGAACCGGGTATGGGCTGGAACGTCGCGCTCGTCACGTTGATGAACGAGCGCCTCGCGGTCGGCGGCTCAACCGGGCCGGACTACGCTGAAATATTCGAGCTCGCGCGCAATATGCCGGGGCCGAGCGGCCAAGGCACGCTCGCGCAAGATGAAGCCTTCCGCCAAAAGCTCGCCGATTGGATCGTGAAGGCGGAGGGCTACAAGCTCTCGAAATTCCGCACTATGACCGCGCTTTCGCGCGGCCAAACGCCGGGTCCGGAAAGCTCGATCGGCAAGGTGATCAACGCCAACCATTTGATGGACATCTGCAACACAGCGATCGAGTCGATGGATCATTACGGTATCATCAATGACGGCGAACTCGCGCCGATGGAGGCCGCGTTTCACCAAGGCTATATGTGGGCGCCTGGCCTACGCATTGCCGGCGGCACCGATGAGATTTTGAAGAACATCATCGCCGAACGCGTACTCGGTCTGCCGCAAGACGTGCGCGTCGATAAAGGCGTCGCGTTCAAGCGATCTGCCGAGCGGGCGTTAAAGTGTCCGCTTCGACGCGCCGCTCGCGCTGGCAGGGCCCTTGCGCAAGCCATGGCAGATGTTGGCTGACCAGGAATATGGCGGGCATTCGTCATTGCATGATGATGCAATGACGAGAAGCTCGGTTTCAAGGCTGGGCCGATCGAAGGGCTGCGTTAGGCCAATTCCTCAAACAGCAATTGTTCTTCAGCGCGCCAGCCTTCGATCTCTAGTAACTTGAGCTTGGTGGCGATGCCGCCGCTAGCGGAGAAGCCGACGAGGCGATCGTTCGCGCCGACGACGCGATGGCAGGGCACCACGATCGCGAATGGATTGCGCCCAAGCGCTTGACCGACAGCGCGCGCCGCACTCGGATCGCCGATCGCCCGGGCGATCTCGCCATAGGTGCGTGTTTTACCAGGTGCGATGGCGCGTGCGGTTTCATAGACGCGTGCATTGAACGCCGGCACGCGGCTCATATCGAGCTGTAGCGTGCGCAGCCCCTTCTTCTCGCCGCGCAGCAAGGCGACGATCTCTTCGATCGCGCGGGCAATCTGTTTCGGTGGCTCGATCTCATCGGCGTTGGGGCAGTGGCGCATCAGGCGCGTGCGCGTTGTGCCCTCGCTGCGTTCGGGCAATTGCACTCCAACGATCCCGCGCGGGCCCCAGGCGAGGCCGCAGCGGCCAATCGAAGTGTCGAACAGCGCGTAGGCGTACATAGCGACCCTTGCCGAGAGCGACTCGAAGAGTTAGAACATATAGAGAACATGAGTCCGCGTCCAGCATATTCCTCCCCGTTTACGGGGGAGGTGGCAAACGAAGTGAGCCGGAGGGGGCAAGTCCGCTTAAAGGGGGCGCTTTCCCCCTCAGTCGCTGCGCGACAGCTCCCCCGTAAACGGGGAAGCAAAGGATTTTGCCGCCCAAGCTGGGCGCATGTCCAAGGCGGCTTTGCATGAGATTGGCCCGGCCAGCCCCGGCGCCGAAGCTGCCGCAATGGGCTTTGCCTTGGCGCTCACAGCCAGCTGGAACCCGCCTGTGATCTTTTGGGCTGGCGAGGAGGCCGCCTTTGCCGAGGAGGGCGCGCCTTACCCGGTGGGGCTTGCTCAATACGGGCTCGACCTCAGCCGGCTGATCGTGATCCGCGCCAAGAAGCGGGAAGAGACCTTGTGGGCGGCCGAGCAGGGGCTCGCCGCGCCCGGCGCTGTCGTCATCTGCGCGCTCGGCGCACGCGGCAAAGCGCTCGACCTCAAAGCCAGTCGCCGGCTCTTATTGTTCGCCGAACGCAATCGCGCGCACTGTCTGTTGCTCCAGCCTGAAGGCGGGCCAAGCGCGGCGTGGACGCGCTGGCGTATTGCGCCCGCGCCCAGCGACGGCGTTGAGCGTGAACTTGGTCCGCCTGCCTTCCGCGCCGAACTCACGCGCAACCGCGCCGGCCCTGTTGGTCAAACCTTTATCCTCGATTGGAACGCCCATGCCCGCGCCCTCACAGAACGCGCGCTGGTTGGCGATCTATCTGCCGCGTCTCGCGACGGATCGTTTGAAGCGGTCCGGGCGCGCGCCGGGCGATGATCGTCCGCTCGCGATCTATGCCAAGCAAGCCAACGCTTATCAGCTGACGGGTGTCGATAAGCGCGCGAGCGAGCTTGGCTTGCGCTTGGCGATGTCGCTTGCCGATGCACGCGCGATCCAGCCGAAACTGGAAGCTGTCGAAGCCGAGCCAGAAGAAGACGCCCGCGCGTTGGATGCGATCGCGGGTTGGTGCGAGCGGTTTACGCCGGTCGTGGTGGTCGATCCGCCTGAGGGGCTTTTTCTCAACATCACCGGCTGCGCGCATCTGTTCAGTGGCGAAGAGGCGCTGCGCGATGCGATCGTTGCGCGGCTCTACGCGCAAGGCTTTAGCGCGCGCGCCGCCGTAGCGCCTACGCCAGGCGCGGCGTGGGCGTTCGCGCGCTATGCCCGCAAACCTCGCGATGATCTGGAAGCGCTCGCCGCTTTTCCCGTGGAAGCGTTGCGCCTTGATCCGCAGGCCGCCGCGTTGCTGCGTCGTCTGGGTATGAATACAATCGGCCAATTGAAAGGCGCGCCGCGTGGCGCGTTCACTGCGCGCGCCGGCGAACGCGCCATGCTGCGGCTCGATCAAGCCTATGGCCGCGCGCGCGAAGCGCTCACGCCACGCCGCCCGCCGCCGCCTGTGTTCGCGCTGCGCCGTTTTCTGGAGCCGATCTTCACCACGGACGCGATCATGCACGTCATGCAGGATCTCTGCACCGATGTGATCGCGAAACTCGAAATCCGCGGCGCCGGCGCGCGGCGCGTGGAATTGGTGTTGTTCGGCGTCGATGGCCGCGATCGGGTGATATCCGTCGGCGTGTCGCGACCAGAACGCGAGGTGAAAGCGCTGATCAGGCTCTTCCGTGAAAAGCTGAATGTCGTCGCCGAAAATATTGATGCGGAATTCGGGATTGAGGCGGCGCGACTGGATGTCGTGCATTTGGCCCCGATCGCTGAAACCGCGTGCGAACTGGTCGTCAGCGAAGAAGGCCGCGCCACGTCCGAGCAGATCAGCGGCGTCGCGGATATTCTGAGCGTTCGCTTGGGCGCCAAGCGCGTGCTGCGCCCCCAAATGCATGAATTGCATGCGCCAGAGCGTGCGAGCGGTTGGCGTTCGGCGTTGAGTGAAACAAGGGACACCCAAACACTGGAGCCGCCGGCAGATGGCGTGCAGCGTCGCCCGATCCGCTTGTTCTCACCGGCGCAGCCCATCGAAGCGCTCGCCACCGTGCCTGACGGCCCGCCGATCCGCTTCCGCTGGCGGCGTGTGTTGCGTGAAGTGGTGCGGGCGGAAGGCCCGGAGCGCATCAGCGGCGATTGGACGGAGAGCGCCGCGACGCGCGATTATTATCGCATCGAAGACCACGAAGGCCGCCGTTATTGGCTCTACCGTGAAGGGCTCTATGGCGAAGACGAGACGCCGCGCTGGTTCGTGCATGGGCTCTTCGCATGAGCTTCGCTGAACTTTGCGTCACCACGAATTTTTCATTCCTCCGCTCTGGCTCGCACCCGGAAGAAATGGTGGAGCAGGCGTGCGCGCTTGGGCTCGCCGGCATTGGTGTCGCTGATCGCAATACGTTGGCCGGCGTCGTGCGCGCGCATGTGAAGGCGAAAGCACTGCGCGAGGAGGGAAAGGGCGATATTCGCCTTATCGTCGGCACGCGACTCGTCTTTCGCGATGGAACGCCGGACCTCATCGCTTATCCGAAAGATCGCGCGGCATACTCTAACCTGACGCGTTTGCTCACGCTCGGAAATCGTCGCGCGCCGAAGGGGAGTGTTGGCTCGATATCGCCGATTATATCGCACACGCCGAAGGCCTGCGGACGATCCTCATACCTGCATTCGATCTGGGCGACGCCCCTGATGCGCTTGCGCAATGCCTCACGCAAATTAAGCATGCCTCGGGCGAGGTCTGGCTCGCGGCGCCGTTCCTATACAACGGCGAAGATCGTCGCCGTATCCGCCAACTCAAAGCGCTCGCTGCCGATACTGGTGCGCGTTTGCTGGCGACCACCGAGCCGCTGATGCATCATTCCAATCGTCGTCCGTTGCTCGATGTCGTGACCTGCATTCGCGAGAAGAAGAAGCTCACTGAAGCCGGCGCGGTGTTGGCGAAGAACGCCGAGCGCCACCTAAAGCCCCCAGAGGAGATCGCGCGTCTCTATAAGGACGCACCGGAGGCGGTGGCGGAAAGTGTGCGTTTTCTGGAAGGCGTCCATTTTTCGATGGATCAGTTGCGCTACGAATACCCAGAAGAAACCGCCGACGGATTCTCCGATCCGCAGCAAGCGTTGGAGGCGCTTTCTTGGGCTGGCGCCCAAACACGCTATCCCGAAGGCATTCCCGAATCGGTGCGTGCATCGCTCGTGCGCGAGTTAGGGATCGTTGGCCGCATTCATTACGCGCCATACTTTCTGACCGTCGCCGATATCGTGAAATTCGCGCGCTCGGGTTTCGACAAGGACGGCAATCCCAAAGTGCCGATCCTGTGCCAGGGGCGAGGATCGGCCGCGAATTCTACGATTTGCTTTTGTCTCGGCATTACCTCCGTCGATCCGGCGAAAAGCACGTTGCTGTTTGATCGCTTTGTGTCCGAAGAGCGCAATGAGCCACCGGATATCGATGTAGATTTCGAGCACGAGCGGCGCGAAGAGGTGATCCAATACATCTATAAGAAGTACGGACGCGACCGTGCCGGCCTTGCTGCGACTTTGATCTGCTATCGGGGCCGCAGCGCCGTGCGTGAAGTGGCCAAGGTGTTCGGCTATTCAGAGGATGCCGTCACATCGCTCTCTAAGATGCTGCATTGGTGGTCGCGTGGCGTGGATGAAAAGGACCTGCGCGAGAGTGGGTTCGACATTAGCGATCAGCGTCTCATGCAATGCATGGCGCTCTCGAACGAGTTGCAGGGCTTCCCGCGTCACCTCTCGCAGCATGTCGGCGGCTTCGTCATCACGCGCGAGAAGCTGCACGACGTTGTGCCGATCCAGAATGCAGCGATGGAAGATCGCACCGTCGTGGAGTGGAACAAGGATGATCTGGAAGACCTCGGCATCCTCAAGGTCGACGTGCTCGGCCTGGGTATGCTGACGTGTCTGAAAAAAGCGTTCGACCTTTGCGAGAAGCATTATCCGGGCGAGCCCTACGCCACGCTCACATCGCCCACGGATGATCCACGCGTTTATGAAATGCTGCATCGCGCCGATTCCATCGGCGTGTTTCAAGTCGAAAGTCGAGCGCAAATGTCGATGTTGCCGCGGCTGAAGCCCAAGGAATTCTACGACCTTGTGATCGAAGTGGCGATCGTTCGCCCCGGGCCGATCCAGGGCGGCATGGTGCATCCGTATTTGAAGCGTCGACAGGGCCTGGAGAACGTCACATATCCGTCAGAAGCGCTCAGAGAGGTGCTGAAACGCACGCTCGGTGTGCCTCTGTTTCAAGAGCAAGCGATGCAGATCGCCATTGTTGGCGCCGGGTTCACGCCGCCCGAAGCCGATAAGCTCCGTCGCGCGATGGCGACATTCAAGCGGGTGGGCACGATCGGTTCGCTCAAGGACAAATTCATCCATGGCATGATCGCCAACGGCTATGAACGCGCTTTTGCCGAAGCATCCTTCTCTCAGATCGAAGGTTTTGGTGAATACGGCTTTCCCGAGAGCCATGCCGCAAGCTTCGCGATCCTCGTTTATGTTTCGTCTTGGCTGAAATGCTATTATCCGGACGTGTTCGCTGCTGCGTTGCTCAACGCGCAGCCCATGGGATTTTACGCGCCGGCGCAGATCATTCGTGATGCGGCCGATCACGGTGTCGAGATGCGCCCGATCGACATCAATCATTCCGATTGGGATAACACGCTTGAGCCCGGCCCCGAAGCCGCCAAGCGCGTGCATCGAAATCACAACGACATGGCGGGCGATGTCCGCAGCACGCACGCGATGCGGATGGGGTTCCGCCAGGCGAAAGGTCTTAGCGAAGAGGAGGTGCGCGTCCTCGTCGCCAATCGTGGGGGCGGCTACGATTCCGTTCGCGATGTGTGGTTGCGCAGTGGGCTCTCCATTTCCACCATCGAACGTCTTGCCGATATCGACGCGTTCCGCTCGCTCGGTCTCGATCGCCGCGAAGCTTTGTGGGCGGCGCGGGGGCTCAATCGCGTCGGTGGGCAGGAGGATTTGCCGCTATTCGCGCAAGCACACGATCCGACGCGCGAACCGGATTTCGATTTGCCGCCTATGCCGCTCGGTGAGCACGTGGTGGAAGATTATCGCACGCTCGGGCTTTCGTTGAAGACGCACCCGGTCGCGCTCATTCGCGACGACCTCACCGATAGACGAGCGATCAAAGCCGAGACGTTGCGGCAAATGCCGAACGGCCAGCGCACGCGCGTCGCCGGGCTTGTGCTTGTACGCCAGCGCCCCGGCACCGCGTCGGGCGTGATCTTCATGACGCTCGAGGACGAAACGGGCGTCGCCAATATCGTCGTTTGGCCCAAAGTGTTCGAGGAATTTCGCCGCCAAGTGCTTGCGGGACGGCTCGTTGCGGTGGATGGGCCGGTACAGAGCGAAAGCGGTGTGATCCACGTCATCGCCGAGCGCATCTATGATTACACGCCGATGCTGGCCGCGCTCTCCAGCGCAGGCGCCAACATCGATCCACGCGGACCGACTGACGAACCTCGCCGTGGCACAGGCGACGATCCGCGCCAGCGTCATCCACGCAACGTGCGCATCAGTTTAGACGTAAGCCCCGCCGCGACGGTGATGCCGAAGGGGCGGAATTTTCACTAAGCCTTCTTTGGTGGCGAAAGGAACGCATTTGTAAGCGCGAATTTCTCGCAGAGTTCGCACTTGAGCTTCACGGGGCCGTCCGGTTCCTCCTTGCCAAGGTCGCGCATGGCGTCTCGTCGCCCATGCAGCCAAGCTTCGCTCCAGTCGATTGCATAATCAGAGTAGCCGATCTCGGTATGCGGGCACGAAAGGCATTTCAGCCCATCACGAAATGCGAGCCGAATCTCCTCAGCGGAGATGGGCGCTAACCCCTCCAGCGCGCGAAGATCGCCGTCGGCAGCAGCAAATCGCGACCCGCGTGCGGCAACGCCATTTCGCCGCTTTGCCATTCGCCGCCGACAAACATTTGCTGCGCTGTCTGCGCCAGCGCCAGATACGACAGCCGTACGGCGTACACGGTCGCGATCATGAAGCCCTTGGCGCTCGCACGATCGTTCGGATCGGTGCGTAGCAAAGTCTGGCAAGCGTCGAGCAGTTCAGGCAAATTCTCTTCCAGCCGCCACGTCTCGCCATCCGGCCCGCGTCCGAATTTCGGCGGATCGAGGATCACGCCGTCATAACGTCGTCCACGCCTGATCTCGCGCTTTACAAAGCCCAACGCATCATCGCAAATCCATCGGATTGGCGCATCGGCCAAACCCGCCGCTGTCTGGTTTTCACGCGCGAAGCCAATCGCCTTCTTCGACGCGTCCACGTGCGTCACCTTCGCGCCAGCCTTGGCGCAAGCCAGCGAGGCGAGGCCGGTATAGCCGAACAGGTTCAGCACCTCTGGCTGCGGCCCGCGATGCGCCTTCAAGCACTCGCGCGCATAGCGCCAATGCACAGAGTGCTCGGGGAAGAACGCCAAATGTCGAAACGGCGTCGGTCGCGAGACGAAAGCAAGATCGTCCCAACGCAAGATCCAATTCTGCGGCAGCTCACGATTGAAGCGCCAGCGTCCGGCTTCGTCATCGTCAGAAGACGACGAAGAGAAGATCGCATCGGCCGCATCCCATTCGGCAGCCGCCAGCGCGGGCGCCCACAACGCTTGCGGCTCGGGCCGGACGAAGCGATAGGGGCCGACTTGTTCAAGTTTGCCGCCATTGCCGGAATCCAGCACGCGGTAATCTTGCCAATCGTCAGCAACCAAAATCTTAGGCGCGCGCGCCGTCATATCCGCGTCTCCGCCATAAATCATAGAGCATCACGCCCGTCGCGATCGCCAAGTTTAAACTATCCGCCCGCCCGCGCATCGGCAGCTTCACCAGCACGTCGCACGCCGCTTCCATATGCTCGGGCAAACCCGATTGTTCATTGCCCATCAAAACAATCGCGCGCTTCGGCGCCGGGGTGTTGGCGTCGGCCATCGCCCCCTTCAGCGACAAGCCCGACATCTCAGCGCCCCGCACGTTTTTGTAGCGCATCAATTCCTCGAACGACGCCCGCGCCAGCGGCATCGCAAACAGCGAGCCCATGCTCGCACGCACCGTTTCGACGGAAAACGGATCGCAGGTTTCGCCAAGCAGCACGACGCCGCCAGCGCCGGTAGAATCTGCCGTGCGCAGGATTGTGCCCAGATTGCCTGGATCGCGGATGCCTTCGAGCGCCACGATCGTCTCGCCCTCCAGCGAGTCCAGCGACGTCAAATTCTGCTTGTAGGCGCCGATCACCGTCTGTGGATTGTCGCGCTTGCTGATCTGGCCAAGAATGCTCTCGTTGGTCTCGATCACCCGCACGCGCCGCTGCTCAGCTTCGGCAAGCAGCGCGCGCACCTGCGGGCGCTCCATCGCCGCTGGCGCGTACACCAGGGTGTCGGGCCAAACGCCCAGTTCCGCCGCCTCGACCGCCGACCTTGCGCCCTCGGCAAGGAACAGGCCGGTTTCGACGCGTCCCTTCTTCATGTGCAGGGTTTTGAGCGTCTTGATTAACGGATTGGACGCGCTGGTGATCTGATGCGCCATAGGTCTCTTTCGGGCGTTCGCCCGCCGGGGTGTTTCAGGTTTTCGCCTAGATCGCCAGGCATTAGAAGGGCGTTAAGTGCGCGCAGGTGCGCGCGGCGCGGGAAATATGATCGGTCTGCTCTTGTCTCAGGTGATCTTGTTCGCGGCAGTGGCCCTCATTGGCTTCGCGCTGGGCTGGCGCCTGTTTGCGTTTTTGGCCGGGCAACGCCGCCGCGCCGAGCAGCGCGAGATCGATCAGCTGCGCAGTGCGCTAAGTGAAGCTCAGGTGCGGCGCGCGCGATGACGAATTTCGACCCGGACAAGCCGAACAAGGAGCGCCCGCTGCTGTGGGTGGGCGTCGCGGGCGCGGCGCTGGCCGCCTTGCTCGGCATGCTCTCGCCGCATGCCGGCGCTGTGTGGCGTATGCCGGGGGTGCTGGAAGAGCGCGTTGAAACAGCGCTGCTCGCCGCGGGCTATCCTGGGCTCATCGTGCGCATGGATGGCCAGCAGGCCGTGTTGAGCGGCATCGTCGAAGATGAAGCCGATATCGCGAACGCCGCGCGCGCAGCGCTGACGTCGGCCGGTCATGGCGGCGCCTGGAGCGGCGGCGTCACGAGCGTCGATACATCCGACGTCGCGCTCGGTACATTCGAACGTCCATATGCGTGGAGCGTCCGTCGGGATGGGTCTCGCGTCGTGCTTTCTGGCGCGACGCCCAGCGAAAACGCTCGCGCCGATTTGCTGACGGCGGCGGCGCAAGAATTTCCGACCGCGGAAACCGTCGACGAAATGCACGTCGCCGGCGGCGCGCCTTCACCAGCGTTCACCTCCGTGGCCCGCGATGCGATCCGCTTGTTGGCCGATATGAACACGGGCGAAGCGCGCATTGTCGATAATCAGCTCGTCGTGATTGGTGATGGCGGGCAGACCGCGGTGGATGCGCTGCGCGCCGCGTTCGACGAACCGCCCGCGCCGTTCCGTTCGCGCTTGGCTGTGACGATCGACGGCCTGGACGTCGACCATCCTGAACTCCAAGGGCTCAATCTTTCAAATGGCGACGCCGAAACCTGCGAGCGCGCGTTCGACCGTTTGATGGAACGCAATGTGGTCAATTTCGCGCCGGGTTCATCCGCGATTGATCCATCGAGCCGTCAAGTGCTGGATTCGCTGGCGTCGGTGGCGCTGCGTTGCGATCGGTTCTCGATCGAAGTCGCCGGCCACACTGACAATACTGGCGCTCGCGATCTCAATATGAGCTTGTCGCAGACACGGTCGGACGCCGTCGCGAATTATCTCGCAGGCCAAGGCGTGGCGCGCTCGCGCTTGACCGCGCGCGGTTACGGACCCGATCGCCCGCGCGCCAGCAACGCAACGCCGGCGGGCCAAGCCTCTAACCGTCGCATTGAATTCTACGTGAGCGGGTGACGCGATGATCTACCTCATCGGACAATTGGCGCTCTGGCTGTTTTTGACGGCCGCCTTCGCCGCAATTGCGGGGTGGTCCTACGCTGCCCAACGCGCAGCTCCGATCGACGCCAAATTGCGACGCGATCGCGAGGCGCTGGTGCGTGATCTGTCGCGGTTGGCGGCAGGTGATGCGACGTCCAGCGATGACATCGGCGCGAGCGTTGAACTCGATGCGCTGCGTCGCCAACTCGAAGTGCGCAACAGCCAGATCGTAGAACTCGAAAGCCTTCTCGGCGACGCACGTAGTCGCGCGGACGAACACGCAGCCCAACTCGCGCAAATGCAGCGTGGCCTCAGTGATCAACGTGAAGACAGCGCAGAGATGCAGCGCCTGCGTGCGCTGGTGGCGACGCACGAAGAGGAGCGTTCGCGCGAGGTCGAGGTGATCGCCGAGCCAGTCGAGCCTCTGATCGATGAGGAGACGCTGGCGCTTCAATCATGGCGTCTGCGCTATTTCGAACAACGTGTGAAATATCTCGAAGGCCGCGCCGCCGAAGAGCCGGCCGCACCGGCGATCCAGCCGGCGGCGGACTTGGCCGTTGTGGAAGAACCGCCGCTCGCGGAATGGCGTGCGCGCGACGCTGAGGCGCGGGCGGACTATCTTGAGCAGCGGCTGCGCACGCTGACAGCGCCCGCTGCTGCTCCAGAGAGCGTTGAACGGTCGACGTTGGAAGAGGCCGCGCCGTTCGCAGCGAACGCCGACGTGGATATCTTGTTGCGCTGGCGTTTGCTCTATCTCGAGCGCCGTGTCGCGTATTTGCAGGCGGATGCAGCCCGCGCCTGCGAACTCGCGGTGATGCCTGTGCCGCTCGCCGAGCCCGAACCAGAGCCGCTGCCCGTGCTTGAAGCTGGCCCCGATCCGGATCGCTGGAAATGGCGGGCGCGCTATCTCGAGGCGCGTCTACGTCATCTGGAAGCGCGTCCGCCGCAAGTGCTTGTTCAAACTGCTGCGGCGCCGATCGTCGCCGAAGCCGAGGAAGAGGCCACAGCGCCGCCGCCCAGCACCGCGGCGCGCAAGCCGCCTGTACTCACCGCCGCGCGCAATGGCGCGCCCGACGATTTCACACTCATCGACAGCATGAGCGCGCTGCAGCAGAGCACGTTCAACGCGATCGGAATCTTCCACTTTGATCAGATCGCGGCCTGGGGCCCCGAGCATGTCGCCTGGGTCGACCGCTATTTCCGTTTGCGTGGCCGCATCGTGCAGGAAGAATGGGTGGAGCAGGCGGTCGAGCTTGCGCGACACGGCGTAGCCGCAGCGCGCCGCCTAGAGCAAGAGGACGCCTGACGCGCTTAGTGCGGGCGCGGCGCGAGCCGCACCGTCTCGCGCGTGCCGTCGCGACGCTCGATAAAGATCTGTCGGAAATCCGGGCTGGCATGCGCTTTGGAGCCCGTGGCCTGAGCGATTGCGATTTCGCGTTGCGCGCGTTCGCGAAGTTTGGCTGTGTTTTGATCTGCCATGTTGCCTCCTGGCTCCAATCTGGAGCGGGAGGGCCATGGGTCAACTTACGCTTTGCTCAGCAGCCTGCGATCACAACGGCGAGAACCTCGGCGCCATACTTTTGAGCTTGGCCTCGCCGATGCCCGGAACTTTGCCGAGATCAACGAGATCGCAAGGCTTCGCGCTCACAATCGCGGCTAATGTTGCATCGTGCAGGACAACGTAGGGCGGAACCCCTTGTGTTTGCGCAGCATCACGCCGCCATGAGCGGAGAGCCTCGAAGAGTTTTCCATCCGCGCCGCTGAAGCCCGCTTTCACCGCGCCCTTGGCGTCGCGCGAGGCGCGCCGATCTTCTTTGCTGCGCGGTGTATTCTTGGCGGCTTCGCGCATGCGAATAGCGCGCTCCTTGCGAAAGATCGCGCGCACCGCTTCGTCGTCGCCGATAGAGAGCGTCGGGCGCTGATCGTCGCCTTCACTGAGCACGCCTTCAAACAGCAAATGCTCGATCACGTTGCGCCAGATCGGCTCGGGCTGATCAGCGCCGATGCCGAAGGTTGTGCGCGTGGCATATTGCTCATCGAGCCCGTCGCCAGTGCGACCCAGCAAATGGTTCACGACCCGCCCACGTCCGACGCGTTGATCCATGCGCATCACCGCCGAGATCGCCTTCGCGGCAAGTTCGGTCGCATCGATCGAGACGGGTGGATCAGTGCAAATATCGCAGACGCCGCAAGGCTCGACACCTTCCTCGCCGAAATAGCGCCGCACGCCCGCGCGGCGACAGGTGAGGCCGTCGAGGTACGCAAAGAGCTGGCGCGCCTTCTTGATCTGTACGGCCTTGACTTGCTCGGTCGCGCTCGATTGGTTGGCGAACATCACGGAGCGGCGCAAATCAGACGCGGAATAGATGCAAAATCCCTCAGCCGTCTCGCCATCGCGCCCGCCGCGGCCGACTTCTTGCCAATACGCTTCGATGCTCTTGGGTGAGTCCGCGTGGATCACGTAGCGCACGTCCGGCTTATCGACGCCCATGCCGAACGCGATGGTGGCGACCATCACCACGTCGTCTTCTTCTTGGAATTTGTGCTGCCGCTCGGCGCGTAGGCCGGCGTCGAGGCCGGCGTGGTAGGCCAGCGCCGGCACCTTCAGAGCTTGCAGCGCGGCCGCTGTCTTATCGACGTTATCGCGCGTTGCCGCGTAGATGATGCCGGACTTGCCGCGCCGTGCGCGCACGAGATCGTAGATGCGGTCTTGTGGCTTCGTCGATTTGCGCTCCGCTGAGAGCACGAGGTTCGGGCGGTCGAAGGAATCGATGAAGCTCTTGGCGTGTTCGAGCCGCAGCTGGGTGCGGATGTCGGCTTGTGTTTTGAGATCGGCGGTCGCGGTGACCGCCATGCGTGGCGCATTGGGGAAAACGTCCGCGAGGCGCCCCAGCGCGCGATAATCGGGGCGGAAGTCGTGACCCCATTGGCTGACGCAGTGCGCTTCGTCGATCGCCAGCAGCGCGATCGGGCATTGCTCAAGAATTCCATGAAGCCCCGTGCGAACAGGCCTTCTGGCGACACGTACAGTAGATCGAGCTTGCCTGCGCGCGCGTCATCCAGGCAGGCGCGCCGCGCGTCGCGATCAAGCGTGGAATCGAGCCGCGCCGCCGCCACGCCCGCTGCGCGCAACGCCGCCACTTGATCTTGCATGAGCGCAATCAAGGGCGAGACGACAAGGCCGACGCCTGGGCGCAGGATCGCAGGGATCTGATAGCAGAAGCTCTTGCCGCCGCCCGTCGGCAGCACCGCCATCACATCGCGGCCTTCGAGCACCTCCGTGATCACGCCCGCCTGCAGCCCACGAAAATCGCTGTGACCGAACACGCGTTGAAGCGTTTCGCGGGCGGTGGTGAGGTCAGTCATGCGCCTTCATGCTCATGATTTGCGCCGCTCTCAAACACTTCGTCATTCCGTCGCGCGGAGCGCGACCCGGAACCCAGGGCCAACGACGAAGCGGCAGCCCTGGGTTCTGGGTTCAATGCTTCGCATTGCCCCTGAATAACGAGCTATTTCGTTCCCGCGCGATGTAGCCCCAACGCGCCCCAGCAAATCCCGGCTTGCCCGGCCCAATATATCATCCAGCCGGCGAGGCTGCGCCAATAGGCGAGCGTCGGGTCGGGATCGTGGTGGAACATATTCCAGGCGACGAAGCCGTCGGAGATGAAGAAGAGCACCGCACCTACCATCACCAGCCAACGCGTCGTCGGCAGCGTGAACGAGCAGAGCGCCATCAAAGTCAACACGCCGGTGTAAACCGCAAGGGGCGCAAACATCGGATTGTCGCGTGGCACGAGCAGATACGTCATCACGAAGCAGGCGACGATCAGCGCGAGCCCGCCAAGCAGGCGCGGCGGGCTCTTCAATGCCGTGCCAATACCCAAACCGCTGCGCACGAAGAGCGTGATGTAGAAGAGGTGGCCGATCAGAAACGCGAACGCGCCGAAGAGAAATGTCTCCGGGCTCCAAGCCAGCAACGCATCGCCAAGCGCGCCAAAGAAAAGCCCCGCCGCCAACAAGCGCGAGCGTGCGAGGAGCCCGATGATTCCGAGAATGACAATGCTCGACGCCTTGAAGATCGTACCGACGACATAAGGCGGCGCGCCTTCGTAGAGGCTTGAGCCGAATGCGCCGTAGGCGATCGCGAGGATAGCGGAGAGGGCGAGAATAAGTTTAGTCATGCGGAGCCCAGATCACCCTATCGTAACGCACCGCATACTCGCGTGCGCGATCGTTGTATTCGGCTTCGCCGAAAAGGCGGATGTAGCCGCTGGTGTTCTCAATCATTTGAACGCCCAAACGCTCCTCGTCGAGAGGCGTAGCGCCCGGCGCAGCACATGAGAATCCACAGACGCCGACTAGGTGATTATCTCCACCGGCCAACGCCTCGCGTGCATCTCGCTCAGCGTCCGCGGGATTGATGGCGAGTGGATTTGCGCAGGCAGAGAGCGCCGTTGCAAGTGCGATAGCGGCAAAGAGCCGGTTCATGCCTTCCGAGCCGGCTGCGCATACCCTAGCTTCTCATTTAGCGCGCTTAGCAAATCTTGCGCGATATCCGCGATCACGCCGCCGGGCGGATATACGGCCGCTGCGCCCATCTCCTTCAAAGTCGGCACATCCTCCGGCGGGATGACGCCGCCGACGACGATCATGATGTCGCCGCGGCCGCGTTCCAGCAGGGCCGAGCGCAGCGCCGGCGTCAGCGTTAAATGCCCAGCCGCGAGCGACGACACGCCGACCACGTGCACGCCTTTTTCGATCGCTTGCTCGGCGACTTCTTCGGGCGTCGCAAACAACGGCCCGATCTCGACCTCAAAGCCGATATCCGAGAATGCGCTGGCGACCACCTTCTGCCCGCGATCATGCCCATCCTGGCCCATCTTGGCGACGAGAATGCGCGGGCGCGCGCCTTCCGCTTCCTGGAACGCCGCCACGCTCTGGCGCGCGCGCTCCACCGCGACATCGGCGCCGGCTTCGCGCGAGAACACGCCCGTCACCAAGCGGATCGGCGGTTGGTGCCGATTGAACGCGCGCTCCAAAGCTGACGACATTTCGCCCACCGTCGCCTTCGCACGCGCCGCGGTCACGGCAAGCTCCAGCAAATTGCCCTTGCCCCGCGCGCCGTTCTCGAGCCCGGCGAGAACCGCATCCACTTCAGCTTGCTTCCGCTCCGCCTTCAGGCGCGTCAGCTTCTCCAGCTGCATCGCGCGCACCTTGGCGTTGTCGACCTTGAGCACCGGAATGTCTTCGGCCTCATCGAGCTTATACTTGTTCACGCCAACGATGGTTTGATGTCCGGTATCGATGCGCGCTTGCGTACGCGCGGCGGCTTCCTCGATGCGGGCTTTTGGCAAGCCTTGGTCGATCGCCTCCGACATACCGCCGAGTTTTTCGACTTCCTCGATATGCGCCCACGCCTTTGCGGCGAGATCGGCGGTGAGGCGCTCCACATAATAAGAGCCGCCCCACGGATCGGCCGGGCGGGTGACGCCGCCTTCGCTCTGCAGGAAGATTTGCGTGTTGCGGGCGATGCGCGCGGAGAAGTCCGTCGGCAGCGCCAGGGCTTCATCGAGCGAATTGGTGTGCAACGATTGCGTACCGCCATAGGCCGCCGCCATCGCTTCAACGCAGGTGCGGATCGCGTTGTTGTAAACGTCCTGCGCCGTGAGAGACCAGCCGCTCGTCTGGCAGTGCGTGCGCAGCGCACGCGATTTGTCGGCGGCGCCAAACTGGCCGACGAGTTTTGCCCAAAGCAGACGCGCGGCGCGCATCTTGGCGATTTCCATGAACGGGTTCATGCCGATCGCCCAGAAGAAGGAGAGGCGCGGCGCGAATTTGTCGACGTCCAATCCGCCGGCGATACCCGCGCGGATGTATTCCACGCCATCGGCCAGCGTGTAGCCGAGCTCCAGATCCGCCGTCGCGCCGGCTTCCTGCATGTGATAGCCGCTGATCGAGATCGAATTGAATTTCGGCATCTCGCCTGCGGTGTAAGCGAAGATGTCGCCCACGATCCGCATTGAGGGTTTGGGCGGATAGATGAACGTGTTCCGCACCATGAATTCTTTGAGGATGTCGTTTTGGATCGTGCCGCTGAGTTTGGCGTGCGGCACGTTTTGCTCTTCGCCGGCGACGATGTAGAGCGCCATGATCGGCAACACCGCGCCGTTCATCGTCATCGACACGCTCATCTGATCAAGCGGAATGCCGCTGAAGAGCGTGCGCATGTCGTAAATGCTATCAATCGCCACGCCTGCCATGCCGACATCGCCGACCACGCGCGGGTGGTCGGAATCGTAACCACGGTGCGTCGCCAAATCGAACGCGACGGAAAGACCCTTTTGCCCCGCCGCAAGGTTGCGCCGATAAAATGCGTTGGAATCTTCCGCCGTGGAGAAGCCGGCGTACTGACGCACCGTCCAAGGCTGCTGCACGTACATGGTCGGATACGGGCCGCGCCCGAACGGCGCCATGCCGGGGAAACCATCCACGAAATCGAGCCCCGCGCGATCGGCGGCCGTGTACGCCGTCTGCACCGCGATGCCTTCCGGCGAAAGCCAAGGTTCGCCGACTGAAGGCAGGGCGGCGGCGATGTCGGCGCCGAGCGCGAGCTTGGAGAAATCGGGGAGGCTCATTTCGGGATTTCCCGCATCAAGGGGGTGAGGTGGCGCCAGCGCCCGATCGCATTATCGACCCGCTCGACGAAATTCGGCGGAGGCAACGGCCGCGGGCTCAGCGCGTCCATTGTCAGCGTGAGCATATTCATTGCCAAAACGCCGAACAGCGCACCCTTGCCAAACTCGGTTACTGTGAAATCGAAGAGCTGAAGGGTGTAGATGGCGGCGAACATCGCTGTGAAGGCGAGCACGAGCACCAAAAGCGGGCGACGGAATCTCGTGTTGCGCGCGTGCCGCCGCCATCGGCTCAGCGCTTGATACGATGGCCCAAGCTCTGTTGGCGCGGAGGCCTGCTCAAGCGTCGCTAGCGCTTGGATAATCTCTGGCGGCGGCGGTTCTTCGGGGCGCGGCATCAGGTAATCCCCAACGCCGCGTGCAGCGTCTCAAGTTCTTTCAACACATTGACGCCGACGAACACGAATTGATCGACGCCCGCCGCGCGCCATTTTGCTTCGTTCTCGCCGGGCTTGCCCGCGAGCGTGACCCAAAGCGCGCCGGCCGCTTTCAGACGTTGCGCGGCGTTTTCCGCATGATCGGCGTAATACGCATCCGTCCCGGTGATCAGCGCGACTTTGGCGCCGGTTGCGCGGAACGCATCGATCAATTCGTCAATGCTCGCGTACGCCTCTTCCGGCCCGATGCTGGCGACGCCGCCGACCGCGAGCAAGTTGCGCGAGAATTGCGCGCGCGGGCCAAATTCAGCGAGTGTCGCCATGTTTGCAAAGAACACGCTTGGCTTGGCTGCGGCTGCGCGATCGCAAAGGTTCTCGAATGGCTCCGCCCAGCGGATCGGCGCAAGTGCATTGGCCGCGGCGGCTTTGCCGGCTGGAAACTGGCGGTCCGATGCATCCACCTCCGGCGCCTTGCCGCCGAGCAATGGGAAATCGGTGACGCCTGTGATCGTCTCGCGCCGTGTGGCGATCGCACGTTGGCGCGCCGTGCGCGCTTCAGCGACGGCGTTTTGTAACGAGCCGCTTTGCAGCGCAGCGAGCATGCCGCCTTGTGCTTCGATCTCCTGCATCAGCGCCCATGCTTTGTCGGCCAGGTCGCGCGTGAGTTTCTCCACGAACCACGAGCCGCCCGCCGGATCAGCCACGTGGCCCAAGCGGCATTCTTCGAGCAGAACGTGCTGTGTGTTGCGCGCGACGCGGCGCGCGAAGGGCGTCGGCCCGCCGAGCGCGTCGGTAAAGTTGGAGGTCGTCAAAACGTCCGCGCCGCCAATTGCCGCACCGAAGGCTGCTGTGGTGATGCGGAGGATGTTGGTTTGCGCGTCTTGGCGCGTCAGCATGCGCGCGCCGGTGAACGCGTGAATGTAAGCGGCGCGCTTTGTAGGCGCTGCGCCCGTTGCTTCAAGCACACGCGCCCAGCAGAGACGAAGTGCGCGCAGTTTGGCGCTTTCGATCAGCACGTCGGGACCGATGCTGATCGCGAACGCCAGAGTCGCGGCGCTGTCTTCAATAGAAAGGCCCGCCTCTTTCAGCGCGCGCAGGTAGGCGATTCCGCTTGAAAGTGTGGCGGCGATCTCTTGCGCCTCCGTGCCGCCAGCTTCGTGCACCGGCCGCCCATCAACACGAATCGCCGTCGCCGCCGGCAATTCTTTGCGCACCCGCGCCGCAAACTGCGTGGCTGATGCCATATCGCCTGCGCCAATCGCGCCATCGCGCATCAGCACGCCGATCGGATCCAGGTTGAAAGCGGTGCCCGCCGCCGCCACGCCGCGCAGTTTCGCCGCGAGCAATTCCGCTGCCTGCAAACCGAAGGCGCCTGCATCGAGCGAAACGGGCGCTGCTTCAAGGATCACATTGGCCAATGCGATGTCGAGCGCGGATGCATTGCTGATCGCTACGCCGTGTTCACCCTTCGGATCGATCACGAGTTCGATCGCGCCGACGCCACCTGCGAGATCTGATAGAATCGCTGCGTTCGTCTTCTCCGGATCGGGATGCGCGTAGGCTTGGCGGATCAGCCACGCGCCTTGGTGCGCGCCGCGCACGAAGGGCGCCGCGCCAGGGAAACCGGAGGTATCTTTTGATGTCGCGACGTCCGTCTCGCGATAGAGCGGTTCAAGCGCGATACCGTCGCTGGTCTTGCCAACAAGTCGCTCCCATTTGGCGCCTTTGAGCCCTTGCTCGAGCAACGCCCGCCAGGCAGCCTCATCGGCCGGCTCGCCCAGGTGCAAAGGCTCAGACATTTCCGCTCCAGTTTACGTAATGGAATGTATCGACGCGCTTTTGCCAAGAAGCTACGGCTGAGCGCAACAAGGGAGAGTGATGATGGCGCTGCCGCCTATTTTCGACAAGCTACGCCTGCCGGTTGTTGGCGCCCCGCAATTTATCATCGCCAATCCCGCTCTCGTAACGGCGCAGTGCAAGGCCGGCATCGTTGGCTCGTTCCCGGCGCTGAATGCGCGCCCAGTGGAGTTGCTGGATGAATGGCTAACTCAGATCAAGGCAGATCTCGCCGCTTATGATGCAGCACACCCCGATGCGCCGTCGGCGCCGTTTGCCGTCAACCAGATCGTTCACAAGACCAATGCGCGCCTCGAGCAGGACGTCGAGCTTTGCGTGAAACACAAAGTTCCGATCGTGATTACCTCGCTAGGCGCGCGCCCGGACGTGAACGAAGCGATCCACTCTTACGGCGGCATCGTGCTGCACGACGTCATCAACGTCGCGTTTGCTAAAAAGCGCTGGAGAAGGGCGCTGATGGCCTCATCGCCGTGTGCGCGGGTGCAGGCGGGCACGCTGGCGGCTTGTCGCCGTTTGCGCTTATCTCCGAGTTGCGCGAATTCTTCGATGGACCGCTGCTCGTGTCAGGCGCGATCTCGACTGGCCGCGGCATCCTTGCGGCCCAAGCGATGGGCGCGGACCTCGCCTATATCGGTTCGGCCTTCATCGCCACGACCGAAGCCAACGCACCGGATGCGTACAAGCAAATGATCGTCGACAGCACGGCGAACGATGTCGTTTACAGCAACCTCTTCACCGGCGTGCTCGGCAATTATCTCAAGGGCTCGATCAGCGCAGCCGGTCTCGATCCGGACAATCTGCCGCAGAGCGATCCGAGCAAGATGAACTTCGCCGTGGGCGCTGAGGGTTCGAAGGCAAAGGCCTGGAAGGACATCTGGGGCGCCGGCCAAGGCGTGGGCGGCGTGCACGAGATCATCCCGGCCGCCGAGCGTATCGCGCGCATGAAGCGCGAGTACGACGAGGCAAAGCGGGCGTTGTGCGCCGGCTAATCCCACGCCTCATTTAGAAAATTCTTAGACGGCGCGCGGGTTTGGTCTCGCGCGCCGTCAATCTATCCAACCGAGTAGTGCGTGGACGGCGGACTCGATGTCGCAATGGTCCGCGTCCGCGCGGCGTCGAGCGCATTCGCCGCCGTGCTCAAGACCGCTGAGGCCGGCGCTTAAAGCGCCGCCCGCGCAGGGGAGGCGCTGGTCCGTGGTTGACCTTGGCGCCTGCCCGCCGTTTTCTGCGCGCATGAGCACGCACATCCTCGCCATAGATCAAGGCACGACCTCCACGCGCGCGATCGTCTTCGATCTCGACTTCAATCCCGTCGCCACCTCGCAGACCGAACTCCAGCAGCATTATCCCCAACCAGGCTGGGTCGAGCATGACGCGGAGGAGATTTGGGCGGCGACGTTGAACGTGTGCCGCGATGTCATCGCCAAGGTCGGCGGCGCGGCAAACATCTCCACGATAGGCATCACCAATCAGCGCGAAACAACGGTGGTGTGGGATCGCAAGACTGGCGCTCCGGTGCACAGAGCCATCGTCTGGCAAGACCGTCGCACATCGGATGTGTGTGCTGGTTTACGTGAGGCGGGGCACGAAGCGCGCGTCCAGCGGACAACGGGCCTGCTGCTCGATCCCTATTTCTCCGCCACCAAAATCGCCTGGATTCTCGATCGCGATCCCAAGCTGCGGACGCGGGCCGAGAAGGGTGAGCTCGCGTTTGGCACGATCGAGTGCTTTCTCGTCTGGCGTCTCACCAATGGCGCTTCGCACGTGAGCGATGTCACCAATGCCGCGCGTACGCTGCTGTTCGACATCTCCAAGCGCGCTTGGAGCGAGGACATGTGTGCGCTATTCAAAGTGCCGCCCGAGCTATTGCCCAAGACGGCCGCCTGCGACGCGCATTTTGGCGATGCGGCGCCAGAGCATTTAGGGCGCGCCATTCCCGTTCATGGCATGGCTGGTGATCAACACGCTGCGCTCGTGGGTCATGGCTGCCTCAAGCCCGGCATGGCGAAAGTCACGTACGGCACTGGCGCGTTTCTGGTCATGAACATGGGCGATGCGCAGCCGCATTCGGCCAATCGCTTGTTGGCGACCGTGGGTTATCAAACGCAACAGGATTTCGCTTACGCGCTAGAGGGCTCGATTTTCTCCGCAGGCGCTACGATGCAGTGGCTGCGCGACGGGCTGAAGCTGATCAAGAATTCTGCTGAGTCCGAAGCGATCGCCGCTGAGTTGCCGGACAATGGCGGCGTGTACCTCGTGCCAGCGTTCGCCGGCCTTGGCGCGCCACAATGGAATGCAGAAGCGCGTGGCACGATCATTGGCCTCACGCGCGACTCTCGACTGGAGCATCTCGTGCGCGCCGGTCTTGAAGCGGTCGCGTATCAGACGGCGGATCTGCTCGATGCGCTGCGCGCCGATGGCGCCCGCCAATAAAGTCGTTGCTGGTTGACGGAGGGCTCACAGCCAATTCTTGGGCGATGCAATACCTCGCCGACGTTTGCGATGTCGAAGTCGCGCGTCCGAAATTCCAGGAGGTTACTGCACTCGGCGCGGCAAAACTCGCCGCACTTGGCGCGAAGCTCATTGCCTCGCTCGACGGTGCGGGCGCGAGTACTGGCGCCCGCTGGTCGCCGCAGATGTCCCAACGCGCGCGCGAAGATGCAAAGGCGGGTTGGCGTAAGGCGGTTGGCGCCGCATTGGCGGCGGCAAACTAGCGCGAGTGGCGCATGGTGAGCCCGTCGGGATCTCGAACCCGAGACCCTCTGATTAAAAGTCAGATGCTCTACCGACTGAGCTACGGGCTCGCACGCGAGGGCAGGCACTTAAGCTGATGCCTTCGCGCGCGCAACCTGTAGCCTGGAATTAGTCGCCGGCAGGGGTATCGGCTGGCGCCGGCAGCGGCGCGGACGCGCCGCTCGGCGCTATCGTCGTAGAGGGCGGTGGTACAGGATCTGGTGCTGGCGCGCGCGGGGCGGCGTTTGGCGTCTGGGACGGTGCGGTCGTTGCGGCAGGTGCGACGGGCGCGGATGGTGCCGAGGCGCTGGGTGCATAACCTTGGCTGCCGGCGGCGTCAGCGAACGATTGCTCTTCAGCGGCCGGCGCTACGAGCGCCGTTCGAGGCGCATTTTGTAGGGTCATATAGCCCCAAGCAGCGGCTGCGAGCATCGCCGCCAATAGCGCGACCCGAACCATCGCGCCGCTCTTGTTCTTATAACGCGGCGGTGGGGCGTAGGGATCGTTGGTTTGCGGGATGTCAGCCATGTTCGGTGTCTCCGTTTGAGAGGTCACAGAGCCAACCCGTCGAAGCCGGGTCGGTTCCGCTCACAGAACCGTGTGGTGCTGTCGCCACATGCGCCGGGAATTGGCCGGTCGAGGCGCCGAACAGGGTGGCGGGCGCGCCATGCGATGGTCAAAGTGCCGCGACCTTGAAGTTTCGGCGGGGGACGTTCTCTGGCTTCGGCCGTGGAGAATGCGCGCAGGGGCGATCGGGGGATGGGGCCGCGTCGGGAGGGGCGCGGCCCCTTTTATTCATGGTGGCGACATAAGCGTGTCGCCGGAACGACACGCATCGGCGCTAAATGCTACAAACCGCGTGATTATTGCTACCTTATAAGGAGCCCGGCGTGGACGTGCGCGTTCTCTAGGGTACAGGTCACTAGGCAGGGAGTTCCGGGAACCAAACAGAATGTTCATCGTTCGGTAACGGGCGTTGGGCTCCTTAGGGACACGCTAAATTTTGCGCGGTTCGCTGGATTTGCTCTGGCGCTCGTCGCAGGGGATATTCGGCAAGAGGGAATGAAATGAAATCACGCATCACGAAGACTGTCGCGATCGCGGCGGTGATGGCTGGCGCCTCGGGCGCAGCTCAAGCCACTGAGGGCTGGTATGGCCGTGCGGACGTTGGCTACAGCCTAGAGAGCACCGTCGACGGCAACGTCGATGGCGAGAATTTTAGCGGCGACCTTGAAAACGATTGGATGGGCGCTCTTGGTCTCGGCTACGCGTTTGCCAACGGCTTCCGTACCGAAGGCGAACTCGCCTATCGCTACAATGATTGGGAAGGCGAGATCGACACCGTTCCTGCGGCGGGCTATGCGCGCTCGTGGTCGGCGATGGCCAATTTGTTTTATGATTTCAACCGTGGCAGCTCGGTTGAACCCTACCTCGGCGTCGGTGTTGGCGCCGCGCGCGTAGGTGCGGGCATTGACGGTATCGGCAGCGACGAAGACACCGTCCTGGCGTATCAAGCTATGGCGGGTATCGCGTTCGGCATTTCCGAACAGCTCGACCTGGACATCGGCTACCGCTATTTCATGGCGCCTGAAGTCGAATACGAAGCGTCGGGTCTTCCGATCGACGTTGATTACGAGCACCAAGCTGTGACGGTGGGCCTGCGTTATCAATTCGCGGCTCCAGTCGCTCCGGTTGTGGCGCCGCCGGTTGTTCAGCCGCCGGTCGTTCAGCCGCCGGTCATTCAGCCGGCTGCGTGCCCGACGTCTGAGTTCGTCGTGTATTTCGAGTGGGATCGCTCGAACCTGAACCAAGCCGCTCTGGAAACGATCGACGCCGCCGTGAACCGCGCACGTCAGTGCAACGTCTCGGGCGTTGTGGTTGTTGGCCACACGGATACGTCGGGCTCGCCGACCTACAACCAAGGCCTGTCGGAGCGTCGCGCTTCGGTGGTGCGTGACGCGCTCGTGGCGCGCGGCATCGGCGCGGGTTCGGTCACCAGCCAAGCGCGCGGTGAAGCGGACCTGGCCCGTGCGACGCGCGATGGCGTGCGTGAGCCTCTGAACCGCCGTACGGCGGTGACGATCAGCTTCCGCTAATCGCTCGCCTCAACGGCTAAAAACTAAGCGCGGGCCCGGCCAAAAGCCGGGCCCGTTGCTTTTTGAGCCGCCCTTTGAACGCTCAGGATTGCGCGCGGGCCCGCTTTTTGCTGCCTGTGGCAAGAAAACAATTAACGTTGAGGGGCGAACGGTTGTAGAAACTGGGAGAACGACCTGGCTGAGGAGCCAGGCCGGGGGCCCATTCACACACAAGGGGACGGCCAAATGATGAATAAGATGAAGCGTACGCTGGCGTTGGCCGCTCTGATGAGTGGCGCCGCGGGTGTCGCGCATGCCACGGAAGGCTGGTACGGCCGCGCCGACCTTGGCTACGGCTTTAATGGCGGCTTGGACGGCCAAATCGCCGACGGCAATAACACGGCTGATTTCCAACCGGATTTCGATCGTGATTGGCTTGGCGCGCTGGGCCTCGGCTACGCATTCGACGGCGGCTACCGCCTCGAAGGTGAAGTTGCCTATCGCTACAATGATTTCGAGCCTATCGCGATCGATGACCCGATCGACAGCGATTTCGGCGGCTCGGCCCGTTCGTGGTCTGCGATGGCCAACCTGTTCTACGACTTCAATCGCGGCGGCTCTGTTGAGCCTTACGTTGGCGTTGGCGTCGGCGCTGCCCGCGTCGGTGTGGGCCTCGACGGTCTCGGTATGGACGAAGACACCGTACTCGCATGGCAAGCCATGGCTGGCCTCGCGTTCAGCCTGACCGAGCGCCTCGATCTTGATGTCGGCTACCGCTATTTTGCAGCGCCGGACGTCGAGTTCTCGGAAGGTCTTGGTGCTGGCGTAACCGGCGAAGCCGATTACGAGCACCAAGCGGTGACCGTTGGTCTGCGCTGGCAGTTCGCCGGCGCAGCGCCGCCGCCGGTCGTCGTGGCGCCGCCGCCGCCGCCGCCGCCCCCGCCCCCGCCGCCTGTTGCGGCTGCGTGCCCGACGTCTGAGTTCGTCGTGTATTTCGAGTGGGATCGCTCGAACCTGAACCAAGCCGCTCTGGAAACGATCGACGCCGCCGTGAACCGCGCACGTCAGTGCAACGTCTCGGGCGTTGTGGTTGTTGGCCACACGGATACGTCGGGCTCGCCGACCTACAACCAAGGCCTGTCGGAGCGTCGCGCTTCGGTGGTGCGTGACGCGCTCGTGGCGCGCGGCATCGGCGCGGGTTCGGTCACCAGCCAAGCGCGCGGTGAAGCGGACCTGGCCCGTGCGACGCGCGATGGCGTGCGTGAGCCTCTGAACCGCCGTACGGCGGTGACGATCAGCTTCCGCTAATCGCTCGCCTCAACGGCTAAAAACTAAGCGCGGGCCCGGCCAAAAGCCGGGCCCGTTGCGTTGGGGGTATAGACTTTGGCCTTGGGAGTGGGAGTTGGGGTGGACACGCAGGTGCCGCTCCGGCAAGTTCCTGCCATGTCGGCCGATGAAATCAAGGCGCTGGCGACCACTGAGTGGGGCGCTGGCGTAGAACAATTGCTTGCCAATCTTGATGCGCAAACTGAAGCGCTTGCCGCACGCACCGAGGCTTGGTCGGCAATCAACTCAGGCTCCTTTGAACTGCCTGGCCTCGCGCGTATGCGCATGCTTTTGCTGGACGCGGTTTCGGTGCTCCCCGGCGCGACACAGGAGATCGCACTGGCGTCGTCCCAGCGCATTCGTCCCGACGGCGAGGTGGCGCACATTGAGCACGGCGCGTCGATCCGCGTGCGCGTGCGCCCAGAGGCGCCGATCCAGATCGCACTCACAGGCCATTACGACACTGTCTTCCCAGCTGCGCATGCCTTTCAGAAGCCGTGGCGCGATGGCGAAGTGATGCATGGGCCCGGTGTCGCCGACATGAAGGGCGGGATCGCCGTGATGCTTGAAGCGCTTCAGGCGTTCGAGCGGCTGCCGGGCGACAAGCGCGTTGGCTACGAAGTGTTGCTGAGTCCGGACGAAGAGATCGGTTCGCTCGCCAGCGCGCCGCTCCTTGCCGAGCTCGGCAAGCGCGCGCATCTGGGTATGACCTACGAGCCGGCGATGGCGGATGGCGCGCTTGTCGATGCGCGCAAGGGCTCGGCGAACTACAGCCTCGCGATCCGCGGCCGCGCCGCGCACGTCGGCCGCGCCTTTCAAGATGGACGCAACGCTGTCATCGCGGCAGCAGACGCAGCTGTCGCCCTTAACGCGCTCAATGGCCAACGTGACGGCGTGACTTTCAATGTCGGCGCCATTGATGGCGGCGGCGCGGTAAACGTCGTCCCGGAGCGTGCTGTCCTACGCTTCAACGTGCGCGCGCCGGATGTGGAGAGCGCCACTTGGGGTGAAGCACAAGTTCTCAGCGTCGTCGCTGAGATGAACACGCGCGACGGCATCAGCGCGCACCTGCATGGCGGCTTCACGCGCGCGCCCAAGCCACTGAACGACCAACAGCGCACGATGGTAAGTTGGACGCACAAGGCCGGCCAAGCGCTCGGTCTTGATTTGCAATTCCGCGCCTCAGGCGGCGTCTGCGAAGGCAACAATCTCGCGGCAGCCGGTTGCCCCAATATCGATACGCTCGGGCCATGCGGGGGCGGCTTGCATAGCGACGAGGAGTTCGCGCTCGTCCCGAGTTTCGTCGAACGCGCCAAGCTTTCATTTTTACTGCTGACGGGCGTCGAGCGCGGTCTCTTCGACGTGCGGAGCCTCAGCGTATGAGTGGGCCAGGCTATGTGATGCGCGCGGCGGGGCCCGCAGACATCGAAGGCTTCAAGCAATTGCGAGAGATCGCGGGTGCGGGGTTCACCAGCCTCATGCTCGACGACGCTGCGTTGGCCGACAAGTTGGCGCTCTCCGAGCGCAGTTTTGCGTCGACCTCTAAGACGGTCGGCGCTGAGCGCTATTTCATGGCGCTAGAGCACATCGAAAGCGGGGAGATCGCAGGGTGCTGCGGCGTGAAGGCGACGATCGGCGAGACCCCGCCCTTTTTCAATTTCCGTATGATCACCGAAGCGCAATCCTCCGCCGTTGTCGGTAAACGTTTCGACATGCGCGTGCTGATCGGCGTGAACGATTTCACCGGCTGTACTGAAGTCGGCTCACTCTTTGTGCGGCCGGAACATCGTGCTGGCGGAATTGGGCGCGCTCTGGCCCAGAACCGCTATACGCTGATGGCGGCGCAACCACAGCGTTTCCGCGATCGCGTTGTTTCGGAGTTGCGCGGCGTCGTGTCGGATGATGGCGTGTCGCCGTTCTGGGAGGCGGTCGGTCGGCATTTCTTCCGCATGGATTTTGCCGACGCCGATGCGTTGAGCGCGACCACCGACAATCAATTCATCCTCGACCTCATGCCGCAGCATCCGATTTACGTGGATCTGCTGCCGCAGGCCGCGCGGGACGTGCTTGGCAAATGTCACGCCGCGGGCGAAGGCGCTGAGCGCTTGTTGCAATGGGAAGGCTTCACCTTTTCCAATGTGGTAGACATTTTCGACGGCGGCCCGCTGATGAGCGCGCCGCGTGATCACATTCGCACGCTGCGTGAGACCAAGCGCGTACGCCTTGAAGCTGCGCCGACCAGCCCCCATTCAAAACGTGCGCTGATCGCGACGCCGCGTATCCAGGGTTACCGCTGTGTCTCCGCGCGCGCGGCGCTCGCGAACGGCGTGGCGCAGGTGGATCTGGCGACGCTCGCGGCGCTCAAACTCGAGAACGGCGCTGAAGCTCTGATCTGGGTGGATGATGCGAACTGAAAACTACATCGGCGGCCAATGGCGCGAGGGGAGCGGCCCGCGCTTCACCTCGCATGATCCCGCCACCGGTGACAAAGTCTGGGAAGGTCATGAAGCCAACGCTGATGATGTAGCGGAAGCGATGGCGGGTGCGCGCTTGGCGTTTCCTGCGTGGTCCAGACGCCCGCTCGATGAACGCCTCGCGATCGTGCGCGCCTTCGGCAAATCGATCGACAAGCGCGCCGACGAGATCGCGCGCACGATCAGCCGTGAAATGGGCAAAACGCTTTGGGATTCCAAGGGCGAAGTCCAAGCCATGATCGGCAAGATCGAAATCTCGATCCGCGCCCAGGGCGAACGCGCCGGCGACAAGGAAGAGAAGGCGGCCTTCGGCGCCATGACGCTTTCGCATCATGCGCATGGCGTGCTTGCCGTGTTCGGTCCGTTCAACTTCCCTGGCCATCTGCCCAATGGCCATATCGTGCCCGCTTTGCTCGCGGGCAATTGCGTGCTGTTCAAGCCGAGTGAAATCACGCCCGGCGTCGCGGCTTTGATGGTCGAAGCGTGGGACGAGGCGGGCTTGCCCGCCGGCGTCCTCAGCCTTCTCCAGGGCGGGCGCGAAACGGGTGCGGCGCTTCTGGACTCGCATGGCCTCAACGGCGTGCTCTTCACCGGCTCGGCTCATACGGGCGCATTCATTCATAAGAAATTCGCAGGCCGGCCCGACGTGATGCTTGCGCTCGAACTCGGCGGCAATAATCCGCTGATCGTGTGGCCGCCGGTTGACGCGAAAGCCGCCGCCAATCTCATTGTGCATTCGGCGTTCGCGACGAGCGGCCAGCGCTGCTCGTGTGCGCGCCGTTTGATCGTGCCGCAAGGCGCGCAGGGCGATGCGATCATTGCGGCCCTCGCCGAGCTAACGCCGCAAATCTCTGTAGGCCCCGCAACGCAGACGCCGGAGCCGTTTCTTGGTCCGGTCGTGAATGCACAATCGGCCGAGCGCGCGGTGAAGGTAGAGCAGGGCTTGTTGGCAGCTGGCGGCAAATCGATTGTGCCGCTGAAGCGGGACGGCGCCTTTGTGTGTCCAGGTATCGTCGATGTGAGCGGTCTCAATCCACCGGACGAAGAATTGTTTGGCCCGCTGCTGCAAGTCTATCGCGTCAACGATTTCGACCACGCGCTCGATGTCGCCAACGCCACAAGATTTGGCCTCGCCGGCGGCTTGATTAGCGATGATCCAGCGCTTTGGGCGCGGGTGAAGAACGAGATGCGTGCGGGCATTCTGAATTGGAATCGCCCAACCACCGGCGCCTCGGGCGCGATGCCGTTTGGTGGTCCAGGCCTCTCTGGTTCGCTGCGCCCAAGCGCGTATTACGCGGCGGATTACGTGGCCTATCCCGTGGCGACGCAGCTTTCAGAGAAGGCCGCGCCGATCCCAGCGCCTGGCCTGCCGTCGTGAGCGCGGAGGAAATCAATTTCGACGGGCTTGTGGGCCCCACGCACAATTACGCCGGCCTCTCCGAAGGCAATCTCGCGTCCGCCCGCAATCGCGACATGGTCGCGCGTCCGCGAGAAGCGGCGCTGCAAGGCATCGGCAAGATGCGCCGCTTGCGCGCGCTGGGTTTAAGCCAAGGCGTGCTGCCGCCGCATGAGCGGCCGAACATTTCTTGGCTGCGCTCGCTCGGCTTCACCGGAACGGACGGTGAGGTTTGGGAAAAAGCCTGGAAGAGTGAGCCGAACATTGGCCGCGCCGCCCTCGCTGCATCCGCCATGTGGGCCGCGAACGCCGGCACGATTTCACCCAGCGTCGATTGCGCCGACGGCAAACTGCACGCCTCCGTCGCCAATCTGCAGACTATGCTCCACCGCTTGCTCGAAGCCGAGCAAACCGAGCGCACGCTGAAGCGCTTACTGCCAGACCAACAGCGCTTCGCCGTGCACCCCGCGTTGTTGTCACATGACGCGCTCTCCGACGAAGGCGCGGCCAATCATATGCGCATGGCGGCGAGGGCCGATGCGCCGGGCGTTGAGATTTTCATCTACGGCCGTCGCGCGAGTGAACCGCGCACTGGGTTTCCCGCCCGCCAAACGCTGGAAGCCTCGCAGGCGATCGCGCGTCGCCATGCGCTCCACCTCGACCGCACCGTATTCGCGAAACAAGCCGCCAAAGCGATTGACGCGGGCGCTTTCCACAATGACGTCGTCGCCGTCGCGCACGAGCACGTGCTGTTTCACCACGAAGATGCTTTCGACGACAAAGCCGCGCTCTACGCCGAAATCCGCGCCAAGGCGCAAGGCTTCGAACCAGTATTCGTGGAAGTCCCGACAGCGCGTGTTGGTCTTGAAGACGCTGTCACGTCCTATTTGTTCAACTCGCAGCTCGTGCGTTTGCCCGGCGCTAAATCACTCACGCTGATCGCGCCATCAGAGACGCGCGACAACAACCGCACAGCGGACTTCGTGCGCGAGATGGTCTCCGCGCCGAACGCCGCAATCGGGCAATTAGAATATGTCGAAGTGCGTGAAAGTATGCGCAATGGCGGCGGGCCGGCCTGCTTGAGGTTGCGCATCGTTATGAATCCGCAAGAGCGGGCGGGCGCCGCCCAAGGATTCTTCCTGAGCGATGCGCTCGCGGATGCACTCGAAGCTTGGGTGCGTAAGCATTATCGCGAAGAACTAGCGCCCGCCGATCTCGGCGATCCTGCTCTCGTCAGCGAAACCCAGGCCGCGCTCGACCACCTGACCCGCATCCTACCGCTGGGAAGCGACTTCTATCCATTCCAGCGCGCATAAAAATGGGCGCTCGACAGCCGCGGGGACAGCTGCCGGCGCCCTTAATGGCGGCTTTAATTAGTTGAGACTTTCCGGCCTCAGCTTGTAGCCGCCCTCGTCTGTCTCATCGAACAGAAGCTCGATCTGCGGGTGCTCGACCGGCTCGCCGCTTTCGTCCGCGACTAGGTTTTGCTCGGAGACATAAGCCACGTAATGGCTATCGGAGTTCTCTGCGAACAAGTGATAGAAGGGCTGTTCACGCTTCGGCCGCACGGGCTCGGGAATGGCTTGCAGCCATTCGTCCGTGTTGGAAAATTCCGGGTCGACGTCGAACACTACGCCCCGAAACGGGAATAGCTTGTGACGTACAACTTGGCCGATGGAGAATTTGGCTTCCTGCATTTTCTCCTCCTTCTAAACCTCCTGTGAATCTCTCGCAGAGGTAACGTAGGTAGGAATAACGCACTCAACAAGGATTGGAGCCTGGCCCGCGCGTGGGACACGAATATGTGTGTCGAAAGGGGCTCTAGCGCCGCCGAACGGGGCGAAAACCAGGCAAAACCAGTGTCGCGCGGGCCGGATTGGGTTACCATCGCGCCTGACATGGCAATTCGCGGGCAAGTAGCGCTGCACCGCTGGAACGGTTAAAATGAATAGGGATGGGCAGGCGCAGCCGTCGCGGAGCGACAGGCGCCCCGGTCCACGATCGCGTGCGCCACTTTATGCGGCGCTCGATCTGGGCACCAACAATTGTCGCCTGCTGATGGCCGCGCCCGATGGCGCCGGCGGCTTGCGCGTGGTCGATGGCTTTTCACGCATCGTGCGCCTGGGCGAAGGCCTCGCACATACGGGCCGCCTCAGCGAAGGCGCCATGGCGCGCGCATATCAAGCGCTCGTCGCTTGCGCAGAGCGCATCGAAGCGCGTTCGCCGGTGGCGATTGGCTGTGTGGCGACGCAAGCGTGCCGCGCAGCGGCGAATGGCGAGGTTTTTCTCAATCGTGTGCGTAAGGATCTCGGGCTGGATTTCCAGATCATCAGCGCGGAGGAAGAAGCGAAGCTTTCCGTGCTCGGCTGCGCCAGCTTGCTTGAACCCAGCGCTGAGCACGCGATGATCGTTGATATTGGAGGCGGCTCGACCGAGATTTCCTGGGTGTCGCCCCAAGCCGTGCTGAAAGGGGGACTTGAGGCGCCGATCGTCTCGTGGGGCACATCGCCGATGGGTGTCGTGACGCTCGCCGAAGAGGAGCCAGAGCCCGAAACCGATCAGCACGCCTGGTATGAAGCGCTCGTGGAGCGCTTAGCCGAAGCCGTGCTGAAAATCGGCGATGCCCAACATTTGCGCCAAGCGTTCGCGGAGGGCCGCGGCCACATCATTGGGACGTCCGGCACCGTTACGAGTCTAGCCGGCGTTTATCTCGATCTGCCGCGCTATAACCGCCAACGTGTCGACGGCATGTGGTTCGATGTCGCCGATTGCCGCGCAACCATTGCCAAGCTTCTCGCGCAGACCCGCGACGAGCGGGCCGGCAATGCCTGCATCGGCAAGGACCGCGCTGACCTTGTGGTCATCGGCGGCGCCATTTTGGACGCGGTGCTGCGCGTCTGGCCCGCCACGCGCATCCGCGTTGCAGATCGCGGTTTGCGCGAAGGGGTGTTGATGCGACTGATGGCGCAGAAGGGCGCGTCATGAGCGACGACGAAGAACCGAAACGCCGTTGGACCGGCAAGCCCGCTTCTAGCGGCGGCGAGCGCCAGATGGCGACGCGCGTCAAAAACAAGAAGGTCAAGGAAAGCTCGCGCAATTGGCTGAAGCGCCAATTGAACGACCCGTACGTGGCGAAAGCACGCGCTGAAGGCTATCGCGCGCGCGCCGCCTACAAGCTCCTCGAGCTCGACGAGCAATTCCATTTCTTGAAGCGCGGCGCGCGCGTGATCGATCTGGGCGCGGCGCCTGGCGGCTGGCTGCAAGTCGCCGTCGCGCGGGGCGCATCAAAGGTTGTCGGCGTGGATCTTTGGCGGTCGAGCCACTGCCGGGCGCCATCCTGTTTCAAATGGATTTGCTGGCGCCGGAAACGCCAAGCGTGTTGATGCAAGCGCTCGGCGGCCCCCTGACATCGTGCTTTCCGACATGGCCGCCAACACAACGGGCCACGCCCGCACCGACCAAATCCGCACTGGCGCGTTGGCGGACGCCGCCGCCGATTTCGCGCTGGAGCATTTGGCGCCCGGTGGGACCTTCGTCACCAAAGCTTTCCAGGGCGGCCTCGAAACGCACCTTTTGACCCGGCTCAAACAAGGCTTCGCCACCGTCAAACACGCCAAACCGCCAGCGAGCCGGGCGGAGTCTTCCGAGGTTTACGTCGTCGCGCTTGGGCGGAAGAGCTGACCCCAACGGCAGCGCGGGCTTGCCAAATCCGGCTCGAATCTCTACCAGCCGAACATGGAAATCCGTGACGCTCTGACTTTTGACGACGTGCTCCTCGAACCGGGCGCGTCCGAAGTGATGCCCGCCGACGTTAATACGGCCACGCGCCTGACCCGCGGCATAACCCTCAACATCCCGCTTATTTCGGCCGCGATGGATACAGTCACCGAAGCGCGGCTCGCCATTGCGATGGCCCAAGCCGGCGGCTTGGGGTCATTCACCGCAACATGACGCCTGATGAACAGGCCGATCAGGTGAAGATGGTGAAGAAGTTCGAGAGCGGCATGGTGATCGACCCGGTCACGATCCACCCGGACATGACCGTTGGCGAAATCATCCTCATCAAGGAAGCGCGCCGCATTTCTGGCTTTCCGGTGGTCGATCGCGACAATCGTAAGCTCGTCGGCATCCTCACCAATCGCGACATGCGTTTTGCCGACATGAAGGAGCGCGTCGCCGATGTGATGACGAAGGACAATCTCGTCACCGTGCGCGAGGGCGTGAATGAGAGCGAAGCCAAGAAGCTGCTGCACAAGCATCGCATCGAGCGCGTGATCGTGGTCGATGATGCGGGTCGCGTGGCTGGTCTGATCACGGTGAAGGATTTCGAAAAGGCGCAAGCCTTCCCGAACCGCGCGAAAGACGAGCAGGGGCGTTTGCTTGTAGGCGCGGCGTCGACGATTGGCGATGCGGGCTTTGAGCGTTCGCTGGCGCTGATCGAAGCGGGCGCTGATGTTGTGGTTATCGACACGGCGCACGGCCATTCGAGCGCTGTGCTTGCGGCCGTGAACCGCATCAAGCGTGAATCGAACAAAACGCAAATCATCGCCGGCAATGTGGCGACTGCTGGTGGCGCCATGGCGCTGATCGATGCGGGAGCGGATGGCGTGAAGGTCGGCATTGGTCCGGGTTCGATCTGCACGACGCGGATCGTGGCGGGCGTCGGCGTGCCGCAACTCACGGCGGTGATGGACGCGGCAACCGCCGCGCGTAACGCCGACGTGCCGGTGATCGCCGATGGCGGCATCAAATTCTCGGGCGATCTTGCCAAAGCGCTCGCGGCTGGCGCCGAAGTGGCGATGATCGGTTCGTTGCTCGCGGGTTCGGAAGAAGCGCCGGGCGAAGTGCATCTCTTTCAAGGCCGCTCGTACAAATCCTATCGCGGCATGGGTTCGCTGGGCGCGATGGCGCGCGGCTCGGCGGATCGCTACTTCCAAAGGAAGTCACCGATCAGATGAAGCTGGTGCCCGAAGGCATCGAAGGCCGCGTGCCGTTCAAGGGACCGGTGGCGAACATCGTGCATCAGCTGATCGGAGGCCTGCGCGCTTCGATGGGCTATGTGGGTGCGGCAAATTTGAAAGAGATGCGTGAGAAGGCGCGGTTCGTGAAGATCACCAGCGCGGGCCTGCGCGAAAGCCACGTCCACGATGTCTCGATCACGCGCGAGGCGCCGAATTATCCGCTGGGCGGCTAAGTGAGCGTTCGCGGGCTCGCGCCTGGCGACTATGCCTGGGTGGCTGCACTCGGCACGGCAAACGAAGTCGAGACAGGGCCGATAGATGGCGCGTGGCTGGAGGCCATGTCGCGCGAATGGTTCGTGGGCGCAGCGGCCGGTGAGAGCGAAGCGTTCGCGATCATCTTCGATCAAACCGCAAACTACGGCAGCCCCAACTTCCATTGGTTTCGCGAGCGCTACCAGCACTTCGTCTATGTGGATCGCATCGTCGTCAGCGCGCGCGCGCGTGGCAAAGGCTTGGCGCGCGCACTCTATAGCCATGTTTTCGAAGCGGCGCGCGCCGCAGGGCATTCGCGCGTTGTGTGCGAGATTAACTTTGATCCGCCCAATCCTGGCTCCGACGCCTTTCACGCCAAGCTTGGTTTCAGTGAGATTGGTCGCGCCACCCTCGCCAATGGCAAGAGCGTGCGCTATCTGGAGCGCCTGATCGGCGCGATCTGACGCGCTTCGCTTTTAGGGGTTCCTCCCATGCGTCCCGGCGCCCGCCAGCAGGCGGCCATCGAAATCCTGTCCTCGCTTGAGAACCAACGCCAACCTGCCGCCGATGCGGTGAAGGCGTGGATGCTCTCGCATCGCTTCGCAGGCTCAAAGGATCGCGCCGAGATTGGCGATCTCGTTTTCGGCGCGTTGCGCTGGAAGCAATCGAGCGCCTGGCGCATGGGTGCAGACGATCCGCGTTCCTGGGTGTGGGGCGCGCTGCGCTGGGGCTTCGGCTGGAGCGCCGAACAGATCGAGCAAAGCACCTTTGACGATCCGCACGCGCCAGCCCCGCCGACCGATGCTGAGCGCGCAGCACTAGAAGGCGCAACACTCGATGGCGCTCCAGCGCATGTGCGCGGCGACTATCCTGAGTGGTTGGACGAGAGCTTTGCACGCATGTTCGGCGATGCGCGCGCTGAAGAGGGCGCGGCGCTCGCCGTACCCGCGTCACTCGATCTACGCACCAATACGTTGAAGACCACACGCGACAAGCTGATCGAAGCGCTGAGCGAAAGCCCGAAATTGAAGGAGCCGCCATCAGGCTCCCCGCACACGCCGAACGGCGTGCGTATTCCCTGGTCGCAAGGGCGCAATTTTCCCTGGGCGACCGAGCAGGCGTTCGTCAAAGGTTGGTTCGAAGTGCAAGACGAAGGCAGCCAAATCGCGGCGCTGATGTCGGGCGCAAAGCCCGGCATGCAAGTCGCGGACGTCTGCGCTGGCGGTGGCGGCAAGACCTTGGCGTTAGCGGCGCTCATGCAGAACAAGGGCCAAGTGTTCGCGTATGACGTCGATGGCCGTCGCCTCGCGCCGGTTAAGGAGCGCGCCGATCGCGCTGGCGTGCGCAACGTCCAAATCCGCGCGCCGATGCGGACGAAGGATGCGCTTGAGGATCTGCGCGGAAAAATGGACCTCGTGTTCGTGGATGCGCCATGCAGCGGCTCAGGCACATGGCGGCGCAACCCGGACTCGAAATGGCGCTTGCGACCGAACGCGTTGGCGAAGCGGCTTGAAGAGCAACGTGAAGCATTGGCGCTGGGCGCTGCTCTGGTGAAGCCGGGTGGCGTGCTGATCTACGTGACCTGCTCTGTCCTGCCCGAAGAGAACGAGGATCAGGTGCGTGCATTCGCAGGTGATGCGTTTGCGCCGCTGAGCGTAGCGGCGCTGAAAGCGCGCGGCGTGGAGGCGGGGATGAACGCCGAGATCGCGCTGCACGATCGCGGCGTCGGCGTGCAAATGACGCCGCGCCAAACTGGCTGTGATGGCTTCTTCGTCGCTGCGCTAAAGCGCGCTGGCTAGACCTCGACGTCGACGATCAGGCCTTTGCGCTTGCCACGCCGATAATCCTGCTGTTCGCGCGCGAAGCGATCGCTGGCGCGCTTCTTGTCGCTGGCCGAACCTGGATCGACGCGGTTGCGTTCGCGCACAGCATCGCGATGTGTGACCGCGGCGCCGAACTCGGCAGGCGAGCGCTGGTTCGCGTCACGCTGATCGCGTGACGGCGCGCCTTGCGGCTGGGCTATCGCCTCGATGCCAGACACCAATGCCATGCTCACATAATCGCACAGTTAGGTTAGTGCTTCGTTTACGCTTTGTGGAGCTTCGGGAATTTTTCTGCGCGCGGCTGAGGCGCGTTTGGTGCGCTTGACGATGCGGCGGCGGCGTGCGCCACTTACCCCATCGCGGGGGCGCGCCATGTTCGATTTTATCGGCAGATTTTTCAGCAGACTTTGGCGCATTTCAAATTCCTGGCGCATTCCGCCGTTTGAGCAGGCGACGGCCGGCGTGCGCGTCGGCAGCCGACTTGGCGGCTGCCTCATGTTTGTGTTTCTGCTGCTGTGCATCGTCGGCGTGGTGTTGGCGATTGCTGGCGCGATCTTTGGCTTCACCTTCGACGATGTCGATCGATGGCTAGACGGCTTCGGCCCCGCATTGGATTTTATCGGTACGGTGCTGATTCAAAAAGTGCTGATGGCGATCGTGCTTTTTGTGTGCATCGCACTTGCGGGCGCATTGGTGTTCTCGCGCAGCGCCCCCGACACGCCCGGCTGGGGCAAGACGATCCTGATCCTGCTGGTGTGCTTGGCGGTTGGCTATTGCTCGACGGTGAACATGCTGGCGCCGCTTGATGTGCGTGCGGGGTGATTTCTATAGTTGTTTGGTGACGCCTAAGGTGAGGTGACGCGAGGGGTTGGAACGATACGCGTCGTCTCGGCGGCGTCTCCGGAACGACGTGGCGTGTTGGCGTCTGGCCACGTGCCATACATAAGCTGCATGGCGAGCGCGAACACACTAGTTAGCACTGTTAGCCAAGCGGTCGTCTTCACTTCGCGATCGGGATGCGTCGAAAGAACAAACCAGGGATTTGTATGAAATCGCATTTTGAACTGAATGGTGGGCTCTTGATCCGTAGCTGGACGCCGCTTTGCAAGGCGATCTCTTCTAAGGATTCTGTAGAGCGGAATCTGTTTGACTCGCTCTAGTCGCTCGATCGGCCTGCGCAGCTCAGCCTGAGCGCGCGCCACGATGAGATCGCAAATCGAGCCGGCCATGCAGACGATTTCTGGGTCAGGGCGCGCGACTTGATCGAACGTGAGATTTTCGATGCCCTGGTATGCACCCTCGATCATCAAAGGCGAGGGTTCGCTTTTTGCCGATAGACGCCGCCCCAGCGAGGTGAGCTTCATGTGCCGCCGGTAGATTGCCTTGTGTACGGAGCGACCACGTGCGTCGAGGTACACAAGCTGAAATGAGCAACTTGCCCAAAGGCCGTCGAGCTTCGTCGGGATGATTGCCTGCGGCGCCTGAATGACGCGTTCGTCCATTGGTCGAGAGGGTTGCCGCAACTCAACGGGGCCGCTCAAACTGCGCTGGACCTCGCCGCTATAAATCAACGCGATCAGCCAAACGATCAAGAAGACACCCGCCATGAGAAGCGCGGCCTTGCCGAGGGATGCTCCCAAAAGACTAGCCACCAACCCGCGGCTTTTTCAGCGATGAACATCGCGTGTCGCGACACTGCGCTGGAAATTTCCTCGCTACTCGGCAGCGCCGCCCAATCCATCCCCGCCTCCCCGCGTATTTGGTTAACGAAACTTAACCATTGTGGATAAGTTTTCGCAACCGGGGCGGGTAGGGATCAGGCGGCGCCACTTGGTACGATCGGCGCTTTGCGCGCCTCGATCCGCGCCCAAACCCGGTCGTGGATCAGGAATGCGACCGTTTGCACGGCGGGCTCGATCAGGCCGACGGCGAGGGCGGCGCGCCAGTCTTGCGTGATCGTGTAGGTGACCGCGATCGCCACGACGAGGTGCATCAGGGAATAGGAGCCGGTCTTGAGGGCGAGGTTCATGGGCTGAGGGCACTTATTGCGAACTATTCGCAATAAGTGGTGGGTCGCGGCGGGCCGTCAAGAGGCGCCCGCAGAGCGCAAAGGCGAATTGCAGCCGCGGTGAATTGATTTCCCGCGCGACGCACTGCATCTCGGGACATGGTTCAGCCGGTCGCCAGCGCTCAGGCTCACGAGCGCGTTCTCATCATCGATTTCGGATCACAGGTAACGCAGCTCATCGCGCGGCGTGTGCGCGAGAATGGCGTTTATTGTGAGATCCATCCGTACAACAAAGTCGACGACGCGCTGCTCGCAAGCTTTGCGCCGAAGGCGATCATTTTTTCGGGCGGGCCGTCGAGCGTGCTCGATGAGCCTAGCCCACGCGCCCCGAAAGAGGCGTTCGATATGGGCGTGCCGATCCTCGCCATCTGTTACGGGCAGCAGACGATGAGCGTGCAGCTCGGCGGCGTCGTTGAGGGTGGGCACGCGCGCGAGTTTGGTCGCGCTGATGTGGAGATCAAAAAGCATCGCCGCTCTTTGAAGGATTGTGGGACGTCGGCGGGCGCTATCCGGTGTGGATGAGCCACGGCGACCGCGTGACGAAATTGCCGGATGGCTTTGAGGTGATCGGCGTGAGCGAGAACGCGCCGTTTGCGATCGCGGTGAACGAGCAGCGCCGCTTCTATACCACAATGTTTCACCCCGAAGTCGTGCACACGCCGGACGGCGGCAAGCTCTTGCGAAATTTCACGCATCGCATCGCCGGCCTCAAAGGCGATTGGACGATGGCGGCGTTCAAGGACGAAGCGATCGCGCGCATTCGTGCGCAAGTGGGCGACGGCAAAGTGATCTGCGGCCTTTCAGGTGGTGTGGATTCGAGCGTGGCGGCCGTGCTGATCCATGAAGCGATCGGCGATCGGTTGACCTGCGTTTACGTGGACCACGGCTTGATGCGGAAGGGCGAGTCCGAGCAGGTCGTCACGCTGTTCCGCGATCACTACAATATTCCGCTGATCCATGCGGACGAGAGCGATCGTTTCCTCGGCGCGCTGGAGGGCGTGAGCGATCCGGAAGTGAAGCGCAAAACCATCGGCAAGCTCTTCATCGATGTGTTCGAGGAGAAGGCGAAATCGATCGGCGGCGCGGCGTTTCTGGCGCAGGGCACGCTTTATCCGGACGTGATTGAGAGCGTGTCGGCGATCGGTGGGCCGTCGGTGACGATCAAATCTCACCACAATGTCGGCGGCCTACCTGAGCGCATGAACATGAAGCTGGTCGAGCCGCTACGCGATCTCTTCAAGGACGAAGTGCGCGCGCTGGGGCGCGAATTGGGCTTGCCGGAGACGTTCGTGGGGCGCCATCCGTTCCCAGGGCCGGGCCTCGCGATCCGCGTGCCGGGCGAAATCACGCGCGAGAAGCTCGATATTCTGCGCGAGGCGGATGCGGTCTATCTCGACGAGATACGCAAGGCCGGTTTGTACGACGCGATCTGGCAAGCGTTTGCGGTGTTGCTGCCGGTGAAGACGGTGGGCGTCATGGGCGACGGGCGCACGTACGAATATGTGTGCGCCCTACGTGCGGTGACCAGCACTGACGGCATGACGGCCGACTTTTTCCCGTACTCGATGGATTTCCTAGGTCGCGCCGCCACGCGCATCATCAACGAAGTGCGCGGCGTGAATCGCGTGGTCTACGACGTAACGTCGAAGCCGCCGGGCACGATCGAGTGGGAATGATTCAGTAGGTTTCGGCCGCTTTCGCGGACCTTCGAAAACCCAAGCTCAGCGCTTAAAGCCAAGGAAAAAACCTGTCGCGACCTATCGCGATGGGATGCCGGCCAGCCCCATATTTCAGGGGCTCGAACGACGGTTCGCACCGTCTTGTCGATCCGCCGCCCGACTCCGTACCGTCAGCCCACCGGGCCCCAGCCCGCGACGGCGAGGGCGAGCACACGTGGCTTCGAGCTGGGCGCTGAGGAGAGCCCACAATGCGCCCATTGTAGTGAAGTCTCGTTGCACGGCCGACTCGGACTAACCTCAACCTCAAGGATTGAGAACACAAGGATTTGGTTGCGAAATGACCGATGCGGACGCCATCGCTCTTGCCGACGAGATCGGCATCTGGGTTGTGAGCGGCGAGGATGGAGAGCCTACGCGCACGTTGCGTGAAGCGCTGCGCCTTGCAGCCGCGCGCGGTCCCAATGCGACGCTGTTTCGGCCGGGCGGTTTTGGCGCACGCGCGGTCTGGATCAAGTTCGATCAGATCGTTCGGCTGCAGAGCCAAATCGCACCGATCGCTGCCTAAATAGCGCGTGCGCGCGCCCAATCGTTCCAATCGGCGAAGCCTTCGGGCGGCAAGGCGATTTCAACAGTGATGGTCTTAATCGCCCGCGCGCGCAAACGCTCCGCCGCAAAGAGACCCGCCTCATCACGATCGGCGGCGATGATGAGCCGATCGATGACGCGCGGCGGTTCAAACTGCGCCAAATTTTCAGCGCTGAGAAAAGCCCAAGCGCCAGCACCCAACGCACGCCGCGCCGAGAGCGCGGTCTCTAGGCCTTCAGCGACCACCAGGGTGTCGCTTGGCGCATCGACGCGCACATAATTGCCCATGAGCCGGCCAATCGTGCGCCGGGGCGTAGCGACCGGGGCTTTGGTCGCGCCGTGTGCGCTAAGCAGCGTGACCTGAATGCCTTGCAGCACAGCATCAGCATCGACCAGGGCGGCGACCAGAGCGGGCCGGCGTTCGCGATCGTCGAGGCTCGTCATGCGCGGATGAAAGCGCAGCACGTCGGGACCGGGCAATTCGCCCTCGATCTCTCGCGCGCGCAGATAGCGTTCGGCGATGGCGCCGGGGATGGGCGCGCTCTCATCCCACAGACGCATAACGCGCGCGCGGCGATCTTCATCAGGCGTGCCTAGCGCGCGCACATGCGCCACGGGCGCGGCGTTCGGGTGATGCTCACCATCTTCGTCCAAAAGACCAAGGTCGGCGAGTTCGTCGCGTACAGCGCGCCAATCGTCGCGTGGAGAAAAGCAATGGATGAGCACGCGACCATCCTCGGTCTCCAGAAGCGATACGGAGCGATCTCCAGGCCCGTGGCCAGGTCCACGAACAAGCGCGCGCCGGCCGCCATCCATGAGCTGGCCGCCCATCGCATCGACGATGCGTTTAAGCCGCGACATCGAACGCCTCCGGCGCAGGGCTCTTATCCAATAGCCAATCGACCGCGACCTGGGCTTGGCCGCCAGCGGGTAGGACGGCGCGTTTGTCGTGGGCAAGCACTCTCATCCAAGACCCGATATAGGCGCCATGATCAAAAATGTGATGTGGAGGCAAATGCAGATGGGCGCCCAAGATCGCTGCGCCAATCTGGGCGATGAGTGCTTCGACGGCGCGCTCGTGATGAGCGAAGCGTTTGGCCAGATCGCGGCCCACACGATGCGCTACGCCAGTGGCGTGTACGCATTCGTGGTTCAAGGTGGCGCAATAATCCGCGGGGCCGAGGCTTAGCTTTGCCAGCATAGCGGCCCAAACATTCGCTAAAACCGAGGGTTGCAGTCAATGCCCGGCGCCAATATTGTTGAATATTGCCGCTAACTGGTCGCCAGTGCGGGGCGGGGGCGTCGGAGCGAGGTGCGCGGCGAAGCATGAGCAGGCGAGATCGCGACGTTTGAGTTTTTGCACGATTGCCGCGCGGCCAAGACCGCCGACGAAATCGGAGCTTTGTTGCAGGCCGCGCTTGCGCAATGCGGCATCTCCTATGTCGCGTGCGCTTCGCATGTTGATCCGCTAAAGCCCCCGCGCGGCGCTGTGATGATGGTCAATTACCCACAAGCTTGGCTTGCCCATTTTTCCGACAGCGGTTTTGCCCACGTCGATCCGATCTATTGGGCGGCAGGTTGGATGCCGCGCGAATTTTGGTGGGATACCTTCTTTGCCACGATCGAGCTTGGCCGCGAGCAGAAGCGGGTGCTCAACGAGGCGCGCGAATGCGGCATCGTCGGCGGCATGACGATTCCGATCCACTCGCCCGGCGCATTGCCGGCGTCGTGTTCGGTCGTGCCTGGTCCGGACGGGGTTGATCCCTTGGATATTCCCGACATTCAATTCATGGCCATCAACGCGCACGAGGAGGCGCGTCTACGCAATGGCGGGTCGGTGAACGTGCCGCCGATCCTCTCGAAGCGGCAGCGAGAATGCTTGGCGTTGGCCGCTCTGGGCAAAAGCGACGGCGTCATCGGTCAGATCTTGGGCATCTCGCCGCGCACGGTCGAACACACGATCGAAGAGGTGCGCAGGAAGTTCGGCGTTTCGCATCGTACGCAAGCGGTGGCGCTTTCGGTGGTCAGTCGATTGGTCAGTCTGAACGAATTGTCCGACTGAATTCGATCCTCCGAGTCGCTGCGCTGTCAATTAGGGAAGAGCCCTCTTTGGCGCAGGTGTCCAAGGCGCCAGCATCGTCTTCGTTCATGGAGGCGAGACGGTGATCCAGATCATCACGCGTGAAAACCGGGGGCTCTTTCGTCATGCGCTCACGGAAATGCACACCCAGCGCCGCAAACTTTTCATCGACGAGATGGGATGGGGCTTGGCCGAGATTGCGGGGCTCGAAATCGATCAGTTCGACTGCGAGGAGGCCATCTATTTGATCGACATGAGCGAAAGCGGGCGTGTGCTGCAATCGGCGCGTCTGTTGCCGACGACCCTGCCGCACATGTTGAGCGAGATCTTCGGCCATCTGTGCGAGGCAGGGCCGCCCGTTTCGAACAATATCTGGGAGGCGTCGCGGTTTTGTCCCGCACCTGACACGCCCAAAGGGGCGCCACGCCGGTTGCTGCTGGGGCGCATGATCACCGCGATCATGGAAACGGGTCTGCTCTTTGGCATGGAGAATGTGACCTTTGTCGCCAGCGCCGCACTGGCGCCGCTCGCGTGCACGGCGGGTTGGCGCGTGACCTCGCTTGGACCTGTCGTACGCACGAGGCGGGATAGGCTTGCGGCGTTCTCTGCGGAGATCGCTGCGGATGGTCTCGCGCGGGTGCGGGCGCGCAATCAATTGAGTGCGCCGCTGACACGTCACGCCGACCCTGGCTTGAAACGCGCGGCTTGAGGAGGCGCCCCATGTTATCGACATCGCGACCCTTGGCCACCGAGGCTTCCCGATTGGCGCGCCACGCCACGGAGGATTTGCTGCGGCAGGGTTACGTCATCATTCCAGACGCGGTCAGCCGCGCCGAAATCGACTTGGTCGCGGCCGAGATGGCGCCTCATTTCGAAGCGACGCCAAAATGCGAGGGCGATTTTTACGGATGGGAGACAACGCGACTTGGCGGGCTGCTCACCAAAGCCCCGCGTACGCGCAATTTGGTCTTGCATCCTGAAGTGTTGGGCATTGTGGAGACGGTGCTCAGTCCCTCGTGCGATTGTATCCAACTCAATCTGACCCAAGGTGTGCGCATCCACCCTGGCGAGCGTGCGCAAGCGCCACACCGCGACGAAGAGATGTGGCCACTGAAGGAAAAGGCCAAGCCCTGGCTCGTCAATGTGATCTGGGCCTTGAGCGATTTTAGTTTTGAGAATGGCGCGACTTTGCTCTGGCCAGGCTCGCATCACGATGCGCTCGACCGCTCGCTCGATCCGAGCTGCGCGATCGCGGCGCGGATGAAGCGCGGTTCGGCGCTCATGTTTTTGGGCGCGCTCACCCATGCCGGAGGCGCAAATACAACAAAAGCGCCACGCGACGGCATTATCGTGTCGTATTGTTTGGGCTGGCTGCGCCAGTATGAGAACCAATATCTCACCTATCCGCCGGAGGTCGCGCGCACATTTTCGCCGGACCTGCAGCGCCTCATCGGCTATTGCATGCACCGGCCCAATCTCGGCGGCTGGCAGGGACGCGATCCCGTCACCTTGCTCGAAGGCGCCGATCCGATCGGTCCCCATGTCGATGCGCTGCCGCCTATGATCGCGGCCGAGCTGAAGGCGCATTATGGCCAGGCCCGCTGAACCGACGATCCCAGAACGCGCCTATCAAGAGATCAAGCGGCGCATGCTCGACGGTACGTTTCGGCTGCGCGCGCGGCTCGATGCTTCGGCGATCGCGCAGGATTTGGGGATATCGGTGACGCCGGTGCGTGAGGCGTTGGTGCGGCTTGCGGCCGAACGCTTCGTTTATGTGCGCCCGGCGAAGGGTTTTTATGTGATGCTCTGGAGCGAAGCGCAGCTGCAAGACCTCTATCTTTGGCGCAGCGCCTTGGTGCAATTGGCGCTCGAAGAATTAGAAACGCGGCCAAAGCTACCCAGCGCCGATGGCGATTACGCCGATTGGATTGGCGCGGTGCTTGGCGCGCTTCATCAAGGCGTCAATCATGAGATCGTGCAGGCCAGCATCAATGCCGAAGAGCGTTTACGACGTGCGCGGCTTGCGGAGCCGGAGCTTTGGCCCGATGTGCAAGAGGAGACCGAGGGGCTGATCGAAGTGCTGGAGAGCGCCCCGCTCGCTAAAGCGCAAAAGAGCGTCGAGGCCTATCATCGTCGTCGCGCCGCGCACGCCAAGCAGATCCGCGATCTTGCGGCGTTGCGTGATCTGCCGGCCAATGGCGGCTGAGACCCGACATAATTGTCATCGTTATAAACGCGCATATCGCCGCGTCGGCGCACATCGTACATTTGGATCAGATGTTCTGATCCAGCCATGGAGGCAAACATGCTTGAAGACCACACGACCGACGAAATCATCGATCTGGGCGCGGCCAGCGAAGTCACGCAGGGCTATCCCGAACTCTTCAAGGTCGAAGCGTTCGTGATCCAAGATCACCGCAACTGATCGGCGATGGCGATGCGCCGTTCACGCGGCGCATCGCTGCGCGCGCATGTCCAGAACACCAGGTCTATCTCCGATCCAGCTTGGCGCCGCCGCATGTCTGAACGCCGGCATCGCCGGCGCGCCGCCGCGACTGGCGGCGCATATCCGAGCTTGCCGAGACGGCGATTGGGTGGTGTTCCTCGACCTCAAGCGCGATCGCTACAGCGCATTTCCGTTTCGCTCCGAAGACGCGGCAACCTGGCAGGGTCTTGGTGTCGGCGGGCTGGACGCAGCTACTTCACCGCAGGCCTTCATATTGCTTCAGACGCTTCAGCAACGCGATTATGTGTTGAGCGCTGCGGGATCTGGACGTGGGTTTGCCTTGCTCCAAGTAGCGCCGCCTTGGGCCGCGCTGCTCTTTTGCTTCGCTTGGGCGCGCTGGATCGTGCGCAACAAGCGACTGGATCGCGCCGTCGCCGCCCTTGCCAATTGGAAAGCCCGCATCGGCGAGGGGCGGGCGGATGGCGCCATAGTCGCAAACTACGAGCGTGCGCGGCCCTGGTTTCCCGAGCGGCGCGTGTGCCTCTACGATTCACTTTCGCTGCTAGCCTTCATGTTGTCGCGCGGCGTGCGCGCCGACTTGGTCGTGGGCGTGAGTGGGCGTCCATTCTCTGCGCATTGTTGGGTTGAGAAAGACAGCGTCATCCTCAATTCGCCGCACGACGCCTGTGATGGGCTGGTTGAGATCATGCGGGTCTAACATGCTCCAGATTCTGGGTTTGCGATGGCGGGTCGGCGAGGCCGTGGCGGCGCGGCGCGCGCAAGCGATTGGCGCCAACCTCGCCCCGCCGTGGCGCAAGGTCCTCGCGTACCGTGGCGTGCTGGTGTTCGTCCGTGATGATCCAACCGATAGCCCCGTGCTGGCATTGCCAGGCGAAAACGGTTTCATTATCGGGCAAGCCTTTGAGCGCATTGAGGGCGTCTCAAGTCCGCTTGTCCCCGAGGCGGTGAGTGCGGCGCGCGCACAGACTTGGGTCGAGACCCGCGGCGATCGCTACATCGCTGAATGCTGGGGGCCAACGCTTGCGTTTCTTCACGATCGTCACAGCGACGATTTCAGTATTGTGCGTGACGCTGGCGCGGCCCGTCCGCTCTATGTCGATCTGGGGTCGTCGCCGGCGATCTTCTTCACGCACGCGCACGATTGGTTGGCGCTTGAGCCGGATCGCGATGTCGATCGTGATTTCCTGGCTGCGTTTGTTGCGCACGCGCGTGTGGTTAGCACGCAAACTGGGTTCAAGGACGTCGAGGAATTATTGCCGGGCGAGCGGGTTGTGTTTACGCGCCAGGGCGATAGCTGGGACATGGCTTGGCGTCCGCCGCCGCCCGATGGCGTGCGCTCGCCGGAGACGTGCGCGTCAATGCTGCGCCAAGCCGTTTTCGAATGCGGCCAAGCGTGGCGGCGCGCAGCCGGCACTATCACACACAGGCTTTCTGGGGGCTCGATTCTTCGATTGTGCTTGCCGCGCTCCATCAAGGCGAGGGCGGCCAGATACTGTGCGTCAATGAGCGGGTGGAGAACATGCCCGAGGCTGATGAGTTTGCGTTTGCGGCGATCACGGCGGCCCGTTGGGGCGACAGGCTTGAGGCGTGGACCACCGATCCCATCGGGGTCGATTATGCGCGCTTGCTTGACGTGGAGCTGCAAGCCAAGCCGTCCTTAGCGGACCTGGGCTTTGCCGATCGCGCGGCGCTATCGTTTGCCGAGAGCTGTGCTGGGACCACGCTCACTTCCGGCCAAGGCGGAGACCAGATCTTTCAGCGGGGTCGCGCGCCGCTTTTAGTCGCGGACGCCATACGCGACGGGGTGTCAGCTGCGGAGATTGTGTCGGTGGCCAGGCATGCGGCCTATCTCTCGCGCACGCATATCTGGGAGGTTTTGGGCCAGGGCGTGCGCTATGCGCCGCGCTGGGTGCGCTTCGATCCCATCGCGCGCGAAAGCTTCCCAGCGCCAGTGGCGACCGCGGCGGGCGCCTCGCGCGCTGAAGAGATGCGGCGCGCCCATGTTTGGCTAAAGCAGAGCGTCGGATTATCGCCCGTGCGCCGATCAAGAATCCTGCGCATCATCGATCTGGCCTTCTATGCGCAACCCAGCGTGCTTTCGCCACGCACCATCGCAGCACCCGTGCTCGCGTCGCGCCCCATTCTTGCGTGCGCGCATGCGATAGCGCCCTATATCATGATTGATGGCGGCGTTGACCGGGGCTTGGCGCGGCGCGCCTTTTCCGATTGCGTTGCGCCGGAAGTGTTGTCGCGCACCCTGAAAGGCGCCACGACGCGCTTCCATACAAGTGTACTCGAGCGCAATCGCGGCTTCATGCGCGAGGCGCTGTTGGACGGGCGCTTGATGGCGGAGGGGCTCGTGCAGGCCGAGGCTCTCAAAGCCGCGCTTGCGCAGCACTGGGCCGCGGACGGCGCGCTCAATTCCAATCTGATCAATTGCCTGGCGGCTGAGATGTGGCTGCGTCGGGTGGATTCCCTTCGACCCGGTTTGCGCGCGGCAAATCACCTGGGCGTATCGTAAGTTTGCAGCAGCGCGCGCCAACGCGCGGCGCGACCTGGCTCTTCTGCGTCATCGGCGTCGCGTCCGCGCAGCCACAGATCAAGCCAGGCGAGGTTGCGCTCTTGGATGGATGCAATCTGCGAAGGCAACGGCTTTAGATGGTAGGCGTTGGGGTGGAGATAGACATCAACCGGCATGTCTTCTTCTAACAGGCGCGCCCGCAGCGGCAGGGCGGCCAGCACTTCCGTCTGGCCCAGATTCATGAGCAAGGCCGTCTCATAAGTGGCGGCGTGATCGGCGGAGATCATGCGCGCCCACCAGGCGTTCCAGGGCGGCGCGGGGTCGTAGGGAGGTGTGAAACCGCTCTCGCTTCGGAGTTCATTGCGATAGGCGTCGGACATGAGCCACCAAGAGGCGCGGTCCGTGGGCGGCGAGGAAGTGATCGCCGCGCGAAAGCGCCAGCCGCTATCGAGGGCCGCGTAAACGGTTTCAGCGCCGTCGCTCATGCCGGTGATGGCGACGCGGTCGGTGTCGATGAGGCCGCGCGCGTCAAGCGTGCGCAGCATAATGGCGATGGCGGCGAGCTTGACGGCGTTCTCAGAGCCGTCTTGCTCGGTCTGTGTCATGGCTTCGCCAATGGGAAGCCGGCGATGCACGGCTTCGACTTCCGCGCGTTCAACGGCGAGTACAAAATAGCCATGCGCCGACATCGGCAGCACAGGGTATTCATTGCTGATGCCTGCGCCAAGAAACCCGCGGGCGCGATATTGCACGATCACAAGGGGATAGCGTCGCCCTGCGCGCCAATCGAGCGGATAGACCAGCCGAGCAAAGGAACCATTGCCCGCACCATCGCGCACATCGAGACGGTCGCTTCTGGGCTGGGCGATGGCGCGCCAGTTCGGATTGGGATCGTAGAGCACGCGGTCTTGCCCGGTTTGGAGGTCGATGGCGATGACGCGGCGCGCATGATGGAAAGCGTCCGCCAAGCAATAGAGCGTCTGCGCGCCCAATTGGCAGGTCGCCAACACGCCATCGGTTGCATAGACGAGCCGCAGATCCTGCGTGCGCGTGTTCCAAGCGTGAAGCGCCATCCGTGCGCCGTAATTATCGCGACGGATAAAATAGATCGTCTCGGCGTCTTCATGAAGATAGGCGCGCACGACCTCGCCGCGGCACGCGGGCCATGTGCATTCGACGATTTGATCGCCGCTGCGCATCAGCGCCGGCGTCGTGACCGGGAGCGAGGCGTCCGGGAATGGCCCAATGGGGCGGACGATGGCGCGCCGCTCTGTGCCGTGAGGCGCATCGCGCGCGTCGCGCGCAAGGCGCGCGGCGTCGGCGGGGTCGGCCTGCGACACCAAACCATCAGACACGTTCATCCGCAAAAGGCGTGCGCCCGCCGCGTCGTCGGGAACGCGCGCATTGGGCGTGTGCATCGGACTGAAGCGCTCGTCCAAATGAAAACCGAAGAGGGCGTCCCGTTCAGCGATCCGTGCAAGATCTGCGCGTGGCGTGCCGATGCGGACGACAAGGCTTGCGTCATCGCGCCAGGCAAAGCTTTGCACATCGCCATCGAGCGCCGCAGCGCGTTGGGTCCGGCCGGTCTGCGGGGCGACGATCCAGAGTTCTGCATGGCCCTGGCGTTCGGCGATGAAGGCGACCCATCGACCATCCGGCGACCAAAGCGGCGTGCGCGCGAGCGGCGCGCCGCCGCGGCGGCCGCTGGCGGTCAGATGCAGAAAACCGCCCCCGTCCGCCAACGCGCGCGCGGCGCCATTGCTGGTGTCGACCACAATAAGCGTATGATCGTGCGTGTTCTGAACGCGATTGGATCGGACCTCCATCAAGGCCAGTGAGCGTCCATCTGGCGAAAGCGCAAAGCCGCCATCATAATCCCCCAAGCGCACAAGCGCTTGCAGATCGGCGGGCTCCGCAGGGCGACCGGAGATTGGCGCATATTCGCGCACAAGATTGGCGCTGGCGCCGTCCGCCCAAAGCACAGCGCTGGGCGCCTGGGCGTTGGCCGAACACGCATGGAGCATGAGTGCGACAAAGAAGGCGCGCGGCGGATCGAAGGCCATGAATGCTCACCAGCGCTTGCGAATTTCGAGCGCGAAGGTACGGCCAATGGGCGTCGCGTTTTGGGAATCGAAGCCATAGCCCAACGGATTGTTGGCGAAGGGGGATCGTCGTCGGTTAGATTCTGCACCGAGAGTGAGATCTCAGAGCCGCGCGCGTCAAAGCCGAAGGCCGCGCGCGCATCGAAGGTGAGGGCGCTCTCGATCTCGCGCGCCGGCGCGCTCAGATTGTCGCTATAGGCATTGGTGTAGATGGCCGAGACGCCCGCGCTCCACGGCGCAAGCCGCCACGACACTCCCGCCCGCGCGCGCCAATCGATGGGGTTGAAGATGGTGTTGCGCGTGTCGAGTGGAGCGCTGCCTGGAACGGTGCGATTCTCATATTGGAGGAGACCATTGGCCGCCAAATTGACGGTCCAGTCGCCCCAGGCATTGTCAAACGCGTAGGCGGCCGAAACATCGATCCCACGCACGCGCAAGCTGGCAAGATTGCTCAATCGTCCGTCAAAGATTGCCTCGACTTGCGCAAGCGTGATCGTGCCACTGACGGACGCGACCGAAGCCGCAGCCGCCTCAATCTGCTCCAGGGTCGGATTGCGTGTGAAAACGCTTTCCAAGCCGGTGGGATCGCGGAAGGCGGTGAGGATATTGCCGGGCGCGCCGATCCGGTTTGCGAAATCGATGTCGAAATAGGTGGCGTCAATCCGAAGCCCCTCTAACGCGCGCGGTTGAAGGCTGAAGCCAGCTGTCCAGGTCTCGGCCTCCTCGGGCGCAAGCCCAGGATTGGCGCCAGCGAGAATGAGAACGCCGGTCGAGCCATCGGTCGCCAAGGGATCAAGCGCCGCCGGCGCTGACGCCAGGGTGCCCCCGCTTGAGCCCAGCGTCTGCTGGAATTGCGCAACCTTGAAGGATTGTCCCCAAGTGGCGCGCAGCGTGAGCTCTGGAACGATCTCCCAACTCAAACCGATTTTGGGCGTGGTGGCGTCAAAATCATCTGAGGTCTCGTGGCGGAGTGAAGCGGAGAGAGAAAGCGCGTCCGAAAAGGGGGCGAGAATTTCCGCGAACGTCGCATCGATGGTGCGTTCGCCTGGTGCTTGAATGAAGAAGTTGCTGGTCCCCGTCGCCCGCACCAGCTCGCGTGTGATGTCGAATTGCTCGTTTCGACGCTCCGCGCCGATGGCCAGGCGAAGATCGCCCGCCGGCAGTTCAAAGAGCACGCCGTCAGCTTTGGCCGACCAAGTCGTCAACCGCGAATGGGTTCGCGTGCGTTGATCGGTCGTGAAGTTCGCGAGGACGGATGCCGGCGTTGCGCCGCCGCCGGCGAACGGATTGAAGGCCGCGCTCGCATCGCCTGAGGCAAAAGCGGCGAGCACGGGCGCTGAGAGCTCATAGGCGTTGGCGACCAACAAGCGCTCTTCAACGCTTGCGTCCATCAGCGCCAGTTCGAGCCGCCAGCTGTCGCCAAGCGAAATGTCTATGCCGGCCGCCGCGTTGTGACCTTCGCTGGAGGATGTGTATCGCATCGGCCCCAGATCGTTGCCGAACCAATAGGCCATGACGAGCGGGCCTTCGCCCAAGAACAGATCATTGAGCTGGCGATAATAATTCGTCTCGGGGATGACGATGTTGGCGCCGAGCTGGGCGCGTTCGGAATATGCGTCGCGAACGCCGGCCAAGACATCGACGAAGACGTCGATGCGCGCGGTGAGGGTCTGACGGCCCGAAAGCACGATCGCGTGCGCGCTCTGATCGGGAAGTAGATAAGCGCCTTCATTGATAGGCTGCAGGTTGAGCGCGCCCGCGACGAGATCGCTCTCTGCAAGCGAGCGGCCGTCTTGGCCTGCGGGTATGGCCAGTGCGACGGGGCTTGCGCCGATGGCGATGATGTTGCCCGGACTGGCCAGGGTGCGAGAGAAATTAGAGCCGCCATAGCGACGCAGATCGGAATCGGCCGCACGCGCGCGATCGGCGGCGGCCAGATGATCGCGCGCGCGATAATCGTAGCCCAGCATCAGATTGCCGGTAGACCAGGAGGCCCCAATCAATTGCGCGGCGGCGAATTCGCCCATGCCGCCCTCATCGTCGCCGCCCAAGCGCATACGCGAAGTCGCGCCCTCAAAATGTGTATCGAGGATCACATTGACGACGCCGCCGACAGCGTCGCTGCCATAGGTCGCCGAGGCCCCGTCAGCCAGCACTTCGATGCGCGCGACCGCACTCAAGGGAATCGAAGCAATATCGACAAAATTGCCGAAGCCGGCTGGGGCCATGCGTCGGCCATTGACCAAGGTCAAAGTGGCGTCGGCGCCGAGACCGCGCAGATCGACGGCCGACCCGAACGCGATATTGCGTCGGTCATTCGGCGCGCCGATTTGGGTCGTTTCGCTTTGGCTGCCGGGCAAATTCTGCGGCAAGGTGGACAGCACGTCCTGCACCGTGCCGCGTCCGGTGGCGTCGATGGCGGCGCGATCCAGCGACAATAGGTTTGAGCCGGCGGGCGGCGCGCCGCGGATGCGTGTGCCGGTGACGACGAGATCGTCATCGGTGACGACCTCATCAGCGCTGGAGGCGAACGGGGGCGCGCGATGCGCTCCAAGCGCAACGAGCCGTCAGCGCGGACCTCAACGCGCGGGCGCCCGCCGGCACGAGTCGCGCGATGGCCTCTTCGGCTGTGAAGCGGCCCATAAGCGGGCGCGAGGTAAAGCCCTCGACGTCCTCATGAGCGAACAAGACCTCAATTCCGGTTTGCTCGGCGTACGCCATTAGAGCGGAAGCAAGAGGTTGGGCTGGAATGCGATAGTCGATGCGCGCGCTGGCTTGGTTCGATGCCGGCGCCGCATCCTGGGCGAAGGCGCTTGGCGTCAACGCTAGGAGGGATGTGCTGGCCAAGGCCAGGGCCAGAATTGAACGCAACCTGCTGCGCAGCGCGTGTCCGCGATATGTGTGCATATAACTCCCCACGCCCGCTTTGATGCGGCTCTGTGGGAGATGAGACGAATGAACCCGGCAGCCTTTGAGTCGACGTTGCGAAAATAGTGCGAAGACCGATGCATGACCGGTCGGGATCGCCGCTGTTGAGGAAGCAGCGATCCCTTTAGGCAGACGTCTGGGGACGTCGTCACCGCGAGGGTAGGGCGGCGCAAGCTGAGACGCATGAGGCGCGCATTCTTAGAGTCGCGCAGGCCAAGATCGCATCAACGAAGAATTAGTCGGATCGGTCCACCGCCAGCGCGTCGCCCTGCGAGGCCACCACCAAACCCTGCCTTCGAGCGGGCCTTGCCTTGCGCAGGGCCCGTTCTTCTTTGGCCCAATGCATTAGGCGTGCGGGGCCAAGCAAAACAATGCGAGCGCGCCTGCCAACAAGGGCGCGGCCACCCGCATGCGCGTGCGCAGGCGCGAGTGAATGAACGGCGCATCGGTGTCGTTGGCCGGCTGGCGGCATAAATGCAGCGCGACCTCGTAGGCGGCGAGGGCGAGCGCGCCGATGCAGAGCGAAAGAGCAAGAAGCATGCAGATCATGGCCGTCACGCGCATCCTTGCCGGTGCAGCGAACAAAGCGCCACATGTAAAAGCTGCGCGACCCTTACGCCGGCGGCGTCTACCCATCCCTCCTGTGGTGGTCTTTGCCAAAGCGAGCGGATTTGGCCGCATGCTTTTGGATGTGTTCGATTGGCGCGAGGTGGGGATCGGGTCAGCGCCGGGCGCCCGCGCTGGATTTGGCGCCGATCTCATCAAATCGGCGCTGGCAAGCACTCCAGTCGGTTGCGTGCGTTACGCGATTGGGGCCCAAGACGTCTCGTGCGTTTTCGAGGGGCCGCACTAAGTGGGGCGCGCTGACAGCGTCGGGCGCGCGCCGCCGACGAATTCAATTGTAATGGCGATTGCCCCAAAGCTCGGCGGGGCACGAGAGCGCCCAGATCCCGCGCCGCGTGGCGCGGGCTTGCGCTTCTTCGTCAGCGTATGCGCCCCCGCTATAGCGGGGCCAATCGCGGGCCCAACCTTGGGCGACCACGAATTCGCTGACGCTGGCGCCGGCGACGCTGCACTGACCAATCTCGCGTCCGTAGCGATCGGGGGCGCCTGCAATGGCGCAGAGCACGGTCCGGCCTTCGACGAAACTATCAAGCGCCTGTGCGGCGCGTTGATAGACATTCACATCGCCGCAGCGTTTGCCGCGTTCGGGGGCGTCAACGCCGTCGAGACGGATGCGCACGCCGTGAATCTCGAGCGTGTCGCCATCGATTACACTGGCCCTACCGATGCGGTCATTGGCGTTTTGTGCGTGCACCGACGGTGAGAGCGCCACACCGAGGATGAGGGCGATGCTTATCGCGACAAACGAGAGAAGACGCGGGCGCTGCATGCTTGGCTCCTGAATCTCGGCGGTGTGCTTAAGCGTGTTCGCCTTCACGCTCCAGCGAGGCTCGCTCAGCCAAGCAAAATCCATATCCACAAGCTCACGCCGGCGTCGCATTGACTCCGGAACAAAGCAGGAACATTATTGCCTGCCTGGAACGAGGGTGGCGATGGACGAGTGGCGCGACGACACATGGGATGTCGATCAGCGCGTCTTTCACGAAGACGCGGACGAATTCGAAATCCCATTGACGCGCCTACACGCGCTACGCCCGCCGCGCGACGCGTGGCGCTTTGATTGCGCGGACGCTCCCAATCGGCGTGCTGTGTATGCGCGTGAGCCCAACGCGATGCGTGTGCTGATCGCACAGCGCGAGGACGAGGATTGGTTTTTGATCACGCGCGATGGCGAAGTGCAGCCCTTAGACGAGATCGCATCCTGGGCGCCGCTCGTTTCAGCGCTCGTCTGATCGCACGTACATGGGCGTGAAGATCACTTTGGCGCAGGTGCGCCAGCAGAACCGCTATGCCTATCTCGTCATCCATTGCGCCAGTACGCCGGCGCAAGATGGCGGCTGTCATCACACCGGGGAGATGTCTTTGCTGCATGCGATCGTGCTTTGGGGCGAAGATAAAAAGCTCGATGAATTACCGCTCAGATGCTCCAAGTGCGGCGCGCGCAAAGTCGATGTGCGTAGCGATCATCCGCGCAATGAAGGGGGCAATCCGAGGTTCAAATGAGTGCCTGTTCGGAGGCGCGCAAGGCCTTGCTTTGACGATCGCGCTTGGCGAAAGCGCTCGGTCGCTTCATTGTTGCTCTCTGGGCGATGGCAAGGTCGAGCGAGAGGCTCGGGCCTGATAGAGGAGTGGAGACGTCTGATGCGCTTCTTGATTGTCGCTTGTTCATTGATGCTTGGCGCGTGTGCGACGGCCCCGCGGGCCTCCCAGGCCGGGCCCCAGCATCTGCGCATCGCGGCGTGGAACATCGAGCATCTGGCCGAGCGCGACGATAGCGGGTGTGCCCCGCGCACAGAGGCTGATTATGCGGCGCTGCGCGCGTTCGTCACACACCTCGACGCAGATGTGGTGGCGTTCCAGGAGGTGGAATCGGTCGCCGCCGCCGAGCGCGTGTTCACGCCAGAGGCCTGGGCCATCGTCATGGAAGCTCGACCGGGCGCGGGGCGTATCAGCGCCTGCAATGATCGGCCCACGCACAATATCAATCGTCAGGCGACGGGTTTCGCCATCCGCCGCGGCGTCGCGTTCGAGCGCATGCCGGATTTGACTGCGCTCCAGCTCGGCAATGATGATTTGCGCTCTTCCGTGGACGTGATCGTGCGGCCGCATGGTGAAGCGGCGATCAGATTATTGGTGGTGCATTTGAAATCGCGCTGTGCGAGCGGCGCGGCGGGCGACGATTGCGCGGTATTGGCGCGTCAGGCGCCGATCGTCGAAGCCTGGATGGAAGCGCGCGCGCATGGCGGCGAGAGCTTCCTCGTCCTCGGTGATTTCAACCGGCGCTTGGCGCGCCCCGACGATGTGATTTGGGCCGGCTGGGATGATGGCGCGCCCGACTTGGGCTTTGCCAGCGCGGGGCAGGGGGCCCAATGTAACCCCCAATATCCTGAATTCATCGATCACATCGTTTTCAATCAAGCGGACGTCGCGCGCTTCGGCAATTTCAGAGAATGGACCTATGCCGGCGCGCGGCTCTCCGATCATTGTCCGATCTCGATCGACTTGGATCGCGCTGGCGAATAATCGAAGTCCACGGCAGATGGCGCCTCTTGGAGCCCACAGCCTGCGCTGACGCCATCGCGCGTTAACATTTGATTCCGGACTCAGCGCGCAATGGCGTTAGGCGGGACATCTCAGTCCCTCAATGGAGCGTGACATGGCTGCGAAGAAGAAGGCGGCGAAAGCCGCGCCGAAAAAGGCCCCGGCCAAAAAGGCCAAAAAGAAATAGGCTCTCAAGAGCGATCGTGTGCCCCACACCGACGCTGTTGAAACGCCAAGTAAGCGCCGCCAGAGCCAGCTCTGGGCGGCGCTTTTCTTTGCGATCACTCAGAACGTCGCTGTTGAGCTCAGCACGATGACGTCGTCGCGGCGTTCAGCGTCGATCGCCAAATTTTCACGCAAGAGCCGCAGAAAGCCATCGAGATCATTGGCGCGGATAAGCCCGCCCACGCGCAGTGCGCCGAGTGCGGGATCGGCAAACTCAAAGCGCGCCCCGGTCTGGCGCGCGACGTCTGCGACGGCTTCGGCCAAAAGCGCATCATCGAACGCCAGCTGCCCTTCGCGCCAGAGCGTGCGGCGCAAAAGCGGGCCAGACGAGACCGGCGCCACCGCTATAGAATCGCGGCTGAACACCAGCTCATTGTGCGCATCGGTGCGCGGTGTCTCGCGGGCGCTCAAGAAGGCGCGCTGCATGCCGGCGGCGGCGCCTGAGAGCAAGGAGACGCGCACGTGATCGCTCAAGACCTTGGCGAGGATTTCGCCCGCTTCGCACGCGATCTGACCATAGGGGTCTTGATCACGAATGGTGAAGCGCCAGCGGCGATGACAAAGAGCGCTTCGCCTGCGCTGATGCTGGCGCTGCGGGCGCGCACTTCAATGCGCGTGGCCGCATTGAGAACAATGAGGCTGCCGTCGGGCAACGCGGCTTCACGGACTTCGCCCACCGCGGTCTCGAACGCTTCGGCTCGCGCAGGCGCCATCGCGACATACCCCGCAATCCCAAGCGCCAGGCCGCCGGCGCCCAGCCCCGCGAGCACAACCCTGCGCGATGTGGCAGGAGGCGCATCCTCAACATCATTGGCGGCAATCGGAAATGCTTCGAGCCGGGCCAGAAGATCAAGCTCATGCCAGGTTTCAGCGGCGCCGACGAAGGCTGCGCGATGGGTGTCGGATTTGGCCATCCAGCGGCGAAAGCGGGCGACATCGCCAGCGTCCCAATCGGGCGTATCGAACAGGACGACCCATTCGGCCGCCTCCAATTCAATCCGCGTCGGCGCCTCGCCCGTCATTTTGAAACCCGTGGGTGTCGCAATTGTCGAAGGCGTGCAACGCCTTCCGGCATTTGGCAAGCGCGCGAGAAAGATAGAAGGGCACGTTGGTGTGGGGCTCGCCCAAGCGTTTCCCGATCTGGCGATGCGTCAGCCCCTCCAATTTGGCCCACAGCAACGCGAGGCGCTCTTTGCGCGGCAAGCTGTGCAACACACCCGCGACCACAGCGCGCCGTTCGCGATCAATCAAATCGTCTTCGGCTGACGCACCCAAGGCCGCGAGCTTTTCTTCCAACGCCGCGATTTCTTCAGCGGGCGCGCACCGCACTGGGGTGCGCCCGTCGCGCCGGGCTTCATCGGCGGCCAGATTCAAGGCGATCCGGGCCAAGAACGCGCGTGGCCGCTCGATCTCCTCAAGCCGCGCGCCCATTAAGCGCTCGAAGGCTGCCTGGACCACGTCCTCGGCCGCCGCGCGTCCGCGCGAACGCGTCAATTGGCGCACAAGCTTGGGCGCTTCCTCCAAAAGAGCCGCGTCAGCTCAGCCCGCTTCATGCGCTCGCCTCGCGCACTAACCTCGCCACGAGGTCGCCCACCTCTGACACATGAAAGGCAGGGATCGGACCATCGAGAACCGACGCCTCCCGGTCCTCACAGAGCAGCGCGGCAAATTTGAACGGTCCCTCAATAAGCATTGTCGCCAGGGCGGCATGATCGTTGGCGGCGGCCTTATCCACACAGCGTACGACCGCGAGGTTTGCCGCCCCATCTCTAATCGCTACGTCGCTCCCTCCGTGCTCCAACGCTACATCCGCAATGATCGAAATATTGCTGGCGCCGACTATTTCGGCGTGGAGCATCACGGACGCTTGGGATGTCGACCTCGAATACATACTATAGTTGATAACACTAGAGTATGTGAATTGCCACCGTCGGCGCATGGATATGCGTGCGCTGGTTGGGCGCAATTTCGCACGGATCCGACGGGAGAAAGGCCTCAGCCAAGAGGACGTCGAAGAGCGGTCGGGCTTCAGTCAGCAATACATCTCTGGTCTAGAGAATGGGCTGCGGAATCCAACCATCGTGACGTTATTTGAATTGGCTCAAGCGCTGGAGGTCTCGCACGTCGATCTCGTGACGCCCGATGGAAAGGGCAAACCTCGCAAGAGGTGATTGCGGCTGTTGGGAGAGCATTTTGGGAAGCGAATGATCGCGCCAGTCCAAGACCATGCAGAACCCATGCTTGGACGCGCTGCTCCAGGCGATTCGAAGAAGTCCTTTGTTTGGTCCGTAAGGTTTTGTGGGCTGAGTTTCATGCTCGCGGGCGCGGTGGTGCTGCTCTTACTCGCGGTTCGAGTCGCCGTTTGACGGACAGCCAGTTGTGGTGCGCCAAAGCGGAAGGCGCACTTCCGTTTTAGAGCGAGAAGCCGCTAACGTCGGCTTGTGGGATTTCGCGTGATTGTTCACGCAGCCGCGATCCAACGCACGGCAATCACTTCAGTATCAATCATAGCCCATGACACGAGACCGGGAGTGCTTTTATGCAGGATCGTGGGATTTCGAACCCAGGGCCCAAGGTTTGGATCACTGGCGCGGCTGCGCTCGGCGGAGCGGCTGCATTGATCTGGGGCTTGCAATCGCCTGATCCTGCGTCCGCAGCGGCTAAGGCGGTCGGCGCGATCGTGCTCGTGATCGCCGCGCTTATGACCGCCAATTATTCTTACACTCTATCGCTGATCGACAGGGCGCGGCGGGGCGAGGACGTCATCGGCCGTTGGATGCTTGCGCCCGATGACTTTGCAAAATTTCGTGACCTCGAACACGCCCGCAAGACCCGTAAGAACAATTGGCGCGTGCCGCGAAAGCACATGGCGGAAGGGCTCGAAGTCATCTTTACTAAGCGATCCGTCGTGGTGGGAAACACCTGGTTTCGCCTCGCCGCAAAAGGAATGACGCACTTTTCCTTCGCCCGGATAGAGCCCGACGTCGTGCCCTCAGTCGAATTCGCGATGCAACTGACGATCAGAGGGGCGGGCGCGCTTGCTCAGACCGCGCGATACAGAGGCCATCTGCGCGTACCCATCGCCGAAGACGCGACGGTGGAGGCCGCACGGGTCGTGGCCTATTTTCGTGGATTGGTTTGAGGGCAGATGCGTATCGGTCATGTCGCCATTTGAGCGCCTCTCGCATCGAAGTCCGCTTGGGATGAGAAGCGGAAGCTAAACTTCCGTTTTGAGGCGGCAGAGCGCCAACTTCCGGAATTGGGAGTGGCTGTGTGAAAACGCGTACTCTGATCGGCGTACGGCGCGCGGGCGCAGAGGACGCGCGCGGTTTATCACGCGCGGATGGCGGCGGTGAGCGGGCCTGCGCCCATGATCGCCATCATCCGCTTCAGGTTATAAGCCAGGACGCATAAACTCATTTCCGTTTTGACGTTTTCAAGTCTTCTGGTCAGGAAGTGGGTGTGTCCCATCCACGATTTGAGCGTGCCGAAGGTGTGTTCGACCGTTCGTCGTCTGATGGTCATCGCGTCAGGCTTCATCTCTAGGCGCTTCAAGTTCGCTTCAACGACATGCTCATGCTCCCAGCGCCGCACGCGTCGTTCTTTCCCGGTGGTGCATTTAGATCGCAACGGGCAGCTGCCGCACTTGGTGGTGTAGTAGAGATAAAGCGTTAGGCCATTTTCGACGGTGGCATGTCGATAAGTGAGCAGCTCGTTCGCCGGGCAACGATATGCATTCTGATCGGCGAGATAGGTGAAATCGTCTTTGCCAAATCGACCGGCGGCTTTCGCGTTCGATGTAAGGGGCTTCGGCACCAATGGCGTGACGCCGACTCCCTCGCAGGCGCGGATCTGCTCGCCGCTGAAATAGCCGCGGTCGGCCAGCGCTTCGAGCTGTTCGACACCCATCGCCGCTTTGGTTTTCTCCGCCATCGGCGCGAGTAGGGTTCGATCGACGACGACATTGGTCACTTCATGCGCCACGATGAGGTGGTGCTCCGCATCGACAGCGGCCTGCACATTGTAGCCCACGACGCTGGCGCCGCGCATGTTGGTAGCCATAGCGCGCGCATCGGGATCGGTGAGAGAGATTTGGAGGTCCGGCGCTTCGAGCACCTGGGCTTCAAGTTGCTGGAGCTCGCCCAGTCTGGCGCGCATTGCAGCGATTTTATCGGTTAAACGCGCCGACTTGGCTTCGGCCCGATCACCTTCCTGGACATCTGCAGCATCGAGCGCCTGCAGGTAGCGTTCGATGCTTTCGGAGATTTGCTCCATGCGCCGTTTAAGTTTGCCGCGGGTGAAGTTGCGATCGCGCGAATTCACTGCCTTGAACTTAGCGCCGTCGATCGCAGCCACAGCGTGACTAAACAATCCGATCTGTCCGCAAATGGCGATGAAGCGCGCGCAGACCGCTTGGATTGCGGGGCCGTTGTCTTTGCGGAAATCGGCGATGGTTTTGAAGTCCGGCGCAAGTCGCCCGGTGAGCCACATCAGCTCGACGTTGCGATTGGCCTCGCGCTCTAGGCGCCGGCTGGATTGGATGCGGTTGAGGTAGCCGTAGAGATAGATCTTGAGCAGGGTGGCGGGGTGATAGCCGGGGCGGCCCGTCGGGGCGGGCCCCGAGAAGCCCAGCGTCGTGAGATCGAGTTCTTCGATGAACACATCGACCACGCGGACCGGATTTTCCGCGTCCACGTATTCTTCTAGGCTCGCGGGCAGTAGAGTAAGCTGAGAGCGTTGTTCGCCTTCGACAAATCGGCTCATGAGGCGTCTCCGTGACGACCATCAGAGCATGAAGTGATTTGCCGTTTTCACACAGCCTCGGGATTTTTGCGACGTCGCCGGGTCGTTGAAGTGGCCGCGCATTCCGTCCTGTGCGATGCGAGGGCGGCCGTCGAAGAACTGCCGCCCTCGCGCTTGATATTTTTGGTCAGCTTCGGATGAAGGCCAAGAGATCGGCATTGATCGCATCTGCGTTCACCGTTGCCATTCCGTGCGAGAAGCCAGGATAGATTTTAAGTTCGCCCTTCTTCAAAAAGTTGATCGCAAGCTTGGCGCTGTCGTCGATGGGCACGATTTGATCGTCGTCGCCGTGCATGATCAAGGTGGGCGCGTCCATGGCTTTGAGATCGTCGGTGAAATCGGTCTCAGAGAAGGCTTTGATACCGTCATAGTGCGCTTTTGCGCCACCCATCATGCCTTGGCGCCACCAATTGTCGACGACCGCAGCCTTGGTTTCGACGCCTGGCCGATTGAAGCCGTAGAATGGGCCGGACGCCACGGCGCGATAAAAGCTTGAACGATCGCCAGCGAGCGACGCGCGGAAGCCATCGAACACGTCCATAGGCAGACCGCCCGGATTGTTCGGAGTCTTTAGCATGATGGGCGGCACCGCCCCGATCAGCACAGCTTTCGCTACGCGGCCCGCTTTGGCGCGCGCGACATAATGCGCGACTTCACCGCCGCCGGTTGAATGGCCGATATGGACGGCGTTCGTGAGATCAAGCGCCTCGACCACGGCCTCAATGTCGGCGGCGTAATGATCCATATCGTGACCGTCTGAGACTTGCGCCGAGCGGCCGTGACCGCGCCGATCGTGGGCGATGACCCGGTAGCCCTGATTGACGAAGAACAAGAGCTGCGCGTCCCAATCATCGGAGCTGAGCGGCCAGCCGTGGTGAAACACCAGCGCTTGCGCGTTCTTCGGGCCCCAATCCTTGTAGAAGATTTCAACGCCGTCCTTGGTGGTGACGTAAGCCATTTGGATTTCTCCTGCTTTGTGAGGTTTTCGGCTCAATTGGATTGCGTGGCGGACTGCGAGACGCTGCGCGCAGCCTGATCGATCACATCCGCGATTTCGCGTGGGCGCGTGATGAAGGGCACGTGGCTTGCCTCCACCTCAACAATCTGCGCGTCGATGCGCTCCGCCATTTGACGCAGGAGGCGCGGATCGATGGCGCGATCTTGGGTGGCGATCACCGCCCAACTCGGGCGCGTACGCCAGGCGGCTTCAGTCACCGGCGCGGCGAAGTTCGCCATATTGATCGGCACCTGGCTGTCACGCAGGAAAGCTGCGTCGGTCTCGCTCACATCTGCGGCAAAGCCTTGGCGAAATTTTTCCAGATTGATGAAGCCAAAACCGTCCGGGCCCGGCTCAATGACAAACTCGGGCGGCGCCGGGATTTCGGCCAATTGCTGGCCGGTGCTTTCGCCGACGTCAGGCGCGAACGCGGACACATAGACAAGGCCCGCAACATTTGGATCGACGCCGGCTTCAGTGATCACCGTACCGCCATAGGAATGGCCAACGAGAATGCTGGGACCTTCTTGGCGCGCGAGCACGCGGCGCGTCGCGTTGACGTCATCCTCGAGCGAGGTGAGCGGATTTTGCACGATGGTGACGCGATAGCCGCGCCCTGTGAGTTCATCATAGACGCCGCGCCAGCCTGAACCGTCGGCAAACGCGCCGTGAACGAGGACGACGTTACGCACCGTTTGGTCGTCTGGAATGGTCCGCAGCGTCTGCGCTTGCGCACAACTTGCCAGGGTCGCCGCCGCTGCAGCCGCGACCAAAATTTTGCCTGCACTCTTTATCATGACACCCTCCTGTATATCGGACGCGATTAAATCGCACGCGAGGTATATGGCTGGAACTTAGATGTTGTCAATCGGTTGCGATTAAATTGTGCGCGATCTATCTAAGTGCTTGAGGGAAGGCCTAAGTCTATGAAAAAACCTACGAAAATGCCGAAGCAGGAATTGGCCGGATCCCTGGCCGATTTCCTTTGCTTTGCCGTCTACTCGACCAACCTCGCGTTCGGGCGCGCCTACAAGCAGCTCTTCGAGGAATTGGGGATCACCTATCCCCAATACGCCACGCTCATTGCGCTGAACGAGGCAGGCGATCAGACGGTGGGTGAATTGGGCGACAAGCTCTTCCTGGAATCGAGCACGCTGACGCCTTTGCTGAAGCGGCTTGAAGCGGCGGGCTATGTGACGCGCCGGCGCGACGCGGAAGATGAGCGTCAGGTGCGCGTCAGCCTTACGCCCGGGGGCAAAGCCATATTCGAGCAGGCGTTCTGCGGACGCGAGATCCGTTATCGAAGCGACCGGACTCGATCCAGACGCGTTCGTGCGCCTGCAGCGTGATCTGATCACATTGCGCGACAATCTGTTGGCGTCGTCGAACAAGTAATGTGCGGCGCTCGTTTGGGCCGGACTTTCGATTTGACGTCCTGCCAGCCGTGTACGCCAGAGCCGGGAGCGGGCGCGATGTGGCGGGTGGGGGCATGTGAGCAACTCCTCAGATTTGAGATGAGGATCACACGGTCGGTATCGTGCCGCCGTCGATGACGTATTCGGCGCCGGTGATCGATGCGGCGCGGTCTGAGGCGAGGAAGGCGATGAGGTTCGCAACCTCTTCGGGTTTCGCGGGTCGCCCAAGCGGTATGCCGCCCAACGCGTTCATGACGATCTGTCTGCCGGCGGCGCGATCGACGCCCGCTTGCTGTGCGATGCGATCCGTCATGTGGACAGCGCCCTCGGTCTCGATCCAGCCGGGCGATACGCGCACAACGCGGACGCCTTTCGGCGAAACTTCTTTTGAAAGGCTCTTGCTGTAGGTGGAGAGCGCCGCCTTCGCCGCTGCATAGGCGGTTGTCGCCTCTGGGAGCGGCAGAGCGCTTTGAATCGAAGTCACGTGAATGACGACGCCGCGTCCCTTTGCGGCCATTGATGGGACGAGCGCCCGGTCGAGCCGCACAGCAGGCATGAGATTGAGATCGAGTTCTCTGCGCCAGTGTTCGTCGCTGAGGGCGACAAAGCCGCCGGCGGGCGCGGAAGAGCCGCCAAGCATGTGCACCAAGATGTCGATTTCGCCCAAACGCTCGCGCGCGATGCGCGCCAGCTCCGCGCAACCTTCCGCCGTGGTGAGATCCGATGGAACGAACATCGCTTCGGGGAGATCGTTGGGTCGTTGACGCGCGGTTGTGAGCACGCGCGCGCCCAGGTCGCGGAAGAGGGCGACTGTCGCCGCGCCGGCGCCGCGTGTGCCCGACGTGATGAGCGCGCTCTTGCGCGAACTGCGCGCAGGTAGGTCTTCTGCGAGGCGCGGTTGAGGCCTCGAAGCGTCATGTCTTCGATCATGCGCTGGCGGAGAGGATGGATCGGAGGCGCGTCGGCCATGGCTGGGTCTCCCGTCTGGGCGCGACCCGGCCCATCCGGGCGCAGCCCGGAGACAAGAGGCGATGACAATGGCGCAAGCGCTTGCAGAATCTGCGTCCCGCGCTAGCGGGTTAGTCCTCTGGCCCTTTGTGGCCGTTCCCTACGTTTTTGGAGATGACCGTTTTGCGCCTGAAGTCGGGCGTGGAGTTTCGACTGAGGTGCGGGCGTTGGAACTGGCTCGCGCAGCGCCGATCCGGACGTTAGGCGCTGACGAGACGAGAGGGGCTATCGCCAGACGCGCACGGTGTGAGGTGCGAGGCTGATGCGGTCGCGTGGCGCTAGTCGCATCGCTTCATCGTGCGAGATACGCACTTCTAACGCGCCGCCATCCTCCAACACGCAGTCTATGCGCGCATCGGGTCCGGCTAAGAGAACATTGCGCACACGCGCGGCAATACCAGGCGCGTCCGCGGCGCTGACGGCGAATCCATCAGGTCGCACGTGCGCCATGGCCGGGCCATTGCTTGCGGGCTTTGCGCCGATGATGGGCACGCCCGCGCCTGCAACAATGGCGATACCGCCCTCAACCGTGCACGGCAATTGGACGCTGTCGCCCAGGAAGTCGAAGACGAAGGCGCTGCTTGGTTCGTGATAAAGCTCTTCAGGCGTGCCGACTTGTTCAAGCTGACCATCCTTCAGCAAGGCGACACGGTCAGCCAGCTCAAGCGCTTCTTCTTGGTCGTGGGTGACAAAGATCGTGGTGAGACCAGTGCGTTCATGGAGGTCGCGCAGCCAGCGGCGCAGTTCGCGTCGCACTTTCGCGTCGAGCGCGCCAAACGGCTCATCCAACAATAGTATCTTGGGCTCAATCGCGAGCGCGCGCGCAAGCGCCACACGTTGGCGTTGCCCGCCAGAAAGCTGGCTAGGATAGCGCCCCCCAAGCCCTCAAGTTGCACGAGGTTCAATAATTCATCGACCTTGGCGCGTATCTCGCGTTCGCTTGGACGATGCGCGCGCGGCTTTGAGCGCATGCCAAAGGCGATGTTTTGAGCTGCTGTCATATGGCGAAACAGCGCGTAATGTTGGAACACGAAGCCGATGCCGCGCTGACGCACCGGCTTGGCGAGCAGATCTTCACTACGGAAACGCACCGCGCCTTGATCAGCTATTTCCAGGCCCGCGATCACGCGCAGCAAAGTGGTCTTACCGGAACCGGAAGGCCCGAGCAGGGCCAGAAACTCGCCGTCCTCGGCAAACAGCGAGATGTCACGGAGCGCTGGAAAACGCCCGTAGGATTTGACGACGTGCGAAACTTCCAACGACATGAGCGGTCCTTCAACGCCACCGCTGGGCGGCAAGTTCGTCGGCGAATTGCGCTTCCAGGAAGGTTTTGACGGCGAGTGTGACGAGGGCGAAAAGAGCAAGTAATGAGGCGACCGCGAAGGCGGCGACGAAATTGTATTCGTTGTAGAGGATCTCAACGTGGAGCGGCATCGTGGCGGTCTTGCCGCGGATGTGGCCCGACACGACGGCGACCGCGCCAAACTCACCCATGGCGCGCGCGGTGCACAACAGGACGCCATACATCAAGGCCCATTTGATGTTCGGCAAAGTGATTTGGAAAAAGGTGCGCCAGCCGTTGGCCCCCAGGGTGGCGGCGGCGGCTTCCTCGTCGTTGCCTTGCGCCTGCATCAGCGGGATGAGTTCGCGCGCAACGAATGGCAGCGTCACCAAAGTGGTCGCCAGTACGATGCCGGTGACAGTGAAGATCACCTTTATGCCGAGCGTATCAAGGGCAGGGCCGAACCAACCGTGTGCGCCATAGAGCAGCACATAAACCAGGCCGGAAATGACCGGCGAGATCGAGAATGGCAGATCGATCAGGGTAATGAGCGCGCTCTTGCCCCAGAACTCAAACTTGGTGACGGCCCAGGCGGCGGCCAATCCGAAGATGGCGTTCAGCGGGACCGCGATCGCTGCGATGAGCAAGGTCAATTGGATGGCGGCGATGGCGTCGCGATCTGCAAAACTTTGCAGCAAAGGCGCAAGCCCGCGGCGCAACGCTTCGGCGAACACGGTGAAGAGCGGCAACAATAGTACAAGAGCCAGATAGGCGACGGAAATGCCGATCAGGATGGCGACCAGCCAGGGTGGATCGCGGCGTGCGGGGGAGACGGCATGCTTCATCGACCGCGCCGGGCGATATGGCTCTGGAGCAGATTGAGCACGAGCAGCAGCAGAAGCGACACCGCCAGCATGACAAGGCCCACTGCGGCCGCGCCCGCATAGTCGAATTCCTCAAGTCGGATCACAATGAGCAGCGGCGCGATCTCAGAAACGTTCGGCAAATTTCCGGCGATGAAAATAACCGAGCCGTACTCGCCGACGGCGCGCGCGAAAGCCAACGAAAAGCCAGCGACAAGCGCTGGGGCGATAGCTGGGCCGATCACCGCGACAATAGTCCGCAATCGCGTGGCGCCGAGGGTCGCCGCAGCTTCCTCCACCTCTACCTGCAAATCTTCCAGCACCGGCTGGATCGAACGCACCACAAACGGAAATCCGACAAACACGAGCGCAATCATCACGCCAAGCGGGGTGTAGGCGATTTGCAGGCCGAGCGGGGCGAACGCTGCGCCGATCAGACCGTTCGGCGCGTAGATCGCCGCAAGCGAGATGCCCGCGACTGCGGTGGGCAGCGCGAAGGGCAAGTCCACGAACGCATCGAGCAGGCGCCGACCAGGAAAGTCGTACCGCACCAAAACCCACGCCACGATGGTTCCGAATATCGCGTTGATGAGCGCCGCCACGAACGCTGCGCCAAAACTTAATTTGAGCGCAGCGATGGTGCGCGGATGCGAGATGACACTCCAAACGTGATCAAGCCCCGCTTCCCACGGGCGCAACATCAAAGCCGCCAGCGGCAGCAAGAGGAAGAAGGCGAGATAGGCAAGAGTGAAGCCGAGCGCCGGCCAGAAACCTGGCAAAGCGCTCGGCTCCATGAACCGCCATCGACGAGGGAGAAGGGCGGTCATTGTCGTCGCGAACCGGCGCTGATCTGGTCGAAGATCGCGCCGTCCGCGAAATGGGTGGCGTGAATGCTCTGCCAATCGCCGAACACTTCGCCTGTGGTGAAGAGTTCAAGCTGAGGAAGCGCGCGGCATGCCTTGCTAGCGCATCGGGATCCGATGGGCGGAAATATCGACGTGCGGCGATGTCTTGGGCGTCTGGCGTATAGAGAAAACGCAGATAGGCTTCAGCGGCTTCGCGTGTGCCGTGCCGCGCCACATTGCCATCGACCCAAGCAACCGAGGGCTCCGCTAGAATGCTGATCGAAGGCGTGACGATTTCGAATTGACCTTCGCCAAATTCAGTAAGCGCGAGATGGGCTTCGTTCTCCCAAGTGATCAAGACGTCGCCGATACTGCGCTGCGCGAAGGTCGTGGTTGCGCCGCGCGCGCCGGTGTCGAGTACGGGAACGTTGGCGTAGAGCTGGCGAACGAAATTGCGTGCGCTTTCGGAATTGCCGCCGGGCTGGCGCAGCGCATAGCCCCAAGCGGCGAGATAATTCCAGCGCGCCCCGCCCGATGTTTTCGGATTGGGCGTGATGACCGCGACATCCGCGCGGACAAGATCATTCCAATCGCGGATGTTCTTGGGATTGCCGGCGCGCACCAGAAACACCATCGTGGATGTGTAGGGCGCGCTGTTGCGCGGCAACCGTGTTTGCCAGTCCGACGCTATCAGACCAGTCGATGCGATTTGATCGATATCGTAGGGCAGCGCCAGCGTGACGACGTCGGCTTCCAACCCATCGATGACGGCGCGCGCCTGTCGGCCGGAGCCGCCATGCGACATCTCGATATTGAGGTTTGCGTCGCCGCCATGGTCTTGCGCCCAACGCGCAGCAAAGGCGGCGTTCACCTCTTCGTAGAGTTCGCGCGTCGGATCGTAGGACACATTGAGCAATTGGGTCGGCGCGCCTGATGCGCCGTCGCTGGTGGCGTCGCACGCGTTAAGCGCCAAGAGGCCGCCGCCCGCCGCCACTGCAAGCACAAGCCGCCGTGTGAATTTGGAGAATGCCTTCAACGCCATGCGATGATCCCTTCACACACGCGCTGTGCGCGGCGTCAAAGTTGCCATTTAAGTTCATCGTGTCAATGTAGTTAAAATGAGCCGCGCAGCGTCACCCCGTACGTACGCGGGTCGCCGACATAGCCGACAAAGAGCCCGGAGCCGCCAGGCGCGGCGGAGAGAAACTCGAAATATTCCTCGTCGGCTAGATTGCGTCCCCAGATGAAGAGGTCCCAACCATTGTCCGCGCGAAACCCGATGCGGCCGTTGAGAAGGCTATATCCATCGACAATCAAATAGCGCGATGGCGTTGGGCTCGACGAAAAATCGGAGCGATAGCTTACGTCGAGCGCTGCGAAGACTTCGCCTGCGTGGCCGAGGAGCTGGCCCGCGCGCGTGTATTGGCCGCTCAGCGAACCCGACCATTCGGAGATGCCTGGAAGGCGCTCGCCGGAAATGTCGACGAATTGCGGCCCGCCCGTTCCTTCAAGCGGCGCAGGCGCATCGGGGAAGGAAACATACTCGCCATCGGTGTAGGCGAGTGCGCCGTGGAGTGAAAAATTCTCGGAGAAGCGCGCGGAGAAGTCGAGCTCCGCGCCGCGCACGCGCACCTCTTCAGCGTTCGCCAGATAGCCGCGCAATACGCCCACGCTCGCGTTCACGACCTGCGCCTGATAATCCTGCACTGTGGTTTCATAGAAGGTGAGATTGGCGGTCACGCCGTCGACCGGCTCGGACTTGAAGCCAAATTCAATGTGCCGCACGTCTTCAGGCTCAACTGTGGCTGCGGCCAGGATCGGCGCGCCTGTGGCGTCAGTTGGTAGACCATCGACGTTCAGGCCGATCGATTTGAAGCTCGTCGCGTATGTCGCATAGAGATTGAGATTGTGCGTGAGGTCGTAAGCCACGGTGATTTGGCCGGACACGTTCGTATCATCGGCCTTCGCCTCGTAGGATTGCGCTGCAAGAATGGAGCGCTGTAAGGCAATCAAGGCAGGATCCGCGGTCGCCAATCCGCCATAGAGGGCGCTGTCGTAATCCACGGTCTTTTCATCGTAATTGATCCGAAGACCTGGCAGGATGCGTAGCCGGTCCGTGACCGACCATTCCAATTGGCCAAACAGCGCCCCGCTCACATGCTCCGAGCGAATGTCGGTGGTGCGGCCATAGCCGTCGAGCAAGCCCGGCGTCGCTGCAGCAGCGCTTGGAGCCAGCAAGAAGCGCGCCGCCGCAGAACCCTGTTCTTGTGCGCCCGTCGTGTGCACGGTCTGGCGGAAGGCAAAGGCGCCAAGGACGAAATTCAAATCGGGGGAGACATCGCCGGCATAGCGGATTTCCTGCGACCATTGCCGTTGCTCTGAGGGGTTTGCCGACACCGTCGTGATCGACAGTCCAAGGAAATCACGATCGTTAGACGGATCCCAATCCCAATAGCGCCAGGCGCTGATCGAGGTGAGTTCGCCGATGCCGACATCCCATTCTGCTGTGACCGAGAAACCGCCAACATCCTGATACGAACGGTGGGGTGTGTCGGCGTCGGTGAGGCGATCGAACGGGTTGGTCGAGGGAGGCGTATAGCCCAGATCAGCGGCGATCGCGGCGTATTGGCGATTGGCCGCCCGCAAGGTGGGCGCCACGCCCGCATAGACTTGCGCATAGCCTTCAGGGCGCTGGCGTGTGTAATCGCCCGCGATCAAGAGATCGAAATTGGGCGAGGGCGTGAACAGGAATTGCGCGCGAACACCAAGATTGTTGAGGTCGTTTAGATCATCTTGGGTGGCGACATTGTAGAGGAAGCCATCGCGCTGCGTTGACGAAAATGACAGACGCCCCGCGACATTGTCGAGGAGCGGGCCGCTGACTGAACCGCGTGCTTGCTGATATCCAAAATCGCCGAAGCTCACCTCGATCTCCCCCTCGGGCGTAAAGCTTGGGCGTCGGGTGGTGATGTTGATGGCGCCGGCGGTGGTGTTTTTCCGTAGAGCGTGCCCTGTGGGCCGCGCAGCACTTCGATCTGGGCGACGTCAAGAAAATCGAGTGTCGCCACAGCGGGTCGCGCATTGAAGACACCATCGACATAGAAGCCAACGCCAGGCTCGATGCCGTCATTGGTAAGCCCGAACGGTGCGCCGAGGCCGCGAATATTGACCGCGGAATTGCGCGGGTTCGAGGAGTAAAATTGAACGGTCGGCACGATTTCCTTGAGCCGGTTCACATTGAAGGAGCCGCTATCGGAGACGAAGGCGCCGCTCACCACCGACACAGGGATAGGAACGTCTTGCAGGTTTTCCTGCACGCGCCGGGCTGTAACGACGATCTCGCCTTCGGTGTCCGCCGTGGTCTGCGCGTGAGCGCCGCCAAGCGGGACAAGCGCGAACGCCGTTGATAACAGAGCAAATTTTGCGCGTGACATGAGCGGCCCCGGCGGATCTGACGGCGCGGGATGCGCTCGCCAGCCCTTCTGGGCACAATCACTATTAACACGACCAAATCAATCGAGTTAAGCTAAAGCTTCGGTTTAGGGTTGGAATTGGTTCAGGAGCCGGATTTTCGCCTTTTCGGTTGCGCGGTGTCCGCGGCGGCCGAGGCTAAGGTGCGCGCTTCAAGGATGGTGGCGGTGGAATCACGCACCTGGACGAGGGTCTTACGGATGGCGCAGCTCGCCTCGTCGCGGCAATCCTCGCAGCGCTGATAGGCGGTGCGACTGGTGCAGGGCGTTAATGCGAGCGGCCCGTCGATGGCGCGAATGATGTCAGCGAAAGTAATGAGATCAGGAGCGCGCGCCAGCGCGTAACCTCCGGCCTTGCCACGATGACTGACGACGAGCCCATGCTTGCGTAGTTCAAGCAATATGTTCTCCAAAAAGCGCCGCGGAATGTCCTGGCGCTGGGCGATGTCGCCGATAAAGAACGGCCGGCGGGGGCCGTCGCCTGTCTGCGCGGCCAGATCAATCATCGCGCGCAGCGCGTACTTCGCCTTACTCGTCAGCATAAAGCAGCAAAGCCACGAACGAACAAGACTGTCCAGCTTCAAGTCTACAGAGCTGATGGGGTTAAGCGGCGGCGCTGGCGCTGGCGCGGCGAGGTCTGTTGAGCGGAAAGCGACGGGCATTCTCGGCCGCGCGTCCGCTAAGGGGAAAGACAGCGAGAGTCCGTTGCTTGGGTGAATCGGCGCCGTCACTCTTCTATTGTTTTGCGCCACGCCGCTAAATTTTCGAACACTGCAGCCACGGGCCACGGCGGCCGTTCAGGCCGGTTCGCAAAAGTAAGGTGCACTTCGGCAACGCGATCATTGGAAAGTTGGAAGAGATAGTCGTCGCGACCGTCCGCGCGCGCAATCGGAACTGCCGTCACGTCCTTGAGCGGATGGCCGAAGCCAACTTCGCTATCCAGCTCTTCAGCAAAGACTCGCTTGTGCTCAGGGTCTTCGATGGCGAACCAGCCGCGCGGCCATTTGGAAGTCATGAGGCTTTATAACAGCTGTTGGCGCGCGGCGATAAGTCCGGTTTGGCGGGCGAACTTCGGATAACGAAGACGCGACTATGCTGGCGGCCGGCGTACGCATGGATGCGGAATTCGAGTGACAAGTCGGCGTCGCAAGCTGGCGTCTGCTTTGCGGCATAGCAGGCGAAATGGCCGTTCCTTGGATTATCGAGACCTCAGTCGTCCAACGACGGCGCCGCATATGCGAGGCGAAAAGCCCTGGAGCCCAGCGGTGAGAGCGCCACGACCTGGCGCCAAATTTCAAACCGCGCACGTTCTCAGATGAACTCGTCCAATAAGTCGGGTTTGTCCACCCGCAACTTATTGGGCGTCAATGTTGGTTCTTGGCGACGCTCGACATATCCAAACTCAGTGGGTTTCACCGCGCCGCATTCTGCGGCAAAGAGCGATGAATGATTGAGGCTATTGAACACAACACTCTTGGCGAGGCGTGCGACCTTCTGGCGAAAGGGTTTCCCGCCCGCTCCAGAGCATATTGGCAGGATGCGCTTCAACGCATCGACACTCTTGGGGAGAACGGTGCGCTCGGGTTGCCGGTTGGCCAGATCATGCGCGCCGAGGGGCGGGCCCAAGGCGTCGCGTTGACGATCGCTAGCCGCCGCCCCAGCGAGACGGGCACGATGGTGTATCTCAATTTCGCCGCTTGGTACGTGGAGCCCGATCAGCGATGGCGCGCCCCGCTGATGCTGCGCGCGCTGAACCGCACCCCTTGCGACGTGCTCACCGATCTGACCCCTCCCAAGCCGTGCAGGGGCTTTTGCCTGCTTTCGGGTTCAAGCCCATCACGCGGGGCTTTGTTCTTGACCTGGCCGGGTTTCACAAAGGCGGCGGCCAAATCGGCGATTTGGACGCTGCGTCAACGCCGATAGGCGAATTGTTGCGCGCACACGAACGCTTTGGCGCGAAAGCCGTCATGTTGCACACACGTGACGGTGCGCAGCTTCCTCTCTTGTATCGCGTGGTGAAATTCAGGGGCGTGCGCACGGCGCACATTCTTTATTGCGGCGCCAATCAGGTGCTCCACGACCACCTCGGGGCGCTGTCGAGGCATCTGCGGCGTCAAGCAATAGCGCTGGTGAAACTGGAGGCGCCTGTCGAGCGAACGCCGCCGCGCGGCTGGCTGCGGACGGGACGCGAAATTCGCTTTGCGCGCGGCCCGGTCTCGCCGGATGCGACCGACTATTTGGGCTCGGAATTGTCGCTATTCGATTGGTAGATCCACATAAGAGCCGGTCGAAAATTCGCTTAAGCATAAGTCGCACTTGATCGCGCCTTGGGGCGCCGCTACGCATCGTGCGTGCGCATCTTTGTGGCCTTCCTTCTGGCGCTGTCCTTATTCGCTCACAGCGCGACAGCGATGTCCGTCGCCGCCAATTCGTGTGCGGTGATGGAATCTTGCCTGCTGGAAGCCCTCGATGTGGACGGCGAGACTATCGCCCTCGACTCGGAGAATGAAACCGAAACCAAGTCGGATGTCTTTGTGCATCCGCCGCGTCAGGCTTCTCTGGATCCGATTCGCCTCGTGAATTGCGCATGGGGGATGCGGGACGTGGCTCTCTGTGCGGCCGATCTTTCAACGCCTACCGAGCCGCCTCGGCTCTTCCTTTAACACAGCACGCCGGGCCTTGCCCGCGTGTCACAGCATCAGAGCGCGCCAATTTAGCGCGTGACCCGTTTGTGTTGAGGGAAGAAAATGAGCGTCAAAGAAACGGAAATTTACGCGGTCATCTGCGAATTCTTGAGCACCGCTACGTCCGCGCCGCCCGGACTTGTACTTGATCGCGACACGCCGCTGCTCGAAGGCGGCGCGCTTGATTCCTTGGGCATATTGCAGCTCACTGCGCGCCTGGAGGAAGTGTTCGGGCTTCAAGTCGCGGACGAGGATTTCATCCCGGAGAACTTTGAGACTATCGGCACCTTGAGCCGCTACCTGTCCGGCCGGCTCACAGTGGCGGCTTGACGGCGCCCTGCATGTATCTCCTGCATCACCTACTCGATCAGCGCAGCGTCGATCCCGAACGGCTGGCGCTCGTTGATGGTGCGCGACGTTTGACCTTTGGCCAGTTCGCCGCCTCCGTCGAGCGGACTGCCGCGAAGCTGTTCGATGCAGGTGTTGCGCGCGGCGACCGTGTGGCGATCTTATTGCCGAAGAGCCTTGAAGAATGCGCGGCCATCTTCGCAATTAGTCGTGCGGGTGGCGTTTTCGTGCCGATTAACGCTGCGCTCAAGCCTGCCCAAGTGCGCCACATAATCGAGGATTGCGGGGCGCGCGTTCTGATCAGCGCGCCCGAATTGCTATCAGGTTTGGAGAATGCTTGCCCGGCCTTGATCGAGGTCGCATTGGCCGATGCGCGGCCCGATACGCCGGCGCCTGCTTCTCGCGCTATCGGCGAAGATCTCGCCGCCATCCTTTACACGTCCGGTTCAACCGGGCGTCCGAAGGGCGTGATGCTCAGCCACCGGAACTTGCTCGCGGGCGCGCGGATCGTTCGGACGTATCTTGGCATCAATCCGAGCGACCGTATTCTCTCCATCCTGCCGTTCAGCTTCGATTATGGCCTCAACCAATTGCTGACGGCGGTTGAGCAGGGCGCGTTGCTGGTGCTCGCAAGCTTCCGCTTCGGCGACGAACTTGTACGCAAGCTCGTCGAACATGAGATCACCGGCCTTGCGGGCGTGCCGACGATGTGGTCGGTCTTGACGCGCGCCGCGCCCAGTCTGCCACGCACGCCCTTGCCGCGTCTGCGCTACATCACCAATTCGGGCGGTGCGGTGCCGTCCGCGACTGTCGCCAAGCTTCAGGAATTGCTGCCAACGACGGCGATCTTCCTGATGTATGGGCTGACCGAGGCGTTTCGCTCCACCTATCTTCCACCGGACCAAGTGGCGATCCGACCAACGTCGATCGGCAAGGCCATTCCGGAATGTGAAGTCTTTCCGCTCACGGCGGATGGTCGCCGCGCCAAGCCGGGTGAGCCTGGCATCCTTGTGCATCGCGGACCGACGGTTTCTCTCGGCTACTGGAACCGGCCAGAGGATACGGCGCAAGTGTTGCGGCGCAATCCGTTCAACGATGCCGTGACTGGCGGTGATATCGTGTGTTGGTCTGGTGACTTGGTGACCGAAGACGAAGAGGGCTATCTCTATTTCGTCGCCCGCGAAGACGGCATGATTAAATCAGCGGGATTTCGCATTTCCCCGACAGAGGTCGAGGAGGTGTTGATGGCGACAGGCGCCTTCAAGCATGTCGCAGTGATCGGCGTGAAGGATGAGTGGGTCGGTCAAAAAGTTCACGCGATCGCAGTCGCCCAGGAGCCTGATCTCGACACCAAAACCGTGCTTGCGCAGGCGGCGAGACATCTGCCGACTCATATGATGCCAGCGCGCATCGAACTTGTGGAAGCGCTGCCGGCAACGCCGAACGGTAAGGTGGATTATCAGACGCTCAAGCGTGAGCGCGGCCAATGAGCGCCCACGTAGCTCCGCTCGCGGCAGAATTGCTCGCGCGCAATTTTGGCGGAACCGATGAGCTTCTCGTCGGCGGTGTGCCGGTCTCGCGGCTGGTGCAGGAGCATGGCTCGCCGCTTTTCGTTTACGACGCCGACATCGCGCGACGTCGTTATCGGGATCTTTCGGCGGCTGTGTCAGGCTTTGCCAGCGTCTTCTACTCGGTGAAGGCCAATCCCAATCCTGAAATAGCACGTCTCTTTGTTGAAGAGGGCGCTGGTCTTGAGGTGGCCTCGGCGCGCGAACTGCAGATTGCGCTGCAAGCCGGCGCGCCGGCGTCGCGTATCCTCTTTGCCGGTCCAGGCAAGGGAGCGTCCGAGCTTGAGTTCGCCGTGGGTTCGCGCATCGGTGAAGTGCATGTGGAATGCTTCGAAGAAATTCATACGCTCGGGCGGCTGGCGCAGGATGCGGGTCAACGCGTCCGGGTGGGCATACGGGTAAATCCGATCGCGGCCGCCCAAGGCGGCGCCATGCGTATGGGCGGCAAGCCAGCCGCCTTCGGCTTTGACGAAGAGAGCCTCTCGGATGTGATCAAGGCGCTTGCCGGCCAACCGATGCTCGATTTGGTCGGCGTACATCTCTTTGCAGGCACACAGATTCTCGACACCGACACGCTGCTCGTGCAATGGGGCCATGGCCTGGACGTCGCCGCGCGCGTCGCGCAAATGATTGGAAGGCCGATTGAGACGATCGATCTCGGCGGTGGGCTGGGCATTCCATATCACGGCGCCGATCGCGCGCTTGACCTTGGAAAGATCGCCGCGGGCGCATCCACGCTTGGGACGCGAAAATCAAGTGATGCGCTTTTGCGCGACGCGCGCGTCGTGCTCGAGCCTGGTCGCTTCTTGATGGGTGAGGCCGGGATCTATGTGATGTCTGTCCGCGCCGTAAAACAATCGCGCGGCACACGTTTCGTCATCGCCGACGGCGGCATGCATCATCATTTGGCGGCGTCTGGGAATCTGGGGCAGGTGATGAAGCGCGATTATCCGATTGTCGCCGCGACGAAGCTTCGTGTGCCGGCTGAGGATGTTGCAAGCCTGGTTGGGCCGCTCTGTACGCCGCTTGACACACTAGCTCGACAGACAGCGCTGCCTGTGCTCGCGGCCGGCGATCTCATCGCTGTGCTGCAATCAGGCGCCTACGGTCTCACCGCAAGTCCGGTGAATTTTCTCTCTCACCCGGCGCCGAAAGAGATTCTGGTGAGCCGCGGAGAGCCTCTCGTCATTTAATGCGTGTCGCATCTGCACCGCGTAAGTGAGAATTGAAGGGCTCAATCTTGACGGAGGCCCAGCGTCCGCTTTCGGGCGGGCACGCGTTAAGGTATCAAATTGGGATGACGGCGCCCTGCCAACGCACGCTGTCAACGCCCAACGCGTCTAGCCCCCAGCTTGCATTTCATTGACAAGCCAAGCGCGGGCGGCGCGCCATTGGCGCTTCACGGTGCTGTCCGAGACGCCGTCTATGATGGCGATTTCTTCGACGGTCAGGCCAGCAAAAAATCGTTGCTCCACGAGGCGGGCAAGTTCGGGGCTCACGTCTTCGAGTTTGGTCAGCGCCACGTCCAGCACTTCAAGATCGAGCGGTGCGCCGGCGTCCCCGGGCCATTGCGTCGTCACTGGCGGCGCTTGACGTTTGGCGGCGCGCAGTCGGCGCACTTCGTCCATGAGAATTTGGCGCATGATCCGCGCCGAGAGCGACAGGAAGTGCGTGCGCCCGTTCACCTCGACGCGGTTGAGCGCAAAGAGCTTGATCGCGGCGGCGTGGGCGAGGTCTGTCGGCTGGATCTGCAGCTTTTGCGCATCGCCATTGAGTACACCCCGCGCGACGCGGCGGAATTCGTCATAATTCTCGGCGACGAGTTGGTTGGGCGGGGCGGCGTTAGGTTTCACGCAGGCAATGTTGGCCAAAGCGGCGGCTGCACGCAATGCGTATCGGCGCGAAGTGCCCTGGTTTGGGCTCCGCGGCCTCAGATTTGATCGCCCAGGCCGGCCCGCGGGGGCGAACAGGCGCGTGCGGTGAAATCTTCTGCCTGGGAAAGAGCGCGTGCGCGGTCGGCGGCGCTCAACTGCCCGTCCTGATCCAGCGCCCGATAAATGGCGCGGCCTTCGATCCAAGCCGTGCAAGCGCGGGCAAATTGTCGGGCGTTGTAGGAATTGCCGCCGTGGGTCATCAGCGCTGCCGCCAGGCTCCGGCGTGCGCCTGGCGCGTTTTCGGCTCGTGCAACCAAATCGCGGTGCGCCGCGATTACACGTTCGCCGACGAGGTAGCTTTCATCGAACTGTCTTAGATCGGCGAGCACCTGGGCCTGCACCTCTTCGGCAATGGCGAGCATACGGACGGCGCCGGCGTCGTTGGCGTCTCTCTCGCGCAGCAGCCTTCCGTTAGCGACGGCTTCTTCGATCGAAGCGCGCGCCTCCACATCGCGGCCATTGGAGCGGTGCACCACTGCGCGATACCAGGTCGAGATCGCCAGACTTCGAATGTAAGTTGGGTTGTTCGGCGCGCTGTCGCGCACGGCGCGATTGAGATCGACCGCGCGATCAAGCGCCGCGCGCGCTTCCTCGACTTGGTCGAGGCGGTGATAGGTCTCGCCAAGTAGCCGCGAATTCGCGGCGCGTGCGCGCATCAACGACAGATCTGTGCGGAGGTGCTCAGGCAGGCCAGCGATAAAGGCCTCGGCCGCAAGATGATACTCGAGCGCGGCTCTGTGTTCGTCGTCCCAGCCGTAGGTGTCAGCCTGTGTTTGTAAGGCGACGGCGTAAGTGCGCGCGGTCTGCGCATCTTGCGTGGCGATAGGACGTAGTATGTCTTGAACACGCAAAGCATATGCGCGCGCCGCGGCCGGATCATTGTCATTGTAGAGCGCCGCGCCAGCGCGTTCGAGCAGCACTTGGCTCATGGCGTGTTGAGCCGGGCTGTTGCCGGGTTCGCGCGCGAATACAGGCGTCAAAATCGCGTCGGCGCGATCCAGCAATGCCGCCGAGCACGCCCTTAGGTGATGCCCAGAAAATCTCTCATTGAACTGAGCTCCTCATCAAGCGCGCGCTTGAAGTCTCTGTCGCGCGGCGCGCTTCCGCTCGAAAATCCAAGCTCGGCGTTGAGACCATTGCCAACGACCGACAGATTTGCCCAGCCGATCACGTGGTCACGCCAGAGCAGAGGCAGCGCGTAATAGCCACGAAGGCGTTTGGCTGGGGGCGTATAGGCCTCGAACCGATAGCTCCAATTCCAAAAGAACTCGAAGCGGCGTCGATCCCAGACGAGTGGATCGAAAGGGGCGAGGAGACGGACGTGATGCTGCGCACCGTCATCCGCCCGCCACTTCCTGGCCGCAGGGTTTTCGTCGATGGGCCAATACCAACGCATGCCATCGACTTCTGCAGAGCCAAGGCGTGCGCGAGCTCGGTGCAGCGCCGGACGGCACTCAAGCGCCCATTGCGGTGTGCCGTTGCGAAGCTTGCTCACAAGCTCGGAGAGCGAGCGTTCGGGAAGGGGTGCGTACTTGCGCACAATGACGTCGACGAGGGCGTCCAGTGATCGCTGTGGGTTGGAGTCGGCCTCCGTTGGCGCGCGCGCCGCGTAGAGGCGTGTCCCGCCTTGGCGGCCTGCTATGCGTAACAGTCCGCGAAAATGCATCTCATCCAGCAATTGCGTGCTGGCGTTTGTCGACCCGCCGAACCAATTGCGCACTTTCCCATGTTGAAAATGTGCGTCCACTTCACGAGGGTGTGTGGCGCCACGCGCTCGGACAAACTCCAGAAGTGCGTTGGCCTTGGCTTGGCGCGACTTCGACCACTTCTTCCGAGCGATGCGCGGATGCATGAGCGCGTGCGTGGCGCTGGGCAGAAATCCGTAATTCACAAAGAAGTCTTCTTCGATAGCGAGCTTGGGGTAGAGGCGCTCAAGGTCGCCTGCGCGATAATTGCGCACGCGATGACGCAAAGTGAGATCCTGGGCGCGCGCGGGCGCCGAATTGGATCAGCCTGAACAAATCCCAGCTTATCGATAGCGCGTACGAGCGTCGTCGGCGCAAAGAGTGTTCGCGCCACGCCATATCGGCGAAGCGTGGCGAGATTGGGTGAGTGTGGCTTTGCCATAGCCCATTTAGCGGCGGGAGAAGATCATTCAACAGCGCTGGAATGTCTGCTCACGTGAAAGTCTCAATATGGGATTGGGCGCTCTCGAAAACGCACGCCGCGCCAGGACCATCGGCCCAATCCGGTCATGCGCTCACATCAAGCAATGTGCCAGTCGCTGAGATCGCCTGTTCAGCGGCTTTCACCGCTTCCTCGTCTTTTTGGATGATGTCTTCGGACGCTTTGGCGATCTGATCGGCGCGAAGCTGAGCTTGGGCCCGTTCGAGTGCGGCTTTGGCGTCCGCCGATGCAGTGGTGCTGGACGACGCGCCGATGGCGCTCACAGAATTCATGATGATGGCGCTCCTTGGTGATGCGCGACGTCGGATCCTGCGATCTTGGACCAGATTTTGCTTCGAAGTTTGTCACGGCGTGTCGTGCGCCCGGGACAGATCATCCCGCCCACACTCTCGAAGAATATCTCTTCGTCGCCGGCGCTTTCAAAACCAGCACATCTCTCTCATCGCCATCGATCAGATCCCAGCCAAGCACGAGGACCAGCGGTGTTCGCGTCGCACAAATAGGCCGAACACAGGGGCGTGACCTGCCGCCAAGCATGATCAGAGATTTCCGTCGTCCACACGTGGGATTCTACTCAGCCTCACGGCCTTTGCAGGCAGAGCACATTGATTTTTTCCGCGAGCTCTTGGGTCCACCACCGGTCTCGGACATCGGGCCAAATCGATAGCGCGTAATAAATCTGCTGGGCGTCCGTGAACGAGCCGCTTGCCGCCATCTCTGTGGCCAGAAATTCGAACTCTTCGGCGGTGTTAGGCCTTTGGGGCATGTTCGAATGAAATTGTGCGCAGAAGCACGCGCCTTGCGGCAGATCAATTTCCGCAAAAAGTGAGTTGCCCGGGTGTGGGCGCCGCCGCGCAGCGGGACCGTGCCGCATTAATCGTCATGCGGCGGATTGCGGATGTAAATTTCCGCCTGCGTCGCCAAACCGCGAACTTCTGCAAATGGGATATCTCGCCTCAGAGCTCCCGACCGCCCCTAAGTGAGAGTCGCAAAAAGTGCAGAGCAAACTCAGCCAAGAGCAGCGTCAGTACCCGAGGATTGGTCATCCACTGAGTGCGCGCGATTGACGCGAAGGCGCGTCGCTGGCTCTGACTTTGGTCCTTTTGCCGCGCAACAGTTTACTCCGCCAGCGCGGGAGGCGAGATCCCGGCCGCGGCGCAATTTCGGGGCGAGAACCCTGCTTTTCATTTATTAATTACTAAGTTAATGAGTGCGCCAGTCCGATCGCGCGCCCGTTCAAACGGATGAGCGAAAGAGGGGGCCTCAAAGCAGGAGTGGTGTTGCAATGTCAGGTGCTGGTGTTTCGCTCGGGTCTATTCTCACCCATCACGCACGCCGGGCGCCCGGGCGAACCGCGCTGGTCTTGGACAACGGCGCTTTGTCGTATGCCGAACTGGATGCGCGCGCCAACCAACGCGCGCGCATGTTTGCGGCGCATGGCGTCGGGCAGGGCGATTTCGTCACAGTCGCGCTTCCTAACGGCGCCGAGTTCTACGAGACGACCTTCGCGCTTTGGAAACTCGGCGCTATCCCAAACATTATCGCCGCTAAACTTGCGCGTCCGGAAATGGAAGCGATCGTCGAAATCGTGCGCCCGAAACTCTTGGTCGGGTCAGTGGAGATCGCGGGCTTACAGACTGTCGCCGCCGAGAAGGCCGCGCTCGAGCGCTATTCAGCCGATCCCATGCCTGAAACTCTATCGCCACATTGGAAAGCCATGACGAGCGGTGGTTCTACGGGCCGGCCGAAAGTGATCCTCGACGCCATGCCGGGGCGATGGAATCCGGATGAGGGTTTTTGCTGCAACAGACGGACGATGTGATCCTCAATCCGGGCCCGCTTTATCACAATGCGCCGTTTCACTGCATCCATATGGGCATGTTTATTGGTGCGACTATCGTCGAGATGGGAAGGTTTGATGCGCTGCGCGCGCTGCATCTCATCGAGGCGCACAAGGTCAATTGGGTGACCATGGTGCCAACGATGATGCATCGAATTTGGCAATTGGGGCCCGATGTGCTGTCGCGCTTCAGCCTGCCCAGTCTGCGCATGATGCTGCATATGGCCGCGCCGTGCGCGCCGTGGCTGAAGCAGGCATGGATCGATTGGCTCGGCGGCGAACGCGTGTGGGAATATTATGGCACCACTGAAGCGATTGGCTCAACGATGATCTCAGGCACGGACTGGCTTGCGCATCCGGGCTCGGTTGGGCGCGTGCGCGACGGCTACGACCTGAAGATTTTGGATGATGAGGGCGCCGAGCGTCCCGTCGGCGAAGTCGGAGAGATCTATTTCCGGCCGCACGGCGGTGCGGGATCGACCTATCGTTATCTCGGCAGCGAAGCCAAACGCTTCGGCGAATGGGAAACGCCCGGTGATCTCGGCAGTCTCGATAATGACGGCTATCTTTATCTTTCCGATCGCCGCAACGACCTCATCATCTCAGGCGGCGCCAATATCTATCCAGCGGAAGTCGAAGCAGCGATCGAAGCCCACCCTAGCGTTCGCGGCAGCGCTGTGATCGGGCTTCCTGATGAAGAATGGGGCGCGCGCGTCCACGCCATCGTGCAGTCGCTGGAGGGCGCAGTTTTAAGCGAGGCCGAATTGCTCGACTTTGTAGCAGGGCGGCTGGCGCGCTTTAAATTGCCAAAGAGTGTTGAGTTCACGACGGAACCCATGCGTGACGAAGCAGGCAAGGTGCGCCGCGCCGCACTGCGCGCGGTGCGTCTCGCAGCGGCGACAAAGGCGCCGTCCTCGTAACGTGCGGCGCGCGCAGCGCCAATCACCCGGACTTGGTCGCTGTCTTTTTCTTTGACTTTATCTTTTTCGATGAAGTCGCTGACGGGCGCGATTTTTGACGTGGGCTCGTTTTGCGGCTCTTGTAAAGCGCGTCGAAGCCGCCGGCCATGAAGGTCACGAACCTTTCGCGCACCGCTTCAAAATCATCGGATCGGCAGAGCGCGTTCGACAAACGGTCGATACGCCCGGTGCGCGAGAGAATGAGCGTGTAGGCGCCCGACGTAAACTGAAAGCTCCAAAAGAGATCTTCGGGCTTTGCGTCCGGCAACGCTTTTGCAGCAGACCAATCAGACGGAGTACGAGTGGATCGAAATAGGCGTCCATCTTCTCAGCGCCGTAGCCCGGCGCGTTGTTGACCTGCGCAAAGATGCGACCAAAGCTGCGCCAGCCTTCATCGCCATTGATGTAGACGTCGAAGGCGCCGTCATAATAGGCCCGAAGTGCGCCTTCTACGGTTGGATGTTTGCCGACTTTGGTCTCGTACGCGTCAAGGCCGGCGGTCCGCACGGTCACCGCATAATTGACCCTGCGTTCAAACACCGCGTCAAACAACGCCTGTTTGCCATCGTAATAATAATGGATCAGCGCGGCATGGATGCCCATCTTGTCGGCGACATCCTTCAGCGTGACGCCGAAATATCCGTGCAATGAGAAGAGTTCTTCGGCGGTATCGAGGATCAGCTTGACTGAGGCGGCTCGTTGCTCGGCGCGCGTCCGGCGCCCTTCGCGTTTTTGCGCTGCTGCCATGCCTCCAGCCTTCCTGATTGCGCGTGCGGAACGGCGCATCGCCCCGATCACAGTGAAGGACGATGGGGTGCTGCCCCCACGGGGTCAAGGATTTGCGCTTATTTGACTTAGCCGCGCGTAAAGGAACTTGACCAATTATATTTATTTAGTAGTAAATCAATGAACCGAGCGCCGCCTTGCGGCAGAGGCGTCCGGTCAGAGCGGAAAACCGCCGATAGGGGAGGAAGTCATGGCAGCATCTTGGAAGGCCACGCGCCATATCGCGCTCGGGGGTACGTCGCTTGTCGCGGCGATGCTTCTTCTTGCGGGACCCGCGCTCGCGCAAAATGCGAATGCGCCCCAAGGCGACGCTCAGGCCGCAGAGGCTTCTGAGGAAGAAGACATCGTTGTGACCGGGACGAGCATCCGGGGCGTGCCGCCGACGGGCTCAAATCTCATCAGCGTTACGCGTGAGGATATCGAGGCCCATGGCGGCGCCAACACGCCGGATTTGAGCGCCAGCATCCCCCAGCTCAGCAGCTTTAACACCGCGCCTCAAACGAGCGCCGGAACGGGTCCTGGCCTTGGTTCTTTTGCGCCCGCGCTGCGTGGCCTGCCGGCGAGTGCGACGTTGCCGCTCATGAACGGCCACCGTCTGGTGGGCGCAGGCGTGCAAGTCACAAATCCCGATTATCCGCTTATTCCCAATTTGGCCGTCGAACGCATCGAGGTCGTCGCCGATGGGTCTTCGGCCATTTATGGTTCGGACGCAGTCGCGGGCGTTGTGAACTTCATCACTCGCCGCAATTTTTCAGGCGCCGAAATCTCCGCAAGCTACGGGGTCGCTGACGATTATTATTCTGGACACATCGGGGGCGTGTTCGGCCGCGATTGGGGAAGCGGATCGATTCTCGCAGCTTACCAATACACCGAAAACGACAACATTACCGGCGCCGAACGGGATTATCGCGTTCTGGATTATTCGCCCTGGGGCGGCGTTGACGCACGCCCGAGCGCGTGTGCGGAGCCCAATGTTTATGTCGGCTCACCCTATTTCGACCCCGCCCCGTCGTACGCGTACGATTCCACCACCGACACATTTGGCGCCGCAGGCACGAGAAACCGTTGTGATAGTGCTGCGGGCGCGGATATTTTTCCGAGCTCCGACATCCATGCCGTGTTTGTGTCAGCGCAGCAGGATCTGACCGACAACGTCACGCTTTGGGAGAGATCTTGTACTCGGATCGCCGCGACGACATTCAAGTCGCGCCGCCAGCCGCGTACGTGCAGATGTGGTGCCCCGGCAACATCTTCTTAGTGCCCGCCAATCCAAACGCGCGCTGTCCCGTGGGCGGCCAATATGAGGGCGTCTATTTCAACGTCGGCAATATTCTGGGGACCGACCATTTCACCAACACCAATCATAAGGTCGTGGGCAATTCATCGCTCGGTGTTGATTTTGAACTGCCCAATGACCTCAATCTTCGTGTCTATGGCACTTCGGATTGGGCCGACAACGATACGTTCGTGCCTTCGGTGAGCCCAACGGCGCTCCAAACTTACGCCAGCAGCACCAACCCGGCTGACGCCTTGGATCCCTTCGGCGCAAATACGCCGCAGGCGACGATCGCGGCGCTGCGCGATGGGACCTATTATGTGGATGTCACCGAAGAGCAATCGGTAAACCTCGCCGCCATAAAGCTCGATGGACCGCTCGCTAATCTGCCGGGCGGACAATTGAGATTTGCAGCTGGCGCTGAGGCGCGGCGCGAAACCTTCGCGCAACGGGGATATTATCTCGGCCCCGCGGCCAATGTTGACGAGGACATGGACCGGGATGTTCGCGCGGTTTACGGCGAACTCTTCATCCCGCTCGTTGGGCCAGCCAATGAGGCGCCGTTCGTTCACCGCCTTACGCTCTCGCTGTCCGATCGCTACGACGATTATAGCGATTTCGGATCGACCAATAATCCCAAGGTCGGCGTCAATTGGGAGCCGATGGACGGCCTCGCTTTGCGCGGCTCATACGGCACCTCATTCAGAGCGCCCGGGCTGCGCAATTTGGGCGCAACCATCGGCTCGTTTTATGTCTATCCCGCCGACGCGGGCACGACGGTCAATCCTGACGTGGCTGGCGTCCAAACCGTTTACTTGTCAGGCGGCAATCCGAACCTTGAGCCTGAAGAGGCCACCACCTATTCGTTCGGATTTGACTTCAATCCGAATTCGCTGCCGGCCTTCCGCGCGAGCTTGACCTATTACAACATTGAATACGCCAACGTGATCGCCTCTCCGTCGTTTGCCAACATTTTCGCTGACCCGACATTGGAAACGTCTTTGGTCTATTTTGGCGACGTGTCGGATCCAGAGATTGACAATCTGCTGAACGGCATTGGCGCACAGCCAAGTGGTTTTCCTGCAAGTCCAATCTCGGGCGACATCTATGTCGTGGATCGTCGCGTCCAAAATCTGAGCACGCTGACGACGGACGGCTTGGATTTCGACGTCAATTATCGATGGACAACGGACTTTGGCGCCGTGTTTGCTGGCGTCGCCGGCAATTATATCCTGAACTACGAGACGCGGTTTTCGCCTCAGGCAGCGCAAGCCAACGGTTTGGACCTCGGCTTGCCACAATGGACCGCGCGCGCCTCTTTAGCGGCTGAAGCAGGCGCGATTTCGCTCGCTGGTTTCATGAATTATCGTGATGGCGTCACAAGCACTTACGCCACGACCGCGGCGCCCTTCATCGCCACCTATGAATCCGATCCTTACGTCACTTTTGATCTGCGCTTCAGTTGGGCATTGCCGGATCTAGGCCTAACCGAGGGGACGATACTCGCACTGCAGGTCAACGACGTCTTCGATGAGGCGCCGCCCTTCTTTCCAGCATCCGGTGGATCTCCGTATTTCGACGGGATCGGCGGCAATTACAATCCGATCGGCCGTTACGTCGGGCTCAATCTCAGAACAGCCTTCTAATTTTTACGAACCGGACCAGCGGCGGAAACGGCCCCTTCATGACCAAAGACGTCGTCTGTCGCGCACACGGCTTCGACCCCGCAAGACTCGCCACGATTGGGCCCTCCTCCAGGCCTTCGTCGATCGTGGCGAACTTGCGGGTGTCGTGACACTCACTTCGCGCGGCGGCGAGATTGTGCGCTCCGATGCGATCGGGTGGAGCGACATCGAAACCAAGACGCCGATGCGCACGGACACGTTGTTTCGCATTGCTTCGATGTCGAAGCCGATCACATCGGTTGCGGCGATGATGCTGGTGGAAGAGGGCAAGATCGCTTTAGACGACCCGATTTCCAATTGGGCGCCGGAACTGAGCGATCTTGTGGTGTTGCGTGATCCCGCGGGTCCAATTGAGGACACAGTTCCAGCAAGGCGCGCGATCACCATCGAGGATTTGTTGACGCATCGCTCAGGCATTGCCTATGCGCCGTTCTCGGAAGGCCCGCTCAAGCAAGCTTACGAGCAACGACTGGGCGATCCTGGCATGAACCGCCTCAGTGTCGATGCATGGTTGGCCGCGCTCGCCACATTGCCGCTTGCCTATCAGCCGGGCGAGCGTTTCCACTACGGACATTCCACCGACGTGCTTGGGTTTTTGATTGGCCGCGTGGAAGGAAAGCCATTTCGTCGTGTGCTGCAGGAGCGCATTTTCGCGCCGCTCGGCATGCACGACACGGATTTCTGGCTGCCGCTCGAGAAGCGCTGCCGCCTGGCGAGCCTATATGCCTACCAAGAGCTTTCCGAAGCGCTCGTGAAGGTCGAAACCGAAATGTATGACGAACCGCCGGCCTATACGCCGGGGGAGGCGGGCTCATTTCCTCGGCAGGTGATTATCATCGCTTCGCGCGTATGCTCTTGAATGGCGGCGCCTACGACGGGGTGCGTTTGTTGCGGCCCGAATCCGTAGAGCTTATGGCGACCAATCGCTTGACCGACGCGCAGCGGAAATTCCCATTCGCGGGCATGCCGCTTTGGCAAAAATCCGGGTTTGGATTGGGGCTCTCCATTGCCGAGGATCTAAGCGACAATCCGTACGCGTGCGGCGAAGTCGGCTCGGTAACTTGGCCCGGAATATTTGGCACCTGGTGGCAGGCGGATCCCAAGAACGATCTCATCATGATTTACCTCATTCAGCATCAGGTGCCGGTGTCGGCGAATTCCGGTTCGACGATCGCGACAGGACGCGGCGCCGCCGGCCGGCGCGCCCTTCCCATCTATCAGCGCGGGATTTACGCTGCACTTGAAGCTGGACGCGCCCAGCCTCGACAGGCGCATGCAAATTGAGCGGCGCGCCTTTAGACGCCGGCCATGATGAAGCGGCCGCGAAAGTTGCGCGGAGTGCGCCGCTCAGCTTTGGCTTCAAGGCGTCGTACGGCGCCGGCGCAATGGCCGATGGAATCGTCGCGGCGGGTTTTGGCTTTTTCCTTCTGTTCTACCTGACGGCTGTGTGCGGCATGTCGGGGACGATGGCGGGGATGGCGAAACTCATCGCTTTGCTGATCGACGCGGTCGCTGACCCCGCCATTGGACTGGCCAGCGATCGGCTGCGCGCGCGTCAAGGACGGCGTCTGCCTTTCATGATTTGGAGTCTTGCGCCATTCGCCGGCGCCTTTGGATTATTGTTCACACTTCCAGCTCACTTGAGCGGGGCGACCCAGTTTATCGTCGTTACGATTTGTCTCGTTGTCTTGCGCCTCTCCCTCTCTTGTTTTGTATTGCCATTCACGGCGGTCGGCGCTGAAGTCACCGATGATTATCGCGAGCGCGCGAGTATCGTCTCGTTTCGACTGTCCTTCCAGAGCGTGGGCATTCTCTTTGGCGTTGTCATCGGCCTTGGCGTTTTTATGTCCGGCGCCGACGGGATGTTGGATCACAGCAATTATGCGCCGTATGCGTGGGTGTCGGCTGCGGCGATGCTGATCGCGGGCCTTGTCGCCATCGGCGCTGTGCGACGCGCGTTGCCACGATTGCATGGTCCGGAAAAGAACCAGGCTGGTTTTCTCAGCGGCTTCTTCAAAGAAATGGTAGAGCTTTCCCGCAACCGGTCTTTTCTGCTGCTCTTTGGAACGGTGCTGACCTATTTCCTGGCTTACTCGGCGAGCGTGTCTTTGGCTTTGCATGCGAGTCGCTATTTTTGGCATCTCGATACGGGCGCGATCCAGCTGGTCTTGCTCAGCGGCACGCTTGGCCCTCTCTTGGGCGGCCCGGTCAGTGCTTTCGCGCTGCGTCATATCGAAAAGCGAACACTCGCAATCGGCGCGTTCTTGGCCATCGCTCTCTTCATGATGTGGCCGCCGTTGTTGCAACTTTACGGCCCGATATCGTTGACGCCTTCGGCTGCATTGGTCGTATTGTTCATCAACGGATTATTGGTCGGCACTGCCATCATGATCGGCGGCGTAGGCTTTCAGTCCATGCTCGCCGATACCGCAGATGAGCATGAGCATCTCTTCGGCGTCCGGCGGGAGGGGCTCTTCTTTTCCGGTCTGACGCTGGCCTATAAGGCGGCCTCGGGTTTGGGGGCTTGATCGCTGGGATCGCGTTGGACGTCATCCGCTTTCCCACCGATCTTGCATCACGCCCGCACGTCACAATTTCAGCTGACGTTTTGGAAAAGTTGGCGCTCATATCGGGGCCGCTGCCTGCGCTCTTTGCGGCGGTCTCGCCGCTTTTTCTCTTGGGCTATCATCTCACGCGAAAGCGGCACGCAGAGATCATCGTCTCGCTTGGGCAGCGCAACGCCGCCAAATGAGGGTGGGCGGTAAAACATGATCGTTGCACAAAAGCCCCAACACACCTGACAAGATGGAGGCCGGAGCGAGGCACATGATGCGACGACTTATCCAGGTCCTGATGATGTTCGCGGTGATTGCGTTCGCGCCACCCGCGTCCGCCGAGGAAGGGCCGATCGTCGATGCGCCGGCGGGCAGAGTGCAGGGCCTTGCGGTTGGCGAGGTTGAGATATTCCGCGGCATTGCTTATGCGCGCGCGCCTCTAGGGGATTTGCGTTGGCGCCCGCCTGCCCGAATGCCGCGCTGGCGCGGCCTCCGCGACGCAAGCCAGTTCGGCCCCGCGTGCGTGCAGCCGGCCTCGCCGTTTTTTGACTACGCCGCTACGAGTGAGGATTGCCTCTTTCTCAACATTTGGGCGCCGCGCAACGCACGCCATGCGCCGGTGCTGTTTTGGATTCACGGCGGGTCGTTGCTGAACGGATCCGGCAGTGACCCGATTTTTGATGGATCGCGCTTTGCTGAGCGCGGAATCATCGTGGTTTCGATCAATTATCGGCTGGGCGTGTTGGGCTGGCTCGCGCATCCCGAACTCAGCGCTGAATCGCGCGCGCACGTCTCTGGCAATTACGGCCTGATGGATCAGATTGAAGCGTTGCGATGGGTGCGCCGCAATATCGGCGCGTTCGGCGGCGATCTAGGCAACATCACGATTGCGGGGGAATCCGCAGGTGCGCTGAGCGTCATGTATTTGATGGCCGCGCCTGAGGCGCGTGGCTTGTTCCATCGCGCCATCGCGCAAAGCGGCTACATGATCACAATGCCGGAGCTCAGGAGCAGTTCATACGCGGACTGGCCCGCAGCGGAGACGATGGGCGCCCACCTCGCATCGCACCTCGGGGCCGTTGCTCTGGACGGCCTGCGCGCCATGGACGCGCAGGCGATCGTCGAGGGCGTCAGGGGCAGTGGATATTTTCCATTGGGTGTCGTCGATGGCCGAACGCTGCCGCGTCAGCTTGTCGACACCTTTGATCGCGGTGAACAGGCGCGCGTGCCGGTGCTGACAGGCTTTAACGAAGGGGAGATACGGTCGCTTCGCTTCTTGCTGGCGCCAGCGCCCGCGGACGCTTCATCCTACACAAGAGAAATTCGCACCCGCTACGGCGATCTCGCCGAGGCCTTTCTTGCTCAATATCCAGCTGACGATATCTCAGAGAGCATGCTGGCTGCGACGCGCGACGCCATGTACGGCTGGACCGCTGAGCGATTGGCGGCCAAACAGGCGGAAATCGGTGCGGTCTCTTTTCTCTATTATTTCGACCATGGCTATCCTGCCGCCGATGAGGCGGGATTTCGCGCTTTTCACGCCGCCGAAATTCCGTTTGTGTTCGGCACGATCGGCGCCACGCCGCGCTATTGGCCAGTCATACCGCAAAACGCTGAAGAGCAGCGTCTCTCCGACGCGATGCTGAGCTATTGGACGACGTTTGCGCGCAACGGCGTGCCGGGGGCCGAGGGAGAGGAGGCGTGGCGGCCATACGGTCTAGATCGTTCATACATGGCGTTCGAGGATGCAGCGCGAATGCGTGTCGGGCCTCCGAACGGTTACGAAATTCACGAAGCCGTCGTGTGCCGCCGACGCGCCCGTCGCGTCACCTGGAACTGGAATGTCGGCGTCATCGCGCCGATCCTGCCGGAGTCAGCGCCGGGCTGCCAGTGATCGGCAAGAGTGGGATTTAAAGCGTTGGCCCCGCCAATTTTTTGTGCGCAGCACGAGGGCGCGTGCTCGCGCGCAGCGCGCGGGCGACGCCTAAAATACACAACGTTCGCTCTCACCCCGCCGACACTCTCGAAGACGCCAGCATTGGCCAATAAAGCGTCCAACGCCACCCTGCCTGAAACGGGCAGGGGCAAGGTCAAATGAACGAGCGCGTCTTCCGCATCAATCAAAGCGCGATGGCCTTCATGAAACCAGCCTCTGGCCCATGAGAGATAATCGAGCTTGGCCGATCCCAAGCCTTCTGCACGCCAATCGATCTCTTCCAGCGAACAGGCCCAGTGCTTGTCCTCAAACACCGGCCAGTGCTTTTCCACCATCGGCCGCCCAAAGCCCGCATTATTGTGCGCCAAGACGATATGCGCCGGCGCCACGATCGCGCGCACTTGGGCTTCATCGGTCACATGCCCTGTCGACCCTGTCGTCAAAGATGCCATGGATTGGAACACTCTCAATCGGCATCGGCTTTGAAGGCTCGCGAAACGCCGACAAGGCGCCCGTATGATCGACGGATACGCTCAAACCCGTCTCGCGCTCATATTCGAACGGCACCAGCGCCTGGGCGGATGTGATAGCGCAATTGCCGCTGTGATGGAGAGGAGGCGCGGGCGATGGCCATCTCACCCGGCGCTATGCAATTGCGTCAATTTTGGCGCGACCGCTGAGCGGCGCGGCCTCAGCAGCTGCCGATATGGGTCTCTTCGGCAAGCAGGCGAAGCGCGCTAATTTCGGCCATTGCGAGGGCGTCTAACAATTCCAGATATGTCTGCGAGATCGCAGGCGTAGAGACTATGCGCGGCGGCTTGGGCCGCGCGCACCAGACCGACGATCCCGACCGCGGCCGCTTCGTTTCGATGGAGACCTTGCTCGATCAGATCCGCGCTGGTTTCGTTCGTGGATTGGGCGCAATTTGGAGCTGGGGTATCGCTCATGAGGCGTTGAGTCCAAGTGTGGTCGCCGAAGCGAGGCAGGGTGCAGCAAACACCTCACGCGCAGCGCCCGCCATGTGTAATATTTCACGTTGCGAGGTGCGGGCGGGCGCGGGGTGCGCGCTGGCGCGCGGGATGGACGACGGGTTTGGGGCGCATGCAAATATCGGGTGCGGTTTGGCGGGCGCGATCGCGCCAAGTGCTGGTGCTGGCGGGCGCCACCCTCGCCTGGGGCGGCGGCGTCGCCATGTTCGTATTGTTGGGCGGTCTTTTTGTGCATCCGCTCGAGGCCGCGTTCGGATGGCGGCGCGGCGACATTGCGCTCTCCAGCGCCATCCTGCTCGGCATGGGATTGATGGCGCCTCTGATCGGTGTGGCGGCCGATCGCGTCGCGGCGCGGGTTTTTGTGGCCGTTGGAGCGCTGGGTTTTGCGGGGGCCTATGTGGCGCTGGCTTCACTCGATGGCGACATCAGACTCTATTTTGCAGTGCTTGGCTTTGTCGCTTTGATCGCCGCCCCGGCGACCTCGCCGCTGATCTATTCCCGCGTGGTTGTGGCGCATTTCGACAAGAGGCGGGGATTTGCGCTCTCCATTTGTCTCAGCGGCTCGACGGCGCTGGCGGCGTTCATGTTGCCGCTGACCCAATATGTGATCGAAACGTTCGGTTGGCGCGTCGCCTATCTGATGTTGGCGGGTGCGGCTTTAGCAATTGGCGCTGCGGCTTTTGCGCTGCTGGGTGCTGGCGCGCCCCGTACACGTGATCGGCCGGCGCAATCGTCGCGCGCGTGGCATGCGGTTTTGGGCGCTTTGGGCGATCTGCGGTTTTGGTTGCTGGCGCTGTGTTTTTCCGCAGGCGGTACCGCGCTCTTTGGCGTGGCCGCGCACACGCAGCCTTTCTTGACTGAGACCGGATTTGATCCCGCACGCGCGGCCTGGGTGGGCGCGTTACTGGGCGTGGTGACGATCGTCGCGCGTTTGGGCGTTGGATTCCTGCTCGATCGGGTGGAGCCCGGCTGGCTGGGGCTGGCGGCGTTTTTGGCGCCAGTGGGGGCTGCCTTATCCTGGCTTGGCCGGCCGCGCCTGGGTTTGCCCTCATCGTGGCGCTGTCGCTGATCGCCTGCGCACAAAGCGCTGAGAGCGACTTTTGGGGTTCTTCACCGCGCGTTATTTTGGCGTGGCCCAGTTCGGCGCCATTTCGGGTGCGCTGAGCTTGGTGTTCGGCGTGTTTGTGGCGCTCGGTGGAATTGTTGCAGGCGTGATGCATGATGTCTTTGGCGATTATCGCGCCTTTTTTGTGCTGGCTGGCGCGCTTTGTTTGGTTGCGGCGTGCGCGCTTTTTCTAAGCACGCGCGTTAACGCGCGCGTTTTGGCTGAAGCGACGCTTTAGCCGCCAGGTTTGATTTTCAACAGAGCGTTTGAGCTTGCCCTTGTGCGCCGCGCCAAGGGTGAAGACCGCACGCTTGCGCCGCGCACGTCTTTTCAAGGACGGAGCCCAAACGCATGTCGATCTCGCCTACACAATCGATTGCCATTATCGGCGCCGGCGCAAGCGGACTTTACCTCGCCTATCGCTTGAGCCAAGCGGGCTTTGCCAATGTGCGCGTGTTTGAAGCGCGCGCGCGCTTGGGCGGACGCATGCATGATCGAGGCTTTGACGATCGGGCGTCGCCCATCGCTCTGGGCGCGTTGAGTTTTAGCGACGCGCATCCATTGGTGAACGGGATCTGCGCAGAGCTTGGCCTAGCGCGTGAGCCGCTTCATGTCGTGCGCGCAGGCTACAAATTGCGCAATGTGTACAGCGTCGGCGCAGATCCAGGCCCCGTGCGCGCGGCTTATGATCTGGGATCTGTGCGTGAAGGCTGCGACGCTTATGCGCTCTTGTTCGATATCATTGGCGAGGTCGCTCCGCTTTATCGCCGGTTTTGGCGTCAGCCGGATGCGCTGTGGCGCTATCTGAGCTTGTGTGTGCTGGACGGGCGCGCGCTTTGCGAATGGGGATTTTGGAATCTCATCGCGCGCACGATTGGACCTGAGGCTTATGCCTTTGTTCGCGACAGCGTCGGGCTGGGCTCTGTCGTGGCCAACACCCAAGCGCATGCGGCAATCTTCACCCTGCTGTGGGAGACCCAGCCGTTGCAGCGGCAGTTTCGTTTGCGCGGTGGGTTTTCAGCGCTCGCTGCGGGTTTGCACGCCCGGACCGTCAATTTGGTCGCCTATCACATGCAGCACAAACTCGAGCGCGTGGCGACACATCAGTGTGGGGCAACGCTCGAGTTTCGCCGCAGTGGCGACGCGCGGGTGTCTTATCACGCCGATGCGGTGATCTTGACGTGTCCGCCCGCGTCGCTGGAGGCGGTTTCATTTTCAGATGCGGCGATGGGCGCGATCGTGCGCTCTGGGTGCGCGGCGGTGCGTGAAATTGACGCCTGCAAGCTCGTTTTGAGCTTCGCGCGTCGTTGCTGGCCTCTAGCCCCGGCGCCGCTTTCGATGGAGGTCTTCACCACGCATGCGCCCCTAGCGCAGCTTTTCTTGGAAGCGCCGCGCGCTGGCGATTGTGTCTTGACCAGTTTTAGCGATGGCGAGGCCGCAGGGTTTTGGCGGGGTATGAGCCTCAGCAGCGATGGACCCGCGGATGCGCGGGCGTGCGAAGCGGCGATGAACGAGCTCGCACGCGTGTTCGGGCCAAACGCTGCAGCGCCCAAAGCCGCGTGGTTCATCGATTGGTCGCGTAGGGGTGAAGGCGCGGCCTGGCATGCCTGGGCGATCAGCGCTGATTGCGATGGCGTGCGCGCGCGTATGCGTCAGCCCCAAGCCGGGGCGCCGCTCTTCATCTGCGGGGAGGCGTTCGCAGTCCCGCAAGGTTGGGTGGAGGGCGCGTTGAGTTCGGCCGAAATGGTGCTCGAACGGCATTTCGGCCTGGCGCGACCCCATTGGGCGCGCAGTGAAGTCACGTTCGAGATGTGAAGAGAGAAAGGCAATGGATATGACGAGTTCGCACCTTCATGCGCTTGATCCGTTCGCGCGTGCTGAAAAGCTCGCGCGCGCGGGGCCAGCCGGCGCGTGCGCCAAGAGGCGCCCGCGCCCAAGATCGTGCACGCCGCAGCGCCGGCGCCAAAATCGTGCACGCGATGATAGAGCAGCGCTAAAGCGGCTCGGGGCCGGCGCTGATCTCAAAGGTCGGCGCCGGCGCCTTGCTTCAATCCAAACAGGACAAAAATCATGCACAAGGGTTGTCTTTTGCTGGTGGGGCTTGGTCTCCATCCCGGCCAGTGCACGCTGGAGGCGCTGGCCGCACTCAAGGTCGCAGACGTGGTGTTCGCTCAGGCTGGCGAGCCCGACATGTTGGCGTGGGTATGTGCGCAGAACGCCAATACACACTCGTTGCAAGATCATTATGCTGGCCATTCCACGCGTCTGGATGCGTATGAAGCGATGGCCGAGGCGATGTTGGCGCCGGTGCGCCAAGGCATGCGCGTGTGCGCGGCGTTTTACGGTCATCCGGGCGTGTTTGTGTCGCCTTCGCACATGGCGCGCACGCGCGCGCACGCCGAGGGCTTGGTGGTTATGATGCTGCCTGGCGTATCGGCCGAGGATTGCCTCTATGCCGATCTGGGCGTCGATCCGGGCGGGCGCGGGGTGCAGAGCTATGAGGCGCGCGATTTTTTCGTGCATGCGCGCGCCATTGATGTGTGCGCACCGCTCATTCTTTGGCAGCCGGCGGTGGTGGATGAGGCGGCGCAAAGCGGTTTTTGTTCGCGTGCTGGCGCGTTGACGGCGTTGGCGGCGGCGCTGCAAGAAATCTATCCTGGCGACCACGACGTGGTGCTTTATGAAGCGGCGTGTTGCGCTCAAGAGCCTGCGCGCATTGAGCATGTGAGGCTTGATCGATTGGGCTGCGCCGAGATTGCCCAAGAGACGACGCTCTTTGTGCCGGCGCTCTTTGCACCCAAACCTGCGCCGGCGCGCCAGGCGTTGATGGCGCGTGCGTTGGCGCAAACGATGTCGTGACGCGCTGCTTCAGAATAAGGTGCGGGCCGCCTCTGGGCCCGCGAGAATGGCGCTAGCCAGATGCAATTCGCTTGCGTCCAGATCGGTTATGCCGCGCCAGAGCGCGCGCATTTGCTCTTCGCGGTCGACGATAAGGATGAGGCACGCGCCCGGCTCGGGCGCGTGCAGGGCCGCAACCGGATAGCGGGCTCGACCATAGCCGATGCGCGTCAAGTGAGGCCTGCCGCAACACGCGTCCATGAGCGCGCGCGTCACGCACGCGTGCAGGCTCTGGGCGTCGCCAGTTTGGGCCAGCGCCAAGCGGCCATGGTGCAACCAAATGGATTGGCCGGTTTCAAACAACGCCCCGGCGCGGACATTATAGGATGTGACGCAGAGCTCTGCGTCGACCAGAGCCGCAGCGAAGGGAAGCGCGTCAAGCATACTGGTTTGAGGCGCAAAGCTGCGCGCCAGTAAGGCCGCGTTGATCGGCTGGGCGTAAGCTTCAAGCGACCGTCCAGCACGCGCGCGCCAAGCCGCCAGATAAGTGTGCTCGTCAACAGGGATGGCGGTGAGCTCGCCAACGGCCAGCTCGCCCAAGCCCCGATCGCCCAAGCCTCGATCGCTAAGTGCGGGCGCAGCGCTTGCCATCGCAGCATGAAACGCCGTCGCCAAGGCGCCAGCGCCCGGGCCTACGCTATCGAGGCGCCACCTTTGGCCGGGACTTGCGTGTGCCAGCGCTGTCGCATCGGCTTGAAGGTCGAGGCGGGTCCATTCCAGCGCGGCGCGCCAAGGAATGCGCCCGCAGCCCGCTTGAAGCCAGGTGCCAAGGCAATCGGATGGATCGGTCATAAGCTGAGCGCCTGGAGGGTCTGTTTGGGCTACAATGCTCGGGTTGCCTAGTGTGCGGCGCCCGCGCGCGCTCGCAATGTGCATTATTGCACATTATACTCGGTGTAACTTTGGATGATGGCGATCAGGAGCTTGGGCGTTGGCTCGACGTTTGTGCTTCGACAAAGACGAGAGCGCGCGGCGTCTTGGGGCGAGCGACATCTTCGCCGACGCTGATCGGTCGAACTTGGCTGTGCTTGCCGAAGAGATCATGTGGACTGAGTTTGAGCCTGGCGAACACATCGTCTCGCACATGGACGATTCAGCCGACTTCTTCATTTTGAGCGAAGGCGAGATCGAGGTTCGCCTCGATAGTCCAAGGGGCCGCGGCGTCTTGGTGCGCCGTCTTCGGATGGGGGCGCATTTTGGTGAATTGGCGCCGCTGACCGGCGCCAAGCGTAGCGTGACCTTGGTGGCGCTGGGGGCGGTTGTGGCCGGTTCTCTCGGCGCGCCCGTGTTCAAGCGTTTGCTGCGCGAACAGGCGTCGTTTGGGGCAAGACTTGCGGTTGATCTTGCCCATAGCGTCGTGCGCCTGACCGAGCAGGTCTATCAATTGGCCGCGCTCGAAATGCGCTTTAGACTTTATGGTCAATTGCTGCGTCTGGCCAATGGCGCGCCGCGCGCGGGCGAGGCGTTCGTGATCCATCCAGCCCCCACGCATGCGGAATTGGCCGAGATGATCGGGGCTCAACGCGAAGCGGTCACGCGCGAACTCAATTATCTGGCGCGTGAGGGGATCGTGCGGCCGGAGCGGGCTCAGATCGTCATCCTTGATTTCGCACGCTTGGCGGACATGTTCGCCAAACGCGCGGGTCCCTCGCCCCACGCAGCGCCCGGTTGATCCCTATGGCGCGCGGTTATCTCTTTTCCGATATCGACGGCAGCACTCAAAAATGGGAGCGTTCGGGTGCGGCGATGCAGGCGGCGATGCAGCGCCATGATCGCATTTTCGTTGAAACCATAAGAGCGCATGGCGGCTTCATTCATGACCAGGCTGGCGATGGCGTGTTCGCCATCTTCGAGGCCGGCAATCCGATCGCGTGCGCATTGGCGCTGCAATTGGCGCTTGAGCGCGAGCCATGGCCAGGGCTTGGCGATCTGCGTGTACGCTTGGGCGTGCATGTGGGCCCCGACGCTGCGTCTTCGGATCCGTCTTCGATTTCGCCAAACATCGCCGAGCGCATCGCCATCAATCGTACTGCGCGGATCGCTTCGAGCGCCTGGGGCGGTCAGATCGTGGTCAGCGCCGAGGCGAAAGCGGCCTTTGACGGACCCAACGAATGTCGATGGCTGGATTTGGGCGCGGTTTATTTGAAGGGCGTCGATACGCCGATGCGGCTTTACGGTTTGGCGCATCCGCAACTCAAACAATCCGTTTTTGCGCCGTTGCGCCTGCAGGAGGCTGCGCACGCAAACCTGCCCGCGCCATCGGCGCCCTTGTTGGGGCGCGCCGAAGACATGGCGCGCTTGCTTGCAGCGATGCGATCGGGGCAGCAATTGATCAATCTGATCGGCCCCGCGGGGGTGGGCAAGACGCGCCTGGTGCAGGAAGCCGCGCGAACAATCGGCGAGATCGAACCGGTCTTGTACGTCCCGATCGAGGCGGCGGGTGTGGATCTTATGCGTCTGTTGGTGCGTGCGCTTGGCGTCGACTTAAGCGGTGAGGGTGATCTCGTTTGCGCGTTGAGCGAGGCCTTGGGCGGCGCGGCCAAGCGCGTCATCGTGCTCGACAATGTCGAGCGCGCCGTCGGCCAAGACTTGGCGGCGCTTATGATTTTGGCCCAAACGCGCCGCGACCTTGTCATTGTCTGCGTCAGCCGTTGGCCGCTGGAGGGTCCATTTCAGCGGCTGCGTCTTGGCGGCCTGGCGATGCCAGAGCCCGGTCGCGATGGGGTCGTCGCCAGCGCGGCCTATCAATTGTTTGAGCGCGAAGCGCGACGCGCGGGCGGGGCGATTGCGTTGGATGAGGAGGGCGCAGCCCAATTTGTCCGGCTCAACGCTGCGGTGGCGGGTTCGCCATTGGCGCTGCAATTGAGCGCCACATGGCTGCGCTATTTGACGCTTGAGGCGGTGGTCAAGCGCCTGACCGCGCCCGGTGGGCACGAGCTTTCGGCCATTTTCGCCGACACGTGGGCGGCGCTTGACGCAGATTTGCGACGCGCGTTGGGCGCACTTTCGGTGTTTTGCGCGCCGTTTTCGCCCGCCAGCGCTGAGGCCATTGCGGGAGTGGGTCCGAATACGCTCATGGCGCTTGAGGATCGGGGCCTCCTAGAGCGCGCCGCCGATCGCCAATTCGAGCTGCATCCGCTCATCTGCGATTTTGCGCGCGGCAAAGCGCAAGCCGCCGCCGCCGAGGCGCGCACGGCGCACGCTGCGCACTTTCTGTCGCCGCAGAGTCTGGCTCCCCGCGTGCGCGGGGAGGCGAGCACGCCGATCGGCGAGGTGCAGGCGGCATGGCGTTTTGCGCGCCAATCGTGGTCGACCGCGGCGCTCAAAAATGTGGGCGAGCGGCTTTTCTATTGGTGCGCGTTCGCTGGTCTTTTTGCCGAGGGCGCGTCGATGTTTGAGGCCGATTGCGCCAATGTGATCAGCGCCTATGAGGGGGCTTTGCGCGCCAATTGTCTGGTGCACGCCAATCAAGGTGATTTGGCTCAATCCCTAGCGCTCGCGGCGTCCGCCTGCGACGACGCGACGACGCGCGCGCACGGCTTGCATGCGCTCGCCAATCTAGCCCATGCGCGCGGCGATTACGCCGAAGCGCAAACGCATTACCAAGCAGCGCTCAGCTTGCGTCAGGATGGCGGCGACCAAATGGGCGTCCATTACACCAGTATGTCGCTGGCGGCCCTTGCGCTGGCGCAGGGCCAAGTCGATCGCGCCGCGGGTCATCTCGTTGACGCTTCTGCGCACGCCTTCGAGCACTCGATTGCTATGATCCACGTGCATTTTTTCGCGGGCGAAGTGGCGTTGGCGCAAGCGCGTCACGCTGACGCCGACTTCAATTTCGCGCGCGCTTTGGATATGGATGCGCTGGTCGAGCATCCCCCGTTCCGCACGCGTCTGCTCTTGCGCATGGGCTCTCTGCGCGCGCGCGGCAAGGCGGACGCTGCGCGCTTGGCGTTCGATGAGGCTGCGGCGCTCGCGCACGCGCGCGGGGATGTGCGCGGCGCAGCCTTTGGCGCGGTCGAGCTTGGCTTGGTGGCGCTCGACGCCGGCGATTTTGAGCGCGCCAGAGCCGAGATCCTCGCGGCGGTGCGCACGGGCCTTGAATTGCGTTCAAAGCCCATCGTCGCACGCGCATTGCAGGGTTTGATGCAGGTTGAGACGGCGCTCGGCGACCTGGATGCGGCGACCCGTTTGCGCCAAGTGCTTGGCGGCGCGGCGCTTGACGATCTTGATGCTGGGTTCGTGCAAGCGGCGGGCGCTAAGTCAGGCGATGCGCACTTGGTCGAGCGCGCGCACGCCCACGTGCTGGAAAAGGGCGCGCGCGCGTTGTTGCGCCTTTAAGTGCGCTCGCGCGCTCTGGCGCGCATGGCCAAGTTAAGATTTTACACGACGTTTGGCCGGCGGCTTTTGTTTGGCGTCATGGCGCAATGCGCGCGCCACATTGAGCAAGGTGGCGCGTCCATCTTGGCCCAGGATGGCGAAGATCTGATTGAGTTCGGCCATTTCATCACTGTCGAGCACGCTTTGGCCGGCCGCGCCAGCGCTTGGCGGCAATAGGCCCGCAGGCGCCAAGTCCAGGGCGTCGCAGATGTCGACCAATGTGCTGGCCGCCACCCGGTTTATGCCTTTTTCGTATTTCTGTACTTGTTGGAAGCTAACCCCGATCGCGCCGGCCAATTGCTCCTGCGACATGCCAATTTCGCCGCGCCGCGCGCGGATGCGGGCGCCCAATTGGGCGTCGATGCCTGTTGGGGTGCGCGCGTTGGGGCCGAATTTGGCCATCTTGCTTCCTTTCGCGGGGGCGAGTGCGAAGCTTAGCTATGCTTGCGCGACACAGGCAACTCAGGCGTGCCTCAAAATGGGTCGCGCGCAAATTTTCTCGGCGATTTCAGCCCAGCGCTCTCGCCGCGACATTGCAGTAACGCCGATTTCTGATGCGCGCGCCTTTGGGGGCAAAATCACAAGTTGGGCGCCGAAGCGGCGTTGTAGGCGCACAAAGCGTCATTAGTCCGCCTCGCCGCTCAGCGTGTCTTGGGGCGCATGCAAAATTTTTTGGATTTTTCGCAGCGTGCGCGCCGCACAGCGGCGTCTTGGCGGTCTTTCAACATTTTGGACCATTTGGGTCTCCGCAAAGGGGTCGCCATGGCGCAAGCCTCGCTCACACATCGCACCAAAACGGGCGCGCCTTATCTGCGCCCGGCTGCGGTTGAAGAGCAAATCGGTGTAATCCTCGCCAGCCAAAACCCTTTGTCGTTTTGTTTAGACGAGCACAATTGGGCCGAGATGCGGTTAGAGACGCTGGTGTTTTTGGCGCGCTGGCGGGCCCGGGTGCAAGATTGCGTCGCTGCGGGTCATTTTGTGCGGCTCATTTTGGAGCGCGCTCAAAAGATTGTGCGCCGATGGTCACGCGGGTTTTCGTTGGCGGATTCCGAAGAGATCGAAACCGTGGTGGTGTTGCGCTTGGTCGAGCTCTTATTGGCGCGGCCGCCAAGCCGTACCGCGGAATTCCTTGAAATCGACGCAGGCGCCGTCATCAAGCAAACGACCTTGCGCGAGGTCGCCAAACGGCGCGATCGCCCACGCCCACATGATTTCGCCAAAAGCGCCGAAGGCCAAGAGGCGTTGGCCCAGATCGCCGATCCCAATGCGACCTCAGACGCTGCGCTCACCGAGGCCTACGCGCCCATATCGCTGCGCCGGGCTTTGAAGGCGATTAAGGACCGTCGCCATCGCCAAGCGTTCATCCTGCACAAATTGCGCGGCTGGCCTGTCCAGAGTGAAAAGAGCGGTCAGCCCAGTCTGGTCGGGCGCTTCAACATGTCCAAGCGCCAGATTCACACTTGGATCTCGATTGCCGCATCACAAGTCAAACACGCGCTCGGAGACGCATGATGCCATCTCAACGCGACTGGCCGCTCGAGGACATATTGAGTGAAGTCCTTATGCAGGACCAAGCACCGTCCGCTGCGCGTCTGACCAGCCTTTGCGCAGCCCATCCCAACCATAAAGCGGAGATTATCGCATTCTTTGAGGTCTGGGCCGAGCAAATCGGTCTTGACGAGACAACGAGGCCCCAAGCCGAACAAAGTGCTGATGCATCGGGTCTGGTGGAATACGGCGTGGCGCAGGCGTTGGGGCTCTTGCTGAAACCCGACGAGGGCCAGCGACACGCCAAGCGGCCACATTTGCGCTTATCGGCCATTGTTCGAAGTTTTGGCATCAACGAAGCAAGATTTGCCCGCGCCTGCGGGCTCGACGAAGCCATCATGGGCAAGCTCGACCGAAGATGCATTCAACCGGTCAGCGACATACCGATCCAATGCTTTGAGCGCATGAGCGAGACCCTTGTGCGATGCGTACGCGCCGACACCGGCGACGTGGACTTTCATCTTGCACTCGCGCACGCCATGCAGGACGCGGTGTCCGGCGTCCCGCTCGCGCCTTTGGCCCCACATCGATATCTTGTATTCTTTGGCGGCGCATGCGCCACGCAAAGCTTCGTCCAAGCCATTGAGACCTCCTCGCTCAGCGAAGAGGAAAAACGCGCATGGCTTGGCGCTGCCTCCAGCGACGTCTTGTGACGCGCGCGCTGAGCCTTGGGCGCCCGCAGAGGCTTCAAGGGGCGGGGTGCGGCGCCGGTGCAGAGGGAGGCGCTGACGGCTCAGTGCTTAGCACAAGAGCGCGTGCCCGTGCGCATCGCGCGGGCGACGCCCCAACCACGCATCGCTCCCAATCTCACTCCGCCCATCGGCGTGGACGACGAGGTTCGTGAGTGGATCATCGAAGCTTGGCGCGAAGCAGCATAGGTCTGCCTTCCGCGAGAGCGCGCCTAATTTTGGGGGAGGGCGCGACCGGCAGGAATTGAGCGAGCCAGCCTGTCGTGAAATGTTACCGATGGCCTGGCGCTGGCCCATTCCAGACATTTGCATTCTAGGTGATCCGCCGGCGCAGGCTGGCGCTATTGCACGAAGGCTCGAGGCATGGCCGGAGCATCGACCGGCGAGTGAGCGGCGAAGTAAGCCTCCAGCGCATCGAGATCGCTGCCAATCACAGTCCGGGCCCTCCCGACGGTGAAACCTGTGAAACCTTCGCCGCCGGAGGCGAGAAAGGAGTTGGTCACGATCAAATAGGTGCGCGCGCGATCGAGCGGTGCCCCAGCTATCTGAACGGAGCCGGAGATAACCGTGCCGCCGTCCGGCGCGCTGCGCCACGCGAAGCTTGATCCCTCGGAGACTTGCAGAATGCTGTTGCGGTCGGCGCGAAATTGCTGCGCTAACACCACTTCAATTTCTGCGCCGGTCATCTCCAGTGTGACAAGATCGTTGCCGAAGGGCGTGACGGAGAAGATATCCGAGAGCGTGACCGATCCGGGATGATCGAGGCTAGCGCGCACACCGCCACGGTTCATAAACGCGACGTCGGCGGGACGCCCCAACGCTGACGCCGCGTTTGCGAGCATGGAGTCCGCGACGACCAGACCCATCGAACTTTCACCAGAGGGCGTCGGCGTTCGCGTCAGCGCCACGGCGAGCGTGCCAACTGGGCGGCTCATCATCGGCGCGGCGAGCGCGCGGTAGGCCGCGATGTGATCAGCCAGCGCGGCGTCTTCCGCGAGCGTGTCGGCGACGACAAAATTGTGCGCGCTGGAAGCGATCACGTCGCCCGTCCGACGGTCGATGGTCAGGGCGATGTCGGTAAGTAGTGCGCCGTACTGGCTGGCGCTGGTGAGCAAAATCCCCGCCATGCGACAGATATAGATGCCGTTGGTATGGCCGCTGACGACAACGTCGATAGATGGATCGAGCCCCTCCATGATGCCGACGATGGCCCCTGAGAGGCCTGGACAATCGCCGGCGCCCGCCATGCGGGATCCGCCCTCATGCAGCAGCACGACGATCGCTTCGATGCCTTGAGCGCGCAGGCGCGCGGCTTCGGTGTTTATGGTTTCGACTTCGTCGAGGAAAGTGAGACCGTCGGCGGCGCCTGGCGCCAGAACTTGCGATGTGCCTTCGAGTGTGAGACCGATGAAGCCAACACGCACGCCGTCAAATTCGCGGACGACGCTTGGCGGCAACAGGGTTTGGGCGCTTGCATCGACGATCGTGTTTGCCGCTAGATACTGAAAGCGCGCGCCAGCGAATGGCGTGAGGCCGCGGCAGCCGTCGCGCGGATGGCAGCCGCCATTCTGCATGCGCAGAAGCTCTGCGGCGCCTTCATCGAACTCATGATTGCCGACCGCCGAGAGCGAGAGTCCCATCATGTTCATCGCTTCCACGGTGGGCTCATCGTGGAAGAGACTCGACAACATCGGGCTTGCGCCGATGAGGTCGCCCGCCGCCACCATGATGACGTTCGACGCAAGGGCGCGCCGCTGCTCGACCAGCGTAGCAAGACGCGGCGCGCCGCCGCCAGGCACTCTCACACTCGCGCCCGCTGCATCGAGGACCGTTACACCGCCTGATGGAGGCTCAAGATTGCCGTGGAAATCATTGATCGCGAGAATGTTCACCTCGACCGTCGTGCTGCCTTCCGGCGCGGTCGCGCAGGAAGCGGCAAGAAGCGCGAGTGTGACCGCGATGTGCCTGAACATAATCCGCCTCTGCGCCTAAGCCTGGCAGTAGGTAGCATGAATGGCTCATGCGGTGAACAAGGACTGGGTCGGCGTATTGCTGGAGCCTTTAGGAGGTGGTTCTTGAAAGTTGCGAGCGACCCTAATCGGCGATGGCTTGCCTTAGGGCCTGCAACATTGCGAACGACAGTATCTAATCGACGACGCCAGTCGAAGAAATCGCCACTACGACGAGGCTGGCGCGAAGCAGAACAGTCGTAGGGTTGTATTGGTTGTGCGGCCTCCGGTCGCGGAGTCTGCAAGGCATTACGCGGCGGTTCGGGCGGGCGTTTCGACGGCGCTGTTGGCGACAGTGCCAAAGCTCGACGCAAGGCGAAGTAGGTCTTTGCTCTGGCTTGTGAGGTTGGTGCAGGCGGCGTTGGTTTGTTCCGCCATCGCCGCGTTTTCTTGCGTCAGTTGGTCGAGCTCACCAACTGTGCCGTTGACGGCTTCTAGGCTCGCCGCTTGCTCCCGGGCCGCGATAGCTATTGTCTCGAATTGCGCGCCTGCGTTGGCGATAGTCGCTGTAACTTCGGAGATCGCTTCGTCTGCGCGCGCTACGGCGTGAACGCCTGAGCGCACATGCGCGTTGGCGTCGTGGATGAGGGTCTTTATTTCCTCGGCCGCCTGGCTGGAGCGTTGCGCCAAGCTGCGAACTTCGCTGGCGACTACCGCAAAGCCGCGCCCGGCTTCACCGGCGCGCGCCGCCTCAACGCCCGCGTTGAGCGCCAACAGATTTGTTTGAAAGGCGATGTCATTGATCAGCGTGAGAATTCGCGCGATTTCCTGCGAGGAACGTTCGATTGAGTTCATCGACGTTCGCGTCTCGGACATGACGGCGCTTGCGGTGCGAGCCTGAGCCGTCGCTTCAATCACCGAGCGTTCAGCGTGTTGGGCGCCCGATGCGGTGCGCCGCAGGGTGGCGTTGATCTCATCCAGGGTCGCTGCCGTCTCCTCCAAAGAGGCAGTCTGGCGTTCCGTGCGCTGGGCAAGTTGGGCCACGGCCGAGCCTATTTCCGATGTTTGCATGCTTGTTTGGGAAATGGTTTGAGTGATGGCGTGGATCAGGCCTTGCAGGGCCTCTACCGCAATATTGTAGTCGCGCTTTAAGACGTCGTATTCTTCTGCGAAGACATCTTCGATGCGATGGTCCAATGTACCCCGCGATAGAGCAGCCAGCGCGCTTTTCAGCGTGGCGACAACGGCCTGTTGGTCGGCCAAACGTTCGCTGCGCTCACGATCGCTGGCGCGCCTCTCGTCTCCCAAGCGACGTTCCGCCTCGCTGCGATCGCGTTGAGCTTGCATGCTCTGGACAACGCTTTCCTTCAGCAGCGCGAGCGTGGCGGAGATCTTGCCTGTCTCATTGGTGTCATCAAGATACGGGATTTCGATGTCGACTTGGCCGGCGCTGATCTTCTTCATGGCTTGTTCGAGCGCCTCGAACCGTCGCCCGATGCCACGGGCCAGGCCAATAAGCAGTGTGATGGTGACGACCAGTCCCAGCGCTACACATGCCAATTGCAGCAACAGGGTTTGGCGCATGCGTTCAAGGCGCGCCTCAAGCAACAGCTGCAATTGAGCGTTTGCGGTGCTAAAGGCGCGGTCCGCCTCGCGCTGATAGCTTTCAAGCGCTCTATCGATTTGGTCGGCGGGTATGCTTGTTGTGGCGTCAGCAGTTGAGTTTAATGCGCCAATGACGTCGCTGACGTTTGTTCGCACGGTTGCGGCGTTGGTGACCTGGGCGGCTGTGCGCAGGGAGTCTCAGGGCGCGCTGAGCGGCGAGCGAAAAACGAGCGCGCTCGGCGAAAAACAATTCTGGTTCAGATAGTGCGGGCGCGGTTTCCGCGAGCGCGCGCGCGGCCGCAATGCTCTGCGGTAAAGCCACGCTCACGGCATCCATGAGATAAAAACTATCCAAGTCGGGATCGAGTGTGAGGTTTGAACCATCCGCCAACGCTGTCATCAGCGTTCGCATGGTTTCGGCTTTCTGTTCGGGCGTTGCGCTCGCATAAGTCGCAAATTCCTGCTCAGCCGAAAAGTCAGCCGCGATCGAGCGCTGGAGCGCCGCGCCATTCCTGAAGTGACTATCCCACACAACTTGCAGCGCCTGCGCGCCGCGCGCTTCGCGTTCGGTAAACTCGAAATCTTGCGCGGCCTGCATCAACAGGAAAACAAGAATGAGCGCCGACACGAGCAGAGCGCTGCAGGCGATCAACGCCAGCCGCGCCACGATCGACCAGCGCCGATTGATGTGGTTCAACATCGGCCACCTCGTTGTTCGCCATCGTTCGCGCGAGGGTTGTGCTTGTTGGTAAACGGGGGATGAAGTTGACTGCGCGCGGTGTTCGGCGGGAGGGGGTTTTGGGTCGCACGCGTTGCTGACCTTCGCGACAGGCAGTCAAAGTTTCAATGACGGCACGGATACCCCCGTGGGCCTGCTGCTCCGCTGTTTGGGGGCCGCGCCACACTTCTTCTTCGCAGCGGTGGTGAAATTTCTGGCTCGCATCGCGCGTGCTCTTGGAGCGCGCCGGACGCTTGAGAAAAATTGCGATTGGCCTGGCGCTGGCCCAAGCCAGTCGTTCGTTGCGATTGTGTCTGCTCGGATATTTGCTCACGCGATGTACCAGCGATTACACGTCAGTCCCGCTCCGCGACGCCACAAATCTAATTTGCTAGCGTCGAGTCTCGGCGGCGCCTGGGAGCAGACTTCATGCGAGTTGTATTGGTGTTGGCTGCGGCGCTTCTGTTTCTAGTTAGCGCCTGTGCGCACATGGGCGACGCGGGTGGCGCCGGTGGGCGACAGCCTCAGGAATTCCTGCCCGATGGCGGACCGCCTATTGTGAACGGCTTCTACGAAGTTGGCGGCGAGTGTGAGCATGACAGCTGCCCCGATGTGCGGGCGGATCGGGCTGTCGAACTGCGCGACCGGCCTCATCCTGACGGGGCGATTGTCGGCTCGACCACGCGCGGCGAATGGGTCAACTGGCTTAGCCACCACTACCGGTTCAGACCGATCCGCGGCGTCGTTCTGCGCGCGCGCGAAACAGGCAACGTTCGCCTTCAAGCCGGCGATGTCGTCTACATCGTCGACACGCAGACGGAATATTATGCCGACGATGTAAGCCCCACGGCTTGGTTTCGCGGCGAGACATTCTACTACCAACTCGATGAGGGTGAGGCCGACTACGTTCGCTGGGAGTATCTTTGGCATTCCCCAAGTGCGGCGCAGCGCGCTGCGGATGAAGTGGCGGGCGCCGGCGCTTGGTTCGAAGTGCGGCGCGCCAATGGTGAGCGCGGGTTCGCCAGAATGGACGATTTCTCTTGCTGGTGGGGCAGAGATGATCTGTGTGATCCGGAGCGCATCATTCTCCCGCAATCGGATTGCCCGGGCCATGACATCTCTTGGGAATGCCAGGAGCGGAGAAGCAGCGCCGAGCCAAACGTTGCGTCCTATTCAACGCCACGCCCCTTCCGTGACTGCGCCAACTGCCCCTCCATGGTTTGGATTCCCGGGCAAGCTTTCGCCGCCGGCCAATACGAACTGACGTTTGCGGAGTGGGACGCGTGCGTCGCCGCCGGCGGCTGCACTGGAAGCACGCCGTACGATGAAGGATGGGGCCGCGGCAATCGCCCGGTCATCGGCGTGAGATGGGCCGACGCGCAGGCTTACGTGCAATGGCTGAGCGCGCATACCGGTCAACGCTATCGGTTGCTGACCACCGATGAATGGGTCGCTGCGGCGTTCCCGGGAGGGCGGCGTCAGAACTATTCCTGGGGCAACGACGCGCCGGTCTGCGATCCGGGCGCGCGCAACGGTGCGGCGCACAATGCGTGCATGCCGCAAAGGACGATGCCGGTCGGCACATTCCAGCCGAACGCTTACGGTCTCTACGATACGATCGGCAATGTCGGCGAATGGCTGCAAGAGCCCTACGAACCCGGCGATGGCCGCCACGCCATCATTGGCTCTTCGTGGGCTTCGGGCTTAGGTACGCTCGGCGGACGCGGCGGCGGCTGGGACACCGATTTCGGCGCCGACACTGGCTTTCGCGTGGCGCGGGAGCGTTGAACATCTCACGCGCGCCTTGGATTTCTGCATTTGCTGATTTCGATACCGTCGCTCGCGCCGACGCCACTTACGCGGCAGCGCTTTACGGCCGCGGCGTTGCCCGCTTGCGACTTGGTCAAAGCGAAGCCGGCAGCGCTGACACATTCGGGCGGCGACAGAGCATGATCAGGATGTTGCGTCCAGCTATGCCGGATGACGGCGAGATCACGCCATTACTGCGTGCGCTAGGCCACTGACGGCGATCGAGAGAGTGGGCCAGTCGCGAAATTCGTGTTGATGCCGCACGCTGGCTCATTCGAGCCGGTCGCAACCGTGGTGCGTGCGAAGCGGGATGTGGCGGTTTGAGTACGAGACCCGCCCGCAGCCGCATACGTCACCCTTCGCACCCAGGCAGCGGCGCGTCGCGATCGACGTAGCGCTGCTCCGTCAGACCTGCGAGCACGAACCCGCCGACAACTGGCGCAAGAGCCACGACCAGATCGTGATCTCCGCCGCGGCGATGAATATTCAGTGCGTCTAAAGCCAGACGGTCCGCGCGAATGCGGCGCGTATCGCCTTTCAATCTCAGCGCGGCTGGATGGACGCGCCGCGGATTACTTCCACTGCCAAGGCTTGACTTAATTATCGTAAGGCGATAACATATTATCGTATTACTTGAGGGAGACCCGTGATGACCCAGGCAGCCGCAGTTCCGCTGGAGCGGGCGCAGCAACTGGCCGGCGGCGCATCGACTGTGGCGGTCGTTGGGGCGGTGCTGATCGTTCTGGCTGCGGTCGCTGGCGAGGTCGATCCGGTCATCATGGCAGCGCGTAATCGCGAAGTGACGCCTGATCTCTTAGGCGCTGCTGCATTGATCAGCGCGGTCGGCGTGTTCTGGCTGATGGCGCTACCAAGTTTTCTACTGGCGGGCGCGATGCTCGATTTGAGCAAAGTGCTCGACGAGTACGGCAAAGGCCGGTTCTTCACACTGCGCGCCAGCGCCCACGTCCGTAAAGCGGGCGAAGGGGCGATTTGGGCGCTGGTGTTCAAGATCTTGGCGTCGCCAACGATCTTGAGTTGGATCACGCACGAAGGCCGCGGCTTCATCTGGCATATTGAGCCGTTCGATCTCGGACTCTTCGCCTTCGCCGCAGCTGTGATGGTCCTTGGTCGGGTGCTTGAAGCCGCCGCGAAAATAAAAGCTGAAAACGACGAGATTGTATGATGAGCAAAGTTGATATCGATAAAGTTCGCGCGCTAGTCGGCCGAACCCACGTCATGAATTCATTTCTTGTCCCGCTCCTGGTTGCGGCGGTCGGGCTGCCTCTAATCGGTGAACTTTACCTAGTCACGTTTGAACCAGCGCCGTGGGCGGCGGAACTCGGCGCACCGCTAGCGATTGCGATCAAGCTGCTGAGCTACGCGCCAGCGATCGCCGCGGTGGGCGCAGTCATTATGCTAGGCCCGGTGCTCGTCGAGTACCATGAAGGCCGCTTTGTCTCTAAGAAAGCGAGCGGCGCGTTCCTGTGGGCGGGCTTGTTGGCGCTCGCGGCGTTCATGTTGAAATTGCTGGTAGCGCCACTGGCGATTTCGCTGCTCGGCGGCGCCGCGTTCGCTTGGCGCTTCGATCCCCTCGATATTACTCTGATGGTCTTTGCTTCCTCGGTGATGATGATCGGAAGTACGCTTGAGGCCGCCGCCGCCGCGCTCAAAGCCGAGAACGATCAGATCGTTTGATGCGGATCGTTGTCACCCTCGATGTGATGCTTGCGCGGCGCAAGATGAAGGCGAAGGACCTCGCCGAGCGCGTGGGCATCACCGAGGCCAACCTCTCGCTGCTGCGCACAGGCAAGGTAAAAGGCGTGCGCTTCGACACGCTCGCCAAGATTTGCGAAGTGCTGCAGTGCAGGCCGGCCGATTTGCTGGATGTGGAACCGGGTGTGGCTGGGGTTACTGAGATTGCCGAGCCATAATCGCGCGTCATTCCGGGATCGTGCAGTCGGAGCAGTTTCCGAAGGTTGCCCTCGATTTCTTAGGTGCGGATTCATATCGCGCCCAATGATTCTTGTCGGCGATCGTGAGCCGAATTTGCGGGCAGGGCGGCAACGGCTCGATTGGAGCGGGCCGGCCACTTGAAGAATTTCACCGATGGCGCTGGGCGGGCCTTAAGGGGACGATTGGCTTGTTTGGAGCGAGCCAGCCGCTCAGTTGCGTTTTCCCTCGGCTTATCGATCGCTCAAGAAACATCCTTCGGGTTCGCGCGGCGCCTGCGCCGGCAGCAGCATGAAAGCGTAGGATTGGTCTCCGTGCCAACAAAGGACTTGGTCGCCGGCGCGCTCCAGGTTGTTGGCTAGCGCTGGCCAGTCAAACGAAGAAACGCGATACGGCGTTCCCACATGTACGTAGCTGAGTTGGCGCGTGCTCGGCGGAACGGCGGTCACCACGTCAACGAGATTGCAAACGCGATCGATGCGGCCGACGGCGCGCGCGAGTGCGGCAAAACCTGAATCACCAACCCGCGGCGAAGCCAAGGTGACAACACGCAGGCGCGCCGCACTTTGCGGTGAACGCCTGCTGGCCTCGACCCCAGCAAGGGTTGCAAGCGCACTGCCAAGGCTATGACCGACAAAGATTGTGTCGCGACCGGTCACAAGGTTGCGAAGCGCCGGCGAGAACGAGGTTGCGCCCGCTCCTGAGTCCAGTTGCAAACTGTCAAAGATTTGTAAGAACCCGGCGTGAACGTGCGCGGTGGCGGTTCTGACCGGCGTTCCGGAGGGATAGGGCCGCTGACCGGCTTGCACGTTGCGAACCCATTCGGCGGGCTGTTGCGTGCCGCGAAACACAATGTAGCGGCGACCCGTCGCCCGTTCATCGGCGACAAATCCGTAAAGCGTTCTGGTTTGTCCAGGTGGACGTGGACCACGCTCAGTGTTTGGCCCGGGGTCGCCGTAGATCAACGTCACCAATTGCAGGTTTGAATTTGCAAAAGCTCCGCGCGGGTCGCGGCCCGCGTCGAACGCTTCGTAAAGTTCGTACGCCGTGCGCGCGTAACGCGCGTGGCTATATAATTCAGCGGAGAGGATTGCTGCTGCGGGTGAATTGGACGTGAGTGCGGTCGGTGCAATCTCGCGAACCCGTGCTGGCTCGCGTTCACGGTCGGGGCGCATATCAAGCGTCAATGAGCTCGGACACGTGAGCCATTCCGGTGTATCGACCTCTGCGGCGGCCACCGGCGTCGCCGTAACTCCAGTGAAGGCGATGAGCAGCGCTAAGCACGCATTCGCAAGTCGCCACAAGTTCATCTGAGCCCCCACAGGATAGTACGACTATATCGGTTCGGACCGTAGCGATACCAACCAAAGAAGGTGGCGACCGCGCTGGAGATCATCATGACGACGGCGCTACCAGGCAAGAATTCAGCGGGCGATGGCCGCTTAACCGCGTATGCGCCGACCAGCGTCCTAACCTCAGGAGGCGACTGACGGTCGTTGTTTCATGTCATGTCCAGGGAAGCCAACGGCCGTCTTCGGCGACGGCGTGCCGAATTGACGGGCGGGTCATAAGAGGCTGGACAGGAGCGCTTCAGCCGCGGAGCGAATTTGCGACCGGCTTTGTGCTCGGTGATGATGTGGCGCGTCCGCGGGTTGCGCGTTATTGCCGGGAGTAGGCGGCGTCGCTGCAGTATTGGTGCGGAGCGGGGCGTTATGAGAAGTTGGGTCATGTTCGCCTCGTCCGCGACCATCGTCGGGTGCGTGATTGCAGGCTTATTGGCTGTCGCACCGCTCTTGCTTGGCGCTGTGGCTAGCTCAAACCCACTCGCGCGGGTGCTGGCGGTGTCAATGGCGGCCTTTGCGCTCTTGGTGCTGGTTTTGATTTTGGCGCCGGGGCGAGGCGTTTGGGGTGGCAAGTTGCATACGGGTTGGTTGCTTCCCTCGCTTCCGATGGCCGCCGTCGTGAACGTCGAATTCAAGCCTGACGGCGTGACGATTGCGCTGCGTGATGAGCAGGGCAGCGTCTTGGATTGGAGGGGCGTGGTGGTGCCGCTGCCATTGGACGCGTAGGTCAGGCCGCTGCGGCGGCTTTCGGCGAGATCGCGCCGCACCGTCGACCGCGCCGAGCGGCGACATTGGAGCGAGACAGACGCTCGCCCACAGCTGTGCTCGTGAGACGCGTTAGGCGCACTTCCGAGCCTTCGCCGTTCATCGCCACGGAGGTTCTCTCTGTCGATATGCGTGGCACGAGATCACACCACTATTATGCAGCGCGAATCCGACCCAAAACGTCCCAGACGGCCTATCTAGTGGCTCAAATGCCCCGTTTAGGGGCCAGCCCCTCAGCGAGCCACAAAAATATTCGGTCTCCCGAGGCTCGGCGGCGCGAGCCGAAGCGTCCGCATCATGACCGGCGACACGCTTGAATCGACTTGGCCCGGCGTAAGGATTTGGCGCTGAGAAGCGGTCTGGCCCATTCCAGCCGTTGGCCCACGGCGCATCAGGACTTAGGTTGGCAAAATGGCGCTCGCCTTCGACCCCGACACGATCTCGTTTTATGATCGCGAAGCGGCCCCGTATGCGAATTCCAGCCAGCGATCCACGCACATAGATGCGTTTATTGCCGCCGTCGGAACCGGCGCGAAAATTCTCGAACTCGGTTGCGGCGCCGGGCATGATGCGGAAGCGCTGATCGCGGCGGGGATCGACGTCACCGCTACGGATGCATCCAGCAAGTTGGCGGCGATCGCATCTGCGCGCATTGGCCGTCCAGTACGCGCAATGCGCTTCGACGAGATAACTGACGTCGATGTGTTCGACGGTGTGTGGGCCAACGCTTGTCTGTTGCACGTGCCAGTTGGATCGCTTGCGGGTGTGCTCGCATCGGTCCACGCGTCATTGCGTAGTGGCGGTGTCTTCTATGCAAGTTTCAAGGCTGGCGACGGTGAGGGTCGTGACCGCCTTGGTCGGTATTATAACTTCCCACGAAGGACCGGGCCGGTGGCAATTCGGGGTGCAGTCCAATGACGACCGGACTCCAGTGGCGGCTGGATGAGAAACGGGGGTCACGTCAGCAGTATTCTAAGGCCGAGCTTTGTTGGTGAATGAAGGGGGCCCGGTGGCCTGCAAATTGGCGTTTTTGAAGCGATGCTTGGAAGGCGCGACGAAGCGATTAGCGACCTAATCGTTGCTGGCCCTAGCCCGCCGGTCGCCAGGTCGGCTGCGCTGAGATGAAGCGCCACACAGGCCGCTTCGCGCAACCCGACCGCGGGGCGTGAAATGAAGTCTCGCGCTAACGGACCTTCGGCACGCTGGCGCGCGTTGGTTCAAAAGTGCGGCCGCGACTGCCGTTGAACGTCGTCGTCGCTTGATCTGCCGCAAGTCCATGACTTAGGGCCGAACTAGCGTTTGATGTGAGCCGCCTTCGAAGGCGCGGCAAGGAACATAGCGATGTCCCGCAAGCCCCTAGAGGCGCCAGTCAATCGATTGCTCGCGCTCTTGTCGGCGAAGGATTACGGGCGCTTGCGTCCTCATTTGACGCGCGCGCCTCTCACCTACCGACAATCACTCTACGAGGCCAATAAACCCCTCGACGCCGTCTATTTCATCGAAACCGGCGTTGGCTCGCTCGTGAACACGATGAACAACGGGCAGGCGGCTGAAGTCGGCACTATCGGCAATGAAGGACTGGTAGGATTGCCCATAGTCCTCGGCGACTCCCAAGCGCCGACCAGCGTCTATATTCAAGTGCCGGGCGCGGGCCTCAGCATGCCAGCAGCGCGCTTCAATGCGGAACTGTCGGCAAGCGCTACGATGCGGGCGGTGATGTTGCGTTACACCCACGCGCTCTTCAATCAAGTCGCTCAATCTGCGGCCTGCAATCACTTTCACAATATCGAGCAACGCTGCTGCAGATGGCTGCTGATGACGCACGATCGCATGCAGTCCGAGGAGTTTCTGCTCACTCAGGAATTTCTGGCTATGATGCTTGGCGTCCAGCGGACCGGGGTCACCCGCGCGGCAAGCGCTCTGCAGCGCCGCGGCCTCATTGAATACACACGCGGGGTGGTGACCATTCTGGATCGGCGGGGACTAAAGAACTTGTCGTGTGAATGCTACGCGGTTTCCAAGAAGGAGTTTGACCGGCTTTTGGGGAAGTGAATCAAGATTGGGGGTTCGACGAGGCTGGCGCTCTCGTGGGCCAGTGATCTCGTCTTGATCGGCTCGCACGTCAGGGGGCCCAACACGCAGCCTGCAATATGCCCAAAGAGAGCGCGATGCCCGCCTGTACGATAGCGGCTGAGTATTGGCCGGCGGCAATGTCCGCCGTAAGCGTGGGAAACAATTGACGCGCGCCGAATTGACCGGCGGTCTGAACCAAGAGCGCGCCTGCGCCCCATATCACTGCACCCAGCAACGCGCCGCTCACGCTGATCACCTGCGCAAGCGGAATGACAAACCCGATGAGCGCGCCCGTGAGGCCGAGCGCTGCTGCGCCATTGCCTTCGCGCATGAGCTTGAACTCATCGTGCGGCGTCGTGCGAACGTAGATGATCACGAACAAGGCGGTGAGAACTACAGCGACGCAGAAATACGCGGCGAACGTGAAGAAGGTATCGGCCAAACCTGTCGAGGACAGCTCCGATCCATATTCGCCCATGTGTTCAGCCATTGTGTCGCTCACCTGCGAGATTCAACATTCTAGGGATATGGTCGCTCAGATCACGACCCCGTGGGCATTGAGCTATATCAAAGTCCGTCCGCAAAGGGAGCTTACGCTGGCGTCTTCAGTCGGCGCGTCAATGGGCGCCTTTGACCCGGCATGAGGCTCCTATGCGGCGCGCATATTTCTTGCCCTATTGGGCTCTTCTGGGTTTGGCGGGAACGGCATTGTCAGGTTGCGGCTGGTCAGCTTCGAGCGAACTGCCGGAGGATCTCGGTGGTTCTTGGGTCGTCCAGCAGATAGCCGGCGCATCCTTGGGAGGTGGCGTGGAGGTCTATATGGAGATCGACGCCAGCACTGGCGCGATCGCGGGTTTTACCGGATGCAATCAATTCTCAGCGTCGATGACGGCGTTCTCTGACGCGCTTGCGGTCGGGCCAATCCAAGAGGAGCCAGGAGAATGCGCAAGTCCAGAGGCCGCGACCGACGAAGCCCGTTTCCTCGGCGTTCTGCCCTCGGTGCATCGCTTCCAGCGGCGCGGCAAGGCGCTTGAGCTCCTGCCCCAAGAGCAGGGCGAAGCCTTGCTCAACTTGCGTCTCGATGAGTTCGCAACGCTGACACAGCCCGCGACGCCGGCGCCGTCTCCCTGAAACGATTGCGCGCACCAAGGCAGGAGGCGCACGCCAATGCTGCATAAGCGCATCCTCGAATGGCAGGCACGCCATCCAACTGTCACGTGGCTATTCTGGGCGTTGGTTTGGGCTCTGGTGATTGTTGCTTTCTTCTGGCCGAACCCTGCTCACGGCGTTTGACCGTTCGGCGTCGGCGCCGGTGCAACGACTCGTGAAGAAGGCTACACCATTTGACGATAAGGCTCCGCTGGATTGACACGCGACGCGCCTCTTGTCTGAGGCGCTCGATCTTGGCGGCAAGGCTGGCGCATGCCACATCTCGGCATGCCCCAAGCAGAAACTGACCGGCCGAGTTACGGCGCTGAGCACGTGACGAACATGAGCGTCGCCGCGGCGAAGCGCCCGCGCGCCCGCGACATCCGGCCCTTACAGCGTTTGTTGCCGTATCTCGGGCGACACCGCCTTGACCTTATCGGCGCCGGAATCTTCCTGCTGCTTGCTTCGGCGGCGAGCCTCGCTGTGCCTTTGGCGTTTCGCGGCGTCATTGATCATGGCTTTGTCGTCGGTGACCCGGCGGCCGTGGATCGCGCATTCCTGGGCCTGGGCGTCGTTGCGTTGCTGATGGCGCTATTCTCCGCAGGCCGCTTCTATTTCGTCAGCAAGATAGGTGAGCGCATCGTCGCAAACCTCCGCGCTGACGTGTACGATCATCTCTTATCGCTATCGCCCGGCTACTTCACCCGTGTCAGCACGGGCGAGGTTTTGTCTCGTCTGACTGTCGATGCGGCCATGGTGGAAAATCTGGTTGGATCGACGGCCTCGATCGCGGCGCGGTCCATTATCACCCTGTTTGGCGCTTCCGTTCTGTTGGCCATCACCAATGCCCAACTGGCGGGTCTGCTGCTGTTGATTATCCCGGCCATGCTTGGGCCAATTCTGTTGTTCGGGCGCCGGGTGCGTAAGCTCGCGACAGCTGCGCAGGATCGTATCGCCGACGCATCTTCCTCAGCGTCGGAGAGCATTGACGCCATAGACACCGTGCAGGCGTTTGGGCGCGAAGATGACATGCGCGCCCGCTTTCGAACGGCCGTGGAAAAGGCGTTCGAAGCCGCGCGCAAACGCATTCACGCCCGCGCGCAACTGACGGCCGGCGCGATCAGTGTGATGTTTCTGGGCGTAGCGCTCGTCCTATGGCTGGGCGCGCGCTCGGTGCTCGCAGGCGACATGACGCCTGGCGCACTGGCGCAGTTTGTCCTCTTTGCCATTCTGGCGGCGAGCAATGGCGCGATGCTGTCGGAGGTCTGGGGCGATGTGTTGAAGGCCTCGGGCGCCACGGCGCGTTTGACGCAGATCTTGAGCGAGACGCCCGACATTGCAGCGCCGGCTTCGCCCGTCGCGTTGCCCGAGCCCGGCCGTGGTTTCGTGCAGTTCGACTCTGTCTCGTTTGCGTATCCTGACGCTGGCGAACGCTCGGCGCTGCGGGAGTTTTCCTTTACGGTGAAACCCGGCGAAACTGTCGCGCTCGTCGGCCCCTCCGGCGCCGGCAAGAGCACAGTCTTTCGCTTGTTGCTTCGCTTTTACGATCCACAAGCCGGGCGCCTGCTGCTCGACGGGGTTGAAGCGCGCGATGCCGATCCGCGCGCCTGGCGGACGCGGTTTTCCTATGTCTCGCAGGATGCCCATCTCTTCTCAGGCACGGCGGGCGAAAATATCGCGCTCGGCCGGCCGGAAGCGAGCGCTGCCGCACTTGAAGACGCGGCGCGTCGCGCCGAGGCATGGCCGTTTCTTGAGCCTCGCGGGGGATTGGGCGCGCTCGTCGGCGATCGCGGTAAGGCGCTCTCCGGGGAGAGCGCCAACGCCTTGCCTTGGCGCGGGCGCTGGCGCGCGATGCTCCAGTGCTGTTGCTCGACGAGGCCACGAGTGCGCTTGATGCGCAGAACGAACGCTATGTCCAAGCAGCCCTCGCCGAGGCGCGCAAGGGGCGCACAACGCTCGTGATCGCTCACCGCCTCGCAACTGTGCTGGAGGCGGATCGTATCGTGGTGATGGAAGCCGGACGCGTGGTGGAAGAGGGCGACCATGCGGCCCTGGTCGCGCGCGGCGGTCTTTATGCGAGACTGGCGGCCATGCAATTCATGGAAGCGTCTCCACTTGCGGCGGGCTGAGCGGAATGGGGCTTTGGTGTGGAATGCGTAGAATGGACACTAGTCGTCCATGTTCTGCTTGGGCGTGTAGCGGATTGGGGTGCCGCTGTTGGTGATCCTCACAAGGTCAATGCCGTCCTCGCAGGCCACGCGTGTGGCGTACTCCATGACACTCTTCGCTATTGTACTGAGGTCCGTCATAAGGAGCTTCCAGTGCCAAAGGCCGGCTGGGTCGCGGGTTATAAGAAAATGCATGCTCAAAACCTAGCATGCGACGGCACGCGCCTCGGGCTAGGTGCGACGGCAGACATTGCTTGCAATGGTCGCCATTCCGCCTGACTCTGCAGTGCCGCGATTTCTCAGCAGCGCACTGAAGCGGCGCCTTTGAGGCTGCGGCGAGTTGAGCAGCCTCAACAGGCTAATGTGATCCGCAGGAGAAGATGGGCGCCGCTCGGCGATGAAGGAAGATTGTGGTCGTGACAGACCCCTACGCGGTTTTGGGCGTTGCCCGCGCCGCATGCACGGACGATATACGCAAAGCCTATCGTCGGCTCGCTAAGACGCTTCACCCTGATCTTAATCCTGGAGACAAGGCCGCCGAGGCGCGCTTCAAAGAGGTCGCCGGCGCCCATGACTTCGTGTCGGACCCTACCAAGCGTCAGCGCTGCGATAACGGCAAGATCGGCGCAACAGGGGACGAACGGCCGACGCAACGATATTACAGGGACTTTGCCTCCGGCGCCGATGGCGACGATCGTTATCGAAGCCGCGGGCTTTGCCGACACGAGCGACATCCTCGCAGAATTTCTTCGCAGGCAGACTGAGAGCGCAAGGCGTGCGCGCAGCGAAGACCTGCACTATCGCCTCGTCTGACATGAACGGGCACGCGCATCCGTTTCGCGTGCGCCAGCAGCGTCATCGGCGCCGAATGAGGCTTGTCGGCTGACCGATGCGCTGCGGCCTGTAATCGCGGCGATCACGTCAGCCACTGCGTGATTTGATGAATGGTCAGGCCGATTAGGCCGCCGATGACGGTGCCGTTGATCCTGATGTACTGAAGATCGGGGCCCACGCTTTGCTCGAGCTTCTCCACCACCGTGCGTGTATCCCAGCTCCGGATGGTCTCGGAGATGAGAGCGCCGACATCGCGGCCGTGACGGCCGGATATTTCGGCAAGCAGCGCGCGAAGGCGGCGGTTTAGTGTTTCTAACACCTGGGCGTCGTCCAGCAAGGCTGCCCCAAACCGCTCAATGCCTTCGGCCAGAGCCAGACGCGCGGAAGATTGCGGCGCCTCAGCGCCCGCACGCAACGCTGCCTTCAGCGCTCGCCAGACATCGGCGAAATATGCGGCCACAGCCGGGTGAGCGAGGATGTCGCCAACCACTTGCTCGATCTGCAAGCGTAGCTCTGGCGAGGTCTGCAGATCGTCCGAGAACTTCTGCAGTAATTCGGTGATGCGTTTGCGCGCCGGGTGATCGGGTTGTGCCGCAATCTGGCGCATCGTGTCTTCTATTGCGGAGATCAGAGCGTCGGATGCGCGCGCATCAAGCGAAATCAACCGCCACACCCAAGATGTGCGCGCCCGCACCTGCGCGCGGATGGCCACTTCGTGCTCTTCCAAAGCGCGCCACCCTTCCGATAACGCCGCGTCAAGAACGCCTTGATGGCGGCCATGCTCGGTCAGCAATTGAAGGCCGCGGCCGATTGCGGCGGATAGTCTTTCATCGCGGCTGAACTCGCCGATCTGGCGGCGCATGAAATCACTCACGACCTCATCGTCGAGCAGCTCGGAAATCGCCGGCAATGCGTCCATAACGCTATTGGCAATGCGCCGCGCGGTGACAGGGTCAGCCAGCTGACGGCCGAGAGACGTGGCGAGGTCTTGGTTCGCCAAGCGCGCGCTTATCACCTCTGGCGCAAGGAAATTGACGGAGACAAAATCGCCCAAAGTGTTTGCGATACGCTCTTTGCTGCGCGGGATGATGGCGGTGTGGGGGATAGGCAGACCGAGCGGACGGCGGAAAATTGCGGTCACCGCAAACCAGTCGGCGAGACCTCCGACGAGTGCTGCTTCCGCGAAGGCGCGCGCATAGCCCCAAGCCGCGCCCTGCCCGGATTGCGAAACCGCCAACAGAAAAAGTAGCGCCATCAAAACCAGCAGGCCACCCGCGATCAGACGCATCGTGGGCAAGGAGAGCGCCTTGTCCGGCGCGATCGACGCGTCGGCGTCTTCGTCGGTGTGGTCGGTCATTCGTTCATGGTCCTGCCTATGGCGCTTGCTGCCGCCGATTGAAGGCAAGCGTCTTTCGCGATTTCAGAGACCGCCATCGCCACGTTCAGCCTTGGCCGGCGGTCCAGCACTCACTCACCGGCGGTGTGAAGCTAGACGCGGCGATGGCGTAAGATTGCGGCGCGTGCGGGGCGACAATCAAACCAGTGTCGCGCCGGTAAGTATCATCGGAATATCGGACCGTGGCGCCGTCGGCGCTGAAGGCGGTAATGTAGAGGAAATAAACCGGAAGCGGCGCGCCAAGCGGTAGCGATCTGGTCTGACCGGCATCGACCTCTTCTTGAAGTGAGGAGGTTGTGTAAGCCGGCGCCAATACCGCGGCGGCAAGATCCAGCGCGTCGTCCACGCGGACGCAACCATGGCTGAGCGCGCGCTGGTCGCGTGCGAATAGAGCGTGATTGGGCGTGTCGTGAAGATAGATGTCGTAAGGATTGGGCATCTCGAATTTGACACGTCCCAACGCATTGAGCGCGCCTGGACGTTGACGCACCTGATAGGGAAATGGCCGCGCCGCCCAATCGATCGTCGTGGGATCGATAACCGCGCCCGCTGCATCGATCGCATCATAGCCGCCACGTGACGCAGCATTTGGGTCGCGCGCAAACTGAGGCAGAAGCTCGTTGCTGAGAATGCTGCGCGGCGGCGTCCATGTCGGATTCAAAGTGACCGCGTTGATCTCTGCTGTGAAGGACGGCGTCTGCCGCGTTCGAGCGCCGACAATCACATTGTGGATGCGAGCTGGCGCGGATGTCTGATGCAGCACGGCCTGGAACTGGGCGATGCGCACCTCGATGCGAGGGCTCGGCAATTCGCGCGGCAACCAGCGCCATCGTTCGAGGCTTGCGCGTAGGCTTGCGATCCGCGCTTCGCGGATATGGCCGTCCCGGTCGAGCGCACCTGGCGGCTCTGCAAGAACCCGCCCAAGCTCAGCGCGGAGCGCTACGTATTCCGTTGATTGGGGCAGGAGTGTTGCAAGCTCGCGCACAGCCCGTGCATCGCCGCGGGCTGCGGCAAGCAATGTAGGGACGTCTGGAAGCGCAGGACGGGGTATCCGCCATTGCGGATCGGCGCGCGCGGGGTCGACCGCACCTTGAGCAAACGCCTGCGCAAGATCGATAAAGAGCGTGTCGGCAGCGTGATCGAAAGCGGCCGCGCCAGCGGGGCTGGTCGTGGAACTCGCCCGCAGGTTTGTGACCTCCGCTGCAGCGCTTTCGAATGATGAAATCCCCTCCGACTGCGCCGAAGCAGAAAGTTCGAGAAGGGCGTCAGCGGCGTTGGCTGACCACGAGGGCTGGATGGTGCGCGCCGCTGACGCGCTGGGCGTCTGGGGCGGGGTGATGGTGCACGCGGCGGCCGCCAAGGCAGCGCAAAAGACCAACACACGATGCATCATCTGGAAACTCGCGGGTTTGCCCCAGCACAAGCGTGACGTTCTTTCCGAGCGCTGGTTTGATTTCTCTCAACTATCGCAGACGTCGGCTGCGCACGATTAGGCGCGCGCGTTCTCGAATCGTCTTTGTTCCTGCGGAGCGCTCAGCCGCCGCCGGCTGGACGGCTAGCTGCTTGTCTTGAGCGTTGCGAGATAAGCGGAGAGGTCGTCAATGCGGTCAGGATCGACAATGAGGTTCGGCATTGATGGGTGCGGGGTGTGGAGCCAGGCATTCAGCGCAATGGCTGTCATGCCGGGCGTGTTGGCGACCGCGTCGAACGCCGGTGCGGAGGGATTGGGCGATAAAGACCGTCCTGCGGCGACGGCGTGGCAGGACGCGCAGCTCTGCTCCGCATACCTTAGCCCCAGCGTTGGATCCCCAAGCTCAGCGGCGCCGACACTGGATGGCGGCGCCTCCGGCGGCGGAGCGACGCAAGCCGCCGCCAGGATGATCAGCATCAGCGGGGCGAGGAAGAGCCTTTTGCGCATGGCGCGCATTGTGCGGCGGACCAGGGCCTGCCGCAACGTGAAACGCTTGTATGATCGACCTGGCCGTTCACGAGTCCGTCGCGCGAGCGACCAGATTTGATAAGAGCGGACAAGCTAGCCGAGCGGGCGCACGCATGAACTCGCAATGATCCGGGCCATGTTTAGTGCGGTCACAGCGCTACCTGAACAGCATCCAGCCACGACAACGACTTCAAGCGCATAATCCTATTCTTTGCGACGATCGAGAAATAACATGAAGAGCGCCAATGGGCGCTTGAAGAGCAAGAGATACGTCACATGTAGGCCGACCAATACGACGAGCAGGTTCCCGAAGAACTCGTGGATTTCGGAAAGAACACCTTCCTCCTCGTCTTCACTGGAATGATCGCGCCTCCCAATCTGTTCATTGCTGCGCGCCTCATCGATCATCGTCGACGATGAGACCCGTGAGCCTCCGGACAAACTGAGTGCGCGTCCCTGGTCCATGGCGATCCCGGTCCCAGTCACGCCGATCAGACTGGTGGCGATCGCCAGCAGCAGCGTTCGACTGATGGCCGGATGGGTCATTGCGTTGCCCAAGTTCAAGCCATTGAAGTGCGGATAAAACCGCATGAGGCCGAGTTGCGGCGCGCCTGTCAGTGCAAGCGCAAGGCGAAGCACAATCATGGCAGCGACGCTGTATCCAAGCCACGCGTGCACCTTGCCCCACTCGGCGCTCAGGTAGGCGGCGATCGCAAGAAGGGCGAGGAGGGCGTGATAGGCCCTCAAACGGTGCATGACGGCAATCATAAGAGACTCCGATCGATGTTCGTGGTGAGCATCGAGAACGCGGTTTGCCCAAGCTGGCGGATGCCGCGCTCATCAAGCCGGTCCGACCTCCTTTAGCGGAGGTCGCGGGCCGATGCTCGTTAACCTGCGCTGCAAGGCCCTGTGGCCCCTTGCGTCAGATCAAGTTGCGCAACGGGGGTCTGTCTGACATCGGACAGACGGGACGACGCGTAAGTTTGAGTGGCGGCTTTCGGCGAAAGAGCGCGCCGCCGACGCGGGGAGGCGAACTGACCGGTTTGACTTGACCCCGCCGTTGGCAAGACTGTGCGGTTAGGAAGGTCGAGCCGCTAGGGCTGGCTGCAGAGTTCGCGGAGTGTCGTCATGGATGTGTTCAATGAGGTTTTTCCTTCCGATCCCGAGCAGATGAAGGGACTGATGTCGCCCGGCCCGAAAGGACCGATCTTCATGGTCAATCTGCTGAAGTTCAAAGAGCGTGCGGAATACGAAGATGGGCGCGAAACCAATCTGACGGGCCGCGACGCTTACATGATCTATGGTCGCGCGGTGACGGAGCTCTTACCGAAATTCGGCGGGCGCCCGGTTTTCGCCGCTGATGTCAGCTTTCTCTCGCTCGGGCGCGTGGAGGAGCTTTGGGACGAAATCGCGATTGCTATGTACCCCGAGCGGGGCGCTATGGTCCGCATGTCGATGTCGGAGGAGTGGCGCGCGATCGCGGTGCATCGCAGCGCGGGGCTCAAGGGGCAGCTCAATATCGAAACGGTGCTGCCCGACGGCGCCCTGGGTTCGCAATGGGCGGCCGCGCTTGGCGTGCAGCGCGGATGAGCCTGCTGCCTGGCATCGGCGAACCGTATCGGGGCGCGCGCGCATCTGCATGGTTTCTTGTGCTCCTGGGTTTGGGGTCCGTCATTCCAGGCTGCATCCACTATTTCTTGCCGGATGGCGGGGCAGGCGTCATCGCGGGCTTAGACATGGGCGCGCAGCGCGCAATGATTGTCGGTGTATTCGCGTGGATGGGTGCGACGCAGATTGCCTATGGTTTAGCGCAGTTGGTGGTGGCGCTTCGGTATCGACCGCTGACGCCGCTATTTCTTATGTTGGCGCTGATCGAGAGGGGTCTTGCAGCCATAGCCGCTTGGGTGACGAAGGCGTCGCCGAGTGGACATCACCCCCGAGAACTACGCGGTCCTCGTGTTGACGCCGCTGATTGCAGTTTTCCTGGTGCTCTCACTGCGGAGGTTTCAGGCTAGCGTCGGCGGCAAGTCGTAAAGGTCGCGTGACGACGCACCTTGCAAATGGCGCGCTACGGCGAGATCCAGCAGAAATGTTCGCGGCATTACCGGTGACAGGATTGGATCGACCCGAACCTTCGGATGCGGGCGCCGTTTCGGTATGCTGGCGCTCTACGTGCCGACCTGGGGCGCCGCTCCCGCTTGTTCGCTGCGATAATAGCGGTAGTTGAAATAGATCGCGACCGCGCCGAGCAAATGCCAGGCTGCGTGACCCTGCAACAAACTATCGGGTATGCAGAGCGTGCGGCTGTTGTCGAGGATCCAAATCCCGAAGGCGATTGTGTTGGCGAGCAAGCCGTAACCGAACAACGAAACCCGGACCTTGGGCCTAACTGGCCGCGCGAAGACCAGTTCGACCGTGAGTGCAACAGCCAGCACGGCTGCGAACAACCAGCGGCGTGTTTCGGGCATGATCCAGAGCAGCGCAATAAGGATGGCGCAGACCGCGAGGTAAAGCGCCAAGGCCGCCGAGTTCGCCCAGCCGCGCCAGCGTTGCACAGCGTAGGCAAGCAGGAAGGCGCTCAGCAGATACATGCCGAGCACATCGGTGAATTGGCCCCAGAGCGTCAGCGTGGCATGTAGCAGAAAGCTGCCGACGCCAATGACGACCGCGGTGCAGCCAAACCATAGAGCAGGCCAACCAGCGAAAACCGTCTCGCTGCGCTGAGGCGCGAGCATGATCCAAAAGCCGACAAGTACAAAGCCCAGCGACGACCAGCTGTTCGCTGGCTGGAGCAGTAACGAGTCCGTGTGGGGGATTTCGCAGAAGCAATGCGTGGCCAAGCAGGTCGCTGGAGGGAATTGAGTCCAATCGGGGCCGAGCACCTGCAACAACGCGAGCGTGGCGGCCGCGGTCACGAGGGTCAGCAGAATCGTCCCAACCAATTGGCGCATCAGACTCTCCGTGGCGGGCGTGGTGGCGGGCGCCAAGGGCAGATGTCAACCTGCGTCGGCTCGAAAGCTAGAAACGGCGACGTTGCGGCGATGGCGCTCTCTGCGACTTGGCAGTGGGGTTCCGGGCGGAGGCGAAGCGTGACAGGCTCGTCGCTCAAAATGCAAGGGGCCATTAATGCAATCACATGCCTACGTCGCCATCGTCACCGCCTTGGCCTTGCTGGTCTATCTCTGGACGGTGATGGGCGTCGGCGCCGCGCGTCGCAAATCGGGCATCCAGCCTCCAGCTATGACAGGTGATCCGCTTTTGGAGCGCGCGGTTCGAGTTCAGACCAACACCCTGGAGTGGCTCCCCGTCTTCCTGCCGTCGTTGTGGCTCTGCCACCTGTTCTGGCAGCCGCAGGATCAAACCGGGATCATCGTTGCGGCGATCGGCGTCGTTTGGATCGTGGGGCGTATCCTCTATGCGCTCGGCTATGTCGTAGATCCGAGTAAGCGCGAGATGGGTTTCTTGATCCAATTCCTGGCGAGCATCGTGTTATTGTTGGGTGCGCTCGGCAAGGCTGTGATGGTTCTGATCGCACCCTAGGTGCGCAGTGTCTTCTTTCGAGCACTTTGCTGTCATCGCCCTGGAAGACGAGGCGGCGCCCTTCGGCGAGATCGCGCCGGCGACGCGGGTAGGTCGCGAGCGGCGCGATTGAAGCAGCGCCGACATTCGCGGATTTAGCCGGGTCGGCGCGCTCTTTATTGACGAGAGGCGCCGAGAACTAGAGTGTTGGCGAACATTTATGGGGTCTCTATGCCCGCAGAAGTCAGAACGCCGCTCCTGGCAGTGTTGATCGACGCAGAAAACGCTTCGGCGAAGATCGCGGATGCGTTGTTCAAGGAAATCGCCACAATCGGGGAAGCCGCCGCTAGGCGAATCTATGGCGACTTCTCAAGTCCCCAGATGCGCGGTTGGACTGAGATCCTGGCTCGTTTTGCGATCCAAGCGCAGCAGAATTTCGCGAACACAAAAGGAAAGAACGCGGGCGACATCTCCCTGGTGATCGATGCGATGGACCTTTTGCACTCGGGCAGGTTCGATGGCTTTTGCCTCGTGTCGTCAGATAGCGATTTCACGCGCTTGGCCTCGCGCATTCGAGAGGAGGGTGCGGACGTTTTTGGGTTTGGGGAGCAGAAGACGCCGGAGAGTTTTAGGCAAGCTTGCACGCGGTTCATCTACACGGAGAACCTCACGGCGAATCTTGAGGCTGGGCCAGTCGCGGCAGCGAGCCAAACACAAACGAAGCGCAGTCCGGCACAAGCTGCATCGCTCATCGAGCAAGCTATTGCGCGTATGGACGATGAAGACGGGTGGGTGACCCTCGGCGCAATAGGCAGTCGCCTTCGAAATGCCTACCCCGATTTCGATCAGCGAACCTATGGCTATGCGAAGCTCTCGGATTTGATCCGCGCGCTCGGACAGTTTGATGTCCAAAGAGCCGAACAAGGCGGAACGATGCGAATCCGGCGCAAGAGTAGCAGCGGCTGACCGTTATCGGCGACATCAGGCCGGTTGATCAGCGCTGACGCGAGCGTTACGAATTGAGCAACTTCGCCAGTCGTGATTTTCTGCGGGAAGGCCGGGCGTGGCCCAAAGGCGACGGTTGCCTTTTCGCTCAATGGCCCGCTTGATGGCTCACCATGTCCGACAATTGGCTGATGTTCATTCCCGTCGATCCGACCGCCCAGCCTGCTCGGGTGGATTCCGACAGAGCTGTCGAACTGCTGAAGCGCTTCGCACCCGACGCCGGCGACGAGGTTCGCGCTGTGTTTCACGACAAAATCGAATTTCATGATTGCGGGTCGAACTGGTGCGGCGTCAAATGCCCTCAGTGTAGCGAGGATATTGAAGAATGGTGGGGTGATGCTACCGGGGACGCTTACGAGTCTGGGTTTGCAGATCTTTGCGTGACGATGCCCTGCTGCGAACACTCAACCACCCTGAACGATCTGAATTACGTTTGGCCCGCAGGTTTCGCGCGGTTTGTGCTTGAGGCGAAGAATCCGAACATCAGGCAGACGACGGCAGAGCAAGATAGAGAGCTGGCGGAAGCGCTGGGTATGAACGTCAAGAAAATTTGGCGACATCTCTAGCGTCCGCATCTGGCGAGGACGCGTCGTATTGACGGGCAGGGCGTCAAGATCTTGATTGGAGCTGGTGAGCCACTCGAGAAGAGTGTCGGACGGCGCACGCCTGGCCCATCGCGGCGGTTCAGTAAATGCGCGGTAGACTTTGTTTATGCGCGGATCGATTAACGCTGATGCGATAGAGCGCGCGCATGCGATGGGTGGATCAGGAAACCTACATCGGGCCGTGCAGGCGCGTGGCGCAGCGTCCGCACCTTCGCCATCGTCGGCGCGTAGATTGCGCGCAGGCGTCACCGCCAAGCCTGCAATCGCTCCTTGCCCAAGGCGTGCTGGCTCATAGGCTCGGAATTTCTGACCAGCCGCGTTGGAGGATGCGTATAAGAGCCGCGCTGGATCTCGCTGATCGGCTCGGCGATTCCAGAATGGCAACCGCCTTTCAGGCGTTGCATTCAGCGACGACTGTGTTCGAAGGCCCGGAGGTCGTTCAGTGAACTCGGCCGTGAATCGGCGATGGGTCGACCATGCGGGTTATTTCGGCCCTGACCGCAGATTATGCGACAAAGGCATGCGTTTGCGCGAACGTCGGCGCGATGACCTGAGCGGCCCGAGCCCATCGCTGAATGTGGCGCTGCGCAAGTTGAAGTTACACGTCTTTGACGCCAGCCCAGGGCGAAACGCGGGCGCGTTCGCCGAGCGCACGTTGGCGACTGCCATGCTCGCGGCCGATAACGACGCCCTAGAGGTCGAAGCGCGGCTCGAAAATTTGGCGCGGCGAATACTGGCAAACCCGGAAAGAGACTGGCGCTCCACGATCTATCGAGAACTCGATGCAGCGGGCATCGAAACCTACGATTTGCATTGAGGGTGAGCTATCTCAAGCGCCATGCGTAGCGCTTATGCTTCAACGTGCATCCGTCCAGACGCCCTCAGGCCAAAGTATTGACCGTTTTCGGCGACGGCGGGCCGCTGCGCGCTCAATGTGACCACGTCATCAACCGCGTTGTTTACTTGGAGCGTCGGCTTGGCATCGCCGATCCCGGGGCGAGCTCAACAATCGGTTCTAAGGTTCCGGTTTGCTGTTCCGCGGTCAGCTGCGCGGGAGCGCTAATGCGCGACCAAACCACTCCCGTGACGGCGCGTGTTCTGCCCAGTGCGAAAAGTGATCGCATGGCGGTGCGTTCAAAGTTCAAGCTGGAAGCATCGACGCTGGCGGGGATCGTCGTGATGAAAATGCTTATGCCAACGCTATTGGCATAAGCGGCATTCTCCGCAAGCGCCGAGCGTAGAGAGGCGTTACTCCAACTGTCGAAGCTGCGTGCAAGGATGCCGGTCAGGTTTCCGCGCGTCGCACGGTAGTGCGCCGTGATCTGTCCATTCACAATAACGTAGAGCACCCGACGGACACGGTCGGGTGTGGACGCGCTCAACGACGGTAAGGCCTCTGGCACGCCTAGGAAAGGCAGATTGACGCCTCCGTCGACATGCATTTCCCGCACAATGACGCCCTCCGGTGAGACACCTTGGATGAGGACCGGAGGAAAGATGCCCGGAAGGCTGGCGGAGGCCAGCAATATGCTGCGGAAGAGTGACAGACCTCTCTCGCCGCCGATCGTCGCCACGACGCCCATGTCCCAGATCACAGGCTGTGCGGCGTCGAGATTAGTTGTCACGACCAGCAGGCGACGGCCCTGGGCGTGCTCTGTTGCGACCCGGCGGAGCATCTCTGGTGTAATGTGAGTGTCGATCAACTGGCGCAGCATCCGCGAACTGAAAAGACTTGGGGCCACGAAGCCGGCGATGCTTCTCCAACCCATCAGTCCACGCGTGCGGCCATCGGTGTAGACTTGCTGGAGCTCATCGTCCCAATCTTGTCCGAGGAACGCGAAGGGCGCGGCTAGGGCGCCTGTGCTAACTCCGGTCACGACGTTGAATTGTGGGCGATCTCCGCTTTGCGACCAGCCGACAATGACGCCAGCGCCATACGCGCCGTTCGCGCCACCTCCCGACAGTGCGAGGATGGCGTGACTTTCTGACGGTGGTTGCGCCGGGACGCGCTCAGCGAGCGCCAAATCTTGAGGCGCCTGCAGGGCCGGGATTTGCACGCCGACAGGCAAAGCGGCGACGGCGTCCGCGTGGCGGTACGCGGTGTCAATGTCCCGAGAAATCGTGCCGCAAGCGCCAAGGCACAACGTAAGAAGAACCAAAAGCAACCGAGCGCCATTGCGCCGCGAGACTACTGATGCGGGGGCCGCCATGAGGCCAAATCTCACGAAGAGACGTCAGCCAGCATGGGTCTCATGCGGCGCCTGCAGAGGACGGATGCTGAGCGCGCGCACCTCGTTATCGCCAGCGCCAACGCAACGCGCGTTGCGCGTCCGCATAGCGCGGCTATGCGGGCGCAAAAGCGTCGTTGCGTTGTTCGAGCCGACGTTATTGGCGTTTTCCGGTGTGGCTCACGGCGTAGCCCAGCAAACCAACAGCCGCTGCCGCGAGCGCCGCTGCGGCGATCGGATGCTCGCGTACCTCTTCACCGGCTGTCTTCGCGAGCTTCGTGGATTGCGTTTTGATCTTCTCTGCGAGAGCGGACGCGGAATGGACGAAGGTCTGAGCCGATTCCACGACAGCGTCGTCGCCGTGCTCACCAATGTTCTTGGTCATACGGCCGAGCGCTTTCACGACGACTTCGTAATCATCGGACAATTCGGTCATGAGTTGTTTTGCGGCGTGAGCCATGTTTCTCTCCTTTTTTGAGTATTGGAACGCTATGCCCGGGGCGGCGCCAGCGCTTGATGCGGATCAATCTATTCTTCGGCAAACAAGAACTTTGCGCCGATCAACCTCCGGCGAGCGACATGAAAATGTAGGCGCCTGCAACAGCGCACGAGGTCAGCCACAACGCGATGATGACGAGAATCCGGCTCGGCGCCGGATGAGAAGTTGTACGCATTGCAATTTCCAGTGTGGAAGGTAGCGACCACCCTTGGTGGCAAGTGGGCCGCTCTAGAGCGCCGAAGCGCTCGGGAGGACCAACTTCGGGTGCGTCCAAGTCGTTGCACGCATGCGTGGGCTTCGTCTGTGCACTATCGCACACTGTGCGGCTCAATAGCGTGGGGTTGCCTCACACTTCCCCGAGCAGACGGTGGCGCGCACGGAAAAAGCCGACATGGTGCGTGCTTTGCACGCGGAGCCCGCGAAGCGAACCACAAGAGAAGCCGGGGTTCGTAACACCGTCATGAGAAATTTACTGCTGGGCCTGTTGTGCGCCTTGTTCATGTTTGGAGGCGAGGCCATGGCGACCGAGGAACCCGCGTTCACCGTCGCGTTCCACGAGGGCGAATTTGAGGTGCGCGACTATCCTGCGCTCGTTGTCGCCGAAGTCCGCGTCTCGGGTCGTCGTGATGAGGCCTCCAATGCCGGCTTTCGGTTGCTGGCCGGCTATATCTTTGGTGGCAATACCCGACGCCAAAGCATCGCGATGACGGCGCCGGTGGCGCAGGAGCGCGCATCGGGCGAGCCGATCTCGATGACTGCGCCCGTCACCCAATCGGGAGAGGATGGCGCGTGGATTGTCCGCTTCACGATGCCCAGCGCTTACACACTGGAGACGCTGCCAACGCCGAATGATGCACGCGTCCGCCTCGTTGCCATGCCGCCATCACGCTATGCCGTGGTGCGTTTCTCTGGCTTGTCCCGCTCGGCTGAAGTCGAACGCCGGACCGAAGCGCTAAGGACGTTGATGGCGCGACAGCATTTGCGGGCCGCGGGTCCTGCCTCGCTTGCGCGCTATAACCCGCCTTGGACGCTATGGTTCATGCGCCGCAACGAGGTCTGGATACCGATTGAGCGGACGAGGTGAGAGTAAGCGGCCTGATCGGGCGAGAGGCCAGCGCCAATGAGCGACCCGGCCGTTCGATGAAATCGAGGATGGGCTGCTTCAACGGCGCCAAGCGCGATCAGTCGGCTTCCACATGCGCTCAGCAAGCGCCACGCCAATCTCGTCGAGGGGCTCGCTGAGTAGGCTTGTTGATGCGCCGATGCGCGCGGCGGCGGCATGTTGGTCTCCATCGCTGAGGGCGGTGAAGGCGCGTTTCAAGTCATTTAAGCAGTGCAGATGATATCGCGACGGCTTCGTGATGAAGACACCGCCTTTCGCCGTTGCGCGCACGCGGCCCGCGCGTTCGCGCAAGGCCCGGGCGTTTGCTGCGAGATAGGGCAGATAGCTCGCGCCAGCTTCTTCAAGAAACGGGTTAAGATCGGAAGGGGCGCCATCGATTGCAGGCGCCGCATCCACCTTTGACGGTGTCGCCGCCCACAACCGCGCGACCCAAGCTAGCGTGTTGGGTGCGCGTCTACGCATCACGTCGTGCGGCGTGGGGTCATGCGAGAAGTGGCGGAAGAAAGAACCGAACAGAGCAAAATCCGCTTCACAAGGACGTTGTCCGAACAGATGCGGTCGCGTCCCGAATATCGGCTCAAGCGCATCGATTGTCGCCAAAAACAGTGCTTCAACGGCCCCACCGTTGGCGCGAGTGACGCCGTCCTGGTCGAGAAAGACACGCCGTTGTCGAAGGAGAATGGAAAGCCGCTTGGCCCAAAAGGGACCAGGAATGTCGCGAAGCATGGTGCGCGCGATTTGCGCACTCATCAGCTTGGCGTCCTCGTCGAAGCGCCAGCGATAATAGAGCGCGGGCCTCCAAAGCCACTCATCGAAATAGTCTTCGAGGAATAAGCTGAAGAAGCCGTCGAGCGGCCTGCTCGGTTTCAAAACCGGCGCCGCACCGATCGCTTCAAAACGAGCGATGATGGCAGTGGTATCCGTTAGCCATTCGCCGGACGCCGTTTCCAGTTGAGGCATCTGAGCAATGCCCGTGGCCCGTGCGCACTTGCGAAAATCGCGCATGTTCATCTCGATGAACTCGTAGGGCACGCCCTTAACGCGCAGGTACGCTTCGAGCTTTCCCGTGAAATACGAGAGAGTGAGGCCGTGAAGGCGAAGGCGATTTTGCATCGCGTGCCTTTTAGAGGGCGCGGAAGGTGAAGTGAAGGAGTTGGCCCAATACCCCAATCGTGCAGCTGCCCCATTCGTCTGGAAGGTAGCTTTCGGCGACCTTTAGCGGTTCGCCCGTCTAGGTTATAAGCGTGGCGATGGGATCGGGTTGGTCACGCGAACATAGTTGGACGAGCGGCTGCGAGAAGCTGTCGTACCAGCGTTACCAGTTGACTCTGGCGCCGCCGCCGCCATTTCTCCGCACGTGATTAATCCCTTCATCAATTCGCACCGCCGACTTCGCAGCGGCTGGTGGATCGCGATTTTCTTCGTCGTGCTCGCCGCGTTACTCTTCCCGTTGCTCCTGTTCTCGCGCGGCGAAGGTGCGTCCCCGCCGATTTGGCAGCAAGCGCTCGTCGTCATCATCGCATCGCTGATCTGCCAAGCCCTGCGCCGAGGCCCACTCGCAGAGCTCACCGGCAGGCCCGACTTTAGCTGGTTCAAAGGATTCATCATCGGCGCGGGCCTAGGCGCTGCCCTGATGCTCGCGCCGGCGACGCTGCTCTGGGCGACGGGCCAAGCGCATTTCTCCCTCAACGCCGGCGGCGCGATCCTGCTGCTCCCCCACTCGCACTCTTCGCCGCCGTTGCCGTCACCGAAGAAGTGCTCTTTCGTGGCTTCATCTTTCAACGCTTGCTCGACGGCCTAGGCGAATGGCCCGCGCAAGTCCTCATCGCCGCGCTTTTCTTGCTGACGCACGTCGATGCGATCCAGAACGCCGGTCCCATCGGCTATCTCGCCGGCGTCAACATCTTCGTCGCCTCACTCATGTTCGGCTTGGCTTTCGTCCGCACGAAAAGCCTGGCGATGCCGATCGGCATCCACTTCGCCGCCAACTTCGTGCAAGGCGGCGTCCTTGGCTTTGGGGTCAGCGGTAGCGGAGAGCAGGGCCTACTCACCCCCGCGCTGACCGGTTCAGACTGGCTCACCGGCGGCGCCTTCGGCTTGGAAGCAAGCATTCCCGGCCTCATCAGCGTCGTCACGTTGACGGCGGCGCTGTACTTGTGGCGTCCGTCAACGAAGTTGCTGTCGTAGCGCGAGAACCCTCAGCGTCGCGAAATGCAGCGACGGCGTGCCGCTCCGCGCTCAATGTGATCAACCTCACCAAGCGGGCGGGTAGAGAAATCGCCTCTCGGCGGGCGGTTACCTCCGCTATGCAGCGAATTCAAGAGGCTGGACCGCTGCGCCAGTGAGCTCAGACGAAGAACACCGGCGCAAAGCCGCCGCCCGGCGTGCGGAAGTTTGTAGTCTGGCCTTGGTAGAGCCGCGCCGCGGCAATCAGGATTGAGCCGTGATATGCATAAAGACGGACATCTACTTTCCTCTGCACTCGCTCGCCGTCGAGTTTTATCGTCCGCTCACTCGGCGGCGCGATGGCTTGCGCGATGTAGTTACCGGCGAGGATTTCGGCCCAAACGCCCTTGGTTAGTTTGTCGCCGCGATACACAGCCTTGCCGCCGTGGCCGCCCGCTGGCTTGAAGAAGTAGTTTTTGCGCTCCGCCCATAGTTGATCGGCGTCCACATGGTCTACGCGCAGCGTCTTGGGCACGCCGTTGAGCGCCGCCGCTTGCTCGGCATCTAGCCCCCAGTCCGTGAGCTGTTCGGGATTGGACAACAAAAGAAGATTGCGCTTATCGGCGAGTAGGGCGTGATTGCGTGGGTTTGGCGTGATCACCACAGCGCCGCCCTCGTAGGCCGCTCTGATTGGCGCCTGTTCGGGCGCTTCAAGGGCGAAGTCGACCAGGCGGTTGTAGATCAGGTCAATGGGGCGCCCGTCATGTTGAAGCAGGTCGCATTCCAAGCGCAATTCGCTTGGATCGGCGATCACCGTCTCAATGCCGCTTCGTTCGAACAGGCGCTTGGCCAGCAAGAACTCAGGATAGAGATATTGCTCCTGTGGCCGTTGATCGACGATGGCGATGCGCCGCAAGGGGTCGATGCGGCCCGTGCGGCGCCATTCTTCGTTGAACATGGCGATGACGGCGTCATCGAAGGCCGCAAGCGATGACAGTGCAAGAGCGCGCTCAACTTCGGCGCAGCAGGCGATTTGCGCGCGGACAAGAAACGCATTGAGAAAGGCGCCGCCCGCATTGGTGTTGACCTCGATGAGTCTCGGGCCCTCAGGCGTCAGATGAAAATCGTAGCCCATGAAGACGCCGGCTTGGCCATGATCGACGCGGGCGATTGGAGGCGCCCAGGCCAGCACCGCCTGCTGATACGCGGGCAGGCGCGCGGCTGCCTCGACAGCGTTGACGATCGCCTGCATGGCGTCGCGATCTGCTTTGGGCAGGAACACCGGCGCGTGCGAGAAGAGGTGCGGGCGGGTCTGCGTCAGTGTCGCGAAGAAATCGGCATCACCGACTTCGGTCTGCAGAGCACTGGCGAGAGCGGCTTGATCGAGCGTGACACAGAAGCATTCTCGATTGAGCTGGGCAGCCGCCGCGCGCGCTTGTTCGACAGGCATGAGATCAAGTCTCCGGGGTCGCGCGGCGGATCACGCCATTGAGCACAGTCGCGGCGGCGATGGTGTTGGACACAGTGCCGTACTTGCGAATGTTCTTGTGCAGCAGGTCGAGCCGTTGATCGCTCTCCGGCGTGTCGACGATGATCTCATAATCGATGCGGACCATCTTCGGCGGCGCATCCTGGCGGGCGCCCTGTAGGCGAACTTCCATGCCGCGCAGATCAAACTTGATCATCGGCGCAACACGCTCAGCGCCCTTGATCATGCACGCGGCGATCGACGCGAGGAGCAATTCGGCGGGATTGAAGGCGTCTGCCCGCCCGGCGATATCGGTGTCGAGCGCGATCGAGGCGGCTTTGGTTGCAGCGGTGCTGCCGTGCGCATCTACGCGCCGAGCGCTGACTCGATATTCCCTCATCAGGTTTTCAGCCATTTCACTAGATATTCGGCCCTCGGCATACCGCCGATATGCGCCCGTTTGCCGTCGATGACGATGCCCGGCGTGGAGGCGGCACTCTAGGAGGCGTGCAGCGTCATCACGGAAACAGCTTTCGTCGTATTGAGCCAACTGAGCTTTATCTTCAAGGAGACTGTCCGCTTGGCGATTGTGTTGACGACAGGGTTTTCAGATGCGGCCGATGTGGGCGGCGAGCGTCCGGCTTTGCCTACCACGCCGAAGAGGTTCGAGCGTTTGCTGGAAGCGGTGTTGGCTGAGAGGCCCAAAGTCGCGTGATCTACCGTTTGCGCCTAGCGCTGAACGGCGGAGCCGCTGAAATTCTCGATCGAGACGACACGGTCGACCGCGTTGAGATGGCGAATTTGATAGCCCGTTGCGCCCTTGATTTTTGCATCGGCGGCGTTGGTCAACGCTTCGGCCTGCGCAGCGTCCAACGTCGACGCCTTGGCCATGAAAGTGTGGCAGACACTGTCTTCCTGGGTCGTCTCAATCAGATACTCAATGCCGAAGCTCATGGACGTCAAACGCTGGTGCGCGGGGCGGGTTCCCAATCGGTCCCCATGCGCCCCGCATGTGTGTACGCCGCTGGCGGTTAAGGCGGCGCACACCTGGAGCAATGCGCCTCCCTACTTTTGCGGCGACGCGCAGGACCTTGTGCTCTCAACCGCGCGACTACGCCCCGTCCGCCAGAAGTTAACGTCAAGGACGTAGGGCGCAACAAACCGTTAGGTCGTGTCGTGGTGTGTCATTTAAGTGTTGCGGCGCCCGCGAACCAGCGGACGCCTGTTGGGATTTGGCGTGCTTTACACAACGTGGTCAGACTTGCCGACGCTGCGGCACGTTCAAGTGCGCGTTGCAGCATCAAGTATATAGCTCGTATCGATCACTACACTTTCCAGGCGCGCACCGGAGTTGCGCTACTTGACACCGCGCACATTCAAGCTTTGCATCGTGTCTCCTCCCCAATGCGCGCGACGAGGGTCAGCGCGTGGGCGAGCCTGTTGGCGTTTTCAGGGTCAATTGTTGCGTTGGCCACTGTGACGCCAGCGCTTGCTCAAGTCTCTGGGGAAGAGATTATCGTCACCGCCACGAAGCGCGAGCAGGACATTCAGGACGTGCCGATCGCAGTGACGGCGCTGAACGCCGATCAACTGCAGAACGCCGGCATCGTGGATATCCGCGCACTGCAAACGCTGTCGCCCAGTATCAACCTGAACTCGACGCAGACTGAGTCTGGCGGCACGACGATGCGTATTCGCGGCGTCGGCACGACGGGCAACAACGCTGGTCTCGAAAGCGCCGTCGGCGTATTTATCGATGGCGTCTACATCTCTCGGCCCGCGATTGCGTTGGGTGAATTGCTCGATGTGCAACAGGTGGAAATTCTTCGGGGGCCGCAAGGCACGCTGTTTGGCCGGAACACTTCGGCAGGCGCGCTGACGATCACCACGCGCGCGCCTGACCTTCAGGATTTCGGCGCTTTCGGCAGCATGACAACAGGATCTATCGCCGACGGTGATGATCTAGGTCTGCTGTCGGCCCAGGTCGGCGTGAACATTCCCATTGTGGAAGACCAGTTCGCCATTCGGATCGCTGCAGCTGGCCGCACGCGCGACGGTCTCTTGACCAGCACCTTCGACGGCGCCGACGTGAATACGCGGGACCGCTATGTGGTGCGCGCCTCCGCACTCTGGCAGGCGACGCCTGACCTAAGCTTCCGGTTCATCGCTGACCACCAAGAAGGCCAAGACGATTGCTGCGACGCAGTCGTTCTCAGGGAATCGCCGATCGTGGCTGGCGGCGCGTACACCGCCGCGGGCCTGCCCGCGCATGGCGGAGCGCCAGCGAGCGGCTGGGATGCGTTCAACAATCGTATCTCGAATTCCGAAGGCTTTGCTGATCCGGGCGAGCAGACGGGCTATTCGTTACAAGCGGATTGGGATTTGAGCTTTGCGTCGCTGACCTATATCGGCAGCTATCGGGAATCTGAATCCGCGCCGAACGTACAAAACAGCGACTTCACCGGCTTGAACGTGTTTTCGGTCGGTGGCGCGACAGCGCCGGGCGATAACCCGAACGGCGGATCGACGGAATATACCTCGCATGAATTGCGTTTGTCCGGCGAACTTGGCCGACTTGATTGGATGGTGGGCTATTACACGAGCACAGAAGATATCAACGTTTTGGCTGAGCTAACGCTGGGCTCGGCTTTCCAAGCCAACCTTAATGCCAATCTCATTGCGTTGTATCCGCTCGCCGGAGGTGCGGCAGCTCTTCAGGCTGCTCTAACGCCGTCGCTGGGGGCCCTGGGAGCCGCTGCATTCATCGCCAATCCCGCCTTCTTCTACGCAGGTGGTGCGTCGTCCACGGGCGCGTTTGCGCGAAATCTTTTCACGCAAGAGGGCGATTCTGACTTCGTTCTTCACGCACAACACATTCGCGGTCACCGATCGCCTCGATGTGACTGTGGGCGCTCGTTACGTTGAGGAGACGAAGGACGGCAGCTACGAACAACTCGCTGCGTCCAACCCGGCGTGCCTTAACGCGCTCGTAAATCCCCTGGTGCCCGCCACGGGTGCGTTGGGTCAGGTTGCCGCCGGCTATCTGTGTTTCCCATTTGCGGCGCCGGCGACCACGCCGATAGCGCCGGAATTTAGCAATACCTTCGAGGATGAAGAGGTCGTTTACACCGTAAATGCAAGCTACGCGTTTACAGATGACATTCGCGCCTACGCGAGTTTCACGCACGGCTTCAAGTCAGGCGGCTTTAACCTCGATCCGACTGCTGCGGGCTTCGGCGCTGATCCACGATCTCGACTCGGAAATGGTGGATGCGTACGAACTTGGTCTCAAGACGGAGCTGTTCGATAGCCGTCTGCGCGCAAACTTCGCGCTCTTCCGCTCGGAGATGGAGGACTTCCAAGTTCTCGAGTTCACCGGCGTCCAATTCGTCACCTTCAACGTGCCGAATGTGTTGGCGGAAGGTGCGGAAGTGGAGCTGTTTGGCCGTCTGACCGATGATCTCAATGCTTCATTGGCTGTGACATACACGGACGCGCGTTACCCTGATGATTGCGCGCCCGCGTCGGCGCCAATCACTGTGCGCTCGCTTTGCGGCTCAGAACTGACGAATGCGCCGGAATTGGTGAGTGTGCTCGGGTTCGACTATGATCGCGACGTCTTCGGCGACCTGCGCTTCTTCGTCAGCGGCTCGGTGCGCTATGAATCGGATCGCCGGACCTCGACACAGGCCTACAACGTGCCGACCTCCGGGCCGGTTCGGCAAAATCTGCTCGCCAACGATATCCAGGATGCGAACACGAAGGTGAATTTGCGCCTCGGCATCGGTGGCCAGGATCAACGCTGGTCGTTCGAGGTGTGGGGCACCAACATCTTCGCCGAGCAAACGCGCAACGTGACGTTCAATATCCCCCTCCGTGGTCTGGATCTCGCTCGGAACCGCCGCGCGCGGCGCGTTCCTCGAAGAACCAGCCATCTACGGCATCACGCTTCGGGCGAATTATTGACACTGTCGTAGCAGCCCTCCCAGACTGCAGCGACCTCTTACCTCCCGGCCAAAAGCCGGGAGGTTTTTATGTGCGCGACGCTAGTGGCTCCACGCCCAATGCCGTAATCGCTGAGGCGTAGGCGTCTGCCTGCATGCACGATTTGTGCACTGGGCCGACTGACGCGACGCGTTTGTTGACGGGGCGGCCGGTGAGCGTTGAGATCGTGTGGGAGATCTTGTGTCCATCGACGACAGCGTGGCGTCGATCATCCCCCGATGTCGCGATGGCCAGGTCGAAGAGCGCGACGAGCGTCCGAGGCGTATAAGCGCGGGGTGGTTGTTCGAGTTCGACCCACCAGGGTTGGCTGTCGGGCTTCACGCCATAGCCGCGCAGTTCGCCGCCAATTTCCACCAGGCATGCCGGCAGTCTTGCGAGCGTGACCAGCGCGATCACTTGATCCACGGCACGCGCGCCCAAGCCCCACAGATCAACCAGTGCACCGAGCGTCGGATCAAAGGCGCCATCGCTCTGGCGGCAGAATTTCCGCAATCACGTCGACAACGCAGTGCGCCGCAATCGCGCAGCCGATCTCACGATCCGCACCGATCTCTTGGCGACGCTCTTCCTCGCTCGCGGCGGGCGACTTGATCCTCTACCCGTCCACCAGCCTCCGCCACGTCGCGCCGGTGACGCGCGGCGCGCGCGTCGCCTGCTTCTTCTGGCTTCAATCGCTGCTGGGCGAGGATGCCAAGCGCACCATCTTGTTCGACCTCGATATCTCAATCCAGCGCCTCTCGACCCAAGCTGGCCTGGGCGATCCCGCGATCGTGTCTCTGACCGGCGCGCACCATGACCTGCTGGGCGCTTGGGCCGAGATCTGGGGGCAGGTTCGTTCACGAACTTGGCTCAACGGCATGACGGCGCGTTAGGTGGTTGAGTTTTGACACGGGCGCGCGAAAGTCCTCCGAACCAGGAGGAAAGAGTAATGACGCAATCCGGTAACGAGGTGCTCTACGAAGTGGTCGATGGCCACATCGCCGTGATCACGCTCAATCGCCCAGATGTGCGCAACGCCGTGAATGGCGTCGTCGCCAACGCGCTGGAAGCGGCCGCAAAACAGGCCGAGGCCGATCCCAATGTGCGCGTCGGCATTCTGACGTCCTCGCTCGACAAAGTGTTCAGCGCTGGCGCCGACCTGGCCGAAATCTCCGCTGGTCGCGGCAACACGCTTTCGACCAAGGACGGTGGCTTTGCCGGCTTCGTTGAATTAAAGCGCGACAAGCCGTGGATCGCAGCCGTTGAGGGCGCCGCCTTCGCGGGCGGGTGCGAGATCGTGTTATCGTGCGACATGATCGCAGCGTCCGAGAATGCGCGCTTTGGCTTGCCCGAAGTGAAGCGTGGGCTCTTCGCGGGCGCCGCTGGCGTCTATCGGCTGCCGCGCCGCCTGCCGCGTAACATCGGCATCGAACTCGTGGCGACAGGCGATGGGCTCGATGCGCAACGCGCCTATGCGCTCGGTCTCGCCAATCGCCTGACGCCACCTGGCGGCGCGCTCAACGCCGCAATTGAACTCGCGAAGGCGATCGCCGCCAATGCGCCGATGTCCGTGCGTGAAAGCATCGCCATCGCCCGCCAATCTCAGGATCTGGATGAAGGCGAACTGGCAAAGCTCTCGCGTTCCGCTGCAGGGCGTGTCTTCTCCAGCGAAGATTCTCGCGAGGGTCCACGCGCTTTCCTTGAGAAACGCGCACCTGTCTGGAAGGGCCAATGAGCGACGATATTCTGCTGATCCGCCGTGAGGGCGCCGTTGCGCACCTCACGCTCAATCGCCCGACGCTCGGCAACGCCATCGACGTGCCGCTGGCGCGTGCGTTGATGGAAGCGTCGATCCAGTTGGATGAGGACGATGGCGTGCGCTGCGTCGTCATCACCGGCGCAGGGCGCATGTTCTGCGCGGGCGGCGATATTGCGAGCTTCGCCGCCGCAGGCGACAATTTCGCGGCGCTGACCAAGGAGATCACTTCTTATCTCCATGTCGCCGTGGCGCGCTTTGCCCGCATGCTAAAGCCGCTCGTCACCGCGGTGAATGGCCCAGCAGCGGGGCTGGTCTGCCGCTGGCGGCACTCGGCGACATCGCCGTCGCCGCGCGCTCGGCGCATTTTACCTTGGCCTATTCCGCGATTGGCCTCACGCCAGACGGCGGCGCGACCTATCTCTTGCCGCGTCTTGTCGGTATGCGCCGCGCGCAGGAATTGGCGCTGCTCAACAAGCGCCTCAACGCCGACGAGGCGGCCGCCATCGGCCTCATCAGCCGCGTCGTGGACGATGCAGACCTAGCGGCCGAAGCGAAGGCAATCGCCCAGCAACTTGCCGCTGGCCCCACCGGTGCGCTCGGGCGCACGCGTCAGCTCTTGCTGCAAAGTTATGGCGAGAGCCTGGAAACGCAAATGGAATGGGAGGCGCGCACCATCGCTGAAGCTGCGCGCACCCAGCATGGTCGCGACGGCGTCGCCGCCTTCCTCGCCAAGCAGAAGCCGATCTTCAAATAGAACGATCGCGCCTCCTAAAGCGTGCGCGCGATCAGAACCTTCATGATTTCGTTTGAGCCGCCGTAAATGCGGGAGACGCGGCTGTCGCGGAACATGCGGCCGATCGGATACTCGTTCATGTACCCATAGCCGCCATGCAGCTGCAGACAGCCATCGATGATGCGGTTTTCGGTGTCGGTGCACCAATATTTGGCCATCGACGCTTTCGCCGTGTCGAGGCGGCCCGCCATCAACTCTTCGAGGCAATGATTGACGAACACCCGCGCCAAGGTGGCTTCCGTTTTGTACTCGGCCAGTTTGAATTGCGTGTTCTGGAAATCGATCAGGCGCTGGCCGAAGGCTTTGCGGTCCTTCACGTAGGCGATGGTTTCCTCGACCGCGAGCTCTGCATTAATCGCCGCTTGGATGGCGATGATCATACGCTCGCGCGGCAATTCCTTCATCAGCTGCTTAAAGCCCTGGCCTTCTTCCAGCCCAAGCAAATTGTCCGCCGGCACGAACACGTCGTCGAAGAAGAGCTCAGACGTGTCGGCCGCGTCCTGGCCAACCTTGTCGAGCTTGCGGCCACGGCGGAAGCCTTCGGCGCCTTCCGTTTCAACCACGAGCAAGGACACACCCTTGGCGCCAAGTGTTGGATCGGTCTTGGCGACGACGATCACGAAATCGGCGAGCTGGCCGCTGGAGATGAAGGTCTTCTGGCCGTTGATGCGATAGCCGTTGCCATCCTTCTTGGCGGTGGTCTTGATGTTCTGAAGGTCCGAACCTGCGCCCGGTTCGCTCATGGCGATGGCGGCGACCAGATCGCCGGAGCACAGACGCGGCAGCCAGCGCTTCTTTTGCTCTTCCGTGCCGTGCGCCACGACGTAAGGCAGGATGATGCCGTTGTGCAGCGAGGCGGCGAAACCATCGACATCTTTGCGCGAAATTTGTTCAAACAGCGCGACGTCATAGCGGAAGTCCGCGCCGCCGCCGCCATATTCCTCCGGCGCCGAGACACCGAGCAGCCCGGCTTGACCGGCTTCGCGCCAGAATTCGCGCTCAACCTGCTTGTCCTCGCGCCATTTGGCGACGCGCTTTTCCGGCGCGTGTTGATCGAAGAAGCGCGCCGCGGAATCTGAGAACGCGCGCAGAGATTCATCATCCATGAACGCAGGCGTAGGGACGTCGATCGCGGGCATGTGCAAATCCGTTCGGGTGAGCCGGTGAGGCGTCAATCAAACCAGAGCTTGACGCGCACGTCACCTCGTATCGTAACGTCAGTTCTGCAGGCGCCGTGGCGGCAGCGTCAGCTGTCGATGTCGCGCTTGTAGGTTTCCGGCAGCAAGATTAGCCCGATAACCAGCGTCAGGAGAGCGATAATCACCGGATACCAAAGCCCGTTATAGATGTTGCCGGTGGCGGCCACGATCGCGAACGCTGTCGTTGGCAGGAAGCCGCCAAACCAGCCATTGCCGATATGGTAAGGCAGCGACATCGACGTGTAGCGAATGCGCGAGGGGAAAAGCTCCACCAACATGGCCGCGATTGGCCCATAGACCATCGTCACATAGATCACGAGCAGCGCCAGGATCGCGATCACGAGTGGCGTATTGATCGCGTCGGGAGCGGCGGCGATGGGATAGCCGACGGCGTCGAGTGCGGTGCGCGCTTCTGCCTGGAATGCGCCGATCGCGTCCGCGCGGGCTTGGCCGGAGAGCTGCGCCGTATCGGGCGCACGCACTACTGTGTCGCCGATGCGAATTTCAGCGATCGCGCCCGCAGGCGCCGCTTTGTTCTCGTAACTCACGCTGGCGCGCGAGAGAAATGCGCGCGCCACATCGCAGGATTGGCTGTCGAACTTGTTGCGGCCGACGGGGTCGAATTGAAAAGAGCACGTGCTCTGATCAGCATAGACAACAACCGGCGCGTTACGCTGCGCCGCGGCGAGCGCGGGGTTCGCCGCTTCGGTGAGCAGATTAAAGAGTGGAAAATAGGTGAGTGCGGCAAGCGCACAGCCCGCCATTATGATCGGCTTGCGGCCGATCTTGTCCGAGAGCCAGCCAAAGAAGATAAAGAACGGTGTCCCGATGAGGAGGCCAATCGCGATCAAGGTATTGGCGGTGAAACCATCCACCTTCAGCGTCTTCTCCAAGAAGAAGAGCGCGTAGAATTGGCCCGTGTACCAAACGACAGCCTGGCCCGCGACGGCGCCGAAGAGCGCAAGGATCGCGACCTTGGCGTTGCTCCATTTGCCGAACGCCTCCGCGAGCGGCGCTTTCGATGTTGTGCCTTCGTCCTTCATCTTTTGAAAGACGGGGCTTTCGTTGAGCTGCATGCGAATCCAGAGCGACACGCCAAGCAGGACGATCGAGACGAGAAACGGAACCCGCCAGCCCCACTCAGCGAAATCCTCCGCCGGCAACAGCAAACGCGTCGCCATGATCACCAGCAACGAAAGAAAGAGGCCCATCGTGGCCGTAGTTTGAATCCACGCCGTGTAGAGCCCGCGCTTATTGTTCGGCGCATGCTCGGCAACATACGTCGCCGCGCCACCATATTCGCCACCCAGCGCCAATCCCTGCAGCAGTCGCATGAGAACGAGTATGATTGGGGCGGCGACGCCAATCTGATCGTATCCAGGCAACAGGCCGACAACGAAGGTCGAAAGCCCCATGATCGCCATCGTCACCAGAAACGTGTTCTTGCGTCCGACAATGTCGCCGATACGGCCAAAGAAGAGCGCTCCGAACGGGCGGACAAAGAAGCCCGCAGCAAAAGCCGCCAGCGCAAAGATAAACGCCGTCGTCTCGTTTACACCGGAGAAGAAATGCGCGGCGATATAGGTCGCCAGCGAACCGTAGAGATAAAAGTCATACCACTCGAACACGGTGCCGAGCGACGATGCGCCGATCACGAGCTTCTCGCGGGACGTCGCTTTGTGATGCTTCGGCTCGGTGTCCGCTTGGCTCATTCTCTCCCCCAAAGTTTTCGCTAGATGCGCCCGTCCTTCAGGATGGCGTCCACGATACGGTCCGCGGCGTCTTCGGGCTGCGCCTTCATGGTCTCGATATGCAGCTCGGGTGCAAGCGGCGCTTCGTAGGGGCTGTCGATGCCGGTGAAGTTCTTCAGCTCGCCTGCGCGCGCCTTCTTGTAGAGGCCCTTCACATCGCGCTTTTCGGCTTCGGTCAGCGGCGTGTCGATGAACACTTCGAAGAACTCGCCCTCGGGGATGAGATCGCGCGCCATCTGCCGCTCGGCGCGGAAGGGCGAGATGAACGAGACGAGCACGATCAGGCCGGCGTCGGCCATGAGCTTGGAGACCTCCGCTACGCGTCGGATGTTCTCCACCCGATCGGCGACCGTGAAGCCCAGATCGCGATTGAGCCCGTGGCGTACGTTATCGCCATCGAGCAGCACAGTGTGGCGGCCAAGCGCCAACAATTTGCGCTCCACGAGATTGGCGATTGTCGATTTGCCAGCGCCGGAAAGGCCGGTGAACCACAACACGGCGGCGCGTTGGCCTTTGAGCTCCGCCCGCGCCTCACGCGTCACATCGAGCGCTTGCCAATGCACATTTTGCGCACGGCGCAATGCAAAGCGGATGAGGCCCGCGCCCACCGTGGCGTTCGTCATCCGATCGATCAGGACAAACCCGCCCATGTCTTGGTTGGCGCTGTAGGGATCAAAAGCAATCGGCCGATCGAGGCTCACATTGCACACGGCGATCTCGTTGAGCTCCAATACCTTGCCGGCGAGGTGTTCGAGGGTATTTACGTTCACTTTGTATTTGATGTCGGTGACCTGCGCCGCCACCTGCTTGGCGCCAATCTTCAGCCAATAGGAGCGGGCGGGGATCAGATCTTCATCGGCCATCCAAATGATTGTGGTCTCGAACTGGTCCGACGCTTCCGGGGATCGTCGGCCGCCGCGATCACGTCGCCACGCGAGCAATCCACCTGGTCCGCCAACGTCAGGGTCACAGATTGCCCAGCGATTGCTTCATCGAGATCGCCATCCTTGGTGACGATCCGTGCGATCGTGCTCATTTTGCCCGACGGCGCCACGCGCACTTTGTCGCCTGGCTTCACGCGCCCGCCGGCGATCATGCCGGCGAAGCCGCGGAAATCGAGATTAGGGCGGTTCACCCATTGCACCGGCATGCGGAACGGTCCCGCCGCGCGGCGTTGATCATCCAGCGGCACAGTTTCCAGATGATCGAGCAAAACAGGGCCAGCGTACCAACGCGAGGCGTCGCTCTTGGCCGTGATGTTGTCGCCCTTCAGCCCCGACATTGGGATAGCCAGAAAATCGCTCAAGCCAATCTGGCGCGCGAAGTCCGCATACTCGGCGACGATGGTGTCGAAAATCTCCTGCGACCAGTCAACCAGATCCATCTTGTTGACCGCCAACACCACGTGGCGAATGCCCATGAGCGAGACGAGATAGGAATGGCGCCGCGTCTGCGTGAGCACGCCCTTGCGCGCATCGATCAGGATCACGGCGAGGTCAGCCGTCGAGGCGCCCGTCACCATATTGCGCGTGTATTGCTCGTGACCCGGCGTATCGGCCACGATGAATTTTCGCTTCTCGGTGGCGAAGAAGCGATAGGCGACGTCGATGGTGATGCCTTGCTCGCGCTCAGCGGCCAGACCATCCACCAGCAGCGCGAAATCGATCTCGCCGCCCTGCGTGCCGACCTTTTTCGAGATCCGCCTCAAGCGCCGCCATCTGGTCCTCGAAGATCATCTTCGAGATCATAGAGCAGGCGCCCGATCAGGGTGGACTTGCCGTCATCCACACTGCCGCAGGTGATAAAGCGCAGCAGCGACTTATGCTGATGGCGATGCAGGTAGCCCTCGATGTCGGCGGCGATCTCTGTGGACGCTTTGCGGTCGTGGGCCATCAGAAATAGCCCTCCTGCTTCTTCTTCTCCATGCTGGCGCTTTGGTCGTGATCGATCACACGGCCTTGACGCTCGCTCGTCGTGGCGAGCAGCATTTCCTGAATGATGGCCGGCAGCGTGTCGGCTTCGCTCTCGATTGCGCCGGTCAGCGGGTAGCAACCGAGTGTGCGGAAGCGCACGCGCCGGATCTCCGGCTTTTCGCCGGGCTCCAGAGGCATGCGGCTATCGTCCACCATGATCAGCGCGCCATCGCGCTTCACCACCGGCCGCGGCGCGGCGAAATAAAGCGGCACGATCGGGATGTTCTCCAAGTGGATGTATTGCCACACATCCAGCTCGGTCCAATTTGAGAGCGGGAAGACGCGGATGCTCTCGCCCTTGCGCATGTGCGCATTGTAGAGCCGCCAAAGCTCCGGCCGCTGGCTCTTCGGATCCCACCGATGATTGGCCGAGCGGAAAGAGAAGATGCGCTCCTTGGCGCGGCTTTTTCTTCGTCGCGCCGCGCGCCGCCGAAGGCCGCATCGAACCCGTATTTGTCGAGCGCCTGGCGCAGGCCCTCAGTTTTCCAAATCTGGGTGTGGATGGCCGAGCCGTGGTCGAACGGATTGATGTTGCGCTCCAACCCATCTGGGTTGGTGTAAACGATCAGCTCCGCGCCCAGCGCGTCAGCCATGCGCGTGCGCATCTCGTACATGGCCTGAAATTTCCAGGTCGTATCGACGTGCAGCAGCGGGAATGGCGGCGGCGCGGGATAAAACGCTTTCGCCGCCAGATGCAGCATGACGGCGCTATCCTTGCCGATCGAATAAAGCATCACCGGCCGCTGCGCCTCAGCGACGACCTCGCGCATAATGTGAATAGCCTCCGCCTCGAGCATCTGCAGATGCGTCAAGCGCGTGGAGGGAAGGCTGGCGGAGGCGGCCGCTGGCGTCATCCTCCCTGCCTATACGCGGACGCAGCAGGAATCGAGATGCCGATCGCTGTTAGGGCGTCTCCGGCCGCGTTTTCGCTAGCCCTGCCGTTAACCTTTGGCCTAAGCCAGCACGCTTTTTGAGGCGACGGCGATCGGTGGGCGGTCGAAGGCAAGGAACGCGGGGCTGACGTCGGTGTCGAAGGCCCCACCCTTGCCGGCGATCTCTTGGGCGATCAGCGAGCCGATGGCGGGCGCCAGTTTGAAGCCGTGGCCACTGCAACCATTGGCGACATAGAAGCCCCGCACTGCTGTCTTGCCAACCACCGGGTGCACGTCGGTCGCGTTGATCGTATAGAGCCCGCTATAGCCGCGCACTTTGCCGCGAATACTAAGCGCTGGAATCTTGTGCTGCAGCGCGTGTAGCTTGGTCTGCGCGAAATCATCCTCGACGAAGCGCGCATAATCGTCGGGACGCTCGATCGCCTCGCGTTCGTCCTCCTCAAGGATCGAGCCGACGATGATTTCCTGCCCGCGGCTCTGCGATCGGAAATAGATGCCGCTCAACGGATCGACGGCGACGGGAATGTCGCCCACAACCTCCGCCGGCCGGTCGACATGCACAATCTGAATACGCGTGGGCTTCAACGGCCAAGGACAATCGAGGCCAACATAAGAGAAGATGTCGTTGCACCAAGGGCCTGCGGCATTGACGATCTGCCCGCAGGCGATGCGCTCGCCTTTGGCCAGCGTCACGCCGAGCACCGCGCCGCCATGCGTTTCAATGCCGGTGACGTGCGCACGAAAGCGCACCTCCACGCCAATCTCACGCAATGACGCCAGCAAATCCTGCAACGCATCGACGGGGTCCATGTAGCCGCCGTCGAGTTCGAGCAAATGCAAACCGCCTGGACCGCACATATGGCTTTCGCCACCTTCGAAATCGGGTGGGATCGCGCAAGGGTTTAGCGCAGGGAAGCGCTCTTTGAGCTGCGCATCATCCAGAACAGCGGCGCGAATGCTGTGTGATGCGAGCCGCGCCACCTCCTGCGCGGGCCAATCCGCCCGGCCGTCGGCGAACCAAAGCACGCCATGACGATGAAATTGGGCAAGCGGCGCTTTGAGGCCGACGAAATCTGACCAGTTCTGATAGGCGGCTATCCCGTCACGCGCGAGGTCCACTGTCTCGGGTCGCGTATATTTGAAGCGGCATACGGCCGAAGACGCGCCTGTGGAGCCTTCGCCGGGGCCCACGCCTTTTTCGAGCACGAGGATCTTAGCATCGGTGCGGCGCGCAAGCTGCAGCGCTGTGCACAAGCCAATGATCCCCGCGCCGACGATCACGATGTCGGCTGAATCACCCATCTTCTCTCACCTTGATCGCGTGTCAGCGCTTCGCGTTGGCGACGGCTGTTTCGAGGTTCGTCACCAGCATATCTATATTGCCCTTGGCCATCGCGCCGAGCGCTTCGATGTCTGAGCCCTCATAGCGCGCTTCATAATCCAAGAGCGTCTTGTCGCCATCTGCGATGAATTTCATAAAGCCCTTGTAGCTTGTCGCCGGCAGCGGGCCGAAATCCACCACCTCGTAATTCATGTGCATCTTGGCGTTGTCGATGTGCGTGATCTTCTCGGCCACGACGCCGCCACCCAGTGCGGGCGTGAGGTAGAGCGTGCGCAACGGCACGCCGTCGCGCGTGGAGATTTCAACCTTGTCGGCCATGCCCGTGGCGACATCCATATTGCCCAGATCGTTGATCACGGCCCAGACCGCGTCAGCGGGTGCGGCGATGGTGGTTTTGGTGGTGTAGGAACCTGACATATTCGCCTCACTTAATGAATTCGGCCGACGGATGGGCGCGGGGGAAAGTCTTCATCATACGCAGATAGCGCGCCAGCGTCTGATCGCTGCGCGTGAGCACGCCAGGCTTAAATTTCATCGTCAGCATGTTGTGTACGTCTTCGCTGACTACCTTGGTTTCCAGATCAATGACGAATTCGAGCCAGGCGTCGATCTCCTCGGCCGTGCCCATATCCTTGCGTGCGCAGACAACCATATAGAGCGATGACACCGAAGGGCGCGGCAGGCCAAACGGCGACATAAAGCCGAACCATTTGTCGCCGAACTGGCTCGATTGCCAATAGAGCGTCGGTCCGAAAATGCCGATCTCATTGGTGAGCTTGTCGCCGTTCGAATAGATGCCTGTGAATTTGTATTTGAGCGAGTGGTCCGTCCACTCAACCGCGTCGTGCTGATCTTCACCCTCGATATTGATGCCGTGCAGCGTCTTGATGTGCTGCATGTCCGGCGTGTTGGCGCAGATGATCCAGGGATCGACCGGCAAATCCGGCAGCACGCGCACCTTGAACACCAACTCACCGTCTGGGAACGGCATGTCCGGCAGATCGTAATGCGGGGTCTCCCCATTATAGGCCCAGACCAGGCCCCAGCGCTCTTGCGTGGGAAAACGGAAGAGCTTTGCTGCTTCCGGCGCCGGGTCGCCGATCGCGGTGGAGCGGCAGCGGCCGTCGGCGCTATATTTCCAATGGTGGAAAACGCAGCGGATTTGACCGTCGATCATGTGCCCGGCGGCGAGGTCAGCGCCCATGTGCGGGCAATAGGCAGAGAGCACCTGCGCCTTGCCGTGCTCATCGCGCACGACGATCACGCGACCATCCAAAAACTCGAAGCCGCGCACATTGGTGCTGGTGGCGGCGCTTGAGAGGCAGATCGGAAACCACGATTGCGTGAAGAGGCCGTCTTGGCCCTCGGCGGGGATATCATGGCTGATATGGCGCCGGGGCGGATTGGCGAGGCCGGGGCCCCTTTGATCATCGGCCATGCAGTGTCTCCGGGACGGCGCTGGATTGTCGCCGGCTCGGTTCAAATTCCGCCCAGAACGCGCCGGCTCCAACCTGTCCGAAGGGGCAGGCGGCGCGATCTTCCGGGCAGGGTGCGCCGCCGTTCGTTCTGATAGCTGGCGCTGGCGCGCCGCCTCATGTGCTTTGCCTGGGCACCCAGGGAGGCGCGCGCATGGCTCACAAGATTCTTCTTATCCTCACCTCGCATACCGAACTCGGCAGCACAGGCTCAAAAACCGGCTCGTGGCTCGAGGAACTTGCGCAACCCTATTACGCCTTCAAGGAAGCGGGCTGCGCTGTGTGGCTCGCGTCAATGAAGGGTGGCGCCGCGCCGATCGATCCGATGAGCTTGGGCGAAGGCTGGATTTCGCCTGTGGGGCAGCGCTTTGTGGATGACAAAGAGGCCCAATACGCCGTCGCAAACACCAAAGCGGTCAAGGACGTCTCCGCGCAGGATTTCGATGCGTGCTTCGTTGTTGGCGGCGTTGGCGGCGCGTGGGACTTCCCAGGCAATCGAGACCTGTTGGCGCTTCTTGATGGCTTGGCGGCGCGCACGGCGATTATTGGCGCGGTATGCCACGGCGCTGTTGCACTCGCTGACGTGAAAATGCCGGACGGCCTGGCGCTGGTGCGTGGGCGCAATGTCACTTCCGTGAGCAACGCCGAAGAGATTGCCGTTGGCTTCGACAAGATCGTACCGATACTGCCCGAAGAGGCGTTGAAGCGCGCCTGTGGCTATTACAGTGCGGCCCCGCCCTTCGCCGCGCACGTCGTGCAATCGGATTTCGTTTTTACGGGGCAAAATCCGGCTTCGGCTTTGCCGTTGGCGCAAGCGATGCTGCGCAAGCTCGGCGCCTCGGCCTAATCTTAAACGCACAAGTTGCGTAACGCGCCACACGCATGCGTGTGGCGCGAACGCGCGTGCGTACGTTCGTGCTGCACGCGAGCATGCGAGGATGCAACACCTATCCCACTGGGCAGCTATGAATCCGAAGGCGCCGCCCGGAAGCTTTGTGAAGCTATAAAGCTCTACGGGGGTTGCAGCATGTCCAAGCGCGAGAAAGCCACGGCCGCGACGATGCGGAATTTGTTGTTCAGCGCGACGTCTTTGGTTTCGCTAGGCTGGGCAGGTGCTGCGCTCGCGCAAACCACGCCTGCGGCTGAAGCCGATGATGCCGGCGTCGAAGAATTGGTCGTTACCGCGCGCTCGCGTGCTGAACGTCTGATCGACGTGCCAGATGCGATCACCGCCTTTTCTGCCGAACACATCGAACGGGCGGGCGTCAATGAGCTCAACGATTTCGTGCGCCTCACGCCAGGCGTCGCGCTCGTGGAAGCCAGCCAATCGCCCGGTATCGCGCTCATCAACATTCGCGGCGTCGGCCAGCAATACCAAGGCGAAGCGCCGGTCGCGGTCGTGGTGGACGGCGTGCAAGTGATCAGCGTCAGCGCCATCAACCAGGGTTTGGTGGACGTTGAGCGCATCGAAGTGCTGCGCGGCCCACAAGGCGCGCTGTACGGCCGCAACGCCATCGGCGGCGCGATCAATATCGTGACGCGCGATCCGACTGACGAGTTCGAAGGCGGCGTGACGGTCGGTTACGCCAACGGCGAAGACGAAATGATCGAAGGCGTTCTCTCCGGCCCGCTCGGCTCAGATCGGCTGCTTTTCCGCGTCGCCGGGCACTACAATGACTTCAACGGCACCATCACCAATCCGAACACGGGTACAGAAACCAACGCGCTGATGAATTCATACGGTCGTCTGCGCTTGCTGGCGCGACCGACCGACAACCTCACCCTGGATTTCCGCGCCGCGCACGATACGACGGAAAATGCCGGCTATAACGCTTCGATCCTTGCCACGGGCGATACCGACGATTTCTCTTTGCCGCCGGTTTCCGGCCGCGAGGGTTGGGGCCGACTCGAAGTTGACGAAGTTTCGTTCAAGGCCGCGCTCGATACGAGCCTTGGCGAGCTCAGCGCCACGACCGGCTACGTTCAATCGTCAGATGAATCGAGCTACGACCTCGATATGTCGCCAGCCGACGTGCTTGAGCTCAATCTGCAAAGCACCGAGATTGAAGCGCTGAGCCAGGAGCTTCGTCTCACCTCATCCAACGAAGGACCGCTCCGGTACACTGCGGGCCTCTTCTATGTCGCGACCGAGCGCAATCGCTTCACCGACGTTGAAGTGGTGCCGTTCGCGCTGAATTTGTTCGCGGACGCGACGGACGACAATTCCGCCTGGGCTGCATTCGCGCAGGTGAACTATGACGTCACCGAGCGTCTCGAACTCACACTCGCTGGCCGGTATGACGAAGACGAGCGCGAGCAGACCAACAATCTGGCGCTGATGGGCGACCCGGATCGGGTGGTCAGCCACACCTTCACGATGTTCCAGCCGAAACTCTCGCTGGCCTACACGCTCGCGCCGGATATGACGCTCTACGCCACAGCCGCGCAGGGCTTCCGCAGCGGCGGCTTCAACACGCCGGGGCCGGTGTTCGATCGCATCTACGATTCCGAGGAAACGACGAATTATGAAGTCGGCCTGAAATCCTATCTCTTCGACGGCCGCCTGCTGCTGAACGTGGCCGCGTATTCAATCCTCTACGAAAACCAACAAGTGCAATTGCTTGACCTCGGCACCGGTCAGCAGGGCATGGTCAACATTCCCGAGACGCAGAGTGTTGGTCTTGAAGTCGAGTTCTCCGCTCGAGTGACCTCTTCGCTGACGCTGAGCGGCGGCGTCGGCTATCTCGATAGCGAGATCAAGGATTTTCCGGCGCTCTTGATCGTGGAAGGTAACCGCCCGCCATTCTCGCCGGAATTCACCTACAATCTGGCGCTCGATTACACGCAGCCCCTTACCGATGCGTGGGATCTGCAATTGCGCGCAGCGCTCACCGGCCAGTCCGGGCTCTACTACGAATATTACAGCCGCGAGACTAACGGCGCGCTGCCGTACTACCTCGACAATCAGCCGACTTATTCGCTGATCGATCTCCGCGCCACGTTGCGCAGCGAGACATGGACGCTGACGGCTTTCCTCGATAACGCCTTCGACGAGGAATATTATTCCGACGCCTCAAGCCGCATCATCACTTCGTACGCCGAAGTTGGCGTGCGTGGTCGCACCCAGCGTTACGGCGTGCAACTCGGCTATCGCTTTTAAGCAGAACCCGGCGCGGTCTCCCCAGGGATCTCGTCGATTAGTTTGAACCACTCAAGCGCATCAGGGCCTGCACGCGATTGCGGGCCCTGAGTTTTTTATAGATGTTGCGCATGTGGAATTTGATCGTCGTCTCGGTCACGCCGAGCTCGTAAGCAATCTGCTTGTTCACCAGCCCCTTGGCCACCAGGTTCATCAATTCCTGTTCGCGTGGGGTGAGTGGCGAGGCTTGGCGAAGCGCGGCCACAGCGCCTGTCTCGCATTTTTGTTGTTGTTCGCATGTATCGCAATCCTCCGCGCAATCGGGCATCGGATCGATGTCGCCGGTGGCGATCATATCGAGGAATCGCGCGGCAAGTTTGGCGAGGCGCGGAACGTCATGCTCCGTCGCGAACGTCTTAAGATGTTCGGCGACGCTTCCGGCGCGAGCCAAATCGCCTTGCGCCAGCGCCAACCGAATGCCGTTTACCCAGCCATCGGTGACTTCGCGCCAGGTGAGCGGCTCGGCGCCAAGAGGAACGCGCTCAAGGTCGAAGATATCAAGCCGCCGTGCGTCCGACATCGCCGCGTCTAGGTCGCCCATTGCCGTCAGCAAGAGGACGCGTTCGCTGCGTAGCGCCCAGAGCAATCGCGTCGCGCCGCGCGCGGAGGCCTCACCCAATCCGCGATCCAAGGCGCGCGCCGCACCGATCGTATCGCCGCGGCGCATCGCTTGGCGGCTCGCCAGCACTGTGCACATCCACAGCGCGTCGGCCCAGCCCTCGCCGCTGCACGTCGCCTCGAACGAGGCGGCCACATCTTCGGCGCGCAGCTCGGCGCCTTGCTCAGACTCGATCCAAGCCGCCCAGATCCACACCAGATTCATCAGACGCGGGTCGTCGGGGAAGAAAAGCTTTGTGGCTTGTTCCGCCTCATTCACGTGCTGGCGCGCGCTGTCGATGTCGTCGAGATGGATAAGAATGTTCGCGGCGTGCAGGTGCGTGAATACGCCTGCATAGGCCGCGTCGGCGAAATCGAGATCGTCGCGCGAGAGCATGGCCCATTGCAGCGCCTCGTGCAGGCGCGCCCCACGCAGCGCCTCCCAGCACAGATAGCAGCGCGCCAAGCCGCGCGGCGCGAGATCGGAGACGTTGTCCGTCATCGCCAGATCGCGGCACACTTCGACCAATTCCGGCAGCGGCGCGATGTCGGCATACGCATCGATGAATGCATTGATCAGCGTCATCTCCGGGTCGGCGCGGGGGTCAACCATTTCCGCCTTGACCAGATCGCTATACCGGCTCGGCGTTTCCTGCGCCAAAGTGAGCGCTCGCGCCTGGGTGATGATCGGCTCGTGCGTATCGACGTCGCTCAAGCTGCTCAGGCTCAAGCGCAACTCGCGCACCCCCACACGCGCGCTGAACGCGGCGGAACCTGCTTTCGCCATGCACGCCGCCGCCAAGCTGTGATCGTTCGCGGCGATAGCGTGCAGCGCGGCGTAGGGGCGTAGCCGCGCTTGGCGAACCATGCGGCGGCGCGGCTGTGCAAGCGGCGCAGCTCGTCCTCCTCGATCCATTCCAATTCTGGCGCGAGTGCAGCCCGCAACCCTGGCTCAACATGATAGACACCGCCTGCGCCATGACGGATCACAAGCCCGCGTTCGCGATAAAGTTCAGCCACCAATTCGCCCGCGGGTGCGCCGACAATGTCGCTTGCCAGCGGAATGTCGAAGAATTCGACCGCCGCAAGTCGTATGAGCGCGCTCCAAAGCGCAGGCGATAGATCGTGGCGCAGCTGCTCGCGATAATAATCTTGCAGCATGCCCCGCCAGCTGCGCACATGAACGGGCGGGCGCTCCAGCATCGGTTCACGCAACGCCCCCAACGCATGGCAGGCGACAACCGGCGCGCCACCCGTCTCACGCATCAGGCGGTCGATATAGATCGGCGAAACGTGCTCACCCGCAAGCGCCATCAGCTCATCGGTGTCGAGCGCCAGATCGCGGGCGGTGATGCTCTCGACATCGCCCTGCGCGCGCGTCAACGCCAGAGGGGCATCGAGCGCCACGCGGCTGGCGAGAATGAGGCGCGTGACGTCCACGCGCACCCACGCATCGATCAATTCGGCGCTGCGTGCGCCAGCCACAATTTCATGGCCGTCGATGATCACGCAGGCGTCGGTGGTGGCGAGCTTCGGCCAATCCAACAGCCGCCGCACCGCGAGCGCCGGATCAGTCGCCGCAGCCTCGACCGCATCGGCTCGCACATTCTCCGGCGCAGGCCCCAGCGCCGTCTCCAGCGCCCGCACTAAGCCATTCAGCAGCAGACACGGATCGACGTCGGCGCGATCGAGTGTAAGCCAGGCGATGTGCTCGCCCTGCGCGCGGCACGCCTGGAAGTGCTGCGCCAGCAGGATCGATTTGCCACTGCCAGCGGGGCCAACGAGCGAGATGAGGCGTTTATCGCCCGCGGCCTGCAGCCGATCGAGCAAGCGTACGCGTGTGACGCGGTCGCGCTGTGTCCAGAGTTTTGGTTCGAGTTTGCTCAGTGGCGTCGCATCGCCGTGTGTGGCGCGCGGAATCTGAATCGCCGACGTCGCGTCGCTGACGCCGATACCGTCCTGCACTTCGCTCATCGGCCTTCGCTTTCGTGCTGGTTATGCGAGTTTTCGGTTCATCATCGGCGCCATCACGCGCCGGAGTGCGCCGGTCATCAAGCCGTGCATTGGCGCAGGCTTCGGGAGCGTGACTGGAAATACCAATTCTTCGGCGGCGGCGCCCGCGCCAAGGCGCCCGAGATCGTGCGCGACCGCGACGCCTATCGAATGCCCCATGCCGTTGCAGCCTTGCGCCGCGAAGGCGTTCGGTCCGATCTGGAGAAGGTGCGCCGCGCCGTCTGTCGTCATCAGGAATTTCCCGCCCCAGAATTTCGTAAAGGGGACAGCGCCCAGGTCGGGGAAGGCGCGCGCTAAGCGGGGACGGACGATACGCTCGGCGTCGGCCAGGCTCATCTGATCGCCCTGGAACAGCATCGAGACGACGAGGCAGCCGCGCGCGTCGATCATTGGCGCGAACACCGCCGCGTCGTCCAAATCCGCCATCGCCATGCCGCCTGGCGTCAATTCGCGTGCGTGAGGCAGCGGGTCGGTCGCGACGATCGCGGAGCAAACCTCGTAGCTCTCTTTCTGCAAGCGCGGCACGAGCGCGCCGCCATAGGCGCCCATGCCGGCAAGCAAAGTCGCCGCGCGCAGCACACCGCTTGGCGTCTGGAGCCGCCACACGCCGTCTTCATATTTCGCGCTCAACACCGGCGACCCGCAATGAATGGTTACACTTGCGCGCTGCGCCGCCGCCGCAAGCCCGCGTGAGAAGCTCAGCGGATTGAGATACCCCGCATCCGGCACGCGTAACGCGCCCGCGTAAGCATCGGTGCGCACGTGGCGCGAAAGCTCCTGTTGCGAGAGCACTTCAAAGCGCCCGCCATATTGCACCCAGCCCTCGTGCGCGGCCTTAGCCTTTGCCAGCGAGTCCGGCGTGCGTGCGGCCAGCAGATAGCCGTCGAAATGCGCCTCGCACTCCACGCCATGCGTCGCGATAAAATCGCGCAGAAAGGCGCCTGATGTTGCGATAGCGCGATTCATGCGCGGTGCGTGCTGCGGGAAGGACGCAGTAATCTGCGCGGGCGTCTTCTTCATGCCCCACATCATCGGCGCGACCGCGCCAGCATTGCGTCCTGAAGCGGCAAAGCCCGGCTCGGGCGCCGCTTCCAACACGACGATCCGACGCCCATCGCCAGCCGCGCTCAATGCGGCGACGAGCCCAGTATAGCCAGCGCCAATGATGGCGATGTCGGCCTCCGCGTCGCCGTCCAGCTTCGGGCACGCAGGCGCGGGCTGCGTGCTCTGAGCCCAATGCACATCCGCGAGCGGCTCCGTGCCAAGCGTACGCGCGTTGAGAACGGAGGTGGCGTTCATGCGTGCTCCTTCACACCTGGACTTGCCAGCGTGTGTTGAGTTTGTGGATTTTCACGTTGAGCGTGGTCTCGACGTCGGAGAGCGCGTCGTTGCCGTAGCAATGTAGGTTGAGGAACGCGCGGTAGTCTTCGATGGATTTGTGATAGGCGGCGATGCCGAGGTCGAAGCGCCCGATCATCTGCACCACGTAGAACACCTCGGCGATGTCGCTGAAAAGCGCCGCGACTTCATCAATGTTGGCGCTTGGCCGCACCTTCAGAAACGTCACGGTGTTCACCGTGTAGCCAAAGGCGCCGGGCATCGCCTCGGCTTGGATCGAGATCACATTGTCATCGAGCAATTGGCGCACGCGGTTGCGTACGGTGCCTTCGGAGACGCCGAGCTGGGTGGCAATGGTCGAGAACGCCATCCGCCCATCCTCCTGCAAGAGCAGGATGATGCGGGTCGTCAAATCCTCCGGGGCCACCGGCGCGGGCGCCAGCGACTTGGATTTCGCGCGTGGCATCGGCCATCCACCTACGAAAACCGGAGCCAAAGGCTCCGAACTATACGAAAAGCTAGCTGTACGGCGGCCCGATGTCCATATTTCGTAGCCCCTCCTTTCGGAGAGGGCTGATCCCATGACCCGTCGCACATTCCATTTTCGCCGTGAAGGCGAGCAGGCTTTTGGCTACGCGCAAGCCGTCCTGAGCGGCCAGACGCTCCACGTTTCAGGCACACTGGCCCTCACCGAAACGTTTCAGACCATGAGCGCCGGCAATATGCGCGCCCAGCTGATCGCCGTTTACGACGCGCTTGGCCAAACGCTCGAGGCATTTGACCTGCGCTTTGCCAATGTCGTGAAGGAGACCATCTTCGTCACCGACATAGACGCGTTCATCGAAGCCAACGACATCCGCCTCGCTATCTATGCCGACCTCGATCCGCCCGCCGTCACCGCCGTCGAGATCAGACGGTTGGCGTTTCCTGACAATCTGGTCGAGATCGAGTTGATCGCGGCGCTGTGACCCTTTCGGGCCTACCTTAGCGCCATTTTGCGAACTCGATTGCGCGTCCTCGCGCTAGCCTCAGCGCCAAGCACGAGGAACGGTCATGACCCAGCAAATTCCACTCAGCGAACTTCCCAATTGGGTGGGACGCGAATTTGTTTCGGAATGGCTGACCATCGATCAGGCGCTGATCGACGATTTTGCGCGCGTGACGGGCGACAACGAATGGATTCACGTCGACGTGCCGCGCGCGACCGAAGCGTTCGGGGGCACTATTGCGCATGGGTTGCTCACGCTCACGTTGCTGCCGCGCTTTGGCTACACGCTCTACAAAGTCACTGGCATCGATCACGGCATGAATTACGGCATCAACAATGTCCGTTTTCCAGCCACTGTGCCGACCGGCAGCCGCGTGCGTTTACGGCTCATGCTGAAAAGCTTGGAGCCGCGCGGTGATCGCGTGGTGGTGAAGCAGGATTTCGCATTCGAGCGCGAAGGCGGCGATAAACCCGTGTGCGTCGGCGAGCAATTGGCGATCTACGCGCCAGAGCGCAGCTAGATCGGCAACGCCGCCGTGTTCTTCACTTCCTCAAGTACGGCATAAGTCCGCGTCTCGCGCACGCCCGGCATCTGCACGAGGATATCGCCCAAAAACCGCGATAAGCGGCCATGTCCTTCACGCGCGCCTTGATCAGGTAATCAAAGCCGCCCGCCACCATGTGGCATTCCAGAATATCGGGCTGCACAGCGACCGCCTTGGCGAACTCGTCGAACACATCGCCTGTCGTGCGATCGAGATGCACTTCGATGAAGATCAGGAGCGCGCGATCCAGCTTGGCTGGATCGAGTAGCGCCATGGTGCCCAGAATAAAGCCGCGCGTGCGCAGGCGCTTCACGCGGTCAAAGCAGGCGGCCGGCGAGATGTGGCAGGCCTCGGCCAGCGCCTGGTTGGTGATCCTGCCGTCTTCCTGAAGCGCCCGCAGGAGGCGCTTGTCGATCTCGTCCAGCATGAAGATCATTCGCCTGAATGCCGATAATGCGTGGATTATTCGGGTGATGCGCCCAAGATAACAAGCACATTCGCTGAAATCGCTGGTACCTCCGGGCGAAACTTCAGTCCGGGGAATTTGACCGATGACCACCCGTATGGATGGCGCCCGCGCCGCGATGGCCGCCCTTTACCGCGCTCCAGAGCAGGATGTGCTCAAGGGCCTTTTGCCCAGCGCCACCCTCGCCGCCAGCACGCGTGGTCGCGTCGTCACCCGCGCCAAAACCATCATCGCCGACCTGCGCGCCGCCCAATCCTCAGGCTGGGTCAATCGCTTCCTCCAGGAATATCGCCTCAACACCGAAGAAGGCGTCGCCCTCCTGGCGCTGGCCGAAGCCTTCCTGCGGGTGCCTGATCCGGAAACGGCGGACATGCTGATCCGCGACAAGCTTGGCGGCGCCGATTGGGCCTCCCATTCGGGCCAGTCGGATCTCGCTCATGGTGAACTCCGCCACGTTCGGTCTGGTGCTCACGCGCGCGCTGGTGGGCGAGTCGCGCGAGGCGGGCGCGTTGCAGCGTCTGGTCGCGCGCGCCGGCGAGCCCTTCGTGCGCACGGCGGTCGGCGCCGCGATGCGCATGATGGGCCAAGTCTTCGTCATGGGCCGCACCATCGATGAAGCGATGAAGCGTGCTGCGGATGAAGATAATCGCGGCTTCACCGCCAGCTTCGATATGCTCGGCGAAGGCGCGCGCACCTATAGCGACGCGGAAAAATACTTCGCCGCGTACGCAGCCGCGATCGAGTCCGTCGCGAGCTCAAAGCTGGGCCGCGGCCATTCGATCTCGGTGAAGCTCTCTGCGCTGCACCCGCGCTACGAAACCAACCACGCTGACACTTGCGTGCCCGAACTGATCGAGATGACGCAGCGCCTCGCACGCAAAGCGGCGGCCGCGAATGTTGGCTTCACCATCGACGCCGAAGAATGCGATCGCCTGATGATGTCGCTCGACATCATCGAAGGGGTCGCTCGCGATCCAGCGCTCGCGGGCTGGGACGGCCTCGGCATGGCCGTGCAAGCCTATGGCAAGCGCGCGCGCGCCGTCATCGCCTGGGCCGATGCGCTGGGCGAAGAGATCAAACGGAAATTCATGGTGCGCCTGGTGAAGGGCGCCTATTGGGATAGCGAGATCAAGCGCGCGCAGATCGAAAGCTTGAGCGATTATCCGTTGTTCACGCGCAAAGCCGCGACAGACGTTTCGTATCTCGCGTGCGCCAGCGACATGCTGGCCAGTCGCAATCTTTTCCCGGCGTTCGCCAGCCACAATGCGCTCACTGTCGCCACCATTCTCGACTGGGTTGGCGAGCGCCGCGATTTTGAATTCCAGCGCCTGCACGGCATGGGCGAGGGTCTCTACGAGCGCCTCGTGCGCGAGCTGGGCTATGCCTGCCGCACCTACGCGCCTGTCGGCGGGCACCGCGAGTTGCTCGCCTACCTTGTGCGTCGCTTGTTGGAGAACGGCGCGAACTCATCCTTCGTGCACCAGCTCGCCGATCCAGACGTCAGCGAAGATGATCTGCTCGCCGATCCGGCCGAGCGCATCGCCAAGGTCGGCGGCAAGCCACATCCATCGATCCCACTCCCGCGCGACATTTTCCCAGGCCGCGTGAATTCAAGCGGAATTGATCTGCACGACGCAGCTTTGCTCGAAGCGCTTGCCGCGCAAATCAAGGCGATGCCAACGACACTGCAAGCCGCGCCGCTTATCTCCGGCGTGCGCAGTGAAGGCGCGGCCAAGCCCGTGCGTTGCCCTGCCGATCGCACGCGCCATGCGGGGGCGGTGATCGACGCAACCGGTGACGATGTCACGCGCGCCATCGCCGCCGCCAGAGCCGTTGGCGATAGTTGGAGCGCAACGCCCGTCGAAGAGCGCGCCCAATGCCTGGAGCGCTTGGCCGATCTCATGGAGACCAACCGCACCGAACTCATGGCGCTCGCGGTGCACGAAGCCGGCAAGTCGATCCCCGATGCGTTGGCCGAAATCCGCGAAGCCATCGATTTTTGTCGTTATTACGCTGTGCAAGCGCGCACCCAATTCGCGCCGGAGCGTCTGCCTGGCCCAACGGGCGAGCTCAACGAAATCCGTCTCGCCGGCCGCGGCGTGTTCGCCTGCATCGCGCCGTGGAATTTCCCGCTCGCGATCTTCCTTGGCCAAGTGGCGGCGGCGCTCGTCGCGGGAAATACGGTGCTTGCCAAGCCCGCGCCGCAAACGCCGCTCATCGCCTACCGCGCCGTGCAGCTCGCGCACGAAGCCGGCGTGCCGAAGGACGTGCTGCACTTGCTCCCTGGCGGCCCCGAAGTCGGCCGTTTGCTCACCACCGATCCGCGTATTGCTGGCGTCGCCTTCACGGGCTCAACCGGCACGGCGCGCGCCATTGCGCGCTCGCTGTTGGAGAACGAGCAACGCGGCATCGTACCGTTAATCGCCGAAACCGGCGGTCTCAACGCCATGATCGTGGATTCCACCGCGCTGCCGGAGCAGGTCGTCGGCGACGTCGTCGCCTCAGCGTTCCGTTCCGCCGGTCAGCGTTGCTCGGCGCTGCGTTTGCTGGTGGTGCAGGAGGATATCGCCGACCGCATTCTCGACATGCTGAAAGGCGCGATGGATGCGTTGATCCTTGGCGATCCGCTCGATATCCGCACCGATGTCGGCCCCGTCATCGACGAAGCGGCGCGCGACAAGCTCGAAGCCTATCGCCAATCGATGAAGGCGCATTGGGTGCATGCGGTCACGGCGCCGGAAACTTTGGGCCTGTATGTTGCGCCCACCGTGATCAGGCTCGAGCAGATCGAAGATCTAAAGCAAGAATGGTTCGGCCCGATCCTGCACGTCGCGACCTGGAAGGCCGGCGAACTCGATGAAACCATCGCGCGCGTCAACGCCAGCGGATACGGCCTCACTATGGGCCTGCACAGCCGCATTGCAGGCGCTTCGGAGCGCGTGCGTCAGCTCGCGAAAGTCGGCAATCTCTACGTCAATCGCTCGATGATCGGCGCCGTGGTCGGCAGTCAGCCCTTCGGCGGCGAGGGCTTCTCCGGCACCGGCCCCAAAGCCGGCGGTCCGCGCTACGTCGCCCGCTTCGCCACCGAGCGCGTGGTCTCCATCGACACCACCTCCGCCGGCGGCAACGCCAGCCTGCTTTCGATCGAAGACGTCGGCTTTTAAGCGCGCGCGTAGCGCATCAGCACGCAATCCCTTTTGAGCGTGCGCGCCTCGATGAGTTTCAGCTCGCGTGGCGGCGCGTCCGGCTTGAAGAGCGGCGTCCCGGCGCCGAGGAAAAGCGGGGCAATGCCGATGCGATACTCGTCGATCAAGTCGAGCGGGCGCAGCGCATGGATGAGCTTGGCGCTGCCGAAGACGAAGAGATTGCCGTCGTGCTCACGCTTCAGCCTGGCGATGCTCTCGCCGAGCGGCGCCGCCAGAATGTGACTATTGTTCCAGGTGGTGCTCTTCAGCGTGGTGGACGCCACGTATTTCGGCAGGCTGTTCATCGCGTCCGCGAGCGGCCCGTTCTCGGCGCCGCTCGTCCAATATGCCTCCATGCCTTCATAGGTGACGCGCCCGAACACCAGCGCCACGCTCGTAGTCGTATGCTCAGCGCTCAACGCTTCGAGGTCTTCGCTCCACACAGAGCCGCGGAAGTTCAGATCCCACATCGCCGGGCCTTCGAAATAGCCCTCGAGCGACATCAGATTCCAGACGATCAGCTTGCCCATCTCATCCTCCAGATCAGCTGTCGAGCGAGATGCCGAGCTGATCGAACAGCTCTTGCGTGCCACGTTCGCGGCCGCCCGCATCGTCGAAGCCGTCCAGGAAGACGCCCTGTTCGGTATAGACGAGCCGCGTGCCGCTCCCATTGGCGCGAAATTCCGTCGTGCCGAGCGAGACGGAGATGCGCGTCTCGTCCAGATGCATTTCGTAAGCGATGATCAGACGTTTGTTTTCGACGATGTCCATGATCAACCCGTCGTAAGAATGGACCGGACCGCCGGGCGGGCCGCCGCTGACGCTCTCGCGTCCTCCGACGCGGAAATCGAGTTTGTAGTTTGATTTCTCCCAATCATCCGGTCCGCCGAACCATCTGATTTTCGCTGCCGGCTTCGAGAACGCCGCAAACACCTTCGCGGGCGCGGCCTTGTACTCACGTTCGATCATGAACGTGTCGTGGGTTGCGGATCCTTTCGTCACGTGCCTGTCCCTCAGAATTCCGAAGTGAGATTATCGAGTGCTGCGGTCCAACCCTCATCGTAGCCAGCGATCATGCCCGGTCCGTCGAACGATGCGATCTGCATGGTGAGTAGGAGCCGCGTGCCGGCGCCTTCCGCAAACAATTCGACGCTGATCTGGGCGTGCGACTTGCGCTCGCCGCGATACAAGACCGTCTCGCCGAAGACGATCAGTGCGTTCGCCTCGATGCTGAGATAGCTGACGCGCGCGGTGTAATCCAATTCGCCGTTGCGCCCGCAATGCGAGATATCGAGCCCGCCTTCGCGAAAGTCTTGCGCCTCGTAGACGATCTTGTCGGCCGGCGTTGGCGCCGACCAGCGCGTGCGCGCCTCGATGTCGCCCCAGGCGTTGAACACGCGTGCCGGCGAAGCGTTATAGGTGCGCTCCATCACCATCGTGCCGTGGGCAAGTGCGCTCATGGCTTAAGCTCCTGGATACATATGGAAGAGTGGCTCGGATTCTGTGACCGCGCGCGCGAAGGATGGGCGTGCGTTCAAGCGTTCGAGATAGGCCGCGATGCGCGGATACTTGTTATCGAGCGGGACGTTGCGTGTGGCGTACCAAAGCGCCGGCGCCGCGGCGCAATCGGCCATCGTGAAACTGTCGCCCACTGCGAATGCGCGAGCGCCGAGCTGTGTTTCCACGACGCTGTAAGCGGCGTGCACGACGCGCTTGGCTTCTTCGACGCCAAAAGGATCACGTTGTCCGTCCGGGCGGATGTTGTCGACGACGACTTTCGACATTGTCGTATTGATGTGATCGAACACGCGATCCCAGCGGCGTACTTCAAGCGCTGTGTCAGTGTCCTGGGGGATGAAGCGCGTGGCCCCTGGATTATAGGCGTCGAGATATTCGATGATCACCGAGGTCTCGGTGATCATCGTTTGGCGATCTCTATCGAGCAGGATCGGAAACTTCCCCATCGGCCATTTGGCGATGAAATCGGTATAAGTGTTTTGATCCACCGTCACGAAATCGAACGGCGTGTCGTTCTCGTAGAGCGCCATCAGCACTTTCCAAGTGAACGAGGAGATCGGGTGGCCATAGAGCGTCAGCATCAATCGTTTTCCGTTTCGTCGAGAAATTGTCCAAGGCGATCGAGGCGGCGCTCCCAGAGGGCGCGGCGCTCGGCGATCCATTGTTCAGCTTGGTTGAGCGCTTTTGGCGCGATGCGGCAGGTGCGCACCCGGCCGATCTTCTGCGACACAACCAGCCCGCTCGCTTCCAGCACCTGCAGATGTTGCATCACCGCCGGCAGCGACATCGCCAGCGGCTTGGCCAGTTCGCTGACCGAGGCGGGGCCTTGTGCCAGGCGATCCACCATCGCGCGGCGGCTGGGATCAGCCAGGGCCTGAAAGGCCAGATCGAGCATCGCGTCTCTGAACATAACACTTAAGTAAATGCCTAAGTAACGATTGGCAAGCCGCGCCGCATCCAAAAAGCCGGGGCGCGGCTGCATAAGAGGCGAAACGGAGATGTCTAATGGAAAGCACGATAGTGGCGGCCTTCTTGTTCGGCGCGGTGGCTGTCGCGCTCGTGGCGCAGGCCTGGGTGTCGTGGCTGGAGCACCAGCGGCGCTCGAAAGCGCTCGACGTGATCAAGGCCGCGATCGAAGCAGGCCGCGAGCCGCCACAGCAATTGTTCGATCAATTGGAGCCTGAACCCTACGCAAACCTGGGCCTGTCAAAGCGGCCTTGGGGTGAAGGGGTTTTGTTCGCCACGCTCGCGATCGGGTTCTGGGTGGCGTGCGGCTTCGCCGATGCCGGCGATCAACGTGACAAGTTCATGCTTGTCGCCGCCGTGATGAGCGCGGCCGCCGCGGGCTGCTTTGCGCTTGCGATCTTCCGTCCTGGTCAGCGCAAGCACGATGACCGCCGATGACGATGCGCGCCTCATCGCGGCCGCGCGCAAGGGCGACGCCCGCGCGTTCGCTGCGTTGGTCGATGCGCACCAGCCGAAAATACGTGGGTTTATGCGACGTTTTGCTGGGCATTGGGCTGACGCGGACGATCTCGCGCAGGAGGCGTTCGTGACGGCGTGGCGCAAGCTTGATCGCTTCGAAGGTCGCTCAAGCTTTGCCTCATGGGTGTGCGGCATTGGATATCGCATCGCGCGTGATGCGCGTCGCGGCCATGATCGCGGCGCCCAACGCGACCACGAATGGCTGAACGAGCAAGACGAGGGCGAAGCTGGCGCGCCGCTAGAAGATCGCATTGCCGTCGCGCGCGCGCTGGCGGAACTGGCGAACGATCAGCGCGCTGCGGTGGCGTTGTGTTTATGTGAGGGTTTCTCACACAGCGAGGCCGCCGCAATCTTGAACCAGAAGTTGGGCACAGTGAAATCGCACGTGACGCGCGGGCGTGAGCGCCTGCTCAAGGCTTTGGAGACGCAGGATGAATAGCGAAGAGCGTCTGAACCGCGTGCTGGGCGCCTCGGCCGCGCCGGCGAAAGATCTGCACTTTACCCTCCTCGTTATGCGTCGCGCCGAGCAAGAGCGGTTCCGCGCTGCTTTGGTGCGTCGCCTCATCTGGGGCGCGGCGCTCGCCATATTGGCGGTGGCGGCTGGCCTGCCGCTGGTCGGCTGGCTGGCGGCAAATCCAGGAGCGACGGAGGACACCGCCCTCGCTTTGGGCGCCCTCGGCGCGGTTTGGGCGCTCAGCGGCGGCGCAAGACGGGCTGCTTTTGGCCGGGCGCGCTAATAAGTCCCTTGCATCCAATACCCCGGATCAGCGCATCTATATGTCAACGGGCGCAGACCCTGGGCTATGGAGCACGATACAATGGATGCGGATGTCTTTGTTCCGTTTGTCTTTTTTGGATTTTTGGCGGCGATTATCCTGGTGCCGATCTGGCTGAAGGAACGCACCAAACAATCCGCCCACCAGCTGCTGGCGCAGGCGCTGGAGAAGGGTCAAACGCTTGATCCAACAGTTTTGCGTCAGTTAACCGAGGGTACGACCAAGCCAAAGCCCGATAAGGCGCGCTCTTCGCTCGGAAGCGGTGTAGTGCTTATCGCTCTCGCGCTCGGTTTTGTTATGGCAGGTTTGGCCATCAGCGGCTTCGATCCCTCAGGCGAGGCGCTTGGCGGTATGATGGTGCCGGCGGCAATCCTGGGAGCGCTCGGCTTGGCCTTCCTTCTCCTGGCGATCGTGGATTATTCCACCAAGCAGAAGGGTGAGTGAGTTTTGATAGGTGGCGTCACGGGGGCTCCTCAATCTGGCTCAGGCCACGGAAGCTGCGCTGATTATCGCAGCACAGGCCAAGGACCAGGCAGCGTTCGGGGAGCTTGTGAAGCGTCGCCAAGGCTGGGCGCGCAGCCTGCTCCGGCGAATGTGCCAAAGCCACGCTGAGGCGGATGATTTAGCCCAGGATGCGTTCGTTAAGGCTTGGGAGAGATTGCGGGATCTGGAAACCCCCGCCGCTTTTCCGGGTTGGTTTAGAAGGATTGCGGTGACCACGTTCCTGATGGCGAAACGTCGCCAGAAGGCCGTGTTCGAGGAAATCGACGACGCATCGCCCATCGCGTCGGAGGAATCCACGCCGGAGGCCGCGGCCGGCGCGAAGATTGACCTGGAAAAGGCTCTTGCCAGGTTGTCGGATGCGGAGAGATTATGCGTGACGCTGAACCACGGAGAAGGGTTAAGCCACGCTGAAATTGTAGAAATCACCGGTCTTCCCCTCGGCACGGTGAAATCCCACGTACTCAGGGGGACGGATAAACTGAGACGGCTATTGGAACCGGCGACATGAGTGACTTCAACGCCCTACTGAAAAGCTCCTTCGCGGAGATAGAAGAACCGATTGACGCTGGCTTCACGGTCAATGTCAGCCACGGCGTGGCGCGCGTCGAGCGCGCGGCGAAGGTGCGCAGCTGGACTCAGACTGTCGGTGTGATGGCTGGCGCCGCCGCCACCGCGTGGGGCCTTTATTCGGTCGTTGGCGTATTCGCTCCGGACCTCATCGCCGCCGGCAGCCTGGAAGCCGCCCGCTTGCAGAACGCCATCAGCAATGGCCCGCAACTCTCGGCCGCCGCCGAAACGGCTGGCGTTGGCCTGATGCAATCGATCGGCCTTGGCATGACGCAAATCCTGCTGGCGACGGGCGCTTTGGTCGGCGGTGCGGTAGCCTACCGCGCGGCTCAGGACTAAAGCTCAGCCCCAACGGGCGACTAAGCTGGCGCTCAAGCCGCTGGCCCTTTATGTGCAGCGCAACAAAGGACTAATGGGAGGTCCGCATGTCGCGCCATACCGAAACTCCTCGTCGTGTCACCGCCCCGGACATTCGCGCCCGCAAGGGGGTGATCCGATCGTGTGCCTGACGGCGTACACCGCGCCGATGGCGGAGATGCTCGACCCGCACTGCGATCTGCTGCTCGTGGGCGACAGCGTCGGCATGGTCATCCACGGCCTGCCAAACACGGTGGGCGTCACCATGGAGATGATGATCATGCATGGTCAGGCCGTGATGCGCGGGGCCAAGCAGGCCATGGTCGTGGTCGATATGCCCTTCGGTTCATACGAGGGCAGTTCCGAGGTCGCCTTTAACAATGCTGCGCGTCTGCTCAAGGAAACGGGTGCTGCGGCCGTGAAGGTCGAGGCAGGGCCGCAGGTTGCGAAAACCATCGCTTACATGGTCGAGCGTGGTATTCCGGTCATGGGTCATGTCGGCCTTCGCCCTCAAGCGGTTAATATCGACGGGAAATTCCGCGCCAAGGGGCGCACCGCCGAAGAGCGCGAACAAGTGCTGGCCGAGGCGCGCGCGGCCGATAAGGCCGGCGCCTTCGCCATCGTGGTCGAGGGCGTAGATGAGGCTTTGGTCCCCGAAATCTCGGCGGCCGTTTCGGCTCCGACGATCGGGATCGGCGCCTCCGCTGCCTGCGACGGCCAGATCCTGGTGACCGACGACATGCTGGGGATATTCGACTGGACCCCGAAATTCGTTCGCCGCTACGCTAATCTGAAGGCCGAAATCGACAAAGCGGCCGCTGGATATGCGGCTGATGTCCGCGCCCGCCGTTTTCCTGCCGCAGCCGAGACCTATTCCCTCAGCAAGGCACGGCAGGCCCGCGTTGCTCAGGGCGACAAGCGCGGCTAGCTTGCCGGCGATTTTAGGGGGCGGTTCGCGGATCTGCGGGCTTGGCCAGGAAGCAGGCGTGACCAACGAAACCGATTCATTTGTCCAGGAAGTCGACGAGAGTCTACGCCAGGACCGCGTACTCCAATTTTTCAAAAGAAATGGCGTTTGGGTTCTCGGCGCTTTGATCGCAATCGTGGTCGGCATCGGCATCTGGCAAGGCTGGCGCTGGTACACGATCAACACCGCGCGCGAGCATTCCGATCAATACCTCGCCGCACAACAACTTCTTGTCGCCGGCAATCTGGACGCCGCCAACACTGAGTTCGAACGCTTGCGCGATGAAGGCCCGCAGCACTTCCGCGCCATGGCGCGCATGGAGCACGCCGCGGTCTTGCAAGCACAAGGCGATCTTGAAGCAGCGCTCGCGGAATTTGACGCCGCTGCTGAACAAGCACGCGATCCTGTCATGCGTGAGACCGCGCAATTGCGCGCCGCTTACATCGCCGCTGAAACCCAAGATCTCGCCGCGATGCAAACGCGCCTGCAGCCACTGATCGAGGGCGAAGGTCGCGTCTCCTATCTTGCGCGCGAATTGCTCGCTATCGAAGCCTGGGAAGGCGGCGACCTCGATCTCGCACGCCAAAATCTTGAGAGCCTAGCGCTTGCGTTCGATGCGCCGGAAGCGGTGCGTCAGCGCGCGCAAGTCGCACTCGCGGTCGTGGGCCCTGCGCCTGGATCAAGTTCAACGGAAGGCGCTGCAGCGCCGGCGCCATCCGAAGGAGAAACGAAATGAGCCGCATCACCCGAAGCTTGGGTCCAATCGCTGCGCTCGCGGCGATGGCGGCTCTTTCCGCTTGCTCAACCGTCAGCCGCGTCGGCGATGCGGTGTGGCCGTTCAATGGTGGCGATGACGCGCCGCGCCAGACGGCGCCGGAAGACGGCCGCATCTCCATCCTCGCGTTCGAACAAGAACTCGCGCCCGACCCCGCGCTCGCGTCGCGGACAATCGTCGTGCCGGCGCCGGTGCAGGTTGTGGAATGGAGCCAGCCGGGCGGCACCGCGGACAATTCGCCGCCGCCTTCCACGGGCTCCGCCGTTTTGCAGCGCGCCTGGCGCGCCAATCTCGGCCAGGGCTCGAACAACAACGCCCAGATCGCAGCGCCGCCGGTGATCGCCGGCGGTACTCTATTTTTCCTCGACGCCGATCATCGCGTGCATGCGCTCAGCGCCACCGACGGCTCGCGTCTGTGGAGCGAGAATCTTCGCCCGCGTGACTCGCGGGACCGCGTTGCGCGTGGTGGCGGCGTCGCGGCCGCTGGCGGCCGTGTGTTCGTGACGACGGGTTTTGGCTTCATCGCCGCGATGGACGCAAACACGGGCGAAGAAGTTTGGCGCCGCCAAGCGGATGCGCCGTTCCAATCGGCGCCGACTGTCGTGGGCGCGCGCGTCTATGCAATCACCAATGACAGTGAATTGCTCGCGATCGATGCGGGCAGCGGTGAAGTGCTGTGGACATACCAGGCTATCGCCGAGCCTGCGCGTATCCTCTCCGCCACAAGTGTTGCTGTCGACGGCGACACAGTGGTCGCGCCGTTTGCCTCTGGCGAATTGGTGGCGTTGCTCGGGGGCAATGGTCGTCGTCTGTGGTCGGATGCGCTCTCGCGCTCAGGCCAACTCACGTCGCTCTCCGCGATCAACGACATCGCGGGGCGCCCTGTGCTGGACAACGGGATTGTTTTCGCGGCCAGCCACTCTGGCGTACTTGCCGCCATTGACGTGCGCTCGGGCCAGCGCGGCTGGGCGCGCGCTTTCGCGTCGACGCAAACCCCGCTCGTCGCTGGCGACGTGCTCTATGCCGTTAGCACTGACGGTGTGCTCGCAGCGTTCGATCGAGACACAGGCAACGCCTATTGGGTGCAACAATTGCGTCGCTTCCGCGATGAGAACGGTCGGGAGGGCCGGATTTCGTGGACCGGCCCGGTGATGATCGGCGGCCGTCTGGTGCTCGCGAACTCCGTCGGCGAAGTGATCGCCGTGACGCCGGAGAGCGGCCAAACGGTCGCTACCGCCGATGTCGGTAAGCCTGTGTTCATTCCGCCGATCGTTGCGAACGATCAGATTTATATCGTGACGGACGAGGCCAATCTCGTCGTTCTGCGTTGAGAGGCAGGTGTCAGGTGTCAGGTGTCAGGAACCAGTTACGTGCTTGGCGCGCCGCTGCTTGCGACACTTGGGGCATGACACCTGACACCTGATGATCAAACTCGCGATCGTCGGGCGGCCGAATGTCGGCAAGTCCACATTGTTCAATCGTCTCGCCGGCAAAAAACTCGCGATCGTCGATGACACGCCGGGCGTTACGCGCGACCGGCGTGAGGCCGCTGGCCGCTTAGGCGATCTCGATTTCACGCTGATCGACACCGCCGGCTTCGAAAACATCAAAGATGCGTCGCTCGAAAGCCGAATGCGCGAGCAGACTGAAATCGCCATCCGCGAAGCCGATGTGATCCTGTTTCTCGTGGACGCGCGCGCTGGCGTGCTGCCGCTGGATGAAGCGTTCGCGGCGCTGTTGCGCCGGGCCCACAAACCGGTCGTGCTGATCGCCAACAAAGCCGAGGGCCGCCAAGGCTCCGCCGGCGCCAATGAAGCGTTCGCGCTTGGCCTTGGCACGCCGATCCCGCTCTCGGCCGAACATGGTGAAGGCTTCAGCGATCTCTTCGCCGCCATCGCCGTTCACGCCGCCGTGCCGGGCGAAGAAGAGGACGAAGCGGCGAAGCCGAAACGCCCGATCCATATCGCTATTGTCGGTCGTCCGAACGCGGGCAAGTCCACGCTGGTGAATGCGCTGATCGGCGAGGACCGCCTGCTGGTTGGCCCCGAAGCTGGCATAACGCGCGACTCGATCTCGATCGATTGGAGTTGGAACGACAAGAAGTATCGCCTGATCGACACCGCAGGCATGCGCAAGAAGGCGAAGGTGCAAGCCAAGCTTGAGCGCCTGTCCGTCGGCGAGACTTTGCACGCGATCCGGTTTGCCGATGTATGCGTGCTGGTGATGGATGCGCGCGACGCGTTCGAGAAACAGGATCTCACCATCGCCGATCTCGTCATCCGTGAGGGCCGCTCGCTTATCTTCGTGTTGGCGAAATGGGACCAGATCGAAGACAGTCGCGCGCACTTCGAAGAGATGAAACTGGTGGCGCGCGAAAGCCTGCCGCAAGCGCGCGGGCGCCGCTGGTGACGGTGGCTGCGCTCTCTGGCGTAGGCCTTGATCGCGTGATGAAGGCGGTTGAGGAAGCGCATGGCGATTGGACCGCACGGATCAAAACCAAAGATTTGAACGACTGGCTCTACGCGACAATCGCGCGCCACCCGCCGCCGGCCGTGCACGGCAAGCGCATCAAGCCGCGCTACCTCACCCAGATCAAAGCCCGCCCGCCGACGTTCGTGCTGATCTGCTCGCGCGCAGAAGACATGCCGGAAAGCTACAAGCGCTATCTGGTCAACGGCCTGCGTGAAGCGTTCAACATGCACGCAGCACCCATCCGCCTCATCGTGAAGGCGGGTAAGAACCCGTTCGACGAAGACAAAGACAAGAAATAGGCGTTCGTCGCAATCAGGTGGTGTGTTCGAGGCGCCCCGCTTAGCTCGCGCGCGGAGGAGCACATGGCCAAGCCCTTTACTGCGACCGTGCTCGGCGGCCTCGTCGCCGGTGCGCTCGACATCACCTACGCATGCGTTCACTGGAACATCGCCCACGACGTTGCGCCGATGCGAGTTTTCCAATCCGTAGCGGCTGGCTTGCTGGGACGCGACGCGGCTGTCGCGGGCGGCTGGAATACGGCCGCGCTTGGTCTTGCGCTGCACTTCGTGATGACGACGATCATGGCCGCGTTCTTCGTCGCCGCGACCCGAGCTGTTCCCGCGCTCAATCGCGCGCCTCTATTGAGCGGCGTGATCTACGGGTTGGCGCTCTATGCGGTGATGAACCTCATCGTTGTCCCATTCTCAAACGCAGGCGATGGCGCGATCCAAGCGCCGGAGTTCAATCAATTCTTCTACGGCGGCTTGCTCGCGCACACGCTGCTCGTTGGCGTGCCGATCGCGCTGATTGCGAAACGCTTCGCGGACTAGATCACTTGCCCTGCGGCCCAGCCGCTGGACCAGGCCCATTGGAAATTGTAGCCGCCGAGCCAGCCGGTGACGTCGACCGCTTCGCCGATGAAGAAGAGGCCGGGCGCGGCGCGCGCTTGCATGGTTTGCTGTGAGAGCGCGTTGGTGTCGATGCCGCCGACCATGACTTCGGCTTTCGCATAGCCTTCGTCGCCGTTCGGCGTGAGCGAGAAGGATTTGAACGCGCGCGTCAGATCGAGCAGCGCCGTGTCTTTAAATGCGCCTATTTCTTGGACCGCCGGCGAGGCGTCGGTGCGCCAAGATTGAAGGAGCGCGTCCGCCAGCCGCTCGGACATGAAGTCTGCCAACACGGTTTTCAACTGGGCTTTTGGCTGTTCGCGCTTGCGTGCGGCGAGGATGTCTTCGGGCGCGTCGGGCAACCAATCGATGACGATACTTTCGCCTTTGCGCCAATACGACGAGGCTTGCAGGATGGCGGGGCCGGAGAGGCCGCGATGGGTGAAGAGTGCGGCTTCGCGGAATGCGGCTTTGCCGGCGCCCGCGATGATTTCGGCAGAGACACCCGAGAGCGGCCGCATCCAGGCAAGATCGGATTCAGCGAATGTGAGCGGGACGAGGCCGGGGCGAGTCTCGACGAGCGGCACGCCAAATTGCTTGGCGATGTCGAAGGCAAAGCCGGTCGCGCCGAGTTTTGGAATTGGGAAGCCGCCGGTGGCGATGGTGAGCGTCTCGCTCTCGAACGGCCCGATCATGGTTTCAACGACAAAGCGATCGCTGCGGCGCACCGCATGGATGCGGTGATTGGTGCGGATATCGACGCCTGCAGCCGCGCATTCATCCATCAGCATCCGCACGATCTTCCGCGCCGAACGCGCACCCTCGCAGAAGAGTTGGCCCAGCGTCTTTTCGTAATAGGCGATGCGGTGCTTTTCGATCAGCGCGATGAAATCAGCTTGCGTGTGCCGCGCGAGCGCGGAACGTGCGAAATGCGGATTGGCGGAGATGAAGCGATCGGGTGCGGCGTGCAGGTTCGTGAAATTGCAGCGCCCGCCGCCGGAGATCAAAATCTTCGCGCCGATCTCTGCATTGTGCTCCAGCAGCAGAACGCGTCGTCCGCGTTTGCCGGCATGCAGCGCCGCATAAAGCCCCGCGGCGCCGCCGCCGATGACGATGCTGTCGTAGCGCTGCATCGCGCTGCTCATTTGCGTTCGAACTGAACCCACGCGCCGTTTTGCGTGTAACTCGGGGTGAGCATGGCGACGATGGATGGCGCGGCCTCTTCCGGCGTCGGCAGCGTCATCGGGTCTTCGCCGGGAAACGCCTTGGCGCGCATCGCTGTGCGCGTGGGGCCAGGGTTGAAGAGGTTGGCTTTGATCGGCGTCACGTTGAGTTCGGCGGCGTAGGACGTGACCATCGCGTCGAGCGCGGCTTTGGACGCCGCGTACGGGCTCCAATAGGCGCGCGGGTTCTTCGAGGCGCCCGAGGTGACGAACACGGCGCGTCCCGCATCGGAGGCGCGTAGCAAAGGGTGCATGGCCCGGATCAGGCGCCAATTGGCGATGAAGTTCACGCCGAACGTCTCTTCCATGATCGCCGGCGTGACCTGATGGGTTGGCGTCAGCGAGCCCAGCACGCCGGCGCATGCCGCGAGGCCATCGAGCTTGCCGAAGCGTTCGAACAGCGCGCCGCCCAAGCGATCGAGGCCGTCGTAGTCGCGTAGATCGCTCGGTACGAGTGTCGCTTCACCGCCCAGCGCCTTGATCTCATCGTCCAGCGCCTCAAGCGCCTTGGTGGCGCGGGCGATGACGATGACGCGCCAATTCTGGCGGGCGAGCTCAAGAGCGACAGCGCGGCCAATGCCGCGCGAGGCGCCCGTCACCAGGGCAATACGTTTGGATGTGTCAGTCATGATTGAAGCTGAGTTTAGCTCAGCGCCCGCGCTCATGGATAAGTTTATTCCGCGGCGTTTTCGGCCAGCAGCGAGAGTTGGAAATCCTTGTCGGCGCGGTCGGAGGCGTGGTCCGTCAGCGTGGTTGGATATTCGCCGGTGAAGCAATGGTCGGTGAATTGCGGCTCAGCAGGGTTGCGCAGCTCCGCGCCCATCGCGGCGTAAAGCCCCTCGACCGAAAGGAAGCCCAGCGTATCAACGCCCAGCGATTTACGCATTTCCTCAAGCGTCATTTGCGCGGCCATGAGCTGATCTACGCTCGGCATGTCGATGCCGTAGAAGTCGGGGAATTTGATCGGCGGCGAGGCCGAGCGGAAATGCACTTCGGCCGCGCCCGCTTCACGCACCATCTGCACGATCTTGCGCGAGGTGGTGCCGCGTACGATTGAATCATCCACGAGCACGACGCGCTTGCCTTTGAGCACTTCGCGGTTGGCGGCGTGCTTTAGGCGCACGCCGAGCTGGCGAATCTCTTGCTTCGGCTGAATGAAGGTGCGGCCGGCATAATGGCTGCGGATAATGCCGAGCTCATACGGGATGCCGCTTTCGAGTGCGTACCCCATCGCGGACGGCACGCCCGAATCCGGCACCGGCACGACCACGTCGGCTTCCACGCCCGTCTCCTGCGCGAGCCTGCGGCCCATGCGCTTGCGCACGTCATAGACAGAGCGGCCGTCGACCACGGAATCAGGTCGCGCGAAGTAGACGAACTCGAACAGGCACGAGCGCGCTTGGCGGCGTGGGAACGGGAAGTGGCTGTCGATCGTGATCTCGCCCATGTGGCGGGTGATGGTGATCACTTCGCCGGGCTCGATCGTGCGCACGAAGCGCGCGCCGATCATGTCGAGCGCACAGGTTTCGGAGGCAAGGATCGGCGAGCCGTCGCGGTCGCCCAGCACGAGTGGGCGGATGCCGACAGGATCGCGCGCGCCGATCATCATGTTGTTGGTGAGGGCGACCAGCGCGTAGGCGCCTTCGATCTGGTGCAGGGCCTCAACGAAACGCTCGACCACCTTGGCTTTTCGCGACTTGGCGATCAGCTGCAGGATGCATTCGGTGTCGGAGGTGGATTGGAAGATCGCACCGGCTTCGACCAAGCGTTCGCGCAGGTCGCGGGCGTTGGTGAGGTTGCCGTTGTGAGCGACGGCGAAGCCGCCGAGCGCCAAGTCGGCGAAGAGCGGCTGGACGTTGCGAAGAATGGTGCCGCCTTGCGTGGCGTAGCGGGTGTGGCCGATGGCCGAGGTGCCGGGCAGGCGGTGGGGCATGTTCTCGCCGGAGAAATGCTCGCCGACGAGGCCAAGGTGGCGTTCGTGGTGGAAGCGGCCGTCATAGGAGACGATGCCGCAACCCTCTTGGCCGCGATGCTGCAGGCCGTGCAGGCCAAGGGCGGTGAGGACGGACGCGTCCTCTGAACCGAAGACGCCAAACACGCCGCATTCTTCGCGGGGTTTATCGTCGTCGGCCCATTTGTCGACCGGGTCCGCCGGCGCCTGGTCAAATCGGAGGGAGGGGCGCTCGGCGGTCATGTGTCCTCAGGTCGGTGGGGCTTGCGGCTCCGGTTCCGCAGGAGGAATCGGGGCCGACTCGCCCTGTTGACGATCTAGTATATCACGCGCGCGCGCACCGGCCCGGGGCAAGACTGCCTCAAGCGCTGACGCAACACTGTCATAGATAGGATAAGTGCGGGCGCCGCGCACGGCGTCTTGCATGGGATCTGCAGGCGTTTGGCTGTCCTGGCCGACCAGGCGCAGCGGCAGAATGAAGAAAATCGCCACGAACAACACGCCGCGCAGCACGCCGAAGGCCAGCCCGGCGGCGCGATCGAAGGAGCCGATCTCGGTCGATTGGTGAACGGTCTTGGCCATGGTCGAAACGACCACGGTGATGGCGATGAACACGACCAGGAAGATAAGCAGGCCGCCCGCTACCGCCGCGAGGAAGCCCTCAAGCGGGGTGAAGCGCTCCACGAAGGGGGCGACGAGGCCGGCGAAGAAATAGCCGGCGATGCCGCCGGCGGCGAAGGCGATCAGCGAAAACACTTCGCGAATCAAACCTCTGGCGAACGCCATGACGGCCGATAGGCCGACCACGACGAGCGCGGCGAAATCAAACCAAGTGAAGCCGAGTTCCATCCTAAGTCGCTCCCCACTCCTGCCGACGGCTCTTGCCAGCCGCCGCAGCCTGCGCGCGCCGTGTTCTCGGGCCGCTTGGTGAATCGATAGACGGCTCAGGGGCCGATTGAAAGCCCGTAACGATGCTGGCCGGGCGATCCGGCGAGGCTGAGGCGCAATCGCGGCCCGCGACAGGGCTCGCAAAGCCGCAAGGCGGCTCTTCGCGGATGCGGGTGGCTGAAAGCCGGCTGAGCTTCCGCCACGTCGTCGTTGACACCGCCCTTGGGGCATCCGCCAATTCCCCCAAGCGGCAAAACAAGTCCGCGCGGGAGGACACGATGCATCCGGCAATTCACGCCAAGAGCGACCCTGATCGCGTCGCCTATGTGATGGCGGGTTCAGGCGAGGCGGTGACCTACGCCGAACTCGACGCGCGCTCGAACCAGACAGCGCAGCTGTTCCGTTCGCTCGGGCTGAAGGTCGGCGATGTGATCGCGATCTTCATGGAGAACAATCCGCGCTATCTGGAGATCACCTGGGCGGCGCAGCGGGCGGGGCTTTATTACACCTGCATCTCATCGAAGCTGACGGCGGGTGAGGTCGAATACATCGTGCGCGATTGCGGCGCGCAGGTGTTGATCTCGTCGCCGGCGGTGGGGCCGGTGTTCGAACAAATGCCCGCGCTGCTGGAAGGCGTGAAACTCTTTGCTGTCGGCGGCGCGCAGGGCGCCTATGCAAGTTACGAAGCGGCGCGCGATGCGATGCCGGCGGAGCCGATTTCCGATCAGACGTCCGGTTCGGACATGCTCTATTCGTCCGGCACGACGGGGCGGCCGAAGGGCGTGAAGCCGCCTTTGCGCGGCGTCGATATTGATGTCGGCGATGCGCTGACGGTGCTGCCCAAAGCGTTCTTCAACTTCCCGGATCAGAGCCGCTACCTCTCGCCCGCGCCACTCTATCATGCCGCGCCCTTGCGCTGGTGTATGAGCGTGCAGCGACTGGGCGGCACGGTTGTGGTGATGGAGAAATTCGATCCCGAGCAAGCGCTGGCGTTGATCGAAAAGCACAAGATCCAAACCGCGCAATTCGTGCCGACGCATTTCGTACGCATGCTGAAATTGCCTGAAGCGGTGCGCGCGAAATACGATGTGTCGAGTTTGGTGTCGGCGGTGCACGCGGCCGCACCGTGCCCAGTGCCGGTCAAAGAGCAGATGATCGCCTGGTGGGGGCCGGTGATCTACGAATATTACGCCGGCACTGAGGGCAATGGCTTTTGCTATATCGGGCCGGAAGCTTGGCTGGAGCGTAAGGGTTCAGTCGGCAAGGCCGTCATCGGTGAAGTGCGGATTTGCGGCGACGATAACGAGCAATTGCCGGTGCGCAGCGAAGGCGTTGTCTATTTCGCCAATGGCCCGCCGCTTGCGTATCACAACGATCCGGGCAAAGCGGCGGAGAACACCAACCAACATGGCTGGACGACATTGGGTGATGTCGGTTGGGTCGATGAAGACGGTTATCTTTATCTGACTGACCGCAAGAGCTTCATGATCATCTCGGGTGGTGTGAACATATATCCCCAAGAGATCGAGAATTTGCTCGTCACGCATCCGAAGGTGACGGACGTGGCCGTGGTCGGCGCGCCGGACGAAGAGATGGGCGAGAAGGTCGTCGCGGTGATCGAGCCGGCCGATTGGAACGAAGCGGGCGACGCTTTGCGCGAGGAATTGCTAGCCTATGCGCGGGCGCACCTCAGCCATGTGAAAGCGCCGCGCGTGCTGGATTTCATGGAAGAGCTGCCAAGGCATCCAACGGGCAAACTCTACAAGCGGCTCATCCGCGATGCGTATTGGGGCAAAACGGATTCTAAGATCGTTTAAGCGCGCAGCACTTCTGGCGGCGTGAAGCTTGTCCGAAGTGTGGGATGAGGTGGCGCTCTATCCCCGCATCTGCACGGTTTTGCGCGGTATCAGATGAAACGCGCGTTGGACGCTTGAGCGGGCCATGCTCATTGGCGCCATGCGTCGATTGCTTTTGGATCACCTAACGGCCGCTGAGGCCACGCCTGCGGAGCTCATCGAGATCGCGGCGTTGGGCGGATGCGACGGTGTCGGCCTGCTGGCGGCGCCGCTCCAGGCTTATCCCGAGACGGCGGGTTGCGATCTTGCGCACGACGCGGCCGCGCTCAGGGCGACATGCGTTGCGCGCGACGCGACGGGGGTCGGTGTCGATTGGGTCTATCCGTTCTTCTTGTCGCCGCAACGAACGGCGCAAGTTCTGGCGCCCTTGTTGGACATAGCGGCCACGCTGGGCGCGCATGGCGCGGGCGTCATTATCTATGATGCCGAGCCGGCGCGGCGCGCCGACAAGCTTGCGCAATTGGGTGCGATGGCGCGGGCGCGGGGATTGAAATTGAGCCTAGAGTTCTTGCCTGCGTCGCGTGTGTGCGATGTGGATGCAGCGCTCGATGTGCTCGCACGCGTGGGCGATCCCGAGATTGGGCTAACGATCGATATCCTGCATCTGTTGCGATCAGGCGGCGCGTTGCATGATTTGGCGCGCGTGCCGCCGCAGATGATCGCGCTTGCGCAGATCTGCGATGGGCCGCTTGCGCCGCCCGTCGACATTTTCGCAGAATCGAAGGACGGCCGACTCTATCCTGGCGAAGGCGCGTTTCCGCTTGCGGATTTTATCAAGCGCATGCCGGCGGATGTTACCGTGGGCGTTGAAGCGCCGGCGACACGCGCACGCGGTGACGCACGCACACGCGCGCTCGCCGCGATCGCCGCAGCCAAGACGGTGTTGGCGTTTTAAGAGCCGCGACAGGCCACGGGGGCGGCGCGGCCGACTTCCCATTGGCCGTTGGCGCCGCCGCCGCGGAAGCCATAGCGGCCGTTGGAATAATAGCCGTCGCCGGCGCGCGGCAGCACCATCGCCGGGCCGCCGATGATGGCGACGCGGGCGCTATTGGTTTCGACATCGACCATGAGTTGGGTGCCGTCGCTGCAGCGATATGCGATCGGACCGTCAACCGGGATAGGCGGCGGCGTGCCGTTGGGGCCGGGATCGCCGGGGCCGATCGGCGGAGACGAGGCGCACGCGGCCAAACCGAGCATCAAAGCGCTCAATACCAATACGCGCATGTTGGTCTCCTTAAGCGGTGAACACCGTCTTGCCGGCGATGAATGTCGTTTTGACGACGCCCTGCAGCAGCTTTTCGTCAAAGGGTGAGTTCTTCGATTTAGAGCGCAGGTGGTCGGCGTCGAGTTTGTAGGGCGCGCCGATGTCGATGAGGATGAGATCAGCGGGGCGCCTTTGGCGAGGCGGCCTTGCGGCAGTTTGAGAATTTCGCCCGGGCGTAGCGTCATCGCGCGGATGATGGTGTTGAGCGATGCGTCGCCTTTGTGGTGCAGCGTGAGCGCGCCGGCGAGGAGTGTTTCGAGGCCTACCGCGCCGAACGCGGCTTCTTCGTAAGGCAAGCGCTTTTCTTCGGCGGGCTGCGGATTGTGGCCGGAGACGATGACGTCGATGAGGCCAGAGCTGATGGCGTCGACGAGGGCGCGGCGATCGTCTTCGCTGCGCAGCGGCGGGCTGAGCTTGGCGAAGGAGCGATAACCGTCGACGTCATTTTCGTTGAGCACGAGATGGTGGACGTTGACGGAGGCGACGGCCTTCACGCCCTTGTCCTTCGCGCGTTTCAGCGCAGGCAGCGTGCGCGCGGCGGAGATCATGTCGAGCAAGAGGCGCCCACCAGTGATTTCCGCGAGCGTGAGATCGCGTTCGGCCATGATGCTTTCGGCGGCGTCGGGAATGCCGGGCAGCCCCAAGCGCGCGGCGAGTTCGCCCGCGTGCATGACGCCGCCTTCGGCGAGATATTGATCTTCGGGGCGATTGGCGACGAGCGCGTCGAAGGCTGTGGCGTAAGAGAGCGCGCGGCGCAGCACCCGACTCGAGGCGATCGGCTTGTCGCCATTGCTAAACAGCACGGCGCCGGCTTCGGCCATCAGGCCGATCTCGGTCATGAGTTCGCCGTCGAGATGCTTGGTGAGCGCGGCGGCCGGCAGGATGTGCACGCCGCCGGAGCGATCGACACCGCGACGGAGCACGAAATCGACCAAGCTTTGATCGTCGATCACGGGGGTGGTGTTGGGCGTCATCACCATCGTGGTGACCCCGCCCGCGGCTGCGGCGCGGCCGGCGGATTTGAACGTCTCTTTGTGCTCGGCGCCGGGCTCGCCGATGGTGACGCGCATGTCGATGAGGCCGGGCGCGATGTGTCCGCCGTCGGCGTCGATGATCGTGGCGCCTTCGGGTGCGCCGGAGATGGCGCCGACGTCGAGGATGGTGTCGGCGAAGAGAATGGCGCCGTTCTCGACCTTGCTCTTGGCGGGGTCGATCAGGCGCGCGTTCGTGATGAGAGTTGGCTTAGTGCTCACGATTTCTTCATCGCCACGTTGAGAGTTGTCGAGAACGCGATGGCGATGATGAAAGGCACCCAGATTGGCAATGTGCCGAGGCCAGGCGCGTTGAGGGCGGCGGCGAGGTGATCATCGACAGCCCACCAGAGCAGGAACATCCACATCAGCGCGTCTCCTGATTTGAGCCCGGGTCGGCGAGCGCTTCGAGAATGGCCATGCGCACGGCCACGCCCATGCGTACTTGGGTTTCGATGAGCGAGACGGCGGAATTGTCGGCGACGATGGAATCGATTTCGACGCCGCGATTCATGGGGCCTGGGTGCATGACGAGTGCGCCGGGCTTGGCGAATTTGAGTTTGTCTTCGTCGAGGCCGTAGAACCAGAAGAATTCGCGCGCGCTCGGGAAAAAGCCGCCATCCATCCGCTCTCGCTGCACGCGCAGCATCATGACGACGTCGGCGTCCTTGATGCCGGCGCGCATGTCGTGATGCACGGTCGCGCCCCAGCGTTCGGCGCCGGGCGGCATGAGCGTGGGCGGGCCGACGAGGCGGACATTGGCGCCGAGCAGATTGAGCAGCGCCACGTTCGAACGGGCGACGCGGCTGTGCAGCACGTCGCCGCAGATGGCGATGTTGAGGCCTTCGACTTGGCCAAGGCGTTGGCGAATGGTGAAGGCGTCGAGCAACGCTTGCGTGGGATGTTCGTGCTTGCCGTCGCCGGCATTGATCACGGCGCAATCGACTTTGCGCGCGAGCAGTGCGGCCGCGCCCGATGAACCATGACGCACGACGAGCAGATCCGGGCGCATCGCGTTGAGTGTGGCTGCCGTGTCGATCAGAGTCTCGCCCTTAGCCACGCTCGAACTCTTCACGCTCATGTTCACGACATCAGCGCCCATGCGCTTGCCGGCGAGTTCGAACGAGCTTTGCGTGCGCGTGGAATTTTCAAAGAAGAGATTGATCAATGTGCGCCCGCGCAACGTGTCGAGCTTTTTGATCTTCTGTTCGAGCAGCGGTTCGAATGTTTGCGCGCGATCGAGCAATTGTTCGGCTTCGAAACGATTGAGATCGCCGATGGCCAATAGGTGCTTAGAACGGAAACGGGCTGGGCCTACGCTTGCGTCGTTTGTTTTCACGCCAGTCGGTCGCTGAGCCATGTGCGCTTGTTAAGCCGTGTGGCGGACTCGGAGCAAGCGTGGCGAAGACATGACAAACATTTTCGTTTCAGCCCTATTGCCGCCCTCGACTCCGGCTTGTATCCGTTTTGTTCTCATCGAGAACGGGCAGGTTCTAGGGCGAGACAGGAAAGACGTGAGATGACCAAGTCGCAGCAAAATCGCAGTGAAGCGATGCCATTGCGCCCGGTGGGCCTGGCTTTGGCGGCGGTCGTGGCTGGGCTCAGCGCTGGCAAGGCGCAGGCTGCGGATAACCGCGTCCACACGCCGATGGAGCCCTCGGCGCAGGCGACGACCTATGTCGTCGATCCGACGAATGATCCGGGGTTCGAAGAGGATGCTGAGATGGTGGTGGGGCGCAGTGCGCCGGTTGCGCCGTTTGGGGAGTGAGTTGGGTTTGATGCTCCCCGTTTACGGGGAGTCGCGAACCGACTGAGGGGGCGAAGGTGCGCTAATGTCAGCTGGAGTTTCCCCTCCCCGTCGCTTCGCTCCGGACCTCCCCACTTGCGGGAGAGGAGTTAGGGCATCGCCAAGCCAATTGCGATCGGCATGGTGACGAAGGAGACGATCGTTGTTGCGGTGATGATGGCGGCCATGAGTTGGGCGTCGCCGCCCATTTCGCGCGCGAGCGTGTAGCCGGCCGCGGCTGTTGGTGTTGAGCCGATGCCGACCGCGACGGCGGTGGCGAGCGGGCTGGCGCCGGTGAGCATGCACGCGGCCCATACTAATGTTGGCGCCAGGAAGAGGCGCATGCCGCAAGCGGTGGCGACTTTCGCGGCCGAAGCGCGCAGCGCGCCAAAATCTAGACCCGCGCCGACGCACATCAGCGCGATGGGCATCGCCGCTTGGCCAAGCAAGCTTAGCGCGTCGCTGGCGTAACTCAGATCGCGGATGCCGGCGAAATTTGTAACCAGGCCGAACGCGCAGGCGATGATCAGCGGATTGGCGATGATCTGATCGAGCACCGCGCGCATCGAGGTCGCGCGCGCCGCGCCCCAGCGGGCCAGCACGGCGACGCAGATAATGTTGAGGATCAGCACGAGCGGGCCGAAGGCGAGGCCGATAAGCTCGGGGCCTTCGGGGCCGTAGAGCGCGGGTGCGGCGGCCAGCAGTGCAAAACCGTTCCAGCGCAAACTGCCTTGAAACACGCTCGTATAAGCGGGGCCGTCGCCACGAAAGATGAGACGCAAACCAAGCGCTAGCGCGGCGAGCGCCAGAAAGCCGCCGAGTACGCCGCCAAGAAAAGGCAGCGTGTCGCCGCTGGAAAAGTCCGCGCCCGAGATCAGCGTGAATAGAAACGCCGGATAGAGCACGAAATAGCCGAAGCGATTGACCATGCCGAATTGTTCGGACGTGGCGATGCGCCCCGCGCGCACGGCCCAGCCGAGCGCGATGAGGATAAAGGTCGGTATGAGTGCGCCGAAGACGTCGCTCACGCGCGCCGCTCCTGCATCGCGTCGAGGGCGCCTTGGAGCATGTAGGCGGCGGCCATTTTATCGACGACTTCGCCGCGGCGCCGGCGCGTGGCGTCGCCTTCGATCAAAGTGCGGGTCACAGCCGCGGTCGAGAGGCGTTCGTCCCAGAGCAGCAACGGCACGTCGCGCTTGGCGAGCATGTTGCGGGCAAACGCGTGGGCGGCTTGGGCCGAGGGGCCCGTGGAGCCATCCATGTTCAAGGGCAGGCCGATAACGAAGCCGGCGCATTGGCGCGCGTCGAAGAGTTTGAGGATCGCGTCCGCATCTGCGGCGAATTTGCTGCGGCTGACGGTGTCGAGCGAAGAAGCGATGACGAGTGTGGTGTCGCTGACGGCCACGCCGATGCGCTTCTCGCCAGGGTCGAGCCCCATGACAGCCGCGCGTGGCGGTAAGGCGGCGGCAAAGGCGGGGAGGTCGAGAAGGGGCAAAGCGGCGTTTGTATGGACCGCCGGCTTCCAGCCGGCAAACGCCGCAGCTGGCCGGCTGGGAGCCGGCGGTCCGATTCCCTTGAACCGGCGGGCAAGCACTGGTAGCTCGCCCCCAGAGGACCAATATGTCTATCGATGAAAAAACAGTCCGTAAGGTCGCCAAGCTGGCGCGGTTGGCGCTGCCTGAGGATCGCGTCGCGCCGATGGCGGCGGAGCTCAACGGCATCATGGCCTGGATCGAGCAGCTGAACGAGGTCGATGTCGAGGGCGTCGAGCCGATGACGAGCGCGGTCGAGGGCTTGAGCCTGCCGATGCGTGAGGACGTGGTGACGGCGGGCAATGAGCCAGAGCGCGTGCTTAAGAATGCGCCGAAGTCGGAAGACGGGTTTTTTGTTGTGCCGAAGGTGGTGGAGTGAGCTTCACGATCGCTACCGAAACGCCGCTCTCGGAAGACGTGCGGGCGCTGGTGCAGGCGCTGAATGCATTCACGTTTGAGCTGACGCCGGCTGAGTATCGTCATCACATGACAGTTGAGCAGATGGCGCAGGCGGATACGACGTTGTTCGTGGCGCGTGATGGGAGCGGCGCGACGTTGGGCATGGGCGCGCTGCGCCGGCATGAGGGCGTTGGCGAAGTGAAGCGCATGTTCGTGAAGCCGGAGGCGCGGGGCTTGGGCGTCGGTGGCGCGATCCTGGCGCGCATTGAAGATTTGGCGCGACAGGAGGGCTTGTCGCGCGTGGTGCTTGAAACCGGCTCTAATTTTGATGCGGCCAAGCGCGTTTACGAGCGCGGTGGCTTTCAGACGTGCGAGCCCGTGCTCGATTATCCGCCGAGTGCTTGGACCGCGTTTTATGCGAAGTCGCTTTAAGTGTGTGTAATTGAATGAATGATCTCACATCTCTCACATTGGCTGGCGCGCTCGATGGCATGGAGAAGAAGCAATTCTCTTCTGTTGAGCTCACTGAGGCGTTTATTGGCGCGATCGATAAGGCCAATCCGCATTTGAATGCATATGTGGTGACGACGCCGGATCTGGCGCGCGCACGGGCCAAAGAGTCCGATGCAAAGCGCGCGGCCGGCAAAGCGGGGCCGCTTGAGGGCGCGCCGCTCGGCATCAAGGATTTGTTCTGCACCGAAGGCGTGCGCACGACGGCGTGCTCGGGCGTGCTTGGCGAATTCACGCCAACCTATGAATCGACGGTGACGGAAAACCTCTTTCGCGACGGCGCGCTGATGTTGGGCAAACTCAACATGGACGAGTTCGCGATGGGCTCGTCGAACGAGACGTCAAAGTTTGGCCCGGTCGTGTCGCCTTGGCGGCGCGGCAATGAAGAAGCGAAGCTGACGCCGGGCGGTTCATCGGGCGGTTCTGCCTCTGCGGTGAGTGCGGATTTGTGCTTGGGCGCGACCGCGACCGATACGGGCGGTTCGATCCGTCAGCCGGCGGCGTTTACGGGCACGGTGGGGATTAAGCCGACTTACGGGCGTTGCTCGCGCTGGGGCATTGTCGCGTTCGCGTCGTCGCTCGATCAAGCGGGGCCGATCGCGAAGACTGTCGAAGATAGTGCGATCCTGCTGCAATCGATGGCGGGGCATGATCCGAAGGATTCGACATCGCTTACCGACGCGTTGCCGAATTTCCGTGCCGCGACGCAGCGTTCGATCAAGGGCATGGTGATCGGTGTGCCGGAAGAATATCGCGTCGACGGCATGCCCCCGGAGATCGAAGCGCTATGGCAGCAAGGCATTGAGTGGGCGAAGGATGCGGGTGCTACGATTAAGCCGATCTCGCTGAAGCACACCAAGTACGCGCTGCCGACCTATTATATCGTGGCGCCGGCGGAAGCGTCGTCGAACCTCGCGCGCTATGACGGCATGCGCTACGGCGCGCGCGTCGCGGGTAAGGATCTGAACGGCGTCTATGAGAATACGCGCGCGTCGGGCTTCGGCAAGGAAGTGCAGCGCCGGATTCTGATCGGCACTTATGTTTTGAGCGCCGGCTATTACGATGCCTATTATCTGCGTGCGCAGAAGGTGCGTCAGCGTATTGCACAAGATTTCCGCGATGCGTTCGAGAGCGTCGATGCGATCCTGACGCCGGCGACGCCGTCGGCGGCGTTTGCGCTTGGCGAAAAGAGCGCCGATCCGGTGGCGATGTATTTGAACGACATCTTCACGGTGACCGCGAATTTGGCTGGTTTGCCCGCGATCGCGCTACCGGCGGCAACGGATGCGAATGGATTGCCGCTTGGCCTGCAAGTGATCGGCAAGGCGCTCGATGAAGAGAGCGTGTTTGCGGTGAGCGCGGCTCTGGAGAAGTCGGCGAACTTTCGCGCCAAGCCGGCAAAATGGTGGGCGTGAGCGTTACGCAAACGGAACGCTCCGAATCCCGCTAGCGTCACGGTATGGCCAAGCACAGAGCTAACGCTGCGAGACCGCAACGACGTCCCCGTGGCGAGATCGATCGCAATTTTTTCTTTGGCGACGTTTTTATCAAGACGGGCGCTGCGGTGGCGGTGGCGATCGGTATGATCACGCTCTACACGCCATTTACGTTGATGGACGCGATCCGTGACGGGATGTGGGATTATCTCGCGGTGATGGGCGGGTTCGGCACGCTGGGGCTCGCATGCTTCCTCTTCGGACGCCACCTGCGCCGCCAAGCCACGCATTGGGATTTCGACTAGTTTAGGCGCTTCTGGCGCTTGACCTTCCGCGCCTGACAGCCGAGTTTCCCGGCCATTCCAACAAGGAGCCGGTCGTGAACCAGGCGGAAGTGACGCGCCTCGGCGCCTATTTGAGCAGAGTTTTGGGGTCGCCGACGGTGTCGGTGAGCGCGCGCGGCGGCGACGAAGGCGATGTGCTTGTCGCCGGCAAGTCGGTCGCGGAATTGGTCAAGGATACCGACGAGGGCGAGACATCGTATTCGGTGAGCTTGGCTGTGCCGCGTGCGGCGGGCGCCAAGAAGAACGCGCCGATCGATGATGCGGAGCGCGCGCGTCTGCAGGGCGTTCTGCGCGAGGTGTTGAAGTCCGCAGATATGCAAGTGCGCGCGCGGCCGCGGAAAACGGATTCGGCGGAAGTTTACGTCGGCGAGGAATTCATCGGCACGCTGTCGGCGGATGAGGATGAGGGTTACTTCCTCACGATGTCGATCTTGGATATCGATCTCGAAGACGCCGAATAAACGCGCCTCTGACCAGCGGTACCCAACGCCTAGGCAGGCGCCTTCTTAATCCATGCATCGGCAAGGCGGCGGAAGCCGGCTTGGTCGATTTCTTCGGCGCGCGCGGTGGGTGCAAGCTCCGCTGCGCCCAGCAGCTCTTCGGTGTCGGGCGTGAGTGAACGCAGGGCCGCGCGCAGCATTTTGCGGCGTTGGCCGAACGCGGCTGCGGTGACGCGTTCGAGCGCGTCGAGGTGGGGATAGGGATCGGCAAGATCGGTGAGGCGCACGATGGCGGAGGCGATTTTCGGCGGCGGCGTGAAGGCGCGGGGGCCGACGACGAATTCGAGCCGCGCGTTGCAGCGCGCTTGTGCGAGCACGGCGAGCCGGCCGTACGCATCGCCGCCGGGCTTGGCGACGATGCGTTGGGCCACTTCCTTTTGAAACATCAGAGTCATGTCGCCGCGCCAGGCGCCGGCCTTGAGCCATTTCACCAGCAGCGGCGTGCCGACATTGTAGGGCAGGTTGGAGACGACGCTGGCGTTCGTCCCCCTCCCGCTCCCCTCGCTTTCGCGAGAATCCCCGCTTGCAGGGGAGGAGTTAAAAGCGCGGCCTCGTCTACATTGAGCGCGTCGCCCTGCACGATCTGAAGTTTGCCTTCGCTCCACTCGATCAATGGTTCGAGCAGCGGCACGAAGCGAGGGTCTTTCTCGATGACGATGAGCGGATCGGCCCCGGCTTCGAGCAGCGCGCGGGTGAGGCCGCCGGGGCCTGGGCCAATTTCGATGACAGTCTTGCCGGCGATGTCGCCTGCCGTTTTGGCGATACGGCGTGTGATGTTCAGATCGAGCAGGAAGTGCTGGCCCAGACCTTTGTTGGCCCAGAGCCCATGCGCTTCGAGTTCGTCGCGCAAGGTTGGCAGATCGTCAGCGTTCATGAGCGCGCGCGACGTTCGGCCATTTGCCGCGCCATCTGAAGTGCGGCGCGAAAGCTATCGGCCCGCGCGATGCCTTTGCCGGCAATGTCGAAGCCGGCGCCGTGGTCGGGCGAGGTGCGGATGATCGGCAGGCCGAGCGAGACGTTTACGCCATCCCAGAAGTGCAGCGTCTTGATCGGGATGAGGCCTTGGTCGTGATAGAGCGCAATGACCGCATCGTAACTCTTGCGCGCTTCTTCGTGGAAAAGCGCGTCGGCGGAGCGGGCGTTTGTGATGTCGACGCCCTCGCCGCGCAATTGTTCGGCCGCGGGATTGATGATCTCGATCTCCTCGCGGCCAATATGGCCATCTTCGCCAGCGTGCGGGTTGAGGCCGCAAAGCGCGATGCGTGGATTGGCGATGCCGAAATCGCGCTGAAGCGCTTCTGAGACGACGCGCGCGGTATCAAGGATGCGGTCGCGCGTGAGTGCTGCGGGCACGTCCTTAAGCGGCCGGTGGATGGTGGCCAGCGCGACTTTGAGGGTGGCGCCCGCAAGCATCATCACCGGGCCGCGTGTTTGCGCCCAGGCATCGTTGGCGGTGAGATGGGCGATGAATTCGGTGTGGCCGGGGAACCCGAAATCAGCGGTGTGCAGCACGGCTTTTGCGATGGGCAAAGTGACGAGGCCGCTGGCCGCGCCCTCGCGCACTGCAGCGACCCCGCGTTCGATGGCGGCGATCGTGGCGTCGGCGTTGACGGGATCGGGCTCACCTGGCGTCTCGCTCATGGCCAGCGGAATTTGCAGCACGCAAAGCGTGTCGCCGACGTCGGCGTCGGTGGCGTTGGTGACGACGCGCAGCTTCGGCTTAGGCAGCTGCAAGCGGGCGCTGGCGCGTTCGAAGGCGCCTGCATCACCCACAAGGAAAAAGGGCGGTGCGCTGTGGCGCTCCGCCCAAACGCGCGCGGCCAGTTCGAGGCCGATCCCAGCAGGATCGCCCATCGAAACGGCGAGCGGTTTCATGACATTATTGACGGGTGATGATCGTCGCTTCGCGGCGCAGATTGCGCAGGTAGCGATCGGCCAGCATCGTCAGCTCCTGCTCGCGCAGACGTCCCGAGATTTCCTCGCGGCTCGGCATGCCGGCGCCGCCGGTTTCGCGTGCGCAGACGATGACGATGTTCACTTGATCGCCATCGATCACGACGGGGGAAGCGCGGCCGGTTTGGATGCCGGCGACGCGATCGCGGATCGCAGGCGAAAGCTCGGATTCTTGCGTCTGGCCGAGGTCCAGCAAGGTCGCACCTTCCACGGTCGCGACTTCACGCTCCAGATTCCCGCAGCCGTCCACGCGGCGTTGAACGCGTTCCAGCGCGTTTTGGCGCGCTGCTGGGGCGGTGATTTGACGGAGCGCGGCGACCGTCGTCGCGCCCGTGGGCGCGCCGGCGCGGCGGTCGCGCATGGCGATAATGTGCACGCCGTTTTGCGTGCGCACGGGTAGCGAGACTTGGCCCTGCTGCAGACGGTCGGCAATCGGCTGGAGCTCGGGCGCCAGTTCGGGTGCGGCGATCCAGCCGATGTCCCCGCCCGCTGCGGCGGACGGCGCCTGCGAGAACTGACGGGCGACCATGGGGAATGGGGCCCCGCGTTGCATTTGCTCGAGCAAACGCATCGCCCCTTGCTCCATTTCGGCGAACTCGGATCTGCTCTCGGCCGGCAGGAAAATTTCCGAGATCAGATATTGCGGGCGTGTTGCGTTGGCGGCGATGCGCTGTTGGGTCTCGGTGACCTCAACTTGCGACACGCGCACGCGCGAGCCGTACATGCCCGACATCAGCCGTTGCCAAGCCATGTCCGCCTGGATTTGGGCGCGTAGGGTTGTGACCGACACGCCCGATTGCGCAAGCTGCTGCACAAACCCATCAAGAGTCGTTTCATTCTGCTGGGCAATATCCGCGAGACGGCGATCGATTTGATTGGCGTCCACGGTGACTTCAAAGCGCGCGGCTTCTTCGATCTGCAGACTCTCGTCGATCAGATCGCGCAGCGCCTGAGCACGGGCGCGTTGCTGCAATTCCGGCGTCGATTGCATGCCAGCGGAGACGAGCAGGAGGTTTGCGCGCTGACGCACGTCGAAGGTGGAGATGACGCGGTCGTTGACGATCGCCGCAACGCCTTCGGCGTTTTGGGCGGTCGCAACGGGAACAGTCGCGCAAAGCGCCGCAGCCAGAGCCGCCGCAGCCGATACGTGCTTCCAGTTCATACTCAATTCGCTCCGCCTCAGCTTCCGCCTAGGACGCCCAGCGAGCTCAATCCTATCCGGATTTGCACGCTCTCGTCTGGGCCGATGGTCCCGCGCTGGGTTTCCGTGCGGGTGTAGGAAATCTCCAAGAACGTGCAATCGTCCTCGTAAATCGCGCGGATGTCCTGGCGCAGATTTATGTCTGAATCTAGGTCGCGGGTAAGACCCGCCTGCATTCGCCAGCCACGGGCGAGGTCCATGCCGACTTCGCCTGAGACTTCACGGCTGGGGTCTGTGGGATCGAGTAGCAGCGCCTGGTCGGTTTCGTAATAGCGCACCGCACCATAGAAGCGACCTACAGCGCCGCGGACGCGGGCGTCGACGCGCTGCACTTCGAGGGTTTCGTCTTCAAGGCGGATGCGGCCTTCGGCGGCAAAGCTGCGCCCCAGATCAACTTGGCCGGCGGCAACCCAATCTGAAGTCTCGCCCGCAAGGTTGTTGGCCTCGGTGAAGCCCGGCGCCTGTTCCTCGCGCCAGCGCCGCCCGACGATGATCGAGGCGCTTTCGCCGGTGTGCGCACGGGCGCTGGCGCGGACGCCGACGCTGACGCGTGGACCCGGCTCCCAGAGGTCGTAATTCGGCGCCGCATTCGGGCGGAAGAGGTTGGTGTCGTCCAGCTCGAAGGCGAGACTGTCTTCGTTGACGATGCGCGGGTCGTCGGCGTCGTCGGTGGCGATGGCCCCCATGATCACCGGCTCGACGATCATGTCGAAGCGCTCGCCGGGACGCATGAACGGCCAGCTGATCTCCGCGCCAGCGAGGCCAAGGCCGCGCGAGAAGGTCTCGTATTCGTCCGCGGAGGTCTCGACATGGAAGACATCGCCGCGCGCTTCAGCGAACGGGCTGAACACCATGCCGGGGCCGAACACAGCGTCGCGACGCCAAGAGGCGCTGAGCGACAGACGTGCGTCGCTGCCTAGGAATGGTCCGACGCCGTCGTCGTCGCGGCGTAGCGCGGCAAGGTTGGCGTTCAGGCGGATTTGGCCGTCGAAGATCGGGTCTTGCAGCACGTGCTCGGTTTGCGCGTACGGCAGGATGAGCGGCAGCAATTCCGAATTGTCCTGCTCACGCAGGCCTTGGAAGTTCACGAACGCGACGGAGCTGTAGAAATTACGATCTTGGCCGATGGCATAGAGCTGCGAGATCAGGCGCGTGTCGCGGCCGATATAAGGGCCACGACGTTCGCCCGCGCCATCGACATCGTAGCGGCGCAGATATTCGTCGTCGTAAATACTCTCGACGCCGAAACCCCACATCCAGTCTTCGTTGACGCGGAATGCGCCGTTCGCGAACACGCTGTAGCGGAAGAGGTCCTCGCCGGAGCGTTCGCCGTCGCCGTCGAACAATTCTTCTTGCGTGAACGTGGTGTCGATCGAGAGCTCGCCCGACCAGAAACGCTTGCGATAGTCCAGCCCCGCGAGCGGATTGACGTTGCCATGCAAGCGCAATGTGGCGGTCAGATCCTGCGACGGCGAGATCGCCCAATAATAGGGCTGCTCGTAGAAGCTGCCCAGGCGGCGGTTGCGGCCGATGTTCGGCGGCAGGAAGCCGGAGGCGCGGCCCACACTCGGGTCAGGGTGCGCGATGAACGGTAGATAAAGGACCGGAATGCCCACAACTTCGAGCACGGCGCCTTCGTAGGAGATCGTGCGCGTGTCGTGGTTCTGCACGGCGCGGCGCGCGCGTAGACTCCACGTCGGCGGCTGATCGCCTGTCTCGCAGACGGGGCAGCTGGTGTAGATAACGTGCTGAAGCTCACTGGCGCCTGCGCCGCGACGGATGGCGGCGCGCGCCGCGAGCGTCGAACCTTCTCCAAGCCGCGCCCGCAATTCGCTGGCGGCGCCGACATTCATCGCTTCGTCGGCTTCGACAGCGTCGGCGTAGGTGACCGATCCATCTTCGAGGACGATCTGCACATTGCCGATTGCGCGAATGACGCCGGTGTCGAGGTTGTAAACAAGTTGGTCTGCGCGCAGCGTGCGGCCCTGATAGCGGACCTGGACGTCGCCTTGCGCGGTGACGGTGCGCGCAGCGTCGTCGTTCAGCACCTCGTCCGCTTCGAGCAGGACGTTCTCGCTGGGGGCGGCTGAAGTCGGTTGCGTGGCCGGGGTCTGGGCGATCGCGACCGTGCTGACGCTCATGGCCAGCGCCGCCGCAAGCGCGGCGAGCCCGAACGGCGTGCGCTCGGCCGACCTGTAGGCCATCTCCCCGAACGGCGCATCCGCATCCCTCTAGTGCGACTCCCCGCACTACCTAGCCGGCCCCGATACAGGGCGTCCAGCGCCCGACACCGCTCTGGCGAACCGTTTCGCCGCCCGTGTGGCGCCTTAGCCGTCTTCCATGAAGGCGACCATTGCCAAAGCGACAAACATTCCGGCCACGGGCGGGCTCCAGGCCGCGACCGCCGCCGGAACGGACTGCGTCATGGCGAAAGCGCCCGCCAACTGGCCGTAGAAGAAGAGGAAGAGGCCGGTCCCCACCCCTGCCGCACCCCAGCGGGCGAGGTTGCCCAGGCGTTGGAGCTGCAGCGAAAAGGCGGCGCCGAGGCCAGCCATGACCGCCAAGAGGAGTGGATAAGCCAGCAGACCCTGCCATTTGAGCTCGTACCGGGTGGGCGCGAAGCCGGCGGCGCGGGCGTCCTGGATGAAGCCGGGCAGCGCCCAGAACGAAAGTGTCGCGGGTGTCACAAAGCGATTGATCAGTTCAGCCGAGTCAAGCGTCGTCGGGATCGCCAAGTGGGCTGCGGGTGCCGGGCGCGCGCCTGGCGTCGCTTCGACCAGATCGGTGAGCTGCCAGAAGCCGGGGCGGAGTTCGGCGGTGGCGGCGCGGATGCGGCGGGTGAAGCGCAGCGCCTCGGAACGATTGTCGAAAAAGATGAAGGTGGCGCCTTGAAGTACGGTGCCGCTCGCATCGACGCCGTCCGCATGGATGACGACTTGGCCATCGCGATTGCCTTGTCTGATCCAAACGCCGTTATCGCCGGAGCGAAAATTTTCCGCCTCCACCGCGTCGTCGCGGCCAGACTCGAATTCCTGGTAAAGCCGTGCGCCTAACGGGTTGAGCGCCATGATTGTGACGAGGCCGATGACGAGCCCGACGAGAGCGGCCGGCGTCAGGAAGCGCCAGGCGGAAACACCTGCCGCGCGCATGGCGACGAGTTCGCTTGAGCGGTTGAGGCCGATGATGGCCATCATCGTGCCGGCGAGAATGACGAAGGGCAGCGTCTGCTCGATCAGCATCGGCGTTTTCAGCAACGTCAGATGCAGCGCTTCGGGAATGCTGAGCTCGGTGCGATTGCCGACGGTGCGCATCTGCTCGACCATGTCGATCAGCAGAATAGCAGCGAGCACGGCCGTCAGCACGATGCCGACGCCCACAAAGATGCGGCGGATCACGTAGCCGCCGAGGCGTGAGAACATGAAGCTCATGCTGCGTTCTCCGCCAGCACTGAAGGGCCAACCGAATGGCGCTTCTTGCGCGACCCTTTGCCATTGAGCATGCCGCTGGCGATCAGGATGACGAGAAGCGGCATCGCGTATTGCAGCACGTTGAGTTCGGGATCGTCCGCGCCGGCTGATTGCAAGCCGAGCGACAAAAGCCGGATAAAGAGTGCAATGCCCGAAGCAATGGCGATGCGCCGGCCATAGCCGCCGCGGCGGAACTCGCCCACCAAAACACCGGCAAGGGCGACGAAGGCGAGCGCGATATTGAGCAGCGGCGACGAGAGGCGCGCATGCGCCTCGGCGGCGAACGACTCCGTGTTGTTCTGGTCGTAATGTGCGGTGCGGTCTGGGAAGAAGAGTTCGTAGAGCGTGCGGTCGGACGGCTTCAGGTAGAAAAGGTCGGGTTCGTCGAACACTTCGCCCATCTGCAGCACGTAGCGATCGAAATCGAGCACATCGACGGTGCCGTCTTCGGCTTGGCGCTGTACTTGGCCGTCGCGCAGCACGATGGCGGGGCGGCCTTCGAGCGTCACGATGGCGCCTGCGCGCGCGGTGTAGGTGATCGGAAAATCTTGCCGTGCGTCGTTGATGAGCACGTCGCGTAATTCGCCGCTGCCGCCGCGCTCACGTGCGTAGAGTGTCAGGTTTTCGGCGGGGAACGTGAACGCGCCTTCTTCGATCAAGCTTGAGGCGATGTCGGTGCGCAAATCGTAAAGCACTTCACGCCGTTCAGCGAAGGCGGCGGGTTGGATGATGACGTTGATCGCGAGGTGCACGAGTGCGGCCAACACGGCGAGCTGAATGATTGGGCGCGCGATGCGTTGACGCGAGACGCCGGCGCTGTACATGACCGCGATCTCGCTGTCGCTCTGCATCCGGTTCACGGCATAGATGACGGCAATGAATACCGCGATCGGCAGAATGAGCGAGATGAGCTGCGGCAGGGCAAGGATCACCACCCAAGCAAAGGAGAGGCTCGCGCCGCGATTGGTGACGATGATGTCGAGCTGGTTCAGACCCTGGGTCAGAATGGCGATCGCCGCCAACGCGCCAAGGATGGCGAGCAGCGGGCCGAGGGCTTGGCGGAAAACATAGGTCGAGAAGGTGTTCATGCCGCTCCCTGGGGCGGCTGCCGAAACCGGCCGCGCCGCCACTGATCCGCTTCACTAGCCGTCCCGGTCAGCTTTTCAATTGCTTCCGGCATGGCTACCACTGCGCCGACCGAGGTTGAAGCGGGGCCGTGGGCTCCATCGACCGCGAAATCTTCCCCAGGGGACTTTATGGACATCCGATTTGTGACCGCCGGGAGCGGCGAGGTTGTGGCGGTGATGGCTGGCGAGGGCGGCGAGCTCTTTGGCGCCGGCAAGGCGCTGGATAGCGCCAGCGGCGGTCGTATCGCCAAAGCAATGAAGGCGGCGGGCTTTAAGGGCGGCGCAGGCCAGGTGGTCGACGTGCTGGCGCCGGATGGTGTGGATTTCTCGCGCGTGCTGGTGATCGGCGTCGGCAAGGCCGAAGCGGCGGACGGCATGGGCGTCGAGCGCTGGGCCGGGCACGCGGTGAAGCGTACGCTCACGGCTGTGGAGAAATTGGTTTTGCAGCCGGATGCGCTGCCGGGCGTGGCGATCGCGGAAGCGGGCGCACACGCGGCGATGGGCGCGCGCCTCGCCTCCTATCGGTTTGACACCTACCGCACCAAGTTGAAGCCGGAACAGAAGCCGACGCTGCAAGCGGTTGAGATCGTCCTTGCGCACACCGCCGCCGCGAAGGCGCGCGCGGAAGTGGATGCGGCGATAGTGGAAGGCGTGTTCTTTGCGCGCGATCTCGTGAGTGAGCCGCCGAACGTGCTTTATCCGGAGAGCTTCGCTGAACGCCTGCGCGATCTGGAAACGATCGGCGTCGAGGTCGAAATCCTCGAACCGACCGCTATGGAAAAGTTGGGCATGGGCGCGCTTTTGGGCGTGGCGCAAGGCTCGGCGCGGCCAGCGCGTCTGGTCGCGATGAAGTGGAACGGTTCTTCAATGAAGAAGCAAAAGCCGTTCGCGATCGTCGGCAAAGGCGTGACGTTCGACACCGGCGGCATTTCGTTGAAGCCGGGCGCCGGCATGGACGAGATGAAGGGCGACATGGGCGGCGCGGCCGCTGTTGCTGGCGCGATGAAGGCGATCGCGTTGCGCAAGGCGAAAGCGAATGTCGTTGGCATTGTCGCGTTGGTGGAAAATATGCCGGGCTCGAACGCGCAGCGTCCGGGCGACATCGTCAACACGATGTCTGGCCAAACCATCGAAGTGTTGAATACGGACGCTGAAGGCCGCCTCATCTTGGCCGACGCGGTTTGGTATGCGCAGGACAAGTATGATCCGGTGGCGCTCGTCGATCTGGCGACGCTGACGGGCGCGGTGATCGTGGCGCTTGGCCATGAGCACGCGGGCATGTGCGTGAATGACGAAGATCTCGCGCACGCGATCAGTGCTGCCGGCGCGGCGGAGGGTGAACTCGTGTGGCGCCTGCCGCTCAGCGCCGCGTACGACAAGCTGATCGACACGCCGAACGCCGATATGAAGAACATCGCCGGCAAGCCGGTGGCGGGCTCGATCGTCGGCGCGCAATTCATCAAGCGCTTCGTGCAAGACGGCACGCCATGGGCGCACCTCGACATCGCCGGCACCGCGACAAAAGCCGGCCCCTACGACGATCCGCTCTCCCCGCGTGGGCGACAGGCTATGGCGTGCGTTTGCTGAATCGCCTCATCGCGAACAAGTATGAGGACTAGCGTTGAGTTTGGTGGATGAGTTCGTTGCGTTGAACGCTGACCAAAGGGCGGCTGTTCGCACGCTCGCTATCCACTGCGAAACCATCAATGCGCGCGACGAGCATGTAAGTCGGCCCCAAGACGCAGCCGGATTATACAAGATCACGGAGCACATTCATCGCCTCGCCAGCGGTGTCCTGCATGCGTTGGGGGATGCAGGCGATAAAGGGCGGTGGGCGATGGAGTTAGTTTTCGACGCACGCGCCATTCCTGTCGAAAAGCTGAAGAGCCGGATTGAAGGTCAGCGAACAGATGGCTGAGCTTTGGTTTTACCATCTTGAGCGCTCCGAGCTCTCGCGGGCGTTGGCGCCTTTGTTGGAGAAGTCGCTTCAACGCGGCTGGCGGGCGCTGGTGCGTGGCGGCTCGCCGGAGCGGCTCGACGAACTCGACGCAGTGCTCTGGACGTATCGCGAGGACAGTTTCTTGCCGCATGCCCGCGAGGGCGATCCCAAGCGCCAACCGGTGTGGCTGACCAGCGAGGGCGGCAATCCGAACGGCGCGCAGGTGTTGTTCCTTTTGGATGGCGCCGAGCCTGGCGATCTTTCGGGTTTCGAGCGCGCCTGCCTCATGTTCGACGGACGCGATGAGGCTGCCTTGGAATTGGCCAGATCGCGCTGGAAGCAGGCGAAAGCAGACGGAATCGTCGCCTCGTATTGGCGCGAGAGCGCAGGCGGCAAATGGGAGAAGCAGGCATGATGCGTTTGGTGATCGCTGGATTGGTGTTGCTGGCGGCGGCCTGCTCGTCGCAACCGCAGACCTATCGCGACCTCGAACGCGTCGCCAACGAACAGCAGCGTGAAGCGATCAGCCGTCCGCCGCCGGATACCTGCCAGATGGCGGCGAACCGGAGTTTGATCGGTCGCGACGGCGCGTCGATCGATCAGAGCGCGCTGCCGGCTGGCGCACGTGTGATTTGCCACAATTGCCCGGTCACGCTGGATTATCGCGCTGAGCGGCTCAATGTTGATCTCGGGGCGGACGGCAAAGTCGCGCGCCTGCATTGCGGCTGAGCGACAAAAAGGAGGAACGCCTATGCGTATGATGTTGATTTCGGCTGCGACGATGCTCGCACTCGCGGCCTGCAGCCCGCCTGCCGAGACGCCCGCGCCGACGCCGGAACCAGCGGCGCCAGTGGTCGCTCCGCCCACGAACGCTGAAGAAGCCACCGCGCAAGATACGTGCGGCGCCTCGGGATATGCGGCGATGGTCGGCACGCAGATCGCGGCGGCCACGTTCCCAGAAGGCGTGCGCACAATCGCGCCAGATAGCGTCGTTACTCAGGATTTCCGCGCTGACCGTCTGAACGTGCTCGTTGATGCGAGCGGCGTGATCACGGGCTTCCAGTGCTATTGAGGCGTCTTGCTTTCGTCTCGCTGGCGGCGCTTGGCGCATGCGCGGCGCAGGACCGTCCTGCGCCGCAAGCGAGCGCACCGCAAAACGCCGAGCAAGCGACGCAAGCCGATGCCTGCGGCGCGACGCGGTTCATTGGTCTGATCGGCACGCCCGCCGATCAGATCGACCGTGCGTCGCTGCCGGCCGGCGCCCGTGTGCTGACGCCAGATATGATGGTGACCGCCGATTTCCGCGGCGATCGGCTTAACATCATTGTCGGGTCGGACGGCAAAGTGGGCTCGATGCGCTGCTTTTGAGGCGAGCTTCTCGCGTCTAAAGCTAGATTTCTGCGAAGCATTTCTGACGCACTTGGCGGGGGCGGGGGCTGCGGCTATAGACCCCGCTCCAATTTCCTTCCCGGAGTCGTCTCAAAATGCCCGCCGAACGCACGCTTTCCATTATCAAGCCGGACGCGACCAAGCGTAACCTGACGGGCGCCGTGAACGCGGTCATCGAGAAGGCCGGCCTCCGCATCGTCGCGCAAAAGCGTGTCTGGTTGTCGGAAGGCCAAGCTGAAGGCTTCTACGCCGTCCACAAAGAGCGCCCGTTCTTCAAGGATCTGGTCAGCTTCATGATTTCGGGCCCGGTCGTGGTCCAAGTGCTCGAAGCCGAAGGCGCAGTCGCGAAGTATCGCGATGTGATGGGCGCCACGAACCCGGCCAACGCCGCTGACGGCACCGTGCGCAAGCTGTTCGCGGAATCGATCGAAGCCAACACCGTCCACGGCTCCGACAGCCTTGAAAACGCCGAGCGCGAGATCGCCTTCTTCTTCAATGATCAAGAGATCGTTGGCTGAGCTGATCGGCTTTAATGCGCAATGAGATGAGGGATCGGGCGAGGCCCGGTCCCTTATTTTTGCCCATCATTTCTTGCCGCCGCTCTTGCCGCCTGGGCCTGCGGGTTTCACGGGCGTTGGGTTCGCCTTGGAGCCGCCTGCGCTGGGCTTGCTCGTGGCGCCGGTTTGCTTGGGCGGCGGACCGCCAGGTGTCTTCGCCATAAGAGCGCTCTCCTTAAGTTTTGAACGCGACGCGAGCCTACGCGCGCTATCGTCATGCGCAAGCAAATTGGCGCTCAGCTGAGGCCAAGCGGCAGGGTGAGTGCGATCGATCAGAGCGAGCACCATCGCGACCGCAGTCAAAGGCGCCAACGCGAGAACGCCGCCGTAGCTGATCAGGATTGGTCCCATAAACCATTGGATGGGTGATCCAGCTATTTGCGCGCGATGATCTCCAAGACGAGCGGCGTCACCATGAGCGTGCCGGGCTGTTGGGAGACGCGATCGAATTCGTCGCGCATGTCCTTGGCCATTTGCGGCGTGATGCGATCGAGTTCGAGCAAGCGGTCGATGTGGATTTCAAAGAAGCCGATCGGCCAGCGCCAGACGTTGTCGCCCTTGGAGACGACATCGACGTAGGGCTTCAGACTTTCGACTTTGACGCCCATTTCATCGAGCCATGCCGGCAGGTGGCGCGCAATGTCGGGCTCGCCGCCCGAGGCGCGCCAATTGGCCGAGACTTCATCGACGAACTTCTCGAAATTCGGCGCCGGCGGCGCGAGCTTCCAGGTTTGGTAATCGATGTATTCGTGGAACACGAGCGCGCCGCCGGGGCGCACGCTATCGACAAGCTTTTTCAGCGCTGCTTTCGGATCGGGCAGAAACGCGAAAATCCAACGCGCCCAAGCGGCGTCGGCGTGTTTGGCGGGGATCGCGTCGGTGACGACATCGATCTCGTGCGCTTTCACTTGTGGGAAGCCGCGCGCCTTCGCTTGCGCTTCGAGCGTATCGAGAAAGCGCCGCGAGCGTTCAAGTGCGTGCACTTCGCCGGTGGGGCCGACGATTTCGGCGAGGTCCATCGTGGCGAAGCCCGGCCCTGCGCCAAAGTCGATGACCTTGCAGCCATCGCCGATGCGTGCGCGCTGCCACGCATCGAGCGCGCGCGGGCGCCAGACGCGGTGCTGATAGCCCAGCCGGTAGATTTCATCGTCATGCGTGCCAAGCACGTAATCGCGTTCCGCCATGGGCGTCTCCTTTGGGGGAGATATAGGCCGCGACGGCGCGAGCGTCCTGCTGAAAACGGACTTAGACCCGGTCTAGCGCCACATCGTAGAGCGTCTCGCCCTGTGCATTCAGGAACATCACTTGCAGCGCGTCACGGCTCATATTGCACGCGACGAAGCCGTTTTGTGCGAGCGCGAAGCGCGATTCTGGAACTGGATGCACATCGCGCGTTTCCGAGCCCGATCCGGAACAGATGTAATCGACGCCGTTGAACGCAAGGTGTTCGAGATCGTGGTCGTGGCCGTTGAAATAGGCTTGCACGCCGTAGCGCTCCAACAGTGGGCGGACATGATGCGCAAGTGCAGCGGACGGGCCGTGGCGGCCGCTGGAAAATATCGGGTGATGGCCGACGACGATTTTCCAGTCCGAGGTGCAAGACGCCAGCACCCGCTCAAGCCACATGATCTGATCGCGCGCGCCGAAATCGGCTTGAGGCACGGCGTCGCGCACGCCGCTCAGCAGCGTGATGGGCGTGGTGTCGAGGAAGAAAAAGGTGGCGCGCGCGCCGTCGGGCAGATGCATGTCCTCGCGAAAATAGCGCGACGGCATGCGCCAGCGGCTGCTTTCGCGTGAATAGGCGATCTGGGCGGCGGCGGACCCCTCGTAATCGTGATTGCCGAGGATCGAGTACCACGGCGTCTGAAGCGAAGGCGCGGTGTAAACGGTCTCAAATGCTTCGCGCCAACGCGGGTCGCTCACGGATTCAACGCCGCCGTGATAGAAATTGTCGCCGGTGGAGATGACGAACGCGCTTTCGATGCGTGTGGCCACCTCACCCATGCTGGCGGCGACGATGCGTTGGGCGGGCTCGGATGGATCGCCCCAATCGCCGACCACGAGAAATGGCAGAGGCTTCACGTTGGCTTGTGCGGCGCGCGGCAGGAGTATCGCGCCGCCGACGCCGGCGCTGGCAATGATGAAGTTGCGACGCGACAGCACGTTCTGGCTCATTGATGTACGCTCCCGCCCTCAGGCGATGCGCATTACATCCTCGTTCACGGCATTTTTGTGGGTTTTAGCTGCGAGTGCGAGCGAGTTGCGCGAGGCAGCGCGGGTAGAGCTCATGTTCGAGCGTGAGCACGCGTTGGGCCAGTGTTTCTGGCGTGTCGCCGGGCAGGATCGGCATGCGGGCTTGGCCGAGGATTTCGCCGGCATCTACCTCTTCGACCACCATGTGAACGGTGCAGCCGTGTTCGCTCTCCCCTGCGTCGAGCGCGCGCTGGTGAGTTTTTGTGCCGGGAAATTTCGGTAGCAGCGAAGGATGGATGTTGACGAGGCGTCCGGCCCAGGCGCGCACGAAGAAGGGCGTCAGCACACGCATGAAGCCGGCGAGAGCGACGATGTCGATGTTGCGTTGCACGAGCAACGCGTCGAGGTCGCGTTCGAAGGCTTCGCGGTTTTGACCGTACATTTTGTGATCGAGCGCGATCGCTTCAACGCCCGCTTCGCGTGCGCGATCGAGACCTGCGGCGCTGGGGATGTTGGAGACGACGAGCGCTATTTCGTAAGCGTCCTGCTCAGCGTCGAGCAACGCTTGCAGGTTTGAACCACGACCGGAAATGAGAGCGGCGACGCGTTTGCGCATTAGGCCGCTTTCAGCACGCCGATCTTGAAGGCTTGTTCGCCGGCCGCATTAAGCTGCACGACTATGTCGTCCGCCTTCGCGGAATCAACGATCAGCACCATGCCGATGCCGAGATTGAAGGTGCGGCGCATGTCGGTTTCGGGCACGCCGCCGGTGGCTTGCAGCCATTCGAACACGGCGGGCCGTGCCCATGCGTTCCAATCGAAGTCCGCTTCGAGGTGATCGGGCAGCGCGCGCGGTGTGTTTTCGACTAAGCCGCCGCCAGTGATGTGGGCTGCGCCCTTGGCGAGCTTCGCGTCGAAGATCGGCTTTAGCGCTTTGGCGTAGATGCGCGTGGGCTTGAGCAAAGCTTCGGCAAGCGTTTGGCCGGCGGCGAAGGGTGCAGGCGCGTCCCAGGCGAGGCCGGAGCGTTCGACGACTTTACGTACGAGTGAATAGCCGTTCGAGTGCGGGCCGCTGGAGGCGATGCCGACGATCACGTCGCCCGCTTGCATTTCAGCGACGCGCGGCAGCAGCGTGCCGCGCTCGGCGGCGCCGACGGAGAAGCCGGCGAGATCGTAATCGCCTTTGGCATACATTCCCGGCATTTCCGCCGTCTCACCGCCAGCGAGCGCCGCACCCGCTTGGCGGCAGCCTTCGGCGATGCCGTTGACGACCTTGGCCGCTTCCTCGGCGTCCAATTTGCCGGTGGCGTAATAGTCCAAGAACATGAGCGGCTCGGCGCCTTGGGCGGAAAGATCGTTCACGCACATGGCGACGAGGTCGATGCCGACCGTTTCGTGGCGGCCGCTTTCGATTGCGATTTTGAGTTTGGTGCCGACGCCATCGGTGGTGGCCAGGAAGATCGGGTCCTTGAAGCCGGCGGCCTTGGGGTCGAAGATGGCGGCGAATCCGCCCAGAGCAGCCTCGGCGCCAGGGCGGGCTGTGGAAATCGCTGCCGGCTTAATCAGGTCGACAAGGCGCTCGCCCTCGTCGATATCGACGCCAGCGTCACGATAGGTCAGGCCGTTGGTTCCCGAGGTATTGGTCAAGTGATGAGTCCAGATGCCGCCACATTGATAGGCGATTCCGCGCCGGGTAGGTTCGCCCATCCCCGCGCGCAACGAGGTTTCCGCATGAAAGCTACGCCCCTGGCCGCCTTCGCTGCTTTATTCTTGGCGGCCTTGTGCGCGTTTGCGCCTGGGCTCGCAAGCGCTCAGACCCGCGACAATGTTTACGCCGTCTCGGGCGTCCGGGTTGACGAAACGGCCGCAAACGCCTCCGCGGCCCAAACGGCCGGTTTTGCCGCCGCCCAGCGGCTTGGCTTTGAGCGGCTGGTGCGCCGGCTAACGGTTCCGTCAGAGGTCGCGGCCCGTGCGTTGCCGCAGCTGGACGCGAGCGCGATCGAAAGCTTGGTGCTGAGCGTGGATGTCGAGGAAGAGCGCCGCTCGGGCAGCCGCTATATCGGCCGGCTGACAGTGCGGTTCGATCCGACCGGCGTACGGACGTTGCTGCGCCAGAACAATTTGACAATTGTGGATACGCGCACGGCGCCGGTGCTGGTGGCGCCGATCACGTCGTCGGGCTCGATTGAAGAGACGTCGGCGATCTGGCGCGAGGTTTGGGGCCAGGGCGGCTTTAGCTCCGAATTGGTGCCGCTGAACGTGGCGCCGGAAGGTTTGCAGGGCGCACCGGCTTGGGATGCGGCTGCACCCTTTGCGCGCTCGGCCGGCTCAACCTCGGTGCTCTACGCCACGCTGCGCGTGCAGGGTTCGACGGCGACTGCGTCGCTGGTGGAAGTGGATGCGAACGCGCGCCGCGAGCGCGGCGATGTCACGGCGCGGGTGAATGGCTCGGATGCCGGCGCTCTGCGTACGGCGTTGGCGTCATTGGCGGAGCAAGCCAGCACGCGGCTGCAGAATGATTGGAAAGCGCGTGTTGCAACGGGCGGCGGTCAGCGCTCGCGCATCGCGGCGTCGGCGCTCTACAGCAACCAAGCGCAATGGGAGCAGATCAAGGATGCGCTCGAAGCTTCGGCGCAGACTTTGATTTCGGAAATCCGCATTGAAGCGGTGGGCCGTCAGGGCGCGTTGGTGTCGTTCACGTTTGCGGGCGACCAATCGCAATTGGCGGCGGAGCTGAACCGTCGTGGTGTGCGCTTGGAGAACACGGCCGACGGCCAAATACTGCGCGTCGCCGGGAGATAGATGAGCGCGCAGCCCCGCCTGTTTGAGTTTCGGATGGGCGAGCGCGCCCCTGAAACTTTGGTGGTGGCCGAAGCCAATCGCGACGCCGCCCGTCTGCTGACGGGCTGGCGCGAGTGGCCGGGCGGCGCGCTGGCGCTGGTTGGGCCTAAAGGTTCCGGTAAGACCCACCTCGCCCTCGCCTGGGCGTTGGAAGCGGGCGCGCGCCAAATCGCGCCCATCCTCACCCCGGACGCCGGGGCGGCGGTTTTTCAGGAGGCCGAGGGCCGGCTGTTGATTGACGACCCGGATCTGACGCGGGACGAGGCCATGCTTTGGCGGGTGCTGGATTTGGCCAAAACGCGGGGCGGCGCAGTGCTTCTGGTGGGCGCCACCCCGCCCGGAACCTGGCCGGTCGCGATCCCTGATTTACGGTCCAGGCTGGCGGCTTTGCCGGTGGCGCGGCTCGGCGAGCCCGATGAAGCGCTGATGGACGTCATTTTGCGCCGCATATGTCGCGAACAATTCATTCAATTGAGCGACGATGCCGCCCGGTTTCTCGTGCGCCGCCTGCCGCGCACCTTCGAGGCCGCCCGTTTATGGGCTGTCGCGTTGGATGCGGAATTAGAACAAGGAGCCAAACCCGTTAGCCTAAAATTGGCGCGGAAGGCTTACGAAAAGGCGCGTACGGGTTGGGGTGAAGGCGGAGACGGTTAACAAATGGCGAAGTCCTCGCGCAAGAAGACGCGCGCGCCGGCGAAGAATACGCCGATGCAGGAAAGCCCGCAGCGTTTCATCAATCGTGAGCTTTCGTGGCTCGCGTTCAATACGCGCGTGCTGGAGGAGGCCGAGAACCCGAACCATCCGCTGCTGGAACGCCTGCGCTTCCTGTCAATATCCGCCTCGAACCTCGATGAATTTTTCATGGTTCGCGTCGCCGGCTTGCATGAGCAAGTCAAAGCGGGCGCCACGGTGTTGAGCCTCGATGGCGCAACGCCGACCCAACAGCTCGCACGGGTGCACGCCGCCGCTACGCAATTGATTGATCGCCAGCAAGCGCGTTGGGCCGCCTTGCGCACAGAGATGCGCGGCGCGGGCATCTCTGTGCTCGATCCGGAAGAATTGACGAAAGATGAGCGGAGCTTTCTCAAGCTCTTGTTCATGACGGAAGTGTTTCCGCTGCTGACGCCGCTTGCCGTCGATCCGGCGCACCCGTTTCCGTTCATTGCGAATTTGGGCTTTGCAATCGCGCTGAAGCTGAAGCGCAAGGGCGACGGCCGTGCGCTGAACGCACTGATACCTGTGCCGAGCCAAGTGACGCGATTTATCGACATCACGCTGGCGCATCCGACCGCGATTGCGCCGGGCGAACGCGTGCAGCGACGCTTTCTCACGCTTGAAGACACGATCACGCTGTTCCTGGATGAGCTCTTCCCTGATTATCGCGTGGAGGCGCAGGGTTGCTTCCGCGTCGTGCGCGATAGCGACATCGAAATTCAGGAAGAAGCCGAAGACCTCGTGCGCGAGTTCGAGGCGCGCCTGAAAGAGCGCCGCCTGGGCGATATCGTGCGCCTGAAAATCGAAGCGCGCATGCCGGAAGATTTGCGCGCCTTCATCATTCATGAGATTGAAGCCGACGCGCGCGACGTCATCGTCGTTGAGGGCATGCTGGGTTTGACGGCGCTTTCCGCATTGGTCGGCGAAGAGCGCCCGGAGCTGAAATTCCCGCGCTACGAGCCGCGCTTTCCGGAGCGGATCAAGGATTTCGGCGGTGATTGCTTCGCCGCGATCCGGGCCAAGGACATGCTGGTCCACCACCCATTCGAGTCGTTTGACTCGGTGGTGCAATTCGTGCGCCAGGCAGCCGCCGATCCAGCCGTGGTGGCGATCAAGCAGACGCTTTATCGGACCTCGAAGGACTCGCCGATCGTGGCCGCACTCGTCGCGGCGGCGGAAGCGGGCAAGAACGTCACAGCGCTGATCGAGATCAAAGCGCGGTTCGACGAAGAAGCGAACCTGAAATTGGCGCAGACGTTAGAGCGCGCGGGTTGCTCGGTGGTCTATGGCTTTATCGATTACAAGACGCACGCGAAGGTGAGTTTGGTGGTGCGCCGCGAGGCCGATGGCCTGCGCACCTACACCCACTTCGGCACCGGAAATTATCACCCGATCACGGCGAAGGTTTATACCGACCTTTCGCTGTTCACTTGCGATCCTGCGTTAGGCCGTGATGCAGGGCGTCTGTTCAATTTCGTCACCGGCTATGCGCGCCCCGCACAGCTGGAAAAGATCGCGATGTCGCCGCTGTCGATCAAATCGACGCTGTTGCAGCTGATAGAGGATGAGATCGCGCATGTGCGCGCAGGCCGCGATGGCGCGATTTGGGCCAAGCTCAATGCGCTGGTGCATCCAGAGATCATTGACGCGCTCTATCGGGCGTCGAACGAGGGCGTGAAGATCGAACTTGTGGTGCGCGGTATCTGCTGCTTGCGGCCGGGTGTGCCGGGCATGTCGGAGAACATCCGCGTCAAATCGATCGTGGGTCGCTTCTTAGAGCATGCGCGCATTGTCTGTTTCGGCAATGGAGCGAAACTGCCGAATCCGAATGCCAAAGTCTTTATTACCTCTGCCGATTGGATGCCGCGGAACCTCGAACGCAGGGTTGAGGTCATGTGTCCGGTTGAAAACCCCACCGTTCACCAGCAAGTACTCGACCAGATCATGGTGGCGAACCTCAATGACGAGGCGCAATCCTGGTATATGAACCAGGATGGGGGATTTAAGCGGGTCGATGTCACGAAGCTTCCGGACGAACCGTTCAGTGCGCACAATTACTTCATGCGCAACCCGAGCCTTTCGGGCCGCGGTCGTGCGGGCAAAGGCGACGCGCCAGCTGCGTTCGATCATATCGGCGCACGCACCAGCTAAGGCGTTTGAACAATGAGCCGGGCCGCGCTGCGCGACGGCCAGGAGGCGGCGGTCATCGACGTCGGCTCCAATTCGGTGCGCCTGGTGGTCTATCGCATCGACGGCCGCGCCATGACGCCGATCTTGAACGAAAAGGTCATGGCGGGCTTGGGGCGCGATCTTTCGCGCACTGGCGCGCTCTCGAAGGATGGCGTCGAGCAGGCGATGCGGGCGCTGAAGCGGTTCTCGACGCTGATCGAAGCGGCCGGCGTGCGCAGCGTGTTTGCGGTGGGCACGGCCGCCGTGCGCGATGCAAGCGATGGGCAGGCGTTCGCCGCGCGTATGCAGGCGGAGACAGGCATTGCACTTCGCATTCTCGACGGCGCCGACGAAGCGCGTCTCTCCGCTTTGGGCGTGAGCGCTGGTGTGGCCGACGCCAAAGGCGTTGTCGGCGATCTCGGCGGCGCGAGCCTGGAGTTGATCGAGGTCGGGCCCAAAGGCGTTGGCCGTGGCGAGACGTTTCCGCTGGGTCCGCTCAGTCTCATCGAGGGCAAGGAATTCGACTACGATGACGTCACCAAGCTCGTGAATGCGAGCCTCAAGAAATCGAGCGTGCTCGGCAAAACGCGCGGCAATTTCTATGCGGTCGGCGGCGCTTGGCGGGCGCTGGGGCGCATCGATATTGCGCTCTCGAACCACCCGCTCGGGGTTTTGCATTTGCACGAGATGAGCCGCAGTGAGGTGCTCAAGGTCGTCGATGTCGTGCGCAAGCAGAGCAAGCGCTCGCTGGAGAAATTGGAAGAAGCAGCCGCCAAGCGCGCGGATACGTTGCCCTATGCGGCTGTCGTGCTTGAGCGCGTGATGCTGGAAGGCCAGTTCGATCGCGTGATCCTCTCGGCGTTCGGGTTGCGTGAAGGCGTGCTGATCGAGCGCATGAGTGAAGAGGCGCTGAAAGAAGATCCGCTGGTGGCGACGGCGGAAGCGTTGGCGGGGCGCATGTCGCGGACGCGCAAGTTTGGCGCGGCGCTTGAACAATGGATCAAGCCCATGTTTGAGGGGCAAACCTCTGTCTTCCCCGAGCGGCGCGAGAGCGCGTTGCGGGGCGCGGCGGCGCGCTTGGCGGATATTGGTGGGCCTTTGCATCCCGATCAGCGCGTCGAGGTGATCTTCGACCTTGTGCTGCGCGCGCCTTTGGCGGCGGTCAGTCACGCCGAGCGTGCGTTTTTGGCGGCCGCCATCCACCACCGCTATGACAAGGGCCCGCCGCGCCACGCCGCCGCTTACCTGCGGTTGCTCAGCGAAGAACAGCAAATCGCGGCGGCCGGCTTGGGGGCGGCGCTGCGGCTGGGCGCTGATCTTTCTGGGCGAAGTGAGGCGCTTTTGGCCAACTTTGAGCTGCGCGTAGTTGACGGCAGGCTGCAGCTTCGGGTGAAGAAGGGCGCAGCCCACCTTTTCACCGAGACGGCGCAGCGGCGCCTGGATTACGCCGCCGCCGCGCTCGGCTTGGTATCGGAGACGAAGATCGTATGAGTGACACCCCGCCTGACCGCCTCGCGGTCGATCCCGACAGTCCGTACCATGACGCCGCCATCCTGGAGCGCGGCGTCGGCATTCGCTTCAACGGTAACGAGAAGACGAACGTCGAGGAATATTGCGTGTCCGAGGGCTGGGTGCGCCTGGCGGTCGGCAAGACGCTGGATCGCAAGGGCAAGCAGCTCACGATCAAGTATTCGGGCAAAGTGGAACCCTATTTCCAAGAGCCGGCCGGCGAACCGAGCGAGTCCTGATCGCTTGGGATAAGTCCGCGCTGGCGGGCGGATATACGCCGGGTCCATACTGGCGGCGTGAGCGAGGAACTCGGACCCAGAAAGCTGGCGGCGATCATGTCGATCGACATCGCCGGCTATTCGGCGATGACCGAGATCGACGAGGCGCAAGCCGCGTCGATGGTGAGCACGTTGCGCGGTGCGCTGGAGGGCGCAGCGCTCGTGCATGGCGGGCGCATCTTCAACACCGCCGGCGACGGCTTCATGCTTGAGTTCTGCAGTGCCGCCGGCGCGTTGGGCGCGGCAGAGCTGCTGTGGAGCAATGTCGAGCGCGGCAGCGTGCGCGTGGGCGTGCACATCGGCGATGTGCTGGTGACGCAGACGGGCGATTTGCTCGGGCATAGCGTCAACGTGGCGGCGCGCTTGCAGCAGGTGGCGCAGCCGGGCGCCACGATCGTGTCGATGGATGTGCGCCGCGCGGTGCGGGGCAAGCTGGCGCAGCGCCTGCATCCGGCTGGCGCAGTGCATCTCGATAAAATGGCCGAGACGATTGAGATTTTCTCGCTCGAACCTGTCGCCTCCGCCAAACCGCGCACGCGTAAGGCCGAGCCGGTGCTCGCGGTGCTGCCGTTCGACAATGAGAGCGACGAGCCGGAGATGGAGTATTTCTCCGATGGCGTCGCTGATGAAATCATACTGACGCTATTGCGGCAATCGAGCGTGAAAGTGATTGGCCGCACCTCCGCATTCCAATTTCGCGGCGATCGCAAGACGGATGCGGCGCGGGCGCTGAAGGCGTCGCACGTGTTGGATGGCGCGGTGCGCTGCAGCGGGCAGCGTTTGCGCGCGAGCGTACAGCTGATCGATGCGAGCACGGACATGGTGCTCTGGAGCGAGCGCTATGAGGGCGATCGCAGCGATGCCTTTGCGTTGGAGGATGACATCGCCGGGCGTGTCGCCGCGTCGCTGCGCCGGTCGCTGACGCAAGTGGAGCGTGCGCATCCGATCGATCCGGCGGCGTATGAACTTTATCTGCGTGCGCGCCAGATCTGGTTGCTGATGAGTGATGTCGAGGAAGACCAGGCCTCGGTGTTGCTGGAGCGCTGCGTGGCGCTGGCGCCGGATTTTGCGGTGGGTTGGGCCACGCTGGCGAGCGTGCGGGCGTTGTTGTTGCCGCGCGATCGTGACGCGATTGGCTCGCTAGAACATGACGCGGCGCTGGAGGCGGCGCATCGGGCGCTGGCGCTTGATCCGGAATGTGCGCAAGCGCTGACGGCGCTCTCGCTGCTGAAGCCCGCGTTCGCGGAGCATGGTGAAAAGCTTCGCTTGGTGAACGAGGCGCTGAAGCGCACGCCGAACGATGCGTCGCTGCATGTGGCGCGCGCGGCGTGGCTTTATGGCGTCGGGCGGTTAAAGGATGCAGCAAAGGCGCTGGAAACGGCAAGCTTGCTCGATCCGCTGGGGCCCGCCGTTGAAGGTGTGCGCGCGAGTTTGGCGACCGCGCGCGGCGAGGTGCAGACAGCGCATGAGATCATCACGGCGGCTTGGCGGCGTTGGCCGGATTCGCCGTTCATTTGGTATCTGATGTGGTCGACGTTGTGTGTCGCCAAGCGCCCCGATGAAGCAGAAGAGCTGGCCGTGCCCGGCGTGCCGCCGCGCTGGGGCGTGACGGAGCATGATGTCGGCGTGCTGCGCAATTATGCGGCGATGCTGCGCTTGAGCGATGCTGAGCGGCGCCAGGCGTGTGCGCGTGTGCTGGATATGCTGGCGCAGAGCGATGAGCCGTTGCCGTTATCGACCGTTCTGGTGGCGGCGGGTGCGGGATGCGCGGATCAGGCGTTTGATCTGATCAATTCGGCGCTCGACGCGGGGCGCGACCTGACGCCGGACAATCACAAAGGCTTCGGCATGGCGCGGTCGCAGGCGCCGTTGCAATTGTTTGTGAGCACGGGCGGTACGCCTATTTGGCGATTCGAGCGCTTCCCTGCGCTCGCGGCGCGCTTGGGGCTGGCGCAATATTGGCTCGAAACCAAGCAATGGCCCGATTGCGCGGCCTTTGTGGATTACGATTTTAAAGGGCTTTGCGCCCAGGCGCTGAAGGTCTGAGATCGCAGACTTCGCAGCTGCGAAGTTTGACAATTCCATCACGGAACCGAATCCGAACTGTCATCAAGCTTGCCTACACGCGCCCCGGATTGGCGAACCGAGGGGGTGTCTGCAAATGCGAATTCGTATGTCGAAGGCCGCGCTATTAAGCGCGGCGATGGTGTTGGGCGCGGCCGCGCAGGCGCAAGCGCAAGAGGCAAGCGGCGACGAGCGCAACGTTACCACTGCCGAGGACCTCGTCATCCAAGGCGAGATCATCTACCGCAATCGCGCCGAAGCCACGCCGCCGGTTCTCGAGTACGGCCTCGACTACTTCCAGCGCTTCGAACCGCTCACGGTCGGCGACGCACTGCGCCGCACGCCCAGCGTAGCGTTCCTGTCCGACATTAACGAAAGCGATGGCGTGCGTCTGCGCGGCCTCGATCCGGCCTACACGCAAATTCTGATCAACGGCGAGCAAGTGCCGGGCTCCGGCGCGGATTCCGGCGCCTTCGGCAATGGCGCTGACGGCGCCTTCTTCGTCGATCGCATCCCCGCCGAATTGATCGAGCGCGTCGAGATCGTTCGCAGCCAGTCAGCCAATCGCTCTGGGGATGCGCTCGCAGGCGCGGTCAACATTGTGTTGCGTGACTCGTACTCGCTTGACGGCGGCTATGTCCGTGCCGGCGTCCTCCACTTCGAAAATGACAGTCGCTGGGGCGAGGTGCTCGGCGCGGTGTGGGGTGGCGAGGCTCTGGGTGGGCGCGTCTTGGTCGGCTTCAACATGATCGACCGCCACAACGCGAAGGACAAATTCAGCCAGCGCTTTGACGATAATCCCGCGCTAGGCGGCACGCTCGACAACACCGAAATCCAAACCGACGTCCGCGACGGTACCGACTACTCGGCTAATTTCAGCTACATTGTCGACGCCGGCCCCGGCGAACTGACGCTCGAAGGTTTCCTCGTTCAAACCGACCGCTACGAGGACGAAGACTCCATTGAATACGATCTGGGCGTCGTGGCCAATCCCAACATCCTGACCGTCAACAGCAACGACGTAGACATCAACCAGACCAGCTACGCGTTGAACGGGCGCTACAACTTCCCGATGGCCGGCGGTGAAACCCGCCTACGCCTCGGCTATGCGCACTTCGAAACCGAGGAAGACGAGTTCGAAAACGAGATCGAGTATCTGCGCGACGCGGTAGTCTTCCCGGAAGCCGACCGATTCACGCGCGATCTTATAGCGTATGAAGTCGATGACAACGAGTTCTCGGCGCGCCTTGCGCACGAACGTGAAGTCGGCGGCGCCGATCTCCAATTCGGCCTCGACTATCAACGGAAGGAACGCGACATCTTCGCGGGCGAGGGCCGCTTCCGCAATAACATTCTAGCCGGCTCTGCTGTGCTTGACGCAAGCAATACGACCTTGCCGTACACTGGCGGCGTCGTCTTCTCCGAGCCAACGATCACGGCCAATCCCGGCGGCGACAACACCATCGAACGCACGCGCCTCGATCCGTACGCGCAACTGAACGGCAGCGTCGGGGCCTGGAGCTGGGAAGCGGGACTTCGCTACGAAACCACCGATGTCGAAATCGAGGATCGCACTACAGCGACAACAACGGAGAATGACTACACGACCTGGCTGCCGTCGGCGCATTTGCGCTTGGACGTCACCGAGAACGATCGCCTGTCATTCTCGATCGCGCGCACCATCCGTAACCCCAGCTTCAACTTTCTGTCGCCGGCCCTGTTGGAGACCCAACTGGGCGACAACGATTTCATCGGCAATCCAGATCTTAATCCGGAAACCGCATGGGGCCTCGATGTGGGTTACGAGCGCCGGCTCGGCCGCACCGGCGTTATAGGCCTCAATTTCTTCTATCGCGACGTTTCGGACCTGATCGAAATCTTCAACACCGGCCTAATCGGCAGCGAAGACGGCGATGGCATCCTCAACAATGGAATCGACGACGCCTTCCTCTATTCCGCGCGCAACACCGGCGACGGCGAAGTCTGGGGCGTGGAATTCGACCTCTCCGCGCCGTTGACATTTATCGGCATGGAGAACACCGGCGTGTTCTTGAACTATAGCTGGCTCGACAGCTCTGTTGATGATGATTTCGGCTCGCGCCGTTTTAACAGTCAAGCCGAGTCGGTGCTCAATGTCGGCTTCATCCAAGACTTGCCGACATGGCGCAGCTCTTTCGGCGTCACCTACAGCCAACAGGGCGACGCCTTCGGACGCGTCGTGGGGGAAGAGATCGTCACCTCCTATGGCGCGAACCTCGAAGCCTTCGTCGAGCACCGCTTCACCGAGCGCTTCGTGCTTCGCCTCACGGGATCGAACCTGCTGGACGAATCCAAGGACGAAGAGTTCGAGAAGTACGTCTATTTCGACAGTCAGGCGGCGCAGTCCATCGACGACGAATACGAACTGGAAACGGAAACCTCCGGTCCCGTGTTCCAGCTGATCGGCCGCTACGCGTTCTAAGCGTGGCGTGAGCCAAGGTTAAGCGGAGCGGCGTCCAGCGGAAGCTGGGCGCCGTTTCGCTTTGTGGTGGATGCCGGCGATGGCGCAGGCGCTCTGGAGACTAGTTGTCCTCGACCGCCACTTTGCCGTTCTTGAGTTTGAGCGCGAGTTTGCCGTGCTTGAGCGCCAGCGCGCGTTCACCGAACACTTCGCGCCGCCAGCCGCGTAACGCGCCGACATCCGCCTCGTCATTGGCCGCGATCGCCTCGACGTCCGAGGCCGAAGCGATCAAGCGTGGCGCGACGCCGTTTTCATCGGCTTCGTAGCGCAACAGCACTTTGAGCAGCTCAACGGTCGGGCCAACGCTGGACGGCAGCGGCGGCGGACGCGTGTGCTTGTAAACCGGGCGATCGGGATCGGCGAAGGCGCGGTCGAGCGCGTGGATCAGATCCTGGGCTGCGCGCGAATTGCCGAACCCGCGCGGCACCGCGCGCATGCGATCGAAGTCAGCGGCGTTCCTCGGGCGATTTTCGGCGATTTCGTAGAGCGCCTCGTCCTTGACGATGCGGCCGCGCGGCACGTCGCGTTGTTGTGCCTGGCGTTCGCGCCAACCGGCCGCGACTTGCAGGCCTAGCACGTAATCCGCAGTCGTCTTGCGCAACTTCAGGCGCTCCCAGGCGTTTTCCGGCGTGGTGTCGTAGATGGCCGGGTTCGAGAGATTGGCGTGCTCTTCGTCGAGCCAATGTAGCCGGTTTTCGTCCGACAGCTTCTCGTGCATGCGCGGATAGACATCGCGCAGATGTGTGACGTCGGCGAGCGCGTAGGTGAGCTGGTTTTCCGACAGCGGGCGGCGGCTCCAATCGGTGAAGCGCGAGGATTTGTCCAAACGGCGCTTCAACACCTGCTGCACCAACGCATCGTACGCGACGGTGTCGCCATAGCCGCAGGCCATGGCCGCAATCTGGGTGTCGAACAACGGCTTCGGCAGCGCGCCGCTGAGGTTCAGAAAGATTTCGAGGTCTTGGCGGGCGGCGTGGAAGACCTTGAGCACGGCCTCATTGGCCATGATTTCGAAGAACGGCTTCAAGTCGAGCCCTTCGGCCAGCGGATCGATCACGGCCTCGACGCCGGGGGCCGCCGCCTGGATCAGGCAGAGCTTCGGCCAGTACGTCGTCTCGCGCATGAATTCGGTGTCGACCGCGACGAAGGGCTGCGTCGCGATCTCGCGGCACACAGCGTCCAGCTCAGCGGTTTTGGTGATGACGAGCATTGAGAGGGTGGTTGGGGTGCGCCGAAGGCGGGGTCAAGTGCTGGGCGGGTTTTATGGGCGGTTTAGCCTCTGCGCACACGATCCATTCACGTTCGAAAAGGCGAATTGGAACAGGTATTTGCCGTTTCGGGGGCGTTGCGCTAGCGCAGCGCTGATCTGCCCTGGGGGCGCCTGCCTTGACAAGCTAGGCGGCCCCATGCGCCTGTCCGCGCAAATTCCAGCCGATTTCGACTCTCCGGAGCCCTACATGCACGCCTACCGTACCCACACTTGCGGCGCCCTTCGCCCGTCTGACGCGGGCAAGGATGTGCGCCTGGCCGGGTGGGTCCATCGCAAGCGCGACCACGGCGGGCTGCTGTTCATCGATTTGCGCGACAATTACGGACTGACCCAGATCGTGATCGCGCCGTCGAGCGGTGCGTTTGCGGCGGCTGAGCGGCTGCGCGCGGAGAGCGTGATCCGCATCGACGGCAAAGTGGTGGAGCGCACGGCCGAAACCGTGAACGCGAACCTGGGGACGGGCGGCGTTGAAGTGCAGGCGGCCGCACTGGAAGTGCTGGGCGCGGCCGAAGAGCTGCCGCTGCCGGTGTTTGGCGAGCAGGAATATCCCGAAGACATCCGCCTCAAGTATCGCTTCCTCGATCTGCGCCGTGAGAAGCTGCACAAGTCGATCCTGTTGCGCAGCCAGGTGATCGCCTCACTGCGTCGCCGCATGATCGATCAGGGCTTCACCGAGTTTCAAACGCCGATCTTGACGGCGTCGTCGCCGGAGGGCGCGCGCGACTTTCTGGTGCCGTCACGTTTGCATCCGGGCAAGTTCTACGCGCTGCCGCAAGCGCCGCAGCAATTCAAGCAATTGCTGATGGTGGCGGGCTTCGACAAATATTTCCAAATCGCGCCGTGTTTCCGCGACGAGGACGCGCGTGCCGACCGCAGCCCGGGCGAATTCTATCAACTCGATTTCGAGATGAGCTTTGTCACGCAAGAAGACGTGTTCAACGCTATCGGCCCGGTGCTGGCCGGCGTGTTCGAGGAATTCGGCAATGGCAAGCGCGTGACGCCGGCCAACGAATTCCCGCGCATTCCGTACGCGGAATCGATTTCGAAGTATGGCTCGGACAAGCCGGATTTGCGCAATCCGTTGATCCTGCAAGACGTCAGCGAACATTTCCGCGGCGGTGGTTTTGGCGTGTTCGCGCGCATTCTTGAAAAGCCGAAGACGGCGGTGTGGGCCGTGCCCGCGCCGAACGGCGGCTCGCGCGCGTTCTGCGATAAGATGAATTCGTGGGCGCAAAGCGAAGGCCAGCCCGGCCTTGGCTACATTTTCTGGCGCGAGGGCGAAGAAGGCGGCGCAGGTCCGATCGCCAAGAACATCGGCGCGGAAAAGGCCAATTCCATTCGCGAACAGCTTGGCCTCAAGGTGGGCGATGCAGCGTTCTTCGTCGCAGGCTCGCCTGCGAGCTTCTACAAATTCGCTGGTCTCGCACGGAATAAGGTCGCCGATGAATTGAACCTGGCCGACAAGGATCAGTTTAAATTCTGCTGGATCGTCGATTTCCCGATGTACGAGTGGAGCGAAGAAGAGAAGCGGATCGACTTCTCCCACAACCCGTTCTCGATGCCGAATTTCGACCACGAGAAATTCCTCGCGCTCGATATCAATGATCGCGACACAATCGAGAACATCACCGCGTTCCAATACGACATCGTCTGCAACGGCGTTGAGTTAAGCTCGGGCGCGATCCGGAACCACAAGCCTGAAATCATGATCAAGGCGTTCGAACTCGCGGGCTATCCGCAGAGCGTGGTCGAAGAGAAATTTGGCGGCATGCTGAACGCGTTCCGCTTTGGCGCGCCGCCGCACGGTGGTTCGGCGCCGGGCGTGGATCGCATCGTTATGCTGCTCGCGGGCGTCGAGAACATTCGCGAAGTCATCGTCTTCCCGTTCAATCAGCAAGCGCAAGATTTGATGATGAACGCACCCGGCGAAGTGACGCCAAAGCAACTGAAAGAGCTGCACATCCGCATCGTCGAACCGGCGAAGGGTTGAGGCTCCAGCGTACGATTGCAGGAACACGACCCTTCGCCTAGGCTCAACCTCAGGGAAGTAAAGATGCGCGTGATCCGGTTTTTATTCGCAATCGCCGCCATCGCGATGTTGGCGCCGCAAGCGCACGCGCAACAAAGCGCGGTGATGCAGCATTATCGCGCGTACGAAGCGGCGCTTCAGCAGGGTGATATCCCGACTGCGGCGCGGGAAGCGCAAGCCGCGTTGGCCGCATCGGAAGCGCGCGACGGCGATGGCGGACGCACTGCGGTGCTGTCGCTCAATCTGGCCATTGTGAGGTTGATGGCGCGCGAGTATGGCGCTGCAAGAGCGGCCTCGGAGCGTGCGTTGGTCCTTGGTCGTGCGGGCGCGACGGGCGTGAATGAGCCTCTGGCTGAGCTAATCTCTGCGCGTGCGGCACTGGCGCTTGACGGAGAGTCTGGTGATGGGCGACGTGCGGCGCAAACGCTGCATGGATTGCTTAACGCGCCCAGCGCAGAGATGCTGAACGATACGGACGTCTATCTCGCTGGCTCACAACTCGGCGCTTGGGGATTTACGCAAGAAAATTGGGAAATGGCGCGCCAGGGTTGGAGCATTGCCGGTGCGCGACCGGCGGGCTCGCCGCTTGGCGAGCGTTATGGGCTTGGCCGCGCGCGCGTAAATGAAGCGGTCGCAATCATTACAGAGCAGTTGGATCGGCGCCGGAGAGCGCGCATCGGTGAGGAGGAGGCTCAAGAGGCGCACGCGCTTTTGGCGCAAGCGGCAACAGTGCTCTATCCGCTTTCGCGTCTTGAGGCGCCAAGCCGTGAACTGACGCTTGCACAACAAGCTTTTGCGGAGGCGCGGGTTTGGTTTGGCGCACTGGAGGCGAAGCTCGCGATTGATGAGATGGAAATCCCGGCCCGACCGCAAGAGGCGCAGGGTGATGGCGACGGGCTGAGCGAAATCGGGCCGGTGAATTTGTTGGCGAAGCCGAGATGCATGGTGCGTATTCGAGCCATCCCTGAGCTTGAATATGTGGATAATGACGAGGTCGCCGCTGTCGCTGTGTATCTGCGGATCGGACCGAACGGCGAAGTTCTGTCGCATCAGATTGCGGCGCGGGCCGGCTCTCAGCAATTTGCCGACGAGGTTAGTCGTGTGGCCGGGCAATGGCGCGCCGCACCAGCGCCAGGATCGGCGTCGGATTGTCGCCTAGAGGCAAACGTTCTGCAGATCGTGCAGTTTAGATTACGCCGCAGCTAATCGCATATTCGCACGCGCAGCCCCTGCGGCGTGCGCGTGTGCGTGTCACCGCAAGCCTGGTTGAGTTGGGCTTGGGTGAGGCCGTGGGCTTCGGCGAGATCAGCGCCGTGAATACGCGCGCGCATGAAGATCGCATCCGTCAGGTCGGCGCTGGCGAACGTCATGTAACTCAAATCGGCGTCGGTGAAGTTCGCTTCGATGAATTCGGACTCCGTCCCATCGGCGCGTCTCATCACGCTGCGCGTAAAGTTTGAGCGGTTGAACACCGAGTTCGACATCTTCGCCCCAGCGAGAATGCGCCCGGAGAGATCGCAATCCTCGCACACCCCGCCATAAGCCGGTGAAAGCGCGATGCGTGTTGTGCCGCCGAACGGCCAGAACGCGAGCGCCTGGCCGCCATATGCCACGGCCAGCGTGGCGCCCGCGATCGCGAGGAGGCGAAAATGTGTCAACACGTGGACGGCGATAGGTCCACTCAAGTGTTCGCGCCAGTGAAAACTGGGTAAGCGAGGATTGTTACTTATTGTTTCAATGAACCCGTCACAGTCTAACCTGTGGGCAATGTGGATGTTCCGGTTCCGTAAGAAGTATTCGCGCCGCGAGCGAAGCTGCATCCAAGCGCCCGCGTGAAGGCATCCTTTTGCCGACGAGTAAGTGGCAAGGGGCGGTCGTGCTGGAATTGGAAAAGGTCACGAAGCGCTATGGGCGCAAGCGTGTGCTTGAAGACGTATCGGTCAGCTTCCAGCCTGGGCTCAATCTTCTCATCGGCCCGAGTGGCGCGGGCAAATCGACATTGCTGCGTCTAATCGCGACAGCCGAGAAGCCAAACGGCGGTGTGATCAAATGGGCCGGCAAGGCGGGTGCGCAGAGCGCGTTGCGACGCACCTTGGGCTATGCGCCGCAGGCTGTGGATTTGCCGGAAGATCTGACTGCGCGGGAGTTCGCGCTGCATGTCGCTGCGCTGAAGGGGCTCGATCTTGGCGCGGCGGACAAACAATTCGGCGCGATCACGGACGCGATCGGGCTGCACGCCGACATCAACAACCGGATCGCTAGTTTTTCCGGCGGCATGCGGCGTCGCTTGATCTTCGCGCAAGCCTTGCTCGGCGCACCGCGCTTGCTGGCGCTCGACGAACCAACGGCCGAGCTGGATGGCGAGACCGCGCGCAAGTTGGGGGCGCTGATTTTGGAGCGTGCGCGTGAGGCCATCGTGGTGATGACGACGCACTTAGCTGATGAACTCGCGCCGCATGCCGTGAGCGTTTTGCGGGTGGAAGGTGGGCGCGTGAGTCCAGCGCAAGCTGGCGCGTTGGCGGCATGAGCGCCGCTTTGATCGCCGCATCGTCGCTGGGTACGTCGCTGGCGCGGTATCGGCGCAGTTTGGGGCTTTGGCTCATCTTGCTCACAGCGCCGATCGCGGCCCGATACATGATCCCGATTGGGCCGGATGCGATGGGCGTGCGCATCGCCATCGGGTCGCAGCTCCCGGAGATGACGTCGCCGTTTCTGGGTGTTTCGCTCGGCATCGTGATTGCGACGCTGATGCTGCCGGTGGGCTGGCTTTATCTGCGCTCGAACACAACGCGCCGTCAGCCTTGGCAGATTGAGGAAGTGAGCGTTGGCTCGCGGCTGGCCATCGCGTTTGGCCGATTTGGCGCCGACGCCGCCGTCATGCTGGCGATGCTCGCAGTGTTGACTCTTTCTGGATTTTTCCTGGCCTGGCTGATCCTGCCGCTGCATGAAATCAATCTCGCGCATATTGCATTTGCGCTTTGGGTTGTGGCCGCGCCCGCGCTGCTCGGCTTGGCGGCCTTGCGCATCTTGTTTGATGCACGACCTCTAACGCGCAGCGGCTTCGGTGATTTTCTGTTCTTCGTGCTGTGGATCACATCGATCGCGATGCCGGCGATCACCGAAGGTGCATCGCCCAGCTTCGCTAACAATATGTATGATTTTGCCGGATTCGTGCGGCCGCTGACTGCCGGCGCGCCGGCGGGCTCGGACAGTTTCAGCATTGGCGGCATTGAGGTCGAGCCAGGCTTCGTTGCGCTCGATGTGTTCGCGGGGCTTTTCTCCGACGGCTATTTGCTATCGCGCTTGGCTTGGGCGGGGATTGCGTTGGCGCTCGTCGCCGTCGCGGGCTTGATCTATGCGCCGCATCGGCCGCGCAAGCGCGGTGCTTTGGGCGGGCGTTTGGGTGCGTTGCTGAACGCTGGGCCGCCTCCGCGTGTGGAGGCGTATGCACCGCCTGCGCCGCGTGCGTTTGCGGATGCGCTGGGGCTGGTCGCGGCCGAGTTTCGTCTGATCGGCGCGGGCCGCGTGTTTGCGGTGCTGGCGATCGCGGCCATGGCGATGGCGGCGTTGGTGAACGAGCGCGGCAATGCAGGTGCGCTCTTGCTGTTGGCGTTTGCGTTCAGCGCGCATGCGGGACGCAGCGAAGCACGTGGCTTGGTGGCGCTGACGAAAGTGGCGGCGTTCGCGCCAATGGCGCGCCGCGTCGCATTCGTGGCTGCCGGAACGCTCTGGGCGTTGGTGCTGAATGCGCCGGCTTTGCTGCGGGCGCCGACGCTGGAGAATTTTGGCGTGACAGCGGCCACTGGCGTGGGGGCGCAGCGTTGGCGATTGCGCTGGCGACGTTGAGCGGTTCGGCCTTCGCCCCGCGCATCGTTCTTCTGGTGCTATGGTATATGTATATCTCGTACTAAGCGCGCGGACGCGTTAGCCGCCGCTGGCTTCGCCCGTCGCGCCGCAGGCGGCGCATTTTCCGGATTGTTCGACGGTGAAGTGGCCGCAGGCGGCGCAAGGTTCGTTGCGATAGCCGGTGGCTGCCGGGCGCGCGGGCGCGGCGGCGGGTTTCTCGTCGCGGCGATCGCGTGTCTCGGTGGCGCGTGGGCGCAGCATCACCAGATTGTCGGGTGAGGCGCCGCGGGCGAAGCCGCGCGAGATGAGGCGTGCTGCGCTCTCGGCGTCTTGCGCGTGCTTGGAGAGGCCATCGCCGCGCGCTTCGAACGGATCGACTTGAGCGAGATCAGCGCGGCCGATATAGGACACAGCGAGTTCGCGGAAGATGTAATCGAGGATCGAGGTGGCGTGACGGATGGTGTCGTTGCCGCGCACTTCGCCGGCCGGTTCGAAGCGCGTGAACAGGAACGCGTCGACATATTCTTCGAGCGGCACGCCATATTGCAGGCCGATCGAAATCGAGATCGCGAAATTGTTCATCAGCGAGCGGAAGGACGCGCCTTCCTTGTGCAGATCGATGAATATCTCGCCGAGCTCGCCGTCGTCATATTCGCCGGTGTGCAGATAGACTTTGTGGCCGCCGACCATCGATTTTTGGATGTAGCCCTTGCGACGTTCCGGCAGACGGCGTCGGCCTTGGAAGGCGGGCGTTTGGTTGGTGGCGATCGCCGGCGAAGGCACGGCGATGGTTTGCGTGGTCGCAGGCGAAGCCGCCGACGGCGCTAGCGGCGGCGCGACATCTTCTTCCAGAGCTGGCAGCGTCAGCGTGATCGGCGGCGCTTCGGCGCGGATATTGATGAGCGCAACGCCAGCCGCGTGGGCGGCTTGCAGCAATTCGGCGCGGCGTTCGTTGCTGGCTTCGCTGAGTGCGATGTCCAGTGCTGCGCGCGCGTACGGCGCTGTGGCGGACGCCATTGCGATGCGCGCTTCCGGAGCGATGTCACGGTCGCTGGCGAAGATCGCGGCGTGTGCGTCGGCGAGGATCGGCGCGCCTTTGAAATCGCCTGCGCCCATGCAGAAGGCTTCCGCCGCGGCGATATCGTCTTCGCTGAAGCCAAGCGTCTTCAGGAGATCGCCACGCTTGCCGGCGGCGACGTCCGGGGAAGCTTCAGCACCTCTTCGCAAAGTTCAGGCCCGATCACGAGCGGATGCACGGCGGCGCGCAGATTGAACGCGTCGGTGGCGGCTTCCTCGATCGCTTCGAGCGCGGGTTCGGTGAGGCCGAGCTGTTCGAGCCGTTCGAGATTTACGCCCGGGGCGCCGCGCAGTGTGCGGCGGCCTTCGACATAGAGCGTGAGCGCGTTGATCTCGTCGGCATTGTAGCCAAGCGTGGCGAGGCCGGCGCGCGCGTCGTCGCTCAAGATGCGACCAAAGCGGCCGTCGTCGCGTTGGCCGAAGCCTGCGACACCGGCCGCTGGCGCTGCGCCAATAGCCGAGGCGCCCAAGCGGCGCGCGCTGCCAATGTCGCGCGCAAACGCCAAGGAAACGGCAACGCGCAGGCCTGTGTTCTTCGCGCCGGGCAGGCCGCGATAGATCGTCTGCGCACGCGCGGCTATGGCGCCTTTAAGTGACGCGGCGGCGTCGCGCGCGGCTTTGACGGCCGCTTCTTCGGCGCGCTTCGATTTGCTCCATTCTGGATAGGCTTGCTTCGCGTCGGCGAGGGCTGCGCTCTCGGAAATGGCGTTAGCGTGCGCGAGTGCGGCGATGGATGCTGCGAGCGTACGGCCCGCATCGCTGTCGTAGGCAAGGCCAGCGCGCATCAGCAGCGCGGCGAGGCCTTCAAGGCGGATGAGGATCGGACGGCGCGGTGCGCCATGTGCGCCGTGGGCTGCATCGAGCGTTTGTACGAGCGTACGGATCGCGGCTTCGAAGCTCGCGATGTCGAAGTTCTTGTCTGAATCGTGGAAGCGCGCGAGCGCGATGCTGGCGCCGATGACGCTGGTTTCATCCAAGGCCGCGAACGCGCCTGTCGGATCGATGGCGCTGTCGCCGAATGCCGTGAGTGTGTGTGCGCCGGGTTCGCTTGCGGCAATCGTCACGCGGCGGCGCGCAGGATCGGCGCCGGCGTCGAGGGCAGCGCTATAAGCGCCGCGCGCCACGGCGCCGGAGAGTGCGGCGACAATATCGCCATCCGGTGCGCCAGCGAGACGCGCAGCGGCGGCTTTGCGGCGTACGCCGCCATTCTCGATGTTCAAGCCATTGCGCACAGCTTCGATGGCGAGATCGGCCAACACCGTGTCGAGCGCGCGTGCGCCAGCGGCGAGCGCTGCGCTCGCGCGAATGCGTGCAGCTTCGTCGGCGACAAGCGCTAGCGATGCCTCGCCATCAGCGCGCACGAGGATGCAAGCGCCGTCGCGACCTTCGGGATCGGCCATGCGCGCGGCGGCGTCGAGTGCGTCGAGCGCTGCCGGCGAGGGATTGCCCGCGATGCCGATTTTGGCGCCAGCGGCAAGCAGCGTTTGCGCGCGTGCGATCGCGGCGAGTTCCTCGCGCTTGTCCTTGGGCCAATGCAGCAGTGCAGCGGAAAGCGCGAGCTCCGCGCCGTCGGCCATCGCGGCGCGCATGAGCGGCGGATCGAGCGCGATTTGGCCTGCGGCGAGCAGGGCGTTCAGGCGATCGGCGAGCGTCTTGTCCTCGGCCCAGAGGCCGAGCCGGGCAGTGGCGCGGGCGAGCGCCTTGGTGATGCTGGGGCCAGCGGGCGTGTCGATGGCGATGCCCGCCTCCAGGGCGGCTTGCACCATGGTTTCGGACCATTGCGCGGGCGCTTGCGCGGCGGGGCGCGAATCCTGATCGAAGTCCTGAGCCATGGAGAGTCTCCTATGGGCCCGGAACATACGCTTGCGAAGCGCTTCGGATCAATATCTAGTATGGAACGACCTGGGATTATCCCAAGATATTGTTTCGCACCCGCACTGGACGCCGTGCGGACGCTTCGCCATATTGCGCCCGGCGCGTACCAGGGCCGCAATGCTGGCGCGGAGGAGTCTCATTTCAGCCCATGCTTAAGCGCATCTTCACCTGGTGGAACGGCGCCACGATCGGAGCTTTGCTCGATATCGGCCGCCGCGGAGCGTTCGTGGGCGAGGACGAGCAAGGCAATCGCTATTTCGAGGAGCGCCGGGCGAGCATCGAGGGCCGCAAGCGCCGCTACGTCATTTACAACGGCCTGGCCGAAGCCTCGCGCGTGTCGCCGGACTGGCATGGCTGGATGCATCACACATTCGAGGAACCGCCGACGGTGCAGCCGTTGAAGCGCCAGAAATGGGAATTGCCGCACCAGCCAAACCTCACCGGCAGCGTGTTCGCGTATCGCCCGAAGGGCTCGATCGCGCGCGGCGGTGAGCGCCAAGCGTCGAGCGCCGATTACGAAGCGTGGACCCCTGAGAGTGAGGACACGCGCCCATGAACACTTTCGAGCGCTGGGGTGAAACCATTGTCGGCGCGATCGTGGCGTTTGTCGCGATTGGCTTTTTTGTTTTCGCGGCTTCGCAAGCTGGCGCGACGAGCGGCGCGAACGGCTATGAATTGACGGCGCGGTTTCAGCGCGTCGATGGCGTTGGCGTTGGCTCTGATGTGCGCGTGTCCGGTGTGAAAGTCGGCGTGGTGCGCGCGGTTGGGCTTGATCCCGATACCTATGATGCGCGCCTGACGCTTTCGATCGAGGGCAACATACAAGTGCTTGATGATAGCACTGCGCGCATCGCCACCGATGGCTTGCTTGGCGGCGGTTACGTTGCGATCGAGCCGGCTGGCTTTGATGCGCTGCCGGCTGGCGGCGAGATTCCGAACACGCAAGGTTCGGTCGATCTGCTCACGGTGCTTGCGAGCTTTGCGCAAGGTTCTGGGCAAAGCGAAACTCAGGAAGAAGCGCCCACGCCATGATCCGCACGCTTGTCGCAGCACTTGTGTTTTTTGCCGCCGCCGTGGGCCCCGCGCACGCACAGCGCGCTGTCATTCGCGGGCTCGACAAGATCACCGGCCATGCGCGCGATTACACGCTGACGATTGGGCGCGCCGAGCGCGTCGGTTCGCTCGAAGTGATCGCACGCTCTTGCACCAAGAGCGCGCCGGAAGAGACGCCGGAAGTGCGCATCTATGTCGAAGTGTTCGACAATCCGCCAGCGCGCGAAGGCGAAGAAGCGACGCGCCAGGAAATCTTCCACGGCTGGCTGTTTGCGTCGAGCCCTGGCCTCAACGCCGTCGATCACCCGACCTGGGATATCTGGGCGATCGATTGCCGCGCGTAAGGCGCGCTTCATTCGGTAAGCAGATCGTCGTTTTTCGCGTGCAAATGCGCGAACCAGTATAAGCTTGCCTCCAAAGCGGGAGGCAACGCTATGCGTGTAATGGGCCATAATGTGCTGGCGATCATTGTCGCCGCGATTGCGATTTATCTGATCGAGTTCGCAATCTTCGCGGTGCTGATCACGCCGGAACAATATCAAGCGCTGGTCGGGTTGTCGGCCGAACAAATGCACCCTGACCGCATGCCGTTCGGACCGGTTCCGCCGTTGCTGTTTGCGATCGGCTTGTCGTTGGCGATCAAATGGCGCGCGGCGGTGGGCTGGATGGGCGGCGCTATGACGGGTGTGCTCATGGCGGTGTTTATCGGTTTTGCCGCGAGCTTCTATCCGTTCGTCTACGGCTCGCACGAGGCGGCGTATCTGGCGGTCGATCTTGGACATTACCTCGCGTGCTTCGCCGCCGCCGGCGCAATTCTGGGCGCGTGGAAGTGAACCAGCTATAGGTTGATCGAACCTATTGCCTTACGGCGCCATTGGCTTACTCCCCTACGCCCATGCGTATTCTGTGCACCAATGACGACGGCATCCACGCGACGGGTCTAGCGATCCTGGAGAAGATCGCGCGCACGTTCAGCGATGATGTTTGGGTTGTGGCGCCCGAGAGCGAGCAATCGGGCGCCTCGCGGGCATTGACTCTTACCGCGCCGATCCGCGTGCGCCAGGCGGGCGACAAGCGCTTTGCTGTGACGGGCACGCCGACCGATTGCGTGCTGCTTGGCGTCGAGCATTTGATCGAAGGCGCAAAGCCCGACCTTGTTCTCTCGGGCGTCAATCGCGGGCAGAACATCGCCGAAGACGTGACCTTCTCCGGCACCATCGCCGGGGCGATGCAAGGCATGCAATTTGGCATTCCAGCGATCGCGCTTTCACAAGCGCGTGGCTTTCGTGGTGAAGAAGCCGCCATTCCCTGGGAAACGGCGGAGACGTTCGGCGCGGGGATTGTCGGCCAATTGCTGAAGCACGGTTGGCCCAAAGACGTGCTGATGAACGTGAACTTCCCGGACGTGCCGCCGGATGAAGTCAAAGAGGTCGAGATGACGACGCAGGGGCGTCGCGATCAGCATGTGATTTATGCCGACAAGCGTACGGATTTGCGCGGCGGCTCGTATTTTTGGCTTGGTTTTCGCGGCCAATTGTCGAGCCCGCCGCCGGGCACGGATTTGCGCGCGATCTATGAGGGGCGCATTTCAGTGACGCCTTTGCATATCGATCTGACGCACATGCAGACGCTCCATGACCTCAAAGGCGTGCTGGGCGGTGCGCCGCCGAAGGGGAGTAGAGCGTGAGCGCCGATCCCGCACGCCTCATGCGTTTCGTGTTGGAGATGCGCCAGGCTGGCGTGACGGCTGCGCGCGTGTTGGCGGCGTTGGAGCGGACGTCGCGCACACATTATGCGCCGGCGCATCTGGAAGGGCTCGCGCTCGATGATGTCGTGCTGCCGATTGGGCATGGGCAGAACATGACCAAGCCTTCGGTGATCGGGCGCCTGGTCTCAGCGCTTGAAGTGCGCGCGGACGATGTGGTGCTGGAGATTGGCACGGGCTCGGGCTTTCAGACTGGCGTGCTTTCGGATCTTGCGCACAAAGTGGTGTCAGTCGAACGCTGGCGCGACATCGCGGCCGACGCGCGCGGCAAGTTTGGACGCGCGCGCCTTATGCGGACGTACGCGCATGTTGGCGACGGGTACTTAGGTTGGGAGGACGACGCGCCGTACGACCGCATCGTCGTCAACGCCGCACTTGAGGACATCCCGCCGGCGCTGCTGGAGCAATTGAAGCCCGATGGCGTGCTGGTGGCGCCGATTGGCGAGCGTTTAATCCGCTATCGCAATGGTGCGCGCGAGGATTTCGGCCCGGTCAAATTCCAGCCGCTGGAGCGTGGCGTGGAGGATGGCGCGCCGGAGCCGCCGACTTGATTTTGCCGATGGTAACGATTTTGAGCGAAACTGACGACGCATGACACGCGCTTTTCTCTTGCTTGCGCTGTTGGCTGGCGCCTGCGCTTCGGCGCAACCGGCGCCGATTTCATATGGCCGGGGCGAGTCTGCGCCTTCGCGTGCGCCGGCGCGGATCGAGGATCGGCGAACGCCCGCGCCAGTCGAGACACGCGCGCCGCCTGCGCGTGCGGCGGTCGGGCCTGTAACGCCCGATTGGGCGGCGGGCGAGGGCGCGCCGCTTTCGGTTTGGGCGCTGCAGCCGGGCGATGCGCAGCCTTACGATCCGGCGAACCTGCCGCGCGCACATCGCGTTGGCGCGGATGAATCTCTCTACGATATCGCTTCGCGCTACCAAGTGCCGCTGCGCGCTTTGATCGATCAAAACGGCTTGGCGCCGCCTTACGCGTTGAGCCCTGGGCGCGAATTGCGTTTGCCGCCGCCGCGCTTTCACACCGTGGCGGGCAACGAGCAGCTCGAAGACATCGCGCGCGCTTACAACGTGGATACCCGCTCGCTGGCGCTGCTGAACCGCATGGAAGCGCCGTACCGCGTGCGTGCAGGCGAGCGCGTCGTGTTGCCTGCAATGGCGCGGGCGGAAGTTGGGCCGCCAGCAGAGACAGCGCGCGTGGCGGCGCTGAGCGGGCCGTCCGCTCAGCAAGCTGCGGGCGCGCATCTGACACTGCCGATGCAAGGGCGCGTGGTGGCGCGGTTCGGCGCGCAGGCGAGTGGCGGGCGTCTGGACGGCATTGAGATCGCTGGGCGCGAGGGCGACCGGGTAAGTGCTGCGGCCGATGGCGACGTCGTTTATGCGGGCTCGGACCTGCCGGCGTACGGCGAGCTGGTTTTGGTTCGGCACGCCAACGACCTCGTCACCGCATACGCGTACACGCGCCGGGCGCTGGTGCGGGAAGGTCAGCGCGTCCGCGCCGGCGAGGCGATCGCCGAATTGGGCGCCCGCGAACAGGGCGGCCCCCGGCTGCTGTTTCAAGTGCGACAGCGCAGCACGCCGATTGATCCTGGTCCGCTGCTAGGACTGTCAAATTAAGGGCTTAGCTGCGGCGAAACGGCGCGCGCTTTCGTCATGGGCCGATTGTATTGGCGGTGGCCGGCTATATATTCGCCGCCTTCTCGGGGCAGGACGCTCCGCACCTATATAACTTGTCGCCGCTGAATTTCGGCGCGCGCGACACGCGAGGACCAATGTTCATTTCCGAAGCTTATGCGCAGACAGCCGCCGGCGGCGATCCGACCTCGGCGGTTTTCATGCAGATGCTGCCGCTCGTTCTGATTGTGGTGGTGTTCTATTTCTTCTTGATCCGGCCGCAGCAACAAGCGCGCAAGCGGCACTTGGACATGATTGCCAACCTGAAGAAGGGCGACGTGGTCGTCACGTCGGGCGGCTTCATCGGTAAAATCAAATCGGTGCAGGACGACGAAGCGCGCGTTGAATTGGCGCTGAACGTGGAAGTGCGCGTCGTGCGTGGCACCATCGCCGAAGTCCGCGGCAAGACCGATCCTGCCCCCGCGAACGATTCCAAGCCGGAATAAGTCTCATGCTGCAAGTCGCGCGCTGGCGCATCATCTTGGTCGCCGTGGTGACCGTGTTCGGGCTTGCGTTTGCATTTCCGAACTTCCTGCCGCAAAGCGCGCGCGACAGCTTGCCGGGGTTCCTCCCGCGACAAGCGATCAATCTCGGTCTCGATCTGCAAGGCGGCTCGCAGCTCCTGCTGGAGATCGATCGCACGGCGATGCAGCGCCAGCAGCTGGACAATGTCGCCGATCAGATGGCTGCGGTGTTGCGCGATGCGGAACCCGCCATCCGCTACACCGGACGCGGCGTCGTTGGCGACGCCGCGCGCGTGCGCTTGGTGGACCCCACGCAAATCGAAACGGCGCGCCGCCTGTTGCGGCCGCTTTCGCTGTCGACCACTGGCGGCGCCGAACTTCTGACATTCGCGGAGGGCGAAGATGGCCTGATCGAAGCGCGGATCACAGACGTTCACATGCGCGAATTGAGCCGCCAAGCCGCGCAGCAATCGATTGAAGTCATTCGCCGCCGCATCGACCCGACCGGCACGAGCGAAGTGACGATCGTGCGTCAAGGCGATGAGCGCATCGTCGTGCAGGCGCCCGGCGTGAGCGACCCGGAAATGCTGAAGGAACGCATCGGCCAAACCGCCTTGATGACGTTCCATATGGTGCGCGAGCTGAGCCAGGAAGAAGCGGTTTCGGGCCGTTTGCCGCCGGGCACGATGCTGGTGCAGCCTTATCCAGGCGGACGCGGCACGGGCCCGGAAGTGGTGGAGCGGCGCGCGCGGTTTACCGGCGAACGCCTCGTACGTGCAAACGCCTCGACCGATGGCCAGACCGGGGAGTTCGTTTTGAGCTTCCAGCTTGATAGCCAAGGCACCACGCTTTTCTGCCGGATCACGCGCGAATATACGAACCAGCGCTTCGCCATTCTGCTCGATAACCAGGTGCTGACCGCGCCAAATATCAACGAACCGATTTGCGGCGGCTCTGGTCAAATCTCGGGCGGCTTCACGGCGCAGACCGCCAACGAACTCGCTGTGATGCTGCGCGCTGGCGCGCTGCCGGTGCCGCTCACGGTGATCGATGAGCGCACGGTCGATGCAAGCTTGGGGCAGGACGCCATCAATGCCGGCACGACGGCCTCGATTATCGCCGGCCTGGTGACGCTTGTGTTCATGGTGTTGGCGTACGGTTTGTTCGGCGTGTTCGCGTGCATCGCCTTGGTGGTGAACTTCGTTCTGTTGATCGGGGCGATGAGCATGGTGGGGGCGGCGCTCACGCTGCCGGGCATCGCGGGCCTCATTCTCACCATCGCCATGGCCGTGGACGCCAACGTCATCATCTACGAGCGGATGCGTGAAGAAGCGCAAGCAGGACGAAGTCCGGCCTTGGCGATCGACGCCGGCTTTGCCCGCGCCATGATCACTATCATCGACGCGAACCTGACAACGATCCTGGCGGCGATGATCCTGTTCCAGTTTGGCGCAGGGCCGGTGCGTGGCTTTGCCTGGACGTTGTCGATCGGCGTGATCACGTCGGTGTTCAGCGCCGTGCTGGTGACGCAGCTTTTGATTGCTTTGTGGTTCCGCATCGCGCGGCCCAAGCAGATGCCGATTTAAGAGGGCTGAATTCTCATGGCTTCGTTCTGGCCTCTTATCCGTTTGCTGCCGAAGAAGACGAATTTCACCTATGTGAAATTCGCGGGCTTTGCCGCGGTGGTTTCAATTCTCGCTGTCGGCGCGTCGTTCGTGTCGATGTTCACGGCGGGCTTTCGCGCCAATCCGATCGAAATCTACCAGCAAGCCGAGGGCTCTCCTTTGGCGCGCTTCGGCGCGATCATGGAGAGCGGCTTCAACCTGGGCATCGATTTTCGCGGCGGCACCTCGATCTTGGTCGAAGCGCCGGGGCCGATCGATCAAGAAGCGCTGCGCGCGCTCGGCCGCGGCGCGCAAGACGGCGACGTCGAAGTGCAAGGCACGACCTGCCGGCCGGTGAACGCTCCGCCATATTGCGCCATTCTGAATTTCGAAACGTCGCCTGACCAATCGGCGACGGTGGAGGCGATCCGCGCGGGCCTTGGCGTCGTCGCGGAGGGCGCGCGCATCAGCAGCGTGGATCTCGGTGAGCGCCAAAGTGTCGGAGGAATTGTTCGCTGGCGGCCTAATCGCGCTTGGCCTCGCGATCCTGCTCATGCTGGTTTACATCTGGTTCCGGTTCGAATGGCAGTTCGGCCTCGGCGGCGTGCTCGCACTCTTCCACGACGTCATCTTGACGCTCGGCTTATTTTCGATCTTCCGGCTGGAATTTACGCTCACGATCATTGCTGCGCTGCTCACCATCGTGGGTTATTCCATGAACGATACGGTCGTCGTGTTCGACCGCATCCGCGAGAACCTGCGCAAATATAAGAAGATGCCGCTGGGCCAACTGATCGATCTTTCGCTCAACGAGACGCTCTCCCGTACGATCATTACCGGTTGCACCGCGCTTTTTGCGCTGATTGGCTTGTATTTTGTCGGCGGCGAAGCGCTTTCGGGCTTCGCGCTCGCCATGATTTTCGGCATTGTCGTGGGCACGTATTCGTCGCTCTACGTCGCGGCGCCGGCGATCCTGATCTGGGGCGTCAAGCGCGGACGAGAGGGCGGCGAAGCGCGGGGAGCGCCGCAGACCGCGGGCTAGGCTGAGCCGCCTCGCTCCACGCGTTCGGGCTGGAGGAGAGGGCATGGCCTGGTTTTTATCTAATCTGCGTTACGTGGCGTGGACGGCTTTGGCCGTCGGCGCGCTGTTTTTGATCTATTTCGCGATGGGCGTCGCCGGCTACGCGTTCGGCGATTCCGTATTCTGGGAAGCGCTGTGGCGTTGGACCCATGTGCTGGTCGCCATCATGTGGATCGGCCACCTCTATTATTTCAACTTCACCCAAATCCCCAACATGGCGAAAATCCCGGACGAGCAGAAACCGGCGATCGGCAAGGTGATCGCGCCGGCGGCCTTGTTTTGGTTTCGCTGGGGCGCGATGGCGACGTTGGTCACCGGTCTCGCATTGGCCGGCAACCAGGGCTACCTGGTTCAAGCGCTGACGCTGGGCGCCATGGATGATCCGAGCTTCGCTGTGCCCAAGCACATCCTGATCGGTATCGGCATGTGGTTGGCCATTATCATGTGGTTCAATGTCTGGTTCATCATCTGGCCGAACCAGCAAAAGGCGCTGAACATCGCCAACAGATATCCCGATCTCGACGCCGCCGCGAAAGCCGCGGCCGGCAAGACGGCGATGTTGTTCTCGCGCACGAACACGTTCTTGTCCGTGCCGATGCTCGTGGCGATGACCGGCGCCAGCACGCTGTTCTAGGGATTGGGTTCTGGGGACGAGCGATTGGGGCGCGGCCGTAAGGTCGCGCCCTTTTCTGTTGCAACCCCGTCCCCAATCCCTAATCCCCAATCGGGTGGAAACTTTGGACGCACTCGTTCGTCGCGTGGACGAAGACCGCTGGTTGGCCACCCGGTTTGCGCCGGCCGAGGTGCGCGCCAAACTGATTGCGCTCTACGCGGCGTATTACGAGATCGCGCACACGACTGAGGCGGTGCGTGAAGCGGCGCTGGGCGATATCAGGCTCGAATGGTGGCGCAGGGGCGTTGAAGAAATCGCCGAGGGCAAGCCGCCGCGCGCGCATCCCGTGTTGGCCGCATTGAAAGAAACCGGGGTGTCGCTTGACGTGTTGCCGCAGATCATCGCGACGCGTGCGCGCGATTTGGATGCGGCGCCGTTCGCGACTTGGGCGGCGTTGGACGCCTATCTTGACGGCACGGCTGGGGCGTTGATGCGGGGTGCGATTGAGGTTTGTGCGCCAGGTGCGGTCGAAGCTGCGCAAGCTTTCGTGCAGAGCGGTGCGCGGGCTTGGGGCTACACGGGGCTATTGCGGGCCGCACCGTATTGGCAAGCGCGGGGCAGAAGCGTCGTCCCGCGAGACGCAAGCATCGAAGAGATGAAGCAACGTGCGCTAGCGGCGTATGGCGCGTCGCGTGAAGCGTCACGCGGCGTGCCGGCAAGTCCGTTTGCGGCGATCGGCTATGTTGCGTTCGTGCCGCGCTATCTGAAGGCTTTGGCGCGTGAGCGCGACGTGTCGCTGTTCACGCGCCACGGGGCGCTGGTTGTCGCCTCGGCGACGGGGCGCATCTAACGCTGGGCTTGGCGTTGACGCGCTTCGCGGGTCGCTTCGCGTAGCCGGGCGTCGAGGCGCGTTTCATCGAAGCCGGAAATCAATTCGCCATTGATCACGAAGCCGGGCGTGCCGCTGATCTCAAAGTTCACAGCGTGTGCGCGGTTCTCCTCCAGCAGCGCCGTGATCTCTGGCGATTCCATACCGCGACGCATGCGCGCGACGTCGATCCCGGATTGGCGCGCGATGCGATCAATCTCGGCGCTCGTGAGTTCTTGGTTGAGCGGGAAGCTCATCAGCGCCTGATGGAATTGCCAATAGCGCCCTTGCGGACGCGCCGCGAGCACGGCGCGCGCCGCTTCCATCGATTCCGCCGACAGGATCGGCAATTCCTTGAACACGACGCGCACGTCATTGCGTGTGCGCACGACGTCCGTCAGCCATTCGAGCGCGCGATGACAATAAGCGCAGCGATAATCGTAGAACTCCACGATGGTGACCGGTGCGTCGGCGGGGCCCATCGCGAAATCGCGTGGATCGTTGCGGATTTGGCGCCAGCGTTCAGCGGTGACGCGCGCTTCCAGCGAGTCGAGCGCTTCACGTAGCACGTCGGGATTGCGCACGAGATATTCGCGCACGACGGCGCGGATTTCCGCTTGCTCCTGGGCGTTGAAACTTTGTGCTGAGGCGGGGCGCGCAAAGCCCATGAAGAAAGCCAGGAACAAAGCAGCGAAAAGGCGCGCCATCAGGCGGTCTCCATCAATTCGGAGCCGACGACATGGCGGCTTTTATCCGCCCCGGCAAGGCGACGCTTAGCTGCGCCGCCGTTCCCGGTCGCGCACCTCATTGCCGGCGAAAGTCACGATGTCGTTGGCGCGCTGGTAGGAGGGGGTGTTGCGCGGCAGCGTTCGGCGGGCGCGCTCGGCGAAATTGAGCGCGGAGCTGTAATCGCCGATCGCGAAATTCTGCTCGGCCGAGGCGAGTTCCGCCAAGCCTTGCTCGCCGCGTAGGTCGCGCGCTTGCGCCAGTTCGCGCCATGCGAAGGCGTTATCCGGCTCGCGGGCGACCACTTCGCTCAGGATCGCCACGGCTTCGTCAGCGCCTTCACGCTCACGCGCGGCCACCAACGCGCGCGCGAGGTTGACCTGTAACAGCGGTTGGTTCGCCAAGAGCTCGAGCGAGCGGCGGTGATAGGCGATCGATTCTTCGGCACGGCCGTTTTCAAACAGGATCTGACCCATCAACTCTTGGTAATAGGGGTTGGCCGGGTCCGCCGCGATCAGCGCGTCGAGTTCGGTACGCGCGCGCGGCAGATCAGAGACGCGATAATAGGCGACGGCGCGCGCATAGCGGGCGGGCTCCGACGTGTCGCGCAACGGATAGCGCGCGAGCGTTTGACCTTGCGATTGGATGAAGCCGACGAGTTTGGCTTGCATGAAATGGAAGCGACGCAGGTTGTCGGGCGTATCCACGGTCTCGCGGTTCTCACCGCTTTCGACGCGGCGGCGCAGCGCCTCAACGCGGTCCGACGAATAGGGGTGGGTCATCATGTAGGGAGGCATGCGGCGTGTCATGAATTCGTACGGGCGCATGTTGCGATTGAAGAAGGTGATGAGACCGCGGCCCGATTGGCCCGAGCGCTCAAGGAAGTCGGCGCCGGCTTGGTCGGCGGCGGATTCTGCACCTGGGTGTGGCGTACGAAGTTCGACATCGCGAATTGTTGTGAGCCGGCGATCAAAGCGGCGCCTGCTTGGGGTGCGCCTGCAGCCATCGCCAACACGCCGAGGCCGATCGAGATCAGCATCGGGCCCATCGCTTGACCCATCGCTTCGCGCGAGCGCGCTAGGTGCCCGCCGGAGATGTGGCCGGTTTCGTGCGCGAGCACGCCGATAATCTCATTCGGGTTTTCGGCCGCCATGATGAGGCCGGTGTGCACGAAGATGTTTTGACCGCCCGAGACGAAGGCGTTCACGCTCGGATCGTTGACGATGTAGAGCTCGACGTCATCGGGATTGAGGCCCGCGGCGACGAGCAGCGGATTGGTATAGACACGCAGTGTCTCTTCGATCTCGGCGTCGCGGATGAGACCCTGCGCGGAAGCGGTGTTCGGCCAAGCGACGATCGCCAGCGCTGCGAGCGCCACGAAAGCGCCGCCTGTGCTGCGAGCGAATGCGGACACCAATTTCGCGAGCATGCTCGCTCCTTCGATCTAATCAGCCTGTCCCCCGCCGCCACGATTTGAAAACCGTTTGCGGCGGGAACAAGGCTTACCGCTTCAGCGGGGTGACGCCGCCTATTTCTTCGACCAGCGCGAGAGCCGCGAAAAGAATTTATCGCGGCGTTCCTGGTCCGGCTCGTAATTGATCGGCTCGGGCTCGGGCTCGGCCATCGCCGCGACAGGCTCGGGCTCCGGTTCCGGAACCAATGCGGCCGGCGCTTCGATGGAGGCTGGCGCGGGCGCCGCGGCCTCGACGACCGCCGGGTGCACGATGATCTCGGCTTGCGAGGTCTCGATTTGCGGTGCGTCCTCGATCACGACCTCAGATCGCACCGGCGCGTTGCGCTGGCGTTCGGGGCGCGGCGCGCGTTCCGGACGCTCAGCGTGCTCAGGGCGTTCGGCGCGCTCGGGCCGCTCTGGACGGGGCGTCAGATGCTTTAGATCGGCGCTGACAAAATCCAGCCATTCGCCGCCATCGACCTCATACACGCGCCGGCCACGACCGCGACCACGGCGGCGACGTTTGCCGTTGCGGCCGCGCTCGCTGCGATCGCCGCGCTCTTCGCGGGCAACAGCTGGCGGGCGCGCCTCGGCGGCTTCCGCGCCTTCCTCGCGCGATGCGTCGCCTTCTTCGCCTTCGCGACGACGGCGGCCGCCACGGCGACCACGGCGGCGACGGCCACGGCGTTCGGCGTCGCTGTCAGTGTCGCCATCGCTCTCGGCATCGGCGGCCACGGCGCGTTCGGTATCTTCTTCGTCCTCCGGCTCATCGGCCTCGATAGCGGCGTCCGCCTCTTCTTCCGCTACTTCGACAGGACGGCGGCCGCCGCCGCGACGCGGATGTTCCTGTGCCTGGACTACTGCTTCTTCGTCCCCGTAAGCGCCTGCGCTGATGTTGATTTCAAAGTCACCAGCGTGGAGTTCGGACGATGCAATGATGCGCACGCGCACTTTGTTGGCGTCCTCGAGTGCGGCCAACGCCTCGCGCTTTTCGTTCAGCAGATAGAGCGCAACATCTGTGGCGGTGCGCACTTCAATCTCGCGATGCCTTTGCTTGGCCGACGCTTCATCGAGTGCGCGCATGATCGCCAGCGCGGCGGATTCTGACCGAGCGCATGCGGCCTGTGCCTTGGCAATGTTCGCAAACGTGGCTCGTGCCTTCGAGCACGCCGGTGCGGCGGCGTTGGCGCGACAGCTCAAGCAGGCCAAAGCCGCTGATCTTGCCCATTTGCACGCGGGCGCGATCGAAACGGAGATTGTCCTTCATGCGCTTCTCGACGGAGCGGTCGTTCTTCGACTCCTCCATGTCGATGAAGTCGATCACGACGAGACCGGCGAGATCGCGCAGACGCATTTGGCGCGCGGCTTCATCCGCCGCTTCCAAATTGGTCTTGACCGCGGTTTGCTCGATATTGCGTTCGCGCGTGGCGCGGCCGGAGTTCACGTCGATGGCGACGAGCGCTTCGGTCTGGTTGATGACAATGTAGCCGCCACTCTTCAGCGTCACGACGGGCGAATAGATCGATTCAAGCTGCTTCTCGACGCCAAGCTTGGCGAAGATCGGCGTTGCATCTTTCCAGAGCTGCACGCGCTTGGCGTGGCTTGGCATCAGCATGCGGATGAAGTCTTTGGCTTCCTTGTAGGCGGCTTCGCCGTCAACATGAATATCCTCGACGTCTTTGTCGTAGAGATCGCGGATCGCGCGCTTTACCAGCGAGCTTTCCTCGTAGATCAAAGCTGGCGCGACCGATTTCATCGTCTCGTCGCGGATGGTTTCCCAAGCGCGCGAGAGATATTCGTAATCGCGCTTGATTTCCGTCTTGGTGCGCTTGGCGCCTGCGGTGCGGATGATCAGACCCTGGCCTTGCGGCACTTCGAGGTCTTGCGCGATCTTCTTCAAACGCTTGCGGTCGGTCGCTTGGGTGATCTTGCGCGAGATGCCGCCGCCACGGCCGGTGTTCGGCATGAGCACGCAATAGCGGCCGGCGAGCGACAGATAGGTGGTGAGTGCTGCGCCTTTGTTGCCGCGCTCTTCCTTCACCACCTGGATCAGCATGATCTGACGGCGGCGAATGACTTCTTGGATCTTGTAACGGCGCGTCAGGATACGACGGCGGCGCTCATCGCGCGCTTCGTCGTCTTCCTCAGCGCCTTCGGATTCTTCATCGGCGGCCGCCAGCTCCGCCTTGATCGATTCCTGATCAGCGTGCGGGATCGCGTAATAATCGGGGTGGATTTCCGAGAAGGCGAGGAAGCCGTGGCGGTTGCCGCCATACTCAACGAAGGCAGCCTGCAGCGACGGCTCAACGCGCGTCACCTTAGCGAGGTAGATATTGCCTCTGAGTTGTTTCTTGCTTGCGACCTCGAAATCAAAATCTTCAACGCGGCTTCCGTCGAGCACCGCGACCCGGGTTTCTTCCGGGTGCGCGGCGTCGATCAACATTGTCTTGGCCATTGAGGGCTCCGTGGGCGTCGCGCGTGCAGGCCCGCTGGCGACCGAAAACGGCCGGGCGAGGGGCGGCGAAGCGACGCGAGATGTGTAAGAGAAAGTCCACGCGCGCGTTCGGGCGAGCGACGGCGCGGGGGCCGTCGGCTGCCAGATTAAACGCACTGCGGGTCATATAGTGCTCCGAACTGACGCCGCCCGAGGGCTGCGCTTACGCTCCGTTGGTGGGACGCACGTCTTGGAGCCGAGATCGGGGCGCTGGTGAAAGCGCGCCGCGGGCCAGACGCCGATCCGCTTGGCGGGAGCGCGCCGGGCGCTGCGCGGGAGGCTCCCCGTCGGCGCACGCGACGATAAGGCACCATGCATGATTTGAAATTGGAAAGAAAGCGTGACGCTCGCCTCATTCCGCATCGGATTTGAACGTGCTCGCAGGTTGGGCGACGGTAATCAAGTGCGCTGGTTCGGCGGGCGGCTCCGCCATTGCGATGCGTGTGTGGTTACCGCGATATTCACCTTCCCTTTCAACTGGATAGCAAGTCGTTTGCAGTAGTTTAGGCTACTCATGGACGTTACGCGTCGTCATCTCGCCCTCGGTGGCCTGACCTTGCTTGGCGCGTCGGCCTTCTCCGGCCGCGCCTGGGCGGATGCGCCCGCTGCTGTGCGCGGTGTGCTGGTGCAGGAGAGCGGGCCCGCCTCGCGCGTGACCGTGGCGCTGGATCGTCTCGCTGAAGTTAGGACGTTTTTCCTATCCGCGCCGGATCGGTTCGTGATCGACCTGGCAAATTCACGGTTGGCGCTGACTGGCGGCGGCGAAGGGCCGGGAGCGGGCGTTGTCCGCCGCTATCGCTATGCCCAGCGCCCGGACGGGATTTCGCGCCTGGTGCTCGACCTGGAAGCGCCGGCAAGCGTGGTGCGTCAAGAGCTCGGCAGCCGCCGCGCGCCCGAACTCAGCTTTGATATTGCGCCGAACGCAACGATGGCGGTCGCCGCCAGCACGGTGCGCCGCGAAACCAATGGCCGCCACGCGCGCCGCCGCACAATCGTGATCGATCCGGGGCACGGCGGCCGCGATCCGGGCGCTGTGGGGGTCACCGGCGTGCGTGAAAAGGACGTGGTTCTGGACGCGGCGCTGAAGCTGCGCGACGCTTTGGAAAGTCGTGGCCGCTACCAAGTTTTGCTGACCCGCGACGCTGACCGCTACGTGGAGCATGCCGACCGCGTGCAATACGCCCGCGCCCAGCACGCCGACCTCTTCATCTCTATCCATGCGGATTCCAACACGAACCGTGAAGCCGCCGGCGCCTCGGTTTACACGCTCTCAGAGCGGGGCGCGGCGCGTGCGCAGGGCATGATGGCGTCGCAGAACTGGGACGTGGATTTGGGCGATGCGCCGCGCAATGGCGTGGTCGGCGACATCCTGGTCGACCTCACCCAGCGCGAGACGACCAATCGCTCCGCGCAATTCGCACAGAACGTGATCCCCCAACTCAGCCAGGTCGCGCCCCTGCTGCGCAATACCCACCGGAACGCTGGTTATTTCGTGCTGCTGGCGCCGGACGTGCCGGCCGTGTTGATCGAAACCGGGTTTTTGTCAAATGTCGCGGATGAGCGGCGTTTGTCCCAGCCGCGGGAACGCGAGGCGATGGCCGAAGCCATGGCGCGCGCTGTGGACAGCTATTTTGCGGGTCCACAAATGTATGCGGCGCGCTCCTAAAATCAGCGCGAATCTTGGGCGAGCTGGGCTAGGCTGCCCGCTGTCCGTTCCGAGCCATACTCGCGCCGCATTGGCGCGCGAGGCCGACGCGGGACTGATCTAATTAGCGCGCAGAAGCGGGCGCCATGTCGCGAAGTGAACGGTACCGGGACGAGTGGGATGACGATCGCGATTATCGCGAGCCCCGGGGCGGGGGCGGCGGCTGGCTGCGCAAGGCGCTGGTCGGTCTTGGTATCTTTGCCGGCGTTTCCGCGCTTGCCGTCGTCGGCTTTTTGATCGCGGCGCTGCAGGGGCTGCCTTCGCTGGCCGACCTTCAAGATTATCAGCCGCCAGTGACGAGCCGGGTCCACGCGGGCGACGGCGCGCTGGTGGCGGAATTCGCCGAAGAACAACGCGTCTTCGTGCCGATCGAGCAAATTCCAGATCACGTGAAGAACGCCTTCGTCGCCGTTGAAGATGCGCGCTTCTTCGAACACTCGGGTCTCGACTATCAGGGTCTCGCGCGGGCTGTGCTGCGCATCCCGCTCGACGTGATCCAAGGTCGCCGTATCCAAGGCGCCTCGACGATCACGCAACAAGTCGCCGGCAACATGCTGACGGGTCGCGCGGCGGAATGCTCGGGCGGTATTGGCGGCGTGTTTTGCGCGGTGTGGACGAAGCTGCGCGAAGGCTTGGTGGCGCAACGTATCGAGCGCGTGCTCGATAAGGACCGTATTCTCGAACTCTATTTGAACCAGATTTATCTCGGTAACCGCGCCTATGGCGTAGCGGCGGCGTCGCTCAATTATTTCGACAAGCCGCTCTCTGAGCTTAGCGTGTCGGAAGCTGCGTATCTGGCCATTCTGCCGAAAGGTCCGGCGAATTATCAGCTGCCGCGTCATCGCGAACGCGCCATCGATCGACGCAATTACGCGATCTCGCGCATGGTCGAGCGTGGCTACATTACCGAAGAAGTCGCCGCTGAAGCGCGCGCGGCCGATCTGACGACGACGAACCGTTTGGCGGGCGATGAATTCATCGCCGCCTCGCACTTCGTCGAAGAAATCCGTCGCCAAGTGCAGGATCAATACGGCGCCGATGCGCTGCTGCGGGGTGGCCTTTCGATCCGCTCTACGATCGACACGCGTCTGCAGCTTGCAGCCGCGCACGCGCTGCGTGCGGGCCTGGAGGAATACGACCGTCGCCACACATGGCGCGGCCCGGTGGGTCGAGGTGATGCGAGCGGCGATGTGGGCGCGCAACTGACGGAAGCGACGCGTCCGCCGCAGCTGTCGAATTGGCGCCGCGCAATGGTCACGCGCGTGGCCTCCGGCGTGATTACGGTCACGGACGAAGCCGGTGAGACGGGTCGCTTGGGCGACAATGACGCGCAATGGGCCGCGCAAGGCGGGCGCAGCAACGCGGATCGTCGCCTGACGGCGGGCGCGATCGTTTATGTGACGCGCAATTCCAACGGCCGCTACACGCTGCGCCAAGTGCCTGAAATCCAAGGCGCGCTGGTCGCGATGGATCCGCACACCGGCCGCGTGCTGGCGATGATCGGCGGCTATTCGTTCAACGAAGCGACCGGCCTCAACCGCGCGACCCAGGCGATGCGTCAGCCGGGCTCGTCCTTCAAACCGATCGTTTATGCGGCGGCGCTCGATCAGGGCCTGACGCCGGCGACCCTGGTGGACGATGGTCCGCTCGCGATCGAAGCGGGCGACGGCACCAATTGGTCGCCAGAAAACTATTCGCGTGAATTCTATGGGCCGACGACGTTGCGTCGTGGTCTGGAATTGTCGCGGAACGCGATGACGGCGCGTGTGGCGTACGAAATGGGCGCCGAGCGCGTGCTGCAATACGGCCAGCGCCTCGGCATCTATGGCGACAATACGCAAGCCGTGTTCTCGCTGGCGCTCGGCGCGGGCGAAACCACGGTCATGCGCATGACGACCGCTTACGGCATGTTCGTGAACGGCGGGCGTCGCATCCAGCCGATCGTCATCGACCGCATCCAAGATCGCACCGGTCGTTCGGTGTTCCGCCGCGATCAACGCGAATGCCCGAATTGCAACGCCGAATGGGCGCGCCAGCGCGCGCCGACCTTGGCGGACAATCGCGAGCAAGTGCTCGATCCGGTTACGGCGTATCAGATCGTCTCGATGTCTGAAGGCGTGGTGTTGCGCGGTACGGCCACAAGCATCGCAGCACTTGGCTTTCCGCTCGGCGGCAAGACGGGCACGACCAACGATTACAAGGACGCCTGGTTCATCGGTTTCTCGCCGGACCTTGTGGTCGGGGTCTGGGCGGGCTTCGATACGCCGCGCGACATGGGCGAAGGCGAGACGGGCGGCCGCATCGCTGCGCCGATCTTCCGCGACTTCATGCGTGAGGCGCTGCGCGATACGCCGGCGACGCCGTTCCGCATCCCGAGTGGCGTGCGTCTGGTGCGGATCGACGCCATGACCGGTCTGTTGCCGAACGCCGCAACCACCACGACGATCCTGGAGGCCTTCCGCCCGGATACGGAGCCGACGCGCGATGTGGCGTCTTCGCCGTTCGTGTTCGGCGGCACCGATCCGATCGACCCGCGCGCGCTTTCGAGCCTCACCGGCGATGCGCCCCGGGTGGATGCGCCGCGGCAGGAAGAGTCTGAGGATCTGGGCGGCCTCTACTAAAGTCGGGACTAGAGGAGGGCGCTTTCATAGGAGCCCTCCTTCGCCTATCTAAGCCCTTCAGATTCAGAGGGACTTCAATCATGCGCGCCGACATCGTCGCTTTGGCCGATCAAATCGAAACCGCCGTGGGCTTGCTCCGGAGGCGTCTTTGACTGGGAACCGTCCCAAGTCAGACTCGATGAATTGAACGCGCTCTCGGAGCGCGCGGATTTCTGGAACGACCCCGAAAAAGCGCAGAAGCTCATGCGCGAGCGCAACAAGCTCGACGCGGGCATGGGCGCGATCATCTCGCTCGAGCGCGATCTGCGGGATTCGCTTGAGTTAGCCGAGATGGCCGAGGCCGAGGGCGACGCGTCGCTGGTCGATGAAGCGCACGCGACGTTGAAGAAGGTGCAGGAGCGCGCGGCGAAGGCTGAGCTTGAGGCGCTGCTCTCGGGCGAGGCGGACGGCAACGACGCCTACATCGAAATCAATTCCGGCGCCGGCGGCACCGAGAGCCAGGATTGGGCGTCGATGCTGCTGCGCATGTACTTGCGCTGGGCCAATGCGCGCGGCTTCAAAGCAGAATTGCTGGAAGAGCAAGGCGGCGATACTGCCGGTATCAAATCGGCGACGGTGTTGGTGCAGGGGAAAACGCTTACGGCTGGCTCAAGACGGAAGGCGGTGTGCATCGCTTGGTGCGCATCAGCCCGTACGATTCAAACGCACGCCGGCACACCTCGTTCGCGAGCGCGTGGGTCTATCCGAAGATCGATGACTCGATCGAAGTTGAAATTCTCGACAAGGATGTGCGCACCGATACGTATCGCGCCTCGGGCGCGGGCGGGCAGCACGTCAACAAGACGGACTCAGCGGTGCGTTTAACCCACATGCCGACGGGCATCGTCGTCGCCTGCCAAGCGGAGCGCTCGCAGCACAAGAACCGTGCGGCCGCATGGGACATGCTGCGCGCGCGGATTTACGAGGCCGAATTGCAGAAGCGCGAAGCAGCGGCGCAGCAGCTCGCCGACAGTAAAACCGAAATCGGATGGGGCCGGCAAATCCGCTCCTACGTGCTGCAACCGTATCAGATGGTCAAAGACCTGCGCACCGGCGTCGAAACCTCCGACACGCAGGGCGTGCTCGACGGCGATCTCGATCAATTCATGGCGGCGTCCCTAGCTGCGCGCGTCAGCGGCGCCGGTCATGCCGAGGTTGAGGACATCGATTAGGGCGCGAGACAAGAAAAAGGCCCGGCTTTTGGCCGGGCCTTTTGAGTTTGTATTCCAACCCAAATCAAAACTAGCTGGACGCGCCCGTCACGATGACGCCCGACACCATGCGGTCGTCGCTTGAGGGCTCGCCGAACACCGAATTGCCGCCGCCGAAGCTCGACGCGGCAGGACGCTCAGACACAACCTGCGGCGCCGCCGGCGTGCCGGGCCCCGATTGTGACAGCGGATCTTGCAGATAACGGCACTGGCCTTCGAACACCGCGCCCATCTCAACGGAGAGCGATTGGTGGACGATGTCGCCCAGCACATGGGCGTTGCGGGCCAGCATGACCTTGCGTGCGCGCACCGATCCTTCAACGCGGCCGTGGACGGTCACGCTTTCGGAGACGACGTCGCCCTTGACCATGCCAGTGTCGCCGACCGTCAGCGAACCGCCGAGCACGTTGCCCTCGATTTCGCCATCGACCTGCAGTTCGGCGCCATTGGCGTCGATCGTGCCGGTGATTTTCACGCCGTTGGCGATGATGGAAGCGATGCCGGCGCGGCCGACAGGTTGTCTACGTTGTTGCACGGGTTCTGGAAGCGCCGGCACATTCGACTCCGTAGGTCTACCCTTGTTCGTGAACATGCCGTCCTGCCCTCAGAAAGTTGATCGGATCGACAGGACGGCCACGGAACCACACTTCATAGTGCAAGTGCGTGGCGGTGCTGCGACCCGTGCTACCCATCGACCCAACGCGTTGGCCAATCGCTACGCGCTCGCCACGCTGGACCTGGATATCGCGCAAATGTGCGTACCGAGTCTTAAAGCCGTGGCCGTGATCAATCTCCACCGTATAGCCATATCCGGAGCGCGTTCCAGCGAACACAACAGTGCCCGGCGAGGTCGCAACCACGGGCGCGCGCTCGAACGCGGCCATGTCCAAGCCGGCGTGGAAGGTCGGGCGGCCGGTGAACGGATCGATGCGTTGCCCATAGCCTGAGGTTTCGCGGGAATCGACGGCTACCGGAACGGCCAGTGGGGTCGAGTTCGCGATGTCCGCCATGCGGCGGGACTCGGTGACGCGGGCGGCCACTTGGGTGACGCGCTCGGCAAAAGCGGGGTTGAGGCCGCTATCGCGCAAGTAGGCGACGAAATCTTGCGGGACGAGGGGGCCGCCGACTTCAGCGCCGGCTTCAGGGCCCGTCAGCGAAGCCATCGACACGCCGGTCATGCGCAGGACGCCGCGGACGTGCTCTGAGCGCTCGACGACTTGGTCTTCCAGTTCGGAGAGCGTGCGCTCTTGCTCGGCCTCAAGGCTCTCGGCGCGGGCGCGGAAGCCCACGGTGGTAACCTGATACGGCTCCGACGTTATGGCGCGGGATTGGCGCGGCTCAGCCTCGTCAATCGAGGCGGCCATAATGATGCGGGCGCCGTCACGCTCGATCGGGCGGGTGGCTGCAAGCTGGATGCTGTCGCCGCCGGCATATTCGAGCAGCGAGCGCAGAACTTCGTGGCGGCTTTCGAAATCGGCCGTTGCACGATCGAATTGGCGGGTGCGCTCTTCGAGGAGAGCTTGCGAGGCGGCGGCCTGGGCGCGCGACTCGTTTAGCCAGCGGTCGTATTTGGCGCGTTCGCGCTCGACCTCGGAATTGCTCGCAGATTGCTGCGCGCCATCGAGCACGGTGCTGGTGGTCGCGTAGACGCACCAGCCAGCAATGCCCACAGCGCCAAGCGCTAGGAGAGCTTGCTTGCTCGGAGAAAGAGATACGTAGCGAACAGACCCACCGCTTCGGTGATAAATCTGCCGCTCCGGGAATACACGATCGAAGAACGCCTTAGCGCGTGATCCGAACTCGCTCATGGTCCGCCACCGCCCATTAACCGAGACAAAGTATACGTAAGCCCCACCAAGATTTGACTGAACCCGAAACCCTCTCGAATTGCAACAGGGCCAAGCTGGGGTTTACTGGAATTTCAGAGTGTTTAACGCGGCGCCTGTTAAATCCGCGCCAATTCACGGTTAATGACGCAAAACTTGGGCAAAAACGTCAGCCAGCCTTAACTTCTTTCAAGACGTCTTCCACATGCCCTGACACTCGAACCTTGCGCCAGACCTTCGCGATCTTGCCCTTTGGGTCGATCAGGAAGGTGGCGCGCTCGATACCCATGAACTTGCGGCCATAGAGCGTCTTCTCGCCCCAGACCCCATAGGCTTCCGTCGTCGCTCCGTCCTCGTCCGAGGCCAGGGTGACGCCCAGCCCATGTTTAGCCGCGAACTTGTCATGCTTGGCGACTGTATCTCGGGATACGCCAATGACCTCGGTCTTCGCAGCTGCGAAAGCCTTCGCCTTTTCAGTGAAGCTTAGTGCTTCTTGGGTACAACCCGGTGTGTCGTCTTTTGGATAAAAATAGAGGACGACGCGCTTGCCCTTGAGGCCAGCCAAGCTGACGCGCCCGCCCCCGGCCGTCGGCATATCAAATGGGGGCGCGGGATCGCCGGGTTTGAGTTCCTTCGCCATCGCAAGTCTCCGGGCGTTCAGCGCCGCCGTTGCCTGCTGCAACGGTGATGGAAACGTGCTTTGCGTCAACGCGGCGTACCGCGCTAGATACGCTCGAGGGGCGTCGGAGATGTGGCGATGATACGCCGCTCGACGCTGATTGCTGTCGAGATTTTGCTCGGCCTGGTCGCGGCTCTCGCGATCGGCGTGGGGATCGCTTGGTGGCGGCTCTCACAAGGCCCGATCGATCTCGGCTTCATTCGGCAACAGGTTCAGTCCGAACTGAGCGCAGCGCGCTCGGGCCGGCCCGTCGGGCTGGAGCGGGCGGAGCTTGGCTTGAGCGCGCGCGGCGGCCTCGAAATCCGCGCCATTGGCATCACCATCGAAGACGGTCGCGGCGGCGTGCTCTCGCGTTCCGATGAAGCGCGTCTTGAACTGGCCGTGCTGCCGCTCCTGATCGGGCGCGTACAATTGGCCCGCGCCGATTTCGACGGCGGCGAACTCAGTATTGCGCGCAAACTGAACGGCGCCGTGCACATCGCTTTTGGGCCGGAAGGCACGCCGGCCGACATCATCATTCCGCCGCCGCCTCTGGGTGAGACTTTGGAAGAGCGTGTCGGGCGGATGCTCGATGGCCTGGAGGCGACCTTTCGTCCTGTCGGCGCGGGTGGCGGCTTGCGCGGGCTTTCGGTTCACAACGCCAATCTCGTCGTGGTCGACGATGCAGGCGGCGGGCGTTGGACCGCACAAGGCGCCAATCTTGAACTTGCGCGTCGCGGCCGCACGCTTGAACTCAGCGCTGACGCGCGGCTCGAAGGCGATCAAGGCGCCGCGCCCGCGAATTTCCGCGTCACCACGGATACGCGTTTCCAAAGCGCGGTGATCGAGTTCGGCGCCGAGAACGTTTATCCGCGCGCGGTGTTCTCGGAGGCCGCACTTGGTCCGTTTTCAGGCCTCAACGCGCCGCTCACGACGCAGATATCAATCGGGCTCGATCGTCGCACGGGCGTGAACCGCTTTGAAGGCGAGGCCACGATCGGGCGCGGACAGGCTGACATGGGCGGCGGCCGTTTTGATCTCGCTGGCGGGTCGCTGCGCGGGCGCTACGACATCGACAGCGACGAACTCATCATCGATCAGCTCGCGCTCAATGGCGCGCGCACGCGCGTCGGCGGCGAAATCCGGTTGCGCGACGTGTCGGCGATTTTCGCGCCGCGTCCGATCAGCAAGCGCCCTTCAACGTCTCGCTACCATCGTTGACATTGGACGTGCCCGGCACGTTTGAAGAGCCGATTGCGTTCCGTAATGTGCAGGCGCAGGGCGAGATTTCCGGCTCTGCACGTTCGATCCGTTTCACGCGCCTGCACGCCGAAACCGGCGAAGCGGTCATCGATGGCACGGGCCGCCTCTATTGGGCCGAGGCCGGTGAAGGTGAAAACCGACGCGTTCGACCAGGCGTTGAACTGCAGGCGACGGTTGAGGGTGCGCTTGATGCGCGCGTCGTCACGCAAGTGTGGCCGATGGGATTGGGCGAGAGCGCGCGCTCGTGGCTGTCGCGCTCGGTAAGAGGCGGTCGGGTAACGGACACCGTCGCTCAACTCGACATTCGGCCTTCGGATCTGGCGGCGGCGCAGTTCCGCAACGAAGCCGTCGATGTGCGCTTCAACGTGTCTGACGCGGAGCTGCAATTCCTATCGACAATGTCCTCGGTGACGAACGCGCGCGGATCGGGTGTGCTGCGCGGCAATCGCTTCGACATGAATGTTCCGGAAGCGCGCATCAACGGTCTGGTGGTCACCAACGGCGTGGTCGAGATTCCGCAATTCAAACCGCGCGGCGCGATGGCGACGATTTCGGCGCGCGCCGAAGGCGAAGCGCGCCGGGTTTTGGAAATCTTGAATCAAGAGCCGATTGCGCTTGGCGAGCGTTTGCCGATCGATGCTGCGAGCGCGACTGGCCGGGCCAGCGTAAATTTGCGGCTGCAACGGCCGATGTTGGCGGAAGTGCCGTTCGAGCAATGGCGCTTTACGGTCGATGGTCAGATCCGCGATTTCGCTGGCGCCATGACGACGCGGCGGATGGCGCTCAGTCACGGCCAATTGCAAATCCGTGGCGATCAGCGCGCGATTACTGTGAGCGGCCCAATCCGCGCGGGCTCATCGTTGATCGAGCAAGTGCGTTGGACGGAGTATCTAAACCGCCAAGGCCGCGCCTCGTCCGAATATCAAATCTCCGGCAATTTCGACGCGAATGATTTGGAACGTCTGGGATATCCGGTGGCGCAATACGCGCAAGGACGCATCGGCGTGACGGTGACCGGTGAGGGCCGCGGCTTCGATGTCGATCAAGCCCAGATCGAGCTCAATCTCACGCAGGCGGCGGTCGAATCTCCTTGGCAATTCTGGACCAAGCGGGCCGGCCAAGCCGCGTCGGCGCGTTTTGTCGTCCAGCGCCAAAGCGACGGCGGCCTGATATTTAACAACCTCGACGCGCGCGGCGCGGGGCTCCTGGCGCAGGGCCGTGTGCGGCTGACGCGCGACAACCAGATCGCTGAAGTTGATCTTTCGCGCTTGACGATTGAGGGACGCTCGGATGCGCGGCTCAATGCCGTGCGCGCCCAGGATGGCGGGCTCGACGTCAATGTACGCGGCGCCTTGTTTGACGCCGCACCCTTCATGGATGGCGATGGCGATGCGCCCGAGGCGCGCGCACAACGCACGGCCGCGACGCCAGCCGCAGCGCCAGAGCCGCCGGTCCGCGCCAGCATCATTGTCGATCGCTTGAAAATGCGCGGCGATGCGACGCTCAGCAACGCGCGCGTGCAGGTCGCGACCCATCGCGGCGCGTTGCAAATGCTCACTGCAGAAGGCCGTTCGCCCAGCAATCGTGCGTTCTCGTTGGGCCTGGGTCCCCGTCCAGGCGAACCGCAAGGGCGCATCCGTCTCCGCTCGGATGACGCCGGCTTCGCGGTCGCGGCGCTGACGGGCGCGGACAATATCATCGGCGGCACGGCCTCCGCAGACGGCGATTGGCGCACGGGCCCGCCGAGCCAGGCGCGGTTCAGTGTTGAGATGCACGATTTCCAAGTCGTGCGCCTGCCCGCAATGGCGCGTCTGCTCTCATCGGCGGGCTCGCTGACCGGCTTGGTCGATACACTCAACGGCGACGGCATCGGCTTTAGCGTGATGGAAGCGCAGATGGTCTACGCCAACGAACGCATCACCTTCACAGAGGGCCGCATGACGGGACCGTCGATGGGGCTCACGGGCGCTGGCGCTTATAATCTCGAGCGCGATGATCTCGACATAGATGGCGTGGTGGCGCCGTCGCCGATGCTCAATTTGTCGATACTCGGCGAAATTCCGGTGATCGGCGATCTGCTGGTGTCGCGCCGGGGCGAAGGCGTGTTCGGCATGACCTATTCGATCAACGGCCCCGCCGCGCAGCCGCGCGTTGGCGTGAACCCAGTGTCGGCGCTGACGCCGGGCATTCTGCGCCGTATCTTTGAGCCGGTGACGCCGCGCGATACGGGCGGCGGACATTCGTTCACGCCGGATTCGCCGCCTGAAGTTGAAGCGCCGCCGCCGGTCGCTGCGCCACCGTCAGAAACGCCAGCGCCTGTCACGCAAAATACGCAACCGGCCCCTGCAAGCGAGACGGCGTCGCTGCCGTGATCAGCCCACGCGCAACAGCGCGTGCTTTTTCTTGCCGAGTGATAGCTTGATTGCGCCATCGACCAGGTCGGCGCCGGTGATGGTCGCCGTATCGTCAGCCACAGGCTGATCGTTTAGGCGCAATGCGCCAGCGGCGATGTGGCGCTTGGCTTCGCCGTTGGAGGCGACGAGCTCGGCGCGCTGGAAAGCGGCCCCGATGCGCATGCCTTGCGACAGCTCTTCGTTGGTCACGTTGAAGGTCGGCAGATTTTCCGAGGTGACGCCCTTCACAAAGGTGTCGTGCGCGGCTTGTTCGGCCTTCGTTGCTTCCTCGCGGCCGTGAAGTAGCGCCGTCGCTTCAGTTGCGAGCACCTTTTTGGCGTCGTTGATCTCGGCGCCTTGCAACGCTTCGAGGCGTGCGATTTCTTCAAGCGGCAAATCGGTGAAAATCTTCAAGAAGCGGCCGACATCGGCGTCTTCGGCGTTGCGCCAGAATTGCCAATATTCGTAAGGGCTGACCATATCGGAATTGAGCCAGACGGCGCCTTGCGCGGTCTTGCCCATTTTGGCGCCGCTCGCGGTGGTGATAAGCGGCTGGGTCAGACCGAAGAGCTCAAAGCTCTCCATGCGGCGGCCGAGTTCGACGCCATTGATGATGTTGCCCCATTGATCGGAGCCGCCCATCTGCAGCTCGCAATTGTAGCGCTTCTTTAGCTCCACGAAGTCGTAGGCCTGCAGGATCATGTAATTGAATTCGATGAAGCTCATCGGCTGCTCGCGTTCGAGGCGCAGCTTTACGCTATCCATCGAGAGCATGCGGTTGACGCTCATGTGGCGGCCGACCGTGCGCAGGAAGTCGAGGTAATTGAGCGGCATCAGCCATTCGGAATTGTCGACCAAGATCGCGTCGCTCTTGGCGCTGCCGAAGGTCAGAAACTTCTCGAACGTGCCGCGGATCGAGTTGGTGTTTTTGACGATCTGCTCTTCGCTGAGCATCTGGCGCATCTCGTCTTTACCAGAAGGATCGCCCACGCGCGTGGTGCCGCCGCCGAGCAGCACGATCGGCTTGCCGCCGGCCTGCTGCAGGCGGCGCAGGTACATGATCTGAGTGAGATTGCCGACGTGCAGCGAGGGCGCGGTCATGTCGAAACCGATATAGCCGGTCACGCCCTTGGCGGCGGCTTTGTCCAAACCCTCAAGATCGGTGCATTGGTGAAACTGCCCGCGCGCGGTGGCGCTGCGCAGGAAGGCGGATTTCAGATTGGCATAGTCGGCGGTCACGGGGGTTGGCTCCTGGAGATGTATTGGAGGCCGGGACCGTCTCTTGTCGAGGGCGCGTACCGGCCATTTCGGGCGGTCGTGCAGAGGCGCGCCGCTCGCTTAAGGGTGCGAGCGGTAATAAAGCTGGGCGAAGGTCGGGCGACGCGACATGGGCGCGCGTTGCTAACGGCGCGGGCGGGCTGTCGTCAAGCGGGCGCGTCCAAAGCGAGCAGAGTGAAAGATTTTCGCGATTGTTAAGGCTCGTTGGTACAGGAAGAGGGCGATGCGATTGGCTCTGACGCCTCATCCTGATTTCCGGCCCGACGCTATTGCGGCGATCGAGGTGGAGATCATGCGTGCGGGGCCGGAGCGGCTGGAATTGGTTTATCGCGCACAGGGCAGCACGCCGGACCTGCTTGTAACGGCCCATGCCGAGCCGGAGCGAACGGACGGGCTCTGGGCGACCACATGCTTTGAGTTGTTCGCCAAACGGGCCGATGGCGAAGCCTATTGCGAGTTCAATTTCGCCCCATCTTCACAATGGGCGGCGTACGCGTTCGATGGCTATCGCGCGGGGATGCGTGAACTCGCGATGGAGGCGCCGGTGATTGAGATGTCGGCGACTGATGACGTGTTTGAGTTGCGCGTCGCGGTTGAGGCGTCGGTATTGAGTGCGGGTGCGCGCCTGGCGGTGACGGCCGTGATTGAGCAAGCGGACGGCGCGAAATCCTATTGGTCAGTGCGGCACGCGGCCGGTAAACCAGATTTTCATCACGCGGACAGCTTTGCGATTGAAGCGCCGGCGAGCGAGGTGGGCAATGACGATTAGCTTTCAGGTCGATGACGCGATCCGCAAAGTCGCGCAGGGCTACGCCAACGATACGGTTCGGTTTGCGGTCCAGCACCACCATGTCGATCTCGACGGCACCGATAGCAGCATTCAATTGCTAGAACCGATGTTTGCGCATCTCGATGAAGATCGCGCGCGCGCGGCGCCTTCTATCGAACGCGTTGGAGAATTCTCCAAAATGTTCGGCTCGTATGTCGGTGAAGTATTCAGGATCAATCACGGCGCCCAGTGGGGCCTGGTGACGTGGCGCGGCGAGACATTTCCCGGTCTCAAAGCGAGCAGCGGCAAGATTTTCTGGCCGTGGGGTCGCGTGCAATTGCGGTTGACGTCGGGACCCAGTGAGAATCTGTGGCCGTATTATCAAGGCTTGATCCAAGGGGACGTCGCGCAATGAAGTTTGGCATCGATCGCCTGCTGGAAGATGCGAATTTGCGCGCGCCCCTTGCGGGCAAGCGCGTGGCGCTGGTGGCGCATCCGGCGGCGGTGACGCGCGATCTCACCCATTCGCTCGACGCGTTGATGGCGCTGGGCGATGTGCGGGTGACGGCGGCGTTCGGGCCCCAGCACGGTATGCGCGGTGAGAAACAGGACAATATGGTCGAGAGTGCGGATTATACCGATCCGTTGCACGGCGTGCCGGTGTTCTCGCTTTATGGCGACGTGCGCCGCCCGTCAGGCCAGATGATGTCGACGTTCGATGTTGTGCTGATCGATCTGCAGGATCTCGGCTGCCGCATCTACACCTTCATCACGACGCTGCTCTATATGCTCGAAGCGGCCGCCGAACACGGCAAGGAAGTGTGGGTGTTGGATCGCCCAAATCCGGCGGGGCGGCCGATTGAAGGGCTCACGCTGCGGCCAGGCTGGGAAAGCTTTGTGGGTGCGGGGCCGATGCCGATGCGCCACGGCCTGACGCTTGGCGAGTTGGGCTTCTGGTTCATTGAGCACTTCAAGCTCAATGTGCCCTACCGCGTGATCGAGATGGAGGGCTACAAGCCGGACGCTGCGCCCGGCTTCGGTTGGCCGATCGGTGAGCGCACATGGGTGAACCCTTCGCCGAATGCGCCGAACCTTTGGATGGCGCGCGCCTATGCGGGCACGGTGATGCTGGAAGGCGCGACGCTTTCAGAAGGTCGCGGCACGACGCGGCCGTTGGAAATCTTCGGCGCGCCGGACATCGATGGGCGTTTGGTAATTGAACAGATGCGCAAGCTGGCGCCGGATTGGCTGAAGGGCTGCGTGCTGCGCGAGTGTTTTTTTGAGCCGACCTTCCACAAGCATGTGAAGCAGCTCTGCAGCGGCGTGCAGATACATACCGAAGATTCGGCGCACTATGACCACAACGCCTTCAAGCCATGGCGCGTACAGGCGCTCGCGTTCAAGGCGATCCGCAATCTCTATCCGAGCTACGATCTCTGGCGCGATTTTCCGTACGAATACGCGTTCGGCAAATTGCCGATCGATGTGATCAATGGTTCGCCGCTGTTGCGCGAATGGGTGGACGATTCAAACGCCACGCCCGCTGATCTCGACGCGCTCACGCTGGGAGACGAACACGCCTGGGCGGCGGAACGCGCAAAGCATCTACTCTATTAGAACCAGCCTTTCTTCTTTTTCTTCTCGGGCTCCGGCGCGGGAGCGGGCGGCGGTGCGGCGGCGCGTGACGTCTCGGGCGCTCGGGCCGCTTGGGGCGCGGGTTGCGGCGCGGCTGGGCGAGGCGCGCCACCCTGCGCGGCCATCTTGTCTTTGCCGATCTTGATCTGCTCTTGGATTTGCGGCGGGAATGGCGTTGGGCGTGGATCGTCCTGACGCGCCGGGCGTGTCTGACGCGGACCCAATTTATCAGCAAACCACATGATCGATCCCCTCTCGTTGCGGGGCCGCATCATGCTGAGCGGAGCGCGGGATGCAAGCGCTTAGCGCGGCGCGCGTTTGGCCAGGATGCGCTGCAACGTGCGGCGGTGCATGTTGAGGCGGCGTGCCGTCTCGCTGACATTGTGGCCGCAGAGTTCGTAGACGCGCTGAATGTGCTCCCAGCGGATGCGGTCGGCCGACATCGGGTTTTCGGGCGGCTCAGGGCGGTCGTCGGGCGCCGCCAGCAACGCTTTGACGATGTCCTCGGGATCGGCGGGCTTGGCGAGGTAATCGATCGCGCCAGCCTTTACGGCGGCGACGGCGGTGGCGATGGCGCCGTAGCCGGTGAGTATGACGACACGGCAATCGGCGCGGTGACGCGAGAGCGCTTCCACAACCGAGAGGCCTGAGCCGTCTTCGAGACGCAGATCAAGCACGGCGTAGGCAGGCGGCGTCTTCGCGGCGACATCGCTGGCTTCAGCGACGGTGGCGACAGCGGTTACTTCGAAGCCGCGCTGCTCCAAGGCGCGCGCCAGACGCGTGCGAAACGCTGCGTCATCATCGAGGACCAAAAGCGTCTTTTCCCCTTCAAGGGGTGCGGCCAATGTCATTGGGAAATTTCCAGCTCCGATGTCTCTGTATTTAGAGCATTTCGCGCCAGATCAAAGCGCTGGCGCTTCAATTGATGCACGTTGCCACACCGCCTTAACCAGTGCGCCCTGGTTGGGCGCGCGGCGGTTGCGCACTTCAAGCTTGGCGCCGGTGCGTTCGAGCAGTGTTTTCGAGATAAAGAAGCCAAGGCCTAGGCCGCCCGCCATGCCTTCGTGGTCGCGTTCGGTGAGGTAAGGCTCGCCGATGCGGCCAAGGATCGCGGGCGAGAAGCCGGGGCCATCGTCGCGGATGGTGATGCTGAGTTCGTCGGCGGTCCAATGCGCTTCGACATCAACGCGGGATTTGGCGAAGCCGACAGAGTTTTCGATGAAGCCGCCAAGGGCGTGCACGATCTCCGGCATGCGGCGGATTTCGAGCGGGCCATCGCCTTCGGCGCTGATCATGATTTCGGTGCCAAGGCCTTCGTGCGGCGAAGCCGCTTCTTCCAGCAACGCACGCACAGGCGCGCGCTGGATCATCACGTCACCCTGTTCGCGATTGGCGGAAAGCTGCGCGAGGATGGCGCGGCAGCGTTCACTCTGAGAGGCGAGCAATTGGAAATCCTCGATGCGCGGATCACCCGGCGGCGCCTCGCGCGCCAATTCCTTGGCGACAAGATGGATGGTGGCGAGCGGGGTGCCCAGTTCGTGCGCCGCGGCCGCGGCGAGTCCGCCGAGCGCTGAAAGGGTCTGTTCACGCGCCAATACGGCTTGCACGGCGGCGAGCGCGATGTTCAGGCGCTCTTCTTCCGCGGCCACGCGCCATGCATAGACGCTGGTAAAGCCCAGACCGATAAGCACGGCGGCGGCGATGCCCATCTGGTAGAGAGCGGGCAATTCGAATGCTTCGGCGTCGGGCCAAGGCAAGGGCAAACGCCACACGCCGATCGCGCCGACGCACGCAAACGAGAGCGCTGCGAGCATCGCTGTGAGAGACGGGCGCAGGATGGTGGCTGACACCGCAACGGGCGCGACGAACAAGAACACGAAGGGGTTCTGCAGCCCGCCGGTGAGCGCCAGCAGCACGGCGAGTTGGACGACGTCGTAGCCAAGCTGCGCCGCCGCTTCCCATTCGAGGGCAAGCTCTTGGGAACGTCGCGCCGCGATGAGGGCCAAGTTGATCGCCACCGACACGCCGATGGCCGCGAGCGCCCAGCCGAGGGGAAGTCCACTTCGAGCCCGTAGCGCACGAAAAGAACGGCGGCGGTTTGGCCAAGGATGGCCAACCAGCGGAGCAAAACCAGGGTGCGGACGCGCACGCGGCTGGTGGCGGTCCAAAAGCTGGGGACGGGGGCGGGGCCTGGCCGGGTCTCGGAGAGCGTCATGCCCCCTCATGCGCCGGAAAACCCTGGGCCGCCAAGGGTGGGGCGGAACACCGCAGCTTAATCGCTATTGATTCTGCGAAGCACTCGCAATAAGAGCAGCGTCGGCCGTGAGTGAGGGAGTAGGATTTATGCGGATTTTGTGGAGCAGCTCGGCGCTCGCTTTGGCCTTGGGTTTGGCGGCGACCGGTGTGGCCAGCGCTCAAGAAGCGCAAGAGCGCCAGTACGCTGAGGCCGACATCACGGTGACGGCGCTCCGTCGCCCGGCGGACGTGTTCGCAGTGCCGAACGTAGTGACGGTGATCGACGCTGAAGAGATCGAAGAAAACCTCGCCACCGACATCAAGGACCTGATCCGCTTTGAGCCGGGGGTCTCGGTGCCGACGTCTCCCTCGCGCTTTGGCGCTGCGCTGAGCGGCACGGGCCGTGACGGCAATTCCGGCTTCGTGATCCGCGGCATGGGCGGCAATCGCGTGCTCTTTCAAGTCGACGGCGTGCGTGTGCCGGATGGCTTCAGCTTTGGCCCAAACGCGTTCGGCCGTGGCGACTACGTTGATCTCGACTTGCTGCAATCGGTGGAAATCGTGCGCGGTCCGGGCTCGGCCATGTATGGCAGCGACGGCCTGGCCGGCGTGGTGAGCTTTATCACGCGCGATCCGGGCGATTTCTTGGCTGAAGACGAGAATTTTGGCGCACGCGCGCGCGTCTCCTACGCGAGCGTCGATCATAGCTGGGCGCACAACATCACAGTCGCAGGCCGCTTGAACGACCAATGGTCGAGCCTGCTCGCTTACACGCGCCGCGATGGCCATGAAGCGGAAAACCAGGGCTCGAACAACACGTCGACCTCGGCGCGCACTGAGCCGAATCCGCAAGAGATCGAGTCCAATTCCGTGCTCGGCCGCATTGTGTTTGAGCCGAGCGACATGCACCGCTTCCGCCTCACGGCCGACTACTCCGACCGCTTCATCGATACGGTGGCGCTCTCCGGCCTGAGCGGCGCCGTGATCGGCCTCACCGGCGAGGACGAAAGCGAACGCAATCGCGTCGCCTTCGACTACACGTTCGATAATCCGGGCGGCTTCATCGACAATCTGTTTGTCTCGATTTACGCGCAAGAAAGCTGGCTGCGTCAGTTCACGTACGAAGATCGCACGCCGGCCGTCGATCGCACGCGCGAGACCACGTACGACACCGATGTGATCGGTTTCACCGCGCAAGCAGAAAGCGTGTTCGAAGGCCCGGTGCAGAACCGCTTAGTTTACGGCATCGATTATTCGCAAACGACGCAAGGTGCGATCCGTGGCGGCGCCGTGCCGACGCCGCCGGCGACGTTCCCGGAGCGCCCGTTCCCGGAAACCGAGTACGAACGTATCGGCCTCTTCGTGGTGGACGAGATCTCGCTGCTGGGCGGTTCGCTGCTGCTCTTCCCGTCGATCCGCTACGACGAATATGAGCTGCGCCCGCAGGCGGACGCGCTTTATTTCGGCGATCTCTCCGGTCAGAGCGATGCACACGTTTCGCCGAAATTCGGCATCGTCGCCTGGCCGACGGAAAATTTCGGCGCGTTCTTCAACTACGCCACCGGCTTCAAGGCGCCGGCGCCGAGTGAAGTGAACAATTACTTCGAGAATCTGACGCTGGGCGCGTTCGGCCAAGCGTACACATCTATTCCAAATCCGGACCTGACGCCGGAAACGAGCGAAGGCTTCGAGGTGGGCGTACGGGGCCGCAATTGGCGTGCGCTCGGCGCTGGCTGGGATTGGAGCGCCTCGGCGTTCGCGACCTTCTACGAGGATTTCATCGCACAGCAGATCGTGTCCGGCAGCGGCAGCGCGGTCGATCCGTTCGTCTATCAATACATCAATTTGAACAAGGTCGAGATCTCGGGCGCGGAAGCGCGCGTGACGGCGACGTGGGCGCAAGGCGTTTCGTTGAATTTCTCTGCGGCTTACGCCGATGGTGAGCAAGTCACGCCGGCCGGCCGCGCACCGCTGGAGACGATCGATCCGCTGAAGCTCGTGCTTGGTCTCGGCTATGATCATGCGAGCGGTGTGTGGGGTGTGCAAGCCGTCGTCACCTACGCTGCGCGCAAGGATGATGAAGATGTCGCGACGCCCGCAACCGCGTTCCGCCCAGACCCTTTCACGATCCTTGATCTGACCGCGCATTGGAACATCACCGACGCCGCGACTTTGCGCGCGGGCATCTTCAACGCCACGGACGAGACCTATTGGTGGTGGAGCGATGCGCGCGGCTTGAGCGCGTCGTCCACCGTTCTCGACGCTTACACCCAACCGGGCCGCAATTACTCGGTTTCACTTTCGTATCGCTTTTGAAGGAGGATCAGATGGCCATGAATTTTACGCGTCGCGGGTCCATGCTGGCTTTCGCCGGCGTGGGCGTCGCGGCGGTGACGCCGAGTGCTTTTGCGCAATCGCGCGGCAGCGCGGTTGAACGCGATCGTCAATCCATCTTGGCGATGGCGGGCGATTACAATGTGCATTTCGCTTTCACTGAAACGACGCCGTTCGTGGCGGATTACGAGCCGCTTGAACCGAAGACGAGCGGCGGCTTCGAAAGCGTGCGCGTCGTCAGCGACAGCGGCGATTTCATACAATTGCAGCATCTGCTTGTCGTGTCGCACGAAGGCCAGAATTTCGTGATCAAGCATTGGCGCCAGGATTGGACCTACCAGCCGCCCAGCGTGCTGATGTATTCGCAGCTTAATCGTTGGCGGTTGGAGAATGTGAGCAGCGCCGACCGCCGGGGCGCCTGGTCGCAAACCGTGTGGCAGACCGATGATTCACCGCGGTACGGCGGCGTCGGCCATTGGGATTATGCCAATGGCCGCGCCATGTGGACGAGCGCGCCGGCCTTGCGCCCGCTGGCGCGCCGCGATGCTGTGCGCAATCCGCCGTACAATCGCTATCTCAGCATCAACCGCCATGCGCTGACGCCGACGGGCTGGGTGCATGAGCAAGACAACGAGAAGCTCGCCGAGCGCGAGGGCCAGACCGCCACGATCGTGCACGAAGACGCGGTCAACACCTATGACCGCTATTCCAATTATGAAATCGCCGCGGCGGATTCGTATTGGAGCGCTACACGTGAGTATTGGGCTGCGGTCCGTTCGGCGTGGGACGAAGCGATCGGGCGCGGGCGCGGCGTTTACGTGGAAGAAGAAGCGCAGAACGGCGCCATCACCGGGCCCACGCTGATGGGTCTCGCCTCTCGCATCCAGGATGGCGACGTGCAGACCGCCGCCGCGATCGCGGAAGCGCGCACGACGATCCAGCTGGCGACGCGCGCCGCTTAATGTCGGTTCAGGGCGACGATCATGGGCCCAAGCGCATGATTGTCGTCCTGCCGTCCGGTCTCGGGCTGCCAAAGACTCGAGACGGCGCCGTCGAGAAAGAGCGTATCGGCGCAGCCGAGCTCATCGCGGAAGAAGCGGGCGAAGCGTCCGAACGACACGAAACCCGAACTGATCACGAAATAGGCGGTGTGTGCGTCGCGCACGCCTACGCCATTGCGCACGTTGCGCGACGTTCCGTCGTGCGCAATGCGCGGGTGCAATGCGCCGTCGATCACAAGCATCGGCCCCGATTGTGTCGCCAGGCGCGCAGCAGGGCGCGTCGCCGCGAACTCATCGGACGTATCGACATGCAGCGCGCCATCGTCGCCCTGCCACAACACGCCGTTAGGCTTCATATGAAAATTGCCGGGGCCGTCGGTGAGGCTCAGGCGCTGCTCCTCTACGCCGTCGCTGATGTAAAGACCAATCGGCGCGCCGCGATCATTGTACATTCCCGCGTTCATCGCGAAGCGCACGCGCCGCGCATCGCGACCGAGTGCTGCTTCGAGCGCCTCGAAGCCGCGCAGATAATTGCCATCTGCGTCCTGCGACGCGAGCCGCAATTGATGCCGCGAGGCGTCCATTGTGCAAACGATAAAGCGTGAACCTTCGAATTCACGCACGTCGCACGCGGGATCGTTATCGCGATTGCGCAGTGCAACAAAAGCCACGAGTAGCGCTGCAATCGCGAGCGGTGTGGCGATAAGCGCGAGGCGTCGTAGAAGCTTCATCGGCGCGCATCTGTGGCTGTTTTGTGCGCACGCACAAGCGTAGGCTGCGGCATTGCGCCCCCTGCGCCTTCGCGCCGCCTTGCTGGCGCCGTTGGCGGAAGCCTAGGTGGTGGGGATGGCAGAACCTGTCGAAACTCCGCGCCGCAATCTTACGGGCGCTGTCGTGCCGGCCGTGGCCGCCGCCGCTTTGGCGGCCGTGGGCACGATGCTGCTCGTCGGGCGCAATGGTGGAGAAAAGACAGCGGAACTGCCTGTCATCGAGAATTGCATTCTTGAGGGCGCGGACGCGGTGAACGGTCCGATTGAATTGGTGGATTCCAATGGGACCACCGTGACCCAGGCGGATTTCGCGGGCGATCCCGCGATCCTCTATTTTGGCTTCACGCATTGCCCGGATATTTGCCCGACGAGCATGTACACGCTGGCGGCGGCCCTGGCCGAGCCCAACGGCTACGACGTGCAGCCGGTGCTGATCAGCCTCGATCCTGAGCGCGATACGCCCGAGGTGATGGGCGCCTACGTCCAAACCGATGGTTTCCCGCAGGGCCTGACGGGGCTGACGGGCACGCGCGCGCAAGTGGACGCCGCCAAGCGCTCCTTCCACGTCTATAGCGCCCGCGCGCCGATCGAGGGGCGCCGGACGACGTCTATAACGTCGACCATTCCTCGTTCCTGTACGTGCTGGATGGCGAATGGCGCACTCGCGCCGTGGTCAACACCGTCCGGGCGACGCCCGAGCAGGTGGCTCAGTGTATCGCGGCCGGGCTGGACCGGCCGATAGATCCTGCCTGATCGGGCCTGATTATGTGAAGCGGACCAGGCGAAAGCGCTTGGCCGACCCCAAATCCAACATTACCCGTTTGACAGATGTGGCGGCCGCTATGACGTTTGGCCTGTTGCAGTGCAACAAACAGGCGTCTTAGCTTGTTGGAAACGGGGACGGGCGCAGGGTTCCATTCCGGAATGCTGCCGCGCGGCACGAAAGGGCGACATGCTCTATTCGATTTATGAACTCGGCCACCTCTCGGTGGCGCCTTGGCGCATCGCCGCCATGATGCAGTCGAGCATGCTCCGCTCGCCGATGAATCCGGCGTCCGAGCTCGAAGTGGCGAAGACGGCTGCCGCCGCCTCTGACCTTTTTGAATCCGTCACCCGCCGCTATCGCAAGCCGGACTGGCTGCTGCCGACGACGAGCGTGAATTCAGTTGAAATTGCGGTGACGCCGACGCCAGTCTGGTCGTCGCCCTGGTGCAACATGGTGCATTTTGCGCGCGATGGCGAAGCGCTGAAGCGCGCGCGCGGCAAGCGCACTGATCCGACCGTGCTGATCGTTGCGCCGATGTCGGGCCATTACGCGACGCTGCTGCGTAGCACCGTCGAAGCGTTCTTGCCCGAGCACGAAGTGTACATCACCGATTGGATTGATGCGCGCATGGTGCCGCTGATGATGGGGCGCTTCGATCTCAACGATTACATCGACCACGTGATCTCGATGCTGCGCGAGCTTGGGCCGGATACCCACGTCGTAGCGGTGTGCCAGCCAGGGCCCTTGGTGCTCGCCGCGGTTTCGGTGATGGCGCAGCAGGAAGATCCGTGTTCGCCGGCGACGATGACGATCATGGGTTCGCCGATAGATGCGCGTAAATCGCCGACGGAGCCGAATAAGCTCGCCGAAGAGCGCGACATCACTTGGTTCAAGCAGAACATGATCCACACGGTGCCTGTGCTTTATCCGGGCGCGTTCCGTCGCGTGTATCCAGGCTTCGTGCAGCTCGCGAGCTTCATGGGCATGAACATGCAGCGTCACGTCGATGCGCATTACGGCTATTACCAAAACCTAGTGAAGGGCGACGGCGACGACGCGCGCAAGCACCGTGAGTTTTACGACGAATATCTCGCGGTGATGGACCTCAGCGAAGAATTCTACATCCAAACTTTGATCGAGATTTTCCAGGAGTATCGCTTGCCGCTGGGCACGATGGTCCATCGTGGCGTGAAGGTTGATCCGGGCGCGATCACCAAGACGGCGTTGCTGACGGTCGAAGGCGAGAACGACGACATCTCTGGCATCGGCCAAACGCAGGCTGCGCACGATATTTGCGTCAACATACCCGAGGCGATGCGGCGCGACTACATCCAGCCGGGTGTTGGGCACTATGGCGTGTTCAGCGGCCGACGCTTCCAGACTGAAATTTATCCGCGCATGCGCGAGTTTATGCGCACGTTTCAGTCGCCAGCGGCGCGCAATGGCGACAAGCGCGCGAAATTGAAGGTTGTCGCCGACTAAATCGCATTGCTCACAGCAAGCTCACAGCCTGCGCCGCTTTGGTGGAATCGCTGGGCGTGAGACTCTTTACGCATGCGCTTCGATTCGCGAGCACCTGAGCCAACTCAAACCGAGATCGAAACGATCGACGGCCGCCGCTTGCCGGTGAAGCTGGTCGTGAACACGCGCGCGCGTCACGTGTCGGTACGCATTGATCCGACGCGCCGTGAAGCGATTGCGACCGCGCCGTCGAAGCGGCACCTAAAACACGCAGCGCAATTCGCGGCGGAACGCGCGGGCTGGATTGCGCATGAGCTGTCGCGTCTCCCGCAAGGCATTCAGCTGACGCCGGGTGCGCATGTGCCGTTGCGCGGTATCGATCATGAGCTGGTGTATGAGCACGGCCGCGCCGCGCCACGCGTCGAAGACGGCAAGCTCGTTGCGCCGGCGCCGGACGCGGCGTTGTTCGAGATCGCGTCTGCTGCGCTTCTTTAAGGATCAAGCGCGTTCGGATTTGGTGGCGCGTGTTAGCGTGCATGCCGCGACGCTGGGCGTAAAGCCGACCCGCTTACAGGTGAAGGAGCTACGCTCGCGTTGGGGTTCATGCTCGAGCGATGGCGTGCTCTCCTTCTCGTGGCGCGTGATCTGTGCGCCCGAATTCGTGTTGGATTATCTCGCCGCGCACGAAGTGGCGCATTTGCGCGAGATGAACCATTCACGCCGCTTTTGGGCGCATGTGCGCAAATGCATGCCGGATTACGAACGCGGCCGAGCCTGGTTGCACGAGCATGGCTGCGCGCTCCACGCCATCGGCCACGCGCGTTAGGTTTCAGCGGGCGCCAACATCCGGCGCAGCACACCGTCGCGATCGATGAAGGCGTGCTTCAACGCGCCCAGCACGTGCAGCGCGATCAAGCCCAGCAACATCCAGCGGCCAATCGCGTGGGCGACCTCGGCGCCTTCGTGAACGGCTTCATTTCTTTCGGCGAACGGCGTCGGGATGGCGAAGAGATCGAACACGTTGATATCGCGTCCGCCAGACCAGATCGCGAGCGGACCAGAGATGAATTGGATCAGGATCGCCAGCAGCAACAATTTGTGCGTGGCCGTGGAGATGAAGTTCAGCGCCGGCGGTTGCGGCACGGGCGTCGGTTGGCGTTGGAGAAAATGCAGCGCCACACGTGCAAGCAAGATAAGCGCAACGCTGGCGCCGAAGGCGGTGTGAAAGCCCATCAAAGCCCGGCGCGCAGCGCGATCGCCTAGTTCGCCGGCATTTTCAGCGGCGAAGCCGCTCCAGAACATCGCGATAATGGCGATCAGCGCCAGCCAATGCAGCGCGATCGAAAGCCAACCATAGCCGCGCTCGTTGTTCGTCCACTGCATGAAAGTCTCCGCCATCCTGCACGCGGGCTTTAGCAAGCGGAGTGCGTTGGGGTTTGTCTAGGCGTTACGCGTGAGACGAATTGCAGCGTGCAAAGTTCGAATGACTTGCAAACGCAAATCGGCGTCCGTGCTTAGCCTTCCGGACCGAAATCGAGCGAGCGGTCTTCGGTGTCCGGCGGCGCTTCCAACGGTCCGCCAAGCACTGCGCCGACGGGTGCGCCGACAACGGCCACGCCTTCTTCAACGGGTGCGGCAACGCCGAGGTCATAATCCTCGTCCGTCGGCATTTCGAGCGGACGCGCTGGCGTATTGCGCAATGTGACCGGCATGAAGCGCGCCCAAATGTCGGCTGGAAGCGAACCGCCGGTGACGCGCGCCGTGGTGGTGAAATTGTCGTTGCCGACCCACACGCCCGCCACCATGCCCGGCGTGTAGCCGATAAACCAAGCGTCGCGATAATCGTTGCCAGTACCGGTTTTGCCGCCGATCTGGCGTCCGCTCATGCGCGCGCGTGTGCCGGTGCCGCCTTCGACGACGCGGCTCATCATTTGGTTCATGTAGCGGAACGGTCGCTCTTCGATGACGCGGCCGCGATGCTGTGGACGGAAACTCCACATGGTTTCGTCGCTGCTGGCGCGGCGGATGCGTGTGACGCCATGCGCTTCGACCCGATTGCCGTCGGCGGCCATCGCGCCATAGGCGCTGACCATTTCAAGCAAGGTCATTTCCTGCGCGCCGAGAGCCAGCGAATGATAGTTCGAGAGTGGCGATGTCACGCCCAAGCGACGCGCGACGTCGATAACTTTGTCGCCGCCGACTTCGTTGGCGATGCGGATGGCCACCATGTTGAACGAATTTGCGTAGGCGCTGGTGAGCGTCACCGCGCCGTGAAATTCGTTGGTGTAATTACCTGGCGTCCAATCCGGTTGGCCGGGAATGGAAATGGTGATCGGCGCATCTTCACGCACGCTCCAGGGCGTCAGGCCGTTTTCCATCGCCGCGAGGTAGATGAAATATTTGAACGAGGAGCCAGGTTGGCGCCGCGCCTGTGTGGCGCGGTTGAACTGGCTTTGATCGTAATCGCGGCCGCCAACGATGACGCGCACGCCGCCAGTATCATCCAGCGCAAGCGCCGCGGCTTGGCTGACGCGGCGCTCCTCCCCTTGCTCTGCGAGCACGAGTTCAACGGCTTCCGCCGCCGCGCGCTGGGCGGCGATGTCGATGGTGGTTTCGATGACAAAGTCGTCGCGCTCGTTGCCGATCACTTCGTTCAGGAGCGGGTCGATCCAGTCGCGATAATAGGAGAGCACGCCGGCCGGGTTGCGGCGGCTGATGACGAGCTCTTCTTGTAACGCTGCGTCGCGTTCCGATGCGCTGATGAAGCCCAGCGCCACCATTTCATTGAGCACGACGGTGGCGCGTTCACGTGCGGCGGCGATGTCTTGGCGTGCCGGATTGAGGCGTGACGGCGCTTTGACCAGGCCCGCAATCATCGCCGATTGCAGCAACGTGAGTTCGCGCGCGGGGCGATCGAAATAGCGCTCGGCGGCGGCTTCGATGCCGTAGGCGCCAGCGCCGAAATAGACGCGGCTCAAATAAAGCGCGAGGATTTCATCCTTCGAGAACCGACTTTCGAGCCAGAACGCGAGCATGATTTCCTGCGCCTTGCGCCGCCACGACCGCTCGTTCGTGAGAAAGAGGTTCTTGGCGAGCTGTTGGGTGATCGTGGAGCCGCCTTGGACGACGCGGCCGGCGCGTATGTTCTCAGCACCCGCGCGCATGATGCCGCCGAAATCGACGCCGAGGTGATCGTAGAATTTGCGGTCTTCGATGGCGATGAACGCCTGCGCCACATAGGGCGGCAGCGTTTCAAGATCGACGGGCGGCGCATTTTGCGCACCTTCGCGCAAGATCACGTGGCCGTTGATATCCACGAAAGTGATCGATTGGCCTTGCCGCGCCTCCCACAGATCGTCGGTGGAAGGCAAGCCCCAGGTGATGAAGAGGAAGAAGGCGATAATGAACGCCACACCGCCGGCGGCGATCCAGCCGCCCCACACGGCGGCTTCGCGCACACTCTTCGGGCGCTTGATGCCGCGGAGGCGATTCCACATTTCGCCAGCGAAGGCGCGCGCTGCGCCGGAATATTTGACGTAACGCGGCTCCGCAAAGGCGCGGAAGGCCGCCCAAGAATGCCCGGCTTTGGATTTGAGCTTCTGCAGCAAGGTCGGTGGCGTTTCGTCTTCGGGCGGAGGCTCGTCGGGATCGCCGGCAGCGCGGAAATAGTTTGGCGGCAAGGCGCCTGCGGGGGCGGCTCGACTGGTGTTTCGATCGCTGGCGGCGGCTCGGGATCAGGCTCCGGCTCGATAACGGTCTGGGCGGCATAGATCGGAGCCGGCGGTTCAGCCGGCGCCGGCGTGATCTCTTCGATCAGGCGCTCCGGCTCTGGTTCCGGCTCTGGCTCCGGTGACAGCGCCGGTTCGCTGACGGTCTGGGCCGCATAGAGCGGAGCAGGCGGTTCAGCAGGCGCCGGCGTGATCTCTTCGATCAGGCGCTCCGGCTCTGGTTCCGGCTCTGGCTCCGGTGACAGCGCCGGTTCGCTGACGGTCTGGGCCGCATAGAGCGGAGCAGGCGGTTCGGCAGGCGCCGGCGTGATCTCTTCGATCAGGCGCTCCGGCTCTGGCTCCGGTGGCGGCGCCGGTTCGCTGACGGTCTGGGCCGCATAGAGCGGAGCAGGCGGTTCAACTGGCGCCGGCGTGATCGCCTCGATCACGTGCTCCGGTTCGGGCGGAGGCGCGGGTTCAACCGGCTCTGCGGGCGCGCTGATGATCGTGTCGCCGGGGCGGATCGGCGCCGGCGGCTCAAGCAAAGGTGCAACCGCTTCGCTCGCAGGCTCTGTCTCTTGCGCATGATCGAGAACGGGCTCGTCGATTGCGCCTGCGGTGTAGATCGGAGCGGGTGGCTCAAATGGCGGCGTAACCGCCTCGATCACCGGCGCTGATTGAGGCTCCGGCGCCGGGGGCGCAGCTTCAACTGCGGCAATCTCCGCTGGCGGCTCTGGCTCAACCGGCGCCTCTGGCTCAACCGGCGCCTCGGGCTCGGCGGCAAACAACGCCTCGTCTTGCGGCTGTTCAATGGGCGTCGCTTCGGTCTCGCCCGTTGGGCGAGTTTCCGGAACATCGTCCTCCGGCATGTTTGGATCGTTCTCGTCAGCCACCCCGGCTTACCTCCGCGCCATCCTGCTAGCGCGATTCTAGCGACGACCGCCCTCTAGCGGACATTGCGGGCGCTCCGCTCGTTAACGAAACGCAAGATGGGCAGGGAAATGTTCCGCCACAATCCGGGCAGTTTTGAGCCTGTCACGGTTGTTTCGCAATCGGATGAGTGTCCGGTTTTCCTTGCTCGGGCAGGTAGGCGTGGCCATATAGCATCAGTGACGCGGCATTCCCCGCGCCAAGGAGGTTTTTGATGAGCGACTACCACTCGCAAACACAGTCGATCCCGACTGGGCGCGCGGATATGGCGGTCGACGCCGGCCTGCGTTCCTTCATGCTGGGCGTCTATAATAAGATGTCACTCGGTTTGGCGCTGTCGGCGGGCTTGGCCTACGCGGCCGCCACCGTTCCGGTGCTGTCGAATTTCTTCTTCAACACGCCGATGCTGTACGTCGTGATGTTCGGCCCGTTGGCGCTGATCTTCATCTCGATGTTTGCCATGCGTAATCCGTCGCCGACGGCCGCGAACCTGCTTTATTGGTCGATCGTGTCGCTGATCGGTATCGGTCTCGGCGCCACGGTGATGATGTACGCCGCCCGTCCTGACGGGATGATGCTGATCGTCAAGGCCTTCCTGGTGACGTCGGCCACCTTCGGGGGCTTGAGCCTCTGGGGCTACACGACCAAGAAGGATCTCTCCGGTTGGGGCACGTTCCTGATCATGGGCGTGTGGGGCATGGTGCTCGCTGGCCTCGTGAACGTCGGTTTCGCCATGTTCACCGGCGCGCCGATCGAAGGCTTCTCGATCATCTTTAGCGTGATCGGCGTGTTGTTGTTCTCGGCGATCACCGCCTGGGAAACGCAACAGCTGAAATATATGTACTACAACATTGCGGGCGATCTGCGCGCGATGTCGGTGGCCACCACGTTGGGCGCGCTGAACCTGTACATCACCTTCATCAACCTGTTCCGCTTCTTCCTGACATTGCTTTCGCCGCGCGACTAAGCGCTGAGAGCACAGGACACAGCATTACGCCCCGGCTTTGGCCGGGGCGTTTTCTTTTGTGCCGCTTCTAAATGTTAGTCGCCGATCACGCGCATGCGCTTTGGCTCAAGCACGGCAAGCACCTGATCCAAATCTTGACCGCGGCGCAGGACGCGACCGTCGATCGCGCGCACGCAATACTCGCCTTGCTTGCGCGCGTTCTCCGGACACTTTTCGATTTGATAGAGCGGGGCTTCACTGGCGCGGCGATAGACGCTGAAGAGCGCGCGATCGGCCAACGCATCCATCGCATAGTCGCGCCATTCGCCTGCGGCGACCATGCGTCCATAGAATCGAAGAAGGCGGTCGAGTTCACGACGTTCGAAGAAAACCGTGCGTCCGCTCATGCGTTTTCGTTCTCCACAGGATGCAAACATCCTGCACACAGGAAAGCCTATGATAGGCAATATTACAAATGGAGCAGGTCGGCTTTTGGCCTGATTTTCTGCTTGCTCTCGCCCCATCCCGAAGCGACCTTAGTTGCGTGGCCGGTCGGAGAAAGGCTCGTGCCGGGGGAATCCATCAGCCCCCCAGCCCCCTCCGGTGCGCGCTTCGGCCGGCCACACTTTGATCAAGCCCGCGCATGTCGCGGGCTTTGTCATGTCTGGGCCAGAAAATTCCGCGTAATTCAACCGTTTTGCTGCCTGGCGTGATGTGAAGCGCACGCATCGTTGGGCACAAAATGCGCGCCGTCCTGCCCGATCAGCCAAGGCGAAGCCGCGTTTACAGCCCAGCAACACAGGCTGGAATCAGTGCGCAGCGATCTGACGAAAAGCCGCGCCTCTGTGGATAAGAAGCGGTGGTGTTTTCGCTCAAACGGCCCTAAGAGCGGCGCTCGTTTCTCGACGGGGATTTCTATCCACATGCTGCTGCAGGTCGATGGTCTGCGGAAGACGTTTGGCCGCCGCGTAGCCGTGGACGGTATCGGTTTTTCGATTGATGTCGGTGAGATTGTCGGCTTCCTGGGCCCTAACGGCGCAGGCAAGACGACGACCATGCGTATGATCGCGGGCTATCTCGAGCCCGACGAAGGCACGGCCAAAGTCTTCAACATTGATATCACGCAAGAACGCCGCCGCGCGCAGGAGCGGGTGGGGTATTTGCCCGAAGGCGCGCCGCTCTATGGCGAGATGACACCGTGGTCATTTCTGCGCTTCGTGGCGGAGACGCGCGGCATGTCGCGCGAGGCCGCGCGCCACGCTGTGCGCCGCGCGGCGCAGGACGCGCGCCTGGGTGACTCTATCGATCGCCCGATCGACACGCTTTCCAAAGGCTATCGCCGCCGTGTGGGCTTTGCAGCGGCGCTATTGCACGATCCGATGCTGCTGATCCTGGACGAACCGACGGACGGCCTCGATCCGAACCAACGCCACGCCGTGCGTGATCTCATCAAGAAGCTCGGCGAAGAGCGTGGCCTCATCATTTCCACGCACTCGCTGGAAGAGGTGGAGGCGGTGTGCACGCGCGCCATCGTCATCGATCAGGGCCGTATCATCGCCGACAAGACGCCGGCGGCGCTCATCGATGAGCACGGCACACTGGAACGCGCATTCGCGGCGCTGACGCGCGGGGAGGAGCGCACGTGAAGAAGCGTCCTGGTTTAGCCAGCATGCTCGCGATCTATCGCCGCGAGCTGCTCTCTTATGTAACGACGCCGACGGCCTATGTGTTCGTCGCGGTGTTTCTCTTCTCCATTGGCCTCTTCACCTTCCAGGTCGGTGGCTTGTTTGAAGCGCGGCGCGCCGATCTTTCGGCGTTCTTCGCGTTTCATCCTTGGATTTTCATGGTCTTCTTGCCGGCCGTGGCGATGCGGCTTTGGGCCGAAGAAACCCGCTCCGGGGCCATCGAATTGCTCATGACGCTGCCTGCGCCCACCTGGTCGCTGGTGCTCGGCAAGTTCTTGGCGGCTTGGTCGGTGGCGGCGGCGGCGCTGCTGATGACGCTGCCGCTCTGGATCACGATCAATATCCTTGGCGCGCCGGATAACGCCGCGATCTTCACGGCGTATCTCGCGAGCTTGCTGATGGCGGGCGCTTATCTTGCGATCGGATCGATGATGTCGGCGCTGACGCCGGCGCAGATCGTGGCGTTCGTGCTCTCGGTCTTGGTCTCTTTCCTACTGACAGCACTTGGCTTGCCGCTGGTGCTCGATTTCTTCTCGGGGCTTGTCGGCGGCGGCGTGGCGGAAGTGCTGGCGCGCTTCTCGATCATGCACCATTTCGATGCGGCTCAACGCGGCGTCGTGGAGTTCCGCTCGGTGTTTTATTTCGTATCGCTGATTGCGTTGTGCCTTGGGTTCACAACGCTCGCGGTTGATGCGCGGCGGGGAGGCTAAAGCATGAGCGCGCGTCGTTACGCACTCTTTGCCGCCTTGGCGCTGTTCATCGCGTTCGTCTCAGCGAACGTGATCGCCAATTCCTGGTTTCGTGGCTGGCGGCTCGATCTGACCGAGAGCCGGCTCTATTCGCTGAGCGAAGGCACGCGCCGTACGCTTGATGATCTGAGCGAGCCGGTGGAGCTGAAGCTTTATTATTCGCGCGACGCCGCGGCGGTGTCGCCGCAATTGCAGGCCTATGCTGCGCGCGTGCGTGAAATGTTGCAAACATTCCAGGCGCGCTCGCATGGCCGCGTGCGCTTTGTGGAAGTGAATGTCGAACCGTTCACCGCGCAGGAAGATCAGGCGGTTGAGCTAGGCATTGAGCCCTATCGTCCGTTCCAGGGCGCGGACCCTATCTATTTCGGCCTGACTGGCGCCAACGCGATCGACGACCAGCGCATCATTCCGTTGTTCGATCCCCAGCGCGAAGCGTTCCTCGAATACGAGATCACGCGTCTCATTTATGAGCTGGAAAATCCCAATCCGGTGCGCGTGGCTTTGATCACGTCGCTGCCGATCGATCCGGCCTCTGCGTCCGATCCGTTGGCTGGGCGCGCGCAAAGCGTGTTCGCGACGGAAATGGGCCGCTTGCTCAATGTTACGAAGCTCGCGCCGGATTTCACGGAAATACCGGACGTGGATGTGCTTGCGATCATCCATCCGGGGCAATTGTCGCCCCAGCAGCTCTTCGCCATCGACCAATTCGTACTCCGCCATGGCCGCGCCTTCGTGGCGCTTGATCCGGCGTCATTGACGGCCGAGCAATCGGCCACTGGTTTCGATCCGTTCAATCCAGTCGCGGCGGTTCCGACTGCATCGACGTTCGAGCCGCTCTTGTCGCAATGGGGTGTCGCGATGGCGCCGACCGTGGTGATGGATCTCGACGGCGCGTTGCCAGTGCGGGTGCAGGATCCAAATACGGGTCAGCCTGTCGACGCGCCGCAACCGTTGTTCTTCTCCGTGCCGGCCGATCAACTCGATCGTGAAGATCTGATGACGGCGTGGTTGAGCCGCGGCGTGAATTTCGGTTTGGCGGGTGGTCTGACCTGGACCGAGCGTGAGGGCATCCAGGTCCAATCGCTGGCGCGCACCAGCGGGCGCACGATGCGTATGCCAGCCGCCGAGGCGATGATGCGGCCGACGCCGTTCGATATTTTGCGCATGTGGCCGCAAGGCGGTGGGCGTATCGAGACCGTGGCGCTGCGTTTGTCCGGCGATCTTGAGACAGCGTATCCGGATGGCGCGCCAACGCCGCTGCCCGCGCCGCTCGTCGAGGGCCAAACGCCAGCGGCCGCGCCGCCGCCACCGCCGGCGACGGTTGAAGCTCTGGCGCGTTCCGCCACGCCAGCGGAGATCGTGATCGTCTCTGACGTCGATTTTCTCGCCGATGATTTCTATGTCGATCCCACCAATGGCGGGTCGGCGGCCGATAACGCGTCGTTTGCATTGAATGCAATCGACGTGCTCGGCGGCTCGGATGCGTTGGTGTCGTTGCGTTCGCGTGCGCCGTCGCTGCGGCGCATGAACATGGTCGACGACATGGAGGCGGACGCGTTGCGCCGTATCCAAACGCGCCAGGAAGAATTGCAGCGCGAGTTGCAGGAGACCGAAGCGCGCTTGGCGCAGATGCAAGAGCGCGGTCGCGGTTCAGGCTTCTTTGCCGGCAATCTGGGCGCCGAGCTCACGCCCGAGGAAAACCTGGAGATCGAACGCTTCCGCGCGCGTGCGCTGGAGGTGCGCGGCGAATTGCGCAGCGTCGAGCGCGATCTGCGCAGCGACATCGATCGCGTGCAGGCGCTGGTTGTGTTCATCAATGTTTGGCTGGCGCCGCTCTTGGTGGCGGGCGTGGGCTTCTTCTTGTTCTGGCGCCGTCAGCGGCGCGGGAGTGCGCGGCGATGACCTCTGAGCTTGCCGAGCGTCGCCGAGGCCGCACGCTCACCATGTTTGTCACCGCGGGCGCGCTCGCATTGATCGCCGCCGTCACGGTGGGCATCGAGATGCGCTCATCGAGCCCGAACGCAGCTTCAGGACCCGTTGTACCTGGGCTTGAGGAGACGATCTCCGGCGCGCAGCGCGTGACGATCGTGAGCCGTGAAGCGACTTATCGGATCGAGCGCACACAGCGCGGCTGGGCGATGCGTGACCGTGACGATTACCCGGTGCTGCCCGCGCGCCTTGCGCAGCTCACAGAAGGACTTGAGGGCCTGCGTTACACGCGGCGCATGACGAGCGATGCGTCCAAGCACGAGCGCTTGGGCGTCACCGATCCGCGACAAGGCGGACGCGGCATTCTGGTGCAGATCGAGGATGGTCGCGGCGCATTGCTGGTGAACCTCATACTCGGCGTTGAAACCAACGGTCTCTATGTGCGCCAGCCTGACAATGATCAGACTTGGGCCGCGGAGGGCGACCTGCCGCCGCTGCGCGATGTCGCGGCGTGGATGGCGCTGCAGCCGCTGAACGTGACCGCCGAGCGTTTCGCTCGGGTCGAGATCATGCCGAGCGAAGGCCGCGCCTATATCGTCGCGCGCGACGCCGCTGATCAGCCTTGGCGGATCGCGGCGCCCGCGCTCGCGGGCGTGGGGCAAATGGTTGAAGGTGTCGCCATCCACCTCACACAGCTCACGCCCAATGACGTACGTACTGCGCCTGCCATTCAAGGTGCGCCGCGCGCACGCGTCCGCGCGCATACGTTCGACGGCGTCATCATCGACGCTGAGCTGATCGAGAGCGACGGCCGCACCTGGGTGAAGATGGTTGCCCGCGCCGAGACGCCAGAGCAGGAGCCAGCCGCGCTCGCGATCAATAACGAAAGCGCTGCCTGGGCCTATGCGTTGACAAACGAGGATGCGGCCGCACTCGCGCCGCCGCTCACCGCGCTCGTGCCGCAGGCTGCGCCGCCGCCAACGGCGCCGGCGCCGTTCTAGCGCTCGACGAAAGCCGCAGCCAAGATTTGGCCGCCATAACGTTCTTGCACGATCACCGCGCAATGCGGTGAGCAGCCCGCGCGCTCGAACCAGGCGGACGTGCCGCTCCAATGCGCCAAGCGATCAATGCGATTGACTAGATTGTAGTGCGTCACTGTGCGGTTGACGTTCATACCGCCGGTGATGCGCACGCTGATCGGGCCTGGGTCGTACGCCACCAGCCAGACATCTGCTTCTGGCGCGTTGGCGCGGGCGCCGACGGTGATGCGCACACGACCGTTGCGCAGACGCATGATGGCGAGGTCCGGCGCAGTGGCGGGCAGGCCGACGGCGCGGCGCTCCTCGAACGTATCGCGCGCGTCGTCCCAATCGGAGGCGCTGATCTGGCGCGCGCCGTTGAAGACGAGTTGCGGCGTGAAGCGGCCACGCACGCGCAACGCGTTGGAATAATCGCGTTGACGGTCGCTGAATTGCGGTTGCGCGAAGGTGTCGGGCCAACCCAGATAATCCCAGATGCCAACAGGGAAGGTGAGCGCCAGCACGTCCTCCTCGCGCGAGAAACCGCCGAGCAGGCGGTTCGCGCGCGGGCATTGGGTGCAGCCCTGTGCGGTGAAGAGTTCAACCACGGCGGTTGCGCGTTGGCCCTGCGTTTGGGCCTGCGCGCTCGCGGTGGTCGCCGCCAAGCCGATCAGCACGGCGGCTAAGAAGCGGGCGATCATGCCCGACAGCATGAACGGCCCGCCCCTTTGGTTCTAGTCACAGCGGCGTGACGGAGCGGCCCGAAGGCGCTTCGATTAGCCGGCTTTGGCCAGTCCACGCAGCACATAGTGCAGAATTCCCCCGTTCCGGAGGTATTCGACCTCGTTCTCCGTGTCGATCCGGCAGGCGACCTCGAGTTCGCGCACGGCGCCATCGGCGCCTTCAATCCGCAGCGTTACCTTCTGGCGGGGTCCGAGATTGGCCACGCCCGAGAGCGAGACTTGCTCGTCGCCCTTGAGGCCGAGGCCGGCCCAGGACTGGCCGTCGATGAATTGCAGCGGCAGCACGCCCATGCCGATCAGGTTCGAGCGGTGGATGCGCTCGAAGCTTTCGGCCACCACAGCGCGGACGCCGAGCAGGGTGGTGCCCTTGGCCGCCCAGTCGCGAGAGGAGCCGGTGCCGTATTCCTTGCCGGCGAAGATCACCAGCTCTCGGCCTTCGGCTTTGTAGCGCATCGCCGCGTCATAGATGGCCAAGCGTTCGCCCGAGGGATGGTGGATGGTGTAACCGCCTTCCACAATCGAACCGTCGTCGTTCTTCACCATCGCGTTCTTGATGCGGATGTTGGCGAAGGTGCCGCGCATCATGACTTCGTGGTTGCCGCGCCGGGCGCCGTAGGAATTGAAATCCGCCTGCGCCACGCCGTGCTCTGTCAGATAGACGCCAGCTGGCGAGACCTTCTTGATCGAACCTGCCGGGCTGATGTGGTCGGTGGTGATCGAGTCGCCGAACAAGCCCAGCACACGCGCTGAGACGATGTCGGTCGGCGGCTTGGGCGACATGCTCATGCCTTCGAAATAGGGCGGGTTCTGCACGTAGGTGGAATTGTTGTCCCACTCATAGGTGCGGCCGGCGCCGACTTTGATGGCTTGCCAATGCTGGTCGCCTGCGAACACGTTGCCGTAACGCGCCTCGAACATCGCCTTGGTCACGCAGGTGCGCACGACCTGCTCGATCTCGGCGTTGCTCGGCCAAATGTCCTTCAGGAAGACAGGCTTGCCGTCATTGCCTGTGCCCAGCGGTTCAGTTTCCAGATTGGCGTACACCGAACCGGCAAGCGCGTAAGCGACGACGAGCGGCGGTGACGCAAGATAGTTCGCGCGCACGTCTTGGTTCACGCGGCCTTCGAAATTGCGGTTGCCCGAGAGCACGGATGCAACAACGAGATCGCCTTCCGCGACAGCAGCCGAGATCGCCTGCGGCAGCGGGCCGGAATTGCCGATGCAGGTCGTGCAGCCATAGCCGACGAGGTTGAAGCCCAAGGCGTCTAGCGATTTATCGAGACCGGACTTGGCCAGATAATCGGTGACGACTTGGCTGCCCGGCGCGAGCGAGGTTTTCACCCACGGCTTGCTCTTCAAACCCTTCGCTACAGCATTGCGCGCCACGAGGCCTGCCGCGATCAGCACGCTCGGGTTCGAGGTGTTGGTGCACGAGGTGATCGCGGCGATCACAACGTCGCCGTGGCCGACATCATGGCTCGCGCCAGCGACTGGCGCGCGCTTCTTCAATTCCGCGCTCTTGCGGAATTCGTCGTTCATCACCTTGGTGAAGCCTTCGCCGACGCCGCCGAGCAATACACGGTCTTGCGGACGCTTCGGGCCGGCGAGCGATGGGCGCACGTCAGCAAGCGAGAGCTCAAGCGTGTCAGTGAATTCCGGTTCGATGTCCGAACGCCACAGGCCATTGGCCTTGCAATAGGCCTCGACGAGCGCAACGCGGGCGGGATCGCGGCCGGTGGCGTTGAGATAATCGATCGTCTTCGAGTCCACCGGGAAGAAGCCGCAGGTGGCGCCGTATTCCGGGGCCATGTTGGCGATTGTGGCGCGGTCTTCCACGCTCATCGTCTCAAGGCCGGGGCCGTAGAATTCCACGAACTTGCCGACCACGCCCTTCTTGCGCAGCATCTGCGTGACGGTGAGCACGAGGTCGGTGGCGGTGGCGCCTTCCGGCAATTTGCCGGAGAGGCGGAAGCCAATGACTTCCGGTATCAGCATCGAGATCGATTGGCCCAGCATCGCAGCTTCCGCTTCGATGCCGCCGACGCCCCAACCCAAGACGCCGATGCCGTTGATCATGGTCGTGTGGCTGTCTGTGCCGACAACCGTGTCGGGATAGGCGAAGGTCTCGCCATCGATATCACGCACCCAGACGCTCTGGCCCAGATATTCGAGGTTCACCTGATGGCAGATGCCGGTGCCTGGTGGAACGACGCGGAAATCCTGGAACGCTTGCTGGCCCCAGCGCAGGAATTGATAGCGCTCGACGTTGCGCTCGTATTCGAGCTCGACGTTCTGCTTGAACGAACCCGCCGCCCCGAAATGGTCGACCATCACGCTGTGGTCGATGACGAGATCGACCGGTACGAGCGGATTGATCTTCTCAGGATTGGCGCCGAGCTTGGCGGCGGCGTCGCGCATGGCGGCGAGGTCAACGACCGCGGGCACGCCGGTGAAATCCTGCATCAGCACGCGCGCCGGGCTGAAAGCGATTTCGACTTCGTTCTTGCCCTTGTTCACGAGCCACGAGGTCATGGCCAGGATGTCGGCCTTCTTGACCGCGATACCGTCTTCGGTGCGCAGCAAATTCTCCAGCAGCACCTTCAGCGAGATCGGCAGCTTCGAGATGTCGCCAAGGCCATTCGCGGAGGCCTTATTGAGATCGAAATAGGAATAGGATTTGCCGCCCGCGCTGATCGTGGTGCGGGCGTTAAATGAGTTCAAAGATGGCATGGGTCTGCATCCGGCTTGAGAGCTTCAGAGATGCAAGCGCGTTGGGGTGCGCCCCAATTTCGGAATCAGACCGGTCGCGCGGCAAGGCTTATTTAGCGCCGTTTTGTGAACGCGCAATTGATGCTCTGGTCTATGTTTGCGAATGGCTCGCAACTACGCAGATGCGGGCGGCTCCGGCGGCGCTGCGGGCGGCGTGCGGTTGATAAACCGCCCGCCGCGACGCCGGCGCCAGCGCAGTGCGAACCACACGATCGGCACGATGACAATCGCGAACGGGATCAAGCCCGCGATGATCGTGATGATGGCGGCGAAGCCCGCGACGACGATGCCGAGGAAATTGGCGAACGCATTGCGCAGGGGCTCAAACGTGTCGCTGCCGACAGGGCGCGGGGCTGATTGGTAATTGATGTTGAGTTCGGACATGGACACGCGCGTGCGCATCACGGCGAGGTTTGATTGCACCGCATCGATTTCGCCTTGCACCCGCGCCAATTCGCGTTCGACCTCAAGCAGATCGGCGAGGCGGCCGGGTCTTGAGCGCAGCAATTCCTGCAAGCGATCGCGCAGCGCGGTTTGCGCGCGCAGGCGCGCTTCGGTGTCGACGATGGCGCGGGTGAGGTCTTCGGTGTTGGTGGTCGAGGATTGAACGCGCCCGCCGGCTTCATCGACTTGTGCGGCGACGCCATTGCGGAACGTGGCGAGCCAGGTCGGCTCGGCGCGCAGCGACACGTAGCCCTGCATGAAGCTTTCCGGGTCGCCGCTCTTGTTGGAGCCGACGAGTTGGCAGAGCCGCGGGCCCGCTCCCGTGCAGGCCTGGATGTGCGCGTCCATGACGTCCGAGAGCCGCTGGCTCGGGATCTCTAGGCCCATAGCATAGGAATAGGCGAGATAGAGCACCGGCGAGGGGCCGCCAGACTGGCTTGGCTGCGTGGGCTGGCTTGCTTGTGGTGCGTCCGTTGGCGCTGGTGGCGCGCCAGGCGCGGGCGCGGCTTCCTCCGCCGCCATCTCCGCGCGGCCCTGGGCCATGTCCATATCGGCGACGCCGCCATAGGCCTGGGTTGCAGCGTCCCCGCCCGATTGGGCCTGTTCGCCTTGACCGCAGGCGGCCAGCGCACCGGCCAAGATCAGTCCCGCCACGAAACGACGCATGGTCGCTGCTCCCTTATCGCCGCACCACAAAGGCCCGCCTTGGCGATTGGCGCAACCCTTCCTAGAACCAGGGCGGCATTATGAGCGCGTCCGGACCTTTCCAAGACAAGCCGAGAATTCGGGTCGACGCGCTTTCCGTAGCGCGGGGCGGACGCGTTCTTTTCGAGGGCTTGAGCTTTGCGGCGGAGCCTGGCGCTTATGTCGAAATTCGCGGCGGCAATGGCGCGGGCAAGACGACGTTGCTGCGCACGCTCGCTGGCTATCTGAAACCGCGCGCCGGCCAGATCGTGTTTGAGAACGCGGAAGAGCCGTCGCTCGCGCTACATTTCGTCGGCCATCAGAACGGCTTGAAACCGACGGTGAGCGTTGCTTTGCACCTGCGTTACTGGTCAGGGTTGTTTGGCGGCGCGATCGAAGCGGGCGTGGCGGCGCACAAGCTTGGGCTCTCGGCCTTGTTGGAGCGTCCCGCGCGCACGCTGAGCCAAGGCCAAGCCCGGCGCTTGAGTTTGTCGCGCCTTGTGCTAGCGCCGCGTCCGATCTGGTTGCTGGACGAACCAGCCGCCGCGCTCGATGCCAACGGCAAAGCGATGCTGGCGGCGATCATCGATGCGCATCGCGTTGATGGTGGCGTTGTGCTTGCAGCCGTTCACGAAGCGCTGGGGCCAACGCCGAGCCAAACGCTCACGGTGAGCGCATGAGCGCGCTGGCGGCGACGTTCCGGCGCGATCTGGCGCTGATGTGGGGCGGTGGCGGCGGCGCGCTGGCGCCGCTTGGCTTCTTCCTGGGCGCCACCATGCTGGTGCCGTTGGCGATGGGGCCGGAGCGCAATTTGCTCGCCGCCGCTGGTCCCCTTTGGTGTGGATCGCGGCCGCGCTTGCCGTGCTCGCCACATTGGAGCGTTTGTTTCAAGCCGATCTCGAAGACGGCTCGCTTGATCACATGCTGCTTTCACCCGCGCCGCTCGAAATGATCGTGCTCGCGAAGGGGGCGGCACTCTGGGTCGGCGTGGGTCTGCCGCTGGCTCTGGCGAGCGCGCCTGCCGCCATCGCGCTGCAAGCGCCGCCGGAATTGGTTCCAGCCATCGTGCTGAGCTTGCTGCTGGGTATGGCCGCCTTCATCGGCATCGGTCTCGTCGGTGCGGCGATTACGGCCGGTGTCAAGCGGGGCGGGGTTTTGATCGCGCTCATTGTGCTGCCGTTCTTTGCGCCGCCTATCATCTTCGGCGCGGCGGTGGCGGGCGGCGAACACGTGACGGCCGCCCTTTCCGTGCTGGCCGGGTTCGCACTTGCCGCAATTGCGCTGGGGCCGATTGCGGCGGCGGCGGCTTTACGGCTGCAGGCGGAGTGAGTGATGCCGTTTGCCGCCTGTCTCTGCTCGCTGACACCTGATACCTGACACCCGGATGCTGACTTACCTTGCCAACCCCGCACGCTTCATGGCGTTCTCAGCCTGGGCCGCGCCGATCTTTTTGATCGCCGCACTCGTGCTGCTGGCGATCGGTGTGCCGTGGGGACTGTTCTATTCGCCCGCCGACTACCAGCAGGGCGAGACGGTGCGGATCATGTATCTGCACGTGCCCTCGGCCTGGTGGTCGATGGGCGTCTACGCGTTCATGGGCGTCGCCAGCTTCGTCGGCCTCGTCTGGCGCCATGCGCTCGCTGACGTCGCTGCGCGCGCGGCCGCGCCGATCGGCGCGACGTTTGCCGCTGTCTGCTTGATCACCGGCTCATTCTGGGGCGCACCGACATGGGGCACGTGGTGGGAATGGGATGGCCGGCTCACCTCGATGCTGGCGCTCTTGGTGATCTACCTCGGCTACATCGCGCTCTGGAGCGCAATCGAAGACGAAGAGAAAGCCGCGCGCCTCGCCGCGATCTTATGCCTCGTCGGTCTCGTCAATTTGCCGATCATCAAATTCTCCGTCGATTGGTGGAGTACTTTGCACCAGCCGGCGAGCATCATGCGCGCGGGCGGCTCTTCTATTCACCCAAGCATGATGGGGCCGCTCTTCACGATGGCGGGCGGTTTGCTTTGCTTGTTCGCGGCGTTGCTGATGATGAACATGCGCGCGGCCGTCTTTCGCCGACGCGTGGAAGCTGCGCGCTTGCGAGGGGCTGAGTTATGATCGAGGGCGGTTGGGCTTATATTTGGCCGGCTTATGCCGTGGGCGTTGGCGCCTTCAGCGTGCTGACGATCGCAGTCGTGGTGCGTCTGCGCCATTGGGCTGCGCAAGCGCGCAAGCTTGAGAAGAGGCCATGAAGCGCGTCATCGCCTTTGCGCCGTTGGCTTTGCTGGTGATGCTGGTGGCTGTCGGCGTGGTGATGCTCACGCGCGGCGGCGGTGAGCGCGAATTGTTCACGACGGGCGAGGCGGGGCGCTTGGCGCCAACTTACGCACTCGCGCGCTTGGATGGCGGCGAATTGCTCACCAGCGATGAAATGGCGGGCCGCGCCTACGTCATCAATATGTTCGCGTCCTGGTGCACGCCGTGTCGCGCCGAGCATCCGCAATTGATGGCGTTGCGCGAGCGCGGCGTTGAGATTGTGGGCGTGGCCTACAAAGATCAGCCCGAAGCGTCCGCGCGTTTTCTGCACGAGCTTGGCGATCCGTTCCGGGTCGTCGCCCTTGATCCAGACGGACGCTTCGGCATCGAGCTTGGCATTGCCGGCGTGCCCGAGACGTTCGTGATCGGCCCTGACGGCGCCATCCGCGCCGCCTATCGCGGACCGCTGACGCCTGAAGTGGTTGAGAGCACGATCCTGCCGGCGCTCGAAGCGCGCTAGGTCCGCTGCTTGCGCGCGCCCTCGCGCTTGCGCGGTTCGCTGGCCGGCTTTTCCTGTTTCTTTTTCTCGTCCTTTGCCGCGCGCTTGGCTTGACGCTTCGCGTCGCGTTCGGCCTTGGCCGCCGCTTCATCCGAAAGCTTGGCGAGCTTGGCGAGAATGTTCACGAACGTGCGTCGCTTCGTGCGGGGCAAAAGGTCGAGAATGGCGGCGTCCGCTGCGCGCGCGTGTCGGGTGGCGGAAGCGAGCAGGGCGGTCCCTGAGGTGGCCAAGTGCACCGCATGCGCCCGCGCGTCGAGCGGGGCGGTGGTGCGTGAAATCCAGCCGCGCTTTTCCATGCGCGAGACGGTATCCGCCAAAGTCGATCGGTCGATGCCGGTGGCGCGGACGAGGTCGGTTTGGCTCAAGCCTGGCCTTTCGGCGATGGCGGCGAGCACGGCGAATTGGCGTAAAGTCAGCGTGTCGCCAACGAGATGGGTGAAGCGATCTGATGCAAGCTGCTCGGCGCGATGCAGCAAGTGGCTCGCCGATGTCGCGAGCCGGAAGGGCTCGGACTCAGGTCCGTCCGTCATCGACCGAGCCATGTTGAAGCGCCCCAAAACCGTCGCGGAGCTTAGCGATGCGCAGAACGCGATCAATCATGCGTTCGTTTTTAGTTCGCGTCTGGGGCGAAAATCAGCCCGAATTCGACTGAATTAGGCGGGCGTGGAGGTTTCCGCAGTCGTCTCTTCATCCTCGCGATGGTGCTTCAGCACGATCGGCGTGTTGAGCACGGCAAACAGGATGGTCAGCGGGAATACAACGAAAGGTCGTGAATTCAACCAAAACTCGAACGTCTGCGTGTTGCGGATCACTTCGTTGAGCACGGCCTGAAACGCAAAGAACGCCGACCAGCGCAGCGCCAGGATCGTCCAAATCTTGTCCGGCAAATTGAATGCGTGGCCGAAGAGCAGCTTCCACACGTTCTGCCTTATCAAAAGAGAGCCGACGACCGCGACGACGTAAAAAAGATACGTGAACGTCGGTTTGATCTGGATGAAGGTGGGATCGTGTAGCGCGATGGTCAGGCCGCCAAACGCGGTGACGATGACGCCTGTGATGATCAGCACAGGCGGAATGCGGCCTTGCTTGATTTTGCACCAAGCGATCGCGGCCAATGTCGCGGCGATGAATATGCCGGTGGCGATGTAGACCGCGTTCTCTTTGGTCGCCTCGATGCGCTGCAGGATGTTGAAGGCGACCACATAGATCGCGACGGGTCCGAGATCGATCAGCAGCTGGTTTGGCCCGCCCTTGTGTTTCGGTTTGGCGGTGGCCAGCGGGGTCAATTCTTCGGTCATGCCCCCTGATACGCTGAACCGGGGCCGGCGGACTAGGTGCTTGCGCTGAAACGCATTCCCTGCCCAGATCGGGCCCTAATGTTGGGAGGGGCGCATGCGTCTGCAGGCTTTGACGGCGGCTTTGTTGGTGGCGGCGTGCGCGAGTGCGCCAGTGAGTTCTGAAGCGCAGACCACGCCGGTTCCCACGATGGGCGAAATCCTCGAGCAATCGCCAGCCGCCGATTGGCGCCCCGTCGATCCCGAGAATACGATCTACATGGATCTGCCTGCCGGCCGCGTGATCATCGAACTCGCGCCCGAATACGCGCCCAATCACGCCGCCAATATTCGCGCGTTGGCGCGTGTGCATTATTGGGATGGCGCACCGATTGTGCGCTCTCAGGACAATTACGTCGTTCAATGGGGCCGCGACGAAGGCGACACGACCTCGTACGGGGTGGCGCAACGCTCACTGCAGCCGGAATTCGATCGCCCGCGCAGCGGCGTTGAGGTCACGCGCCTGCAAGACCCAGATTCCTACGCGCGCGAAGTTGGATTTTCCGACGGCTTCCCGGTCGCGGGCCAAAACGGACGCACATGGCTGGCGCATTGCTACGGCATGGTTGGCGCCGGGCGCGGCGACACCGCCGACAGCGGCAGTGGCGCGGAGCTCTACGTCGTCATCGGCCAAGCGCCGCGTCACCTCGATCGCAACGTGACTTTGGTTGGCCGCGTGCTGCAGGGGATCGAGCTGCTCTCGGTTATGCCGCGCGGCACTGGCGCGTTGGGTTTTTACGAAACACCGGAGGAGCGCACGATCATTCGCTCCGTGCGTTTGGCGTCGGAGGCGCCGCAAAGCGAGCGCGTGAACCTGCAAACGCTGCGCACCGATAGCGCCACCTTCCGCACGCTGACCGAAAGCCGCCGCACGCGCCGCGATCCGTGGTTCTTGGAGCCCACCGGCCGCATCAATGTCTGCAACGTGCCGCTGCCGGTGCGCACGGCGCCGTAGCATGTGAATTTCGCTCACAGGTCGGGCGACGAGGCGTCGTTGGTAACCCGGGCTGGCGCTCACCACCTCCCATGCAGACCCGCATGGAGGCGAGAATGCACGACCCTTATGAGCAAATCAAAGTCGATCCGGACACGCTGCCGCCGGCGCTGCGCGACGCAAACATCGCATTGGCGCTCTTGGTTCTCGTCGGCCCGGTCTTGGCGGCGGTGCTGACGGTTTCGGGCGTTGCGTGATTATTCGAGGCCGACGAGCGCGCGGGAGAAGCTTGCAGCGTCGAAGGGCTGCAGATCTTTTGCTTTCTCGCCGACACCGATGAAATGGATCGGAATGGCGTGGCGCTGTGCGAGCGCGACCAGCACACCGCCCTTGGCGGTGCCGTCGAGCTTGGTCATCACCAGGCCAGTGATGTCGGTGACAGAGCGGAAACTCTCGACCTGAGAGAGCGCGTTCTGGCCAACCGTGGCGTCCAGCACTAGCAGGGTTTCGTGCGGCGCGTCCTCATCGATCTTGCGGATCACGCGCACGATTTTCGCAAGTTCGGCCATGAGCTCTGATTTGTTTTGCAAGCGACCCGCCGTATCGATCAACGCGACGTCGGCGTTCTCTTCTTTCGCGCGCTTCACCGTTTCGAATGCGACGCCTGCCGCGTCCGCACCTTGCGTGGAGGTGACGAACGAAGCTTCGGCGCGATCGGCCCAGACCTTGAGCTGTTCGATTGCCGCTGCGCGGAACGTGTCGGCGGCGCCAATCACAACTTTCGCGCCTGCGTTGGTGAGATTGTTGGCGAGCTTGCCAATTGTTGTGGTTTTGCCTGAGCCGTTGACGCCGATCACCAGCACAATGCGTGGCTTGGGGCCATTGGTGAGATCGAGCGTGGCTTCGCGCGGCTTCAGAATGCGCGCGATTTCGGCCGCAAGCGCCACGCGGGCTTCTTCAACGCCGTTCTCTTTGCTGAAGCGCTGATCGGCGAGCGCGCTGGCGATGCGCGCGGCAGCTGACGCGCCCATGTCGGACGTGACGAGCGCGTCTTCCAATTCCGCGATGTCGGCGGGGTCGAGCTTTTCCTTGGTGAAGACTGAGGTGAAGCTCTCGGCGAGCTTGCTCGAGGACTTACGCAGGCCGTCGAACAAACCCCTGGCTTGCTCTTCCGGCTGCGCGCTTTCGGCCTGCTTCTTTTTCTTGTCGAACAGACCCCAAATCATGCGGCGACGCCAATCAGATGCGCGCCGTCATGGGCGCTGAAGCGCAGGCGCTGAAATGCTTGTCCGCTGGCGCCTTCGAAGCGCACGGCAGTGAAATCGGGCAGACGGGCAAAGCCATCGCGCTCGACCAGGCCGTCGGCTTCGCGACCAACCCATTGACCAAGATGGCGCGTGAGTGCGGCCGCGCCAGCATCGCGCAGACGCGCCGCACGTTCCTTGATCAGCGCACGGTCAAGCTGCGGCATGCGCGCGGCGGGGCGCCTTCGCGCGGGCTGAAGGGGAAGGCGTGCACAAAAGCCAAATCGCATGCGTCGATCAGCGAAAGCGTGTTCGCGAAATGCGCTTCTGTTTCGGTCGGGAAGCCGGCGATGAAATCGGCGCCGAGCGCGATCTGTGGACGCGCGGCCTTCAAGCGCTCCGCGAGCTCGATCGATTGCGATCGTGAGTGACGCCGCTTCATGCGCTTCAAGATCAGATCATCGCCGTGCTGCAGCGACAGATGCAGATACGGTGCGACACGTTCGTGCTGCGTGACCAATTCGAACAATTGATCATCCATCTCGATCGCGTCGAGCGAGGAGAGGCGCAGCATCGGCAGATCGGGCGCGAGCTTCAAGATGCGCGCCACGAGCGAGCCAAGATTGGGTTGGCCCGGCAGGTCCGCGCCCCACGAGGTGAGATCGACGCCCGTGAGCACGACTTCCGGCGCGCCGTTGGCGGCGAGGCGACGGATTTGCTCGACCACTTCGCCCGCGGGCGCTGAGCGTGAGTTTCCGCGACCGTAAGGGATGATGCAAAACGTACAGCGATGGTCGCACCCGTTCTGCACCTGGACGTAAGCGCGCGTGCGCTCGACGAAGCCGTCGATCAGATGCGACGCGGTTTCGCGCACAGCCATGATGTCGGCGACGGCGACGCGCTCGTGTGCGCCGGTGAAGCTGTCGGCGCGCATCTTTTCGGCGTTGCCGAGCACGCGGCTGACTTCCGGCATTGCCGCAAAGCTTTGCGGATCGATTTGCGCGGCGCAGCCGGTGACGATGATTTCCGCGTCCGGCCGTTCGCGGCGAGCACGGCGAATGGCTTGGCGCGCTTGGCGTACGGCTTCGCCGGTGACCGCGCAGGTGTTGACGATCACCGCGTTCGACAACGCGGCCTCACCCGCGAGCGCGCGCATGGCCTCGCTCTCGTAAGCATTGAGGCGGCAGCCGAGGGTGAGGATCTCGACATCCGCGCGCGGAGGCTTCGCTGGCGCGTTCATGGAATAAAGGTCAGGTGAGCGCGTGGGGGCGGCAGGTCAAGCGCTGGAAATGAAAAGCCCCGCGAGGTCATCGCGGGGCTTTCGAATTTAGAGAAGCTGCAGAGCTTATTCAGCGGCTTCGTTGGCTTCGCCGACGAACGCTTCTTCGCGCGCGCCGCCAGCGCGCTCGGCGATACGGGCCGACTTGCCGCGACGGTCGCGCAGGTAATAAAGCTTCGCGCGACGCACCTTACCGCGACGGACGACGTCGATGCTGTCGACGGTCGGCGAGTAGAGCGGAAACACGCGCTCGACGCCTTCGCCGAAGCTGATCTTGCGGACGGTGAAGTTCGCATTGAGGCCGCCACCCGAACGGGCGATGCAGACGCCTTCATAGGCCTGAACGCGCTCGCGCTCGCCTTCCTTGATCTTCACGTTCACGCGCAGCGTGTCGCCCGGATCGAAAGAGGGGATCGTCTTGCCCTTGGTGATGCGGGCGACTTCTTCTTGTTCAAGCGTCTGGAGCAGGTTCATTTACGCAACCGAGCGCACAGGCTAGAGGCCGGCGCTTCCATTAGGAAACCACGGGAAAGCGGGGCGTATAAGGGAAGCTTCGGGTGCTGTCGAGGGGTAAAGCTAACCTGCCGGCGCGCATCCCACATAGTTCAGCGTGGCGCCCTCAGGCTGCCGGATGCGCATCATGGGCCACTGGCCGGCGCGGCCCAATTGTAGGCTGATGCTTTGCCCTGCCCCGTCCTGCAACGCCAGAAACCCGTCAGCCTCGCTTACCACAGTGACGCGCCCCATGCCGGGCGTGATCCACTCCACGCCGAGCGGGGGAAGACATAGAGCCAACCGGTGACGTCGCCGGCGGGAACGATCAGCATGCCGCGCAGGCCACGCACGCGCTGGAGTGATTGAGGCGTCAGCACCGCAGGCAGGGCGGCCTCGATGGCGGCGATCTCCTCCACAGCGCCTGCGCAAGCGGCGTTGATGGTGGTGGGCGTTAGAGCACCTTCGACGGGGCGCCAGATGGCGGAGAGGGCGGTCGCGGCGCGCTCGACCTCGGCATTGGTTTGCGCGCCCGCGCTGGTGGCGAAGAGGCAGGCGAGGGCGAACGCCAGAAAGCGCATGGAATCTCCGCGATCAATCCTTGGAGGGGTGACGCGCAAATCAGGCCGTCTTTGGGCGGTGATGCGTTCGCGCTCAGCGCGCCGCCAGGCTTCGATCTTGGCATGGTCGCCGTTCAGCAGCACTTCGGGGATGGTGCGCCCCTCCCATTCGCGGGGGCGGGTGTATTGAGGATGCTCGAGCAGGCCGTCGCTGAAGCTCTCTTCGACAATCGAGCTCTGATTGCCAAGCACGCCCGGCAACAGGCGCACACACGCTTCCAGCACCACCAGCGCCGCTGCTTCGCCACCGGCGAGCACGGCTTGGCCGACCGCGACTTCCCGCATGCCGCGCGCTTCGATTACGCGCTCGTCCAAGCCCTCGAAGCGGCCGCAGAGCAGGATGACGCCCGGGCCCGCCGCCCATTGCTGCGCCATCTCTTGGCTGAGCTGTTTGCCGCGCGGTGAGAGATAGATCAGCGGGCGATCATTGCGCGGAATGGAGTCGATCGCCGCCGCCGCCACGTCGGCGCGGATCACCATGCCTGCGCCACCGCCGGCGGGCGTGTCGTCGATGTTCTTGTGCGGACCTTGCCCGAAATCACGCAGCTGCACGGTGTCGAGCGACCACGCCCCATCGCGCAGCGCTTTGCCGATCAGCGAAACACCCAGCGTGCCCGGAAACGCTTCTGGGAACAGAGTGATGATGGAAGCCGCAAACATCGCGTCAGCTGTACGCGGCGCAGCGCGTGCGCGCTACTTGCCGTTGGCAGGCTCTGGGGCCGGCGGATCGATCACGACGCGCTTGGCGGCGAGATCGACATGCGGCACCGACTCCTTGGTGAAGGTGATGCGTACATTCGGACCACCGTTCGGCGGGCGATATTCGATAATGTCGCCGGCACCGAAATTCCAGACCGCGCAAATCTCACCGAGCACCGTGCCGTCCACCGCTTCGGCGCGTGAGCCGAGTAGATCGACAACGTAGAACTCGTCCTCCGCCGTTGGCGGCAGGTTGGCGCGCGGCACGAACAGGCGCGTGCCTTTCAGCGCTTCAGCATCCTCGCGGGTCTTCACTTCCGGCGCGACGACAGCGACGCCATCCTTCAGTTCGCGCCAGGATTTCGGCTTCAGGATCACCTTGCCGTCTTCGCTATGCAGCGGACCGTAGGCGATGACCCCGTCCTTCTTGTCGGTGAAGGCGCGCAGACGCACTTCGCCCTTCACGCCGAACGCGCCAGCGATCGCGCCCACAAGCACCATACCCTTGGCGCCATTGGTCTTGCCCTTGAAGGCCGGCACAGACTGCAAATCACCCACCATTTCAGGCTCGACCGCGACCGGCTTGGGCGCGGCAAGCGGTTTCGGCGCTTGGCGGATAGGGGCGCTCAGCGGCGTCATGGCGACGGGCTGCGCACGACCGGCGGCGACGGCCAGCGGCTTCGACGGGATAGGGCCTGCGAACGCGGCCGCGACCGGCGCAAGCTTCGGCGGCTTTACCGGCTTGACCTTCGGGGCCTTCGGCTCGGGCTTGGGCTTTTCAGCCTTCACCTTCGGCTCGGGCTTGGCCTTTTCGACGGGCTTTGCTTCGACCTTGACCGGCTTTTCCGGTTTAGCCGGCGCGGCTTTGGTCTCTGCTGGGAGCGGTTTGCCTTTAGTGACGGGCTTGGCCGCCTTCGCCTCGGCTCCAGCTTTCGCGGCGGCCTTCGGGTCCGGGGCGACTTTGGCAACCGGTTTGGTCGCCGCCTTTGGGGCGGGGGCTGGGGCTTTCGCCTTTGCCTCGAGCTTCGGCGCAGTCTTGGGCGCCGGGGCCGCTTTCACGTCCGCTTTCTTGGGCGCAGCCGCCTTGGCCGGAGGGGCCGGCTTCGGGGCGACCTTCGGCGCAGGCTTCTCAGCCTTTGGGGCTGCCTTCACCGGGGCCGCCGCTTTCAGCGCGACCTCCGGCTTGGCCTTGGCGACCGGCTTCGCGGCGGCCTTCGGCCGCTCCTTCTTCACCGGCGCGGCGGCCTTTAGAGGCGCCGGCGCGGCCTTTTGGCGGCCGCGACCTTCGCTGCGGCAGCCGCCTTAGGAGCGGGCTTAGAATTGGCGGACTTCTTGTTCGGCAAGGGTTTTCTTACGCCTCCGAGGCGGCTTCGCCCTCAGCAGCGGCCGGCGCGTTTGCAGCAGCGCGTTCAGCCATCTTCTTACCGGGTTGGGCCTTGTTGGGATTATTGCGGGTTTCGCGCTTCATAACGCCGGCCTGGTCAAGAAACCGTGCAACACGGTCGGTCGGCAGGGCGCCTTTTGTCATCCATTCTTGAATACGTTCGAGCTTCAGCAGGACCCGGTTCGGGTCATCGGCCTTCAATATAGGGTTGTAGGTTCCGACTTTCTCGATGAAACGCCCGTCGCGGGGGCTACGGCTGTCGGCCACAACGATGGAGTAGAACGGACGCTTCTTGGCGCCGCCGCGGGCGAGACGGATTTTCAGGGACATTTTCTAAGCTTCTCCTTTGAACTCTTAGCTTTTTTTGTTGCTTCCGGGAAGCCCCGGAAGGCCCCCAGGAAGCCCTGGAAGCGCAGAATGAGGGTTAAGGCCTGGTAACTGTTTACCGGAGCCCAATTGTTTTAGCGCCTCAGGGGAAGGCATGGCGCCTCCCATCCCAGGCATGCCGAAGGGCATTTTGCCCTTCCCCATGGCCTTAGCCATGTCCGCCATGTTGCGGTGCATCTTCAGGAGGCGGTTCACCTCCACGACTTCGACGCCGGCGCCCTTGGCGATCCGGGCGCGCCGGCGGCCGTTCAATAGGTCAGGTTTGGCCCGCTCGGCCTTGGTCATCGAGCGGATAATGCCGATCTGGCGGTTGAGTTGGCGGTCATCGAGCTGTGCTTCGGAAATCTGGCTTTTGATCTTCTGGGCGCCAGGCAGCATGCCCATGACGCCCTTGAGGCCACCGAGCTGGATCAGCTGGTTCAGCTGCTTTTCCATGTCGTCGAAATCGAAGCGGCCTTTGGCCATCTTCCTGGCGAGCTTCTCGGCTTCGTCTCGATCGACTTGCTCGACGGCTTTTTCGACCAGTCCGACGATGTCGCCGCGGTCGAGAATACGGCCGGCAATACGGGCGGCGTCGAACGGCTCCAGCGCGTCGGGGCGTTCGCCAGCGCCGAGGAATTTGATCGGCAGGCCGGTGACGGCGCGCATCGAAAGTGCTGCGCCGCCGCGGCCGTCGCCATCGGCGCGGGTGAGAACGAGGCCGGTTAGCGGAAGGCGCTCGTGGAAGCGCTTGGCGGTTTCGACCGCGTCCTGGCCGGTCAAGCTATCGGCCACCAGCAGCACTTCGCCCGGCTTGGCGATCTGGGCGATGGAGGCCGCTTCCAGCATCATCTCTTCATCGAGAGTGGTGCGGCCGGCTGTGTCGAGGATGAGGACGTCATGGCCGCCGAGGCGGGCGGCGGTCAGCGCGCGTTTGGCGATCTCAGCCGGCGGTTGGCCCGCCACAATCGGCAGCACGTCGACGCCAATGCTTTTGCCAAGCGTGCTCAGCTGCTCCATCGCCGCTGGACGGCGGGTGTCGAGCGAAGCCATCAGCACGCGCTTGCGGTCCGTCTTGGTCAGACGGTTGGCGATTTTCGCCGTGGTGGTGGTTTTGCCGGAACCCTGGAGGCCGGCCATCATGATGACGTTCGGGGGCTCGCCGTGGATGCGCAGCCCTTCGGATGGGCCTTCGCCGCCGAGCGTCTCGACCAGCGTGTCATAGACAATCTTGATGACTTGCTGACCGGGCTTCACCGACTTGATGACGTTTTCGCCAACGGCCTCGACCCGGACTTTGGCGATGAAATCCTTCACCACCGGCAGGGCGACGTCGGCCTCGAGCAGCGCGACACGCACTTCGCGCAGCGCCGCATCGACGTCCGCCTCGCTGAGCGCGCCGCGCCCAGTGAGCTTGTCGAAAACGCCGCCTAGGCGTTCTGTCAGGGCCTCAAACATCAAAACTCCACATCACGCTTTGTCCGATTTCCTTGGAAATCGGTTGGCCAAAAGCAGTTTTACCCCGCCGGACGATCACGTCGGGCGGGGCGCCTCGCCAGCCTCCGGACCCTGATATAGGGACGTGTGCCGGTCAAAGCGCAGCTTGGAGCTAGCGCGTGGGCGGGCTTTTATGCGCAAGGCCGTCGAAGGTCAAACGATCGCGCGAAGCCTGCAAAGTGCTGACGCAGGCGGCGCCTTTGCCTACCGCATTTGCGAAGCCGGCATCGCGTTCGCAATACGCCCCTTAAATCCAGTTCACACGCCCGGATTGTCTTGACCGGAGTCGAAACGAGGCGGCCCTTTCGTGTCGCAAATACGGCGAATTGGGGGCGGGGTGTTCCAACAATCTGAGGGGTTCACATGAAAACGTCTGCGACGACGCGCGTCAGCGCGCTCAAAATGACTGTGTCCGCGATCTCGATGTGTTTAGCGGCGGCGTTTGCCGGCACTGCGAGCGCGCAATCGGTCAGCGACCACGCCATCACGCCGGAAGCCAACGAACACATCGTCACCAATCACACGACGCCGCCTGGCGTCGGCAATCCGGCGACGGGCGCCAATTACGCCAACTCCCCGAACGTGCTCGATCCGGCCGGGAGCAACGGCATCGGCCAGCAGATCGCTTTCATACAGACCAGCGCGACGACAGCCGGTCTCAGCCTCTGCACCGGCACGTTGATCAACCCGCGCACCGTCATCACCGCCGCGCACTGCGTCTACAACAACCCGGCCGACAGGTATGGCAGCGACACCGGCACAGGCGGCGGCGTCAACGGCAATTTCGGCACGGGCGGCGCGCTGCTCACCTCGCAAGGCATTCCGCTGAGCTTTGGCTTTGGTTCGACCAATCGGTGCCTGGGCGTTGCGGTAAACGGCTGCGCCGTCGGCACGGGCGCGTACGAGATTTGGCGCGACAGCGGCTTCAACACCAACGTGGCGCTGGCGATCTATAACGCCAATCAGGTTTGGTATAATCGCGGCGCGCAACCCGTCGCGCTTGGTGGCGGCGGCGAGTTCGCGAATGGCGACATCGCGCTCGTCACGCTCGACACGCACGTTGAGAACGTACCGACATGGACGCTGTTGTTCTCGCCGCTCGATGGCCCAACACATGCAACCATCACCGGTTATGGCGGCGCGGGCGTCGGCACAGCGGGCATCGGCAACCTCGCGGGCATCGATTATCGTCGCCGCTCCGCGGAGAACATGATCGACGCGCTGATGAGCAGCCACGATTGGGCGAGCAGCGAAGCGATCAATGGCCCCGCCTTCACCGGCTTCATCGCCCAGCAGCACGCGATCTATTGGCTGGATTTTGATGATCCAAACCACGATCCGAACAATCTGCCGGCGAATTTCTTCACCAACACTGCGGGCCCAGCACCCGCGCGCAACAACGGCTATTATGATTTCAACGGTCTCGGCGGCGGCGCGCTGCCGTTTGAGGGCGCCACGGCTGGCGGCGATTCCGGCGGCCCGCTGATTGTTGATCAACGCTGGGATACGCCTGTCGTCGCCGGCGTGCTCACGGGCAGTTGGTCGTTCAATGGCGGCATCAGCACCTACGGGCAGTTCAACGTCTATCCGCCGCTCTTCCTGTTCTGGGAAGAAATCGTGCAGAACAATCCGTATCGCTATGTCGGCAACAAAGCGGGCAATCGCGATTGGACCAATCCGGCGCATTGGGTCCAGCTCATGGATCCAAATTATGCGATCATCGGCGCCGACGGCGAATTGTTGAACGGCGTGCCCGACACCAACCAAGGCGGTGCGGACGGCGCGGTCGATCGATGGGGCACGGTCTGCTTTCTTGAACAATCGTGCCAAACCATGGATGGCCCCGGCAATCCAGTCGGCAGCGGCGCGATGATCGTTACCGATGGCGGGCCCGGCTCGACCAATTTCGTGCCCAACAATGTCGAGCCGGTGAACAGCGCGACCGCCGCCAATCACGTCCGCGCCCGCTACTATGACGTGACGCTCGGCGCGATCGGGTCAACACGCGTGACAACGCCAATTACTATCGATCGTTTCACCATTGACGGCATTCTCACTGAACTCGATGTGCGTTCCACAGGCACGCTGAATGTCTGGAGCGATTTCACCATTGGCGCGGGCTTCGTGAATGTCGACGGTCGCATCAATTCGGGCGAAGCGCTGCTGATCCAAGGCGTTCTTACCGGCACGGGCACATTCAATCCGACGTTCTTGACCTCCGTCGACGGCGTCATCGCGCCCGGCGATCTCATCGGCGTCGGCACGTTGCGCGTGCAAGGCGATGTCGTGCTCGCGTCGAACAGCGAACTCTTGATCGAACTCGGGCGCTCAAGCGCAGACCAATTGCGTATCCTCGCCGACGCCGCTCAAGGCACGACGGGCAATATCAGCCTCGGCGGCGATCTTTGGCTCACGCCAGCCGCCGGCGCTGGCGCGCCTCGCTATGGCAATACCTACACAATCGTGCTCGCGGATGGCCAAGTGGTCGACACGTTCGGCAGCGTCAACGGCTTCCTCGGCGTGCTCCGACCGAAAGTGACGTATCTCGACGATTCAGTGCGCGTGAAATTGGAAGCCGGCAGCTTCCTTGACCTGATCACGCGCAACCCGCTGCTGATGCCGTTTGCGATGGCGTTGGATGAATTGCGCGAACATCATTATTCTTCGCTCTACAATTTGTACGGCGAGATCGACCTGATGGATCCGTCGCGTCTGTCGAACGCCTTCTCCAGCATGGCGCCGGGATCGCTGATGGACGCGCATGGTCTCATCGCCATGCAACAATCAGCGTTTGGCGCAACGTTGAACGATCGCTTGTCGCTCCTCTCGCGCTCGGGCGGGACCACGAGTGAGTTCTCAGTGGCGGGCGATCCGGCGCACGTGTTGTCGTTCGGCGGCGACCAAGGTCTGCAATCGGCGCACGAGCTTTCGTTCGCCTCAATGTTGACCGAGAGCCGCAGCGTCGGCGCTATGCCGGAGGGCTTCAGCGCTTTCGTGTCGGGCGGCTACGGTGAATCGCGGGCTTCGGCGGCGGCTGGGCGCACCGCGTTCTCATCGGACGACAGCCTGCGCACCTGGCAGATGGTCGGCGGCGTCGAACGCTCGATCGGCAATTACACGATCGGCGTCGCGGCTGGCTATTCGCGCGGCAGCGCCAACCAACTCGGCACCAGCGCACGCGCCGACACAGAAGTGACGCAAACCGCATTTTATGGCGTCTATCGCTTTGAGGACGGCTTCTATCTTTCCGGCCTGTTGGGCTCCGGCTCGACGCGCACGGAAACGGAGCGTCGCTTTGCGGCTGGTTCGCTCGCCTATCGCATGGACGGCGATGTGCGCGGCGATATCTTCCTCGCCACGGCGGAAGCCGGTGTGAATTTCGACGTCGGGTCGATGACGATCACGCCGAACCTGGCCGTGCGCCAATATAGCGTCAGCATGCACGGCTATCAGGAAGCAGGCGGCGAGACCGCGTTGGCCATTGATGAGCGCGTGTATGATCACGCCGAAGCGCGGCTTGGCGTGCGGTTGGCGGGCGACTTCGCGTTCAGGTCCGGTTGGCGGCTTGCGCCGTCGCTCGACGTCGCGGCGGTCACCAATCTGTCGGGCGACGAAAACGGCGTATGGGCGCGCTTTGCGGCGGCGCCGGACGTGCCGTTCTATCTGCCCGGGGCGGCGCGCGACGATCTGTGGGGCGAGGTGCTGGGCGGCCTCAGCCTGACGCGCGGCGATACCAGCTTCGCACTGCAGGTCGAAACCAGCGTTGCGCGCGATGATCTCTACGAGGATCGCTACATGGCGCGCTACGCCACGCGTTTTTAACCACCCCTCAACAGGAAGCTTGGGGCGGGCCGAAAGACTCGCCCCATTTTCTTTGCCTCAAATTCGCACGCTTTGTAGCGCGCATTGGCATGGGAGGAGATTATGGGGCTTCGTCTATTCGCGATGGCTGTGTTCGCGTCTGCGTTGTTGAACGCGCCGACAATGGGGCTCACGCCGCTGCCGTGGCCCGAGGAAGCGCCCGATTGCAGCGGCCTATCCGATGCATTGCGCGAAGGCTCGACGATTGTCTGCCGCGAGCGACCGACGGTTGAAGGTCTGGCGCTCTTTGGTGTTGCCTTCCCAGAAGTCGAACATCGTTTTCGCTGCAACGAGCCGAACGTCTGTACCTACACGTACAGCAGGTCGGACATGACGCTCTGGTGTCGACTGAGCGAAGCCGGTCGCGAAGCCTTCGCCAGCATCAGAGAGACCAATCATAGCGGGCCGTTGCCCGAATTGGTGCGGCGCGAGTGTGAAGCGCGCGACCGCACGGGCGCGGTCGTGCCGATTGAGCCGGCGCCAAGCTCCGGCGATGCTGGCTAAATGGATGGATTCGCCAAGACAATCTTCACCGCGCCGGTCTCCGGAAAGCCCAAGACCTACGACATCTATCGCATAGGCGCCGGCCCGCCGGTCATCTTGATGCAGGAGCTGCCGGGCATTGGCGAAGAGGTCATCGCGTTATGCCATCGGCTCGCGGACGCGGGCTTTGAAGTGTGGGCGCCGCATTGGTTCGGTCCGCTCGGACGGACGGATGCGGGCAATCTTGGCCGCGTGCTCTGCATGCGCCGCGAGTTTCAGATTTTCGCCAAACGCAAATCAAGCGCAATCGTCGATTGGATGCGCGCGCTCTGCGTCCATGTGGCGGAGATGACCGGCTACGGCCGCGTCGGCGTGATTGGCATGTGCCTCAGTGGAAATTTCGCGCTGACATTGATCGCGGAAGCGAACGTCTGGGCGGCGGTGGCGTCGCAACCCTCGCTCGCGATCCGCGCGCGGGGTTCGCTGCACATGAGCGATGAAGAGATTGCCGCGAGCCGTAGCGCGCTCGACGCAAAAGGCGCCATGCACGCCTATCGCTTCGAAGACGATGGCTTTTGCACGGGCGAGCGTTTCGCCGCCATCGACGCTGCGTTCAATGATGATGCGGTGCGTGTGGTCAATCATGTCATCGCCGGCCGCGGCCACGCCGTACTCTCACGCCATTACGATGATACGCCCGGCAGTCCCACAGAAGCGGCGATGCGTGAGGTGATCGCGTACTTGCGCCAGCAACTAGGCGCCTAGCCGATCCGCTACCTCTTCGCCAATCGCTAGTGAAGAAGTGAGGCCGGGGCTTTCGATGCCGAAGAGGCAGACGAGATTGGCTTGTCCGTGCGCGCTTTCATCATCGATGACGAAATCGCCTTGCGCCTCTCCGGGGCCGTGCAGTTTGGGCCGGATGCCGGCATAGTCGGGTTGCAGCGCGCCGTCCGGCAGCGAAGGCCAGAAGCGGCGTACAGTTGCGTAGAAGCTTGCAACGCGTGCCGGGTCGACTTTGTAGTCTTCGTGATCGACCCATTCGAGATCGGGGCCGAAGCGGGCGACGCCGCCGAGATCGCGCCGATAATGCGTGCCCAATGCCCCAGGAATGGGCGGGGGATAAATCAATCGCGTGAACGGCGCCTTTACACCATGCAGCGCGAAATAATTGCCCTTACCGAAATGCAGCGCCGGAATGTGCGCTGCTGGAAAGCCGTCGATCTTGGCTGCGCATGCTTGCGCGCCGAGCCCGGCGGCGATGACGAGGCGCGACGTGCTGATCTGCGTAGGCGCTTGGCCGCCGACTTGGATCACATAGACGCCGTCGACGGCGCGCGCGCCGTCGAAGGGCGAGTTCAACACCACCGCACCGCCATGCGCTTCGATCTCGCCCTGAAGCGCTCCCATGTAGCCATGCGCATCGAACACGCCGCTTTCCTCCGAGAGCAACGCGGCGGCGGCGTTCAGTTGCGGCTCGAGTGCGCGGGCTTCCTCGCCGCCGAGCCAACGCACACCTTCGACGCCGTTGATTTCGCCTTGGCGCGCCAAACCTTGAAGCGCCGGGATCTCGTTCTCCTCGGTGGCGACGATGAGCTTGCCGCTTTTGTCGCAGGCGACGTTGTGATCGGCGAGGAAGGTGTAGAGCGCGCGGCGGCCCTGGACGCAGAGCCGCGCCTTCAGCGAGCCGGTCGCGTAGTGGAGGCCCGCGTGGATCACTTCCGAATTGCGTGAGGAAACGCCGGCGCCGATGTGTGGCGCCTGTTCAAGCACAAGCACGCTCAGGCCGCGCTTGGCGCAAGCGTAACCGGCAGCCAAGCCCACCGCGCCGGCGCCAATGATTGCGACATCGAAATCAGCCATCGAAAATTTTGCTCCGGGCGTCGTTTTTTGGGCAAACGCCAAGGTCAGTTAATGGATGTGAAAGCACCGCGCCATAATCATCCGGCAGCGGGGTAAGTCGTGTTCAATTTCCTTGATGCCTCTATGGCGGCGGCGGCGCGAGGCCGGGTTTCCAGCCTGCGCTGGCGGCTCGCCATCGGCGCCTGTTCGCCATGGGCTCGGCTTTTGTGCTGAATTCGGTGTCTGCGGGACTTGGCTGGTATCTGGCGATCATGGTGTCGATGGGCTTCGACTACATGCTCGGCAATTCCTATCTTGAGCAGCGCGGCGAAGCGGACCGCAGGACAGCTGGCGCGTTGTTCGTGTGGGGCTGCCTGTTCTCGATCGCGATTTTCTGCGTCATGCCGGTGGTGCTCGCCGCATCTGGCGGGCGCTCCGGCCGGGTGCTGGGCGTGCTGATGGCGGCCAGCTCACTTGTCAGCGTGATGCTGTTCACATTCCAATCGCCGCGCTTCATGGCGTTGAGCGCGCTGCCAGCGACGCTGGCGCTTCTGGCGATGCCGTTCATAGCCTTCACCCAGGCGCCTTCCGATGCGTACCAAGGCGCAATCGGCGTCAGCTGCGGCGTGGTGGGTTTCCTTGCCTATATTGGCCGCTCTGCGGTCAACAACACCAGGATGGTCAGCGCTTGGCGCACCGCCAACCAAGCCGCCAAGGATCGGGCGCTCGAATCTGAATTGAAACGCGCCGAGGCGGAAGAGGCCAACCGCGCGAAATCGGAATTCCTTGCGGTGATGACGCACGAATTGCGCACGCCGCTGAACGCCGTAATCGGCTACGCTGAAATTATCGAGGAAGATCTCGAAGCTGACGGCCGTAAAGAATTGGCGGACGATGCGGCGCGTATTCACGGTTCGGCGCGCCATCTGCTCGGGTTGATTGATCAGATCCTCAATCTGTCGTCGGTCGATGCGGGCAATGAGGGCTCGCGCCGCGCGACATCGACGTGCGCAAGATGCTCGAAGAGACAGTGCACGCCGTGCAGGACGAAGCGCGCGCCTCTGGCAACCGGATATCTCTGCGCGTCGATCCCGAAGCGGAGTGGGCCCACACCGACAGCGGCAAGCTTGTCGTAAGCGTCGCGGCGCTGCTCTCGAATGCGGTGAAGTTCACGCAGAATGGCTTGATCGCCGTCAGCGCCAGCCGCGAAGAGGCGGACGGGCGCGACTACCTTGCGATCTCGGTCTCCGATACGGGCGTCGGCATCAAGAGCGATGACATGGAGCGCGTGTTCAAGCCTTTCACGCAAGCTGACGGCTCATCGACGCGCACCAAGGGCGGTATGGGCCTTGGGCTTTCGATCGCGCAGCGCATGGCGCACACGCTGGGCGGCGAGGTGAGTGCGGTCAGCGATTTTGGCGCAGGCTCGACCTTCACCATTCGCGTGCCGCTGCGCTTGGCGCATGGCCAAGCGCAGACGGCGGCGCGCGCGGCGGCCTAAAGCCGCTGCAGCCCGACAGGCGTCCGGGCTTGAATCAACTTAGAGCGGGTCGATATAGCCGGGTAGAGCTATAGAAAGCCCCTATGGAAGATCTCCGCATCCCCGCCTCGTCGATGCCGACGCTGCGCCAGCTTCAATTTCTGCTCGCCATCCGGGCGGAAGGCAGCTTTGTCGCGGCTGCCGAAGCGGTGGGCGTGACGCAGCCCACGTTGTCCGCCGGGATCAAGGAATTGGAATCTTCCCTGGGCGCTGTGTTGGTGGAGCGCGGCCGAGCGGGCGCGGTGCTGACGCCGGCAGGCGAAGAGGCGGCCGATCGCGCCGCGCGCGCGCTGGGTGAGGTCGAGGAATTGGTTCGCGCCGTGCACGCCGCTGGCGAGCCTTTCTCAGGCTCTTTCCGCTTAGGCGCGATCCCGACCATCGCGCCGTTTCTGTTGCCGCGGGTGATGCCGCTGCTGAAGAAGCGTTTTCCAAACCTGCGTCTGCAGATGCGGGAGGACCTAACTGGGCGTCTCGTTGATGCACTGCGCGCGCGTACGCTGGACGCGGCCGTCATCGCGCTGCCGTACACCGCGCATGGCATCGCGACGTCTTCAGTGGCGGAGGATGAATTCTACTTGGTTTGCCCCGAGGCGCATCCGCTGGCCGCGCGCAACGATCTTGCGCCGGAGCATTTGAAATCCGAGGACGTTCTGCTGCTCGAGGACGGTCATTGCCTACGCGAGCACGCGCTTTCAGCGTGTCGCTTGGGGCCGCAAAGGCGTTCCTCGGAAGTGAGCGCCACGAGCCTGCATACGTTGGTGCAGATGGTGTCCGGCGGCATGGGTGTGACGCTGCTGCCGAAAATCGCGGCTGAGGGCGGCGTAGCGGCAGGCGCGCATGTCGCGGTGCGCCCGTTTGCGGAGCCGCTCGTTGGTCGCTCGATTGGTGTGGCGTGGCGTGAAGGCGGTCAACGCGAGGAAGAAGCGCTTATGCTTGCCGAGCTATTGCGCAAGGATTTGTTCGCGGGCGTCTGAACGCGTTTACGAGGTTGGCCAATCTGGTTTGGAGAGCTGCTTGGCGAGCTGCGGCAAGCGGATGACCAGCCACACCGCCGCCCACGCATTGCCGAGAATGAAGATCGGCACGGCCCAAAGCGCCGCCACCACCCAAGAGCGCTCGGTCAAGAACACGATGATGGCGAAGAAGATGAAGCCAATCACCAGATCGGCCAGCGTCGCCACGCCCCACGGCATTGTCGTCAGCACGTTGAACTGATCCAGGAACGTGCCGTGCAGCTCGGGCTTCGCGAATGCGGCCCACAAAATGAGGGCGGCCATGGCGAGGCCAAAAATTGCAACGGCGGCGCGAAGCACGTTCATGAAATCTCTTCTCCCTGCAGGTCCTGTTTGACTGGAAGTGCGGCGCTGTCAAGCGCCGCGCCCAGGCGTGCGTCTCAATCCATCAAACGCTGCATGAGATAGGTGTATTCGAGCGCCCGGCGACGCGCGGCTTCGTTCAGATTCGCCGCTGCGGCGTGGCCGCCGTCGATGTTCTCGTAATAGAGAACCGGCATGCCAAGCTCCATCATCCGCGCCACGTATTTGCGTGCGTGGCCCGGATGTACGCGGTCGTCCTTGGTGGAGGTCACCACGAACGGCAGCGGAAAGTCGTCACGCGCACGAAGGTTTTGATACGGCGTGATGGTCTCAAGGAATGCGCGCTCCTCCGGATCTCGATGGCGAGCCGTACTCATCGACCCATGACGCGCCGGCCAACAATTGGTCGTAGCGCAGCATGTCAAGCAGCGGCACTTGCACCACCGCGGCGTTGATCATCTCGGGATGCTGGTTGAGCATCACGCCCATCAACAAGCCGCCGTTCGAGCCGCCCATGATGCCAAGGCGACGCGGGCTGGTGATGCGGCGCGCCACCAGATCGCGTTCGACCGCGTAAAAATCGTCATAGATCACTTGGCGATTGGTGCGCAGCCCCGCTTGGTGCCAGGCTGGGCCAAACTCACCGCCGCCACGGATGTTGGCGATCACATAGACGCCGGAGCGATCCAGCCAGAGCTTGCCGATGTTCGGCGAATAGCCCGGCGTCATCGAGACTTGGAAGCCGCCATAAGCATAGAGCAACGTCGGGTTCTCGCCATTAAATGGCATGTCGCGACGATGCAGCACGAAATAGGGCACGCGCGTGCCGTCCGCGCTGACGGCTTCAAATTGCTCCGTCACGTAGGGCGAGGCGTCGAATTGCGCGGGCAGTGAGCGGATGGCGCGTGCGCTCGTGGCGTTTTGCTCGAGCGCGTAGAGCGTGTCCGGCGTCAGGAAATCTTCAAACACCGCGAATGCCGCGCCATCCGTTGGCGAAGAGCCCGCCATCGTCACCGAGCCGTTCTCCGGGAGCGCGATCGTGGTGGTCGTCCAGCTGTCGCTGGTGCGCGCGATGCGCAGCAGGCGGCCGCGCACGTTTTCATAGCCGGCCAAGATGATGGCGTCGTGCGTGATCGAAACGCCTTCGATCGATTGACGCGCGTTCGGCGCGAACAGCACCGTCACATTGGGATTTTCGCTGCCGCTCTCGCTTGCAGGATACGCAATCAGCGCGCCCTGCGGATGGCCGCGCCACGCTTCCTGCAGTGTCGCAATCAGATAGCCTTGATAGAGGCCTTGGATAGAGGACTTCGCGGGAAGGTTCACCCGTTGCGGCGCTGCCGTATCCAGCCGCCAATTCTCAGACTCAAAGAAGGTGTTGGCTTCGATCGCGATCGGAATGCGTCGGCCATCTGTGTCCTGATACACACCAGCGAAGAGCCCGACATCGCTTGCTTGGCCACGAATGATCTCAGTCGCACTCGTGAGCGGCGTGCCGCGCGTCCAGCGCTTCAGCACGAACGGATAGCCGCTCTCCGTCATCGTGCCCGGACCCCAATCGGTGGCGACAAGTAAAGTGTTCTGATCAAGCCACGCCACACCGGACTTCGCTTCCGGCACGACAAAGCCGTCGGCGACGAAGCTGCGGGTCGCGAGATCAAACTCACGATAGGTCGACGCGTCTTTGCCGCCGTCGGAGAGCGAGACGAGGCAGCGCGTCGAGCCCTCCAGACAATCGATGCCCTTGAACACCCAATTGGCGTTTTCGGCCGCCGCAATTGCGTCCACGTCGAGCACCGTTTCCCAAATTGGGTTGCCGCTGGCGAATTGTGCGACCGTTGTACGGCGATAGATGCCGCGCACATGCGTCTCGTCCTGCCAGAAATTGTAATAATGGCCCTCGAAGATGCCGCCGGTCGGGAGGCGGTCGCGGCTATTGGCCAGCGCAAGCGCGTCCGTGTGCAAGGCGGCAAAGCGCGGATCGCTTTCGAGTTGCGCCAGAGAGCGCTCATTGTGTTCGCGTACCCAAGCCAGGGCGCGATCGCTTTCGACCTCTTCGAGCCAAAGATGGGTGTCTTCCGTCATGAATTGAGAACCTATGGTCGTTGGCGATGAGGCGCATGACGCCAGAACGGCGGCGGCGAATCCGGCTGCGGCGAGGGCGGCTAGGCGCATGTAAGGCTGTTCCCCAAGAATTTGGAGCAGCACCCAAGCAGATCGGCGCCCCAGGCGCCAAGGGCGGTTCGTCGCAAGCCGTTTGCACGCGCGGAGGGGCGTAGCGTGGAACCGCAAAGCCCCCTACATTCAGGGCAATGCGCTATTTCAAGATGAACGGCTGCGGCAACGATTTCGTCATCATCGACGCCCGTTCACGCGGCGCGTTGCCGCTCAGCCATGCCCAGGCCCGCGCCATCGCCGACCGCGACAAGGGTGTCGGCTGCGATCAGGTGATCGCGCTTGAGCGCTCGATTCTGCGGCGACGCCTTCATGCGTATTTGGAACGCCGATGGCGGCGAGGTCGATGCGTGCGGCAACGCCACACGCTGCGTGGCGTGGCTCTTGATGGAGGAGGGCGGCGCCGTCTCACGTCGGATCGAGACGCCAGCGGGTATGCTCTACGCCGAACGCGCCGGCGAAAATGTGATCACGGTCGATATGGGCTCGCCGCTTTTGCGCTGGGAGGAGATCCGCTCGCGCGCGCGATGTCCACCGATCGCCTGGATTATGTCGTGGAAGGTTTCGAGGCGCCGGGCGCCGTGAATATGGGTAACCCGCACGTCGTCTTTTTCGTCGATGACGTCTCGGGCGTGCCGATCGAAAAGCTCGGCCCGCGCATCGAGCACGATCCCTTGTTCCCCAAGCAGGTGAATGTCGGCTTCGCCGAAATGCGTTCGCCCACGCAAATTCGCCTGCGCGTGTGGGAGCGCGGCACGGGGCTCACCAAAGCCTGCGGCACAGGCGCCTGCGCGGCGGTGGTGGCGGCGCATCGCCAAGGACGCACGGAACGCAAAGTCGAAGTCCTCGTGGACGGTGGTTCACTTGAGATTGAATGGCGGGCGGGCGATGACCGGGTACTGATGACAGGGCCAGTTGAGCTGGAAGCCACGGGGGAGCTGCCTGCCGCATGAAACGTCTGCTTGCAGCCTGCCTTTTGCTCTCCGCTTGCGCCACCACGCAGGCGCCGCCGCCTGAGCGCATCGCCGGCTGCTGGATCAATCGCACCAGTCTGGAAGCGACGACCATGCGTTGGCTGCCCGATCGCGCGCGCCCGGGGGCGCTCATCGGCGATAAGCTTTTCTACCGCGCCAGCGGTGATCCTTTGCGCTCGCGCTATTCGCTGGAGCCGAGCGGCGCGGGCTTTGCGCTCTGCGAACTCGATGACGCCAATACGGCCACGCGCTGCTGGCAAGTGGCGCAAGGCGAGAGCGGCTCGCTCGAAGGCGGACGCGCCTTCATCGACGCCTTTAGCGATCGCTTGCGCATCAGCGTCGTCGGCGACGGCGACGAACGTACCATCTTTCAAGGCCGCCGCGACGGCTGCGACTGAACATGATCACCGGCTTCGATCACGTCGTTATCGCCGTGCAGGATATCGAAGCCGCCATTGCGGCGTATGAAACTCTGCTCGATCGCACCGTTGTGAATCGCGTCTCTCGTGATGGCATCGACGCCGCGATTATCAGTCTTGACAACATTTCTGTTGAATTGATTGCGCCAGGGGACGGCCCGAGCGCTGATCGCGTGCGCGCCGTGCTTGAAGAGGGCGAAGGGCTAAAGAGCCTCGTCTTCGCCGCGCGTGAGTTGCCCAGCCTGCATCGCCGCGCTGAACGCGTCGGCCTCGCGCCAGAGGAAATCACCCAACGCGACGGCTATGCTGTGTTTCGCTTCGCGACCGACCGCACACATGGCCTGCGCCTCATGGTGCAAGCGCGCGAAGCGACCGCAGCTGTTTCATCTTCATCCGCGCATGGTGTTGGCGGGCTGGATCACATTGTCGTTCGAACGCCCGACGCAGAGCGCGCTGCCGCTCTCTACGGCGCACGCCTCGGCCTCGACATGCGCCTCGATCGCGAAGTCGCTGGTCGCCGCCTTATGTTCTTTCGCTGTGGCGACGCGATCGTTGAAGTGCTGCACGATCCGTCGATCGGCACTGGCCGCGATCGTTTCTGGGGGCTCTCCTGGCGCGTCGCGAGCGCGGACGCCGCGCGCGCGCGGCTGGCCGAGGCCGGGCTCGACGTTTCCGAGGTGCGCACTGGCCTCAAGCCCGGCACACGCGTCTTTACCGTGCGCAACGGCGCGTGCGGGTGCCCACGCTTATGATCGAGCCGAGCGCCAAGCCCGATTGAGCGCCGATGGCGCATATCTGTCGTCAATCCGTGATTGAACTGGCCGATGCGTCCGGGCATGTTTTGCGCCTGTGCATCAGCAGGGGGATGACATGGCCGAGCCGTTGAACGCGACTTTCTTCGCCTTTCGCAAGCGCGAGCGAGGTGGCGTGCTGGTGCAGACCTCCATCGCATTCGCGCTGGTTGGCGCGCTGCTGATCGCCGCCTTCGTCGCGCTGGTGTGGGGCAGCGCCGGCACAGTGATCACGTGGTACGGCCAAATCATCGCCGCGTCCGCCACGAACGACACCACAGCGATCCAGAATCTCGGTTTTCCGACCGAGATATTCCAATTCTTCGGCGTGATGGTGCTGTGGCTCTTTCCATTTTACATCCTCTGCGCCGCCTACGAAGCCGCGTGCTTGCGTTGGATGATCCACGGGGAGACGCAGGGCTTTATGGGCCTTTCGCTCGGCGCGCCGACGTGGCGGGTGTGGAGCTGCTATTGGATGTGGTTCTTGCTCAACATCGCGTTGTCTATGGTGATGAGCATGCTTTCCGCGCTCTTGATGGGCGCTATCGTGATCGGCTCCGGCGATCCCATGTCGACAGTCGCAGCCATGCTAGGTGTCAACGTGTTGCAATACGTCATCATGGCGTATTTCGCGATCCGCTTTGCGCCGGGTGCTGCCGCGTCGGTCGCGCGGCGCAAATTCTCGTTCTTCGAAGCATGGACCGTTACGAAGGGGCGCTTCTTCGCGTTGTTCGGCTCATTTCTACTGCTTTGGGTGATTTATATCGTGTTCAGCTTGGCGCTGACCGCGGCTTGGGTGGTCTTCGCGATGGGAACGGCGCCGATTGATTTCGGCGCATTGAGCGATCCGGCGCGCGCCGAAACCGCGTTCGCGGAATGGCTGCAAGCCTATTTGCAAACCTTGATGCAGCCGCAAGCGTGGGGAATCATGATTGCGCTTTGGGTTGTCGGTTCGATTGGCGCGCTGGTCTTCTATGTGGCGTGTTATGGCGTGAATGCACGCGCGGCGCTGGCGGCGATCGATGAAGGCAAGATCCAACCGGCGCAGGCGGGCTAGGGGCGGGCGATGTCAGAACCGCTCAAAGCCACGTTCTTTACCCTACAGCATCGCGATCGCGCCGTGCTGGCGCCGGCGACGCTCATATTGCTGGGAGGTCTAGCTCTGTTGATCGGCGCGTTCGCGGCGATCAATTGGGGCTTGTTCTCGCGGCTCTTTGCGCTGCTGCAGACGGCGGGCGAAACCCAGCTCAGTGAAACTGAAGCGATGGGCATGTTTCAGGGCATGATGCTGATGTTCCTGAGCTCGATAGTGCTCCTGTTTCCGATCTATCTTCTCATCGCGGCGTACGAAGCGGCGTGTTTGCGCTGGATGATCCGCGGCGAGGTGAAGGGCTTTGCCGGTTTCACGCTCGATCACGACACTTGGCGCGTCTATGGCGTTTATTGGTGCTGGTACATCCTGCAATTTCTCGTCTCGTTCGCAGCGAGCATCATCATCGTGCCGGTCATGTTCATGACCATGCCGGGCTTGGTGACCGGCGGCGGCGCCATCGACCACGAAGAAATGTGGCGTTGGCAATTGGCTGTGCAGCTGCCGCTCTCCTTGATCCAATACATTCCGCTGCTTTTCTTCGGCGTACGTTTTGCGCCATCGGCCGCGGTATCGATCGCGCGCCGGCGCTTCTCGTTCCTGGAAACCTGGCCTGTCACGCGCGGCCGATTTTGGGCATTGCTCGGCGCATTCGCGCTGCTGATGGTGATCACCGGCGCGGCGATGGCGCTCGTCATGGCCGCCGGTTATTGGACGCTGTTTTCAGCAATGCTGACGCAATGGTTCGCGGACGGCTGGCCGATCAGTGGCGGCTTTCCGGAGGTCACGGAGCAGCAGATCGCGCAGCTCATGGAGCAGGCCTTCCAGCCGCAGACCTATGTGATCGTCGGCGTCCTTTACGCCGCGATTTTGTTGATCACGCTCGCTTACACTTTGATGAGTTACGGCGTGAACGCGCGCGCCGCACTTGTTGCGCTCGAAGAAGGCAAGATCGAACCGTTGCCGCCCACCGATTGAAGTGCGCGCCGCTTATGCGGACGCGCGCTTCTTCACCGGCTTCTTTGCGGCCTTCGGCGCAGGCGCCTCGGCCGCCGCGGCTTTACGCTTCGGCGCCTTGCGCGCGTTCTGCTTGTCGAGCGCTTCGGCGAGATAGCGGCCCGTCCAGCTTTCCTTGACCTTGGCCACGTCTTCTGGCGTGCCTTGCGCCACGATGCGCCCGCCGCCGTCGCCGCCTTCGGGGCCAAGATCGAGCAGCCAATCGGCGGTTTTGATGACATCGAGATTGTGCTCGATCACCAAGACGCTGTTGCCGCTGTCGACAAGCTCATGCAGCACTTCGAGCAGCTTCTTGGTGTCTTCAAAGTGGAGGCCAGTCGTCGGCTCATCAAGAATATAGAGCGTGCGGCCTGTGGCGCGTTTGCTAAGTTCTTTGGAGAGCTTCACGCGCTGTGCTTCGCCGCCGGAGAGCGTCGTCGCCTGCTGGCCAATATGCACATAGCCTAGACCGACGCGCTTTAGCGTTTCGAGTTTGTCGCGAATGCTCGGCACGGCATTGAAGAGGTTCGCGCCTTCATCCACCGTCATATCGAGCACGTCGGAGATCGACCTGCCCTTGTAGAGGATGTCGAGTGTCTCGCGATTGTAGCGTTTGCCCTTGCACGTATCGCAGGTGACGTAGACGTCCGGCAGGAAGTGCATCTCGATCTTGATGACGCCGTCGCCTTGGCACGCTTCGCAGCGACCGCCTTTGACGTTGAACGAGAAGCGGCCGGGGCCGTAACCACGCGCTTTTGACTCGGGAAGACCAGCAAACCAGTCGCGGATCGGTGTAAAGGCGCCGGTGTACGTCGCCGGGTTCGATCGCGGGGTGCGGCCGATCGGCGATTGATCGATGTCGATGATCTTATCGATGTGTTCGAGCCCAAGGATGGAATCGTGCTCGGCCGGCACATCGCCTGCGCCGTGCCATTGTCGCGCGACGGCTTTGTAAAGTGTCTCAACCACAAGCGTGGATTTGCCGCCGCCGCTGACGCCGGTGACGCAGGTGAAGACGCCAAGCGGAATGTCGGCGTCGACGTTCTGCAGATTATTGCCGCGCGCGCCTTTGATGGTGATCTTGCGCTTCTTGTCGGTCCAGCGGCGCTTCTCGGGGATCGCGATCTCGCGCGCGCCCGTGAGATAGGCGCCGGTGATGCTGTCCTTGTTCTTTTGAATTTGCTCAGGGGTGCCTTCGGCGATGATACGCCCGCCATGAATGCCCGCAGCGGGTCCCATATCGATGACATGGTCGGCGGTGAGGATGGCTTCTTCGTCGTGCTCAACCACCAGCACCGAATTGCCGAGATCGCGGAGACGACGCAGTGTTTCGAGCAGGCGCGTGTTGTCGCGCTGGTGCAGGCCGATCGACGGCTCGTCCAGCACGTAGAGCACGCCGGTTAAACCTGAGCCGATCTGCGACGCCAGGCGGATGCGCTGGCTCTCGCCGCCGGAGAGCGTGCCGGAGGCGCGGCCGAGCGAGAGATAATCGAGGCCGACGTCCACGAGGAAGCGCAGCCGATCGTTGATCTCTTTGAGGATGCGGACGGCGATTTCTTTTTGCTTCGGGTTGAGGTGTTCGTTCAGCGCGCCGAACCAATCGCGTGCTTGGCGGATTGAGAAATTCGAGGAATCCGAAATGTCGAGCATCGCGACTTTCACCGCGAGCGCTTCCGGCTTAAGACGCTTGCCGTGGCAGGTTGGGCAAGGCGCTTCGGACTGGTAGCGCTCCAAATCCTCGCGCACCCAGGTCGAATCCGTTTCCTTCCAGCGCCGCTCCAAATTCGGCAGCACACCTTCGAAATTCTTGGTCGTCTCGTAGCGACGGACGCCGTCGTCATAGACGAATTTGATAGGCTCTTTGGTGCCCTTGAGGATCGCGTCCTTCAACGCCTGCGGCAGCTCGCGCCAGGCGGTGCTGCTCTTGGCTTTGAAATGCTTCGCCAGGGCTTCGAGCGTTTGCGCATAAAGCGGCGATGGCCCCTTGGCCCAGGGCGCCACCGCACCGTCCTTCAAGTTCTTATCATGATCGGGGATCACGAGTTCAGCGTCGAACTTGAGCTGCACGCCGAGGCCATCGCAGGCGGGGCAAGCGCCGGCCGGATTGTTGAAGGAGAAGAGACGCGGCTCGATTTCCGGGATAGTGAAGCCGGAAACGGGGCAGGCGAATTTTTGGCTGAAGATCAGCCGTTCAGCTTGCGCGGCTTTGTTCTTGAGTGTGGCTTTGCCGGTTGCGTCTTCGTTCTTGCTGACGACTTCGGCGAAGGCGATGCCCTCGGCGAGCTTCAACGCTTGCTCAAGCAGAATCCGCAAGCCGCGTTTCGATGCCGGCTTTGACCGCGATCCGATCCACGACGATGTCGATGTCATGTTTGAATTTCTTGTCGAGCGTCGGCGGCTCGGAGAGCTCGTAGAACTCGCCATCGATCTTGGCGCGCTGGTAGCCCTTCCTCAGGTACTCAGCCATTTCCTTTTTGTATTCGCCTTTGCGGTCGCGTACGACCGGCGCCAGCAAATACAAACGCGTGCCTTCCGGCAGCGCCATGATCCGATCGACCATTTCGCTGACCTGCATGGCCGCAATCGGTTGCCCTGTCGCTGGCGAATACGGAATGCCGACGCGCGCCCAGAGCAGGCGCATGTAATCGTAAATCTCAGTGACCGTGCCGACGGTAGAGCGCGGATTGCGCGACGTGGTCTTCTGCTCAATCGAGATCGCCGGCGACAGGCCCTCGATCGAATCCACGTCCGGCTTCTGCATCAGCTCCAAGAACTGACGCGCATAGGCCGAAAGCGACTCAACATAGCGGCGCTGGCCTTCCGCATAGATCGTGTCGAACGCCAACGAGGATTTGCCGCTGCCGCTGAGCCCCGTGATCACCACCAACTCATTGCGCGGAATATCGACGTTCACGCTTTTCAGATTGTGCTCGCGCGCGCCGCGCACGCGAATATGGGTCAGTGCGTCTCTCATGCCGCGAGACCGTAGCCGAACGCTGTCATCGAAATTCCGGGTTGATAATGTTGGTTGAAGACAAACGCGCGTTCGCCGTCGCGGCGCGCGCCGAGGGCGTAAAACACCGGGAAGAAATGCTCCCAATCCGGCGCTGCTTCGCGCGCGTCGGGGCGGCTCGTGTAGTTTAGCACCTCTGCATCTTCTCCCGTTTGCGCCGCGTGTGTGACGAACTCATCGAAGCTCTCCACCCAGGGCAGTCGCTCGCGCGTACGGAAGAAGGCGGGCAGATTGTGTACGATATTGCCAAGGCCAAGGATCAGCACGTTCTCATCGCGCAACGGCGCCAGCGCCTTGGCGATCTCATAATGTTGCGCCGCGCCGCGCCGCGCATCCAGGCTGACTTGCACGACCGGCACGTCGGCGCGCGGGTACATATGCACGAGTACGCTCCAAGCGCCGTGGTCCAAGCCCCAGCTATCGTCGAGCTGAGCGCCAAAAGGTGTCAGCAGCCGCGCGATTTCGGCGGCGAGCGCAGGATCGCCCGGTGCGTGGTATTGAACGTCGAACAATGCCTGCGGGAAGCTGCGGCCGAAATCGTGGATCGTCTTGGGCTGGGCGTTCGACATCACCCGGACGCCTTGTGTCACCCAATGCGCCGAGATCGCCACGATCGCGCGGGGCTTGGCGAACCGTGCGGCGATCTCGGCCCAGCCGCGCGAAGAGGGCGTGTTCTCGATCGCGTTCATAGGCGAGCCGTGTCCGACGAAGATGGCGGGCGCAGTGACGGTCATGGGTCTTTCTCGGAGGTCCGCCAGCAGCCCCAGCGGACACCATATTTAGTAGTCAGAGTCGTCAGGGCATCAAGAACAAAGCTGGAACGGCAGTAGCGGCCACATGCGTGTGCCCGGTTTATGGGCCGCTTCGTTCCGGCGTCGCCCCATTCGCTCCACCGGTTCGGACAGTTAATGAGTCTTTACCAAAGGCGCGAGGTCGGCTTATAGAACATAGAGAGAACATCAGCCCGGTTTGCGCCGGCGGGTGCCTCACCATCGAGTAAGCGAAGGAAACAGGAGGTCGGCGATGGCTGGCAGCGTGAATAAGGTGATTTTGATCGGCAACCTGGGCAAGGACCCTGAAGTGCGCCGTCTCAATTCGGGCGAGCCGGTCGTGAACCTGCGCATCGCCACGACGGAAAGCTGGCGCGACAAGCAATCGGGCGAGCGTAAGGAAAAGACCGAATGGCACTCGGTTGTCATTTTCAACGAGAACATCGCCAAGGTGGCCGAGCAATATCTGAAGAAAGGCTCGTCGGTTTACGTCGAAGGCCAGCTGCAGACCCGCAAATGGACCGACCAGCAGGGCGTTGAAAAATACACGACCGAGATCGTGTTGCAGAAATTCCGCGGCGAGCTCACCATGCTTGGCGGCAAGGGCGATGGCGGCGGCCGGTCCTATGACGACGATGCTGGCGGCGGCTCATTCAGCAGCAAAGCCGGCGCCAAGCGCGTCAGCGACGGCCCTCGCGAAAGCTTCAACCAGGATCTCGACGACGAAATTCCGTTCTGATCCGCAGTTGACTTAGCAGGATTGTATTGGGCGCTTCGCAAGAAGCGCCCATATTCTTTTGATGATCCCGTTTTCTGTTCTCGACCTGGCGCCCATCGTGGAGGGCGCGGACGTGGCGCAAGCGCTGCGCAACAGCCGCGAACTCGCGCAGGCGACGGAGCGGTTTGGCTATAAGCGCTTCTGGCTCGCCGAGCATCACAACATGCCGGGCATTGCGAGCGCGGCGACGGCGCTCACGATCGCCAATGCGGCGTCGGCGACGACCACGATCCGCGTCGGCGCCGGTGGCGTCATGCTGCCCAATCACGCGCCGATGATCATCGCTGAGCAATTCGGCACGCTCGAAGCGCTCTATCCTGGGCGTATCGATTTGGGCCTCGGCCGCGCGCCCGGCGGCGATCAAATTACAGCGCGCGCGCTGCGCCGCACTTTGGTCGGCGGCGAAGATCGCTTTCCACAAGACGTGCTCGAATTGCAGGCGTTGCTGGGGCCGAGTGAGCTCGGCCAAGCTTTGCGCGCTGTGCCCGGTGAAAATTCAAACGTGCCGCTTTGGATACTTGGCTCGTCAACGTACGGCGCCCAGCTTGCGGCGTTGCTGGGTCTGCCGTTCGCGTTCGCCTCGCATTTCGCGCCGGCGCAGATGATGGAAGCGATTGCGATCTATCGCGCGCGCTTCAAACCGTCAGGCGGCCTGAAAGAGCCGTACGTGATGCTCGGCTTCAATATCTTCGCCGCGCCAACGGACGACGAAGGCCGCTTGCTTTCCACCTCTTTGATGCAGGCGTTCGCGAGCTTGCGCCGCGGCGAGCCAAAGAAGCTCCAACCGCCTGATCCGGATTTTGAAAGCAATCTCAGCGTGCCGGAACGCGCCGCACTTGAATCGGTGCTCGCATGCTCAGCGATAGGTTCGCCGCGCACTGTGAAGCGCAGCATCGAAGCCTTCATTCGGCGTACAGGCGCGGACGAACTTATCCTTGCGTCGCACATCTACGATCATCCCGCACGTATCCGCGCTTACGAGATCGCAGCGCAAGTACGCGACGAATTGGCGGCGGAGCTTTAAGGCGCGAGCACGTCGACATTGGCGAGCGTGCCGTCGGAGCTGACATTGCGCGCCCCACCCAACATATATATCGCGCTATCAACGGTGACGAAGCCGTGGCCGTGACGCGGCGTCGGCATTTCGTAGGCTTGTGTCCAGGCGCCGTTGGAATCGTATTTCCAGAGATTGTCGCCGACGGACGGCGGATTGAAAATCTCGCCGCCGCCCGCGAAAATCTCACCGCCAAGTTCGGCTGCGGCCAAGCCGCCGCGCGGCTCCGGGTAGGGCGCGCCGACGCTCCAGCTGTCGGTGCTGGGATTGTAGATGTCGTGCGCTGGCGATTGGCCGCCGATGACATTGCGCCCGGAGATCACGTGGATCGCGCCGTTGCAAAGCACGCCTGCTGCTGAATTGCGCGGCGTCGGCAGCGGCGCTGCGCGTCGCCACGTACTGGCGCCGGCCTCGAGCATAAAATGATCGCCAACGTCGCCTTGATCTTGCCAGTTAGAATTGTCGCTGTTGGTGGGGGAGCGACCGCCGATCAAATGGATCGTGTTGTTGGCGACAACGGGCGCTGCTTCCCCGATCGGTTTTGGCAGATTGGGACCTGGAACCCAACGTTCGCCCTCGAGCCTCAAGACGCGCGATGTGCAAGTCCAGCGCGTGCGTGACTCGCCGCCAAGATAACCGCCGATGGCGTAGAGTTCGTCATTCAGGCAGGCCAGATGAACGTGATGCGAAGGCGTCGGCAACGCCGGGCCATCGCGCCATGCGCCGGTTTCAGGATTGAGAATAATCACGCGCTCGGTTGCGCCGCGTGTCGCTGGAGATAATCCGCCCGCGATCCAAATCTCGGCGCGGTGCAGCACAGGATAAATCTCCTGCACCGCGTAAGGCGCAGGCACAGCGAGACGCCATGTCGGCGTCGGCGGCGGGGCCGCTTGTGGGTCTTCCTGGCACGCGGTGAGAAAAACCGGTGACGCCGCGAGGGAGACGGCGAACCTGCGTCGGCTGATCATGACTCGCTATGTAGGCCCTCTCAACGCAAGAGTCTGCGCTGATTGTCGCTAAAATCCTGCGCTTGCGCGTCGCACGTTACCGGCGTAGCGAGCGCGCGTGACAACGCCCTCGCGCGCCTTTGCGCCGCTCGATTTCCTGCAGCTCATCTCGATCGCGCTCATCTGGGGTGTGAATAACATTCTTGCGAAAATCGCCATCGACGCCTTGCCCCCGATGATGATGGCGGGACTGCGTTTTACGATCGTGCTGGTGTTGCTGGCGGTGTGGCTGAAGCCGCCGCCCAAGGAACAATGGCGGCTCTTCTTCGCCATGCTCGCCCTCATCGGCCCGCTTCACTTTGCGATTCAATCAATTGGCCTGAAATTGGCTACTGAAATGCCGCCGATGATCGTGGCGATGCAGCTCTGGGCGCCGGCGTCGGTCATGTTCGCCGCGCTTCTTTTGGGAGAGCGGGTGAGCCCATTGCGGTGGGCCGGCGTGCTGATCGCCTTTGTCGGCGCGGCCTCCATGACTTTTGATCCTGCGGTCTTTGCGCAAGGCGGCGCTTTGGCTTTGGTTGCGCTGGCCTCTGCCTTTTACGGCCTGGGCACGGTTTTGGTGCGCAAACTGGGCGGCGGGCTCGATCCCTGGGCGACCCAAGCCTGGATTGCGCTCGTGGCCGCGCCCACGCTTTTGCTGGGTTCAGCGACGTTCGAACGCGGCCATGTCGAAGCGGCGCAGAGCGCGCATTGGAGCGTCTGGGTGTTCATCGCTTTTGGCGCGATCGTGTCGTCGATCGTGGCCAACGCTTTCATGTTCAAACTGGTGCAGAAATACGAAGTTTCGCGCACAACGCCTTATCTGTTGCTCACCCCGGTGATTTCGTTCGGGTTGGCCGTGCTTATTCTGCACGACACGATCACCTGGCGCATCCTCGCTGGCGCCGCCCTGGCGATGAGCGGCGTGGCGCTGGTGGCGTTGGCGGAGCGACGCTTTAAGGCAGTTGTGTAAGTGCGGCGCAGGCGATGCGCGCGCCGGCGCCGCCGATCGGCTGGCTTGACTGATCGTCGGCGCCGGCATGGATCATGAGCGCGGCGCCGTCGTCGTCGAGCAGGGGCTCGCGGGCGGTATTGCGGGCCGTGGCGGGCACGCGCTCCGCGCCGAGTACCGTATAGGGCGAGAAGAATTCGGCGGCGAACGGCCCGGCGGGCGGGGCAAACAGGTTCGCCAGATCGCCGGCTTCGGGCCCGCGCGGGTTCATCAGGCCATGCTGCACCCGGTCACCCATGCCCAGATGTCCGCCCGAGGCCTGGAAGCCGGCGGCGAAATCCGAGCAATCGCCGCGTGTGTGCAAGTGCAAGCCGTGCCAGCCTGGGGGCAGCGCGCCGTTGGAAAATTCTAATCGAATCAACACACCATTCGGTGCATTGGTGAAAATGGCTTGTCCGATTGCGCGGCCGTCCTGCGCCACGATCCAAGCATTGCGCGGCGGCACGGGCGGGGCGTCGTCATCGCCGGCGCCAAAGCTGGCGCATGCGCCAAGGAGGATTGCGAGAGCAAAAGCGGCGATGGAGCGCATGGAGCTGTCCTTGGTTTGCGGGGGCCGTTCACGATGTTAGTTTGCGAAGGATTCGAGAACAGGTTTCTCGGGTTATTTTCCGTTGTTTTCCCTCGTTCAGATTAGACCGGCGATCCGTGTCAGACACGTCCGATCCCGCCGATACCGGCGGTCCATCTCTTCCCAAAGGCGTCTCGCTCATCACTATCGAGGATGAGCTGAAGCGTTCGTATCTCGATTACGCGATGAGCGTGATCGTGTCGCGTGCGTTGCCTGACGCGCGCGACGGCTTAAAGCCGGTGCACCGGCGCATCCTCTACGCGATGGATGAGACCGGCAACACGCACGAGAAGGCGTATCGCAAGAGCGCGAAATCCGTCGGCGAAGTGATGGGTAATTATCACCCGCACGGCGACCAGGCGATCTACATGACGCTCGTGCGCTTGGCGCAGGATTTCTCGATGGGCCTCACGCTCATCGACGGCCAAGGCAATTTCGGTTCGATCGACGGCGATATGCCGGCTTCGATGCGTTACACCGAAGCGCGGCTTGCGAAGTCAGCGCGCGCGCTACTCGACGACATCGACGAAGGCACTGTCGATTTCCAAGATAATTATGACGGTTCGGTGCAAGAGCCGACAGTTCTGCCGGCGCGGTTCCCGAACCTGCTTGTCAATGGCGGGGGCGGCATCGCTGTCGGCATGGCGACGAACATTCCGCCGCACAATTTATCGGAAGTGATCGACGCCACGGTGGCGCTGATCAACAACCCGAACATTTCCGATCTCGATCTGCTCGACATCGTGCCCGGCCCAGATTTCCCGACGGGCGGTGAAATCCTCGGCCGCGCCGGCGCGCGTATGGCGCTGATGACGGGCCGTGGCTCTGTGGCGATCCGCGCCAAGCATCACATCGAAACCATTCGTGGGCGCGAAGCGCTCGTGTTCACCGAGATTCCGTATCAGGTGAACAAGTCCGAGATGGTCGAGAAGATCGGCGAGCAGGTGCGCGAAAAGCGCGTCGAAGGCATTGCCGAAGTTCGCGATGAATCGAACCGTCTGGGTGTTCGTCTTGTCGTCGAACTGAAGCGCGATGCGGTCGCCGATGTCGTGCTGAACCAGCTCTATCGCTATTCGTCGCTGCAGACCTCGTTCGGCGTGAACATGCTCGCGCTGAACCAGGGCAAGCCTGAGCAAATGGGCTTGCGTAAGATCCTCGAAATCTTCCTCTCGTTCCGCGAACAAGTCGTCACGCGCCGCACCAAGTTCCGCTTGGCCAAGGCGCGCAAGCGCGGTCACGAAACGGTGGGCTTGGCGATTGCGGTCGCCAATATCGACGACGTGATCAAGCTCATTCGCGAGAGCCCAGATCCGGGCGTGGCGCGCGAGCGTCTGATTGCGCGTGACTGGCCGGCTGGCGATATGATGCCGCTGATCGCCCTGATCGCCGACCCGCGCACAATCATCAGCGATGACGACAAGATCCGGCTGTCCGATGAGCAAGCGCGCGCGATCCTTGCGCTCACTCTATCCCGGCTGACGGGCCTCGGCCGTGACGACATCGCCAAGGCCGCGAACGAAATCGCCGAGGAGATCAAGGAATTGCTCTCGATCCTCGGCTCGCGCGAACGCATCCTCGATATCATCCGTGGCGAACTCGCTGACGTGAAGGCCGCGTTCGGCGTGCCCCGCCGCACGCAATTCTCAGAAGCGGACGGCGACATCGACGACGAAGCGCTTATCCCACGCGAAGAGATGGTCATCACCGTCACGCATGGCGGCTACGTGAAGCGCACGCCTTTGGCCGCTTATCGTACGCAGCGTCGCGGCGGCAAGGGCCGCGCCGGGATGCAAATGAAGGACGAGGATTTCGTCACACGCGTGTTCGTGGCGTCCACGCACGCGCCGATCCTGTTCTTCTCGTCCTCGGGCATGGTCTACAAAATCAAAGCGTGGCGCATTCCCTCAGGCGATCCGCGCACCAAAGGTCGCGCGCTCGTGAACTTGCTGCCGCTGGGCCAAGGCGAAACCATCACGTCCGTCATGGCGCTGCCGGAAGATGAACGCGATTGGGATAAGCTCGATGTGATGTTCGCCACTCGGTCGGGCGGCGTGCGTCGCAACAAGTTGAGCGACTTCACGCAGGTGAATCGCAACGGCAAGATCGCCATGAAGCCCGACGAGGGCGACGGCATCATTGGCGTGCAAATTTCCACCGAAGACGACGATGTGCTGCTCACCACGGCGAACGCCATGTGCGTGCGTTTCCGCACAACGGACGTGCGCGTGTTCAAGGGCCGCGACTCGACGGGCGTGCGCGGCGTCGATCTGAAGGACGGCGACCACGTCATCGGCATGGCCGTGCTGAAGCATGTCGATGTGACGACCAAGGAAGTCGGCGACTATTTCAAGTGGGACGCCCAATCACGCGGTGAGGTTGAGGTCGAGCACGAAGATGCACCGGCCGCGACTGAGGGGGAAGAGCCGACGCCGTTTGAACGCCTCGCTTGGCTGAAGACGCAGGAGCAATTCATCTTGACCGTCACCTCAAATGGCCTGGGCAAGCGCGCTTCCGCCTACGAGTACCGCGTCACCAATCGCGGCGGCAAAGGCCTCATCGCGCACCGGATCACGGGAGACGCGAACTTGGTGGCCTCTTTCCCGGTGAAAGACGAGGAAGAATTGCTGCTTGTCACCGATAAGGGCCAACTCATCCGCACCGGCATCGACCAAATCCGGATCGCCGGGCGGGCGACACAGGGCGTCATCCTGATTAATGTCGCCGATGACGAACATCTGGTCGCGGCCGAACGCCTTGAGGCGCTGGGCGGCGAGACCGGCGAAGTGGTGGCCGAGGAGGGCGCTGAGTGACGAGCAAGGTCCGCGTTGGTCTCTATCCGGGCACGTTTGATCCCGTGACCAACGGGCATGTGGATATCATCACCCGGGCGGCCAATCTCGTCGACCGCTTGGTCATCGGCGTCGCCATCAACAAGGACAAGGGGCCGCTCTTCACGCTGGAGGAGCGGGTGGCGATGGTCGAGGAACAGATCGCCAAGATCAAAGGCGCGGCCGAGATCGTCGTTCAACCTTTCGACACATTGTTGATGAAGTTCGCCGAGAGCGTAGGGGCGCAAATCATCGTCCGGGGACTTCGAGCGGTCGCCGACTTCGAGTACGAATTCGCTATGGTTGGGATGAACCAAAAGCTTAATCCCGCTATCGAAACGGTTTTTCTCATGGCCGACCCGACGCATCAGGCGATTGCGTCCAGGCTGGTGAAAGAAATCGCGCGACTGCAAGGAAACGTCGCGCACTTCGTGCCTCAAGAAGTAGAAGGACGACTGAAGGCCAAATTCGGGGTGTCTTGATGCTGCGCGTAAGAGGAATTTTGGCCGGGGCCCTGCTGGCGCTGGGCTTGGTCGGTGGATTTGACGTGGCCTCGGCGCAAACGCCGGACGCCCGCAATTGGCGCCAGGTTGATCTGGAGAACACGCTCTACATCGATACGGTCCATGGCCGCATCGTGGTGGAGCTCTACCCGGAAGTGGCGCCGCGCCATGTGGAGCGGATCAAGGCGCTGACGCGCGCCGGCTTCTACGACGGCATTCTCTTCCACCGCGTCATCGATGATTTCATGGCCCAGACTGGCGATCCGCTGGGCACCGGCGAAGGCGCCTCTAGTCTGCCGGATCTGCGCCCGGAATTCATGTTCCGCCGCGGGCCAGACATGCCGTTCGTGCAAGCTGCCGAGCAAAGCCGCGCGCGCTTGGGTTTTTACAAGGCCTTGCCGATTGAGAGCCAGCCGGATGCGCAAATGGCGGTGACCGCCGACGGCCGCGTCTCGGCCAACGCACTTCACTGCCAGGGCGTTGTCTCGATGGCGCGGGCTGAGGCTGAAAATTCGGCCAACAGCCAATTCTTCATCATGCGCCAGCCGAACACTGCGCTAGACAAGCGCTACACGATCTTCGGGCGCGTGGTGTGGGGCATGGACGCGGTGATGCACATCGCTGTCGGCAACCCGCCGCCGAACCCTGATCGCATGCTGGCCGTCCGCATCGCCGCCGATGTGCCGGAGAACGAGCGCGCGCCGCTTTATGTGCTGCGCACCGATGGTCCGCAATTCCGTGATCTGATCGAGGAAACCCGCCGCGATCGCCGCGCCGATTTCTCGGTCTGTGACGTTCAAATTCCGACGCGCGTTCCGCGCGATGGCCAAAGAGAGAGAAGCTGGTGGTCGATAATTCCTTTCATACCCTGACGCTCGAGCTCGACACGGGCACGGTGAAGATCAAGTTGCGTCCGGACCTTGCGCCAAACCATGTCGCGCGCATCGGCGAACTGGCCAACGAAGGGTATTACAACAACGTCCCGTTCCACCGCGTCATCCCGGGCTTCATGGCACAAGGCGGAGACGGCAAGAATTTCAATGGCACCGGCGGCTCCTCGAAGCCGAACCTCGGCCAGGAATTCAACGCTGAGCCGCACGTACGCGGTGTGTGCTCGATGGCGCGCACCAATGATCCGAATTCGGCCAACAGCCAATTCTTCATTTGCTTGGACGACGCGCGCTTCCTTGACCGTCAGTACACGGTGTGGGGCCAAGTCACCGCAGGCATGGAGGCCGTTGATGCTCTGCCCAAAGGCGAGCCGCCGCGTACGCCTGGCAAGATTGTCAGCGCGCGGGCGGAATAGGTATCAGGGACCAGGTGTCAGGTGTCAGTATGATGCGCCGCCTGACACCTGAGCCCTGACACCCGACACCTGACATGCGCGTCGATCTGTTTAATTTTGATTTGCCGGAAGAGTTGATTGCGCTTCGCCCAGCGCGGCCGCGTGACAGCGCGCGGCTGCTGCTCGTGCGCGACGACGGCATGATTGAGGATCGCTTCGTGCGCGACGCGCCGGCGCTGTTTCGGCGCGGCGATCTCCTGATCTTCAACGACACGCGGGTGATCCCGGCGGCGCTGAAGGCGGTGCGTCCCGCGCGCGATGCGCAATCGCCGGATGTGGCGGTTTCGCTTAATCTGATCGAGCGCATCGATGGCGCGACGTGGCGCGCGCTCGGCAAACCGGGCAAGCGCTTGAAGAAAGCCGATGCGCTGAACTTTGAGGGTGGGCTCTCGGCTACGATTACGGCAAAGGGCGAAGAAGGCGATCTCACGCTTCGTTTCGATCGCGCCGGCGCTGCACTCGAGGAAGCCATCGCACAAATCGGCGCGCCGCCGCTGCCGCCCTATATCGCGGCCAAGCGTATGCCGGATGACGCCGATCGTGATGATTATCAGACCGTCTTCGCCAAGAAGGATGGCGCGGTCGCCGCGCCGACAGCTGGCCTTCACTTCACGGATGCTCTGCTGAAGCGCCTGGCGGCAGGCGGCGTAGAAAGCGCGCGTGTCACGCTGCATGTCGGTGCGGGCACGTTTCTGCCGGTGAAGACCGACGACACCGAAGCCCACGTGATGCACAGCGAGTGGCGCGAAATCTCGCCTGAGGCCGCAGACGCCATCAACCGCGCCAAAGCCGAAGGCCGCCGCGTGATCGCGATAGGCACGACGGCGCTGCGCTCGCTGGAATCCGCCGCCGACGAGAGCGGGCGTATCCAAGCCCAAGCTGGCGGCACCGACATATTCATCACGCCGGGCTATCGCTTTCGGGTGGTTGATGGCCTTTGGACCAATTTCCACCTGCCGCGCTCGACGCTCTTCATGCTCGTCTCCGCCTTCGCCGGCTTGGAGCGGATGCAAGAGGCGTATGCGCACGCCATCGCCAACAAGTATCGCTTCTATTCCTATGGCGATGGCTCGCTGCTATGGCGCCCGCAATGAGCGGCTTTCCCTTTGAAATCCACGCCCGCGACGGCGCAGCGCGCACCGGCGTCCTGAAGACGCCACGCGGCGATATCCGCACGCCCGCCTTTATGCCTGTGGGCACAGCCGGCACGGTGAAGGGCCTCACGGTCGATCAAGTCGCCTCGACCGGCGCCGATATCATCCTCGGCAACACCTATCACCTTATGCTGCGGCCCGGCGGCGAGCGGATGCAGAAGCTCGGCGGCCTGCATCTCTTCATGCATTGGGACAAGCCAATCCTCACCGACAGCGGCGGCTATCAAGTCATGTCGCTCTCGCAATTGCGCAAGCTGGACGCCGACGGCGTGACCTTCCGCAGTCATATCGACGGCGGCGAACATCGCTTGACGCCGGAGCGCGCGATCGAATTGCAGGCCGACCAGATTGGCGCCGACATCATCATGCAGCTCGACGAATGCCCCGCACTGCCGGCGCCGCGCGAAACCGTCGAGAAAGCGATGCGGCTTTCACTCGATTGGGCGGACCGCTGCAAACGTGCGTTTGGCGCGCGCGACGCGCAGAGTTTGTTTGCGATCGTGCAGGGCGGTGTCGATCCCGAATTGCGTCGCATTTCAGCTGAGGCGTTGGTCGCGGAAGGCTTCGACGGCTATGCGATTGGCGGTCTCGCCGTGGGCGAAGGTCACGAGGCGATGTTGGCGACGCTCGAGGTGACGACGCCAATCCTGCCGCAAGAGCGGCCACGTTATCTAATGGGCGTGGGCAAGCCCATCGATATCGTCGAAAGCGTCGCGCGGGGCGTTGATATGTTCGATTGCGTGTTGCCGACGCGCTCAGGCCGTCACGGCCAAGCGTGGCTCGATAGCGGCGCCATCAACATCACCAATGCTCGGTTTGCCGAGGATTTGGCGCCGCTCGATGAAAGCATCGATTGCCCAGCGAGCCGTGATTATTCCAGGGCGTATTTGCACCATCTCTTCAAGGCTGGCGAATTGCTCGGCCAAGTGCTGCTCTCGTGGCACAACATCGCGTATTACCAATCGCTGATGCAGCGCCTGCGCGCGGCAATTGCCGCGGGCCGGCTCCAGGACTTTCGCGATCGTTTCCGCCAAGGCAAGCGCGCCTAGTTGCGGTTGCGCGCCGGTTGCGCCGGCGGCGGCGGCGGAATGACGCTCGGACACCCGAGCGAGGCGCCATAGCCGCGCAAGAATGTGCGCCGTTGCTGGCCGTTCGCCACAGCGCGTAGCGCTTCGCGCTCAGCGCGGCTCGCGCCTGAGAGGCGACGCACCCAGGAGCGGAAAGGGATGAGATCCTGCGCCGTGCCTTGCGCGGCCTCAATGGCTTGGTCCTCGACGAAATCGCCACTGCGATCCCAAATGTTGCGATCAGGACCCGGCTGATAGCTCTCCGGGCCAAGCACGGCATCGAGATTGCCAATCTCACGCGCCACCGCTGCGCAATCCGTAAGCGTGGCGGTTGAGTAAGGATATTGCAGATTTCGCAGGATGAGAGGAACCTCCTGACGCATTAAATTCACATCGCGGAGCGGGTATAAGCGGCGTCGGTGATGCCGCGACGCGTATCCGCCGTGCGGCCCGACGAGCACGACGCCGCGCCAAGGCTCAGCACTAAAACGGCCGCCATCGCGCCAAAAGTTTTCGCCCGCATATTCCGCTCCATCCCTGCTGCGGCCAGCCTATACCGATCTCAGATGACAACGCCAATGCGGCGAGACATGGATGACGTGAAAGGCTAATTCCCGCCCATGTCATTGCCCGTTGAGGAGGTATTGCCGGACTTGTGCGCGGCCTTGGCGGCGCGCGGCGAGGCCGTACTCGTCGCGCCCCCGGCGCAGGTAAGACAACGCGCGTGCCGCCGGCCTTGCTCGGCGAAGCTTGGGCGCGAGCGGGAAAAATCATCTTGCTCTCGCCGCGCCGGATCGCCGCGCGTGCGGCGGCGTCTCGCATGGCGGCCGAGCGCGGCGAGCGGGTGGGCGAAACCATCGGCTATCGGGTGCGCTTGGATTCTGCGGATTGGGCCGAAGACGCGCATCGAGGTCGTCACCGAGGGCGTGTTCAGCCGGATGATATTGGACGATCCGGAATTGAAGGGTGTCGCGGCGGTTCTGTTCGACGAATTCCATGAGCGCAGCGTGGAGGGCGATCTGGGCTTAGCGCTCGCGCGCGATGCGCAAAGCGCGCTGCGACCTGATCTGAAAATCGTGGTGATGTCGGCGACGCTCGACGCAGCGCGCATTGCGTCGCTCTTGGACGATGCGCCCGTGATCATCAGCGAAGGCCGCATGTTTCCGGTTTCGTATGTCTATCGTCCGCGCGACCCCCGTGGACGGCTGGAGGAAGAGACCGCCGCCGCCGTGCGCGCCGCCCTCGCGGCGGAGCGTGGCAGCGCGCTTGTGTTCTTACCAGGCGTGCGCGAGATCGAACGGACCGCGGACAATCTGCGCGCAAGCGTGAGCGATCCAAGCATCGACATTCGCCCACTCTACGGCGCCATGAGTCCAAGCGATCAGGACGCCGCTATATCGCCCGCGCCGCAAGGCCGGCGGAAGGTCGTGCTTGCAACATCGATCGCGGAAACCAGTTTGACGATCGATGGCGTGCGCATTGTTGTGGACGCAGGCCTCGCGCGCCGCCCGCGCTTTGAGCCGGCGCTTGGCCTGTCGCGTCTCGAAACCGTGCGCGCAAGTCAAGCGGCGGTCACCCAGCGCGCCGGTCGTGCGGGGCGCCTTGAGCCTGGAGTATGCTGGCGCTTGTGGAGCGAAGGTGAAACGCGAGCACTCCCCGAATTCGATCGCCCGGAGATGCTCGACGCCGATCTTTCCGGGCTTGCCTTGGATTTGGCCGCATGGGGCGTGAGCGATCCCGCGACACTGGCCTGGCTCGACCCACCGCCGAAGCCGGCGTGGAACGAGGCCATTACATTGTTGAAGCGTATTGGCGCGTTGGACGATGGCGGGCGACTGACTGAGCATGGTGGGGCGGTGGCGCGGCTGCCGTTGCCGCCGCGCTTGGCGCATATGGTGATAGATGCCGCTCGGAATGATGAAGGATTGCTGGCCGCGCGGATTGCGATGTTGCTTACCGAGCAAGGTTTGGGTGGCCGCAGCCCCGATTTGAGTGAACGTCTTCATCGCTTCGCGAGCGAGCGCGGACAACGCGCGGATGCCGCGCGTGGCCTGGCTGATCGCATCGCGCGCAATGCGGGCGGCGTCCGTCGCGACGTCGATGAAGAGCGTGCCGGCGCGGTGCTAGCGCTGGCCTATCCGGATCGTGTCGCGAAAGCCCGCGGCGGCGCTTTCACGATGGTCAATGGCCGCGCGGCGGCGATCGAGCCCGCGTCGCCCTTGGCGCGCGAACCCTTCGTGGTGGTCGCGGACATCTCGGGCGCTGCAGGTCGCGCGCAAATCTTGCTCGGCGCGCCGATAGCGCTTGCGGATATCGAGGCGATGTTCGCAAAGGAGATCGAAACGGGCGCAACCGCCACCGTTGATCCCGCGACCGGCGCGGTGCGTGGCCGACGCACGCGACGCTTGGGGCGCGTGGTGCTTTCCGAAGCGCCGCTGGAGCGGATCAGCGGCGAGGATTTGCAGCAGGCCTTGCTGGGCGCGGTGCGTGACGAAGGTCTGGCGCTGCTCGACTGGGACGATGCGGCGCTGCAGATGCGGGCGCGCGTGGCGTTCATGCATACGCTAGATGCGGAGATATGGCCGGATTGGCATGATGAAGCGCTGATTGCTTGGGTGGAAGCTTGGCTAGCGCCGGCCCTGATGAACAGATCGCGTCTCAAGGATGTGAACGTCGCTGACGCGCTGTGGAACGCGCTGCCGTATGATTTGCGACGCAGGCTCGATGTTGAAGCGCCGGCGCGGTTTGAGACGCCTGCCGGTTCATCGTTGCGGATCGACTATGCCGGCGACGGTGGCCCTGCGCTCGAGGTGCGGCTGCAAGAATTGTTTGGCCAGGACAAGCATCCCAGCGTCGCCAATGGCCGCGTACCTTTGAGCTTGCGTCTGCTGTCGCCGGCGCAGCGGCCGGTGCAGACCACAAAAGACTTGCCGGGCTTTTGGCGCGGCTCGTATGGGGCTGTGCGCAGCGAGATGCGCGGGCGTTACCCGAAGCACCCTTGGCCTGAAGATCCATTGACCGCGCCGCCGACGCGCCGCGCCAAACCACGAGGCTCCTAATGTATGTGCCGACGATCGAAGACGTGAAAGCCGCGGCCGAGCGCATCAAGGGCATCGCCGTGCGCACGCCGCTGCTGCGCAACGATGTGTTGGATGCCCGGCTCGGCGGCGAAGCGTTCGTGAAGGCCGAGTGCTTGCAGCGCGGCGGCGCCTTCAAGATGCGCGGCGCTGCTAATGCGATCTCGGCGCTGGCGCCGGAGGTGCGAGCGAAGGGCGTGATCGCGTTCTCGTCCGGCAATCACGCGATCGCCGTGGCCACGGCCTCGAAGCACTTCGGCATTGCCGCCACCATCGTCATGCCGGCGGACGCGCCGAAGATTAAGTTGGAGACGACACGCTCGCTTGGCGCCGAGGTGGTGACCTATGATCGCGTTGGCGAGAGCCGCGAGGACATCGGCACGCGTTTGCTGCGCGAGAAAGGCGGAAGCCTGATCAAGCCGTTTGACGATCCGTTCGTGATTGCGGGCCAAGGCACAACAGGTTTGGAGATCGCTGAACAGATCCACCCGGACATCGTATTCGTGCAGGCGTCCGGCGGCGGCTTGGCGGCTGGTGTCGCGCTCGCGTTGCCGAACGCGCGTGTGATCGCTGTGGAGCCCGAGGGACACGACGACATTGCGCGCACGTTGGCGGCCGGATCAATTCAGACGAACCCGCCCGGCATCCGCTCGATCTGCGACGGCCTGCTCACGGATCGCATGGGCGACATCACGTTCGAGATTGCGCGTAAGCGCTTTGAGCGTGTGGTCGTCGTGTCTAACCAGGCGGCGCGGCGGGCGATGAAGTTTGCATTTTTCAATCTGAAGATCGTGCTCGAACCTTCAGGCGCTGCGGCATTGGCTGCCGCACTAGAGGGCGGCGTCGATATCGCCGGCAAAAGTGTCGCCATCATCGCCAGCGGCGGCAATGTGGACGCAGAGACCTTCGCGACGGCGCTCGCGGTTCAGTAACGGCCGCGCTGCAGATCGCGTTCGAGCTGGATCTCGGTTGGCCGATCGGCGAGGCGATAGCGATAGACCTGGAGATTTTCCGTCACGCGCTGCACGTAATTGCGCGTTTCCGAGAACGGGATGAGCTCAATCCAATCCACGACATCGACGGATGGCGAGCGTGGGTCGCCCCAATCATTGATCCAATTGCGGGCGTTCTGAGAGCCGGCATTGTACGAAGCGATCGCCAGCACGTACGAGCCGCCAAAATCGTTCACGAGATCGGCAAGGTGCGCCGAGCCGAGCGTGACATTGTATTCTGGGTTGCTCGTGAGCGCTGCGCGCTCAAACGTCATGCCCTCGCGCCGCGCCTGCATCTGTGCGGTGGACGGGATAAGTTGCATCAGGCCCCGCGCGTTAGCGCTGGAGATGGCGTTTGGATCGAACTCGCTCTCCTGGCGGATGATGGCATGCACCAGCGCAGGCTCGATGCGGGCGCCTGAGCGCACGACGGCTGGCAGCTCGATCGTCGGGTAGGCGGCGTTGGTGGCGACGATGTTGCGGAAGAGACCTGCCTTGGCGCTGCGCAGCGCGGTGCGGTGATAATTCTGCTCGCGCGCCATCGCGGCGAGCAGTTCGAGTTCCATTGGGTCGTCGAGCGTGTCGTCGAGATAGAAGGCGATCGACTCGAAATCGCGCTGGGCGCCGACTTCCGACATAAGACGCAGCGCCTGCACCAATTCCCGGCTCTGGAAGCGATTGCGCGCGTCATTTGACACTTGCGCCGTCGCCGGCAGCGAGAGCATGGCGGTGCGATTGCCCCGCGTGGCGGCGAGCTGGCCGTAGAAGGTGAAGTTAAAGCGCGCGGCTTGCTCATAGAGCTGATCCGCTTCGCCGTTACGACCAAGCGCACGCGTCGCCTCGGCGCGCCAATAGAGCGCGCGTGATAGGCTGACCGGCGATGAGACGTTTTCGCTAAGATGCGAGAAATGCTCGAGCGCACGTTGGGGTTGGTCGAGGTAGCGCAGCGAGAGCCAGCCCGCGAGCCATTCGGCGTCCGCAAAGGATTCGCCCGATGTGAGGCCGTGGTTGGAGACGAGCTGATATGCTTGGCGATAATTGCCCGCGCGCATGGCGCGCGGCACGTACAAACGACGTTCGCGGAAGATGTCGCTGCGCGCGGCCAGCGGCGCTTGCCGAGGATCAATCTCCACCATCAGCGGCAGCGCTTCTTCGGGATTTCCGGTGCGGCGGCGATATTGCGCGCGGTCGTACATAAAGCCCGGATGATCGACGCGTGACGCCGGAACAGCGTCGACCGCCGCTTGCAGCCCACGACGTTGGCGCGTTTGCAACGCGATGCGTGCATTGGCGACCGCGCGGTCCGCTGACGGAATGCGCGGCATCAGGCGCTGTGCGGCCGTGCGCTGGTCGCGCCACAACAGCGCATCGACACGTGCAGCGTGATCCTCGGCGCTAAATACGGTCGAGAAGGCCGCCATGACGCGATCTTCGGCGTTTGTACTCAGTACGTCCTCGCGCCACGAGGCGCGAGCAATCTCATTGGCCTCGGATCGTTGACCAGCCTCTTGCAGCGCCAGCGCCAGGGCGACGCGACCATCGCCCGTGGCCGGTCCGTTGTCGCTGCGCAGAAACGCGATGCGTTCGGAGGCGGAAAGGCGCGAATCCAGAATCGCTTGCTCGGCGCGCTGGCGCATCGTTGTGCGGCCCGGCCAGCCTTGAAGATCGCTCAAGGCGCGCGAGAGATCGCCAAAATAGAGCGGCGCGTCTGGCGAAGCCGCCCAGCGCCATTGCAGCATCCTGCGGACGAGCGGATCGGAGGCGTTGTCGCGCAATTGGGCAAGGCCCACCCAATCGCGTTGCTCGGCGGCGGCCAAGCCGTCGCGCAGGCGCATGCGCTCAGCCGATTGGGGCAGTGCGGGCGGCGGCGCGGCGTAGGTCACGGCCTGGGCGCTCGGTGGGCCGGGCTGGGCTGTGGATTGGCCGGCATGGCCGGAGCCAAGCAGGACGCTGCACGCCACTGCCGCCAAACCGACGCGGATCAGCCTCGCTGTGTCCATGTCATTGTCCCTCCGCACCATTTCGAAACATCGGCGCTCCAATCCCCCAGAGCCGGCCGAGCACTATTTAACCTTGCCGAACACTGTGGCAGGAATCGCGCCAATGCCATCCCAACTAGAACGACGAATGATTCACGGCTCGATCCCAGCCCTCATTACGCCATTCCGAAACGGAATCGTAGATGAACAGGCTTTCCAGGCTCTTGTTGAGCGCCAAATTTCCGAGGGTTCCCATGGGCTTGTTCCCTGCGGCACCACGGGCGAGGCCACGACGCTGAGCGTGGAAGAGCACGTGCGCGTGGTTGAGCTTTGTGTGGAAGCGGCGGCGGGGCGCGTGCCGGTGATCGCGGGTGCTGGCTCCAACAATACCGCCCATTCGATCGAACTCGCCAAGCACGCGAAGCGCGTGGGGGCCGATGCGGTGCTCGTGGTCGCGCCCTATTACAGCAGACCCAGCCAAGACGGCATCTTTGCGCATTTCAAAGCGATCAATGACGCGGTTGATATTCCGATCATCGCCTACAATGTGCCGTCGCGCACAGTGGTCGACATCAGCGTCGAGACGATGGCCAGGTTCGCGGGTTTGAAGCATGGCTTAGGGGTGAAGGACGCGACCGGCGACATGACGCGCTTGGCCCGTCACCGCGCGCTGGCCGGCGACAAATTCATTCTGCTCTCCGGCGATGACCCCAGCGCGCTCGGCTTCAACGCGCACGGCGGCAAGGGCGTGATATCGGTGACCGCAAACGTCGCGCCGAAACTGTGTTCAGACATTCAGACCTTGAGTACGCAAGGCGCGTTCGAGTCCGCGCGCGCGATCGATGACAAGTTGACGGCGCTGCACAAGGCGATGTTCGTGGAGCCTTCGCCGGCGCCGGCCAAGTACGCCTGTTCGCTGCTAGGGCTGTGCGCCGATGAGGTCCGTTTGCCGATCCTGACGCTGAGCGACGGCGCGAAGGCGCAGGTGCGCGCCGCCATGACGCATGCGGGGTTGATTTAGTCATGGCGAAGAAGCCAGCCGACAATCGCAAGCTCGTCGCCGAGAATAGGCGCGCGCGGTTCGATTATCTGATCGAAGAGACGATGGAGGCTGGCATTCAATTGCTGGGCACCGAGGTCAAAGCCCTGCGCGCCGGCCGCGCGAACATCGCGGAAAGTTATGCGGCCCCTGAGAAGGGCGAGCTTTGGCTGATCAACGCGCACATTCCCGAATACGCCCCGGCCGCGCAATTCAATCACGAGCCGCGCAGGCGTCGGAAGCTGTTGGTGAAGTCGCGCGAGTTGAAGAAGCTTGTTGGCGCCGTGGAGCGCGACGGGCGCACGATTGCGCCGCTCAAGCTCTATTTCAACGAGCGCGGCGTGGCTAAGCTTGAGATCGCGCTCGCCAAGGGCAAGAAAGCCCACGACAAGCGCGAAGCGTCGAAAGATCGTGACTGGAAGCGCCAGCAAGCGCGATTGATACGGGACCGGGGCTGATGAAGCGGGCTTTGGCGGGGCTGTTTTTGTTGGGACTCGCCGCCTGTGGGCCAAGAGATCCTCTGGTTGCCGCGGAACGGCGCTCAGCTTCGTGCCAGAGCAGCACGTTCGAAACCCAGCGCTTGATCGATTGCTCCGCCATCATCGCCGACCCCGCAAGTACGCCAGAGCAACGCGTGCAAGCGTTCATCAATCGCGGCGTCGAGCGCGCCAGTTTGGGCGAACATGGCCGCGCTGTCGCCGATTTCGGCCGTGCGCTCCGTATCGATCCAGAGAACGCCAGCGCATATTTGCAGCGCGGCATCGTGCATCACGATCGCGGCGCGTTTGAAAGTGCGGTGGCGAGCTATGACGCAGCGCTCGATATCGAGCCATCGCTGGATATTGCCTGGCAGCGTCGTGAAGAGGCTATGGGCTACACGGTTGAGCCGTGGCGCGGCGAACTCAACTTGCTGAACCAAGCGTTGCTGCGCGATCCGGGGAATGTCGAATTGCTCAACAATCGTTGCTGGGCGCGCGCGGTCAACGACGATGATCTCGATCTAGCGCTTGCCGATTGCAATGCCGCGCTCCAACGCGAGCCGCGCTACAGCGCCGTGCTGGATAGCCGAGGTTTGGTCCATTTGAAGCGTGGGGACTACGCGTCGGCGCTCGCCGATTATGAAGCTGCGTTAGCGATTGAGCCGAACAGCGCGCATTATCTCTACGGCCGTGGCTTGGCGCGGCGCGCGATGGGTAACAAAGATCAGGCGGAAGCTGATCTTCGCGAAGCCGAAGCGGTGGAACCCGGCATCGGCGCGCAATATGCAACGTACAATTTGTCACTCTGATGAGACCGCCCTATCGCAGGTTCAGCGCACACGCCGATTGCATGGCGTTCTAGGCGAACGCCAGTTTTTTCGCGCGCGCCATCACGGTTTCGAACATCTCGGTGGTCAGCCGGCGGGTCTGCGTATTGTAGCGCGAGCAATGATAGCTGGAGACGAGCCAGACGCCGCTCGGCAGTTCGGCTTCAACGCCATGTGCGAACTTCGCGGCGGTTGGCTTCAGTCCATGCGCACGCAATACGCTCTCATGCGCGATAGAGCCCAACGCCATAATGGCGCGCAGTTTAGGCAGCGCCTCGGTGCGTGACGTGAGGAACGGACGGCACGTTGCGATCTCCGCCGGTGTCGGCTTGTTCTCCGGCGGCGCACACCGTACCGCGTTGGTGATCATCGCGCCTTTGAGTTTGAGCCCGTCGTTCGGGTTGGCGCGAAACTCCCCTTCCGAGAGGTTCAGCTTCTTCAGCGCGCCATAGAGCAGGTCGCCGGCGTAATCGCCCGTAAAGGGCCGGCCCGTGCGATTGGCGCCGCCGCGGCCGGGCGCGAGGCCTACGATCAGCAAACGCGCATCCGGATCGCCAAATGAGGGCGCTGCGCCATTGAACCAGGTCGGTTCAGCGCGCGCGTTGGCTTCGCGGTACGCGACAAGGCGCGGGCACAATGGGCAATTGGGCGGCGCTTCGGGCGGCGCCTTAGTCTCAGTTTTCGTCTTCGCTGGCATAATCGTGTCGGCCCTCAGAGCGCTCGCGTGGCGGGCGGCCAATAAGATTAGCCAGATCGACAAGATCAACAAAATTGTCTGCCGCGCGTCGCACGTCGTCAGAGGCCATCGGCGGATCTGACTTGATGGTGGAGACAACACTGACGCGCATGCCCCGCCGCTGCACGGCCTCGATCACAGCGCGGAAATCGCCGTCGCCGGAGAAGAGGAAGGCGTGGTCGATGAACCTCGTCGCTTGCATCAGATCGACTGCGATCTCGACGTCCATGTCGCCCTTGAAGCGGCGGCGGCCATTCGCGTCGGTGTATTCCTTGGCCGCCTTGGTCACGAGCGAATAGCCGTTATAGTCGAGCCAATCGACAAGCGGACGGATGGGTGAGAAATCCTGATCTTCAACGAGCGCGGTGTAATAATAGGCGCGCACCAAACGGCCGTGCTGCTTGAACTCGTCCAAGAGCTTGCGGTAATCGATGTCGAAGGTGAGCCCTTTCGCCGCTGAATAGAGATTGGCGCCGTCGATGAAGAGCGCGACGCGTTCGTCGGGATGAATGAGGCGATCGAGCAAATTCATTCTTCCACTTAGGTCCCAAAGCGCTGAGCGCGATTCAATAAACGGACATGCACAACACGAAGGCTTGGATCGCAATGGGAACCAACATGCCATTTGATGGTGTGTCGGGCGCCGTTTTACTCGCGCGTGCGCATGATGCGTTGGTGAGTGAAGGCGTGAACGTGCTGCGGTGTTCCGGCGTGTGGCGCAGCGACGCCTGGCCCGCGGGAACCGAGCAGCCCGATTATTTCAACGCTGTGCTCGAAGCGGACGTCGGCGCGCGCGATCCGCGCGCGCTCTACGAGGTGCTGCGCGCGATCGAACAGCGCTTTGGCCGTGAGCGCCGTGAGCGCTGGGGCGCGCGCACGCTCGATCTCGATATTGTGGCGATCGGTGATTTGCATGGCGCGTTTGATGGCATTGTGTTGCCACATCCTCGGATGGCGGACCGTGCGTTCGTGCTTGCGCCGCTGGCGGAATTGGAGCCGGACTGGCGCCACCCGGAGCTCGGCCGGACCACCGCCGAATTGCTCGCCGACGCGCCTCCGGGCGGGGGTTGCCGCCGTATTAGTGATTTCCCCGGCCATGGGGTAGGGAAGGGCTGTCCTTTTCGCGCCTGCGGTGGTGCTTCGCATTGCGAAATACCTCGCGGGGCACTAGTTTATGTCCCCGATCCGTCCAATTGACCTAGAGGAAGCACGCCTTGGCCCGCGTAACCGTCGAAGATTGCGTCGATAAAATTCCGAACCGGTTCTCGCTGGTGCTCCTGTCCGCGCACCGCGCGCGCAATATTTCTTCGGGCGCTGAGCCGCTGGTCGATCGTGATCGCGACAAAGACCCGGTCGTGGCGCTGCGCGAAATCGCCGATTCCGCGATTAGCCCGGAAGAGCTGCGCGACAGCTATGTGAACCTCTATCAGGACGTCGCCCCGGCCGCGCAGGCCGAGGACGAGCAGGATCGTCTGGCGCTCGCGGCGCCGGTCGAGACCAGCGAAGAAGATGTGCTGCGCGCTCTCCAGCAAGAAGCCGAAGCGCAGCGCGACGAACGGTACTGAGCCGATGGCGGGCGGTGACGACGCTGTCGCCGCCAAAATCCCCGCCGGCTCTAAACCAGCTGGCGCGGGAGACGCGCCGGCACGCACCCGCTTTCTGCGTCAGTTCGAGCTGGTGGAGCGGATGCGTGAGTACGATCCCTCACTCGATGAAAGCTTGGTGAACCGCGCGTACGTGTACGCGACGGTGAAGCACGGCAGTCAAAAGCGGCACTCGGGCGACCCGTATTTCGCGCATCCGATCCAGGTCGCGGGCATCCTCACTGAATACAAACTCGACGCGGCCACGATCGTCGCAGGCCTGCTGCACGATACGATCGAAGACACTGACGCCACGCGCGAAGAGATCGAAGGCAGTTTCGGCGAACAGATCGCCGATCTCGTCGAGGGCGTCACCAAGCTCTCGAAACTCGAGATCCAGTCCGAGGAAAACAAGCAGGCGCAGAACCTGCAGAAATTTATCCTCGCGATGTCGAAGGATGTGCGCGTCCTGATCGTGAAGCTGGCCGACCGGCTGCACAACATGCGCACGCTCAGCCACATCCCGAACCCGACCAAGCGCCGCCGCATCGCGACCGAAACGCTCGAAATCTACGCTCCCCTCGCGCGCCGGATCGGCATGGAGAAGATGGCGCGCGAGCTGGAGAACCTTTCATTTCACGAAGCGTTTCCAGAAGCTGAAGCGGCGATTAACGCGCGGCTTGAGCAGCTGCGTGTTGAACGCGGCGCCAACGTCGCCATCATCATCCAGACGATCATGGAGGTGTTCGAATTCTCTGGCATCGACGCGCGCGTCTATGGTCGCGAAAAGCAGGCCTATTCGATTTGGCGCAAGCTGCAGCGCAAGAGTGTGGAGTTTTCCGATCTCGCTGACGTCTATGCGTTCCGCGTGATCGTCGCCAATCCGAACGATTGCTATCGCGCGCTGGGCTTGGTCCACCAGACGTGGCGCTGCGTGCCGGATAAGGTTGAGGATTACATCTCGAACCCGAAGCCGAACGGTTATCGCTCGATCCACACGATTGTCATTGGCCCTGGCAACGTCCGTGTCGAAATCCAAATTCGCACCGACGACATGGATCAGATCGCGGAAAACGGCGTCGCCGCGCACTGGCGCTACAAGAACGAATCCTACGGATTTGACGAAGAAACCGCGGCCTCCGTCGGTCTCGATGCGCGTGAGGCCACGCGTTCGCTGCTGGAAATCGCCGAGCATGGCGGCGACGCCAACGAATTCCTCGAGCACGCCAAACTCGAAATGTACCAGGATCATGTCTTCGCGTTTTCGCCGAAGGGCGCTCTGATCCCGTTGCCACAAGGGGCGACGCCGCTCGACTTTGCGTACGCCGTGCACTCCGGCATTGGCGATCGCACCACCGGCGCCAAGATCAATGGCGTTGAACGCCCGCTACGCAGCTCGCTGCGCAATGGCGACGTGGTGGAAATCATTATCGGCGACAAAGTCGCGCCAGTGCCAGGCTTCGAAGCGCTCACCAAAACAGGCCGCGCGAAATCCGCGCAGCGCCGTCTGGAGCGCCAAGCCAAGCGCGATGAATTCATCCGCCTCGGCCGTGATCTCGTTGCGCACGCGCTGCATCGCTACGGCCACGAACTCGCCGACACCGCACTTCAGCAGGCGGCGGAGCGATTGGCCAAAGAGGATGAAGAAGACCTTTTCATCGCCGTGGGCGAAGGGACGCTGAAAGCCAACGCTGTCGCCGTCGCCGCCTTCCCAGGGCTTGAAGAAAAGGTCCGCAAGGATTCCGGTCGCAAGCCGATGGAGGCGGAGAAGGCCAAGCTCTACGTTAAGGGCGGCGAACTCACACCGGGCGTGGCGCTTCACTTTGCTGAATGTTGCTCACCCATTCCGGGCGACCGCATCATCGGTGTGCATATCCCGAACAAGGGCGTGGTGATCCACACCATCGATTGCGAACAATTGGCCGCGCTCGAAGACGACAAAGACGTCACCTGGGTCGATTTGGCCTGGACGCCGACGGCGCTCAACCGCGCGCTGGCGACCAGCCGCGTGATGGTGACTGTGGAGAACAAGCGCGGCGTGCTGGCCGACCTTTGTCGCACCATCGCGGAAAACGAAGGCGACATCATCAATCTGCGATTGGCCAAGCGCACGGCGGACTTCTTCGACATGCTGTTCGACATCGAGGTCGCCGACGCCAAGCACTTGACCAATATCCTGGCGGCGCTCCGCGCCATTCGGGCGGTGAAAGAAGCCGAGCGGGTCAAAGGCTGAGCGGGCCCGTGACGCGGCGGCGGCGGAAGGCTATCTAGGCGGCCATGAATCAAGACCAAGTTCTCGACGAATTCCGCGCGGCGGGCGCCCTGCTGGAAGGCCATTTCATCCTGTCGTCAGGGCTCCACTCCCCGTCTTCTTCCAAAAGAACGCGGTGTTCATGGATCCTGCGCGCACGGAGCGTCTGTGCAAGGCGCTGGCCGAGAAGGCGCAGGCCGCGTTCGGTCGGATCGACGCGGTGGTGTCGCCGGCGGTGGGGGCGATCATTCCGGGTTACGAGACGGCGCGCCACTTGGGCGCGCGCGCCATGTTCGTAGAGCGCGAAAAGGGCGAGTTCCAATTGCGCCGCGGCTTTGAGATCAAACAGGGCGAGCGCGTGCTGATGGTGGAGGACGTCGTTACGACCGGCCTCTCCTCGCGCGAGTGTTTTGACGCCATTCGCGGTCATCCTGGCGAACTCGTCGGCGCCGCGTGCCTCATTGATCGCTCGGGCGGCAAGGCCGACATTGGCGCCAAGCTCGTCTCGCTCGCGAGCGTCTCCGCGCCTGCTTATCCCGCCGACCAATTGCCGCCTGAACTCGCGGCGCTGCCGGCGATTAAGCCAGGCTCACGAGGTCTCGCCGCATGAGCAAGCGCGTGCGGCTTGGCGTGAACATCGACCACGTCGCCACCATCCGTAACGCCCGCGGCGGCGGCGCACCCGATCCGGTGCGCGCGGCGATCATAGCCGAACAAGCGGGCGCGGACGGCATCACGCTGCACATTCGCGAAGATCGTCGCCACGTGCGCGAAGACGATCTCTTCCGCATGGTCGAAGCGGTGACACTGCCAATCAATCTGGAAATCGCGTGCGCGGAAGAAATGCTCGCCATCGCGCTCAAGGTGAAACCGCATGCTGTTTGCCTTGTGCCTGAGCGGCGCGAAGAGCGCACGACCGAAGGCGGGCTCGATGTCGCCGGCCAGAACAATCACGTTGCGCATTTCGTTCGGCAGTTGCGTGAAGCGGGTGTGCGCGTCTCGCTCTTCATCGATCCAGATGTGCGCCAGATGGCGGCGGCGCAAAGTCTAGGCGCGCCTGTCGTGGAAATTCACACTGGCGCGTTCTGCGAAGCCGTCGCCGAAGGTGACGCCGAGCGCGCTGCACGCGAGCTTGAAGCGATCCGTGTCGCAGCCACGGATGGCGCCGCGCGTGGTCTCGAAATCCACGCGGGCCACGGCATCACTTATGAGAGCGTTGCGCCGATCGCTGCCGTGCCGGAAGTGCGCGAATTGAATATCGGCCATTTCATTGTCGGCGAGGCGATCTTCGTCGGCCTGCCGGCGGCGATCGCTGAGATGCGCCGCCACATCGATCAGGCCCGGGGCGGCGCATGATCCTCGGCATCGGCTCCGACATCATCGACATCCGCCGGATCGAGAAGACGCTGGAGCGCTTTGGCGATCGCTTCACCTATAGAATCTATACCGAAAAGGAACGCGCCCGCGCCGAACGCCGCCCCGACCAGCGCGCCGCGACCTACGCCAAGCGCTTTGCCGCCAAGGAGGCGACCTCCAAGGCGCTGGGTACAGGTCTTAAACAGGGGGTGTTTTGGCGCGATATGGGGGTGTCGAACATGCCCAGCGGCCAGCCCACCATGCTTTTGACCAATGGGGCCGCCGCCCGGTTGGCGAAAATCACGCCACCAGGGCATACCGCATACATCCATGTCACATTGACCGACGACTACCCGCTTGCTGTCAGTTTCGTCATTATTTCGGCCGAGTTGACCCCGACAGAGCCTGGGGTTGGCTCGTGAGGAACCTCACCCCGGATGGGGAAAAGCTTGGCCGCGCTGGGGCCCGGTACGTCAGTGACAAGACGCTCGTTTCGTTGGGCGCCCGTTTGGGCCGCCGCCGGTTCGGGTCGTGAGTGAGAAACGCATGAGCATGTCGACGACGGGTAGTTCAGAGCCGGCGATGGCCATCTTCTGGGATAACGTGAAGACGATCCTCTACGCGCTCGCACTCGCCATGGTGCTGCGCTTCACGATCGCCCAGCCGTTCCGCATTCCATCAGGCTCGATGCAGCCGACGTTGGCGGTGGGCGATTATATCGTCGTGACCAAATGGTCCTACGGCTACGGCCGCTTCTCATTTGCGCCACTTGAAGGTTTGCTTCCGCACGGTCGCTTGTTCGGCAGCGCGCCAGATCGCGGCGATGTTGTGGTGTTTCGCCCAGTGCCGGAGCCGGATCGCGACTTCATCAAACGCGTGATCGGCCTGCCCGGCGACCGCATCCAAATGATCGATGGCGTACTGCACATCAATGGCGAGGCCGTGCAACGTGAATTGATCGGCATGACGGACGAATGCCCAGAGTCGAACGGCGTTCCGCGCCAAGTCGCGAGTTATCGCGAAACGCTCCCCAACGGCGTAAGCTATGTCACCTGCGACAAGATCGAGCGCAGCGAACTCGATAACACGCGCGTCTATGAAGTGCCGGAAGGGCATTATTTCATGATGGGCGACGATCGCGACAATTCCGCCGATAGCCGCGTGCCGTCAGTGGTGGGCTACGTGCCGTACGATAATCTCGTTGGCCCCGCGCAATTCGTCGTGGTCTCGTTCGACGACACCACCTCGCTCTTCCGTCCGTGGACGTTGTTCACCGGCTTCCGCGGCGAACGCTTCTTGAAGGCGGTCGAATGAGCTTGCGGCCATGAGCGGGCGCGATCACGACGCCCGGCTTGCTGCGCTGGAAACACGCATCGGCTATGTGTTCAATGACCGCGCGCTGCTGCGCGAGGCCGTAACGCACGGCAGTGTCGACAGCGGCGCGAAGAAACGGCGCGATTACGATCGCCTCGAGTTTCTAGGCGACCGCGTGCTTGGTCTCATCGTGGCCGAGCGCTTGCTGGCTGAGCACCAGAACGAGCAAGAGGGCCAATTGGCGCCGCGCTACAATGCGCTGGTGAATAAGCACGCCTGCGCCCGCGCCGCGCGCGCGGCGGATCTGGGCGCGGCCCTTGTGCTCTCCCCTTCCGAAGAGGCGAGCGGGGGCGCCAGAAGGAAGCGATCCTGGGCGACATCTGCGAATCCGTGATCGCGGCGCTCTATCTAGATAGCGGCTTCGAAACTGCGCGGGCGTTCGTCACCAAGTTCTGGGGCGACGCCTTCGAGGATGTAAAGAGCGCCCCGCGTGATGCCAAAACCGCGCTGCAGGAGTGGGCGGCGGCGCGGAAACGTGGTTTGAGCTATGTCATGATCAAGCAGACCGGCCCGGAGCACGCGCCGCATTTCATGATTGACGCGGTGGTGGACGGCTACCCGCCTGTGCGCGGCGAGGGCGGCTCCAAGCGTGACGCCCAACGCGCGGCGGCGGCTGCGTTTTTGCAGGAGCGCGACGCGCATGGCTGAGCCGCAACGCTGTGGAGTTGTCGCGGTGCTCGGCGCGCCGAACGCAGGCAAGTCCACGCTGGTGAACACGCTGGTCGGCGCAAAGGTCGCCGCCGTGACGCAGAAGGTGCAGACGACGCGCGCTTTGGTGCGCGGCATCGCGATGCACAACGAAGTTCAGCTCATCCTGATCGACACGCCCGGCGTGTTCGCGCCGAAGCGTCGCCTTGATCGTGCGATGGTGGCGGCGGCGTGGAGTGCGCTTGAGGGCGCCGATGCGATTATTCACGTGGTCGATGCAGCGGCGCACGTTGCTGATGCGCCAAAGGGCCAGGACGCACATGCTGTTGCCGATTCGGCCGCGATTTCAGCGAAGCTAAAGCAGATGGAGTTGGCGTCCATTCTGGTGCTCAATAAGGTCGACACGGTCGCGCGGCCCGCGCTCTTGGCGCTGACGACGAAGCTGGTCGAAGAGGGCCTTTACACCGACGTGTTCATGATCTCGGCCAAGAAGGGTGATGGCGTGGACGACATCACCCGTGTGCTCACTGAACGCGCGCCGGAGGGGCCTTGGCTCTTCCCCGACGATCAAACCATGGATGCGCCCGCGCGTGTGCTTGCGGCTGAGATTACGCGCGAAAAGGCGATGATGCGCCTGCACGATGAATTGCCCTATGATTTGGTTGTCGAAACCGAGACCTGGGAAGAGCGCAAGGACGGCTCGGCCAAGATCGATCAGACCATCTTCGTTGCGCGCGAAAGCCAGCGCAAAATCGCCATCGGCGCCGGCGGTCAAACCATCAAGATCATCGGTGAACTCGCGCGCAAGGAAATGGAAGCGGCGTTCGACCGGCGTATTCACCTCTTCTTGCATGTGAAGCTGCGCGAAGGCTGGTCCGAAGAACGGGCGCTCTATCAACGGCTGGGCTTGGACTACGAAGCTTAGGCGATGGAATGGGTCGATGACGCCATTGTGCTGGGCGCGCGCCATTTCGGTGAAGGCAAGCTGGTGGCGGAAGTGTTCTCGCGCGAGCATGGCCGTTATGGCGGCGTCGTGCATGCGGGGCGCAAATCGCAACCGATTTTGCAGGCGGGCAACGTCGTGCATGCGGGTTGGAAGGCGCGCCTGTCCGAACAGCTTGGCTTTTATTCGCCGCTTGAATTGATCGAGCCGCACGCCACGCGCCTGCTGGATGACCCGATCGCGTTGGCTGGTCTCTCGTCGGCGGTCACTCTGATCAGGAGCGCTACACCCGAACGCCAAGCCTATCCGCAACTCTATGACGCGCTGATCGTTTTGATCGAAGCGATGCCGCATCATGAGATTTGGCCGGCGATTTACGCGCGGTTCGAACTCGGCCTGCTGTCGGCGATGGGCTACGGGCTCGACCTCAGCCGCTGCGCCGTGACGGGGCAGACTGAAAACCTCGCCTGGGTCAGTCCGCGCACAGGCCGGGCGGCCACGTACGACGCCGGCGCGCCGCACGCCGAATTGCTGCTGCGCCTGCCGCCCTTCCTCGTTGATGCGGAGGCGGAACTAAGAGAGGGCGACGTCGCGGATGCTTTTGCGCTTGCCGGATACTTCCTTGAGCGGCGCGTGTTCGATCAAAGAGGCGAGAACCTGCCAGAAACGCGGCGCAGGCTGATCGAACGATTGGGTTTTGCTGGCCGACTCTGATCTAACCGGCCAAGAACGCGTAGGATCGTTTCGGAGAGCCAAGAATGGCTGATGACGCCACCCGCACGCCGGAAGAAGGCGGGCGCATTGTTGAAGAGCCAATCGGCGAGGCGCTGGCCAAGCGCTATCTCGCCTATGCGCTCTCCACGATCACGAGCCGGGCGCTGCCGGATGTGCGCGACGGTTTGAAGCCGGTGCACCGGCGCGTGCTATACGCGATGAAGCGGCTAAACCTCACCGCTGACGCAGCGTTCCGCAAATCAGCGAAAGTCGTTGGCGACGTGATGGGTGATTATCACCCGCACGGCGACCAATCGATTTACGACGCGCTCGTGCGCTTGGCGCAGGATTTTAACTCGCGTTACCCGCTGATCGACGGCCAGGGCAATTTCGGCAATATCGACGGCGATAGCCCAGCGGCCATGCGCTACACCGAAAGCCGCATGACGAAAGCGGCGGAAGCGCTGCTTGAAGGCATCGATGAGAATTCCGTCGATTTCCGCCCGAGTTATGACGGCTCGAAGGAAGAGCCGGTTGTTCTGCCGGCGGCGTTTCCGAATTTGCTGGCGAACGGCGCCTCCGGCATTGCCGTCGGCATGGCGTGCAGCGTCCCGCCGCACAACATTGCCGAACTGATCGATGCGTCGCTGCTACTGATCGACAATGGGAAGGCGACGACGGACGATCTGTTGAAGATCATGCCGGGTCCGGACTTCCCAACGGGCGGCATCGTCGTTGAACCACTGGAGAGCATTCGCGAAGCGTACGAGACCGGCCGTGGCGGCTTTCGCGTGCGCGCGCGTTGGCAGACGGAAGATTTGGGCCGCGGGCAATGGCGTATCGTCGTCACCGAGATCCCGTATCAAGTGCAGAAGTCGAAGCTCGTGGAAGCTTTGGCGGCGGTGATTGAAAACAAGAAAGCGCCGCTGCTGGGCGATGTGCGCGACGAGAGCGCCGAGGACATGCGTCTCGTGCTCGAGCCGAAATCGCGCACGGTTGAGCCCGCCGTGCTGATGGAGAGCTTGTTTAAGCTCACCGCACTTGAAGCGCGGATTTCGTTGAACCTCAACGTACTCGATGCGGCCGGCGTGCCGCGCGTGATGAGCTTGAAGGAGGTGCTGCGCGCCTTCCTCGACCATCGCCGCGACGTGCTGCAACGGCGCACGGCGTTTCGCTTGGAAAAGATTGCGCAGCGCTTGGATGTGTTGGCCGGCTTGCTGATCGTCTTCCTCAATCTCGATGAAGTGATCCGCATCATCCGCAATGAGGATGATCCGAAGGCAAAGCTGATCGCGCGTTTCAAGCTGAACGACACGCAGGCCGAAGCCATTCTCAACACGCGTCTGCGCCAATTGCGCAAGCTGGAAGAAATGGAAATCCGTCGCGAGGACGCTGCGTTGCGTGCTGAGCAGGCCGAGCTCCAAGGCTTGCTCGAAGACACGCGCAAGCAATGGCGCAAGATCGCGGGCGAACTCAAGGAAACCAAGAAGCTGTTCGGCGCCGGCACGCCGTGGGGCAAGCGCCGCACTGAGCTTGGCGAAGCCGGCGAAGTGCCGACCGAGATTGATGTCGAAGCCTTCGTCGTGCGCGAACCGGTGACGGTCGTGCTCTCCGAGAAGGGCTGGATCCGCGCCATGAAGGGTCACATCGCCGATCTCTCCGAGATCAAATACAAGGAAGGCGACGGGCCCCAGCACATCGTGCAGTGCGAGACGACCGACAAGCTTTTGTTGTTCGCGTCGGATGGCCGCGCGTTTACACTCGACGTTCATAAGCTCCCGGGCGGCCGCGGGCATGGCGAGCCGGTGCGTCTGTCCGTTGAACTTGGCGACATCGATGAAGCGGTGGCGCTGTTCAAATACGAGGAAGGCTCAAAGCGCGTGGTCGCCAGCCACGAAGGCTATGGCTTCATCATCCCCGAAAGCGAAATGCTGGCGACCAAGCGCGGCGGCAAGCAAATTCTCAACGGTCGCGCGATGCAGGCGGCGAAGGTGTTGGGCGACCAGGTCGCCGTCATTGGCGAGCGCAAGAAGATGCTGATCTTCCCGCTCTCGGAATTGCCCGAGATGACGCGCGGCAAGGGCGTGAAGCTGCAAAGCTACGCCGATCGCGGCCTCGCCGACGTGAAGACCTTCGCCAAGGACGAGGGGCTGAGCTGGGAGGATTCCGCTGGCCGCACGCGTGTCGTGGCCGAGTGGAAGGACTATCGCGGCAAGCGTGGCGGCGCTGGTAAAGTGGCGCCCAAGGGCTTTTCGCGTTCCGGGCGTTTCTCGGACGTAATCGGTTAATCGGCCTTAGGAAGCCGCCCGCTTCTTTTAGAGACCGCGGTCACACTGAAAACGTGCTCCCGCCGGGGCTTTCCTGTATGGAAGTCCATGACTCGTAGTCAGAGGGAGCCTCAATGAGCGGCCTACTTATCGTCCTGATCGTCGTCGTCGTTTTGGCGGTGCTGCTGATCGGCATTTACAATCGTCTGGTCGCGTTGCGCCAGAATTGCAATCAAGCCTTCGCTGACGTCGATGTGCAGCTGAAGCAACGCCACGACTTGATCCCAAACCTGGTCGAGACCGTGAAGGGCTATGCGGCCCACGAATCCGGCACCCTTGAGGCTGTGATCCAGGCGCGTAACTCGGCGGTGAGCGCCGAACGCACAGGGATCCCAAAGCGATGGGCGCGGCCGAAGGCATTCTCGGCCAAGCGCTCGGCCGCTTGATCGCGCTCTCGGAAGCCTATCCGGACCTCAAGGCCAACGCGAACTTCCAACAGCTGCAGGCCGAACTCTCGGACATCGAGAACAAGCTTGCCGCCGCGCGCCGCTTCTTCAACAACGCCGTTGGCGAATACAACACCGCGCGCGAGCAATTCCCGGCGGTGGTCTTTGCCGGCATGTTTGGCTTCGGCCCGCGCGACTTCTTCGATGTCGGCGAAGAAAGCCGCGCATCGATGGACGCCGCACCCCCGCAGGTGAAATTCAACTAAGGAAAGACGCCAAGTGGGCGGCGCCTTCGGCCTCCAGACTCATATCTGGAACAACAATTGGAAGACCGTCCTGCTCATGGCCGGTTTTCCAATCCTGTTGTTGTTGCTGACGTACGGATTGTTCCTGTTGTTTGCCGGTTTGACCGGCATGAGTTCTGGCCCTGATCCAATCGCGGGGCCGTTCATTTGGGCCGGTGACGCGCTGGCTGGCGCCTGGCCGTTCGCGATTGTCGGCGCGCTGGTTTGGTTCGCCATCGCCTATCTTTTCTATCAAGCCATCATCGATGCCGCGACCGGCGCGCGGAAGGTGGAGCGTAGCCAAGAGCCAAAGCTCTACAATCTGCTCGAAAACCTCTGCATTTCGCGTGGCGTCACCATGCCTGCCTTGCGGATAATGGAAACCGACGGCTTGAACGCCTTCGCCACCGGGCTCCACAAGGGACAATACTCGATCACCGTGACCCGGGGATTGATGAACACGTTAAATGATGAAGAGCTTGAAGCCGTGCTCGCGCATGAGCTGACGCATATTCAGAATGCGGACGTGCGGCTCCTGGTGATCGCGGTCGTGTTCGTGGGCATCTTCTCGTTCGTCGGCGAGATGGCGTTTCGTGGCCTTTGGCACACGGGCGGCGGAACGCGGACGCGGTCTTCTTCATCGTCGGGCGATAGCCGCAATGCGGGCGGGGCGATCATTGCGATCGTCGCGGCGCTGGCGATGATTGCGATTGCCTATGCGCTGGCGATCGTCATCCGCTTCGCGCTGTCGCGGCGGCGGGAGTATCTCGCTGACGCTGGCGCTGTGGAGCTGACCAAGAACCCCGACGCAATGATCTCGGCGCTGCAGAAAATTTCCGGCAATGCGGCGGTCAATGCGCCGTCGGAAGTGCGCGAAATGTTCATCGAGAACCCGCACTCGGATTTTGCGTCGCTGTTCGCCACGCACCCGCCAATTGCGAAGCGGATCGCCGCGCTGGTGAAGTTTGGCGGCGGCCGCGTCGGCGCGCCACAAGCCGCGCCGATTGCGCCGACGCCGTCCGCGTCGCCATCGCGTAAACGCGGGCCTTGGGGCTAAAGCCAAAAAAGGGGCGCGACCCGAAAGTCGCGCCCATAGGCTATGGAGCTGTGAGCGAGGCTAGTTCCAGAAATTGGCCCAGTGCGTCGCGAAATCACGGATCACAAGATAGGCGCCCTCCATCAACTCGCGGGCGTCCGGCCAATACATCCAGGCAAACCACGCGGTGATGGCGACGATGATGAGCGTCACGATGCCGTCGCCGCCGCCGCTTTGGGGTTGGCCGCTGACGGTGGCGTAGGAGGCTTTGCGCAGCGCGCTGAAGGGCGCCGAGATCGCTGCGTAGACGACGCAGAGCACGACGATCGCGAGCCAGAGCGGCACGTCTGCCGGCGGCGTCCAGCTCAGGATCGAGCCCGCGCCGAGCAGCGAGAAGAACGCGACGAGGAAGGCGATGAAGAGTGCTGCCGTGATAACACTGAAGATGAAGGCCATGAAGCCGGCGAACACGCGCGTCAGATAGCCGGCTGGTTGGGCGGGCGGCGCAGACGGGCCGGCGCCGTGATCGGTGCTGCGCCAGGATTGGTCCCAGCTCCGCATTTGTGCGTTCCAGGCGCGGCGCTGTGCGCGCATTTGCGTACGCCATGAGCGGCCGTCATCGCCGGTGAGATTGCGATATTCGTGTTTGGCGCGGTCGATAATCTCCTGGGCGTTAAAAGGGACGCCGCGTGCGGCCGCCCATTCCGCGCTGGTATTGGCTGAAGGGATCAAGAACATCATGGCGATGTAGATGAGGATCATGCCGCCCGACGTGACGATCGCGGCGATGATAAAGAGAAGCCGGATGATGTTGACGTCGAGATCGAAGTACGCAGCGATCCCTGTGCAGACGCCGGCGATATTGGCGCCTTCTTTGATGCGATAAAGGCGCCTGCGCGGGCCGTCATAGGAGGTTTCCTCAGCGCGCGGTTCTTCGCGCGCTTCGCTCTCGCCCTCGACGGGGCCCATCTCTTCGATGATGCGGGTCATCTCAGCCAGTGAGATCACACTCTTGCTCGGCGAGAGGTAGCCGCTGCATTTGTCGGCGATGGCCCGCTGCAGATCGCGCACGATCTCGGCTTTGTCCGGATTGGAGGCGAGGGCCGCTTCGGCGCGCGCGATATAGGCGCGCAGCGCATCGTACGCGGGCTCTTCGAGCTGGTACGGATTGCCGTTGAGATTGATGGTGACAACGCGTTCCATGATGTCTTAGCGCCCCAAAGTTTCGAGGGTGGTGGTGAGGCGGCGCCAATAGGCCGCCAATTCTTCAAGGCGCGAGCCGCCCTTGTCGGTGAGCCGATAATATTTCCGCGGTGGCCCTTGGCCGCTCTCGACCCATTCGTAGTCGACGTATTCCTCTCGCCGCAGCTTGGAGAGGAGCGGGTAGAGCGTGCCTTCCTGGGTGGCGAACGGGGTGGGGGCCAAAGTCGCCAGGATGTCCCCGACATAGACCGTCCGCCCCGACACCACGGTCAGGAGAGCAAATTCCAAAAGCCCCTTGCGAAGCCCGGCAAATTGTTCGTTCGCATCCGTCATAAGCTACCTTGTAATAAAAAGGTATAGTCGCACTTGAAGGATGTCAAGCGTGGAAAGGGCAGACGCCGCAGCGCGGCGTCGTTGGAAAATCGACGTGGTGGAAGGCGGTGGTGCCTGGGGCCGGAATCGAACCAGCGACACGCGGATTTTCAATCCGCTGCTCTACCGACTGAGCTACCCAGGCGTTCCAAGGATGCCGGCTGGGTTCGGTCCTGGCCGGCGGGGAGAGGGTCTATAGCCGCGCCGCCCCCGGTTTGTCCACGCCGCTCGAGCGCCCAGGCGCAGAAGTTTGCGTCGCCACGAAACGGCCCTTGCCTCTGCAGCGTTGGGACGGAAGATACTGACCGCGCGGGTTCGGCCGCGCGGCGTGGGAGGAAGACTTATGTGTGAACATCATGCCGCCGAGGCCAAGCTGGTCGACGTCTCAAAGATGGATCGCCGCCTTCTCCTGCGCGGGCTCGCGGCGGGGACGTTGGTGCTGGTGTCTGGGTGCGCGACCAATGCAGAGACGGGACGCAGCCAACTCATCTTGATCGACGAAGCGCAATTGCAGCAGGCCTCGCTCAGCGCTTGGTCGCAGATGCGCCAGCAAACGCGCACCTGGAACAATGCGGCCGCGCAACGCCGGCTTGAGACCGTGGGCCGTCGCGTGGTCAGTGCGGCGGGGCGGGGCAATCAGAATTGGGAATTCGTGCTGTTCGACAGCGCGGAGAAAAACGCGTTCGTTCTGCCCGGCGGCCAAGTCGGTTTTTACCGCGGTTTGTATGAGATTTCCGAGCGTGACGATTGGATGGCGACGGTGCTCGGCCATGAAGTCGGCCACGTCACCGGCCGTCACGCTGCTGAGCGCTACAGCCGTGAAGCGGCGACACAAACGGCGTTGCAGGTCGCGGGTGCGCAAATCAACAGCCAATTGGCGATGGCCGCGCTCGGGCTCGGTGCGCAGGTCGGCTTGAGCTTGCCGTTCTCGCGCGAACAAGAGAGCGAGGCCGATATTCTGGGGCTCACGTACATGCAGCGCGCCGGGTATGACCCCAAGCAGGCCATTCCGTTCTGGCAGCGTATGCAGGCGGGCGGCGGGGCGCGGTCGCCCGAATTCCTCTCCACCCACCCCGATCCGGACAACCGGATTGAGCGTTTGCGCAATTATATCAACCAGCAGGGTTGGGGCCCGGTTTAAGCCCAGCACCCGCCTTGCTTCCGGCAGAGGGCGCGGCTAGTTTCCGCGCCCTTGGGGCGTCCCGGCGCTTCGTGTGCCGCCTTAGCTCAGTTGGTTAGAGCACTGGTTTGTGGAACCAGGGGTCCCCGGTTCGAGCCCGGGAGGCGGTACCATTGTTTCCGGTGAGCCCCGCATCCGACAGCGAAAATCTGGTGAGCGTCCAGGCGCGCTACGCAGCGCGGGCCGCAGCCGCGTGCGGGTACGACTTCCGCTCGCTCGATGGCGCGGATGGCTATCTGTTTGAGGTGAGCGACGGTGCGCGTCGGGCGCAATTCGCGGCCGGGGCCGGCACGCCTTACGCGCTAAACGATACGCGGGCCGCGTCGATCGCCCGAGACAAGGGGTTTTGCGCCGAAGTGCTTCGGGGAGCGAAGGTGCCCGTGCTCGCGGGCGAGAAATTTTTCGTCACCGGGCGCTGGGCCGACATGCGTAAGCCGGGGCGCGAAGCGGCGGATGCGTTGGCCTATGTGCGTCGCATTGAATTGCCGGTGTTTTGCAAACCGCTGGCGGCGTCGAATGGGCTTTATGCGGAGGTGATAGAAAGCGCCGAAGCGTTTGAAGACTACTTGCAACGTGTGTCGCGCGAGCATTTCGCGGTGCTGATCCAGCCTTTTGTGCGCGGGATTGAGTATCGCGTGTTCGTGCTCGAAGGACGCGCGCTGTTTTCCTATCGCAAGCATTTGCCGAGTGTCGTGGGCGATGGACGATCGCGCGTTCGCGACCTCGTGGCGGCTTTGCCGCGCGAGGCTGGCGCGCCTTTGCCGAAAATACGCGCGCGTGATGTGGGGGGCGGCTCGTCTGGGGGATGCCGTGCTGGACGTAGGTGAACGTCTGATCCTTGAAGGACCGGCGAACCGCGCGGCCGGGGGCGGCGCAACCGAGCTGCGCGATGGCGCCTCGGCGTCGATGACGCGCTTGGCGTTGGCGGCGGCGGCGGCGGTAGGATTGCGGCTCGCTGCCGTCGATATGTTCGATACTTCGCCGCATGGCGATGGCGGCGATCTCGTCGTGATCGAAGTGAATTCCAATCCTATGATTGCCACTCTGGAAGACGCGGGCCGCTGGGATTTGATCATCGAGATATGGAAAGCGAACTTTGCGGCGGCGCTACGATGAATATCTGGCGCGTGCCCTATCCCAAGTTCGGCGCGGGGCCGGGATTGGAGCGCGTGGCGAAGATCGCGGCGCAGCTTGGTGTTGATCTCGCTGGGTTTGGCGCGAAAGGCGCGGTCATTGTCGGTTCAAACGGCAAAGGCTCGACGGCGGCGATGTGTTCGGCGTTGCTGCAACGCTTGAGCGCGCCAGTGGGGCTCTTCACCTCGCCGCACCTGTTCGATTTGAACGAGCGCTTCCGTATCGATGGCGAAGATATTTCCGACGTTGAACTGGGCCAGCATTGGGAGCGCGTGGTCGCAGCGGTCGCCGCCTCGGGCGAAAGCGCCAATCTTGGCGGATTTGAATTTCTGTTTCTCATTGCGGCGGATTGGTTCGCGACGCGTGGGTGCGCACACACGGTTTGGGAGGCCGGGATAGGCGGACGGCTTGATCCGGTTCGCTTGATCGCAGCGCGACGACTGGCGCTGACCTCGCTCGACCTTGAGCACACGAACCTGCTCGGCGACACCTTGGCTAAGATTGCGTGCGACAAGCTCGATGCTGCGCCCACGGGCGCAACCATTTTCATTGGCGAAAGCTGCATAGGCGAGCGCGCGGCGATTGATGCGCATTGCGCTGCGCGTGGCGTGCGGTCGGACTGGCCTGGCGAGGCTGCGTTTGTCGCGCCGTCGCCAGGCGCCCATCAAAGGCAAAACCTGGCGCTCGCGCTGAAGCTCACGCGCGACCTGCGCGAGATTTCCGACATTGAGGCGGTGCAGGCGCTTACGAACACCCGCTGGCCCGGTCGTCTTGAGGTGATCAACGACGATCCGCTGATCGCTATCGATGTCGGCCACACGCCGGCTGGGGTGCGCGCCGCGCGCGACGGCTTCGCAGCGATAGCGCAGCCCGGCGTGCTGGTCTGCGGCGCGTCTCACGACAAAAACGCGCGCGAGCTGATCGCGGCGCTCGCGCCTGGATTTTCCACAATTATCTGCGCCGCCGCCCGTCACAAAGGCGCGAGCCCGGCCGAGATCGCGGCGTACGCCTCGGCGGCGAATGCCGACGCCGAAATAATCATCGCGGAATCCGTGACCGACGCCCGCCAAATGGCGCTTTCGAAGGCGCATGGGCGGTCGATTTTCGTCGCCGGCGGGCTTTTCGTGGCAGCAGAGTTCCGGGCGATACACCTTGGACGCGATCCGGCCAGCTTGGCCTTCTTTTGATCCGCCGGGACGGCTACAAGGGGCTCGAGGGGACCAATGGCCAAAACGCTGTTCGAGCACTTATCGCCCGACACCGGGGCCAAACGCATTCTGTCGCTCGATGGCGGCGGCGTGAAGGGCGTGCTGTCGCTGGGCATGTTGAAACCGCTGGAGGACGAATTACGTCGCCGCGCTGGCGGCGATCCCGGGTTCCGCCTGTGCGACTATTACGATCTGATCGGCGGCACTTCGACGGGCGCGATCATTGCTTCGGGATTGTCGCTGGGGCTCAGCGTCGATGAGATGATCGAGCTCTATATGAAGCTTGGCCCAGAGGTCTTCGGCAAGACGGCCGGCGACGGCGTCTTTCTGCAATCGAAGTTCGAGTCGAAGAAATTGCGGCGCGCGCTGCAATCGGTGCTCTCGACCAAGACCCTTGGGTCGCAGGACATCAAGACGGGCCTCGCAATCCACGCCAAGCGCATCGATACCGGCTCCGCCTGGGTCGTCACCAATCACCCGCTCGGCGTCTTCTACGATCCGCCAGCGGAAGGCGGTGTCTTTCCCAACAAGCGCTACCGCTTGTCTGATCTTGTGCTCGCAAGCGCTGCTGCGCCGACCTTCTTCGATGAGATCACGATCGACGTTGAGTTCGATGAGAAGCGCCGGCCAATCCAGAAGGGTTTCTTCGTCGATGGCGCGGTAAGCGCGAACAACAATCCGAGCCTGCAGCTGTTCATGCTGGCGTTGGAGCCGTCTTACAAATTCGGTTGGAAATCCGGCGCGGACAATCTGATGATGACATCCTGCGGCACCGGCATGCGCCGGCCGACGGTGGACGGAAAAGCCTTCCAAGGCCTGCCGCCAGGCCTGCGCGGCGTCCATGCTTTGCGTGCGATGGTCTATGACACGCAGGTGCAGGGCGTGATGCTGATGCAGGCGTTCTCGAACCCGCGCAAACCGTGGCGGATCAATTCCGAGATCGGCGACATGAACGGCGTCTGCATTACTGGCGAGCCGCTGCTCGACTATCAGCGCATGGACGTCACGCTTGAGACCAAGCCGCGCGCCAAGAAGCGCACCGATCCAGTGCCGCCGATGACGACCCTTGAGCGCATGTTGGGTCGCGAGCTCGACGCCATCACGCTGGAGGGGCTCGACCTGATGGACAACGGCAAGAAGGCCAATATGGAGCTCTTGCTGGAGATCGGCATCGCTGCGGGCAAGACCTATGTGGATGCGACCTATCCCGATCCGAAGTTCGATCTCGCCGAATGGGGCGCGAGCTAACGAACGCCTTACGAGTTTCTGTTAAGGTCTGCTGATGGCCGCGCTTAAGAAAAAGCAAACCAAGAAAGCCGATCCGCGCATGCAAGCGGCGGTCGATTATTTCGCCGGCCGTTCGCACGATGCGTGGCGCAAGCGGCTCTTGAAGACCAATCCTGAGCAAAAGGGCCAGCCGCGCATGCGCATGCGCGGCGGGACTATGGTTGATATCAATCAACCATGGTCAAAGCTGCACCCGAACGCCAAGGCCGACAACACGGTCGCCGCGCGCGATGCGTACGCGGCGGTGATGAAGTTTCCGAACGACCGCGAAGCTGCGTCGATCGAAGTGCACAAAGCCTGGATCGCGCGCAACAAGCACGACAAGAGCCTGGATAAGGCGCTGTTCAAGCCGTACGCGCAGCTCTCCGAAGTGGAGAAGGACAAAGACCGCGCACACGTCGATAATATGAAGGCCGCGATCGCGGCGGTGCGGAAGAGCGCCAAGGTTGCCGTGCCGCGCAAAGCCAAAGCGCCGGCATTCAAGACGGTGCGGATTGAGGCAAAGCATTGGGCTAAGCTCGAAGCTGCTGCTGCGAAGCTCTCAAAATTCACAGGCCGCTCTGTGGCGCCGGAAGCGCTTTTGGCTGCCGGGCTTGAAGCTATCGTCGCGGTTAGCGGCGCGGTCGCCGCAGAGACGAAACCGAAGAAGCGCTAAGCGCGAATTCACGCGACCGGCTGCCGCACCGGCCTTGCGCCCCTCCGCCTCAGGGTGGACATGAGACGCTATGAAGAAGGTCGTCATCGTCGGCAGCGGCGTCATTGGCTTGTTCTGCGCCGTGCGGCTGCGCATCGCCGGCGCGCAGGTGACGCTGCTGGAGGCGGAAGCCGAGCATCCGTCGCCGCATGGGCCGATTGCATCGGCTGCAGCGGCCGGCATGCTGGCCGTGTTGGACGCTGTGCCTTCGCCGCATGAGCAACTCGCAATTGAATCGCTCAATCTATGGCGCGAGTTTCAGCCGGGCGCTGAATGGGCCGATGGCGTGCGCTTTGATGGCGGCGTGCATGTGCGCGCGAACGCGGATGACGCGCAGAGCTTTATCCGCAACGCGCTGCGCCTGGGATTAGATATCAGCGCGCTCAATGCCGGGCAGGCGCGTAAACGGCTTGGCTTTGCCAAGAAGTTGGATAATGCCGTCTTCGTTGGCGACGAAGGCACGGCTGATCCGCAGCGCGTGTTGACGGGTCTTGCGATGCAGGCGCGTGCGATGGGCGTGGTGATCGAATATCATCGCGACGTTGAGAACGTCACCGAGAGCGCTGTCATGACGCATGACAACCGCGTCTATGAAGGCGATGCGGTGGTGTTGGCGCCGGGTGTGTGGGCGACCGAGAAATTGATGCGTGCGGCGCCCGCGCTGAAGTTCGTGCAGCCCGCGAAGGGGCATGTGGTTGCGGTGGAGACGGATGCTGCGCTTGGGCCGAACCTGCACGCGCCGGATTTCTACATGGTGCGCCGCCGCGAGGACGTGGTGATTGGCGCGACACTGGAGCCGGGCCGCTACGATCGCCACGTCGATGAGAGCAAGGTGGATGCGTTGCTCGATGCGGCGCGCGCGCTGTTGCCGGGCGAAGTGAAGGCCGAGGGGCGCGCTTGGGCCGGTATTCGCCCGATGTCGCCCGACGGATGGCCGATGATCGGGCCGTCGGGCGATGTTTTGGTCGCCGCTGGGCATTCACGTAACGGCTGGCTCTTGGCGCCGCTGACAGCAGAGATCATTAGTGCGTACGTATTCGGCCGCGAGATCGAGCCCGCTTGGGCGGCCCTCGCGCCATCGAGATTTGAGGCGCCATGACCATCGGCATTGAACCCACGGAAGCGCAGGCCGCGATCCAGGAAGCGATCCAGAAAATCTGCGCCAAATACGACGATCATTATTGGCTCAAGACCGACGAGACCGGAAAATTTCCGGAGGAATTCGTCGCTGACATCGCCGCCGGTGGTTGGCTGGGCGTCGCCATGCCGGAGCGTTTCGGCGGCGCAGGCCTTGGCCTCACCGAAGCCGCGCTGATGATGCAAACGGTGGCGCAATCCGGCGCTGGCTTCTCGGGCGCGAGTGCGATCCATCTCAATATTTTCGGCCTGATGCCGATCGTGAAGTTCGGCACGGAAGAGCAGCAAGCGCGCTTCTTGCCCCCGGCGATGGACGGCACGGACAAAGCATGCTTTGCCGTGACGGAGCCCAATTCTGGTCTCGATACGGCAAGCCTCGAAACCAAAGCTGAACGGACAAACACTGGCTACCGAATCAACGGCCGCAAGATTTGGACGACGAACGCGCAACGGGCGAACAAGATTTTGATCATCGCGCGGACAACGCCGAAGGATCAGGTGAAGCGGCCGACTGAAGGGCTCTCGCTTTTCTATGCCGATTTCGACCGCGCGAAGATCGAAGCGCAACCGATCCCGAAAATGGGTCGCAAGGCCGTGGAGTGCAACACGCTCTTCATTGAAGACCTAGAAGTCTCGAACGCTGAGCTGATCGGCGAAGAGGGCGCGGGCTTCAAGATTCTGCTGTCGGGTCTCAATCCCGAACGTGTGTTGTTCGCCGCCGAGGCGATTGGCCTTGGCCGTGCGGCGCTGAAGCGCGCGGCGCAATACGCCAAAGAGCGCGTCGTGTTTGGCCGCCCGATCGGTCAGAACCAGGGTATCCAGCACCCGCTCGCGAAATCGTGGGCCGAGCTTGAAGCGGCAAATCTGCTCGCCTTCAAAGCCGCCGCGCTCTACGACGCGGGCAAGGATTGCGGCGCAGAGGCAAACGCGGCGAAATATCTTGGCGCTGAAGCAGGATTCCATGCCTGCGAAGCTTCGGTGCTCGCACATGGCGGTATGGGTTATGCGAAGGAATATTTCGTCGAACGCTATTTCCGCGAGATCCATGATCGCCCGTATTGCGCCGGTGAGCCGCGAGATGATTTTGAACTTCATCGCTGAGCGCGTGCTGGGCCTGCCGAAGAGTTATTGATGAAACTCGCGGCCGCCGCCTCCTGGGTACACAAATGGCTGGCGCTGATTGTCGGCGTGCAGATGCTGTTGTGGGTCGGCTCGGGGCTCTTCTTTGCGATCTATCCGATCGAGCAGGTGCGGAGCGAGCATCGCATCGCTCCTCCACACGCCTTGCCCCTGGCGTTGACGACACGCTCGCCAGCAGAGGTCGCAGCACTTCTTCCAGAGGCGCCAACGCGTGTCACTTACGAGCAGGATGTTGCGGGCCATCCCGTCGCGCTCGCGGAATTTGCGGAGCGTCGGCCGATCTTGATCGATCTTGACGATTGGCGCGTTGCCTCGCCGCTGAGTGTCGAAGCCGCGACGTTGATTGCGCAGACCTACGTCACGGATGCGCCACGTGTGCGTGAAACGCGCCTCGTCACCGAGGAGAGCACGGAGTATCGCGGTCCGTTGCCGGCATGGCGCATTGCTTTCGATGATGCAGAGGGCCTTGCGGTTTACGTCGCCGCAGACACCGGCCGCGTCGCCGCACGGCGTTCGGACCTGTGGCGGGTCTATGACGCGCTCTGGGCGCTACACATCATGGATTGGCGCGACCATGAGAATTTCAACACAGGACTTTTGATCGTGTCGTCGCTCACAGCGTTGATCACAATCCTGGCCGGTTTCATTCTGTTTCCGTATCGATTGGGATGGATACGCCGCCGCAACATTGGTTAACGTGTGATTTACCAAATCGGCGGAGCCGTGAGTCATGAGCGATCCGATCGCGCCCCTTGGCCAGGATGCCGTGCACACCGCAATCCGCCGTGCTGCGGACGCGACGGGCGTCAATTTCTCGCTGTTGGTCCAAACCGCGCGCCGTGAAAGCGCGATGAATCCCAACGCACGTGCGGCGACATCAAGCGCGACCGGGCTCTTCCAATTCATCGACAGCACCTGGCTCGACATGGTGCGCCGCCACGGCGCTGAGCACGGGTTGGGGCCGCAAGCGACGGCGTTGAGCAATGGTGCTGATGCAGCGACCCGTCGCGATATTTTGGCGCTGCGCAGCGATCCGGAACTGTCGGCGCGCATGGCCGCCGAACTCGCGCGAGAGAACGCCATGACGCTACAAGCGCGTTTAGGCCGCGCGCCTAATGCAGGCGAACTCTACGCTGCGCACGTGATGGGCTCGGGCGGCGCCATTCGCTTGATCGAAGCGGCGCAACAGGGCGCGCCCAACGCGGCGGCAATTTTCCCGCGCGAGGCCAACGCCAATCGTGGTTTGTTCTACACCAATGGCGAGCCGCGCTCCGCGCAGGGTCTGCTTGATCGTCTGTCGCTCGACGCGGATGCAAGCATGGGCGCAGCCGGTCGCGGTCGCATAGAATACGGCCGCGACGAGAGCGAGATGATGTCGCCTGCCTTGGCGCAGGCGCTCTTCAATATGGCGCTGCTGCCATTGCTGCGCGGAACGGGCGACGAGCAAGAGACGCAAGATCCCTTGCGCGCACTCGCCGCCTACACGCGCGCCAGCCGCGACTAAGCCGCCGCGCCGCTGGAATAGAGCGCATCGATCTCAGACTCCGAATAGCCAAGCTCCGCAAGAACAGCGCGCGTGTGTTCGCCAAAGCGCGGGGCGGGGCCTTTGGGCCCATCGTCCGCGCCCGGGAAACGCACCGGCGATGCAGGCGCATTGAACACGCCGCCCTCATGCGTTGGCGTTTGCACCACGCAACCGGCGGCAATGGCCTGTGGATCGCTAATTGCCTCGGCTGGCGATAGGATGGGCGCCCACACCATTTGCTCGCCATCGAGCGCGGCGGCGGCTTGCGCGTAGTCGAGCTTGGCAAACGCGTCGTCCAACAACGCCACCAGTTCGGCTGCGTTTTCTCGCCGTGCGCGGCTTGTCGCAAAGCGAGGGTCTTTGACGAGATGTTCGATGCCGAGCAGGCGGGCGATCTTCGGCCAATCGCCGTCGCCTTGGCGCATGAGCAGACTGATCCAACGGTCGTCGCTGGTGCGGAAGGGATTCACGAGCGGATTAGGTACAGCGCTACGTGGGCGATTGGACGCCACGCGGCCGCGCGTGTGCTGGATCGAAAGATCGCTACCGCCGACATAGTGCGCCGTACGCAAAAGCGATGCGTCGATCAAGCGGCCCTTGCCTGTTGCGTTGCGCTCATGCACGGCCGCGAGCACGCCCGCGACAATGGCGAGCGACGCAACGTGATCGCCAAGAGCTGTCCGCAATTGCACCGGCTCGCCGCCCTTAGGGCGAAACATCGCCGCCAAACCAGAGCGCGCCCAAAACGCGGCGGCGTCCATTCCGGGACGATCCGCGTCGGGACCTTCCAACCCGTAACCCGTGAGCGTTGCGTAGATGAGGCGCGGGCAACGCTGCAGAACCGTCTCCGGCGCCAGCCCCGCGCGCTTCAAGCCGCCCGGGCGCACATTGGTGATAAAGATGTCGGCGCGATCGATCAGCTTCAGCAGCGCGTCGCGACCTTCGGGCTTGGTGGTGTCCAACACGATGCCGCGCTTGCCGCGATTGTCCATTTCGAAGATCGGATTGGTTTCGGCATCGACACCAAGGGATGAAAAGAAGAGCCGGATCGGGTCGCCGCTGGGGGTTCGACCTTTATCACCTCCGCGCCCCAATCGGTCATGATGCCGGCAGCGCCGGGGCGGCCACGTAGGTGGCGTACTCAACGATCTTTAGGCCTTCGAGCACGTGACGCCTCCCTTGTTGTTGGTTCAATCAAGCTTTCGTTAAGGGATGGGATCAAGGGTGTTTCTGCGGGTGCGGCCAGAGTCGGCTGCTGGACCTGTGACTTGTCAGAGGCTTGCAATGTCCGTCGTCACCATGCGCGCTCACCTGACCGAGAGCGATATTCGCACCTTGATCAAAGGGCCGACGATCGATGATCGCGCCCAGGCCGCGCATAAGCTCTGTCGCTGCATTGATGAGGCCGAGCTTTCCGTAGAGGAACGCAGGCACGCTGAAAGCATCATCGGGATCATGGCCGCTGACGCCGCCGTGCTGGTGCGTCGCGCTTTGGCCGTTGCACTCAAGAATTCGCCGCGCCTGCCGCGCGACATCGCCAACAAGCTGGCGCAAGACATCGATACGATCGCGTTGCCGGTGATCATGAACTCGCCGGTGCTGACCGATGCGGACTTGGTCGAGATCATCCGCGCGTGCCCACCCTCAAAGCAGGTGGCGGTTGCTAGTCGTGAGCATCTGTCCACGGCGGTCACGGGCGCGATCGCAGAATACGCCGTAACCGAAGCCGTGGAACGCGCACTCGCCAACGACAACGCGCTGTTTAACGAAGAGGGGCTCGACACAGCGCTCTATCGCTTCGCGGGCACCTCCAACATCATGCAGGCGATGGTGCGCCGTAGCGCGTTGCCGGTGGGCGTCACCGAAAAGCTTGTCTCAATGGTGACGGGCGAACTCTTCGATCACCTCGTCAACAATCACGAATTGCCGCCCCAAATCGCGATCGATTTGTCCATGGCGTCACGCGAGCGCGCCACGCTCGACATTGTCGAGCAAGCGATCCGCCAAAGCGATTTGCCGCGCTTTGTGCAGCAATTGAACTTGAACGGCCGCCTGACGCCTTCGATCCTGATGCGCGGGCTATGCCTTGGGCAGATGGATTTCGTCGAGCACGCGATGGCCCAGCTCGCCGGCATGTCGCATCAGCGTATGTGGCTGATGATGCACGATAGCGGGCCGCTTGGCCTGAAATCGGCATGTGAGCGCGCAGGCCTGCCGCCACGTTTGTTTGCATCGATCCGTGCGGCCATTGACGTCTATCACGGCATTGAGCGTGAAGGCGCTGCGCGCGACCGAATCACGTTCCGCAAGCGCATGCTGGAACGCACGCTTACGCTATTCCAATCGGTCCCGAAGGACGATCTCGATTATCTGTTGGAAAAATTGGACGCGTCTGGCTTGCAGCACGAACGCGCGGCCGCGATTTAACGCAAGCCGGCTTCGGCCAGCGGCCCGCCGCCACGATCAAATCCAGCAATCGCCAGAATGCGCGCTTGTGCCGCGCTGCGTACACTCTCGGCCGTGATGAGCAGGCCAGCTTCGCGCGCTGCGAGGATGCGGCGGCCAAGTGGGGTGCGGTCGCCGTTCTCTAACGCGAGGAACGGGTCGGGGGTGTCCGGCACGTCGACCACGATCTCGTTGTAGAGTGCGCGGGCGCGCGCGCCGAACGGCAGTGGGCAATCAGGGTCGCCGCGCAACAGCACGTTCCAGCCACGGGCGCGCAGACCTTCCGGGAGGGCCGGGCCTGCGCTGACGATCTCGCGCTCGTTGAGCTCGAAGCCGATCATGTGACGGGTGCAACCAGCCTCGAAGGCGGCTTCGCTCAGCAGGTCCGCTTCCAATGCATTCTGTGCTTCCGGCGCGATCGCGAGCACGAGCGGCGCGTGAGCGCCGCGCTCGCGCCACGCCATGCGCGCGCCACGCAGGGTGCGGGCCAGGTTCGAGAACGAATAGAGGTCTTGGACTTCCCCGCGCGGGCGCACGACGCCGGCCGCGAGCGCGCCGATGCGCAGATCAACGCGCGCGCCGATGGCGAAGGCCAAAGGCTCAGCCTCGGGCTGCGAACGGGGGCGAAAAGGGATAACGTTCATGGTCCGCCAAAATCTCAGACCGCGCTTATCTCACGCACGCAGTTAAAATTCGGGCGGACGAAGAGGGTGAAAGCCGCGTTAGCAGCACTTGCCGGCGCGGTAACATTTGCACGCGAAAACGGAGCGGTTCTTCACCGCTCCGCTCCATTCGCCTAGACGTTTCCGCCAATACCTATCGTCGCCTTATTGCGGGATCTTCTTGTCGCCGTCGCGATTCTTATCGACTCGTTCCTGATCCCGTTCCGGACGTTCCTGACCCGGCATCGTTTTGTCCTGATCAGAGCGGCCCGGCTGGGCTTGGCGCTCTTGGTTCGGGTTCTGCGGTTGTTGGTTCGCCATGGATAAGCTCCTTTATTGCCCGCCCTTGCAAAACCAACCCAAGATCAGCGCCGACGTTCCGGAAAAATGTCAGTTGTGGCCGAACCTTAAGCGGTAATACCGCGCGCGCGCGCGGGTCGTTTCGGGAGCAGCAAAAATGCTGAGAACCGTTCGCAAAACCTAGCCCTGAACGGGGACGTTTCGCCCCCTTGCGGCGACGCAATAAATCGTCCATGCGCGTCCGCGAAACGGGCCTTTAACATGACGAAGATTCTCGTCGACGGGACTGAAGTCGACGTACCTCCCGAATACACGTTGCTGCAGGCCTGCGAGGCTGCGGGCGCTGAGATTCCGCGCTTCTGTTACCACGAGCGCCTCTCGATCGCCGGCAATTGCCGCATGTGCCTCATTGAGGTGAAGGTCGGGGGCAAATCTGGGCCCAAACCGGTCGCGTCGTGCGCGCAGCAAGTGAAAGATTTGCCGCCGCCGCGCGACGATAAACTCAACGAACTCGTCACCAACAGCGCTACCGTCGATAAGGCGCGCAAGGGCGTGATGGAGTTTTTGCTCATCAATCACCCGCTCGATTGTCCGATCTGCGACCAGGGCGGCGAGTGCGATCTGCAGGACCAGTCCGTCGCCTACGGCCGTGGCGGCTCGCGCTTCGATGAAAACAAGCGCGCGGTCGAAGAAAAGTTCATGGGCCCGCTGGTGAAGACGGTGATGACGCGCTGCATTCAATGCACGCGCTGCGTCCGCTTCGTCACCGAAGTCGCGGGCGTATCCGAATTGGGCGCGACGGGCCGCGGCGAGGACATGGAAATCACCACGTATCTGGAAGCTTCGCTCACGAGCGAGCTTTCGGCCAACGTGATCGATCTTTGCCCGGTCGGGGCTCTCACCTCGAAGCCGTACGCCTTTAATGCGCGGCCGTGGGAGCTGACCAAGACTGAAACCATCGATGTGATGGATGCGCTGGGTTCGAACATCCGCGTTGATGCGCGCGGCGATTCCGTGCTGCGCGTGCTGCCGCGCGTGAACGAGGGCGTCAACGAGGAATGGATTTCCGACAAGACGCGCTACGCCGAAGACGGCCTGTCGCGCCAACGTCTGGATCGCCCCTACATCCGCGAAAACGGCAAGCTGCGTGCAGCCACCTGGGCTGAAGCGCTTGAAGCGACAGCCAAAGCGCTTTCCAGCGATCCCAAGAAGATCGGCGCCATCGCCGGCGATCTGGCGTGCGCCGAGAGCATGAAGGCGACGCTGGATCTCTTCCGTGCGCTGGGCTCGCCAAACACCGATTGTCGCGCCGATGGTGTGCAGATCGGTGGCGGGGCGCGCCAATCCTATCTGTTCAATTCCACCATCGCCGGCATCGACGAAGCTGACGCGATCTTGCTCATCGGCACGAACCCGCGCCTCGAAGCGCCGGTGCTGAACGCGCGCATCCGCAAGGCTTGGCTGCGCGGCGCCGACATTGGCGTTGTCGGTGAAGCCGTGAACCTCAGCTACAAGTACAAACTCCTCGGCGCCGGCCCGCAATCGCTGGCCGATCTTGGCGCCTTCGGCGACGTTCTGAAGAACGCACAAAAGCCGCTGATCATCGTAGGCAGTGGCGCGCTAACGCGTGCGGATGGCGCGACCGTACTGCGCGCCGCCGGCAAGCTGGCGGCGAGCGTCTCGAAAGAGGGTTGGAACGCATTCAACGTGCTGCACGGCGCAGCTTCGCGCGTCGGCGGCCTCGATCTCGGCTTCCTGCCGGGCGAGGGCGGCAAGAGTGCTGCCGACATGCTGAAGGGCGGCATGGAAACACTGCTGCTGCTCGGCGTCGATGAAGTCGCGCTGCCGAACGCGGGCACGGTCATCTACATCGGTACGCACGGCGATGCTGGTGCGCACCGTGGCGACATCATCCTGCCGGGCGCGGCCTACACGGAAAAGGATGCGACCTGGGTGAACACCGAGGGCCGCGTCCAATACGGCCGCCGCGCCACTTTCCCGAAGGGCGACGCCAAGGAAGATTGGGCGATTGTGCGCGCGCTCTCCGGCGCGCTCGGCAAGACGCTGCCTTACGACACGTTGGGTGCGCTGCGCCAAAAGATGATCGCCGAACACCCGACCTTCGGCCAAGTCGACTACGCGCCGGGCGCTGCTGATGGCGCGGGTTTCGACGCCGCGAGCATCGGCGCTGACGGCGCGGTGTCGAACGAGCCGTTCCATAGCAGCGTGGCCGACTTCTATCTCACCAACCCGATCGCGCGCGCCTCGAAGACGATGGCCGAATGCTCACGTATGCGCGCCGGCGCTGACAAGGTGGCGGCGGAATGAACCCTGGCGCCGACTACGTTCCGCTGATCACCCTCCCGGTCGAGTGGGAGTGGGCGCTGATGAAGACGGGCCAAGTGCTCGTCATCATGATCTTGCTCTTGATTTCTCTCGCGTTCCTGCTGCTGTTCGACCGTAAGGTCTGGGCGGCGGTGCAGCTACGCAAAGGGCCGAACGTCGTCGGTCCGTTTGGCTTGCTTCAATCCTTCGCGGATTTCTTCAAATTCGTGTTCAAGGAGATCGTCATTCCGGCGGGCGCAAACAAAACCGTCTTCATCCTCGCGCCGCTGATCACCTTCGTGCTCGCGTTCATTGGCTGGGCGGTGATCCCCTGGGCGCCGGGCGTGGTGATCGCCGATCTCAATGTCGGCATTCTCTATCTCTTCGCGATCTCGTCGCTCGGCGTGTACGGGATCATCATGGGCGGCTGGGCTTCGAACTCGAAGTACCCGTTCCTCGGCGGTTTGCGCTCGGCCGCGCAGATGGTGTCTTACGAAGTCTCGATCGGCTTCATCATCATCACCGTGCTTTTGCTTGTTGGTTCGCTGAACCTCACCACCATCGTCGACAATCAGCGCGAAGGCCTTTGGATGTGGCACGGCTTCCGCCTGTTCAATTTCGCGGAATTTCCAAACAACATTCTCGTCGGCGTGGTCATGTTCGCCATGATGGGAATGTTCTTCGTGTCGGCGCTCGCTGAAACCAATCGCCCGCCATTCGATCTGCCGGAAGCAGAATCCGAGCTCGTTGCCGGCTACCAGGTCGAATACAGCTCGACGCCATATCTGCTCTTCATGATCGGCGAGTATCTCAACATCGTGCTGATGTGCGCGATGACGTCGATCTTGTTCCTCGGCGGTTGGCATTTGCCTTGGGGACCGGTCGATAACCCGGTGCTCGGCTTCATCGTCTTCTACGCCAAGATATGGTTCATGTTCTTCATGTTCGCGATGGTGAAGGCGATCGTGCCGCGCTACCGCTATGACCAGCTGATGCGTTTGGGCTGGAAGATTTTCCTGCCGACCTCGCTCGTGGCCGTCGTCGTGCTTGGCTATTACGTAACGTTCTTGGCGCCCGACGCCGCCGCAACCGTGGCGGGGGCTGATGCGCGTGGCGCTCGCTCTTGCCTCACTTGCAGCGCTCAGCGCCTGCCAGACGCTGCCGGCGGTGGTCGTCACTGGCGGCGACACCTTTGACGTGCGCTACGACGCGGCCGTGCAGACCGAGGCGCAGGTTGACGCCAAAGCGAACCAACATTGCGGGAGCGTCGCGGCGAATTTCGTATCCGCCGCCGCCCGCTACGATGGTTTCGCGTACCGCACCTATCAGTGCGCGGGGAGATAGAGATGTCGCGCATCCTCCAAGCCGCGAAGGGCGCTTTGATGCTCGACATGATCGGGGGCTTTGCCCTTGGCATGAAATATTTCTTCACGCGCAAAGCGACGGTGAATTACCCGTTCGAGAAGGGCCCACTTTCCCCACGTTTCCGCGGCGAACACGCGCTGCGCCGCTACGCCAACGGGGAAGAGCGCTGCATCGCATGCAAGCTCTGCGAAGCGATCTGCCCAGCGCAAGCCATCACCATCGAAGCCGAACCGCGCGAAGACGGTTCGCGCCGCACCACGCGCTACGACATCGACATGGTGAAGTGCATTTATTGCGGCTATTGCCAGGAAGCGTGCCCGGTCGACGCCATCGTCGAAGGCCCGAACTTCGAGTTCGCCACCGAGACGCGCGAAGAACTCTATTACGACAAGGAACGTCTGCTCGCGAACGGCGATCGCTGGGAGCGGGAGATTGCGAAGAATTTGGAACTGGACGCGCCTTACCGATAGGGCGTCCTCGGGGGCAGGGCGACGCAGGATGCGCCGTCCGCCAATCGTTTTGGGAGAGCGTAACGCATGTTGGCGAGCATCGCCTTCTACGTGCTGGCTGCGACTGCGATCTTATCCGCGTTTGCGGTGATCTCGGCGCGCAACCCCGTGCACTCCGTTTTGTTTTTGATCCTGACCTTCTTCACGGCGGCGGGATTGTTTGTGCTTTTGGGCGCCGAGTTTTTGGCGATGCTGCTGATCGTTGTCTATGTGGGCGCGGTCGCGGTGCTCTTCTTATTCGTCGTCATGATGCTCGACGTTGACTTCACCGAATTGAAACAGGGTTTCTTGAGTTACATGCCAGTGGGCGCACTGGTCGCGCTGGCTTTGCTGGGTGAACTCGGCCTTGTCGCGAGCGCTGCAATGTCTGCGGATGGCGCCCCAATCGCGCTCACGCCGGCTTTACCTGGCGATGTCACGAACGCCGAAGCCATCGGCCGGGTGCTCTACACCGATTATTTGCTCGTCTTCCAAATGGCGGGCCTGGTGCTGTTCGTGGCCATGATCGGCGCGATCGTGCTGACGCTGCGCCACCGTCCGGGTGTCAAGAAGCAGGACATCGCCGCCCAGGTCGGCCGCAAGCGCTCCGAGGGCGTCGAGCTTAAAGACATCCGCCCAGGGCAGGGGATTGGCTGATGGAAATCACGCTCGCCCATTATCTGTTTGTCGCGGCCGCGCTCTTCACGATCGGCGTGTTCGGAATTTTCGTGAACCGCAAGAACGTCATCATCATCCTGATGTCGATCGAACTGGTCTTGCTTTCAGTGAACATCAATCTCGTGGCGTTCTCGGCCTTCCTGCAAAACCTCGAGGGTCAGATTTTCGCGATGATGGTGCTGACGGTCGCCGCCGCCGAGGCTGCGGTGGGCCTCGCCATCTTGGTCACCTATTTCCGCAATCGCGGCGGCATCGCCGTCGAAGACATCAATCAGATGAGGGGCTGAGACAGTGCAATTCTCCCCGAAGTCCTGATCGTTCTGGGCCCGCTGGTCGCGGCCGCGATCGCAGGCCTGCTCCAGCGCTACATCGGCGACAAGGTCGCTATGGCGATCACCACCGCATCGGTCGGCATCTCGCTCGCTCTTTCGTGGCCGATTTTCATCGGCTTCGTGTGGGGTGAAGAGACCGCGCGCGTCATTGAGCTCTTCCGCTTCATCGATGTTGCCGGCTTTAGCTCCACCTGGAGCGTGCGCATCGACACGCTCTCCGCGATCATGCTGGTCGTCGTGAACACGGTCTCGTTTCTGGTTCACGTTTATTCGATCGGCTACATGGCCGAAGATCCGCATCGCGCGCGGTTCTTCTCCTACCTTTCGTTCTTCACCTTCTCGATGCTCGCGCTGGTGACGGCGAACGACTTCCTGCAACTCTTCTTCGGCTGGGAAGGGGTGGGTGTCGCGTCTTACCTGCTGATCGGCTTCTGGTATCAAAAGCGCTCTGCCAACGACGCCTCGATCAAGGCGTTCGTGACCAACCGCGTCGGCGATTTCGGCTTTGCGCTCGGCATCATGGCCGCGTTCTTCTGCTACGGCTCGATCCAATACGACGTTGTGTTTGAAGCCGCGGCCGCAGCGCCGGACATGATGCTTGGCGTTGGCGAAGTGCAATTCCGCGCCATCGAAGTGGTGACGTTCCTCCTGTTTATCGGTGCGATGGGCAAGTCGGCGCAATTCTTCCTGCACGTCTGGTTGCCGGATGCGATGGAAGGCCCGACGCCCGTCTCCGCACTGATCCACGCCGCCACCATGGTGACCGCCGGCGTGTTCATGGTCGCGCGCTGCGGTGAACTCTTCGAGATGGCGCCGCTGACCTCGGGCTTCGTCACCATTATCGGCGCCTCGACCGCTTTTTTCGCGGCCACGGTTGGTCTGGCGCAAAACGACATCAAGCGCGTGATCGCGTATTCGACCTGCTCGCAGCTGGGATATATGTTCTTCGCGGCGGGTGTAGGCGCCTATAACGCGGCCATGTTCCACTTGTTCACGCATGCCTTCTTCAAGGCCCTGCTGTTCCTTGGCGCTGGCTCGGTCATCCACGGCCTGCATCACGAGCAGGACATGCGCTTCATGGGCGGCGTGCGTAAGCCCATGATGATCACCTGGGCGATGATGACGATCGGCACGCTGGCGTTGATCGGCTTCGGCATCCCCGGCATTGGCGGCTTCGCCGGCTTCTATTCCAAGGACGCGATCATCGAAGCCGCTTACGGCAGCCACGGCATCGGCGCGCAATTCGCCTTCTGGTGCGGCCTCGGCGCGGCGCTGATGACGAGCTTCTATTCCTGGCGCCTTGCCTTCATGACCTTTGAAGGCAAGTATCGCGGCAACCCGCACGCGCATCATGACGATCACGCGCACGCCGCGCATGATGACCATGCACACGCGGCCCACGACGATCACCAAAAGCCGGCCGATGGATCAGCGCCTGCGCATGAATCACCATGGGTGATGCTTGTGCCGCTCATTGTTCTTGCTATCGGCGCGGTGCTCGCGGGCGCGGTGTTCGCGCCGTACTTCCTCGGTCATCACGGCGCGGAATTCTGGGATCACGCTATTCCGTTCCACGAAGGGCACCACGAATTCCCCCAATGGGTGCTGTGGGCGCCGCTCGTTGTGACGGTGACGGGCTTCTTGCTCGCCATCATCTTCTATCTCTGGAAGCCCAGCGCCTCGAAGGCGATGGCCAAGGGCCCGTTGCACGCATTCCTCTACAACAAGTGGTATGTCGACGAGATCTACGATTTCATCTTCGTTAAAGGCGCGCGCGCCCTTGGCGACATTTTCTGGAAGTGGGGCGACCAAAAAACCATCGATGGGCTGGGCCCCGATGGCGTGGCTTCGACGTCGCGCTTTTTCTCACGCAATCTGCGGCGTCTGCAGACGGGCTTTGTGTACCATTATAGCTTCATCATGCTGATCGCGGCGGTGGCGTTCGGCGCCTATGCGATCTTCGCCGGCATCGGAGGCGCGCCATGAGCGAGCTTCTCGCGGGCTGGCCGCTGCTCTCCATCGTCACCTTCCTGCCGGCGGCGGGCGCCATTTGGGTGCTCGCGGCGCGCGCTATGCTGCGCGGCGAAAATCCCGGCTTCGACCAAGGCGTCCGCATCATCACGCTCGTGGTGACGCTGGCGACCTTCATCGCCTCGCTCTTGGCGTTCGCGGTGTTCAATCCGAGCAATCCGGAATTCCAGCTTACGGAAAACGTGCCGTGGGCGTTCGGCATGTCCTACGCGATGGGCGTCGATACGCTCGCGATGTCGCTGGTCGTGCTGACGACGTTCTTGATGCCGATCTGCATTCTCGCCAGCTGGCACATCGAAAAACAGGTCGCGAGCTATATGGTGCTCTTCCTCGTGCTCGAGACGCTGATGATCGGCGTCTTCTGTGCGCAGGATTTGGTGCTCTTTTACGTCTTCTTCGAAGGCGGCCTCATTCCGATGTTCATCCTCATCGGCGTGTGGGGTGGGCAGCGCCGCGTCTATGCAGCGTTCAAATTCTTCCTCTACACGCTGCTGGGCTCGTTGCTGATGCTGGTGGCCATCGTCGCCATGATGGCGATGGCGCGCGCGGCCGGCATCGAGAACCCCTCAAGCATCCCAGCGCTCACGGAATTCGCCGCGCAGGGCGGCTTCAGCCCAGAGATCCAGATTTGGCTCTGGCTCGCCTTCTTCGCCTCGTTCGCGGTGAAGATGCCGATGTGGCCGGTTCACACCTGGCTGCCGGACGCGCACGTCGAAGCGCCGACGGCGGGCTCGGTCGTGCTGGCGGCGATCTTTTGAAGATGGGCGGCTACGGCTTTTTGCGCTTCTCGTTGCCGATGTTCCCGGACGCCTCGCACTATTTCACGCCCTTCGTGTTCACGCTCTCGGTGATTGCGATCGTGTGGGCTTCGCTCGTGGCGTTCCGTCAGCTCGATATGAAGAAGCTGATCGCGTACTCGTCCGTGGCGCACATGGGCTTTGTCACGCTCGGTATCTTCTCGGGCAACATGCAGGGCGTGCAGGGTGCGATCTTCCAGATGCTCTCGCACGGCATCATTTCGGGTGCGCTCTTCCTCTGTGTCGGGGTCGTTTACGACCGCATGCATACCCGCGAGATCGCCTTCTATGGCGGCCTGGTGAACCGCATGCCGGTGTACGCCGCAATCTTCTTGCTCTTCACGATGGGCAATGTGGGCCTGCCGGGCACGAGCGGTTTCCCGGGTGAAATCCTCACCATGCTGGGCGCGTTCCAAGCCAACGCCTGGTTCGCCGCCGTGGCTGCCTTGGGCGTTATCCTGTCGGCCGCGTACGCGCTCACGCTTTACCGCAAGGTCGCACTGGGCACGATCGAGAACCCGAAGCTCGACGGCATCACCGATATCGACGCGCGCGAGTGGGTGCTGTTCGTGCCGCTGATCATCGCCACTTTGGTGATGGGCTTTGCGCCGAGCCTCGTGCTCGATTTCACCAAGGCTTCGGCTGAAACGATTGTCTCCGCGTTCGCGGGAGCCGCACCATGACCCCGCTGAACGATCTCATTCACTCGCTGCCTTACGCGCGGCCGGAGTTGCTGCTCGTTGCGTTCGCGCTGCTCGCGGCCGTCATCGGCGCCTGGGGCGGGCAGAAGGTGTTTGGCCTTCTCTCCATGCTGGGCGTTTTGGTGCTGGCCGCCGCTGGCGGTTTGGCGTTCGCGCAAAACCCAGCCGCACCCGCTGCGATCTTTCAGGGCGCGATGGTGGTGGATGGCGTCGCCGTCTTCGCAAAGGTGTTGATCGCCTTGTCGGCGGCAGCGGCATTGCTCGTCGGCGCGGATCATTTCTCACGCGTGGGCGACAAGCGCTTTGAGTACCCGGTGCTGATGACGCTCGCCGTGCTCGGCATGTTCGTCATGGTGTCGGCGCAGGATCTCATCACGCTTTACGTGGGCGTCGAACTGCAAAGCTTGGCCGCGTACGTGCTCGCGGCGTGGCGCCGTGACGATGCGTATTCTTCGGAAGCCGGCCTCAAATATTTCGTGCTGAGCGCGATTTCGTCCGGCTTGCTGCTGTTCGGCTCGTCGTTCGTTTATGGCTTCACCGGCTCGATCCACTTTGATCAAATTGCCTCGGCGGTAGATGAAGGCGCGGGTGGCGTGGGCCTGCTGTTCGGCCTCGTGCTGATGCTTTGCGCGCTCGGCTTCAAGATGAGCGCTGCGCCGTTCCATATGTGGACGCCGGACGTGTACGAAGGCGCGCCGACGCCGGTGACCGCCTTCTTCGCGGCAGCGCCCAAAGTCGCCGCCGTCGCGCTGATGGCGCGTGTGCTCTACGAACCCTTCGGCGGCATGATCGACCAATGGCGTCAGGTTGTGATGGCGCTGGCCGCGATCTCGATGGTGTGGGGCTCAGTCGCAGCACTCCTGCAAACCAATCTGAAGCGCCTGATGGCGTATTCCTCGATCGGCAACATGGGCTACGCCCTCATGGGCCTCGCGGCGGGGCCTGAGCATGGCGGACCGGCTTCGGCGCTGATCTACCTGGCGCTTTATCTGCCAGCGAACATCGGCATCTTCGCCCTCATCATCTCGATGCAGCGCAATGGCGAGCCGGCTGAAACCGTGGCTGACCTCGCGGGCCTTGCGCAAAAGCGAGCCTGGATGGCCGCGCTCTTTACGATGCTGCTGTTCTCCATCGCCGGCATTCCGCCGTTCGCCGGCTTCATCGGCAAATTCCTAGTGCTTTCGGCTGCAGTCGATGCAGGCCTTGTGTGGCTTGCCATCGTCGGCGCCGTCGCGGCGGTGGTGTCGGCGGCTTATTATCTGCGCATCCTTGCTTCAGTTTGGTTCGCCGCGCCCGCGCCAGCCCTGCAGAAGGCCAGCGGTACGGTGGCGCTCACAGCCACATTGGCCGCGCTGCTGACCTTCCCCGTCCTGGTGTTGGCGCTTGGCGCGCTGCAGCAATGGGCCGAAACAGCCGTTCGGATGTGGAACTGAGAAAGCGGGTCTGATGATCGACGGCCAAGCGCCGGTCGAAGTCTTCGACGAGATCGACTCCACAATTTTGGAGGCGCGTCGTCGCGCCGAACGTGGCGAACTCGGACCTGTCTGGCTTATCGCAAAACGGCAGACCGCTGGTCGCGGGCGTCGCGGCCGGCCCTGGGCGTCGCTCGATGGCAATCTGCTGGCGACCTATCTCTTCGCGACCGATCGCCCGCCCGCTGAGATCGCGCTGCTCGGCTTCGCTACGGGCGTCGCGATCGCGGAAACGATCGACAGCATCATTGGCGCCGGCAGCGCCACGCTGAAATGGCCGAACGATGTGTTCGTTGACGGCGCCAAGGCCGCCGGCATTTTGCTCGATTCCGGTTCTTTGGCGGGCGGTGGCGCGTGGGTGGCGCTGGCTTTTGGTGTGAATCTCATCGCCGCGCCCGAAAACCTCGACCAAGAGACGGTGAGCCTCCGCGCGATCCTGCCGCCTGACGCGCCTGCGCCTGAGCCGCTCGAATTTCTCACCCAATTGCGGCCACGTCTCGAAGCGTGGTCGGCCCGTACGCAGAGCACAGGTTTTGAGCCACTACGCCAAGCCTGGCTGCAACGCGCCCACGGCCTTGGTCGGGAAGCGCGCGTGATGCAGGGCGAAAATGTCATTGATGGCCGCATCGCTGGTATCTCGGTGCGCGGTGAACTCGAACTAGACACCGAGACGGGCCGAAAGCTCATCGCCGCCGGCGATGTGTTGCTGCCCAAGAGTGCGGGCTGAAAATCATGCTTCTTGCTGTCGACGTAGGTAACACCAACACGAAATTCGCCGTCCACGATGGCAAAGAATGGCGCGCGCAATGGCGCGCCTCCACGGATCTGCGCCGCACAGCCGACGAATACGCGCCCTGGCTCTCGCAAAGCATGGCGCTTGCGGGGTTGAGCTTCGAAAACATGCACGCCTGCATCGTCTCGACGGTGGTGCCGCAAGCGCTCTTCAACCTGCGCAATCTGTCGCGCCGCTACATCAATTCCGAGCCGCTGGTGATCGGCGAGCCGGGGGTTTCCCTCGGCATCGAAGTGCGGATCGACAAGCCAAGCGAGGCCGGCGCTGACCGCCTCGTGAACGCCGTCGGCGCCTATGTCGAGTATGGCGGCCCCTGCATCGTCATCGACAGCGGGACGGCCACCACCTTCGATATCGTCGGCAAGGATGGCGCTTTTGAAGGCGGCATCATCCTGCCGGGGATCAACCTGTCGCTGCAGGCGTTGCACGAGGCGGCCGCGCGTCTGCCGCGTGTGGAAATTCGCGATCCGGGCCGCGTGATCGGCAAGGATACGGTCAGCGCCATGCAATCAGGGATCTATTGGGGTTCCATCGACATGATTGAGGGGCTGTGCCGGCGCATCCGCGCGGAGTACGGTGAACCGATGAAGACGATCGCCACCGGCGGCGTGGCGTCGATCTTCGAAGGCTCGTTCCCGTACATTGATCACTTCGACCAGGATGTGACGTCGCGCGGGCTGCTTGAAATTTACAAAAGGAACGGCGGCACGTTTTGATGAAGGCCAAGCCTGAAGACGAATTGGTGTTTTTGCCGCTGGGCGGCTCCGGCGAGATCGGGATGAATCTCAACGCGTACGGCTACGGCCCGCCGGACGCGCGCAAATGGATTATCGTCGATATCGGCGTGACCTTCGGGCGCGAGGACACAACGCCCGGCGTCGATCTCATCCTGCCGGACCCTACCTATCTTGAAGAAGAGCGCGACAACATCATCGGCATCGTGCTGACGCACGCGCACGAGGATCATATCGGCGCGCTTGGCTGGCTTTGGCCGCGTCTGAAGGCGCCGGTCTATGCGACGCCGTTCACGGCCGCGCTGGTGCGCGAAAAGCTCAAAGAGCACAATTTGCTTGAGAAGGTGCCGCTCACGGAAATTCCGTTGAAAGGCCAACTCACGCTCGGCCCGTTTGAAATCGATTTTGTCACGCTCACGCACTCGATCCCGGAGCCGAATGGCTTGGCCATTCGCACACCGCTCGGCCTCGTTTGGCACACCGGCGATTGGAAAATCGATCCCGATCCGCTGATTGGCGAAACCACCGACGAAGCCAAACTCCGCGCCATGGCCGACGAGGGTATCCTGGCGATGGTGTGCGACAGCACCAATGTGTTTGTCGAAGGCACGGCTGGCTCCGAAGGAGACGTGCGCGAAAAGCTCACCGAAATCGTCGCCCGCTGCACCGGCCGGGTGGCGGTGACAGCGTTCGCCTCTAACGTCGCGCGTGTAGAAACCGCCCTCTTGGCGGCGCGCGCAACGGGGCGCACGCCGTGCTTAGTGGGCCGTTCGATGCATCGCATTTTTGCCGCGGCGCAAAGCGTGGGGCTTTTGCAAGACGCGCCGTTCGTCATGGACGAGGAGGAGGCAAGCTCACTCGATCCTGAGCGCGTCCTCTATCTTTGCACAGGCAGTCAAGGTGAAGCGCGTGCAGCACTCTCACGCATCGCGCGCGGCGATCATCGCCATGTGTCGTTGAAGCAAGGCGATACGGTGATCTTCTCGTCGCGTGTTATTCCGGGCAATGAAGCGGCGATCCATGATCTGCAGAACGCGTTCCTGGAGAAGGGCGTAGAATTGATCACCGCGGACGACCATTTCGTCCACGTCTCCGGCCACCCAGCGCGCGATGAGCTGCGTCAGATGTACCAATGGGCGCGTCCGCATATTGCGGTGCCGGTGCATGGCGAAAAGCGCCATATCCGTGAGCACGTTAAGCTTGCGCAAGAACTACAAGTCCCCGAACAAATCGCGCCGCGTAACGGCGATCTGATCCGCTTGGCGCCCGGCCCGGTCGCGCTCATCGATGAAGTCCCGTCGGGCCGGCTCTATGTCGACGGCAACGTGATCATCGAAGCCGAGGACGACGCGCTGAAGGATCGCAAGCGCTTGGGCGCGGAAGGCGCGGTGCATGTTTCCCTGGCGGTATCGGCCAAGAACGCCATCGTCGCCGGCCCCACCATCAATGTGCGCGGACTTTCAATGGAAGACGAAGAGGATTTCGACATCGCGGTGGAGGAGCTTGAGAAATCCGCCAAAGCGGCGTTCGCCAAGTTGAACCACAGCGATCGTGAGGACGATGAATCCGTAGAGGCGAACATCATGCGCGCGGTCCGCAAGTCGGCTGAGCGCTTATGGCGCAAGCGCCCCCTGGTCGACGTCACGGTGCTGCGCATCTAAGTTGGCAGGGAATTGAACAAAGGGAGTAGGGCCATGATCGGGCGGCTCAATCACGTTGGCGTTGCAGTGCCTTCCATCGAGGAAGCCAAGCAAACGTATCGGATGCTTTACGGTGTCGCCGACAGCGACATCACCGAGACGCGTGAGTTGGAAGCGCAAGGCGTGAAGTTCGCCTTCGTCAATGTCGCCAACTCCCAGATCGAATTGATCGAGCCGCTGGGTGAGAAATCGCCGATCCGGAAATTCCTCGAAAAGAACCCAAGCGGCGGTCAGCACCACGTCTGCTTCGAAGTCGCCGACATCTACGCTGCGCGCGATGAAATGGTGCGCCGTGGCGCCACCGTGTTGAACGAACCACGCATCGGCGCCCACGGCACGCCGATCATTTTCGTGCACCCGAAGAATTCCAATGGCGTGCTGATTGAGCTGATGGAAACCCCGAAGGGCGCGCACGAATGAGCCCGCTGCTCGGCGTCGCGATCTACGTCATCCTCTGGTGGCTCTCATTTTTCGTGATGCTGCCGGTGGGCGCGCAAAGCCCGCATGAGGCTGGCGAGACGGTGGAGCCCGGCTCAGAGGTCGGTGCGCCGAAGGTGCATAATATCCGCAAAAAGGCGCTCTGGGCGGCTGGGATCGCGGCGGTTTTGTGGCTGTTCGTCTTCTGGGCCGTTTCGGTCGATCTATTTGGCATGCGGCCGCATTAGGCCGCGTTGCGGGCCGGCGTCCGCCAGTCTATCCAAGCGCCTCGTAGTTCGAGGAAGCCTCCGTCCATGCATGCGCTCCGCGTCACGCGCGCCCAAGATTTTCCTGAGTGGTATCAAACCGTCGTGCGCGACGCCGATCTGGCGGAGCTGTCACCGACGCGCGGCTCGATGATCATCAAGCCGTGGGGGATGGGCTTGTGGGAGCGCATCCAGGGCGAGCTTGATCGCCGTATCAAAGAAGCCGGCCACGACAATTATTACTTCCCGCTACTGATCCCGCTATCGTTCTTCGCCAAGGAGGCCGAGCACGTCGAAGGCTTCGCCAAGGAAATGGCTGTCGTCACGCACCATCGCCTTAAGCAGATCGACGGTGAACTGAAGCCCGATCCCGATGCTGAACTCGCTGAGCCGCTGATTATTCGGCCGACCTCGGAGACGATCATCGGCGATGCGTTCAGCCGCTGGGTGAAATCCTATCGCGACTTGCCGCTGAAGCTCAACCAATGGGCCAACGTGATGCGCTGGGAGATGCGTACGCGCATGTTTCTGCGCACGGCTGAATTCCTTTGGCAGGAGGGCCACACGGTTCACGTCGATGAAGCCTGCGCGATGGTCGAGACCATGTGGGCGCTTGAACTCTATCGCAGCTTCTCGGAAGATTTCCTGGCGATGCCGGTGATCCACGGCGAGAAGCCGGAGAACGAACGCTTTCCCGGCGCTGTGCGCACCTATTCGATCGAAGCCATGATGCAGGACGGCAAGGCGCTGCAGGCCGGCACCTCGCACTATCTCGGCACGCATTTTTCCGAAGCGCAGAACATCCGCTATCAGGACAAAGAAGGCGGCCAGACGCTGGCGCACACCACGTCCTGGGGCATGTCCACGCGCATGATTGGCGGCGTGATCATGACGCACGGCGACGATGACGGCCTGCGCACGCCGCCGGCCGCCGCGCCGCGTCAGATCGTGATCGTGCCGATGCTGCGCGGCAAACCGGAAGATTCTGAGCTGAAGGAATATTGCGCCTCACTCGTCGCCGAGTTGAACACGCTTCGCGCCTTCGGTTGGCCGGTGCGCGCTTATGTCGACATCAAGGACGCCAAGCCCGCCGACAAACGCTGGGATTGGGTGCGCCGTGGCGCGCCGCTCATCTGCGAAATCGGCCCGCGCGACGCCGCCAACGGCCAAGTCACGTTTATCAAGCGCAACGCGTTGCGCGAGGGCGACAAGATCAAGTCGCACTCCGTCAGTCGCGCCGAGTTCATCGCACAAGCCGCAGGCTTGCTCGAAACGACACAAGCCGAGCTTTACGCCGAAGCCAAGACGCGTCTGGACAACAATATCCGCGCCGATTTTAAAACCTTCGCCGACCTCGAAGCCTATTATGGAACCGAGGAGACGGAGGGCGAGTTCAAGGGCTGGGCGCGCGTACATTGGGCGCGTCCGAGCGGGGATGCGCTTGAGAAGGTCGGCGAACGCTTGAAGGCGCTCAAGCTGACCATTCGCAACGCGCCGGCGTCGCAGCCTTCCTCGTTCGGCACCTGCATATTTAGCGGCGAACAGGCCGTGGAAGAAATTTTGATCGCGCGGGCTTATTGATGGGCGCCAATTCCAAACCGTTCGGCTTGTTCGAACGCATGCTCGCCGGCCGCTATTTGCGCGCCAAGCGTCAGCATGGCGGCGTGGCGCTGATTTCGGTAATCTCGGTCGTCGCCATCACGCTCGCGGTGTTTGCGCTGATCGTGACGATGTCGGTGATGAACGGTTTCCGCGAGACGCTGCTGTCGCGTATCCTCGGCGTGAACGGCCACGTCTATATCGACGTGCGCAACATGCCAGGCTCTGAGATCGAGCGGCTCGCGCAATTGACGCGGCAATCCTCCGAAGTCACGCACGTTACGCCGATCATCAATGCACAAGCGTTGGCGACGTCGGAGGGCTTGGCTTCCGGCGTTATCGTACGGGGCATTCCGCGCGAAGAATTGGCGCAACTGCCGATTGTGGTGGATTCCATCCGTGCGGGCGGCGGGTTGGTGAATTTCCAGGGCGTTGAAGCGCCCTCCATCCTTGTCGGCGATCGCCTGGCCGCCGCGCTCGGCGTTACCGAGAACATGGCGATCACGCTGATTTCACCGCAGGGCGCGGCCACGCCATTTGGCTTGACGCCGCGACGAAAGGCATTTCTGGTCGGTGGCGTCTTCAGCGTCGGCATGGCGGAGTTCGATTCCGCGCTGATCTATATGCCGCTCGAACAAGCGCAGGTGATGTTCGGCAAAGGCGACGGCGCCGATGAGTTAGAGATCCGCATCCGAGACCCCGACCGAACCGTGCAAGTGATGATGGATTTGCGCTCAAGGCTGGGGCCGGAGGCATTCATCTATGATTGGCGGGCCAAGAGTCAGGGGCTGTCGGACGCGCTCGTGGTTGAACGCAACGTGATGCGGCTGATCCTGATGATCCTTGTCGCGATCGCAGCGTTGAACGTGATCACCGGCCTCATCATGCTGGTGAAGAACAAGGGCCGCGACATTGCCATTCTGCGCACCATCGGCGCTACGCGTGGCGCCATCATGCGCGTGTTCTTCATGGCGAGCGCCAGCCTCGGTGTGCTTGGGCTATCGTTGGGGCTGCTATTCGGCATTGGCTTTTGCATGAATATCGAGGTCATCCAGAACACGATCCAGGCGCTTACCGGCTTCGATCTCTTTCCAGGCACCGTCTATTCGCTGGAGACGCTGCCGGCGCGGGTGGAGTGGAGTGAGGTCGCGTTCATCTCCGTATTCACGATCGGCGTCACCTTTGCATCGACCCTCATCACCTCGTGGTGGGCGTCGCGGTTCGATCCTGTGGAGGCGCTGCGCTATGAGTGATGTGCAAGTGCAAACGCAAACCACGACAGCCAGGCCGGTGCTGAGCCTGAAGGGCCTGACGCGCCGCTACCAATCCGGCGATACCGAGCTCGTGGTGCTCGACAATGTCGATCTCGATATCGCGCCAGGCGAGATCGTTGGCCTCATTGGTCCGTCAGGTTCGGGGAAATCTTCGCTGCTTCATGCGGCGGGCATGTTGGAAAAGCCGAGCGCTGGCGATGTCGCCATTGGCGGCGAATTCGGTTGGACGATGGGCGACGAAGGTCGCGCCAACATCCGTCGCAACAAGATCGGCTTCGTCTATCAATTCCACCATCTACTGCCTGAGTTTGATGCACTCTATAACGTGGCGCTGCCGGCGCTCATCGCGGGCCGGCCAAAGCGCGAGGCGCTGAACGAAGCAGAGCGCCTGCTCGGCGTTATGGGCCTTGCCAAGCGTATCCATCACCAGCCGGCGCAGCTCTCGGGCGGCGAACAGCAGCGCGTCGCCATTGCCCGCGCAATGGTCAACAATCCGGTGTTGATCCTGGCCGACGAGCCCACCGGCAACCTCGATCCAGACACCTCCACCTTTGTTTTCGCGGCCCTTTCGGACCTCGTCCGCAAGAAGGGTGCGGCGGCTCTGATCGCCACCCACAACCTCGAACTTGCGAAATTCATGGATCGCGTAATCGCGGTGGATCACGGCAAGCTGGTGCGCCGCAGCTAGCGCTTAGGAGCGGGGCTCAAAGCGCCTATCTTAGGGCCTGAGAGAATCAGATGGCCCGACCGTTTATCCACCTCCGCGCCCGTTCGGCCTACTCGCTACTGCAAAGCGCAGTGCAGGTGAAGTCGCTCACCAAGCTCGCCGCCAAGCACGACATGCCGGCGCTGGGTTTGACCGATTCCAACAACCTCTTCGGCGCGCTCGAATTTTCTGAAGCGGCGGCCGAAGCGGGCGTGCAACCGATCGTCGGGCTTTCGCTCGCGGTCAAAGGTGAGGGCGGCGTCGACGGCGCGCTCACGCTCTTGGCCCAGAGTGCAACCGGCTACGCCAATCTGATGCGCCTTTCGAGCGCGGCGTTTCTTGACGAGCACGACGTCGCGCATGTCAGCTTCGCGCGTGTGCTGCAGGAGGCCGAGGGCCTGATCGCGCTGACCGGCGGCGGCGAAGGCGCGTTCACGTCACTGCTGCTGGAAAACAAGAACGACGTCGTCGAAGCGGCGCTGAACCAACTCACCGGCGCGTTCGGCGATCGCCTGTACGTCGAGTTGCATCGCCACCAAGAACGCGCTGAAGCCGAGACCGAGGGCGCACTGATCGATCTGGCCTACGCGCTCGGCCTGCCGCTCGTCGCCGCCAACGACATTCGCTTTGAGAAGCGCAGCGATCACGGCGCGCACGATGCGCTGATGTGTATCGCCGCCTCGTCCTATCTCGGTGAGGAAGACCGCCCGCGCGTATCGCCACAGCATTATTTCAAGACCGCGGAGGAGATGGTCGCGCTCTTCTGTGATCTGCCCGAGGCGATCGAGAACACGACCGAAATCGCACGCCGCTGCGCCTATCGCGTGGAGAAGCGCAAGCCCATCCTGCCGCGCTTTGACTCCAAAGCCGGTCGCGATGAGCCGGCGGAATTGAAAGCGCAGGCCGAGGCGGGCCTGAAAGCGCGCCTAAAGGCGCTCGGCGATAAGCTCGCCGCATCCGAAGCAGACTATTGGAAGCGGCTGGAATTTGAGCTGGGCGTCATCACGCACATGCAATTTCCCGGCTACTTCCTGATCGTTGCGGACTTCATCAAGTGGGCCAAGGCGCATGACATTCCGGTCGGACCAGGTCGCGGTTCAGGCGCCGGTTCGCTCGTCGCCTGGGCGCTGACGATCACCGATCTTGATCCGCTACGCTTTGGCTTGCTGTTCGAGCGCTTCCTCAATCCCGAACGCGTGTCGATGCCTGACTTCGACATCGACTTCTGCCAGGAGCGTCGCGGCGAAGTCATCGAGTACGTGAAGCAGAAGTATGGCGACGATCGCGTCGCCCAGATCATCACCTTCGGCACGCTGCAAGCGCGCGCCGTGTTGCGTGATGTCGGCCGGGTGATGCAATTGCCGTTCGGCCAAGTCGACAAGCTGGCCAAGCTCGTGCCGGCGAACCCAGCGAACCCCGTCACGCTCGCCGAAGCGATGGAGATCGAGCCCAAGCTGAAGGAAGCGCGTAAAAACGAAGCCGAAGTGCGCCAGCTGATCGACACTTCGCTGCAGCTCGAAGGCCTCTATCGCAACGCCTCGACGCACGCCGCCGGCGTTGTCATTGGCGACCGGCCCTTGATCGAACTCGTGGCGCTCTATCGCGATCCGCGCGCGCATCTGCCGGCCACCCAATTCAATATGAAATGGGTGGAAGCGGCTGGCTTGGTGAAGTTCGACTTCCTTGGCTTGAAGACGCTCACCGTGATCGACCGCGCCGTGAAATTCATTCGCGCGCGTGGCAAAACAATAGATCTCAACGATACCGCTTACGACGACGCGGCGACCTACGAATTGATGCAGTCGGGCTTAACTTTCGGCGTTTTCCAACTCGAAGGTCAGGGTATGCGCGACACGCTGCGCAAGGTAAAGCCGACCTGCCTTGAGGACGTTATCGCGCTTATTTCTCTCTATCGCCCAGGCCCGATGAAAAACATCGACCGCTTCGCCAACGTCAAGCACGGCCGCGAAAAGCCCGACTATCTGCACGATACGCTGAAGCCGATCCTGGAAGAGACCTACGGCGTCATCGTTTATCAAGAACAGGTCATGCAGATCGCCCAGGTTCTCTCGGGCTACAGTCTCGGCGAAGCCGATTTGCTGCGTCGCGCTATGGGCAAAAAGCAGCCGGCCGAGATGGCCAAGCAGAAGACGCGCTTCATCGACGGCGCCAAACAGAAGGGCGTTGGCGAAAACCTCGCCTCGCACATCTTCGATCTGGTCGAAGAATTCGCCGGCTACGGGTTCAATAAATCGCACGCCGCCGCGTACGCCGTGGTTGCGTATCAAACGGGATATCTGAAGGCGCACTATCCAGTCGACTTCCTCGCCGCCTCGATGAGTCTCGACATTTCGAACTCCGAGAAACTCGCAAGCTTCCACCAGGACGCGCGTCGCGTCGGCGTCACCGTGCTGCCGCCGGACCTCAACAAGTCCGAGCCAGATTTCAATGTTGAGGCATTGGAAGAGGGCGACGTGGCGGTGCGCTACGCCATTGGCGCCATCCGCAATGTTGGCGTGGCGGCGATGGAAACGATTGTGGCCGAGCGCGCCAGGAACGGACCGTTCAAAGCGCTCTACGATTTCGCCGAGCGGATTGATCCAAAATCGATCAACCGCCGCCAACTCGAAAATCTCGCCAAATCCGGCGCTTTCGATCTCGATGGAGCCAGATCGCGCGCGCGCGTATGCGGCGTGTGAGGTGATCGCCGCGCATGCCCAGCGCGTCGCCGAAGAACGCGCAAGCGCGCAAACATCATTGTTCGGCGCCGAAGAACCAAGCGCGCGGCCCACTTTCCCTAAGGCGCCCGCCTGGTCGGCGCAGGATCGGCTCGACGCCGAGCGCGAGAGTGTCGGCTTCTATTTCTCGGGCCATCCGCTTTCGGATTTCTTCACCGACGTGGGTGAGCGCTATTTCAGCTATGCGGACATCGTCGAAGAGGGCGAGACCGAGCCGCGTACTTATCCAATGGCTGGCGTGGTGCGCCGCGTGCAATATCGCCCGGCGATGTCGGGCGGCACGCTCGCGTTCGTCTCGATGTCTGATCCGACCGGCGATTTCGAGCCAATCGTCATGCCCGAGCACACAGCGACGCTGCGCGATGTGCTGGAAGTCGGTAAGGCTTTCGTCTTCCGTGGTCGCGTGCGCTGGCGCGATGGCGATCTCAAGCTTTCCGCCGATACGTTCGAGCCGGTTGAAGCTGCCGAGGCGCGCACCAATGAAGATCTACGCATCATCATGAAAGAGGGCGCGCCTATCGATCTCTTGGCGCAAACCATCGCGGCGCTTCCCAAAGCCAATGCCGGCGAGGCCCGGGCGCTGCGGCTCGTTCTGCGACTGCAGGATGGCCGAGAGATCGACATCGAGACCAAAACCTTGGTGCCCGCCAGCGCAGCGGCGCGCGCGGCGCTGAAGGCGGCCAAGGGCGTCGAACGCGTGGTCTAAGTCCGCGTAATTCGTCGCAGAATTCTCCCGAAAGGCGCGCATGGCCTTGTGTGGCCGGCGTGAACCGCTTCACATGCATTCCTCACTTTTCGGGGAGCGAATGCGGTTGCGAGCACATCCGATCATTGCGTTGGCGGCGAGCCTTGGGCTTGCGGCGTGCGCGACGACGCCAAGTACAGACGCCAATGATACAACGCGCCGGGCGGCGTTTGCGTCCACCTACCAACCAGCGGCCTCCGTGCCGACTTTGATCCGGGGCGCTACGGTATTTGACGGCGAGGGCGCAGAACTCGCCAATGCCGACGTCCTTATGCAGGACGGGCGTATTGCCGCAATTGGCGCCAATCTCGCCGTGCCGGAAGGCGCGGCTGTCATCGATGGCGCGGGCCGTTTCGTTACGCCGGGCATTATTGACGCGCACTCGCACCTGGGCGCCTATCCGTCTCCGGGCATCAATGCGACCTCTGACGGCAACGAAGCCACACAACCCAACACGGCTGAAGTGTGGGTCGAACATTCGGTGTGGCCACAAGACCCAGGGTTTCTCCGGGCCGTTGCTGGCGGCATCACGACGCTGCACATCCTGCCGGGCTCGGCCAACCTGTTCGGTGGTCGCGGTGTGACGCTGCGTCCCGTACTCGATGCGGTCACAGTGCAAGAGATGAAGTTCCCAGACGCGCCGCAAACTCTGAAGATGGCATGCGGTGAGAACCCATCCCGCGTCTATGGCGGGCGCAATTCATCACCCGCCACCGGCATGGGCAACGTCGCTGGCTATCGCCAAGCGTGGGCCAACGCCCAGCGTTATGCGCGTCGCTTAGAGGCTGCGGAAAATGGGGACGGCGAGCCGCCGGATCGCGATCTTGAGCTTGAAACCATGGCAGGCGTGCTCAACGGCGAAATTCGCCTGCAATGGCACTGCTATCGCGCCGACGAGATGGCCAACGCCATCGAAATCTCGCACGAGTTCGATTTCGAAATCGCCGCGTTCCATCACGCGGTCGAGTCCTACAAGATCGCCGATATGCTGCGCGAAGAGGGCATTTGCTCGGCGATGTGGGCCGATTGGTGGGGCTTCAAGATCGAAGCCTATGACGGTATCCGCGAGAACATCCCGTTCGTACACGAAGCCGGCGCCTGCGCCATTGTGCACTCGGATAGCGAAGTTGGCGTCCAGCGCTTGAATCAAGAGGCGGCCAAAGCGATGGCGGACGGCAACCGCGCCGGTCTCGACATCAGTCGCGCCGAAGCCTGGACATGGCTCTCGCGCAACCCTGCGCGCGCCCTCGGCATCGAAAACGAAACCGGCACACTCGCGGCCGGTCGTCGCGCCGACGTCGTCGTGTGGTCGGCCGATCCGCTCTCCAGCTACGCCGTGGCGGAGCGTGTCTATATGGACGGCGCGTTGGTCTACGAGCGCGGCGCTGAACGTGATCCGCCGTCCGACTTTGAGCTTGGCCAAACCTATACGGAGCGCGCGCAATGAGAATGTTGTCCGCACTCGTGATGGCGCTGGCTATCGCAACGCCGGCCGCCGCGCAGACCGTGCTCATCAATGATGGGCGCGTCGTTACGAATGGGGCCGCCGGCATCATTGAAAACGGCGATGTTTTGCTCGTCGATGGCCGCATCAGCGCCGTTGGCGCCAACATTGCCGCCCCGCGCGGCGCCCGCGTGGTTGAAGCGCGCGGCGCCTTCGTAACGCCCGGTGCGTTCGCAGCCATGAGCGAGCTCGGCCTGTCGGAAATCTCCGGCTCCGGCGCGCCCAATGATGCTGACGTGGATGGCGATCTCGTCGCCGCTGCGATGGATTCGGCCGCTGCGTTCAATCCGACCGTCACCGCTGTGGCGGTGACGCGCATCGAAGGCGTCACTCGCGCCGCGATCGCCCCATCGTCGACCAACAGCATGTTCGGCGGCCGTGGCGCGCTCGTCTCGCTCGATGGCCAACCCGATAGCGTCATGCGCGCGAACGCATTCATGATTGTCGAACTCGGTGAAACCGGCGCCGCCCGCGTTGGCGGCTCGCGTGCCGCGATGTGGCCAGCGTTTGAAGCGGCACTGCGTGACGCCCGCGAATACCCGACCCGCTATCGCAGCGGCCAGGGCGGCGCGGTGCTGAATGAGATCGACGCACAGGCGTTGCAGCCATTCGCGCGCGGGCAGGGCATGTTCCTTGTTCACGTCGAGAGTGCGGCCGACATTCGCCGCATCATTCGTTATCAGCGCGCTAATCCCAGTCTACGCTTCGCCATTCATGGCGGCGCTGAGGCATGGCAGGTGGCTGACGAACTCGCGGCCGCGCGCATTCCGGTGATCGTCGATCCGCTGGTAAATTTGCCGTCGAGCTTTGAGCGCTTGTCGGCGCGTCTCGACAACGCAGCGTTGCTCAACGCGGCCGGCGTCACTATCGCGATCGCGCCGGCGCCGGGTTCGGTGGATGCACACCAAGCGCGTCTGGCGCTGCAATTGGCTGGCAATGCCGTCGCCAACGGTCTGCCGTGGGATGCGGCGTTCGCTGCAATCTCGCGCACGCCAGCGGAGATTTTCGGCGTCGGCGGTCAGCTTGGCCGCTTGGAACGCAATTATCTTGCCGACGTCGTGATCTGGGACGGCGACCCGCTGCAAGTGACCTCGGCGCCCACCGCTGTGTTCATCGAAGGCGTGGAGCAGCCGCTGGTCTCGCGCCAAACACGTCTGCGCGATCGCTACAGACCAACAGCCAATCGCTGAACGACAAAGCCCCGGACCTTGAAGTCCGGGGCTTTTCATATCATGGCTTCGCGCCGGCCATCATGTAATTGACGCCGGTGTCGCTGGAGAGCGCCCAGCCAGCGCCAAGCGGCTGATACGTGACGCCAACAGGCTCATTCCAGCGAATGCCCGAAGCGCCCGCGCGGATTTCATCGGGTTTCACCAGCTTGTCGTATTCGTGCGCACCCTCCGGCGCCCATTGCAGGATGCGCTCGGCGCCGACGATCGCAAGTGCGCGCGCTTTCGTCGTGCGATTGATGGTCGAGAGGATCAGCAAGCCTCCGGGCTTCACGAGCGCCTCGGCCGCTTCAAGAAACGCATTCACGTCCGCGACGTGCTCAACAATCTCTAGAGCCGTCACCAGATCAAATTGCGCGCCAGCTTCGACCAATGCTTCGCCGCTCGTGTTCTGAAAATCGATGTCGAGCGAAGCGCTCTGCGCATACGCCCGCGCCGCGCCAATTGCCTCTGGCGCTGCATCCACGCCGGTCACGCGTCCACCCATGCGCGCGAGTGGCGCGGAAACGAGGCCGCCGCCGCAGCCGAGATCGAGCACGGAAAGGCCGGTGAGGGGTCTTACGCCCTTGGTCTCGAAATGCCGCGTGACGGTATCGCGGATGAATTGGAGCCGCACCGGATTGAGCCGATGCAGCGCCCCGAACGGTCCTTTCGGATTCCACCATTCGGCTGCCAAAGCGCCAAATTTTGCGATTTCCGCCGGGTCGAGCGTTGTCGAAGCCATGCGCCTGAAATCGGCCCCGCGCCTGCGGCGGTCAAGCGGTATCGCGTCGCAGCGGAGCATGCTAATGCCCGGCCGCGAACGGCCGCCGGCCGACTCGCACAGGATCTAATTTTCGAACCGGCAAAGCTCGTATGTCTCGTTTGGTGATGAAGTTTGGCGGCACGTCCGTGGGCGACGTGGAGCGCATTGCGCGTGTTGCGCGCATTGTCGCCGCCGAACGAAAACCGGGACGTGGGCTGGCTGTCGTTGTCTCCGCGATGTCGGGTGAGACTGACCGTTTAGTCGGGTTGGCGCGCGCGTCCGCTGGCGAGACGCCGAACGGCGGCGGGCTGCCGGCCAAAGATTTCAATGACGAGTACGACGTAATCGTCTCTACCGGCGAACAGGTGACGACGGGCTTGCTTGCACTCGCGCTGCGCCGCATCGGCATCCCTGCACGCTCGTGGCAAAATTGGCAGATCCCGTTCCGCACCGATGACGCGCACGCGAAGGCGCGCATCTGCGAGATCGAGGAGAGCGAACTCGGCGCCTCGATGGATGCGGGCGTGGTTGCAGTGATTCCGGGCTTTCAAGGCGTCACCGATGACGACCGCATCACAACGCTCGGCCGCGGCGGTTCTGACACTTCAGCGGTGGCGGTTGCGGCTGCATTGAAAGCAGAACGCTGCGACATCTACACGGACGTCGACGGCGTTTACACGACCGATCCGCGCATCGTGCCGAAGGCGCAGCGGCTGGAGAAAATTTCCTACGAAGAAATGCTGGAGATGGCCTCGCTCGGCGCCAAGGTGCTGCAGACGCGCTCCGTTGAATTGGCCTTCGCGCATCGTGTGCCGGTGCGCGTGTTGTCGAGTTTTGTTGAGCCGGGTGAACCGAACCCCGGCACATTGGTTTGTCCCGAGGAAGAGATCGTGGAAAAGCAGGTTGTTTCCGGTGTCGCCTATTCGCGCGACGAGGCGAAGGTCACGCTGTTGGGCGTCGAAGACCATCCAGGCGTCGCCGCCGAGATTTTCGATGCGCTCGCCAACGGCAACATCAATGTAGATATGATCGTCCAAAGCGAAGCGCGCCAGGAAGGTCGTCAAAACATCTTGTTCACCTGCCCAGAACGTGAAGCTGGTCGCGCAGCCGAAACGATCGAGGCGATCAAGGCGAAAATTGGCGTGGACGAAATCCATATCCGTCGCGATGTGGCCAAAGTCTCCGTTATAGGCATCGGTATGCGCTCGCAGGTGGGCGTGGCGAAAACCATGTTCGCTGCACTTGCGCAAAAGGGCATCAATATCGAGGCGATCGCCACTTCGGAGATCAAAATCTCCGTGTTGATCGACGCCGCTTATACGGAACTTGCGGTAAGAGCTCTGCACACGGCCTATGGTCTGGACGCCGCGTAAAGCGGCGCCCGTGAAAAACGGAGGAAGCGCGGATCGCGATGGCTGGTCCGGCAAATATCGGCGGGTCCCGGATACTTCTGCGCAAGTTGCGGGAGATCATGGAGACTGGTGGGTTGGCGCAGGAGCGCCTCGACCGCCTCGTGGCGATGATTGCATCGACCATGGTAGCCGACGTGTGCTCGATTTATCTGACGCGCGGCGCGGTCCACGAACTCTTCGCCACTGAAGGTCTAAAGCCGGAGGCCGTGCACCGCACCCGGCTAAAGCATGGCGAAGGTCTGGTCGGCTTGGTCGCGGAAACTGCGCAACCGCTCAACATTGCTGACGCGCCCCATCACGAGCGTTTCTCGTATCGCCCCGAAACTGGCGAAGACCCCTACAACGCCTTCCTCGGCGTGCCGATCGTCCGTTCCGAGCGCACCTTCGGCGTGCTCGTCGTGCAAAACCGCGCCTCGCGCGTCTATGGCGAAGACGAAGTTGAGGCGTTGCAGACCATAGCCATGGTGCTGGCCGAAATGGTCGCCTCAGGCGCGTTTGGCGACCTCTCTGGGTTGGCCGACGTCGAAGCCCGCGCCAGCCGCCCGGAATTGCTGAACGGTCGTGCGTTCTCGGATGGCTTAGCCATCGGCACCGTCGTGTTGCACGAGCCGCACGCGCCGCTCGGCCGCGTCATTGCTGACGATCCGGTCAAGGAAGAGCAGCGCCTTGATGCAGCACTCCTCCAAATCCGCACCACGCTTCAAGAAATGCTGGAAGGCGATCCTGGTCGCATTTCCGGTGTTTCTCGCGAAGTGCTGGAGATGTTTCTCATGCTTGCGAACGACCCGAGCTGGGAGACCAAATTAAAGCACGGCGTTCGCGCCGGCCTCTCGGCGGATGCGGCCGTTGAGCGTATCCGTGGCGAGCACCGGGCGAAGTTCAACAAAACGCGCGATCCGTATCTACGCGAACGTCTGCATGACCTCGAGGACCTCGATAACCGACTTCTCCGCGCGCTTGCCGGCGTAGATGGCGCCGCCAAACAGGAAATGCCCGGCGACGCCGTATTGGTCGCGCGTGAACTTGGACCCGCGGAATTGCTGGACTACGGCGCTGAACGTCTGAAGGGCTTGGCGCTCGAAGAGGGCGGGGCCACCGCCCACGCCGCGATCGTCGCCCGCGCGCTGGGTATCCCGATGGTGGGCCTGCTGCCGGGCCTGCTCTCCCGCGTCGAAGCGGGCGATTCCATTATTCTTGACGGTGAACGCGGCGAGGTCCGCTTGCGTCCCGAAGAGGCGGTGGTCTCCGCCTATCAAGAGCGCATCCAATTTCGCACCGCGCGCGCGGCGGAATTCGCCCGCACCAAGGACACGCCTGCCGTCACCCAGGATGGCGAGCGCATGACGTTGCTGCTGAACGCGGGCCTGGCGCTCGATGTGCACCACCTCGATGAAGTCGGGGCCGAGGGCATCGGCCTTTTCCGCACCGAGTTTCAGTTCATGGTCTCCGAGACGCTGCCGCGGCTTGAGAGCCAGACGCTGCTCTATCGCGACGTGCTGGAAACGGCGGACCAACGCCCCGTCACCTTCCGCACCCTCGATCTGGGCGGCGACAAGGTGCTCCCATACGTGACCGCCGAACGCGAAGAGAACCCAGCCCTTGGATGGCGCGCCGTCCGCATCGGCCTCGATCGCCCGGCGCTGCTGCGCTACCAGCTCCGCGCCCTGATCAGCGCCGCCGCCGGCCGTCGCCTGCGCGTCATGTTTCCGCTGGTCACGCTGGTCAGCGAATTCAACGCCGCGCGCGCGCTTGTGGACCGCGAACTGGAATGGGCCGAAAAGCACGGCCGCCAAATGCCGGCCCAGGTTGAGGTTGGCGTGATGGTGGAGGCGCCAGCTCTGGCCTGGAGCATTCCAGCGCTCAAGGGCCGTGCAGATTTTCTATCGATCGGCACCAACGACCTGATGCAGTATTTCTTCGCCGCCGATCGGGGCAATGCGCGCGTCTCGGATCGCTACGACATTCTGAGCCCGCCGGCGCTGCGCCTGCTGAAGCAAATCCGCGAAGATGCGGATGCGGCAAACCTGCAAATCTCGATCTGCGGCGAAGCGGCGGGACGTCCATTGGAAGCGATGGCGTTCACAGCGTTAGGCTATCGCCGCCTCTCGATGCCGGCCTCCGGCGTTGGGCCGGTGAAACGTCTCGTGCTGACGCTCAATGCGCGCGCGGCGGCCGAAGCGATCGCGCCGTTGCTGCACTCGGACTTGCCGTCCGTGCGCGCAGAACTCACATCTATCGCAGCGGCGAACGCCTGGGCGCTGTGATCGGGCTGTTAACGCCGTTGAGCCGCTCTCGATTCGCGATTAGGCTTTAACAATGGCGCAAAATTTGCCTTCTAATACGTATGGTCTCTGAGGAGGGGCCGTCGAGATAATGCTGCAGCCAACGCCCACCGATCCGCAATCGGCGACCGAAACGGTCGAAGGTCGCGCGCAGCGGCAAACGCCGCCCGGACCGCCGCCGCAGCTCGATCCAGCTTGGCGCGCGGGGCGCAAGCTTTCGGAAGCGCGCCGACAACGCGGCTGGACGCTGGACGAAGTCGCCGATCGCATCCGCATACGCCGTGAATTCCTCGAAGCGCTCGAGGACATGAATGTGAAGCTGCTGCCGGGCAAAGCCTATGCGCTGGCGTTCTTGCGTTCGTATGCGCGCGAGCTCGGCATCGACGAAAAGGCCATCATTGACCAATTCCAGGACGAATCCGCGCTGACCCGCGAGGACGCCCAAAAGCAGGTCCGTAACCCGACCTCTAAGCCGCGCCGTGAGCGCCCTTGGCTGGCCGCCGCTGGCTTAGTTGTGGTCGCAGCGCTCTTCGTCGGGTGGCGCGCCATCGGACAAGGCGATGGCGAGCAAGCTGCGGAAGCGCCCAACATGAGCGGGCCGAGCGTTGCGGGCACACCTGCCTCGACGGGGGCTGTGACCGCGCGCGTGGTCGAAATTCGCGCGGTAACGGAAGGCTGGCTGGAAGCCCGGGGCCCCGATGGAACCGTGTTTCTTTCCCGGACCCTGCAGCCGGGCGACGTGTACCGCCCTGACCCAAGCCCAGGCTGGACCCTCCACGCCCGAGACGGCGGCGCCTTTGAGCTTTACGTAAACGGCGCGTCGGCGGGTCTATTGGGAACCGCGGGCATGCCCGTGCTTGGCCGCTCGATCGACGACATTCAGCCGCTGGCCCAAGCTCAATTGATCACCCCGCGCAGCTAAAGCCGCAGCCGACAGGACTGTTAGACGCGCCCCAGGCGCGCTATCTCCGGCTGGAAAGGATCAGCTCTCATGGACGGCGCAGCTGGCGACCTGCACCACATTCGCCCCTGGCGGCGGATAGAACGCCGGCGCTCGCGCAAAATCCGCGTGGGCAGTGTCGAGATCGGCGGCGACGCCCCGATCGCGGTCCAATCCATGACCAATACGCTGACGTCCGACGCGGCGGCCACGATCAACCAGATCCGCCAATTGGAAGACGCCGGCGCCGACATCGTCCGCGTCTCGTGCCCAGACGAGGATTCAACCGCCGCTTTCGCCAAGATCGCGCGCGAAGCCAAAGTGCCTTTGGTCGCGGACATCCATTTTCACTATCGCCGCGCCATCGAAGCCGCCGCCGCGGGCGCTGCTTGCTTGCGCATTAATCCCGGCAATATCGGCAACGCCCAGCGCGTGAAGGAAGTGGTTCAAGCCGCGAAAGATCATGGCTGCTCGATCCGCATCGGCGTCAACGCAGGCTCCCTCGAACAACATCTCCTCGAAAAGTACGGCGAGCCGTGCCCCGAAGCGATGGTGGAGAGCGCGCTCTTTCATGCGGCGCTGCTCGAAGAGCATGATTTTCGCGAATACAAGATCAGCGTGAAAGCCTCCGACGTGTTTTTGACCGTCGCCGCCTATCAAGCGCTCGCAGAAGCCACCGACGCACCTTTGCATCTTGGCGTGACTGAAGCTGGGGCGCTGCGGGCGGGCACGGTGAAATCGTCAATCGCCATGGGCTCACTGCTCTGGGCCGGCATTGGCGACACGATCCGCATCTCGCTCGCCGCCGATCCAGTGGAAGAGATCAAGGTCGGCAACGACCTGCTCAAATCGATGGGTCTGCGCCAGCGCGGCGTCACCATCATCGCGTGCCCCTCGTGCGCACGGCAGGGCTTTAACGTCATCAAGACGGTGGACGAGCTTGAAGCGCGCCTGGCCCACATCGCCGAGCCCATCACACTTTCCATCATCGGCTGCGTCGTGAATGGCCCTGGCGAGGCGCTGATGACCGATCTTGGCTTCACCGGCGGCGGCAAGGGCGCCGGTATGGTCTATGTCGCGGGCAAGCAGGACCATAAGGTCGACAATGCCGAGATGATCGACCATATCGTTGGTTTGGTTGAAGACCGGGCGCAGACGATCCGTGCGAACGCACCGGCGAAGGATTGAGCGATGCTGCAGCGCCACCTGCAGGACACGTACGAATATTTGTTCGATACAGCGCATAATGCGCTGAAGGCTGGCGCGTCTTTCGCGCCGTTTGGCGCGGGCATTCGCAAGACCGGCGAGCAGATTCACACCAATGTCGATCTGCCGATCGAGAAGTCCGCACCGGCGGACCACATCTCGGGACTCATCGCGGGTTTCCGCAAGGACGAGCAAGAGAACGGGTTGATCGCCGCCGGCCTCGTGTTCGACGGGCGCGCCCGTAGTGATGACGCGGCCGCGCTTTGCTTTCATATCGAGGCGGCGAACGGCAGCGCGGTCGAAGTGATCGTGCCGTATCTGCGGCGTACGCAAAGCGAGATCGCATTCGACGAACCGCAAATCACGGCGGTGATCGCCGAGATTTTCACTGAAGTGATGTAGCTTAGTTTCATGTCTGATTATGCGCGTTTGGAACGCCGCCTTGATCAGGCGGTTGACCGCTTCGAGCGTATCGAGGCGCGCCTAGGCGCCGCCACTGACGGCGCCGAGATCGTAAAGCTCGGCCAAGAACATGCCGAGTTGAAGCCGCTCATCGATACGATCGCGGCGGTTCGGGCTGCGCGCAGCGAGATCGCTGACCTCGAAACCATGCTGCGCGAGACGAGCGATCGCGACATGCGAGCAATGACCGAGCACGAGATTGAGGAGGTGCGCGCGCGCCTGCCGGGCCTTGAACTTGCGGCGCTCCTTTTGCTCGCGCCAAAGGACAAGGACGAAAGCGCGTCCGCCGTGCTCGAAATCCGCGCCGGCACCGGCGGCGAGGAGGCGGCGCTGTTCGCGGGTGATTTGCTGCGCATGTATCAGCGCTACGCAAGCCGTCGCGGCTGGCGCTTTGAACTCGAAGATATCTCGGACACCGGCATTGGTGGTGTGAAGGAAGCGGTCGCCAGCGTCACCGGCAAGGGCGTGTTCGGCCGTTTGCGCTTCGAAAGCGGGGTGCACCGGGTCCAACGTGTGCCGGCAACGGAAGCGGGAGGCCGCATTCACACCTCAGCCGCCACTGTCGCGGTGCTGCCGCAGCCGGAAGGCGACATCGATATTGTCATCGACGACAAGGATCTGCGTATTGATACGATGCGCTCTTCGGGAGCGGGCGGTCAGCACGTGAACAAGACCGATTCCGCTGTCCGCATCACGCACCTACCGACGGGCATCGTCGTCATCAGCCAATTGAAGTCGCAGCACCAAAACCGCGCGCAGGGCATGATGATGCTGAAGACCAAGCTCTATGACCGTGAGCGCGAAATGCGCGACGCCACGCGCGCCGCGGAACGCAAGGGCCAGATTGGTTCTGGTGATCGTTCCGAGCGCATCCGCACGTACAATTTCCCGCAAGGTCGGGTGACCGACCACCGCATCAATCTTACGCTCTACAATCTGCCGGAGGTGATTGAAGGCGCGCTCGATCCTATTCTCGACGCCCTCGCCGCCGAAGATCAGGCTCAAAAACTTGCAGCACTTGAGAGCGACGAATGAGTGAAACACTGGTTTCGCTCTGGACAGACGCACGCCGCCGTCTTGAAGCCGCGGGTGTGGATCTCGCCGGTGATAGACGCGCGCTTGCTGCTCGAAGCCGGCGCCGGCGTCGGCCGTGTCGATATCGTCACCGATCCGCGTCGGCCCGTCAGCGCAGAGCAAGTCGCTGCTGTGGAAGCATTTGTGCGTCGCCGCGAAGCGCGCGAACCGATTGGTCACATTCTCGGTCGCAAGGGATTTTGGACACTCGATTTTGCTGTGAACGCCGACGTGCTCTCGCCACGGCCGGAAACGGAATTGCTTGTCGAAGTGGCGGTGGAGACCTTGCCGAAGGGCTGGCCCGCGCGCGTGCTCGACCTGGGCGTCGGCTCCGGCGCAATTTTGCTTTCGGTACTCTCTGAGCGGCCCGAATCCACCGGCGTCGGCATCGACGCCAGCCAAGCCGCCCTCACGATCGCCCGCGCCAACGCTGAACGCCTGGGGTTCAGCGATCGCGCCACACTTCGGCAGGGGAATTGGACGGACGGCCTAGAGGGCCAATTTGACCTGATCCTCTCCAACCCGCCCTACATCCCCAGCACCGATATCGACGGACTTGAGCCCGAGGTCGCCAAATGGGAGCCGCGCCTTGCGCTGGACGGCGGTCCCGATGGGCTGGACCCATACCGCCGCATTATCGCCGACCTACCCAGGCTGCTCGCGCCGGCCGGCGCTTTCGCGTTTGAGGTCGGCAAGGGCCAGGCCGAGGCCGTCCAGGCGTTCGCCGAAGCTCAGGGTTTAATCACAAGCACACCGCGCCTGGACCTGGCCGGTATTCCGCGCGTTGTCGCTGGAAAGCGTGCGTCATGAGAGGCAGACACTGAAAAAGACCTTGGAACGTTCCGGATCAGGCATTACGTTTGTTGTCGGAATCGATGGCCAGCGGGGTTCAGGGGCTGAACCGGCAGCGATTTCAGGCAGGCGCGCCTAAGGCCGCCGCGGCTTCCTCAGCAAGAGGTCAGAATAGGACGCGGCGCGATCGCCGGGCGAAATACCCAGAGCCAGGCGAATAGCGAGACAACGAGCGCGCGCGGCGCAGGTCCAAAGGGCCGAACGCCGGTAGCGATAACAACGGACCACAACATGATGGTGCAGAATTGATGAAGCGTCAGCGAGGCCGCGGTCGCAAGCCCGGCGGCGGTCATCACCACGGCGGCGGTGGTGGTGGCGGTGGTGGAAACTACCATCCCAATAGGTCGATGGAGAGCAATGGGCCCGAGGGTGGTAAGGTGCGCGGCAACGCCTCCGTGATCCTTGATCGCTATTTGCAGCTTGCCCGCGATGCAGCGTCCTCTGGGGACCGTGTGCTCAGCGAAAATTACATGCAGCACGCTGACCATTATTTTCGACTCGTCCGCCAGATGCAGCCGGCCATGCCGGTGCAGCAAGTGAACAATGATCGCTTCGATAACGATTACGAAGGCGACGAAGATGGCGGCGAGGGTGAAGGCCGCGAGGCCGAAGCCCAAGGTGCAGATAGCGGCGGCGAACAGCCCAACGCCGATTTCCCGCAAGGCGAACGCCAACAGCAATTTGATCGTGGTGACCGTGGCGGTGAAGGCGATTTCCGCCGTGGCCGCAACAATCGCGGCCGCCGCAACCGTTTCCGTTCCGAGGGTGGCCCAGAGGGTGGTGAGCAGCGTGACAATCGTGAGCCGCGTGAGGCGCAGGAGCCCCGCGAAGCCCGTGGTGAACCGCGCGAGCCTCGTGAAGAAGGCGGCGAAGCCCGATTTGAGCGCACTGAAGCCGCCCCAGAACGTGTTGAGCGCCAAGAACGCGGCGAACGTCCCCCGCGCCGCGAACGTCAGCCCCGCGAACCGCGGGAACCGCGCGCTGAGGGCGGCGAGCAGTCCGGCCCAGAAGGTTTCTCGAACGGCCCACGCCCGGCGTTTCTTCGCTCGGAGTAAATCGGTCGCATAAGGCGCAAATGAAAAGCGCGGGTCCGAAAGGCCCGCGCTTTTTGCTTTATCGCTTTGAGCTTGGCGGCCGTGGCGGTCCTGCCAAGCGGCGCTCCAGGTATTCACGCGCGTGCTTCTCAACGTCGGCCAAATGGTCCTGGCCAGGTTCGCGACCACGGAAGAAGTGGTCGGCGCCGTCAACGATAGCGGCGTCGACCTTGATGTTCTTCTGCGTGCGAATGCGGCTGATCACGCGCTCCATGTCCGGTGCGGTGGTTACGCTATCGCGCGTGCCATAGATCATGACGCCTGATGCTGGGCAGGGCGCCAGGAACGAGAGGTCATAATGGTTGGCCGGCGGCGCCACCGCGATGAAGCCGTCGATCTCCGGGCGACGCATCAAGAGCTGCAAACCAATCCAGGCGCCGAATGAATAGCCGCCAACCCAGCACTGCTCTGCGTTCGGGTTCATGCCTTGCAAATAATCGAGCGCAGAGGCCGCGTCTGAGAGCTCGCCCATGCCGTTGTCGAACACGCCCTGCGAACGACCGATGCCGCGAAAATTAAAGCGCAGGACGCCAAAGCCCTTGTCGGCGAAAAGTTTATAGAGCTGGACGGTAACGCGGTCCTGCATCGAGCCGCCTGCGCGCGGGTGACCGTGGAGGATCAGCGCGATCGGCGCGCCTTCCTTCGGGGGCTCTTGGTAGCGGCCTTCAACGCGCCCAGCGGCGCCCGGAAAAATCACTTCTGGCATTCACGACCCCAGCCTGCAGACCCCAGCGGAATCGGCGGCAAATTCTTGACCAAAATACTCAGGTATCCTAGCTATGCACCAGGACAAGGACCCGGATCCAAATCTTGGGTCCGCCCCCGCAAGGGGGCGCCTTCTAGCACATGAATTTGGGAGCGTGCGAGGGCGCGGGAAGGGTTTGCTATGAGATTAACCTCAAAAGGTCGGTACGCGGTCATGGCGATGGCCGATCTGGCGCTTCACGGCGGCTCGGATCGGGCGGTGCCGCTGCAAGAAGTGGCGCGCCGCCAGGAGATTTCGCTCTCCTACCTCGAACAATTGTTCGCGCGGATGCGGAAGGCCGGCTTGGTTTCGGGCGTGCGCGGGCCGGGCGGCGGTTATCGCCTCGCCAAGGCTGCGAACGAGACGACAATTGCCGCCATCATCGACGCTGTAAACGAGCCGATCAAAGCCACGCGTTGCGATGAGGCTTCGACAAAAAGCTGCCTTGGCCGGCAGGGCCGCTGCATCGCGCACGGGTTATGGGCCGAGATGGGAACGCGCATTCAGCACTTCCTGGATCTCGGTGACCTTGGCCGATGTGCTGGAGCAACGCTTCGACGGCGACGCACGCGTCGCCGCGGAATAGAAATGATGACGAAGACGCCGATCTATTGCGATTACAACGCCGGCGCGCCTGTGCGCGCTGAAGCGGCGGTCGCGATGTCGCGTGCGCTGGCGCAGGGCGGCAACCCCTCGTCGGTGCACAGCTTTGGCCGTCGCGCGAAAGCGATGGTGGAAGACGCGCGCGAGAAAATCGCGCATGCTGTTGATGCGCGTGCGGAGAATGTTGTCTTCGCATCGGGCGCAACGGATGCACTGCATTTGGCGCTCACCAGCGCTGGCGCCGCTTCACTGATCATCTCAGCGGTTGAGCACGACGCCGTCTTCGAACACGCGACGCGCGCGCTCTACACTCAACGCGTCGCTCCCGTTGACGCCAACGGGATGATTGATCTCGATGCGCTCGGTGGGATTTTGGCCAATGCGCCAAAGCCCGCGCTGCTCGCCGTCTTGCTGGCGAACAACGAAACCGGCGTGATCCAACCTATCGCCAAGATCGCTGCACTCGCACGAGAATACGGCGCGTTGTTGCTGGTGGACGCCGCCCAAGGCCTCGGTCGTATCCCTGTCAGCATCGCTGATCTCGACGCGACCTATCTGGTGATTTCCAGCCACAAGCTTGGCGGCCCATCAGGCGCTGGCGCGCTTGTGCTCGCGCCAGGCGCACCGTTCGCGACCACGCGCTTCGGCGGGGGCCAGGAACGCGGTCGCCGTCCCGGCAGCGAAAATGCAGCCGCACTCGTTGGCTTCGGCGTCGCCGTCGAATGGGCCGAACGCGACCGCGCTACGGAGGCGCCGCGTCTGGCCGCCATGCGCGATCGCTTCGAAGCGGGATTGCCGAGCGACGCGGTTGTCTTCGGCAAGGGCGCGCCGCGTCTGGCGAACACGTCGAACTTTGCGGTGCCCGGTCTCGCTGCCGAAACCGCCGTGATCGCGATGGACATCGAGGGCGTCGCCATCAGCTCTGGTGCTGCGTGCTCGTCCGGCAAAGTGCGCTCAAGCCGCGTGCTGGCGGCGATGGGCGTGGCGCCTGATCTCGCCACGACCGCGCTGCGCGTCAGCTTCGGCCATGAATCCAAGGAAACCGACGTGGATGAGGCGCTCAACGCGCTAAACAAGATCGCCGCCCGTCGCGCGCTCAGAGGAGCTGCGTGATGAGTGCGGTGAAGGAAAACATCGACAAGAGCACCATTGACGCCGCCCGCGCGCTCGAATCGGAGAAATATAAGCACGGCTTTGTCACCGAGCTTGAACAAGAGTTTGCGCCGCCTGGACTGAACGAAGAGATCGTCCGCTACATTTCCGCCAAGAAGGGCGAGCCGGATTGGATGCTCGCCTGGCGGCTCGAAGCCTTCCAGCGCTGGCAAACGATCGAAGAGCCGACCTGGGCGCTCGTGAATTATCCGCCGATCGACTACCAGGCCGCGCGCTATTACGCAGCGCCCAAGAGCGGCGCAAAATACAAAAGCCTTGACGACATCGATCCTGAAATTCTTGAGACATACAAGAAGCTCGGCATCCCCTTAAAAGAAGCCGAAGTGTTGCTCGGCGTGGAAGGCGCACCGCGCGTCGCCGTGGACGCTGTGTTTGACAGCGTCTCCGTCATCACCACGTTCAAGGATGAATTGGCAAAGGCTGGCGTGATCTTCTGCTCGATGAGCGAAGCCGTGCGCGAGCATCCAGAGCTGGTGAAGAAATATCTGGGCTCTGTGGTCCCGACCTCGGACAATTTCTTCGCCACGCTGAACAGCGCGGTCTTTTCAGACGGCTCGTTCGTTTACGTGCCGCCGGGCGTGCGGTGCCCGATGGAGCTCAGCACGTATTTCCGCATGAACGCGGAGGGCACCGGCCAGTTCGAACGCACTTTGATCATCGTCGACAAGGGCGCTTACGTCTCGTATCTTGAAGGTTGCACCGCGCCGATGCGCGATGAAAACCAGCTGCACGCCGCCGTCGTCGAACTCGTCGCGCTCGATGACGCCGAGATCAAATATTCGACGGTCCAAAACTGGTGGCCCGGTGACGCTGACGGCAAAGGCGGCATCTACAATTTTGTGACCAAACGCGGCGATTGCCGCGGCGCTCGGTCTAAGATCAGCTGGACGCAAGTCGAGACCGGCTCCGCCATCACCTGGAAATATCCAAGCTGCATCCTGCGCGGCGACGATAGCTCCGGAGAGTTCTACTCGATCGCTGTGACCAACGGGCGCCAGCAAGCCGACACCGGCACCAAGATGGTGCACCTCGGTAAAAACACGCGCTCGCGCATCATTTCCAAGGGAATTAGCGCGGGGCGTTCTTCAAACGCGTATCGCGGCCTCGTCAGCGCGCATGCGAAGGCCAAAGGCGCGCGTAATTTCACGCAATGCGATTCATTGCTGATCGGCGACCAGTGCGCCGCGCACACGGCGCCCTACGTCGAAACCCGTACGCCCGACGCGCAGTTTGAACACGAAGCGACGACAACGAAGCTTTCCGACGATCAGCTTTTCTATCTGCGCGCCCGCGGCATTCCGGAGGAGGAGGCCGTCGCGTTGCTGGTTAACGGCTTTGTCCGCGAAGTGCTGCAGAAGCTGCCGATGGAATTCGCGGTTGAAGCGCAAAAGCTGCTCGAAGTGAGCCTTGAGGGGAGCGTGGGCTGATGCGGGTGCGTGACTTGGCTTTGGCGCTTTGCGTTCTGGCCGCCGCTGCGTGCGGTCAGCCGGCGCAAGACGACGTGACGTACGAAACTGGCTCCAGCGCGCCGCTTGCCGACGAAGGTGAAGCGACCGAACACGCGGTGGAGCTCGAACCAGTCGATCCGTTGCTCGTTGCCGCAGCGCCGCAAGACTTCATCGCCATTGAACCAAGTGAAGTCGGCGTGTTCGGCGCCGCCACGATCCTCGACGCGGTGCATGATCTCGTTTCAGGCGAAGCGCTCGAAGGTGAAGCGAACGTGAGCCTCACAATCCGCGAAGACGGCGACATCGCCTTCGCCGACATCGTGCGCGATAACATTCCCGACGATTCCGTCGCCGCCGGTCACGTGCGGGTCGAATTCCGTCGCGAGCCTGAAGGTTGGTTTCCCACCAATGCCTATCGCCGCTGGATGTGCCGCCGTGGCGCTCACGCCAACCAATGGAGCCGGGAGTTGTGCCCGTGATGCGCTCTCTCATCGCAATCATGGCGCTCGCCGCCTGCGCCCAGAATGCACCGCTTGCGATGGAGCAGGCCTGCGCCGATCTCGAGTTCACGGGGAGTACCTCGAGCGCAGCTGCACGCTCGTCGCCAACGATGAAACGCTGCGCGTGCGCTATTCGCCGGTCGCCGAAGGCGCACCTGGCGGCGCGGTTTCCGTCGATGTACTCGGCGAAAACGGCGCTGTGCTGCAAACGATGCTGGAAAGCGACGTGTCGGAGTATCTGGCGCCGAGCGTGCAAGACGTGGACGGCGACGGGCGTGGCGACATTCTGATCGCGCGCGAGCGTGGCAACGTAAACACCGCCAGCGGTGTCTGGGTGTTCAATGGCGACGCCGGCGCCTATCGCCGCGTCGGCGAGATCAGCGGTGTGACCATCCAAAATACATCTGACGGCTACGTCGCCGTGCCCGCCCGCTCCAGCGCTGCGGCATGGAACGTCGCCTTCTACCAACTCGATGCAAATGGCCTGCACATGCTCGCCAGCGTCAATATCGAGGGCGAAGAGCTTGCCGGCGGCCAAATCCGCTCGACCTGTTCTTTGCTCGATGCGCCCGGCATTGCCGGTCTCAATCTCAGCACTGGCGACGCCGAAGCCAAATTCTGCGCCGAACCCGCCGCTCAGGTGTTCGAGCAATGACGAAGCCCAAAGCGAGAGAATATTGGTTTGCGCGCCGCTTCCCAATCGGCAATTCGCGCGGCGGTCTGGCGCCTGTGCACTGGAAAGGATGGGCGTGCGCCTTGATCTTCTGCGGCGTGATGCTCGTGGGCGCCGGGTCATTCGCCTATTTCGCGCTGATGCGCGACGAATTTCCGCACGGCGCCGCGATCTTTGCGGTGCTCGCCATCGTGGGCGGTGGGTGGTTCATCTTAGTGTCGCAGTCGAATGCGGATCGCGTTCGTACTGTCGCTGATTACAGAAGAGAGAAGACGCGTGTTTGAAGTGAAGGATCTGCACGTCGATGTCGGCGGCGCCGAGATCATCAAGGGCTTGACGCTCAGCGTGCCGGCCGGGCAAACGCACGCCATCATGGGCCCGAACGGCGCGGGAAAATCCACGCTCGCCTACGCGCTTTCGGGGCGAGACGGCTACGAGGTCAAGAGCGGTACAGCCACGCTCGACGGCGCTGACTTGCTCGCGCTGGAGCCGGAAGACCGCGCTGCCGCAGGTCTCTTCCTCTCGTTCCAGTATCCGGTCGAAATTCCCGGTCTCTCAGTGATCGCCTTCCTGAAAGCTGCGCTCAACGCGCAGCGCAAAGCCAAGGGCCTTGAACCCATGCCGGCGCCAGAGCTGTTGAAGCTGATGCGCGCCAAGGCAGAGGCGTTGAAGATCGATCAGGAGATGCTCAAGCGTCCGCTGAATGTCGGCTTTTCTGGCGGCGAAAAGAAGCGGTTTGAGGCGCTGCAAATGGCGGTGCTGCAACCGCGCTTCGCCATACTCGATGAGACCGATTCCGGCCTCGATATCGACGCGCTGCGCATCGTCTCGGAGAACGTGAACGCTTTGCGCGCGCCGGATCGCGGCTTGCTCGTGATCACGCACTACCAGCGCTTGCTCGACTATATCAAACCCGACCGCGTCCATGTCCTCGCGCGCGGCCGCATCGTCGATAGCGGCGGGCCTGAGCTTGCGCTGAATTTGGAGCGTGAGGGCTACGATAAGTATCTGAAGGCGGCGGCGTGAGCGTCACGGCTCTCCTCCCGACACGCCGTGTTGAGGCGTGGAAATATTCCGACCTGCGCGCCGCGTTGGGCGATCAGCACCTCGTGCTGCGCGAAGGCCGCGACATTATCGAGCAATTGGCGCCAGGCACGCAGCGCCTCGATGTGCCAGCAGGCGAAGACCGACTGGTCGTTGAACGGATGGATGATGAAACCCATCTCGACGCACGCTCGTTTGAGTTCACGGTCGCTGAAGGTGCGATCTTGACCCGCGTTGTGGTTCAGACTGGCGCGGCGACCCCGCTCGCAATGGCGCGCGTGCGTCTGGAGAAGGGCGCTACGCTGCGCCAATTCACGCTGGCCGAAGGCGGCAAACTGGCCCGTCTAGAGACCCTCGTCGATGTCGAGGGCGAAGGCGCCCGGGTCGAGCTGAACGGCGTTTACATGACTGGCGCCGGTCGCCACGCCGACCTTACTTCCGTCATCAATCACCACGTCGCTCAAGGCGAAACCCGCCAGCTCATCAAGGGCGTCGCCCGCAAGGGCGGGCGCGGTGTGTTTCAGGGCAAGATCGTCGTCGCCAAAGGCGCGCAGAAGACGGATGCGCGCCAATATCACCACGGCATGTTGCTGGAAGAGGGCGCGGAAATTTTCGCCAAGCCCGAACTCATGATCTACGCCGACGACGTGCAATGTGCGCACGGCAACACGGCCGGAGGTTTAGACGAGCGCGCGCTCTTCTATATGCGTTCGCGCGGTGTGCCGGAAGCGGAAGCGCGCGCGCTGCTGATCGAGAGTTTCCTGGTCGAGGCGATCCCCACCGGCCTGCCCCAAGAGCTGCACGACGAATTGGTCGGCCGCATCCGCGCCTGGCTCGCGGGAGCCGCCGCATGAACGCGCCTTTGATCAAACGCCCGTTCGACGTTGAATCCATCCGCGCCGAATTTCCGATCCTCGGTCGGGCAGTGAACGGCCGCCCGCTCGTCTATCTCGACAGCGCCGCCAGCGCGCAAAAGCCGGAAGCGGTGATCGAAGCGATGGCCGGCGCTATGCGCGGCTCCTACGCCAACGTCCATCGCGGCCTGCACGCGCTCGCCAACGAGACCACCGAAGCGTTTGAAGCTGCGCGCGCCGCCATCGCGCGCCTCATCAATGCGCCAAGCCCGCAAAACATCGTCTTCACCAAGAGCGGCACGCAAGCGATTAACATCGTCGCCGCTGGCCTGGACATCAAAGCGGGCGACGAGATTGTCGTCTCTGTCATGGAGCACCACGCCAATATCGTGCCGTGGCATTTTCTGCGCGAGCGAAAAGGCGCGGTGCTCAAATGGCTCGATATCGACGATGACGGCGGCGTTGATCTGGCGGCACTGGACGCGCTGATCGGCCCGCGCACCAAGATGGTTGCGCTCACGCATATGTCGAACGTGCTGGGCGCGAAGACGCCGGCTGCGGAAATCGTGCGCATTGCCCACGCCAAGGGCGTGCCGGTTCTGCTCGATGGCTGCCAAGCCGTCGTTCACGCACACGTCGATGTGCAGGCGCTCGACGTCGATTTTTACGCTTTCACCGGCCACAAGCTTTATGGCCCCACCGGCATCGGCGCGCTCTATGGCAAGATGGAGCGTCTGGAAGCGCTGCCGCCGTTCGAGGGCGGCGGCGAGATGATCGACATCGTCGAGCAGGGCCGCGTCACCTACAATGAGCCGCCACATCGCTTCGAAGCCGGCACGCCGCCGATCCTCGAAGCCATCGGCTTGCATGCGGCGATCGAATGGTGGGAAGCGCAGGACCGCGTCGCTATCGAGGCGCATGAAGCAGCGCTCCGCGATCGCGCTATGGCCGGCCTGCGGGAACTCAATTGGGTGAAATTGCACGGCGCCGCGGCTGACAAAGGCGCCATCGTGGCTTTTTCCGTCGAGGGCGCGCACCCACATGATGTAGCGCAGATCCTCGATCGTCAGGGTGTCGCGGTACGCGCCGGCCACCATTGTGCGCAGCCTTTGATGACGCGCCTCGGCGTCACCGCCACCGCGCGGGCGAGCTTTGCGTGCTATAATCGGCTTGAGGAAGTCGATGCGTTAATTGAAGCGCTCCACAAAGCGCGCAAGCTTCTGGGTTAGGATGATGGACGGCGAAACCTCCACCACGGCGCTGCCGCAGGCAGAATTGGACCGCATCACCGATGATTTGGTGACGCAGTTCAAAACCGTGTTCGACCCGGAAATCCCGGTCGACATCTACGAACTCGGCCTGATCTACAAAGTCGACATCAACGATGACGCCCATGTCGATATCGAGATGACGTTGACCGCCCCCGGCTGCCCGGTTGCTGGAGAAATGCCCGGATGGGTGGAATCGGCGGCGCGTAAGGTGGCGGGCGTGAAATCAGCGCGCGTGAACCTTGTGTTCGATCCGCCGTGGACGCCCGCGCGCATGAGCGACGAAGCCAAACTCGAATTGAATATGTTGTGACCCCATGAGCCGCAGACCCCGCCCCAAGATCGTAACGCTCTCAGACGCCGCCGCCGCGCGCGTGCAAGAGATCATTGCCAAGGGCGACAAGCCCTATCTGCGCGTGGGCGTTGTGAACGGCGGCTGCGCCGGCATGGAATACAAACTCGAGTACGCCGAAGCGCCCGAACAATTCGACGAGCTCGTCGAAGACAAGGGCGTGCGCATCCTGGTGAAGGCCGACGCCGTGCTCTTCCTGCTGGGCTCTGAGATCGATTACGAGACGACGCGGCTCGCCTCGAAATTCGTCTTCCGCAATCCGAACCAAACCGACGCCTGCGGTTGCGGCGAAAGCGTCACCATCGTGCCGGCGACCGAAGAAGCGTAAGCGCCGATGAGCAATAGCTTCCACGAATTCGTGCGGGAGCTGTTTGCAGGCTTAGGCGACGTCCAAATCAAACGCATGTTCGGCGGCGCAGGTGCTTACGCGGACGGCCTGATGTTCGCGCTGCTCGCCGATGAGACCATCTACATCAAAACCGACGACACGCTGAAAGGGGAACTCACGAAAGAGCGGAGCGGTCCTTTCGTCTGGACGCCCAGCAAGGGCCCGCGCGCCGGCGAAAGCGTGGAAATGAGTTATTGGCGCTTGCCCGAAGCCGCACTGGATGATCCGGAACTTGCGTCCGCATGGGCCAAGAAAGCATTGGCCGTCGCCAAGGCAAAGGCGACGGCCAAAATCAAACCGAAGAAGAAGCGCAAGGCCTAGGCGCCCGTGAATTTCGCTGGCCGCTTTTGCAGGAAGGCCGTCACGCCTTCCGTGAAATCAGAATTGCGCCCCATATCGCGTTGCGACCAGCGCTCGGCCGCCAATTGCTCTTCCCAATCGTGGTCGAGCGATTGCCAGGCAAGCTTGCGAATGGCGGCGAGTGTTTTCGTTGGACCCTCGCCAAGCTCAGTCGCGAGCTTCAGTGCGGCAGGCAACAATTCAGCATCCGGCAACACACGATTGATCAAGCCCCATTCGAGCGCTTTCGCCGCCGGCAATTTCTCACCCAGCAACATCATTTCCATCGCGCGTGCGCGCCCGATCATGCGCGGCAGCTGATAGGTTGCGCCGCCATCTGGCACCAAGCCGATGCGGCGGAAGGCTTGCAGGAAATACGCGCTCTCACCCGCAAGGATCATGTCGCCCATCAAAGCGATCGAACAGCCGACGCCAGCCGCAGCGCCGTTCACCGCCGTCACCAGCGGCATCGCCAGATCGCGCAGCTGCGTCATGAAGGGGTTATAGACCTCCGTCAGCGCGAGCCCGATATCGATCTTGCCGTCCTCGCCGATCGGCGGGCGATCGCCGCCAAGTTTTGCGCCGGACGAAAAGCCACGGCCTTCGCCGGTGAGCACCACAGCGCGCGCTTCGCCTTCAGCCCGCTTCACGGCTTGCGCAAGCTCCGACACCAAGGCCGTGCTCGCGGCATTCAATGTCGCTGGATCATTCAGCGTGATTACGGCAACGCTGCCCTCGAGCGTGTATTTGACTTGGGCGTACGCCATCGCATTCCTCCTCGTTTGGAGGCGATGCTATCGGCAATTCCTGGCTTGGAAAGCGCTACGCAACGTAAAGGACGGGCGTGGCGTCCGTGGTGACCTGATTGCGGCCGTTGCGCTTGGAGGCGTAGAGGCAAGCGTCAGCCCGTTCGATCAAGCCTTGCGGCGTATCGCCCGGCTGCAAGCGCGCAATGCCCAGCGACACTGTCACTTGTCCCAGGTCCTCATTGGTCGAGCGGCGGCGTAGACGTTTGGCTTGGATCGCTGCACGCAACGCTTCGGCCGTCTGCGCGGCGACACGCGGGCTCACGCGCGGCATGACGACCGCGAATTCTTCGCCGCCATGACGAGCGACGAGGAAGTCCGGGCGCGCATGCGCCTGCAGCGCGCTGGCCAAGAAGCGTAGGATCTGGTCACCGGTGTGGTGGCCCCAGGTGTCGTTGAAGCGCTTGAAATGGTCGATGTCGCAGAGCAGCAGGCAAAGTTCGGTGCGCTGCGCCCGTGCTTCTTCCAGGCGCATCCGCAGCGTCTCATCAAACATGCGACGATTGGCAAGACCCGTGAGGCTATCGGTCAGCGATTCAACGCGGACAGATTCCAAACTCGTGCGCAGCGTCTCGATCTCGCGCGACGAGCGCTGCAATTGCTCGGTCAGAATGCTGTTGTGGTTGGCCATGTCCAACGTCGCCGCAGACAGGCTCGCAACCAATTGGCGCACTTGTTCAGCGCCAAGGCCACGTGTGAGGTCGCTGGCGGCGCTTTCGAGCGTACGCCCGTAATCGCCGCTCTTTTCTTCGGTTTGCTTCAGAAAATCGACGACCTGGTTCAGGTCACGCGCGATCTTTTCTCCAGCCAGAACGATTTGCGCCGACGCGCCGAGGCCGGTGAAGAAATGCTCGTAGGTCTCGGCATTGAATTGCTGCGAGAAGCCTTCGCCGGTGGCGATACGCGCATCAATCGCTTCGCGAAGTTGGCGATTGCGGGCAAGCCTGTACGACAGCCAAACTTCATAATTCTGCCCGGTCGCCGGCACCCCGTGCAGCCGCATGAGATCGAGCGTCTCTTGCGCGACCGTTTGGCCGCCTGGCCCTTGCATCAATACGCTTTGATCTGTCACGCGGGTCAGTTCCGAGAATCTGCTGTCACTGTCGGACGCTACGGGGCAGGGTATGAGCGAGTGGTAAATGCCACGGTCGCTTTCGTTAAAATTGGTAATTGCCCTTACGCAACGTCGTACCGGTAAAGTGGTCGGAAAGTCATTCGGGAGGTTTGCGTGAATAAGCCAGTCGATCCGTCCATCGAGGAAAGCAAAGCGCGCATGCAGGCGGTGCTTGAGCTGCAAAAACGCCTTGTGATCAGCAAGGGCGCGCCTGACGCGCGTCTCAGAAAGGATCGCCTGACACGTTGTATTGATCTGCTGATCACGCACCAAAATGATTTCGTCGAGGCAATGAATGCCGATTTCGGCAATCGCTCGCGCGATATGACGCGGCTGACCGACATTGCCGGCGCCATCGGCCCGCTGAAAGAAGCGCGCGAAAGCCTCGACAAGTGGATGAAGACGCAAAAGCGCAAAGTGACGCCGTCAGCGCTGGCGCTGTTTGGGGCGAAGGCCGAGGTGCGCTACCAACCCAAAGGCGTCGTCGGCATCATCTCGCCCTGGAATTTCCCGGTGCAATTGTCGTTCGACGCCATCGCGGGCGCGTTCGCGGCGGGCAACCGCATCATGCTGAAGCCGTCCGAATTCACGCCCGCCACCTCAGCGCTGATGGCGCGCACGATCGATCTCTATTTCGATGAAGACGAAATCGCCGTGATCCCTGGCGGCGCCGAAGTCGGCGCGGCGTTCTCAAGCCTGGCGTTCGACCATCTGATCTTCACTGGCGCCACCTCAGTGGCCAAGCACGTGATGCGCGCCGCCGCCGAAAATCTCGTGCCGGTGACGCTCGAACTCGGCGGCAAGTCGCCCGTCGTCATCGGCCGCAGCGCCGATCTCGCCAAAACCGCCGCGCGCGTGATGACCGGCAAGACCATGAACGCCGGCCAAATCTGCCTCGCGCCCGATTACGTGATCGCGCCCAGCGAAAGCGTGGCCGGCTTCGTGGATGAGACCAAGCGCGCCGTCGCCAAGATGTATCCGAGCATCAAGGACAATGGCGACTACACCTCGATGATTAATCAGCGCCATTACGACCGCGTGCGCGGGCTGATTGAGGACGCGAAAGCCAAGGGCGCGCAGATTGTTGAAATCAATCCGGCCGGCGAGGATTTCACCCAGCAAGAGCATCGTAAAATCCCGCCCACGCTCATTCTCGGCGCCACCGACGATATGAACGTCATGCAGGAAGAAATCTTCGGCCCGGTGTTGCCGGTGCGCACCTATGCTGGTCTCGACGACGCCATTGCCGAAATCAACGCGCGCCCACGTCCGCTGGCGCTCTATTATTTCGGCGAGGACGCGACCGAGAGTGAGGCGCTGCTCAACCGGACGCATTCGGGCGGCGTCACCATCAATGACGTGATCTTCCACGTGACGATGCAGGATCTGCCGTTTGGCGGCGTCGGCCCTTCAGGTATGGGCGCCTATCACGGCCATCGCGGCTTCTTGGAATTCAGCCACGAGAAGGCGGTCTATCGCCAAATCTCCGGCGAGCTGCTCGCAATGATGCGTCCGCCCTACGGCGCGACGTTCAAGAAGCAGGTTGAGGGACGGATCAAGGCGTAATTGGAGCGCGGGTCTTCAGACCTGCGATTCTTCCAATCGAGACGAAGGCGCGGGTCTAAAGACCCGCGCTCCGTTTATTTCTTCTTCAAAAACGCCGGCAAATTATCGCCGAAGCCTTGCACGTCGCCGGCGCTGCGTTCCTCGCGGGGCGGGCGGCGCTCTTGTTCGCGACGCGGCGGCGCTTCGGCGCGTCGTTCACGGCGCGGTTCGCTGCGCGGCTTACGCTCAGCGCGCTCTTCCGGTGAAGGCGCCTCGGTTTGCTCGACCGGCTCCATCGACGCAGTCGGGCGTTCGCCGTCGCGCTTCACATAGCGCTGCTTCTTTTCCGACAAGCGTTTCGAATGCTCTTTCTTCAGCTCTTCGGCGCGACGGCCGCGGCCCCCGCGATCGCTTGGATCGCCGATCGCCGCTTCCGGCATGCCTTCAATCACGGCTTTCTCAATCGGCTTGCCGATCAAGGCTTCGATCTGCGCCAGGCTTTTGGAATCTCCCGGCCCCACAAGCGTGAATGATGCCCCTTCGCGGCCAGCGCGGCCGGTACGGCCGATGCGATGGACGTAATCGTCCGGGCTGCGCGAGGGCTCATAATTGAACACGTGGCTGACGTCCGGGACGTCCAAGCCGCGCGCGGCGACGTCGGAAGCCACGAGTATTTTCAGCTCGCCCGAGCGGAAGCGATCCAGCGTCTTGGTGCGCAGGCTTTGATCGAGATCGCCGTGGATCGGCGAGGCGTCATAACCGTGGCGCTTCAGCGATTGCGCGACGACATCCACGTCGGTCTTGCGATTGCAAAAGACGATCGCGTTCTTGATCTCGGACGCATTGATCACGGCGCGCAAAGCGGCGCGGCGCGTGCGCGGATCGTTGCCCGGCAGCATGATGACGCGTTGCGTGATCGTGTTGGCGGTGGTTGCGGGCCGTGAGGCTTCGATGCGCTTGGGGTTCGAGAGAAACGCTTCCGTCAGCCGCGTGATTTCCGGCGGCATGGTCGCCGAGAAGAAGAGCGTCTGGCGCGTGAACGGCGTCAGCTTGAAAATGCGCTCGATGTCCGGGATGAAGCCCATGTCCAGCATGCGGTCAGCTTCGTCGACCACCATCACTTGCACGCCGTTGAGCAGCAGCTTGCCGCGCTCAAAATGGTCGAGCAGCCGGCCAGGTGTCGCGATCAGCACATCGACGCCGCGCGCGAGCAGGGCGTCCTGATCGCCGAACGAGACGCCGCCGATCAGCAGCGCCTTGGTCAGCTTTTGATACTTGCCGTATTTGTCGAACGCTTCGGCGACTTGGGCTGCGAGTTCGCGCGTCGGCTCCAGGATCAAAGTGCGCGGCATGCGGGCGCGCGAGCGGCCCGAGGCCAGAATGTCGATCATCGGCAGCGTGAAGCTGGCGGTCTTGCCGGTGCCGGTTTGGGCGATGCCCAGAACGTCACGGCCCTTCAGCACTTCGGGGATGGCGGCCGCCTGGATGGGGGTGGGCGTGTTGTAGCCGCCTTCCTTGACCGCGCGCAGCGTGGCTTCGGAAAGTCCCAGATCGTCGAAGGTGATTTGTGGGGCAGCGGCAGTTTCTGCGTCGAGGGACGCGGTATTTTCAGATGTCATTCAATCTCACTAGAGGCGCCGCACCTCGCATTTAGGACGAGAGAGCAGGGCCGTTTCAGGTTGGCGCTTCCAGCCGGCATCGTCTGCGGATCAGACGGGGGCGTTCAGCAAGGGCGAGCACGCCCTAGAGGCGCGCACAACGGACGCCCCGCACATGGGCGGATTTTGTGGAAAAGTCAATGTTGTGGCGGTTGCCGGCACTGGGCGTCGGGTCGCCGGTCGGCGGGCTGATCGATGAAAAACACGGGTCACAACAGCCATGCTCGACGCTGGACAAAGCTCCTGCGTGGATTGTGGCGGGATCGCCTCCCCGCTCAAGAGGCCTGCCCGGATCGCGTCTGATCGGGGGGCGCTAAGGTTCGCCGGTTCGTCCGGGGTGAAAATGAGGAGAACTCGGTAAAGCCGATCCACAGGCGCCCGAGCGGCGGGTTGAACCGAACGCCTCGGTGTCGGCAACGGCCACGGCTCCCTGGTCGAACGGCAGGATAATTTACGACGTCGGACACCCGTTGAATGGCGGCGGCGTGTGAATTTCATGCGGTGCGCAAGCTGCTCCCGCTATGCTTAGCAAGGGAGCCAAGCTGGCGCGCTTGAGGAGATTAAACGTCAATCTCTTCCGCCACGAACTTTGCGTTCGCCTGAATATAATCAAACCGCTTCTCGGCTTTCTTGCCCATCAGCGTTTCGACCAGATTCTCAAAGTCCGGCAGGCCGTCTTCGTTCAGCACCACGCGCGCGAGCGTGCGTGTGTGCGGGTTCATGGTCGTGTCTTTCAAATCCGCCGGCATCATTTCACCGAGGCCCTTGAAGCGGCTGATCTCGACCTTGCGGCCTTTGAACTCGCCATTGAGCAGCGCCTCTTTGTGCGCATCGTCGCGCGCATAGATGCTCTCTTTGCCGGCCGTGACGCGATAAAGCGGCGGCATCGCCAGATAGAGCCGGCCTTCGCGAATGAGCGCCGGCATCTGCTTATGGAAGAACGTGATCAACAATGAGGCGATGTGTGCGCCATCGACATCGGCGTCGGTCATGATGACGATGCGCTCGTAACGCAGATCCTCGACCTTAAACTTTGCGCCCATCTGCACGCCCAGCGCCAGCGCCAAATCCGCTAGCTCCTGGTTGCCGCTCATCTTCTCGGCGCCGGCGGAAGCCACGTTCAAAATCTTGCCGCGCAGAGGCAGGATCGCTTGCGTCTCGCGATTGCGCGCTTGCTTGGCTGAACCACCGGCGGAGTCGCCCTCAACCAGGAAAATCTCGGTGTCCTTTTCGCCCGCGCGAGAGCAATCGGCGAGCTTGCCCGGCAGACGCAGCTTCCGCGTCGCGCTTTGGCGAGAGACTTCCTTCTCCTTGCGCCGACGCATGCGGTCTTCAGCTTGCTGGATCGCCCATTCGATCAAGCGATTGGCGTCCTGCGTATTCGCCGCGAGCCAATGATCGAACGGATCGCGCACGGCTTGCTCAACGATCTTCGCTGCTTCCGTCGAGACGAGGCGACCTTTGGTCTGTCCCTCGAATTGCGGTTCGCGAATGAACACCGAGACCAAGCCGGCCCCGGTATTCATCACGTCTTCCTGTGTGATGAGGGCCGCCTTCTTGTTATTGCGCAGCTCAGCGTAGGCGCGCAGCCCCTTGGTGATCGCGGCGCGGAAGCCGGCCTCATGGAAGCCGCCGTCTGGCGTGTAGACCGTGTTGCAATAGGAGCGGATAAAACCATCGGCTTCGCCGAAGCCGTCGCTTACCCAGGTGATCGCCCATTCGACACGACCGTGCGGGCTATCCTTGTCAGTGCGACCCGCGAAAGCTTCGTTGACGACGCTGCGCTTTGTCTTCGTCAGTTCGGCGAGAAAGTCGCCGAGGCCGTTCGGGAAATGCAGGATCGTCTCGGCGGGCGTCTCGTCCTTGATCAGCTCTGGCGCGCACTTCCAACGGATTTGCGTGCCGCGCTGCAGGTAGGCCTTCGAACGCGCCATCTGGAAGAGGCGCGCCGGCTTGAACGCAGCGCCCTTGCCAAAGATCTCTGGGTCCGGGTGAAAACGCACAGTCGTGCCGCGGCGATTATGCGCGGGGCCTACTTCAACCAGCTTCGATGTCGGCGTGCCGCGCGAAAAGGTCTGACGATAGAGTTTGCGCTCGCGCGCAACTTCAACCTCGACCCTATCGGAAAGCGCGTTGACCACCGAAACGCCGACGCCGTGAAGGCCCCCGGAGGTATGATAAACTTTGCCCGAGAATTTGCCGCCCGCGTGCAGCACCGTCATGATGATTTCGAGCGCGGACTTCTTGGGAAACTTCGGGTGCGGATCGACAGGCATGCCGCGCCCGTTGTCGGTCACACGCAAAGTGCCATCGGCCTCAAGCTCAACTTCGATACGATCCGCGAACCCCGCGACCGCTTCGTCCATCGAATTGTCGAGCACTTCGGCAAAGAGGTGATGCAGCGCCCGCTCATCGACGCCGCCAATATACATCCCCGGCCGCTTGCGCACCGGCTCAAGGCCCTCAAGGACTTCGATGTCCTTTGCGGTATAGCCATCCTTGGAGGCCGGCGGCGGCGGGCTATTGTCGCCGAATAGATTGCCGTCCCAAAGGTTACCATCGTCGTCTTTGGCCATCGGAGATTTCTTCTGCGCTTGCGCCATGAGGTCCGCTTTAAGGCGCTTTGCGCCGGTTCATCAATGCTTGGGCTGTGGGCTTACACCCAATAGGGGTTTGGTATCCGAGAGGTAAACGCGCCCGCGCCGCCCCCGCCTGGGGATTAAGTGGCATATGGGCCACGGCGCCTTCATTTCACTCGGGAAATGTCAGTTCCCGGCGAAACATCGCCGCACCGAGACCGTTCGCTCCCGGTCAACGGCATGCGGGGGCCGCTCGATGAAGGAGCAGCAAGCATGAAGAAATTTGCACTTATGGCCGCGGTCGCGGCAGCGTCGATGATGGCTCTACCGGCCGTTGCGCACGCAGAATGGTACGCAGGTGCTGCCTACACCCAATACGATACCGACAATGCAGAAGTCGGCGGCGTAACGGGGCGTCTGGGTTATCGCCTCAATCCGAACTTCGCCGTGGAAGGCGAGGGCACGCTCGGCGTCGATGACGACGACGGCGCGGAGCTTGATAGCGCTTACGGCGCGTACGCCGTCGGCGTCCTGCCGATCGGCACGTCAGGCTTCGAAGTCCTGGGCCGCGCCGGTTATCAGCAGATCGATATCGGCGGCACGGCCGTCGATGACGGCGGCTTCTCGTACGGCGCGGGGCTTGGCTGGCGTCTCGGCAGCGGCTTCGGTCTGCGCGCGGACTACACGCGCACGGAAACCGAGGAAGATGTCGATGCGATCTCGCTCGGCGGTACGGTGAACTTCTAAACACCGTCGCGCAGCAGCATTTCGGGCCGGAGAGCGATCTCCGGCCCGGTCTGTTGGTGAACGCCGGTTAGCCCCGTTTCCTAACGCGATTGCAAAGACACAGTGCTTAAATGTTCCCTGCGCTCCGCTCGTTTGACGTGCGGAGCTTGTCGATTGGGCGCGGGCGGCATTGGCTAAAACAGCTCTCATACAGAAGGCGCGAACACGCGCTCGCTTGATGCGGCCAGCTGTGCAGCAGGCTGCGAACGACGCGACCTGCGCGCTGCTTGAGGGCGCACCCGAATGCGTTGACGTCACGGATTTGGTGAACAGCGCGTTTGTCAGCGAGTCCGTAGAAGATGTCGAACCGCCGTTCGATCCCCGGACATGAGCGACTTCGACGCCCCGCCCGAGTTTGACGACGAGCAAGCGCTCGCCTTCGTGGCGCCCGTCACAGCACCTACGCTCACTGTCGCTCAGCACAATGTCGAAGCGGCGCCTGAAACCCATGCGGCAAGCGCGGATGACGCCCCGTGCCCCGTCCGGACTGAAGCGCTTTTGGTCGAAACTGTCGATGAAGAGCCGCCATTCGACGCCCCCGACGAAAGCGATGAGTGCTTCCAGCCGCCGCTGGTCGAATACCCGCTGCCAGCATTGAACGAAGAGCGGGCCGCCGAACGCACTGAATTGCTGCTGACCACGAACGATCGCCCGCTGACGGATGTCCGCGCGGCGCAGTCGTTTCCGCGCGACCCGCGCGTCGAAGGCGAAACGCCGGTGCGCCCAGCGCCCGCCATCAGCGTGCTCGCTTGCTGGGATCGGGCCGAAACGGGCGACATGCTGGCTCGCATCGCCACAGATCGCCGTCTTGCGCGCGCGGAGATTTATTCCGAACCCGGCGGCGTGGACGCTGCCGTTCGCCACGCCGACGAATGTTTGCCCGATCTCGTCATCATCGAGAGCACGTTGAAGCGTGATCCGTTGCTGGCCGCCCTGGACCGACTGGCGCCGTGCTTGGGGCAGGGCGCGCGCATCATCGTGCTCGGCGCTGAGAACGACATTTCCCTGCTGCGTGACCTCGCGCTCCGCGGCGTCAGCCAATACATCGTGCCGCCGATCGGTGACGAAGACGTCGTGCGCGCCATCTGCACGCTCTATGCGGACGCGGACAATTCACGTGTGATCGCTGTCGTCGGCGCCCGTGGCGGCGTAGGCGCCTCAACGCTCGCCTACAATCTCGCTTGGACGATGGCTGAACGCCAACAGGTCGGCACAGCGTTGCTCGATCTTGATGTCGCGTTCGGCTGGGCGGCGTTCAACAGTGCAACGGAAGACGCCGTCTCCGCCGCGGACATCCTCGAAGCGCCGACGCAGCTCGAACATGCGCTCAGCGCCGGCAAGCTCAACATGCTCACAGCGCCTGCGACGCTGCACAAGCTGTTCGAGCCATCGTCTGAAGCCGCGTCCGATCTCATCGCCCGCGTGCGCCGCACGAGCCCCGTGATCGTGCTCGATGTGCCGCATGTCTGGAGCCCTTGGGTAAAACAAACGCTCGTGGCCGCCGACGACGTCATCATCGTCGCCAGCCCCGATCTCGCCAGCTTGCGCAACGCCGAGCACATCATGCACGTATTGCGCGCGGCGCGCGCCACCGAGGCCGAGCCGTTCGTGGTGCTCTCGATGACAGGCGTCGCCAAGCGCCCCGAGATCGCCGCCAAGGATTTCACCGAAACGCTGAAGACCAGCCCCGTCGCCACCTTCGCCTTCGAACCGGAAGTGTTCGGCGTGGCCGAAGTTGCGCGCCTAGCGCTTGCGCAAAGTGCGCCGCGCTCCAAAGCCGCCAACACAATTGACGCGCTCGCGACCATGCTGACGGGGCGCACACCCGTCGAACACAGCAAGCGTGCGCTCCAGCCATTATCGCGCGTCGCGAAAGCGACCGCCCCGGTGGTCAAGCCAGAGCCTGTCGCGGCCCAGCCGGAGGCGCCGGCGCCAGAGCGTCGCCTCGCCGCCGCACTGGCGCCGATCGAGATCGCACCGTTCGAAGCGCCGCAAACCAATCTTGAAATCGCCCCCGTCGAAGGCGCGCGCCCGTTCACATTCAAAGGCGAAACCGCGCCGCTCGAACTCGTACAGCTCGCGCCGTCGCAAGAAGAGGAAGCTCGCGCCAAAGCGCGCGAAGCTGGGATCAGCGATGTCGCGCGCGCGCAGGCCAAACACGTCCGTCGCGCCCGTCCAGGCCTGATCCGCGCGCTGGCTTGCGTGGTGATGCTGCTGTGCTTGGGTTTCTGGTACGTGCAAGTCCAACGCGAGGCCGCAGCCCTCGCGCCGGCGCCAGTTTCAACGCCAACAATCGCCACGCCAACACGCGCGCCGATGGCGCCGGAAACACGCACGCCGCTTTCACCGGCCGAGCAATATCAAGTGTCACTCCAAATGCTCGCAAGCGGTGAAGTGCAGACCGGTCTCACCCAATTGCGCGCGGTCGCCGAAGGCGGCTATCCGCCGGCGCAATACCAACTCGCGAAGCTCTATGAGCATGGCGAAGGCGTCGCCACCGATCTTGCGCTCGCACGCGACTGGACTGAACGCGCCGCCAGCGCTGGCGATAGTCGGGCCATGCATGATCTCGGCGTCTATTACGCGCGCGGCGAAGGTGTAGCCGCCGACGACGCCGCCGCCTTCCGCTGGTTTCGTCAAGCCGCCGAACAAGGCGTTGTCGACAGCCAATACAATCTCGCGGTGCTCTACGAGGACGGCCGCGGGGTTGGCGTGAATGAAGCCGAAGCGCTGTTCTGGTTTCTCACCGCAGGCCGTGCTGGCGACGTGCACGCCATCCAACGCGCCAACGCGCTTGAAGCACGCTTGGCGCCCATGTTGGTCGATCAAGCACACACCCGCGCGCTCGCATTCGGTCCGGGCGCAACGAGCCGGCAATAGAACGCGGGCCGGAGATTGCTCTCCGGCCCGCTCGTGTTCCTGGCCGATCGTGGCGATTACGCTTTGTAATACATATCGAATTCCACCGGGTGCGGGTGGGTTTCGAAGCGATCGAGCTCTTCCTTCTTCAGGTCGATGTACGCGTCGATCAGATCGTCGGTCATGACGCCGCCCTTCATGAGGAAGTCGCGGTCGCGATCGAGTGAGGTGAGCGCTTCGCGCAGCGAACTTGCAACGTGCGGCACGTCCTTCAACTCTTCCGGCGGCAGATCGTAGAGGTTCTTGTCCAGCGGGTCGCCCGGGTGGAGCTTGTTGGCGATGCCGTCGAGGCCAGCCATGAGCAGCGCCGTGTATGTTAGGTACATGTTGCCGGCCGGGTCGGGGAAGCGCACTTCCACGCGCTTGGCCTTCGCGCCGGTGCCGTGCGGAATACGGCACGAGGCTGAGCGGTTGCGCGCCGAATAGGCGAGCAACACCGGGGCTTCGTAGCCCGGCACCAGACGCTTGTACGAATTGGTCGTCGAGTTCGCGAACGCGTTGATCGCCTTGGCGTGCTTGATCACGCCGCCGATGAAGAAGAGGCAGTTTTCGCTGAGATCGGCGTAACGATCGCCGGCGAACGTGTTGGCGCCGCCCTTCCAGATCGACATATGCACGTGCATACCCGAGCCGTTGTCCTTGAAATAGGGCTTCGGCATGAAGGTCGCGGACTTGCCGTACGACGCCGCCACTTGGTGGATGATGTACTTATACAAGTTCATATTGTCGGCCATCGTGACCAGCGTGTTGAACTTGAGCCCAAGTTCGTGCTGGGCTGGCGCAACTTCGTGGTGATGCTTTTCAGGGCGCATGCCGAGCTGCCCCATGATCTCGAGCATCTCGCCGCGCATGTCCTGCAGGCTGTCGATCGGCGGCACCGGGAAGTAGCCGCCCTTCGGGCCCGGACGGTGGCCGAGATTGCCGCCTTCATAAGCGCGGTTCGTGTTGAACGGCAGCTCCGTGGAGTCGAACGAATAGCCCGTGTTGTTCGGATCGGTGGACCAACGCACGTCGTCGAACACGAAGAACTCAGCTTCAGGGCCTACGTATGCGGTGTCGCCGGCGCCAGATGATTTCACGTAGGCTTCGGCCTTCTTGGCGATGCCGCGCGGGCAACGCGAATAGGGCTGCAGCGTGCCAGGCTCCAGAATGTCGCAGAACATCGCCAGCGTGGTTTGCTGGTAGAACGGATCAATGTGCGCGCCGGCTGGGTCAGGGCGCATGACCATGTCGGACTCGTTGATCGCTTTCCAACCGGAAATCGAAGAGCCGTCGAACATCGTGCCTTCGGTGAAAATATCTTTGTCGATCATGCTCACGTCGAAGGTGACGTGTTGCATTTTCCCGCGAAGGTCATTGAAGCGCAGATCAACATATTGGACTTCCTTGTCCTTGATCAGCTTCAGAATTTCGTCAGACATCGGATACTCCACCGAGTGTTATTGTTGTCGCAAAGAGGGCCGCGCGCGGCTCGGTCCGGCGCGGCCCTCAAACAGGTTTCGTGAGAGGCGCGCTTAAACGGCCGCGGCGCCGGTTTCGCCGGTGCGGATGCGGACGACGTTTAACACATCGAGCACGAAAATCTTGCCGTCGCCGATCTTGCCGGTTTTGGCGGCGGTTTGAATGGCCTCCAATGCCGCATCCACCTGGTCGTCGCCGACCACGAGTTCGATCTTTAGTTTCGGCAGAAAGTCGACGACGTATTCGGCGCCGCGATAGAGTTCGGTGTGGCCCTTTTGGCGACCGAAGCCCTTAGCTTCCACGACGGTCATGCCCTGCAGGCCTATCCCCTGCAGCGCTTCTTTGACGTCGTCCAATTTGAACGGTTTGATTATGGCTTCGATCTTTTTCATGTGGGCGCTCCCAACTCCGCGCGCTTCAAGTACGGTTCTCTTGGACGCTAGGCCCTGACTCGGAAAGTCGCGACACAGCGCTGAGGCGCTGGCGCCACAGCGGCGCCCGTCAGAAAGGCGCCGGCGCCCATAGAAGAGGCTGCTAGACCTAAGAGGCGAGAGAATCTCGGCTCCAACCCGAAATATTCACAGGAACGAGAAGACCGGCTTGAGCAGCGAAATCATCTCCGTCGCCCAAATGCGTGCCATCGACGCCGCGGCCGCTGCAGCGGGCGTGCCGACGCTGACGCTGATGGAGAATGCAGGGCGTGCGGCGGCGCAAGCGATTGCGGCGCGATTTGATCCGCGGCCCGTCGCTGCGCTCTGCGGACCCGGCAACAATGGCGGCGACGGTTGGGTCGCGGCCCGCGTGCTCCACGAAGCTGGCTGGCCGGTGCAGGTGCATTCGCTCGTTCCGCGCGAAGCGTTGCACGGCGACGCCGCACTCGCGGCGGCGCGTTGGTTGGGCGAGGTGCGGCTTCTCACCGGCGAGATCCCAGATGCGTCGCTCTATGTGGATGCGCTCTTCGGCGCAGGTCTTTCTCGACCATTGGACGGCATAGCCAAACGCTTGGCCCTCGCGTTACCGCGCGAGCGCGTTGTCGCGATTGACGTTCCCAGCGGTCTCCAAGGAGACACTGGCGGCGCACTTGATGATGTTGCGTTTCTCGCCGCGCTCACCGTGACGTTTGTTCGAAAGAAGCCCGCACACGTTTTCGCGACATCACGCGCACGGTGCGGAGAAATTGTCGTTGCGGACATAGGCGTTCCGGATCGCGTCGTTTCCGCCCAGAACATAAGCCTTTTCGAGAACTCGTCCGCGCTATGGCGCTTTCCCTGGCCCAGTGTCGACGCGCACAAACACACCCGCGGTCATGTTATCGTGGCTAGCGGGGGCGCGGCCGCACGGGCGCTGCACGCTTGTCTGGGCGCGCTGCACTGCGTGTGGGGGCAGGGCTCTGCACAATCCTCAGTCCGAGCGACGCTATGGCGGAGAACGCCGCGCACCTCACAGCGATCATGCTGCGTGAAGCTCAAAGCCCGGCAGATTACACACACGCTGCGAGCGAAGCGCATTGTCTCGTCATCGGCCCAGCGTTCGGGTTGGGTGAATTGTACAAGACGCATCTTAACGCCGCGCTCAACGCGCCGAAGCGTTGTCCGTTCGTGCTGGATGCGGATGCGCTGACTTTGCTTGCGCCACTCGAGCACAAGCTCGACCCGCGCGATGTGCTCACGCCCCATCTCGGCGAATTCAAACGCCTGTTTTCCGACCTCAGCAATGACGACCGCATCGACGCGGCGCGCAAAGCCGCTACGCGCGCCGGCGCAATCGTGCTTCTGAAAGGGCCCGACACCCTGATCGCGCACCCGGACGGTCGCGCCGTCATAAACACCACCGGATCGCCCTTTCTCGCAACCGCAGGTTCAGGCGATGTGCTTGCGGGCCTCATCGCCGGCCTGATCGGGCAGGGTATGGGCTCGTTCGCGGCCGCGGCCGCCGGCGCTTGGCTCCACGGCAAGTGCGGCCAAGCGCTTGGTCCGGGCCTGATCGCAGAGGATCTGCCTGAGATTTTGCCGTCTATTTTAAAGCTATTAGCGCAGGAAACGGGCGCCGACGCCGCGCGGGCTTGATCGGCCCTGTTTCCGGCACACATTTTCGGTTAACCCTGTGCGCGGGACAGCGCCAAAAGGGGACAAGCATGGTTTGGTGGTGGTGGATTATCCCGGGCTTCGTCGCCGTGATCGGTTTGGCGATCGCGTTGAGCGGCCTGGGTTGGATGTTCCGCGGCCGGCCATTCAAAGGCGGGCGCGGCGTACTCGGCGGCGCGGTTTTCCTTGCGATCGGCGCGGTCGTGGGCCTCTTGGGCCTCAATATTCAGACCTATCAGCGTCTCACCTGGGATCGCCCGGTAGCAACCATCGAGACGCGCCAACTCGCCCCGCAACGTTTTGAAGCGACGGTGGTAGAGCCGCCGACGGAGCAAAATCCCGAAGGCGTCACGCGCACGTTTGAGATCAACGGCGACGAATGGCGCATGGAAGCGCGCGTTCTGAAGTGGAAGCCCTGGGCCAATGTGCTGGGCTTGAATGCGCAATATCGCCTAGATCGGTTCTCCGGCCGGTACATAGATACCCAACAAGAGCTGACGGCTGAGCGTAGCGCCTTCGACATCCGCCCAGAACGCCAATCGGGCATCGATCTGTGGCCCGTGGCCCGCGAATATAGCCAGCAATTGCCGGTCGTGGACACGCTCTATGGCTCAGGCGCCTACATGCCGATGGCTGACGGGGGCCGCTATGAGGTCCGCATCACCCAGGGCGGTCTGATCGCGCGGCCGACCAACGAAGTTGCGGCTGAGGCGTCTTCAAGCGGCTGGAATTAAGCTAAAGCCACAAGGCCGCCTCTGCCTTGGCGTCGGCTTGCCGACGCGCATAGCACGAAGGCTGGTGCGGACGGCGGGACTCGAACCCGCACGCCTTGCGGCGCTGGAACCTAAATCCAGTGCGTCTACCAGTTCCGCCACGTCCGCACGTGGCCGGGGTCTTAGGGGGCAGGGGCGCGCCGTCCACTGGCCTTGTGCGTGGGCCCGCGCGACGCGTGGACACGCCAAATCCCGCATGCCATAAGCCCGCCTTTCCTGAACATCCGGCCGCCGGCAAAGGATTTGCAGCGGCCCAAGCATAATGTCGAAAGCCCAGATCATGCAGCTCACCGAGCGCCGTTCCGAAGGTCTCCTGCGCGTTTACGATGTCGTCGTTCCGGCGGCAGAATTGCAGCAAAAGCTAAACGCCAAGATCGCCGAAGTGCAGCCGCGTGTGCGCCTCAACGGCTTCCGTCCGGGCAAAGTGCCGTCAGCCCACATCCGCAAAATGTACGGCCCGTCGATGATGCAGGACATCATCAACGAGACGGTTCAGAACTCGACCCGCGAAAGCCTCGAAAAGGTCAACGCAAAGCCGGCCTCCGAGCCGTCGCTCGATCTCAAGAGCGACATCAATGACGTCGTCGCCGGCAAGGCCGATCTTCAATTCGAACTCTCGCTCGAAATCATGCCGGACTTTGAGCCAGTCGATCTGAAGACCGTTTCGATCACGCGCCCAACCACGGCTGTCGCGGACGAACAAGTCGAAGAGCAACTCGACACCATCGCCAAGGCCAATCGCGGCTTTGAGGACAAGGACGGCGCGGCCGCTGACGGCGATGCTGTTGTGATCGATTTCCTTGGCCGCATCGATGGCGAAGCGTTTGACGGCGGCGCCGCCAACGACGCGCAAGTTGTGATCGGTTCGAACCAATTCATTCCGGGCTTTGAAGAACAGCTGATTGGCGCCAAGGCTGGCGACGAGCGTACGCTGAAGGTCAATTTCCCGGACGATTATCCGGCCGAAAATCTGAAGGGCAAAGCCGCCGAATTCGAAACCAAGGTCAAAACCGTGCGCGCGCCGAAAGAGGGCGCCCGGACGACGCTTGGGCGGCGCAACTGGGCTTTGAAAGTCTGAACGCCCTGAAGGCCGCGCTGCGCGAGCGCATCGAAAGCGAACACAATCAGCAATCACGCGCCAAAGCCAAACGTGCGCTGTTCGACAAGCTCGACGCCGCACACAGCTTCGATCTGCCTCCGCGCATGGTGGAAGCTGAGTTCAACCAAATCTGGCGCCAGGTCGAAGCCGACAAGAAAGCCGGCCGTCTTGACCCGACCGACGAAGGCAAGAGCGACGAAGAGCTGAAGGGCGAGTATCGCGCCATCGCCGAGCGCCGCGTGCGCTTGGGTCTGTTGCTCGCCAAGATCGGCGAGCGCCACAAGGTTGAAGTCAGCGACCAGGAAGTGGCGCAGGCGATCTCGGCGCAGGCTCGTCAATTCCCAGGCCAAGAGCAGCAAATCTTCCAGGCATATCAGCGCAATCCGCAGCTGGTCGCCCAGGTCCGCGCGCCGCTTTACGAAGAGAAGGTTGTGGATTACGTGCTCGAGCTCGTCGACGTGAAGAAAGAGACCGTCACCCGCGAAGAACTCTTCGCCGACGACGAAGCTCCGGTCACGAAAAAGGGTTAAGCAGCGGCCTCCCGACGCCTCGCGCAGTTGGGAGGGCTTGCAGCCCGCGTTCGAGCGTCAAATATGAGGCCAACGCAACCGGCATGAGTCGGGAGCGCGCCGGGGCTTCATGCCCGCACGAGGAACAGCATGTACGATCCGATCGAACGAATGACGGGAATTGTGATTCCGAGCGTGGAGGAGACCACCAGCCGTGGTTCGTCCCGCTACGACATTTTCTCCCGTCTCCTCAAAGAGCGGATCATCTTCGTCAGCGGCGGCATTGATGACGTTCAAGCCGCGCTGATCACGGCGCAGCTTCTGTTTTTGGAATCCGAGAACCCGAAGCGCGAAATCTCCATGTATATCAACAGCCCGGGCGGCTACGTGACCGCTGGCCTCGCGATTTACGACACCATGCAATACATCCGCAGCCCAGTTTCCACGGTCTGCATGGGTCTGGCCGCATCGATGGGCTCATTGTTGCTCGCGGCCGGCCAGAAGGATCTGCGGATCTGCCTGCCGAACGCCCGCGTCATGCTCCACCAGCCCTCAGGCGGCTTTCGCGGCCCGGCCTCGGACATCGAGCGCCACGCTGAGGACATCCTCTACACCAAGCGCCGTTTGAACGAGATTTACGTCAAACACACCGGCCAGCCCTACGAGGTGGTGGAACGGACGCTCGATCGCGATCACTTCCTCACAGCGGAGGAAGCCAAGACGTGGGGCATCGTCGATCGCGTTTACGAACGCCGCGAACTGCCGGACGGCGCCTGAGTCGCGTTTAGGGACGGCGGTCGTTCTCGTTTCGAACCCGATTAAGGCTACACGCGCTGCCGTCATTGTGCGAAATCAGCCCCAATAGGTGGCATTTCGTAGTAGAATCCGGACTATAGCTGGCGCCGGGTCCGCTTGCGGCCCCATCCTTGCTATGGTCGTATGACCCAGCCGGGGTGGCTGAGTTGGTGAACCTTTTTGAAAGGGATCGTGGTCAACCATCTGTGACTGTGGGGGCAGGGGCCATCAGGCCGCCGCTTTCCTATATACAGATTGGGCAAACCCCGCCCGTAGAGGATCGTGCATGAGCAAAGGCGCAGCCAGCGGAGAGTCGAAGAACACTCTCTATTGCTCGTTCTGTGGCAAGAGCCAGCACGAGGTCCGCAAGCTTATTGCGGGCCCGACGGTGTTCATCTGCGATGAATGCGTCGAGCTCTGCATGGACATCATTCGCGAGGAGCACAAAACCTCGCTGGTGAAATCGAAGGAAGGCGTGCCTTCCCCGAAAGAGATCAAGGGCGTTCTGGACGATTACGTCGTCGGCCAAGACTACGCCAAGCGCGTGCTGTCGGTCGCCGTCCACAACCACTACAAGCGCCTCAACCACGCATCGAAGAATTCCGACGTCGAACTCGCGAAGTCGAACATCTTGCTGATCGGCCCGACGGGCTGCGGCAAGACGCTGCTCGCGCAAACGCTCGCGCGGATCATCGACGTGCCGTTCACGATGGCGGACGCCACGACCCTCACCGAAGCTGGTTATGTCGGTGAAGACGTCGAAAACATTATTCTGAAGTTGCTGCAGGCCGCCGATTACAACGTCGAGCGCGCGCAACGCGGCATCGTTTATATCGACGAAGTTGATAAGATCTCGCGCAAGTCCGACAACCCCTCGATCACGCGCGACGTGTCGGGCGAGGGCGTGCAACAAGCGCTGCTGAAGATCATGGAAGGCACGGTTGCGTCCGTGCCTCCCCAAGGCGGCCGCAAGCATCCGCAGCAAGAATTCCTGCAAGTCGACACGACCAACATCCTCTTCATTTGCGGCGGCGCATTCGCCGGTCTCGACAAGATCATCAGCGCGCGCGGGCGAGGCTCGTCGATGGGCTTTGGCGCGAAAGTGCGCAGCGAAGAAGATCGCCGTACCGGTGAAATACTGCGCGAAATCGAGCCGGACGATCTGCTGAAATTCGGCCTGATCCCGGAATTTGTCGGCCGCCTGCCGGTGCTCGCAACGCTTGAAGATCTCGATGAACCCGCGCTCATCACCATTCTCACCGAACCAAAGAACGCTTTGGTGAAGCAATACCAACGCATGTTCGAGATGGAGAACGTGAAGCTCACGTTTCCGACCGACGCGTTGAGTGCGATCGCCCGCAAGGCGATTCAGCGCAAGACGGGCGCGCGTGGTTTGCGCTCGATCCTCGAGGGCATTTTGCTCGACACCATGTTCGAGCTGCCGACAATGAGTTCCGTAGAGGAAGTTGTTGTGTCCGCTGACGTGGTCGAAGGCCGCGCCAAGCCGCTGCAAATTCACTCGGAGCGTCCAGCGGGAGCCCAGTCAGCTGGCTGAGCTGAAGGCATTTTGAACACGTGATGCCTTGGTTCCGTGCTCGGACGCGGAACGACCACGCACATCCACATACTAGGCCATTCGGCGCCCTTGAAGGTGCGCCCGAACGGCTCCACCTTTTCATATGTTAACGCTGGGCGCGTCGCGGGGCTGAGCACAGACCGTGGCGCTCTCAAAGGAGTACATCATGGCTGAGAGCCGCGTTCTTCCTGTTCTGCCGCTGCGCGACATCGTCGTTTACCCGAAGATGGCCGCGCCGCTCTTTGTGGGTCGCGAGAAGTCCGTCCGCGCGCTCGACGAAGTCATGAAGAAGGACAAACAAATCCTGCTCGCCGCGCAGATGGATGCGTCGGAAGACGAGCCGTCGACGGATCGCATCTTCATGGTCGGCACGGTCGCCACCGTGGTGCAATTGCTGAAGCTGCCCGACGGCACGGTGCGTGTACTGGTCGAAGGCGGCTATCGCGCGCGCATCACCGGCTTCAAAGCCAACGATGACTTCTTCGAAGCCGAAATCGAGCCGCTTGAAGAAAGTAACGAAGATTCGCCCGAGGCGCGCGCCATCGCCCGCGCCGTGACGGATCAGTGGGACAATTACGTGAAGCTGTCGCGCAAGGTCCAACCGGAGATCACGCAGGCGATCACCTCGATCACGGAGCCGGCGCGCTTGGCTGACTCGATCGCGGGCCACCTCAGCGTGAAGATCCCGGACAAACAAGCGCTACTCGAACTCGCCGACGTGCCGCAACGCCTTGAGCGCATCTTGCAGCTGATCGAAGGCGAGATCGGCATGCTCCAGGTCGAGCGTAAGATCCGCAACCGCGTGAAGCGTCAGATGGAGAAGACGCAGCGCGAATATTATTTGAACGAGCAGATGAAGGCGATCCAGCGCGAGCTGGGCGACGGCGAAGACGGCCGCGAGGACATCGCCGAACTCGAAGCGCGCATCAAGAGCACCAAGCTCTCCAAGGAAGCCAAGGCGAAGGCCGAAGCTGAGATGAAGAAGCTGCGCCAGATGTCGCCGATGTCGGCGGAATCGACGGTCGTGCGCAATTATCTCGATTGGCTGCTCTCACTCCCCTGGGGCGTGCGCAAGAAGATCAAGAAGGACATCGAAGCCGCCCAAGCCGTGCTCGATGAGGACCATTTCGGCCTGGAGAAGGTCAAGGATCGCATTCTCGAATATCTCGCCGTGCAAGCGCGCACCAACAAGCTGCGTGGCCCGATCCTCTGCCTCGTCGGCCCGCCCGGCGTCGGCAAAACCTCGCTTGGCCGTTCCATCGCCAAGGCGACGGGCCGCGATTTTGTGCGCCTTTCGCTTGGCGGCGTGCGCGATGAAGCGGAAATCCGCGGTCACCGCCGCACGTATATTGGCTCTATGCCGGGCCGCGTGATCCAGTCGATGAAGAAGGCCAAGAGCAGCAATCCGCTCTTCCTGCTCGACGAGATCGACAAGCTCGGCGCCGATTATCGCGGCGATCCGGCGGCGGCTCTGCTCGAAGTGTTGGACCCTGAACAAAACAGCACGTTCAACGACCACTATCTCGAAGTGGATTACGATCTCTCGGACGTGTTGTTCATCACCACGGCCAACAGCCTCAACATGCCCCAGCCCTTGCTGGATCGCATGGAGATCATCCGCATCCCTGGTTACACCGAGGATGAAAAGCTCGAGATCGCCAAGCGTCACTTGCTGCCCAAGCAGTACGAGAACAACGGCTTAAAGAAGTCCGAGTTCAGCGTCAGCGAAGATGCGCTACGCGATCTGATCCGCCGCTATACGCGTGAAGCCGGCGTCCGCTCCCTCGAACGCGAAATCGGCAACCTCGCGCGCAAGGCGGTGCGTCAGCTCGAACAAAAGCAAAAGAGAAGGTCGACATCACTGCGGAAAATCTGCCGGATTACGCTGGCGTCTGGAAATATCGCTTCGGCGAAACCGATCTTGAAGACCAAGTCGGCATCGTCACCGGCCTCGCCTGGACGGAAGTTGGCGGCGATCTCCTCACGATCGAAGCGGTCGCCATGCCCGGTAAGGGCGCGATGACCGTCACCGGCAATCTGCGCGATGTGATGAAGGAATCGATCTCGGCCGCGTCGTCCTATGTGCGCTCGCGGGCGCTGCACTTCGGTGTGAAGCCGCCCGTGTTCCGCACACGCGACATCCACGTCCACGTGCCGGAAGGCGCCACCCCGAAGGATGGTCCCTCGGCGGGCGTGGCGATGGCGACAGCCATTGTCTCGGTGCTCACCGGCAATCCGATCCGCAAGGATATCGCCATGACCGGCGAGATCAGTTTGCGTGGTCGCGTGCTCCCCATCGGCGGCTTGAAGGAAAAGCTGCTGGCGGCGCTGCGTGGCGGCGTGAAGTTGGTGTTGATCCCGAAAGAAAACGAGAAGGATCTCGCCGACATCCCTGAGAACGTGAAGCAGGGCCTTGAGATCGTGCCGGTCTCGACCGTCGACGAAGTGCTCCAGCGCGCGCTCACGCGCCCGCTGACGCCGGTCGAATGGTCAGAAGAGGACGAGCTCGCCGAGACCCGCCGCAACGATGGCGGCGGCGATGGTCGCGAAGGCGCACGCCCCCATTAGGGGGCGTGTTCGCCCGCGATTCGTAGGCTTTTCACGGATTTTTCGCACCGCAACAAGCTTGCGCAGGGGTGCGAAATGCTCCTAGCGTCGGTGTATGGGCGCGCGCGGCGAGCAGAATCGGCTTAGCCAACGCGCTTCAAATTTCTCGGTCGTGAGGGGGTTCAAAATGAACAAAGCAGAATTGGTCGCCGATGTGGCCGAGCGCATGGGTGAGTCCAAGCTGAAAGCGGAAGAGGCGGTCAACGCTGTGTTCGACGCGCTCACCAATGCGTTGAAGTCTGGCAACGAAGTGCGCCTGCCGGCGTTCGGCGTGTTCGACGTGAAAGAAACCGCCGCGCGCACAGCGCGCAATCCGCAGACGGGCGAAGAAGTGAAGGTGCCTGCCGGTCGCAAGGCCCGCTTCAAGCCGGGCAAGGCGCTCAAGGACGCGATGGCCTGAGGCGCCACGCCAAAGCTGTTGAAGGGCGGCTCTCCAGGGCCGCCCTTTTCATTTTGGGCCGCTTTGTGTAGCCACGGCGCAGAAGAGGGCAGACATGCTGGCGAAGATTTACCGGCCCGCGAAGAACGCGATGCAATCAGGCAAGGCGGCCACTAAGAAGTGGCTTCTCGAATTCGTGTTGGCCAATGCGCCGCGTCCTGACGCGCTGATGGGCTGGATCAGCGGCGCCGATCCGAACGGGCAAGTGCGCATGTCGTTCGACACCAAGGAAGCCGCGATCGAGTTCGCGCGTACGCACGCGATCCCCCACCAGGTGATCGAACCCGAGGACGCCAAGCGCCAACCGCGCGCCTACGGCGACAATTTCGCCTTCAGAAAACGCGAACCCTGGTCGCACTAAAAGGGCCAGTGGCAATGGGGCCGTGGGGAATAGGTTGCGTACGTCAAGCGCGCTCTTGACCCCTAATGTCCAGTGCCTATTGACCACTGCCTCGTCAGACCCGTCCGCGTGGTGGCTTTAGCCGAGTGGCGCCGCCGCTCGACGACGACATCGTAGAATATCCTGACGATACCCTTGCCAGAGCCACGCAGATGGCGCGCGACGTCAGCGTTCTTGGCGTGGACGAAGAGAGTGGGCGCGCAGCGTCCAACGCCTGGCGCACTGGCGCTGGCCGCCGCTTCACGTGAGCCGTTCGCCGCCGCGCGTCCTGGAACAAATTCAACCCAAAGGCGTTCCTCAGAGGCGTTTAGGGCCAAACTGGGCCTGTTGGGGAAGTTCTTCGTCGATGGCGTCGTGGGGCGACCAGTCAGTTGATGCGCGATCTGAACCGTTCGACGGGACGAGCCCCATCGCCCTGCGCATGCGCGCGCTTGACTGGTCGGCAACGCCCTTGGGGCCTGCGGCGCAGTGGCCTTCGAGTCTGAAGACCATCGTGCGGATGATGCTCAAATCCCGCTTCGCTATGTGGATGGCGTGGGGGCCTGAGCTCACGTTCTTTTGTAACGATGCTTACGCGCCAACGCTCGGCATCAAGCAGGAATGGGCGATCGGCGCGCGCTCCGATAAAGTCTGGGTGGAAATTTGGCCCGACATCGGCCCGCGCATTGAAAGCGTTTTTGAACGCAACGAAGCGACCTGGGATGAAGATCTGCTGCTCTTCCTGGAGCGCAGCGGGTACCAGGAAGAAACCTACCACACCTTTTCCTACAGCCCGCTGGCCGACGATGATGGCGCGGTGCGCGGCATGCTGTGCGTGGTCACCGAGGTGACCGAGCGGGTCGTGGCCGAGCGGCGCGTGGCGACGCTCCGCGATCTTGGCGCGCAAACGGCGCGTGCGCGCAGTGTGGACGAAGCCTGTCAGATCGCCATGCAGGTGTTGGAACACAATCGCCAGGATTTTCCCTACGCGCTTATTCGCATGTTGGACGCGCAGCGCCGCCGGGCGAAATGCGTCGCCGGCAGCCCGGCGGACCATGACCTGCTGGTCGAGGTGCTTGAGATCGATCAAGAGCCGCAGCTGGCGCAAATGCTAGCTTCGGATGAGATCGTCACAATCGCGCTGTCGCCGGAAGAGAGCGCGCGGCTGCCACGCGGCGTCTGGCCCACGCCGCCTGTCCAGGCGTTCATGGCGCCGATGCTGGCGAAGACAGATTCTGGCATTTCCGGGATTTTTGTCGCGGGCATCAATCCGTATCGGAGATTTGACGCGGCTTATCGCGATTTCGCCGAAACGGTGGCGACGCAGATTGCTTCAGCCATCGCCAACGCCAACGCCCACGAAGAAGAGCGCATGCGTGCGGCCGCGCTCGCCGAGATCGACCGCGCCAAGACAGCGTTTTTTCCAATGTTAGCCACGAATTTCGCACGCCGCTGACGCTGATGCTTGGTCCTCTCGAGGATTCGCTGCGTCAGGGCGGTGATGCGCAATTGGAAATGGTGCATCGCAACGGCATGCGCTTGTTGCGCCTGGTCAACACGCTGCTGGATTTCTCGCGCGCCGAGGCGGGTCGCGCCACGGCCAGGTTCGAGCCCACCGATATTGCCGCGTTCACGACCGAGCTTGCCTCCAATTTTCGCTCCGCCTTCGACAAAGCTGGACTCTATCTGCGTGTGGAGGTCGAAGCTTTCGATGCCCCGATCGCGGTCGATCGCGACATGTGGGAGAAAATTGTCCTCAACCTTTTGTCCAACGCTTTCAAGTTCACGCTCGAAGGCGGCGTGACGCTGACGCTGTCGAAGGCGGATGATGAGATCCAACTGCTCATCGCCGACACCGGCGTCGGAATCCCCGAAGCGCATTTGCCGCGCGTGTTTGAGCGCTTTCATCGGATCGAGAATCAGCAAGGCCGCACCCATGAAGGCACGGGGATAGGGCTCGCGCTGGTGGCCGACCTTGCCGCCCTTCATGGCGGGACGGTCGATGTCGCCAGCGTTGAAGGGCAAGGCGCCAGCTTCACCGTGCGCATCCCGGCGCGGTCGGAGCGGTCAAGGCCAGAGGCGCCGCCACGTGCGGGGAGTGCTCACACGGCGCGCGCGTTTGTTGAGGAGGCGCTGCGCTGGCTGCCGCAGGAGGATGGCTCCCAACAAGCGCTCTCGGGGCAGGCGCTAGAGAAGGGCGCACGTCCGCGGCCAAGCATCGTGCTCGCCGACGACAATGCCGACATGCGCGCCTACATCGCCCGGCTTCTGGATGAGGCGGGTTATGAGGTGGTGCTGGTTGGCGACGGCCAAGCCGCGCTTGAAGCGGTGCGCCAGACCAAGCCGGTGCTTGTGCTTTCGGATGTCATGATGCCGCGTCTCGACGGCATTGGCCTCTCCAGAGTTCTGCGCGCGGATGCATCGACTGCGGCTGTTCCGATCATTTTGCTATCGGCGCGGACAGGTGAAGAGGCGCAGATTGAAGGTCTGGGCGCGGGCGCCGATGATTACATCACCAAGCCCTTCGTCGCGCGTGAATTGATTGCGCGGGTGCAGACCGCGATCAACCAGGCCGGACACCGCGCCGCCTTGGTGGCGCAGGCCGAGAATGCAGCCGCGCAATTGCGCATGGTGGCCGACGCGTTGCCCGCCCTTGTAGCGTACGTCGATGGGGATGAACGCTATCGCTTCACCAATCGGGCCTACGCCGATTGGTTCGGCCAGAGCAGTGACGACATTCTCGGCCGTTCGTTGGCGGAGGTTCTGGGAGAAGCCTACGAGACGGTGCGGGCGCACATGCAAGAAGCATTGCGCGGCGAGCGGGTCACGTTCGAAGCGGAAATTCCGCTCAAGCGCGGGCGCCCGCGCCGCGTGGAGGCCACCTATCTTCCAGACTTTGACGGCGCCGGCCAAGTGCGCGGCGTTTTCGTCTTCGTCTATGATATGACCGATCGCCTGGCCAAGGACGCGGCGCTCGCGGAAAGCGAGGCGCGCTTTCGCGACATGGCGGATAATTCGCCCGTCATGATCTGGGTGACCGAGGCCGACGGCGCCTGCACGTATCTGAGCCGGCGCTGGTACGAGTTTACGGGGCAGAGCCAAAGCGAGGCTTTGGGATCTCGGTTGGCTGGACGCCACCCACCCAGACGACAAGGCCTGGTCAGAGGAAGCGTTCAGAGACGCCAATGCCCGCCAGGGCGCCTTCACACTCGAATACCGATTGCGCGGGGCCGACGGCCGTTACCATTGGTGCATTGATGCGGCGTCGCCGCGCATCGGAGCCGACGGTGAATTTCGGGGCTATATCGGTTCGGTGATCGACATCACCGATCGCAAACGCATCGAAGAGCAATTACGGGCCGCCAACGAGACCTTCCGTGATCTCATCGACCGCTCGCCGTTTGGCGTCTACGCGATCGATGCAGATTTCCGCCTGGTTCAGGTCAGCGAAGGTGCTCAGGGGTGTTCCAAAATGTTCGTCCGCTGATTGGTCGAAACTTCGCCGAGATATTGCGCACGATCTGGCCCGAGCCGTTTGCGAGCGAAGCGATTGAGCGGTTTCAGCATACATTGGCGACCGGCGAGCCCTACCATGCTGCAAGCACGGTGGAATTGCGCGCCGACATCAATGCCGTGGAGGCCTATGATTGGAAGATCGAGCGGATGACGCTTCCCGATGGGCGTCTGGGCGCTGTCTGCCATTTCTATGATTTGACCGAACGCCAAGCGCACCAGGAAAAAGTCGAAACGCTCATGCGCGAGGTCAACCACCGCGCCAAGAACATGTTGGCGCTTGTGGGCGCGGTGGCCAAACATACAGCAGCCGCGGGCGCTGACGATTTCCTGCAACGCTTTGACGCCCGCATCCGCGCCCTGGCGGCAAGTCAGGACCTTCTCGTTCAAACCGAGTGGGAGGGCGCCGATCTCGTCGACCTCATCAAAAGCCAATTGCTTCATTTTGAGGATTTGGTCGGAGAGAGGATCATTCTGCGCGGGGACAGTCTGGATGTTGCGCCGAAAGCCTCGCAGGCGCTCGGAATGGCGATACATGAGCTCGCGACCAACGCGGCCAAGTACGGCGCGCTATCGAACGCGGATGGCGTGGTGGAAATATCGTGGTGCGTTGTCGACAAAGACATCGCCGCCCGCTTTTCGATGTCCTGGCTTGAACGCGGCGGGCCAATTGTGGTCGCGCCGACCCGGCGTGGATTCGGTCAACGTGTCGCCGGCACTCTCGTCCAATTGGAATTGGCGGGAAAAGTAACGCTCGACTTTCCCGAACACGGCATCGAGTGGACATTGGATTGTCCGCTCGCGTCGGTCACGGGGGCAGGGAGCGGGTATCGATCCACCAGCGCGCCCGAGGATGGCCATGGCGCGGTCCTCATTGTCGAAGACGACGCGATGCTGGCGGATGATCTGGCCGAGTCCTTGCAGTCGGCCGGCTATGAGATCATGGGGCCCGCGGCATCGGTCGCGCAGGCCTTCAGCTTGCTGCAGCAACGCCTCCCACGCATCGCGGTCCTCGACATCAATCTGGGGACAGAGACGTCCGAGCCGATTGCGCGACGACTGCAGGAGCGCCAGGTCCCCTTTGTCGCGATTTCCGGTTACTCCAAGCGCCAGCAACCGGCGGTGTTTCAGGCAAGCCCTCTTATCTCCAAACCAATAGATCTGCAGGCGCTGCTGAAAGAGCTGAAGCGCGCCAAGACAGAGCGCGCCGATTGACCAGCTGCCCCGACCGCAGACTTTGCACGTACGGGAACCACCTCCTTCGGTTTCGGTTTTGTCACCATGACGACGTCGCACGCCAGTTCTGACAGCGCGCATAATCCCGTGGGTCGTACGCTGGCGATCCTCGCTGCGGCGATGTTCGCCATTGGCATCGTGGTTGCGCAAACTTTTGGCGCGCTTGGCCAAAACCCCGAGGACTTCGCCGCCGATGGCGACAGAACCTTGAAGGCGGCGGAATATGCGTTTGCGATCTTGGGGGCCCATCTATCTGGGGCTTGCGCTCTATGCGGTCTTTCAGGCCCTGCCGCGCACGCCAAACCATGAGAGCCTTGAGCGTTTTGGCTGGCCCAGCGTGGTGGCTATGACCGGGTGCGGGCTTTGGCTCATCGCCGCTGCGCACGACATGCAATGGGCGACAGTGCTTATCATTGTCGCAAGCGCCGGCGCGTTGACAGCGCCTCTCTTGAAGCGTCCGGCGCAGCCAACACCGAGTGCGTTCTGGTTGATCGAGGCGCCGCTTGCTTTGCTTGCGGGTTGGCTCACGATCGCATCGGCGATCAACCTCCTGACTGTGCTCACAGCCGAGGGCTTTATTGAGAACGCGCTGCTGTGGGCGGCCATCGGCATTGTCGCGGTCGCCGCGATCACCGGTCTCATTGGATGGCGCAGTCTTGCGCCGTTTTATCTGCCGCCAGTGGTTTGGGGATTGATCGGCGTCGCTGTCGCCGAGGCGGCGCGCAAGCCCCAGATCAGTTGGCTGGCGCTCGGCGCCGCTCTTGCGCTGGCGGGCCTCGCCGCAGCCGTCGTGCACAGACGCCAGGCGCTTCGATAACGCGCGCGTAATAAGGCGTATCGCGTTAGCGCGTCGATCGTTCGCTTACGCTCGGCTATCCAAAACACGCTGGCTTGCGATGCTGTCGGCCCCGCGCAGCATTGATGCTCGCGCAGGCGCGACTGCGGCAATTTTCCAGATGCGCACGTAGACGGGACGCCTCATCCTCATCCCACTTATCAAACGCACGTGCACGGTCGGCGCTTGCGCTCGATTTGGTCCTGCTCCAGACACAGCACCTCGTGGCCCCATAGCTCAACCGGATAGAGCACTCGCCTTCTAAGCGAGCGGTTGCAGGTTCGAGTCCTGCTGGGGTCGCCACGCTAAAATCGGTCGACACAATTCTGCACCCGGGGTGCTTCACGGTGGCGCTGGGCGCCCGCAATTTCCCCAACAACGCCGCCAAGAGCCGGGAACACATCGCCAGCACGCGCTTGGTTGGCGCGTCCAAGAATCAGTGTTTGGGTAAAATCCGGGCAATGATTTGAGTGAGATTAGAAAAAACCAAATACGACGCTCGAGCTCTTACGCGTCCGCCTTCTGAGCGGACGGTGGTGTGTTTGAGCACGCCAGGGTCGCCGCTACGAAAGGCGCGCGAAGCCTTGCGTCAAATCCGCGATCAGATCGTCGGGATGCTCCAAGCCAATCGACAAACGGATGAGCGGGCCTTCGGCCTTCCAGGGCTTGGCCGTGCGCGTGATGTTGTCATCGCACGGAATGATCAGGCTCTCATAGCCGCCCCATGAGAAGCCCATCGAGAAGAGCGCATAGCTCTCCAGCATCTTTTGAGCTTCGCATCATCGACAGGCTTTAGCACCGCGCCGAACACGCCTGCAGCGCCCGTAAAGTCACGTTTCCATAGCGCATGATCGGGGTGTGAGGGCAACGCCGGGTGGATCACACGCGCCACCTCGTCCCGCGTCTCCAGCCAACGCGCGATCTGCATGCCAGATGCCGCTTGCCGCTCCAGGCGCACGCTCAAAGAGCGCATGCCGCGCAGCACGAGATACGCATCATCGGGCGAGGCGCCCAAGCCCAATTGCTTGTACGTCGCTTTCACGCGTTCGCCCATGTGCGGCGTCGCCGCCAGCACCGCGCCCATGAACGCGTCCGCGTGCCCGGCCTGATACTTGGTCAGCGCCTGCACCGAGAGATCGATGCCATGCTCGAACGGCTTAAAGTAGAGCCCCGCCGACCAGGTATTATCGAGGATCGTTGGTACGCCGCGCGCTTTCGCGGCCGCGGCGATCGCGGGCACATCCTGCACTTCAAACGTGATCGAGCCCGGCGATTCCAAAACACGCCACACGTATTCTCGTGGATCAGGCCGGCGATATCGCCGCCAATGTGGGGATCGAAAAACGTCGTGCGCACGCCTAAGCGATGCAGCATTGTGTTGCAGAAGCGCCGCGTCGGCCCATAGACCGAATCCACCACCAGCAATTCACCACCCGCCCGCGCAACCGTCAGCAGCGCCAGCGTACAGGCGCCCAAGCCCGACGGCGCCAATGTCACCGCAGCACCACCCTCGATCGCCAGCAGCGCATCTTTCAGTGCGTCCTGCACCGCCATGCCTTCGAGCGCGTAGGTCTTCTTCGGCGTGTTGTAGAGATCGGCGGTGTCTTCGATTACCAACGTCGTCGCCCGGTGGATCGCAGGGTTCACCGCGCCGTCGTGACGTGTCGTGTCGCGGCCAGCGCGCGCCAGGCGCGTCTCAACGCGCAGCTTCGATAAGTCCAAATCTTTCCCAGCCATTACGCACCCGTCGCGATCGGCGCATCCGGCAGCGCGCCCCATTCCGCCCACGAGCCGTCATAGATCGCAGCGTCCCAATGCCCAAGCCGCGCCAAAGCCAACGCGATAATCGCCGCCGTCACGCCCGAACCGCACGAGCAGATCGCCGGCTGCGAGGTATCGGCGCCCGCCGCGGCGAAGAGCTTCTCCAGCTCTTCTTTTGAACGCAACGCGCCGTTCTCATTGATCAAGCTGCCCGCCGGCAGCGAACGCGCACCCGGCATATGGCCGCTCTTTAGCCCTGCGCGCGGCTCTGGCGTCTCGCCGCGAAAGCGCGGGGCAGGGCGGGCGTCCAGGATCGTCTTTGCGTCGTTGATGGCTTTGCGCACGTCCGATGCATCGCGCACCAGGTCGCCACGATAGCGCGCCGTGAAGTGCCGCTCCGCGCGCGCCGCTGGCGGGTGGCCATCTATCGGAAAGCCGCCGCGCTCCCAAGCCGGAAAGCCGCCATCGAGCACGGACACGTCTTCGTGGCCCATGACGCGGAATGTCCACCACACGCGCGCGGCCGAGAAGAGCCCCTGATTGTCATAGACAATGACCCGCGCGCCATCGCCGATGCCGAGCTTCCGCATGCGCGATGCGAATTTCTCTGGGCTGGGCAGCATGTGCGGCAGGTGCGAGTCTGTGTCCGAGATCTCGTCGATGTCGAAGAACACCGCACCTGGGATGCGCCGCTCCTCATAGAGCGCCTTGGCGTTGCGCTCGTCGCCGGGGAGAAACCAGGTCGCGTCCACAACGCGCATATCTGGCGCCTCAAGGCGCTCAGCCAGCCAGGCAGGGGAGACGATGGGGTCGGGGGCAGTGCTCATGGCCGGACGCTATTCCGCCCAGCCCGGGGCTTCAACTACAGCCGCCCATTAGAAGCGCTTAAGCGGGCTTCGCCAGTTCCAGTTGGACCACATCGGTGCGCCCGGTCCGGAAACCGGCCTCGCAATAGGAGAGGTAAAACAGCCAGAGTTGCTTGAACCGCTCATCGAAGCCGAGTGCTCGAATATCTTGCCACTTGGCCTCAAACCGACGCGACCATTCGGCCAGCGTCACCGCATAGGATTGGCCGAAGGCCTCCACCTTGCGCCACGCCAAACCAGCATTCGCCGTCTCTTCCTTCAGGCGCTCCACACTCGCCAGCATGCCCCCGGGAAACACGTAGCGCTGAATGAAATCCGCACGCTTACGATAGGCATCGAACAGATCGTGCTTGATGGTGATGATTTGAAGTGCGGCGCGGCCGCCGGGCTTCAACACGTCGGCGATCTTGCCGAAATACGTTGCCCAGTGTCGCTCTCCCACGGCCTCGAACATCTCGATAGACGCCACCTTGTCGAACTGGCCTTCGACGTCGCGATAATCCTGAATACGAATATCAACGCGATCAGAAAGCCCAGCGCGCTCCATCCGCGCCTTGGCGTACGCCATTTGCTCTTGGCTGATCGTAATGCCGGTGACGCGTGCGCCATACTCACGCGCCGCGAACTCGGCAAAACCGCCCCAGCCGCAGCCAATCTCCAAAACGTGGTCGCCTGGCTTCAAATCCAAATGCTCCGCCAGCGCTTTATATTTCGCGCGCTGACCGGCTTCCAAATCCGACACCGTCGCGTCAAAGCGCGCCGAGGAATAGGTCATCGAAGGATCGAGCCATGCTTCATAGAAGCGATTTCCGAGGTCGTAGTGCTCGTAAATGTTGCGCCGCGACCCTTCGCGCGTGTTGTCACGCGAAAGGTGGCGCAGCCAATTCATCGCCTTGCCGAAGAAACCGCCTTCAAACACGCGCTTGAAGCGCTCGATATTGTTCGCAAACAACGTGAGCAGCGCCGAGAGATCGGACGTCTCCCATTCATGCGCCATCCAGGCCTCGGCAAAGCCGATGTCGCCATTCTTCAGCACCCGGTTGGCGAAGCGATAATCCTTCACCCGCATCGCGATCGGCGCGCGATCATCATCACCAAAACGCAGCGTCTCGCCGGTCGGCATGGTCATATCGATCGCGCCGCCCTCGATGCTGAGCAGCGCCAGCAGCACGGCCTTGGCGCGCGCGGGCGCCTTCAAACGATGGATCGTGGCGGCGGATGCGCGGGCCGAATGAGCCGGCGCGGAGGCAGGCAGATGGTCCATAGGCTTCAATGTAGGTGATCCCGTCTGTGGATAAAAGTTCCAGCGTTAAGCCGCAGAAACTCTTACGCGCGGGCTCAGGCCTCGGATTTGAGGCTGGCGAAGGCTTCCAAGGCGCGAGCGCGGGCGGCGGCATGGTCCACCAAGGGACGCGGATAGGTGCGCCCCAGTTCCACGCCGGAGGCCTTCAGCGTCACGCCATCCGCCTCCCAGGGGCGATGCAGGACGTCGTTCGGCAATCGCGCGAGTTCGGGAACCCAGCGGCGCACATAGGCGCCATCCCCATCGTAGCGCTCGCCCTGCGTCACCGGATTGAAGATGCGGAAATAGGGCGAGGCGTCAGCGCCTGAGCCCGCCACCCATTGCCAGGACGCGGCATTGTTGGCGAGATCCGCGTCGACAAGCGTGTCCCAGAACCAATCCTCGCCGCGCCGCCAATCGATCAGTAGATGCTTGATCAGAAACGACGCCGCGATCATGCGCGCACGATTGTGCATCGTGCCGGTAAGCCAAAGCTCGCGCATCGCTGCATCGACGATCGGATACCCTGTCTGCCCACGCCGCCACGCGCGCAGCGCTTCTTCATCGTCGCGCCAAGGAAATGCATCGAAACTATCGCGCCAATTGGCTTCGGGCAGCGTGGGCCAATGGAAGAGGAGATTGGTCGAGAATTCACGCCAACCAATCTCGGCCATGAATTTGTCCGCGCCGCGCTGAAGCGCTGGCGTATCGTGCGCAGCGCCCTCGATCGCGGCCCGCACTTGCACCGGCGAGATCTCACCAAAATGCAGATGCGGCGACAGTCGCGACGTGCCATGCGCGCCCATCTGATCGCGCGCATCCGCGTACGCGCGCAAGCGGTCCGCTGCGAACACGCGCAACGCCGCCAGCGCGCCAGCTTCGCCGGGCGCCCATTCCGGCTCGAACCCCGTCGCCCAGTTCGGCTTAGTCGGCAGCAGCTTCCAATCCGCGAGCGCGTCACTCACGACATCGCCCGTATAGCCATTGATCTTCTTCGGCGTCGGCGCCGGCGTGCGTCGGTCACCCAATTGCTGCGCCGCGCGCCAATAGGGCGTGAACACCTTGTACGGCTCACCCGTCTTCGTCTTCACAATCCACGGCTCATTGAGCAGGGCGCCATTGAAGCTCTGCACCTCAATGCCAGACGCGCCGAGTATTTCCTTCAGCGCCTTATCCCGTGCGATCGCATATGGCTCATAGCAACGGGTCCAAAACACCGCGCCTGCGCCAATCTCTTTGACCAGATTCGGCAAAACCTTTGCCGCTGCACCTTTGCGCAACACCAAGCGCGCGCCGCGCGTCTCGATGTCCGCGCCGAGCGCGCTCAAGCTCTTATGCAACCACCAACGCGACGCGCCGCCCAAGCGCCAACGCCCCGCCGTTTCGTCGTCAAGCACATAGAGCAAAACCATGGGCCGCTTCGTCTCGATCGCGGCGCGGAGCGCTGGATTGTCGCCCAGCCGCAAATCCTGCCGCAACCAGACGATCGCCGGCGCGTCAGTCATCCTGCGCCGCGTCGCGATTGCGCAGATGGATTTCCACCATCTTCGCGTCTTTCAGCCAACGCCCATGCGCCGCAATCGACGCCATCGCAAAGCCGTACCAGCCCGCGCGCCACATGCCGCGCAGGACATAATGGTTGAAGAAGTAAAATGGCCGCGCCAGCACCATGCGCACCGCGCACTGCCAGAACGGCTTCAACTTCGTATCGCGCGCACGGCCTGATGAATTGCGATTAAACTTCTCTTCCAGCTGGGCGAGATCGCGGAACGAATAGTGCAGCAAGCGACCGTCGAGTTTTCCGACTGCAACACCTTCTGGTACTTTGAACTGATCCCAATTGGGGTGATCCGGCTGACGCACGGCGCGGCGATCATAGAGCTTTCGCCGGTCGACCAGATAGAAGTCGCGCCAGTCGCCGCTGATCGGCGGCGCTGTCGCCATCATCATCTCAAACGCACCCACTTCGGGCGTACCCTTGGCGAACACCTCGCGAATTTCGGCCGCCAGTTCCGGCGTTACGATTTCATCGGCGTCGAGATCGAGCAGCCAATCATGCACGCACGCGTCTTCGCCAATGCGTTTTTGCTTGCCCCCGCCCAGCCACGCGCTAGGCACCACGCGCGCGCCCAGGCCCTCGGCGATCTCGATCGTTTTGTCGGTGGAGCCGGAATCTACGAGCACGACCTCGGATACGACCATTTGTGCGGCGCGGATCACATCGCCAATCATCCGCTCCTCGTTCTTGGTACGGATATAGGCGGAGATGGGCGGGTTCTGGCTCATGGGCGGATCAAGCCTGGGCGGGCGCGGAAATCAACCGGAACGCGCCAATTCGGCTGCGTCGGCATAACCAAAGATGTTGAGCACGAGGCGTACCGCTTGGCCGCGCGGGGTTTTCAGGTCCGGATCGCGCTCGATCGCGAGGCGCGCTTCCTTATCGGCCGCGCCCAGCATGTCCGCATGCGCCTCGGGCGCGACCAGGCGAAACGGCGGCAAACCCGATTGCTGCGTGCCCAGCACGTCGCCCGCGCCGCGCATCTTGAAATCGGTCTCCGCGATGGCGAAGCCGTCGTCGTTTTGGCGCAACGTATCCAAGCGCTCCTTCGCGGCCACGCCAAGCGGCGGCTTCCAAAGCAGGATGCATGAGCCGCGCCTATCGCCCCGGCCCACGCGCCCGCGCAGCTGGTGGAGTTGCGCTAAACCAAAGCGCTCCGCGTGTTCGATCACCATGATCGTTGCTTCCGGCACGTTGACGCCCACTTCGATCACCGTGGTGGCCACCATCATGAACGACTCGCCCGAGCGAAACCGATCCATCGCAGCTTCGCGTGCAGTGGGGGAGATGCGCCCATGCACGATCTCCACGCCCTTGCCGAACAGCGCCTTCAATTCCTCGTAGCGATCCTCGACAGCCGCCAGATCCACCGCCTCGCTCTCCTCGATCAGCGGGCACACCCAATAGGCGCGCTCACCACGCTGCGCCGCCTCACGGATCGCGTCCATGATCTCGTGGGCGCGCGTCGATGGCATCGCCACCGTGCGGATCGGCTGACGCCCTGGCGGCTTCTCATCCAGAATCGAAATATCCATGTCGCCGTGAATGGAGAGCGCCAGCGTGCGCGGAATGGGCGTGGCGCTCATCACCAGAACGTGCGGCGCAAAGCCCTTCGCCACCATGCGCATGCGATCCGACACGCCGAAACGATGTTGCTCATCGATCACGATCAGCCCCAAATCTTTGAATCTCACATCGTCCTGAAACAGCGCGTGCGTGCCGACAACGACGGCAATCTCGCCTGCCGCCATCTTCTCCATGATCGCGCGGCGATCCTTCGGCTTGTCGCGTCCTGTCAGCACCGCCATCGAGATGCCAGCCGCGTCCAGCAAGGGCGCAAGCGTCACGCCATGCTGACGCGCCAACAAATCCGTGGGCGCCATCATCGCGCTCTGCAGCCCAGCTTCCCCGCCCGCGCCATCGCCAACGCCGCCACCAAAGTCTTGCCCGAACCCACATCCCCCTGCAGCAGACGCAGCATTGGCGCGGGCTCGCTCATATCGGCGTAAATCTCCTTCACCGAGCGCTGCTGCGCGCCCGTGGGCGCGAAGGGAGGCTCTCAATGATCTTATTTGCCAAGCTCCCATCGCCCGTCACCGCGCGCCCTGGCTCCTTGCGCCGATGCTGGCGGCGCAGCCGCAACGCGCACTGCCGCGCAAACAATTCGTCATAGGCAAGCCGCGCACGAAACGCGCTCTCGGGCGCGACATCTTCCGGCGACGTCGGCCGGTGAATGTGTTCAAGCGCTGTACGGAAATCCGGCCAATCGTGCGCCTTCACAGTCGAAGGCTCCAACCATTCCGGCGCCTCCGGCACCGTGTCGAGCGCGCCCAATATCGTACGCGACAATGTCCGCCCCGCGAGCCCTTGTGTCAGCGGATAGATCGGCTCCACCGGCGGCGGCGCCTCGCCGCGATCAGGATCAACCACGTGATCGGGATGCAGCATCTGGCGCATGCCGTCGTAAATCGTCACCGTGCCGCTGACCAAACGCTTCTGGCCCACCGGCCACATGCGCTCGAACATTTCCTTGGCGCCGCGAAAGTATGCGACCGAAAGAAAGCCCGTCTCATCGCGCAGCCGAATGCGATGCGGCAAATTCTTATATGCGGGCGCGTAGCCGTCGACTTCGGCCTCGATCGTGGCGATATCGCCGTCCTGCGTCTCGCCGATCGGCACACGCAGCCTGCGATCGATCGCGCTGTTCGGCGCCAGGAACACGAGATCGCGCACCAAACCGCCGCCCGCAACCTTGGCGATCAGACCAAGCGCGTCCTTGCGCGCGCCCTTCGGCAAACGCGCCGGCGCCAGAAGTGCTGTCAGGGCAGGGGGTGAAACGTCGCTCATACGCCTTAGCTCGACGGCGCTGACATAGCCGCCCATATGGGTTATAGCGCGGCCCCCTCCGGTTTAGCCGCCTTCTTTCTCGCCCCAGACACCCAATGGATGACCGCCGCAAGAAGTTGAAATTCCGCGCCTGGCGCCGAGGGTTTCGCGAGATTGACTTGATTCTAGGCAATTTTGCCGACCGTCATCTGGCGACATTGCTCGAGACGCAAGTGGACGAATTCGAGCGCTTGCTCGATGCGCCCGATCAGGACGTCTATGCCTGGATTACCGACCAGGCCCCGGCGCCGGCCGAATACGATACCCAAACCCTCGCGCTGATCTCGCGCGTTCCGACCCGAGATCATTCCGCGCCACGATGCCTGAGACAGCCCTAAACCCACGCCTTGTTGAGACCCTCGCCAAGGCCAAGGAGGCGTTGGTGGTGTCCGGCGCGCCGGAAGGCATCGATGCGGCAGCGCTTGGCGAAGCCGCGCGTCTGCGTGGCGGGGTTACGCTCTTTGTGGCCCGCGACGAAACCCGCGCCTCGTCGTTCGAAGCCGCTGTACGCTTCTTCACACCGGGATTAGCGACGCTGCGCCTGCCGGCCTGGGACACGCTGCCTTACGATCGCATTTCGCCGGCCGCCTCGGTGGCCGCACAACGCTGCGCCGCTCTGGCGGCCCTCGCGCGCCGCAAGCCTGGCGAACCGCCGCTGCTCGTCATCGCCACCGCGTCCGCCATCGCCCAACGCGTGCCGCCACGCGCGCGCCTCAACGCCGCGACCTTCGCCGCCACGATCGGCTCTGAAACCTCGATGGCGGATCTTGAGACTTATCTCGTCGTCAACGGCTACTCGCGTTCCTCCACTGTCCGCGCCCCTGGCGAGTTCGCCGTGCGCGGGGGCTTAATGGATGTGTTTCCGCCGGGCGCCGCAGAACCCTTGCGTTTCGATTTCTTCGGCGACGAACTAGAAGCCATCCGCAGCTTCGATCCCGAAACGCAAATCTCGAAAGCGAAACTCAAAGAAGCGCTGCTGACGCCCGTCAGCGAAGTGCTGCTGGACGACCAATCCGTGCTGCATTTCCGCAAGCGCTTCGGCCAGAGCTTCGGCACGGTCAGCGATACGCTCTATGACAGCGTCAGCGCCCGCATCCGCCGCCAAGGCGTCGAGCAATGGCTGCCGTTCTTCTACGACATACTTGAAACCGTCTTCGATTATGTCGGCCTCGACGCACTGGTGGCGTTCGATGCCCTGGCGGAGGAGGCGCTGAAGGAGCGCGTCGAAACCGCGCGCGACCATTTCGACTCCCGCAAAGGCGCACCCGTCTCGCGCGGCGGCACGGCCTTCCGCGCGCCAAACCCAGAATTGCTCTATCTCTTCGACGATGCCTTGAGCGTCGCCCTCGGCGCCCGCGCCGTGCGCCGCTTCACGCATTTCGACACCGACGCGAAGAACAAGCTCGATCTCGGCGGCCGCCCTGGCCGCGATTTCGCCGCCGAGCGCCAGACCGCCGACACCAACATTTTCGAAGCCGCCGCCAAGCATGTTGGCGCACTCACAAAAGCGCACAAGCGCGTCGTCGTCGCCGCTTGGTCCGATGGCTCGGCGGAGCGTCTAGGCGGCGTGCTCGCCGATCACGGCGTCGAAACAATAGTGCGCTCGGAATCTTGGCCGCACGCCTCGTCACTGCCGCGCGGCGCGCACGCGTTGGCCGTGCTGCCGCTCGAACATGGCTTTGAGACCGACACGCTCGCCTTCCTCTCAGAGCAAGACATTCTCGGTGATCGCCTCGCGCGCCCCCGCAAGCGTCGCAAGGCCTCTGCGTTCATCGCCGAAGCCGCAGCCATGAGCCAAGGCGACCTCATCGTCCACCAAGACCACGGCGTCGGCCGCTATGAGGGCCTCAAAACGCTCGACGTCGCCGGCGCGCCGCATGATTGCTTGGACCTGACCTACGCAGGAGGAGACAAGCTTTACCTGCCGGTCGAAAACATCGAACTCGTCAGCCGCTACGGCGCCGAGGACGCCGAAGCGCAGCTCGACAAGCTCGGCGGCGTCGCCTGGCAAAGCCGCAAGGCCCGCGCCAAACAGCGTCTGCGCGACATGGCGGAAGAATTGCTCCGCATCGCCGCCGTGCGCGCCACACGCACCGCCGAACCGCTCTCGCCGCCCGAAGGCCTGTGGGACGAATTCTGCGCGCGCTTCCCATACGAAGAGACCGACGATCAGCTCAGCGCCATCGATGACGTCGTTGGCGATCTCGCCGCCGGCAAACCAATGGATCGCCTGATCTGCGGCGATGTTGGTTTTGGTAAAACCGAAGTTGCGCTCCGCGCCGCGTTCCTGGTGGCGATGACCGGCAAGCAGGTCGCCGTCATGGCGCCCACCACGTTGTTGTGCCGCCAGCACTTCCGCACCTTCAGCGAGCGCTTCCGTGGCCTGCCGGTCCGCGTGCGCCAACTTTCGCGCCTCGTCACCACCAAAGAAGCCAACGAAACCAAAGCGGGTCTCGAAGCCGGTACGATTGAAATCGTCGTCGGCACGCACGCGCTGCTCTCAAAGACCATCAAATTCGCCGATCTTGGCCTGATGATTATCGACGAAGAGCAGCATTTCGGCGTGAAGCACAAAGAGCGCATGAAGGATCTGCGCGCCGAAGTTCACGCGCTGACACTCTCGGCCACGCCGATCCCGCGCACGCTCCAACTCGCACTCGCCGGCGTGCGCGAAATGAGCCTCATCACCACGCCGCCGATCGATCGCTTGGCGGTGCGCACCTACGTCACCGCGTTCGACAACGTCACTGTCCGCGAAGCGCTGCTGCGCGAGAAATATCGTGGCGGCCAAAGCTTCTTCGTCGCCCCGCGTATTTCCGATCTCGATGAAGTCTCGGACTTCCTGCGCCGTAACGTGCCGGAAGTAACCTTTGCCGTCGCTCACGGCCAAATGCCGCCAAGCGCGCTCGATGAGATCATGACGCAATTCTACGATGGCGCCTTCGACGTGCTGCTCTCTACGTCAATCGTCGAGATCCGGCCTCGACATCCCGCGCGCCAACACGCTGATCGTCTATCGCGCTGATATGTTCGGTCTGGCGCAGCTCTACCAACTTCGAGGCCGCGTTGGCCGCGCCAAACTGCGCGGCTACGGCTATCTCACCACCGCCGCCGAACAGACGCTCACGGTCAGCGCCGAAAAGCGTCTTAAAATTCTCTCGTCGCTCGACAGTCTTGGCGCCGGCTTCACCCTCGCCAGCCACGATCTCGACATGCGCGGCGGCGGCAATCTCTTGGGCGAAGAGCAATCGGGCCACATCCGCGAGGTCGGCGTCGAACTTTATCAATCCATGCTCGAAGAAGCCGTGCAGGCGCTGCGCGAGGGCAGGGACGAAGAGGAATTCTCCGAGAAGTCCTGGTCGCCGCAAATCAATGTTGGCGCCTCCGTGCTCATCCCGGAAGATTACGTCGCCGATCTCACCGTGCGCTTGGCGCTCTATCGCCGCTTGGCCGAACTCGACAGCGACCAGGAACGCGAAGCCTTCGCCGCCGAATTGATCGATCGCTTCGGCCCGCTGCCTGCCGAAGCCGAACAACTCATCGCGGTCGCAGCGCTCAAAGCGCTTTGCCGTCGCTGCCAAATCTCGAAGCTTGACGCCGGGCCTAAGGGCGCTGTGCTCAGCTTCCGCGACATCGGCTTTCCGGACCCAATGGCGCTCGTGCGCTACGTCCAAGAACATCCCGACGATTTCAAAATGCGCCCGGACGGCAAGCTCGTCGTCACCGGCGGCTGGCCCGAAGCTACCCAGCGCCTCAAAGCGCTCCGCGGCGTGCTCGACGCGCTCTCACGCATGGCGACGAAGAAGGCGAGTTAGGCCGTCTCTGCCGGCACGAAATCCATATCGAGCGCCCGCATCGCGCGCGCCAGCAAACTCGCGCCGCTTTCGCCGGGCTGCAGCTCCGCTGCGCTCTGCTCGAACACCAGCGGGCCCGTACCGTTGTCGCCCGCCGCAAACGCCGTGCATTCCGCCACCGACGCGATCCGCTCGCCCGTGCGCTTGGCGCCCTTCAAATCCGTCGCGCTTAACGCCACCGCGATCACGTCGCGCCCAATTGTGGCGCCCGCATCGGTTTCGCGCATCAGCCGCGCCGCCAGGCTCGCAATCTCATTGAAGCCGCGCTTCCATGCCGCGTCGGAAGGATCATTGCTGCCCGGCGCCGGCAGCACGCGCATCACCGAAAGCGCAAACGGGCGGCCGCTAAACTGGTGGTCCCCCGCCAGTCGCGCCAAATGCGCCTCGAACGCCGCGCGCTTGAACAAACCCGTCCGCGCCTCGCCCATCACATCGCGCAAGCCGCGCACATCATGCTCCGCCGCACGCCGACGCCGCTCACGCCGCACAGCTTCAAAAAGCCAACCCAAACTCGGCCCATAAGCAGCGTTCGTATCCACCACCGCGCACGCGCCGCGCTCGATCACAGCTTTTCGCGTTGCGCCATCCAGCGGCGCCGTCACCACCATCGTCGGCATATGATAAAGGCTGGCGTTGCGACGCAGCGCAGCACACAGCGAAATCGCGGTCGCAGGATCTTGCGCGCCATTCAGCACCACCGCGTCAAACGGCTCATCGTGCAAATGGTCAAAGCCCGCATACGAAGAAAACGCCGCCGCGACCAAACCGCCATGCTCTGAAAGCGCACGCTCCAGCGCCAAGAACATCGCTGACGGCGCGCCAATATAGAGCGCCTTCAAGCGCCGAAGCTCCGCCGGCGTCGGCATCGGCGCGTTCATTGCAACCGCGGTCGTCATGCGCCGCGCGCGTTCTTCTTCAGCAAGCGCCACGCGTACACATGCATCGATCTGCGCCGAGATCAGCTTTGCTGGCGCATCCAACGCAATCGCGCCCGTGAACGGCGCAGGCGCCTCCAAACCCGCAGGCAAAGGCCCATTGCTTCTCAACGCCAGCAGCGAAGCCAGCGGCTTGCGTTCTGCACGCTGCGCCGCGTTGGCAAGTTCAACCGCCGCAGCGATATCACCATCGAGGGCGGCGAATACCGCGACGTCTTCGCCATCGGGCGCCGCACGATAGGCGCCCGGCATCGCAGCCGCCTCAACGTCCGCAGCCGCAAGCATCGCTTGCGCTTCACGCGCCACGCGCGCGTCCTGGGCTCGCACAACAATCCGCAAGACTTGACGCTCCGGCGCCGGAGACGGCGGGGACAGGATGGGTGATAAGTAGCCCTTTATAGCTCTGGCCGAAATCCAGAGGGTAAACGGAGTTGATCATGGGCAAGGGTCCGCTTTCGGGCGTGAAAGTCGTGGAATTTCAGGGCATCGGCCCCGGCCCCTTCGCCTGCATGCTGCTTTCGGACATGGGCGCCGACGTCGTCCGCATCGACCGCAAGGGCGGGGGCGGGGCCTATAAGTTCGATGTGCTCGCCCGCGGCCGCCGCTCGGTGGCGCTCGACCTGAAGAACCCCGCCGACATGGCAGTCGCGCTCGAACTCATCTCAAAAGCCGACGCCCTCGTTGAAGGCTTCCGCCCCGGCGTGATGGAGCGCTTAGGCCTCGGCCCCGATGAAGCGCTGAAGCGCAATCCGAAGCTCGTCTATGGCCGCATGACCGGATGGGGCCAGGATGGCCCGCTCGCGCAAGCTGCCGGCCACGACGCCAATTATATCTCCATCACCGGCGCACTCGGCGCGATGGGCCGCGCGAACGCAAATCCATCCGTGCCGCTCAATCTCGTCGGCGATTTCGGCGGCGGCGCGCTCTATCTGGCGATGGGCGTCTGCGCCGGACTCGTTGAAGCGAAGAATTCCGGCAAAGGCCAAGTCATTGATGCGGCGATCACCGATTGCACCGCCTCTTTGATGGCGATGATGTATGGCTTCCGCGCCGCTGGCATGTGGACCGACAAGCGCGATTCAAATCTGCTCGACGGCGGCGCGCCCTTCTACGATGTCTACGAAACCAGCGACGGCAAATACGTCACCATCGGTTCCCTCGAACCGCAATTCTACGCGCTGCTCTTGGATAAAACGGGCCTCAAGGACGATCCCGCTTTCGCAAGCCAAATGGATCGCAGCCAATGGCCGACGATGGAAGCCAAACTCACCGCGTTGATCAAAACCAAAACGCGCGACGAATGGGCTTCGATCATGGAAGGCACTGACGTCTGCTTCGGCCCGGTGCTCAATATGGCCGAAGCGCCAAGCCATCCCCACAACGTCGCGCGTAAAGCCTTCATCGAGGTCGACGGCGTGGTGCAACCTGCCCCCGCCCCCGCTTCTCACGCACGCCCGGAGAAGTGCAGGGGCCTCCGGCGAAGGTGGGCGCACACACAGAGGATGTGCTCGCCGCCTGGAACATCGAGATACGTCCAAGCTGATTTTTGCATTCAGCGGCGGTTCAACCGGGGTGGTGTTTTATCATCCTCGGTTCTGGACGATTTTTCGTCCCTCGCTCGTACCAGGACCAAGTTCTCATCCCCTCACGGGGGTGAAACAAAGCGCCGGCGGCCGGCTCAGCCGCCGGCGCAATTTGTCTGGGCCAATCTGAAACTTGTATTTCCGCCCGGGAATGTTGCGCCGCAGCGAAAGCCTCCGTAACAGAGGCGCACAAACTTAAGGGCGCCGCATGGTCAACAAGGTCTACAAGGACGCAAAGTCCGCGCTGGAAGGCTTCGCCTTCGACGGCATGACGGTCATGAGCGGGGGCTTCGGCCTGTGCGGTATTCCTGAAAACCTGATCATCGCGCTGCGCGATACGGGCGTGAACGGCATCACCGTCATCTCGAACAATTGCGGCGTGGATTCCTGGGGCTTGGGCCTGCTGCTCGAAACCAAGCAGATCAAAAAAATGATCTCGTCCTACGTGGGTGAGAACAAGGAATTCGCCCGCCAATATCTCTCCGGCGAACTTGAACTCGAATTCAATCCGCAAGGCACGTTAGCTGAACGCTGCCGCGCGGGCGGGGCTGGCATCGCCGGCTTCTACACCAAGACCGGCGTCGGCACGCTCGTCGCGGAGGGCAAAGAGACGAAAGTCTTCAACGGCGAGACCTTCGTTTTGGAAACTGGCCTCGTCGCTGATCTTTCGATCGTCAAAGCCTGGAAGGGCGACAAGGAAGGCAATCTGATCTTCCGCAAGACCGCGCGAAACTTCAATCCGATGATGGCCACGGCCGGCAAGAAGTGCGTCGCCGAAGTCGAGATTCTCGTTGAAGCCGGCGAGCTTGATCCCGATGCGATCCATACGCCCGGCATCTATGTCGACCGCATCGTGCAAGCCACATTCGAAAAACGCATCGAACAACGCACCGTGCGCCAGCGGGAGAACGCATAATGCCTTGGTCCCGTGATCAGCTCGCCCAGCGCGCCGCGAAAGAATTGCGCGACGGTTTTTATGTGAACCTCGGCATCGGCATTCCGACCTTGGTGGCGAATTACATTCCGCCCGGCGTTGAAGTGACCCTGCAATCGGAGAACGGCATGCTCGGCATGGGCCCGTTCCCGTACGACGATGAAGTCGACGCCGATCTCATCAACGCCGGCAAGCAAACCATCACCGAATTGAACAAGACGTCATACTTCTCGTCGGCGGATTCGTTCGCGATGATCCGCGGCGGCCACATCGATCTCTCGATCCTCGGCGCGATGGAAGTAAACCAGCACGGCGACCTCGCGAACTGGATGGTGCCGGGCAAGATGGTCAAAGGCATGGGCGGCGCGATGGATCTCGTCGCCGGCGTCAAACGCGTCGTCGTTGTCATGGAGCACACCTCCAAGGACGGCGCCTCGAAGCTCTTGAAAGCCTGCACCTTGCCGCTCACGGGCGTCCGCGTCGTGGACCTCGTCATCACCGATCTCGGCGTGTTCGAGATCGACAAGCACGGCGACAAACCCATGCGCCTAACGCAGCTCGCCGATGGCGTCAGCCTCGAAGAAATCACCGCCAAGACGGAAGCGGCGTTCGTCAACGCCCTCTGAGATCGCGGGGGTGAGATCGAAGCGGAGAGGCGGATTGCAGAAAATCGCGGCGGCTGGTACGCCCCGCGCCTTCTGGAAGGATGGCCGAGTGGTTTAAGGCACTAGTCTTGAAAACTAGCGTGGATGCAAGTCCACCGTGGGTTCGAATCCCACTCCTTCCGCCAGCGTCCGCTACTCAGGGCAACGATAGAAGCGGGCCTAGCGCCTGCCATTTTTCGTCGGCGCGTCGCCGTTTTGATCGGCTGATCATCGCCGGTGCAAACGGATCGTTTCATTCAAAGAGCTCAACGCAACACCCAGCAGGTGAAGGCTGACGAGCGTCCGCAAGACGCCGATAAGCAATTGGCGACCCTTTGATAACGCAAAGCCTCAAGGCCCGGCGCATGGGCCAGCATTGTCAAAACCGCCGCCAAATAGACCCGTGACGACAATCCCCAGGGTGAGCGTCCCCAACCGCAGCATCGCCCAAGCCGCCCATCAGCCCCTGGTGGCGACGAAAGCGCGGCAAAATCGGTAAGGCGAGCCGGTTCACCTCCGCCACATCCCCAGATGGCTCAAAACACCGCGCGCAAAGGCCCCAAGGGCTGGCGACTGACCCATTGCACGCCAAACCCATCGTGCGCAGGGCGAAAACCGCGCCTTACTTGGCGAAATCGCTGTCGCGGAACCAAGGCAGAGGGAACCTAAAAGCGGGCCAGGGAACCGGTAATGAAGTTGTTGGTGGTGGAAGACGATCCCAAGGCGGCTCGCTTCCTCAAGAAGGGGCTTAGCGAAGAGGGCTTCGTCGTCGACGTCTGCGACGACGGCGAACTCGCGCTTGAAGCTGCGCTGACGGGTCAATACCGGCTTATGGTGCTCGATGTCATGTTGCCATCGCTGGATGGCTGGAGCGTCGTCGAGCGCATGCGCGCACAATCGTGCGACACGCCGGTGCTGATGCTGACCGCACTGGACTCAGTTGCGCATCGCATACGCGGGCTTTCGCATGGGGCCGACGACTACCTCGTTAAACCCTACGCGTTCGGCGAACTTGCGGCCCGGATCCACGCCGTGCTGCGCCGGCGCTCCAGTTCCGTCGCGCCCACACTGCAATTTGAAGATCTGCTTGTTGACAGCAAGCGTGGTTTTGCTGAGCGCGGCGGACGTAAGCTCGACCTGACAGTCAAAGAACTTCAATTGCTCGAGCTCTTGCTTCTGCATCGCGGCGACATTCTTACCCGCACTTTCATCGCCGAGACGGTATGGGAAATGAGCTTCGACGGCGACAGCAATGTCATTGACGTGAACATTCGTCGCTTGCGCGTCAAAGTCGATGATCCCTTTGAACGCAAATTGGTGCACACGGTGCGCGGGCGGGGCTATGTCCTTCGCTGAACAGACGAGTGCGACGCACCTAGCTCCGCATCAGAAGCGCCAGCCGCTTCAGCGTCGACGGCTCGATCTGATCTATTATGCGTTGGCCGTGTTTGATCTGCTGACCATCGGCTTCACGCTGATGCTCAGCAATCACACTATGGATCTTTATCAATTATCGGTCAGCCGAAGCGCGGTATGGTCAGCTCGGGTGGCGCAAGTGGTGCAGCTGGCGCGGTTTGCGCAGGAGGCAAACGCGCCCGGCAACGATGTGTTCGACAGCCAAGATGTTACGCACGAACGCGCGCGCCGCGCCGCGGGCGGTGCGCGCTATCAAAGGCAGCGCGACGCGGTCCTGCAGGACCTGTCAATGGCAGAGCCCGGTGAGGAAGTCGCCGCTGTTATCGCGCGAATTCACCGCGCGGATCGTCATATGCGCGAGATGATGGCGCAAGCCGATCTCATATTCGCCGAGATCGAGCGCGGCGACGATGAAGCCGCGGGGCGTCGTATGGCCACCATGGATCGGATTTACGCCCGCCTTTCAAACGACCTGCTGGGCGCCATTCTGGCTGTACAAGCGATCGAGGATCGCAATCTGGCGCGCCAAGTGGAGCTCGCAGCAAGCTTGCGTCGGCTGGAAGTCACGGTGATGGCGCTGATTTTCGTTATCGTTGTCGGCGTCACTCTCTATGGGCGTCGCATTGGAGAGGTGATGCGGCGCACTGAGGACGCGCACAACGCCATGTTGGAGGAATTGGAAGCCGCCAACGAAGGTTTGCAGCAATATGCCGATAACGTGGCGCACGAACTTCGAAACCCGGTCAATAAAATGTTGCTTGCGTCCGAGGTCGTGCTTTCGCGCGCGAGAAGCAGCCAAGAATACGAAGACACTCTGGTCTCTATCGTCGAAGAAAGTCAGCGGCTCTCCAACATCGTGGGAAGCTTGCTGTTCCTTGCGCGGGCCAAGCAAACTCAATTTGATCTCGACCGCACCTCGATAGATGTTGCAGCTGAACTTGAAGTGATCAGGCAATATTTTGAAGTCGCTGCGGACACTGCGGGGGTAACGCTTTCGGTGGACGGGCGCGACACACTCACGCTCGCGGTGGATCGGACGCTTTTTCAGCGCGCCATGAGCAATCTGGTGTCAAACGCCATCGCGCATACGCCGAGAGGCGGCAGCGTCAGTATGCGCGCGCGGCGTGGTGATGGGTGTGTCCTGATTGAAGTCATCGACACGGGCGAGGGCGTATCCAGTGAAGATAAGGCGCGCGTTTTCGATCGCTTCTATCGCGCCGACAAAGCACGCAATCCGGCAAGCGGCAGGCTCGGACTGGGCCTGCCGATCGCCAAGAGCATCATGGAATTGCATGCAGGGTCGATGGCGCTCGAAAGCGAGCCGGGCGAGGGCACCATTGTCACGCTGCGTTTTCCCAGCATCTAGTCAGCGTAACATGACGGCGCTGTAATGTTGCTGTCATGTTGGCGTAATGTACGTGTAACGGTGACGTAATTGGCCCTCCGCTACCGTTGTTCCCGATGGTGCAAGCGAGTGAAACGACTCGCGCATCGTCGGGGGTGGACATGTCGGCGCGTCGTTCGATCATACAATATCGACGTCGAAAGTCTCGGGCGCGGCCGGCCAACAGCAAACGCAAACGCATGCACATGCGTCGGCGCGCTACCTCCAGAAAACCAGATCTCTCCGTCCAAAGGGCGGGGAGCAACGACCCCCGGTGGTTCAGACGGGGTCGTGGCTAGATGAAGCAAAGGCGCCGGGTCGGTTGTGGTTGACCACAGCGATCGCTTTCAGCGCCCTCATCCTGGTTTTCTTTTTGAGCTGAACTCTGACGCGTGTGAGCGTGTCTGCGTCGCGTGAAAAACGCGACGCTAAGCGCGTTTGCGCATTTGTACAAACTCGACAAATCGTACAACATGCGGGAATAAGCGGCGCAACGCGTAAACACCCTCGCGCATGGCGCGAGTGTAATGCGTAAGATCGCCATCCACGCTCCTGCGTTTGAGTGCCATCGCCCAAAAGCGCAACGTTAAACATAACGCGCGCGATCTTCGTGCGGGGCGGCGAGTTTTCGGGGCGTACACATGGTTCAGCTTTTCCGTACTGATCTTCAGTTCATTCTTGATCAGATCATTCTCGCTGAAAGCGGCGGGCTGCCTCCCACCGCTTTTCACCCATGGGGTCTTCGCACCGTAAACGGCACGAACAATCACATTATACCAGGGCAAGAAGCATGGGGTTCTGCTGATCAGAATTTTCCGCGCTTGCTCAATCCGGTTTGGCGTAACGCGAGCGTTGTGACGCTGCCGGGACTGCCAGGACAACCGCTCGGTTCCGCGACAAGCTATCTGCAAACCACCGGGTTCGTCTTCGATCCGCAGCTGCGCCTCATCTCCAATTTGATTGTCGATCAGACGCCGAACAATCCAGCAGCAATTATTGTGGCGCTTGAATCGGTGGGGATCTCCAATGCCGAAAGTGTGCCGGCATTGCAGCAAGCGCTCGAGAACGCCCAAGAGCTGGCGGCTTCACAAAATGCGGAAATTGCGCCGCTTTTGGCGATTTTGACGGCGGCCAACGCGCTGGCTGCATCGGCTGCGGCGACGGCGGCAAACGCCCAGACGCAAGCCGATGCGGACGCATTGGCGGCGGCGAATGCTCAGACCGCAGCCGATACCGCCGACGCCAATGCTGCGTCAGCGCTTGCAAGTTTAACTGCGCTCTTGAATGCGGATGTGTCGCCTGCAGCAATTGCGGCGGCGCAAGCCGCCTATGATGACGCGGTGGCCGCCGCCGACGCGGCGGAGGCCGCCGCTACAGCGGCCGCAGCGACCGCGGCGACGTCGCAGGCCAATGCAGTCAGCACGGCAACCGCCGCAAGTGTGGCTGGGGATGCAGTGACAGCCGCACAAGCGGCGCTTGATAACGCCGTGACGGCTGCGGCGTCAGCCCAGGACAATGTTGACGCAGCCAATGCGGTGCTCAATGCCGCCACCTCAAATCGCCTTGCAGCGGATGGAGCAGCGGCGAGCGCCAACGCCAATCTTGTGACAGCTTTGTCGGTGCTGGCGGCTGCGGACGCGGCGTTGACTCTGGCGAACACCGATGCGGCGGCGGCAGCCTCGGCGTCGGCGTCGGCGGCGCAGGCGGCCAGTGACGCAGCGCTTGCGGAAGCGTCGGCCCTGACAGCGCGTGACCAGGCGCAGGCAGCACTTGATGCTTTGCTGGACGGCGGCGCGACCCAGGAAGAGATCGATGCAGCGACGGCTCTGCGCGATCAACTCCAAACCGACTTGGACGCCGCTGTAGCGGCGTCCGATCTTGCAGACATCGCAGCCTTGGATGCAGCACAAGCTTCGGCCGACGCTGCTGGCGTGGCGGCCGTCGCGGCCGCGACGCAAGCGACGGCGCAGGCGGATGCCAGCGCAGCGCAAACGGCAGCTGACGCCGCGAACGCTGCGGCGGCAGCGGCAGCACAGGCTGAGACGGACGCAAGCGTGGCGCTTGCCAGCGCCCAAGCTGATCTGGATGCGGCCAACGCACTGGTCTTGACGGCGACAGCCGAACTTGACGCAGCCAATACTGCGCTGAGCGCGGCGACATCCGACCGTCTCGCCGCAGATGCGACGGCTACGACCGCGAATGCCAATCTTGTGACCGCTTTGTCGGTGCTGGCGGCTGCGGACGCGGCGTTGACTCTGGCGAACACCGATGCGGCGGCGGCAGCCTCGGCGTCGGCGTCGGCGGCGCAGGCGGCCAGTGACGCAGCGCTTGCGGAAGCGTCGGCCCTGACAGCGCGTGACCAGGCGCAGGCAGCACTTGATGCTTTGCTGGACGGCGGCGCGACCCAGGAAGAGATCGATGCAGCGACGGCTCTGCGCGATCAACTCCAAACCGACTTGGACGCCGCTGTAGCGGCGTCCGATCTTGCAGACATCGCAGCCTTGGATGCAGCACAAGCTTCGGCCGACGCTGCTGGCGTGGCGGCCGTCGCGGCCGCGACGCAAGCGACTGCGCAGGCGGATGCCAGCGCAGCGCAAACGGCAGCTGACGCCGCGGCCGCTGCGGCGGCAGCGGCAGCACAGGCTGAGACGGACGCAAGCGTGGCGCTTGCCAGCGCCCAAGCTGATCTGGATGCGGCCAACGCACTGGTCTTGACGGCGACAGCCGAACTTGACGCAGCCAATACTGCGCTGAGCGCGGCGACATCCGACCGTCTCGCCGCAGATGCGACGGCTACGACCGCGAATGCCAATCTTGTGACCGCTTTGTCGGTGCTGGCGGCTGCGGACGCGGCGTTGACTCTGGCGAACACCGATGCGGCGGCGGCAGCCTCGGCGTCGGCGTCGGCGGCGCAGGCGGCCAGCGATGCAGCGCTTGCGGAAACGACGGCCCTGACAGCGCGTGACCAGGCGCAGGCAGCACTTGATGCTTTGCTGGGCGGCGGCGCGACCCAGGAAGAGATCGATGCAGCGACGGCTCTGCGCGATCAACTCCAAACCGACTTGGACGCCGCTGTAGCGGCGTCCGATCTTGCAGACATCGCAGCCTTGGATGCAGCACAAGCTTCGGCCGACGCTGCTGGCGTGGCGGCCGTTGCGGCCGCGACGCAAGCGACGGCGCAGGCTGACGCGACAGCAGCGCAAGTATCGGCGGACGCGGCGAACGCTGCGGCGGCTGTGGCTGCGCAGGCCGAGACTGACGCAGGCGTGGCGCTCTCAAACGCGCAGGCCGAACTGGACGCGGCGAACGCGCTGATCGTGACACTGACAGCCGAGCTCGATGCCGCCAATACTGCGAATGCGGATGCGCAAGCGGCTGCTGCGGCGGCGGCGGTGCAAGCCGCGGCGGATGCGAATGCGGCGACAGAAGCTCAAAGCCAAGCGACGGCTGCGGCGAGCGCTGAGCAGATTGCGCTGGACGCACTGACGGCGCTGCAGAACGCCGATATTCCCCAAGCAACGATCGATGCGGCGCAGGCGGCCTACGATGCGGCCGTCGCAGCCGCAGCGCAAGCGCACGCACAAGCAGACGCTTTGCTGACGCTGGCAAATACCAGCGCGACCAATGCGGCGGCGCTTGGCGCCGACGCGGCGGCGGCGGCGGCGGCGGCGGCGAGCGCACAAGCCGCCTACAATGCGGCGGCGGCCGAGGCGGCGGACGCCAGCGCGGCTGTCGTGGCCGCGCAGGCAGCCCTCGATGCCGCGCTTGACGGCGCGCCGATCGTGCAAAGCCCGGGTCTGGATGGCGTGTTTGGCACCGGCGACGACCGCGACGTGTTCTTCATCCCCAATATTGCGCCCGACGAAGGCCTATCAGCGCCGTTCAACAGCTGGTTTACGCTCTTTGGTCAGTTCTTCGACCACGGCCTCGATCTTGTGAACAAGGGCGGCTCGGGCACGGTGTTCATGCCTTTGATGCCGGACGATCCGCTCTATGATTTCGGCGCCGATGGCGTTGTAAGCGGCGACGATGGTTTCGGCGCCGACGGCCTTGCCAATACGGCCGATGACAGCCCGAACTTTATGACGCTAACGCGCGCCACCAATGGCCGCGGTCCAGACGGCATCTTGGGCACTGCCGACGACATTCGCGAGCACAACAACCAGACCACGCCATTCATCGATCAAAACCAAACTTACACGTCGCACCCCGCGCACCAGGTGTTCCTGCGCGAGTATCGCTTAGATAACGATGGCGACGCGGTCTCGACCGGCGCCTTTCTCGATGGCGCGCATGGTGGTCTCGCCACGTGGGGCGACATTAAGAACCAGGCGCGTGACCTCCTCGGCGTTCTGTTCAGCGACCATGACGTGTTGAACATTCCGCTGGTGCTGACCGACGCCTATGGGCGATTCATTCCCGGCGCCAACGGCTATGTTCAAATTGGCGTGCGCGTCGGCAACGGCGCCGACGGCATTTCCGGCACGGCCGACGATAGCATCGTCTACGTTGAGGGCGTGGCCGGCGGGTTGGATATCAACGATCCCGCCGCGATCTCTGCGGCGCTGGCGGCTGCTGGCTCTTCGATCACGACGGGCTCGGTTGTACGCATCAATCACGCTTTCCTTGATGATATCGCCCATGGCGCAGCGCCGGGCGTGTTCGACCACGACGGCAATCCAGCGACGCCGCGCGTCAATCAGACTGCCGACGCAGACGACCTCATCGGCAACAATGACGGGATCGCTGGCACGTACGACGATGAATTGCTCGAAGCGCACTTCATCACCGGCGACGGCCGCGGCAACGAAAACATCGGCTTGACTGCGGTTCACACCATTTTCCACGCCGAGCACAATCGTCTTGTTGGAGCGATCCATGACGAAGTGCGTGCTGTCCTCGCAAGCGACGGCATCTCCGATTTTGTGCGCGGCTGGGTGTCTCGCTTGCCGGGTGAAACGGATGCTGCGTTTGACGCACGCATCCTGGACGGCATCAGTGAGGAGGAGTTCAACGGTGAGCGCGTGTTCCAGGCGGCGCGGGTCTTCACCGAGATGCAATATCAGCATCTCGTGTTCGAAGAATTCGCCCGTAAGGTCCATCCGGGCATCGACATCTTCATCAACGTTGACATGACGATCAACCCGGCGATCTTCGCCGAGTTTGCCCACGTCGTTTATCGCTTCGGCCACTCGATGCTGACCGAAACGGTCGACCGGTTTGATGAGAACTTCAATATCATTGGCGCCGGCGGCGAAGTCGGTGGAGATGCCCAGCAGATCGGCTTGATTGCTGCATTCCTCAACCCGATGGAATTCGTCGCCAGCGGCGTGGACGCCGCTGAGGCGTCGGCCGCCGTCATTCGCGGCATGACGCGTCAGTCAGGCAACGCGATCGACGAATTCATCACCGAGGCGCTGCGCAACAATCTGGTAGGTCTTCCGCTTGACTTGGCCGCGCTCAATCTGGCGCGCGGGCGCGACGCGGGTATTCCGGGTCTGAATGAAGCGCGGCGTCAAATCTATGCGATGACGAGCGATTCTGCGCTGACGCCGTACACGAGTTGGATCGACTTTGCGCAAAACGTGAAACACCCCGCGTCCGTGATCAATTTCATCGCCGCCTACGGCACCCATGCGCTGATCACGGCCGAAACCACCATGGAGGGGCGCCGGGCTGCGGCCATGGCGCTCGTCACTGGCGTCGATCAGGTCCTGGGCGATGGTCGTGTGATTGCAGCTCCGACCGATGCGTTGGAATTCTTGAACGCAACTGGCGCTTATGCCGGCGGGTCGCTGGGCGGCCTGGAGGATGTCGATCTTTGGATCGGCGGTCTGGCCGAAATGCCGCCGCCGTTTGGCAGCATGCTCGGTTCGACGTTCGCGTTCGTGTTCGAGACGCAGATGGAGATGCTGCAAAACGGCGACCGTTTCTACTATCTGGCCCGTTTCTCCGGTCTGAATTTCCTGTCCGAACTGGAAGGCAATTCGTTTGCCTCCCTGATCATGCGCAATACCGACCTGAAGCACCTGCCGGGCGATGTGTTCGCGACACCGGATTGGACGCTGGAGGTCGATCAATCGCTTCAGCATACGGGCCTTGGGCCCAACGAAAATGCGGATCCGACCTGGGCGGACGAGGGCGAGCCCAACAACATCTTCACACCGCTCGTCTCACGCAATAATCCGGCAACCGCCGGGCCTGACAGCAACTACCTGCGCTACAATGGCGGCGGTCACGTTGTGCTCGGCGGCACCGACAACAATGACATCCTGATTGGCGGCATCGGCGACGACACCGCCTGGGGCGACGGTGGCGACGACCGCATCGAAGGCGGCGGCGGCTTTGACATTCTCAACGGCGGCGACGGCAATGACATCATCACCGATTCCGCTTTTGACGGTAACATCAAGGGCGGCGACGGCAACGACGTCATTCACGCGGGCGACGGCCTCGATCTTGTCATCGCCGGGCGCGGCAATGACTTTGTGAACCTTGGTACCGGCGAAGGCGATGAAGTCTTTGCCGGTCTTGGAGATGACTTCATTACCGGTGAAGGGACGATCCAAGGTTTCGTCGGCGGTTTCGGCAACGACTGGGTCGAGTCGGCATTCGGCATCGGCGGTCTGACCGGCGACAACGCTGACGTCGACGGCTCGGCTCTCAACTTCGCCGGCGAAGACGTCAATGGCGGCCACGACGTTCTCATTGGCGGGGGCGCACCGAACGATTTCGACTCATTCGGCGGCGACGACATCATGGTGTCCGGCATGGGCACCGACCGGATGGAAGGCTTCATTGGCTTCGATTGGGTCAGCTATCAAAACAACACGACCTTCGGCGCCACTGCGGACTTCGAGATCTGCGTGTTCGGCCAACCGCCTTTGCCGAGCGATCCGGGCGCTACGCTTGATCGCTTCGATATGGTGGAAGGTCTCTCGGGATCGCAACTCGATGACGTGCTTCGCGGTGACGATCGGACCGCCGACCCGCTCGCGGGCATCGAATTGTCGCTCACTGGCCATGAGCTGAACGCCGAAGGCGTCGCGCGTATCAGCGGCCTTGGCGCCTTCCTCGGTGACCTGGGCGCTGGGACCAATGGCGTCGTTGGCGATGCGGACGACGCGTTCACCGGCGGTAACATTATTGTTGGCGGCGCAGGCTCCGACATCATGGAAGGCCGTGGCGGCAACGACGTCCTCGATGGCGACGCTTATCTGCACGTGGCGATCGGCGTGGACCGCAACAACGATGGCGACTTCGACGACGCAAACGAACGCGTTTCGAGCATGCGCGAGCTTCAGCCAGAAATGCTCGCCGGCACACTGACGCCGGGCCAGCTCGGCATCATCCGGGAGATTCTCTATTCGGCGACGCCGGATGTGGACACCGCGGTGTTCACCAACAACCGGGCCGACTATTTCATCGAAGGCCAAGATACGTTCGAAGGCATCAGCGACCAGAATGGAGATGGCTTCATCCAGGTCTTACATCTGGCGCGCGACGGCGCGGGAGTTGTCATTCCAGGCGCTCTGGGCATCGATGGCTTCGATATGCTGCGCAACATCGAGCGCCTGCAATTCAACGACACCATCCTCCAGCTTGGTGATGTCCAAAACCAAGGCCCAGAGGGGCTGCCAACGATCAACGACACCACACCTGCAGAAGGCCAAACGCTCACAGCAGATGTCTCAGCCGTGACCGATCCCGATAACGTCGCAACCGGGGGCTTGATCACCGGGTTGACCTCGATCACCTGGCAAGCCGACACGGGCGATGGCGTCTGGACCGACATCATGGTGGTTGGCGGCGCCAACGCCAATGAAGGACCGGTTCCCGCAACTGGCCCGACTTTCACGCTGACGCAGGAGCAGGCCGGCGCGCAAATCCGCGTTCGCTTCAACTACATTGACCAGAGGGGCGTGCTCGAAACGGCGTTCTCTGCGCCCACAGCTTCGGTGACGCCAATCAACGATGCGCCGATTGGCGCCCTCGTGGTCAGCGACACGACGCCGACCGAAGGCGATGTGCTGACGGCCAACGTGGCGTTCTTCGACCCTGACGGCACCGACGGCGCAGTGTTTGCGTTCCAGTGGCAACAGCAATTGGGCAATGGCACGTGGCAAAACATTGCCGGCGCCAACCTGCAGCAATTCATTGTGGCGGCCGCACAGATCGGGCGTCCGCTGCGGGCGATCGTCACCTACACCGACGATTTTGGCACCAATGAAACGGTGACCTCCGCAGCGACCGATCCGGTTGGCGATTTCATCACCGGCACCAACGCGGCCAACATCATCACCGGCACAGCGTTCTCAGATCGCATCATGGGCCTCAATGGCGCGGATACGCTGAACGGCGCGGGCGGTGCGGATGTGTTGGAAGGCGGGGCAGGCGGCGACATTCTGAATGGCGGCGCAGGCGCTGACGTCCTCTTGGGCGAAGCGGGCGTTGATGCGCTGAACGGCGACGCCGACAACGACACGCTGAATGGCGGCGCTGGCAACGACAACATCAATGGCGGCGGCGGCGACGACCTCATCCAATACACGATCGGCGACGGCGCCGACACCGTGAACGGGGGGCCGGTAACGACACGCTGGCGCTCACCGGCACGAGTGGCGACGATGTGCTGGATGTGCGCTTCAACGGCGCGCGTCTCGTCAGTGTTGAGGACGGCAATGTCACCAATGTGGAGGTCGTCAACGCCAATCTGTTGGGCGGCAGCGACACCTTGAACTATGCGACGACGCTTGCGGCGGTGGCTGTGGCGGTGAACCTCAGTACGGGAGTGGCGTCGGGCTTTACGAGCATTACCAGCATCGAGAATGTTACGGCCGGCCTGGGCGGCGACACCATCGTCGGCAGCGGCGGCGCGAACGTCCTGACGGGCCTTGCTGGGGCAGATACGATCGATGGTGCGGCAGGCGACGATGTTTTCGTCGCAACCGTAGGCGACGGCAACGACGCTTATATCGGTGGTCTGGGGGTCGACTTCTACAGCCTCGCCAATACGACGGCGAACGCGGTGATCAACCTTTCAACGGGTTCGGCGGCGAGCGCTCAAACCGGAACGGATTCACTGGCGGGCGTTGAGGGCGTCATTGGATCGTTTGGAGCCGACAACATCACTGGAGACGCCAACGCCAACATCATTGACGGTGGCGATTCAGCGGACGTCATCAATGGTGGTGCTGGCAACGACACATTGTCTGGCGGCGCCGGCAATGGCGACGTCGTCAATGGCGGGGCCGGCAACGACCTCATCATCTACAATTTCGGCGATGGCGTTGATACTTCGTACGATGGCGGCGCCGACACCGACACGTTGCGCATCAATGGCACGACGGGAGCGAACACGCTGACGGCGGTGTGGAATGGCGCCCGTCTCACCAACGTCAACGGCACGGCGCTGATCAACATTGAGGCGGTCAATGCTGACCTGCTCGGAGGCGCCGACCGGCTCGATTACACGGGCACGCCCGGCGCCAATGGCGTGAGTGTTGACCTTGGAGCGGGCGCCGCATCCGGGTTCAGCGCCATCGCTGGCATCGAGAACGTAACCGGCGCCGGCGGCGCCGACACGCTCATCGGCGACGCCAACGCCAACGATCTTGATGGCGCGGGTGGGGCCGATATCCTGAACGGCGCAGGCGGCAACGATGTGCTGAATGGCGGTGGCGGCGCCGACACGCTGATCGGCGGGTTGGGCGATGATGCCATGAACGGCGGCGCTGGCAGCGATACGTTCGTGTTCAGCGGTGCGTTCGGGGCTGACACCATCAGCGGCTTCGACGAAAATCCAGCCGGCGGTCAGGACTTGCTGGACATCAGCGGCCTTGGCGTCAGCGCTGCGAACTTCGCCGCCTCGGTGGCGATCGTGCAGCAAGGCGCCAATGTGCTGGTTACCATTAACGGGCAAACCATCACCCTGCTTGGCGAGAGTGCTGCCACCATTACGGCGGCGGATTTCTTGTTGGCGCCGTGATCAGTTAACGCGGTCGCTCGAAGTCGAGCGACCGCGCCCAACTGGTGTGTGCATTATGCCGTTAGGAGAAACGACTGTCGCGGAGGGAACCGGTACGCAAGGGTTCTTGTCGTAGTGCGAGAGTGTGTCTGTGGCCGGGCTGGGCATAAGATTTCCGAGATTTTCTGTGGCGAAGCTGTGGACTGATATCCGCAGCTGGCGCTTTGCTGACGCCGTTATGGGCGTGCGCGACAGAGTTGGAAAAGCGCGCGCGGCGCTCGATCGCTATTTCAATCTTCCGCCCGAGGACCTCGACGCGTTCTCGCCAGCACACTTGGTGAGCCGCGGGCCGCAGAACTTGCGCACCCATGTGATGCTGATCTTAGGCTTTAGCGCCGCGATCAATCTGCTTTATCTCGCGCCATCGCTCTACATGCTGCAAGTCTATGATCGGGTGATCCCGACCAGCGGCGTACTGACGCTCGTGCTGCTGAGTGTGGTGCTGTTGGTAAGTCTGTCCGTTCTGGCGCTTTTGGACTCGATCCGTTCAAGACTTTTGGCGCGCGCTTCGGTTCGCGTGGAGCGCCTGGCGGCGGATATTGTGATCGAAGCCGGGATGCGGGCGCGGCGCGCGGGCGGCCAACCAGAGGCGTCAAGCCGCGATCTTGATAATTTGCGCACCGGCATCACCAGCCCGGCTGCGGCGGGCTTGTTGGATCTGCCGTGGACGCCGCTTTTTATCCTTATTTGCTTTGTGATCCATTTCTGGATTGGCGTGCTGGCGATAGTGGGTGCGGTGATCATCATGCTGCTCGCCCTCGCCAACGAGCGCAGTTCTCGCGACTCTATCTCGCGCCTGTCAGGCTTGGCGGCGCGCTTCTATTCAGCGAGCGAGTCTGATCTGGGCGCGGCCGAGACGATCCATGCGCTCGGCGCCAACACCCGGTTCAGGCGTCGGCGCGCAAAGGCGCGTGCGGATTTTGTCGGCGCCCAGACTGACGTGGCGATCACGGGCGCGGGCTATTCGTCGATCACCAAGGCCACGCGGATGTTGCTGCAATCTGCGGCGTTGGGGCTTGGCGCCTTCCTTGCGGTTCAGCGCGAAATTTCCCCAGGCGCTATTATCGCGGCCACGATTTTGACAGCGCGTGCGTTTGCGCCAGTGGAGCAGATCGTTGGCGGATGGCGCCAATTGGGTATGGCGCACACATCTTATCTTGCGCTGCGCAAATTGTTTTCTGGTCTGCCAACGCCGATCGAACGGACGCCTTTGCCTCTTCCGCAAGGCAAACTGGACGTAGAGCAAATTTCAGCCACTGCACCCGACGGGCGCACCATGGCCATTCAAGGTGTGTCATTCCAGGTTGAACCCGGCGACGTTGTCGGCGTGATTGGTCCTAGCGGCGCAGGCAAGACGGCGTTGGCGCGCGTGCTTGCCAACGCGGCCACGCCAAGGATGGGTGCGGTGCGCCTGGACGGTGCGCGCTATGGTGATTGGGAGGAGGAGGCGCTCGCCAGCCACATCGGCTATCTGCCCCAACGCATCGAATTGTTCGACGGCACAATCGCCGACAACATCGCCTCCTTTGCGCCGAGGACCGACGAGAACAACGAGGCAATTGGTAAATCGGTGGTGGCGGCGGCCATTCAAGCTGGCGCCCATGACCTGATCCTGCGTTTGCCGCGTGGCTACGAGACTGAACTGGGCCCGTCCGGATCGGGCATATCGCCAGGCCAGGCCCAACGCATCGCGCTCGCGCGCGCACTCTTCAACGATCCTTGCCTGCTCGTCTTGGATGAACCGAACTCGCACTTGGACCAGGAGGGTGAGGCTGCGCTCGCGGCCGCAATCCAGGGCGTGCGTGCGCGTGGCGGGGTTGTCATTGTGGTGGCGCATCGGGCGGGCATTATCAGCATCGTCGACAAGCTGTTGGTGATGCGCGATGGCCGCCTTGTGGAATATGGACCGCGTCAATCGGTTGTCGCCAAGATCCAGGCCGCCACCGCGCCTAAACCCACGCCTGTGGGGGCGCGCTGATGAAGATGGAGCCTCCCCCGACCGAGTACGAAGCGGTGATGAACGACAACCCATGGCGCGAAGGGCGTCTTGGTGTCGTGATATTGGCGATTTTCTTCGGTGTTTTTGGGCTTTGGGCCGCATTGGCGCCGCTGGACGCTGGCGTGGTGGCGGTGGGCGAAGTCATCGTCTCTGGTAATCGCCAAGTGGTGCAGCATCGCGAAGGCGGCGTCATCTCAAGTGTGGCTGTGCGCGAAGGCGATCACGTCGAAGAAGGTCAGATCCTTCTGGAGCTGTCGGCCGTCGAGCTCACCGCGCAGGAACGCGCGCTGGCCGGCCAAGGCATCGAACTTGAGGCATCGCGCGAACGTCTGTTGGCCGAGGCCGCGCGCAGCACCCAAATGCAGCGACCCCCAAGTTGGGCGGCGCTGCCTCCAGAATACGTCTCGCTGGCCGATGCGGTATTGGCCCGACATCAAGACGAATTGCGCGCCCGCAGGTCGGCCGTGAGCGCCCAAACCGGCGTGCAGGGACAGCGCCAGTCACAATTGAGCGCGCGTATAGAGGGATATCGCGAGCAAATCGCTGCAATCGAGCAGCAGAACGCTTTGATCAGCGAAGAATTGCAAGGGTTGCGCACGCTGGCCGCCGAGGGTTTTGCGGCGGAAACGCGCGTGCGCGGCGTTGAGAGAGCGCAATCGGAATTGACAGGTCGACGCGCGGAATTGCAGGGCCTGATCGAGCAATCTCGCGAAGGCATCGGCGAGGCGCGCATGCAATCGCTCTCCATCCGGGAAGATCGCGCCCAATTGATCGCACAAGAATTGCGCGTCACTGAGACACAATTGGCCGAAGTCATCCCACGTCTCCATGCAGTGCGCGCCCAGCTTGAGGCCTCTCGCGTTCGCGCGCCGGCGGCGGGCGTCGTTGTGGGGCTCTCGTTCTTCAATGAAGGTGCGGTGGTGGGGCCAGGCGAACGCATTCTTGAGATCGTGCCCGACGAGCAAGACATGATTATGCGGGTGAGGATCCGTCCAATGGACGCTGACAACGTCGCAATTGGGCAGCCGGTGAATGTGCGGCTGGCGGCCTTTGAAGGCAGACAAATGCCATATCTGCAGGGCGAGGTCGCCCGTGTCTCGGCCGACAGGTTCGAAGATGAGCGCAGCGGCGCTCACTATTTTGTCGCCGAGGTGCGTGCATCAAGCGCTGAGCTGCAACGTTTGACGGCGGCGTTGGGCGGGCAGGATCTGCGTCTGTCGCCCGGACTTCCCGTCGAGGTCATGATTCCACTGCGCAAGCGCACCGCACTCCAATATTTGCTGGAGCCGCTCAGCCAGACGGTCTGGCGCTCCTTCCGAGAGAATTGACGCATGCGTGTAATCACCACATGGGGCGCCATCGCATTCTTGGTTGCGATGACCCCACTGGGCGCTGCGGCGCAAACCTCTGAGCCGGCGACATTTCAATCCGAGGCTATTATCGCAATCTCGACAAGCCCCACATTGGCGGCTGAACGTGCGCGGGTGCGCGCGGTGCGCGAAGCGTTGCCCCAGGCTTGGTCTGAACTCTTGCCTCAAGTCTCGTTGGATGCGAGCGCGATCGAACAGGACAGCACGGAAGACGAATTTACGCCCGCCTTCACGATCCGCGAGCGACCGGAATATTGGATTGCTTCGGTGCGCGCCTCGACGCTGCTGTTTGGCTCAGGACGGGTCTTAGCCTCAACGCGGCAAGCGCGGGCGCAAATTGCGTCGGCAGTGGCGCTTTACCAAGAGGCCATTCAAGGGGCGGCGCTCGAATTTACCCAGGCCTACGCACAGACAATCTTCACGCGTGAAGCGCTGGCCGCGCAAGAAGAGCTTTTGACCAATCTGGACGAGCAGGTCCGCTTTGCGCGCGCCAATCAACGCGAAGGGTTTTTGACCAGAACCGATGTGGCCCAGGCGGAAGCGCGCGCCGCCCAAGCTCGTGCTGACATGTCGCGTGCGCGCGCGCGCATGATAGAGGCGACGCAGTTTTATGCCCGCGTCGCGGGCCACCTCCCACGCGAATTGGCGCCGCCGCCGGTCCTGGAAGGGCTGCCGGTAAATTTGGATGACGCTCTAGCTTTGGCCGAGGACAACCATCCGGCCTTGGTTGCAGCGGTGGCGGAGGTGAGTGCGGCCAATGCGTCGGTGGATCTAGCGGCCGCCAGCGGCCGGCTCCGTCTGTTTTTGGAATCCTCCAACTCGACCTTTGACGCCATCGGCGGGCAGACCGACTTCAATCAGGAGTTCGAGAGCACCGTATCGGTACGCGTGCAGGTGCCGCTCTTTTCTGGCGGCGCCAATCGCTCGCGAGAACGTCAGCAAAGGCACGTCCGTGATGCGGCGCGCTTCTCATTGCTCGATGCCCAGCGCCGTGTGAGCGAGCAGGTGAATGTGGCATGGTCCGACGTCATTGCCGCGCGCGCGCGATTGGAGGCGTCAGGTATTCGCCTGGAAGCAGCCGAACTCGCCAGCCACGGGGCGCGGCGCGAGCAACAATTTGGTCAACGCTCCATGATCGATGTGCTCAATCAAGAACAAGAGCGTTTGAGTGCGCGCGTGGCATTGGCGGAGGCGGCTCGCGACTTGACCATCGCTGAGCGGTTGTTGGCGTCGGCCGTCGGCGCGATTGCGCCGCTCTTGGGGGTGCAGGAGGTCGCGCACCCGCGCCGCGAACGGCGACCCCAGCCAAGGATTATGGACAACGATGAGCTGTGGTGAACCTCTCACACGCCGTTCGCTCCTCGCGGCGGGAGGAACGAGCGCCTTTGCTTTGGCGCTGAGCGCATGCGCGCCGCGGTCAAACACGGATTTCGATCACCTCGGGCGCGGTTTGGACGACCTTTTGCTGACCAATTCGTCTGGCGTATCTGTCAGGTGGGGCGACCTTGCGGGCGCGCCGCGCGCGTTGTTTTTCGGTTTCACGCGTTGCCCGGTGATCTGTCCTGTCACGATCTACGAGCTCACCGCAGCAGCCGATCGCATTGGTGAACCGGTTGGTGATTTGCGCATAGATTTTGTCACACTTGACCCTGAGCGAGATACGCCAGAGCGGATGGCGGCGTACTTTTCCGGCTTTGGTCCAAAGGTCACGGGCTTTACCGGACAAGAACCTGAACTGGAGCGGTTGCGCGCAGCGTTCGACATTGTAGCCACGCGCGTGCCGCTCGAGGCCGGCGACTACACCATGGATCATACAGCAACAGTGTTTTTATTGGCGCGCGATGGGCGCGTCCAAGATGTGATCGCCTATGGCGCAGAGCAGGATGTGATCGACGCGCGCTTGGAGGCGCTGGTCAGCCGCTAAAGGCTTCGACGATCTGGACTCCAGCGAAAATCAAAGCCGCCCACAACCCAACAGCAACAACGATTGCGCTGAGGAGTGAGAAGGCCGGTGATACACGGCCCGACGGCCGGCTGTGTGACCTCGTGCACGCCATCTCCTCGCGCGCGCGCGGTCGAGCATCTTCCGACGGCGCTCTTTTAGCTTGCGTCACGCGCTTCCCCGACCATCTGCGCCACGCTGTCGGCGGCATCGTTTAATACGAGGAACTTAGGCGATTATTCCATCCCCTTGGCAAGGCTTCGACGATTATTGAGCCTCGCCGAGCCGGCGCCAGCCAATGAGTTCGATTTCGGTTGCGCTTAGCGTCTGTGCATCTCGCTCTATGATTGCCGATACCCGGTAGAGTTGTGCGTCGAATCCGGCGGGGTTCACGGTTCGTCGTGCAGGCGAGATCGCTACGCTGGTCCAGGTAAGGATGGTGCGTTCGTCGAGACGCCTTTGCCCTGCGGGCGTCGCCATCGGATTGATGTCCCTTAGAAGCGCCAGGCTATTGTGTGTCGCCGTTGCGCGATCCTGGACCTGTGTCAGACGCGCCTGATGGCGCGCCAGTTCGCCTTGAAGCGTCATGATCGGGACCAGTGCGATCGCGATGATCGCGATCGCGGCGATCACCTCAAGCGTGGTGAACCCAGCAATTGGATTGTACCTCATGTCACAAGCACTTGTACAAGAAGCGTGGCGGCGGTGGCGGCGCCAAGACCAACGCCAAACGGCGCGCCGGCTGTCGTGGCGGCGCCATGAGGTCGGGCCGCCACAACAAGCAGCGTAGCAACGCCTGCGATACCAACTGCGTAAAAGCCAGGCAGCGGGCCAAGCAGCGCACCCATGACGGCGGCGAGCTTTACGTCGCCCAACCCAAGAGTGTCGACGCCGCGGCGCGCATTAAACATCTGGCGCGTGAGATAGAAGGCGCCGCCGAGGGCGCCGGCGCCCAAAGCACGCAAAGCCAGATCGCCGCCGAAGGGCGTCACAGGCGCAAGCACAAGCAGGGCCGTCAAGAAGGCGTCGGGGATGAGGTGGTGGCGTCGATCGGTTTCGACAATCAAAAGGCAAATGCAGACCACCGCACCGATGGGTGCGTATGCAAGGCCCCATGCAAATGTCGGCAAAATGCTTGCCCCGAGCAGGGCGCAAAACGTGAGCCACATTGGCAACTGCAAATCACGCTGGGCGCCGCGAAGAATAAACGGCGCCGCCAAAGGAGTGCTGCGATTGTGAGCGCGTCGGACACGGGGCTCACCCAATCGCTTCGTACACACCCGCCAATGCGGATGCGAGCGCCAGAACTATGCCGCCAACCAAAAGCGCCACTGTGGCGATCGCCACCGGCTCAACGATGAGAGTAAGGCGCTTAAGCGCATCGCGAAGCGCTTCTTCTTGTCGATTGGCGATTGCGTGGAACATTTCCCCAAGCGCGCCCGAGCGCTGACCCGCGCGCAGAAGGCTCGCGTCAATCTCGGAAATCGCCCCGCTGGCCCGAAAAGCAGCGTCGATGTCGGTACCCGCGCGCAAGCCAGGCGCTGCGGCAAGCACCGCCCGATGATGGGCGCCCTCCGGAAGCGCGCCTGCCGCCAGTGCAACGGCGTCCAAAAGGCCCACGCCCGCATCGAGGCTCAACGCCGCCACCCGCGTCCAAGTGGTGCTTTGGCGCGCGGCGAGTAATGTGCGAAGTCCCGGCGTCGCGTGCGCGATCTGCCGCAACACAGCGCCTGCCGCGCGCGTGCGTGACCATAAAAGCAGCGCAAAGACTATGCCGACGAGGCTGAGTACAATCGCGGGCGCATTGGCGTGAAACGCGACGCCGGCGTCGATCACAAGCCGCGAGATGCCGCCAGGCGAGGCACGCGAACTTTCGAGCATGGTCGCAAAACGCGGAACGACGGCGTAAAGGAGGAAGGCGACGCTGCCTGCGCCGCTGACAACGAGAAACAGGGGATAGGTGAGCGCGTTGAGGATGTCGCGTTCGACCCGCTGTTCGAAGCTAAGTTGCTGTGCGGCCTCGGCCAAGACCCGTGCGAGTTTGCCGCTCGATTCTCCAGCGCGAACCAGACCGTAGACGTAAGCAGGATAGATCGGCAGTGCGTGCTCGAGCGCATCGCCGAACCGGTCGCCGCGGCGCAAGGCCAGGATGACGGCGTTGAGGCGCTCCGCCGCCACCGTGCCGGCGACAGAGGAGGCGAGTGTTTCAAGGGCGTCCAGCAGACGAACGCCAGCGCCTACCATGACCGAAAGTTGCTTCAAGACCAGGATCGCGTGATCGCGCGTAATCGGTCTTCGCCCCGGCGTGATTGGCGCCTCTTCGCGCAGTTCAATGACGGCCATACCCGATTGCATGGCGCGGCGCATGGCGTCGGCGCGCGTCGGCGCCTCGATGTTCTGGATTGCTATTGTGCCGGTCTCACTTATGGCCCGCACGACGAAACGCCGCGCGCTCATGTTCCGCCCCCAAGGACCCGGAGCGCTTCGACAAACGTCGTCTGCCCGTTTCTTGCTTTAAACAGGGCGTTCTCGAGCAATGACGAAAATCCATCGCGCCGCGCCAGGGCGGTGAGATCTCTTTCAGGTTCGCGGCCGCGGATCGCTTGCTGCAGCGCCGGCGTGATGCGCGCCACTTCAAACACGCCGACGCGGCCTTGATATCCGGATGCCGCGCACATTTTGCATCCCACCCCGTGGCGCCAGTGCGCCTCGCCCGCAGGCAGCGCCGCGCCAAGCAAACGTTCCCCATTGCGTTCAACATCTGGATCGCGATCCAACACCCCGCAATGTGGGCAAACGCAGCGCACAAGTCGTTGCCCGATGAGCATGCGCATAACGTCGGCGAGTAGGAAAGGCTCAACCCCAGATCATGAAGACGTGCGGCCGCCGCAAGCGCGGAATTGGTATGGACGGTTGAGATGACAAGGTGACCGGTCAGTGCAGCTTGCACAGCGATTTGAGCAGTCTCCGCATCACGGATTTCCCCGACGAAGATGACGTCCGGATCCTGGCGCAGGATGGACCGCAGCCCCGCGGCGAAATCGAGCGCGATATCGGCGCGAACGCCCATCTGCAATACGCCCGGCAGATTGAGTTCCACCGGGTCTTCGATGGTGACGATCTTGCGCACGCCGTCGTTCAACTCCGACAGCAGGCGATAGACCGTGGTGGTCTTGCCCGAGCCAGTTGGGCCGGTGATGAGCACGAGGCCGTGCGGTTGCTTGATTGCCTCAAGAATAAGTTCGCGTTGGGGTTCTGTGAACCCGAGCTCGCCAAGTTCCGGTATGCGATGCGTCGCGCCCAGAAGGCGCAACACGATGGATTCGCCCCAAGTGGTCGGCAAAGAAGAGACGCGTAAATCTACGTCGTGACCGGCGACCTTGATGGTCTGACGCCCGTCCTGCGGCAGGCGGCGTTCGGCAATATTCATGCCCGACAAGAGCTTCAGACGCGACGACACCGCGTCGAACATGTCCACCCCGGCAACGCGTCGTTGCGTGAGCACGCCATCTACGCGCATACGCACAATAAGCTTGTCTTCAAAGGGTTCGAAGTGAATGTCGCTGGCCCCGCGCGACAGCGCCTCGGAGAACACGGAGTTTACAAAATCGATCACCGGCGCTTCTTCTGCGAGCTCAGCGAGGCGACGCGGGTCTGTCAACGCATTGCGTTGATGCTCGCCGCGCAGCGCCATGAGGATAGGATCAACTACGATGGACTTAGCAAGGTGAAGGTTCGCGCCCTCGGCGATCCATTGCTCAAGCGCTTCTTGAATCGAAGCTTCATGCAGACGTGGACCGGCGGCGTTGATGATCTCGTTTGCGTCCCGCCACACGATGACATCGTGCTCAATGTACCAGTGGATAGGCGCGTCAATAATAGCAAGACCCTGGCGCACCGCCTCCAGTGTGGGGGCGGCGTCCGCAGGCAGCACCGAAAGCTGGAAGTGGTCGCTCAGAAAATCGAGTAAAGCATCCTCGGAGATCGCGCCGCTGCGCAACAGCGTGGCGAGCAATTCGTTGGTGGTATCGTGCTTCGATGCGACGGCGGCTGCGTCCGGCGTCACCAAGCCGCGCGCGATCAGAATTTCCCTAATTGGTGCATGACCCCACCGGACTGATTATGCGCGGGAGTTTACGATACAGACGCTGACGAGCACGGGCCATTATTGGCGCGTGCGGCGCGTGTTTTTCGCGAATTCGGCGGACCGCTAAGTCCGCGCGTCGTGGCAAGTTAATCTGGTTGGCGAGACGCTCGTGCGCGCTGATACTGTTTGGGTGAATAAAGCGTGCGATCTCGAACGAAAGCGGCGGCGCGAGCGAGGGTATAGCCTGCTCGAAGTCCTCATCGTGCTCACAATTATTGCGCTGATCGCCGCACTCGTGGGGCCGCGGCTGATGGCGCAATTGGACCGGTCCAAGGTGACTGCTGCGCGGGTGCAGGTGCGTGCGCTTGGGGCGGCGCTTGAGACGATGCGCCTTGATCTTGGTCGCTATCCGACAAATGAGGAGGGCGTCGCATTGCTGAACGCGCCCCCTGGCGGCGACGACACGATGCTCTGGCGCGGTCCGTATCTCGACGCCGAGACGCCGGTCGATCCTTGGGGCACGGCCTACCTCTACACAGCGCCCACGTCAGATTTTGGCCGCCCGCGCATCGTCAGTCTCGGCGCCGATCGCGTGGAGGGCGGCGAGGGTTTGGCCAGCGACATCGCATACGGCGACGATCCATGAGCGGTCGCCGTGATGGCGAACGTGGCCTCACGTTGATAGAGGTCATTATCGTTACGACAATTACTGCTCTGCTTGGCGTGCTTATTCTTCCACTTTTGACGCAAGGCGCACAAAACAGCAAAGCGGTCTCTGATCACGCGCTCGATGTGCTCGATGAAGTGCGGGCCGAACGTGAGTTCAGAACGCTTGTGCGCGCGGTGACCAGACGCGAACGCGACGGGCAAGCCGAATTGACGCTCGCAGGGAAGCTTCGCGCCTCTTGATGCATCCAAGCTTGGCGACGATTGCTTCATGCGCGAACGCCGGCGCCCGATTGTGGCGCTCTCCATCAGGTCGCGCGCGCTTGTCTGCGCCAGCGAAGGGCGCGAACGCGCGCTCATAGCCTGGGGCGATAACGCTTCGGGGGTTTTTCCTACAGTGAGGACGGCGCCTCTTGGCAATCAACCTGGCGCAATGCAGACGCTGCCCCTTATGTCAAATTTGAACTTCGCCAAGGTGCGAGCGCGCGCATCGTGTGGATCGAGCGCGCGTCGAGTGGCGCGCCATGAGGGGCGCAGAGAGCGGATATGCGCTGCTGTTAGCCATCGTTGTGGTTTCTGTGCTCGCATTTTCGGTGCTGGCTTCGGCCAAGATTGTGGGCGATGTAGCCGCATCCGCGTCTCGTCTGCGTGAGAATGCCGATCAACTGGGCGCTGAGAACGCCGCTACACGCGTGGCGTTTTTGCTGTTGACCGAAGACATGGATGGACGCGCGCTGCAGATGGGGGACCCCGCGCGCTGGGACGGAGCCTCGCTTGCGCTTGACGGGCAATTGTACGCTGTGGCGGACGCAGCGCCGCTCTATGTGTCTGTGCAGGACGAAGCGGGTCTTTTGAACTTAAACGGCGATGACCAGCGTGCGTTGATTTCGCTCCTGGTGCTCGGCGGCGCCGGTGAGGCGGCTCCCGCGCTGGCCGCTCGGTTGGCCGATTATATTGACGCCGATGACCTCGTTCGCGATGGCGGCGCAGAGCAGGCTGAGTATCGTCGCGCGCGCATGCCGGCGCCGGGCGATCAGTCGATGGCGGTGCGCTGGCAGGCGTTGGAGGTTCTGGGGTGGCGCGCACACCGCATGGATCGTCGCCCAGTGTGGGATTGGTTAACGACAGGACCGCCCGGGCAGGGCCCCAACATTAACACAGCGCCTCAGCCGGTGCTTGAAGCATTGCTCGACGATCGGCGTCTGGCGCGCACCATTATCCAGCGCCGTGAAGCCTCGCCACTGACGGATCTTATGGAGCTCCAGGGCCTCATTGGCGAAGCTCGAAGCGCCCAAGCGCAGTTCAGCCTGCTTCCAGGACGAGAATTTCGCGTCCGAGCCGTTTTAAGTTCCAGCAACGGCTTGAATGGGATTGAACGACGCTTGGAGTTGGGCGGCGAGGACGCCGCACAACCCTTTAGATGGGTCGAGCAACGCGACCTTAGGTTAACGCCGATACGGGATGACCAAGCAATTAGCGCCCTCTCGCTTGCAACGACTGCTCCTTGAGAGCGGGGCGATTGCAAAGGTGGCTGTGGCGCGTCCGCTTGGCGAACGCGCCTTGATCTTGAGCCGCGCACTGACGCGCCTGCGTATCTACCGCGCGCCGGCGCTGTTGAATTTTTCTCAGCGCGCACAGGCAGCGCGCGCTTACGCGGAGGCGCATGCGCCGTTCGCAAACACTGGCGCACTGATCTTGCGCACAAAGCGCGGCGCCGAAATCTGGTATTGGGACCGCAGCAAGCTCGCAGCGCTCGAGCCTCTGGGTCAGGTGTCGCCCGAAAGCGTTTGGCGCACGCCAGGCGAGGGATGGCGCATCGTTCGGTGCGAGGAGGGGCTAGAGGCGCAATATTGGGAAGCGGGATGCCTTTGCGCCTCCACCTGGCGGCGCCAGGATTTCGGCGTCCAACAATGGCGCACGTTCGTTCTGAGCGTAGCCAATCCCGCCATTGCGGCGCCTGCCGAGCCGCCGCCCGCGGAGACGTTGGCGATGACTGCAACAGCGTGGCGATGGCGTGTGGTGGCGTCGCCGCTCACGTGGCGCGACCTTGAAAGAGCCTGTTGGACGCTTGTTATGTGCGCCGCTGCGGTGACGGCGCTGCTTTGCGGTCAGGCGATGCGATCAAGCGCGCTGGCCGAGCGTGAGTCGGCGCGCGTTGAGGCGGCCGAGCAGACCCTTCGCAGCGATCCCGAGCTTGCCGCAGCGATCGAAAACTACCGATTGATAAACGATTATGCGCGCGCGACCGCGTCAACATACGCGCTCATTGCCGCAACCGAGGCGCATGAGGCGCTCGCGCGCTTCGGCTTGCGGGCCGATACTTGGCGCGTCAGCGACGGCCAATTGAGCGTAATCGTCGACGGCGCACTCGGCGAGACGCCGGTTCGAGATGTTGTGCGCGCCTTTGATGAGGCCAAACACCTCTGCGCAGCCTTACCCGAGATCGCTGGGGCGGGGCGTTTTGAGATCAGGGCAAGTGTGACGGGCCCGGACGCGCCATGCGCGACAACGCGAGCAGGGGCTCAAGGATGATCGCGTTGACGGCTCAGGCGATAGCCAGAAAATTCCAAGCCGCCACACCCCGCGAACGCGCAGGGATTGGCTTGCTTGCTGTCGTGGCGAGCGCAGCGGCGATGATCTATGCGCTCGAATGGGCCGGTGAAAGCGCCGCCCAAGCGGACGTCGCCGCCCAGGAGGCGCGCGAACGCGCAACGATGGTGTCCACTTTCTCCGATGAAGCTTTCCGTCGTCGTCTGGCGTTGGCTGTGGGCCAAGCGTGGCGTTGGGGACGATCGCGCGATGATTTGGCCCGCGACGAGATGCTGGGGGAGCTGGAAGGTTTGTCGCTGCAAGCGGGTTTTGCCGATGCGCAGGTGGCGTTGCTGGAGCCTGACCCTGGTGAAGGCCGCGTCAGTCTGCACGCGGCGACGATCAGCGCAGCATTCGATTGGGGCTGTCTCATCGCATTGTTGGAGGCGTTCGAGTCCACCGAGCACAGCTATCTCGTGCAATCGATCGACGTGGTCGGGGAGCCTGGCGCACAACGCCTTACTGTGACCGTTGCGGGGACCATGTTGGGCGAGGACGAGGTGCGATGAAGGGGCCGATCTTGGTGGCCCTCTGCGGCGTGCTGGGCGGAATTGGGCTCGGTTACCTGACAACGCCTGGTCCGCGTGCAGAGGCCGTCGCTGGCTTTGAAGAGCCCCTGATCGTGCATGGCCGCGGCGAAGCCGCCGAGGCCAGAGCGCGCCTCGTCGCACTCGGACTGAACCCGGCGCCGGTGCTTGAAACGGGCCCGCCGCCGCCTGACGTCGCTCTTCTGTTTCGACGCGATCTCACCGCGATCGAAAGCCAAAGCGGCGGGCTCGTTGTCTGGATCGTCGATTTCACCCAAGCGCACCAAAGGCGAGCGCTCCGCGTGGGCGACGTTTACCAAGATCGCTGGCGCGTTGCGCGAATTACGCCGCAAGCGGTTGAGCTGCGCAGACAGCGCGAGGTGCGAACGATCGGTGTGTTCGCGTCCTCGGGGATTGAACCGTGAGCATGGCCCCGATCGTGCTAGGCCATTGTTAGCGGAGGAATACGTGTCCAGGGCGCCCAGGAGATTGCGAAAGCGGTTCGTCATTGTTGCGGCCAGCGTGCTGCTCGTGACCGGATGCGCCACTTTCCCTCGTCTGCAAGCAACGCCGGGCGTGGGGAGGTCGGATCCGCTCACGTCGGAGGCGATCGCATCGTCGCGTGCGGCGGCGCCGAGTGGCGTGATTGAGATTGTGCCGCCGACCGCGCCGCAACCTGCGACGTCGCAAGAGGTGCAACGCCTGTCGCCCACCCAAGACCAGATTACAGCCCTTGTCGACGCGCGCGACTTGCAGGTGAGTCTGCCGCCCCAACCAGTGCCCCAATTCATCGACACTGTGTTTGGCGAGCTCTTGCGCGTACCTTACGCCTTGGGCCCAGGCGTTGCGGAACGCCAAGACATCATTGCCTTGCGTGGCCCAGATGTGGTGACGACCGCGCGTTTGTTTACCATGGCGCAGATGACATTGGCCCAATACGGGCTCGCCGTTGTGATCGATAATGGCGGCGTTCAGATTCTTGACGATACGGTTCTGAGCGGGCGCTCGCCCAGCTTTATCCGCACGCGTACCGGGCCGGAGACGCCTGGGCCATCGCGGGCGGTCTTACAATTCTTCTCGATCTCGACGCTGGATGTGGAAGCGATTCTACCGGTTCTGGAGCAAGCCTATCCCAGTCGCGGCTCGGTACGCTTCACAGCGGATGTAGAGAGCAACACACTCCTGATCAGCGGCAGCGCGCGTGATGTCGCGGCCGCATCAGCTGTGCTGCGCGAGCTTGACCAACCGCACTTCGCCAACGGCCAGATCGCACGCGTCGAGCCCGTCTTCTTGTCTGTAGAACAACTCGCCGAGGAGGTGACGCTCGCCCTGCGCGCGGAGGGTTACCGCGTTCAGAACCCGTTGGAGGCGCGCGGCGGATCGCTTGTTCTGCTGCCATTGCCCAACGCCAATCAAGTGCTGGTGTTTGCAAACGACGCGCGCATGTTTGATCGAGCGCTCCATTGGATAAGGACGCTCGATCGTGCGTCCGCCTTAGGCAATGGCGAAGGCCTCTTCATCTATACCGCCCAGAACATGAGCGCGGAGGATTTGGCGGCGCTGGTTGGACCGAGTGCGGTCTCCGGCGACGTTGCGGCCAACCTAACGCCCCCGAAATCGCCGTGCGACGTGGCGCAAATGGCGCTGCGGCGCGCACCGCTTTACAGCCATCGCCGCGCGGCGCGGGCGGCGTCACCGTGGACGCCATAGGCAACCGGCTCTTGTTTCGCGGCACGTCGAGCGAATATCAGCGTCTGCGCGACACACTGGTGCAATTGGATCAGCCCGCCCGCCAGGTGCTCGTTGAACTGACAATCGCTGAGGTCACGCTGACGGATGAAACCCGATTTGGCGTCGAATGGTTCTTGGAACAAACCATTTCGGGCGGCACGCTCAGCGCCACCACCGAGGGCGGGTCATCACGGCAATTGGGCGGTCTGGGCGCTGTGGCGACGCACGTCTTCTCCAGGGGCCGCGTTGAGGCCGCGCTTAACGCGTTTGCTTCGAACCGCAATCTGAACATCCTGTCGACACCGCGCATCTTCACCCGTTCTGGCAACGAGGCGGAGATATTGGTGGGCATCGATGTGCCCATCATCACCTCGCAACGCGCCTCAGACAATCAAAGCGGCGGCGACACGGATGTGTTGCAGACTGTGCAATATCGGCAAACCGGCATCATTTTGAATGTGCGGCCGATCGTTTACGGCGATGGGCGTATCGATATCTCGCTCTATCAGGAAGTCTCCAGTCAACAGCCGAACACGAGTGCTGCGATCAATAGCCCACTTATCCTCAATCGCAGTGTCTCGACGCAGATTTCGTTGCAGGAGGGGATGACCGCAGTCATTGGCGGGCTGATGCAGGACACTTACACGCGCGACCAGCGCGGCATCCCCGGTCTCAAAGATTTGCCGTTTATTGGCGCGGCGTTTCGCTCTGAAGAGGTCACTGGCGACAAAGTTGAGCTTGTGATCTTGCTGACGCCGTACATCGTTCGAGATGACGATGACGTGGAGGCCATGACCGAAGCACTTACGCGTTCGGTCAACGGCGCGCTTCGCCAACGTGGCGCCCAGGTTTACACACTTTACCCCTGGCGGGCGCCATTTGCGTCTTCGCGAACGCATGAGCGTCCGATCCGCCGCACGCCCCCAACACCAAACTAGTCGCGGACTGCACCCCAACCAAAGACGTGATCATGACCGGGGTCGCCCAGATCGTCGGCGCCGCGTTGGAGCGCTGCAATGATGGCCGCCGCCTGCGCGCGTGAAGGGACCTGAAGATCTTGCGCCGCGTGCGCCGCAATGATTGGCGCTGCGAACGAGGTGCCTGTCACGCGCATCGCTTCGTCTCGAAGATAGACAGGGACATCTACGCCAAGCGCTGCGAAATCAATATAGGCGCCGCGATTTGCGCGGATGTAGGGACGCCCCTGTGTGTCGATTGCCGTGATGGCCAGCACCCCGTCGAAGGCCCCCGGGAAGGTCGGGCGTGCGGCTGGACCGCCATTGCCGGCTGCGGCGACAATGATATGGCCGCCATCGACGGCGCGTCGCACCATTTCTCCAAGGATTGCGTTGTTGGGCCCTTGCACGCTGATGTTCACGACCGCGACGCGATTGGCTATCATCCAATCGAGCGCGGCAACGATACGTTCGGTCGACGCCGCCAAGGCGCCGTCTTCGCTCTCGCCGAAAACATCGGCGACGTGGACGTGTGAGCCGTTCTGAATGGCAATCGCTGCAACGGCCGAACCGTGCGGTCTGGCGATCGCACGCGCGCCGGCGAAAGCGCGCTGACTGAGAACTGCGTTTGAAGCTGGCAGCGCAGATACATCGACACCTGTGTCTATAATGCCCAGCGCGCCTTGTAGGCGGGAAGGGGGACGAGCCGCCGCTGGCGCTGGGGAAGCTTCAGACGCGGCGCTTCGATAGACTGAATTGGGCGTGACAAGAGCATTTGGCGCAGCTTGTGCGAGTGCAGCGGCGGCCTCAGTCACCGACACGCGGCGCGGGATACGCAAACGCGCAACGATGCCGCCGCTTTCCAGGCGATGTCTGCTGAGTTCGCGAAAACCGATACCGCGCGCTCGGTCAACATCGGAAGCTGCGCCGACAAGAACGACCTCGTCGGGCACATACTCGCCCCATTGATCGTCGTACTCGACAGAATAGAGCACGTGTTCGCTGTTTGCGCGCTCAACGCTTCCGACCTCGCGGGACCGGTCGTCACCATCGTGGCGATCGTCGTCATCGCCGCGGCGCGCGTGCAGATCTTCATCCTCGTCGTCGTATTGGTCCCCATCGGAATCGTCGGGCTCATCGGCCCAATCGGCGCCGCCGCCCGGGCCGCTGGAATCGTCGTCGAAATCGTCATCCCAGTCGCCGCTGCCCGAACCAGAATTGTCGTGATCGTCGAAATCGGGGCCGTCATCGGCGTCGTCGCGGCCCGACGCCCACGCCGCATCGCTGGAAAGCGCCAAGCCAAGCGATCCCAAGCAGAGTGCGCTTATGACGAGCGCACACCCTATAAGAGAGGCAAGTCGGGCCATTTCACCCACCACGTGTCTTGTTGCGTCGCGCAAACAGATCAGGCGAATACTACCGTGCGGGAATAGAAGCGTGCGTCAAGCGTAGTCGTTCTGAGGGATGAAAACGGACAGCTTTGCCTTCCGAGCCGAACTCGTGTCGCTGCTGCCGCGACTGAGACGCTTTGCGCTGGCGTTGACGGGGCGCCAGGATTCCGCCGAGGACCTTTTGCATTCGGCGGTGGAGCGCGCGTTGCGCAATTGGGGTGGATTTGAATCTGGTCGTCGACTCGATTCGTGGATGTTCAAGATTATCCAAAACCGTTGGATTGATATGCGGCGCGCCCAAAAACACACTTCATTTGAAGCGCTCGGCGATGGCGATCTGCCGGGCGAGGACGGACGTGAAATTGTCGAGATGCGCGACGAGATGCGCGCCGTTCGCGCAGCGTTCGGCGCGTTGACAGAGGATCAACGCGTCGTTCTCGCACTGATCGTGCTTGAAGACCTTTCCTATGCGCAAGCGGCCGAAACACTTGGCGTACCGATCGGCACGATCATGAGCCGATTGTCCAGGGCGCGTGCGGCGCTATCGACGGCCATGCAGCGCAGCGTTGTTGTCCCCATGCGAAGAGGCAAGTGATGCTCAATGATGAGTTGATCAGCGCATTTTTGGACAACGAACTGGATGCTGAGCAGCGCGCACACGTTGAAGAAATGCTACGTCGTGATAAGGGCGCGGCGGCTCGGTTGGAGCGCATGCGTGCAACCGACATTCTGTTGAAGCGCGCTTTGCCGCCAGTATTGAACAACGAGACAGACGCTGTCGCCGCCACCACAATACGCAACGGACGCGTAACCGGGAGGAAGCGCTGGGCGACGCAATGCGCTGCAATCGCAGCTTCCATGCTTTTCGGCGCGTTCGTCAGCCGATGGGCTGGAACTCCAGAGCCGATGCATAGAGCTTATGAAATTACCCCACAGCAAGCACATCTGCTGGAGACTGCGCCGAGTGGCGCGGTGCGCCAGGTTGGCGCGGGCTCGTTTGAAGTCGTGCTCTCTTTGCAAACCGAAGCGGGCCAATTGTGCCGGCAGTTTCGGCTGACGCGTGACACACACAGTACAGATGTGCTGGCGTGTCGGAGCGAGGCTGACGCGTGGCGCATGGTCGTCAGCGCAGCTGCGGCTCGTCCAGAAGCCTATGTCCCTGCGGGCGCGAACTCTGTGCTCGACGCCGCGATCATGGGCCTTGGACGGGTTGAAGTGCTCGACATCGATCAAGAACGCGTTGCCCTTTCGCGCCGGCGCGCACCAAACACCGCGAATTAAGACGGCAAACAGCCTCTAACTGGTTGATAAGCGCCGAGTTCCCTCAATGAGCGAATTACGTTCGCTTAATAATAAATTGTTCCCAAAATTCCTGGGTTCCATGTGCGCTGCTGGGCTGCGTGGAAAGCTGGGGTGTTGGAATGAGTGCGCGTCTTAGGCTGATCGAGCAATTCAAGAATATTGTATTAGGTGGGGTGCTGGCTTCGGCGCTCGCTGTCGCAGGTCCCGCGCGCGCGCGCGACTACGATGTTCCCACCGGTGGTGCCCCTAGTCCAACTTTCGGTGCAGCGCCCTTTAGCCAACCGCTGATGCTGTTCGAAGAATTTGGCACCCAGCCGATGCCCACGGCGCCGTGTCTCACGTGCACCCCTTGCCATCAGCCAGCGGCTGCGCCGGCACGCCCAATAGCGCAGCGCTCGATACCTTTTTGCGTCAGCCCCTGTCGCCATTGCCGACGCGAGAGGCCAATCAGAGTCGCGGTTCTTATTGGGCCAACCTCGTTGGCTCTTGTGTGCGTCCGCTGGCGACGAGTTCGGTTGAAGGTCGTCCCCCCGGCGAGTGGTTCGCGCACCAACGTTGGGAGGAGTTTACGCCGCGCGTCTATTTTCAATCCGCGCAAGCGGGCGCGCGCGCAAATCGTGGATTGCGCGACGCTTGGCAAAGACATGGTTATGCGGTCGGCGAATTCCGGCGCAACGGAGGTCTCTATTATAACGGCGGAACGACGCGCGGCACCGAGGTGCGGTTTCATCCGAGTTTTCCCGTTCAGAATCGCAACTCGGTCTGGACCTTCGATGGCACGATGCCGCCCAAGCTTTTGATGGCGCGGATCGGCGAGCCAGTTCTATTCCGCCATTTCAATGCGCTTCCGGTCGACCCGTCGGCGAACAACGGATTCGGCGCCAACACGATCACCACCCACCAGCACAACGGTCACAATCCTGCCGAAAGCGACGGTTTCGCCGCAGCATTCTTCTTCCCGGGCCAGTTTTACGATTATCACTGGCCGATGGTGCTGGCGGGGCATGACACGATTAACACTGGCGCCACCGACAATCGCGCAGGCTATCCCGATGGCGCGGGCGGCATTACCCGCATTCGCGGCGATTGGCGCGAGACCCAAAGCACGCTTTGGTTCCACGATCACATGCTCGATTACACAGCGCAAAACGTGTACAAGGGCAATGCGGCGATGATGAACATCTACAGTTCCATCGATCGCGGTCGCGAAGGGCTGCGCTGCAATTATGCAAACGCCAACAATCCAAACCTGTGCTTTCCAAGCGGCACGGCGCTCGATTGGGGCAATCGCGATTACGATGTGAACCTCGTCGTCGCCGACAAGGCGTGGGATGCTGCAGGCCAGCTTTGGTTCAATATCTTCAATCTGGACGGGTTCTTGGGCGACCAGGTTTTGGTCAACTGGACTTGGCGTCCCTTTATGGACGTACGCGCGCGTCGTTATCGCTTTCGCATTCTCAACGGCAGCGTGTCGCGCAACTTCCAGCTCGCGCTGGTCAATCAATTGGGCCAGCCTGTTCCGTTCCACATGATCGCCAACGATGGCAACATCATGCAGCACACGGTGCGCTTCCCGAATTCGGAATCGCAGACACTGCCAGAACAAGCGATCGCCGAGCGCTACGACATCGTCGTCGATTTCAGCCAGTTCACGCCAGGCGCGCGGCTTTATCTCGTCAATTTGCTTGAGCATCGCGACGGTCGTCGCCCCGGCGACACGGTGCCGATCGCGGAAGCTTTCAGCGGCCGCTATCAGGGCGATCCCGGCGTCGGTCGCATCATGGAATTTCGGGTGCAGGCTTATGGCGGCGTCGACCGCAGCATGGATCCTGCCATGTATGAAGAGGGCGGGCGCCAAATGGTGCCGTTGCCGCAAGTCTCTCAAGCCGAGATCAACAGCGCGCGCAGGCGTACGTTCGACTTCGGCCGCAGCGGCAACACCGATGAAATGCCATGGACCATTCGCGTTGATGGCGACGTCGGTCTGGGCTTTGACCCACACCGCGTATCGGTCGCGACCACCAACAATCGTTGGGAGGTCTGGGAATTTGAATCCGGCGACGGCTGGGCCCATCCGGTGCACGTGCACTTTGAGGAAGGGCGGATCTTGAGCCGTGACGGTGCGCCGCCGCCGGCATGGGAACGGGGGCGCGCAAAGACGTCTATCGTGTCGGCGCCGGGCCGCACACCACGAGCCGTGTGGAAGTGCTGGTGAGGTTCCGTGAATTCCTCGGCACCTACATGGAGCATTGCCATAACACCATGCACGAGGATCACTCGATGCTGTTGCGCTGGGACAATCGCAATCCTGGGCAGGCAATCGCCATCCCAACGCCGATCGCGGATTGGGAAGGTGTCTATTACGAGCCCTCGCTCGACCTGCCGACGGCGCGATGATGAGGAACTGGCCGTTCTGGACGCGCATCGCGTCAGCGCTTGCGAGCGCTGCGCTGATGCTCATGCCGCAATCTGCGATGTCCCAGCAGCAGACGCGATGGCGCGCCGATTACTTTCCAAACGTGGTTCTCACCGATCACAACGGTCGCCAATTGCGCTTCTATGACGACCTCATTCGTGGAAAAATCGTCTCCATCAATTTCATCTTCACGTCATGCGCTGACATTTGCCCGCTCGACACCGCGCAATTGCGTCGTGTGCAGCAGATCCTTGGTGATCGGGTCGGGCGCGACGTGCATATGTATTCGATTTCGGTCGATCCCGCGCGGGACACGCCAGCCTCATTGCGGCGTTTCATGCGCTCGTACGACGTGGGGCCTGGGTGGACGTTTCTGACCGGGTCGCGCGAAGACGTGGATATCCTTCAACGTCGGCTCGGCGTTCGTCCAATCGATCCCGGCCGCCCGCTGACCGAGCACGACACCAATATTATCGTTGGCAATGAAGCAACCGGGCAATGGATTCGGCGCACCGCCTATGAGAATCCGCAATTATTGGCAAACTTGCTGAGCAGTCGGCTGCAAAACCATATGCCCAGCGGCGAGTCTCGCCAGACCTACGCGGCAGCGGGACGGATCACCGACACCTCCAACGGCGCTTACATTTACAGAACGCGATGCCGCTCGTGCCACACTGTGGGCGAAGGCGATCGCCTTGGGCCCGACCTTGCAGGCGTGACACAGGCGCGGCCCCATGATTGGCTTGCGCGCTGGATCCGCGAGCCGGATGCAATGCTGGCGGAAGGCGATCCCACAGCGACGGCAATGCTGCCGCGGTATCGCAATCTACCGATGCCGAATTTGGGCTTGTCGCGCTCCGAAGTCGACGCTGTCATCACCTATTTGCGAGAGCAGGACGCCGCGCGCGCACGCCAACCCTAGCGCACAAGCAGCATGGTCGCTTTGTGTCGTTACTGGTTGAGCGCGCCAGGCAGCCAATTGAAGCGCACACCCACCATCGCATCGGGGCTTGCATCGGAAAGTCCCCCGCTCGCCGTCAAGGTGACGCGCAGCCTTTCGCTCATTCTGTAAGATACGTATGCGCCTGCGTTTGCGGGTTCCTCATTTCCATCGACCGAGGCCTCGCGCCAATTGGCGAACGCGCCAAGGCGCGTGCGCGCGCCGATCGGGACCCAGCCGCCAGCGCCTGCCTGGAGGCCGTCTTGGCGCGCGGGCCCATCGTCTCGCTGACCAAGCCAACGCTGCCCCGCGCTCACATAGACCCCACCCCGGCGCGTTGAGACGCCGACTTCCGCGACGAGCGCATAATCGACCGTGCCGACGCCTAGACCACGTTCCTCGTCACCTGTCGGCAATCGGGCGCGCGCTGATATTTCTGCATAAGCGCCTGTGCCGCCAATACGTCGAAAAGCCCGCTCGACGGACACGTTGGTGTCGCCAAGCCCTTTGTCGGTGCTGACACGGGCCGCGCCCGCGCCATCTCCAGCTTCGCCATCTTCGCTGACATCGGCGGGGCCATCGACGTGGAGGTAGGCCGTTGAGGCGCGAAATGTCCAATCGTCGATTGTAAGTCGTACGCCAATAGGCACGGCGATGATTTCGGTCGTTTCTTCACCGCCATATTTTCCGCTTGAGTAATCCACCCCGGTTGAAAAACTGAGGCGGGTCTCCGCTTGCGCCGCGCCCGCCATCGCCCAGAGCGTGGCAGCAATTGAAAGCGCGATTGTCTGCGCGCGCAAAACCATGAAGAGCCCCCAGAACACATGTCAGCTAGGGAACACGCGCGCGGTGTGATTTCACGGTAATTCTCTACCCAAGCGATCTAGACGCCGACGTTGGGTTAACGTGATCGCCAAATTGAGCGCGCGATGTGCGTGGTTCGCGCTGGAGGAGAAAGGCAGCCCAATCTGCGCTGGCTTGACGAATGGTGACGTGGGCTCAGCCTCGTGCAGGGCGAACGTTATTGTAGTTAACGAGGGGTAAATTGTGCGTTTGCTTTGCGCCATGGCGTTGCTGTTGTCCGCGTGCGCCAAGACCGATCTTGATCAACATAGCGAAGTTGCCGTCCGGCTGATTGATCAGCGCGGCGCGCCCGATTTTGTCGATGCGAGCACAACCGAATATTCGGCCATCCGCCACACGCCCAGCGGCATGATTTGCGTGTTACCCGACGCAGGCGCGTTCGAGTTTGACGTTTTCCCTGCGAATGCGATGAACGCTGGCGCGCAATGCTCGACGACAACCGAGCAATCATTGTCGGCGTGGATCGCTGTACGCTTTCGCGAACCAACAACGCTCGATGTCGCCTTCGCCAGCGCGGTTGCGCAGCTGAACGGGGAGGCGGCGTCGCGGCACAGCCTTGGGAGGGCGCGCCGAGCGACGCCGATCGCGCTTCACCCGAAGGCTTGCCGCACTATCGAATCCATCGCATGCGCGCCAACGTTGGCGGCGAGGACCGCTACCTGCGCCTTTCTATGAGCGAGAGGCAGGGCTGGTATTTGCAGCAAATCGTCTCAGCGCCTCTTGGCGACGCCATGGCCGCGGAAGTGCAAGCAGGGCAATCTTGGCGCACAGTTTTGCGTGAGTTCGCGGAACCAACTGAGTAGCTCAGCGCAAACGCAAAAGCCGCGTCTTCCTCGGGTCTGTCATCCTCGACGCACACGCGCGGTGAAGCTCTGGCCAAATGCCTGACGCCATGCGCTCACGATAGGCGCAAGGTGAGATAACGACCGCGCGCACCGATCGAAGGCTCCTATTCTATCGTGATCGCGATCGCGCTCGGGCGTGTGGCGTGTACGCATCAACGCTGAAGAGAGGCGGCCAAGCTCAGCAAACCATTGAAGCAAAAACGCTTTCAGGAATTTGGGAAAACCACGCCTTCCGCCAGCGTCACGTTGCGCCTTGCCGCGTTTACCTATCAGCTAGCGGCCAACGGAGACCCAAATGGCCGAGCCTGCAGACCCAAAGCCCTCAGCGACAATCCTGTTGCTGCGTGATGCGCCTGAATTTCAGGTTCTGATGGTGAAACGTCACCACCAGATCGATTTCGCGTCCGGCGCGCTCGTGTTTCCGGGCGGCAAAATCCATCAAAGCGACGACGATGCCGCTTGGGCCGATCACGTCGTCGGCTGGGAGCATTTCGATCCCATACAGCGCGCATTGCGCATCGGCGCCATTCGTGAATCCTTTGAAGAAGCCGGTATCCTCGCCGCTGACAATCGCGACGGCACACCGTTCGCAGCTGTGTGCGAGGTGGATGTTCGAGCCTCGGTTGACCGTGGTGAAACGCCGTTCCTCAATGTCGTGCGCGATCTCGGCGTGCGCTTGCGTCTCGACAGCCTCTGGGTCTTTGCGCGCTGGATCACGCCGACCATGATGCCGAAGCGTTTCGACACCTGGTTCTACGTGATGCACGCGCCGCCTGAGCAGGTCGCTGCGTGTGACGGGCGCGAGACTGTGGACGCCGAATGGATTGCGCCAAGCGAAGCCGTGCGCTTGGCCGCCGAAGGCCAACGCACCATCATCTTTCCCACGCTGATGAATTTGCGTCTGCTGGCCGAAGCACGGAGCGCCGCCGATTGCATCAAGCGCGCCGACGCACGCGAGCTTGTCACCGTGCTGCCGCAAGTCGAGCAACGTGACGGCAAACCTTTTCTCGTGTTGCCGCCAAACGCGGGGTACGGCGACGTTGCAGAACCTTTGACCAGCATCGCTGGCTAACGCTGCAAATTAACGCCAAATAAGCATATCTCCTTACGCGACCTAAACAGGCGCACGCGTAAAAGCGGCCTCCATTCTTCATGGGGTCGCAATGTTCTCGAGTTTGATCGGTCGCGCTGCTCTCGGTTTCGCGTTCGCGATGGCCGCCGCAAGTGTCGCCCATGCCGACCCCGCGCCGATCACGTTCGCCGGCCAAACCGCGCCGGTGCAAACCGCATCGCTGGTCGGCGGCGGCGACAATTCTTACGGCTACGGTTCTGAACGTCGCCGCTCTGGCGCGACGATCGATATCCGTCGTGAGCAAGGCGACACCCCGCGCGCCCAACGCGCCCCGCTCGAAATCAACGTCGCCCAAGAAGCTGACGACGAAGACGACGCCCCCGCACAAAGCGCGCCCGCGCCAACCGCGCCGGCACAGCGCCCCGAATGGCTGGAGCAAGAGCGGGTGGGCCCGCCCTACGAAGCCAACGGGCGTTGGTATGTCCCCACACCTGAGCCAGGCTACGCCCAAACCGGCACGGCCTCCTGGTACGGCGCCGATTTCCAAGGCCAGCGCACCGCAAGCGGCGAGACTTTCGACCAAGCAGCACTCACCGCCGCGCACCCGACGCTGCCAATCCCCAGCCTCGTCCAAGTCACCAATCTCGAAAACGGCCGCGAGATCATCGTGCGTGTGAATGATCGCGGACCGTTCGTGGGCGAGCGCCTGATCGATATGTCCCAGGGTGCAGCCCAAGCGCTGGGCTTCGAGCAAGCCGGCCAGGCACGCGTCCATGTGCGGTATCTCGGCCCCGCGCCGCGCCGCGTCGATGCAGGGCAGGGCGCGCGCCCCGCTCCCGTTGCGCCGGCCCCTGCCCGTACCGCCCTCGCCGCAAACGACGGTCCCCTCTCGCTCACCCCAGAGCAGGGGAGTGGGGATGACGCCCTCGCCGGCGCGCCTGTCGGAGAATTCGTGCGTCGCCCGGCTCTGGCGACCCACGCTGCGGCCGCGCAAGGCAATTTTTTCGTCCAAGTCGGCGCCTTTTCGGACCTCGCCAACGCGCATCGCGTCCGTGACGCGGTCAGCGCCGCGGGTCCCGTAGTGGTGGATGTCCGCAACACGGCATCGGGCGGTGAATTGTTCCGGGTCCGCGTCGGCCCTTGGAATAGCCGCGAAGAGGCGGATTCCGCCCGCCGCACCCTGGTCTCGCTCGGCTATGGCGAAACCATCGTCGCTGCGCGCTAAGCTCTCGCTTCATTGACGCAATCCCGCCGCCTCGGTTTGATCCAATCTAAGGCCCAGAAGCGGGCGGACGATTCGGCGGAAACATGATGCTGCGACGCGCACTTGGCGCTCTGACTTTGCTTGTAGCGGCTGGGGCCGCGCCCTTTGCGTACGCGCAGACGAGCACCCTCACCACGCCCGCACGGCATGTCGCCATCATGGATGGCGCCAGCGGCGCGCTCCTCTATTGCGATGATTGCAACACGCCGATGCCGCCAGCGTCGATGTCGAAGCTGATGACGGTGCTGATGGTGGCCGAACGCCTCCAATCTGGTGAGATCAATCTCGATACCCGCTTCCGCGTCAGCGAGAACGCCTGGCGCAACGGCGCGATGTCTGACGGCTCGCATATGTTCTTGGAGCTCAATTCCGAGGTCAGTGTTCGCGATCTGCTGCGCGGCGCGATCGTCGTGTCAGCCAACGACGCCTGCATCGTGCTCGCGGAAGGCATTGCCGGCTCCGAGCAAGCCTTCGTCACGCAGATGAATGAACGCGCCCAAGCACTTGGCCTCGCCAGCGCCCGCTTCCGCAATGTGACAGGTCTGCCTGATCCCGATCACGTCATCAGTTCAAGCGATCTCGCGCGCCTGACGCGCCATCTGATCAACACGTACCCTGATCTCTATCGCATCTATTCCGAGCGCGAGTTCGCCTACAACAACCGCACTCAGCAAAACCGCAATCCGCTGCTTGGCGCATACACCGGCGCCGATGGCGTAAAAACCGGCCACACCGATGACGCAGGCTACGGCCTCGTCGGCGCCGCACTGGTGGACGGCCAACGCCGCATCATCGTCTTCAACGGCCTCGACACGATGGCTGCACGCCGCAGCGAAGCGCTGCGCATCATGAGTGCTGCGTTCAACGATTTCTCGGTGGCCCAAATCGCTGCGCAAGGCGACGAGGTGGGCCAAGCACAAGTGCGTTTGGGCTCGCGCCGTACCGTGCCGCTGGTGGCGCAGAACAACATCATCATCGGCGGTCCACGTGGCGTGCAAAGCGCGCTCAGCGCGACGATCGTTTATGACGGCCCGCTCGAGTCGCCGATCGCCGAAGGCCAAGTGGTGGCGCGCCTCGTTGTAGAAGGGCCAGACTTCCAGACCCAAGAATTTCCGCTTGCCGCTGGCCGCCGCATTGGTAAGGCCAATTGGTTCTCACGCGCCTGGGAGGGCTTGCGCCTGACCCTGTTCGGCGGTTGATGCAATGATGGCGCAAGGCCGTTTCATCACCCTCGAAGGCGGCGAAGGCACGGGCAAATCCACGCTCGCGCGCGGACTGCAAGGCGCACTCAACGCCCGTGTCGAAATCGTCCTCACCCGCGAACCCGGCGGCGCACCTGGCGCCGACGCGATCCGCGCACTGCTCGTGCAAGGCGATGCCAACCGCTGGAGCCCATTGGAAGAAGCGCTGCTGCTCGCGGCCGCGCGCCTGAACCATCTCACGCAAACCATCCAACCCGCGCTCGCCCGCGGCGCCTGGGTGATTTGCGACCGCTATTACGATTCAACCCGCGCCTACCAAGTCGCCGCCGGCGGTCTTAATGCGGCAACGCTCGACGCGTTGAACGAGATGATCCAAGCGCCAGCGCCTGATCTCACGCTTGTGCTCGATCTCGATCCAAGAGCTGGCGTCGCCCGCTCACGCGGCGCCAGCGTGGGCGAAGATCGCTTTGAGAAAAAGGGCGCGGATTTCCATGCCCGCGTGCGCGCCGAATTCCTCGCTATCGCCGAGCGCGAACCGCATCGCTGCGTCGTCATCGACGCCGCTCAAAGCGCCGCTGATGTGCTCGCCGACGCGCTCGGTCTTCTTAAGGCGCTCGGATGAAGGCAGAGAAATCCGCCCCCGACACCGACAAAGAACCCAACGCGCCACACCCGCGCGAAACTTTCTCTTACATCGGCCACGACACACAAGAGCAAGCGCTAGCCGAAGGCTTACGCGGCGGGCGCATGCATCACGCCTGGCTGCTCACCGGATCGAAGGGCCTCGGCAAAGCGACGCTGGCCTATCGTTTTGCGCGTGCAGCCCTTGGCGCCCAGCACAGTGGCGCGCGTCCGTTCGACACTGATCGCGAAGACCAGATCGCCCGTCGCGTCGCCGCCCAGTCGCACCCAGACCTTTTCATCCTGCGTCGCGGCCTCAACGATCGCGGCAAACCGCGCCGCGAAATCACCGTCGATGAAGCGCGCGAGCTTGGCCAATTCTTCTCGCTGGCGCCCTCCGAAGGCGGCATGCGTGTCGCCATCATCGATGCCGTGGACGATCTCAACCGCAACGCCGCCAACGCCATCCTGAAAACGCTCGAAGAGCCGCCGGCGCGCTCGGTGCTGCTGCTCGTGTGCCACGCGCCCGGCGCCATCCTGCCTACCATTCGCTCGCGCTGCCGTCGTCTTACGCTGCGCACATTGAACGATGCGCAGATGAAGCAAGCGGCGGGCGCCGACACCGATGGAATGATCTTTCAACTCGCCAAAGGCCGCCCAGGCCGCGCCATCGCGCTCAAGGCGCAAGGCGGCAAGGAGATCGCGGCACTGCTGGCCGCGAGCCGTGGCGGCATTGGCGCGTCATTGCCCGAGCTCTACGAAAAGTTCGGCGGCGAGCCGTTTGAACGTCTCGTCTCTGTCATCGAGATCGCCGAGGATTGGGTGCACGGAAAAGGAATCGAAGAGGGCGGCGAGCCCTGGGCCGAAGCCTGGTCGCAATTGGAAACGCTGCGCTTTGAAGCCGAAGGTCTCGACATGGACCCGCGCCACGCCCTCGCGCGTGCGGTGGGCATCCTTGATCGCGCCGCGACGTCGCGTAGATGAAGTCCATGCTGATCGACAGCCACGTCAATTTGCACCACCAAGCTTACGCGGACGACCGCGAAGCCGTGATCGCGCGCGCGCGTGAAGCGGGTGTGGCCCGCATGATCACCATCTGCGATAAAATCGAGAACTTCCCCCAAGTCCTGGCCATCGCCGAAGCGCACGCCGACATTTACGCCAGCGTCGGCGCGCATCCGCACTACGCCAAGGATCATCCATACCTCACGGCCGAGACGCTGATCGAACACGGCCGCCATCCCAAAATCGTCGGCATCGGCGAAACCGGCCTTGATCAGCACTACAAATTCAGCCCGTTCGAAGATCAGGTGCAGGTGTTTTGCGCCCACGCCGCTGCGGCGCGCGCGCTCGGCAAAACGCTCATCATCCACACCCGCGAAGCCGATGAGGCGATGGGGGATTTGCTGGAAGAGGAGGCGGGGAAGGGCGCTTTGCGCATTCTCATGCATTGCTATACGTCTGGTCCCGAACTCGCGCGCCGCGCCATCAAGCTTGGCGCCTACATCTCGTTCTCCGGCATCATGACGTTCAAGAACGCCAACGAGGTGCGCGCGATCGCGTTGGAAACGCCGCTCGACCGCATCATCGTTGAAACCGATTGCCCATATCTGACGCCCGTGCCGCATCGCGGCCAACGCTGCGAGCCGCACCACGTGGCTGACGTGCAGGCTGCTCTACTCAAATTGAGAGGGCTCGAAGCAGAGGAGGGGAGCGCCCTGCTCGCCGAGAACTTCTTCCGCGTCTTCCCAGATGTCGTGAGGCCCACTTGAGCGGCACATTGCGCGTCACCATTCTCGGCTGCGGTTCATCGGGCGGCGTACCGCGCGCCACCGGCGATTGGGGCGTGTGCGATCCCAACGAGCCGAAGAACCGCCGCACACGCTGCGGGCTCTTGCTGCAAAAATGGAGCGGGGCGCCAGGCGAAGCGGGCGAGGCGACCACTGTGCTGATCGACACGCCGCCAGATCTGCGCACACAGCTCGCCGACGCAAAACCGGCCCACCTCGACGCCGTGCTTATCAGCCACGACCACGCCGATCAAACCAACGGCTTCGACGACGTCCGCGCCTTTGCCATCAAAGCGCGCCGGCAAATTCCCGTCTGGATCGACGAACCAACGCGCAAGACATTCCTACGCCGCTTCGGCTACGCGTTTGAAACGCTGGGCGGCTATCCGGCCATCGTGCGCGACGCGGGCCACATGGCGCCGCTGGTCCCAATTGTCATCGACGGGCCAGGGGGCCAACTCGAAATTCTGCCGCTGGAGCAGGACCACGGCTTCTCGGTCTCGCTCGGCTTCCGCGCAGGCCCCGTGGCCTATTCCAACGACGTCGTCGCCATGCCCGAACGCACATTCGAGGAATTGGCCGGTCTCGATCTCTGGATCGTCGATGCGCTGCGCGAGACGCCGCACCCGACGCACGCCCATGTCGGGCGCAGCCTCGAATGGATCGCGCGCCTGGCGCCCAAGCATGCGGTGCTCACCAACATGCACATCGACCTCGACTACCAGACGCTGAAGGCAAAGCTGCCCGCAGGGGTCGAACCCGGCTACGATGGCTGGCAGGCTGATTTCGTCCTTTGAGTCGGCCTCGCCAAAGCCACCCATTACTTCCCATAATCTATCTTATGCGAGAAAGCTATGTCAGCCCAACCAGCTGAAAAGATAGAAGAAAATGCCTTGAAACAGCACGCGCGCAACGCCTCCTCTACCCAGGCCGTGCTCGACGTGATGGCGCGCTTGCGCGATCCGCAGCGCGGCTGCCCGTGGGACATCGAGCAGAATTATACGACCATCGCGCCCTACACGATCGAGGAAGCCTACGAGGTCGCCGACGCGATCGAGCGCGCCGATATGCCTGCGCTCAAGGAAGAGCTGGGCGACCTCCTGTTCCAAGTCGCCTTCCACGCCCGCATGGCCGAAGAGCAAGGCGCGTTCGATTTCGCTGACGTCGCCCAAGCGCTCGCCGACAAAATGATCGAGCGCCATCCGCACGTGTTCGCCGAAGCGGGCGATGGTCGCACCGCCGCCCAACAAACCGTCGCGTGGGAAACGCTCAAAGCCGAGAAGCGCGCAGCTCAAGGCGCGCCTTCATTGCTGCACGACGTGCCGATGGCCCTCCCCGCTCTCATGCGCGCCGAGAAGCTCACCAAGCGCGCCGCGCGCATCAATTTCGATTGGCCGACGCCTGAGCTGGTGTTGGAGAAGCTCGAAGAAGAATTGGCGGAGCTGACGGAGGCGCGTGCCTCCGGCGATTCCGAGCACATCGCCGAAGAGATGGGCGACATCCTCTTCGTCATGGCCAACCTCGCCCGCAAACTCAAAATCGATCCCGAAGAAGCCCTGCGCCGCGCCAATTCCAAATTCACCCGCCGCTTCCAATACATCGAAGCCAAACTCGCCGAACAAGGCCGCACCGGCCCCCAACCGCTGCAGGATATGGAAAAGCTGTGGCTTGAGGCGAAAGCGGCTGAGAAACGCTGACGGCCCCATGCCTACCACTCAACGCTATCTCGATCATCCAGGCGCCACCCGACGTTCGTCGAACCGAACGGATGATTGGGGTGGGGACGATAGCTGACGTGGATGGTGAGGTTCGGATCTCGTCTGGACCGCGGCTCTTGAGCTAGCGCCCCAAACTCCCAAACGGCACGACCCGATTATCAACATCGTGCCCAATGTCCGCGCGTCCGAGATACGCGATCCCAGCACGGTCGCACCAATAGCGCACCATCTCTTCTTCGGTGGCGCCGAACGGTTTGTCGTTCTCCGGTACATCCGAGATGCGACCCAGTTTAATGCCCCTCACCCGCCGCACGTTCGGCGACGAGGTGATCTGGAAGAGGGCGCGGTCTAATCGGTAAAGATACTCGCCCACGTCTTCCAGCATCAGCACGTGGCCGCTCAAATCCGGCTCCAGCGGCGTGCCGAGGATCGATTGCAGGATCATGATGTTGAAGGCGATGGTCTTGCCCTCGAACATCACCGTGAGCTCCAGCGAATCCGGCGCACGGTCGATCAGATAGCAGAGCGCCCGCTTCACCGCCGCCTCACCGCCCGGCCGGATCATGTCCACCGGCATCGGCCCATGCGCCACGTTGGGGAAGCCATGGCGATAGAGTCCGCCCAGCATGGCCCCGCCGTCGCTGTAGCCCAGATAGGTCTTGGCGCGCGCTTCGTCCGTAAGCTGCGCGATCGCCGCCTCAGCAATGCGACACGCCCCATAGCCGCCGCGTGCAAACCAAAGCGCGTCGAGCTTTGGATCGTTGGCGAATTCCACGAACGCCGCCAGCCGCGCCGCATCGTCGCCGGCGAAATGACCGGCCGTGTAAAAGCATTGCTGGTGGAAATAGATCACCGGCGCCTGATCCAGAAACGAGATCAGCCGCGAACGCCTTCACCCGCGCGGCCAGCTCGGGCTCGATACGCGTGCCGGGCGCAACAACGCCAATGCGAATTGGGCCAATACGGATGGGGTCAGCCATAAGCTCTGTCTTCGCGTCCTTGCCGGGAGCCGGGCTTTCTCGTCATAACCGTCACGCATGAGTCAGCAAAGATGAGTTTGGCCAAATCCTATTTCTTCAGCGGCGTCGGCGGCTCCGGCATGCTGCCCTTGGCGCTGATCCTGCGCGGCAAGGGCGTGACGGTCGCCGGCTCCGACCGCTCGCTCGACCAGGGCCGCCTCGGCGCGAAATTCGAATATTTGAAAGCCCAGGGCATCGACCTCTTCCCGCAAGACGGCTCGGGCCTCGTCAGCGCCGACCAGATACTCGTCCGCTCCGCCGCCGTGGAAGACAGTGTGGGCGATGTTGTCGCCGCCAAGCGCCTTGGCGCGCGCGACATGAAGCGCCCTGAGCTTTTGGCTGAGCTCTTCAACGCAGCGCCCGTGCGCATCGGTGTGGCCGGCACCAGCGGCAAATCCACCACCACGGCGATGATCGCCTGGATGCTCCACCGCGCCGGCCGCGATCCGACCGTGATGAACGGCGCTGTCATGAAAAACTTCGTCACGCCCGAGGCGCTCTTTGCCAGCGCGCTCGTGGGTAAGGGCGATGCGTTCGTGTCCGAGGTCGATGAAAGCGACGGCTCGATCGCGCGCTACCAGCCCACCATCGCAATCGTGAACAACATCGCGCTCGACCACAAAAGCATGGACGAGCTCCGTGCGTTGTTCTCCGGCTTCGTGAGTAAGGCCGATGTCGCCGTGCTCAATCTCGACAACGACGAAACCGCCAAGCTCGTCATCGACACACCAGTCCGCACCCGCACCTACGCCCTGCGCTCTGGCCTGGCCGATCTGCACTGCGTCTCAATCACGCCCGCGCCGGACAACATTGCGTTTGAAGTTCTAGAACGCGAAGGCGCCGCCACGGCGAGCGTGAAGCTCAACGTGCCCGGCGAACACAACGTCGCCAATGCGCTCGCCGCCCTCTCCGCCGCGCGCGCCTATGGGCTTTCGCTCAAAGAGGCGGCAGCCGCGCTCGAAGGCTTCTCTGGCACCAAGCGCCGTCTTGAAGTCGTGGGTAAAGCCAACAACGTCACCGTCATCGATGATTTCGGGCACAACCCCGACAAGATCACCGCAACACTCGCCACACTGCACGCCTTCCCCGGCCGGCTGCTCATCATGTTCCAGCCGCACGGTTACGGTCCGCTGCGTCTGATGAAAAACGAATTCATCGAGTGCTTCGCGCGTAACATGGCCGACGACGACGTGCTCATCATGCCCGACCCCGTCTATTTCGGCGGCACCGTCGACAAGACCGTCACCAGCGAACACATCGTCGCCGGCGTACGCGCCCGCGGCCACCAAGCGCTCGCCTTCGCCGAACGCGCCGCCTGCGGCGACAAACTCCTGGAGCTCGCCGAACCCAGCGACCGCATCGTGGTGATGGGCGCGCGCGACGATACGCTGAGCACATATGCGGCTGAATTGGTGCAGCGGCTCGAACGAAAGTAGGGCGCTCCCCTACTCCGCCGCCGGCCGTACATCTTCGGGCAGGGGCTCCAGCGGTGCAAACCGCGCCGCATCTTCCACCAAGAGCTCCGCGCGCAGCGTGATCACGCCATTATCGTCGCTGCGTTCTTCCAAAATTTTGCCCAGCGACGCGATCTGCGCGCGCGCGCGTCCGGCATCATCCGGCGACAAGGTGAGGGTGACCACACGCGTCGCTGAAAACGCCGCGCGATCGATCGCCGCGAGCAGGGCCTCCACACCCTCCCCCGTCTCCGCCGAAATCGCCACGGGGGAGGGTGCTGCTAACCCCTGCTCGGCCGCCGCCTCCGCGCGCCGCAAACGGCCCTCGCGCGTGGCGTCGTCCAGGAGATCGATCTTATTCCACGCCTCAAGCACCGGCGGCGTTATCCCGCCCGCATCCTTGGCCAATTGCGCCAGCACGCCCAAGACGTCCGCCTTCTGCTTGTCCGTCTCAGGATGCGCGATGTCGCGCACGTGTACGAGCAAATCCGCTTCCGTCACCGCCTCCAGTGTGGCGCGAAACGCCTCCACCAATTCGTGCGGTAGATCGGAGATGAAGCCCACCGTATCACTCATGATTACGGCACGATTGCTGGGCAGCTTTACTTGCCGCGCTGTCGGATCGAGCGTGGCGAACAGCATGTCCTTGGCCAGCACGCCTGCTTGCGTCAGCCGATTGAACAGCGTGGATTTGCCGGCGTTCGTATAGCCCACCAGCACCACAGCGGGCAGGCCCGCACGCGAACGCGCACGCCGCTGCAGGCCGCGCGTCCGCCGCACGTCCTCCAGCTCGCGCTTTAGCTTCAAAATCCGATCGGCGATGATGCGGCGATCAAGTTCGATCTGCGTTTCGCCAGGGCCGCCGGTTTTGCCCAAACCGCCGCGCTGACGCTCCAAGTGGGTCCATGTCCGCACCAGGCGCGAGCGCTCATAGCCTTGCCGCGCCAGTTCGACCTGCAGCTTGCCTTCCTTGGTGCGCGCACGCAGGCCGAAGATCTCAAGGATCAGCCCCGTACGATCCACGACCTTGGCGCCAATGTCTGTTTCCAGATTGCGCTGCTGCACAGGTGACAGCGGCGCATCGATCACAATCACGCCGGCGCCGGTTTCTTGCGCTTGCTGCTTCAGGCGCTCAACACGACCGCCGCCCAAATAGGTGCGCGGATTGATCTGGCGCAGCGGCGGCGCTTCGGCGTGCGTCACGTCGAGCCCAAGCGCCTGCGCGAGCCCCACGGCCTCCAGCAGGCGCGCTTCGCCGTCGCGAATGCTCTCGCCCGCCGTCGCCAGCGGGCGCAGCACGATCGCGCGGTTGAAATCTTGGAGCGGCGTATCAGCCGTCGGCTTCATCAGCTGCCTTGTCGATATCGTACAATTGCACGGGCGCACCCGGCATGATCGTCGAGATCGCGTGCTTGTAAACCAGCTGTACCTGGCCGTCGCGGCGCAACAACACACAGAAATTGTCGAACCAGGTGACAACGCCCTGTAGTTTCACGCCATTGACGAGGAAAATCGTGAGTGGCGTCTTGGCCTTACGGACGGCGTTGAGAAACGTGTCCTGGAGGTTTTGTTTCTTATCCATGGTGTAGCCCCATGCTTCAGTTTTATGACGCCGCGACGAGACGCGCGGCTTGATCGGGGTCCTATAGGCGTGAACCGGGGCGGCGCCAACTCTACCGCACGCGAAGAAGTGTAATGCCTACACGGCGCCCAAATATGCGGCGCGCAACGCCTGCGTCACCGGGCCGGGACTTCCTTCGCCAACCGGAACATTGTCGATGGCGATCACCGGAAAGATCGGGCTGCCAGCGCCCGTCACAAACGCCTCACGCGCCGCCTTCGCTTCGGCCAGCGTGAAAGGCTCCTCGATCACTTGCATCTGCCGCTCTTGGGCCACGCGCATCACAGACGCGCGCGTCACGCCATGCAGAATATCGTTCGAGAGCGGCCGCGTGCGCAGGCGCCCTTGCGCATCCACGATCCACGCATTGGACGACGTGCCTTCCGTGATGAAACCGTCCTTGTCCACGAACCACGCCTCGAACGCGCCAGCTTCCTTCGCCGCCTGCCGCTGCAAGATGTTCGGCAGCAGGTTCACCGATTTGATGTCGCGTCGCGCCCAGCGAATTTCCGGCGTGGTGATCACCTTCACGCCTTCAGCGCCACGCTTGTTCATGCCGGCCTGATCCAGATTCTTCGCCGTGATGATCAAAGTCGGCTTGATGGGTTTGCTCGGAAACGTGTGATCGCGCGGGGCGACGCCGCGGCTCACCTGAATATAGACGATGCCCTCGCGCACCTTGTTGCGCCGCATCGTCTCCTTGATCACCAGATGCAAAGCCCGATCATCCATCGGCGCCGGCACGCGAATTTCGCTCAACGAGCGGCGCATACGCGCGAAATGGCCCTCGCAATCGCGCAGCTGCCCGCCGCGCACCGGCCAGACTTCGTAGATGGAATCGCCAAACTGAAAGCCACGATCATTGATCGAGATCGCCGCATAGCGCATCGGCACGTATGCGCCATTCACATACGCGATCTGGCTCATTCAACTTCTTGCCCCGGACGGCCTGGCGCTTCCACGCCAAGCGATTTCAGCTTCCGGTGCAACGCCGAGCGCTCCATGCCGATGAACGCGGCCGTTCGCGAAATATTGCCGCCAAAGCGCGTGATCTGGACGTTGAGATATTCGCGCTCGAATCGCTCACGCGCATCGCGCAGCGGCAGACCGATCACTTCTTGCATCCCATCATGCTTGGCGCCTGCGGATGGCCAAGCTTCAGGCGGCAGCGAATCCACCGTCACCGGCGTCGCGAGATCGCCCGTCGCCAAGATCAGAATGCGTTCGATCACGTTGCGGAGCTGGCGCACATTGCCGGGCCATTCCGCTGCTTGCAGCGCCGCCAGCGCATCTTCGCCAATTTGCCGCGCCGGCACGCCCGTCATGCCGGCCAAACGCCCAACGAAATAGCCCGCAAGCTCGGGAATGTCCTCACGCCGTTCAGCCAACGCCGGCGCACGCAACGGCACCACGTTCAAGCGATGATACAAATCCTGTCGGAAACGCCCGAGCTCTATGTCGCCGTTCAGATCGCGCGACGACGACGACACCACGCGCACATTCACCTGCACGTCGGTCGAACCGCCGACGCGACGGAAACGCTGCTCCACCAGCACGCGTAGGATCTTCGATTGCGTCTCGATCGGCATGTCGCCAACCTCATCGAGGAAGAGCGTTCCAGCGTGCGCTTGCTCAAACACGCCGATCTTGCGGGCGCGACCATCGGGGCCTTCCTCGCCGAAGATTTCGCTTTCCATGCGATCGGGCGCAATCGACGCCGCATTGATGGCGATGAACGGTCCCCCGGTGCGCGCGCTGCGCTCATGCAGCAGGCGCGCGACCAATTCTTTGCCAGAGCCGGCCGGCCCGCTGATCAGCACGCGTGAATTGGTTTGCGACACGCGCTCGATCGCGCCGCGCAACGCCGCCATCACCGTCGACGAGCCAATCAGCTCATCGCTCGCCGCCGAACGCGCCTTCAACGCCGTATTCTCGCGCTTTAGCCGCGTCGTTTCCAACGCACGCTCCACGACCAGCAACAAACGATCCGCCGTGAACGGCTTCTCGACGAAATCGTAGGCGCCCTTGCGGATCGCGGCGACCGCGGTTTCGATCGTGCCGTGACCAGAGATCACGATCACCGGCATGTCCGGATCGATCTCCTTGAACGTGGCCAAAAGCTCCAGTCCGTCCATCCGGCTGCCTTGCAACCAAATGTCCAACACCACGAGCGACGGTGTGCGGCGGCGGAAAGCATCGAGCGCTTCATCGCTATCGCGCGCTGTGCGCACTTGGTGGCCATCGTCTTCGAGAATGCCTGAGACGAGGTCGCGAATATCGGCCTCGTCATCGATGATAAGAATGTCAGACGCCATTAGGCTGCTCCTGCGCCGTGTTCTGCGGCCGCTTCGAAGGTGTCGTCGGCGCGCTTGGGGAGAACAAAACGAACGACAGCACCCGGGCCTTGCCCCGGCGCATCGTCCAACTCAATCAGCCCCCGTGGTCTTCGATAATGCGTGCAACGATCGCCAGGCCCAGCCCCGAGCCTTTCACGCGCGTTGTCACGTACGGTTCGATCAGGCGGTGGCGATCCTTCTCCGGAAAGCCCAAGCCATTATCGATCACTTCAAATTGCACCCCGAAATCGAGATCGCGAAGGCGCAGCAGCACGAACCCATCCTTCGGCTCACCATCGCGCGCGCGTCGCGCTTGCACGCTTTCGGCCGCGTTCTTGATCAGGTTCAGCAACGCCTGCGAGATCAGACGTTCGTCGCTGACCAAACCGATCGGCTTGTCGACGCCTTCAACCTCAATGCGCAGATCCGAGAACGCCAATCGCTGACCAAACACGGTCTGACGCGCGATATCGCTCATGTCGGCAAACGCCATCCGCGGCGTCGGCATCCGCGCGAATGACGAAAATTCATCCACCATGCGGCCGATATCGGCCACTTGGCGAAGGATCGTGTCCGTGCACTTCAGGAACGTGTCCGGATCCGATTTGATCTCGTCCGCGTATTTGCGACGCAGACGCTCCGCTGAGAGTTGAATCGGCGTCAGCGGATTCTTAATCTCGTGCGCGATGCGGCGCGCGACGTCCTTCCAAGCCTCCTGGCGTTGCGCCGAGATCAGCTTGGTCATGTCGTCGAACGTGAGCACCAAACCGCCGTCAGCCTCTGGGCTCATGCGCACGCTCAGATTCAACGAACCGCCATCGCGCATCAAATCCACACGCAGCGCCGGCGTCTCACCCATCGGCGACGCCCGGTTCAGCAATTCCGCGAACTCCGGCGCCACATCGATCAATCGGCGGCCGACGAGATTTTCCTCCCCAAGCAATTGCACGGCAGAACGATTGGCCGCTGAAATCCGACCATTGTTGTCGAGACCGACCACGCCGGCGCTGACACCAGCCAACACCGTTTCGATGAACTGGCTGCGATCCTCGGCTTCTTCCTGCGCCTCAACCAGATCGCGGCGCTGCGTATCAAGTTGCGCCGTCATGCGGTTGAACGCCGTCGCCAACGCATCGATCTCGTCGCGCTCTTCGCCGACGCTCACACGCGCCTTCAGATCGCCGGCCGCCACCGCTGCGCTGCACCCACTAGTCGGCCAATCGGTCCAGCCACGCGCGTCGCGCTGTTCAAGCCAACCCAGCCCGCGGCCAGCAACACAAGAAGCGCCGTTGAGAGATAGGCCAAGCCAAACAGGCCGCGCAGCGCGCCTTGTTGCTCGCGCGCCGAACGATAATCTTCAACCGACGATTCAAACGCCCGCAATTGCGCAACCAAACCCGGCGCAACTGGACGTGTCACCAAAAGGTACGCGTCCTGGTACTCGCTCAATCGATGCAGCGCGCGCACGCTATTGGTCGGCTCATCGAAGCGCACCGACACTTCCCCCGCATTCGCCGCCACGTACGCATTCGGAGACGGCGCGGTGTAAGCGCCGGCGCCTGGCATCTCACTTCGTGCAAGGACGCGGCCCGCGCTATCGACCACGTAGGCTGCCGACAAAGCGCGGCGCTCGGTCTGCGCATCCAAGAACGCCAGATAACGCTGCGGCTCGGTCAACAAGCCTTGCCGCGCCGCGTTCAAGTCGACGCTCATGGCTTCGACTTCGTTGCTGAGCCCCCGAGGCAAGATCGACATAAGCGCGGCCAACGTCGGCGGCGTTTTCAATCGTGCTCTCGACGCGTTGGCTGAACCAACGATCGACACCCTGACTGAAAGTGAAGCCCAGAAACGCCGCCACGATGATCGCCGGCGCGAGCGCGGCCAGCGCAAACAGTGTCACAAAACGCAAATGCAGACGCGCGCCGCTGGCGGCCGAGCGCCAAGCCTTAGCAATGCGCAGCATGCGGTGGGTGAAGAGGCCCGTGAGCACCGCCGAAATGGCGATGCTGGCAAATAGCATTCCGCCGATGGCCGTGTTGGCCTCCCCTGCCAGGCCTTCGCCGAGGAGCAGGGCGATCGTTGCGATCGAGGTGAGGAGGGCGGCGACGCCAAATCCGATGGCGAAGGCGAGCGCGCTTTTACCTTGCGGTCGGTCGCTTAGGACCGCCGCGTCTGACGCAGCTTCATTCGCCGTGATTTGCACCATGACCGGGGAACTCATGTTGCCATATAGCAACATGGTGTTGAACCAATATCACGGCAGCGTCAATCGCCGCGCCCAGTTTTGATCCCTAAGGTCTGGATTTTCTTACGCAAAGTATTGCGGTTGATGCCCAGAACGGCGGCGGCCCGGATTTGGTTTCCGCGCGTGGCCTGGAGCGCTTGCTCGATGAGCGGGCGTTCCACTTCGGCCAAAAGCCGATCGTAAAGGCCGGCGTCGGGCAGGTCGGGGCTCGCGGCGGCGAATTCCGAGGCGAGGCGGCGCGAGACAGCCGCTTCAAAGCCCTCCCCGCTCTCTTCAGCCGCCTGCTCTTTGGCCGCGACGCCCAGCTCATTGCCGATCTCGCGCGCCGTAATCACCGAAGCAGGGCTTAAAGCCGCGGCGCGACGCAACAGGTTTTCCAGTTCGCGCACGTTGCCCGGAAAATCATACGCCTTGAGGCGCTCAATCGCGGAGCTGTCGAGCTGACGATCCGGCAAGCCCTCGCGCTTGGCCCGCACCAAGAACGCCCGCGCCAAATCGCCAACATCTTCCAAGCGCTCACGCAGCGGCGGCAAACGGATCGCCACCACATTCAAGCGATAGAACAAATCCTGGCGGAACGAGCCCTGTCGCGCGAGCGAGGAAAGCGAGCGTTGCGCCGCTGCGATCAGACGCACGTTCGGCCGCTCATTGGGATCGTCCGAATGCAGCAAGCCCGCCAAACGCGTCTGCGCATCCGCGGGCATCTCATCCACGTCTTCCAAGAACAGCGTGCCGTTGCGCGCCTGCTGGAATTTGCCGTCAGGACCAAACAAGTCCTGGTCGATCTGCGCGGGCGCAGCACCCGCCAAACTCACGATCACGAACGGCCCGCTCGCACGGCGGCTATGATCGTGAATCGCGCGCGCCACGCGCTCCTTGCCGGTGCCGCTTTCGCCTTCGACCAACACCGTCAAATCCGTGCCCGCCACGCGCGCCATCACGCGGTAGACTTCCTGCATCGCCGGCGCGCGGCCGATCAGCGGCAGCTTCTCTTCCTTCTCGGCCTTGGCGCCTTGCGCGCGCGTCTTCGCATCCGGCCCACCCGTAAGCGCACGCCGCACAGCCGCCATCAGATCATCAAGATCGAACGGCTTTGGCACATAATCATAGGCGCCTGCGCCAGCCGCGGAGAGTGCGGTCGAGACCGTGGACTGCGCGCTCATTACGATCACGGGCAGGTTAGGGCGCGCCATCCGCATCGAAGGCAGGGCGTCGAATACACATTCATCGCCCATGTAAACGTCGCTGAGAACGAGGTCGCCCTCCCCTCGCGCACCCATTTCGACAAGGTCGCGACATTGCCCGTCGCGCGCACATTGTACCCCTCTTTGCCGAGCGCTTGCGACAGCACGAAACGCAACGAGGCGTCGTCATCCGCCAGCAGAATGCGTGCGCTCATGGGTGATCCTCCGGATCAATGGGGAGAAGAATTTTGAATGCTGTGCGACCGGGAACGCTATCGACTTCGATGCGTCCGTCATGGCGCGCGACGATGTCGGCGGAGACCGTAAGACCAAGCCCCATGCCGCCCGATTTCGTACTCGCGAACGCCTCAAACAATCGATCCGCCACATCGGGATGCAGTCCCGGACCATTATCGACGATTTGCACTTCAAGCTGAGCGCGCGGCGCACCGCTCGCGGCTGAACGAAAACGTACGCCTGGGCGATACGCCGTGATGATTGCGATCTCGCCGTCAGTCTGGTCGGCCAAAGCTTCCACGGCGTTCTTCGCGATGTTCAAAAACGCCTGGATCAATTGATCCAGATCCCCGCGCACGGGCGGCAAGCTCGGGTCGTAGCGTTCGCGGATCAGCACATCCGGCGAACTCGATCCCACCAGCTTGCGCACACGATCGAGCGCTTCGTGAATATTGAACCGATCGAAGCGCGGCGGCTGGAATGAACCGAGCGGATCGATCCGGTCGGTCAGTCGGTGAATCCGATCCACTTCGTCACAAATTAGCGTCGCAAGCGCGGAGGATTCCTGATCCGCGCCGCGCGAGATCAGCTGCGCCGCCGCGCGAATACCGGCGAGCGGATTGCGCACTTCGTGCGCCAGCGTACGCGCCGCCGAATTCATTGCCGTCGCCAGCGGCGCCACACGTGCGCGCGGCGCATGCGTGATCACCAGCGCGACATAGCCATTGTCTCCCACCTGCCCCGCCGACACCGTCGCGCGGCCCAGTGCAAAACCGGGTCCCGCCAATGTCACATCGGCTTCAGCCACAGCCACACCGTTCGCGGCGCGGCGCGCGAGGCCGAGGATTGGCGCATCGTTGCCAAAAATCTCATCGAGCCGGCGGCCCAGCAACCCACGGCCTACGGCGGCAAGCAATTCTGCGGCGGCGGCGTTCACGAACCGAATACGCTCGCCAGAGTCCAAGCCGATGACCGGCGCCGGCAGCGCTTCCAACCAACGCTCGGCGTCGGGGGTCGACATCCGACCCGCCAAGGGCCGCAGCTCGCTCAATTTTGGTCCAGCCATACCCACATTCCCCGCGCGAGGCGCGAGACAAGCCGTCGATTTTGGGTCAAATCGAGCATCCTTGGCCCCGTCCTCGGCGTCGAGTATGGCGCCTAAAAAGCGGGCGCCAAGGGATTTATGCTGCGATGCAACAAGAGCGCGAAGAATTCTCTGTCCGATGAAAGTCTCCGCCATCATCGTCGCCGCAGGCGCTGGCAGCCGCGCCGGTGGCGAATTACCCAAACAATACAATCGCCTCCTGGGCAAACCGGTGCTGCGCTGGTCGATCGAGGCCTTGCTCCGCGCAGGCGTGGAGGAGGTCGTCGTCGCCATTGGCGCCGGCCAGGACGAATTTTTCCGCGCCGCAGCGAGCGCCCTGCCCGTGCGCGCGGTGCAGGGCGGGGCGACGCGCACGGATTCCGTACGGGCGGCGCTGAGCGCGATTTCCGACACCGATGTCATTCTCATTCACGACGCAGCGCGTCCGGGTCTCTCTGAGACCACGATCCGCGCGCTCATCGAAGCGGTGCGCAGTGGCGCCATTGGTGTAGCGCCCGCTCTGCCCGCTGCGGATGCACTCCAGCGCGTCGGCGCCAACAATGTTGTCGTTGAAGAGATCGCGCGCGAGAATTTGCTGCGCGTACAGACGCCACAGGCTTTCAACGCCGCCGCTTTGCGCGCCGCTTATGCCGCGATCGGCAACGGAACCTTCGCCGACGATCTTGCTGTCATGCGCGCGCGCGGCGCTGAAACCAAACTCATCGCAGGCGATCCACGCCTCATGAAGATCACCTATCCCGGAGACCTAGAAATGCTCGCCCGTCTGCTCGATGATCGCTTCGTCAGCGTCGGCCAAGGCATCGACGCGCATCGTTTCGGTGGAGGCGATCACGTCACACTTTGCGGCGTGCGCATCCCGCACGAGAAAGGTCTGCTCGGCCATTCTGACGCCGACGCCGGTTGGCATGCACTTGTCGACGCTATTCTGGGCGCGCTCGGCGAAGGCGATATCGGCGCCCACTTCCCGCCCAGCGATCCGCAATGGAAAGGCGCCGATTCAGAGAAGTTCCTGCGCCACGCGCTGCACCTCGCCGATGCCGCCGGCGCAACCATCAGTCATGTCGATGTGACGCTCGTGTGCGAACGCCCCAAGATCGGCCCACATCGCGAAGCCATGCGCGCACGCACCGCCGCCGTGCTCGATCTCCCCATCGACCGCGTCAGCGTGAAAGCCACCACGACCGAACGCATGGGCTTCCTCGGCCGCGAAGAAGGCTTGGCTGCGTTCGCAACAGCGACGCTGCTGCGGCGCTCATCCTAATACCCATCCCTGGATTTGTCGGAGGCAAAGTCCGGGGCTCATAAACACAATCGCTAGAGCATATAGGCCCGGACTCGCGCGCGCGGCGCCCGTGGGGATGGCGATTATTGCTGCGTCGGATCGGCCGGCGCTTCTTGCGCTGCTGGTGCGCCGCCGCACCTGCGCATCCACGGATAGATACGGCACTCCTCCGCGCCCGAGAGACCTTCCCAGAGCGCACGCGGCAGATTGATGTAATCATCCGTCCAGCCCGGCCCCGGCGGCGCTTCAAACTCTACCCAACCCCCGCTCGGCAACGCCAGATGGCTCATGATCTCCGGCGATTTTGCCACGATCATCACGCTCGCTGCGAGGCCGCCGTAATACGAAACGTAGGGCTGCTCAAACCGATCGCTGATCCGGTATTGCGTGTAGGCGCCAAGGTCGCGCGCCACGCGCGCCGCTTCCGACACCAGCGCCAGATTGCGGTTGGACAAGTGCAACACGACGATGCCGCGATCCGAGGTCTTGTTGAGATACATCTGGATCGCTTCGTACGTAAGCAAGTGCGCTGGAATAGCGTCCGACGAAAACGCATCGACCACGATCACGTCGAACTCGCCATTCGGTTCTTCCGCGATCCGTAGCCGCGCATCGCCGATCACAACACGCGCATTCGGTTGGCACTCGGGCACGTAGGTAAAGTCGCCGCCAGGTTCGACAGCTAAACGCACCACAGCCGGATCGATTTCAAAGATCGTCAAACGATCACTCGGCCGTGTGAGGCACGCGGAAGAACCGGCGCCCAAGCCGATCAACGCCATGTTGGAAGAATCGCCTGTCGAAAGACCCGCCAGGATCGCCTCCCCTAGCGCGGTTCGCGGATGATAATAGGTGAGGGGCAGGCGGGTGAGGCCGGGCGCTGCGAGCTGCGCGCCATGTATGGTTGTGCCGTGCAGCAGAATGCGCAGCGGCGGTACGGTCGGATCGCTCGGGTCATCCATCACGCGCGTGCGCAGCACGCCGAAGAAGCTGCGCTCTTGCGTGATGATCCGCGCGCCGCGGGCATCTTCCAAGAAGATCACCACGAACGATGTCAGCACCACAGCCGCCATTACAAACGGCCGGCCGCGATTGAAGAACACGCCAAACGCACAGAGCAGAATGCCAACCGTCACCAAGAGCTGCGGCGTGAGCCGAGCACCGACGAGAACCTGCATGATGAGAAACAACAAACTCGGCAGCGCCACGCCGCACGCATAATCCGCGACGGGCGAATCCCCTTCGCGTCGGTTCTGCGTCGTGCCGTGCACAACGAACATCAGCACCAGCATGCTCGACGCGATCAGCACCAAGCCCCAGGGCTGCTGAATCTCCAACTGAGCCGAACCTTCGACGATGCTGCGAACGAAAATCGTCTCCAAATGGAACGCGATCCAAATCACGATCCCCGCATGCAAAGCCGCCGCACCTAGGAACGCGTAGCGGAACGGCGCCGGCCGGCGCTCGTCGCCCCATCCCGCCGCCACCATCGCGCACGCCGCACCCAGTGCGCCGACGATGATCACCGCATCAATGGTTGCCGCACGCACGTTAAGGATGATGAACAGCACAGCGATCATCACGGCCGCGCCGAGAGAGGCGTCCATCAAACGGGGCATGTCGTTTTGCTGGCGCGGCCTGAACAAGCACGCCGCCGCCAGCGCCAACGGGTATTCATAGACGTTGTTGAAGAGCACCGGCGCCAGCAGCGCCGCGAACGCGCCGCCCAACACGCCGCCGAGCGACACATAGAGATAAAACTCCGTCAGCCGGCTCGCGTCCGGGCGCGCCTTCGCCATCGACAAGTGACACACGAGCGCGCTGAAGAAAAAGCCGGTCAGAATGCCGGCGACCGAGAACACCCAATTGCCGGACGCGTAATAGGAGGCCAGCAGAAACGCGATCGCGAACGGATGGATGAAAAGCGTCGAAGCAATCAGCTTCTCGCTGCCCTTGGCAAACGCGATCACGAAGGTCGCCAGATAAAGCGCCAGCGGGATCACCCACAGCATCGGCGCCGAGGCCACATCAGTCGAAATGTGCTGCGTCACGCCCAAAGACAACGCTGAGGGCACAGCGGCCGCCGCCATCCAATAGAACCGGGTGCGCCATGTCGGCGTCTGCGCCTGCGAGCCGGCTTCCGTTTTCACTTCAACCGGCGCGCCAGCATTCGCCGACACCGCCATGCCCGCGCACAGCACCACCATCGCCGCGACCAGCACATAGCCCGCCGTCCACGCGCTGCTCTGCGCCTGCGCGCCTAAGAGCGGCTCGATCAAGGCCGGATACGCCAGCAGGCCGATGAATGAGCCAAGATTGCTCGCCGCGTAGAGATAATACGGATCGTGCGCGTCAGCGCGTCCGGTGCGCGAATACCAAGCTTGCAGCAAAGGCGCCGTCGCCGACGCCGCCGCGAACGGCGCGCCCACCGAAAGCGCCAGCACGCCAACAAGCCACAACGCCGGATGCTCCGAACTCGGCGCCCCCAGCGCACTCGTCACATGCACCGGCAACACCAGCCACGCGGCCAACAAAACCACGCCGTGCACCCCCGCCTGCACACGCAGATCGCGCACACACGCCAGCAAGTGCGCGTAAAGATAGCCAACAAGCAGCGCGGCTTGGAAGAACGCCATCGACGTGTTCCACACCGCCGGCGATCCGCCCAGGAGCGGCGTCACCATCCGCCCGAACAGCGGCTGCAGCACGAAGATCAGCGCAGCGCTGGAAAACAGCGCGAGCGCGAAGATCGGCGCAGCGGCGCGGCGCGCTAGAGCTTGCATGTTCCCTCCCTGGACAGGGCCGCTTCTGCCATTGCCTCCGAGTCCTGGGAATGGACTTTCTCCACATCGCGGCGCTATCCACGACGAATGACCGCCAATGACGAAAACGCCCAAGCGCTGCTGGCCCAAACCAAATCGCGCGGCCTGATGATCGCCACCGCTGAGAGCTGCACCGGCGGCCTCATCGCCGCCTCACTCGCGGCAATACCGGGCGCCTCCGCCAGCTTAGAACGCGGTTTTGTCACCTATTCCAACCAAGCCAAGACCGAGATGCTCGGCGTGCCTGCCGATCTCATCGGGCGCCTCGGCGCCGTCAGCCGCGACGTCGCCATTGCGATGGCCCAAGGCGCCATCGCCAAAAGCCGCGCCGATATCTCCGTCGCCGTCACCGGCATCGCCGGCCCGGACGGCGGCACAGCGGAAAAACCCGTCGGCCTCGTCCATCTCGCCGCGTCACGCCGCAACGGCGCGACCATCCACGAAGAAAAGCGCTTCGGCGATCTTGGCCGGCACGAGATTCAATTGGCGACGGTGCTGGCCGCGTTCGATCTCTTGAAGCGCGTGATGGATTAGCGGCCGAGCCGTTTCTTCGCTTCGCGCTCAAACGCGCCCATCACGCGCGCGGCGACCTTATCCTTGTTGGCGCTCACCACCGCGTTCAGCAGCGGGTTCTTGAACTGATACGAAATCCAAAAGCGCACCTTCGCGCCTTTCTCGTGCGGCTCGAAGCGCCAGCGATTGTCGAGCGCATGAAACGGCCCACTTACCAGCGCCACATCCACTTCGCCCTTCGCCGGCTCACAGCGCACCGTGGTCGAAAACCGCTCCGTGATCGCCTTCCATCCCACGATCGCGGTGGCGACACCTTCCCAGCCGCCCTCGTCGCGCGGTTCTTCCTTCACCACCCGCAAACTCTGCAGCCACGGAATGAATTCCGGATACGCCCGCACATCGCCCACCAACCGGCACAAATCCGCCGGCGCATAGGGCAAAACGCGCTCTGCCTCGATGGTGGTGCGGGACACTAAATTGCTCTCCCGCCACCGGCCGCTTCGCGGCCGGATTTATTCATTTGTCCAAAATCGCTTTGCGATTTCGGCAGGGGAGCTGTCACGCGCAGGGTGACTGAGGGAGCGCGGCGTGAACGGGCGCCGGATTGGCCCCTCCGGCTCGCTTCGCTCGCCACCTCCCCGCAAGCGGGTGAGGACTTGCGGCACGCAACATCAAGCTTGCTGCGCCAGGCGCGCCGCTTTCAGCCGCGCGAAATCTTCGCCGGCGTGGTGCGACGAGCGCGTCAGCGGCGAGGCCGACACCATCAAGAAGCCCTTGGCATACGCAATCGTCTCCAGCGCCTTGAATTCTTCCGGCGTCCAGAAACGGTCGATCGCCGCGTGCTTCTTGGTCGGCTGCAAATATTGGCCGATGGTGAGAAAATCGACGTTAGCGACACGCAGATCATCCATGACCTGCAGCACTTCATCCTTCGTCTCGCCTAAGCCCACCATGAGGCCTGATTTCGTGAATTGGTTCGGATCGCGCTGCTTCACAGAGTCCAACAAGCGCAACGACTGATAATAACGCGCGCCCGGCCGGATCGAATGATAGAGCCGCGGCACGGTTTCCAGATTGTGGTTGAACACGTCCGGCGCAGCATCGATCACCAACTCAGCTGCGCCCGGCTTGCGCAAAAAGTCCGGCGTCAGAATCTCGATCGTCGTTTCCGGCGCCGCGTTGCGAACGGCGCGGATGGTCCGCACGAAATGATCGGCGCCGCCGTCTTCCAGATCGTCGCGATCGACTGACGTCACCACGACATGCTTCAAGCCCATGCGCGCCGTCGCGAACGCCACGTTCTCCGGCTCAGCTTCATCCAGCGGCAGCGGCTTACCCGTAGCGACATTGCAGAAGCTGCACGCCCGCGTGCAGATGCCGCCCAGGATCATAAACGTCGCGTGCTTGTGGCTCCAGCACTCGCCGATGTTCGGGCATCCTGCTTCTTCGCAGACCGTGTGCAGCTTCAGATCGCGCACCAGCTCCTTGGTCTCGTGGTAGCCGAGGCTGGTCGGCGCCCGCACCCGTATCCAATCAGGCTTGCGCGGCGAGGCATTGTCCGGCCGCCGCTCCTTTTCAGGGTGGCGGGGACGGCTTTCGCCCGGCTTTTCGCCTTCTGAGCGCAAATCAATCAGCGTCGGCATGACCCGAACATGAGCCTCCGCGCCTTGTCCCGCAACGCCTGGGCGGCACTTCTGCTCTGCGCCGCCAAGGGGTTAACGTGCGACGTCTTGCCCAAGTCTGGCCACGCCGATAGTCTCTGTTACAGCCGTGAAACAATAATCACGGGACAAGCGTCCACCATTTCCTTGCGGGCGCTTTGGGCGGGTCAGTACGGAGGCATCAAGCTCATGGCGCAGAAACCGTTCGAGTTGGCGCGTACGCGCGTCTCCTTGTTCGAGGCCCTTCTTCGGGCGCGTGATGGTCGCGGGGGCAAGTACAAGATCCTTGAGGATCACGAGCGCAAGCCGCTCTCGTACGACGACATTGTTCGCGCCGCGTTCGCGTTGGGCGGCAAGTTCGACATGCTGATCAAGCGCCGCGAAACCGCAGGCATTCTGCTGCCGACGGGCGTTGGCTGCGTTGTCACCTTTTTGCGCTGCAAGCGATCGGCCGCACACCGGCCATGCTGAACTTCACCGCCGGCGCTATGAATTTGAAAGCCGCGTGCGAAGCGGCGAACGTCAAAAGATTCTGACCTCGCGCACCTTCATTAAGCTCGGTGGTCTCGAAGCGTTGGAGAAGGAACTCTCCAAGCACGCCAAGCTCATCTATCTCGAAGACGTCCGCAAAACGATCGACATCGGCGATAAGATCGTCGCTTTGATCAAGGGCTCTTTCCCGCGCCTCTTCGCGGCGAAAGCCAATCCGGACGACACCGGTGTTATCCTCTTCACGTCGGGCTCCTACGGCACGCCGCGCGGCGCGGTGCTTTCCCACGCCAACATCGTCGGCAATGTCGAACAAGCGCACGCGCACGTGCCGTTCGACCCCGATTGGGTGTTCTTCAACCCGCTGCCGATGTTCCATTGCTTCGGCCTGACGGGCGGGGCGATGCTGCCGCTCTTTACCGGCCACAAAGTGTTTCTCTTCCCATCGCCGCTGCAGGTGAAGGAAATTCCGAAGCTGGTGAAAGAAACCGGCGCCAACGTCTTCTTCGCCACCGACACGTTCGCGCAGCAATATGCGCGCAACGCCAAGGACGGCGATTTGAACTGCATCAAGATCATGGTCTGCGGCGCCGAACGCGTGAAGCCGGAGACGCGTGAACTCTACAAGACCCGCTTCGACGTCGAATTGCTCGAAGGCTATGGCGCGACCGAAGCCTCGCCCGTCATTGCCGTGAACATTCCCGGCGCGAATAAGCACGGCAGCGTCGGCCAATTCCTGCCGGGCATCGAATGGCGGCTTGAACCAGTGCCGGGCATTGAAGGGGGCCAGAAACTTTACGTGCGCGGCCCCAACGTGATGCGCGGCTATCTTGATCCGACCAAACCGTTCGGCATCGATCTCTTGCCGCAAGGCTGGCACGACACCGGCGATGTGGTGGACGTCGACGAGGACGGCTTCATCCGCATCCTTGGCCGCGTGAAACGTTTCGCGAAGGTGGGCGGCGAAATGGTCTCGCTCAACGCCGTCGAGAGCTACGCCCAAACCGTCTGGCCCGACCATCTCCACGCCGCCGTCGCGCTTCCGGATCTCGCGCAAAGGCGAACGCATCATCCTCTTCACCGACAACGCCGACGCCAAGGTCGAAGACCTGCAAGCTTGGTGCAAAGAAAACGGCGCCAGCGAGCTCGCGATCCCAAAACGCATCGTCGTCATCGAAACCATCCCCGTCCTCGGCAGCGGCAAAACCGATTACGTCGTGCTGCAGAGAATGGCGGCGGAGCGATTTGCGGAAGCGAAGGCGGCTTAGAAGTAAGCCTTCGCCTCACCCCTGCTCCATCCGCATCGTCGCGTCGGCGCGCGAGCAGGTCATCGTGAGATCGCCTTGCGCGGTCTTGAAGCGCACGACGCGGCGGTCATTGGTGTTCTCGACCACCATTGCTGGGCCAAGCGCGCCAGCCGTTTGCTCGATGGCGCCGATGCAAGCCTCGAACGACACGCCTTCGATCGCGGGCATGTTGAATTCCGGCGTGGTGGGTCCAGGCACAACCGGCGCGGCATCGGCGATATTGCCTGCGCTCGTCACCGGCGCGACGGGGCGCATCCGCATCTGGTTCGCTCGCGGCGAAATCCGGCCACTGAATCTCCGGCAGATCGATCCGCGGCATCGCCAATTCCGGCAGACGCCATTCGCTCGCCGGCGCATCCTCACGCACCGCCCAGAGCAACGCGCCAAACAGCAGCGCAGCGACCGTCCAGCCGAGCCAGCGCGGCGTTTCACCGGGCTCACGTAGGGGCTCAGGCCATTCGCTCAACGCGCTCTCCTAGACGTGCAGCACGCGCCCATACGCGTCGAGCACCGCTTCGTGCATCATTTCCGAAAGTGTGGGATGCGGGAACACTGTTTCCATCAGCTCCTGCTCCGTCACTTCGGCGTTCATGGCGACGACATAGCCCTGGATCAGCTCCGTCACTTCAGCGCCCACCATGTGCGCGCCGAGCAATTCGCCGGTCTTGGCGTCAAACACCACTTTGACCATGCCCTGGTCTTCGCCCAGCGCAATCGCCTTCCCGTTGCCGACGAACGGAAAGCGCCCCACGCGCACCTCGCGCCCGGCCGCCTTCGCCTTGGCTTCTGTCAGGCCGACGCTCGCCACCTGCGGATGCGAATAGGTGCACCCGGCGATGCGTTCCTTGATCATCGCGTGCGGCTTTTGCCCCGCGATCGCTTCAACACAGATGATGCCTTCGTGCGACGCCTTGTGGGCCAACCAAGGCGCGCCCGTCACATCGCCAATCGCGTAAAGCCCCGCCACGTTCGTCTTGCCATAGCCATCGGTGACGAGGTGGCCGCGATCGGTCTTCACACCGAGCGTCTCAAGACCCAAATTCTCGATATTGCCGGTAATGCCCACGGCGACGATCGCGTGCGAGGCCGTCAGCGTCTCCTCCTTGCCCTTCAAGGCAATCACCGCCTCAACACCGTTCGCTGTCGCCTTCAGCGACTTCGCTTCGGTGGATGTGAGGATCTTCAGCCCTTCCTTTTCGAAGCGCTTCTTCGCGAACGCGGAGATTTCCTCGTCTTCAACCGGCAGAACGCGGTCGAGCAATTCCACCACCGTGACCTTCACGCCGAACGCCGCATAGAACGACGCAAACTCAATCCCGATCGCGCCCGAGCCAAATACCAACAAACTCTCCGGCCATTCCGGCGGCGCCATCGCATCGCGATAGGTCCAAATCTTTTTACCGTCGCTCTTCAGGCCAGCCGCCGGAATCTCACGCGCCCGCGCGCCGGTGGCGAGGATCACGTGCTTGGCCTCATACGACGCCTCTTTGCCATCCTTGCTCTTCACGATCACTTTCGGCGCCGCCGCACCCTTCTCCAAGCGCGCCTCGCCTTCAATTACACTGATCTTGTTCTTCTTCATCAAGAACTGGACGCCCTTCTCCATGCGTCCAGCCACGCCGCGCGAGCGCTTCACCACGGCCGCGGGATCGAACTTCACGCCCTCAACCGAAAGCCCAAACTCATCCGCATGTTTGAAATTGCGATACACTTCCGCCGAGCGCAGAAGCGCCTTGGTCGGGATGCAGCCCCAATTGAGGCAAATGCCGCCCAAGCGATCGCGCTCCACGATCGCCACCTTCATCCCTAGCTGCGCCGCGCGAATGGCTGTCACATAGCCGCCCGGGCCCGAACCAATCACGATCAGATCAAATGCATTGCTCATGCGCTCTATCTAGCAGGCGCAGGCGCAAAATGAAGGCGCGCGAACGTGTTGCTGCGTTGCGAAATTACACGCCAATGCCAAACGCGTTCCGGATCCCATCGACCACGAACTGCGCCGCCAAGGCCGCCAGCAAAATCCCAAACACGCGCGTCAACATCGAGCCCACGGTCGGCCCCATCACTTTCGAGATCGGGCCTGCCGCCAGGAACGCGATCAGGCAGAGCGCCAGGTTTGCGCCGACGCCGGCCAGCACCATCGTCCGCTCCAACGCGCCTTCGTATTGCGCGAAGAAGAGCATGACCGAGGCAATCGCGCCGGGCCCCGCGATCAGCGGAATAGCCAGCGGAAACACCGAAATATCGTCCTGTGTTTCAGGATGCTCGGCCTGATGCGCGGCCACCTTCTCGGCGCGCTCATCGCGCCGCTCGGCCCGCTTCTCGAACAGCATGTCCACCGCGATCAGGAAGAGCAGCAACCCGCCCGCGATCCGGAACGCGTCCATCGACACATGGATCTGCGCCAAGAGCCACGCGCCGCCAAACGCGAACGCCAGCAAAATCCCCGTCGCGATCGCCACCGACTTCCACGCCATTTTCCGCCGCCAGGCGGGCGTCATGTGCGAGGTCATGGTCGTGAACATCGGCGCCATAGCGACTGGATCGATGGCCACGAAGAAGGTCACGAAGGAAGCAAGTAGGAGCGAAAGCATCGCCGTTTCCTAGCGCGGGCTTTAAGTCTTGGCGATGCCTCAACCGCCGGCAATGCCGCTCACGAAATCGTTCACGAAGCCAAACACGCTTTCCCAGGTGACGTACGCCGTGAGTGCAAACACCACGACCGCCAAAAAGGGCCCAGCACGGCTCAACGTCCGGCCGACATCGCGCGCGACAAGACCAATGATCCATCCGATCAGGCTCGACCCAATGATGAGGCCCCCTAACAGCGCCACGAGCGCGATCAGTCCAGGCAGCGTTGCGCCAACGGTCAAGAACGCGTGGAAGAACAAGAGCAGCGGCGTGATCAAGCTCAAGATCATCACCGGCAGCGCGAAATCGCCGGGCTTCTCGGCCTCTTCGTCCTTGCGCCGGTTCGGCTTCGCGCCTTCGCAAATCATCACGAAGAAGCTGCCGATCAGGGCAAAACCCCAAAGATCGCCCAGCGCCGTCAGCAACGCGCCGATATATTCACCGATTGGCATAGCTCACCCCCACCGGGCGCGAGTTAAAGGCCGACAGCGGAAAACCGCAACATTGTCGTGCTTTCTCGGATCGCGACGTCGCGCTCAAGGATCAGACCGCTCGGCGGGCGCTCGGTGGTTCTCATCGAACGTCTTGAGCACCCAATAGACCGCCGCTGTACACGCCGCACAGGCCGCCACGTGAATGAACACCACGAGGTCAACGCGTTGCTCAAATGCTTGCGGACTGATCGATATCACCGGACCGTTCGCCAAATACCTCGGCGATACGAAGCGGCGGATCTCGAATAAGTTGCCGGCCAGCATCCACTCGCTGACGCCACCCCATCCAAACGCCGCAAAGAGTGGCCATCGAGAACGAAAGAGTGCAGCGCCTACGACGAGCGCCAAGCAAACTGCATGAGCGAACCCACCGACGACCCAAGCAACGATGCCTTCGATGCCGCCACCGCGCATGCCCACCAAGCTGCTGAGGTCGTCTGAAGCGGCCGTCCAGCCGCACAGCACAGCCAACCACGCCGACAAAGCGAGTAACGCGCCGAGCGCTAATCGCCTCACAACAACATCGCCATCGGGTCTTCCAAGAACCCGCGGAACGCCTTCAAAAACGCCGCCCCCAACGCGCCATCCACCACACGGTGATCGCACGTCACAGTCACGCTCATCATCGTCGCGATCGCCAGCGCGTCGTTCTTGACCACCGGCCGCTTTTCGCCCGCGCCGATCGACATGATCATGCCGTGCGGTTCGTTGATGATCGAGGCGAAGCTCTTGATCCCCATCATCCCCATGTTCGAGATCGAGAACGTGCCGCCCTGAAACTCTTCCGGCTTCAACTTCTTGGTGCGCGCGCGCTCGGCCAGATCGGCCATCTCATGCGAGATTTGCGCCAGGCCCTTGGTTTCGGCCGCCCAAATGATCGGCGTGATCAAACCGCCAGGGATCGCCACCGCCACCGCGACGTCGGCATGGTGGTGCACAGCGATCCCGTCGGGCGTGTACGAGGCGTTGGCTTCCGGCACCAATTTCAGCGCCAAGGCCGCCGCCTTGATGCACATATCATTGACCGAAATTTTCACGCCCTTGTCGCCGAAGCGCTTGTTGATCTCAGCCCGCGCCTTCAACAGCGTGTCGATCTCGATATCGATGTTCAGCGGAAAATGCGGCACATCGCGGAAGCTCTCGGTCATGCGCTTGGCGATGGTTTTACGCATCAGATCAAGCGGCACGAGATCGTAAGACCCCGCGCGGATGCCTTGCTGCTCTGAACTCTTGTGCGGCATTGGCGCCTGCGCGCTCGGCGCTTGGCGCGTGAGTTCGCGCGATTCCTGTGCTGGCGCTTGTTGCGCAGCTTGCGCGGCGCGTGGCGACTTCGCCGCCGCTTCCACGTCTGCCTTCACGATACGACCATTCGGACCTGAGCCCTTCAAGCCAGCCAGATCAATGCCGCCTTGTTCAGCCAAGCGACGCGCCAATGGCGAGGCATGCACGCGGCCAGCAGGCGTCGCCTCCGCCGCGACGGTTTGTTTGGCTGGGGCTCGCGCCGATGACGGCTGTTCCGGTTGCGGCTTCGCTTGTGTCGGCGCAGCTTGCGGTTTCGTCTCTTGCTTGGTCGCGGGCTTTGCCGCCTCGCCCTCGCCGGCCAAGGTCGCAATCGGCGTATTCACCTTCACACCTTGGGTGCCTTCGGCCACCAAGATCTCGGCGATCACGCCTTCATCGACGGCTTCGACTTCCATCGTCGCCTTATCCGTCTCGATCTCAGCGATCACCTGGCCCGGCTCGACGCTGTCGCCGGCTTTCACGTGCCATTTGGTGAGGTTGCCCTCCTCCATCGTCGGCGACAGCGCGGGCATGGTGATTTGCGTCGTCATGTCGAAGCTCTTTTTGTTGTTTGCAGCGCGACGTTCACAACGTCGGGCTTCCAGCGATGAATAAACGTCATGTAGCCGAGCACGGCATAGACCGAGAGCATGCCGACCCAGAGCAGCGCGCGCACCCAACCATCAACGCCGCCCGTCGCATTGCCCAGAGCGCCACGCCCCGCCGCCGTCAGCTCGCCCGCCGCGTCAAGCTCACGCAGCCGCGCGATCAAGCCCGAATGCGTCGCCTCCGCGCCGATCATCACCACCAGCAACAACACCAACATCAACGACACAAATGCAAACGCGCCCACCCGCGCCACCAATTGCGCCTCGCCGACAAAATAATTGAGCGCCACGATATAGGTCGAAACCACCGTGAAGATGATCGACACGCCAAGTAGCAAGAGGCTCATATAGCCAATCAATTGCTCAACCACCTCGCCTTCGCTCATAGCGCCGCCTCCGTGAGGTGCATGGGCGTCCAACGTGAGAGACGGCGCGCGATGCGTTCAGCTTCGCTTTCGCCGTCCAGGCTGGCTGTGGTGACGGGCTGGTCTTTGAGCTCGGGGATGGCGAGACCCACGACATTGATCACGCCGACAGGGCCGCTCGGCCCCTCCATGTATGTCGCGACATAGGCGCCGCATGTCGGGCAAAGCAGAAAGTCCGCGCTCTTTTGCCCGAAGCGATAGCGCGTGAGCTTCGCCGCGCTCGTTAGTTCGAGGTTTCCGTTCGGGTCGGACGCCGACTTCACGCCGCGCGACGCACAAAACGAGCACCCATCATGACGCAGACGCACGAGCGCCTCCGTCTCATAAACAGCGCTGACCGCGCCGCAATGACATGCGCCGTGATAGATCACCGATAGGTCACCGCTTTCACCGCATCCAAAATCTTGTCCACGCTCGGCAACGCCAGCGCTTCCAGATTGGCCGCATACGCCAGCGGCGCATCGACCTGGTGGACGCGCGTCGGCGGCGCGTCGAGATAATCGAACGCCTCGTCCGTCACGCGCGCGCAGATTTCCGCGCCCACGCCCGATTGGCCCCAGCCTTCCTCGACCGTGACGATGCGGTTGGTCTTCTTTACGCTCTCGATGATGGCGCCCGTATCGAGAGGCCTCAGCGTGCGCAGATCGATCACTTCGGCGTCGATCCCTTCTTCGGCCAATTGCTCAGCCGCTTTCAGCGCCAAGCCCACCATGCGTGAATGCGCGGTGATGGTGACGTCAGCGCCGACACGACGGATTTTCGCCTTGCCAATCGGCACGACCCAATCGGCGACGTCCGGAATCTCGAACTCGACGCCGTAGAGCATTTCGTGTTCGAGGAAGACGACCGGGTTTGGATTGCGGATCGCCGCTTTCAGCAAACCCTTCGCGTCCGCCGCGTCATAAGGCGCGATCACGATGAGGCCCGGCACATGGGAATACCAAGACGAATAATCCTGGCTGTGTTGGGCCGCCACACGCGACGCTGCGCCGTTCGGTCCGCGAAACACGATCGACGATTTGATCTGGCCGCCCGACATATAAAGCGTCTTGGCCGCCGAATTGATGATCTGGTCGATGGCCTGCATGCCAAAATTCCAGGTCATGAATTCAACGATCGGCTTTAGGCCCGCCATCGCCGCACCCACGCCCAAACCAGCAAAGCCATGCTCGGTGATCGGCGTATCGACCACGCGCTCGGGCCCAAACTCATCGAGCAGGCCTCGCGAAACCTTGTACGCACCCTGATACTGCGCGACCTCTTCGCCCATCAAAAACACGCTTGGATCGCGGCGCATCTCTTCGGCCATCGCATCCCGCAACGCATCGCGCAGCGTGATCTTCACCATCTGCGTGCCGGCGGGAATTTCGGGATCGCTCAATGCGCCCCCGCGCGCGGGGAGCTGTCAGGCCGCGCAGCGGGCTGATTGAAGGGAGCAGGCGCCTTCACGTCCACCTCCCCTCGCTTGGCTTCTTGCTTCGGCGCAGGCGCAGCCGCCTCGCCTTCGCCATCCACCACCGCGATCGGCGTATTCACCTTCACGCCCTGCGCGCCTTCTTCGACGAGCAGTTTCGAGATCACGCCTTCGTCGACGGCCTCGACTTCCATCGTCGCCTTGTCGGTTTCGATCTCGGCGATGACCTGGCCCGGCTCGATTTTGTCGCCGACCTTCACCAGCCATTTCGCGAGATTGCCCTCCTCCATCGTCGGAGACAGCGCGGGCATGAGGATTTGCGTCATCAGGCGAGAACCCCGAAGAGAGCCAGGAAGATCAGCACGCAAGCGATCACGCCCGCGAGCCAGAAGAGCGGCCGCACATAGGGCCAGCCGAACGCGTACCAAATCGCGTGGCCGAGCCGGGAGAAGAAGAACACTTGTGCGCCGAGCACCGTCCATTGATTGGAAATGCCGGAAATCGCCGCGATCAGAATGAGCGGCACAAAGAACCAGAGGTTCTCTCGAAAATTGTCCGTCAGCCGCTTCATCCGCGCCTGATAGACGCTGGGCGGTTTCAGATTGTCGCGATTGTTCGCCATCGCGAGCCCGCCATTGTTGCGGATGCCGGCGCCGGCTTGCACAAACACAACCACGAAAAACAACGCGATCGTGTAGGCGAGATATGTGAGTTCAATGCTCATGATGTTTCCCCTCGTTGGTCGATGTCTTACGCATCGATATAAATATCCGTCATCAGCTCGCTCGGATCGGGCTCCGGGCTTTCCTGCGCGAACGTGGCGCTTTCGCTGACAACGCCACGGATTTCGCGGTCGATCTCTTTCAGCTGCGCCTCGTCGGCGTGGCCGCCATCGATCAGCATCTTCTTTACGAGCTCTATCGGATCGCTCTTGGCCTTGATGTCGTCGACCTCTTCCTTGGTGCGATATTTCGCCGGGTCCGACATTGAGTGGCCGCGATAGCGATAGGTTTTCATCTCCAAGAGATACGGCCCCTCGCCCGCACGCGCGCGCTCCACCGCGCGCTTGCCCGCTTGGCGCACAGCGACGACATCCATGCCGTCCACTTCCTCACCCGGAATATTGAACGAGACGCCGCGCTTATAGAGATGCGTTTCCGAGCTGGAGCGCGTGATCGCCGTGCCCATCGCGTATTGATTGTTCTCAACGATGTAGATCACCGGCAGCTTCCAGAGCGCCGCCATATTGAAGCTCTCGTACACTTGGCCTTGGTTGGCCGCGCCGTCGCCGAAATAGGTGAGGCAGACTTTCCCGTCCTTGCGATACTTGTTCGCGAACGCGAGCCCGGTGCCGAGCGACACTTGCGCGCCGACAATGCCGTGGCCGCCGTAAAACGCCTTCTCGATGCTGAACATATGCATCGAGCCGCCTTTGCCTTTGGAATAGCCGTCGCGACGCCCCGTCAGCTCCGCCATCACGCCGTTGGCTTCCATGCCCGCGGCCAGCATGTGGCCGTGATCGCGATAGGCGGTGATGACTTGGTCGCCATCCTTCAACGCGGCTTGCATACCGACGACGACAGCTTCCTGGCCGATATAGAGGTGGCAGAAACCGCCAATCAGCCCCATGCCGTAAAGCTGGCCCGCGCGCTCCTCGAAGCGCCGGATCAACATCATGTCCTTGTAGTATTGAAGCAGCTCTGCGCCGCTGGCCTCGGCCGAATGCGTTCCGTTTGCGCGCTTGGCGCAGCTTCCGCCATGTGGTGCTCCTCCGGCGCTGACTAACGCCGTGCATTGGGGACGGTGTCCACAGACGCCCGCGCGCTCCTCATATGCGGAATTGATATAGCTCGCTACGGAGCTTTGCGTTGCTGCAATGCAGCAAAATTGGTCAGCGCCAAGAGACTATTGAGTGCGCCTTAGCGGTCCAGAGCGAACACGATCTCTTCGGCGTCGCCAGCCGCCAGCGTCAGCCGCGCCCGCTCATCGAGATAGTCGAGGTCCAGCGTCTCCGGGCGCATGCGTGCGGCGCGCGTTTCGAGTGCGGCGCGCTCCTCTTCAAGCGCCTCGACACGCTGCTCGAGCACATGCTCCTGCGCTTGCAGGTCGACATAAGCCATCAGCCCCTGATGCCCCGTCACGGCATGCGCGCCGAGGTATAGGATTGCCGCACCGAGACCGATGCTGACGATCGCCGACCCCTGCTTACCCATGGCTCAAACCCCGATTCGGGCGGACCTTGAGTCGCGTTGGTAAAGGAATCGTAAAGACTCCAAAATATTCTATGTTTGTTCTAATTGTTTAAAATCATAAGCTTAAGCTCGCTTCACTAGTTATAGTGGGCCGGTCTTGTTCTGTTCTCGCAACGGGCTGCGTTTCGGCGCTAGGAAAAATTTGCAGCCCCAACAGAAAAAAACGGACGCGAACTGGGGCTCGCGTCCGTTGCAGCTGAGGTTCGGCTAGGAGGCCGCCTCAGGCGATGATCTGCGCAGCTTGGTTGAGCGTCGCAAAGGCGCCCGGCACGAAGGCCGTCAAAGCAAGCATCAGGCAGCTAAAGCGGATCAACATGGTCAGGCTCCTTTCCTCATCGCCCTCTGGCGATGAAGGGAGCCTACGGTCTTTAGGCCGCCGCGTCGTGACGTTGGTCACGCCTATCGGCGTCACCCTCGTTTGCGGCCGCTTCGGTGAGATGGCCCGAATAGACGAGTTGGTTGATCTGATAGGCCGGCACGGCCGTCAGGTCGGCGTAATGATAATGGGTCCAGCCGCGATCGCGGTTCTCGACCCGCACCGGCACCATCACCGCCGCCTTGTTCGACACTTCGATCCGAAGCGCCCAAGCGAACGATTGTTTCTCGGAGAGGCTCAACCAGCCGACGAAGTGTCCCGATTTATGCGCAGGCAGCTTCATGAATAATCCCGCCAGCGGCCCCAGCGCCGCCTTTCGCCCGATCAATGCAAACCAGGCGCCGGGCTCGCTTGCTGCGTCACCCCTGTGCCGGTGTGGGAGAGGGTGGCGTGAGCAACGCGCAGCGCCGCGCCCGGCAAATCGCAGCGCCTCCCTCCGTCGCGTGCGAACGCCCGCGCCACCTCCCCGATCGAGTGAGGACGTGAGCGTGGGCGTTAGCGCCCGATAATCGTCGTCGAACCCGCGTACTCAGCGCTGTCATCCAGCATCTCAGCGATCCGGATCAGCTGGTTGTATTTCGCCGTCCGATCCGAGCGCGCGAGCGAGCCGGTTTTGATCTGGCCGCAATTGGTCGCCACCGCGAGATCGGCGATGGTGGAATCTTCCGTTTCGCCCGAACGATGGCTCATCACTGCTGAATAGCCCGCACGTTGGGCCATATCGACCACATCCAACGTCTCGGTCAGCGTGCCGATCTGGTTGACCTTGATCAGGATCGAATTGCCGAGGCCCTTTTCAAAGCCCAGCGCCAAGCGCGTCATGTTGGTCACGAACAAATCGTCGCCAACCAATTGGCACTTGTCGCCAATCAAATCCGTCAGCGCGCGCCAGCCTTCGAAATCGTCTTCCGACATGCCGTCTTCGATCGAGATGATCGGATAGCGATCCACCAGATCGGCCAGATATTTCGCGTTCGCTTCCGGCGACAGCGATTTGCCTTCGCCGGCGAGCTCATACTTGCCGTTCTTGAAATACTCGGTGGCCGCGCAATCGAGCGCCAGTGCGATATCTTCACCTGGCGTGTAGCCCGCCTTCTCGATCGATTTCAGAATGAAGCGGATCGCCTCGTCCGCACTCGCCAAGTTCGGCGCAAAGCCGCCTTCGTCGCCCACGTTCGTCGCGTGGCCCGCGTCCTTCAATTGCTTCTTCAGCGTATGAAACACTTCCGCGCCCATGCGCACAGCGTCGGCTACGTTCGTCGCGCCGATCGGCATGATCATGAATTCTTGAATATCGATCGGGTTATCGGCATGGGCGCCGCCATTGATGATGTTCATCATTGGCGTCGGCAGCACCCGCGCCTGCACGCCGCCGAGATAGCGATAGAGCGGCATCCCGTTGCTGTTCGCCGCAGCCTTCGCCACCGCCAGCGAAACGCCAAGGATCGAGTTTGCGCCCAAGCGCGCCTTGTTCTCAGTGCCGTCGAGTTCAATCAAAGTGCGATCGATGCGGCGTTGCTCTTCACCGTCGAGGCCAAGGATCGCGTTGGCGATCTCGCCGTTCACCGCCTCAACCGCGTCGCGCACGCCTTTGCCGAGATAGCGATCTGGTTCGCCGTCGCGCTTCTCAACCGCTTCGTGCGCGCCAGTCGATGCGCCCGACGGCACCGCCGCGCGGCCGAACGAACCGTCTTCCAGATAGACATCAACTTCGACGGTGGGATTGCCGCGGCTATCAAGGATTTCGCGGCCAAGAACGTCGGCGATGCCGGTCATGTCAGATCTCGCTGAATGGAAATAAAAACGCCCGGCCTTTTGAGCCGGGCGTCTTAAAACGCAAGAAAGCAGGATGCCTCAGTCTTCCTTCGGCTGAAGGATCTGTTTGCCGCGATAGCGGCCAGTCTTCAGGTCGATATGGTGCGGGCGTCGCAGCTCTCCCGATTCCTTGTCTTCGACATAGGTGTTCTTGCCCAGCGCATCGTGGGCGCGGCGCATACCCCGGCGGGAGGGCGTAGTCTTTCGCTTCGGAACGGCCATTGCCGGTGAACTCCGGTATAAATCGGGACCCGCGCGAGCGGAAAGCGGGGCTGATAGTCCAATCGGAGCCGCCCGGCAAGGCCGGCCGAGGCGGAAACCTCAGACCTGGGCGTGAATTTCAGCCGGCTGGTCCAGCGCAGGCAGCTCGGCCAAGCCGAACCGGCGGGTGCTGGCGCTCTGGCATACGCCCTGGACGACATGAACCACCTCGGTCTCGATCGTGCGGGGCTCGGGCCGGCGGATGACGGTAAAGGCGCACGGCTCGTGCCGGACCCGCTGCGAGAGCGTCCCGCTGGTCACCGAGAGCGCCCGGGTCCCCACCAGCCGGGCCGAAGCGAAATGGAGATGCCCGCTCAAGAAGAGCTCAGCCCCAGAATCAATCAGCTTCTCCAACCCCCGTTGTCCGCCCCGCGTCAGCCCCTTGATCGGCGCGTCGTTCGGCCAGTCGAGCGGATGGTGAGTGATGACAATCCGCAGCGCTCCCTCATCGCCACGCTGCAATTCGCCGCCGGCGATCGCGGTCTGTCCGCGCGAGATTTCGCCTTGCGCCCAGTTCAAACGAAATTGCCAAGCCCGCGCCGTGTTGATCGGCACGATGCTCCAAAGCGGCGTGTGCCAAGGCGCCGTCTGAATGCCATGCGCCGCACGCTCATAACGATCCCAGGGATAGAGCAGACGGCCGAGCATTTCATAATACGGCACGTCGTGATTGCCGGGCGTCAGCATCACCGGCGCCGCCAACCCGCGCATCCAATCACAAGCGGCCGTCAGCTCGCTTTCCAAACCGTCCTTGGAAATATCGCCGGTGACGATCACGGCGTCTGGCTTGATCTCGGCGATGTATTTCTCCGCCGCCTTCAGCGCCGCCTTATCCTCGCAGCCAAAGTGCAAGTCGGTAAGATGAACGAGTTGCACTTAGACTTTGTCCTCAAGCGCGATCACCCGCGGCCCCCGAGCGTCATAGGTCACCCGCACGCGCGACATGAACATACGCGGCTCGCCGTCGAGCGTGGCGGGAATAACGCCAAGCGAGACGATGTCGCTGGTTTTGCAAGGCGCGATTTGAACGCTTGAATCATTCCGCCAATCCGCTGTCAGCGCCCGCAAGCTCACCCGAGCAAAGTCGAGCAGATGCCGTGCGTCGAGCTTCACCCATTCCAGCGTGTCCGCCTCGATGCCGCCAGAGAAGGCCGGACACAAAACGCCGATCGCTTCGGCCTTCTGCATGGGCTCGCGCCCGACGCGCGCGCGGATGCTGCGGGTAAACGAACGCTTCCAGGCATGCATGAAGCGCCGCCAGGCCGAGAGCGGTTTGCCCTCGCGCATCGCTTCGCGCGCTCGGGCGAGCAACGTCGATGGGCCAAACAAGGCCGCCACGTAAAACGGCTCACCGTTCGCGCGACCTGAAGTCAGACGCTTTACCACGCCGCGTTCGAGAGCAGCGGCCAACGCCTCAGGCCAAGCGAGTTCGCCGTAAAGCGCCTTCGGCAGAATGTTCAACGTGCCGCCAGGCAGCAGCACGAGCGGCGGGCCATCGCGCGGCGCAAGCTCGGCGACCGTACGTGCAGTGCCGTCGCCACCCAGCACGATCAGCACATCGAACTTGCGCGCCCGTTCGAGCAATTTGCGCGAAAGCTTCTCCGGCCCAATCATCACGAAATCTTGGATGCCGGCTTGCCGCACCGCTTCAACAAGCTTTTCGCCGTCGCCTGCCGAAACGCTGCCGGCCTTCTCGTTGAAGAGGATAAACGCCTTCGCGCCGACCTCAGGTATGGGTCGGCGCGTTGGCGCTTCAGTTTTTCCGCAGCAATGGAGTCCATAGCGCACAAACGCGGCATGGAACCGCCGGTTCCCTAGTCGGTGATGGACCCGCCCATCGCCGTGGAGCGACCGCGGCTGGCGCCATCGCCGGCAACATTGATCGAGGCGCCCATGGAGGCTGAGCCCTCATACGTCTCGGTCACGAAGATGCGTGCGTCCGCGCCCATCGCGGCGGAGACGTCAGCGGTGCGGCAGTGCAGATCGCCCGCGCGTACGCTGGCGCCCATCGCGGCCGATAGATCCAGCGCCCCGCACGTGCCGGCAACGCGCACGTCCGCGCCCATTGCAGCGGAAAGATCGAACGTCTCGGCTTCAATGCCAGTCGCGGCCACCGACACGCCGCGCGAGGCCGCGAGCGCGTTCAAGTGCGGCAGGTTCACACGCACATTGGCGTCGAGGTCGTTGCGGCCGAACCAGGAGCGATTGCGCTGACGAATACGCAACGTGCCATCCTCAACCACGGTCTCGACGCGTGCAGCGTCTCGCCCCGTAACTTCGATCGCATAAGGCGAACTGGCGGTAATATCGAGATCAATGCCGTCGGAGACGTTGATCGCGGTAAAGCCGCGTAGATTTCGCGTTTCAGCCGAGGCCGGCGCGGCGAGCGCCAGGGCGACCAGTGTAACGGCAAGTGCCCGCTTCATCATTTCCTCCAGATTTCAGGCGCGCTCGGGCGCAATGCCTTCCTAGTGTATTGAGATGCTTCGTGGCGGGCGCTTGGATGCACGCCCCGATCAATCTGCCCTTCGCATCGAGCCGCCGGAGGACATGGAGACCTCGCCCAGCCCCGCATCGCCAAAGACGACCACGTCAGCGCCGCTCGATGCGTCCACATTGAGCCGACCGCTGGCGAACACGCGTGCGTCTGCCCCGGAGGACACATCGACGCTTCCATTCTCGCAGCGCAGCGCTTCTGCGTTGAGATCACTGCCGCTCGACGCATCGGCGGTGAAGGTCGCGCAGCGGCCGCTGACGCGGAGGTCGGCGCCGGAGGACGTTGAGAGCGCGATCGCGTCCGCCGTGACATTGCTGGCGACAAGATCGGCGCCGCTCGATGAGGATAGCCCCTCGATGCGCGGCATGCTCACGCGCACTTCAGCGCGCTGCGACGGCCCCCAGGAAAACCAGCTGTTGCGGCGCTCCACGATCAACGTGTCGCCTGACACCCGCGTGATTACGCGCGCGGCGCCCGGGCCGCTGACATCGACGCTGAAGGGCGAACCCGCCGTAACGACCACATCCGTGCCGGCGCTCGCGTTGACGCGGGTGAAGCCAGAATGCTGACGCGGCTCGGCGAACGCCGGACCAGCCGCCACCAGCGCCAATGCGCAGCCCGCCAAAATCAAACGCATGACATTCCCCTAAGCCTGCCGGACGCAATTTGAGCGTCCTTTAACTAGGAGATGCGTGGCTGACACGGTTTGGATGCGTGCTCTGGACATCCGTCGTCGGCTGGGGCTCGTACATGGGGTATGCATCGTCGCACATTGCTCGCCGCCCTCCCCACCCTGGCCGCATGCACCCCCTCGCTGGGAACGTTCGATACGATCGCGCCACGCGACGCAGGCGGACGCCAGATCGTCCGCGACGCCCCTTACGGCCACAATCCCCGTCAGCGGCTTGACGTCTATGCGCCGACACAGACGAGCGAAGCGTCGCCTGTTCTGATTTTTTCTACGGCGGCTCTTGGCGTTCGGGGGAAAAGGACGACTACAATTTCCTCGGCGCCGCCCTCGCCGCGCAGGGTTTCCTCACTGTCATCCCCAATTATCGCCTGGTCCCAGAGGTCCGGTTTCCGAGCTTTCTGGACGATTGCGCTCTAGCCACCCGCTGGATCGCCGACAATGGGGCCGTACACGGCGGCGATCCAAATCGTATCGTTCTCGCCGGCCACTCCGCGGGCGCCTACAACGCCATCATGCTGGCGCTGGACGGGCGCTTCCTTCACGATGCTGGCGTGGACGCATCACGGATACGCGGCGCCATAGGTCTTGCCGGCCCGTACGATTTTCTGCCCTTCGACGTGGATGCGACACGTCATGCATTCGCCGCCGCGCCCGATCCCGCACAAACGCAGCCGATTCAATTCGCCCGCGCGAATGCGCCGCCGCTTCTGTTGTTATGGGGCGCCGATGACCGCACCGTTGGACGACGAAATCTTGAGGGACTAAGTGCTGCAATGCGCGGGGCGGGTGGTGCGATCGAAAGCAAGGTTTACCAAGACGTCGATCATATCGAGATCCTGCTGGCGCTTTCGCGCCCATTCCGCGGCCGCGCGCCTGTGCTCACCGACGTCAGCGCGTTCGCCCATCGCGTAACAGCCTAGCCGGCGCCCGACAGCTTGCTTTTGACGGATGCGCTTAAACGAGGCGGCTCTGCTCCACCGCCGCGGCGATGAAGCTGGCGAAGAGCGGGTGCGGCTCGAAGGGGCGGCTTTTAAGTTCGGGGTGGTATTGCACGCCGATGAACCACGGGTGGTCGCGCCGCTCCACGATCTCGGGCAGGACGCCATCGGGGCTCATGCCCGAGAAGATGAGACCTGCGGCCTCGAGCTTATCGCGATACTTGGTGTTGACCTCGTAGCGATGGCGGTGGCGTTCGGAGATCGTGGTGTCGCCGTAGATTTCCGCGACCTTGCTGCCGGGTTCTAGGGCTGCCGTGTAGGCGCCCAAACGCATCGTGCCGCCGAGATCGCCGGCTTGATTGCGCTTCTCCAGTTCGTTGCCCTTCAGCCATTCCGTCATCAAGCCGACGATCGGATGCTTGGCTTCGCCGAACTCAGTTGAACTTGCGCCTTTGAGTTTCGCCTGATTACGCGCGGCTTCGATGCAGGCCATCTGCATGCCAAAGCAAATGCCGAAGAACGGCGCGTTGTGTTCGCGTGCGAATGTGACGGCTGCGATCTTGCCTTCGCTGCCGCGTTCGCCAAAGCCGCCGGGGACAAGGATGCCGTGCACGCCGTGCAGGTCTTGGTGCCAGGCGTCGCCCTTTTCTTCGAATTTCTCGCTCTCGATCCAGCGGATGTTCACTTTGACGTTGTTGTGGACGCCGCCGTGATAGAGCGCCTCGATCAGCGATTTATAGGCGTCCTTCAGCTCAGTATATTTGCCGACGACGCCGATCGTGACTTCGCCGTCCGGTGACTTGAGACGCTTTACGATCGTCTCCCACTTGGCGAGATCGGGCTGCGGCGCGACCGTGACGCCGAAATGCTTCAAGAGCTCGGTGTCGAGGCCCGCCAAGTGATAGGCGATCGGCGCCTCGTAGATTGTCTGCAGATCGCGCGCTTCGATGACGGCGCCTTCGCGCACGTTGCAGAAGAGCGCGATCTTTTTCTTTTCGTCTTCCGGGATCGGGCGATCGCAGCGGCAAAGCAGGATGTTCGGTTGAATGCCGATCGAACGCAGCTCTTTTACTGAGTGCTGCGTCGGCTTGGTCTTCATCTCGCCGGCGGACGGAATGTAGGGCAGCAGCGTGAGGTGGACGTAAGCGGCTTGGCCGGGATCAAGTTCTTGGCCGAGTTGGCGAATGGCTTCGAAGAACGGCAGCCCTTCGATGTCGCCCACCGTGCCGCCGATTTCGCACAGCACGAAATCGGCGCCGCCATTGTCGGAGAGCACGAATTCCTTGATCGCGTTGGTGACGTGCGGGATCACCTGCACGGTCGCGCCGAGATAATCGCCGCGACGTTCCTTGGCGATGATCTCTTGGTAGATGCGCCCGGTGGTGATGTTGTCGCCCTGCGTGGCCGACACGCCAGTGAAGCGTTCATAATGGCCAAGGTCGAGATCAGTCTCGGCGCCGTCGTCGGTGACGAAGACTTCGCCGTGTTGATACGGACTCATCGTGCCCGGATCGACGTTGAGATAGGGATCGAGTTTGCGGAGTCGGACCCGGTATCCGCGGGCTTGAAGCAACGCGCCGAGAGCGGCGGAGGCGATGCCCTTCCCTAAGGAAGAAACCACCCCACCGGTAATAAACACGTAACGCGCCATTGACCTTTCCGATCAGCCCGGAAGTCGTTCTAACCCCAGCTCGTATTCGTCGAGCTTATTCTATTGGTCCGGACCTGCCCGCTCGCGGCGGACGGCTTCCACACCATTCGAACCAGCTTCACCCGATTCGGGGGCGATTTGCGCGGGATCGAGTGTAAGCGCCGCACCTGACGTGTTCGGGATCACCAGCGGACGCGTGGCGGCGGGCTGCGTGGCCGCTGTCGTCGTTGGGGCCGGGGGACGCTGCGCAGGACGTGTGCTGGCCGGTTGCGTCGTCGCCGGACGCGTCGTCGCGGGCGGCGTGGCGATCGGCGCGGCGCGAGCGGCGGTGGAGCTCGGCGTCGTCGCCGGTGACGCAGCCGCAACTGCCGGGCCAGGCGTCACGGCCGAAGCCAATTGCGTTTCGGCCGCCTGCGGCGCGCTGCTTTCGGTCGGATCGGGTGTCGTTGAGGCCGGCGGCAGGGTCGGGATTGCCGGCGCGGATTGCTCGGCCGGGGCGTTGTCGAAGACCGAGCGGCCGGCATTGGCCGTGCCCGCGCTCGAAAGGAAGGTAAGGCCCAGCGACGTCACAAGGAAAAACCGCCCGCGACTTGGGTCATCTTGGCCAGCGCGTCAGCAGCACCTCGCCCACTCATCAGCGAGCCGCCGCCGCCGCCGCCCATGCCCAGCGCGCCACCTTCGGAGCGCTGCAACAAAACCAAGCCAATCAAGCAGATGCAGACCAGCAAATGAATGCTGAGAACGACGACTTCCATAGACCCACCGTCTCCCGCGCAGCCTTATCGCTTCGCCCAGATGGGCGCGCGCGAAAGGGCGCTCAATAGCTGAGCCTGATCTTAAACGCCAGCCCGCTCGAAAGCACCCCTACACAGCAGCCGGGTGCGCAAGAATAATTGCTGCAAAGTCAGAGGCTTTGAGACTAGCCCGGCCTACCAGAGCGCCATCGACGCCGTCAGCGGAAAGATCTCGGCCGCGTTCTTTGGTCCGACCGAACCGCCATAAAGGATACGCGTCCGGTTCGCCTCGTCGCCGAATTTGGCCTGGAGTGTTTCGCGGATCAGGCGATGGACCTCAGCAATCTCAGGCATGGTCGGCGTGCTGTTGGCGCCGATGGCCCAGACCGGTTCGTAGGCCACCACCACGCCGCCGCTATCTGGCACGCTCTGGCGCACTTGGCCGCCGACGATCTCGGCCACCCTGCCCGCTTGGCGCTCGGCCAAGGTTTCACCGACGCAAACGATGGGCGTCAGGCCCGCGGCCAGCGCCGCCTCCGCCTTGCGACGGACGAGCTCGTTGCTCTCGCTATGGTTCAAGCGGCGCTCGGAATGGCCGACGATCACGTAACGGGCGCCCACATCGACCAGCATCGCCGCCGAGACTTCGCCGGTTCGGGCCGAATCATCCGCCACCGGGCTGCAATCTTGGCCGCCAATCAGGATCGCACTGCCGCGCGCCGCCTCGGCGGCTGCGGCGATATAGGAAAGGGCGGGCAGATCAGCGCGTCGATCGCGCCCGAAACCTGGCCGACCCGCTCGTGCAGCGCGGCAATTTCGCTTAAGGCGGCGCGCCGGCCATACATTTTCCAGTTTCCGGCGATCAACGGCTTACGCACGCCCATTCCTTCTCCCCTTTGCCCCATGCGGCAGTCTGCGGCGATTGCCCCGGTTCGGGGCCGTCTCTATTGTCCGCGGCCTCACGCTTACTGGAAGACACCATGCTCACACAAATGCGAACCCTCACGCGCGGCTGGGTTGCCTACATCCTGCTGTTCTTGCTCGTGGTCGCGTTCGCCATCTGGGGCATCAACGACGCCTTCAATGGCGTGGGCTCTAACAACATTGCCGAAGTCGGCGGTCGCAAGATCACGCCGCAGCAATTGTCGCGCGAATTGGACATCGAATTGCGCAACCAGCGCAATCAAGGCGCCAACGTCACGCAACAGGATGCGATCGACGCGGGATTCCATATCCGCTTGCTCGACCGCCTCATCGCCCGCAACGCACTCTACTCGTACGCCGACAAGCTCGGCGTCAGCGTCAGCGATACGGCCGTGGCCAATTATATTCGCGCGATCCCGCCGGCGCAGAACCCGGTGACGGGCGGCTTTGACCAAACCGCTTACAATAGCTTGTTGCAGCAATTGGGTTTCACCGGCCCCGAATTCGAAGAAATCATCCGTGGCGACATGACCACGGAAATGCTGATGAACGCGCTCGTGAACGGCACGCGCGCGCCGTCGAGCTATGGCGCGCTCCTGGTGGCGTTTCAGGGCGAAACACGCACGATCAGCGTCGCCGAGGCGCCGGCTTCCGTGGTTGGCGCGATTGCAGCGCCAACCGATGCGCAGGTTCAAACCTTCTATGAAGAAAACCAAGAGCAATTGCGTCTGCCGGAATTCCGCGGCCTGACGCTCGTGCGCGCCAGCGTGGAAGACTTCATCTCGCGTGTGGATGTGCCTGAGGCGCGTCTGCGTGAAGAATTCGACGCACGCGCCACAGCACTCACACAGCCGGAACGCCGCAGCTATTTCCGCATCAATGCGACCAACGAAGCACAAGCCAACGATATCGTCGCACGCCTCTCGCGTGGTGAAGCGCCGGACGCCGTGGCGCAAGCGCTGGGCGTTCAAGTGTTGCGCGGTGAAAACCAGCTGCGCAACGAAGTGACGGATTCCGCTGTCGCCAACACCGTGTTCGAGATGCAGGCCAATGCAGCACCCCGCGTGGTGCGCGGCCAGCTGACGCCGTTCGTCGTCGTTCGCCTACAATCGATTACGGCCGCGCAAGCGCCAAACTTCGCCGCGATCCGCGATGAATTGCGTCAAGCCATCGCGCAAGACGAAGCCGGGGAAATGTTGAGCGCCGCCATCGGCGTGTTCGAAGACGCACGCGCTGGCGGCGCCAGCGTAACCGAAGCAGCGCGCACAGCAGGTCTGCCGACGACTACAATCGCCGCCGTCGAGCAAGGCGGCCGAGACCAAACTGGGGCGCCTGTGGAAGGCGTGCAAGAAGAGTTGCTGGCGACGGCGTTCGAGACGCCGGAAGGTGAAGCCAGCGACTTCCTGCCGTACGGGGATGTCGACATGGTGGTCGCCGTCGATCGCATCATCCCCGCCACCGTGCGTCCGCTCGCAGAAGTGCGCGATGATCTGGTGCGTGAATGGACCAATCGCGAACGCATCACGCGGATGCGCGCGCTCGGCGCTGAGATGGCGGCGGCGGTAGAAGGGGGCCAGACGCTCGCAGAAGCGGCGCGCGCACGCGGCTTCCGCATGGCCGTCACCTCACGTCCGTTCTCGCGCGAGGAAGCCGAACAAATCCCGTCACGCGGATTGTCGACGCAAATCTTCACCCAGCCGCAAGGCTCTGTCGTGAGCGATATTGCCGGCCCAGGCGCTGGCATTCTCGTGGCTTCGATCGAGAGCATCAATCGCGTTGACCTCTCTGCTAACCCGCAATTGATCGAGCAAGCGCGTACCCAGGTGCAGCAACAAGTCATGCAAAGCGTCGGCGAAGCCGTGCAGCAGGAAATCACCGACCGCGCCAACCCACAGCGCAACGAACGTCTGCTGAACCAGACCTTCCGCAGTTCAACGGCGCAACAAGAAGACGCGGCGCAATGAGCCAAGCGGCGATCGCTTTATCACCCGATCTCGAAACCTTCACCGCCGCCTATGAAAAGGGCGGCGGTGTCGTGTGGACGCGTCGGGTCAGCGATCTTGAAACGCCGGTTTCCGCGCTGCTGAAGCTTGATCCAACCAAGCCCGGTACGTTTTTGTTGGAGAGCGTCCAAGGCGGCGACTTTCGCGGTCGCTACTCGATCATTGGCTTAAAGCCCGATCTCGTCTGGCGCGTAAAGGACGGCAAAGCTGAAACCAGCCGCGGCGGTTTTGGCGACGGTTCGTTTCGCTCACAGCGCGATGCGCCACTGAAGAGCCTACGCAAGCTGCTCGATAAATCGTCGATGGAATTGCCGGACTCGCTGCCGCCGATGGCGGCGGGGCTGTTCGGTTATCTGAGCTACGACATGGTGCGCTTCATGGAGCGGCTGCCTGAGAAGGGCGACGATCCGATCGGCTCGCCGACCGCCCTGCTCGTGCGCCCCACCATCATCGCCGTGTTCGACAACGTCACGAGCGAGATCACTCTGGTGACGCCGGCGCGCAAGCGTGCGGGTCAAAACGCGGCGCAAGCTTACAAATCGGCGGAAGAGCGTTTGCAGCGCATCGTGCGCACGCTAGATCGCGGCCTGGCCAAGCAGGCGCCGCTCAAAGAGCCGGGCCCACCGGTGGAGCCGCGCTCAAACACCACGCCCGACGAATACCGCGCGCTTGTTCAAAAGTGCAAAGCGTACGCACGCGCCGGCGATGTGTTTCAGGTCGTACCGAGCCAGCGTTTTTCCGCGCCGTTCAAGCCCAGTGCATTCGCGCTCTATCGTTCGCTGCGCCGCATGAACCCCTCGCCTTTCTTGTATTACCTGAACTTCGCGGATTTCTGCGTTGTGGGGTCAAGCCCGGAAATCCTCGTGCGTCTGCGGCGCGACACGGTGACGATCCGCCCCATCGCCGGCACCCGACCGCGCGGCGCCACGCCCGCGGAAGATCACGCCTTGGAAAAAGATCTGCTCGCCGACCCGAAAGAGCGGGCCGAGCATTTGATGCTGGTCGATCTGGCGCGCAACGATTTGGGTCGCGTGGCCAAGCGTGGCTCGCCGGAAGGCTCCAACGCGGCCGCCGCACAAGCGGGCTCGGCGCATGTGCGCGTCACTGAGAGCTTCACGATCGAGCGCTACAGTCACGTGATGCACATCGTCTCCAACGTCGAAGGCGAGATCCGCGACGGTCTGACCGCACTCGATGCGCTGATGGCGGGCTTCCCGCACGGCACCGTCTCTGGCGCACCCAAGGTGCGGGCGATGGAGATCATCAACGAGGTCGAAAAGCACAAGCGCGGCATCTATGCCGGCGGCGTCGGTTATTTCGGCGCGGGCGGCGACATGGACACCTGCATCGCGCTCCGCACCGCGGTGGTGAAAGACGGCATGCTGCATGTGCAAGCGGGTGGCGGCGTGGTGCTGGACAGCGATCCGGAAGCCGAGCTGCAGGAAACGCTGCACAAGTCGCGCGCGCTCTTCCGGGCCGCAGCCGACGCCTGGCGCTATTCCTGAGCGAATGGCATTACGCGAACGAATTTTCTGGTTAGATTGCACCCACGATGATGAAGCACACCTCCCCGCGATGGCGCCGCTGACGACCGCAAACCCGCTCGTCCATGCAGGCCTTTGAGGTGCTCCCCATGATCATCGTCATCGATAATTACGACAGCTTCGTCTATAATCTCGTCCATTATGTCGCCGACTTCGGCGTACCAACGCAAGTGCATCGCAACGATGCCTTAAGCGTCGCCGATGTGCTGAAGCGCAAGCCCCGCGCGGTCATCCTATCGCCTGGTCCTTGCACGCCGAATGAAGCCGGCATTTGCCTGGAACTCCTGGCCAAGGCGCCGGCCGATCTGCCGATCTTTGGCGTTTGCCTCGGTCACCAGGCGATGGGCCAGGCGTTCGGCGGCGATGTGGTGAGCGCCAAGGAGATCATGCACGGCAAGGTCTGCGACGTAACGCATCGCGGCGGCGGCGTTTTCCGTGGCCTGCCCTCGCCGTTCAAAGCCACGCGCTATCACTCGCTGGCCGTGAAGCGCGACACCTTCCCCACCGACTTCACCATCGACGCTGAAACGGCGGATGGCGAAGTGATGGGTATGTCACATAAGACGCGACCACTTTACGGCGTGCAATTCCATCCGGAATCGATCGCCTCTGAGCACGGACACGCGATGATCGCGAACTTTCTCGCCGCGGCGAATTTGAAATGAGCTTCGCGGCTTTGCTCGATGAGCTGGAACGCGGCGGCGCGGTCGACATCGATGCCGCCTTCGCGACGATCATGGATGGCGAAGCCAGCCACGATGAGATCAAGCGCTTCCTCGCCTTGACCGTGCCCCACATGCGCGATCCGGCCTGGATCGCTGCTGGCGCGCGTGCGCTGCGTGGGCGGATGGTGCGTGTTGAAGCGCCAGAGGGCGCCATAGATGTCTGCGGCACCGGCGGCGACGGTGCGCACACGCTGAACATCTCAACGGCCGTGACGTTCGTGGTGGCGGGCTGTGGCGTGCCAGTGGCCAAGCACGGCAATCGGGCCATGAGCTCCAAGTCTGGCGCTGCGGACGTATTGGAAGCGCTGGGCGTGAAACTCACGGCCGATGTGCCGACGCTGGAACGCGCATTGCGTGAAGCGCGCGTGGCGTTTGTGTTTGCACAGAACCATCATCCCGCGATGCGCCATGTCGCGGGACCGCGCCGCGAGTTGGGCCACCGCACCATCTTCAATCTACTCGGCCCCCTCTCCAACCCGGCGCGCGTGAAGCGACAGCTGGTCGGTGTGTTCAACGTTGACTTCGTTGAGCCCATCGCGGCGGCGCTGAAGCAACTCGGCGGCGAACAAGCAGTCGTAGTGCATGGCGCCGGCGGCATCGATGAGCTGACGTTTGTGGACGCCAATGGCGACAATCGCGCAATGTTTCTCAGCACCGACGGCGGCTTGCGCTGGCTGAGCAACATCGATGTGCTGGCGCTTTCGCGTGAGTTCAACGTGCCGGCCAACCCGAGCGACGCGCTGCGCGGCGGCGACGCGTCATACAATGCTGAAGCTCTGCGAGCCTTGCTCGAAGGCCGCATGCAGGACCCCGCCTACGAAGCGACGGTGTTGCTGAACGCGACCGCCGCCTTGGTGGCCGCAGGTACGATCAGCGCAGAATCCGAACTCGAAGGATGGCGCTTGGCGCAAGATAGCATCGCCTCGGGCCGCGCGTTGGCGGCGCTGGACCGCCTGATCGAGATTACGCGGAGCGCGCCGTGAGCGTTTTGGACGCCATCATTGCTTACAAGCGCGACGAGGTCGCGGCGCGAAAGAAAGTGCGCGCCTGGGATGATCTTGACGCCGCCATCCGCAAACAGACCCAGCCACGCGGTTTCGGCAAAGCCCTGCGTGAACGCACCGATCGCAAAGCGTTGATCGCGGAGATCAAGAAGGCCAGTCCGTCCAAGGGACTCATCCGCAAAGACTTTGATCCGCCGACACTGGCGAGGGCGTACGAGGCCGGCGGGGCCGCCTGCCTTTCAGTGCTGACCGACGCGCCAAGCTTTCAAGGTCACGAAGATTTCCTCGTCGCCGCGCGCACGGCGTGTGCGCTGCCGGTGCTGCGCAAGGATTTCATGGTCGACGAATGGCAGATCGCGGAAAGCCGCGCGATCGGCGCGGACGCCATCCTGATCATCATGGCGGCGGTCGACAACGCGCTTGCGTCCGATCTGCAGGATGCGGCCGGCGCCTATGGCATGGATGCGCTGGTCGAGGTGCACGACGAAGCGGAGTTTGAGCGCGCGCTTTGGTTGGGCGCGAAATTGATCGGCGTGAACAATCGCTCGCTCGCGACCTTTGAAACCGATCTGGGCATCACCGCACGGCTGGCGAAGCTGCTGCCGGAAGCCGCCCTGCTCGTCTCGGAATCTGGCATCTCCACAGCCCAGGACATCGCGCTGCTGCAAAGCGTGGGCGCTCGCGCATTCCTCGTGGGCGAAAGTCTCATGCGTCAAGCCGACGTCACCGCAGCGACGCGCGCTCTGCTCCAGGGTTAACGCGCCCGGGTTGACCGCCAAAAGGAACGGATATAGAACAGCTCATCGTTCACCATTTGGTCCCAGGTCATGCTGACAGCGAAACAAAGAGAATTGCTGCTCTACATTCACGAGCGGATCAAAGAGAGCGGCGTTTCGCCCTCCTTCGATGAAATGAAGGAGGCGCTCGACTTGGCGTCCAAGTCCGGCATCCACCGTTTGATTACCGCACTTGAAGAACGCGGTTTCCTGCGTCGCCTGCCCCACCGGGCGCGCGCCCTTGAAGTGCTGAAGCTGCCAGATTCGGCCGCCACCGCCGCCCCGCCGCGTGGGCGCGGTACGTTCCGCCCCAGCGTCGTTTCCGAAGACCGCGACAACGGCGCGACGATCCCCATTCTCGGCCAGATCGCCGCCGGCGTGCCGATCGAGGCGCTGCAAAACGAGATCGGCCGCATCTCTGCGCCCCCGGATTTGATCGGCGCTGGCGATCACTTCGCGCTCGAAGTGAAGGGCGATTCCATGATCCAGGCCGGCATTCTTGATGGCGACGTGGTCATCATCAAACGCAGCGAAACCGCCGATAGCGGCGATATCGTCGTGGCCCTGGTGGATTCCGAAGAAGCCACGCTGAAGCGCCTGCGCAAACGCGGCAATTCGATCGCTTTGGAAGCTGCAAACCCGGCTTACGAGACGCGTATCTTTGGCCCAGACCGCGTGCGCATCCAGGGCAAACTCGTGGCGATGATCCGTCGCTATTCGTGATCGCCTGCGGGCGTGCGGGGCGTCCAAGGCCTCTGCACGCCGCTTAGCCATGCGCGTTCGGCGCCGAGCGCGCCATCTTCAAGATAGATGAAGCTGCCGCCGTATTGGGCGAGGTGGTTGGCGTCGGTCAGATGCGCGCCAGAGGGCTTGCGCCCACGATCAGCGCCTGGACCAGGCTTAGGATCCAGCCGTCGCGCTGGAGCGCGACGACTTCGCCCAGCGTCGGCTAGGAGAAAATGCCGTGCGCGTGCTACCACGCGCGCGCTTTTGAAAGGTCGTGGTGTCACCCATGAGCGTCGTCACGCGCTTTGCCCCCTCCCCACAGGTTACCTCCATATTGGAGGGGCGCGCACGGCGCTTTTTAACTGGCTGTTCGCGCGCCGGATGGGGGCAAATATTTATTGCGGATCGAGGACACAGACCGCGCCCGCTCCACGGATGGGGCGATCGCGGCCATTCTCGACGGCCTCGACTGGCTCGATCTCGAGCATGATGGCGAGATCACCTACCAATTCGCGCGTGCGGGGCGGCACCGCGAAGTGGCGCAGGCAATGATCACGCGCGGGACGGCGTTTCGTTGCTACGCAACGCCGGAAGACGTCGACGTGCTGCGCGCCGAGGCGCACGCCGAAGGCCGCGCGATTCGTTCGCCCTATCGCAATGGCAAAGCGCCCCCGGCGGCGGGTGCGCCCTTTGTGGTGCGTCTGCGTGCGCCGGATGAGGGCGAGGTGGTGAACGCCGATCTGATCCAAGGCGATGTGCGCATCAAGGCGCGCGACATCGACGACCTTGTGTTGCTGCGCGCCGATGGCAATCCCACCTACATGCTATCGGTGGTCGTGGACGACCACGACATGGGCGTGACGCACGTGATCCGCGGGGACGACCACCTGACCAACGCGGCCCGCCAGATCCCGATCTTTCAGGCGATGGACTGGACCCCACCGCTCTTCGCGCACGTGCCGCTGATCCACGGTGAAGACGGCAAGAAGCTTTCCAAGCGCCACGGCGCCCAAGCCGTCCACGAATGGCGCGACATGGGCTATCTGCCCGAAGCGATGAACGCGTACCTCATGCGTCTGGGCTGGAGCCCCGGCCACGATGACATTTTGACGAAGGAAGAAGCGGTCGCGCAGTTCGAGATCGGCCAGATTGGCAAAGCCCCGTCGCGGCTCGACTTCAAGAAGCTCGACTCGGTCAACGCGCACTTCATGGCGCTGGCCGATGACGCGCGGCTCACGCACTTGCTGGTCGATACGATCGAGGCGCGTGATGGCGCGCCGCTTTCGGCGAACGCACGCGATGCGTTGGCGCGCGCGGTTCCGGTGCTGAAAAAACGTGCAAAGACTTTGCCGGATTTGGCAGACCAATCGGCCTTTCTGCTGGCCAATCGCCCCCTCGCGCTTGACGAGAAGGCTAAATCCTTGATGAAAGACGACTTCAAGGAGCGTTTGCGGCGCCTGCACACAAAGCTCGCGGCCGAGCCCATCTGGGAGAACGCTGCGCTCGGCAGCGCGCTTAAGGCTTTCGCTACCGACGAGGGTGTTGGGTTGGGGCAAATCGGGCCGGGCTTGCGCGCGGCGTTGACGGGCGCCAGCCCGTCGCCCGATCTGGGCCAGACATTGGAATTGTTGGGCCGCGAAGAAGCGCTGGCGCGCATCGCGGATCAAATTTGAGGAAGACGGCACATGGATAGCAAGCTGACGAAGAAACCGACCGCCACCATCACGGTCAATAATAAGCAGCTTGAATTGCCGGTGTATGGCGGATCAGTCGGACCGGACGTCATCGACATCCGCAAGCTTTACGCCGAAACCAACGTCTTCACCTATGATCCGGGCTTCACCTCGACCGCCTCGTGCGAGAGCCAGATTACGTACATCGACGGCGACGAAGGCACGCTGCTCTATCGCGGCTACCCGATCGATCAGCTCGCCGATAAGTCGACCTTCATCGAGAGCTGTTATTTGCTGCTGCACGGCGAACTGCCGAACAAGACCCAGCTCGATAAGTTCACGCGCGACATCACCTATCACACGATGCTGCACGCGCAGTTCGATCGTTTCTTCGAGGGCTTCCGCCGCGACGCGCACCCGATGGCGATTATGGTCGGCACGGTGGGCGCGCTAGCCGCGTTCTATCACGACAGCACCGACATCAACGATCCAAAGCAGCGCACGATCGCCAGCCATCGCCTGATTGCCAAGATGCCGACGATCGCGGCGCGCGCGTTCAAGTATTCGATCGGCCAGCCGTTCGTCAGCCCGCGCAACGAACTCGATTATGCTTCGAACTTCCTGCGGATGTGCTTTGCGGTGCCCGCGGAGGATTACAAGGTCAATCCGGTGCTCGCGCGCGCGATGGACGTGTTCTTCATTCTGCATGCTGACCACGAGCAAAACGCCTCGACCTCGACGGTCCGTCTCGCCGGTTCGTCAGGCGCCAATCCGTTTGCGTGTATCTCCTCGGGCATCGCCTGCCTTTGGGGCCCGGCGCACGGCGGCGCCAATGAAGCCGCGCTCAACATGCTCGAAGAGATCGGCACGGTTGATAAAATTCCGGAATTCATCGCCAAGGTGAAAGATCCGAATTCGGAAGTGCGCCTGATGGGCTTTGGCCACCGCGTCTATAAAAATTACGACCCGCGCGCGAAGGCGATGCAGAAGCTCTGTCACTTGGTGCTCAAGGAAGTCGGCGCCGAGGACAATCCGATCCTCAAGGTCGCGATGGAGCTCGAAAAGATCGCGCTGAGCGACGAGTATTTCGTGAAGCGTAAGCTCTACCCGAACATCGATTTCTATTCGGGCATCACGCTGCGCGCGATGGGCTTTCCGACCTCGATGTTCACGGTGCTGTTCGCGGTCGCCCGCACGGTCGGCTGGATCGCGCAATGGACCGAGATGATGGAAGACCCGAGCCAGAAGATTGGCCGGCCACGCCAGATCTACACTGGCGCGCCCAAGCGCGATTACACGGACGTCGGCCAGCGCGGCTAAGTTGCGGATTGCGTGTTTGAGATTAAAAGCGCGGGCTTTCGGGTCCGCGCTTTTTCTTTGCGCTAACCGCGCATCACGCCGAGCACGGCGTCAGCGGCGATCTCAGCGGCTGGGCGCCCGCCCCGCCCCATCAACGCCAGCGCTTCGTCCTGGCGGCGCACTTGCTCATCGTGGGCGGCTTCATCATCCAACAAGGGCGCGGCCGCCTTCACCAAATTGGCCGGGGTAAAGCGTGTTTGGATCAGTTCGGGTGCTACTTCCGCATCGGCGGCGACATTCATCAGCGTCGTGAACTTCCCTTTGAACAGGAACGCACGCGCCAGCGCCCACGTGATCCAGCCGAGCTTGTAGCCAATCACCAGCGGCGTGCCTTGCAGCGCCACTTCCGTCGTCACCGTGCCTGACGCAGCAAGCGCCACGGTCGCGCCGGCGAAGGCGTCTTCCTTCTCGCGTTCGTCGACGATGCGGGCCGATGGCGGCGCCTGCTCCAACACCGCCGCGCGCACGGCGCCTGCTGCAACAACAACGAGGCGCAGATTGTCTCGCGCGCGATCAAGCGTTTCGGCTGCGCGCCATAGCGTTGGACCAATACGGCGAATTTCGCTGGGGCGACTGCCTGGCAACACCAACAGCACTTTGTCGTCTGCTGCAAAACCTTGGCGATCACGGAACGCCGCGCCATCGCCTTGCTTGAAACGACCGAGTGCGGGATGGCCGCAAACGGTGCAGGGCAGATTATATGGCGTGTAGAACGGCACTTCGAAATCGTGGATGCAAATCAGATGATCCACGGCGGCGGCGAGCGTCTTGGCGCGTCCTGGCCGGCTCGCCCACACTTGCGGGCCAACATATTTGACCAGCTTGATCCCTGGCGCGGACGCGCGCACGCGCTGCGCCACGCGCAGCGTGAAGCCCCAGGAATCGATCAAAACGACGACGCTAGGTTTCACCGCGAGGATTGCAGCGACGGTCGCCTCAACGGCGATCTTCACGCGTTTATAGGCGAGCAAACCGTCGATAAAACCAAGCACGGCGAGTCCGGAAATATCGGCCAGACTCTTCAATCCCTCAGCTTCCATCAAAGCGCCGCCGACGCCCGCGAGCTTGAGTGATGGATCGCGTTCCTTCAGCACACGCGCGAGATCGGCGCCCAGCGCGTCGCCGGAGGATTCCGCAGCGACGAGGAATATCTTGTTCGTCACGCTTCGCCGACGTCCGCTGGCGTAAAGCCGACAACAAAAATTCCGCTGCGGTCAGCAGCGGCTTTCACCTCGTCGCGGCGCACGACGAGCGCGCCGGCTGCTTCAACCGCGATGCCGGCGAGGCCCGCCTTGGCGGCCCCCTCCACCGTGCGCACGCCGATGGTGGGCATATCGATACGACGTTCTTGGATCGGCTTGGGCCGTTTCACGAGCACACCGCGGCGCGCGTCGGGCGTTCCGCGGACGGTCAAGGGCAACTCACTTACGCGGCGCAACATCGCGTCGGTGCCCTCCTGTGCTTCAACAGCGAGCACTATGCCGTCGCACACCACCACGCCTTGACCGACATCGTATGAACCGATGGCGGCGGCCACTTTCGCGGCGCGCGCGATGTCCTTGTGTTGTGCGGGCGTCGGCGCGACAGCGCCCCAAGCGCCGGGCTGCGCCAGCAAATCCGCCATCGCTTCATCGGCGCCGACAACGCGGAATCCAGCGCGCTCATGTTCACAGAGAAGCGCGCGGAGCAATGCGTCATCCCCTTGCGGCGCGGCGGCCAACAGAGCCGGCGCCATCGCCATGCCGCCGGCGTCGAGATTGAGATTGCGCGGATCTTGACGCGGCACTTGGCCGAGCAGCACGATTGCATCGCAACCTGCTTGCCGCATCGCGTCCATGCGTGCGCCCATGTGGCCTAAGCTGTTGTTCGCGCCCGGATGCGCGTCGAGCGCTGCGTCCGCGTAGGGCGTCACGCGCGCGACGAAGTATGGGCGGTTGGTTGCAGCGCAATGCTCGGCAAGCACGACCGGCAATTCGCCGCCGCCCGCAATGATGCCAAGCTTGGACCACGCGGCCATGCGCATCAGTCTCGCGGCATGCAGAGAGGACGCGCGGAATCAACGCGGATAAACGACACGATCTCCATCACGTGCGGATTGTTGGCGTAGAGTTCAGCGCAATCCTCCAAACGCTCCTGGAAGGTGCCCTCCTCCGCAAACAACAAGCGATAGGCGGCGCGCAGATCGTGGATTTGCTCGCGCGAGAAACCACGCCGCTTCAGGCCCACGACATTCAGGCCGCCCAGATGCGCGTGGTTGCCGATGGCGGAACCGAACGGAATGAGATCGGTCGTCATCAGCGCCGAGGCGCCGACGAAGGCGTGATGGCCGACGCGACCATGCTGGTGCACGCCAGAGAGGCCGCCGAGAAACGCGTAATCACCGACCTTCACGTGGCCGCCAATGGTCGCGGTCTGCGCCATGATGACGTTGTCGCCGACTTGGCAGTCATGGGCCACATGGCAATTGCCCATGATCAAACAATTGTCGCCGATCGAGGTGACGGCGCGGCCGCGCGCCGTGCCGCGCGAGAGCGTCGCGTGTTCGCGGATGACGTTGTTGTCGCCAATCTCGAGGCGCGTGGGTTCGCCGCGATACGACAAATCCTGTGGCGCGCCACCAAGTGCCGCGAACGGAAACACGACGTTGTCCTTGCCAAGCGAGGTGTGGCTTTCGATGAAGACGTGCGCGACAAGGCGCGTGCGCTCACCGAGCGTCACGTTTGGGCCGATCACGCAGCCCGGGCCAACCTCAACGTCGGCGGCGAACTCAGCGCTGGGATCGACAACAGCTGTGGGATGGATTTTCGCGCTCATGCTGGACGGTCCGCTTTCATCGCCGCGAATTCACACTCAGTCGCCAATTCGCCGCGCACTTCAACGCGGCCTCTGAATTTGAAGATATTGCGGCGTTGGAAAAGCACCTCCACCGGCATCTCCATCACGTCACCTGGCATCACCGGCCGTTTAAAGCGCGCGCTCTCTACCGACATAAAAAGGATGAGGTGTTTGGAAATGTCCGCTTCGAGAGTCTTGGACATGAGCAACGCGCCCGTCTGCGCCAAGGCCTCGATCTGCAACACGCCCGGCATCACCGGCGCGCCCGGAAAGTGCCCTGGAAAAAACGGCTCGTTTATCGTCACGTTCTTGATGCCGCGAATGCTGGTGTTGGCGATGTAGTCCGTGGCGCGGTCGATCAGCAGGAATGGATAGCGGTGCGGCAGACGCTGCAACACTTCCGCGATTTCAATGCTCACGCCGGAGCTCGTTTGTTGCTCGCTCAACTTACTTGCCCTCTGATACGCGGCGGCTCAGCCACGCTGCTTCACGCAACCATTTACGTAGCGGCTTGGCTGGGTAGCCGCTCCAGACCTCGCCTGCGGGCACGTCTTGGAACACGGCCGCGCCCCCTGCAAGGGTGGCCCCTGCACCGATCACGCGATGGTCGGCGACGCCGACACGGCCGCCCAACGTCGCGTTGTCGCCGATGCTGGTGGAGCCCGAGATACCGCCAAACGCTGCGATCAGCACACCGCGGCCGATGACGCAATTGTGGGCCACGTGGCAGAGATTATCGATCTTAGCGCCTTCGCCGATGATGGTGTCGTCAAAGACGGCGCGGTCGATGGTGGAATTGGCGCCGATGGTGACACGGTCCTGGACAATGACGCGGCCGAGATGCGGCACGTCAATTGGGCCCGACGCGTCGCCAGCCACGCCGAAGCCCTGCTCGCCAATCACAGCGCCGGCGAGGATGTTCACCTCATCACCGATCAACGAAAAGCCGATTGAGACACGCGGGCCTATGCGGCTGCGCCGGCCAATGGCCACACCTGGACCGATCACACTATTCGGCCCGATCTCGGTCCCGGCGCCAATCTGCGCACCCGCGCCTATGACCACGCCATGCCCAAGACGCACACCCTCTTCGAGCTTCGCACTTGGATCGATGGCAGGCCCCTCGACCGAGAACGCGCGCGGACGCAGCAATGCAGGCGCAAGCCGCGCAAACAGGGAGCGAGGTCGGTCTGAGAATATCAGCGCCGCGGCCTTGGGCGCCAAATGGGCCTGTGCGTGCGAGATGATGCAAGCGCCCGGCGCACTTGTGAGCACGGCGGCTTTCTTGCCTTCGTAATAGCAAAGGTCATCTGGGCCGGCGCGGTCGGCGGGGGCTGCGCTCAACAGCCTGTGCTCGGCGTCGCCGCCGATGTCGCCAGAAGGCGAAAGCGCCCGGACCGTTACCGGTCCGAGCGCCTCGTAAAAGCGGGGATCGATCATACGCCTATCTGGCGCCGTCGAAGCCCAATGTCACGGTCAGCTTACTGAGCCGGCGGCGCTTGGGCCGGGGCTTGCTGCGTGCACTGTGCGACCGGCTGGCGGGTCACGTTCGCGGTCCGTGTCGCTTGGTTTTGATCGAGCTGCTGGATGACGGCCGTGGTGATGTCGAATTCCGGCAGCACCAGTTGGGCGCTAGCGGAATCGAGCACGATGCCAGCGCCGCGGGCTTCCATCACGCTACGCACTACGGGCGAGACCAAGCGGTCGAACTCGCGAAGCGTTAGCACTTGGGTGCATTCAAAATCACCCTGAAGAGCAGACGCGCGTGCTTGGAATTGCTGCTGTCGCTGCGCGAAAGCTTGCGCGGCAGGGTCGTTGCGGATTTGCTCAGGCGAACGGTTGCGCAGCGCCGTCTGTAGGCGCTGGCCCTCTTGTTCGATCGCCTGTCCTTCCGGCTGCAGCGCTTGTGCTTCCGTGCCGATCTGCTGGCGCACTTGGCCCAGTTTGGCTTGGATATCACGGCCGAGAGCGGATTCCGCCAGCACGCGTTGGTAATTGATGGCAACCGCCGTAGTGGACTGGTTGTTGCGGCCACGCTGCGCGAATGCGTCAGGCGTGGCCGCGAGTGCGACCACCGCAATAGCGGCCGCGGAAATAATGCTCAACAAACGCATATCGCGCCTTCTCCTCAGAAATTGGTCCGGGTTGAAAACCGGAATTCTTCTGTCTGGTCGTATTCCTCGTGTTCGAGGGGTTGGGCGAAGTCAAACTGGACTGGGCCAAACGGGGAATCCCAGAACACCGAAACACCCGCAGCCACTCTCAAGCTGGCAGTATCGTCAACAATAAGGCTCTCGCCGGTCCCAAGTGAAATTGATTGCCGACTGGCGGAGTCCAGTACGCCCAAAGTTCCGAAATCGACGAATAGCGCGCTGCCGAGCGAGAAGGATTCCGGTAGCGGGAGCGGCACATCGAGTTGGAAGGTGCCGATCGCAAAGACGTTGCCGCCCAGCGCATCACCTTCCTGGACAATTTCACCGGTTGTGTCGTCCACGATCAACTGGCGAGGGCCGATGCCGGCGACATCGAAGCCGCGGAACGACGACCCGCCTTTGAAGAAGCGGTCATTGATGCGAATGTCGTCGCCACCCCAGCCATCAATAAAGCCCGCCGAACCACGGAACGACGCACGGAATCCACCCCACAGGCCATAATAGAGACCCCCTTCAATCTCTGTGCGGAGGTAGTTCACCTCCCCACCAAGACCGGCGATGTCCTGGCTGATCTGCAAGTCATAGCCGCGCGTCGCCCGTACAGGATCGTTGCGGCGATCCATATTGATCGTCGCGCCAAGAACTGAAGTGAGGAACGTGCCTTCCTGGTCGCATAAATACGGGCGCGCGGGATTGGCGCTGTCGCATTGATTGATCAACGGCGTCAGATCATCAGTGTCGTGATCGACGTAAATGTCGGAAATATCAGTGTCGTCCTGGATCAACGAATACGTCAGACCCAGGCTCGTCCGATCCGAGACGGGAAAACTTGTGCGTAGGCCAATGCCTGTGGATTGGTTTTGGAAGGAAGATTGCGAGCGAAAGTCCGTGCGCAATGAATAGAGATCAACACCGGCAGCGATTTCGCGACCGAGAAAGCGCGGCTCGGTGAAGCGAATATCAACCTGTTGGCGTTGCGAGCTCGACGAAGCGCGCAATCGCAGAAACTGCCCCCGACCACGGAGGTTGCGCTCGGTGACCGAGACGTCGAACAGCAAGCTCTCTGTCGACGAATAGCCTGCGGCGAAGGCGAGTTCGCCCGTGGATTGCTCCTCCACAGTCACGGTAACGACCGACCGATCCGGTTGTGAGCCGTCGGCGTCCTCAATTGTCACATCGCCAAAGAAGCCAAGAGAGCGGATGCGCTGGCGTGAGCGGTCGAGAAGCACGCGATTGAACGCGTCGCCCTCACTCACCATCAACTCACGCCTGATGACCGGATCGATCGTCCGCGTGTTGCCGACGATGTCGATACGTTCGATGAACACACGCGGGCCTTCATCAACCTCGAACGTAATATTGACGCGCCGCGTGACGGGATCGCGCTCGACCATCGGCACGATATCAACGTTCGCGTAACCGACTGTGCCGGCCACGTACGTCATCGCGTCGATCGAATCTTCAATCATGTCACCGCGGAATTCGGTGCCCGTACGGATTGGAATCGTCGCGCGGAGCAAATCCTCGGACAAACGGTTGAGTTCGGTCTGTACGCGAATTTCGCCGAATTCGTATCGCGGACCCTCTTCCACCGTGAAGGTGACGAAGAAATCTTTTTGGTCCGGCGTCAGTTCGGCGACGGCTGAGACGACGCGGAAGTCGGCGTAGCCGCGATTGTTATAATACTGACGAAGCTGCTCGCGGTCGTACTCGAGGCGATCCGGGTCGTAATTGTCGTTGTTGCTGAAGAAATTCCACCAGCTCGATTCAGCGGTCACAATCGCATCGCGCAATCGACGATCCGAGAACGCTTCGTTGCCGATGAAGTTCACGCTCCGAATGCCGGTGACCGGGCCTTCGTCAACTTCGAAGATAAGATCGACGCGGTTTTGGTCGAGTTCGCGTACTTGCGGTGTGACCTGCGCGGCAAAGCGGCCGGCGCGACGATACACTTCAATAATGCGCTGCACGTCGCCTTGCGCGCGCGCTGGCGTGAACACCGAGCGCGGCCGCGCTTGCACTTCGTCTTCGAGGTCTTCTTCGTCGAGCGTGCGCATGCCTTCGAAGATGACACGGTTGATGACCGGGTTTTCGATCACGGAGACAACAAGGTCAGTGCCGCGTTGCTCGATCTGCACGTCAGCGAACAGGCCGGTCGCGAACAACGTCTTCAACGACAAGTCGATCCTCTCGGCGTCGAACGTGTCGCCGGGGCGCACGAGCAGATACGACGTGATCGTCGCCGGCTCGATCCGTTGGTTGCCTTCAACCTGCACCCGACGAATAGCGACGCCAGATTGTTGGGCCGCTGGCGCGGCGCCTTGCGTCCCCTCTTGCGCGTAAGCATCGCCTGATGCGGCGAGCACCGTACCGGCGCCCACTGTGGCGACGCTCATAGCGCCGAGAACGACATCCCGCAGAACCCGCTTCATTCACGCCCTCGACGCTTCGCGGCGCTCCCCAGCGCCGCGTTTGTAAGACCCCATCCCGTGCTGAAACACAAGGACGAGGCGCTGTTACTGCACCCCTGGAAAGAGTCTGGTGATGTCGTTCCAGGTGGCAAACAAAAACAAACTCGCCATCACGGCGAATCCGGCCCGGTAGGCCCATTCTTGCGCCGAGGGCGGCAGCGGCTTCCCGCCGCGCAGCGCCTCGATGCCATAGAAAAGCAGATGGCCGCCATCCAGGATCGGAATCGGCAGCAAATTCACAAAGCCGACCGCGACCGAAAGCACCGCGGCAAGATTGAGCAGCGACAGCGCCAACATGCCGAGGCGGTCGCCAATCGTGGTGTCATCTGGTCCTGCGCTCAACGCCGAGGACGCAACCTGGCCCGAGACGTTGATGATACCGAGCGGGCCCGCGATCTGATCGCCAGACTCACGACCAGAGAATATCGCGCCGATATATTCGCCGGTCTGGGCGATGATGCCCCAAGTGTTGGCGCCGCCTTGGCCGAGCGCTTCAAGCGGACCGAAGCGTTCGATCACGCGCTCCGATTGGAGCGGCAGCGGACCGCTTACGCCGAGCACCGCGCGTCCATTGTCGGCGCGACGCGGCGTGATCTGCAATTGCTGTTGGCGCCGGCGCGATCGATCACCACGTTGAGTTGGCGATCCGCTGCAGGGCCAACTTGCGCCTGCAATTCAGCGAAATTGCGCACGATCACGCCATCGACGCTGACAATGACGTCACCCGCTTGAAGCCCTGCCGCGTCTGCCGCGGAGCTCGCCGCAACCGACGCCACGCGGGCGGGGATATTATTCGGATCTGTCGTCTCACGGCCCATCACGAGCGCGAGCAACGCAAACGCAAGGATTGAGAAAACGAAATTCGTGAACGGGCCTGCGGCGACCACCATCGAGCGTGTCGCTAGCGATTGCGCATGGAAGAGGCCTTTGGCGCGCGCTGCAGCAAGCGCTTCCGGGCTTTCGATCTTTTCGCGCGGCGCCGTCGACATAGCGTCGGCGTCGTCGGCGAATTTCACGTAGCCGCCGAGCGGCAGCGCGCCGATCTTCCATTCAACGCCCTGTTTGTCGCGCCAGCTGAGGAGCGTCTTGCCGAAGCCGATGGAGAACGTATCGATGGCGACGCCACGCCAACGGGCAACCTGGAAGTGACCGAACTCATGGACGAACACGACCACGCTCAGCACCAGCACAAAGGAGCCGACGTAGGTCAGGATGTTCTGCAATACGTCCATTCGCCCGGGTTCCTCCGCGCCTCTGTTTCTTGGAGCGCTGTCAGCCGTTTAGGCTGCCGCCAGGCTTCCCGCAATCCGCCGCGCAGCATCCCGCGCGGCTTGATCCACCGCCGCCACCTGATCGAACGATGTGGGCGATTTTGCGATAAGGCCTGACTCAGCACCCTCCAGCTCTGTCATAGCCTGTTCGACCGTTCGGCAAATGTCGAGAAAGCCGATGCGTCGGGCCAAGAAAGCCTCGACAGCGACCTCATTGGCCGCACTGAGGGCTGTCGTGGCCGCCGCTCCTGCGTTTAAGGCTGCCCGACAGAGCCCCAAAGCGGGAAAGCGGACCGCATCAGGCGCTTCAAAGGTGAGTGCGCCGATTGTGGATAGGTCCAAACGCGTCGTGGAAACCGTCGCCCGATCTGGCCAGGCCAGGGCGTACGCAATGGGGATGCGCATGTCAGGCGTCGCCATCTGGGCCAGGACGGAGCCGTCTACATAATGGACCAGGCTATGGATCGTGCTCTGCGGATGCACGATAACATCGATAGAATCCGAGCCAAAACCAAAGAGATAGGACGCCTCGATCAATTCCAGCCCCTTATTCATGAGGGTGGCGCTATCGACCGAGATCTTACGACCCATGTTCCATTTGGGGTGGGCGCAGGCTTGTTCTGGCGTGGCCACAGCCATGGCCTCGCGACTGACGGTGCGGAACGGGCCGCCGGAGGCGGTCAGCGTCAGCTTTTCCACCCGGTCGGGATGGGTGAGCACCTGGAAGATGGCGTTGTGCTCGGAATCGACCGGCAGCAAGCGGGCGCCGTGCGCTTTGGCGGCTTCGATGAAGAGTGGGCCGGCGCAGACCAGGCATTCCTTGTTCGCCAGTGCAACAGTGGCCCCGCGCCGGACTGCAGCCATGGTCGGGGCCAGACCTGCCGCGCCGACGATAGCGGACATCACCCAATCAGCCGGCCGCGCGCCTGCCTCTTGGAGCGCTGTTTGCCCTGCTCCGACCTCCACGTTGAGACCCGCCAACGCCTCGCGGGCCGCGCCCAGGAGGGCAGGATCAGAGACCGCGGCGAATTTCGGTTTGAGCGTGCGGCATGCGTCGGCGAGGCCTTTGAGGTTTTTCCCTGCCGTGACGGCCTCGATTTGGATGTCTTGTCCCTGCCCGCGCAGCTCCTCGAGCACCGCGATGGTGGATTGGCCGATCGAACCGGTCACACCGAGGATGGAGATGGATCGGCTCACAGACCGCTCCCGAACAGCAGCGCAGTCGCGCGCGGGCCGAACGCCAGCGCCGCGCCGACCAAAAGCGAAGCGGCCATCAGACTATCGATCCGATCGAGCACGCCGCCATGACCGGGGATCAGCCGGCTGGCGTCCTTCACGCCAAATCGGCGTTTCAAAAATGACTCGAAGAGATCGCCCATAAGGCCCGTAAATCCGATGATCGCGCCGATCATGAACCATGCCATGCGCAACTCGGGATCGGCCTGAAACAGAAAGCCGCAGCCAAGGCCTGCAGCGGCGCCCGCCAAAATACCTGCAACAATGCCGGACCACGTCTTATTGGGTGACAAACCCGTCGCGACTTTCGGTCCACCGATCAGCTTGCCGCCGAAATACGCGAAAATGTCCGCCGCCCAGATGATGGCGAAGAGCGCGAGGATCGTTTCCAGCCCCTCGGGCCCACGATTGCGCAGCCACAGAAAGATCGCGGCAGGAAAGCCAATATAGATCGCCCCGCCGGCGGTTTCGATGAAATGGGTGAGCGAGCGACGGCGTAAGCCTGACGCGAGCGAACACGCCACCAGCCAGATCGCGGCATAATCCAGATGTTGCCAGCTCGCGAATAATACCGCGCCAAGCGAACCCGCGAGCGAGAACAAAAAAGCCGGCGTTAGATTTTCAGGCTCGCTCATGCGCGCCCATTCGTAGCTCATCGCGACAACAGCTGCGCCGCATGCAGCCGCGAGCCAAGGGCCGCCAAACCATGCTGCTGTTGCGCCTAACGACGCCAACACCAGGCCAGACAAGATGCGTGCGCCCAAATCGGACCAATCGCCTCGCGCGCGGCGCGCCTCGACGGCTTCAGGTGGCGACAGCTTCTGTTCCTCCGAAGCGACGTTCGCGCTTGTTGTACTCAGCGATAGCGCTTTCGAGCGCGCGCTTGTCGAAGTCGGGCCAGAGCGTATCGGTGAACACAAGCTCCGTGTAGGCCGCCTGCCACAGCATGAAATTGGACAAGCGATATTCGCTCGACGTGCGGATCAGGAGATCGGGCGCTGGCCAATCGGCGGTGTCGAGATAGGCGCCGAACACTTCAGGATTGATGTCGTCGGCCTTGACCTTACCCGCCGCCACATCGGCGGCCACACGGCGCGCGGCGCGCGCGATTTCGTCTTGGCCGCCGTAATTGAACGCGATGATGAGATTGAGCTTATCATTGTGGCGCGTCTTGGCTTCGGCGTTTTCAATGATCTGGCCGATATCGGACTGCAGGCCCTCGCGTTCGCCAATGACACGGACGCGCACGCCTTCCTTCACCAGCTTATCGAGATCGCGTGACACATAGAGGCGCAACAGATCGAAGAGCGCGCTCACCTCTTCGGCGGGTCTGCGCCAATTTTCGGTCGAGAAGCCGAACACGGTGAGATATTGTACGCCGAGCTCGCCGGCCGCCTCCACCGCGCGCCGCAGCGCTTCGACGCCTTCCGCGTGACCAAACGTGCGCGGCCGTCCGCGTTGCTTCGCCCAACGACCGTTTCCGTCCATAATAATGGCGACGTGGCGAGGCGCTTTGGGCGGCGCGGATGTGGGGGCTGGCGCCATCGCTTTATCCGCAGGCCTAAACCTGCGTGATTTCCTCTTCCTTGTGACGGGTCGCGTCATCGATCTTCTTGATGTGATCGTCGGTCGCCTTTTGCACTTCAGCGCCGAGCTTCTTGTGCTCGTCTTCGCTGATGGCGTGGTCCTTCTCGAGCTTCTTTAGATGATCCATCGCATCGCGACGCACATTGCGCACGGCTACGCGCGCGCCTTCCGCGTACTTGCCCGCGACCTTCGCCAATTCCGTACGGCGTTCGCCAGTGAGCGGCGGGATCGGAATGCGCAAGGTCTGGCCGTCCATGATGGGATTGAGTCCCAAGCTTGAAGACCGGATCGCCTTATCGACGGCCGCCACGGCGCTCTTGTCCCACACCTGCACCGAGATCATGCGCGGCTCTGGCACGGTGACGCTCGCCACCTGGTTCAGCGGCGACACCGCGCCATAGACTTCAACCGTGATCGGGTCGAGCAGAGACGGCGAGGCGCGACCGGTGCGCAGCCCGCTGAATTCGTGCTGCAGCGCGGTCAACGCGCCATCCATGCGCTTCTTGTAGTCGTCGAGTTTAAAGGGCGCTGGGGCGGCCATGTGCTTGTCCTTAGTCGCTGATGGTGGTGCAGACGCCGCGGCCGGCGAGCACGTCCGCCAAACCACCGCGCGTATGAATTGAGAACACGACAATCGGAATGCCGTTGTCGCGCATGAGCGAGATCGCCGATGTGTCCATGACGCGGAGATCGCGAGCGATGACCTCATGGTAGGTCAGGTGATCGTAACGCGTCGCGTCCTTCACCATCTTCGGATCAGCGGAATAGACGCCGTCGACTTGCGTGCCCTTGAATAGCGCGTCGCAGCCCATCTCGGCCGCGCGCAACGCAGCGGCCGTATCAGTGGTGAAGAATGGATTGCCGGTGCCGGCAGCGAAGATAACGATGCGCCCCTTCTCCATGTGACGCATGGCGCGTCGGCGAATGTACGGCTCGCACACGGTCACCATGGGGATCGCCGAAAGCACGCGCGCCTGGCCGCCCACCGCTTCGATCGCGTTCTGCATCGCCAGCGCGTTCATCACGGTGGCGAGCATGCCCATGTAATCGGCGCTCGCGCGCTCCATGCCCTTGGCTGCGCCTTGCATGCCGCGGAAGATGTTGCCGCCGCCGATGACGAGGCACATCTCGGTGCCGGCGTTCACGGCGTCCACGACTTCACGCGCCATGCGCTCGCAAGTCGCCTGGTCGATGCCGTATTGGCCCTCGCCCATCAGCGCTTCGCCGGAGATTTTCAACAGCACGCGCTTGTAGGTGCGCGGCGCGGGGCTCGTTTGTTGTTCAGCGAGGCTCATAAGACAGAATCTATAGACCAGGCGCGGCGCTAAAGTCAGCCGCAAGTTCATGCACTTGAGGCGCTGGGGAACATATCCACAACGCAAAGAGGGCGCGGGGATCAGCCCCGCGCCCTCAAAGCTCAGCCGACAAAGTTCCGGCTCAGTTCTTTTGGCCCGACATCGCCGCGACTTCGGCGGCGAAATCGTCCGCTTTCTTCTCGACGCCTTCGCCGACGCCGAAACGGACGAACGACTTGATCGTGACCGGCGCGCCAGCCGCCTTGGCGGCGTCGGCGACAGCAGCCTCGACCGTCTGATCCGGATTCAGAATGAAGGCCTGCTTGGTCAGCACAGATTCTTCGAAGAATTTGCGCATCCGGCCTTCGATCATCTTATCCAGCACCTGTTGCGGCTTGCCGGCGGCCTTGGGATCTTCCTTCAGCTGTTCGAGCAGAACCGCCTTTTCGCGTTCGATGCGATCGGCCGGAATGTCGGCTTCCGACAGCGCCAGCGGATTGGCCGAGGCAATGTGCATGGCAAGCTTCTTGCCAAAGCTTTCCAGTTCCGCCTTCGCGCCCGTCGACTCCAGCGCCACAAGCACGGCGATGCGGCCGAGATTGTCTTTGCCGTCGACCTTGGCGTGAACATACGCCGCGATGACGCCGTTTTCGACTTGAAGCTTGGCCGAGCGACGCAGCGTAATGTTCTCACCGATAGTCGCTATGAGTTGCGTCACCGCGTCGGAGACCTTTTGGCCTTCGTGCGCGGCGTTGAGCAACGCGTCATGATCCGAGGTCTTCAACGCCAAATGGGCGAAATCGTGAGCAGCCTTTTGGAAGTCGGCGTTGCGCGCGACGAAATCGGTTTCCGAGTTGAGCTCGATAACCGTGCCGTGGTCCGCCGCGATGGCAATCGCAACGATACCTTCCGCAGCAGCGCGGTCAGCCTTCTTCGCAGCCTTCGACAGGCCTTTGGCGCGCAGCCAATCGATTGCGGCTTCCAGATCGCCGTTGGTCTCCGACAGTGCCTTCTTGCAATCCATCATGCCGACGCCAGTTTTTTCGCGCAGGTCTTTGACCAGCGCAGCGGTAATTTCCGCCATGTTCGTACTCCTAAATTGCGAGCGGGCTCGTTCGAAACGCGCTCAATCTAGATTGCGTGCGTGTCAGTAATTCGCGCCGGTCGGGCCATCCATCGGGCTTTCGACCGCGACCGGCGGCCGCTCTTCGCGCACGGCCGCTTCAACCGGCGGACGCTCCGAAGCGCCGATGTCCTTGCCGCCACGAACTTGGCTTTCGGTCAGACCATCAAGGATCGCGTCGGCGATAAGATCGCAATAGAGCTGGATCGCACGCGCGGCGTCGTCATTACCCGGGATCGGGAAGGTGACTTCGTCCGGATCGCAATTGCTGTCGATGATAGCGACAACCGGAATGCCAAGCTTCTTGGCTTCCTGAATGGCGATCGCTTCCTTGTTGGTGTCGATCACAAACATCAGGTCCGGCACGCCGCCCATGAGCGCGATACCACCGAGCGAACGATCGAGCTTGTCGCGTTCACGCGTCAGGTTCAGCACTTCACGCTTGGTGAGGCCAACGCCACCGCCATCGATGATGTTCTGCAATTCCTTCAAACGCGCGATCGACTTGGAGACCGTTTGCCAATTCGTCAGCGTGCCGCCGAGCCAGCGCGAGTTCACGAAATACTGCGCCGAGCGTTGCGCGGCGGCTTTGATCTGGTCCGCAGCTTGGCGCTTGGTGCCGACGAACAGCACCCGGCCGCCCTTCGCGGCGACTTCGCGGACCTTCAACAGCGCTTGGTGCAGCAACGGCACCGTCTGCGACAGGTCGAGAATGTGGATGTTGGACTTTTCACCAAAGATGTAGCGGTCCATCTTCGGGTTCCAGCGGTGGGTCTGGTGTCCAAAGTGCGCGCCAGCTTCCAAGAGCTGACGCATGCTGAATTCAGGCAGCGCCATAGATTCGTTCCTTTTCCGGTTTGCCGCCGTGGGAAAGACCGAGATTGCTCCCGGACCGGATGGAGGAAACGGCCGCTTTCAGACCGCTCCGCCGCTCCCGCGTGCGAAGTGAGCGGGGGATATAGAGAGGCCGAGCCGCAGAGGCAAGCGCCGCCCTACACCGCCTGCGAATGCCGCGCGGCGCCGGTATTCCGATATGCGTCGAACGTTTGGGCGACCAAGCGCGCGAAGGCGCGTCCAGCTTGGGGGATGATAATCCGGTCGTCGCTAAGCTCCACGAGGCCGTCCGCCGCCAACGCCCGAAGGTCGCAAAGCGTCTCCGGGAACGCGGCGAACCCGCCCCGCTCGCCCAAGTCCAACCTGAAATCGCACAGGAGGCGCATGATCAGATCGCGTCGTTGGCGGTCGTCTTCACTCAGCCCCCTGCCTCTCTTGATAGCGAAACCGCCGTTCATGACCCCCGCGCGCCAGGCGCCGACTTCGGCTTCGTTCTGTGCATAACCTTGGGGGAGCGTGGAAATGGCCGATGGGCCGAGGCCGACAAGAGCGTCGCAAGACGTTTCAACGAAGCCCTGGAAGTTGCGCTCCAGCGCCCCAACTTGCGCCGCAACGGCGATTGGGTCGTCGGGTCGGGCATAGTGATCATAACCGATCTCGACGTAGCCCGCGGCCGAGAGTGTTTCGCGGATCGCTTCCGCGAGCGCATGGCGAACACCGGCGCCGGGAAGTGCTGCGCTATCGATCAAACGCTGGCGCGTCTTAAACCAAGGCACATGCGCGTACCCAAACACCGAAAATCGGTGCGGATTAAGCGACAGCGCCAACTCGGCCGTGCGGCGTACGCTTTCCAGCGTTTGATGCGGCAGGCCATACATGAGATCGAAGCTCAGCGCTTCGATGCCGCCATTGCGCACCATCGCCACCGCGTCGCGCACTTGCTCGAATGGCTGCACGCGACCGATGGCGCGCTGCACATTCTCATCAAAATCCTGCACGCCGAGCGAGGCGCGGTTCACGCCAATGCGCGCCATTGTGGCGACGTGTTCTGGGGTCAAGATACGTGGGTCGATCTCGACGGCGTGGCGCTCGCAGGCGGTGAGATCAAAGCGCTGCGCCAAGCGCACGGCGATCGCCCCGAACTGTTCGGGGTTGAGCGCATTCGGCGTGCCGCCACCCCAGTGAATTTCCGTCACACGCCGCGCGGAAGTCGCTGCGGCGACAGCGTCGATTTCAGCTTGGATCGCCTCCACAAATTGGGCCACCGGCCCATCGCGTTGCACCGCAAAGGCGTGGCAACCGCAATACCAACACATCTGGCGACAATAGGGCGTGTGCAGATAAAGCGAGAGCGAAGCCTCAATTGGCAATTCGCTCAGCCAACCACGGTAAACGTCGCCGTCAACGGACGCGTTGAAATGCGGCGCGGTCGGATAGCTCGTATAGCGCGGCGCGCTCTGCTCTGCGTATTTTAAGAATTTTGCATCCACGCTGGCAGATGGCCCAGGCGCAGCCCAACCGGCATTGATCGGCCTCAACGACCGCCTGCGTCAGTTCAGCTTCTTCGGCGGTGTGGGTGCGAGTTCGGCCGGCAAGGGTGCGGCCGCGATCCCCTCTTCGGCAAGCTCCTGCGCCTGCTCGGGCGTCGCTTCGCCCCAGATCGCGCGCTCGTCGCTTTCGCCGGAGTGCATTTTGCGCGCTTCGTCGGCGAATTTGTCGCCGACATAGTCGAAATTGTCCTTGATGTGCTCGCGCACTTTCGCGGCCATCGCCATGGCGACAGCGCGTTCCTGGCGCGCTTGCTTCCTGCGGCCTGTCACCACCGACGGCGCCATCGGCGCTTTCTCTACGTGGGTGGAGCCGCAATGTGGGCATTCGACCAAACCGGACTCGGCTTGCTTGTCGTAATCGGCGATCGAACCAAACCACGCTTCGAACTCGTCGCCGTTCGCGCACCGCAAATCGTAGCGGATCATGGCGTCCTGAATTCCCTGCCGCCCTGCCATGCTGGGATTTTCGCCCGCGCCGCGGCGACCTCATCGAGGTTGAGATCAGCGACGATGAATCCCGGCTCGTCGTCTTCAAGCTGCGCCAACACCTTGCCCCAGGGATCGATGATCATCGAACGGCCCCAGGTGGCGCGGCCGTCCTCGTGTTGGCCGCCTTGCGCGGGCGCAATCACGAACGAACCGGTTTCGATCGCACGTGCGCGCAGCAGAATTTCCCAATGGGCTTGGCCTGTCGGCACCGTGAACGCCGCCGGCACAGCGATGATCTCCGCCCCTGCCCGGGCAAGTGATGCATAGAGCGGCGCAAAACGCACGTCGTAGCAGATGGTCAGGCCGAGCTTTGCGCCCATCGGGCCGTCGACGACGACGGCTTGGCCGCCGCCCTGTACGGTGTCGCTCTCGCGGTAATTCTCCGTGCCGCCGAGCGTCACGTCGAACAGATTGATTTTGTCGTAGCGCGCGACGATTCTACCGTCGGGATCGAAGAAGAACGAGCGGTTAAACACTTTGCCGTCGCCGGTCGCGATCGGGCCTGAACCCATCAGCAGCCACACGCCCAGTTCTTGCGCGGCGCGGCCCCAGGCCAGCAATTCCGGATCGCCCTTCTCTGGGCCAACCGCTGCGAACATACGTTCACGATTGCGATCCATGCGCGTGGTGTTTTCGGGCGTTGCAATCAAGCGCGCGCCAGCGGACGCGGCTTGGCGCAATAGCGGCATGGCGGCGGCGCGGTTGGCGGCCGGCTCAACGCCAGAGCGCAATTGGACGACGGCGGTTCGAAGTTTACGCATCAGGTCCCTGATAGCAGCGGATCGAGGCCGCCGTCGCGGTCCAGCGCATGCAAATCGTCACAGCCGCCTACATGGGTGTCGCCGACGAAGATTTGCGGGAAGGTGAAACGGCCGGAGCGCTGGATCATTTCCTGGCGCTTTTCGGGGTCGGCTGTGGCGTCGACTTCTGTGACTGCAGCGCCCTTGCGGCGCAGCAGGTCCAAGGCGCGGCTGCAATAGCCGCAATAAGCGCGCGTATAGACGATGACTGGCCGCATGACCGACTCAACACCTCCTAGAAGGTAATATCTGTTGGCCGGACAACCCGCGCCAGTGTGACGGCATGCACTTCCACAGCTCCAGCTTTCCCCAAAGCTCGGGCGCACGCTTCTAATGTCGCCCCGGTGGTGAAAACGTCATCCCCCAGAAGGATAGTCTTTCCGGCATAGCGCCACCGCGCCTTGATCGCGCCAGAGACATTACGGCGGCGTTCGAAGGCTGACAGCCCCGCCTGGCTCTGGCGTCGCTTCACCCCCGCTGAGACACGAGGTTTCCAACGCTTACCGCTAGCCTCGCAGAGTGCTTCAGCAAGCCAAGCGGCTTGGTTGAAGCTGCGGACTGCAAAGCGCGTCCAATGCATCAGCGTGGGGGCGATGACATCGGCCCGATCGAGCGCATCGCCGGCGGCAGGGCTCATCGATCGGGCGAAGACCGGCAGGCCATCACGGCGGCCGCCGCGCATTAGATCGAGCACGCGCTTTCGGGGGCATTGTCGTCGTAGGCGCGTGCAGCACGGACCGTGTCGTTAAGCAAACCTCGCGGCCGGCGCAGGGCCCCGCACACACCATTCGGCCCCGGATCGGTTGGCAGCGGAAAATCGCAGCGGCTGCATTTGATCGCCGAGGAATTGCAATGCGCCTCAGAGCGCCGGTTCCATCGCGCCAGGGCGATCGACGATCTCCTCGGACAAGAACGAGCGCGGCGGCCAGATCAGGTCGACAGGCGCGAAATCGCGCCGCGTTTCCCGAAAGCAGCGCTTGGGCGATAGGATATGCGCAATGAACGCCCCCGCCCATTCGAGCCACGGCTTGTCCGTCAGCGCAAGCGCCGCGCAAAGGCGACGTTCCGCGACGCCTCGTTTTTGCATGAACGTGTGGCGGCGGATTTGGCTGAGCGCCTCGAAGCGATCCCACGCCCTTTCCCTCGTGTGCTGGCGCTGGGCGGGGGCGGGCTGTTCTCCGAAGAGATCGCGGCGCGGGCGCAGCTGGCCGGGCGGATTGGGCATGTGATCGAGGCCGATTTGGCCGAGATTGATCCCGAGCACCTGCCCTTTGCGGCGCAATCCTTCGATCTCATTGTCTCGCCGCTCGCGCTGCATTGGGTAAACGACCTGCCCGGTGCGTTGATCCAACTGCGCTTGGCGTTGAAGCCGGACGGCTTGTTGTTGGCGTCATTGTTAGGCGGTGAGACGCTACATGAATTGCGGCTCTCACTGATCGAAGCAGAATGCGAACTGACAGGGGGCGCTGGCCCGCGCGTCGCGCCATTCGCGGATTTGCAGGATGTCGCCGGCTTGTTGCAGCGCGCAGGCTACGCGCTGCCAGCGGCGGATCGTGATGTGGTCACCGTGCGCTATGGCGAGCCGATGCGCTTGCTGGCTGATCTCAGGGCGATGGGGAGACCGCCGCCCTCTCGGAGCGAAGCCCGCACGGCTTGAGCCGGCGTATTCTCGCGCGCGCGTTTGAGATTTATCGCGCGCGCTTCAGTGACGACGATGGCCGCGTGCGCGCGACGTTCGAAATTCTCACCGCGACCGGCTGGGCGCCGCATGAGAGCCAGCAGAAGCCGCTGCGCCCAGGCTCCGCGCAAACGCGGCTCGCCGATGCGCTTGGGACGAAAGAGCAATCCGCTGGCGAAAAGCCTGGCGATTAGCGCGCCGGGCGCGTCATGCACCAGAAGTGCAAGTTCGGCAGTTCGAACTCGCCGGTGATCTCGAAGCCGTGACGCTGATAGAGCGCGACATTGCGTGGAATCGAGGCTTCCAAATAAGCCGGCAACCCCTTCCCATCGACGAGCGCCAACGTGTGCTTGAGGATCGCCGAGCCAACGCCGCGCCCTTGCGCGCTGGAGTGCACGCCGAGAAAGCTTAGATGCGCGTGCGGCACGTGCGGGTGGTGGCCAGAAAGCCGTTTGCCCAAATCCATCGCCCGCGACATGCCTTTAAAGCCAGCGATCGAGAGCAATAACGGCGTCATCACGACTTCTTCGATGAAGCTGTAGTCAAACGCCTTGGCGCCCGGCGGCAGCCAGATGGCCGCGCCAAGGTGCTGGCCGTCCGCTTCGGCGATCCACAATTCGCGCTTCGGGTGGATGACATCACGCACCGCCGCATCGAAGAAGCGCTTGCGCACTCGATCTTTCACGGCGCCTTGTCGCAGCCAATAATTCAGGCCGTCTTCGTCCACGAAGGCGTCTGTCAGAATGGCCGCCACTTGTGGGTTTTCCGCGTCGCGCGCGCGGCGCACGCTCACAGGCGCGCTCATATTTTTTCAGAGATGCGGATCGCGGCGCGGCAGCCGATTTTGATCAGGGCCGACAACACAGGATAGCCCGGCGCGTCGCGGGCGCCCTGCTCAACCGCTGTCTCGCGATGCGCAATTTCGTCCTCGCGGAATCTGTCGACGACGTCCTTCAATTCGGTATCGACGCCATCGAGCGCCGCGCTTTGGCGCCCGTAATGCTCTTCGATCACGTTCTCGACCGCTTCCGTGCACGCGTGCGCGGCTTTTTCGCCGAGCAGAGCGGTTGCAGCGCCTAAGCCGAAGCCCGCGACGCGCCAGATCGGCGCCATGATCGTGGGGCGGACATTTCGTTCGGCTATCAAGCGGTCGAACGTGGCCAGATGTTCTTGCTCGCCCGCTTCCATTTCAGCGATCAGACGCGCTGCGTGTTGCTTGCCTTGGATGCGTTCGAACACCGCGCGTTGACCGCGATAGATTTGCACAGCGCCAAATTCACCCGCGTGATCCACGCGGATCATCGAAGCGAGTTCGCGATCGCGGGCGTTTTCGCCCGGCATTGGCGGATGTGGTCTCATGCCTTGCGCTCCGGCAGGAAAGCTATGGCGAACGAGGCGAGCGACAAGAGGCCCGACACAATGGCGTTGTAGCCGGCCATCGAAACCCCAAACATTTGCCAAGCGATCTCATCGCATTTTGGCACGACGACTTCCGCGTCCAGATCGAACGAGAGATCGTTGACATCGATGCGCGCATCGCATGTAGCGGCGACCCAATGTTGCTCCACCGCGACATGGTAGAGCGCCATGCCCATGCTGGCGACAAAGACAAGGCCGATCAGAGCGGCGAGCCAGCGCGCAAGGCCCGGCTGGAAACGCAGCGCCGCAAACGAAAGGACGCTCACGCCAACCACCGCCCAGTGCCAATTGCGTTGATCGAGACACATCGGGCACGGCTGCAAGCCGCCAAAGCGTTGGAAAGCGTGCGCCGTCGCCAGCATCGCGGCGGAAGCCAGCAAGGCCAACACCGGCCAGATCGGGCGCAAACGATCAATCAGAGCCATGTCCCACCCTACCCCTCGGCAAACCACCCGCCGCCGTGGCGCCGAGCCGCACTCAACGGCCAATCCATTCGAGCAGCCAGGGCGCGTGCTCGCCAACGAAGGTGACAGCAAAGCCGGCGCCCAAAAACAGTCCTGCGACGAGCGCGCTGAGCAACGTGATCCACCCCAGAGCCACCGCAGCGCCCGCCAAGGTGAACAAACCGTCGCGCTGAATAAGACCGAGCGAGAGCAGGGTCAGCGCGACCGACGGGATTGTATTGGTGATGGGAAGCATCACGGTGATGGCGGCCAGCGCCATGATCAGCGCGGCGATCCGTTCGCCAAGGCCCGTCGTCAGAAAGCGCAAGCGCGGCCGCGCCAATTGCTCGGTCCAGCGCAAGCGTTTGTCGGCGAAGCCCGCGATCGAGGATATCCAGCTCTTCTTGACCTGCGCCCGCATGAACCAACCGGGCAGCCAGGGTTCGCGGCGCCCGACCACGACTTGAAGTGCTAGCAAAAAGATGCCGATCGCTATGATCTGCGCGCCGGGCAGACCAGGCACCAAGCACGGAATGGTCAGCAACAGGATCAGCAGGCCGAAAGCGCGCTCATCGAGCCGATCGACGATGCCCGACACCTTGACGCCATCTTCCCCAGCACCCGCGTCGATCGCTTGCAGGACACTGATAAAACTCCGGCTCGGATCGTCCCGAACCATATCCGGCGTCGTTGTCATGCTTGCCTTCCGCGCGAACGTCCCGGCCGGCCTAACACAGCGCGGACTTGAGCGTCAGCTCCGCAGGCGGCTTTTCAGCCTGCCTGCCAATGGTGCCCCAGGCCCGACTCGAACGGGCACGTAGTTGCCTACGGCAGATTTTGAGTCTGCTGCGTCTACCGATTCCGCCACTGGGGCATTGAGCCAACGGCGCGGGGCTGGACGGTTAGGGCCCGATTGCCGGCCTGTCAATTTTCTCGTTTTGACGGTACCGCCGCCGCGGGCAGGATGCACGCGATCGGCGAGTCACGCCGGCGGGGGAAGCGCATGAGCGACGCGGAGATCGCGGCCGAGGAAACCGGCTTTGGCCGGATTGGCCGCTGGGTAGGGTTGATCCTTGGGCCGGCCGTAGCGCTCGCCCTTCAGCTCATGCCGCCGCCGGACGGACTTTCGATCGAAGCTTGGCGGCTGCTCTCACTCTCTGCCCTGATGGTGATCTGGTGGGTCACGGAGGCGATCCCGATTTCGGCCACAGCATTGCTGCCGCTGGCGGCGCTGCCGTTGATAGGCGCCGGCAGTATGAAGGACGCCGCCGCACCTTACGCCGACCCCATCGTCTTCCTTTTCATCGGCGGCTTCATGCTCGCGGCCTGCGTTGAACGCTGGCGACTGCACGAGCGTATTGCGCTCTCAATCGCTTCCATCGCGGGCGGTCGTCCGACGATGCTCGTCGGCGGCTTCATGGTCGCGTCGATGCTAATCTCGATGTGGATCTCAAACACGGCGACCACCTTGATGCTGGCGCCTATCGCAATTGGCGCAGCACGCGCGCTGTCGGGCAGCGACAAGGCTGACCTTGCGCTCGGCGGCGCGCTCACTTTGGGCGTAGCGCACGCCGCAACAATCGGCGGCATCGGCACACCTGTTGGCACGCCAACAAATCTAATCGCGCGCGCCTTCTTTGAGCGCGCTGGCGAAGCAATCACGTTCGCAGATTGGATGATCAAGGCCATGCCGATCATGCTGCTGATGATGCCGATCGCGTGGCTGGCGCTATGCTTTCCCCTGTTCGGTCGAAAGGCGCATGCACGCTTCGATGCGATCGGGAATGTCGTGAAAGACGCCCTGAAAGCGCTCGGACCGATGACACAGCCGGAAATCCGCATCGGCATCGTGTTTGGTCTCGTCGCCCTCACTTGGATGTTCCGTACCGAGATCGCGAAACTGCCCGGGCTTGAAGGGCTTACAGATACTGGCGTCGCCATCGCGGGCGCGCTGTTGCTCTTCTTCGTGCCGTCTGGGCGCTCGCGCGAAGAAAAACTGATCGATTGGAAGACGGCGGAGAAAATTCCGTGGGGCATCGCCATCCTCTACGGCGGCGGCCTCGCGCTGGCCGCCGGCATGGAGAGCACCGGGCTCGCTGCTTGGATTGGCGAATATATTGCCGGCCTTGATGGGCTCTCGACGTTCGGCTTGATCGCGATCTTGGTCGTGGCGACGATCCTTATCTCGGAGCTCGCCAGCAATGTCGCGACGCTCACGTCGGTCCTGCCGATCGTAGCCGCAGTGGCGACAGCGACCGACACGCCGTTGCAGCAACTCGCCTTCCCCGTCGCGCTCGCGGCGAGCTTTGCGTTCATGCTGCCCGTGGCGACGGCGCCGAACGCCATCGCTTACGCCTCGGGCTTGGTGTCGTTGAAACGGATGCTGGGCGTCGGCCTTGCGCTCAATATCGGCGCGATCGTGCTGATCTTGTCGCTGGCGACGTGAGGCTCAGCCGAGCTCTTCGACCTTGTCCCAAAACGCCTTCGGCAGGTCGAGGCCGGTGAAGCGCTTGAGTTCTTGCACGAGCGTCGGCGAGGTCACGTTGATCTCGATGAGCTTGCCGGCGATCACATCGAGGCCAGCGAAGAGAATGCCCTCTTGCTTCAAGAGCGGGGCGACTGCGGCGGCGATGCGACGATCGTTGTCGTCCACCTCGGCAGGCTCAGCGATGCCGCCAGCGTGCAGATTGGCGCGGAAATCGCCGCCTTGCGGCATGCGGCGAATGGCGCCGAAAGGTTCGCCGTCGAGCACGAACAGACGCTTGTCGCCGCCGCTGACGGCCGGCATGAATTCTTGCGCCAGGATCGGCTCGCGCCCGGCGGCGTCCATGAACTTACCGGCGCGCGCACGGAAATCGGGATCGCTGGATTTGAGTTTGATGACGCCGTCGCCGCCCATCAGATAGAGCACTTTCAGCACCACCTGATCGAAGCGCTTGGCGAAATCGACCAAAGCGTCGAGATCGCGCCCCACCCACGTCGTCGGCGTGAGGTCGGGGAAATACATGATCGACATCTTCTCGGAGATGTTGCGCACGCCGCGCGGCGGATTGAGCACGCGCGCCTTGGTCAGCTCCAAGAGATAAGTGTTCGACACATAGCCCATGTCGAACGGCGGATCCTGGCGGATCAGGATCACGTCAAAATCGTCGAGCGCACGGATCGCGGTTTCATGGTTCTCGTAGTGCTTGGCTTCGTTGAGGCTCACCGACGTACGATGCGCGCGCGCCTTCACCGCGCCTGTATCGAAGAACACATCGTTCGGCGTGAACCACCAAGTCTCGTGCCCCCGGTTCTGCGCCTCGATCATCAGCGCGAGCGAAGTGTCGCGCTGCACCACCATCGTCTCGATGGGGTCCATTTGGACGGCGATGCGGAGGGATTTCATCACCCGGCTTTCGCCTGCTTCCCGTTGGTCCTGGCGCCGCGCAGCTGTTCGGCGATCAAGAACGCCAGATCGAGCGCTTGGGTGCCGTTGAGGCGCGGATCGCAATGGGTGTGATAGCGGCTGGAGAGGTCGCCTTCCGTCACCATCGCTGCGCCGCCCAGGCATTCGGTGACCTGCTGGCCCGTCATCTCCACATGCACGCCACCAGGGTAAGCGCCTTCGGCTGGCAGTACTCCCGTGAATGCGCGCACCTCAGAGAGAATGCGATCGAAGGGCCGGGTCTTGAAGCCGCTGTCGGTCTTCAGCGTGTTGCCGTGCATCGGATCGCACGACCACACGACGCTGCGGCCTTCCTTCACCACCGCGCGCACGAGCTTCGGCAGCCCGGCTTCGACCTTATCTGAGCCAAAGCGCGCGATGAGCGTGAGACGGCCGGGCTCGTTGGCCGGGTTCAGCGCATCGATAAGACGGATGAGATCATCCGGCTCCAGTGATGGGCCGCACTTCATGCCGATCGGGTTTTTGATGCCGCGCATGAATTCGACGTGAGCGCCATCGAGTTGACGCGTGCGATCACCAATCCAGAGCATGTGTGCGCTGGTGTCGTAATAATCGCCGCTGGTGGAATCAACGCGCGTCATCGCCTCTTCGTAGCCAAGGAGCAGAGCTTCGTGGCTCGTATAGACGTCCACGTGCTTCATCTGTGGCACGCTCTGCGGTGTGATCCCGCATGCTTCCATGAAGGCGACGGCCTCGGAGATGCGGTCGGCGATTTCCTGGTAGCGCTTGCCTTGCGGGCTATCGGCGACGAAGCCGACCATCCAACGATGCACGTTGTGCAGGTCGGCGTAGCCGCCGTTTGCGAAAGCGCGGATGAGGTTCAGCGTTGAAGCCGACTGACCATAGGCCTTCAGCAATCGCTCCGGATCGGGGATCCGCGCTTCCGGCGTGAATTCCATCCCGTTGATGTTGTCGCCCCGGTAGGACGGCAGCGTCACGCCGTTTTGCGTTTCGGTTTGCTCCGAGCGCGGCTTGCCGAACTGGCCGGCGATGCGGCCAACCTTCACCACAGGGCGCGAAGCCGCGAACGTCAGCACGACACTCATCGCCATCAACGTACGGAACGTGTCGCGGATGTTGTCCGGGTGGAATTCCTTGAAGCTCTCGGCGCAATCGCCGCCTTGCAACAGGAACGCCTTGCCCTCGGCCACCTGGCCAAGCTGCGCCTTCAGATTGCGCGCTTCGCCAGCGAACACGAGCGGCGGATACGAGCGTAGCGTCTGCTCAACGCGCGTCAGCGCGTCGGCGTCCGGGTAATCGGTCGGGATGTGCTTGGCGGGTTTTGCACGCCAGCCGGCGGGGGTCCATTTCTGCATAGTGCTCGCAACCTAACGAAGACGGCCCGCCCGCGCGAGACCCTTCACCCGAACATGGGCGCCAAAAGCGGTGTCACAAGGAACCAGACCGCCGCAGCCGCGGCTGTCGCTGCAAAAGCTGCGCCAAAATAGAGCATCCCATAGCGCCAGCCGCCGGTAACTATGGCGATGCCGCCTTTGGCTAACGTGTTCATCAAGACGGCGATCATCACCGCGTGCGCGCCCACGCTCGGCTCCAGCCCGCCACGTACAAGGCTCCCGGCCGCGAGCGTCACGGCGTCGACATCGGCAAGGCCAGCGGTGGCGGCAAAGGGCAGCAAACCAGCTTCGCCAAACGTTTCTGCGACGATGCGGCCCACCACGATGATGGCGCCCAAGAACACCGCGAACTGCGCGACCGAAACGAGATCGAGCGGGCTGCGCAGGTTTTCCGAAGAGCGACCGCCACTGCCATTCTTATTGAGCCCACGCATCGCGAAAGCCGCGCCAGCAAAGCATAAAGCCGCAGCTACGAGCGCGGGCCCCGCTTCGCGCAACAGCGGCAGCGCGGTCACGGCGAGGAGGATAATCACGCGACCGACACTGATCGCGGCGGCGATCGATGCAGCAGCACCGCCCACCGGCGCTGTCGTCTCGCCCTTCCGCACTTGGCGGCCGAGTTCGGCTGTGACGACCGTCGACGAAACCAGCGAACCCGCCGCCGCGCCAGCCAACACGCCAACATCGCTGCCAAGCACACGCACAGCGACGTAGCCGGCGAAGGACGCGCCCGCGACCAGGATCGTAAGCAGCCAAAGCTCGCGCGGATTGATCGCTTGCCAGGGGTCGACCGTTCGGTCGGGCAACAATGGCAACGCGATCGCGGTCGCCGCTAAAATGATCAGCGCCGAACGCAGCTCTTTCCACGTGATTTTGTCGAGCCAGCTATGCAGCGCCTCCTTGAATGCGAGCAGAGCAACGAGCGTCACGCCGACCGCGGCCGCGACGCGCAGATCGCCCCACATCGCATAAGCGCCGAGAGCGAACACCAGCAGCCCGGCGATCGTGCCGGTCACGGAGATGTCATTGTCCTGTTGGCTCTCGCGGACTTTGAACGTGATGAAGGCCGCGGCGAACGCCAAGGTGAGTGCGGCGAACCCGATCTGGCCGAGCGCCGGCAGCATCGCGCCCGCCATGCCCCCGCTCAGGCCAATCGCAGCATGGGTCCGCAGGCCTGCCGCCCGGGAGCCGTCCGGCGCTTCGCGATGGCGCCAGCCGCGCTCGATGCCGACCATGAAGCCAATACCGAGCGCCATAGCCAAACGCTGGAATATGTCGATCAGGAGCGGTTCAGGCATGTCTCGGCAATTCTGGCTTGGCGGTAGGGGTTCCGCCCGCACCCCCGGTTGTGGGGTCGCATGGACAAGGCGTAATCCGCCCGCTTAGGGTCGCCAACAGGGGTGGTTAAATTCTCATGGCGAACGCGTACCTCGCCTTCGAACAGGCCGACGAGGACCCAGCACGCGCCATTGCCGCCGAGCTGGAACGCAACGGCTGGACGGTGACGCCGTCGAGCGCGCAATTGCGCCAAGCTGAGAAGTTGCCCGCTCTGGTGCAAACGATCGGTGAATCGCACATCTTCGTCGTCCTCGCCTCTGCCGCGAGCCACGAGAGCCAATGGCTGCAGCGCGAAGTCGCCGCGGCGCTCAACAATGGGCGCCACATCATTGTGGCCCAAACGAATGACCTGCCGCCTGATTCCTGGGTTCACGCCACTCTGGACACCAGTCATGCGGTGTTCTTGGACAGCGGCGCACCAACCGAAGCACTCGCAAAGATCGCTGACGCCGCACGTACGGCCAAAAGCGGCGGGCGCGTCGTGACAATGCTCAACATCAAAGGCGGCGTCGGCAAGACGGTGCTGGCGGCCAATCTGTTTGCCGCAGCGCACCTCGCCAACAAGCGTTCAATCGCCTTCATCGATCTCGATCCGCAGCACAATCTCACCCAATACTTCCTGTCGCCCGGCGAGCGACATCGCATCCGCGACCGCAATCACACCATCTATGGCGTCTTAAATGCGCGCGGCGATCACACCATCCCGGCCACTGATCTGGGCGCCATCGCCATCCCGCTCAATCGCGCGCGGAAGGGCAAGGATAAGGACATCAATTTCGAATTGGTCGCAGGCGACGAGCGGCTCTTCGAATTCACGCTGGATACGCGCTCGGATCAAGATAAGGCGGCCGCCTTTTTGCGCTTTCGCGCGTTAGTGGCCGCCCTTCGCGCACGCAACGACGCCGTCGTGATCGACTCCAATCCCTGCGCCACATTCTTAACGCGGCTGGCCATCACCACCGCCGACCACATCATCGCCCCGGTCCGGCCGGAGAAATATTCGCTCACCGGTTTGAACATGCTCGAACACGTGGTTCGCGAAGTAAGAGGCAGGGCCTTGCGATCGAGCGAGTTCTCTGTGCTGCTAAACGGCGTGAACGACCGCACCCGATCTGGTGAAACTGGCGACGCCGACGCGCTGACACGCGGCGAGATCAACGCCGCGCCCTTTTTCAGCGGGGCGTTGCTGGCTGAGGAGATCCCTTATTCGGCCGTGCTGAAATCCGCGCCCAGCGATCGCCTCGCGGCCAACCCGATCAACGTAACCGCCATGATGCGCGTCGGCGGGCGTCCGGCGAAGGAAGCGCTCACCAATGCCGCCGCCGCGATTTTGAGGCGGGCGCAATGAAGCTTGACGCTGCCCAAGCAAAGCTCCTGCGCACCGCCTTCAAAGGCCGGTCTCGCGCCGAACTGAAAAAGCTCTTCGCACTTGTGCGGTTGCATGACGACCGCGCGCTCCTCGCCGCCGCCCTGCCGAAGAAAAGGGCTGCGCCAAAGCGCAAAGGCGATCCGCTCGTGCGCGAGTTGGAGCAAACCCTGAAGCCGATCATGGGGCCGTCGATCGAGAAGGCCGATATGCTGATCGAACACATCGCCAAGAAACATCGCCGTAAGCTGGGTATCGAACCCAAGGGCCTAGCTGACGCCACCAAGCGCTTGCGCGCCAGCAAGTTCAGCGATGAGCAAATCCGCGCTGGCGCTCAGAGCCTGATGACGCACCTCGCCAAGCTCTACGGCGAGCGCGAGACGGTGGTGTAACCAGCGCGCCGGCCTGGACGAATTGGGGTCCGCTCCCCAGGATATAGGCCATGACAATCTCTCAATCCGGTTTCGACCTCACGCCCCCAGCGACGACGACCGCCGACGCTTGGAGGCGGATTTGAATGACGAAGAGCGCCGCGTGCTGCTGCATCACGGCACCGAGGCGCCGTTCTGCGGCGGGCTGCTCAATCAGAAAAATACCGGCGTCTATTGCTGCCGCCTCTGTGGGCTACCGCTGTTCCGCCAGGACACAAAGTTCGAGAGCGGCACCGGCTGGCCGAGCTTCACTGGTCCGGTTGACCCGGCCCATGTGGTTGGCATCGAGGATAATTCCTATGGCATGCGCCGCGTCGAGACCCGCTGTGCACGCTGCGACAGCCATCAAGGCCACGTATTCCCGGACGGACCCCAGCCGACTGGCCTGCGTTATTGCATCAATTCAGCGTCGTTGAGCTTCATCGCGGACGGCGACGCCTTACCCGATCCGCTCGGACGCGGCGAGCGCCTTTAAGCGCGCGCTGAAACCCGCAGCTGCTCGATCATGCGGTCGAGCTCGCGCTGCATGGCGCGGGCGACGACCTCTTCGGGCACGCCGTCATGGAACTCGTCGAACGCGCGGGCGACAATGCGGCCAACGAGCAATGCAGCCTCGTTGGCGTCGCCAGTGAATTGGCGTGCTCTGCGCTCCAGATCTTCCTGGCGCGCGAGTATGGCCGTCACAGGTTGCGCCATAGCGCCCTCCTCTGTTTCCGGCCGCACGTTCCCCCAACCGAACGGCAGATATACATTAGCAGAGTTTTCCCCAGTTTGGAGAGACAAAGCGCGCGTCTCACCACATTTTAAGTCCGGAACAGCAATGGCGCTTACGATGCAAGGCTTTGTTAAGCACGGTGCGGCGGAATGCGTGCGCTATCTTGACGATCTGCAAGGTTCGGCGACGATGGAATTCGCGTGACCAAACCGTTTCCCACCAAGAACCTCCGGTTCTTTTTAACAGCGCCGTCGCCGTGCCCGTATCTGCCGGGCAAGCGTGAGCGCAAGGTCTTCACCGCGCTCGACGGCTATGACGCCGAAAGCCTGCATGATCTGCTGACAGATTCCGGTTTTCGCCGCTCCCAGAACATCGCCTACCGGCCCTCTTGCGAAGGCTGCGACGCCTGCATCTCAGCGCGCGTGCCAGTGGAGCGGTTCGAGTTCAATCGCCGCTGGCGCAAGATCATGGCGCGTAACGCCGACCTCACCCGCGCGCTCAAGCCCGCAGAAGCCACGCACGAGCAATTCTGGTTGCTGCGCCGCTACCTCACCTCGCGCCACGCTGAAGGCGGCATGGCCGACATGCTCTTCCCCGATTACGCCTCGATGGTCGAAGAGACCGCGGTGCACACGCATATCGTTGAGTATCGCTACAGCGACGGCCCCAAGAAGGGCGATCTCGCCGCCGCCGCGTTGATCGATGTGCTCGGCGACGGGCTCTCGATGGTGTATTCGTTCTTCGATCCTGAAGAGCCGCGCCGATCACTCGGCATCTACACGATCCTCGACCATATCCAACAAGCGCGCGCAGCAGGGTTTGGCCACCTCTATCTCGGCTATTGGATCCCGGGCTCGGACAAGATGGATTACAAAGCGCAATTCCGGCCGCTGGAGCTGCTGCTGGCCGGCGAATGGCGCACGTTCGAGCCGGTCGAGTTCTGATCACAACACGCTATGCTCGGCCCACGAGGTGAAGCATGGCTGAGTCGAAGAAGGCGCTTTGGCGCGCGGGCGAAATCCAACCGGCGCTGCGCCCGTTCACCCAGAAGCTCAACGCCAACTCGCTCTTCCGCGCCGCCGGCCTCTCACGGCTCGCCGGCATGAGCCGCGCCCATGTGAGCCTGGTGAAGCTGCCGCCCGGCAAGGACAGCTTCGCCTACCATGCGCACATGCTCGAAGAAGAATGGCTCTACATCATCTCGGGCCGCGCCATCGCCGTCATTGACGGCAAAGAAGCCGAAGTCGGCCCCGGCGATTTCATGGGATTTGCCACGCCCTCCGTGCCGCACATCCTGCGCAACACGTTTGACGAAGAATGCGTCTATCTGATGGGCGGTGAGGACAAGCCGATCGATGTGGTCGACTACCCCGACAGCGGCAAACGCTATCTGCAAATGCAGACGGTGAAGGGCGCGGAATTTTACGAGCTTGGCGAGCCGACCAATCCGTACGGCAAAGCTCAGGATTAGAGGACTACGCCTTCTTGCGTGCGTGCGCCGTGCGGGGCGTTGAACCCGAAGGTGGCGCAGAGCCGGCTTTGCGTCGCCGCGGAGCTCGGCGGCTCTTCGCCGGAGAACACCAACACCGTCACGCGTGTTGCGCGCTCCTCGTACACCAAAGCTGCATATTCCGGCCGGTCATCACCGCACAAACCCGGCGCGCCTTCGCGCAGACTGACGTCCGTGATGCGGCGCAATTCAACATGCAAATCGGCGGTGCCCACAGCGATGGCGGCGTATGAATCGCCTGCCTGCGCCGTCAGATCATAGCCACGGCGCGGCGCAAGCGTGCGCGTGTAGAGGATAGCGCCTTTGGTGAACATCAGCCCTGCGCGCTCGATCGACAGATCGCCCGTGAAATAGCGCGCGGTATCGGAGGCGGCGACGTAGCGGCCGCTGAGTTCACGGGCGGTTTGCGGTTCGTCGCGCACAGCACGGCTTTCGCCGCAAGCGGCGAGCACGAGGCAAAGGGCTGCAAACGCAAAGCGCATGAGCGCAATTTATGCCGCGCACGCGGCCATCGCGACCCCGCCCCGTCGCGTTGTCAGCACGGCTCGTCGCGTCATGCCGGCATATAATTGAAGATACCGCACAGCGACGTCGCAGAAGCGCCGGCGCCAGGCGGTTCGATGCCGGAGAATACGAGCAATGAGAGCAGATCTGCGCCGCGTGCGAGCACGATGAAGGTTGGCGACGCTTCGCCGCACAAAGACGGGTTCGGCGCATCGGCGGCGACACGCACGAGCGCGACTTGGCGCAGTTCCATTGCCTCGATCGATTGACTGCCAGTGGCCTCAGCGAAGGAACCTTGCCCCGCCGCGAGTTCGCTCGTGGGGCTGAGTGCGGCCTCAACGCGGCCGCCTTCAATGCGAAAACCGCGCCCAAAGCTCAGCACCTCGGCGGCGGCTTCCAGATCGCCGGTGATCGACATGGCCGTGTTCGACGTCGCGATGAAATTGCCGATGATCGACGGCGCGGGCGTCACGACCTGCGGCGCGCTATCGCCTGGCGGCGCAGCGGTTTGGCCGCAGGCGGTGAGTGCAAAACCAAGAGCCAGGATTAAGCGCTTCATAGAAATTCCTCCGTCGCACAAGCGTACGCGCCATCATTGGTGGCGTCACGCACGGCTTTGCTTCGCGCGGGCGCGCGTTCGGGTGGGAGGCCGAGTGCATGGACGGCGCTGGCTAGCGCCTGATAGTGGACGCCGTTCATCGCTGAGCGGCGCCGCGCGTTACACGCGCTCCGTCAATTTCGTTTTTCCCGGCCTGGGATGAGGGTTTGATACGCCCGCCGCGCTTCACTGCACGAGACGCGCCACCTGAACGATGCATTGACCGCAACCGACATCGCCGATTTCGATCTTTCCGACGTCAGCCGCCATTGACGACTTAGAATTGGGGCTTCGCTCCATTCCCAATTGGCCGGTTCAATGCGCAAGGCTTCCGAGACCATGGACTTTGCAGTTTCACTCCCCGCAAACTGATTTTCAGCGCTCCGCGAAACATCGCGACGCTTTGTTCAAGCTACGCGAAACATCGCGACGCTTTGTTCAAGCTACACGAAACATCGCGACACTTTGTTGAAGCTACGCGAAACATCGCTACGCTTTGTTCAAGCTACACGAAACATCGCTACGCTTAATCCGCATCTAAAGCGGCCCACACACCACGAAGCCTCGGAGCTCACGAAACCCTCCCGCGTCAAGGGGAGCCATTGTGCGGGAGGTTTGGGGGTGTGGGACAGCCGCTCCGTCGTTGCTCTCCCGCATTTGCGGGAGAGGCCAGGCGATGGTGCGACGCAGAGTTTTGCCCGCGAGCGCAAGCCATGTGGCGCCGACCACCCTTACAACGGAATATTGTCGTGCTTCTTCCAGGGGTTCTCTAGTTTCTTGTTCTTCAGCGTCATCAGCGCGCGGATGATGCGTTTGCGGGTTTCGCGCGGCATGATCACGTCGTCGATGAAGCCACGCGAGGCGGCGACGAACGGATTGGCGAAGCGGTCGGAATATTCCTTGGTGCGCGCCGCGATCTTATCGGGATCGCCGATGTCGGCGCGGAAAATGATCTCGACTGCACCCTTGGCGCCCATCACCGCAATTTCCGCTGACGGCCAAGCGTAATTCACGTCGCCACGCAAATGCTTGGAGCTCATCACGTCGTAAGCGCCGCCATAGGCTTTGCGCGTGATCACGGTGACTTTCGGGACCGTTGCCTCGCCATAGGCGAAGAGAAGCTTTGCGCCGTGTTTGATCAGACCGCCAAGCTCCTGGCGCGTGCCCGGCAGGAAGCCTGGCACGTCCACGAAGGTAACGATCGGAATGTTGAAGGCGTCGCAGAAGCGTACAAAGCGCGCGGCTTTGCGGCTGGCGTCGATATCGAGCACGCCTGCGAGCGTCATCGGCTGGTTGGCGACGATGCCGACGGTTGAGCCGTCGAGGCGCGCAAACGCGGTGATGATGTTCTTGCCGAACTCCGGACTGATCTCGAAATAATCGCCTTCGTCGGCGACCTTCTCGATCAGCTCCTTCATGTCATAGGGCTTGTTGGGATTGTCCGGGATCAGGCGATCGAGCGCGGAATCCTCGCGCGTGACGTCGTCATAGTGCGGGCGCGTCGGGGGCTTTTCGCGGTTCGAGAGCGGCAGGAAATCAATCAGCCGGCGCATTTGCGCCAGCGTCTCGAAATCGTTCTCGAAGGCGCCGTCAACCACGCCGGATTTCGACGCATGCACGCGGGCGCCGCCCAATTCTTCGTGGGTGACGATTTCGTTCGTCACGGTTTTCACCACCTCGGGGCCGGTGACGTACATGTAAGACGTATCCTTCACCATGAAGATGAAGTCCGTCATCGCTGGCGAATAGACGTCGCCACCTGCGCACGGGCCCATGATGACGCTGATCTGGGGAATGACGCCGGAGGCCAGAATGTTGCGCTGGAAGATGTCGGCGTACCCGGCGAGGCTTTCCACGCCTTCTTGAATGCGCGCGCCGCCGGCGTCGAAAATGCCGATGATCGGCGCGCCGTTCTTCATCGCCATGTCCTGCACTTTGCAGATCTTGGCGGCGTGCGTGGCCGAGAGCGAACCGCCGAACACGGTGAAGTCTTTCGAGAACACGTAGACGACCCGGCCATTGATCGTGCCCCAGCCGGTGACGACGCCGTCGCCCGGGATCTTTTGCGGCGAGGTGTCGAAATCATTGCTGCGCGGCTCGACGAACATATCGAATTCTTCGAACGAGCCTTCGTCCATCAGGAGTTCGATGCGCTCGCGCGCGGTGAGTTTGCCCTTGGCGTGCTGCGCCGCCATGCGCTTCTCGCCCCCGCCCGCACGCGCGGCTGCACGCTTGGCTTCAAGGGTTTCGATGATGTCTTTCATGGGCGATGGCGCTCCCGCAGATGCATTCGGCATCGGGGGTAACGCCCATGTTGCGCTGCCGCAAGTCCGCGCCCTGACGCGGTTTAGGCCAAAGCCGCCACGAAACGCGCAAGGGCCTCGAACTCGGCCCTTTGTCGCGCCAAACGGGACTGAGCCTCCGCATCGGCGCCCCATTTTTCCTGGGCCCAAAGATCATCCAGCGCGGCAGCTGCAAAAGCTGCCGCAGGCGTCAATTTCTCATGCAATATCGCAAAGCCGATAATCACTGAGCCGGCGAGGCCCGTCGCTTGCGCGAGCGCGGTGAGGCGAAAATCGTCCAACGCGCGTGCGGCGGCGCGGAGTTTCGCCAGTTCTCCTTGCGGTACGTCCGCGGGCAAGACGCCCGTCACCACCGGCAGATCGGCGCCGACATAAGCGTGCAGCCAATCGCGCAGCGACGACCAATGCGCGTCTTGGTGCGCGACGAGGTCAATCGGCGACGCGGCGCGATGGCAGCACAGATCGGTCTCGCCGAATTTGGCGATGTAATCGGCCACCTCGTCGCGCTTGGTCGCTGTCGCATCGATCGCGGCGAAGGCAAATTGGGTGAGCGGCATGCGCGTGGGGATGATGTGCTCGGCTTGCGCGTTCCATTCCTCGACCATCGCGTCGGCCAGCGCGCGCGTCGGCGCTGTGAAGGCTGCACCCTTGGGCGTCTTCAAGCGGCGCTCGTCGAGCTTCAACGCGAGGCCGCTATCCGCCTCGAAGATGGAGGCGTGTTTGTAGAAGCGGCGCGGATAGGTGGTGACGGGCGTTTCCATGGGTCTCAGCTCGGGACGATATCGAAGGCCGCGCTCAGCCGCTCCGGCCCTTCGAACGCAGAGGTGCCGTGCCACATATAGGATGGGAAGAGCACCAATTGCCCCAGCCTGGGCTCAAGCCACCGCTCGGGGCCGCAATTGGCCGGCGCCTTGTTGGGTTCGCCGAATTTGAGCCAGCCATTGCGCGGGTCTTTCGGGCGCTCGGGCGGCATGATGGCGACGTAATAGGCTGAACTGATCCAACCGCGATCATGCACGTGATTGGGTAGATATCCGTCCTTCAGAACGCGCGCGGACCAGAGGCCCTGGAAACGGAAACGCTCGCGCGTGCGGCGCAGGAACGGGTGATGCGGCTCGGCCTTGAGGCGCGAGATGTAATCGCGCACCGCGCCTTCAACCGCGTTGAGGAAACCTTTGATGGCGGGATCGGGAGAGTGCAGCAGATTGCGGTTGGTTTGCGAGCCGTTCGGGATTTGGTGCTCGAGCGGGTTCACGCCGCGATGTTGGGCGCGCAACATATCAGCGAGCGAGGTGTTGAAATTCTCGGCGGTGAAGTAACCGCGCGGCGGCGCAATCTCATAGGTGCGCACGAAGCGATCATAATCGCATATCGTGGGATAAAAGGCGTCCCCCATCAAGCGCAGCGCCGTGGCCTCGCAGGCGATCAGATATTGCTCGTCTTGATCCTCTTCGCGCAGCGCGCGCGTGATGGCGAGCGCCTCGTCGGGCCGATTGGCGCGCAGCAGCGTCGAAAGCAGATTGCGCTGGGCAGAGCGCGAGTTCGGCGCAAGCTCGGCGACGCGCCGAAGCGCCTTCAAGCCCTCTTCCGGCTGGTTCAGCTCATCCAGCACAACGCCATACGCGCTGAGCAGCGCCGGCGTATCGGGCGCCAGGCGATTGGCGTGCTCGAGCGTATCGCGTGCGCGTTCGCGCAAGCCAGCGCGATGCAGCAGAATCCGCGATCACCAGACGCAAGCCAATATCGCTCGGCCGGTTGGCCCAGGCGTCTTCGAGCGGCGCGGTGCTGTTTTCGCCTTCACCGCGCAAGAAGCGCATGCGCGCGAGCGTGGTGTAGAGCGGGTGCGAGGCGGGCCAAAGCTCCAGCGCCTGCTCGATCACCGACTCGGCTTCTTTCTTGCGCCCTTCGGCGTAGAGCGTGCGTGCGTAATTGTGCGCGAGGTCGGCGGAGTCCAAATCCTTCTTCGCCAAGCTCTCGTAGATATCGAGCGCTTCCTTGATGCGGCCGATGCGCTCCAGGGCGTTGGCGTAATTGTAACGGAGGCCCCTGAATTTCGGCCCGCACTGCAACGCGGCGAGCGCGTCGTTCAGCGATTCCTCGAACTTCTCCTGGCGGCGATGCACGGCCGAAAGCAGCGTCCAGGTTTCGGCATTGGGCTCAGCATGCACGCAGGTTCGCGCCTCACGCTCGGCTTCCGCAAGCTCGCCCGACGCCAACAAACATTGCACCAGATTGATGCGCACCATCGTGACTTCCGGGCGCAACGCGATGGCGGCGCGATAGATGCGCACCGCGTCCGTGTAATTGCCGCGCGCTTGCAGCACGACGCCCAGATCGTTGTAATAGGCGCCCTCGCCCAGCGCGTGCGCCACTGCGCTGCGGAAATGGCGTTCGGCTTCTTCGAGCTGATTGCGCGCCTTCTTGATGAGCCCCATCAAATGCAGCGCTTCGGCATCCGTCTTCAGCGTCTTCAGCACCGGTGAGAGCAGTCGTTCGGCCCCCTCCGCATCGCCTTGGTTCAGCAATTCACGGCTGGCCAAAGCAATAGCGGAGGCTTCCGCCACTTTCATCGGTTGGCCTCGAAGGGTTCGAACGGATCCTTGGCCTCGCGCTCTTCAAAGCCCAGCAGGTCGAATATCTCTTTCATGTGCGGCGCCAGCGGCGCGATCACTTTGAGCTCGCCGCCGGACGGATGCGGCAAGCGCAATGCGCGTGCATGCAGCAACAGCGCGCCGGTGAGATCGTTGGGCGTCGGGCGATCGCATTTGTATTTCGGGTCGCCGGCAATGGCGTGGCCCATCTCGGCCATATGGAAGCGCAATTGGTGCGTGCGCCCCGTCACCGGCCGCAACGCCACCCACGACGCGCGCCCCGCCGCCTCGGAGAGCACCACGTATTGCGTGATCGCGTGCACGGCGCCTTCGTCCCATTGCACGGCGCGCTGCATCATCTCGCGATCGGCGTCGTGCACGCCGGGCGCTTTGCGTATCCACGAGCGCAGTTCGCCGATCTTCGGGCGCGGACTGCCGACAACAACGGCCCAGTAAATCTTATCGGTATCGCGATCGCGGAAGGCCTCGCCAAGAAACGCCGCCGCACGCGGGTGGCGCGCGAGCACCAGGCAGCCCGAGGTGTCGCGATCCAAGCGATGCACGAGCTTTGGGCGCTTCTCGTTCTCGAATTTCAGCCCGTCGAGCATGCCGTCGATGTGGCGCGTCGTTTTCGCGCCGCCCTGCACGGCGATGCCGTAAGGCTTGTTCAATACGATAACGTCGTCGTCCTTGTGCAGCACGAGCGAGCGGATGAAATCCTCGTCCTTGCGCGAAAGCCCGCTCGGCGGCGCACGCTCGGTCGCTTCTGGAATCGGGGGAATGCGTACGCTTTGGCCGGGCGACACACGGTCGGACGCTTTCACGCGCGCGCCATCTACCCGCACTTGGCCGGTGCGGATCATCTTCTCGACTTGGCCCTGAGTGAGATGCGGGTAGCGGCGACGCAGCCAGCGGTCGATCCGCGCCACGCCATCGTCGGCATCCACTTCAACGGTCTCGACCGACCTCATATGCGCCCCAAACTATAACCCAACCAGCACGCGCCGACGCTCACGATGAGCGAGGCCAAAACATAGAGCATGGCTGGCGCTGGTCCCTGCTCCATAAGCCGCACCGTCTCCAGCGAAAACGCCGAAAACGTGGTGAAACCACCCAGAATGCCTACACCAAGGAGCAGGCGCAGGTCTTCCTGCCCAGGACCGACGCGCGCCGCCAATACCCCCATGGCAAGGCCGCCGATAACATTAACCGTCAACGTGCCCCATGGAAAACCGAGGCCGAACCAACGCGCAGCGGCGAAACCCACGCCGTAGCGCGCCACCGACCCCAGCGCCCCGCCAAGGGCCACGAGCAGCACCTGGATCATTGGGCCGGCGCAAGCCTGGCGCGAATGTTCGCAGCGACCGCACGCGCGTCGTAGGCATTTGGATCGTTTGGCTTCACCCCTTCGCCAAAGCGCACTTCAAGCGTCGCCGATTGGGCGCGTTGCGTGGCCGAGCCGCCGCCAAGCGGAAAGTTGACGCCGACGCTCACGCCTCCGCCGCTGCGCCCGCCCCAGGAGCCCCCGCCAATGCCAACGCCGACGCTCGGACCTGAACGGCGCCCGGCCAGGTCCTCATCAAGCGTGCGGCGGTCCACCCAGAACCAGTCGCGGCCATTCTGCAGCGTCAGATCAGCGGCGCGCAGCAGCGCGTAATCCTGCACCAATGCCGCGTCCGCAGCGCCCGGCGCGCGATAAGTGACGACGTAGCGGTTCGACTCGATCGCGGCTTCGGAATAGCCCGCGGCGCCCGCGCGTGGAGCGGGCGTATAGGTGGGCGCGGATGCGCACGCGGTAAGCGCGAGCAGCGCACCAACAATCATGACTTTTCTGAACATGGGGCTGGTCCTTGCTGGAATCCCTCGGGAGCATCCTAGCAGGTAGATAAGGCGCGCGCCTGCTCAAGCCCGAGTGATTTGAGCGCTTGCAGAAACACAGGCGGCGGCGGCGCTTGGAACGTGCGTCGGCCGCCGGCCGGATGCGGGATGTCGAGCGCCGCGGCGTGGAGCAAAAGGCTTGGGATTTCGACGCCAGCGAGACTGAAGAGCCCGCCATATTTGCCGTCCGCCGCGATCGGTCGCCCAATTGCGGCCAGGTGCGCGCGGAGCTGATGCATCCGCCCTGTCTCCGGATTGAGTTCCACGAGCGCCGCAGCGGGCGTCGCAGCAAGCGTGCGGTAGCGCGTCAGTGCGGTTTGGCCGTCACGCGCGATCTCCATGATATCCAACCCGCGCCGCGAGGATTTTTTGAGCGCAAAATTGATTTCGCCCTCGGCCGGCTCCGGCGCGCCGCCGCAGATGATCGCGAGATAGGTTTTGCGCACGTCCCGCCCCGCGAAGGCTTCCGAGAGAAACGCTGCAGCCGGCTTGGTGCGTGCGGCGACGATCACCCCGGATGTCTCACGATCGAGCCGATGGACCAGACGCGGACGCTTGCCGTTCGATTTGGCGAAGGCGGCGAGCAAGTCTTCCAGATTGCGCGTGACGCCGGAGCCGCCCTGCACGGCCAGACCGGCGGGCTTGTTGAAGACAAGTAGGTGCGCATCGTCATGGATAAGCAACGAGCGTGCGTCGTCAGCATCGTTCATCGTGCAAGCGCCAACGCTGCAGTCAGCACCGGGCCGATTTCTTCGTGGAGCACGAGATCAGCCATACGATCAAAATCGGTTGGATCGCGGTTTACGATCGCAAGCTTAGCCCCCGCCTCTTTCGCCACCAAAGGCAGGCCCGCGGCGGGAAAAACGACCAGAGACGAGCCAAGCACCAAGAAGAGATCGCAACGCTGCGCATGCCAGGTGGCGCGCGCCATTTGCTCTTCGGGCATGGGCTGGCCGAAGGAGATGGTCGCGGTTTTGAGCAGACCGGTGCAAAGCGTGCACGTGATCTCCTCATCGGCGCGCCAGCGTGGTTCTAAATCCACCAACTCATAACGCTGCGCGCATTCAAGGCACTTCGCATACGACGCATTGCCGTGCACTTCGATCACATCATCGACTGGGGCGCCTGAATCCTGATGCAGGTTATCGACGTTCTGCGTGATGATGGATTTCACTTTGCCCGCTTTGAGCAGTTCGGTGACGGCGTGGTGGCCAGCGTTTGGCTGCGCGCCTGTCCAGCCCGCCGTGCGATTGAACACCCGCGTCCAGGCCTCGCGCCGTGCCTCACGTGAGCGCACGAAATCCTGAAACATGATGGGCTTCATCTTGCTCCAGACGCCGCCCGGACTGCGAAAATCGGGGATGCCGCTTTCCGTCGAGATGCCAGCGCCGGTGAAGACAACGATGGAATTGGCGGCGTTGATATGGCGCGCGAGTGCGGCGGCGGCGCTCATTGTTTCCGCTCCGCGCGGATTTTCGCCCAATGCTCCAGCCGCTCTTTGATCGCGCCTTCGCGGCCGCGACCTTCGGGCTGGTAGAAAACGCGGCGTTTCATCTCGTCTGGAAAATAATTCTGTCCCGAGAAGCCGCCATCGGCATCGTGATCGTAATTGTAGCCTGAACCGTAGCCGAGCTCCTTCATCAGCTTCGTCGGCGCGTTGCGGATGTGCATGGGCGGCCCGAGCGCGCCGGTTTCGTGTGCAGCGGCTTTGGCTTGCTTCCACGCCACATACGCCGCGTTCGATTTTGGCGCGGTGGCGAGATGAATAACGGCTTGCGCTAGATGCAGCTCTGCTTCGGGCGGACCAATGAAATGCACCGCGTCTTTTGCGGCGTTGGCAATCAGTAGCGCTGTAGGATCGGCAAGCCCGATGTCCTCTGCGGCGGCCCGCACCAGGCGGCGCGCGATGAAGAGTAGATCCTCGCCACCATCGACCATGCGCGCGAGCCAATAGAGTGCAGCGTCCGGATCGGAGCCGCGTATGCTTTTGTGCAGCGCCGAGATGAGGTTGTAGTGCTCCTCGCGATCCTTGTCGTACGCGGGCGCGCGCTTTTGCAGGAGTTCGCCGAGCGCCTTGGCGTCTAGCGGCGCTTTGGGCTGAAGTGCGAAAAGCTCCTCGCTGAGCGTCAACAGATAGCGGCCGTCGCCATCGGCGAGATTGGTGAAGGCGATGCGGGACTCATCCGTCAGCGGGAGTTTTTTGCCGAGCAGGTCCTCTGCGCGCTGTAACAGCAATTCGAGCGCGTCTGTGTCTAAGCGCTTCAGCACGAACACCTGCGCGCGCGAGAGCAAAGCCGCGTTGATCTCGAAACTTGGGTTCTCAGTGGTGGCGCCCACCAGCGTCACCACGCCCTGCTCCACGTAAGGCAAAAACCCGTCCTGCTGGGCGCGATTGAAGCGGTGGATTTCGTCCACGAAGAGCAACGTGGATTTGCCGGAGGCGCGCCGGCCCCGTGCCGTCTCGAACGCCTTCTTCAGATCGGCGACGCCGGAGAACACAGCGCTAATCTGCTGGAACTCAAGACCCGTCTCTTCCGCCAACAGCCGCGCGATCGTGGTTTTGCCGACGCCGGGCGGCCCCCAGAGGATCATCGAGGCAAGCCGTTTTTGCCCGACCATCCGCCCGATCGGGCCTTCTGGCTTCAGCAAATGATCCTGGCCGACGACCTCACTCAGTTTGCGCGGGCGCAAACGCTCCGCCAACGGCGTGGGCGCGCCCTGGTCCAGACCGGCGGCGGCGAACAAATCAGACATCGTGCCTTAGATAGCATCGAATCGCTGGTTCGCTCGGGCCACAGCAGCCTGACTTTCGTCCCAGCCAACGGCACAACCACTTGGCGAGCTGTGAAGCGACGGCTACTGTTCACGAAACTCAAGCTGGAACCGCTCCCAATGCATATCCTCGCCGTACTTTTGATGCAGGCCGTTCTGGCTGAACCAATTGCTCCAACGACTGCCCCGACAGAACCGGCGGCGGCGGAGGCTCCCGCGGGCGCCACCGCGCAAGCTCCAGAGCCGGCCAACGATGCGCCGCAATACCGTTGCGAGCGCCGCGCCCCAACGGGTCAACGCCTTGCCCGCCGGATCTGCACGCCGGTCGATGAGAATCGCGAGGAAGCAACCCGTGACACGGTGCGGAATTTCGGAACGCGCACGTCGAACGGCACTGGGATGCTCGGCGGCAATTAGACCGATCAGAACCTGATCGTCGCGCGCTGACCGTTTCGCTCCACACCGATCACCCATGAGCGGCCTTGGGTCATGGTGCGGTCGAGTTGGGCTGCGTCGCGGATCGGCTGGCCGTTGATTTCGTCGATGATGTCCCCGGGACGGAAACCGATCCGCGCCGCGACGCCGCGGCGGTCGAGCGCTTGGATGAAGACGCCGTCGGCGAACGGATCGAGGCCCGAGGCTTCGGCCGTGGCGGGCGTCAGCGTGACCACACGTGCGCCGGCGAGCGGATGGCGGCCCGCCAGCTCGCGCGCCTCTGGGGCGCCGCCGGGAGGCGCCTCGGCGTTGGCCGTCAGCGTGACTTGCCGGCCGTCGCGCAGGACTGTGAGCGGCACCCGCGACCCTGGACGCTGCGTCGCGAATTGATAACGGACGGCGGCATCGTCGCGCACTGAAGAGCCAGCCACCGAGAGAATGACGTCGCCATTGCGCAGGCCCGCACGTTCACCGGCGGCGCGCGGATAAAGCTCGGTGACCAACACGCCTTCTGGGCGCGCCAGGCCCATCGAGCGCGCCAATTCTTGCGTCATGTTTTGCATCCGGGCGCCAAGCCACGGACGCACCACACTCGTGCCGCCCGAAACTGCTGACTCCACCACACGCCGCACCATCTCGGATGGAATGGCGAAGCCGATTCCACTGGAGCCGCCGCTTTCGGAGAAGATCGCGCTGTTGATGCCAACGAGCGACCCGCTCATGTCCACCAGCGCGCCGCCGGAATTGCCCCGATTAATGGCGGCGTCGGTTTGAATAAAGAAGGCGTAGTCGGAGATGCCAACATCGGTGCGCGCGAGCGCCGAGATGATGCCGCTGGTGACAGTTTGTTCGAGACCGTAGGGGTTGCCAATCGCAAGCACGAGGTCGCCAACCTGCAAATTGTTCTGCGTGTCCGCGAACGGCAGGGTTGGGAGTTGGGCGCCGCCCGTATTGATGCGCAGCACCGCCAGATCCACGCGCGGATCGGCAAGGAGCAATTCCGCATCGTATTCCGTTCGGTCCGCCATCACGACTTTGAGCGATTGCGCGCCTTCGATGACGTGGTTGTTGGTGACGATGATGCCGTCATTGCGGACGATGACGCCGGAGCCGAGTGATTGCTCAACGCGCGGCGCACTGAAGCGGCCAAAGAAGGGGTCGCGCGACATCGCGCGGGTGACGCGCTGCGCATAGACATTGACCACAGCGGGGCTCGCACGCGTGACCACCGGCGCGAACGAGAGCTGCACCTCGCCACGAGAGCTGGGGCTGCGCGCACCAGCGGCTCGGCTTGAACCAGCTGAAGCAAGGGCTCGCCGCTGGTTTGCTGCTGCGCCGGCGCTTGTATCGTCTCGGCAATAGGCGCGATGGCCAATGCGCCGCCGGCAAAGCCCGCGATCAATGCGATAAAGGGAGACGCTTTGAGCAAACCCGCCCGGGTGATTTTCATGACTGAGCCTCGTTTTGCGGGCCGGATCATGCCCCGCCGCATGGCCGAAACGTGGCGAAGTTCAGACCGTAGGCAGACGTTGGCCGAAGCTCGCCAGAAGCGTGCGCCAATGCTCGGCTTGGCGCTGCTGAAACACCATTAAAGGAAAGCCATGACGGGCGACATGGTCCTGTGGAATCGCGTCCCAGCCACGGTGCTCCACGGTGACGCGGGTCTCGTCGCCGACGGGCTCGAAACGCACAATGACTTCGGTTTGCTGCTCTGGAGCGAACGTCGCCTGGCGCCAGGTGAAGGCGAGCTTCTCGCCGGGCGCCCAAGCTGTGACCTTGCCGATTTCAAAGACTTTGCCGGTGGGCAGCGTGGTGATGAGACGCTCTTGAGCATCGAAACTCAGAACGCCGTCGCCACGGGGTGTCAGTTGGAAGAGCCCCTTTGGCCGCCACCAGGCGCCGATCTCTTGGGTGAAGACGTCAAAGGCGTCGTCCGGCGTCGCCTTCACGCGCAGTGAAACGATAACGGCGCTCATCCTCTTGGACCGTTCGTGTCTCGCCGGCGGGGACGCCCGCGGCCCAAGAACACGGCGCTCACTTCTGCTTCTTTTCGATATGCGCCTTGAACGCGCCGAGCTGCAACGACCACAGACGCTCCGTCTCGGCGAGCCATGTCTTGAGGTCGCTCATCGCGCCCTCCTTCAAAGTGTAGATGCGCACGCGCGCATCGAATTCTGGATGGGTTTCCTCAACCAATCCGCTTTGCTTCAGCGCGCGCAGATGACGGCTCATCGCCGGCGCCGGCAATTTCAATGCATTCGCCAATTCGCCGGCGCGGCGCGGACGTTCGCCTAACAGCTCAACCACGCGCCGCCGCGCAGGATCGGCGAGCGCGGCGAGCGTTGAATCGACGTTCCGCTTGGCGCTCATAGACGCGTTTGTGTCTTCATGCCGCCGCCAGCGGCTTTGTCCCATTCGTCCGGCGACATTTCCTGCACCGTCACGCCGAAGGTCCAGATGTGGCCCTCGGGGTCGCGCGCGCGATAAGTGCGGTCGCCGTAGAATTGCGTGTTGGGTTCTTGGAGGATTTCAGCGCCGGCTTTGCGCGCACGCTCGCAATGCGCGTCGACGTCATCGCCGCGCGCAAGTTGGACGTGCACGGTTTGGGTATTCTTGCCGTCCATAGATTTCGGGCTTTTGTGATCGGCGCTCCATTCGTTGCCGACCATGACGACGCTATCGCCGAACTTCATCTCAGAATGCGCGAGGTTTTCATTCTCATCGAGGATGACCATCAGCGGCTCAAAGCCAAACGCCTCCTCTAACCAGCGAAACGCGGCCTTCGGATCGACGTAGCAAATCGCGCTCGAGAGCCCTTTGGGGCGATACAAGTCCGACATGGCCGTCTCCTTGGCGTGATCTACAATATTTCTAGATTATGATAATTATTGAGTCAAACAAAACGGGCCGCCCCGAAGAACGGCCCGCCTAAATTCAACCCAACCAGGCGATCAGCCCTCGTCGGTGTAGATCGCTTCCGGGCGCGGGCCGCTGTCTTGGCCGCGGGCGCTTTCATCGCGATCCACGAATTCGATCACCGCGAGCGGGGCGTTGTCGCCATAGCGGAAGCCCGCTTTCAGCACGCGCGTGTAGCCGCCAGCGCGGGAGCCGTAGCGCGGCGCCAGCGTTTCAAAGAGCTTCTTGGTTTGGGTTTCGTCGCGCATGCGCGAGAGCACCAGACGACGCGCGCCCAGATCGCCCTTCTTGGCCAGCGTGACCAAACGCTCGACCACCGGGCGAAGCGCCTTCGCCTTCGGCAGCGTCGTCACGATTTGCTCGTGCTTGATCAACGCGGCGGCCATGTTGGCGAACATCGCCTGACGGTGGCTGGCCGTACGGTTGAGCTTCTTATGTCCTGTGCCGTGACGCATGGTCTTTCCTCGCCGGGCTCCACGCCCGGCTCTCCGTTAGATTTGGTCTTCGTACTTTTTCGCGAGATCTTCAATGTTGTCCGGCGGCCAATTCTCGACCGCCATACCCAGATGCAGACCCATCGAAGCCAGCACTTCCTTGATCTCGTTCAGCGACTTGCGGCCGAAGTTCGGGGTGCGGAGCATTTCCGCTTCCGACTTCTGGATCAGGTCGCCGATGTAAACGATGTTGTCGTTCTTCAAGCAATTCGCCGAGCGCACAGAAAGCTCGAGCTCGTCGACCTTTTTGAGCAGCGCCGGATTGAACGGAAGATCGGGCTTTTCGCCGCCTTCCTTCTTCTGCTTGGGCTCTTCGAAGGTGATGAAGACTTGCAGCTGGTCTTGCAAAATGCGCGCGGCGTACGCGATCGCATCTTCCGGACGAATGGCGCCGTTGGTTTCGACTTCGATGATCAGCTTGTCGTAATCGAGCACTTGGCCTTCGCGCGTGTTCTCCACGCGATAGGCGACGCGCTTCACCGGCGAATAGATCGAGTCGATGGCGATGAGGCCGATCGGGGCGTCATCGGGACGGTTCTTCTCGGCCGGGACGTAGCCCTTGCCGTTGTTAATCGTCAGTTCCATGCGGATCGATGCGCCGTCATCCAGCGTGCAGATGACGAGGTCGGGATTGAGGATTTCCATGTCGGAAACCGTCTGAATGTCGCCGGCCTTCACTTCGCCCGGGCCCGTCTTCGTCAGCATGACGCGCTTGGGGCCTTCGCCGCGCATACGGATCGCGGTTTGCTTCAGGTTCAGCACGATATCGGTAACGTCTTCGCGCACACCTTGGATCGAGCTGAATTCGTGCACCACGCCATCGATTTGCACCGAGGTGATCGCAGCGCCCTGCAGCGACGAGAGTAGAACGCGCCGCAGCGAGTTGCCCAACGTCATGCCGAAGCCACGCTCAAGCGGCTCAGCAATAAGAATCGCACGACGCGCCGCGTCGTACGAATGCTCGATCACCGGCTTTTTCGGCCGGATCAGCTCAAGCCAATTCTTTTCAATCGACATCATGCTCATGGTTTTCCAATCAAACAGGCGCTCGCGGAAACGCGCGCAGCCCGACTGAGTCTCGTTAGACGCGACGACGCTTCGGTGGGCGGCAGCCATTGTGCGGGATCGGCGTCACGTCGCGGATCGACGTCACGGTGAAGCCCACGGCTTGCAGAGCGCGGAGCGCGCTCTCGCGCCCCGAACCCGGACCCGACACGTTCACTTCGAGCGTGCGCATGCCGTGCTCCATCGCCTTGCGGCCCGCATCTTCAGCGGCGACCTGCGCGGCGTACGGCGTCGACTTGCGCGAGCCCTTGAAGCCCATCGTGCCGGCGCTTGACCACGAGATCGTGTTGCCTTGCGCGTCGGCGATCGTGATCATCGTGTTGTTGAACGACGCGTTGACGTGCGCGACGCCCGTCACGATGTTCTTACGTTCACGCTTCTTAACGCGCGTGGATTCCTTAGCCATTGCGGCGTGTCCTTACTTCTTGGTCGCTTGTTTCTTACCGGCGATCGGCTTGGCCGGGCCTTTGCGCGTACGCGCATTTGTGTGCGTGCGCTGACCACGGACCGGAAGGCCGCGGCGATGACGCAGGCCGCGATAGCAGGCCAGGTCCATCAGGCGCTTAATGTTGGTCGCGGTCTCGCGGCGAAGGTCGCCCTCCACCGTGTAGTCGCGGTCGATAGCTTCGCGGATTTGGAGCACTTCGGCGTCCGTCAATTCGCTGACGCGACGTTCCGGCGTAAGGCCGACCTTGTCGCAGATTTCCTTGGCGTAGTGACCGCCGATCCCATGAATGTACTGGAGCGCGATAACCACGCGCTTTTGGGTCGGAATGTTTACGCCGGCGATACGTGCCATGTGGCAGGGCTCCAAAACGCAATAGGCGCGACGCCGCCGGATCGTTTGATCCGGGGACATCGCGGTTCAGTGTTCGCGAAGGGCGTGGTCTTAGACGGGGCGAAATGCCGCGTCAACCAGCGGAAACGCGCTTCTCCTGCGGCGGATCGGCATCCGCAGCAGCGTCAAATCGGGTGCGCGCCGCCATAATGCAAGGCTGGTGGCGCATGGCCCAATCACCGAGCGCTGCAACGGGGATCAGAAGGTCGTTTCCGAGGTCCGTCAGCTCATAATCCACGCGCGGCGGAATGCTCGGCGTGACCGTACGGCGCACGATACCGTCCCGTTCCAAGCCGCGCAGCGTCAGCGTCAACATACGCTGCGAGATGCCGTTAATGCCGCGCTTGATTTCGTTAAATCTTTTGGGGCCGTGCCCGAGCATCATGATGATCAGCACGGTCCATTTATCCCCTACCCGCGAGAGAATCTCGCTCACCAGGCGGCAATCCGCCGAGGCGGGGTCAGGGACATGAGTGTTACCGAGTGACATTTGCGTGCCTTCTTGTGGGGTCCTTGAAGGCACCAATATAGCCCTGGTCACCTTTCAATACCAGGGGATCAAACAATGACCACCAAAGTCGCAATTGTCGTCGGCAGCCTCCGCAAGGACTCAGTCAATCGCGTGTTCGCCGAGGCCTTGGGCAAGCTCGCCCGCCCGAAGCTTGAGTTCCATTTCGTCGAGATCGGCGATCTACCGCTCTATAACCAGGACCTCGAAGTCGACCTTCCAGCCTCGGTTCAGCGCTTCAAGCGTGAGATCGAAGCCGCCGACGCTGTGCTTCTCGTCACGCCGGAATTCAACCGCTCCTTCTCAGCCGCGCTGAAGAACGCGATCGAATGGGGCACCCGCCCCTGGGGCAAGAATTCCTGGGCCGGTAAGCCCGCCGCCATCGTCGGCGCCACGCTCGGCGTTGTCGGCACCGCCGCTGGCCAATCGCAGCTGCGCAGCGTCGCCAGCGTCATTGGCCTGCACGTGATCGCCAACCCGGAAATCTACCTGAATTTCCGCGAAGGCCAGGTTGTGAACGGTGAAATCGCGGACGACGGCCTAAAGCAATTGCTGACCGGCTGGGTCGATGCCTTCGCCGATTGGATCAAGCGCCTGCGCGCGCCCGCACTCAGCTTCTGACGCGATAAGCCGCGCGTCCCTCCTCACCCTCGTCTGGATGCGCGCAAGCCGTTCTCGCTACCCCCGGAGCGAGGACGGCTTTTTCTTATTGCTGGTATCCGCTGACAATTGGAATGAGCCACACGCCTGGGGACGCCAACTGGCAGACGCCAGCGAACAACCGCGCGCGAGGGTGTTCCTCGCGATAAGCTTGGGTTGTTTAGCAGCATCCACAATCCAACAAGCGCTGCAAAGCCGATCATCGATTGCAGTGGTGTTCGCGGACCGAGCCACCCCACAATACCATAAAAGCAGCGAATGCGATGTTGGCGATGAGGAGTATGCGAAACTCGCTCATCCCTACACGTTAGAGCGCCTTGGCGATCGCGCTGGCCACGGTTTCGACGTCCGCCATGCCGTCCACGCCCGTCAGCTTGCCGCTCTTTTCGTAGTACGGGACGAGCGGTGCGGTTTGCGCGAAGTACGCATCAAGGCGCACTTTGTAGGCTTCGGGATTGTCGTCGGCGCGGCCTTCTTCAGCGAAGCGCTTGGCGATGCGCGCCATCAATTGCTGCGAATCCACCTCGAGACGAATGACGCGATCGATCTGCTTGCCGTGCTTGGCGAGCATGGCGTCAAGCGCTTCGGCTTGGGCGACCGTACGCGGGAAACCATCAAAGATGAAACCCGGTGCGCCTTTGCTATTGGCGAGCGCTTCTTCGATCAACGCGATCACGATCTCATCGGAGACGAGCGAACCCGAATCCATGATCGCTGCGACCTTCGTGCCGAGTTCGGAACCGGACTTGCGCGCCGCGCGCAGCATGTCCCCGGTTGAGAGTTGAACGAAGCCCCGCTCAGCCGTGAGCCGCTTCGCCTGCGTGCCTTTTCCGGCTGCAGGCGGGCCGAACAGGATCAGGTTCATTTCTTGAGCACTCCCCCGCTGCCGCGCAGCTTCGACCGTTTAATCAGCCCTTCGTATTGGTGGGCGACCAGGTGCGATTGGATCTGTGCGACAGTATCGAGCGTCACCGAGATGACGATCAGAACGGACGTGCCTCCCAAGTAGAATGGCACGGCGTAATAAGAGATCAGAATTTCCGGCAGCAAACAGACAATCGTGATGTAGGCGGCGCCGATGACGGTGAGGCGCGTCAATACATAGTCGAGGTACTCGGCGGTTTTCTTGCCTGGACGGATGCCCGGCAGGAAGCCGCCGTACTTGCGCAAATTGTCAGCGGTTTCTTCCGGATTGAATACGATCGAGGTGTAGAAGAAGCAGAAGAAGATAATGCCGACGGCGTAGAGCGCCATGTGTCCGGGCTTGCCGTAGCCGAACATCGCTTCGAACGTCGTCAGCCATTCCGGCGCGTTCGCGCCCATGCCTGCAAAGCTCGCGACCGTCGTTGGCAGCAGCAGCAGCGACGAGGCGAAGATCGGCGGAATGACGCCGGCGGTGTTGATCTTGAGCGGCAGGAATGAGCTTTCGCCCATGAACATCCGATTGCCCTGCTGGCGCTTCGGATATTGCACGACGAGGCGGCGCAGCGAGCGTTCAATGAACACGATGAACACGACCACCGCGAGCATCACGGCCGCGATCGCGAAAATCGCGAACGGGTTGATGTCGCCTGTGCGTGCAAGCTCAAGCGATTGCAGGATCACGCGCGGGAATTCTGCAACGATGCCGGTGAAAATGATGAGCGATATGCCGTTGCCGACGCCGCGCGCCGTCACCTGCTCACCCAACCACATCAAGAACATCGTGCCGCCGGTCAGCGTAATCACGGTCGAGGCGACAAAGAAGATGCCAGGATTGCTGACGACGCCAGGGCTCGATGAGAGACCAATGGCGATGCCGTACGATTGCACCAGCGCCAACACGAGCGTCAGATAACGCGTGTATTGGTTGAGCTGTTTGCGGCCGACTTCGCCTTCCTTCTTCAACGCTTCGAGCGACGGCACCGATGTCGCCATCAATTGCACGATGATCGAGGCGGAGATGTAAGGCATCACGTTCAAGGCGAAGATCGCCATCCGCTCCACGGCGCCGCCGGAGAACGTGTTGAACATGCCAAGAATGCCGCCCGCCTGCTGTTGGAAGGCGTTGGCGAACGCGGCGGGATCGATGCCCGGAATCGGGATGAAGGTGCCGATGCGATAAACAACGAGCGCGATCAGGGTGAACCAGATGCGCTTTTGTAGATCTGTGGCCTTCGCGAACGCTGCGAAGTTGATGTTTGCGGCAAGCTGCTCTGCGGCTGAAGCCATTTGGTCGCGCTGCTCCGAATCTTACCGGCGAGGCCGGCATACTCCCCGTCCGGAGAGCGAACCTTAGGCGGCTGCTTCGTCCGCCTTGGGCGGGTTCAGCAACGTCACCTTACCGCCGGCCTTTTCGACTGCAGCAATCGCTGCGGCCGAAGCACCTGAAACGGTGATGTTCACTTTGGCTTTCAGCTCGCCGCGCGCAAGGAGGCGCACGCCGTCTTTCTTGCGGCGCAACACACCGGCCTCGACCAGCGTGTCTTCGGTAATTTCGTTCTTCGCGTCGATCTTCTTGTTATCAATCGCGTTTTGCAGCGTCGTCAGATTGAGCCACTGCGTCGTCTTGCTGTTGAGCGCGTTGAAGCCGCGCTTCGGCATACGCATGTGGAGCGGCATCTGACCGCCTTCGAAGCCATTGATCGACACGCCGCGACGGGACTTTTGCCCCTTCACGCCGCGACCACCGGTCTTGCCCTTGCCCGAGCCGACGCCGCGTCCAACGCGCATCAGCTTCTTGGTGGAGCCCGGATTATCGGCCAGTTCGTTCAGTTTCATCGTTCGTACTCCGACGGCTGCGCCGTCTTATTTCACGATTTCAATCAGGTGGTTCACTTTGCGGATCATGCCCTGGATCGAGGGCGTGTCCTCAAGCTCAACCACTTGGTTGGCGCGCTTCAGGCCGAGGCCGAGAAGCGTCGCGCGTTGATCGCCTTCACGGCGGATCGGGCTGCCTGTGCGGCGGACTTTGACGGTTTTCTTCGCAGCCATCTATCAGCCCTCCGCCGGGACGTCGCCGAGGCTCGCGCCGTCTTTACGACGGGCGACCAGGTCAGACACCTTCAGACCACGACGGTTCGCAACCTGACGCGGCGATGTTTGGTTCTTCAGCGCATCGATCGTAGCGCGCACCATGTTGTATGGGTTCGACGAACCCTTCGACTTGGCGACGACGTCCGAGACGCCCAACACTTCCAGCACGGCGCGCATCGGGCCGCCAGCGATGAGACCCTTACCGGCCGGCGCCGAACGCAGCATCACTTTGCCCGCACCCCAACGGCCATCGCCGTCATGGTGCAGCGTGCGGCCTTCGCGCAGCGGTACGCGGATCATCGTCTTCTTGGCTTCTTCAGTCGCCTTGCGGATGGCTTCCGGCACTTCACGCGCCTTGCCGTGACCGAAGCCAACGCGGCCCTTCTTGTCGCCGACCACGACGAGTGCTGCGAACGCGAAGTTCTTACCGCCCTTCACGACCTTGGCGACGCGATTGATGGCGACCAGCTTATCGACCAGTTCGCCATCAGCGCGCTCTTCTGGACCGGAATTGCGGTTGCGGTCATCGCGGCGCGGGCCACGATTGCCACCTGGGCCGCCACCCGGACCACGGCCGCCACCTGGGCCACCAGGACCACGGCCGCCGCCAGGACCGCCGCGGCGCGGACCGCGCGGGCGCTGCTGTTCGGAACCTGTGGCGTCGGCCGGTGGGCCGCCTGCGGTTTCGTCGCTCATCGATTCTTCCTCAGAACTCGAGACCGCCCTCACGGGCGGCATCGGCCAGCGCTTTCACGCGGCCATGAAACACAAAGCGGCCGCGATCGAACACGACTCTCTTCTTGCCAGCGGCAAGGGCGCGTTCAGCGATCAGCTTACCGATGGTGGCGGCGCCCTCCTTGTCCGAGCTCTTCTTGCCGGATTTCTTGAAGGCTTCGTCAAGCGTCGAAGCAGCCGCAACAGTCACGCCCTTCTCATCATCGATGAGTTGAGCCGAAATGTGCTTCGACGAGCGAAACACGGAAAGACGCAAACGGCCTTCGCCAGCCAGCTTCTTAAGCCGGGTGCGGTTGCGACGGGCGCGGTGCTCAGTAGGATTAAGCTTGCGGACCATGGCTTATTTCTTCTTGCCTTCCTTGCGGCGAATGCGTTCGCCGACATAGCGCACACCCTTGCCCTTGTAGGGCTCCGGCGGGCGGTAGGAACGGATTTCAGCGGCGGCTTGACCGACCGCTTGGGGATCGATGCCGCTGATCTTCACTTCCGTGGGCTTGGCCACCGCGATCGTGATGCCTTCCGGCGGCGTGTAGATGATCTCGTGGCTGTAGCCGAGCTGCATCTGCAGGTTCTTGCCCTGCATCGCCGCACGATAGCCGACGCCGGTCATTTCCAGGTTCTTCTCAAACCCTTCAGTGACGCCCTTCACGTTGTTGGCGAGCACAGCGCGGGTGGTGCCCCAGAGCGCGCGCGAACGCGCCGTTTCAAAGCGCGGCTTCACCAAAAGCGCACCGTCGCCGTACGACACTTCGACATCGTCGTGGGCGCGGAAGCTCAGCGTGCCCTTCGGGCCCTTCACGTTCACGTCTTGGCCCTTCACCGTGATGGTGACGCCATTCGGAGCGGGGATCGGTCTTTTACCGAGGCGGGACATTAGTACACCTCGCAGAGGATTTCGCCGCCGACATTGGCGTCGCGCGCGGCGTTGTCGCTCATCACGCCCTTCGGCGTGGAGAGGATCGAAATGCCAAGGCCGTTGCGCACCAGGCGCAGGTCCTTGATCGACGAATAGACGCGGCGGCCCGGCTTCGAGACGCGTTGGATCTCGTGGATCGCGGGGCGCCTTCAAAGTACTTCAGCTCGACCTCGAGTTCCTTGTGACCGTCGTTTTCGACTTCACGGAAATCGCGGATGTAGCCTTCGTCCTTCAGCACGTTGAGCACACGGACGCGAAGCGTCGATGCGGGCGACAGCAGCTTGGAGCGGCCACGCATCTGCGCGTTGCGGATACGGGTGATGAGATCGCCGACGGGATCGTTCAGATTCATGTGATCCCTCCCTTACCAGCTCGACTTGACCATGCCCGGGATCTGGCCGCTCGAGGCCAGTTCACGGAGCGCGATACGCGACAGTTTCAGCTTGCGGTAGAACGCACGCGGACGGCCCGTCAGTTCGCAACGATTGCGCACGCGCGTCGGCGCGGAATTGCGCGGCAGCTGCGCCAGCTTCAGGCGCGCATCGAAGCGCTCTTCCAGAGGAAGGTCTTCGTTCAGCGCGGCCGCACGCAGCTTCGCGCGACGGGCTGCGAATTTCTTCGACAACCGTTCACGCTTTTTGTTGCGTTCGATGGAGCTTGTCTTCGCCATACTCTTTCACTCTCTCCCGATGCGTTCTGGGGTGGATCAGCCATCAATCCGTAGATTTGGGCCGATCAGTTCCGGAACGGGAAATCGAATTCTTTAAGAAGGGCCCGGGCCTCATCGTCGGTGCGCGCGGTGGTGCAGACGATGATGTCCATGCCCCAGATTTGGTCGATCTGGTCGTAGTTGATTTCCGGGAACACGATGTGTTCCTTGACGCCCATAGCGTAATTGCCGCGACCGTCGAAGCTCTTGCCGTTCAGACCACGGAAGTCCTTCACGCGCGGCAACGCGATCGTCACCAGGCGGTCGAGGAACTCGTACATGCGGTCGGCGCGCAGCGTGACCTTAGCGCCGACGCTCATGCCTTCACGCAGTTTGAACGCCGCAATCGACTTGCGCGCCTTGGTCGCCACCGGCTTTTGACCCGAGATCGCCGTCAGCGCTTGGATCGCCGAAGTCAGCTTCTTGGAATCGGCCGTGGCTTCGCCAACGCCCATATTGATCACGATCTTGTCGAGACGCGGGATCTGCATCTCGTTCGTGTAGCTGAACTGTTCGCGCAGGCTCTTCTTGATCTCGTTCTTGTAACGAGTCTTCAGCCGCGGCTCGTAAGCCTCAGACATCGATCTGCACTCCCGAACCCTTCGCGACGCGAACCTTACGACGCTGGGCGCCCTCGCCCACGAACTTGAAACCAACGCGCGTCGCTTTGCCCGTTTGCGGGTCACGCAACGCGACATTCGAAATGTGAAGCGACGCTTCCTTGGCGATCACGCCGCCTTGGGGATGCGTGACGTTCGGCGCGGTGTGACGCTTGGCCATGTTCACGCCTTCGACCAGCACGCGCTGCTCTTCGACGAGAACCTTCAACACCTTGCCAGAGCGGCCCTTGTCCTTGCCGGCGAGCACAACGACGGTGTCGTTCTTCTTAATGCGAGCGGCCATTAGAGGACCTCCGGCGCGAGCGAGATGATCTTCATCTGGTTCTTTGCGCGCAATTCGCGCGGCACCGGTCCGAAGATACGCGTGCCAATCGGCTCGCCTTGGTTGTTGATCAGAACCGCAGCGTTCGAGTCGAAGCGGATGGTCGAACCATCCTTGCGCTTGATGTCCTTCGACACGCGCACGACGATCGCCTTACGGACATCGCCCTTCTTCACCCGACCGCGCGGCATCGCTTCCTTAATGGACACGACGATGATGTCGCCCACGGTGGCGTAACGGCGCTTGGAGCCGCCCAGCACCTTGATGCACATCACGCGCTTGGCGCCGCTGTTGTCGGCGACCTCCAGATTGGTTTGCATCTGGATCATGGCTTACGCTCCAACGCGTCCGACCACTTCCCAGCGTTTCAGCTTGGACTTGGGCGGGCATTCTTGAATGGTCACGACTTCGCCAGCCTTGAAGGCATTGGCTTCGTCATGGGCGTGGAACTTCGCCGAGCGGCGAACCGTCTTCTTGAGAAGCGGGTGCAGATAGGTGCGTTCCACCTGCACGACGACGGTCTTGTCGCCCTTATCGCTCACAATCGTTCCCTGCATCACGCGACGTGGCATGGCTTAAACTTTCGCTTTCGGTGACTTTTCGCGCAGCGCGGTCTGCACGCGCGCAACGGCGCGGCGGACTTCGCGAATACGCGAGGATTTCTCGAGCTGCCCGGTGGCTTGCTGGAAGCGCAGGTTGAACTGCTCTTTCTTCAGCTTGCCCAGCTCTTCCTTCAAACGGGCGCTGTCCATATCGCGGACGGTCTTGATGTCAGCTTCAGCCATTAGAGACCCTCCATCCGCGCGATAATCTTGGTGCGGACCGAAAGCTTCGCGGCGCCGAGGCGCAGCGATTCACGGGCGACCGCTTCCGGCACGCCGTCGATCTCGAACATGATCCGACCGGGGGCGACGCGCGCGGCCCAAAACTCAACCGCGCCCTTACCTTTGCCCATGCGGACTTCCACCGGCTTTTGCGAAACCGGCACGTCCGGGAAGATGCGAATCCAAACGCGGCCCTGGCGCTTCATTTCGCGCGTGATGGCCCGACGACAAGCTTCGATCTCGCGCGCATTGACGCGGTTCGGCTCAAGCGCCTTCAGCCCGTACTCTCCGAAATTGAGAGCGGCGCCGCCTTTGGTGTTCCCTTTGATCCGGCCCTTGTGGGCGCGGCGGAACTTGGTTTTCTTCGGCTGCATCATGACGGGTTAGCCTTCCGAATCCGAGCTGGCTTCTTCGCCGCGCGGAGGACGACGGCCGCGGCGCGGACGGTCGCCAGACGGCGGACGGTCATCGCGCGAACGCGGGCCGCGATCATCACGGTCGCGACGTTCACGGCTCTCGCCGCTTTCCATCGCGCGCTTATCTTGCGCCATCGGGTCGTGCTCGAGGATCTCGCCTTTGAAAATCCAAACCTTCACGCCGATCTTGCCGTAGGCGGTATCGGCTTCGGTGAAGCCGTAATCGACATCGGCGCGCAGCGTGTGCAACGGCACGCGGCCTTCGCGGTACCATTCCATACGCGCGATTTCCGCGCCGCCCAGACGGCCCGAGACGTTGATACGAATGCCTTGCGCGCCCAAGCGCATGGCCGATTGCATCGCGCGCTTCATGGCGCGGCGGAACGCAACGCGGCGCTCAAGTTGTTGGGCGACACCTTCAGCGACGAGGTTCGCATCCGTTTCCGGCTTGCGGACTTCAACGAGGTTCAGGTGAACCTCGGCGCCCGGCGCCATCTTCGCGAGCTCCTTGCGGAGTTTTTCGATGTCGGCGCCCTTCTTGCCAATCACGACGCCCGGCTTGGCGGTGTGAACGGTGACGCGGCACTTCTTCAGCGGACGCTCAATGATGATCTTCGAGATACCGGCGGCCTTCAGCTTTTCGCGCACGAACTTGCGGATCGCGATGTCTTGGTGAAGCAGCGTCGCGAATTGCGTACCGCTCGCATACCAGCGCGAGTCCCAGGTGCGGTTGACGCCGAGGCGCAGACCGATCGGATTGACTTTCTGACCCATTACGCGGCCTCAGCGGTTTCGGGCTGCTTGGTCGTATCGCGCAGCACGATGGTGAGTTGGGAGAAGTGCTTTTCGATGCGAACGCCGCGACCGCGAGCGCGGGCGTGCATACGCTTCATAGTGATGTTCTTGCCGACATGCGCCTGCGCCACCACGAGGCCGTCAACATCGAGACCGTGGTTGTTTTCAGCGTTATCGATCGCCGACTTCAGGCACTTCAGCACGTCCTTGGAGATGCGCTTTTGCGAAAAGCGGAGTTCGTTCACCGCTTTCTCAGCGGTCAACCCACGGATCGACTGCGCGACCAGATTGAGCTTTTGCGGGCTGATACGAAGCGTGCGCAGAACTGCGCGCGACTCGTTCGAGGCCTGCTTTGGAGGAGATTTGGGTTTGCTCATCTCACTTCCTCTTGGCCTTCTTATCGGCGCCGTGGCCGAAATAATTCCGCGTCGGCGCAAATTCGCCGAGCTTGTGGCCGACCATGTCCTCGCTCACGAGCACCGGCGTGAATTGCTTGCCGTTGTGCACTTGGAAGGTGAGGCCGATGAATTGCGGCATGATAGTGGAGCGGCGCGACCAGGTCTTGATGGTCTCGCGACGTGCGCTGCCAGCGGCCTTCTCGGCCTTTTGCAGCAGATAACCGTCGACAAACGGGCCTTTCCAAACAGAACGCGGCATCTGGATTAGCTCACTTTCTTCGAGTGGCGACGACGGACGATCAGGCGATCCGACGGCTTGGTTTTACGGGTCTTGGGACCGCGGGTTTTCTTGCCCCACGGGGTCACCGGGTGACGGCCGCCGGAGGTCTTGCCTTCGCCGCCGCCGTGCGGGTGATCGACCGGGTTCATGGCGACGCCGCGAACGGACGGTTTGCGGCCGAGCCACTTCGAACGGCCAGCCTTGCCCCAGACTTCGTTCATGTTGTCGGGGTTCGAGACAGCCCCGATCGTGGCCATGCAAACGTCCTGCACCATGCGCACTTCGCCCGAGGCCATGCGGATCTGGGCGTAGCCAGCGTCACGACCAACGACTTGAGCGTAGGTGCCGGCCGAACGCGCCATCTGGGCGCCCTTGAGCGGCTTCAGCTCGATGTTGTGAATGATCGTGCCGACCGGGATCGCCTTCAACGGCATCGCGTTGCCCGGCTTCACGTCAACCTTCTCGCCAGCGATGATCGTGTCGCCAACCTTCAGGCGTTGCGGCGCGATGATGTAAGCAAGCTCGCCGTCGGCGTACTTGATCAGGGCGATGAACGCAGTGCGGTTCGGATCGTACTCGAGACGCTCGACCGTCGCTTCCACGCCCCATTTGCGGCGCTTGAAGTCGATCATGCGGTAGGTACGCTTGTGACCGCCGGCGTGACGGAACGCGGTGACCCGGCCGACATTGTTACGACCGCCTGACTTGGTCAGACCTTCGGTCAACGCCTTAACCGGCTTGCCTTTGTGCAGCTCAGCGCGATCAACGATCACGAGCTGGCGGCGACCCGGCGATGTCGGATTGAATGTCTTAAGCGCCATCTCAGAGCCCCGTCGTCACGTCGATGGAATAACCGTCGAGCAGGGTCACGACCGCGTTTTTGTGGTCGCTGCGCTTGCCCGGGACGCCGCGGAAAGACTTGGTCTTGCCTTTGCGGACGAGGGTGTTCACCGCGCCCACTTTGACGTTGAACAGCTTTTCAACGGCTTCCTTGATGTCTTTCTTCGTCGCCGTGAGCGGCACGCGGAAGACGACCTTGTTCTGCTCGGAAAGCAGCGTGGCCTTTTCCGTGATCACCGGCGCGAGAATGGTGTCGTAATGCTTGTTGAGCGCGCTCATGCCGCAGCTCCCTTAGATGCCGAGCTTTGGGCTTCGGTCTTCTTGAAGCGCTCGTGGATGGCGTTCACGGCGTCTTGCGTCAGCACCAGCTTGTTGGCGCGCAGGATGTCGTAAACGTTCAAGCCAGCGTTCGGCAGCACATCCACGTACGGGATGTTGGCCGCGGCGCGGGCGAAGTTTTGATCGACTTCGGCGCCGCCAATGATCAGCACTTTTTCGAGCTTCAGGCCGGCGAGTTGCTTCTTCAGCGCGGCCGTCTTCGGCTCCTTCACCGCGATCGTATCGATCACGACGAGGTCGCCCGAATTGACCTTCGAGGATAGCGCGTGGCGCAGCGCCAGCGCGCGGAACTTCTTCGTCAGATCGTGCGAATAATCGCGCGGCAGACGATTGTGCGCGTGACCCCCGCCTCGGAAGATCGGGGCGTTCTTGGAACCGTGACGCGCACCGCCCGTACCCTTTTGCTTATAAAGCTTGGAGTGCGTGACCGACACGTCGCCGCGAGATTGCGTCTTGTGCGTGCCAGCGCGGCGCTTGGCGAGTTGGTACTTCACCATGCGCTGCAGGATGTCGCCGCGGACTTCCTTGATGCCGAAGATCGCGTCGTCGAGATCGACCGAGCCGGCCTTCTTGGCGTCGAGAGTTTGAACGTCGAGTTTCATGTCCGCCCTCACTCAGCCGCGGCTTGTGCTTGGCGAACGCCAGCAGGCTTTGGAGCTTCCTTCGGAAGATCAGCCTTCACCGCGTCGCGCACTTCCACCCAGCCGCCTTCAGCGCCCGGAATAGAGCCACGGACAAACAAAAGCCCGCGATCGGTGTCGACGCGGACGATTTGCAAATTTTGAGTCGTGACGCGCTCGTCGCCGAGGTGGCCGGCCATCTTCTTACCCTTGAAGACTTTGCCCGGATCCTGACGCTGACCCGTCGAACCGTGCGAGCGGTGCGAGACGGAGACGCCGTGCGTGGCGCGCAGACCGCCGAAATTCCAGCGCTTCATGGCGCCAGCGAAACCTTTACCGATCGAGATGCCGGCGACATCGACTTTCTGGCCGACAACAAAATGGTCGGCGCTGATTTCGGCGCCGACCGGCAAAAGGTTGTCTTCCGAAACGCGGAACTCGCGGATGATCGCCTTCGGTTCGACCTTGGCGCGCGCGAACTGGCCGCGCTCGGCTTGGGTCTTGCGCTTGGCCTTCGCCGCGCCGGCCGCGAGCACAACAGCGGTGTAGCCGTCGCCCTTCGCTTCACGAGCAGGCGCTTGGGCCTTCTCGTTCTTGCGGGACTTCTTCGGCTTCAACGCAACGGCTTCGCCAGTGGAATTCTTGAACTCTTCAGCGGCGACCGTGCGACGACCGACAACTTGGCAGCCGGCGAGATCGAGCACGGTGACCGGAATGTGCGCATTGTCTTCGCCGAAGACGCGCATCATGCCGACCTTGCGCGCGATGACGCCGGTGCGGCCAGAATCCTTAGGGGCTTGCTCTTGAGCCATCGCTATCAACCCAGCACTTGGATTTGAACGTCAACGCCGGCGGACAGGTCGAGCTTCATCAGCGCATCGACCGTTTGCGGCGTCGGTTGAACGATATCGAGCACGCGCTTGAACGTGCGAATTTCGAATTGCTCGCGGCTCTTCTTGTCGACGTGGGGCGAGCGGTTCACCGTGAACTTCTCAATGCGCGTCGGCAACGGCACCGGGCCGATGACGGTCGCGCCGGTGCGCTTCGCCGTCGACACGATCTCTTTTGCGGAGAGATCGAGCGTACGGTGATCAAAGGCTTTCAGCCTGATCCGGATATTTTGCTGCATCATCACCAGAATTCCCGAATGCGCCCAACATCTCGCCGGACGCAAAACACGACGGCGCGCCTGTTTCGGCCCACCGACGAGAAAAACGCCGTCCGAACCAGACGGCGCTCGAAGACGTGAGGATCGCAAAAAACGCAGCCTGGACGGGGCTTTTGACCCCGCGCATTCCCAATTAGCCGTTCAGGCTGTGGGCTGGCGCCGCGAAGCTTGCGAACCGCGTCTAAGCACGAGTGCTTACGGCCGGCTCGAAGGGGGTGTCCTACAGAGGTGAATCGGGGGCGTCAAGGCGCGTTTTGCGCTTCTATCACTGCCCCACCCGCACGTCGCCCGGACCCATTACATTTTTGGTGATCGTGCCGGTAACCGCACGCGCGGAAACCACGCCAACCCCAGCAATATCAGCGTCAATGTCGCCTACGGTGTTGGCGATATCAAGATCGCCAGCGCCCACCATGGAGACGTTCAAGGTCTGAACTGGCGCAGCAATATTCACGTCGCCAGCGCCAGCCATGTCGACCTCCGCGACACTAATCGCGCCACCCTGGATCGTGATATTTCCAGCGCCCGCAGAATCAGCGTTCAGCGACCCGGTCAGCGAAGCCAGCGTAACGTCGCCAGCGCCAGCCATATCGATCTGGGCGTACTCTCCGATCGCACCAATGGTGGCGTCGCCAGCGCCCGCCATATTGAGATTTAGCGTCCGTGCGGCGCCAGTTGTTACCGTACCGGAGCCGGCCAGATCGAGTTCAAGCTCACCGGTGACGTCGGCGATGACCGCCGAGCCACAGCCCATCAGGTCGAAATTGACGCTTTCCGCAACGGCAATCTCGGTTGTACCCGCGCCGCCGCGCTCCATGACCAGGGCGCGCGGGGCGCGAATGGTAATGACAGGCAGATTGTCGGGGGTGATTGGGTCGTAACCGCGCAGCTCGGCCGCGCCATCTTGGCGGCAATTGCCGATACGGCCGCGCAGATGGCCGTTTATCGTGACTTGGTCGCCATCGACCTCGACCGTCGGCATCGGCACGCCGCCGGGATTAGTGATTTCGATCTGGATATCGGCGCGATCTTCCGGGGTTACGACCACGCGCGCCACCGCATGGCGAACACGCAGGGAGGAGCCGGCGAACACCTCAGGCTCCAAGCGGCCGGCCTCAGTGGAGGTGATTTCAGCTGTGCCGCCGCCATCGCCCTCGATGTGGATGCCCCAATCATTGGCGCCGACCAACGCTTTGATACCGAAAAACACCGCGATCACGATCGCTGCGACGAATACGAAACGCTCCATCAGATTCTCCCTCCCGCGCCTCGCGCGTGCGCCCTTTGCCTTAAGGATGCGTCCAGACGCCGGGTCGGATGCAGGCAAACCACACTATCGCTCCCGTCGCGGTACGGCCACCGGAACCCCAAACGCAAAAGGGCCGCTCCAAGGAGCGGCCCTTCCGTTTTTCCCTTGAAGGGAAAATTACTCGGTGATCTTGGCCACAACGCCCGAACCGACCGTACGGCCGCCTTCACGGATGGCGAAGCGCAGGCCTTGGTCCATGGCGATCGGGTTGATGAGCTCAACCGTGATCTTCACGTTGTCGCCCGGCATGACCATCTCAACGCCTTCCGGCAATTGAACGATGCCCGTCACGTCGGTGGTGCGGAAGTAGAACTGCGGACGGTAGTTCGTGAAGAACGGCGTGTGACGGCCGCCTTCTTCCTTCGTCAGCACGTAGATTTCCGCTTCGAACTTCTTGTGCGGCGTGATCGAGCCTGGCTTGGCCAAAACTTGGCCGCGCTCAACGCCTTCACGGTCGATACCACGGAGCAGGGCGCCGATGTTGTCGCCGGCTTGGCCTTGATCGAGCAGCTTGCGGAACATTTCGACGCCCGTGCAGGTCGACTTCACGGTCGGACGGATACCGATGATTTCGATTTCCTCGCCAACCTTGATGATGCCCTTCTCGACGCGGCCAGTCACAACCGTGCCGCGGCCCGAAATCGAGAACACGTCTTCAACCGGCATCAGGAACGGCAGGTCCAGCGGACGCGCCGGTTGCGGGATGTAGGTGTCAACAGCGGTCATGAGGCTCATGATCGCGTCTTCACCGATCGGCGCATCGCGGCCTTCAACGGCGGCCAAGGCCGAACCCTTCACGATCGGAATGTCGTCACCTGGGAATTGGTACGACGAAAGAAGCTCGCGAACTTCCATCTCGACCAGCTCAAGGAGCTCAGCGTCGTCGACCATGTCGACCTTGTTCATGAACACGACCAGGGCCGGCACGCCGACCTGACGGGCAAGCAGGATGTGCTCGCGCGTTTGCGGCATCGGACCGTCAGCAGCGGACACAACCAGGATCGCGCCGTCCATTTGGGCAGCGCCGGTGATCATGTTCTTCACGTAGTCGGCGTGGCCGGGGCAATCGACGTGCGCGTAGTGACGATCAGCCGTCTCGTACTCGACGTGGGCGGTATTGATCGTGATGCCGCGGGCCTTTTCTTCAGGTGCTGCGTCGATGTCGGCGTAGGACATAGCCTTCGCGCCGCCCTTCTTGGCCAGAACCATCGTGATGGCGGCCGTCAGCGTCGTCTTGCCGTGATCGACGTGGCCAATCGTGCCGATGTTGCAGTGCGGCTTGTTCCGCTCAAACTTTTCCTTGGCCATTGTAAGGTCCTGTCTCTCCGGCGTGCAAAATGCTGATCGGCGCTAAGGCCAAGCCAAAGCGCGCGCGTAAGGTGCGCGTCTTTAGCCGCATGAATACGGGCGTCAAGCCCTCTAACGCCTTGGCGCGCCGTTCTAACGCGGTTATTGCTGCAGCCGCGATGGTCGTCCGCAAGGACGTGAAAAGGGAACGTGGTGTGGGGTTCGCCCCAAATCCACGGCTGTGCCCGCAACTGTAAGCGGTGAGCGGATCGCCAAATGCCACTGGCCCCGAAACGGGCTGGGAAGGCGGCGAACCCGCAATGACCCGCGAGCCAGGAGACCTGCCCCCGCACGTCGCTCGTTCGCCCGGCCGGGATCAGCCGTCGAACCGGAAGTCTCCGCAGCAGCGACGCGGGCGGCCCCGCGCTTCTTCGCGCCCCGCTTGTCGCTGTTCGACGCGCCCTTGGGGACGAGGCGTGTCTGCAAAAGGGGACGCTCCTATGCGCCTTTACTCCACCAAAGCCGCCCTGTTGGCGGCCGTGTATCTCATCGCCACGCCCGCTTACGCGCAGCAAACCGATGAGCTGATTGTCGTCACCGGCGCGCCCGCGCCCGTCGCTGTCGAAAGCCTGCCCGCCTCTGTCACCGTGATCGAGGCCGATGCAGCGCGCACACGCGGCGAGCTTTCGCTCGACCAAGCACTGGCCGGAGTACCCGGTATCCAAGCGCCGCGCACCGGCCCGATCGGCCAACAAACCTCGATCTTCAGCGGCGGATTTGAATCCAACCACACGCTGGTGCTGTTCGACGGCGTTCGGCTCGACGACCCGTCAACGCCAGAAAGCGTGTTCGACGCTGGCCAAGACACGTTGGGCGACGCCTCCCGCATCGAGGTTGTGCAGGGCCCCCTCTCCGCACTTTATGGCTCGGGCGCCCTCGGCGGCGTCGTGAACGTAGTGCCGCGTCGCGGCGGCGAAGGCGCACTCAACCCGCGCCTTGAAGTCGCGGCGGGCTCGTTTGAAACGCTGACGGCGAACGTCGGCGCCAACGGCACGCTCGGGCGCTTGCGCTACGCGCTGAATGCCGAAGGCTATGCCAGCGCAGGCTATGACATCGTGCCCGAACGCATCTCAACGCACACGGGCGAGGAAGACGGCGCCGACATCACAACGCTCACCGGCCTCTTTGATTACGCGCTGAGCGATGCGCTCGCGATTGATCTCTTGTTGCGCCAGCGCGAAGCACACGTCGATTACGACCCTGGCGTCTTCGGCGACATCGCTGAAAACCCCGAGGCCGAAATTCAAAGCGACACCTCACTCTGGCGTCTGGGCGCGAGTTGGGCGTTGAGCGATGCGCTTTCGCTGCGCCTGAGCGGGGGGCGCTCAAAACCGATCGCGTGACCTCCGATTTCGCAATCACCGCCGACGCGTATCACGGCGATCGCGACTACGCCGATTTCACTGCAACGTGGTCGGTCACACCGGATTGGACGCTGCTGTTTGGCGCGCAAACAGAAGACGAAACCATTGAGGCCGTGAATTTCGGCGCCCCCGTCGTGGGCGCGCAGGAGCATTGGGGCGCTTATGTCGCCGCTCAAGGCGCGCTCGGCCGGCTCAATGTCACCGCCGCGGTGCGCCAAGATGATTTCGACGGCTTCGGCCAAGAAACCATCTGGCGCGCCGGCGCGGCCTATCCGATGGGAGAAAGCGCGCGCATCTACGCCTCCTACGGCACAAGCTATCGCGCGCCATCCTTGTTCGAGCGTTTCGCGCCATTCTACGGCAACGCCACGCTTGATCCGGAAAGCGCAGAGACGTGGGAAATCGGCGCCAACGCGCGCTTTGCATTGTTTGGCCAAGGTGACGGCCTCGAACTCGGGGCGCTCTATCGCTCCAGTGAGATCGAGGATCTGATCGGCTTCGTCGGCTTCTCGTACGGCAATGTCGATCGCGCCGAAATCCAATACGCCGAAGCGCGCGTCGCGATGCGTCCAACAGATTGGCTCACAGCGCGTGTGATTTACGCCAACACCGACGCCGTCAACGCTGCAACTGAACTTGCATTGCAACGCCGCCCGCAAGAGGCGTGGAGCGTAGAACTCGCTGCGGAGCACGGCGCGTTAAGCGGCCAAATCTCCTGGCGCCAAGTCGGCTCGCGCCTCGACACCGTCTATAGCGATCTTGGCTTCTGGTCGGGCGTAGCTGAGGTGGAAGCGTACGACATCCTGCGCGCTTCGGCGGCGTGGGCGGTGAGCGAAGAGGTGAAACTCTACATCGCGGCCGACAACGTGCTTGATGAGACCTACGAGCCAGTGAACGGCTTTGCCGGCGCGCCGGCGAACGTACTCGTCGGCATTCGCATCAATCCGTAAACCCCAAGGGAGCCGCTTTCGGGCGGCTCCCTATTGCGCTGGCGCGGCGAGATAGAGTTCCATGTCCTCGCCACGAACAGCGCGCACTTCAGGATCGAAGCACACTGAACGGAGCTGGCCGTTCTCGCGGCCATCTGGCGGATCATCGCTGAACCATTGCCGGCTCATGGACACCGCGCCCTCGCCGGGCGAGCCAATTATTCCCCACGTGTCATTGATCCGCGTCTGAATTGATTGCGCGCGCGCCCAACTCGGCCAAGCGTCAGCGACATGGCGGAAGCGCGCCTGCAGCGTCCCGCACGGATAATCGCCAAATTGCGTCTCAAGCACTTCAAGCACGCGGCGCTCGGACGGCATGCAGAAAGACATCCGGCCGCTATTGGGTGAACCCACTAAGCGCTCGTCACCCAAGCGCGTGAGCCGGTATTCAATCACGCCCGGGCCGATATCGGATTGCTCGCGCGCCACCAGAACGCCCATTTCAACGAACTCGTTGATCCGCGCACGCGTCCGCGCCGTGACCTCCGCGCCCCAATCGCGCTCCATCAAATCGAACCGCACGATGAAAACGCGCCGGCGCTGGGCCGGGTCGAGCCACACACTGGGCCACGGAAAACACATCGTCTCGCGGTCAAGCTGGGCCTGAACCGCAGCCAACACCTCTGCCTGGGAAACTTCGGATTCGACGCGTTGCACGACCATCTCACGCGCGCCGCTGCTGATCTCGCGCGGCATGCGCGCGGTGCTGGATTGCGACCAGGCGGTGGCGGCGGCGCACACAAACACCGCCAGCGCGGCTGCACCGACCCAAATGCGAGGCATCGCTCTCGATAGCGGCATGACCGCCTCCCCCGACCCTCAGCTCCCCCGAGCACCCCACCATTTCGCGAAACCGAGGCGCGGGCAATGTCAGCGTGTAAGAATTGTCACAGGTTCGCGCGGGCGCCGAAAAATGCCTCAGAACCTGCAGGCCTCGGCCGCTCGACTAAACGAGGCTAACCGGCTATCTGGCGGTCCGCTCGCGGGTATAGCTCAATGGTAGAGCCGCAGCCTTCCAAGCTGAAGACGAGGGTTCGATTCCCTCTACCCGCTCCAAGCGCTTCCGCCGCACCTTCAGCGCTTGAACACCGCGAACATGCCCGCTAGAAGCCGCGCTCCGGCTGGAAGGGTGGCCGAGTGGTTAATGGCAGCAGACTGTAAATCTGCCCGCGCGAGCGTACGCTGGTTCGAGATCCAGCCCCTTCCACCAGCCTTCGCGCTTCGCGCTATGGCTGGGCAAGCCAAATCCCACTCTAGATCGCGCGAAGGCTGTCTCGCCGAAGCCCACTCGGGCGAAGGCGGACCATAGGAGCCAGCCTTGAACAAGCGTCCGCCACCATCTCAACGTCCCGCCCACGGCATTCCCGAAGATAAACTGCCGCGCCGGCAGTTTGAGGAAGAGTTTGGCGGCCCGTCCTGGGTTTGGGGCGTGCACGCGTCGCTCGCGGCAATAGCGAATCCAGCGCGGCGGATTGAGCGCATCGTCGCCACCAAGAACGCTGCTTCCCGTCTGCCCGAAAACATCAGACCGCAAATCCTTGAGCCCGACGCGATCGACGGCATGTTGCCGCCCGGCGCCGTACACCAGGGGCTGGCGGTCCGCGCGCACCCGATTGAACCGGTCTCGCTTGAAGCGGCGGCAGGCCCGCCCGACGGCCGCAGCGTGCTCGTGCTCGACGGCGTGACCGATCCACAAAATGTGGGCGCAGCGTTCCGCTCCGCTGTGGCGTTCGGTGCGCGCGCGATCGTGTTGCAGGATCGCAAATCACCGCCGCTGACCGGAGTGCTCGCCAAGGCCGCCGCCGGCGCCATCGAACTCGTGCCGCACGTGCGCGCAGTCAATCTCGGTCGCGCAATCGAAACGTTACGCTCGCTCGGCTACATCACCGTGGCGCTTGAGGGCGAAGCTGAACTCACCCTCGAAGAAGCGCTAAATGACAAACGTCCCGTCGCCCTCGTGCTCGGTGCTGAAGGCAAAGGCTTGCGCCCCGCCGTCGCCGAAGCATGCGAAAAGCGTGCGCGTATCCCGATTGCGCCTATCATGGAAAGCTTGAACGTGTCTGCGGCGGCCGCTGTCGCGTTGTATGAAGCGCGCCGCAGCAGAGCTTAGTGCGCGCCGCCACCGCCCCGGAAGATCAAGCGCTTCACGAAGAAGAAGATGCCGATGATCACGAGATAGCCGAGCAACAGCACAAGCGCGCGCGTCCAAAAATCTTCGCTCATCAGGTCGGGCAGCACCACCGCGCCGCCCTCACCCGCGAGCACCGGCGCCAGCTGTTCGATGGCGATGTGCACGATCACAGCCACAAGCGAAATCGGAAACCATTGCTTCCAGGAGCCGAGGAACAGCGTCGCGGCAAGCGCGATGAGCAGCCCCTTCGGGTTGTTGATGTTGGCGAACCCCTCGCGCAGATACGCGACGGCCTGATCCACGAGCTCCATGCGACGCCCCCTGCCCGGCCATCCCCATCGGCCGATCCTTAATTGGTAAAAGGGAAAGCCCGGGTCGTCCAGACGCGGCTAGGGCCGGCGGGATCGAGATCCAACCTGTAATCGAGTGCCGCGCGCCGCGCGCGAAGGCGCCACCACGCTGACCGCGTGCGGCTGGGGGACTTTGAGAATATTCAAGGCGTTCCAGCGCGGTGTGTAAGCCTCGGCGACGTGTCCGTCGTCGGTCAGGAACATGAGCAGGCCGCCCCAATCGGCTATCCATTGCGGCGTCAGGTTGAGCACGTAGGCGAATAGGCGATCTTTGCCCTCGGCGTGATCATCGTGCTGCGTGAGGAAGTGGCCGGGCCGATAGCGCGTCGCCTGGGCGTCCACATAGGCGCAGCGTTCATCGCCTGTGAGTTTCCGAAGAAATTGGAGGCCGGCCTCGGAATTGAGCCAGCGGTACAAATCGGCCATCTGACCGTTCACATAGCGGCCGGAATCGACCTCATCGCTGACGCGGAAAGAGTCGAAGAGATACTGAAACTCATCGGTTGCCTGCGCATGGATCAGGTCCAGTAATTGGTGACGCTTACTGACGTCGAGCGCAGCGACATCCGCGCTCTTTAGATCATAGCCGCCCTGTTTGCCCTGAAACACGAGCCGCCAATCCAGCATCTCGCTTTCCTGCAACAGCGCTTGCGCCGCCAAGGGCTGGAGCACGCCGGGCAAATGCAGCCGCCCAGTCTTCGCCAGCACATCGCGCGCCCGCGCGAGCATCCGCTCGTCCAGCAAGTCGTTAGCGATCAGGTTGGACGCCACAGCGCTCAAGCACCGCCCCCGAAACGCTCGGTCCATTCCGCGACCTGCTCGTCTTCGATTTTCTTGAAGAGAACATCCGGCGGCGTGAATTGGAGGCCACGCGGCAGCGCGTCCCACACGCTGCGATCATCCGGCGTTGGCCACATGCGGTTTTTCTCAGGCACGCCGATCGCGTCGAGCACAATCTTGGCCGCGTCAGGGATGAAGGGCTGCGCGAGAATGGCGAACAGCGCGCAAGCGTTGAGGCCGGTGCGCACGCCGACGGCCGCTTTTTCCGGATCAGTTTTGAACGCCGTCCAGGGCGCGGCAACTTGGAGATATTCGTTGCCCGCGACCCAGATGGCGCGGAGTTCGGCCGCGGCTTTGCGGAATTCCATCTGGTCGTGGAATTGCGTGAGCGATGCCAAGCGTTCGGCGAATTCGTTGGCGAGCTTTTCCTCGTGGTCTCCCCATGCGCCGCCGTCCGGCACTTTGGAATCGAACTTCGACGCCGCAAAGCGCGTGATGCGGTTCACGAAATTGCCGAACACGTTGGCGAGGTCGGCGTTGATGGTTTGTTGGAATTGCTCGAGCGTGAACGCCGCGTCCGCGCTCTCGGGCGCGTTCGCCATCAAATACCAACGCCAATAATCGCTCGGCAGCAGATCAAGCGCTTGGTCCATGAAGATGCCGCGCTTCTCGCTGGTCGAGAATTTGCCGCCGTACCACGTGACCCAATTGAACGCCTTCAGGCGATCCACCAGCTTCCACGGTTCCCCTGAACCCATGATCGTCACCGGGAAACTTACGGTGTGGAAGGCGACGTTATCCTTTCCCATGAATTCGACATAGGTGACGTCGTGCGCGCCTTTGTCGGTGCGCCACCAGCGCTCCCAATCAGCGCCGGCATTCGCTTGCGACCACTCAACGCTCGCGCCCATATATTCGATCGGCGCATCAAACCAGACGTAGAAAACCTTATTGTCAAAGCCCGGACGGATTTTGCCGTCCTTCATCACTTTGATGCCCCACGCGAGGTCGCGCGTGATCGAGCGGTCGATCAGGCCTTCATCGAGCCATTTGTAGGCAATCGAGCGCGCCAAAGATGGCCAATCGTTCGATTGATCGACCCATGCGCGCACGCGATCTTGCATCAGCGGCTGCTTCAAGAAGAGGTGCGCCGTGTCGCGCGCTTCGAGATTAGCGGAACCCGAAATTTTTGAGCGCGGATTCTTGAGTTCGGTCGGATCAAGCAGCGTGCCGCAATTGTCGCATTGATCGCCGCGCGCGCGCTCGAAACCGCAATTGGGGCAGGTGCCTTCGACATAGCGATCCGGCAGGAAGCGCTTGTCGTCGATAGAATAGATTTGCTTGGTGACGCGCTCTTCGATCAGGCCGTTCTTCTCCAACACCTCAGCGAAATGCTGCGTCAGCTGATGGTTCGGCGGATTGGACGAACGGCCAAAATGATCGAACGAGAGCCGAAAACCCTCGCACGCGGCCTTCTGCACTTCGTATTGCACGTCGCAATAGGTGCGCACGTCCTGGCCGGCTTCGGCCGCGGCGAGTTCAGCCGGCGTGCCGTGTTCGTCCGTGGCGCAAATGAACAAGACCTCGTGGCCCTGCAGGCGACGAAAACGCGCATGAATGTCGGCCGGCAGCATCGAGCCGGCGAGATTGCCCAAGTGCTTGATGCCGTTGATGTAAGGAAGCGCGGACGTGATGAGAAAGCGAGCCATGATGCTCGCATGTAGGGCGTTCGACGCCCCCTACGCAATATCGGACCGCCCGCTTCCAGCCGGCTCGTTCAGATCACGCGGCAGGATGGCGGCTAGAAGCCGGCGGTCCGCCGCTTAGGCGATCGCGGCCGGGTTGGCTTTGATGCGCGCGTAGGCCTGCGCCATCTTGGTGTCGTATTGGTTGGCCGCGTAGCCCGGCCCATTGTAGCGACTGGCGAAGCCCGTCCAGTCCTTGCGCTGCAGCTCATCGGCCAAGCTGTTGGCCCGAATGAAGCCTTCGAACGCTTCCAGCTGATCGCGCTCCGACCGCGCCAGTTTCGAAACGTATTCGTGTGCGTTCGGCATCGAGAGGTTGGGATAGTTCTGACCGAGCACTTGAAAGCGACCATAGCTCGCGCTCGCCAGCGCCGCCTCGGCGTCGAGCGCGTAAGCCTGCGTCAGCTGCGCCCAGCGTTCAGCTTGCGTGCGCGGATATCCCCCGGGCGTTCGGTTGGAGACCGTCGGGTGCGAGGCGTCGAAGCGCGAGCTGGTTTTGCGCGAGAAGAGGTGGCGCTCAAACAAGATCACCGGGCGGCCATCCGCACCAAAGCCGCCGAGTGGTCCTGATTCCACTTCGGCAACGGCGGCCACGGCTTCCCATTCGCAGCCAAGGCGACCCGCAACAGCCTCAAAATCCACACGCCGTAACGGCGAGGCGTCCCGCACGCGCAGGGTCTCAAGATAACTCTCCGCGGGCGGCGGTGGCGCGGGCGGCGGCGGTGGCGCAGGTGGTGGCGCAACCGGCGGAGGCGGTGGCGGCGTGACCGGCGGCGGCGCAGGCGGTGTCGCCGGTGGACGCGGCGGCGGAGGCGGCGGCGATGTATCTTTCGCGCCGCCGCCGCGGCGACCGAAGATCAAGCGAAACAGCGCTTCAAAGATATTCATCGCCGGCCCCTGCCCTCGCTTACGACGTCGCCTTCAAGCGCTCATACGCTTCGCGCATCAAACGCCCGTACCGCTCGACTTGGCCCGTGCCGTTGTAGCCGGCGGCGAAGCCTTCCCAATCCTTGCGCACGAGTTCGTCCGCAAGATTGTTGGCGCGCACGAAATTCGCGAACGCTTTGAGCTGCTGCGCTTGGCTGCGGCACATGTCGGTGACGAACGATTTCGGATCGGGAAGCCGCAAGCGGCGTGATTGAAGCCCATGATTTGGAACAGACCATAGCTCGCTGACGCAATCGCTTCTTGCGGATTGAGCGCATACGCCTCGCGCAATTGGGCCCAACGGCCATCCTGCGTGCGCGGATATTTGGTCGCGTCCCAGGAGCGATACGAGATCGTCGGGTGGCTTGCGTCATACTGACGATTGGTGCGGCGCGAGAAGATGTGCGGTTCGTACAAGATCACCGGCTTGCCGTTGGCCGCAAACGCCCCAGCGGAGCCGCTTTCGACCTGCACGACCGCCTGAATCGCTTCGACTTCACAGCCAAGAAGCGCGGCGACTTCTTCGAAATTCGCACGCGTCAGGCCATCGCGCGTTCCCGCCACCAAGCTATCGATGTATCCATCGCTGGTGGCCGGCGGCGCAAGCGTAGCGTACGCGCGCGAAAGCGCCGACGAGTATTGGCCCGCCCCGTTCTCACCTTCATAGGCGCGCGCGAACGTATCCCAATCGCGGCGCTGGAGTTCGTCTGCGAGACCCTTGCGCGAAATGTACGCTTCGAAAGCGGCGAGCTGGCGCGCTTCCGATTGCGCCATATCACGCACGAACGCGAACACGTCGGAATAGCCCGCGTCGGCGTAATAGCGGCCAGGCAATTGGAACGCGCCCCAGCTGGCGGCGCCGAGTGCGGCTTCGGGATCGAGGCCGAATGCTTCGTTCAACTTCGTCCAGCGCGATGCTTGCGCGCCGCCCAGATAGGCGCGGTTTGACGCCTGCGAGACGCCAGGGTTCGACGCATCGAAGCGACCAGCCGTCGCTTGGCTAAACCAGAACGGCTCGAACGAAAGCAACGGCTTGTTGTCAGCAAAGCCCGGTCCTGCGCTTTCGACTTTGATCACAGCCTTCAGCACGTTCACTTCGATGCCCAAGCGCTGTGCGGACGCTGCGATCTCCGCGTCGGAGAGACGCGCAGCGTTGGTCGCGCGTAGCGCGTCGAGCGAGAAGCCGACGGACGGATCGAGCGCTGGCGGCGGCGCGGTGTTGACCGGCGGGGGCGGTGGCGCGGGTGGCGTCGGCGGCAGCGGCGCAACCGGCGGCGGCAATGGGGCCATCGGCGGCGGAGGCGGTGGCGCGGCAGGCGGAGATGCGGGCGGAGCCACCGGCGGCGGCGCGGGCGGCGTTGCCGGGGGACGCGGCGGCGTCGCCGGCGGACGCGCAGGCGGCGGAGGCGGTGGCGGCGACGAGCCACGTGAGCCAAAAATCGCGCGGAACACAGAATCCCAGAAGCTCATGTTATTTCCCCACTTTTCTGTGTTCGCCGCGTCCAGCGCGGATGTCCCTGAGGCGCGAGCCCCGCACCCGGCCTTAACCATATCCGACACAAGCCGCAAAGGGGAGTTTGCCTGGTCGATTTTCGAATTTTTGGGGAGGCCGGTGCCGCCTACAGGACTCGAACCTGTGACCCCCTGATTACAAATCAGGTGCTCTACCAGCTGAGCTAAGGCGGCGCGGGCGCCTTTTGCCAGCGACAGCGCAGCAACGGAAGCCCGTTCCTGCGATCTGCGCGGCGCTACGCCGCGCGGCTTTGCAATTGCCCAATTCTCCAGCGCGACGGACATTCCCGGCCGCGTGAGGAAAAGGGTCATCTCGTATGCGTCAGCTTTTGATTTCCACCGCTCTCGTCGTTTTGCTCGCCGCCTGTGGGCCGGCAGCCGAGCAAAACGCTTCCACACCACCAGCCCCCTCCGCGCAACCGAGCGCGCCTGCCGCCGCCTCCGTTGCGCCCGCGCCAGACACCGAAGCGTTGCAAGCCGCCATCGCCGCCCTGCCCGCGCCCTATAACGAGGCGACCTACGAGGCCGGTCAGCGCGTGTTCGCGCAATGCCGCTCCTGCCACACCATTGAAGCCGATGCGCCGAACCGCGTGGGGCCCAACCTGCACGGCGTGTTCGGTCGTGAGATCGGTTCGCTCGAAGGCTTCAATTATTCGCAACCCGTACAGGACGCGAATTTCGTCTGGGACGCAGCGCAGCTCGATCATTGGCTGGCGAACCCGCAGACCTTCTTGCCGGGCAATCGCATGGCGTTCGCGGGCGTGCGCAACGAAACCCAACGCCGCGATCTGATCGCCTATCTCATGGTCGAAAGCGCACCAGCGCCTTGATTATCGCGCTTTGATTACTCGGCGGGGCGGGCGACCGCCTCGTCGTGCTCGAACGCTTCGATCTCTTTGGCCGTCGCTTCCGGCGATTTGGTGTGGCGCGCGAGCAGATCATAGAAGGCCGGGATCACGAACAGCGTCAGCATGGTCGCGAGCGTGAGGCCGAAGAAGATGACGACGCCGATCGTCATCCGGCTTTCGCCGCCCGCGCCGTGACCCATAATCAGCGGAATCGAGCCGACGACTGTCGCCACCGACGTCATCAGGACCGGTCGCACGCGCAGATCCGAGGCTTCCACGATGGCGTCGCGGATTGACCTGCCCTCATCACGCAATTGGTTCGCGAACTCGACGATCAAAATCCCGTTCTTCGCCGCAAGCGCGATGAGGATAATGAGGCCGATCTGGCTATAAATGTTGAGCGTAAAGTCGAAAAGGAAGAGCCCGAACAGGCCGCCCGTCAGCGCCAAGGGCACCGAAAGCATGATCACCAGCGGGTGGACGAAACTTTCGAACTGTGCGGCCAGCACCAAGAAAACGATCAACAGTGCAAAGCCGAACGCAAACACGATCGCGCCGGTGGATTGTTTGAACTGACGCGCAGCACCCGTGTAGTCGATGGCGATCGCTTGTTCGCCAATTTCCTCACGCGCGATTTGTTCGACCTCGGTCAACGCGTCGCCAATTGCGTAATCGCCGGCGATCGACGCCGACACAGTGATCGCTGCTTGGCGATTCATGCGCCGGCGCTCGGCCGTGTCGCCCTGCGTACGCGTCGTCACCAGCGTTGAGAGCGGCACGAGCTCGCCGGTACGATCGGAGCGCACGAACTTGTTGGAGAGATCGGCGATGTTCGAACGCTCGTCGCGTTCGGCTTGCAGATAGACGTAATATTCCTCGCCGCGATCGGTGATCGTGTTCACACGACGCGACCCCATTGTCGCTTCCAGCGTCCGGCCGATCGCCTGCACGGAGACGCCGAGCGCCGCCGCACGTTCGCGATCAATCTCCACCAGCACGCGCGGCGAAGTCGGCTCGTAATTCATGCGCGGGCGCTGAAAGTTCGGGCTTTCGCGCATACGGTCAACGATCCGCTGCGCTACCGGCGCCACTTGATCATAGGTCGAGCCGAGCAACACCACCGAGGCGCCGTCGGCGCCGCCACCGCCACCGCCGCTGAACGGGCTTTGCATGCGCGCCCGAATTGTCGCGCCCGGAATTTGCGCGAGGCGTTGGTTGATTTCCGTCTCGATCTCCGCACCCGTGCGATGTCTGTCTTCCCAATTGGCGAGGAAGACGCGCGCAATCCCACTGGAGAAACGACTGGTGCCGGCGTCGCCGAAACCTGGCGCCACAACAAGAACGCGCTGCGCCTCGCCCGATTCAACGTAAGTCATGAGTACGTCTTCGACCTGGCTCATGACACGGCTGGTGTACTCGAAGCCAGCGCCCTCGGGCGCTTGCGCGAACACGATCAGATTGCCGCGATCCTCCGCGGGCGTGAGTTCCGAAGAGAGTTGGGTGAAAAGGAAGCCGCCCAGCAGCACGACCACGCCAAACACAGCGAAGACGAGCCCCTTGGCCCGCAGCGCCGCTTCCAATGAGGCGCGGTACGAGGCGCGTAGTTTGTCGAGCGCGCCGTCGATGATGCGTGTCAGCCGCGTTTCGCTCTTCACGGGCTTGACCAGTTTCGAGCACATCATCGGCGACAATGAGAGCGCGGCGAACGCCGAGATCACAACGACCCCAGCGATTGTCACCGCAAGCTCGACGAACAAGCTGCCGACATAGCCGCCGACGAACAGCAACGGCGCAAACACCGCAACCAGCACAGCCGAAGTGGCGACGATGGCGAAGAACACTTGGCGTGTGCCGCGTTCGGCCGCCACCAAAGGCGGCTCGCCCAACGTATCGACGCGCCGTTGCACATTCTCCAGCACCACAATCGAGTCGTCGACCACGAGGCCAATGGCCAGCACCAGCGCCAGAAGCGTCAGCAAGTTGATGGAGAAGCCGAACATCGACATCACCAAAAACGCCCCAATCAGGCACACCGGAATAACGGCGGCAGGAATGAAGGCCGCGCGCCACGAGCCCAAGAAAAGGAAAATCACCAGGACGACCAGGATGGTCGATTCCAACAAAGCCTGGCCGACACGCTGAATGGCGCGGTCGATAAAGAGTGTGGCGTCATAGGAAAGAACAAACCGCGTCCCTTCTGGAAGCGTCGGCGTGATCCGGTCGATTTCTGCTTTGACTTCGCGCCCGACATCTAGCGCATTCGATTGGGACTGACGCACGATGCCGAGACCGACTTGCTCGACACGATTGCCTCGGAACAGGCTGCGGGTCTCTTCTGGCGCGATCTCGACGCGGGCGACATCGCCCAGGCGCACCACCGCCTCGTCGGTCGCCGAGCGACTAATGGGCAGCCGCTGGAATTGCTCCGGCGTCTGGAACGCGCGCGCGACACGCACTTGGTAATCGCGCTCCTGGCTTTGCACATAGCCGGCCGGCAATTCGATGTTTTGACTGCGCAGCGCTGTTTCGACGTCTTGCACAGTCAGGCCGCGCGCAGCGAGCGCACTCGTGTCTAACCAAATCCGAAGTGAACGGCGGTAGGCGCCGCCGATTTGCACGTTCGCGACGCCGTTCAGAACTGCGAGCCGATCCACCACGTAGCGGTCGGCATAGTCAGTGAGTTCGATCCGATCGAGCGTTGTCGATTCCAAGCTGTACCAAATGATCGCGTCGGCATCGGCGTCAGCCTTGCGGATCACCGGCTCGTCAACATCAGCCGGCAGTTGCCCGCGCGCGCGACTGACCGCGTTGCGCACGTCATTGGCTGCATCCTCGATGTCGCGGTCGAGCGTAAATTCGATACTTATCCCTGACCGCCCATCGCGGCTGATGGCGTTGATGACGTCGATGCCATCGATGCCGGACAATTGGTCTTCGATGACGCGCGTGATCTGGTTCTCAACCACCTGCGCCGAAGCGCCCGGATAGGACGTGCTGACGGACACGACCGGGCGATCGACGTCCGGCAATTCGCGCAACGGCAGCGTCGTGAACGCGATCATGCCGAAGGCGATGATGATCAGCGAGAACACCGTCGCCAGAACGGGACGGCGCACGGAAAGATCGGAGAGCGTCATCCCGCGCTTACCCGCGCGGCCGAAGTTCGGACGCGCCCGCTTCGGCTGGGGCGTCGCCGGCTACTTGCACCGGCAGACCAGGCCGCATGCTTTGCACGCCTTCGGTGACAACGCGATCGCCAACGGCCAAGCCGTCCAGCACTTCAGCCATGCCGCCGCTACGCTGGCCGGTTTGGATGCGCGCCAACTCCGCTTGCTGGCCCCCACCCTCGCGCGCGGTGATGCGATAGACGTATGCGCCGTCCGCTTGATCGAGGATCGCGATTTCGGGGATCGCCAAAGCTTGACGAGGATTGGAGCGGACATCGACCGTCATCAGCATACCGGGACGCAACATTTCGTCGCTGTTCGGCAGTATGGCGCGGACACGCACCGTGCGTGTTGTTGGATTGACGCGGCTGTCGACTGTGGCGATCTGCCCCTGGAACGCACGATCCGGATAGGCGCCCGCCCGCGCGATAATCTCAACGCCCGCCGCGATGCTGGACACGCGCGTTTCGGGCACGTCGAAATCGAGCTTTATTTCGCTAATATCATCGAGCGTCCCGATCTGATCGCCGGGGCGCATATATTGGCCGGGGCTCGCCGTGCGCAAACCGACAACGCCTGCAAAAGGCGCCCGGATCGTGCGATCCGCTATGCGTGAACCGCCGGCGTTCACACGTGCGGCGGCGGCGTCCGCGGCGCCGCGAACAGTGTCCAAACGCGCCTGCGAGGCAAAACCGCGATCATAGAGTTCCTGGTAACGGCGCAATTCTTCCTGCGCCGCCTCGCTTGACGCGCGCGCTTCGGCCAAATCAGCGGCCTGCTCGACGTTGGCCATTTCAACCAACACCTGGCCGCGCCGTACCCGATCGCCGCTCTCGAAACGCAACAGACGGATCGTGTCGGCGACCTTCGGCGTCAACACGATGCTCTCGCGCGCTTGGGCTGTGCCCAATACCTGAAGGCCGTCCGTGAAGGTGTGCATACCCGCAGATGCGACCACGACGGACGGCGCGCCGCCGCCCGGGCCGCCAGGGCCTTTCGCGCCACCGGGCGCTGACGCACTGGCCTGCTCGCCAACCGCCGAAAATAACGATTTGCCCGCCACGACCAGCGTCATCAACGCAAGGCCCGCGGCCACCACCGCCGCAAAGCCGTAGCGTTTAAAAACCCCAACATGTAGCGAACCTTACGAGGCAATCTTTGATGAATTGTGTCGTGGCTGCAAACGACCCGGAATTTGCGATCAATTTCCGGGACGGCCCCATCAGCCTATCACGATGGCAGGTTCTTGGGCGCCGTTCTCTGTACGCGCACGCACCCCAATTTGGATGCCTCGGCCACTGTCGCCAAAGCGAAAAAGCGTAAACCGCGCCTTTACGCTCTCATCCCCATCTCGGGGCGCGTCGAGGAACAGCTGGCCCATGACCCACCGGTCGTCTTTTGGCCGGTAACCCGTGGTGAGATCCAGACGCTCCCCCTCACAGCCGCCGTCGAGCCCAGGGGGTCGCAAGTTCGAAATTCACGAACGCCCCGTCGGCGGGCAGCGAAGTTGCGGCGATCAACCGGACTTCGCCGCCCCCTCGCCGCACGCGTTCAAGCTTGTATGCGATATCCAAAGCGCGCCCGCCTGCGGCGACGAACGAATTGGTCTCACCGACCGGCAATGCCCAATAGGCGGACGTTTCGTAAAACCTCATCTGGTCGCACGCGCCGACGACGTTGGTCCAAATCTCTTGGCCGCCTTCAGGTGCTATCCAAGCGCCCGCCGCAGCGGGCGCCGGCGCGAGCGCGGCAGGGACGCTTAGGTATCGTAGCCAGGCAGCTCGCGATCGAGTTTGCGTTTGAGACCGGGCCACGCCAGGCCCGACACCATACCCAACCCCTTGCTCTGGCCGCGCGTTTCTTCCTGCGCCGCATCCGGCGCGATCAGAACATTGTCGCGCCCCGCGCTCAGCGCGTTCACCTGCTGTGCACACGCCCGCTCCAGAAAGAAGATGCCCACGAAAGCATCCGCTGCGTTCACGCCGACAGCGAGCGTGCCGTGATTGCGCAGCAGCATGAGTTTTTTGTCGCCGATGTCGGCGACCAAACGCTCGCGCTCATCAAGGTTGAGGGCGACGCCTTCATAGCCATGAAAGGCGAGGTTCGGCAGCACCAAAAGCGCGTTTTGCGTGAGCGGCAGCAAACCGTCCTTCTGCGCCGAAACGCCAACGCCCGCGTCGGTGTGCAGATGGATGACGCACAGCGCATCTTCACGCGCGGCATGAATTGCGGAGTGGATCGTGAAGCCAGCCGGATTGATGTAGTACGGGGTCGGCGCGACGATATTGCCGTCGAGATCGACCTTCACCAGCGAAGACGCTGTGATCTCCTCAAAGAACATCCCGTACGGGTTGATCAAGAAGTGGTGCTCGGGCCCAGGCACGCGCATGGAGATGTGCGTGAAGATCATGTCGTCCCAGCCGTGCAGCGCGACCAAGCGATAAAGTGCCGCGCAATCCACGCGCGCCTGCCATTCCTCAGCGCTCACCCTGCCCTTAAGTGACGTACCAGCGTCGTCGGCCATAATTGTTCCTCCTTGTCCCCACCAGCCTAAACCCGGCTTTTCGCGCACTCAACCTGCACGATCGCCTTCGGCTAACCATATTGCGCCAGAGACGAACGCTCCGGCGCTGAGTAGGATCAAGTCCGAATGAAGCTCGCTTTCACCGCCAGCGCCCGTCCGGAAGCGCAAGAGGCCCTGCGCCGCCTCCGCCATACCTATGGCGAGAGCGGCGAGGCCGAGGCCGACATCATCGTCGCACTCGGTGGCGATGGCCACATGCTGGACGCGCTCCGCAAGCGGCTGAAGGACAAAAAGCCCGTCTATGGCATGAACCGTGGCACTGTCGGCTTCCTGATGAACGAATACACGGAGGACGGTCTGGTCGAGCGGTTGGAGAAGGCCTCGCCGATCCGCATCCGGCCTCTGATCGCGCGCTGCGAGATCCACCAACGGCCAGGTCGTTGAGCGCGCCTTCAACGAGGTGTCGCTGCTGCGTCAGACGGCGCAATCGGCTTGGCTCAAGATCATCGTCGATGGCGCCGTGCGGATGCCGGAGCTCTCCTGCGACGGCATCATGGTGGCCACGCCCGCGGGCTCGACCGCCTACAATTATTCCGCCCACGGCCCGATCCTGCCGATCAATGCGCGCCTGCTGGCGCTCACGCCGATCAGCGCCTTCCGCCCTCGCCGCTGGCGCGGGGCGCTGCTGCCTCATTCAGCGCAAGTGCGGATCGAAGTGCTCGACCCTGAGCGTCGCTCGGTCAGCTGCTCGGCCGACAATCTGGAAACCCGCAATGTCAGCGCTGTCGATATCCGCGAGGATTCCAGCACCTCGCTGACGCTGCTGTTCGACCAGGGCCACGCCTTGGACGAACGCATCCTGCGTGAACAATTCAACGTCTGACCGCCGGGTCGGCAGTTTCGTCAACGCTCTGTTCATCAGGCGCCGCGAAGCTTTGCGCGCCATGACGAAACCCGCAGAGTTCATCGACCCGCGCACGAAAGGCCTACGTGGCCTAACGCTTCGCCAGCCCGTGTTTAGCCCCGAAGCGGTCGAACGCGCCGATAGCGCCCTCAAAGAGCTCAGTGGTTCGATGCAGGAATGGCTCGTCGCCGACATTGAGCGCCTGAACGCAGCCCGTCAGGAAGCTGAAACCGCCAAGTGGAGCTTTGCGGCTTTGGCGAAACTCGCTGGCGTCGCCCACGAACTTAAAGGCATGGGCACGACCTACGGCTACCCGCTGGTGACGCAGATCGGCGCTTCGATGTGCCGCCTGATCGAAACCGAAAGCGGCAAGGCGCTGGCGCAACATGATCCGGCGCTGGTGATCGCTCATGTGGATGCGTTGAAAGCCGCCGTGCGCGACCAAGTGACTGACGACAAACACCCTGTCGGCAGAGCGCTCCTGCGGGCGCTGGAGACGCGCGTCGAACGCCTCGGCGTCGCGCCGCGCTGATGCGCGCTTAGACTTGGGTCAGCGCGTGCTTGCCGACGACCGTGATCCATTCCCGCACGCGCCAGGCGGTGACGACGCCCTGTGTGATGTAAGGATCAGTCTTGGCGAAATCCTCGGCCACGCCCGGCGTTTCGGATTTGAACAGCAGCATTCCAAACGGCGGCTCGTCACTCGGCACCGCGCCGCCAAGCTGGAGCTCATCGCGCGCAGCCGACGCCCGCGCCTTCTCCAAGTGCAAAGCCCGATGCGCCGCGCGCTTTTCGAGATAGTCCGGGGCGTAGGTGTAGATGAGCAGGAAGTGTTTCATCACTCCGCCGCCACCGGCGTGCGGACTTGGTGGATGCCTTTGGCGGCGCGGTAGCGGTCGATGCGTTGTTCGATCTCGCCGCGGAAGCAGCGGATGAGGCCCTGGATCGGCCACGCAGCGGCGTCGCCCAAGGCGCAGATCGTGTGGCCTTCGACTTGTCCGGCGACGTCGAGCAGCAGATCGATTTCGCTGTGATCGGCTTCGCCCTTGGCCATGCGCTCCAGCACGCGCCACATCCAACCGGTGCCTTCGCGGCACGGCGTGCACTGGCCGCAGCTTTCGTGCTTGTAGAAATAAGCGATGCGCGAGATCGCGCGGATCATGTCGGTGGATTGATCCATCACGATAACGGCCGCGGTGCCGAGGCCCGAGCGGTGCGGGGCGGCTGACAACGAGTCGAAATCCATCAGCATGGTTTCGCACTCTTCAGCCTTCAGCATCCGTACCGACGAACCGCCCGGGATCACCGCTTTCAGATTGCCCCAGCCGCCACGCACGCCGCCGGCATGCTCTTCGAGCAGCGTCTTCAGCGGAATGCTCATCGCCTCTTCGATGTTGAGCGGCTTGTTCACGTGGCCGGAAACGCAGAACACTTTCGTGCCGGTGTTGTTGGCGCGACCAATCCCGGCGAACCATTTGGCGCCGCGGCGAATGATCGTCGGCGCGACCGCGATCGATTCCACATTGTTGACGGTGGTCGGGCAGCCATAGAGGCCGACATTCGCCGGAAACGGCGGCTTCAGACGCGGCTGACCCTTCTTGCCTTCAAGGCTTTCGAGCAGCGCGGTTTCCTCGCCGCAAATGTAGGCGCCCGCGCCGTGGTGCATGTAGATGTCGAAATCCCAGCCATGCACATTGTTCTTGCCGACAAGCTTGGCCTCGTAAGCTTCCACAATCGCGCGTTCCATCGCTTCGCGCTCAGCGACGTATTCGCCGCGCACATAGATGTAGCAAGCATGCGCCTGCATCGCGAACGAGGCGACGAGGCAGCCTTCGATCAAGAGATGCGGATCGTGGCGCATGATATCGCGATCTTTGCACGTGCCCGGCTCGGACTCGTCGGCGTTGACCACGAGATAGTGCGGCCGATCCTTCACTTCCTTCGGCATGAAGGACCACTTCAAGCCCGTCGGAAAGCCCGCCCCGCCGCGGCCGCGCAGACCGGAATCCTTAACCTGCTGAATGATCCAATCGCGCCCCGCGCTGATCATATCAGCCGTGCCGTTCCAGGCGCCGCGCTTCTTCGCGCTCTCGAGGTCCGCCCCGCGCGTCCCGTAAAGATTGAGGAAAATGCGATCCTTGTCCGCGAGCATATCTCAGTCCTGCGTGTCAGCGCCGCGCATGCGACGGCGGTGATAAAGGGTGCGCTGAATCATGGAATAGAGCAGGATAAGCCACCCTGCTCCCAACACGACCCAACCCAAATTCAAAAGCCAAAGCGCGGGCGCTTCCGCCGACTTGGCCGTGATCAAGACGCCAGCGCCGGCGATCACGACGATAAAGCCAATCATACGCGGACCGCGCGCAATGGCGCGCAACTCGGCGCGATACGCGTCGCGCGCTTCGGGCGTTTCGAGGTCGGGCTCGCTCATCGCCCACCTCGCGGCGCGAGCGACATGAAAAGCCGCAGCGCAAACCACGCCGCGCCAATGGCAGGACCGGCGACGTAGCCGCTCGCCAATGGACGCTGCTCAACCAACGCCATGTAGGCCGCTACTCCAAGCAGACCGAGCGTCAGCACGCCATAGACAGCGACCGCCGCGCCCTTCTGCGGCGCGCGCGAAAACGCGTTCGGATCGAACGGCAGCCGGCCTTTGGTGCGCGGCAGCGGCGGAGGTGGGCGGCTTTCGCTCACACCTTCTCCGGCAGATTTGGCAGCGTAATCTTTTGACCGAGCGAGCCGTCATACATAGCAGGATCGGTCAGCGCGCTCGTGCCGCCGTTTGGCGCCGATGCATCGCGGCCGATCGCAGAACCCGGCTCGATCTTTTCACCGCGCGCGAGCTTGTCGAACAAGGCTTCTAACGCATCGGGTGTCAGGTCTTCGTGGTAATAATCGTCGATCGCGATCACCGGCGCATTCACGCAGGCGCCGACGCACTCGACTTCTTCCCAAGAGAACAAACCGTCCGCGCTCACGCTGTGCTTCGGCCCGATGCGGCGCTTGCAAACGTCCTTCAAATCCTCAGCGCCGCGCAGCGCGCACGGCGTCGTGCCGCAGAGTTGGAAATGGTGCTTTCCGACCGGCGAAAGGTGGAACATTGTGTAGAAGGTCGCGACTTCCAGCACGCGGATCAGCGGCATTTCCAGCAATTGCGCAATCGCCTGGATCGCTGGCTCGCTGACCCAGCCTTCTTGCTTTTGCACCAGCCACAGGATCGGGATCACAGCCGATTGCTTCCGCTCCGGGGGATACTTGGCCATCCACCAGCGCACTTGCTCCATCGTCGCGTCGGCAAACGCGAAGCTGTCTGGCTGTTCGAGGGCTAAACGACGGACGCTCATGCTCTTCTCACTTCACGAAATCGACGCGGGCGATCAGCCCATTCTTCACGGTGTAAATGGCGATGGCTTCGAGCCGCGGACCGTTAGGGCCGCGCACAACGTCCTCGTGATCAATGACCACATCGCCCAGGCTGATGCGATTGACGAGCCGCGCCTTGTTCTCCGGGAATTGCGCGAACATCGCGCTATAGCGCGCGCGGATGTCCTCGCGGCCGTTCTGCGTGACAGCGCCATTCAGATCGCAAATCTGGCAATCCAGCGCATAGGTCGCGAGAAACGCGTCCATGTTTTGCGCATTGTACGCCTCAAGCTGGCGTTGGACGACTTCGACCGCGCTCATGCCGCCGCTCCCTTGCCCTCGATCTTGTCGAGCTTGGCGAGCGCCTTGTCGGCATCGGCGCGCGCCTTCAGCAGCGTCGCCCGGCGATAGGCGCGCAGATACGTCTTCAACACCGGCGCCTTCAGCAACGCGCCGCGACGGATCGCGATCAGCATCAAGAGCGCCGGCAAGAACGAAAGCGTGGAAAGGCCCGGCGCCGCACGCGGGTCGATCACGTCCATATATTGCATGCGCAGCGGCACGATCACAAAGCCGATCAGCAAGCCAATGGTCAGCCCCTGGATCGCTGCGCCAATGCGCACACGCGCCGGATGATGCTCCACATGCTCAGGCTTAAACGCAAAAAACGCATGCAGCACGAACGCGAGCGCGATCACGAGGGCGACAATGCCCTCGATCCACAGCATCAGCGGTGCGTGCTCACCATTCACCGATCGATTTCCCCGAACACGATGTCGAGCGAGCCGAGCACGGCGGAGACGTCGGCCAGCATGTGGCCCTTGCAGAGATAATCCATCGCCGCGAGGTGCGGAAAACCCGGCGCGCGGATCTTTACGCGGTAAGGCTTATTGGTGCCGTCGCTGACGAGATAAACACCGAATTCGCCCTTCGGCGCTTCGACCATCGCATAAGCCTCGCCGGCCGGTACGTGGAAGCCTTCGGTGTAGAGCTTGAAGTGATGGATCAAAGCTTCCATCGATTGCTTCATCTCAGCCCGGCGCGGCGGCGCGTATTTCGAATTCTCCGGCAGCACTGGCCCCGGGTTTTGGCGCAACAGCTTCACGCATTGCTGCATGATCTTCGTCGATTCATACATTTCCTCAACGCGGCAGAGATAACGATCATAGCAATCGCCGTTCTTGCCGAGCGGAATTTTGAAATCGAGCTCGTTGTAGATTTCGTAGGGCTGCGAGCGACGCAAATCCCAAGGCATGCCTGAGCCGCGCACCATGACGCCCGAGAAGCCCCATTTCAGCGCGTCTTCCTGTCTGACAACGCCGATATCCACATTCCGCTGCTTGAAGATGCGGTTGCCGGTGAGCAGCGTTTCAATGTCGCGCACCTTCTGCGGGAATTGTTCGCACCAAGCTTCGATGTCATCGATCAGCTGCGGCGTCAGATCCTGGTGGACCCCACCCGGGCGCACGTAATTAGCGTGCATGCGCGAGCCCGAGGCGCGCTCATAAAACACCATCAGCTTTTCGCGCTCTTCAAAGCCCCAGAGCGGCGGCGTCAGCGCACCAACGTCCAACGCCTGCGTCGTGACGTTCAGCAGGTGATTGAGGATGCGGCCGATTTCCGAATAGAGCACACGGATGATCGACGCGCGGCGGGGCACTTCGATGCCCGCGAGCTTTTCAATGGCCAGACAGAACGCGTGCTCTTGGTTGATCGGCGCGACGTAATCGAGGCGGTCGAAATACGGGATCGCTTGCAGATAGGTTTTGTACTCGATCAACTTCTCGGTGCCGCGATGCAGCAAGCCGATATGCGGATCTACGCGCTCGACCACTTCCCCATCGAGTTCAAGCACAAGGCGCAACACGCCGTGCGCGGCCGGATGTTGCGGCCCGAAATTGATCGTGAAGGTGCGCTTCTCTTCAGTCGGCGCGTTGGAGAGATCGTCAGCCATTGGCTTTCTCGTCGCCTGGAAGCGTCATTCCTTCCCAAGGGGAGAGGAAGTCGAAATTGCGGAATGCTTGAGTGAGTTTCAGCGGCTCATAGACCACGCGCTGCTGCTCGGCGTCATAGCGCACTTCGACGTGGCCGGAGAGCGGGAAATCCTTGCGCAGCGGCCAGCCTTGGAAGCCGTAATCGGTGAGCAAGCGACGCAGGTCTGGATGGTTCGAAAACAGGATGCCGTACATATCGAACGCTTCGCGCTCGAACCAATCCGCGCATGGGAAGATGCTAGCGACACTTGGCGCGGCGGCTTCTTCGTCGGTCTCAATTTTGATGCGGATGCGCTGGTTCAGATGCATCGACAGCAAATGATAAACGACATCGAAGCGCTTGCTGCGCTCGGGATAATCCACGCCGCAAATGTCGATCAACGTCGTGAAACGGCAGCGCGGATCGTCGCGCAGGAACGTAAGCACGGTGTGGATCTGATCGGCCTTGGCGTTCAGCGTGAGCTCGCCGAACGCGATGCCTTGGCCGGTGATCGCGCTCGTCATCGACGCAGCGATATGCGCGCCCAAATCGTCCAGGGACTGGCTCATTGAGCACCCTCCGCTGAAGGCCACGTCACATGGTGATAGGACACGAGTTTTTCGCCTTCATAAACCTCGAACCGACAACGCGCGCCCACCCGCTCCATCGCCGCAACCATAAGGCCAACTTCAGCTGTGAGAGTGTCGAGATCATTGACGCACGGATCAGCGACAACGTAGTCGCCCGACGCCGAGCCAAATTCGTAGAGATGTTCGCCGAACCAGAGCCGCAATGCGCCTGCTTGTGACACGCCGGCGCGCACACCTGTGTCCGCGAGCGCAGCAGCGAGCTCTGTCGCGTTGCGACGCTCGGCTAGTCCTCCGGCAAGGAACGGCTCCGCGCTCATCGCACGATATTCCCTTCGCGGCGAATTTTACGCTGCAGCTGCAGAATGCCGTACACCAGCGCTTCCGCGGTTGGCGGGCAGCCAGGGATGTAAATGTCCACCGGCACAACGCGATCGCAGCCGCGCACGACGGCGTAGCTATAGTGATAATAGCCCCCGCCATTCGCGCACGATCCCATCGAGATCACGTAACGCGGGTTTGGCATCTGGTCGTAAACCTTGCGTAACGCCGGCGCCATTTTGTTCGTGAGCGTGCCCGCCACGATCATCACGTCGGACTGACGCGGGCTGGCGCGCGGCGCAAAGCCAAAGCGCTCCACGTCGTAACGCGGCATCGACGCCTGCATCATCTCGACCGCACAGCACGCAAGCCCGAACGTCATCCACATCAACGAGCCCGTCCGCGCCCAAGTGACGAGATCGTCCGCGGCAGCGACGAGGAAACCCTTGTCGGCAAGCTGGTCGGAAAGCCCCGTATAGAAGGGATCGTCTTCCTTCACAGGAAAACCACCCTCAACACCTGCGCGCGCAGCGCCGCCTGCTGGCGTAATCACTCCCATTCGAGCGCGCCCTTCTTCCATTCGTAGATAAAGCCAATTGTCAGCACGCCTAGGAACGCCATCATCGACCAGAATGCGAACTGACCGAGTGCTGGGTCCATGTCGCCAAGCGTAATCGCCCACGGAAACAAGAACGCGACTTCAAGGTCGAAAATGATAAAGAGGATCGACACGAGGTAAAAGCGCACGTCGAACTTCATGCGCGCGTCGTCGAACGCGTTGAAGCCGCACTCGTAAGCCGACACTTTCTCCTTGTCCGGGCTTTTCGGCGCGACCACCCAAGCCGCTATGAGGAAGCCCGCGCCCATCACCAGAGCAATGGCGAAGAAGATCAGGATCGGCAGATAATCAAGTAGATCGAGGCCCATGTGTCCCACCTAAGCCGCATCGGACCACGTCGCCAGAGCACTGGCGCCGCAGCCGCGAAATCGCGCGGAAGCTAGGGGCGCCCGTTCGTTCTGTCCATGCGCGATCTGACAGCAAAATTAGGCTGCAATTACCGCCCTCAGACCAGCGCCTGCGGCTTGTTGCGCAGCCATTGTGAGAGCACCCATTTGCGCCCGCCCGTGGGCGGCAAACCGGCGTGCAAACTACGCCGTTCGGGTTCGCCGCGCGCATCCACATTTGCGAATAAGACGCAATCACCCGGTCTACCTTTCACCTTCAACCCGAGTTCCGGGAACGCCGTCTCGCCAGCCTCGAAATCCCGGCTCAGATACGTGACGCAAGTCAGCACCCGCTGGCCAAACAGCCCGATCTCTTCGTCAAAATGCCCCGACAACGGATCGAAGAAATCGAAATGCGGCTCGAATTGCTGGCCCGGCAGGTAGCTGATGACGTTCGGCGGCTCGTGCAGCGCGATCGGCACGCCGGTGACCATTTCCGCGCGCGCCTGGCAGAGCGCCACGACGACGTCGCGCTCCAAAATTGGAAACGACGCGACATTGGCGGTGCGCATCGGGTGTTCGCGGGTCTCGCCAGTCAGGGCGTCGTTGATCATGCCCCGCGCCAGTCGCCCCTCTGCGCGCCGCTTTAGCCAGTGCGCACAACGCGGCGCCAGGAACCCTTCCACCAGCACGATACGCGGATCATCCGACACCACTTTCACGCGTGGCGGCGCAAACAAGTTACGGATTTCAATTTCATTGCGCAGCCGAACCCACAGGTTCCGCGCGCCTTGCCGCGCCACCGCACGCGGTCGCGGCGCCAGCACCCCCATCTGCCGTTGTGCGTTTGTGTCGCCCAGCTGCGCGGCCCGCGCCAACCAATCGAGCGCATCCGGCCAATGTGGGCGCCGCCCACGCCAATCGCCGTCAGCATCGCGATCCGCGCGGCTGCACGTCCCGAGCCTTGCTCTGCCGCGCGGCGATAAAGCACGACCGCCGCTTCGACATTCGGATCAATATCGGGCGTGCCGACCAACATCAGGTCGGCCTCCCGAATCCGCGCGTCAAAATTCGCGTCGCGCCCCATATGTCCACGCCCCGATGCGCCACGCGGCGCGTCGAGGAATGAGGCCGTGCCCTAGGGCGAACCAGCCAGCTTGAATCGATGACTACACTTCCAGGTACGACGATCCGCTGGAGAATTCGACGGGCGCCGTTCGTCGTAGAGGACACCGCGCTAAACTGAGCAGCGGGCGTGTTTTGTGGGATGGACGCGCCGCAATGGCGCGAGTGACGGGGCTCGAACCCGCGACCTCCGGCGTGACAGGACTGAAAAAACTGAACAAAATCAAGCACTTTTCCATCAAATGACCGAATTCTGGCGCCTATATAAATCAATGACTTAGCGCGAAGCGATGGAACGCTATTATGGGAAATTCCATCGCGGGGCTCACCTTTTACGTTGCCCCCAGGCGCACACGGTGGAGGTCCCGCTTGAGGCTGTCGTCGCGCATGTTTCATGTGGAACGTATGCGGAACGATCTCGCGCCAGCGCGTCCCACGGCTGCATCGTTCGCGGTCGTCGGGTCAGGCGTAGGCAATCGTCTCAAGCGCTGAAGTCGCATCACCAGGAGAAGTGAGGCGCCCGAGCGCGCCCGGATCAGTGAGCGCCTTCGGACGAAACATGTGGAACTTCGCGCCGACAAGGTCGCCCGCCTCCTGTTCAATACGACATATCCGCCTTGGGAATGATGCGGCGGCGCTGACCTATTTGCCGCCCACCAGGCTGACCCGGGACACGCCCGGCATAACCTCTAGTCGCCACCTGAGCGTTTCGCCCTGGCTCGCACTCATGCCGCGGGCATTGACGCGCAGGCGCATGCGCTCGCCAACCACCTCTGAAGCAATCGACGTCACCTTTGCCCGCGCGGTCGCGAGGAGATTCAACACGCGCACGACAATGCCCAGGTCCGGCGCACATTCAACATCGATGATATGATGCCGCGCGCCGCGATCCTGGGGCTCATTGGTTAGGCGCGTATTGTCGTGACGCATGCGGCTCTCCTGGAGTGCCAGACACGCGCATCCGATCCCGCGGGCCTGGTTGGGCGCGGGTGGGTAAATCTAACGCTGTTGAAAATAACGCGCGCTATCACCGTCCCGCAGGGACGATAATAATGCTGGCGATCTGGGGCCGGATGGCGCGCGTCATGCGTTTGTTTAACGCATCCATACGCCAAAGGAAAGCGGCGTCGCCACTGCTGGCGCGCCACGCGAGCTGCGTGAGCCCAAAAGCGGAAATCAGATCGCGCGCGCCGGACAACACACGTTTCGTGTTGCTAAAGCGAGAAGCTAAGCCGCCTCGACGCTGATACGGCCTGCGGCGCGCGAACGCGGCTTCTTTTTGATCACGATCTGCACGTCGCGATCGAGTGCTGTAAGGTAGGTCATCAACCGCTCAACAGAGAAACCTTCCAACTTGTAGCGCGCAAGCGCCGATATCTTTGGCTGAGAAGCATCCAGCAAAGCTGCCGCCTTCGCTTGCGTGAGGCCACGCTCGTCAATGATCGTATTGATCTCCAGAGCTAGGCGCGTCTTTGTTTGACGCTCTTCAGCGTCGGCAAAGCCCAGATCGGCGAAAACATTGCCGCTGCCTCGGGTGAACTTCTTTTCGCTCATGGCCTACTTCTTTCCGTCTCCAAATCTTGCCTTGTAGTCCGCCTGAGCCAACTTCAGTCGGCTTGCTATCAGGTCCATATCCGTGGGCGCAGTCTTTTTGCCTTTCGGCGACTTCTTCTTAAAAGCGTGGAGGACGAGCGGGTGAGAGAGATTGGGCGTCGCCCGCTGGCGCGGGCCCGCGCTCTTGTCGCGGAACAGCATGCGATTGGCGCGCTGCACTCGACGCGTATTCGAAAGTTTGCGTCCCCATGATTGTCCGCCTTCATTGGAGGACTGAAATAGTAGGGCTTATCGTACGTGAAGTGCACGTGTCGCGCAGAGCGATGCTTGAAACGGCACCGACGGCGACGGGCGTTCAATTTGGAGTATGAGGGGCGAAGAATTGCAGCGCGTCCAGCGCGTTGGCGTGTCGTCTGACCTGGAAAAGGAGCGCGCCACGCTCATCGGCGCGCCCGAGCGAATCCCCGCTTTCGATGAGGTCGCCCTCCTCCACGTCGAATGCCGCCAAATGACCATACGCCGTGACCAACTCGTCGCCATGAACGACGAGCACGAGTCCGCCATAATTCCGAAACTCGCCTGCGAAAGCCACCTGACCAGCAGCACTCGCCATCACGCGTTCACCGGGCGACACATGAAAGAAGATGGATTGGGAATCGCTCTCGTCGCGCCAAGGCGGCCTGGCGTCCTCAACCGGACGCCCAAGAATTAATGCGCTGAGCGCGCCGCCAGGCGCAGGCGCGCGACCAATGACACGTATGCCAACCTGCGCCGAACTACCGGAGAAGCCGAGAACTTCGGCGACCCGATCGGTTATCAAGAGTATCGGCGCGTTGTCGGCTGCAGGCAGGCGATCGTTGACCCGAGCCACCACGCTGCGCCCGTTGGCGGCGTTAGCGATCGTCACCAGGCTCTGTAAGGGCAACGTCGCGTGCGCAACGGTCACAGCGGCGCTGTCGAACGGTTCCCCGCTTGCCGTGACCGGCGCCACCGCATCAGTCGCATACCTCGTCGCAATCCCAATCTGCACGTCGCCTGAACGCGCTTCTTCAACGCGCGCGTCGCCGCGCTCCGTGGTCGTGTCAGCCTCTGCCGCGCGTGACGGCGCGTTCGGGCGCGCAAGTTCTGTCTCGGCCAGAACGCCGATATCGCCAGGTTGCGGGGGATCGCCCGCCGCGTCCAAATGCGGTTCGCTCAGTCGGGTCTCGCTCGGATTTAAGTCGGCGAATTCTTGCGCCTCAGATTGCGCGCTCGCGCCTGCGCCGCGCCCGCAGGGTGTCGGCGCACGCGACGTGACGAGCGAGCCATACGCGGCCCGCTCGGCGCTCGTGAACGACCAATTCTGAGCCAGCGTGCAGAACCGACGCCACGCGTCCAGGCGCGACGGCAATGGTGTCGAATAGCCACCGCCCGACGGCTCCAGCCAGTGCACGATGTCGCCGCCTGCGCCTGCAATTGCCAAGCGCGGGCAATAAACATCCCCAGGCCTGCCGTTGCCGGGGCTTCGCAGCCAACGTTTGCTCGCCAAGTGCAACAAGCGCCACTCGACACACGGGGCGCTCTCAAGCCCAAATTGCGCGCCGACTATGGCAAACTGCCCGTCCGGCGTTACCCCGTATCCGACAATGTTTGCGTCTGACGCCACCACGACGCGCTCTATCCGTGCGCCGCGCACGTCACCGACGAGCAGCACATTGGATTCACCGCGCGCGATGAAGCTCTCGCCGTCATTGAACGTGGCGATCGCAAAGGCAGCCGCATCCTCATTGTCGACGATCTCGACGGAACGTCGTTTCGCGGCCATGGCGGTCGATTGAGACCAAGGCGTCCAGCCTTCTGACGAGGATGCGACCAGCTTGCACGCACGCGGCGGCGCGAACGCCGCCTGTTTGATAAGGCCAAGATCTGCGCACCGCCCCGGCAGAGGGCTCTACCTCGTGCAGACCGCGCGCATCAGCCACAAGAACGGAATCTTCAGCACACGGCCCAGCGATCCAGGCGTCGCGCAGATGCGCCGGCAGTCGAGCGCGTTCGCTGCGACCCAACAGATAGATCTCGCCATCACCAATCGCTGCTATCTCGTCGCCAACGAAAGCGACACGTTCTGGAACTTGCTCGAAGATATCGACGCGACCGACACCGATCCCCTCTGCATCATTGACTAGGTTTGGCTCATCGGCCGCGTTCTGCTGCAGACGCGCGCGAAATGCGACCCCTAGGCCGGCCTCACTGACCCATGCTGCGCGCCCATCGGCCGAGAACAATACGGGCGTGTCCATGTAGGGAAAATCGCGAATGCGGCCGCTATGTATCCGCCTCGCGTTGGCGGCGACAACTTCGTTGCGAAACCGCGCCACCACGCCTTCCGCATAAAGCACCGCGAACTCACTATTGTCAGGTGCAAAGGCAATGGCCCGCACCGGTCCCGCAGCGATTGGCGCTCCGTAAACGAGATCAGATTCGCGCGGAGAAAGCAGGTCTTCCTGAATCCAGAGTCGGACCGCGCCATCCTCCTGTCCGAGGGCTAGAAACTGATCGTCGCGTGCAAACCCTACAGCGCTGACACCGGTCTTGGCGCGACTGACCTGTATTTCAGATGGATGGAGCGACACAACATAAGTAATGCCGCCCTCGCCATGCGTTGTCGCCAAGCCGCCGGCGGGAGACACCTCGACATAGGACACTTCACCGCGGAAACGGCCTCCCGCTGATGCGCGATTGTACGTCGCGCCGATCCGCACAAAATCAGCGCCCAACCCATCGGTGGCGAATGCATAACGGCACCCAGGCGTCGCCACCCATTCCATCTCTTCGCTCGAAACTGGCGAGGTTTCGCTGGGCGGAAGCACACAATGATCCCGTTGCAACGTGATGTAGCGGTCATCTGTAGGAGCCGGCTCGTAGGGAATAGCGCCTTCAATCTGCGTTGCCTGGCCGTTGCGCTCCAGCACCAGATGTCCGTCCGGCGCATATCTCAAGGTTGCGCCACTGACGTCGTGCTCGAGGGGATATACGCCAAGAGGCAGCGTCGGCGAGCCAAGCACATCCGCCAACAAAGGGTGGATGGAAGTCGCCTCTGGCAGCCATCCCCGCTCGCCATTGCTCGCCGCAATCGCCAGCAGGCCAGCCAGTCGCGCATTGTGCCCATCCCAGCTGAGGGCGGCGTTCGACGCGATCAGCTCAGATCGCGCCAGCGTGTTGCGCCAGCCAAGCCACATGGACGCGCCCAGCCCGACGATCGCCGCAATGCTGAGCATCACGCCAGCAATGAGCGTGCGGCGCGCGCGTCGCTGTTCTGCACGCAAGAGAACTTCCTGGCGGCGCACCAACGTGTCGACGGGCTCATTGAGCAGCGCAGCGACCGCGCGATTGAAAAGCCCCTCCTCGCCGAAGTTTACTGCCTCAGGAACGAAGAGGTCGAGCTCTCCGAGCGAACCTGGAAGCGTGCGTCCGTCTCGCTTGGTCTGATCGAACCAAAGCGCAACAATCTTCCCATCTGGATGCATGCGTCGGTAAGTCTCGACCTCTAGCGAGACCCATTGCGAGTTGGATGCGGCCGGCGTACAGACCACAATGAGGGCCTGGCTGTTGGCGAGGGCCTGTTCGATTTGAGGCGTCAGCCCTCCCCGGCGAGTTCATCCTCGTCTCTGAAGCACCGGCCAAGGCGGCGCGGCTTTTGCCCCTCGACGGCGACGTGACGGAAACGCTCGACAAACCCCTGCAGACGTCGGGCGATTGCCTGATCGACATGAGCGTAGCTGATGAAGGCGACATAGCCCTCGCTCAATCCGGCGCGCTTATGTGCAGCAGCTTCCTCATCGGCCGCGCCTGGTTCTGTCATGTTTCTCATACCCCGCCGCGCCGATCACAACGGACCGCATGTCAAACGTCAAGTTCACCCACCGTCTGCGCTCCTCACTCGCTTTGCGCGCGCGCTCGGGCGCGGGCTCCGCATCAAGTGACCCAGGAGCGGCTCTGCGACGCGCCGCCGGCGCACTATACGGCAAAGATCACATCACCTGGTCCGCACCTCACGAGCCCGTTTTCACCACCATCGCCCGACTTGAAGGGATGAAACCAACTGAGGAATGCTGGCTTGCGATTGCCGTGGCGCTCCGAAGGCGGTCGAAACGTATGTCCGGCATATCATCTGCAGAGCTTGCACATCCCCGCTGCGTGCTATGCTGAAATTCCATGGATAAGGATGAAGCCGCCCGGCTGATTGAAGCGAACCCGGATTTCCTTGCTCGTGAGGGAGCGCTGGAGAGCGGATCAGATCTCTATGGCGATGAGAGAGATGTGCCGGTTTTGAAAGTACCGGCGACGAAGAGATAGTCTTCGAGAGTTTGGGCGGGTTGAGTTGGGCGTCGCCCCGCTTTGCGGGCCCGCGCTCTTGTCGCGTGCCGCGACCGAGCTGCGCGATGCGCATCTCGGCCCTCTCGGGCGGCGATCGCTGACGCAGATTTCGCGATCGCTGCCGACATCAACGCTGTACAAGGTGAAGGCTGCGAACTCAGCATTTTGGAAAAACACGGCTTGTGCTTAGCGCTCGTCATCGTCGTGAACGGGCTGCGGGGACCCGTGCGTCACCTGCGCTTTGCCGCCCGCAAACCCCGCCGCGTTCTCCAGGACGGGCTCGCCCATTAACGTGCGCGCAACGCAAGCGCGCCGAGATTGGCGCGGGCCCTTCCGGCTTGGGAGCCGCAAAGCGATCATGAAAGCGCGACTGACCAAACAGCGCCTGCGGGCCATCGGACCCGGACCTTACGTCGATTATCGCGGCGTGGCGGTCGAGGTGCTGCATGTGGGCCAAGATGCAGGCTCTGCGGCTGACGTCGTCATCTATCGCGTATTGGGAAACGGTGCGGTTCTTGTCGAGCCGCTCTCCGAGTTTGCCGGTATCGTCCAAGCGTTCGGCGAGCGCTATTGGCGCTTCACCGCGTTGCGCGAACCCAACCTCTTCTTCGACATTGAAGAAGAGCGCGCGGTCTAGGCAAGGCGCGGGATGTGCTGCGACCGATCATGACGGCATGCCGAGCAAGGTCGTCGGATCGACATCCACGCCACGCCATTTCATGCGCCAACACAAATGCGGGCCGGTCGCACGCCCGCTCGCGCCGACCGCGCCGATGCGGGCGCCCTTGGCGATCGACTGCCCGGCATGAACGTCCACTGCACTCATGTGCAGATAAGCCGAGATCAGCCCCTGCCCGTGATCGATAAAGGCGACACCGCCTTCATAGAAATAATCCGGATCAGCAAGGACAACGACACCCGACGCCGGCGCCACAATCGCCGCACCCGTGATACCCCGGATGTCGACGCCGCCATGCGGCGTCGAGGGGCGCGGCTCGCCGCCCGTCGGCACGATGATGCGCTGGGCGCCCCACTGGCTTGTGATCCGACCAACAAGCGGCCACACGAATTCTTCGCGATAACCCGTCCCTGGCAAACGCGAGGCGAACGCGGCTCGTTTCGCCGCCGCCTCGCGCGCGATCCGCGCCGCGCGCGTTTCTCGCTCTTGCTGCGTTCGCGAGACCACGCCTGCGCGCTCGCCCGCATCTTGCGGCAATTCTGGATCGCCGCCGTCAAAAAGATCGTCGCCAAAGAATGCGCCGAACTCGCTGTTGGGTGCGATCGCGCTCTGCTGATCACCTGCCGCGGCGGTGCGCCCAGTGCCTGTGATCGTGACAGTGAGATAGGTCCGCTGTTGAACCGTAAGCACCACTTCAGACAGAGCCGCTCCAGATTGCGTGCAACGCACAGTGACTGATTGGGGTGCACTACGCGACAAACCCACGATGAAATCACCACTGGCGTCAGCTTCGAACGGCGCCACCAACGAACCTATTTGGATTGTGGACCCCACCGGCGCACGGCCGCGTAACACCGCGCCCTGCTGCGTCTGCGTCGGCAACGCGAACGTGTTCGTTTGCGCCTGCGCCCATTGCACGGCGCTGAACGCGCCCAAGGCGCCGATGGCAAATTCTCGACGACGCATCGCCTACCCCCGCTGATCGCTTGTTGGACTATGCCGCTGTTTTACGACGACGCAAGCGCTCTAGTTGTGTGCAGAGTTCAGTGCGTGCTTGCGCTGCGCAGCATCGACGCACTCTCGACACCAACAACGGCGCCATCCGCGCGCGTCAATGTGAGTGTGAGCGTCAACCTCTGCCAGCCATCACGTCCAGCGCTCAGATCGGAGCTGAAACGCGCATCGACGGCCACATCATGGCCCTGCGGAAACGCCCCCACCCGCACGACCCGACCGGATCTCGTTGAGGAGTTGCACAAGACGCGACGTGCTCTCGTCCGTACTCAAGGTCTCATCTGAAGTTTGGTTTGCCGTGTAGCCCACCGAAAACACAGCGCCCGGCGTAGCGCGCACCAATTCCATATAACGCGGCTGGCGCTGCAGCGCAGACAACGCCGCATCGACGAGCAGCGTGACGCTTGAGCGAGGCGCACGCGGTGTAACCTCGACACGGCGATTGCGGGCGTCCGCCAACGCAGTGTCGTCTGCGTCGATCGGGTCCGTTATCCCCATCGAAACCGTCTCAATGCGTTGGGCGCCTACGCCACGCGAGACAAGATAATCACGAACGCTCGCCGCGCGGCGTTGGCCCAAGGCCAAGGCATAGCTCGCCGAAATGTGCCCCTCCGCGCCTTCGTCGGCTGCATGTCCGACAACCGTCACGTCAACCTGGTCAAACCTGTTTAGCCAAATCGCTTGCTCATCGAGCGCCGCGCGCGCTTGCATTGAGATTGAAGCGATCCACCTCGAAATAAATCCGCCCGTCGCCAACCCAAGTACGCCAATCCTCGAGCGAACCCGCTTCGGGGCCAATCTCGGGCTGCGACAGCCTCGATGAGGCGCATTGCAGCAAGCAGAAACGACCAGAGGGAGAGCCCACCATCCACGGTCGCTGTCGGTTAGGAGTCGTCAACACCACGCGCTCGACGATGCTGGAGAACGCGTCGACGAAACTGAGATCGCGCCGCGCGCCAATCTCGACGAAAGCTTGCGCGAAGGGCGACAGAGTCTGGCCTTGACCATCGCTTGCGACAGCGCCAGGCGACGCCGACAACGCCACTATCAACGATCCAACCGGCGTAATCGTCGCCAGCCCCTGCTCCACCGCGGACGTACGCCCGCCACGCGCGCGACGCGCCCAGGGATTGTTGCGGCAGGCGTCGATGACCAGCACGGTGACGCCATCGCCACGCTCCTCAAACAGCGATAGAACGTCGTCGACCGCGATGACGCGTCCCTGCAATCGCTGGCGTGCGGCGTTGGCTGGGACGTTCTGCATTTCCTCTGGCGCGGGCAAACGCGCACCCACCGGGATCAGATAATTCGTATTTGCGTATTCCATGCCGTGGCCGGCGTAATAGATCACAACGACCGGCCGAGGCCTGTTTGCAGCGTCAGCAGCAGCGTCCGCGCGAGACACGTCGACCGCAAATTGCGCCAACGCGGTGCTCATGGCGTCGAAGTCCATATTCAACATCGGCTGTGGGCGATTGTAGGTCTCTCCGAGCAGGCTTGCGACCGCTTGCACATCGTTGGCTGGATTGACGAGATCATATTGCATGCCGGCAGCCGGCTCGCGTTGGGGCGCAACAACGCCGTCGGAATCATAATCCGAATTGCCGATGATGAGCGCCATGCGCTGCTGGGTTTGCGCGCGCGCAACATCTGGCAAGCATGACGCAGCCAGAACCAAAATCGCAATAATTCTAGCGACGATCATCACCCGGCCTCAGCTAAATTGGATAGTGACGCCCACGCGCCTATTGGTCGGCTCCCGCAAGCCGGTGAGCCTGCGGTCCTCCAGCACGCGTAAGCTCCGCACCGCGTTGATGAGTCCCATGCGCTCGAGTTCCAAATGCACAGTCCGCGCCCGTTCCAAACCGCGGAAAGAGCCACCCGCCGCGCCGCCCGTTTCCGACGCATCGACAAATGTTTCGATCGTCACCCCGGCTATTGTGCACCGACGCGCTCGGCCAAGCGCCGCCGCCAACGTCTCCCTCGCGGCCTCAAGTAGCGTCGCTCGCTCAAACTCAAAATACAGCACGAAACTTGCGGTTGGACAGACCTCGCGCGGCGGCGGCGGTTGAGGCGGAGGAGAGGTCGCCGCCGGCTCCTGCAAGACCGGCGGTGGCGCATTGTCTTGGCTCGGCGGGCGTTGCGCCGGCAGGCTTAACATGCCCTGTGCTACACTTGCGGCGTAAGCGTATTCGCTGTTTGGAAACTGCGCGATGAAGCCGTCATAGGCTGCAATATTCCCGTCGGCGGACGCCGCCAGAAACGCGCGACGCTCGGTATCGATGGAACGCGGCTCCATGCAGGGCAACAAACAAAAGCGACCTGCGGGCGACCCTACAATCCAAGGGCGCTGACCATTGCCGGTCGCACTCATGACGTCGGTCACGACCAGAGAATACGCATCCCAAAAGGACATCTCGCGCCGCGCGCCTTGGGCGATCAACGCCGCCGCAAACGGCGACATTCCATCGGGAGGCCCATCACTCGCCGTGCGCCCCGGCTCTGCAGAAAGTGCGATCACAATCGAGCCGACTTGCGCCATCGGCGCCAACCCATCAGACCCCGAACGCGCTCCGCGCGCGGCTCTCGCCCACGGATTATTGCGACAAGCGTCGATGATGACGAGCGTCGTACCCTCCCCTCGGTCAGCAAACACCGCAACAATGTCGTTGACCGGAATTGCCCTGCCCACGAGACGCAATTGCGCCGCCGACGCCGCACCCTGCATCTGAGAGGGCGGAGGAAGCGCCGTGCGAACCGGCACAATGTAGTTTTGTCCGCCAAACTCGAAGCCGTGGCCCGCGAAATAGACGACGACGAGCGGACGCGGTCGACTTGCTGCAATCGCAGCTTCATCCGCTTGCGCCACACGCATGGCGAAGTTCGCGATGGCTTCGCTCATTTGAGCGAAATCTTGATCCTCGAGCGGCGTTGGCGATCCATAATCAGAGCCGAGCAGCGCAGCCAAACCACGCGCATCGTTGGTCGGATTGACAAGATCGGTCTGGACGCTTGGAGGCAATTGCGTCGCCGCCGGCAAGATTTCATTGTCGCCATTATAGTCGGCGTTGGCGATGATCAACGCCAACCGCTCCTGCGCGGAGCTTTGCGGCGCGAACACCATCAGCGCCACCAGCGCGATGAAGACAGCTCGAAACATTCCGCCCCTCGCCGCGCAACAGTCGCGACCTATCGACAACGGTAGGATTTTCCCGCGGAGCTTGCAACGACTGCCAGCGCTGGGCGGCGAGCGTCATGGTCGGCGCCAATCAGGTTTGGCCTCGGCGCGCGCGCCGTCATGGGGCCAAGGCGCCAAGTCCACATCCTCGCCGCCTGTGGCGAGATCAATGAGCCGACGGGCTCTCGCATGCGGTCATGGCCATAGACGCCAGTTATACGAAGTGTCGCCACATCGCCGCTGGCTGGGGAGGCGATGTTTTCATGTCGCGCTTCCAAAACGGTGAAGTGATTACTCGCTAAGGATTTGCGGCAGCCTGGAGGGAACAATGCTTGCGCCCGGCTCAACTCTGGATGTTAATGACAACGCTGCGGGGACGCTCGGACGAGTTGCTCTCCCTGCAAGGGGTGTGGGGTTTGGCTGGACTTCTGGGTTGGGCGCGCAAGCAGCGCCGAACGGAGCGCTCGGACGTCAGAGCGGCAGCGCATGCGCGCCAATATGTATTCATAGCTTCGCCCGGCGATCTCACCGAAGAACGTAATCTTGTGGAAGCGTGCCTCGCCAAAGTCGCTCAGGGCACGCAGCTCAAGGCCTATCGCTGGGAAGACAAGGATTCGGATTTTTCCGGCACGAAGAATCCACAACAGCAACTCGCCAGGGTGAGCGCCGACGAAATCAGTGCTGCCGTGATTTTGTTTTCGGAGCGGATTGGGACCGCTTTGCCGGACCACATGCCAATCCCGGAAGAGATTGAAGCTTACATCAAGAAGCACAAGCTTCCCGTATCGAAGACCCCAGGCCCTGGCGAATTTCCGCTGACCGGCTCAGTGTTTGAACTGCTGGACGCCATGCAAAGCGGAAAGCACGCGCTGCTGCTGGTCAAAGGCGGCGAACCCTTTATGACCGGCACCTCTGCAGAGGCGCGCGATCTCGGTGGGGGCGAGCACCGCCAATTCCTTCGCCGCAAATATGGCGAAGGCAACGCCATCCCGGAAAAGGCGGCAGAAGACTACATCGCCCAGCGCAATTTCCTGTGCAGCTTTTACGATGCGCTCAGACGCGCAAAACTGGATACGGGCTTTGTCAAATTCAACAGCGCCGACGAGCTCAAAGCCTATGTCCAACCATGGCTCGCAAATGTCCTTGCGCCTCAACTGGCCTTTGACGAGTTCGGCCGCGCCTCGCACGGCGTTGATCCCTCCGCCCTGAAACGAGGGCTTGCGCCGCTCGCGCCTGAAGATGCCGATATCATCGTGGGACGCGCGCACGACGCACGCAGCGTCGTCACCAAATTGTTAGAGGCCGAGACCAGTAACGGCCTGCCCTTTCTCATACTTGCGGGCAAACCAGGCGTCGGCAAATCATCGTTCGCGGGCGCGGCGCTCTCGCAATATTTGTCGCATGAGCAAGCGGTCGCGCGTGGACGTCGGTTTCCAGTGCACATCGTGCGCCCCAGAGACTATCGCCACTTAGCTCCGAGCGCGGTCCTGAACGCGGTCCTACAGCAGATCGCGCCCTTATATGGCGAAGAGCAGCTCTCTCGGGAAATTGCCCGGCACGGCGCCTCCATGAGCGTTGCGTCAGCGCTAGCGACGTTTGAGGCTTATGCGTCGAACATGCGCAACCGCGCGCGCATCGCAACCCCATTACTTGTGCTCGACCAGTTCGAAGACGCACTTGCGGGAAGCACGAAGGCGTTTGAAAACCGCTGGGCCGACACGCTGGCGCTCTGCCAGGGGCTGGCGAAACGCCACCTGGCCTGGACCGTCATCGCCGTCGAAGGCACAATCGGGGTCCCCGGATTTGTCGATCGCCTGATCGACACGCCTTCGATGCAAAGCGCGATGGCGCAAGGTGCGCCGCCGCCTTATCCGCTGGGCAACCCCACCCCCGCTGAAGCCGAGCAGATTCTGGTGCGCGCCTTCACCAATGCAGGCTACGCACTGGAAGACGCACTCAAGGCCGACCTGCTCAAAGAGCTCGCCGCCGTGCGCGGTGCCAACGACGAGGCCTTCTTGCCGCTCTTGTCGCTCGCCATCCTGTATTTGTGGGAGATCCTCGAAGCCAAAATCGATCGGCGCGCCGATGTGCTCATCGACACAGTCACCGATCCAAGGGCTTCCGACGAAATCGATCCCGATGAGGGCGCAGCTCAACCAACCCCGACACGAACCCTGTCGCGCGCGGATTTGCCCGAAGGCGTGCAAAGCATCATCAGCGAAGCTATCGAACGTCTGGGGCGACTGGCCACAGAACAAGTCGCGCTTCAGTTCGGCAACGCCGCCGCCTTCGACGTGCAGATGTCGGCAGCGCTGAGACGCCTGGTCACGCTGGAATGGAATGACCTGCGCGACGAACCTGGACCGCCGGTCTTTCTGGATCTTTCCGATCGCGACGCCAACCCCCGGTTTCTCGATATCCTGCGCCAATGCCGTCTGCTGCGGCGTACTGCGCAAAAGACGTTCATCCTCGGTCATTCTCTCATACTTGCGCGATGGTCCTTTGCCGCCGACTGGCTTTCACGCGAACGTCGCTTGCTCGTCGTGCGCGAACATTTGCGCAATCATGTCCGCGCCTCGCGCGACGCAGAAAAACGCGGCGGCAAACCCATCCCGCTTGATGCTACTCTAGCGAGCCAGGCGCACGACTTGTTGGCCCATTGGAAAGGCGCATCCACCCTTAACGCCGACGATCACACGCATCTCAAGGCGCAAATGCTGTCAGCATGCGCAAGCCACGCCGACAAGCCGGAGGCGCGCGACTGGGCCGCGCAAGCGATTGAAACCTGCGACGAGGATTTTGCCTGCGCCGAATTAGATATTCTGGCGGGCGCACTCGGTCCAGGTTATGCGCGCCAGCTCGCCAAAGGTGGTGGTTCACCCCTAGTTCGAGCCGTCGACCTTCAGCTTGCGCGCACCGTGGACACACTCATCGCCCATCGCGCCGGTCTGGCCGAAGCCGACGGCGCGGGTTTCTCAGCTTTTCATGCGGCCGCCGCAGGAGCGTCGGATGAGATTTTCCTGAACCTTGTGCATGCAGCCATCGCACAGGAGGCAAAGCGCAGAGGCTCTCCCGATTGGGCAACGGGCATGACCCAGCGTATGGCGCGCATCTATAAGCTCGCAAACGACAAGGACTGGGCCGCGCTCGCAACCGCTCTGGGCGAGCGCGACGCAGTCGGCGCGGTCACAGGTCTTCTCGATTCCATGGCCGACCCCAATCGTTGGCGGCCGCTCCATTTTGCCGCTCATCGCGGCGCGCACGCATGCGTCGCTGTCCTGCTCGCCTGCGGCGCCAATCCAGGCAGGACGGTCGATGAGACCAGCACCGCCCTTCATGTCGCCGCCGCCAACGATCGCGTCGACGCCATACGCGTGCTTATGCTGGGAGCTGACACCCAAAGCATGCTCGCCGCCGAGACTAAACACGACCGGCGCACGCCGCTGCAGGTCGCCGCTGAAGCGGGCGCGCTGGGGGCCATACGCGCGCTGGCGGATTATCCTCCGCCTCCTGTCACAGGCGCTACACCATTGCACAGTGCGGCGCGCGCCAACCGCGTCGAGGCGATTGACCTGATTGCGTCCCTGTTTCCAGAACAATTGAATGCGACCGATCGCAATCAGCGCACCCCCTGAGCGCCGCCGCGAGTACAGGCGCAGCCGAAGCCGTTGCGCGCCTCATCGAACTTGGCGCAGACACCACAATACCTGACCGTCTCAATCGCACGCCGCTGCAGACGGCCGCCGCGCGCGGACACAGCGAGGCGATGCTGTTGCTCTACACCGAGGCGTCACGACGCAAAGATCAGCTCGATTGCGGCCGCGCCTGGAGTCAGGCGTTGGTGCGCGACAATCTTGAGATCGCACGTGCCATTCTGAAGGCACGAGGCGCCGGGGCATTGAGTAGACCGATCTGGAAGTCCTATCTGCCGCTCCATCACGCGGTGCGCTGGGGCGCGGAAAACATCATCGACGACCTCCTGGCGCAAGGCGCTGACCCTGACGCCTACACAAAGAAACGCAGAACGCCGCTCCATTTTGCGGCAGGATCGAGCGAAGCATCTGAACGCGTGTGCGCCACGCTGCTGAACGCAATCAAGAAGCCGCCCGACCACCACCGCGACCAATTCGGCCGCACCCCGCTTTTTTATGCCGTGACCGCACGGCCCGATCTCATCCCCCGCCTGCTTGAGGCAGGCTCGGATCTTGCAGCGCAGACGTACGGGGGCCAGACCGCGCTGCATCGGCTCGTGCAGAAACACCGAAATGAGACCTTAAAGCGCCTCCTTCCCACCGGTGGCGACATCGATGCGATACGCGATGGGCGCGGGGAAACTTTGCTGCATGCAGCCGCCGACGCCGACAATCTGGACCTCATGGAATGGTTGCTTGCCCGCGGCGCGTCTCCGGTTGCGCGCAACGAAAAGGGATTTGAACCGCTCCATTGCGCGGCAATGCGCGGGCGACCGCTGGCGACCGCGCGATTGATCGGCGACCCGCGTGTCCAGATTGATACGCGCGACGGCTGGCAGGTCACCGCGCTTTCTTATGCAGCCGAGCGCTGCGAAGCCGCGTGTGTTGCGGTCTTGCTCGAAGCGGGCGCCGATCCCAACTCGAGCGACAATCGCCGCGATACGCCATTGCACAAGGCGCTGCGCGCCGGGTTGAGCAAACAACGCTCGATCACCGAGGAAGGACGACGCCAAGCAGCGCTCGCATTGATCGAGGCCGGCGCCGATCTTTGGGCGGCCAATGCCCGATACATGACACCCGCCGATTACGCCGCTGAATCTGGCGAATACGAAATCGTGCGCGAAGCGCTAGCTCTGGCAAAGAAGCCGCCCACGCCCGCTCTTGTGCAAGCGGCAATGCTTGACGAGATGCCAAACGATTTTTCGCCAGCAGATCTGAAAGCCAAAGATCGATTTGGACGCACAGCCCTCCACCACGCGGCGCGCCTGCATCGCACCGAACTCACGCAGGCCCTGCTGCAACGCGGCGCTTCTGTCGAGGCGCGCGATCTGACTGGCGTGCGTCCGCTGCATATCGCGCTGGGCGCCATCGGCGCTGAGCCCATCGCCCGCCTTCTGTTGGAAAAGGGCGCAACACTTCGTGCAGCCGACAAGCAGCGTTCTCGCCCCTTCGATTTCGCCATTCTCACACGCACGCGCGTGCGCAGCCGTCATACTTTGCAGCCGTTTGGGGACCTCCTCCAGCTTGCGTCGATGCGACAGGCGCTCGACTGGCCTTCAGGTCGGGCGAAACTGCACCCACTGCACCAGGCCGCTCGGAGCAATGGCGCAGCCCTGATGGCCTTGCTTGCTCAGGCGGGGGCAAACCGCGATGTTGTAACCAGGCGCGGCGACACCCTTGTTCACGCCGCCGTCGCCTCCGGAAGCCGCGAAACTCTTGAAGCGGCGCTCGCCCTTGCGCCCCGCTTGAAGGAAAAGCCCAACCGCGCAGGCTTCACCCCTCTGCACCTTGCAGCAAGTCTGTGCGATCTTGATGCTGTCCATATCCTATTGGATAGCGGCGCCGATCCCACCAGACGCGCCACCTTTTGGAAAAGCTGGCGGACACCGCGCCATCTCCTGATGCAGCACCTGACCGCGCCGGAGCAAAGGCTCATTCCATTGCTCCCTGTAATTGAACAAACCATTGAACGTATCGACAGCATTGCGGCCCGCCAGCGTCGCCACACAGAATAGCAGCGCTGAGGCGCACTAGCCGCTCGGCCCGGCCAGTCGGGCTGCGCACGCCGCGTTTCGACACCGAGGTGCACGATTTGTGCAAGCGGCGGCGTCAGCGTTTAGGTCGATGGCCGAAGAGATGGACGCGGTAAAGACGCCATTGCTCTGCGCCCGCCTCCGACAAGTTGTGCGCGACGCGCGTCAAATAGAACGGGGTGTGTGCGCCGCTGTGAGTGGTCTTCACCTCGATGAGGCGTTCCTCAGCGCCGGCGCCTACGAGCGCACATCGTAGCTCGCGCCAACCCCATCATAGGCGACTGGACCTTGTCGGCGAGATCTCCGCTCCCGCTTCCGCAAGACACGCACGCTCACTGGAGACCACGAAAGCCGCGCCGGCGCGTCTGAGGCTTGCAGCAGCGGCTCATTGGCTGTAACTCTTGGTTGAGCCGGGGGTCCATGTATGGCCGGCTGAGGCGGGGGCCTCATGGCGAAGGCGAAGAAAACCCGAAAAACGGCGTCCGCTGTTGTGCCAGCGGGTACAATTGTGCGCCTCACGGTACTCGCGCAGGATCCGTCTCTGCTCGCATCAAAGACAAGTGTCATCACAACTACAGTTGATGTGCCTGCTGAAAAACTCGGGCCCGGTCCCCACGGCCATCGCATACGCGTCGTCGATTACGATGCGACGGCCGACTGCTTCTATGGCGCGGCCCCCAGACCCGGTCTTGTCGACCGCTATAGCGGCGTCACCAGTCTGAAAAACTCGTCGGCGATCCGCACTTCCACCAGCAGAATGTCTATGCGCTCGCGGCCAACACATTGATGCAGTTTGAGCGCGCGCTCGGGCGACGCGTGTCGTGGTCATTCAGCTTCGGCACACACGAACTCAAGATCCTGCCGCATGCGTTTGCCGACGATAACGCCTATTTCTCAAATCGCGATGAGGCGCTCATGTTCGGCTATTTCGAACATGGAGGTGAAACGGTCTTTACCTGCCTCTCACGCGACATTGTCGTGCACGAAACCGCCCATGCCCTTCTCGACGCGCTGAAACCGGATTATTCGCGCCCCTCTTCGCCTGACCAGGCCGCTTTTCACGAGGGCTATGCCGATGCGATCGCGCTGCTTTCAGTACTGAGCGCCGAAGAATTCCTGCTCCATCAGCTGAAGCGCTCGGGAAAAGTCGCTGAGAGCGGCACGGCAATGCTTCCCGCACTGATGGCGTCACTGACGGCCGACAGCTTCCTGTTCGGACTTGGCGAACAGTTTGGCGTCGCGACAGAATCTATGGCGCGCAATGCGCTCCGACGCTCGCTGGAGATCGCGCCGGGGCCGAACGCCTACGCGCGCGCGCCCGAGGAGCCGCACGATCGCGGCGAGTATCTGGTCGCGCCGATCCTCGTCGCCTTCCTTGAAGTATGGAAGCGGCGCCTGCGCCCATCCGCGTCGAGCCCATTTGCAGTGAAGAGCCAGCGTGTGGAGGCCTGGCGCGTCGCCGAAGAAGGCGCAACAGCGGCCGCGCACCTGCTGCGGATGATCATACGTGCGCTCGATTATCTGCCGCCGGCGCACGTTACCTTCCGCGATTTTCTGAGCGCGTTTCTCACAGCCGACGTCGAGGCCTGTCCCGACGACACGCGCTATGGCTATCGTGCAGAAATTCTTGCGGCCTTCGCCGCGTACGGCATAGGTCCGGAATCGAAGGCTCCCAATGGCTGCTGGGAGCCGCCCCCGGAGAAGCTCGACTACAGCGCCGTCCGCATCGACGGTTTGCGCAGCGACCGCGAAACGGCGGCACGCTTTCTCTACGACAATGCGGGCGCGCTGGGGCTCTGCGAGCACGCGCTGACGGTGGTGAAAGATGTGCGCCCTGTAACGCGCGTCGGCGCTGACGGGTTCGTGCTGCGCGAAACGGTCGCTGAATATTATCAGACCATCTACGTGATGCCCGCGGAGATGAAGCCGCTTCTCGGGCTCAAGCCGCTCAAGGATCTGCCGCCGGACGAACGCATTGGCGTGCATGGCGGCGGCTCGCTCATCTTCAACGAAGGTGGGCGGCTCAAATATCACGTGCGCAACCGCATCGACTCCCCGCGTCAGCGCGGCCGCATCGCCTATCTCGCCGTACACGAAGGTGGCGAAGGACGCGGTGCACGCCGGTTCGCACGGCTTCATCGTCTGCGCGCTCTTGGCGCTAACGCCGACAGTGTGCAGTCATGGCCGTGACCGCTCCCTCACGCGCCCGTCTGTTCGCCTTCAATGTCGGCTTCGGCGACTGTTTCCTGCTGCGCTTTGAGTATCCGGGCGGACCTGACCGTCATGTTCTCATCGATTTCGGCAGCACGCGCGCACCGCCTGCACCCGCTGGCGTGAAGACCCCGATCGAGGAACGCGTCGCCGCCGAGATCGAGAAGCTCTGCGGCGGCAGGCTGGACGTCGTCATCGCCACCCACCGGCATAAGGATCACATCAGCGGCTTTGCCACCAAAGCCAATGGCAAAGGCGCCGGCGACGTCATCGCAGGCCTCAAACCACGCATGGTGCTGCAGCCCTGGACCGAAGATCCACGCGCTCCCACCGATGCGGATGCCGCGGCACGTCGCGAAGAACTTGAGGGCATGTCCGCAGTCGCCGCCTCCGTTGAACGCTACGCCATCGGCAGACAGCTTGAAGGCGGCAAGCGCCTTGCCGGCGTGCTGTCGTTTCTCGGCGAAGACAACATCAAAAACAAAAGTGCGGTCGAGAACCTCATCGCGATGGGCAACGCCGCGCAGTTTGGCGCGCACTATCTGAAGGCAGGTGACCGGGTCTCCGTGGCGCGCGCTCTCCCCGGGGTGAGGCTGCACGTACTTGGACCTCCGACCCCAAAGCAGTGGAAGTCGGTCAGCAATCAGGCGCGCGATGTTGATGGTCAGTACTGGCTGCGCAAAGCCGCCACCTCAAACCGGGTGGGTGCTGCGGGCACGACAAAGCCGCTCTTTCCCGGCCATGTGAAACCGTTGCCGAACAGCGCAAACTGGATCGCCCAGCGTGCGCGCCAGGCCGAAGAGGAATCCGTCTACGCCATCGTGCGCACGCTCGATAAAGCGATGAACAATACAAGCCTCGTGCTGATGTTCGAGGTCGGCGGCAAGAAGCTCCTCTTCCCCGGCGATGCGCAATGGGAGAACTGGTCCTATGCGCTGTCGCAGCCCGATATCGCTGCCTCGCTTAAAGATGTTGACCTCTATAAAGTCGGCCATCATGGCAGCCGCAACGCCACACCGATTGCACTCTGGGACAGCTTCACAGCGCGCGGACCGAAGACGAAGCGCGGCCGGATGAAGAGCATCATGTCGACGCTGGAAGGCGTGCATGGTCACGGCGATGACGGGACCGAAGTGCCGCGTGAATCGCTGACATCGGCGCTAAAGCGCCACACCGATTATCACACCACTGAAGGCGTCAATGACCCTTACGTGGAATGCGTGCTCGAACTTTGAACAGACAGGAACGAAGCGGCCATGCAGGACATTTCACGCCGCGCTCTCGTTTCCCTCAGCACCGCCGGCGCTATCGCCGCCGCCAGCGCGGGCCCCGCTGCAGCGCAGGACGCAACGCCCGTCTGTCCGCGCGAACGTCCCGGCGACGACGAGCCACGCCCGCCCCCTGCAGGCGGCGTGGGCCTTGCGCTCTCTGGCGGGGGCTACAAGGCGGCCGTGTTTCATCTGGGGTCGCTGGTGCGCCTGAACGAACTGGGCGCGCTGCCGCAGATTCAAACCATCTCCAGCGTGTCCGGGGGTCTATCGCATCATCGACGCTGGCCGTCGGGTGGGCTGCGCTGCGCTTTGACACAAATGGCGTTGCGACCAATTTCCAGGACGCAATTGTGCTTCCGCTGATGCGCTTCTGCCGCGAACACACAATCGACCTTCCGTCATTTGTGCGCGGGATCGGACCGTTTTCGTCGGCGCCGCGTGAGCTTGCGCGATCCTACCGCCGCATTCTGGGTGCGGCGACACTGGCGGATCTGCCGGAGCCCGGTCCGGGCGTGCCGGAATTCATCTTCAACACCACCAATATGGAGCAAAACACGCGCTTCTCATTCTCAAAGCGCGAAGCTTATGACCGCTCGGTTGGCACGATCTGTTCGCCGCGTTTTCCGCTGACGGAGGTGATCGCAGCCTCCTCCGCCTTCCCGCCCATCTTCGCGCCTTTTGAATTCGACATGGGCCAGGATGATTGGGCGCCCGGCCATCAATGGGCCGACGATGTGGACGCTTCCTATCGTGGGCGCATCGCGCTGGCCGACGGGGGCATCTACGACAATATGGGACTTGAGCCGATCTGGAAGGAGCGCAGCATTCTGCTCGTCAGCAATGCGGGCGATCCGTTCCCCGACGACGACACCCCGCCGCATCAATGGTTCTCACAGATGCGCCGCGTCATTCGCATGATGCATCGTCAGGCGGAGAACAATCGCAAGCGCTGGCTGATCGAGCGCAGCCGGCCGGACATCACAAGCGCGGCTTATCGTCAGCACGTCGCACTCTGGCAGATCGAGGGCAGCGCGCGCTCCTACAATCCCCCTGGTGGCGCAGCACCCGTCGCGCCTGGCGCGAGCGATGCGGCAAAACACGAGGTCCGACTGAAGGCGCTCGAATTCGACGAGGCCGAGGCGCTCTTCCAGCATGGCTATTCGATGGCGGATGCAGCCGTGCGCACATGGTGGCCCGCCATGCGTGAGAAGTCTCCGCCCTCGGCTCTGCCGCGCTGCCCGGTCTGATTTTTCAAACAGGAACATGTCTATGAGCCAGATTCTGAAAATGAAGGCCGCCGATGACAGTGAAGCGGTCATCTATATCGAAGTGGGCGACGATAGCGCAGGCGCAGCCATCGCCGCCCACGAAGTCAGCCGGCTCCGTCAGGACGAATTGCGTGGGGTCCCGCCCTCATTTCAGGAAGCGATGAAACGTATAAAGCCTGCACTGAACGAGCTGATCGAAGGGCTCTCGGATTATTCAGTCAGCGAAATGCAGGTTGAGTTTGGCCTCAAACTCGCAGGCCAGGCTGGCTTCATCTTCACCAGCACAAGCGGGGAAGTGAATTTCAAGGTAGCGATGAAGGTGACACGTGGCGCACCCGAGACGAAGTAAGAGCGCCGACATCTCAACCGCCGTCTGCGCCGTCCTGGGGCCAGACGCCGCCATCGCCGGCACCGCGTTTTTCATTTCCGATGCTGTGGCGCTCACCTGCTTTCATGTCGTGCGCGACCTGCTCGCACCCAAAGCCCCCGCTATGGGCGATGTCATAGATCTTGAGTTCACGCATCTGCGCGGCGCTGATCGCAGGCAGAGCGCGATGATCGTCTGCCTCCACGATGAGGACGATGTCTGCCTGCTGCGCCTGGTCGACGGCGCACGCCGACCTGCAGGAACCACCCAGATCGGCATCGCTGATGCCGTCTCAGGCCCAGATCGCCCGTTCACGGCCTACGGTTATCCCGTTGGCCGCTACGCGCTGCCTACGCGCGGCAAAATCGTGGGCGGCGGGGGTGCGAGCATTCTGCTGCTCACTGGTGTCGATACGGCCGTGACCATCACCGACGGCTTCAGCGGCGCGCCCGTCTATGACGAAAAGTCCGCGCGCGCCGTGGGCATGATTACCCGCCACGTGAGCGGCACAGCCATCGCCAGAGGCACAGGCCTTGCGGTCCCTGTCAGCACCATTCGCGCTGTGTGTCCGATCGTTGGCGAAGCTGAGGAGAGACGCGGCATTCAGTTTCCGTCGTTGAAAAGGCAATTGCAGAGCGTCGCCAAGGCGCTTCGTCCCGCTGTGGAGCAGGCCTTTAAGCATGAGGCGCCGCCGCGTTCGCCGCTGCGTCCCAACATCGTCGACGATGTCGAAATCGAACAGGTGCGCGGCTACCTCGCCGTCTACTTTGCCGCCTGGTCGACGCGCCACACGCTGAACCGGGACTATCCAGACGACGGCGACTTTTTCTATGTCATCTCATTCGAAGGTGAGGACATCGACTTTCCTGACCACAACAACCTGGTCGCGACTTTGGCCGTGGAATGGTCCGAACGCGGCGTGCGCGAGCATTACGAGGGCAAGTACGGGCGCACGCTGCCCAACATGATCGCGCGCTGGGCAAAGGCGCTGAAACGCCTGCGCATCGAGGGCACCGTCGATGAAGGCGACTGGTCCGGGCTTCAGATCCGGACCACCCATGTCGTCCCGGTCGGGAATCCCGAAGCGGCGGCGCCAGACATCGCGAAGAAGATTTACCGTCTCGCACGCGCTTTTGAGACGATCCGCGCTTCAGATCGCGCTGATTGAGGAGGAGATATTCTTCGAGAGTTTGGGCGGGCTGAGAGCGAACGTTTTGTATTTTAGGCGTCGCCCGCGCCATGCACGGGCCCGCGCTCTTGTCGCGGAGCGACCGAGCCGCTTCTCGCGTCTCGGCCCTTGCGGGCGGCGATCGCTGACGCGATTACGCGTCATCCCCAAAGGCCGTCCGGATTTTACTGCTGCAAGCAGACGCCAGACAAACATCCCGACTTCCATTTGTCTCGCGCTCGACAGGCGGCGAGCCCCGCCTTGACCACCATTCTCGCCCGACATGGCCCCGATGATGTGCCCCACGAACGACGTGTATGATCAACGCGGAGCGTGGCGCGCATAAGCTTCCGCCATTTGTGAAGCATAGCGTTCCACCTGGGCGGGCCCATTATAGACTCGCGCAAAATCGGCCCAGGCATGCCGCGCTATTTCATCCGCCAAGCCTTGAGCCTTCACCCAGCGCGCCCAGATTTGTAATTGCGCGCTGGGCGAACGAGATATTTCGCGCACGAACCCACGCACGTCGGCGAACCCAGCGTCCGAATAATGCAGACCCATCTGCTGAAACACCCCCAAGACGTCGCTTGGAGCGCAGCTTCGCCATCAAGCCCATAAGCTTCACGCAATTGGGCCCAACGCGCCTCCTGCCCTGCGGGATAACGCGACCGGTCCCAGGCGCGATAGGAAATGTTGGGATGGGCCTGATCGAACCTGGCTTGCGTCAAGCGCGAGAAGACGTGCGGCTCGAATAGAATGATTGGACGATTGTCTGCGCCAAAACCGCCATGCGCTCCCGATTCAACTTCAACGACAGCTTGGACTGCAGCCTTGTCCGCCTCCAATAATGCAGCCGCCGCTTGATAATCACCATCAGAGAGCGGCGTCTGGCTCCCCGCAGCGAGCCCCGCCAAAAACGTGTCTGAACCGGCGTGCGCACACGCGGCGAGAGAGGCCGCTGCGCCTAACGCCAACACTCTGCGTCGATCGAACCTCATCAGCACCCTCCCACATTCGCGCTCACTAAATCGCTCGCATCGAACGACGTCCAGCGCCAAGTGGCCCAGCGCCAATTCCTGTATTTTACGTTACGCTTGACCGCCTTTCGCGTGCGCTCGATCTTTCCTTGGGTTTGAGGGAGAAGCGGCATGGCGTCGCCGCGCTTTGTGCTTGTCGCGCTTGCGAGCTTGCTTGCCCTATGCGTCGCGACAGCGGCGCAAGCACAGACACTTACCTTCGAAGCCTGGCGCGCTGACTTCATTGTGCGTGCGGTCGCTGAAGGACGGAGCCAACAAAGTCTTGAGCTTCTCTTCGCCGACATCAGCCCAGACGAAACCGTGCTAGCGCGACAGCGTGCGCCAAGCAGCTATACGCCGCCGATGTGGAATTACATGGAAACACGCATCTCGCCCGCGCGTGTCGCGCGTGGGCGAGAACTCCTGGCGACGCATAGAGAACTCCTCTTGGCCATCGAACAGCGTTATGGCGTACCTGGCGAGATCATTTTAGCCGTCTGGGGCATGGAGACGCGCTTTGGCGAAGCATCGCTCGATTACGATGCGCGCCGCTCCATCATAAGTCTGGCCTATGCGGGTCTGCCTCGTCGGCGCGCCGAATTCGAGCGTCACGCGCTGGCGCTCGCCGACATGATCGAAGCCGGCATTGCCCCAGACGCACTCGCATCCGCATCCTGGGACGGCGGCATGGGTCAGCCGCAATTTATGCCAGCATCTTTCCTTCCCCATGCGGTCGATTGGAATAGCGACGGCCAACGCGACATTTGGAATAATATTGAAGACGCGCTCGCCTCCATCGCCTCCTATCTCAAAAATGACGGCTGGCGAGGCGGCGCGCCCATCCTGATCGAAACCGAAAACCCCGCCGGCATGACGCGCAGCTTCGGCCCCGGACGCTTTCCAGCGCGTGTCTGGTACAGCGCAGGCCTCGTTCCGTTTGACACGCCCGATCATCATGACGATATGCCCGCAGCGCTCTTGCAGCCCGACGGCGCCGCAGGTCCTGCGTTTTTGACCTTCTCCAACTTTGAGGTCCTGACCCGCTACAATGGCGCGCGCCGCTATGGATTTGCGACAGCGCTTCTCGCGCGTGCGATTGCTGATGAACCCATGCTTAGAACGCCGTGGCGCAGGCCTTCGGACGCGCTGGGCCAAGCGGAATTGCTCGAAGCCCAAACCTTGCTCGCAAGCTTCGGCTACGATGTCGGGCCCGCGGACGGAATCTGGGGTGAACGCTCCTGGCGGGCTTTAAACGCGTTTGCCGACGACATTTCGCTCCCGCACGCCGACTATCCGCGCCAAATCATGCTCGTCGCTTTACGCGATCGCGCCAGCGAAACGCATCTAGCGCCCCATTAAGGGATCGGGTTCGCCATCAAGCGCTCATAGGCCTCAGCCATTCGGCGATCATATTGGTTGGTTTCGTAGGCTGGACCGTTATACGCGCGGGCAACCGCCGCCCAATTCTTACTTTGTATCTCGTCGGCCAAACCACGCGCACGCACGTATGCGACAAAGGCCTCCAATTGGGTGCGCTCAGAATTGGCCAGATGTCGCACGTAATCGCGGACCGACATATTCATGGTCGACGCTTGGTTACCGAGAATTTGGTAGCGCCCATAGCTCGCCGACGCCAAGGCCGCGTCCGCGTCAAGAGCATAAGCTTCGCGCAATTGCGTCCAACGCTCCTCTTGGGTGCGCGGATAGCCGCCCGCCGTCGGATTCGAGACCGCTGGGTTTGAAGCATCAAATCGCCCCCTGTGAGACGTGAGAAGAGGTGGCGTTCGAACAAAATGACGGGCCTGCCGTCGGCGCCAAAGGCGCCCAACCGTCCCGCTTCCACTTCAAGAATTGCCGCCAGAGCCTGCCACTCGACGCCAAGGAGCGACGCTGATTGTTCGATATCCGCACGCGCCAGCGGGCGGTGTCCTGCGCCACAAGCCCGTCTAGGAAGCTAGCGTCGTCGGGCTGATTGACACGTGCATAGGCCTCACTGACGAGCCGCGCCCAGCTTTCCTGTTGCGACCGCGGCCGCGCCATTGCAGACGCAAGCCCTGACCAATCCAGCCTGCGCGCGTCATCCACCAAAGTGCGCGCGCGCAAATAGCGCTCCAATTGCTCAAGCTGGGCCCGCTCCGACCGCGCGCCTGCGCGCAACATCGCCGCCGGCGTTTGCGCGCCGGCCGATTGATAATCAATTCCCGTCAATTGAAAGGCGCCAAAACTGATCGCCCGTGTGGCCGCATCCGCGTCAAGCGACAACGCTTGGCGCACCTGGCGCCAACGTTCCGCCTGCGTGCGCCGAATACGGCCCGTGTCCAGGTCGCTTTGCGAGATATCGGGATTGCTGCGGTCGTAGCGGCCGCCACTCGCTTCTGAGAAGATATCGGCCCAGAATATAATCAGCGGACGTCCATCATCGGCAAAGCCGGCGCTGCGCGATTCCACATCCATGATCGCGCGCAACACGCCAGCACGCACACCAAGGCGAGCGCCGGCGGCGGCAAAGTCGGCGTCGGTCAATTGCTCGCGCGATTGGGCTCGCAATTGCGCCAAGAACGCGTCAGGGTCGCGCTCAATCGCGAAGGCTTCATAGGCGCTCGCATAACGACCCGCGCGCGACACAACATCGGTCGGGCCCTCAAACCGACGTACGAAATTCACCCAATCCTTGTTGCGCAATTCATCAGCCAGACCATTGCTTTGAACAAAGGCCTCGAACATCTCCAAATCCGTACGCTGACCACGCGCGATGGCAAGAAGGAAGCTCTGCACATTCGGCTCCCCTTGCGACGCAAAATTGAGCCCAAGGATTTGATAACGTCCCCAAGAGGTCGACCGAAGCGCGGCTTCAAAGTCCAACACAGCCGCCGCGCGCAAACGCGACCATTGTCTCTCCGCAGGCGCGCTTGCCGCATCAGCTGAGAAACCGGGCGCGGAGATCATTTGGTCGCCGCCATCATGAGCTCGGTTGGTTTGACGCGAGAAGAGATGGCGGAAATAGACGATGTCGATGCCTTCGCGAGCCGCCAACGTGTCAGCGCCACCGCTCCTGACGCGCGCCACCGCGCGGATAACATCTGCTTCGACGTCTAGTCGCGCGGCCAAGGCGTCAACAGCCGCATCGTCAATTGCAGGCTGCGGCAGGAGCTGGAGCCAGTCGATCCAATAGGCGTTGCCCGGACAACGCACCAAAGAGCGAACGCCATCGGGCGCGCCACGCGTCAAACGATCCTCCGTGACGCCGTAAGAACGCGCGCGCCCGTCATGGGAGGTTGCGGCCCCATAGGAGGCGCCGCTCTGGGTCGTACTGTCTATCCTCTCAATGGTGCGACCTTCATTGAGGCGCGTGACGCCTAGGCCGCCCGAGAGAAGGTCAAAGAACAAAAGTGCGTTGGGGTCTTCGCACCTGCCCTCCTCCGCCCAAGCGCCAACCAAGGGCCCCAATGCCTCGAACGTACTGGCGTCCAGCACGCGCGGCTCGTCGGCCCGCGCCGCCACACGATCGACGAGCGCTGCCCAACTCGTCTGAGCTCCATCGCGCACACGCCGGGCGACGGCAGAAGGATTGGCGTAAACGCGAGCCCCCGTCGGCGACAAGTCGAACACTTGCACCGAACCGTTGGCAGCGCCGCTCACCGCGCGTCGGCCATCCCGGGACACAGCAATTGCTGTAATTGCGGCGCCGTGACCGCTGAGGCGCCCATGGATGCGTCCTCGTCGATCGGCCGTTTGCACATCGCCTTCGTCAGTGCCGATCAGCACCTGGTCTCCCGCCAGCGCCGCAACACGCGCCGGGCCAATGGTCCCAAAACGCCAGATTGCTGCGTCGCCGCCGCGCTCTGCAACAAGGCACACGATCGCCCCGCCAGCTAAGACCACGCCACCCATGTCGCTCGCGCGCGCGCCATGCTGATCCGGGCACGCGTTGTCGGTTTGGCGCGAGCGCCAAGCCAATCTCTGACTGGTAAAAAGCGTGGTCATGGCTTGCCCGCCCACCACAAGCGTCAAGCGGCGACCATCAAGCTTGAATGCGCTGAGCCTCGAACTGGCCGGCGCGTTCTCCACCAGCACAATCTGGGCGTCGTCCTCGTAATACGTTATAGTTTGCTGCAGCGACAAAACGAGATGGCCGCGATCCAACGGCGCAATCGCCAAAGTTGGGGCAGCCTCACCCTCGCGCAATTCGCGCGTAGACGCTTCGATGCTGTTTAGCCCGACGAGACGCAGAGACGGTATCCCATCTTCGCGCATGTTGACAGCCAAAAGCGTGCGGACCTCTTCGTTTAAGGAATAGCGCGCCTCACCAATGCCGCGTGGCAATTCTCCGCGACGCAAGAGATCGACGCCCGTAATGGCGTCGACAATGCGCACCTCGCCCAAACTCGTCGCGAACACCAACGCCACATGGTCCTGGTCGCCGCGTCTCACCCTGGTGAAATCCATTTGCCGCGCAGGGCCCGTTGAATTGGCGATGCGCAAGCTTCGCCGCGTGCGAAGATCGCTTATCTCCACTTCCCCATCCGCCGACGCCACAGCGGCCAATGTCCCATCCGGCGACAAGGCGAGCGCCGTGATGGCCGCGCCCGCGCGCGGCAGCGCGCGCACGGAATTGCCGTGATGGCTCCAAAGCGAGAGCGCCGCGATCGCCCCCAAAGCCCAAGCGCAAGCGGCCAGCGCATCGCTTCCAACGCGCGCAGCCATTTGCGGCCCATGCCCGGAGAGCGATTATTCATCTGGCCTCTCCCATTCGCGCAGACGCTCCTGCACAGCGCGCGCGAACTGATCAAGCGCTTGGCGGCCCTCGCCCGTCAAAGCCCAACCAGCCTCATCCTCGCGCACATTGGCTTTCACGCCTTGGTACATCGCTATAGGCATGGGCAATCCGCGCAGATCCCCGTCCAACACGAAGGGCACGAATAAATATCGCTTGTCCTGCCGCGCGTAGCGCAGCGCGGTCTCGATCTCCATTTCAACCCAGCGCGACTGGCTTGCATTCTCGGAATGCACAACAATGAAACCGGCCGCGTCTCTTATCGAATTGCGTATCTCGACCTCGCCTTCCGCGATATTGTCAAAAACATAGATCGGCACCCCGAGGCGGCGCAGTTGCTGCAAAATTGGCTCTACGCGCCGAGCGTCGCGACGCGAGAACGCCACAAAAACATACCGACGCGGTGCGGGTGCTTTGGTATCTTGTTGAGGCGCAGGCGCGCTTTGGCGGTCAGCCTTAACCTCTTGGCGGCGGACGTCGGCCCAATTCGGCGCGCTCGCTTCTTCCAGACGCCCGCGCAACACCACCAAGAGCTCACGTAAGAAGCGTTGGAACGCCGGATGCTCGCCCTCGCCGCGCCAGCCGACAAAGTCCCCATTGACGAGGCCGACCGCATCGTTCTCACGTTGCACGACGCCCGGCGCCAATTCTTCACCATGCACCAAGACGCCGGGCACGCGGCCGCGCATTTGTTCGTGCGCTGCAACGCCCTGACGACGCAGCGCGCGCGCCATATGTCGCCCCAATGGTCGACGTAAGCGCACCGAAACTTCTTTGCTGGAAAGGGTGTAGGCTTCCGGCAGGCCCAATCTTGCGCGCCGAAGCATACGCGCACGTCGAGCGCACCACAGAGCAGCGACCAAGGCGCCTGGAAACAGCGCAACAGGCGCAAGCCACGGAAGGGCTTGGTTCCCGCTGGCGCTCACGGCGTAGAGGCCCGCGAAAACGCACGCGCCAAATATGTAGGACAATGTGCGCGTGCCTGCATTTGGCGCCTCGCGCAAGCCAAGCTCACTTCGATCGCCGATCGACGCGTCTAGAAAAGCCTGGCCGGCGACTACGCAGAGACGCGCCAATAGGAGCGCAACCATCGCGCCTAAAAGCAACGCCGCTGCGATGAGCGCTCCAAACCACGCCTCACCCACCCGCAGACGAAGCGCGCTGCGCGCGGCCTCCAGCTCACTCCATGACCATTGCGTCAAGCCCAACGCCATCATTATCGGATGCACGACGAGCACATAGGCCAACGACGCCAACAACAGAGCAACGAAACCGAGCGTGACGCGACGCGCGCCCCGCGCGTGTGAAGCCAATTGTTCAATGCGATTGTCACGCTCGGAGCGGGACTTCGTCTCGCTGCGCAGACGGCGGAGCACCCCCATGGGGTCCTGCGCTAAAGCGCCAAGCCCACGCATAATCGGGCCAATAATCTGTGCAATCCACCAAAGCAGAAGCGGCGCCAAAGCCAGCATGGCCAAGGGCGCCCAAGCGCCCGTCGTTAGAGGCGTATCGCCGAGGCGCGGCGCAACGATGAACGCCGCCGCCGCCATCAAAAGCCCGCCTGCTAATACCGCAAGCTCTCCCGGACGGAAAAGACGCGCCCCAAGTGGCGGCAACAAAAGATCTCGGACCTTCTTGCTGGCCTCTAACGCGCGCGTGTCCCGCGCGCGCGGATTTTCGAGCAAGAACTGAACAAAGGTCTCGTCATTCAGCGCCGAGCGCCCGCGTCCGCCTTCAACGACGAAGGAAAGCGCGATTTCGCCTGACCGGGCGCGTCCCTGCTGACGCGCGGCGTCAAGTAATTCGGCCAAGAACGCGCGCACCACCTGGCGATCGCTTGGATCCATTTCGTCCAGCAAACGCTCACGCAGCCATTGCGGCATCTGGCCCGTCCGGAGCCAGGGCAGCTCTGAGAGCTTTGCGATCCGGCTTTCATTCATAAGCGCGCTCTCAGCGCCCGCCTCCCCTTCCTTTAGCCGCCAGCCCAAGGCCATCGTCAGATCCCACTCGATTGCGGGATAAACGGCGCAGGCGGCAAGCCAGCGAAATCCACCCTGACCCAGATAGGCCATGAGCTCGCCCATCATGGCGTCAACGCGCGACGCTTGGGGCTCTGTCTCCAATGTCCAGACGTGGCCAGCCTCACGCAAATCGCCGGGCAAGGGGCGCGCATCCATCTCGTCGCTGCGTGCAATCCGCACACGATCCCCATCGCGACGCAAAGCGCCTGGAAGCTCACTCAAAGCCGCACTCGACAAGGGGCGCACCAAGAGATCCAGAGCGGTCGCCAGCTTCTCTTCTTCTTCGCCCCATTCATCCGCCGGCACCGTCGTCATCAGCGCCCGGTCCTCCCAAACACGGACACTATCGGCCCAGCGGCCGACGCCGCCGTCGCGTTCGAGCATCAAGGCGGCGTCACCTACAATGATGAGCCGGCGCGTCGCGTATTGGGAGGTGATCGTTTCAATCGGCACGAGCGGCATGCCGATGTCCTCGCGCACGCGATCGGGCGCGCCTTCAAAATAAAAGAAATCGGCCTTTACATTCTCGCCGCGCAGACGCTCGACATAGTCCAACGCACGGCGCGCATCGTGATCGGAACGCGAACGACTGTCGATCAAGAAGAGATATTCCGGAATTTGACGATGGGCGCGCGAGACCGGCGTGAAGAATCCACCCGCGCGCGCCGTCGCCTCGACGGAAGCCGCCATATCCATTTGGCGCAAGCCTTCACGCCGCTCCAACATGCGACGTGCCGCAATGCGAAGTCCAAGCTCTGCACGCTGCGCGCTCGCCCGATCCTCGGCCGCCAGATCGGTAATCCTGCCCGGGTCATCGGGCATACGCCGCGCTAAGAAGCCACGTGTGTTGAGGGCCGACCAAAGCCACAAGACGAGCGCGCCAAAGGCGACAATGCCTGCCGCAATCCATGGCGTCTGCGCACCCCATATAGGCGCGCGCCGTTGCTCAGCACTCGTGGGCCACGGCGGATCAGCAATGTTGAGCGGAAGACCCGCGTCGAATGACACAAGCGCCCAGGCGCGCGCGATATTTTCGTCGCTGTAGCCAAGACCGCCAGGTGGGGCCTCATCGGGACTGGGGAGCGACAATGCGCGACGCACACGCGCCCCAAGCTCGGCGCTCGTGAGCGCCCTTCCATTCATCTCCTGGGCTATGGGTCCGGCAATCGCGATTATAGGCTGATAGCGAAATATACCTGAGCTTGCAGCGACCACGACGCCCCCGCCCGCAGGGTCAAACTCAATGTCCCACGCCTCTGCATCCGGCCCCTGAAATCGCGAAAGCGCGCCGCCATTGCGGCCGTCGACAAAAATGACGAGGCCCGTGTTGGTGACGAGAGCGACGATATCGCCGTCTCGGCTGAAGGCGCCGGCGGACAATTGATCTGCGTTCAGCGCTAGCTGTGTAATCACCGCGCCGGCGCTATCGAGGAGCGCGAAATCGCCCTCCAATGACGTCGTTAATAACCGTTCGCCATCGGGGCTAAAGGCGATGGAACTGACGAAGACGGGATGCACCGTGGCTTCATTGATCAAAGCGTTGGTCGCAAGATCCCAGATCGCCACCCGGCCGTCTCGGCTGCCTGCGGCCACCTTCATATTCTCGCTGTCGATGGCGACGCTGACGATGCCCTCGTCGCTGCCCTGATACGTCGTCAAAAGCGACCCACTCGCAGCGTCCCAAATGCGTATCGCGCCTGAACTCCAACCCGTCGCGATGAGCGCGCCGTCGACGCTGTAGGCTGCTGCATGCAAACTGTCGTCGCCGCCCGACAATTCCGCCAAACGCGCGCCGTCTGAGACGCGCCATATAATTCCAGACCCGCTTGAGATGAGCGCTGACAGACCATCGCGGCGCATGGCGATTGCGCCGACACTTTGACCTGCGCCGTCGAAAGTTCGAATGAGCCGTCCCGCGCTGTCGGAAAGGCGCGGCGTGCCAACAGCGCTCGTCTGGAGGATGCGCCCATCAAGCGCCACCGCGATCGCATCCGCGCCTTCGCCAATCAACGGCGATCTGGTTGCGGGCGAAACCAACGCCATAATGGCGCCATCCCTTGAGACGCGCGCCGAGAGTTCGGCGCCTGGGGAGGCGTTCGCCTCGTTCGCCAAGAGCGCAGACGGCGACATGCCAAGCATGGCGATTACCAGCGCCTGACCAAGGCCTGCGGCGACGGCTTGATCGCGCGCAGCCTGCACCGTTCCCGGCGCCATCGCTTCCAGCAGCCGAAGCGCAAAATCTGCACGATAGAGGGGCACAGGACGGTCTGGCGGAACGCCAAGCGTCCTTGCAACATCGCGCACATTGCCAGGCAACACGACCGAACCATCGTTCGGCATCGACACGTACAATTCTTCCAGAGTCGGTGCGAAGTCGTAGCGCGCAGCGCTCCTGACGATCGCCCCGATCAGCGCATCTTGGCCGCTCTGCACGTCTGGCGCGTCGCCAAGTCCGCTGGCCTCGGGTGTAGTCGCGGCAAATTCAGGCGTCGATGCCGCTCTCTCTGCGGGCGCGGGCGCCTCTGAGCTTGGCGTCTGCGGCGCCGGCGATAGCCAAGCAATATAGCTTTCCCACAATGCGGCCGCCCGCGTGCGCACGGGCGGCGCGGCCGCGAGAGATACGCCGATCGCGACAAGCGCCAGCCCTATCCAGGCGGCGCGCGGGATCCGGCGCCAGAACGCCAATTTGAATTCTGATTGCTCATAGCTTGGCTCAGCTCTACGCGCCAAAGGCGGTTGCGCGGGCTCTATATCGGGCGCGTCGATCCTCTGCGCCCCCTGCTCCCAGGCTTCCACCGTCGACACAAAGCGCGCCCGTTCGTCCGGCGCTGTTACAAAAATCGGCTGCAGCCAAAGCGCCAAGTCATGACCGTCGAGCGGCAGCGCATCGCGCGCAACAAACTCAGTGATGAGCGCGGCCGCACGCGTCCGTCCTGCTGGGCCCACCTTGAAGCCCGCGCTCGCCAGATAGCGGAAGAGATCATCCAACCCAGCGACGTTGAAGCGATGCTCCGCTTCCTCAGCCATTTCCAGTCCAGCTCTTTAGAGCCGATTCAAGCGGGCCAATGTCGTGGTTCATCTTCGCCAGCAATTGCACGCCGCGCAGAATGGCCTCGCGCTGTTGTGCGATGGAGCGCCTGGGATCGGCGCCATTGACACGTGCGGCCTGCAGGAATTGCAACAATTCCGCAGTGCCAGGCGCCTTGTTGAGACGTCCTTCCGCGCGCACATGCTCGTAGAAGCCGACGACGTCGCGCAAAAGCGGCGAACCTGCTTCGAAAACCCCGCGCAAACGAGATGCGACAATCGCCTCAAGCTCTCCGCCCTTGGGATAATCAATGTAAAGAAACGCACAGCGGCGCAAAAACGCGTCCGGCAATTGGCGTTCCGAATTCGTCGTGATGAAAACGATGGGCCGAAAGTCAAACGGAACCGCCGGCGTCTCGAGCCCCCAATTCCGGCACGCGGAACCGCATGCCGTCGAGTTCATCCAGAATATCATTGGGCAGATCGCGCGGCGCTTTATCTATCTCGTCGATCACCACCACGCATTGACGCTGGCTTTGCGAACGCAAAAGACTCCGCATGCGCGCCGTCTCGGGCGTCAATTCGCTGTCACGCCCCTCGTCAAAAATATCCGCGGCCAGAAATGGACGCCGTTTCTCTAACGGCAGGGCCAAAAGGATGGCGACGCCCATGGCTTGATATTCGATATAATCGCGCGGCGCAGGTTCGCGCCCCTCACGCGGCTTTGACTGAAAATAACGCACCGCATCGAACGTGTAGAAGAGATCGCGCGCCTGGGTCGTAGACTTCACGACGTAAGTGAGCGGGCCCACCTTGCCCAATTCACGCGCGACGGCCCCGCCGAGCAAAGTCTTGCCCGCGCCTGGCTCGCCGCCCACCAGCAATGGGATCTTCAGAGCGAGCGCCACATTGACCGCGCGCACCGTATCGGCGGCAGCACGATATCCGGCCGGGTCCTTTAGCACCCGAAACGCGTCGTCCGGCAAAGCCTCGGTGCGGATCGCGATTTCTTGGGCGGCCTCGCGGCCGTCGCCTTTGAAAAAGTCCACCATTCCCCCAAATCCCACTTTCTAATTTTGTTTCAGCAAAGGTCGGGCGCGCTCAGCCCAATCACGCATCGGCAATTCCTCCGCGTCGACGAAAGCCTGCTTCAAATTCTCTTTGAGCGTCATGCGGGCGGTCAGATCCCATTCGCCGAACACATCCGCATCGTTGTCGAGCCAATGCTCCACATGATCAGCGCGGATGGAGCCCAATTCCGGCAAAACCACCAAACGCACTTTTGTCTGCGCGCGTGTCAATCGACGCGCGTTCTCCTGTTTGGCCAGCCATTTGCGCAAGCGACGTTCAAACCCCGCGCGACGCCGAACTTCTGAAATCTTGGCGCGCAGCCCTCGGCGAATTGTTCCGTCCTTGGCGGCGCGGATCTTCATCGTCAGTTCGCGAACCCGCTCGGCTTCTCGCACGAAAGCAATTTCCAAAACGGGAATGAAGGTCGCTTGGCCGTCGACCATGGCCTCATCAAACGGAAATTCGTCCCAGAACGCGCACCAATGCTTGATCGCATTTAGATACTCGCCAAACGATTTGGCCGCCGGCGGCAATTGGGCCAGCGCAATGCGCGCAATGCCCTCTTTGTTGAGGGTCTCAGCCAAAGTCAGAGTACTGAGTTCGCCTCGCCCCCGCTTGGCGCCCTGCAATTCCTTAGCGAGCGCGCTCGTCATCAGCACAGCAAAGTCACGCGCGTTTTTGGCCACCGCCGTCGGCCAATCAATCTCAAGCGGACGCGCGCTCGCCGAGCCCTGTTTGGCGACATCTGCGCGCGCCAGCACACGCCGAGGCAAGGTCACGCGCCCAAAGCTGCGCGGCTCTTCATCTTCCAACCCATAAGCCAACATCAAAGCGTGGCGCCGCGCACCGATCTGCTGGTCGCTCAGCGCCAAAAGCGCGCCTTCGCTCTGCTCTCGGCGATCCACCAAAAGCGCGTCGTCGCCCTTAAGACGCGACCCCGCGCGCAATTGCGTCAACGGCTCCGCTTCAAATTCTTTGAACCGCCTCAACAATTCTTCAGCCAACCGGCCGACTTCGATTTCCCCGTCCGGCGTCAGCGCCCAACTATCGCTCGTCATGTGCGTGTGGGTCGGATAGCCTTGATAGAATCCACATCGTCATGCATTTGCTTTAGCGCCTCCTGCTCCAGAAAGAGCGGCGCAATGAAGTAACGCTGACCTGTGTTGCGCCACCTCGACATGGCGCACATGACTTCATGCCAGCACGGCTTACTTTCGAGGCAAGCGTTCGACGGAAAGATCAAAAACGCCGATGAATTTGGCAGGGCGTGATCGTCGATTGCACCAGCCCAGGTCCGACCGCCATTGATGAAGCCGGCAAAACTGTCATCGTCGACGCGAATATCTGGATGATTGGGCTTATCAAACCAAAGCGGCACGCCCGCTCTGAGCAACGCCATCAAAACAGGACGAAGCCGCGCATTGTCTGCGCTCGCATGGGAAACAAACGCGTATGGGCGGACTTCCGCCACTGCTTCCCTCCCCTTTACGCCCCGCCAAAACGCTAGTCGCGATTAAGGGCGCTCACAATAGTGAGGAGCGCAGATGCATCTGAGTGAAATAGTCGCTACACAATTGGTACAAGACAAGTAACGCCAGACGCCTCGGTCTCGAGCGCACTCTGCTCTGATATCGTCGCGCGTCGCGACGCCGGCACCTTCGGCTCGGCGATAACGACAGGTGCGAACTTGAGGGGACCGCAATCAGCACCAAGCGCAAGCTGTCCCTCGCGCACCATGATGGCGGGCAGCTCCGTGCCCCTCGCCTTCTCGGTCGCGAAGAACCTGCGGCGGGGTTGGGATGTGATGGCGCTTGCAGAGCTTCTTTAAGCCCACATCGGTGAGGCCCAGTTCAGGGGCGAGCTTGTTAAGGGGCTTCGACCAGATGAGGGCGTGGAGCTCTGAGCGGGTGAGAGAGATTGGGCGCATGTCGTCTTGAGGAAAGACGAATGGGTGGGGTGGGATTGGCAATGGGGCGGAGATTTATTTTGGGCGTCGCCCGCGCTCAGCGCGCGGGCCGCGCTCTCGTCGCGCTGCGCGACCGAGCCGCGTTGCGTCTCGGCCCTGACGGGCTTCGATCGCTGATGCGGCGACGCGGGGTGGCGTTTGCGGATAGAGTGCGCTGATGTCGAGCGGAGCTTCCTTTACCCTCTCCGATTTTATGGCCACGAAGCGCGCGTTTCCGGCGATGATTGAGTGGTAACCCCGGCAGGACTCGAACCTTCAATTGGCGGCTCATGACATGCTTGGTTGCGCTTCCTAAGGTATCGTCTCGTTTGGCGCAGTCGATGCGAAAACGATTTCCAAGAAGCTCCATCGCCCCTGCCCGCTGTCATCGGGGACGTGCGCAGCGATCTCCGCGACCGAATATTCTACGCGCTCCTCTTTCGGCAAACGCCACAAGTGAAAGACAAAGCTGTCGCCATATTTTTTCGCGGCGTCCCATTCCCCTCGGGTCAGAATCATTCGGGGCGGGTTTCGCTTTGACGACTTCACCTCGATGAGACGCGCTACAGGTCCATAAGGTCCGGGATCGTAGGAACGCACATCATAGCCTACGCCAAAAGTTTCGAAACCAACCCACTCCGGCTCCAGACCGATACCCAATGCCTGAAGCCGCTCACGCTCGTACATGAGCGTGAGGATTTCGGCTTTCCCGCCTTGCAGCGACTTGGCCGAGTTTTCGAGCCCGCGCACAAGCGCTTGTAGGCGATACCACCATTCGAGCGCTTCCAAGCACGGAATGGTCGCAGTGAGCGCCGCATTGTCGAAGAGCTGGAGCTCCGACAACGAAAGCGCCTCGAGGAGAGCGCGCCGGCCACTGGCACAGTAGGGCCGCCAGTGCGGTCGATGATGCTCGATCAAAAAACAGATCGCGCGCCGCAGTGAGGCGACGGTGTCTACGAAATCGATGTCGGCAGGCAGCAATTGGTCGAGCGAGAGGCCCGCCTCGACGTCGGCTGCAGCAAATGACGCGTCGAGCCGATTGAGAGCGCTTGCCGCCGCCACGGCGTCGACGTTGTATGTCGTCTTGTACGCACGAATGAGTTCGACGGCGGTGAACGCACTGACGGAGAAATGCCTGCTCGGCGCGAGCATCAGCCCGCTTCCTCTTCCACCCAGACAGCCCTGCCCTCGAGTTCTTCGACGAGATCGCGAACGTCTTCAAGATCGATGTCCCATGCGATGGGATCGTCCGCGTTTTCCTCATCAAGAGCCAAATCGTGCAGATCTTCATCGTCCAGCAACAGCTGCAACGCTCTGAGCTTGTGCGCCAGACGGCGACTTACCGAATGATCGATGCAGCCCAAACCAGCAGGCGCCATGGTCTGGTATATCCAAATATTGGTTTCGACGCCCTCGGGCAGGCCGAGCCGATGGATACGGTCGATCGACTGCAGATAGTGCGTGCTGACATAGCTGCGGTCGAGATAGATCGCATCGTGACAGACTTTGTGCAGGCTGATCCCTTCACCAGCGGCGGCGGGATTTGCGATCAGGACCTTGCAAGCAGGGTCGGCATGAAAGCGAGCGAGTTTGCCCTCGCGCGATTGAGGATCGCTCGGCTCGCCCGTCGGCGTCGCGCCGTAAATCGTCACTGGATTGAGATCGGCGAGCAGACGCTCCATTTGGAGGATGGTATCGGTGAAGATAGTCCAGATCACGGATTTGCGATCTTGAGCGGCAAGCTCACGCGCGAAGTCCGCGACCGCCCGCATCTTCGTCGAAGCGCCCTCGGCGACTACCTGTTCCAAAATGCCTTGATCGAAATAAGCAGCTTCAGCTGCTATCCCCTTCAGCGCGAGCAGCGGGTTTGCTGACAATTGCAGAAGCCGCATGATGGTCCGCTTGGCTGACTGCAGGTCCACGCGCGAATCCGTGCGCAACGCGCTTGCGTGCCTCACAAACTCGCTCTTGACTACGCCGTAGAGCGCCATCTGACCCTTCGCCATTGGCACCTGTTTGAAGTGGCGCTTCGGCTTGGGCAATTTTAGATCGGCCTTCGTTGTGCGCACGAAGAGATTGCCGAGAACTAATCGCGGCGAAGCCCCGCGCGCAATCCGCGCGCCTAATCCGCCGCCGGGCCACAAGAAGTCCAATTGCGATTGCAGATCCGCTGCGCTTTGCGGCATCGGCGTGCCTGTCAGAATGTCCCGCCTAATTGGCAGCGGCGAAACATTGAGCAAGAGCGCACCGCGCAGCGAACCCAAGCCCGCCTTCATGCGGTGAGCTTCATCTAAAACCAAATGGACGCGCTTCGTTGCTAGATAATGGCCGATCACATCCGGCATGTTGATGATCAGGTCGTAATTGATGACGAGATCGGGTCTTGCCGCTGGACAGCGCCTTTGTGACGTCTTCGCCAGTCCCAGAGAGAATCGTGAACTCTTCGGCATTGCCGTTTGGCGCGTCCGGCGCGACGAAATCCTTGACCACCGTGCGCCACGCTGGAAACGCGGCCTTCGGACAGATGATGAGAATGTGCTGCCCCGGTCGGCGCGTAAGCAGATGCATCGCCAACGTAACGGCAGTCTTGCCCGCCCCCGGCACCGAGAAGTTGGCCCCGTTCGAAAGACTTAGCAGACGCGCCAGGTCGCGGCGTTGGAACGACTTCAAGGCATGAAGCGTGAAACCCTCTTCGGCTAGGCGCCGATCAACGTCATCCTCCGACAGCGTGAGTGTAAGGTCCCCCTGTGCGGCTTGGACTTGTTTGTATTGCCGCATGAAAAGCGCGATGCGGTCGCGCGCCTCGTCGCCCTTGGGCCGAAACTGGAAGCCCAGCGATCGCTGTTGCGGGCCAAATTCTCGCAACAGCGACAACAGACCGACCCAAGGCATTTCCAATCCGTCGGGACGCAGTTGGAAATCGATACCCGAGCTGAGGGCCGCTTGCTGAAAGCGGCCCAGCAAAGTGTCGTGCGGCGGATCGATCGTAAGCAATCCGTACGAACCGCGGGCGCCGCATTCGAGATAGACTGATGGCGCTCCGGTCACGTGGGTTTAGCTTGATCCGCCTTCTTGCGGATATCCTGCAACGCCTCCAAGAGCTCGGTTGAGCGCTTGGCGACTGCGCCCAATTGCTTTTCAAGGCCGTCCCAGGTTTTCGCGTCGGCCTCGGTCAGATCAAGCTCTGTTAAGCGCTTGTTCGCGTCCTTCGCGGCAGAGAGCGCCGCCTGCCCCTTTTGCTTCACTTTCCCGGCGTCGATGACAAATTGAGCAACCGAGATGAAATCTTCGGTCAAGTCTTCCCGCCGGTCCTTATCGTCCAACGCGGAAATGAGGCCGGTGTACGGAGACGCAGGCGCTGCGTCCTCCCCGAAATCTATCTCGAGTCCATCTCCAGGCTCCGACGGCGTGGGCCCGCTCTCCGACGCACCTTCCGTCGGCACCGGAGCATGGTCAACAATAGGCGTCTCCGCTTCGTTACCGCCTTCGTTCGCCTCGCTTTCGGCCTCGTCGTCGCCGTCGTCCTCGTTGTCGAGAAAATGCTCCAGCAACCGCTCGGCGACCTCTGGATTGCCTAGCAATTTGTTGAAATCGTACACGCGGCTGCCGAGGTTTTTGCGATTGTCGAACATCATCCAGGCGATGCGCATATTCACTTCGCGCAGCGGTCCGGCCTCGTCCTTGATGCGCCCGACGAGGTCGTAGAAAAACTGCCGCCCGTCCGCCACGCGCGCGTAGTCATTCGGCGCTTTGAGCCATTCCGTGAGATAGATGTCGGCGAAGGCGAGTGCCTGCACCGCCTTCTTGATGTCGGCTTTTTCCCGCCGCATCAGGCGAGAAACCTGTTGCTCGTTCTTCGACTTCAAGCGCTTTTGCACGCGAATGGCGTCATTGACCCACGTGTACGGGAGCTTCGTCTCAGGGCGCATCTGCAGACGATCTTCAATATCGTCCAGCTGATCTGGAGTTAGTTGGGGAAGTACTTCGCATTCGATGGTCGCAAATTTCGGAAACTTCCCGCTGGCGAATAGCTCGCGCATGGCCGCCAATCGGCGATTACCATCGACGACGACGCCAGTCGGCGTAATGAGAATGCTCTTCGTCTGCCCGGTGCGGCTGAGCTCTTCGATGATAGGTGTGATTGAATCTGTGCCGGTCTCGGCCAGCTTAATCAAAATCTTGTGCTGCTCTGTTTGTGCGGCCACATCCTCTTCATGGGCGCTAAAAAAGTCCGCGCCGACCTTCGCGCCCACTCCGCCGGCGGCGTTGGCGGCCGCGATATAGGCAAGTTGATCAGTTTGCGTGCGACCATTGCCCATGCGATAAATTGGCGTGCCGATCGGCAGCGTGATGACGCTTAAAGGCGTGTTCTTGCCTTCGTGTACGAACCAATTATCCGCTTTCTTCGCCTTCTGCGTATCCAGCCCCGCGATCACTTGCGTTCTTTGGTGCTGAGGCTGAACCTCAATCTTATGTTTGCTCACCACGGCCTCTTATTCGAACGACACGAGAAGTAGCGGCACATTGATGATATGGTGGAGCAGCTGAAGTTCGCTCCAGACCCGTTCGACGTGCGCTACGTTGGAGGCGATCGCGTTGGCCGCGACTCTAGTGGGGAGCGCAAGCGCTGCAGCCGCAATCTTTTCTTCCTTGTAGAGATATTCAAGCTTTAAGAGATCATACATCGCCCGACTGATGTTGCCGGTCTGAATTTGGAACGCGAGATCGCCGGACATGCCTGTAACCGTCAGGTCGTATGCCGAATTGATCCGGACGTTGGAGGCCCAGCCTGCATTGGTGAGTTCGGTGCGAAGGTGCGAACGGATCGCGCTCGTGCACCCTACCCCGATTTGGATCGCGGGCGCCTCGAACAAATCGGTCAGCCATTCCTTCAGATCACGGCGATCCCATTCGGCATCGCCGTTGTGAAGCGAGAAGGCGCCGGCGAACTTCATTGGCCGCCTCGGTTCTTCGGCGGGGGCTGATAAATGGGCTTATCCATAGGCCGCGTGCGCAGCTTGCCCGCGTGCAACTGCTCGATGCGAGCCAGCGCCGTTTTGACGTATCCGTAGTCGGTGTCGCATCCGTAGGCATGTCGTTGGTGCTTCAGCGCGGCGATCGCAGACGATCCCACTCCGATGTAGGGGTCCAGCACGTTGTCGCCCGTGTCGGTCAGCGACAACACGAGTCTTTCAACGAGCCCCACCGGAAATTGGCAAGGGTGGTCGGCCTTTTCGACGTGGTTCGACTTCACATTCGGGATGTCCCACACGTCCGTCGGATTCTTGCCCAGCGGGTTGCTTGATATCTTGCCTTTGTTGGGTCCCTTGAAGTGCTTCTTCTCGGGATACTTCGACGGCACACGCACCGGGTCGAGATTGAAGGTGTAGTCGTCGGACTTGGTGAACCACAGGATGGTCTCGTGTCGACCCGAAAAGCGCTTCTGGCAATGAAGGCCGTGGCCGAAGGTCCAGACGATACGATTGCGTAGCTGGAGGCCGTGGTTCTTGAAGAGCGGGTAAAGCAACACGTCGAGAGGAAAAATTTCGCCTCCTTGAACGTGATTGCCTACCTGCCAGCAGATTGAGCCTTTAGGATGCAAGAGCCGCACTACCTCAGCGATGCACGCTGCTTGCTCTTCGATGTAACGCTCTTGGCTCCGACGCTCCTCGTATTCCTTGCCGATGTTGTAGGGCGGAGAGGTAACAATGAGCTTCATCGAGCCTGGATCTAGCGCTCGCATAAAGCTCAGATTGTCTTCGCACTCAATCGTCGCCGTGGGCCCGCCCTTCTTGCGAAAGGGCAGCACGTTGTTGGCGGTAGTGTTCACTCGCTTCTTGGCACGTTCGGCCGGCATAAGATGCCCTCTGAATTTGATGTCGCGATTGTTTCGAATTCTAACCGATTCATGCAGCGAGATCTAGGCTTATAGCAGAGGTTGTAACCTGTCACGCCGGCTGCGCGCATCGTTAGCAAGCCGAAACGCTTTCGCGAGTTGTGGGGCCGGGCCGGTGGCAATTCGGGGTGCAGTCCAATGACGACCGGACTCCAGTCCCGGCCAGATGAGAAACGGGGGTCACGTCAAAGATAAACGAGCCCGGACGAACAATCACTTGCGCGCGCCTTACCGGTGCTCAACACAGACACTCGTTCTGCGGCTCACCTCTAGCTAGGTCCGCCCACCGGTCTGAAATCGTTATAGTCGTAATTCAGTTGAAACGGCTTTTTCGTTTCTGGCGGAAGCACCCCATCCATCAATTCAAAAGCCCTGGTAATCGCGTAACTGACCTCGGCCGGCGGAGGAGCATTCCGGCCGATCGCCGAAAGGCGCAAATTGTAAACGCGATCGAGATCCTTTGAACTATTGACGATATCTGCAAGCCAGTTGTTGCAGATTTTTACGATCTCACGGACCTCCTCATCACTGAGATGCATTTGCGACGTTGTATCGATGTACAGCACCGCCGAAACCGGATTAGGCGCAGTGAACTCCGTGAGTGGTTCAAGAAACGGGATCGCCAGAACGAACCCCACCCGGTCATCCATCTGCCGCGCTTCCTCCTCCAAGTTGAGCTCTGCCATGGCCGCGGCGAGCACTTCATTTGGTACATTTTCGTGGCTGCGCACGATCTTGCGTGATCTGTACGCAAGGCCAATGCTGGCGTGCTCCTTTGAAAAGGTGCGCCCCGCTCCATCCTGGTCACCACCCTTTAGATTAAATCCGGCATACCGACACGTCTGCTGAAGAAACTCTTCCTCGCCGACGATCAGGGCACGATGCAGCGTCACACGAAGTCGGCGATCCGATTGATTCCGCTTCTCCAAAATGCTCGCAACCGTGGAACAGAACGAACGCGCCATAAGCGCGGTCGGACCTGGGAGATATTCTTTACGCCACTTCGCTTTCTCCCCATCGGGTTTCTGCTTCGCGGCGCCTAACTTTCCCGCAAAGGCGAAATAGCCGCCCCGCCACTGAATTTGTGATGTCTGCTTTTCGAGTGCATCGCGGCTCTTCTCGACCGCTTCCATCAAGTCTTTAGACAGGACCGCACTGAGCGCTTCCTCAGGGCGAACACCGTGACGACGAATGATATGCGTAGGGCCCACAAAATAGTGATCTGCAAGATGGCGCAGCTTCTTGCGGCTCGGCGTAAACGCCCCGCACTGGTAAAGCAGGAAAAATAACACTCTGTTCTGAAATGAGAGGCGGGCGTCCTTGCCGATCAGGTCGCTCAGGCGCTCCGTGCGATACTTGAAGATAACCTCTGTATCGCGTCGAATTCGCCGCCGTAGCTTTTCCAGCACGGCTTTGAACTCTTTAGGATGTGCGTCGGCGATTCTCTCGAACTCAACGAAGAGATCCTCCACCTTGTCCGCTTGCGCCTTCTTAAAGGCATCAAGCAGCGCGGTGACATCATCGAACAATTCGTTGAGGATACGGTCCTGGCGAAACTGGGAGATTTGCAAGCGAAGCAAGTCAATCACCCCTCCATCGCCCGCACCGGAAACGATGTAAGACTGGCGCGCGCTTAAACTCGCTTGCGCAAACTCATCATTGCGCCAGTACGACGGGGTTGCCCGCTCTATGCCGAATCCGGCCGCAAGCAATACGTAGTCAAAACGCCCTTTTCCGCCATGCGAGGGCTCTTCTCGACTGCCGCCATCGCTGTGGCGCGGCTCTCCAATCCACTCAAGAAGAACCTTTTCTTCTGTTCTCTGCGTCTCGATTTGGAGATGTCGTGTATTACAGAACACTTTGACGCGTTCCGCCCTCTTGGCCTTTTCACTTTCTTTGGCCTCCGCGCCCATGAGCGCTTGCCATTCACCCATGACTTCCGCGGTAACGTCCGATGCGCGAGCGGCGCGCCAATTTAGCAGCGGCAGCATGGCGACGCTCGCCTCACTCCCCTCTGCTGGCCAGTCGTAAATTTTGGGATGAAGCCAGCGCGCATCACATCCGTGCTGGAGCGGTAGTAAAGTGTCGAATTTTTCAAAGATCGTAATCTGAGCATCGGGGAGCTTTTTCAACAGCGCAGCGGCCGCTGTAAGGCCGGCAAACCCACCGCCCACGATTGCGATCCTTTTCGAACCTCCGTCCGCGACGCCACCCGCCTCCACTAAGGACCAGATCAAGTTGAGGGCCCGGACCTGCTGCGAATAGACCGTAACTCCCTTAGTGAATGATCCGATCACGAAGATCGGTGCGCATCCCAGCGAAAATGTATCCAATACAATTTTTGGATCTTTTTCTACATTCCGGTCCATAGCCTCAACGCCTCCCTGAAGGCAGTTAGGCCGAATAGATCGTCAACACGCAATACCCGCTCTTGTGGAAGTGACGACGAAACGTGCTCCAACGCGACTGAGGCCTCTTGTACAAACGCGACCAGGCCTCGCTCGGGGACGCGGCCGCGTCTTTTGATCCGATCAATTACGAGGTCTGGGGGTGTGGAGAGGTGCAGGTACCCGATCGCAGGCCCTAGTCGCTGCGTAAGCGCCTCGTGGGCTGATTTATATACTCCGAAGTCCTCGCCCAGACGCATGCGCGCCCAAAGTAAATCCGTCGCGAACGACCAATCGCAAAGCAACGGCATCGGTGATGTCTTGCGAGTGGCCAAATATGTGTGATGAAGCAGAAAGTTGAGATCGTAGGCCAGGCTGCCCACGATCGATACTCCATGCTCATCTCCCCAAAATGGATTGTGCTCGTGACGCTCGAGCGCGAGACGGCACGGTGCCTCCGCGAGACGCTGCGCCAGCGTGCTCTTGCCCGAGCCGAAGAGCCCAAGAATTTCAACACGCGGCGCGGCGCCGACAGACGGCTGCTCTCTTCCGAGGGTCACCATGCGCTTACGACCATTCGCCAATTCCTCGCAGAACCGCGTCTACGGGCGGACCCTAGAATCGGAATAAGATAGGATTAAGCACGGCCTAGAGAGCGACGAACAATGCGCATGGTCAACAAAATCGGTCTCGCCATTATCGAGGATGATCGACTGCTGCTGGTGCGAAAGGCCGGACTTGAGCAGCTCATCCTGCCAGGTGGAAAACCGGAGGGCGATGAAACTGACACCGAAACAATCGTCCGAGAAATTCGTGAGGAACTGGAGTGCGAAGTGGTGCTGCACTCCCTGTTCTATATGTCGACATTCGAGGATCGTCGCGCCGGCAGCGCACATGACGTGGTTCGCGTGAAATTGTTTAAGGCCGAACTTGCAGGAGTCCGATCCCGTCATCTGAAATAGAACAGCTCGTCTGGTGCAGCGCCGGGGAAGCACAACGCCACGCGCTTGCCCCCAGCATCGCCAACCAAATTTTGCCCTACCTTGTAGCCGCTGGCGAACTGTGCGCCCCCGAAAAAGCCGCCCGGGCTTAGCGCTTTGCGAGGACGGCCAGCGCCGCTCGCAACTGGCTAAAGTCGCCGTCATTGTTTATGCGCGCGTCGACTTCGGCAAAGACCGCTTCAATCGACAAAGACTCACGCTCCAATTCGTCGCGCAATCTAAGAGCCGTTACGTCACACGGACGATTTTGCCGCCTGCTTAGACGTTCGGCACGCAGGTCAAACTTGGTATCGAGAAGCAAGAGACACGTCCCGCCAAGATCCCGGCCAAGCGCGATGAAGTATTTGAGCTCATCCGGACACAAAACAGCGTCTATCAAAGCCGCTCGATCGGCCGCACGTGCGCTGCGGATTTCGTCAGTGGCGTTGACTGCAAAAACAGCGTCGCCCTTGGCTTGCCTAAGCTCCTTTCGGACCGCGCGTTCGCTGGCGGCGCCGGAAGGCAATCCCCTCCGCTCCACTTCACGAATGACTTCACCGCCGAGATAAATTACGTGACCACCAGTCAGGTCTTTCAGGATATCTATTGCTGCGGACTTCCCGGCGCCGCTGAAGCCCGTGACCATCAGCAGCACGCACGCCTCACATCATTTTGATACTCAGGATGCAGAAATCGGAATGCAGCGCACCCTTGGACAGCGCGCACGGCAAATCTGAGGACGTAATGTACGTCACTTCGACATACTGAACTCGCCCCGTGTATCTCTCCGCCACTGGGTCGAACTCACGTAACTTCATTAGGTCGCCGACTTTGAAATCTCGATCGGTTGAACGGCGAAGGTCGTGACGCTTCTCGCCGCTCGAAATCTTATCGAAGAATTCGGGCCAGCATTTCAGTTCGTGATCGGCCGCTCGAACATCTTTGCCTTTGTCTCTCTTACGCAGACTCTCGGGCCGTAGGTCTTCCTCAACACCAATCATATCGCTTCCCGCGACTCACAAACCCCACGCCCGAGCAGTTTAGACGTGGGAATTGAGAGCACCATGTGACACCTTCCAAACCCGATCGGAACATAGCATGAACCCTCAGTGGGGTCCAGGAGCGAGTTGCCCACTGGGCCAATGATTTAAGGAGACTTGAGCGTTGACGCCTCTGCAGCAAGGCCCCCAACGCTAGGAATGCGCACACCCGGCGCCAATGGCGCCGGCATCGACGGGTTGCCGGCGTATGCGGGCCTTTCGAGGAACGGCGAGTTCTATCGGGATGACTAGAGATTGGCTCGAGGGCCAGGAGGGTAAACAACGCATGGCGACCATCCTCGAGGGAGCGAGACGCTCATCGTGCTCCACTCACCGCACGCGGCCCAAAGCGCCTGGGTTTAAAAAAGGTCGAGGGACGCAAGGACCGGATATTTCCGGTCGTTGCCCCCGTGAGCTCCGACTGCATGAAAACGGGTCGTCAATGCGCTGGCCAACAAGGTCCGTGTACAACCATAGCTTGGCTAAGCGCACCAAAATCGGATAAGCGACTCTCAAAGTCACAGAGTGGTCGGCGTTCCTTGGCTCTATCCGATTCAGCGCGCGTGTTGGTCGACGTCGTTCGCGATCCGGACACGGTTCTCTTTGTTGGGTCCGGCATCTCTACTTGGTCGCTTCTGCCGACTTGGCCGCGGCTCATCGGCGGATTAATCGACTATTGCGAAGAACGCGGGCGTCCGACGCGGCTGGCCCGGAGCGCATTCGCCGCGGGTGACCTTCTCGACGCTGCCGACAAGCTTTCAGATTCCATCACGCAGGCAGAGATTGGCGTCGTGATCCGCGAACGCCAGAAATTCGCCGCCGCCCGCCCCTCACGTATTCACGATCTCATCACCCGCCTCGGCCCACAACGCTACGTCTCGACCAATTATGATAATCTGATCGAGCAACAATTGGGTCTGACGGGACGCAGCGCCGCATTCAGGACGGTTACAAACCGTCAGGTGTCTGAACTTGCTGACATTCAAAAAGCGAGCGCCGACAATTTCATCTTCAAGCCGCACGGCGACATGAATGACGCTGAGACGCTCGTGCTCAGCCGGTCCCACTATAATTCGGTGCTCGCCGGACAGAACAATTCAGTTCTTCGCGTGCTTGAGACGTTAATGGTGACCCGGCCCGTGCTCTTTTTGGGCTACGGCCTCAAAGATCCCGACACGTTGCTGGTTCTGCAAACGCTTCAAGCGCGGCACAATAAAGGCGTCGGCGACTTCTGGGCCATCCTTGCCGACGCCGATGAAGAAGAACGCGGTTATTGGCGCCGGCAATATAACATCGATGTAGTCGCCTACCAAACGCGAGATGGCGAAGGCGCGGCACGCCATGCCGCGCTCGCCGATCTGCTGGAAGAAATCGTTAGAGCGCCTGCGCCCACAGCACCCCACGCGACGCTCGATCGCCTGCAAACGACGTATCAGCTAATGCGCTATGCAGCGCGCTGGGCTTACACGGGGCCCGCGCACATCATTGCGGTTACGGCCGACAGCTACCCCTACTGGCTGAACGAGGCCGAGCAACTCCCACATCATGGCGAGATATCTGATCTCATGATGGCGGTTCCACGAAACATGATCGTTCAGGGGTCTGCAGGCGCTGGAAAAACATTCGCGGTCGCTCGCTTTATGAGCAAGCTTGCACGCGACTTGCTAGATTGGTGCAGCTCTGATCAACCCGTTGCAAGCACAGCGCCCGCAATCCCTGTCCTGTTGAACGTTCGCGGCTACGCCGGCGACCTCAAAGCTGTGGTGGACAATTTTCTGCCAGCCGGACTCGACCTTCTCGGCCTCGCTAAATCTCACGAAATCACGTTCTTGGTTGACGGCATCGACGAGATTCCGGCCGAGCACCTCGAATCGGGTACTTGGCAGGGCGAATTCGAACGAATGTGCGCGCCTTACGCTCGCACCAAGACCATCTTCTTCACGCGCCGTGCGGAAATGTTGCGTGAGCGTGATGCGGTTACGCTTTATATCAACCCGCTCAGCGATGAGACCATTGACGCGAACTTGCATGAGGTCGGCGCTAGCGCTTCTCCTCTATTGCGCCAATCTTTGCGCACGCCTTTTGTGCTTTCGCTTGCACGCAGATACTTGCCTCGTCAGCCAAGCATTTCCTCGGCGCCTTTGCTCATCGAAAGCTTTGTCGAGGAATGCGCTGAACAGGCGTTTGGCGTCGCGATCGCGTCACACTTGACCGAACTTGAAAATATCGCCGTTGAAGTGCTGAATAGCGGCAAAGAGAATATTGATCGCACGTTTGCTGCAGATCGCGTTGGCGGAGCCCATGCGCTCGATCAGCTCGTCGCTTCGGGGTTGTTCGCTTCCGAAGTGGAAGGCGCCGTGCGGTTTCATCACCGCATCATCACAGAGTATCTGGCGTCGGGCTGGTTCACCGGCGCCTGGGAGAGGAAAGAAACGCGGGTCCGCGACGTGCTGAACTCCAACCGGTGGGACGATGCCGTGGTCTGGTGTACCGCGCGTCTACCGCAAGGCGAACGCCAGCGTTTCTTCACCGAGGTCATGGCGGTCGATCCCGTTCTGGGCATTCGCGTGGCCGAAAACGCTGAAATGGAGAGCGAGGCGCTCTGGCGGCTTGCCCTGGGTGAGCTGCGGCAATTAAAACCGGACATAACCTTTGGTCATGCAGTCAACAGCCGGCTGGAGAACTCGCGCGTGCCGCCGGGTGCAAAGCCGGAGCTCCTGACGTTGGCAATGTCGCTCTCTCAGGCGGCCACGGGGGCGGCCCTAGCTTACCTGGCAACTTCAGACGCTGTAGATGTACACGATTGGATCAACCTCTCGGCAGCAGATCGCTACAATTTTTGGACGCGAGTGGGCCCGGTGCTTGGAGGACGCCTCGACAAAGCGACACTCGCGCAGGTACTTGAACGGTGGGCGTCAGACGTCGAGAGTGAGGCAAACGACAACGTACATGTAGCCCACAAATACAGCAGCATTCTCTCGGGTATCGCGGACCCACTCGTCGCGGACGTTATCACCTGGGCGGACTCAAACGCGGCAATTTCCGATGCGATCGCCCCTGAAGCGCTTTGCACAAGAAAAGGCGCCGCGGTGGATGCATTTTTCGCACGGGCGATCGCGCGAGGCAGCCAAGCGGCGATCTTTCAGCTCTATTTGCGGCTCCCCTCATTTCTGGAGGAGCATGTCGAAAACGACAAGGAACTCTTCGCCGCTCCACCGGTCAGTGACGCTTTGTTGGACGCGCTGCTGGCTGCCGCACGCCGTACCAGTGACGCGAGTTCACGTTGGACCTTCGCGCTTCTCGCCCGACTGATCACGCTCGCCCCCTCTTGGGGCGAGGCTATTGCTACGAAAGCAGCTTCACAAGACGCGGACGAGGCTCTGGCGTTGCGGATGCTCATGCCTGAGGCACAAGACGAGCGTAACGCGTTCTGGGCGGCTTGCCTCAAGGAGCCCATCAACCTTGAGACGGACCTCCGCTATTTCGCGTTCCGCGCATATGAGCGCGCGCCTCGAGTGTCCGAGGAAGACGTACTGCCAATCCTCGCGCGGGCGCCGGTTACACAATTGAACTTCTGAATGAGAGCGTATCCTTCCCGCCGACGTGCGACGACCTCGAAGCATGGGCGGAGGCCTTGGCGGCAACCGACATTGATGAGTTCGTGGTAGCGCCATTCAACATCAAAAATTTCGTAGCAGGCAATCTGACCGACCGTGCTCGCGCACGGCTTATCGAGATCGTCAACGCCGACGATGACACGATTGTATCGCAATACCTCATCTCGACGCTGCTGCCCTCCACGAGCATCTCCACCGATCTTCTGTCTGCCAAGGGTCAGGATGCGTTGCTGCGCCGGTTCTTGCATACGCCGCGCTATTTTGCATCTCTATCGGCAAGCCCCGGCTCGATCGCCTCCGAGCGTTTTATTCATGAACGAGTCTTGCCGCTCGCTCGAGCTGCCACCGGCGTTGAACGACGTCGCCTAATCAATCTGTTGAAGCAAGCAGGCGATCGGCACGGACGCCGCTACGAATTGGAATTGCCGCCCGAGCCAAACGCTACTGAGGCGTGACCGCCTCGCCTGCCATCGCCGACATGTTGATTGATTTCCAAGAGGTCTCGCATGCGTAGACCTGTCGCTCTGGAGTTACTGGTTCAGTGACGCCGACTCCGCAACAACCACGGTCGGCTTTGAGACCGTGCTTCGCGCGCCGCCAGTAGGCTGGATCAATCCGCACACAACAACAGGGTTGGGCTACCAATGGCCGATTCTTTGGATGCCTCACCCACGCGGCATGTCTCTTTCTGCCCCGGAGTCGACCTCAGCGCTTACGCTTTAACGCAGGAATATCTTTGAGCATGTCGGTGAGAAATTTGCGCTCATCTAAGCCGAGGGCGCGTAGCCAATCGACAAGCTGTACAAAATCAAGCCGGCGCTCAAATATCTCTGCTTTACTTACGTATGATCGCGATTGACCAAGGCGTTCGGCCAACTCGCGCTGATTTACTTCGAGGTCATGCCGTAGCTCGACTAGGCGCGTGATTACGGCTCTGTATCTCGCGTCACGAAGACTGTTTCGCACTGATGTCCAACCAAAACTGATGGACACCCCGGCTAAGCACATTTAAGGTTGCACCCTAATAGGGTGCAGATTGGGCAACTCGGTAGCGCAGCACGCCGCGCAGAAAGCGCTCTCCACAACCCTCCTTAAGGGTGGGCTCAGGATAATCGCCCGCGTCTTCGTCACTGATCACGCTGTTGATCTGGCGATTGCGCTCTCCCCTTCGCGCATGACCGTCGTGCGATGTGCCGAGGAAGCGCGCCTCGAAGACCATGCCGCCCTCGCAACAATGGTTGCCGAGGGCGATTTCGTCTGGGCGGCGATCGTCTCTGGTGGGGATGCAATCTCTGATCACGAGGGTCGGGTCGCGCGCTATGGCCTCGGCGAACTCGACCGCCTCGTAGCCCATTTGCTGAAACTCCAGGAGGCGCATCGTGACGCCGGCTGAACTGGCGCGCCTCTTTGCCGATGAGGCGCCGCGCCTGGTCCGTCGCCTGCGCCGCTTTCGTGGACAGGTGGCGAGCGAGGATGTGGTGCAAAGCGCATTCGCCAAGATGCTGGAAGTGGATATGTCAAAGGTCGATAACCCACGCGCATATCTGGCGCGCCTCACACAAAACCTGGCTGTCGATGAAGTGCGTCGCCAAACCCGCGCGGGCATCACTACTGTCAGCGAAGAGCGGCTTGAACGAGTGGGCTCTGAGACGGTGCTGACGCCAGAGCAGATGCTGATCGAGGGCGAACGCTTTGCCTTCATGACGGGGGCTGTGCTGGCCCTGCCCGAAAGGGAGCGGCTGGCTCTTTTGTGGTTCAAGCTGAAGGGACTGTCGCACGCCGAGATCGCCAAGCGTTTGGGCGTGTCGCGCCACACGGTGCCGTACTATTTGTCTCGCGGGCTCGCCAAAATCGCTGCGGCGCGGGCAGCGTTTGAGCGCGCTGAAGCGACCGAGGCGTGTAGCGCTGGCCGGACCGCCAGAAAGCGCCTCTGAGAGACGCTTGGGCTTCTTCGAGGCCGCTCTATTGGTCTTTCACGAGGGACCAAAGAGATCCCGTTGAACTCCCTTCTGCGCTTGCTTGCGGGGCGCGGCTTTTGCCCGTGAGCGTTTGAGTGCTCGAAGCTTCTTCTCGTGCTTGCGCTTGCGGTCGAACACACAACGGCCCCTAAAGTCTATGAGTGCGGCTTCTAATTGCTCCATCTCTGACTTCTTCCAATAGAGGTGTCCGCCCACTTTGGTTGGCTGGGGAAGCCCGGGATATCGCTCCCAGCCGCGCGCCAGAGTGTCGACCGACTGACGCCCAGATCCTCCATCACTGGAGTGCTGCCGGTTCAGTGGACGCCCGCCTAAGCTAACGCCTCCTGTTGCTCGAACGCAATTGGGCTGAGATAGCCGAGCGTCGAGTGCCGCCGCTGAGGATTGTACCACCGCTCAACGTAATCGAACACGTCCGCCCTGGCCTCGTCGCGTGTGCGATAAGTCTTGCGCGCGATGCGCTCCGATTTCAGCGACGCGAAGAAGCTCTCGGTCGCCGCATTGTCCCAGCAATTGCCTGCGCGGCTCATCGAGCAGGCGACGCCGTGCTCGGCCAACAACCGTTGAAATTGATCGCTGGTGTACTGGCTGCCACGATCTGAGTGGTGCATCAGCGCCGCCGGACGTCCGCGCCGATAGAGCGCCATCGTCAATGCTTCGCCGACGAGCTCGGCTGTCATCGTTGCGCGCATCGACCAGCCGACGACGCGGCGCGAATAGAGGTCGATCACCACCGCCACGTAGAGCCAGCCTTCGGCCGTCCAGATGTACGTGAAGTCCGCAGCCCACTTTTGGTTGGGCGCCGTCGCCACGAAACGCCGATCGAGAACGTTGGGCGCGATGGCGCCGCTGCTGCGATCGCCCGTGTCGGGCGGCAGGCGTCGCCGGCGAGGCCGCGCCTTTAACGCTTGAATGCGCATCAAACGCTCAATGCGGTGTAAGCCGCAGGAGAACCCTTCTTCGAGCACATCACGCCAAACGCGGCGTGCGCCATAGGTACGGTCGCTCCGGATGAAACTCTCGCGCACCTTGGCCCCGATCGCTTCGTCACTCTTGGCCCGAGCGGCCTTGGGCCGCGTCAGCCAGGCGAAGAATCCGCTTCGCGATACACCGAGCGCATCGCACATCCACGCCAGCGGCCAGATCCCCCGGTGTTTCGCAATGAAGCCAAACATCACGCTTGGTCCTTCGCGAAGTAGGCCGCGGCTTTTTTAGGATGTCGCGCTCGGCTTTGAGCTTAGTCACTTCCTTGCGCAATCGCTCGATCTCGGCCTGCTCGGGCTTCATTTGCCCCTGGCCTGGGAAGGCGTGCTGAGGGTCGGCCGCGAAATCCTTCGCCCATTGCCGCAGCAAATTTTCGTGCACGCCCAAATCGCGGGCCGCTTGCGCTGCCGACACGCCGCGCTCACGGATCAGCCGCACCGCCTCAAGCTTGAACTCTCGAGAATGTATCCGACGCTTTTTCTGGGCCATCGCCCACCTCCGATCTCACCTTAAACACCTTAACTCGGTGTCCGTGAAACCGGCAGCACTCCACACGGCTTTGAGCGGCAGATAATTTTTGAGCTTCATCGGTAAGCTCGAAGCACAAGATCGCGCGTCACCAGAACGCGCACCGAAGCGCCGGGCCGGATCGTCAGCGATGGGCGCACATTGAGTTCGCGATCGACGATACGTCCGCCGCTTTGTGCCGCTTGTTGTGCGGCTGCATCGCCGACGCTTTGTGAGAGTGAGCCCTCCTCGTCCTCGTCTTCGCTTTCATTGGCGATGACCGAGATGATCGCGGACAATCCGATCGCCACACCCAGCCGACCGAAATGATGATCGGTGCGATCGGTGAGGCCAGCCGCACCCGAGGGATCACTTGCGGCCATCTCCTCTAAATTGATGCTCCAGCCGTTCGGCAAGATGAGCCGCGTCCACACCAGAAAGAGACGTCGATCGCCGTAACGCACCGCATTGTCGTATCGCCCAATAAGGCGGCTGCCCTGCGGGATCAAAAGATGTTCCCCGGTGATGGAATCAAACACAGGTGCGGTCACTTGTGCGCTCACCTGCCCTGGCAGATCGGAATTCAATCCGCTGATCAAAGCCGCCGGAATGACATGGCCTGCTTGCAGCGTGGTGCGCGCGCGGGGCGGCGTCAGCCGTGCATTGAGCGTGACTTCATCATCCTCGCCTCTGCCCGCCTCCGCGTCGCGCGCAAACAGGATAGGTGCAGCGCGCGCCATCTGCTGGGGATCTGGCGCGACTTCGGTTCGATCATTGGGGGCACGCACTTCTGTGGGAGATGGTTCGGCCTCCGTCTCGCCATTGGTCCAAAGTGGATCGTCGGGAGGCTGAAGTGTATCGGCGTTGGCGAGGTCGTATCGCCCATAGTCCATCGTGCTTGCGTCATAATCGGCCGACGCCTGAGCGATGTTTTCAGGTGGGCCCGATGCGGCTTGGACGGCGTTTTGGTTTTCATCGCGCGTGCGATCGCGTTCGGAGAGACCATTGACCAGTGCAAAGGCGATGATGGCGCCCGCGCTCAGACAGGCCGACAAGAGCACCTTGCGCGACAGACGCTTGGGCGATGGCGGCTTGGTGCGAATATCGAGCGACGGGACGGCGTCCGCGCCGGCGCCTGTGCCGGTGTCGGTGTTGGTGGTGTGGGCATCGATACTCATGGCCGCGCACTCCGGCGGCGTCGCACGGGCGGGCTCGGATTGCGCTCGATGCGGACAATGATGGGTGCGCGTGTACCGAGGCGCAATTCGCCCACGTCGAGAATGCGGTCGACCATGTAACGCGGGCCGTTGGGGGCGGCGATGACGCGATAATTGACCAGCTCCGCACCCTCGCCGCTGATGACGAAGAGCGGTGGCAAATCGCCGGCCTCGACTGCGCTGGCGAATTCAATCCAGGTGCGGCGCCCATCGTCGAACACGCGCACCGGCGCCCATTGAGGTGCGGGTCCGCGTGTGGTGCGGATGCGATAATTGAAATTGAGCGCATCGAGCGGGGTTGCCGTATTCGGTGCGTGCTCGGTTTGCGGATAGGACCAGGCCACCTGCGCAGAATAGGCCGCACCCGCTTGCGAGATCGCTTCGATCAGATAAGTCCGCCGATCGGTGATCAGCACGACATTGGTGCGCAGCCCCGCCTCTTGAGGTTTCACCAGGACGATGGTGCGCCCCTCGCCTTGCGCTTCGGCGTCAGCTTGGCTGACAATCCAGCGCGCGGTGTCGCCGGCGGCGATATTGGTCAAGCTCTCGCCGGGCTCGAGCAGGATGGTCGAGACGTAATTGGGGTTGGTGTAGAGTTCATAGATCGCGCCCGGCTCAAAATTGTAGACATGACGCGCGGCCTGGAAGCCCTCACGGCTCGGGCGCTGGCGTGACGCATCATTGGCTGAGGCTAGAAGCTCCAATGGCGTTTCAGCACGTGTGCGCCGTGTCTGGGCGTCGACTTGCGCCGGGATGGCGAGCGTGATCGCAACGGCGGCGGCGGCGAGAAATGACTTGATCGATGTCATCGCTGCCGGCTCCAGGAGAAGTCGGAAATCAAGAGACCCAAGGGATTGTTGGCGATCTCGTCGGCATTGCGCGGTGGGCGCGTCGTCAGCGTAAAGACGCCCGAATAAATCTCAGGGTCTGTCGTGCCGCTCGCATTGGTGGCGCGCTCAACCCAGGTCACTTCCCAGGCGCTGTTGGAGCGGGCGATGATCGAGCGGATGTGCACGGTGCGACCGACACGGCCGAGGCTCAAGAACGGATCGTCCTGGCGGGCGATCTCTGTCAGTTGTGCGGCCGCTTGCGGTGTCAGAAAGCGATAGGCCTGTAGCCAATTTTCGCGCAGCACGACGCCGTCTGTCGGCAGTGACCGCACCAGTCTGATGAACTGTCCCAGATGATAAGCGATCTGCGCTTCATTGGGCGACCAGCGCCCGTCCGCGGCGCGCACATTCATCACCTGTCCTTCGGGACTGACTTCAACCACATGGACGAAGCTGCGCTGCTGCAGCGCCACGATGACAAGTGAGACGACGCTGACGCCTAAGAGCGCCAGCGCGCCAAAGGCCATGGCGCGCCAGGCGCGCGCTGAGAGCACGGCCGAGCCCATGCGCGCATCCCATTCCTGGCGCGCGCGCTGATATGGCGTCTCTGCTTGCTCAGGCGCAAACGAGCGCGCCGGCGCACGGAAGGGCATATTCATGGACGTCCTCCAGAGGGCTTTTGCGGCGGCTGCATCGCCGCATAATTGATGGCGGGACGGCGACCCCCGCTTTGGGCGCCGCTTTGGCCGCCGCCGCTTTGTCCGCCGCCCGAATTGCGTGGGGCCCCGAGCATGCGCATGGCCGAGCCGCCCAAGGCGCCGGCGACTTTGAGACTGGTCTTGCCCACCTGATAGGCCACCATGGCGCCCGCGATCGTGGTGAAGCCTGCGCCAATGGCGCTGCGCATCGTGTCGGCGCCTGAAAGCTGGGGCTGGCCCTGCACCACTTCGCTGGCGAGCATCGGCGCAAACCAGGCAAGCGACAGCACCGTCAAGCCGAAGAAAAGCACCTGCAATCCCCCGCCATCATCGAGCACGAATTGCGGCGGCAGCGTTTCAACGAAGCTGATCGAAACCGAGGCGATCAGCGCCAGCACAAAAAGCCTGATAGCGCAGCCCGCGACCCAGCCCAGCGGGCGCTCGGCTACCCAGGCCGTGCCGTTGAACACGCCCCACGGCAAAGCAACGAACGCTGCAAGCGCGCCAAGCTTAAAAGCGATGAGCGAAACGAAGAGCTGCAGTGCGAGAACAAAGAAGCCCAACGCCACAAAGAGAGCGGCAATGAAGATGAGCAGCATTGTCAGCGTGTCGGTGAAGAAATTCATGCCGCCCGAAAGGGCGATGGTGCGCCCAAACATCTCGATGCCGATCTGGCCGACGCGCCCTGGATTATGGAGTTCGGCCATGCTCAGCCCGCCGCCGCCGGCATTGAGACCAAGCTGGGCGCCCGAGCGGACGATGATGTTGGAGAGCGTCGGCCAATTGTTCACGAGGAAGGCAAAGAAGCCGACGAACAGCACCTTGCGGAAAAACGGCGCCATCGGCGCTTCGCCTGCCAGCGCCCATTGTGCGCCGGCCAAAGAGATCGAGATCACGATCAGCGCGTTCAGCACATAGCTCACATCGCCCTGGATGAGGCCAAAGCCGGAATCGGCCACAGCCAGGAACTGGTCGAGGAAGGAATTGACCTGGGTCGGGTCCATGTCAGTTCCCGAATGCCGAACGCGCAGGCGTCGTGGCCGTGGAGTTTTGACTTGGGAAAGCGCGGCGCTGGATTTCGCGCGCGCGCTCTTCGCGTGCGATGCGCTCGAACCGCTCCGTTTGAAGGGCGCGACCCTGTGCGATCAGCAGCGCGTGAATTTCGGCGAGTTGCGAAGCCTGGATGCCGAGGAGCTGATTGCTGGCCTGGATGGCGCTGGTCTGACCTTCAGCGCCGCTCGAGGATTGGAGCGCGCGATCAACGCGGGTTTGCGTCTGGCCAAGCCGTTCCGCCGCGCGCGCTTCCGCTTCTATGGCGCGTTCCAGACTTGCCCGGCTTTCGCGCATCCAATGATCGGATTGCGCGAGCACCTCGTCCAGTTCGAACCCTTCCCAGGTTTCGGGATAGAGCGTGCGTAGTTCCTCGCCCAATTGATTGGCCTCGAAGGCAAGGCCCTCAACGCTTTGAAAGAGCGCCCGCGCCTCACCGATCGATTGGGTCAATTCGGGACTAAGCTGCAGCGGATTTTGTCGCAGCATCGCACTTGCCTGCTCGATCTGCTGCACCTGATTGCGCACCTGTTCGATCATGTGACTGACCTGCAGGATGTTTTGCGCCAAATTGCTCGGATCGATGACCGTGATGGCGCAGGCTTCGCGCGTCGGCACCAAGCTCAAACCGAGCACCAACGTGGCGGCAAAGCCGCGACGTGACATTTTAACGGACATGCATGCCTCCTATTCAGCGGCGATCAGCGATGGTTGTGCTGCATTGAAACGGCGGATGGCGTCGGCGGCGGCGTTCAGGCCCTTGATGTCGAGCCAGGCCGCGGCAAAGTTCTCGCGGCCGCGCTCCTTGAGCACGCGATCCATCAGCACATGGTCCTCGGGGCGTGAGGCGCCGACAAAGGCGAGTGCGGCCGGACCCAACCCCAATTCGAAAAGACGCGCGCCATCGCGAGAGACCAGATAATAATCGCGCTTAGGCGTAGCGCCGGCGATCAATTCGATCTGGCGCGCATTGAGCCCCAGCGCTTCATAGAAGGCGCGCGATCTTGGCTCGCGGGCGCGATCGTTGGCCAAGAAGATACGCGTCGGGCAGGCCTCGATAATGGTCGAGGCGATCGGGCTTGCCTCGACGTCGGCCAATTCCTGGCTCGCAAACAAAACCGCCACGTTGCTTTTGCGCAGTGTCTTCAGCCAATCCTGAATTTGCGCGGCAAAGAAGCTGTCTTTCAAAAAGAGCCAGGCTTCATCGAGGATGAGCAAGCTGGGCTTGCCGTCGAACCTCCGTTCAAGCGCATGAAAGAGTGCTGCGAGCACAGCACCCACCGCATTGGGACGACGCATCAGATCATCCATCTCGAAGGCCTGGATGCGCCCCTCGCCCAAAGTGGAATGGTCCACATCGAGAAGCCGCCCATGCGGTCCGCCCTGTGTGAAGGGGGCGAGACCTGCGCGCACTTCTTCGTCCTGAACCAAAGCTGTGAAGAGCGAGAGCGTGCGATCCTCTGGCTCGCGTGCGCCTAAGATGTCGAGCGCGCGCCAGATTTCTGCGCGACGTTCCGGCGTCACCGCGACCTGCGCAGTCTTGAGGATGTCAGCGATCCAATCGATCGCCCAGGCGCGTTCATCGTCCTGATCGATGTCGGCCAAGGGTGTGAGACCCAACGCACCCTCAATTCCTAAATCGAAGAAATCGCCGCCGAGACCTAGGATCGTGGCGCGGGCCGAACGTCCCTTGTCGAAGAGATAGATCTGCGCGCCCTCATAACGCAGCCATTGCGCAGCGAGCGTCGCCAGCAACACAGATTTGCCAGCCCCTGTTGGGCCCACGATCATGGTGTGGCCGACATCGCCAACATGGAGGTTCAAGCGAAAGGGTGTCGCCCCATCGGTCGCGGTCAGCATCAAAGGCGCCGCATTGAGATGCGCATTGCGCTGCGGCCCTGCCCAGACCGCGCTCGTGGGCAAAAGATGCGAGAGCGAGGGCGTCAGGAGAATGGGACGGCGCACATCGGCATAGGCGTGCCCAGGCAACGAACCGAGCCACGCTTCGACGCCATTGACGGTTTCCACTTGCGTGACAAAGCCCAGGCCGTCGGCGATCTGCTGCACCTGACGCACGGCTTCGTTGGCGGCATGCTCGTCCGCTTCAGCGATTGTTATGGTCAGCGTGACAAAGCCCGCGCCCACCGCATCGGCGCCCAATTCCTGGAGCGCGATATCGGCATCGCCCGCCTGATTGGCGGCGTCATTGTCCTGCAGCGCGGATTCTTCTTTGAAGAGCGCCTCGCGCAGCATGGTCATCAGACCCTTGCGCTTGGAGAACCAGCGTTTGCGGATTTTCTCCAATTCGCGGCGCGCCTCCTGGCGTGGCATCGGCAAAAACCGCGTCACCCAGCGATACGAGATGGCCAGGCGATTGAGCGCGTCGAGCAGACCGGGCTCCGTCTCGGCGACATAGCTTCTGACCGAAATGATCTTCAGGTGCTTGGTCCCAAGCCGGGGCGCCAAGCCTCCGATGAGATTGGTGTCGCTCAAAAGCGTATCGAGGTGGAAAGGCGTTGTGGGCGGCGTCACCCGATGGGGGCGCTCGGAAATGCAATCGTGCAGATAAGTGAGCGTCTCTTCATCGTTTAGCCAGCGGGCTTGCGGCATCAAGGCTTCAAGCAGCGCCAACATCTGGTCGCTCTCTTCAATAAAGCGCCCAAGGTGATGGCGATAATCGACCGCGTTTGCGCCACTCACTTCACCGCCTTCGAACAGGAGGCTCTCAAGCCGGCCCTGCTGTTCGGCGGGCGCAAGCCAAGTCAGCGTCAAATAATAGGCGCTCTCGAAGCGCGCGCCGGCGGTCTCGAACACGGCGCGCCGCTCTTCGTCGATCAGCCAGGAGAGCGCATCAGGAAAATCACTCTCCGGATACCCAGGCGCAGGTGCGCGACGCGCCTCGACATGGATGCACCAACCGCCCTCAAAGCGTCGGAGCGCATTGTTCATGCGGATACTCGCGCCCAGCAATTGCGATGGGGTCGCGGAATCCAAATCCGGACCGCGGAACAGCAACGTGCGCTGAAAGGCGCCGTCCTTGTTGAGCACAATGCCTGGGGCGATGAGTGCCGCCCACAGCAAATAATCCGAAAGCTTGGCGCAATTGCTTCTGTAAGGGCGAAGATCAATCATGAGGTCACGCACTCACGCTTGGAAGAAGAGCGGCTTGGCCAGGTGTCGCGGCCAGGTTTCCAAAAACCAGGGATCGCGCGCCGCAGCCCAGGCCGCCGCCCCCTGCAACAGCGCCCAGAGCGGCAAGCCGATGAAAGGCTGCTGCAGGCCAAAGCCGATCGCAGCGCCAATCGTGGCGTTGAGAATTGCAAACGCGCGCGGCACGCCGCCCAGCAGGATTGGGCGTGTGAGCGAGGTGCGCAAAGGGGTGCGATAACCTTCCAGCTCTTCGAGCATGTTGGCGTCTCTCTTGTTGAGCGTGGCGCTTGGCGGCTTTAGTCACAGCAGCGCACCGCCGGCAAAGCCGAAGAAATCGAGAAAGAACGAGACCGCCGCAAACATCACAGCGATGCCTAAGCCGACGAAGGCGAGCTTCCTCACCCCGCCGCCACCCTCGGAAAAAATGATCGTGACGCCGGCGATGACGATGGCGATGACCGCGGCCGCGCGTGCGACCGGACCCGTAATGGAATCGACGATCTGTTCGAGCGGGCCTTCCCAAGGCATGCCCGAGCCTGACGCGTGTGCAGGCCCGATAAGTGCGAGCAGCACGATGACGCAGGCGCCGCTGCGCGCCAGAGTTCGCAGAATGAAATGATGTGCCCTTCTCATGGCTTGGTCCCCTCGATGGATTGGATGTCGTAGGCGCCGTGGGTTTGACCGCGCACCTCTACGATCTCGGTGATGGCGCGACCGGTTTCGGTGCGTGTGATGAAGACGACGAGATCGACCGCACTGGCGATCAGGCGGCGCGGCGCATGCGCCGATTGCTCGAGCGTCAAATCCTCAAGCCGCGTCAACGCGTCGGCCGCGGAATTGGCGTGGAGCGTCAAGAGCCCGCCGGGATGGCCCGTGTTCCAGGCCTTCAACACTTCAAGTGCTGCGCCATCGCGCACTTCACCGACGACGATCCGATCGGGTCTAAGACGCAGACTCATCTGCACCAGATCGCGCATGCTGATGATGGGGTTGGCGCGCTTGGTCAAAAGCTGCAGGCAATTGGGCGCATTGCATTGGAGCTCGGCTGTGTCTTCCAAGATGATGATCCGCGCGTCGCGGAAGGCGGGCTCCGCCAGCAGCGCATTGAGCAAGGTGGTCTTGCCCGAGCCCGTGCCGCCGGCGACGACAATATTGGCGCGCGCGTGCACGGCCTTAGCGAGCACGTCCGCTTGGCGGGGCGTGGCGATGCCATCGTCCACATAATCGCTCAGCCGATAAATCCGGCTTGGACGTTTGCGGATGGCGAGGATCGGCGCTTCCACCAGCGGCGGCAACAAGGCCTGCACCCGGGCCGCAGATTCTGGCAAAATCGCCGCCAGCGCGGGACGCGCCTCACCGACAATCTCGCCGGCCTCATGCGCCAGAATCCGGATCGCGGTTTCGCGATCCGACACCGAGAGCGTGTGCGCCGTGCATTCCAAGCCATGGCCGACACGATCGAGCCAAAGTCTGCCATCGACATTGACCATCGCCTCCACAACGTCGGCTGCGGCCAAGGCCTCAGCGATCGCCGGGCCCAAGGCGCGCGCCAGCGAAGAACGGCGCCGGGTTTGTACGAGGGCGTGCGCGTGGCTCATGAATTCTCCGCCCCCGCTTTTGTGTGCTCATGGCCGTTGGCCGATTGAAGTTCCCCATCCATGCGATCCAGCAGATCATCGCCTGGCTCGGGCGCGATCAGACGTTGGCTCAAGAGATCGAGGAAGCGTTCAAAGCGCGCTGCAGCGCTGGCGGCCGCACTGTCTTCGATCTCGGGATCGAGTGGCGGATTATGTTCAAGCCAGACGCGTACAAAGAGCAGCATCGCCTGCTTGGTCTGGGTCATATCCCAGATCAGTTTGTCGAAGCGCGCTTCCAAGCGATTGAGCTGGCGCTTTTGCGTTTCGCCATCAGCCTTGCCCGCCGCATCCGATGCATGGGCAAAGCGCGCCCGCACCGCGTCAGCGATCACCGCGGATTCCGAGCGCTTCTGCACCGCCGCCAGACGCGCCACGGCCGCGGCCAGCCCTGCATCGAGATAGGTCTTCACCGGTGCGCGCGACATCGTGCTACACTCCTGTCGCGCGCGACCGCTTGAGCGGTTCGCTGTCATGAGCCTCGGGCGTATTTGCATGCGGGGCCCGCAGGCCAGCCGACGCCAGTTCTGAAATCGTCGGCGAATTCGGCGCCGATGCCGACGCGACAGCTTGTGTGTGTTCGAACAAATCAGATTGCGCTGTCGCTGGCGCCGGACGGGTCAGGATTGCGCGAGGCTCGGCCTTTGCATTCGTGCGGGGCTTGGGTGTGGGGAGAAGTCGCCCGACCAGCCGCACGTCTTCCCAATCGTGCGCAATTTTGTGTCCGTCAGCCTTCGGCGCTGGCGGGCGCATGCGCTTTGCGAAGAGCTGCTCCTGGTCGAAGCGCAGCTTCTTGGCGCGGATGGGCTTTACGCCTGCGACGAAGATGAGTTGCTGATCGCGCCCCAGCGCACGCACATCGCCCGGCAGCAAGAGCGGACGGCGCTCTTCGCGATAGGTGATCGTGCCTTTGCGTGCGCCCAGCATGGCGCGCGGCCGCTGCTCGCTTTCATGCGGGCGCATCTCCCACACCTCGCCCGCCATGTCGGCGATGCGCTTGGCCGTCTCGGGGTCGGCGACCGAGAACGCCGTCACGATGTGCGCATTGTCGATGATGACATTGTCGCGGCCGTAGGCTGCGATGATGTGATTGAGCGATTGGCAGACGAGGTAGATTTTGACCCCGTAGCCCGCCATCGCGCCCATCATCTTCTCAAAGAAGTCGAGCCGTCCGAGCTGGGGAAATTCATCGAGCAGCAACAAGAGGCGATGCTTCTTTTGCCGGCCCTCGCCATCCCTGGTCTGATCCTCCATCAGGGTGCGCGCGGTGATATTGATGAAGAGCCGCATCAGCGGCATCAGGCGCGGCGCATCCGAGGGCGGCGGTTGCAGATAGAGCGTGACCGGGCGATCCAAGCACATGAGATCGCCGATGCGGAAATCCGAATGCGCGGTTTTTCCGCCACCACCGGATCGGCGAAGATGCCGAAGAAGGATTCCGCCGTCGCCTTGATCCCTGAACGCAGCCGCTCTTCGCTGGCGAGATAAGATTGGGCCGCGTGCAGCACTTCGGGATGTACTTCGGCCAGGCCCGTCTCCGGATTGAAGCGATGCAGACTTGTGCGCATCTCTTCGGCGGTGGAATCGAGGTCACGTAGCTTTTCGCGTACCCGCGCCAAAGTTTTGCGCGCCACCGGTTCGCTATAGAGCACGTGCACGATGAGGCCGGTGATGATCTCCTTGCCCTTGTTGTTCCAGAAGAGCTCGGCGCCGCGCGTCTCTCCTTGAGGATGCACCAGGGCTTCAACAATATTCTGGATGTCGCGGATCTCGTTCAATCCGCGCCGCACTTCAAACAAGGGATTGAAGCAATTGGAGTTTGGATCGGTGGGCGCAAAGCGCAGCACCGGGCCAAGCGTCGCGCGCAACCCCGAAGTGCCCGGAAAGCCATGACGCGGATCGCCATGATCGAGCTCGCCCTTGATGTCGAGAACCAGCGCCGATGCGTTCCAGGCGAGCAAGGTCGGCACCACTTGACCCCGGCCCTTGCCAGAGCGCGAAGCGCCGATGAGCAGCTGATGCTCTGGACCATCGAAGGCGATGATCTCGCCCTCGATCTTACCGAGGATCGTGCCGCCCTTAGCAAAGAGCCCAGCAGCTTCAATGTCAGCGAAGCTCGCCCATGCAGCCTCGCCAAAGGGACGCAGCGCTTGCGCGCGTCGAAGCGTCAGCGCTGGCCCCACAAACGCCAAGACGAGCCCCGCACCGCCCATAAGCCGTGCGATTGCAAAGGGACGCGGATAATCTGCGCCCCATGCGCCTTCCCACTGAAGCCACGCCCATGGCGCGTAGATCCGCGCGCCGCCCAAGCTGAACGCATCACCAAGGGCGGGCTGATAGCGAAAGATGTGCGCGAGTGTTTGCGTTGCGCCCACTGAGCCCAGTACGCCCACACACAACATGAGCAAGGACATGCGCACGACTTGCTGAGTGGAAAATTGCATCGCCATGGGGACATCTGCGTCCGCGGCGAAACCGGCTGCGAGTCATTGCAACCATCACAGCCCACACGCGCTCGACCATGGCTGCCACCTTGCGAGAATCGTCACCAGGATTGGGTGAATCTACGCGTCTGGGCACACAACCGGAGGTATGATAGGCTCGACTGAGTTGAAATTGGAGGGCCGATGAATCCTGCGCCTTTGATCAACGACGCCATGCTGGCTTATGCGCAGGCTTGCGAGGACGCTGCCTCCTTGGCAGACCTCGAGCTTATCTGGCGCGCCCGCATGCGAGAGCTGGGCTTTGCCTTCGCAGCGCTCGGCGGCCATGTCGATCCGCTGCATCCCGATCGCACCACCTATGTCTTTTGCGATTATCCAGGCGAATGGCTCGCGCATTTTTCGACGCAGCGTTATCATTTGATCGATCCGGTCTATCGCGCCGTCGAAGCGGGCTGGTCAGACTTTCTCTGGAATGATCCTGATTTTTCTGACGCCCTGCCCTGGCGCCAGCGGCGTATTCTGGCAGAAGCACGCGAGTGTGGGCTGCGCTTTGGCCGCACGCATGCGTTGGCGCCCACGCTCTATCTCGCCGCTTCGTCCTCGCTGGTCTCGGAATGCCTCGACGTCGATCCGGCCGCCTATGCCACAGCCAAGCTGGTCAATGTCATAACGCACCATCGGGCAGCATTATTGTGCGCGCCGCAGCGCCCAGAGATTCCGGAATTGCGGCCACGCGAGCGCCAATGTCTCGAACTCTGCGCACATGGCCGCACCGATGCTGAAATCGCGCGCGAACTCGCCATCAGCATCGCCACCGTGCGCCGCCATATCGAATCCGCCAGAGCGCGGTTTGGCGTCTCAAGCAGATTGCAGGCAGCCCTCCGGGCCCAATTGAGCGGCCAGATCGAGCCTTGAACGCACCCAGATGCATGACGCCGTTCGGGCTCTCCTGGAATGGCCCGGGCGCCGCTTGCATCTAGCCGCCAAAGGTCCCGGAATACAGTTGCGTAAGCAACTTTTGTCGTTGCATATTGGTCGCTTCGGATGCCCCTAATGGGTAGCGCCCAGGGCATAAGCGCCCAGCGATCGAAATGCTTGAGGCGAGCAAGTGTATCTTCACTCGAAACCTGGATGGATGATTTGGTGGGCTGGACTTTAGCAATATTTGCTTTGCTTGCCCTGATCGCCTTCGCGATCGGCGTGTTAGCGTGCCGCGGATTCCTCCGCAAACATTTCCGGCTCTTGAACAGACTGGAAAAACCTTACGCCATTGATCAGGCAGGATTGATACCGCTTGGCGGCATCCAGCAATGGGTAAGCATTCGCGGGCGCGACCGGAGCAACCCGGTCCTGCTGTTTTTGCATGGGGGTCCAGGGAGCGTCTTCAGCGGTCTTGCCTATAGCTACCAAACGCCATGGGAAGAATACTTCACTGTCGTAAATTGGGACCAGCGCGGAGCGGGACGATCGCCTGTCGCCAAAGGCGATAAGGTTGAGTTTGAAACGCTGGTCGGCGACACCATCGAACTGATTGATTATCTGCGACGCGAACTGGGCCACGAGAAGGTCATTTTACTCGGACACTCATGGGGCGGCTTTTTAGGCCTCAATGTCGCGCGTCGGCGGCCCGACCTTCTTCACGCATTTGTCGGGCTTGCGCCTTTGCTCGGCATCCGCCCCGGCTACCGCGAAACGCATCGCGTCCTCACGGAGGCCGCAAGCAAGGCCGAAGACAAACGCGCGCTGACACGCTTGCGCAAAGCCGGATCGGAGATCCCAAACCCTACAGATGCAAGCTATCTGCCCACGCTGCGCGCCGTACTTGGGCTATTGCCCGAATACGGCATGTCGTGGCGCAATCAAAGAAGCGGCGTCGCTTTGCTGATGCGCATCCTCACCATCTCTTTCCTCTCGCCCGACCTAAAACTTGGCCAGGTTTTCCACCCGCTCGGCGCAAGTCCCTCTTATGTGCTTCCCTTGTTTCGCGAGATTCACGACATGTACTTGCCGGAGGTGCTTGGCCCACGTTTCGAGACAACAATAATCCTCATATCCGGCGAACATGACCAACAATCGCCGCACGCGCTGGTTCGCGATTACGCCGCCCAAATCGAAGCGCCGAGAAAAGCGTTTCGCGTGCTGCGTGGCAGCGCGCACGCGGCAGTGTGGGAAGCACCCGGACAAATTCTTGCCGCCTTGCTAGAAGACGCCAGACCGCACGCTGCGACATACGCAACGAACGCATCCGAGCGATCAGGCGATTGACCCAGCCATTGCGCACCTGCGGATGCTGACTTCTTACGTTGAAGCGCCAAACGTCCGCCCCCCTTTCACAGGGATATGTCTTGCGTGAGCGAGGCCGTCGACGCTTCCGACCTAGGGGAAGACCACCGTCTTGTCGCCGTTTAGCACGACGCGGCGTTCGACGTGCCATGTCAGCGCTCGCGCGAGCACAACACTCTCGACGTCGCGTCCAATTCTGACGAGGTCCGCCGGCGTGTGGGCGTGAGTTACGCGTTGTACGTCCTGCTCAATGATCGGCCCCTCGTCCAGATCCATAGTTACGTAGTGCGCCGTGGCCCCGATGAGCTTGACGCCTCGCTTATGCGCCTGGCTGTAAGGACCAGCGCCCTTGAAGCTTGGCAGAAATGAATGATGGATATTGATGCATTTGCCCGCGAGCCTCGCGCACAGTCTCGAGGACAGCACCTGCATATATCGCGCCAACACGACAAGATCGATGTCGAGATCATCGACTAGTCTTGCGAACGTGTCCTCCTGGCCCGTCTTTGTCGCTGCAGTGACGGGGAGGCAATAGTATGGAATATTATGCCATTCCACGAATGCGCGCATATCCTCGTGATTAGAGATCACCGCAGGGATCTCGATCGGCAAGAGCCCGGCGCGCCAACGCCCCAGCAGATCGGTCAAGCAATGGGGGATCTTCGATACTGCGATCAGCACTCTAGGCTTGATTGCGAGGTCGTGAAACTCCCACCTCATGCTGAAGCACTCGCCGATCTCGCAGAACCCGTTCTCAAGTTCGGTAATTGTCGGCAAATGACCGTCCAAGCTGAACCGCGCGCGCATGTAGAATTGGCCCGCCGCTTCGTCCATAAACTGGCTGGCTTCGACAATATTCGCATGCTTTTGACTGAGAAAGCTCGATACCGCCGCGACGATGCCGCGACGATCCGGACACTGCACAATAAGGATGTAGTCGCGCCTCATTGTCTTTGCTCAGCAGCGTCAACGCACAATTCCGCTGTCGCTTGCTGAAACCAGAGCCAAATGTGGCGCGAAAGTGCGCGCTCTGCATGGAGCGCAAATTGATCGCCCTGACGAACTAAAAGGACATGGATTCGGTCAAGCTGCGTGCCAGCGCACGTGGCGTCCTGGAACGCGCGGGGATGAAGATCGAGACTGCAGCCTTTGGCCAGCACATCGCGCGCCCGGGGGCCATCGACGCGCCAACGCGACCAAGCGTCTGTAAAATCCGCAATATGCAGGAGCATATCGATGCGCACGCGTTCAAGGCGACGGCGCGCTTCAATTGGCGCCATGCCGATCAGAGCCCACTCCCCGGCGCCATCCAGCAGACTTCAATGTCGCCGGTGAGCCCGCAGGCGCTCGGCGTCTGCGGCAACGAAACGCCCAACGCATCTTCAAGACCGTCCAGCTGATGCTTTTCAAGCCGTCGTGTGCGCACAACAAGGAGAGATGGAGCGTCTTCGCGCACCTCTATGCCTTCACCGCGAAGGATGTGCGTCGCCTCAACCATGCACCCGCTCCCCTTTCGGATCAAAGGCGCCAGGTTCGGTCACGCGCGCGCTAATATCGCCACGATCGCCGATCAGCGCGACGACCTCGCCAACGCGTGCGCGACCCCGCTCAAGCATGCCAAGTGCGACGTGGCGCTTGAGCGTTGGACTGAACCCGGCCGAGGTGACGTATCCGTCCGTCGCTTTTGCGGCGTCTTTTGAGCGAACCGGAAAACCTACCCGAACGGTGTCTTCTCTATTGATAAGTTCAAGGCCAACGAAGTTGAGCCGGTCCTCACGTTGATCGGCCGGCCGAAGTAAGGATCGACGACCGATAAAATCAGTCTTGCGTTTCAACACACGACCCCACCCAATATCGAGTGGCGTTGTCGTGCCATCGGTGTCGGCGCCGATGTGTAGGAAGCCGCGTTCGGTTCGCAGCAATGACCAAGCGTCGATACCGACCGGCGTCACTCCGAATTGCTGACCAACCTCGAAACAGACATGCCAGAGCTTTGACATGTCCGAGGGCGCGACGTTGATCTCAAATGACACCTCGCCAGTATAGCTCACCCGAAACACACGAGCATTCATGCCGCCAACCTTGCCGCCAGACCAAGTCAGGTGCGGCATCATCTTAGCTGAGATATCAAAGTCGACGCCGACCTCGCTCAGCAAGTCGCGCGCATTCGGACCAGACAAGGTGATCACATCAAAACACTGGGTGATCGGTGCGACGAGGACCTCGAGATCTACCCACTCGCACTGCAGCCATTCCTGCAGCCAAGCAGCGATGCGCCCAGCACCTGCGCTCGTTGTGCCAACCAGGAAGTGATCATCAGCCAAGCGCGAACACACACCATCGTCGATGATGACGCCAAGCTCGTTGAGCATCAGGCCATAGCGGCACTTGCCGATCTCCAGATTGGACATGCGGTTAGCGTAGACAAGGTCGAGGAATTTAGCGGCGTCCGGCCCCAGCACTTCGATCTTGCCAAGCGGCGAACCGTCAAAGATGCCGACCTTGTTGCGAACAGCGAGTGCTTCACGCTGCTCGGCCATCCACCCGGTTTCACCAGCGCGCGGATAGTGGGCTGGCCGGGTCCATGGTCCGTATTCCTCGAACACAGCGCCGTTCGCCTGGTGCCAATCATGGAGCGTAAGGCGCCGCCTTGGTTTGAACTTCTCGCCGCGGCGCATGCCAGCCAGCGCGCCTAATGCGATGGGCTTATAAGGAAATCGATAGCGCGTGACGCCGGAGACTGCCGCAGGTTGTTGACGCAACTCGCTCATAATGCCGATGGCGTTGACGTTCGACGTCTTGCCCTGGTCGGTCCCCATACCCAAAGTCGTGTACCGTTTCAGATGCTCAACAGAGATGAAGTTCTCGCGCTGCGCCAGCGCCAAATCATCCGCCGTGACATCATTTTGAAAGTCCACAAAGGCCTTACCGCGCCCGCCCACACGCCAAAGCGGCTCAATGGAAAAACCAATGCTGGAAATCGCTTGGGGCGCAGGCGAAGGGGCGAACCGAAATCCCGCTAAATGCGCCGCCAGTGCGCCCGTGGCCGCCCCATGCGCCAACGCCTCTGACAGCAAAAACTCACCTGCACATGCGCCAACCGAATTCTCTGATTGCACAGAGGCGCCCGGCACGAGGCATGCAAGCCCCTCATCCCATCGTGGCGCACCGCCCGACTGACAGTGAAGGTGTAGTGTAGGCGACCAGCCGCCGGAGATTGCAAGAAGGTCTGCGGCGATTTCAATCGTGTCGCCTCCAGCCTTGCGGACACTCAGGCGCGAGAGCGCAGGACGCCCATGGGTCGCAACGACGGCGCCGCCACAGATCACGCGTACGCCACTCGCCTCTATGCCGGCGCCTCGCTCACTTTTTGTCGGGCGCGAGTCAACGATGGCTGCGATTGCGCCACCCGCCGCCAAATACGCCTCCGCGCTTGCGTATGCAGAGTCATTGTTGGTGAAGAAGACGGCTCGTCGTCCACTGAGCACGCCAAAATCGCCGATATATTGCGCAACCGCTGAAGCAAGCATCACACCGGGTCTGTCATTGCCGGCAAAGACGATGGGCCGCTCAATTGCGCCGGTCGCCAGCACCACGCGTTTGGCGCGGACTTGCCAGAGCCTTGCGCGCGGGGCTGATGCGGTGGAAGCATCCACCTCTTCAAGCAATGCCAGTGCGTTATGATCGAAATACCCCATCGCCGCGGTACGCGTGAGCACGCGAACTTCGGGGCTGGCGGCAAGCGCGGTGCGCTGGCGTTCGATCCAAACCGCTCCCGGTGCGCCATCCACCTCGCCGCTGCGCCAACGTAAACTTCCGCCAAGCGTCGCATCTTGTTCAACAAGCATGACGCGCGCACCCGAAGACGCCGCTGCGGCCGCCGCCGCAAGCCCCGCTGGCCCTGCGCCGACAATGAGCACATCGCAATGCGCGTAACGCATCTCATAGCTATTTGGATCAGGATGACGCGCGGGTCGCCCAAGCCCCGCGGCGCGACGAATAAAGGGTTCGTAGACGCGCCAGTTCGGCCAGAGGAACGTCTTGTAATAGAAGCCTGCGGGGATAAAGCGCGCCAAGGCGTTGTTTGCTGCGGCGATATCGAAACGGACGCTTGGCCAACAATTGACGGCGCGCGCCTGCAGCCCCTCTTGCAGCGTCACCTGGGTGGCGACAATATTGGTCTCCATTTCTGCGCCGACGCCAATCTCCATCAGCGCATTAGGCTCTTCGACGCCCGCCGACAGCAATCCTCTGGGACGATGGTATTTGAACGAACGGCCGACGACCGAAACGCCGTTCGCGAGCAGCGCGGATGCAAGCGTATCGCCGAGATACCCTGCATAAGCGCGCCCTTCAAAGGTGAAGCCGAGCGGTCGGCTCCGATCGATGCACGCGCCCCCGCAGCTAAACGCACGCCGCTCATGGCGTACTTTCCTCGGGCTTTGGATCCGTCATCGCGTAAATCACCTTGATTTCATGGGTGCGCGTATCGCGCGCAATATTGAACCATTGCCGGCAACCTACGTCATGGAGCCAACGCTCGCTGTGCAGGCCCTTTGGGTTTTTGCGGTAGAACAAATAGCGCGCCCATTCCTCGTCGCTCACCCGATCATACGGTCCAGGCCGAGCGATGTGGCTTTGGCCAGCGCAGCGGAATTCGATTTCGTCACGTGGCCCACACCAGGGACAATTGATCAAGAGCACGCGCGCCTCCTCAATGGGCTATGCCAGCGCCCGCCGCCTCATCGATGAGAGCGCCGGTGCGGAAACGATCGAGATGAAACGGCGCTGCAATCGGATGCGGGCGCCCAGTCGCCAAATGATGCGCGAGCAGATAGCCCCCTGCTGGGATCGCTTTAAAGCCGCCAGTGCCCCAGCCGCAATTCATGTAAAGACCCGCCAGCGGCGTCTCTCCAATCAGCGGACTTGAATCATGAACAATGTCGACGATACCGGCCCAGTGCCGCAATAACCTCACCCGCCCAAACGAAGGGTAGGTCTCGGCCACAGCGCCCACCACATCAATCGCCGTCGCAAGATTTCCTCTTTGAGCATAGGAAGGATAATGATCCAAACCGCCGCCAAAAACGAGGCCGCCCTTGTCCGATTGGCTGATATAGACCCCTGTTGAGAGCGACCACGACACGACGTCTAACACCGGCTTTAGCGGCTCACTTACAAACGCTTGGAGCGCGTAAGACGTGATGGGCAGATCGAGATCCAGCCTTCGCGGCCAGAACGCTTGAGTGACCCGCCACTACGATCGCGGCTTTATCCGCTTCGATGTAGCCCTGCGACGTCTCTACACCCTGCAATCTACCTGACGCATGCTTCCTAAAGCCCGTCACTTCGCAATCTTGCACTATATCGACGCCAAGCTTATCGGCGGCGCGGGCATAACCCCACACAACCGCATCATGTCGCGCCGGTCCGGCGCGACCTTGCATAAATCCACCCAGCACGGGAAACCGCGCGCTCGCCGAGGTATCAAGCGCAGGCACCTTCGCGGCGATCTGGGCGCGATCAAGCATGCAAACATCAACACCATTGGCCTGCATGCCGCGCACAAGCCGCTCTGCATTCTCCATGTCGTGACGCGAATGCGCGGAGGTCACCATACCGCGCTGTGAGAACATCACATTGTAATTCAGCTCAAGCGACAGACGCTCATAAAGCCTCACCGCCAAATCATAGAGCGCGACACTCTGAGGATAATAATAGTTCGAGCGAACCACGGTGGTGTTGCGGCCGGTGTTGCCGCCGCCAATCCAATTTCGCTCAAGCACCGCGACATTGGTGACGCCGTGATGCTTGGCTAAGTAATATGCCGTCGCAAGTCCGTGCCCGCCGCCGCCAACAATAACGACATCGTAGCGCCGCTTGGGCTCAGCAGATCTCCATGCAGGCTCCCAGCCGGTGTGCCCGCGCAATCCTTCTCTAAACACCCGCCAAGCAGAATAGGGTTTCATGAGCTTATTTTACTTCAATGCGCCATGGCGGAGTTGAGCCGAACGCCAGGCCTAAAGCTTGACCTCAGTTCAACAGCGACCTTGATCAAATCGGCGCGCGCAGAACACATGAACGCGCCAGGTCTGCGGACACATCCACGCAGAGCCGCATCACATCTTGATAGACGCGGCCGAAGTGGTCTTTTGGGCTCGCGCTCCATTGTCATTGCCCTCAGCCTGCCAGCGCGCGGATGCGCGCAATCAGATCCGCATCGACCCGCCGCATCGCACCCGCTCTGCGGTTGCGATGACGCCTAAGACCGGGAAGACGCGCACCCTCAATGCGCTCGAAGCGTTCAAAGAAAAGCTCGCTATGCGCAGCCCAATCGGATCCAGCCAAGAGTTCAGGCGAGATGGCGAGCATGAATTCGCCGCCGCGCGGCGGGCCGCCATCCTTGACATCCGCCTCCGCCGCTTCAAAGGAAAAGCGCTCGCCGACGGCGCCGGCGGCGAGCAATTCCACCATCAACGCGATGGCCGAGCCCTTGTAGCCGCCAAACGGCAACAGGACGCCCTTGAGAATCGCGTTGGGATCGGTGCTGACATCGCCATTTGCGTCGAGCCCCGTGCCAGGAGGCACGTCACGGCCGCCGCGGGCCGCAAGCTGCACCTCCCCCATCGCCATCGCCGCTGTCGCCATATCAAACACAACAGGGTCTTTGCCCGGTCGTGGCCAGGCGAAGGAAATGGGATTGGTGCCAAAGAGTGCGCTTCTGCCCCCTGCGGGCGCCATGCAAGGCAGATAGGAAACGCACGCAAGACCGATGAGGCCTTCTGCGGCAATCGCCTCGGTCTCGGGCCACAGCGCTGCAAAATGATGCACATGCGTCATCGCCATCGCCGCAATACCGATCTGTTTGGCAGCTTGTGTAAGCGCCGGTATGCCGCGCTCGATCGCCAAGGGCGCATATCCGTCGTCGCCATGAACTTTGATGATCGCGGGCGTTGTGGCGACGACACGGGGGCGCGCCTGCCCATTCACCTTGCCACTGCGCAAAGACGCAACATAGCCCGGCACTCGAAACAGGCCGTGTGAATGAGAACCGTCGCGCTCGGCCCCCACAATTGTGCGGACCAACGCATCCGCATTTGCACTGTCGCAACCATTGGCCCTGAACACATCACGCGCCAAAGAACCAATTTCTTCGATCGAGAGGTCAACCGTTTTCATGATGCGTGGTCGAACCCGTCGATCAGGAAGGCTTCAGCCACCGCGCAATGGGCAGCAACCCCACGCGCGAGCGCCGCTTCGCTCAGCATCATCTTGTTGGAATGGCACGGACAGGCCAAACGATGATCCTGCCCTTCCGGGCAGACTCCGAGAAAAATCATCGCGCCCGGCACGCGCTGGAGGACATAGGAAAAATCTTCCGCGCCCATGACCGGCGCCGCTGCCGTTGTCCAAGACGCGGGCCCGAAAGTCTCTGTGATGACACGCCCGACCAGCGCCATCACACGCGCATCGTTCAGCGTGACAGGATAACCCGCTAAAATGTCGATTTCAGCGGTGCAATCATGGGCGGCGGCAATAGCCTCTATGACATGGCGTACCTTCTCGCCGACAAATCCGCGAGCTTGTTCAGACAATGCGCGGATCGTGCCCGCAAGATATACGGTTTCAGGGATAACATTGTGCGCCGTGCCCGCCCGCAACTCGGCAACTGTAACGACCACCGGATCGAACACGTCGACGCGACGCGTGATGAGTGATTGCAACGCCAACACGATTTCGCACGCGACAGGAATTGGATCGACGGCGAGGGAGGGCGTCGAGGCATGCCCACCCTTGCCGCGTAAGACAACCTGAAACGTATCGTCAGAGGCCAAAGCCGCCCCTGTGCGGCCCGTAAAGTGTCCTGTCGCCACATTAGGGATCACGTGCAATGCGAACGCTGCATCCGGTTTGGGATTGTCGAGCAAACCATCCTCGATCATGAAGCGCGCGCCGTGATGGCCTTCTTCACCTGGCTGGAACATGAAGAGCACGCGTCCAGCAATGTGTTCACGCCGGGCGCACAAGATCTTTGCCGCCGAGACCAACATCGCTGTATGGGCGTCATGTCCGCACGCGTGCATCGCACCGTCCAGCGCTGAACGGAAATCGAGCGGCGTGTCTTCGGGCATAGGCAGCGCATCCATGTCGCCGCGCAGCAGCACTGTGTGACCGGGTGAAGCGCCTTCAAGCACGGCCACCAGGCCACTGCTGGACCTGCCCTCCTTCCATTGCAATGGCAGACCATGGAGCGCTTGTTTGACCTTTGCGATGGTCTTGGGTGTATCAAGACCAAGCTCTGGCTCGCGGTGGATTGCACGACGCAACGCCACCGTCTGAGGCTGCATCGCTTCTGCGGCGGCGAGCCACCCCTCAAAATTCCGCATCATCTGAGACACTCACAGACCTTGGGGTTGCGCAGCCAATAAAAGTTCGGTACGCAACCATTAAAGCAATCTGCCGCCTTGGCAAGCCAATCTAGAGCTAACCGATTGGCGCAGACTATCGATGATGTGTTCAGGTTTGGAGAGGGATCATGTCCTACGTCGCCGTGCCGTTGCCGCATCGCATGAATTTTGCCGAGGACGAGATTCACGCGCGCGCCCACGCATTCTACGAAGAAATAAAAACGCGGCACACGGTTCGTCACTTCACCGACAGACCTGTGTCGCGCGAAGTCATTGAGACCTGCCTTATGGCGGCAGGCACGGCCCCGAGCGGCGCCAACCAACAACCCTGGCACTTTGCCGCCGTGAGCGACCCTGCCCTCAAGCGGGAAATCCGCCTTGCCGCTGAAAAGGAAGAGCAAGAGTTTTATGCCGGACGCGCGGGCGCGGAGTGGCTGTCGGCTCTGGAGCCGATCGGCACTGACGCCAACAAACCGTTCTTGGAAACGGCCCCTTGGCTCATCACAATCTTCGGCCAACGCAAGACCGTCGAGAACGGTAACGCCTATAAGAATTATTACGTGCCCGAATCCATCGGCATAGCCACTGGGTTTTTGATCGCGGCGCTACATCACGCTGGCCTTGCCACACTGACGCACACCCCGAACCCGATGAGCTTCCTCAACAAGGCGCTCGGCCGACCCGATTGGGAAAAGCCCTACATCCTGCTTGTGGTGGGCCATCCAGCGTCTGACGCTACAGTTCCGTTGCACGCAACGATGAAAAAGCCCCTCGAACAGATCGCCAGCTTTCGATGAAACAGACAGACCCTGCACCGGGTCGGATGTCGGTTGAAGTGTTGGCGGTCCATCATTGGACCGATGAACTCTTCAGCTTTAGAACCAGCCGAGATCCCTCGTTCCGTTTCGAGAGCGGCCAATTTGTGATGATCGGTCTTGAAATTGAGGGCCGGCCAGTCATGCGCGCCTATTCCATCGCGAGCCCAAGTTGGGCCGACGAACTCGAATTCTACAGCATCAAGGTCGCCGACGGAGAACTCACTTCGCGCCTGCGCTCTATCGAGGCGGGCGAGCGCCTGCTGATAGGACGCAAGGCCACAGGCACACTTGTGTTGAGCGCGCTACGACCTGGACGCACGCTTTATCTGCTCGCCACAGGCACCGGACTTGCGCCATTTCTGGCGCTCGTGCGCGAACCCGAAGTCTATGAGCGTTTTGATCATGTCGTACTCGCGCACGGCTGCCGCCAAGAGCAGGACCTGAGCTATCATGACTTACTGAGCGACATATGGCCGACCGACCCCGAACTCGGCCCCATCATCAGCGGCAAACTCCTCTATTTTCCGACCCTGACCCGCGAGCCCTTCATCAACAATGGCCGCCTCACAGACCACATCGCATCTGGCCGACTGGCGGCTGCGCACCAGCTTGCACCACTCAATCCAGACAACGATCGCGTCATGATTTGCGGCAGTTCCGACATGTTGCGCGATACGCGCGCACTGCTCGAAACAAAAGGCTTCACAGAAGGCTCGCTATCGCGCCCAGGCGACTACGTCGTGGAGCGTGCCTTTGTGGATTCATGAGGAATAGTGATGACATTCTTAGTCACTGACGCATGCGTCAAATGCAAGTACATGGATTGCGTTGAAGTCTGTCCAGTCGATTGCTTCTATGAAGGCGAGAACTTCCTGGTCATTCACCCTGATGAATGCATCGATTGTGGCGTCTGCGAACCAGAATGCCCCGTGTCAGCTATTGGGCCACATACAGACGATACTTCCGGCAAATGGCTTCACATCAACACTCATTTCTCGCGCATATGGCCAAACATCACGCGTAAAGGCCCAGTCCCTCCGGATGCGGACGCGCATGCTGAGATGACAGAAAAATTCGAGCAATTCATCGCACCCGATTGGACATCGTTGGACAATGCAACAGCCGAGTAGCGCCATAGGGCATACGCTAGAGGCGGTGGCCTTCACCGCGCAGCTCATTTGCCCCCACCTACATCGAACGCCCAACCTGCATTGGCGCCATGGCGGCGTACAGGAGCGTTTGGGCCCCATTGACCTGCACCTCAAACTCGAACTCTTCCAAGTCAGCGGCAGCTTCAAGGCGCGCGGCGTGCTCTCGAACGTGTGTAGACTGAGCGCCGACGCTCGTGCGCGCGGCATCACGGGCTTCAGCTCAGGCAATCACGCAGTCGCTTTGGCCTATGCCGGACAAGCGCTGGGCATACCTGTTAAGGTGGCCATGATCGAGACCGCCAATCCTGCACGGCGCGAGCGCGCACGTCGCTACGGGGCCGAGCTCGTTTTCGCACCCGACGCCGCATCCGCCAAAGCGACCGCCGAGGCAATTGCCGCCGAATCCGGAATGACGTTCGTCCATCCCTTCGAGGGTCCGTTTTCCACGCTCGGGACCGGCACTCTAGGGCTCGAAATTCATGAAGACTTTAATGAACTCGACGCCGTCGTCATCGCCATTGGCGCAGGCAGTCTGGCCGGCGGCGTTTCGGCAACGTTGAAACTGTGCCGCCCCGAAATCGAGGTGTTCGGCGTGGAGCCCATGGGTTCCGACGTCATGCGCCGCTCGCTCGACGCGGGCGAACCGGTAACGCTCACGCAGATGCGCACCATCGCTGACAGTCTAGCGCCGCCTTTCACGGGGCCCCACACGTTTGCGCTTTGCCGCGACAACCTTACTGACGTTGTCACCATCGACGACGACGCCATGCGCGAAGCCATGCGCCTCGTCTACGACGATTTGAGGCTGGTTGTGGAGCCAGGGGGCGTTGCAGCGATAGCCGGAGTGCTCGGTCCGCTTCGGTCAAGGCTTGCAGGCAAGCGGGTGCTCGCAATTGTCTGCGGTTCCAATATCGATCTGCCCATGTTTGCGAATATCACGGAGCGCGCGCCCTCCCGACCTCCCGCGCTTTGACAGATTCAATTGCAGTTGCAACTATATCCCGCTACAAGACGACTTTCCCGAGCGCACAGGGAGCGCGCATTCGAATGCAAAAGCCCGCACGGCGCGCCGAGGCCGCTTTAGAACAGCTTATCCCCTATAAGATCACGGTCCTCTCTAACCGACTGGCTGCCAAATTCCTGGCGCGCTACGGACAAAAATACGACCTCTCCGTGCTTGATTGGCGCGTCATGGCGGTCATCGGTCCGGAGCCCGGAATTTCCGCCAAACAGATTGTAGACCGCACCGATCTCGATAAGCCCCAAGTCAGTCGCGCCGTCTCGCGTATGATGGAGCGCGGCCTGATCGCGCGCGAAGTAAACAATGTGGACCGGCGCCTGCTTCATTTGCGGCTGACGCCGGCGGGCTACAAAATTTATCGGGCGCTTTGGCCCGAAGAAGTGGCGCTTGAAAAGCGCCTGCTGAAGCCGCTGAGCCAGGCTGACGTGACCCACTTCAGTGCGATTTTGGACCGGCTGCACCAGATCGCCGACGAGATGTAGACCCAGATTGTAAGGCGGGCGCGCATTTAGTTGCGTAAGCAACCTGTTGGGTGATAGCGTCGGCGCCATGTCAGAGGTCGCAAAGACGCCCGGCGCTTCAAGCGCCGCGCTATCGCCGTCAATATACGCGCTGGCGCTGCTTTGCATCGCCTACGTCATTTCCAATCTCGACCGCTCGCTACTCAGTCTGCTCGCGCCGCAGATCAAAGCCGATCTGAGCTTGAGCGACACGCAATTTAGCCTTCTGCAAGGCTTCGCCTTTGTTATTCTCTACGCTCTCGCGGCGCTGCCACTCGCAAACCTAGCCGATCGCACCACGCGCACTGGCGTCATTGCAGGCGGTTTCGGCCTATGGAGCTTGGCCACCGCGAGCTGCGGCGCGGCAGGCAGTTTTGGCGCCTTAATGGCTGCACGCATGGCCGTTGGTATTGGCGATGCGACCCTTATGGCGCCAGCATTCTCACTGCTTTCGGACCTATTCTCCAAAGAACGACTCGGCAAAGCACTCGCGGTCTTCAATATGGGCGGCGCCATCGGCGCCGGAGCGGGCCTGGCGATTTGCGGCGTGCTGATTGAGACTCTGAACCGAAGCAACGGCTTGGTGCTTCCTATTGTCGGGCACCTACGTCCCTGGCAATCGGCCTTCGTACTCGTGGCTGCGCCCGGCATTGTTATGGCCCTCTTGTTTGCCTTGACGGTGCGTGAGCCAAAGCGCCGTGAGTGGCGCGCCACGACGGTCGAACAGGGCGGGGTCCTCGCGGCGTTGCGGGCAGAACCCAAAACTTACGCCTTACTCTTCTCCGCCTACCCTCTTGGCGCTCTCGTTTTCAGTGGTTGGATCGCATGGAGCCCGGTGTTCTTGATGCGACACTATTTGGCAACGCCGAGTGAGGCTGCCGCCGTGCTCGGGGTCGCCTTCGCCATTTTCGGCAGCGCCGGAGTTTTGTTTGCAGGAGCCTTCAACGATCATTGTTTTCGACGCGGCGCGACCGACGCGCCCGTATTGCTTTCAATTGGCTCGGCGGCGTCGCTCGCCCTGATCGGCTCAATCGCGCCCTTCATGCCAAACATCATCGCCTTCGGCGCGATGATGTGCCTGTTCGTGTTTGTCGGCAGCTGCCTTAACATCGTACCCGCCGTCGCTATTCAAATGCTGACCCCCAATCGCCAACGCGCGCAGGTCACGGCGCTTTTTCTTCTCGTCGTCGGCGTGCTGGGTGCTGGTGCTGGCCCCACCTGCGTCGCGCTCTTGACCGATCAGGTCTTCCGCAATGAGGCAGCGCTCGGCTCATCACTCGCAACCACAGCGGCGATCTTCTCTACGCTCATGGCGCTGCTGTTGTGGATCGGGATCAATGTCTTTCGGCGCAGCCTTGCCAGCGCCGCGGGAGGTTAGTCGCGTGGAAACCGATGTCGCCATCGTGGGCGCAGGCATCGCGGGCGTCTCGCTGGCCGCAGAGCTTGCATCCAGACGCAGCGTGGTTGTGCTCGAGCAAGAGCACGCTCCCGGCTATCACGCCACCGGGCGATCTGCTGCTCTGTTTGCGCCAAACTATGGCGGCCCGCTGCTTGCGGCATTGACAGCGGCAAGCGAACGCCACTTGCGTCGTCCACCTGCAGGGTTCGCTGAGCATCCCTTACTGGACCCCCAATCTATTCTTTTTTCGGCCGCAGCGATCAGGTCTCACAGCTCGATGCCATTGCAGAAGAACTCCGCACCACCGATGTCCGTTTCGAACGACTGAACGCCGCCGAAACAGCAAAGTCCGCGCCGGTGTTTCGTGACGATTATCTCGGCGGTGGCTTGCTGATGCCAGACAGCGCCAGCATCGACGTAGACGCCCTGCTGCAAGGTTACGCGCGCATCGCGCGCGCAAACGGTGCTCAGTTCCGCCTCAATGCGCGGCTTGAAAGAGGCGAACGCAGCCGCGGTCTTTGGCGGCTCCAGACAAGCGAAGGCCCACTCACAGCATCCATCCTGGTGAATGCAGCGGGCGCGTGGGCGGATGTCGTCGCCGAATCCTGCGATGTTGCGCCACTGGGGTTTACGCCGATGAGACGCACCGGCGTCATCGTCGACGCGCCTGAAACCTGGCCGATGCGCGCATTGCCGGCCTGCATCGACGTCGCCGAGGATTTCTACTTCAAACCCGACGCGGGCCGCATCATGGTTTCGCCCGCGGACGAAACACTGAGCCCGCCTACCGATGCCGCCGCGGACGATTACGACGTCGCCGTCGCCATCAATCGACTGACCGATGCCTGCAAGATCGATGTGCGCCGCGTCCGTTCAACGTGGGCAGGCCTGCGCACTTTCAGCCCTGATCGCAACCCGGTCGCAGGACACTCATGCGGCGGCGACGGCTTCTTCTGGCTTGCCGGACAGGGTGGCGCGGGTGTCCAGACCGCGCCCGCACTCGCCCGCATCGCAGCGGCGTTGATCTGCAATACCGAGCCTGAACTCGACCCAGGCCCGCTGTCGCCATTGCGTTTCCGCACCCGCTCACAGGCCCGCGAGGCGCGCGTCTCCTAATGCGCTGGCGACGAAAGCGACAATTCGAAGAGGCGCTGATAAATAATGGTTGCACTCGCAACCTATTGCATGGTTAACATTGCAACCATCAGCAGGCTCTGATCGCAAAGGGGAGAATTGTGATGGCCGGATTTCGCAACATCGTATGGGCTTCGGCCGCACTGATCACATGCGCGCCCCATGTGGCCTTCGCGCAAAACGCCGCCACCTCTGTTGTCGAAGCCGACGAAATCGTGGTTACGGCCAGAAAGATCGAAGAAAACGTCCAAGACGTGCCCTTTCGATCACTGTTCTCGATGCGGAAACCATGGCCTTGCGCGGCATTAGCGCGCCTGCGGACGTCTACCGCGTTGCGCCGAACGTTGAGTATAATCCCAGCGGCGTCATCTCTAACGCGTTGCTGACAATTCGCGGCGTTCGGTCAAGCGATGTCTTTTCCGGCTTTGAGACAGCCAATGGCGTCATCCTTGATGAAGTCTTTGTCGGACGTTCTGCTGCATTCAATGCGGCCCTGCTCGATATTGAACGTATCGAAGTTCTGCGCGGCCCCCAGGGCACGCTGCAGGGCAAGAACATTATCGGCGGCGCGCTGAACATTGTTACCCGGCGTCCGAGTGAAACATTCGATGGGGCGCTCTCAATCGAGGGCGGATCTGACGGATTGTTCAACGTCGCTGGATTTATCAGCGGCCCGTTGACTGACACTCTTGCCGGCAAACTTAGTCTTTCCCGTCGCGTGCGTGACGGCTTTACAGAGAACGCCTTCACCGGCGACACGCTCGGTGAAGACAACAACGTCTCTGGCCGCGCGCAGCTTTTGTGGACGCCATCAGAACGGTTTGAAGCGCTCTTGACGGTTGATAGCTCAACTGACGATGTCAATGACAACAGCGCCGATTATACAGCGCCAGGTGAAGTCACCACACCGTTCACCACCGCAGGTCTGGACCGCGAGGTCTCAGGGGACTTCAACGGAACCGGTGAACGCGACACGTTTGGCGCGGCCTTGCGCCTCAACTATGAATTATCGCCCTCTCTCGATCTCACATCGCTCACCTCCTACCGAACTTTTGAGATCGTCCAATTCAATGAACAAGACGGCCTAGCGGCGCCACTCGTGAATACCGGCACCGACCTTGACCAATCACAGTTTTCACAAGAATTGCGCCTGACCTACGGCACGGATGCGTTCGCTTGGATTGCGGGCGCGTACTACATGCGCGAAACCATCGAAGACGAAACGCGCTCGATGATTAACGTGCCTTTGATAGCCGGCATCCTCTTCCCCCTTTCGTCGTCCCCGGCGATTCTCTCGTCGCGCAGCGAGACGACCTCCACCAGCTACGCGGCGTTCGCGTCGTTCACGACCGAACTCAGCGATGCTTGGACATTGTCTGCCGGCGCGCGCGTGACACGAGACGAACGTGACATCGTCTCGAGCGCCTTCAGTCTGATCAATGGCGGAACTGGTTTTTCCGATGCTCCAGCGGTCGGAGAGCCCTTCGCGCCGTTGGCGGGATTGACGGCTGTTCCCTTGCCGTCGGCGCACCCACGAGCAGCGCTGAGGAAACGGCGCTGACTGGCGATGTATCCTTGACCTATGATTGGACAGACGACGTCTCGACTTATTTACGTTATGCCCGCGGCTACAAGGCGGGCGGCTTCCAGACCGGCCTGCCCACGCTCCCGACAGCGCTTGGGGATATTGTCGATCCCGAATTTGTGGATTCCTACGAAATCGGGTTTCGCTCAACTGCGCTTGAGCGCAGTCTGATCTTCAACGCCACAGCCTTCTATTCAGTTTGGCAGGACCGACAATCTTTCCGTGTCGAAATTATCGGGGGCGTTCCGACTTATATTTTGTTCAATGATCCTGAGTCCGTAATCTACGGCCTTGAAGCGGAACTTCAGTATCGCCCCACCCAAGAACTCAGTTTCGGCGCCAATCTCGGCGTGCAAGAAACAGAGTTTACCGAAAGCGACGACCCTGCTTTGGAAGGACGCGAATTCTCTCGCGTCTCTCCGGTCACGATTGGCCTCACGGCTGACTGGGTGCATCCCGTCTCTAGCGATTGGAGCTTCCGTCTCGGCGGCGACGCGCGCTGGGCTCAGAGCTATTTCTTCGACGACGCCAACACACCCGGATTCAAGCAACCGGACTATTGGCTGGTGAATGCGCTTGCCGGCTTTGAAACGAACGATGGCGCAATCTCCTTGCGTCTATGGGGACGCAATCTCACGGACGAGGACGTGGTGGTCAGCGCCGTTTCCGGGGTCCCCTCAGAGGCGACCGCGCCCTTCACGCCTGGCGGTTCGCGTATTGTCGTCAATCTGCGCGAGCCAAGAACATGGGGTGTGCAGGCGGCGTTCCGCTTCTAAAGATTGCCATTAAGGGCGCGCACGGACGATAACCGAAAGCGCGAGGATCGAACGGATGACGATGAGCGAGGACGCGGCGGCCTGGGGCGTGAGTGAACAGGCCGCCCGTTTGCACCGACAAGCCTTCGTCGCCGACTTTACTTTGCCCTATACCGACCTCGGTTCGCACGCATTGAAGCGCGCGCTGTTGCCGCGCTTTGCGGCAAACGCGGTGGATTTCGTGTCGCTCTCTATTGGCGGCGATGGCGGGCTCATTGCGGACACGGTGAAGATCATCGCCCAGGAGCGCGCCCGCATCCTTCAGGCGCCTGACCGCTACGCGCTCATCGCTACGGCAGCGGACATGCGGGCAGCAAAAGCGCAAGGCCGTGTCGGCCTTGCATTCGACTTGCAGGGCACAGGGCCGCTGGAACGCAGCGTCGCCATGATCGAAGTGTATTACGTACTCGGCGTGAAACACATGTTGATGGCCTATAATACCCGCAACGAGGTCGGCGACGGATGTATGGAGCCAGAGAACGCCGGATTGTCGGCCTATGGTCGCCGGGTGGTCGCCGAGATGAACCGCGTTGGCATGCTCGTGGACTGCTCTCACACTGGCGCGCGCACCGCCCGCGACGTCGCCGAATTATCGAATGCGCCCTTCATCTATTCTCACGCCAACATCGCGGGCGTGCATCCCCACCCACGCAATATCAGCGATGAGCAAATTGACGCCTGTGCGCAAAGCGGCGGCGTCATCGGGATCAACGGCATCTCAAACATGTTGAACGCCGATTATGACATCTCGCCTGCTCGCGTGGTTGAACACATTGATTATGTCGTGCAGCGCGTAGGCCCCGATTATGTCGGCCTCTCGCTCGATTACGTGTACGATCAGGGCTTTATCTTCGACATCGCGCTTGCGGCTGCGGGCGGCGCCTTTCCGCCCGGATCGGGATACAAGCCAAACATGCCGCTGGTCGAACCCGAGCACTTCCCCCAGCTCACACAAAGCCTGCTCGACCGCGGCTATGGCGAAGACACTGTGCAAAAGATCCTTGGTGAGAACTGGCTACGCGTGTGCGAACAGGTGTGGAAACCCGTCCGGACAAGTGATCTAGCAGAGGCGTTGGCCAAGGATGGCCGCCCCTAGGAGGCATAGGATATGCGCCTCATAGATCGCGAAGAGGTCGCCCAGCGGCTCACCTTCCAGCGCTGCATCCCCGTCGTACGAGAGGCTATGATTGCGCTCTCCTCTGGTCAGACCCAACAATTATTGCGTTCCATTATCCCGCTCGCGAACGGGCGCTTATTCGGAATCATGCCTGGAGCAATGGGCGACCGCGCCACATTCGGCGCCAAACTTGTCAGCGTATTTCCAGAAAACGCGGCAAGCGGCGCCCAATCACATCAGGGCGTGGTGGTTTTGTTTGACCCTGTGACAGGCGCGCCGGTCTGCATCGCTCATGCAGGGGAAATCACCGCCATCCGCACCGCCGCCGCCAGCGCCGTCGCCACCCAATCACTCGCCAGGCCAGACGCGCGCCGCCTTGCCATTTTGGGCTACGGCGAACAAGCCGTCGCGCATGCGCGCGCAATCTCCTTGGTGCGCAAGCTCGATTGCATCAGTGTCTGGGGCCGCTCAACCGAGCGTGCGCAAGCTTTCGCGACCCAAATGGAAAACGAACTCACCATTCCGGTCATGGCTTTTACCAGCGCACGCGCATGCGTCATTGACGCCGACATCATATGCACTGTCACGGCAGCCAAAGAACCCATCCTCGAGGGCAAATGGGTGCGCCCTGGGGCGCATGTGAACATTGTTGGCTCAAGCTATGATGGCCCGGTCGAAGTAGACAACGACCTCGTCACGCGCGCTCGCTTCATCGCCGACAGTCGCGAAGGCGTACTCAATCAGGGCGCAGAATTTCTTCGGGCAAAGCGCGCGGGCCTCATAAGCGACGATCATGTCGTCGCAGAGATCGGAGATATCCTCTCGGGTCGCGTTGAAGGCCGCCAATCAAGCGATGGGCTCACCGCGTACAAATCCCTGGGTCACATTGTGCAAGATCTGGCCAGCGCTTGGCTATTATACGCTTCACCTGAAACGACGCCTTTGCGGGACATTTAGTTGCATTCGCAACTTATTTGAGGATAGATTTGTGAGGCGGCATTCTCTGAATGCGCGCACTGGCGACCAAGTTCAGGCCAAGGCGGTTAGTAATGAATGGGACGCAGGCACGACTACAAGAAATCTTGCAAGATTGCTTGGCCAAGCGTGGGATGCCAGGCGCATCAATTGCAATGCTCATCGGGGATGAGACTTACGCCGCAGCGGCCGGCGTGACCAATGCCCATACCCGGACGCCATGCTCAACACAGACTGTATTTCCCTTCGGATCAGTCACCAAGACCATCACCTCGACTATTGCATTACGGCTCATCGAGGCAGGAGAATTGAGGCTGGATGCGCTGGTGCGCGACCTCGTGCCCGAGTATCGGCCTATAAGCCAGATCCATTACGATCAGGTTCAGCTGCGTCACCTGCTGACCCACTCAAGCGGCGTCTCACCGACATTGTTCATCGACACTGGGAGGAATCCCGACGCTTTGGCGCGACAAATGTCGATCATCAATGCAGCCCCGGCCTATCACGCACCAGGTGCGATGCTTTGCTACAGCAACAACGGCATGTTGCTGCTCGGGCGAGCGATTGAGGTGGCGACAAAGCTCGACTGGGACCAAGCTGTACAAGAATGGTTTGCACGCCCGCTTGGCCTCGACACAATTGTGACACGTCCCGAGCAGGCCCTGCGCCAGCACGCGGCCGTCGGTCATGTCTATGATCCAGCGTCCGCGCAATGGCGGGTCGAGCCCATGCCGTTCATGTTTCCTGGACATGGGCCCGCAGGCTCGACAATGGGCGGAAGAGCCAGCGATCTGATCGCGTTGGCGCGCGCCTATCTCGACGGTGGTGCGTTCATTTCAAAAGAAGTGGCCGAGCTGGCGTGGACGCTACAACAACCCACCCTCACCCCCGGCGCATTGCTGGGTTGGGGCCTTGGCTGGCAGGTCAACGATTGGCGCGGCCAGCGCGTCATAAGCCATGATGGAGCAACCTTCGGCACGAAAGCTTTCTTGCGCGTAGTCCCAGGAGAACATTTTGCATTCGCACTTCTCGTCAACGCACCAAGCGGCATTGCGCTCTACGACGACGTCTCGCACCTCATTCTGAATGAATTCACAAAGGTCTACGAACCGCGTGCACGGGACATGCCGGTCGCGGCGCTGGATTCAATCAGCAGGTGCGCTGGCGTTTACGAGGACACGCTCTTGCGCCAGGAGGTCGAGATCACCCGCGATCGCGCGCAATTGAGAGTTCAGCCAAGCGGCGGCAGCGCGCTGCATGGCGCCAAAGCTTCGGTTTTCGACATTCATCCGTGCGGTGAGGACAGTTTTTTGTTACGGGCGCTGCTGCGGTGTTTTACCCACCCGCAGGCGATATCGCGTGCGATTTGGTGCGCAAGTTCACGCTCACGCGAGACCCGGACGGCGCCGGCGAATTGCTCTGCAATGGCGCCAATATCTACCGCCGCATCCGAACATGAATTGGACCTGTGCTGAGATTTGCTGAGGATCAATTTGTGGCGATCGGCAGCGTGAGCGCTGCGCTGCACATGTGCCCAAGAGGATGCGCGACGTGAAGGCCTTGCGTTATTTTGGTCCTAAAGACGTGCGCTACGAGCCCATGTCCGACCCGACCTTGGAGACAGACGACGACGCACTCGTCAAAATGGAGGCATGCTCCATCTGCGGAAGCGACCTGCACATCTACGACGGACACGGCTTTTCCGACGATGTCGGCTTTTGTGTCGGCCATGAGGCGGTGGGGGAAATTGTCGATATAGGGCGCTCGGTGCGGCGCCTTCGTCGAGGCGATAAAGTGATGATTCCCGCCGCAGTCGGATGCGGCGCCTGCCGCCAATGTCTTCTTGGCGCAATGATGCGCTGCGAGGCAAAGGCCAGTGCTTATTACGGCTTGTCCTCGAAACTGCAGGGACTGCAAAGCGACATCTTCCGCGTCCCTGTCGCCGACATGCATGCGATAAAGGTGCCCGAGGGCGTGACCTCCGACCAAGCGCTTATGCTGACCGATGCAATGGCGACGGCTTGGTATGGCGTGAAGAATGCTGATGTGCTTGCAGGACACCAAGTGGCTGTGGTCGGCCTGGGCCCAATTGGCCTTATGGCGGTGGATAGCGCCTTTGTGCGCGGGGCCTCCATCGTCTACGCGGTCGACCCTGTTGCAGAACGGCGTGCGTGTGCGGCGCGAGCCGGAGCGATACCGCTGCATCCTGACGTCGCTATCGAAGCAATACGTGAACAGAGCGGCGGCCATAAACTTCCCTCTGTGGTGGAGGCCGCCGGCAACCAAGCCGCACTGGATATGGCGCTCAGGCTGGTGAGCCGGGGCGGTACAGTGTCTGTGATTGGCGCTCACCAGGCGAAACGATACGCATTTCCACTCGAACGCGCATTCGCCGCAGGCCTGACATTTCGTCTGGGCACGTGTTCAATGCATGATCAATTGACCGAATTGTTTGCGCTGGTTCGAGCAGGCAGGCTCAAGCCTGAGCGCTACATCACGCATCGCATGCCCCTGCAACACGGGGCCGAAGCCTACCGTTTGCTCGCCCAGCGAGAAAATGGCGTGCTCAAAATCGCCCTGACCGCCTGAAGGACACCGATGCAAAACATCACGGAGGGGCGCGCAAAAGATGAACCGACCAATTTTGATTTGTCCGGTCGCGTTGCGCTTGTAACCGGCGCATCCTCAGGGCTGGGCGCACACTTTGCGACAGTGCTGTCGAGGGCGGGCGCCAAAGTGGTGCTTGGCGCACGTCGCCGCGATCGTGTTTCTGCAATTGCTGAGGCCATCATGCGCGATGGCGGTCAAGCCATTGCGACAGAGCTTGACGTGACGAACGAGGCTTCGGTCGCCGCGTGCTTTGCCGCCGGCGAAACCGCCTTCGGGCTGGTCGATACTGTTATCGCCAATGCAGGCGTCACATGGTCTGGTCGCGCCACCGAAATGCCGCTCGATGCATTTGATCAAGTCATGGCCGTCAACCTTCGGGGTGCGTTTTTGACAGCGCGAGAAGGCGGACGGCGGCTCATTGCAGGCGGCGCCGCTCAGCACGGACGCGGACGCATCATTCTCGTTTCCTCTGTGACCGCCAATCGCCCAGAGGCCGGAATCGCCGCTTATGCAGCCTCCAAAGCGGCCGTATCCGCGATGGCCAAAGCCTTAGCTGTCGAGTGGGCGCGCCAAGGCGTAAACGTCAATGTGATCAGCCCTGGCTACATCCGCACTGAGATCAACCAAGCTTGGTTTGAGACACAAATAGGCGCCGCACAGATTGCGCGTTTTCCTCGCCGCCGCCTTGCGACAGCGTCAGACCTCGACGGCGCCTTGCTGCTGCTTGCGTCCGACGCCGCCCGCGGCATCACGGGCTCTGTGTTTACAATAGATGACGGCCAGACCCTGTGACCAACAGGGCAGCGCCGATCCATGCTCTGAAGTCATCGTATCGCGTTCGAATGAATTGGACGCCTTCAGACGAACAGCAGACCGTGCGCTCGGGGATACCAAGATGGATACGCCGAACCCATACGCGGAGCTTTCTAGACGATTGCAGGATTTTCTCGCCCAAACAGGACAGGTCGCGAATTTTCAAATCATGGTCGACGGCCACGCTGGATTGACCTTCGGCTTCGATCTTGTAGACGCCGCCGGCAACGCCACGCCCTACATTCTCAAGAAGGCTCCCGTTGGCGTGCCCCGCAGCGGAAGCGCCGACATCTATCGACAGTCCGCTCTGCTGCGCACGCTTCATAGCTCAGGGTTTCCAGTACCGGCTGTACATTGGGCGCACAACGGCGACGATGTACTCGGCGCGCCTTTCATTATCATGGAGAAATTGCCTGGCCGCAGCGTCATCGTGTGGGCTCCATCACCTGCAGCGCTCACGCAATTCACCGACGCATCAAAGATGTGGGCAGAGAGCGCGCGTCTCATGGGTGCGCTGCACGCTTTCGATTGGCGCGTGCAAATCCCGTCCTGGCAACAACCAACCACCCTAACCGTCGAGCTTGAACGCTGGGAGCGTTTGCTGCGCCATATGCCCGATTGTGATGCGCGCGCGCGCGCGTGCGCGCTCGCCAATTCTCTTAAGCCCACGATACCCGATACTGGCCCGACCGGCCTGGTTCATGGCGATCTCCAGCCAGGCAATGTCTTATTTGAAAGCGGCCAAGCGAGCGGTTTGATCGATTGGGATCTTGCCGCAATCGGCCCCGTCGGGCTTGACGTCGGCTGGCTCTTGATGATCGCTGACCATCATGGCTGGGCGATAGATTGGCGACCGCACGCGCCTCTCTCGCGCGACGCCTTACTGCAAATCTATTACGCCGCCGGGGGTCCGCCCTGCCCGGACGTCTCTTGGCACCAGGCATTTGCACATTTTCGGATGGCGGCGATCACCGGCCTCAATCTGAAGCTTCACCGCCAGGGACGGCGCATCGACCCGATATGGGAGCGCTTCTACGCTTCTGTCCCTTTCATGCTTGCTCGCGGCGCAGAGCTCGCGAACTCAGTGCTGAGATAGACCAAATGATTGATTTCTCCCTGCCTGCTTCTGTTGTCGATCTGCGCGATCGTGTGTCGGCCTTTGTGCACGAACATGTGGCGCCGTTTGAAGACGATCCACGCTGCAACGGAGATTTCATCGACGATACGCTGCGCCGCGAACTCAACGCCAAGGCCAAAGAAGCCGGACTATTGGCTCCCCATGCGCCCAAAGCCTATGGCGGGCTCGGGCTCGATCATCGTGATTGCGCCGTCGTGTTTGAGGCCGCCTGCTGGTCCACGCTTGGAGCATTAGCGCTCAACATCGCGGCCCCGGATGAGGGCAACATCAACCTCTTGAGCAAAGTCGCCACGGAGACACAAAAGGCCAAATGGCTCCCGCGCCTGATCTCCGCAGAATCCCGTTCCGTGTTTTCGATGACCGAAACGAGCACCAACGGCGCCGGCTCCGATCCCTCACACTTGCTGACCGAGGCCCACGAAACCGATCAGGGCTATATCATATCTGGTCGCAAATACATGATCAGCGGCGCAGCCGGCGGCGACCTTAACATCATCATGGCCCGCACCATAAGTTCAGCGGGCGTGGATCTGGGCGCGACCATGTTTTTGACGACCATGGACGCGCCAGGCATTCGCATTGATCGCATGCTGCATACACTCGATACCAATCAGGTCGGCGGCCACGCAGAAATCACATACGAGAATCTCTTTGTGCCTCGAGAAGACGTCCTCGGCGAAGTCGGGCATGGCCTTCGCAACGCTCAGGTGCGTCTGGGCCCGGCGCGGCTGACCCATTGCATGCGCTGGCTCGGGCTCGCGGGACGCGCCCACGCCATCGCCAGTGCGCATGCACAACAGCGCTACGCTTTCGGGAAACACATCGGTCAACATCAAGGCGTGGGCTTCATGCTCGCCGACAATGAAATCGCGTTGCATCATGCTCGCGTGGCCATTTGGCATGCCGCCTGGTTGCTCGATCAAGGCGAGCATGGGCGCAACGAAACCAGCATGTGCAAGGTTTTCTGCTCGGAAGCATTCGGCCAAATTGTGGACCGAAGCCTACAGGTGCTCGGCGCAATCGGTGTGACACGCGACACCGTGGTTGAGAGAATCTATCGCGATATCCGACCGTTCCGCATCTATGACGGCCCTTCCGAGGTACACCGTCACGCCTTGGCTAATCGCATCTATACTGGCGGGCCATTTGCGTTGCGTAGGCCAGCTTGATCTCGCTCTTCGGCCAGCTCGCGTTTCAAAATGTGCTTTGCCATCTTGCCAGTTGGCAAACGCGGCAGAGTGGCGCGGAAAACAATGTGCTTGGGAGTTTTGATCGCCGACAATGACTGGCGGAGCCAATGTTGCAGCTCGCGCGCGAGCGCCGCGCTGGCTTGGGTCGCCTCAATCAGCTGAATTACAGCTGTAACGGCTTCGCCCAGGTCTTCATCTGGAACGCCAACCACCGCCGCATCGGCGACTTGGGGATGGGAAATGAGCAAGTCTTCGATCTCTTGCGGATAGACATTCACGCCGCCAGATATGATCATGAAACTCTTGCGATCTGTAAGATATAAATAGCCCTCTTCGTCCAATCGGCCGATGTCGCCTACACTTGTCCAACCCTGCGCATTGCGGGCTGCTGCAGTCTTAATCGGATCGCCGTGATAAGAGAACGCCATCCCGCCCTCAGAATAGACTAGGCCAATTTCGCCCGTCGGCAGTGCGTTCCCGTCGTCATCGCAGATGTGCAGCTTCCCAAGCATGCACCGCCCCACAGAGCCCTCATGGGCAAGCCATTCTTCCGACGTTATGATCGTCAGCGCCGTCTGCTCGCTTGAACCATAATATTCAAGGAGTATGGGACCCCACCATTCGATCATCGCGCGTTTGACGGCCACGGGACAAGGCGCTGCCGCATGAACCGCCAGGTGCAGCGAAGAGAGATCGTAATCGCGCCGCACGCTTTCCGGCAGTTTCAACATACGCACGAAATGCGTTGGCACCCATTGGGTGATTGCAACACGGTAGCGCTCAATAAGACGAAGCGCCTGCTCGGGTTCAAAATGCTCCATGACGACGGTCGTGGCGCCAATTGTGAGCATTGCCATCGCCCACGCAAAGGGCGCCGCGTGGTAGAGCGGGGCCGACGACAGATAGACAGTGTTTGGACCCCCGCCTACGCGCTCAATAAAACGCACAGCGCTGCTTGCCGCACCGCTCATGCCGTCCACACCATGGTAGGTAATGCCCTTGGGAACACCCGTGGTGCCCGAGGAATAGAGCATTTCCCGCCCCGCGCGTCCGTCCGCGATCGGTGTTGTCGGTTGCGCTGCGCGCAACTCATCCCAGGGACGCGCGTGGGGCAAACCGCCGCCTACGCTCAGCAGCGGCGTTTCGCCAAGCGCCACAGCGATGTCTTTAATGGACGCTTCCGTGTGAGCCGAGAGAACCAACGCCTTTGCGCCGCAATCTCGCACGATGAACGCAACTTCCCCGCAGTGAGCTTGGTCGACACTGGAACGATTGTGAGACCGCTGCGTCGCGCGGCGCACGCCACATCAAAGAACTCCGCACAATTGTCGATGTAGACCGCCAATACGTCGCCGTTGTTGAATCCCTCCGCCCGCAGCAGATGCGCACCTTGATTGGCCCGCGCCTCCAACTCACCATAGGTGATGACCCGACCAGACTCGCCCATGATCAGGGCCGCCTTGCTCGCTGGGAATGCGCTATAGCTGGGTGCGTCCGACATAATTCGTCTCCCTAGTTGGGGTCGAACGGACCCGGCGCGCCCGTATCCGATCGGTTGGCGACCCAGAGACGCCGCAGGCGCTATGGCCTCCAGCCTGTGCAGTTCGCGCGCGGGCGAATACGGCATCGCCCCAGACTCGCACGCGAGCGTTGGGGCCCACGCTCGCAACGAAGCACGCCGCCGCAACCTGCGTCCAATGCATTGTCTGCCACTGACATTCTTTGTAAGAATATGAGGCTTGGATAATCGTCTCAATCATGTCGTGGCCGTCGCACGCGCTGGCTCCTTCACTGGGGCTGCAATCGCTGTCGGCGTCACCCAATCAGCGATTACGCGCAGCATCGCGGACTTGGAGCGCCAGATCGGCTATTCAATATTCCTGCGCACCTCACGTGGCGCCATACTTACTGAGCAAGGACGCGATTTTGCCGATCGCGCGCAAAAACTCATCGACGACACTAAGGATCTCCTGCGCCGTCCTCACGCCGACGAGGATCCATATGCTGGCATATTGCGCGTGGGCGTGTGCCCGGCCTCGATGGAGTTTATGCTGATTGAGCCGATCGCGCGTCTGCTGAAGAAGCACCCGCCGATCCGGCTTGACGTCAACGGATCCAACTTTGAACGCATCGTACAGCAGCTTAGAACCGGCAGCATCGATGTGGCGGTCGGGTTTGACGCCGCCTTCTCGGATTGGCCTGATCTTCGACGCTTCGATATCCCCAACTATCACGCAGGATCGCTCTTCGTTCGGCGCGAGCATCCTTTGCTGAAGCTTCGCAAGATCACGCCACGCGCGCTCGCTCAGTATGACTTCGTCAGCGCGTCCGACTCTCGCCCCTATGGCACGATCATCCGGGCGCTTTATGAGGATCAAGGTGTCGACTGGCGAAAACGCATTCACGTCGTGGATTTCTTTCCACTGGTTCGAAAGATCGTCGCGACAACAAACGGGATCGGCGTGACAATGACGCCCAAAGCCAGTCAAAGCCAGGCGTTCAAAAATCTCTTCGTCACGCTGGATTCAATCAAGATGTTTGCCGAACCATCGCCGATGTGTTGCGCGGTTCGCGCGCGATGGGACCTCCGTCCTGCGGTAAAGGCGCTCATCAACATCCTTCAGGCGCGAAGAAGCCGCAATGAAGTATAGCTGCGCATATCCGCGGCACCACGCACAAACCCTGCGCGAACAACTTGCTCGCTGCAAAAACTAATCCTTCCTGAAGGTCACGTTGCCGGCGCGCACCATGAGCATCTGCCCGCGTTCCTCGAACTCGAGCGCAACATTGTAGGCGTTGATCTCCAGTGACGCATCGAAGCTGCGCTTGGATATTCGCAGCGCATCAGGCGCAGCTTCTTGCATTTCGTTGGCGAGATCCACGCCATAAGCGAACAAATCAGCATCGGGGACCACGTGCGAGACTAAGCCGGCCGAGAGTGCTGCAGCGGCGTTCAGCGCCCTTCCCGTCAACAACATTTCGCGCGCGCGGGATATGCCGATCGTCCGTTGCAATCGCCAGCTCACCCCCAACTCACTCGCCGACAAACCTATCTTGATAAAGGCCGGGTGAAATGTCGCACTCTCACCCGCCAATATGACATCTGCCGCCAACGCCAGGGCGAAACCACCCCCAGCCGCCGCCCCGTGAACCAAAGCAATAATCGGTTGCGGACATTCGCGCATCGCTTTCAGAGTGTCGCGAAGAACCCAGTCTCCGTGCGGGCCATCCTTAAGCGCATCGTGCTCGCCGATGGCTTTGAGGTCAGCGCCTGAGCAAAATCCGCGCCCCGCCCCGCGCAGAATGATAACACGTGTCGCGTCGTCTCGCCTTTTGCTTTCAAAATACGCGAGCAAACTCTCGGCAAGGGGCTGGTTTATTGCGTTCAAAAGGCCTGGCCGATTGAGCACCAGGTCATCGACGGCGCCTATTCTCGACACTTTGAGTATCGGTTCGTTGCTCATCAGATCTTGCCCCCCGGGGATCATGCGCATCAACGCTCTGGACCTGTAAACCGTTTTCATGAGCCGCCGCCTTGTCGCGCTTTACGTCTTTTGCGGCGCGAGTTCGAGCTTACGACCCAATCGCTCCTCGATACCGCTCTTGGATTCCGTTACCTTGGCGGCGTGGCGTGAATTTTCGAAGCTCGTGATTTGGTCCCACATGTTCACCAAATCCTCGGCGCAATAATCGTCTTTGAAGAAGACGCCTTGTGTCTGCTCCCAACGCGTCTGCGCCACCCAGCCACCGCCAACCTCAAACAGCTTTCCCGTCACGGGACAGGTCTCATGCCCCAAGAGGATCGCGACCGGCGACACGTATTCCGGTTTCAAAGCTTCAAGCACCTCCGGCGGCAGCACCGTGGCGGTAAGGCGCGAGGATGCAGTGGGAGCCAACGTGTTACACAGGATGTTCTTTGACCCACCTTCGATCGCCAGCGTCTGCGCCAATCCATGGAGGCCGAGTTTGGCTGCGGCGTAATTGGCCTGACCAAAATTGCCGTAGATTCCCGCCACCGAGGTGGTCATTACAATACGGCCGTAATTCGCAGCGCGCATGTGCGGCCACGCCGCGCGCGTGACCTTGAAACTACCGAGAAGGTGGACGCGATAAATCAGATCCCAATCCTCGTCAGTCATCTTCGCAAACGAGGAATCGCGCAGGATGCCGGCGTTGTTCACAACGACATCGATGCGTCCATAGGCATCCATCGCTGTTTGGACGATCTTGTCACCTTCCTCGACACTGTCGGTATTGGCCACAGCATCACCGCCGGCCCGCCTGATCTCATCGACGACCCCTTGCGCAACGGATGTGCTGGCTCCTGCGCCCGCAACGCCGCCACCCAGATCATTCACAATCACCTTCGCGCCGCGGCGAGCAAATTCAAGCGCGTGACTGCGCCCCAACCCGTTGCCGGCGCCTGTCACGATCACCACGCGATCATCAAAACGAAGCGACATATTCACACTCCAAAATGGTGCAATCAATCAAGCGCATGCAACGACAGCGTCTCCAATCAAGGTCTCGCGGCCATCTTGCGCAATCGCTTTAACGCCAATACGCGCGCGTGTTTCGTGACCTACCTGGAACACATCGGTGACAACGGCTCTGCACGTTATTTTGTCGTGCACCTGTGTGATCGAGACGAAGCGCGCGCCAAAATCGCGTAGACGGTCGGGCCCCGCCCAACGGGTCACCACCTGCGTGAGCACGCCGTATGAAAGCATACCGTGTGCAAACACATCCGGCAGACCTGAGCTCTTGGCAAAATCAATATCGATGTGCGCTGGGTTGTGATCGCCCGACGCACCTGCATAGAGCGCAAGCATCGCGCGCGTAATTGGTCCGAACTCCAATTCGGGCAGCGCGTCGCCAACCTGCAACGACTTAAGATCAACCAAGCTCAAAGCTCTATCCCTCTTGTGCTGGCAGACGGTGCAACAACGTGCGGGTGGTGCGCAGAAGAACGCCGCGGGTCGGGTGCGTTAAGGTGGATTCGAGAGAAACAAATTCCATTGCGCCGTTCTTCTTGTCGTAAAAATCGAGAACGGTCGTTGCGTGAACGACCTCATCTCCGGCATAAATGGGCCCCGCGTAGAAATAGCGTTCGTCGCCATGCAAAAGGTAGCGATAATCGCACTTCACCAATTGCGCCGCGCTTGGCAGCGCACGCCGCGCACGCTCCTCGTCGGCGAGCGCTTCAGCGACGACGAAAAAAGATGCCGGCGCCAGAAGATCGGGATGACCCGCTGCACGCGCTGCTTCGAACGACGCGTGCATCGGATCATGATTGCCCAGCACCTGGGCGAAAAATCTTATACGGCCGCGCTCGATGAACACCGAAACGGGTTCAATCGTTTTGCCCTTCGTACTTCGGTCAAAAATACCGCGGCGGGTCGCTGACGCTTCCGTGTTCAAGGTGAAACTCCCTTTGATGCTCGGAATTCCGTTCGCGCGCCCGGCGCCGCATGAATCATCGACGAAAACGCACTCTGCTCTGAATGCTGCTGGCGTACGCGCGCCCGTGGTCACGACGCATTTTCATAGAGCGTCACCACGCAGGCTCCGCCAAGGCCCAGATTATGCTGCAAAGCATGACGCACGTTGTCGACTTGGCGGTCGCCCGCGACGCCGCGTAGCTGATGTGTCAGCTCGTAGCACTGCGCTAGCCCCGTGGCGCCAAGCGGATGGCCTTTTGAAAGGAGTCCACCCGAAGGATTGGTGACCACTCTTCCACCGTAAGTGTTGTCGCCATCGGCGATAAATTTCTGCGCGCCGCCTTCGGGACAAAGGCCAAGTCCCTCATATGTGATAACCTCATTTTGGGCGAAACAATCGTGCAATTCGGCGACGCGAATGTCGTCTGGGCCTATTCCGGCTTTCTCATACACGGCCTTGGATGCGCGCGTGGTCATGTCACGACCGACCAATTCCATCATGTCCTTTGCCGCCAGCGCCACCGGACGGTCTGTCGTCATAACCTGCGCGGCAATGCGGACCTGCGCGCTTATTGCGTGCTTTTTGGCGAAGTCCGCTGACACCAGAATTGCCGCCGCTGCACCGCAGGTTGGCGGGCAGGCCATTGGCCGCGTCATCACGCCCGGCCAAATGACCTTAGCATTGAGCACATCATCTTCTGTAAGAATGTTCTTGAACACGGCCAACGGATTGCGCGCCGCATGCCGACTTGCTTTGGCGCGCACCTTGGCGAAGTCCGCAAGCGTGGTGCCATATTTGTTCATATGCGCAAGTCCAGCACCGCCGAAATAGCGCAACGCCAGCGGCAGATCGACATCGACGAGTTCATCGCACGCGCGATCGAAATCCTCAAAGGGGCTGACTTTATCGGTAAAGACCGAGCCAATTGCCCCAGGAACCATCTGTTCGAAACCAACTGCGAGAACACATTCGGCTGCGCCGCTTTCAACCGCTTGGCGCGCAAGAAAAAGCGCCGTAGAGCCTGTCGAACAATTGTTGTTGACGTTCACAATTGGAATGCCGGTCATGCCGGCCTTGTAAATCGTTCGCTGGCCTGCGCAGCTCGCACCAAAGACAAAACCTGCGTAGGCTTGCTCCACGAGCGCATAATCGACGCCAGCATCCTTCAACGCCTGCAGAATTGCGGCGCAGCCCATTTCGTCATAGGGAGCGCTCTGGCCCGGCTTGGCGAATGGAATCATCCCTACGCCAGCGACAACAACCTTGCGCTCAGACATCTCAATTCTCCTTCAGACGAGTTCAACCGAACACGCTATACGTACGTAAACTGGCGACTTTTGCTTGCGCCTGGCCCTGAAACACCGGCTGCAACTCTCGTCGCTCCATGACGCCAGGCCTGAAGCCTTGGAACGCCACATCGGAGGCGACGCCAGCGCCATCTCAAAGATGCGCAAACCGGCGAATAGTCCGCTTGCTTCGCCAAATGTGTCGAGCATCAAATCTTCCGCGCACAGACGACCATGCGCGCTTGCTCCCGTCCAATTCATAATGAACGCCGGATATTCTTAGCATGAATGGCTCACGCGCACGGGCCTCGCCTTGGCGAGATTTTCACGCAATCAAAGCAAGCAGCTCTTATGCGCTGATCAAGTATCGATGTGTCGTGCTCGTCGGCCGCAAGACCCCGCGCCTCAAGGACGAGTAAATGTGGCGCCGTTCGTTTGGGCGCGCCGCCCAAGGCGAACTAAAGCCCCGCCTTTGGATGGGTTTTCGACGCGCTGCGAAATCGGCGGTGCGAATGGCCCGAGTCTGAAGGGCGACACGATGAGCCAATATGAGCAGCGGAGAAATTTGGTTCGCGGCGAGGACCTTGATTTGAGCGAGGTGAAGGTTCGGGCGTCGCGGCGCTCAGGCGTCGCCCGGCTCTCGTGCTGCGCAACGTGTCACGTGTCTCGGCTCGGCACCGCCTGGGTTTGCCGGCCCTCGCTGAGTTTCCTATAGAGACGCCGCATGGGGTCGCGTGGGGACGCGACCATGATCTATTGGAACGACAAAGACCGTGGCTATCCGATCAGTCTCGAAAGCGGGACCAAGGGAATTTGGATCAGCTGCACCGCTTGCAAGCACAGCGACAAATGGCTTTGGGGCCGCGTCGCGCAAACCTGGCGTGCAGGCACTTACACGCGCGATCTGACGCGCTCGCTCAAATGTTCACGATGCGGCGCGAAAGAAGCCTGTGTGATGGCGTGGGCCTGGGGGCCCTTGGAAAATCCCCCAAGACTGACCGCTCGGATTTAGCCTCAAGAGAAATAGTGCGCAGGCGACTACCTGAAGACGACTAAAATCAGCGCGCAATCTCCACCTTTCATGCTTCGTCAGGCAAGAGATCCGTGACTTTGCACTCCAGTGTGCGCGCAACCCGCATCAGCGTGCTGGCGGCGACGCGATTGACGCCCTTTTCGTATTTCTGAATTTGCTGGAACGTGATCCCAAGCGCCTCGGCAAGGCGCATCTGCGAAACACCGATCGCTAAGCGTCGTTCGCGGATCAGCGCGCCGATTTTCGCATCGACAGAACCCGCTGTGCGCGGCCCGACAGGTCGCGTCTTCGCTGCGGGTTTCGCCTTTGCCTGCTTCTTATTTGCTTTAGCCACAGCGCGTTACTCTCCCTCAGCGCGGCAATGATCTGATGCGCGCCCGGCGTGAAGCAACCCTACGCTGCAACAGAACCTTCGAACCAAATTCCTCACCAAAGCTTGCGTCCACGAACGCTTTAAGCCCCGTGTTTCTTGGATTGATGCGTGCAGCGCGGGCACGATCCGTCACGCTGATTTCTGATGCTGTCCCCACCCGCACGACCCCGCCGACGCGGGCGGTCCTTCCCGCTTCAGTGAGCGCGCATCGCATGTGGGCGGAGGCTGGCAAGGGGCAAGCCTTCGGTCGTGTCCCACGACCCCTTGCCAGCCTCCTCATACCCACAAGCGCCCGCATCACCATCGCGGGCGAGGCCCGCAGCGCCTGCCGGAGCTCTCCGGCGCTCTGGGAGAAATCCTCATGTTCCGCTTCACCGCCAACGGCCGCGTAGGCTCGATCAACCAATACAAGAACAACACCGTCTCGATCTCTCTCGCCGCCGATCGGATCGTCGAAGGTCGTGATGGTCAATTCACCGCCACCGAATGGATCCGCTGCGTGTCGTTCGACGCTGACCTCAACAAGCGCCTGCTGACCGATCTCGACAAAGGCCAGAGCGTGACCCTCGAAGGCCGCCTCGTCCCACGCGTGCGCGACAAGAACGCCGACAAGAAGATCTACGAGACCACGCTCGAGATCACGGGCTTCAAACCGGGCGCCGCGCCCAAGGCGCAGTCCCCCAAGCCAAGCCCGCCGACGCTTAAAAGTCGCGCCACGGCCGCGCGTGAGCGCGGCCGTTCCACCTCCTCACACTCTCAACATCGCGCGTGATCGCGAACGCACACGCGCGTCCCCAGGACAAATCCGATGACCAAGTCCAACACCTTGAAAGCTTCTGCGCCGCAACGCTCGGCGCACGACGCGCTGGTGCATGTCACCGCTGAGATCACCAGGCTGCTCGAGCAAGGCGTGATGCCCTGGCGCGCACCGTGGGATCGCAATCGCGCACTGGCTGCCACGCCGGGGCTGCCGCTGCGATGCAATGGCCAACCCTATCGCGGCGCCAACGTGCCGCTCCTGTGGGCAGCACAAATCGCGCGTGGCCATGCCAAGCGCACCTGGCTCACCTATCGCCAGGCGCTCGAACTCGGCGGCCAAGTCCGCAAGGGCGAGAAAGCCTGCCCTGTTGTCTATTATGGCCAGGCAATGGCCAAGCATGGCTCGGGCGACACTGCCGACACCAGCGGCGGCAACGACGAAGCCCGTCGCTACCGTTTCCTCAAGCTCTTTCACGTTTTCAACGTCGAGCAGATCGACAACCTTCCAACCGGTTTCGGCGCTGAGATCGCACCCAAGACGCCTCCGCAATCGATGCTCAATGCTTGGATTGCGCGCTCAGGCGCGAAGGTTCGAGTCGGCGGCGCCATGGCCTATTATTCGCCAGCGACCGATACGATCCACATGCCAGCACTTGAGGCCTTCGTCAGCGCTGAACAGGAGACGGCCACGAGGCTCCATGAGCTCGTCCACTTCACCGGCCACCCCTCCCGCCTCGATCGGCTGCAGAATTATGCCTCTGATCGGCGCGCCAGAAGTCGTGAAGAACTCACGGCCGAAATCGGCAGCGCCATGTTGGGCGCGATGATCGGCTTGCCTCCGGACCATCTCGAAGATCACGCCGCCTATTGCGCGAGCTGGCTCAACGTCATCCGTGATGAGCCGCGCGCCTTCTTCTCGGCGGGCGCCAAAGCGCAGGCCGCTATCGACTGGCTTATCGCCAAAGCCGGATCCCCGAAAAAGCCTGCCTCGATCTTCCGGGCATTCCGGGCCTGGCGGCGCCGGCCACGGGGGTGAGCGGAACCTGATGAGCGGATCAAGAGCGCGGAAAATCTAGCTACGCACAAAGGAGCGTTAGGGAGCAGACCATCGACGACCGTCGCTGATCGCGTGTCGTATCTTCTTCTGGCCATGTGATGATGGTTGTGGCTTTGCCCTTAAGGGGCTCAGCGCGGCTTTTCCGCAAGCATCAACAACCAATCGAGCGAAGAGCCGTAGCTGTCAGCAAGCTTGTCGCGCGGTGACGGGCCAGAAAGCGCACTGAGTGGCGGCCCGCTCTGAGCCATTATCCGCTCTGGTCCCTCTTGGCTGGTGAACGAACGCTGCTTGGCGTCTTGCTCGGAGCCGTCCATTTTGGGTCCCTCAGCGATCCCGATCTCAGGACGCCCCCCATCTGATGGCGCCTGCGGTTGCAACGGGATTAACGCTGCTACCATCGGGCTCGGGCATCGTAAAGCCGCTTCCCTGGAGCGCGCGTCTTAAGGCGTGGACAAGCACCTCAGGCTTTGTCACGGGCGAGGTTTCATAATGCAGGTCCGGCCCCGGCATGATTTCATTTCCAGCATCAAGGATGTGGAGAATCATGGATTTCTCCTCCTCGGGCAGAACAAGCGCGTCCTCGGCCACAGCTCCCAACCTCTGGGCCTCCAATAACCCCCTCTCCTCGGGTTTGAGCCACAGGAAGGCAATGCGCGTGCACGTCAGGCGTCCCTGGTTAGTGATATCGGCCGTGAGAAAGACGCCCGGCCACAACGTGCCGCCTCGACACGGATCCTCGCGGTTGAACGCTACCAAAGTCACCCCGTCATCCACGAAAGGGCGCCCCGCGAAACAGATGTTCTTCGGCCCCGCCATCACAAAGCCTCGCGCGACGCGCTCGCTATCGCCGTGCGGCAGATCACTGGTGACGGCGTTGTAAAAACCGGCCGGATATCTATCGAGCAGTTCAGGCATAAGGATCTGCGAGACCATCAAATCGTTGCTGCCGCCAATGCGTCGAAACGACAGACCAACGTGCCGCGCTGAATCCTCCGGCTTCAGCGCAAACGCCGGAGGCAGCCTGCTCACGACACTGCGCAACTCGCCTTGGCTCATCGAAAAGAAGTCGGTCAACGAACGCAGCGTCGTCTTGGCGACGTGGCTATGCCACCACGGAACACCCAGAAACTTCTTAACTCCCTCGTCTTCGGCATCCTCCCTGGAGCCGATGCGCACAAAGCGCACGGACTCCTCGTAAATTCGGATCGGATTGACGTAATCGAGCGCCTCTTTGATCGCAGGCCTCCTCGCCAATTCGCCAGGTTCACCCTCAACGGGCTGCTCAGCGCGCAGCAGGATTGCCAAAAACCGGACCATGGCCGCAAGAGCGTCACGCCAAGGTCCACGGTGCGGTTTGCCCGGCAACAAAGATTCCCGACGCGCAAACGCAGAAATGTCCGTGTCGATGATTTCACCGAAATAGTGCGGCCCGGCATTGATGGCTTCGGCAATGGACTGCCATTGCAGGCGTTCGCCGCGCACCGAATACACAAGCGCCATAAAAATTGTCGCCAGGAAGTGTTTGGCGAGCGGATCTCGCTCCACCGTACGCCGGATTTCATCGGCCAGCGCCCCATAGGCGCCTGGCTTTTCCCGCAAGTCGCCAAGATCGTCCTCTTTGAGCGCCTCCAATAGATACGCTTCGAGCTTTTGCTGCTTTTGCTGTTTCGTGCGCGCCATGCGTGGATGTCCCCAAGCCAAGGCTAGCTCTAACCGCCGGTTGCAGGCAACCGTCTCTGGGAAATGTTGTACTTTTCCCAGATCTGAAGCCTGCCGATGGCAATCACGTCAAAGACGCAAGCGCTTGTACGCCGTGCTGCGGTGCAGTATTTGGGGGCGATACGTATCGGCTTTCATAGCGCCACGCGCCGTCGACCATACGCTCCGGTATAAGAGCATCTTTTAGCGATCGCGCTGAAATGTATTTGGTAAATGCGCGCGTCAGCGGTTTTGCACCTTATAAATTGTGTTGCAGCGTCTGCTCCTCGTTAGGAGCACTCCGATGCACAAGCACGCACTTGCACGGCATGACGCGCTCTCGCCCGAACCGAGATTGCTCGCGCCCAGGGGCCTAACATTGGTGCCCACACACGGCGCTCGTTTGTCGCCTGCGGAATATTTCGCAGGGTCGGAATTTGCCGGCGTAGCTGCACAAAATGCCTGCGACTCCATTCGCGGTGTCGTTGCCCGGCGCCGTTATCTCTTCGCCCTCATCGAGAGCGTCTCCACTTTTGATGGCGTTCTGGAATGCGTCCAACACGCGCTCTATTACGCGCGACACCCGCGCCATCCCATCGAGAGCGACATGCTGGCGCTTTCGGTCAATGCGCCGCCCATCGAGAGCCTCGTACAGGTCGGGCAAGTCTTGGATCTGATCTGCGGGGTTACGCACGCTTTGGATAGATCCGCAGGCCAACGCTGGGGATCGCTGTCGCATGGCGGAATTTTGTGGCGGGAAATCGAACTCGGCGGCGTGCGCTATTGCATCCTACCGCTTCATCAAGCCCACCCCCATCCCCAGCATCGCACCCGCAAACTCACTCTAGTGCTGATCAGGTCTAATGTGCTGGGCGCCTGGCTGGAGGCCAGCCCAGGCCTTAGTGGCGAGGCGCCCAGCGCCTTGCTGCCGCGCGCGCCTATTCCCAAAGACATTGCCCGCCCGCCAAAGCCCTTGCTTGCGCCTGTCCGTGCATGGCGCCTGACGCGCACCTATTGGGCCGCGATGCGCAATGGGCGCTTGAGCAAAATGCTCGCCGTGCGCGCGCGCGAGCACGCGCTCGCCAGCGCCCAATGTGTCGCGCTCTAAGCGCAAACTGCTTCCCCTTTTTCTCTCAAGGAGCCCGTCATGGCCGACATCGCCGCTCATACCGCCGCCTCGGACGCGCCGAGACCACGCTTGTCGCAAGCTGCCCTCGTCTTGCTCCAGACCGCACTTGCGCAAAAGGAACACGTGTTCGTCGGTCAAAGCTTTGAGGCGCGCCCCTCACGCACGCCGCTTGTCTATGGCAGACATGGCGTATTCGCACCCGCCCTCAATGACGACGACGAGGGCCAAGGTCAAACATTGTCGCCGCTGGACTATGGCGACGCATGCAGCCACGCCGTGGTCTATGGCCGCGACGTCAGCGCCGCAATTATTGAACTTGCCGAGAGGAACGCCACATCGCACGGCGCGGTGGGCGCTGCGGGCTTTGTGCTGTCGGGCGCCATCATCATTGGCGCCATCGATCTGGTCAACGCGCGGGCCGCCTTTCCCATTCGCATCGTCAATTGCTTCGTCCCCGACGGCATCGTGTTTCACCACGGCGCCTTCGGCTCAATCGATCTGGACAGCAGTATCGTCGGTCCGATCAACGCCGTGCTTGCCAAATTCGACGGCAGCGTGCGCTTAGCTCACGCCAAATTCCTAGGCCCGGTCGATTTTGGCGCCGCCACCGTGGCTAAGGTTCTGGACTTGCGCGATTGCGTAATCGCGCCGGCCAGACCCCTCGCGCGCGGCCAATCGGCGCCGATTGATCGCGCACTCATGAATCTGTCGATGTCCGACATTGGCGAGGCGCGCTTCAATGGAGCACTCATCTGCGGCGGCATCGTTATGCTGAGCGCCAAAGTGCGGGGACATGTCTATTTTCGCGACGCGTGCGTCTTGTCGCCCGAAGCGCTCTGCCATGCATTCGCCGGTCCGGTCGCGGACCGCTTTGGCAGACCGGTCGCTAAATTCTCACCGGCCCGTTTCGCCCACGCCGTCACTCACGGAATAGAAGAGATCGTCGCCGACGATGCTGAAGCCTTGGCGACAATCCCCAGTCTAATCAGCAAACTCATCGCCACGGTCTCTGCGCTGGAAAGGCGTGTGGCCGCGCTCGACCAAGCGGAGCCCCTTCAGCCAGCGACTTCCGCGGAGGCCTTCGCGGCCTGGATCGAGCGCTTTTGCCAGGACAGCGATGTCTTTCCTTCCGCGTTGCGCGCCGAAGCGGCCGTCATTGGCGGCAGCTTCTCGCTGCGCAACGCCACGATATCTGGCGGCGTGAACCTCTCGAACGCACAGTTTGACGGCGGCATCCGTCTCGACGGCGCCTATCTCGCCTGGCCGCTTGCAAGCCCCTATGATCGCCCCGCGATCTTGCGCGCTGTGCACGCGCGGGTGGGTGAACGGGTTGAGTTTCACCACGATCCCGGAACACGCACTCAAGCCGGAGAATTCACGCCGGCGCGCATCCTCGGAACCATTGATTTTTCCAGTCTGCGCGTAGGCGGAGACGCCAATCTCTCGCATACAATATTCGGATCCTCGGTAGTGTTGCGCGGCGCCGAGATTGGCGGCGCGCTGACATTTCTGCGCTCAGTGTTTGCATTGTGCGGCGATGCTGAACGCGCCATCGACGCCCAAGGTGTGCGCGTCGGCGGCGACATCGCCTGGGGCGTGCGCGCCGCGCATGAACTGGCGGACGCAGCGACATTTTCCACCGCCGGCGAACGCGCGCCATCGGCCATTGTCGTGACCCGGGCCGATGTCGGCGGCGATCTGCTCTATCCCTTTGCGGTCAGCGATCACGTCGCCTTCCTTGGCCGCGACCTCAGAGTTGCTGGAACGATCGCGTTCCTCCCGCGCCAACGAAGCGCACGCGCGCCCCAGCCTCCACCTCGCAGCCCAGACGCGCTCGCGCATGCGTGGTCTGAAATCATCGCCGATCAGCGCGCTTGGTCGGGTGGCGCGCTGATCGCGCTTGCCCTGGCTGCTTGTGCGCTTGCGTTCGCTCGCTTGGATCTGGCGCTCGCTGCGGTCGGGTCATGGTTTGGGTTGCGGCTCCTGTTTGCTTCCGTCCGCCCGATTCAGCGCACATGGCGATTGCTCACGCGCGTGTTTGGCCTAGGTCCCAGCACCCAAGCGCCGGCCCGGCGTCTGGAAATTGATCTGATGCATGCACGATGCTCCACGTTTGAAGCGGGCTTTGGCGCATGGCCCAATCCCGGCTCGCTGGTGCTGGAAGGCCTGCACTTCAATTCTCTGGGCGCCTCAGGCCCTTTCCGGCAATGGCCTTTGCCTGCAGCAGAGCGCCATGAACGGCGCCTCACCAGCGTTCTATTGCTAGCACCCCGGGCTTGGCATCGGCTGTGGAAATTGCTGGCCGGGCGCCCCTTGCGGGATTGCGCTGGCTTGAATTGCAGCGCGAGGCGCCAGGCCTTGTTTGGCCGATGACCAATTACCTGCCCTACCAGCCTTTTCTCGAAGTCGCGCGCGCCTTGCGCAATGCAGGTCTGCCACTGGCGGCCGACAAGGTGGAAATACGCGGCATGCAGGAAATGACCCGAGCCCAGCATATCGCCCTGCAATTGCCGCGCGTCTTTCTGCTGGAATGGCTGGCGGGCTATGGCTTTCGACTCTGGCGACTCGCGTCCGTTTTGATCCTTGCCATCGCCATGATCGCTTCTCTCATGTGGGCGGCGAACGCGGAAGGATTGGTGGTGCGCACACAGAACGAAGCCTGCCCGACGCCAGTGTTCGCAGCCACGACCGACTCTGCACCGGCCGAGCCGATAGCGCCCGCCAACTCACGCTTCAATCCCATGCTCAATGCACTGGACACAGTTTTGCCAGGCGTCGAATTCGGCGTCGCCGAGTGCTGGATGTTGCAATGGGATCCCAATTTCGCGCGCCCACCGCCGCAGATTTCACATCTCGAAGCCGACAATCTGCAATTCTGGCGCAACACAATTCCGGATCGCCGCTCGCGTTTTGAGGCTTATTATCACCTCCGCGTCGTCGGCATCTTTGTCTCATGGCTTGTGTTCACCGTCTTCGTATGGGTGATCGCCGCGCGCCTGCAAAGCGCAATGCAGCGCAATAGCCCGATGCCTTGAATGCAGCGATCCGCGGACGAGAATGGCCTGCCTCGCCCACTCAGACCGATGACTGAGCATCGCGAGCACTGAGCTAACGCCGGAAACCGAAGGTCAGCTTTAGGGATTCCATACGCTCGAGCGACTCCACGTTTTCGCCGTTCTCGTATTCGAGGCCGATGTTGAAATTCGAGTCTTCGCTGGGTTGGTAAGAGAGGCTCGCCCGGCCGAGGCCAACATCGCCTGGGCCGTCTGTGTCGAAAGGTTCGCGCAGATTGTAGCTCAACTTAAAACTAAACGAGCCGCCATCGTCGAGTTCCCTCACAAGGTTGAGGCCAACGTCGAAACCATACCGATCGTAAGAATCGGCGGTCTGCAGTGCGGTCTTCTCGCCGGGATCGGTCACGCGCGTGGAATCGAGCGTGAATTCGACTGGACAGGTAACCCTCAAGGAGAGTGCGGGCGAGGAAAGGCGCAAGCAACTCCGACGAGCCCAAATTGGCAGCCAGCGGAATTCAACGTGGTTGACCTCGCTGTCGAGCTCATCGTCGGACTGATACTCCGCAATGAGGTAGTAGGCGTTGGCGTTGCGATGCGAGGTCCAGTGCGCGGCTAAGCCGAAGTCCAGATTGTTGATCGGCTTGGCGTCGCTCGTCACGCGCTCGTATTCGACGTAAGGACGCAGCCGACCGCCGAAAACCTCGGGAAGTCCAATGAACAGGTTGGTGGAGATGATTTCGTCATCGTTTTCGCGATCGTCGGTATAGCTTACCTCGGCGAACTCGCGGTCGCTAAGACCGACATCGGCGTCCTTGATCGATTGCGCGACGATGATCCCATCAACCCAGCGCGCAAACGCACCCGGCTCTGGACCACCCTCGCCGCCGCGCGCGGAAATGGTGTTATTGGTGGCGGATTCACACTGCACAACGAACCAGCTGTTGTTGCGATTGACGAAGAGGCGCTCGCGATCTTCCGCAGGCGCGTTAGCGATGCTTGCCGTCAGACCTTCTTCGGGGGTGCTGGGGCCGCCACTGATAAGATCGCGAACGCGGCCGCGAAACAGGCGCCAAGCGGGTTGGTCCAGATTGGCGACCATGTGGTCCCCCAGACGATTTGCGTTCAGCGGCGCCAGAACGCTACTGTCAACGACGATCCCCGATTGCTGCGCAAGCGCAAGGATGATGTCATCGTTGGTAATGCGTCCGCTCTGACAAGGGAGGTCCTTGAGTCGCGACAGCGGCTCTGCGTTTGCGACGCCAGCTGCTGTGAGGGCAAGAAATGAACCCAAGAACAAGCTGCGCATAGGCTGCCTCCTAATGCTTGGTTTCTTTAACGACGATATCGACGATCGTGTCCATTAGGCTTTGGAGCGTGCCCTTGTTCAGCATCTCGCCGCTCGGAAAGGAGACAGGCAATACAGGCATTTCCAAGCCGATCTGCGCGCCGGTGTGATCGAGGATGCGCTGCGCGAAATCGCGAAAGTCATCGCCGGTCGGATAACCGCACTCCGTGACTTTCTTTCCGCGCTCCAGGCCTTGGCCACTGTCGTGGTTCAGCACGTATTCGGTGCCTGCTTCGACAAGGTCGATAGCTTTTTCAATGTCCATTGCACCCCCAGGGCTCAAATCGCCTGCATCGTTGCACACAACCTCTGATCGCACAACGCTGGCCGTAGATTTCGAGCGATGAAGCGTCGCATCCGACTGACGCAGGGCGCCGAGACCTGCCGTTCGCGGTCATCACCTTCGTGCGACGCGGTTTCGCCGAAATGCGACGGATGACCATGCCAACGAGGTCTCAGCGGCGCCCGGCCGCGGCGATGACCGCGAAGCCTAATCCGAGCGCCAAGCAAAGCGGCGAATAGAGAGTCACATCGAGCGTTGCGAACGGCTCGGTCAACTCTATCCCGGGTCGCATCGGCAACAAATACCCGGACACGCCGCGCGCCAAAAACACCAGCGCAACGCCGCCGGCGCCTATGCGCGCCATCCATTCCCAGCCAAGCGGCAGCACGCCGCTGGCCGAGAGTGCCAGAGCTCCGGCGATCAGGAGAAGCGCCACCACTATGAATGTCATCCACGCCGGTGGCATGCGCACGAAACCCGGGGAGCCTATGACGGTGTCGATGAGTTCTCGCTCGCTCGCCGCCGGCCACAAACCACCCACGCCCCAATAGGCGTGCAGCGCCGCAATGACCATCAGTACGACGAACAGGATAGTTGAGATAAATTTCATGCCCTTCGCCATTCCCAAGTTGCAGTATTGGTGCAAGCCATAACCGGCCGCGCTCTAACGGCAAGCGCTCCCTGACCGCGTCACTCAATCTTCGAGGCGCGTGCGGCAGGTCATCGCCGGAGGCAGACATACTGAAGACTGCTATCCCGACCGGCCTCTCTGATTTGCCAGGGGCGCATTGTCGGGTGAGTCTAGAACGCAATTTGTTTGAAGCGCGAGCGCCTCAATCTCCGCCGCGAAAGCACCCCGCGGCGTCTGCGAGTAGGCGTTGTCCCAGCAGAGAACGGCGAGCGCATTGCAATCGCCTCGCTCACCAGCAAATCGTAACCACCGTTGCGCTTCAGCGGGATTGTCCGCAGCACTGTAGTACACTGCAAGTGTGTTGGCGGCGTCGAGATCGCCTGTCTCCGCGCGACGGATCAGCTCCGGAAGATCGTCGGGAGAGATAGCCGTCATAATGTCACCAGTGACGGGCTCGCTCCAACCGTCGTTAGAGGTGGCGGGCTCAGTCTCGGTAATACTCAAAGGTGCGTCGCAACCAATCACCGCTGCGCAGATAGCCAGAACGAGAACAGGATAGCGCATGGGTCTCCTCGATATCCGAACCCAATCGACCACGCGAGTGTCCGCATTGGGCCGAGGCTGTGTGAAAACGCGCTGATATTCTGTGCTCCAGCTTCCGCATGACGCGGGGCTCACGCGGCCATCGCTTTGATCAGTGGAGCGACACCGAAGAGCGCCATCATCCGCTTCAAATTGTAAGCCAGCACCTGGAGGCTCATCTCGGTTTTCACCTTGGGTAGCGTCCTGGTGAGGAAGTGCGTCACGCCCATCCAGGCCTTGATGGTCCCGAAAGGATGCTCGACCGTCCGTCGGCGAATGGTCATGGCTTTCGGCATGCGCTCGAGTCGCCGCTGCATCGCATCGAGCACATCGTCATGCTTCCATCGTCTGATCTGCTGAAATCTCTCCGCCGTGCATCGAGATTTTAGCGGGCAGGCGCCGCAGGCTTCGAGGTTACGGTAGCGCACAAAGTCGGGGTCGGGCCCGCGCGTGGAACGCTTCTTCGCCTGCGTCAGGAGTTGACCGGCCGGGCATGTGTAACGGTCATGTTCGTGGTCGTAGATGAAGTCCTGGATTGTGAAGCGTCCGCGGAATGCCCCGCCCGAAGTCTCCGTCTTGGGCACAATCGGTTGCACGCCCGTCCCGTCGCAGGCGACGATCTGATCGCCGCTGTAATAGCCTCGGTCGGCCAGCACGGTGACTGAATCGCATCCGCTTGCGGCGCGCGCCTTTTCGCCCATCGCTACGAGCTGCGCCCGATCATTGCCGATGTTCGTGACGTCGTGCGCGAGAATGAGGTGATGCTCGGCATCGACAGCGAATTGGACATTGTAACCGACAACGTCGGTCCCCTTGCCGCGGCTCGACATAGCGCGCGCATCGGGATCGGTCAGCGAGACTTGCCCGCCGGGCGCTGCTTTGAGCGCTTCGCCCATTGCACGCAAATCCTCGACCCGTTGGCGCAGCCGCTCGATTTTCTCTTTCAGGCGCGGCGTCTTTTCTTCGGCTATCTCCCCGCCTTGCCGGTCGGCGCGCTCCAGCGCCGTCAGATAGCGGGCGATGTGGACCTCAGTCTGTTCGATGCGCTTTTCGACTTTGTTCGCAGTGAAGTTGTTGTCGCGAGAGTTGACGGCTTTGAACTTGCTGCCGTCGACGGCGACGATCGCTTTCGAAAACAGACCCAATTCGCGGCACAGCATCACAAATTGCGCGCAGGCTTGTTGGATCGCTGCCCCATGATCCTTGCGGAAGTCGGCGATGGTCTTGTGATCGGGCGCCAAACGCTCGGTCAGCCACATCAGCTCGACATTGCGCCCAGCTTCCCGCTCCAGGCGTCGACTGGAAGGGACTGCGTTGAGATAGCCGTAAATGTAGAGCTTCAACAAAACCGCGGGATGATAGCCAGGCCGGCCAGTGGCGCTGGGATCGACCGCATCGAAGCCGAGCGCGCGCAGATCCAATTTATCCACGAAGGCGTCGACCGCGCGAACCGGATTGTCTTCGTCGACGAAGTCCTCAAGATGCGCCGGAAACAGCCCGCCCTGATCGCGCGCCACGCCCTCCACGAACCGCTTCATCGCAAGCCTCCCGCGCCACAGCAGAAAGCTTGAACTGCTTCGCCGTTTTTACACAGCCTCGGCCACGGCCCGGCGCTGAGCAACGATTCTCGAATGGCCTGCTCGATTCAATCCAGCCGCTGGCGCTCTGCCCGGCAATTCGGCTCACGATCGCCGAAAGCTGCCTTTCGAACACTTCTGCGGTACGCTTGCATATGGCCGCTTCGATCCCTCCAAGCCTAGTTCCCGAACTCGACGTATCTAACCTGGAAAGGTCAATGCAGTTCTACGTCGAGACGTTGGGGTTCACAGTTCTGTTTCAGAGACCCGAGGAACGCTTCGTCTATTTGGAACGCGAAGGCGCGCATCTGATGCTCGAAGAAGTCGATGGCCCTGGGCGGCGGTTTCGAACGGCAGAGTTACAACAGCCGTTTGGGCGGGGCTTGAACTTGCAGATCCGCACAACTGACGCCTTGAAGTTGCGTGATGCCGTCGTGCGAGCTGGCTTTTCGCCGCTGATCGAAATCGAGGAGCGTTGGTATCGCCAGTCCGAAGCAGAACGCGGCAATCTCCAGTTCGTTGTTGCAGATCCGGACGGGTACCTGCTTCGGTTCTATACCGATCTGGGTTCACGGTGATCTTCCGGACGAAAGGCCATCCGTGCTCGCGTGTGACCGATGGCCGGACCGCTCAATAGCCGCCGTCCCCGCTGCCAAGCCGATCAGACCGGAGATCGCCGAAGGCAGCCGCTCCGTGTCATTGGCAATGTGCCGCAAAGCGCACTACGCGACGGCGGCCTGTCTCAGCGCAGCGCCTCTACAGCGGCTTTGTCCGCTGGCCACTGATCCATGGCCAAGAGCAATTGTTGCGCTGATGCCTCAGCGATGAGTGAGCCCTTGTCGGTGAGAAATTCTGCGCGCACCGTTATGAGCTGCTTAGTGTGCGCCACGACACGAGCATTTATGGTCAGCGGATGCTCGCGCCCGACCCTCAGGAAATTGACCTGCAAGTTTAGGGTGCGATAGACGCGATCGTGGGGCAGCACCGTCATCGCTGCGAAGGCCAAGACTTGGTCGGCAAGCGCTGCGAGGTACCCGCCAAAAAGCGATCCGTCCGCTGTGGCAAGTGAGGGATCCGGGCGCCACGATTTTCGTACCCAACCCTCGCCCCAATCATCAAGCAGGCCGAGCTTCAAAGTCTCTGTGATGCGCGGCGGACTAGCCGTCCCTGCCTTCAGCGCATCCAATCGATCAGTTGCCCAAGTCACAGCCGCCTCCTGCGTGCCCTCCAGGGTGGGCGGGGCGTAGCAGCTCTGCTACTCGACTTCTTAGGCACGCGGCCGGAGCTGGAGACCCAAGATGCACGACGTTGAAATCGCGCGGAAACTCCCCGCTCAAAAGAGATCTCAATCGTCAGTCGATTGCATCCTGGAAGCAGCGGCTCAGGTTTTGGAGGCTGCAGGCGAGACTGGCTTCAATACCAACGCTGTGGCCGAACGCGCAGGCGTAAGCATTGGCACGCTTTATCGCTACTTCCCCGACAAGCGATCCATTCTGATTGCGCTCGCGCTTCGGGAACGTGAAGCCCACAGGCAAGCGATGATCGCCGTCATTCAGGGCGAGGATCACAAACTCGCGCGAGATCGCCTGATGATCCGAGCATTCCTACGCGCCTTCGCCGGACGGGCGCGCGCACGGCGCGTCGCAGTGTCTGCACTGCTCGCGCACTCTGACCACCGCGAATTGGCCGAGAGCTTTGCGCTGCCAGACATGGCTTTAAGGGATGCAAACGGACGCGCGCTCAATAATGTCGAAGTCTTTGTCCTGACGCGCGCGGTGCACGGAGCCATGCGCGCAGCTGTTCTCGAAGACGCAGAGTTCATGATGAGTCAGGAATTTGAAGATGAATTAGTGCGGCTCAGTCGTGCTTATCTCGGATACCTTCCGAAAAACACTTTATGAGACGTGCTGCGTCAGGGCTGGCGTGATCCGTGTCAAAGCGCCGGCAACACAGAATTTCGCCCGTTGTTCGAGTGTCTCACGCGCTCAAGCGATGCGGCACGCCATCGCCGAGGACGGACGCTCGCCAGATTGGCGCGTGCGCACCCGACGGGGTGCCCGAGGGAAACGTCAGACCCGCAGCCTTAGGCATATCAGCGGGCGCGATATGTCCCGTTTGGATTGGTTCGGCAACCGCGCCTATGCCTGCGAAATCCCTTCCTGCGATCAAGAGCGGCCACGCGCCAAAGTCACTCACGACGAAGAGTGACGTCGCCAAACGTTTGCGATGCGCCGTCTTGAATATTGTCCAGCCGCCATCTCCACGTGTCGTCAGCGCCATCGTATGTGAAGGTGTTGGTGAAAATGAGAGCACCTTCAGCGTCACGAAACTCGAATGGGATCGAGATCTGAGCTTTGCGCCGCTCTGCAGGTCACGTCGCCGGAAGCCACTTCGGTGTTGTCGAACCAGAAGCAAACATAGTGATCGTCCAGCCACCCGATCAGGATTGTCGCTTCATACGCCGGCAGCCCGTTATCGCCTCTCTCTCGAGATACTTCGTTGATGCGCACATAATTGCGTTGGAGGGTCCACTCAGCCTCGACATCGTGCACCGCGCTTTGGCCGGCAATCGTGCCAGTGAGCCGCCAGCTGCCAACCAGGCTGCTGAGCATCGCTTCAGATCGAGACGCGCTGGAGGCAGCTTCATCCAGCGGAGTCGTTCTCATCGCCTGCGTCTGCGCGCAACCGACCAGGAGCAGCGTCCCCATCGCAATTAGAAATCGTTGAAACATGCGCCATCCTCACGGAAATGTTGTGGGGATTTGTATAGTCGGAAAAGAACGTACGAACAGAAGCTCTTCAGCGACGACGTCCTTCTCTCGAATGGCTCGCGACCTGACATGGATGTCCACCTAGCGCCACGCCCGCCTCCACGTAAAAAAATCACGACCGGCGAAGTCGCTCAATTCCGGACGTCAGTAATGCTGCGTGCGCTAAGGCGTGTTCTCGCCGAAAGCTGTCTTTCGCCCCGGTGGAACTTTCCGCGTCGACGAGGACCATTAGTTGGATTCTTCGTGTTGAATATCAAGAAGCGCATCGACACTGGCGTGTACTCTGACCAGCGCTTGATGCCATGGGTTCACCGCATCGCGGATATACGCGTCGTAACTGTCGACATTGGTGCTGGCCATATTGAGGAATTCCTGATTGGCACGCATTCCGGAAAGATCGCACGTGTTTAACAGTCTTACTTCACCTAGCGCCTCATCAAAGCGTCCCTCACTCCTCATCAGCCGAGGGAATCTATGCGGAAGTTCAATGCCGGTCCCGGAAAAGTGATTAATGGTCCTGTTTGTCGCATTGATGATCTGCTGCAAACTGATCAGTTCCGCTCGGAGGTCTGAATCTGAGATAATGCCGACGCGACCGGACGAGGTCAGCTCATTGACCGAACCCAGTTCGGCAACCACAAGATTATACCACGCCGACGAAGCAAGTGCTTGGCATTCGTTTTCGGTTAGTTCATCACGGCCTTCACGTTCAAATAGTACGTCCAGCGCACTGATCATATAGTCATGACGCTCCATCCGACGCTCGAGCAATCGTTGGCTCGCACTTGTTGCCGCCATGAGGTCCACATGTAGCTGCTGGAGGAATCGTTCTTCGTGAATACGGTCCTGTCGTTCGGCACTCCAGTTGTCCACTTGCAGGCCGACAAAAACGCCAAGCACCACAATGACGAAGTCCAACGCAACCGCGAACCAGTTCTGGGCTTTAACGTGCTCGGAAAGACGGCGGAGGATCATCTGGCCATCTCCGCGTCGATCATCTCGAGGGTCGCGGCCGCTTGCGCATCCATTGCGGCCATCTGACTGAGATGGAGGATTGTGTACTCAAGATGGGTGCGCATAGTCGTCCGCAAGATCGGACTTTCCCGAACCAATGCGCCAAGCGCCGCTGGCTCGATATTCGTGAAGGGGCTCAGTCCCGATGCTTCGCCGACATAGACAGCTCGATCGCGGAGCTCCCTATAGATCGCGCGTTGTGAACCTTCCAGACTCTCCCAACGTTGCCGGTATAGTTGAAACTTGCGGACGAGTTCGACATTCCTGATGATGCCGAGCCGACCGGTGTTTACTAAGGTATCGAACGCTGCCGAACTCGCACTTGGAAAATAGCGCGCGGTGATCCACGTCCAGGCGCTGGCGTTTGTATCGATTGGCTCGAGGGCTGCCCCGGAAACGTCAAGCGAGCGATAATCGAGCAGCCCGACATTCGAGTTCGGAAATTGCACTGCGACCGTCGGCGGTTGACCCGCGGCGATCAGCGCGGCGTTCGCCGCCCGGATGCTCATTAGGGCGCTCTCGCGTCCGACGTCCAACTCCTCGCGTTCACGGCGAATATCGTCGGCGACGGCGGCGATAATCTCTCTTTCCGCCTGCCGGTCGGCGCGCGCCGTGTTCCAGTTATTGACCTGCAAACCAACAAAGACGCCAAGGACGACAATCAGGAAATCAAGGGCGACAGCCGTCCATTCCTGCTTGCGCAGATGCGCGACTACACGGCGTAAGAGCATTTGGATTCCCCCAATTTGCTGGGAGTAGAGCATGGGGGACTTCACGGCGATATGCCAAGCCGGGCGAGCGCCGAGTGACCGACTGCTTCGGGCCACGGACGGTCTCCCCGACATATTCTTACCAGCGACAGCCATCGAGCACATCCTTGCCCCCCGCTCTGGCATCGGCGTGGCGAGGTCGGCAATATAGATTGCTATGTCACGACCCGGCCCTGCGCTTCGCACGCCCTTAAAGCGAGGTCTCCTCGCTGTGGCGCTGATCGTCGGCGTCTTTTCTGTGATCACGGCATGGCGCGCCCAACGCGTGCTTATCTACAATCCCTCTGACAGCGTCCCATCCGGCTTCTATCTGCGCTCGGATGACCCTCTGTCACTTGGCAGCTTTGCGACCGTCGCCGCCATTGATGTCGCGCCCGAGTATGCGGCGATGCGGGGCTACGACGATCACTCTGACTTCTTTCTGAAACGGGTCAGAGCCATCGCGGGTCAACAAGTTTGCGGCGACGGCCAAGTGGTCTCGATTGACGGCGTGCAGGTCGCGGTTCGCAACACGCACGACGAGCACGGCCGCGTGTTGCCGACATGGGAGGGCTGCAGAACACTTGCTGAGGGTGAAGTGTTTCTGCTCGGGGACACTGAAGACTCCTTCGACGGCCGTTACTGGGGTCCAACACTAGTGTCTTCGATCGAAGCGGCGTGGCGTCCGCTCTGATCGCGCCTAGCTCGCCAAGTGCTTCATGTACGATTGCGATCTCAGCCACGCTTTTTGCAGTTCAGCATCACACGAGGCAGTTCGCATGTGTCTGCATGCTCTACTCTTGGACATGTTGTTGCCAGCGCATCTTTTTGGCGAACAGAGATGCGTAGAAGCGCGAAAAACAATACACTCGCAGCATGACGGGACATCAAAAGGTTGTTTCGCAAGATAAAGGCGCGGGCCGTGCCCGCGCAAACCGCTTACGCGCAAAGCATTTTTGCGGGCCGCGTTGATTGGTGCGGGCCGCGCGACAGGCCGCGAGCAAACACGATGAACACAAGCTTCGATCGTCTTTTGCAATCATCGTTTCTGGCGATGCCAGCCGTCGGCGCCGATCAATTGCGTGGTGATCGTTCGATTCGCATGACGCGTCCCGACCAAGACACATTGGTCGGGAAAACGGGTAAGAGCCAAAGCGGAGCTGGCGGATCTGGCGCCGCGCAGAAGCTGATCGACAAACTCAGCAAGCGCCTGAAGACGAAGTCTCCTCGTTCGCACAAGCGCTCATCGTCCGGCCTCTCCGGATCCGCCGCGTTCGATCCCCGCCAACGCGCCGTGGCGAAGATCCATTATTTCAGCCATGCCGGCGGTGGCGCGGCTGCGCTCAAGGCTCATGGCAAATATGTTGCGCGCGACGCCGCGGCCCGCGACGGCCCGTCTTCGCTGGTCGAGGCGGATGAGATTGCGGCGGACACAGAAAAGAAGCCGAGCGTGGTGCGAACCCATGCCGAGTATCTGGGGCGCGGTGGCGAGCGCGGCACGTTCTACGATGCCAATCAGGAAGCGGTGGATGGCGGCGCGCGTCTGGAAGCGTGGGCGCAATCAGATCGCCGGCACTTCCGCATCATTCTAAGTGCCGAGGAAGCGCATCAAATCCGTGACCTGCCCGCCTATACGCGCGAGGTCATGGCGCGGGCCGGAACGGCCCTCGACACAACGCTCAGCTGGGTCGCGGTGGATCATCACGACACCGACAATGCCCACACCCACATCATCGTTCGCGGCCGGCGCGCCAATGGCCAGGACCTTGTGCTGCCACGCGACTTCATCAAGCACGGCTTCCGCGGCATCGCCCGCGATGTGGCTACTGAATGGCTCGGCAACCGAACCCCAGAACACGAGCAGCAGGCGCTCGAGCGTGACGCGCGTCGGCATGGGCCCACGCGACTTGATCGCCTGATCGAGGCGCAAGCGCCGGACCAAAAAGTCCGCGTGGCCGAGCTTTGCGCACCCAATGATGACCCGCACCTCACGCGGGCCTTGAAGGCCCGCGTGCAGGAACTGGAACGCATGGGGCTGGCAAAGCCGATCGGTCGCGGTGTCTTTCAATTAACGCCGGACTGGCGCGATCGCCTCAGCGCCATGGAACTTCATCTCGACATCAGAAAGCGGGTGATGCGAGAGCGTGTCGAGCGCGGGCTGGCGCAGCACCAGGCGGTTCGAGAGATGAGCAAAGGCCTGCTCGAGCGCTGAGCTTGCAGAATGGGTCCGGCGCTGCCAGATTCTTTGCAGAAGCCCTTGTTCGCCCTGCTTGCGCAGGAAGTGACTGGATCCCGTTAGGCCGGGATCGGCACATGTTCGGGCCAATGCTGTGACGCCTACCCTTCGGAGGCGTCGTCATGCTGCTCATGTTGCTTATCATCATCGTCGTGCTGGGATTGGCCTTTGAACTTGCCTCCCTGCTCTTGGCGTTCGCGCTTGTGTGGTTCGTGCCGATCCTGGTCGCGCTGGCGGCGATGCAGATCGCGCTCACACTGTACCCCGATGACCCTGGGCGCGTATTTTTTGCGTTTGTGTGCGCGGCCTTAGTGACGCGTTGGTTGATCAGTGGTCTCGCCATCGCCTTTCTGAGATTGATGCGATGATCCCCGCTTCAAGTATCCTGATTGGTGCCGCTTGTTGCCCATCGCAGCCGCGCCCGCATGCGGGCATTATCGTTTGCAGCCCATACTCTATGAGGGCCAGCTCATGACGATCGAACACAATTTTGAGGGTCGCACGGTTTCGGCGATTGATCATCAAGACCAATCGCTCGATCATCGCCACCGAGCGCGCCGCCCCAAACGGCCGTCGGTGAAAGCGATGATCAAAGCCGCCAAGGCCGCGGGGCTTCAGATCGCATCGATCGAATGCAGCGAAGACGGTGTCCGGTTGATTTGCGGAACTCAAGCCGCCAGCGCCGATGCTGACGAGAGCCAATTGGACCGGCAGATGACCGAGCAGATGGGCGTTGCGCGACTGGGCGGACGCAAACGGAGGTGAGCGGTATGACCGCGATCAACATCCCCTTCTACGTCGTCAAAAGAAACAACCGCGCCTATTGGCAGCCACAGGCCGCCCTTCGAAAACTCGGCTTTCAATCGATGCCGCTTGGTCCCGATGGCCCCGACGCCTGGGAGAAAGCACGCAACCTAAACCTCGAAGCCGAACGCGCGCGCCTGAACGGCGATGGGCCTGGGCCGCAGTCAATCTATCCGGTCGGCACCCTTGGCGACTTCTTTGAGCGCTACCAGCGCACCGAGGCTTGGAAAGCCAAGGAGAGAAAGAGCCAGGAAGACTACCACCGGGTCTGGCCGGTGATCGACACAGCTGAGGTCGATGGACGCCGGCTGGCGCTCAAGCGCCTGACCAAGATATCCACAGCCGACAGCGAGGGCTTTCATCGCCAGCTCCATAACGCGGCCGAGCGAGGCGAATGCAGCGCTTCCCACCGCTACCGGGTGCTCAAGATTTGGAGAGCGCTGCTGAACGCGGCGGCCTCCTACCAGCTCATCACCAAGGCGCCGATCGGCCGCGTGCCCAACCCGCAGCCGGCGGGGCGGAGCGGGATATTTCTCGCCTCCGAGATCCGGGCGCTTCAGCAAGGCGCTGAGGCGCGCGGGCGCTGGGGCTTGGCCCTCGGCATCGGCATTGCCTACGACACCGGCCTCTCCCCCGTGGACGTGCGTTCAATCGCGCTCAGAAACGTCCTGGGCGCCGGCAAGGAGCGCTGGATCGAGACGAGCCGCAAAAAGACCAAGCGGGCGATGAAACACGCTCTGTCGACGGATACGTGCGCCCGGCTCGACCGCTATCTCGCTCGCGCCGCAGCCGAGGGCCTGGCGCTGGGCCCGGACGATCAATTGCTTAGGCAGCCTGATGGCTGGCGGCCATATGTCAAAGACCGCTGGGAGCGCCATTTCCGACTGACGCGGGAGGAAATCATGCCCAGCGACACCCGGGTCATGCTGGACATCCGCCGGACGGCCAATGTCGAGGCCGATATCGGCGGCATGAGCCGCGAGGACCGGGCCGAACTCCTGGCCAACAATCTGGATAAGTCGGCCTTCCTGGAAGCGACCTACACGCCTTCGACGGTCGTGAAGTCGCGCCAATCGCTTTCAAAGCGCGCGAAGGCGCAGGCGCTGATCGAGGCTGAAGCTAAGGGCAAAAATCGCAGCGCGATGGAACATCGCTCTAGAAATCCGATGGAACGTGAGGCCGTTCCATCACCAATTTCCCAGGAAGTCCTTGGAAAATATGGCGCGAGTGACGGGGCTCGAACCCGCGACCTCCGGCGTGACAGGCCGGCGCTCTAACCAACTGAGCTACACCCGCGTCTCTTCGCGAGAGGCGCGGAATTAGGCCAAGCCGTTCGGGCGGTCAAGCGCACTTAGGCGCGTTGAAGTGCACTCTATGGCGTGTTTGCAGGCAGGGCCGCCACTTGAGGGGCGCGGACGGGGTCTTCCCAGCGCATCGTCGGCGAGGTCACCCGCAACAACGCCTCGAGCCGATCGTTTGAAATCAGCGCCTCCGAACCACCCTGCCCGGCGACACCCACAAACACTGCGCCATTTCGTGCATCGATGGCCAACACGGTGCGCCCGTGCGGGCACCCCGAAATGGCGCAACCGGAGAACACCAAGGCTTCCGCGCCGCCGCCAATTGCGACAATCGCAGGCTCCTCGATTGCCATCCCGGCCTCAAACCGCGCCTGCTCGGACTCCGAGAGCCGCAACGAGGCAGCCGCATACCGCCGCATCCCATCCATTGCGACGAACTCAGCGTAGCGACGTCCAGCGAACGGCCGGATGTCTGGGTCAAGATACGTGACGGCGACTGGCTCTGAGGGCGCGGAAGCGGCCTGATGCGGTTCAAGCGACAACCTATCGCAGGCCGAAACCAACAATCCGGCCAGAGCGGCCAGTCCAATCCGAGTCATCGCCCAGCGCATGCACAGACTCATACCCCGCCACACGCGTCAGGCGAAGCAATTATCCACAGACGGGGCGGCGGTGTTGGCGAAAGCCAGCCTAAGCTCGACGCTAGGTTTGAAAGTCCCCCTTCGCCAGGGCTGCGGCAGACAGCCTTCTCTCGACTTACGTCGAGCGAAGGCTGGTGGGCGGTGAGGGGATCGAACCCCCGACCCTCTCGGTGTAAACGAGACGCTCTACCGCTGAGCTAACCGCCCCCTAGATCGCGCCTTCTGACCGCAAGCGCGCGCCGACGCAAGGCCGCCCCAAGCTTCTCCCCGCACGACTTGCAGAATTTCGCGTCCTGCTCGTGGCGATCAAGGCCGCAGGCGTGGCACGGAATGATTTTGTGTGAGCTCGCAAAGGCTTTCTGCGCGATCGAGAAAAACAGACTGATGCCGGTGATCATCAGCACGACGGAGAATATGCGCCCCGCCGCCGTATCGATCGTAATGTCGCCGTAGCCGGTGGTCGTGAGTGAGGCGACCACGAAATAGATCGCATCGACGAAGTTGTTCAGCTTCGGGTGCTGACCGAGAAACATGGCCTGCGTGAAGCCCGCCGCCATGAAGATGAAGACGAGCAAGGTGATGATCGCCTTTGTGAGATCCTCGATCCGTGTCTCGTCGAAGCGCCCGCGCGCCAGCACGTTCCAGAACCGCTCGCTGTGTACGATCGTCCAAAGCCGCGCGATGCGCAGGAAGCCCCAATTGTGGAGCACCGTCGGCAATAGCAACGTAGCGAGGACAACGAGATCGATCCACGTCGTTGGATATTTGAGCCAGCGATGGAACGTGCCGAACGCGAACAAACGCGCAAACAAATCCGTCGCGAGGAACACCGCAATGGCGGCGTCCACCATCCAGAACCACGGTTGCTCGGCGATGAATTGGCTGCCGATGAAGAAGCCGATGATAAGCACGTCGAGCGCCAGCAGCACGCCCTGAAAGCGCAACGCGCGCTGCGTGTGACCGAAATAGAGCGCCCGCACTCGCGAGCGAAGCCGCGATCTCATGAGCTTTGATTGACCTGCATAGTGGCGAAGAAGGCCTGCGCGTCAGCGCTTTCGCCTGTGCGCTCACTCTTCACCTCTTCACAGAATTTGACCCAAGGCAGACGCGCTTCAATTCCGTATTGCATCACGATCGGCGCATGCTCGGGCGCATCCAGCGAGCCTATGGTCACATAGATGCGCGCCTCTGGCGTGCTGTAGGCGAACGAAAGCGGCGTGCCGCAATCACGGCAAAAACCACGTTGCGCGAGATTGGAACTCGAAAACATCGCGGGCACACCCTTCGTCCACGCGAACTCGGCCTTCGGCGCACCCGCGAGCGCGGCGAACACGCCGCCCGTCGCGCGCTGGCACATGCGGCAATGGCAGACGTGGCTGTTCTGCGGGGCGACATACATTTCGTAGCGCACCGCCCCGCATTGGCAGCCGCCTGTGGCGATCGGCGTTTTGACTTCGCTCATCGCTTCGCTCTACCAGAGCCGGCTATTGACGCAAAGCGACGGGCGACGAGTTCATGAGCGACAGCAAACCCAAAGCCGCCCTTGCCGGCGTGCGTGTGCTCGACCTCTCGCGTGTGCTGGCCGGTCCGTGGGCGACACAAATCCTGGGCGATTTTGGCGCCGACGTGATCAAGATCGAAAAGCCCGGCGCCGGCGACGACACGCGTACATGGGGCCCGCCCTTTCTCAAGGGCGAAGACGGCGCGCATGGCGACGCCGCCTATTATCTCGCCGCCAACCGCAACAAGCGCTCCGTCACGATCGACTTTGCCAAGCCCGAAGGCGCCGCACTCGTGAAACGCCTGATCCCGCATTGCCAAATCCTGGTCGAAAATTTCAAAACCGGCGGCCTGACGAAGTACGGGCTCGACTACGAGAGCGTGCGCGCGATCAATCCAGCCATCGTTTATTGCTCGATCACCGGCTTCGGCCAGAACGGCCCGTACGCCAAGCGCCCGGGCTACGATTACATCATCCAAGGCATGGGCGGCTTGATGAGCCTCACCGGCGAGCCGATGGGCGAACCTATGAAAAGCGCCGTCGCTGTCGCCGATCTCTTCACCGGTATGTACGCCGTCACCGGCATTCTCGCAGCATTGCGCCACGCCGAACGCACAGGCGAAGGCCAGCAAATCGATGCGGCGCTGCTGGATACGCAAGTGGCAATGCTCGCCAATCTCGGCGCGAGTTATCTGGTTTCGCACGACAAGCCCTCACGCCTCGGAAATCAGCACGCCGCCATCGCGCCCTACCAAGTACTGCCCACCGCAGATGGCCACATCATTCTCGCAGTCGGCAATGACGGCCAATTCCGCGACTTCTGCGCGGCATCGGGGGTAAAGCTGTGCGATGATCCAAAATTCGCGCACAACGAAGCGCGCGTTCGCAATCGCGTTGAGCTGACCGCCGCGCTCGACACCATCATGCAACGCAAAACGACAGCGCAATGGGTTGCGGCGCTGGAGGCCGCGCAAGTGCCGTGCGGGCCCATCAACACGCTCGACCAAGTTTACGCCGATCCGCAGGTCATCGCGCGCAACGCCGTTGAAAAGGTCACACGCCGCGACGGCACGCCGCTCAAATTAGCCGCCAACCCGTTGCGCTTAAGCGAGACGCCGCCTACGACCCAGGCCGCCCCACCAACACTCGGTGAAAACACCGACGCGACGCTCACGGAACTTCTCGCATTGAGCGAAGCGGAACTCACACGCTTGCGTGAAGCAAACGTCATCTAGCACGTCTCCACAGCGCACTTCGGAACGTACGCCCACACGAGGCGTTTCAAGGCTCGAAGCTTTGAAGGAGAGTTCCCATGCGCATGAGCTTGATTGCATCGATCGCGTCGGCCGCTTTGTTGGCCGCCGCGTGCACCCAGACAGGAAATATGGAGCGCGGCGCGGCGACCGGCGCGGTGCTAGGCGGCGTCGCCGGCGCTGTGATTGGCAACAACGTGGGTGACGGCGATGCTGGCACAGGCGCTGCTATTGGCGCCGCCGTAGGTGCCGCTGGCGGCGCTTACGCCGGGTGCGTCCGTGACGGCCGTTGCGGCGCGAACAATGGCCAGCAGGTCAATCGCCGTGAATCGTATGACGCTCGTTCGGGGCGCTGTTATTTCCGCGATCCCCAATCTGGTCAGTATTATTACGAGAACGGCGAGCGTTACCCGTAAGCCTAAGCACGCACAAAACAACGCCGCGCTTCTTCGCTGAAGCGCGGCGCTTTTTGTATTAAGCGGCGAGTTCGACTTCGCGCGGCAGCACGTTCTCGAGCACGATCCACGTGATCAGGCGATCGCCCTCCACCAAAATGCCCTTCACGAACGAGCCTTCGCCCTCGACCATTTGCGGCGTCGGCTGCAGCGCGTCGCTGGCGGCTGTCATGATCTCCGACACTTCATCGACCAACAGGCCAACCAACCCTTCGCCCATACGGACTACGATGATCGCGTTGCGCGCGCTGACTTCGGTTGGGCCAAAGCCCAAACGGTCGGCCAGATCGAGGATCGGCAGCACCGCACCGCGCAGGTTGATCACGCCACGCACGAAGCGCGGCGCTTGCGGCAACGGCGTCGCCGCCGCCCAGCCGCGAATTTCGCGCACTTCCTGAATGTCGATGCAATATTCCTGACCGGCGATGCGAAAGAGCATCAGCTCGATCTGCTCTTTGCCCCCGTGCACGTCCTCGCGCAGCATGTGTTTATCCTCCATCAAGCGCGACGGCGCTGGCTCTGCGCCGAGGGAGCGCGCCCCTGCCAGGTTTGCACCACCGCGACTGTCGCCACCGTGAAGCGCGCCATCAGCGCCGCGAGTTGCTCGGCGTCTTGCGCCAACGTGCTCGCGGCCGTGCTCTCCTCGACCATGGCCGCATTCTGCTGCGTCATCTGATCCATTTCGTTAACGGCGCTGTTGACTTGTTTCAGCGCCGTCGCCTGCTCCTGAGAGCCCGCCGCGATTTGCTCCACGATCTGAGAAATCTCTGAAATCTGGCTGACAACGCCCTTCAGGGACTCACCCGTCGCGTTGACCAGAGCGACGCCCTTGGCCACCTCATCGGCCGGCGTGGAGACGAGTACCTTAATCGCGCGCGGCCTCGGATGAACGCTGCGGCAGGCCGCGCACTTCGCTGGCCACCATCGCAAAGTCGCGCCCCGCATCGCCCCGCACGCGCCGCTTCGACCCCAGCGTTGCGCGCGCGCAGATTGGTCTGGAAGGCGATCGCATCAACTCGCGCTTTACGTGCATGACGCCCGGTATGCGCGCACGAATTGCTCTAACCTATGTTGGGAAAAATGGTCGGGGCAGAGGGATTCGAACTCTCGACATCCAGCTCCCAAAGCTGGCGCTCTACCAGGCTGAGCTATACCCCGACTTGGGCGGCTCTGTTGCCACGCGCCGCGCCGCACCGCAACGCACTTACTGGAAGATGCGATGCCGCACATGGTCGCCGGGGCGGATGCCGAGTTCAGCCGCGCGCCCGCCACGAAGCTCCAGCACCCCGCGCGTCATACCCACTGCCGGCACCGGCTCCTCGGAATACGGCGTTGTACGCTCAGCAATGTTGAGGATGCGGCCGTCGGGGGCGATGAAGATGATGTCGAGCGGGATGATCGTGTTGCGCATCCAGAAGCTCGCCATTTCCGGCTGCTGGAAGTGAAACAACATGCCCCGGTCGTCCGCGAGGCTTTCGCGGAACATGAGGCCACGATTGCGCTCGTGCTCATCGTCGGCGATCTCGGCCGTGAACGTGACCGGCCCATTCTGCGTCTCGACCACAACTTGCTCGAGCTCCAGGCCCGAAACCGGATCAATCGCCGCTCGAGGCGCGGGCTGCGCGCAGGCGTAAATCGCCAATGACAAAACGAGGGCTAAAGTGCGCGCGGCGACCGTAAGCATGATGGCGTCCCCTGGTGTGGGGGCCTTTTAGCACGGCGGCGAAGGCTTGAAAGTGGCAGGCCCTAGGGGAGTCGAACCCCTCTTTCCTGGTTGAAAACCAGGCGTCCTAACCGATAGACGAAGGGCCCGCGTGGCCCGCCCAGGTTGCCCCAGGCGCGCGGGAAGGCGCCATATAGAGGCGCTGATTGGCGCTGGCAAGCCGGGAGAAGCAAATGCTGGGGATCGTCGGCCTGATAACCGGCTGGGCGTTGCTGCTGCCGCTGCTGGTGTTCTTTTACCTACGGTTGGGCTTGCCATTCATGGATTGGATGGGCCCCTTCATTCACATCGCCGCGTCTTTGCCGATGCTCGGCTTCTCCACTATCGCGAGCCTCGCCATGATCGCCTGGTCGGTCGGCAAACTCAGTAAGCGCGACGAGGATGTCTAACCCTTCGCCTCGGCCAAATCGACGATCTCGACCTCGGCCTTCACGTTGCCATTCCACTCGTTGCGCTTGAGGCGCACGGCAGCGTGATAGACAACGTCCTTCTTCATCATTGCCTCCCCCATCGGGCTTTTCATCGCCCGAAACGCAATGCCGCTCACACGTGCGCCGCGCGTGTCCTCAAGCGTAAAGCGCACGTGCTCTTCCTTCACCAGCTTGGCGAACGAGACGCGCACGTTTGGCAAGGCAAACACCGGCTCAGGGTGCCCCTGCCCGTACGGGCCAATGCGATCGAGCGCATCGATGAGATCGAGATCAAGCGCGCTGATCGCGCCAGCGGCGTCGATCGAGAGCGCACGCGCTTCGCCCGCTGACGCGACCAATTCGCCCGACAGGCGCTCAGAGAGAAACTCTTTCAGGGCTTCGACTTTATCCCACTCCACGGTGAGACCAGCCGCCGCCGCGTGACCGCCGCCATTGATCAGCAGCCCCGCTTCTTTCGCCGCCGCGACCGCTGCGCCAAGATTCACGCCAGGCGTGGAGCGCCCCGACCCTTTCGCCGGCTCGTGTTCGCTGACGCCGCCAAGCACAATCGTCGGCTTCATCAGCCGATCCTTCAGCCGCCCCGCCGCAATCCCAATCACGCCCGGATGCCAGCGATATGAGCCAACGATAATCACGTTGTGCTTCTCGGCTTCAGCAATCGCGTTGGTCTCGGCTTCCGCCAGCATCTCCGCTTCGCGCTGGCGGCGCTCTTGGTTCAACGCTTCCAGCGTCGCCGCAAGTTCGCGCGCTTCGTCTGGATCTTCCGTCGAGAGCAAACGCGTTGCCAGCGACGCATCGCCCACGCGCCCGCCGGCATTGATGCGCGGGCCTAGAATGAAGCCAAAATCATAGACGCTGGCCTGGCCCTTGCGGCCCGCGTTCTCGGAGAGCGCGGCCATGCCGATATTCTTGCCATTGCGCAGGACTTTCAGGCCCTGCGCAACAATCGCACGATTGAAGCCCGTCAATGGCGCCACGTCGCACACCGTGCCGATCGCAGCGAGATCGAGCATTTGCATCAGATCAGGCAGATTGTTCGAACCGATTGAGCCGCGCCTGCGCGCTTCGCGATTGATCGCCGCCATCGCCACGAGCACAACGCCCGCGGCCGTCAAATGCCCTTGGCCAGAGCGATCATCCATGCGGTTTGGATTGACGACCGCCAGCGCCTTCGGCGGCGGCCCGCCCATCAAATGGTGATCGAGCACGACGACATCGATGCCGAGATCAGCCGCCGCGTTCAGCGGCCCCTCGGCCGCGGCGCCGCAATCGACCGTGATCACCAATTCGACACCAGCCGCTTTTAAGCGCTCGAACGCGATCACCGTTGGGCCGTACCCTTCGGTCATCCGATCCGGCACGTAGATTTTCAGCTCGCGCCCACGCGCACGAAAATAGCGCACGAGCTGCGCGCCCGATGAGCCGCCATCGACGTCGTAATCCGCGAGCACCGCACACGAGCGCCCGCGCACGATCGCGTCCTCGATCACGCGCGCCGCCTCATCCATGTCCTGAAACGTTGATGGATCGGGGAACAGCGCCTTCAGCGTCGGCTCCAGAAAAGTCGGCGCGCTTTCCATCGTAACGCCCCGCGCGGCCATCAGCCGCGCCGCGACCTCCGGTAGCGAGAAGCGGCGGCGCAAGGCTTCCACCAGCGCTAAGTCTGCGTCACGCGAACGCCAGCGCCGCCCGGTGAGCGAGCGCTCGACGCCAAGAAACGCCGCGTTGGCGTCCAGCTTCAACGCAGCGCTCATGATTGTTTAAACGAATCGCTCGGGCGCATGCGCCAGCATCGCACAGGCGCATGCCCTCCCAAGCCCCGCTGTCTCACTGCACGGTGTAATTCACACCCCCGCCCGCCTGAATCTGCATGCGCTGATAGGCTTGCTGGCCTCCCCGCTCACCGAACCCGCGCCGACATCCCAGCAGCCAGCCGAAACCGTGAAGTCGTAGGAGCGGCCAGGCGGGATCGCTGTGCCGCTGGGCAGGCGGTTCAAGCCGTAAGTCGATGCGCTGCACGTCGAGATCAGCACCACGTCGACCATGTAGCGGCTCGCGTTGGAGACGCGGATCGTGCCAGTCGGCTCGCCCGGACGGATCAGCGGCCCGCCGGTGATCATGCTCGCGCACGCGCCCAGCATCAGCGCACACGCCACAGCGATTGCGCCACGCATAAAATTCTTCATCTCAGCCCCCAAATTTCGGCTCACGCCGATTCCATGAGAGCAGAGCGCGGGGCCGCTTACCTGTGGCCCCCATTTGTGAGGACTAGGCGACCGGCTGTTTCAAACGCAGCTCAGAAACGGTGTGCGTGGCCGAATTCATCACGATCGTGTTCGTGTGCACGATGCCGGCGACAGTTTTGACGCCGTAGAGCAGCGATCCCGTCGTCACGCCGGTGGCGATGAAGATCGCATCGGCGCTGACCAATTCACTGAGGGTATAGCGACGCTTCAAATCGGAGAGACCCGCCTGCTCGGCGCGGCGACGTTCTTCGTCGTTGCGCACAATGAGGCGTCCCTGGAATTGGCCGCCCACGCATTTCAGCGCAGCCGCCGCCAGCACGCCCTCAGGCGCGCCGCCGGAGCCGACATACATATCGATGCCCGTTTCCGGATTGGTGCAATTGATCACGCCGGCGATGTCGCCGTCGCCGATCAGATGCACGCGCGCTCCAACGGCGCGCAGCGCCTCGATGATGCTGGCATGGCGTGGGCGATCAAGCACGCAGACGCCGACATCCTCAACCTTAACACCCTTCGCCCGCGCCAACGCGCGCACGTTCTGATCGATGGGCTTATCGAGATCGACAACGCCATCGTCATAGCCTGGCCCGATTGCGAGCTTGTCCATGTAGGTGTCGGGCGCGTGCAACAAGCCGCCCTTTGGCGCCAACGCCATTACCGACATGGCGTTGGCTTTCGCCTTCGCGGTCAGCGTCGTCCCTTCCAGCGGATCAAGCGCGATATCGAGCGCGGGGCCTGTACCCTTGCCGACCTCTTCACCCACATAAAGCATCGGCGCTTCGTCGCGCTCGCCTTCACCGATAACGACACGGCCTTTGATGGGCAGCGCATTCAACGCCGCGCGCATTGCATCAACCGCCGATTGGTCCGCCGCTCTCTCGTCGCCCCGTCCGGTAAATTGCGCCGCCGCGATCGCTGCTGCGATCGGCGCACGAACCGCGGCAAACGCGAGCTCGTCGGTTATGGCGTTCATCCCTTGCTCCAGGTCCGTGCTCTGTGGCCGGATTCTTCTATCGGCATAACGTACGGAGGCTCAGCGACAACATCGAGACGCTGAATCGCTTCCACAGCTTTCTCCAATGCTGCACGTGCACACGATTGCGTGGTGAGCACGATTGGCACGGACGGGCCTTCGTGACCCGGCATCTGTAGAAAGCTCTCAATCGAAATGCTTTCGTGCGCGAGGCGATCGGAGACGGCCGCCACCACGCCCGGCTTGTCCTGCACCATCAAGCGTACATAGAAGCGGCCGAACTCCGCCGGCGCGCGCGCGGCGCTTCCGCCAATTGCGCAAGCGGTCGGCCAAACGCGTAACCGCCACGGCCTTCCGCGAGATCAAGCAAATCGGCGGCGACCGAAGCCGCAGTTGGCCCCTCGCCAGCGCCGCGGCCGATGAAGGTGAGTTGGCCAACCGGATCAGCGTCCGCGACCAGCGCATTGAGTGACCCGCCGACATTGGCCAAAGGATGATCGAATGCGAGCAGCGCTGGGCTCACATGCATCGACACCGCGCTCCCATCGAACGCGCCTTTGGCGATGAGTTTGATCCGATAGCCAAGCTTACCGGCGAGGCGAATGTCGGTGAGCGACACGCGCTCAATGCCTTCGATGCGCACGTGCTCGTAATCAGGCCGCGACCCGAACGCGATCGCCGAGAGGATCGTCAGCTTATGCGCCGCATCGAAGCCGCCAACGTCCGTGCTCGGATCAGCTTCGGCGTAACCAAGGCGCTGCGCATCAGCGAGCACATCTTCGAACGAACGCCCTGCCTGCTCCATCTCGGTGAGAATATAATTGCAGGTGCCGTTGAGAATACCTGCGACGGCGCTGGCGCGGCAGCCGGCGAGGCTTTCCTTCACGGCCTTCACCATCGGCACGCCGCCACCCACAGCGGCTTCGAACAGCAGCTTCGCATCGGTACGTTCCGAAATCGCGGCAAGCCTTGAACCGTGCACCGCAAGCAGCGCCTTGTTCGCCGTGATCACGTGCGCGCCGCGCTCAAGCGCTGTTTCCACCGCGCGCTTTGCCGGCCCGTCCGAGCCGCCGATCAATTCCACCAGCACGTCGATGTCACGATTGGCCGCAAGCTCAACCGGATCATCGAACCATTGGTAGCCTGAAATGTCGACGCCGCGATTGCGCGTGCGATTGCGTGCAGAAACGGCCGTCACTTCCAGCCGCTCGTTCAAGCGATTGCCGTCGTCAGCGAAGAGCTTCAGCAGGCCGCCGCCGACAGTGCCCAGGCCTGCAACGCCCACACGGAGTTTCTTCGTCATAGCCTTACTCCGCCGCCGCAGCGTTCGATTGCAGGAATTTCTTCAAATTGCGCGCGGCCTGGCGAATGCGTTGCTCGTTCTCCACGAGCGCGATGCGGACGAAATTGTCGCCGTACTCGCCAAAGCCCGCGCCCGGCGCGACTGCAATCTCAGAGCCTTCCATCAAGCGCTTGGCGAATTCCACTGACCCCAGGTGCTTGAATTTCTCCGGCAGCTCCGCCCACACGAACATCGACGCGCTCGGCTTTGGCAACGTCCAGCCCGCTTTCGCAAACGAGTCCAGCAACACGTCGCGGCGCTGCTTATAGATGTCGCGCATCTCAGCGACGCAATCTTGCGGGCCATTGAGCGCCGCCGCAGCCGCGACCTGGATCGGCGTATAAGCGCCGTAATCGAGATAGGATTTCACGCGCCCCAAAGCCGCGATCAGCCGCTCATTGCCGAGCGCAAAGCCAACGCGAAAACCCGCCATCGAATACGTCTTTGAGAGCGTATTCACTTCGACCGCCACATCCGTCGCACCCGGCACTTGCAGCACCGACGGCGGCGGATCGCCTTCGAAGTAAATCTCCGAATAGGCCATGTCCGAGAGCACGAACATCTCGTGCTTCTTCGCGAACGCCACGACCTCTTTGTAGAAATCGAGATCAGCGGTTTGCGCGGTCGGATTGGCCGGATAGCAGGTGATCAGTGCGATCGGCGGCGGCACCGAATGGCGCACGGCGCGGCCAAGCCCGCTCAAATATTGCTCCGGCGAATGCGCTTCGACCGAACGGATCACGCCGCCGGCCATGATGAAGCCGAACGCATGGATCGGATAAGACGGGTTCGGCGCGATAATCACGTCGCCCGGCGCCGTGATCGCTTGCGCCAGATTGGCGAAGCCCTCCTTGGAGCCAAGCGTCGAGACGATCTGCGTGTCGGGATTGAGCTTGACGCCGAAGCGGCGCTCGTAATAACCGGCCATCGCTTTGCGCAGACCTGGAATGCCACGCGACGCCGAATAGCGATTGGTGCGCGGCTTGCGCGCGGTCTCAACCAGCTTCTCGACGATATGCGCCGGCACCGGCAGATCGGGATTGCCCATGCCGAAATCGATGATGTCCACGCCCTGATTGCGCAGACGCGCCTTCAGCTTGTTGACCTCTTCAAAGACATACGGGGGCAGACGGCGGATTTTGTGAAAGTCAGACGTGCTCATGGCTCAAAGGGGAATGCGGGTCCGCGCGCGTACGGGCCACGTTGGGGAAGAAATATCAGGGCGTGTGCGACTGACGGGTCTCTTCGAGGTCGCGCTGGGCCTCTTCGAGAAACGCAGTCGGAGTTTCCGTTTGTGCGGCCGGAGCCGCTCGCGGATTTGCCCGGACTGCCTGGCCCGTCGCCAGCATCTCCGCCTCGATCGCCGCCCAATGGGCCTGATCGACATTGGCGTCATGCGTGCGCGGTACGGCGTGCAAATCGGGATACGCTTCGTCCGCAGTCGCCGAGCGCTCGGCCAGCCAATCCGGCGTTTCGCCGGTGCTGGCGCACCCTGCCGCCATCAGGCTGGCTGCTACGAGGATCGCTGCGCGCATTCCCGTCTTCCCTTGGGCTCGATTCCGGCCCCCTTTAGGCCGGTCTATACCAGGGTTCGCCTTTGCGCCACCAGGCGAAGCGGCATTACACTCAGGCCATAGGGAGAGTGCGATGACGGATGCTGACGGCGCAGAAACAGCCGCGGAGCCGGTTTCAGGGGCCGAAACGCCAGCTGCAGCCGTGAGCGACGCCGCGCCCGCCCCAAAGCCCAAGCGCAAGCGGGCGAGCAAAGCCAAACCGAAGGGCGCCGCAGCCGCGAAGCCCGCCGCAGCGGAACCCGCCCCACCGTCCCCCGCGCCAGCGACCAAGCCGCTGGTCGAAACGCCCCAAGCGCTCAACGACGTCGTCATGGCGCAGACGGCCGAAAGCCTGGCCGCGCTCTCGGCCAATCTCACCCAAGCGATGACGCGGGCAAACCAAGTCTTCTCCACCGCTTTCATCGACCAAGCCAAGGACCCGGCGAATTGGCAGCCCGATCCGCTGGGCATGCAGATGGCGCTCAACGACGTGTGGTCGCATCTGGCCCAACAGCCCGAGACGCTGCGCGATGCGCACGCGCAACTCTGGCAGCGTTACGCCGAGATTTGGCAAAAGCACACCGCCTATCTTTTGACTGGCAACACGCCCGATGAAGGCCCGGTGCGCGACAAGCGCTTCAAGGACCCGGAATGGCGTTCTAACCCCGCCTTCTCGTTGCTGCGCGAGAGCTATCTCGCCACTTCGAACTTCATCACTGACTTGGTCGAGAAAGCCGAAGGCGTCGACGAAGCCACCAAGCGGAAAGCAACGTTCTACATCAAGCAAGCCGTGGACGCGGCCTCGCCCTCGAATTTCCTGATGACAAATCCCGCCGCGCTGCGGGCGATGTTTCAAACCGGCGGCGAGAGCCTACTGAAGGGCGTTGAAAATCTCGCTGACGATCTGAAGCGCGGCGAAGGCATGCTGGCCATTTCGCAGACCGACCTCGACGCGTTCAAGGTCGGCGAGAATGTCGCCACCACGCCTGGCAAAGTCGTCTTCCGCAATCGGGTGTTCGAACTCATCCAATACAATCCTACGACGGAGAAGGTGCACGAGGTCCCGCTGCTGATCTTCCCGCCCTGGATCAACAAATTCTACATTCTCGATTTGCAACCGAAGAACTCGATGATCCGTTGGCTGCTGGATCAGGGGCACACGGTGTTCGTTGTCTCCTGGGTCAATCCTGGCGAGGACATGGCCGATGTCGGCTTCGAAGATTATATGCGCGAGGGCATTTACGACGCTGTCGAGGCGGTGACGAAAGCCGCGAACGTCGATCGTATGAACACGGTCGGCTATTGCGTCGGCGGCACGCTGTTATCCGCCACGCTCGCGCACATGGCCAAGAAGGGCGACAAGCGCATCCAAAGCGCGACCTTCTTTGCCTCCCAAGCCGACTTCAAATACGCCGGCGATTTGCTCGTCTTCTCCGACAATGAAGGCATCAAATTCCTCGAAGGCGAGATGGATCAGCATGGTGGCGTGCTGAGCGCGCAGACGATGGCGAATACGTTCAACTCGCTGCGCTCGAACGACCTCGTTTGGAATTACGTGGTCGACAATTACTACATCGGCAAACAGCCCCCGCCGTTCGATCTGCTCTATTGGAACGCCGACCAAACGCGCATGCCAAAGGCGCTGCACCTCTTCTATCTGCGCAAATTCTACCGCGACAACGCGCTGACCGAAGGCAAGATGACGCTCTTGGGCGAAAAGCTCTCGCTCAAGGACGTGACGATCCCGATTTTCCTGCAAAGCTCGAAGGAAGACCACATCGCACCGGCCAAGAGCGTCTATCGCAGCGCGCTCTCTTATGGCGGGCCAGTGGAATACATCGTCGCCGGCTCCGGCCACATCGCCGGCGTCATCAATCACCCAAGCGCCCAAAAATACCAATATTGGACCAACCCAAACCTCAAAGGCGCGCTCGAAGATTGGCAAGCCTTCGCCGCCGAACACCCCGGCTCCTGGTGGCCGCATTGGGACAAATGGCTGACGCGGATCAGCGGCGAAGATGTCGATGCACGCCGCCCAGGCGATGGGGAGCTACAACCGCTCTGCGACGCACCGGGTGAATACGTGAAGGTGCGGTCGGAATAGTGAGGCCAATAAACTCAGCTCGTCATTCCGGCCTATGCACAGCATTGAACCCGGAACCCAGGGCAAACGACGCGACCGTGGCCCTGGGTTCCCGATCGCGCTCGGCGCGTTCGGAATGACGAAGTGAGGTTTAAAGCCCAGCGCCCTCATCCAATCCCAGCGCGATATTCAGATTCTGCACGGCAGCGCCGCTCGCGCCTTTGCCGAGATTGTCCAGCAGCGCGACCAAGCGCACTTCGTCGTCGTGGCCGAAGACGAAGAGCTTCAGATCGTTCGTGCCGTTCAGGCCTTCCGGATCGAGCGTCTTCGTCGCCGCAGCTTCCTCTAGCGACGCGACTTTCACGAAGCGCTCGCCCTCATATGCGCGCGCCAGCGCGCCATACACGTCCGCGACCTTTGCCTTTAGCGCCCACAGCGGCAGCGGCACTTCGACCAACATACCTTTGAGATACCGCCCCACGCTCGGCGCGAAGATCGGCCCGTGCGCGAGGCCCGTATATTCGCGCATTTCCGGCACGTGCTTGTGCTTTTGCGCCATCGCGTAAATGCGGAACGGCACGCTCGTGTATTCCGGCGCGCCGGCATTTTCGAACTCGGCGATCATGCTCTTGCCGCCGCCCGAATAGCCCGACACGGCATTGACGCTAAGCGGCCAATCGCGCGGCGCGATCCCCGCCTCCACCAGCGGCCGCACCAATGCGATAAAGCCCGTCGGATAGCAGCCCGGGTTGGAGATACGCTTGGAGGCGGCGATCTTGCTGCGCTGCTCTTTGCTCATCTCAGCAAAGCCATAGGCCCAATCGGGCGCTGTGCGGTGCGCGGTCGAAGCGTCGATCACTTTGACCTTGGAATTCTCAATCAGCGCCACCGCTTCTTTCGCGGCCTCATCCGGCAAGCAGAGGATCACCGCATCGACGCTGTTCAGCAGCTTGTGGCGCTCATCCGCATCCTTGCGCTTGTCCGCCGCGATCGAGACGAGCTCGATGTCGCGCCTTTTCTCCAAGCGCTCGCGAATTTGCAGACCCGTCGTGCCTGCTTCGCCATCGATGAAGACTTTAGCTGTCATCACACAAACCCTATGTCGGCGAAGGTCGCCGTAGCGCAATGGTGGATGCTCCGTCGCAACGGACCTCGGGAGAGGTGCGGGTTCGATCCCCGCCGGCGGCCAACCCCAAAAACAAAACGGGCGCTTCGTTGCCGAAGCGCCCGTCCCGAAACCAAAATCCTGGAAAGCGACTTAGCGCTTCGAGAATTGGAAGCTTCTGCGGGCCTTCTTGCGGCCATACTTCTTGCGCTCGACCACGCGGCTGTCGCGGGTCATGAAGCCAGCGTGCTTCAAGGCCGGTCGCAGCGCCGGCTCGTAATCGGCGAGCGCCTTCGAAATGCCGTGACGGATCGCGCCGGCTTGGCCCGAGAGGCCCGACCCCAGGACCGTGCAGATCACGTCGAACTCGCCTTCGCGCTCGGTGACCTTGAACGGCTGGTTGATCATCATGCGCAGAACCGGGCGCGCGAAATATGCGTCGCTGGTCTTGCCGTTGATGGTGATGTTGCCCTTGCCCGGTTTCACCCAAACGCGGGCGACCGCGTTCTTGCGCTTGCCGGTGGCGTAGGCGCGGCCGAACTTGTCTACCTTGCGTTCGCGCTCGATGGCGATGTGCTCGGTGCCCGAACCCTTCGGCGCGCCGGTGATTTGGCCGAGAGACTCGAAGCCTTGCTGAATATCGCTCATGATCAGCCGATCCTCGAATTCTTGCGGTTCTTAGACTTGTAATCGATCGTCACCGGCTTCTGCGCCGCGTGCGGATGTTCCGTGCCCGCATAGACATGCAGCTTAGAGAGCTGCTTGCGCGCGAGCGGGCTTTCCTTCGGCATCATGCGCTCGACGGCCTTTTCTAAGACGCGCTCAGGGTGCTTGCCTTCGAGCACTTTGCCCGCGACGCGCTCCTTGATGCCGCCCGGGTGACCGGTGTGGCGATAATAGACTTTGTCGGTCAGCTTCTTGCCGGTGAAGGCGACCTTTTCGGCGTTGATGATGATCACGTTGTCGCCGGTGTCGGCGTGCGGCGTGAAATCGGCGCGATGCTTGCCGCGAAGGCGCAGCGCGATGAAGGAAGCGAGGCGGCCGACCACAACGCCTTCAGCATCCACAACGATCCAGCCGTTGGTGATTTCCGAAGCCTTGGCCGAGCGCGTCGAAAGAGTGCGCATTGGATTAGGTCCTGACGAAACGAAGGCGCGCGTTTATTTGAGCGTTGAACTGGCGTCAAGTGGGCATGTTTTTCCGTTAGATAACAGATAGATATACATACGGTATTATAAGATGTCGCGCCGTTACCGCCATGCCACCCGCGCGCAAACCAGCGCCGCCATCCACAGAATGGCCGCGCCCAGCTGGTGCAGCAAGCTCGGCCAGAACGGCGAAACCAGCAAAACCGTGTGAATCCCCAGCGCCACTTGGCCCATGGCCACCACGCCGACGGCCAAAACCGCCCAGCGCGCCGCCCCCTGCCCGCGGATCAGGCCGACCAGCGCGATCAGCAGCGCGACCATGGCGACGAGATAGCCCATGCTCCGATGCAGCAAGTGCTGGGTGGCGTGATCCTCGGTAAAATTATGCCAGAGCGGCTCCAGCCCGAACGCGGTCGATGGAATCCACTCACCGCCAATCTTCGGCCAATCCGCGTAAGCTGGCCCACCGTCGGAGCCCGCCAGTAGCGCGCCGAACATGATCTGGACGAACACCAACGCCATCAACACGAAGGGCGCCCATCGCGGCAGGCCAAGCTTGGAGGACTGCTTCGGCCACGCGAATGCGCCGAGCGCGACCCACAAGCTCAAAGCCAAAATCACAAACGCCATCGCCAAGTGAATGGCGAGGCGGAATGGGCTCACATCCAAGCGATCAAACAAACCGCTTGTCACCATCCACCAACCGATCGCGCCCTGCAGCCCACCCAGCGCAAACAGCAGGATTGTCAGGCGAAAACGCCCGCGCAGGCGGCCCGTAAACAGAAAAAGAAGAACGGCAGCGCATAGACCACGCCGATCATTTTGCCCAAGAACCGGTGGCCCCATTCCCACCAATAGATGTTCTTGAACTCCGCGATGGTCATACCGTTGTTCTGCGCTTGGTATTCCATCGTGCGTTGGTAGAGCGCGAATTCCTCGGCCCAGCGCGCATCGTTGAGCGGCGGGGTGAGACCCTTGAACAAATCCCATTCGGTGATCGAGAGGCCGCTATCGGTCAGTCGCGTGGCGCCCCGACGAGGATCATCGTCAGCACCAAAGCGCACACGATCAAAAGCCAAGCGCCAACCCACGGCTCACGCGGCGGCCAAACGTCATCGTTGGACATGCTTGCGGTCCTCTCCGTCGCTCCCCATAGAACCGGTCGAGTGCGACGGAAACGCGGCGCGCCGCCGCGCAGGGGAAGCTATGAACGTACGAACCCGTAAGGCGGTCGGATGCTTCGCTTTTTTGGCGTACCTGACAATCTACGCGCTGCTCGCCGCGTCGCTGGGCGTGGCGCTTTTCCCCATTCTCCCCGCCTGGGCCCAGCTCATCTATTACGCTATCGCCGGCATCGTCTGGATTTTTCCGCTGAAGCCGCTGTTCGGCTGGATGAACAAGACCCAATAGCAAACCGCCCCAAGCCGAGGGCTTGAGGCGGTTTTAGTCCCAGCGCTCAAGCACACTTAGTTGTTGCTGAGGATGAGACCCAGGATAACGCCGGTGGCGATGCCGACCAACAACGTCTCACCGCGATCGGTGCGGACGTATTGGTAGCCGCGCGGCGGTTCGCGCAGACGCTCACGGCGCCAATCGACGTTGCGATAATGGGCGCGATAGCTTGTCGGCACGCGATCACCACGGCGCCATTGCTGATAGGCCGGGCGATAATCGCGGCGCGCTTGCTGCGCACGCGTTGGTTCACCGCGATAAAAGGTGGCGCCGAGATAAAAGCCATTGTGTTGGCGTTGATCCCAGCGCGCGTCGCGGCGGTTGTCACGACGATCGTCGCGACGGTCGTCACGGCGATCACTACGATCGTAGCGATCGTTGTTCTCGTAGCCGCTATTGCCGCGATATTGCTGCGCTGACGCAGCGGTGGCGCCGATCGGACCCGCGGCCATCAAAGCCGCCAGTGTCGCAACCGCGATTTTATTTGTACGTTTCATGTAGTGCTCCTAACCAGGTACGAGCTTCTGTTTGTCTCGCAGGCCTGAAGACTACGCGCGGCGGCTGAACTGGTTCTGAGCATGTATTGCGAAGCATAGCGTAAGCTGCGCCATTCTGTTTCACTTCGCTCATCTGACACAGTTCGTCACAACAAATTTCGCGTTCCCATGATGGAACCAAACGCTCGATCGTGCGTTTGCGAAACGCTGCGGGCCATGCGCGCGCGAAACTTGGGCGCGGAACCGCGCCCGTCTCTTAAAGGATCGCCATGCGCGTTCAATCGACGCCACAACACCCGTTCGATCTGACTCCCGCGCCGCCGCTCGACGTGCGCCAACACGCGCTCTTTCTGGATTTTGACGGCACACTCGTGGAGATCGCCGATCGCCCGCATGACGTCATCGTCACGGACACGCTGCGCGCGCTGCTGACCGATCTTCATTCCGCGACCGCGAGCGCACTCGCGCTTATTTCCGGCCGCACCATTGCGGATATGGAATCTCTGCTCGGCGAGCAATTCGCACATATTGCAGGCGTTCACGGCCACGAGATGAAATTCGGCGACGAAGTTCGTCGTGATGAAGCTGCGCACTCGCCCATCCCGTTCGCCGCCGCCGAAATCCGCGTGCTACAGCGCAATGAGCAGATGCCAGCGCTTGTTGAAGACAAGGGCGCCAGCCTCGCCCTCCATTATCGTCACGCGCCGCACGCCGAACAGCAAGTGCGCCGCATCGCGCTGGATATCGCCGCGCGTCGCGGCCTGCGCGTGCTCGAAGGCAAGATGGTGATCGAACTCATCGCCGGGCCGCACACTAAAGGCGATGCATTGATGAATTTCATGCGCACGCCGCCCTTCGCCGCGCGCACGCCCATTATGATCGGCGATGACGTCACCGATGAGCACGGCTTCCGCGCCGCCCGCGCCGCTGGCGGCTTTGGCATCTTGGTTGGCCCACCGCGTCCTACAGATGCGACGCACTGCCTCGCCGATCCCGCCGCCGTGCACGCTTGGCTTCAGGCGGGGCTGACGCGATGAAGCACGGCGACCTCGACCTCGCGCCGATTGGGAATTGCGCCGCGAGCGCCCTCATCGATGCACGCGCGCGTTTCGTGTGGGCCTGCGCGCCACGCGTCGATGGAGATCCGATGTTCTGCGCGTTGCTATCGGGCCGCGATCCGGCGGAGGCACAACAAGGCGTTTGGGCCATCGATCTGATCGACGAGGCGAGCACGACACAGCACTATGAGCGCAACACCCCAATCCTGGTGACGCGCCTCACGGACACAAACGGCAGCCAGGTCGAAATCATCGATTTCTGCCCGCGCTATCGCCACAACAACCGCACCTACCGGCCCAACGCCTTCATTCGCATCGTCCGCCCGCTTAAAGGCGCGCCGCGCATTCGTATGCGCATGACGCCCGCCGTCGATTGGGGCGCGCATGCCGCAGAGGCCACCTCAGGCTCCAATCACATCCGCTTCCGCGTGCCGGGGCTCATGCGCCTCACCACCAGCGCGCCGGTGTCGAGCATCTTGAGCGAGCGCGTCTTCCGTCTTGAGGAAGAGCACGTGTTCTTCTTCGGTCCCGATGAGCCATTCGATGGCGACCTGCGCGCACGTCTGCGCCAGATGTATGAAAACACAGCGCTCTATTGGCGCCGCTGGGTGCGCATGCTGGCCACGCCGCTCGACTGGCAAGCCGACGTGATCCGCGCCGCCATCACGCTCAAACTCTGCGTCCACGAAGAAACCGGCGCCATCGTCGCGGCGATGACGACCTCTGTGCCAGAGGCGCCGAACAGCGGGCGCAATTGGGATTATCGCTTCTGCTGGATCTCGCGACGCCTACTACACCGTCCAAGCACTTAACCGCCTCGGCGCCGCCGATATTCTCGAAGGCTATCTCGGCTATCTGCGCAACATCATCGATGCGACGCCTAACGGGCGCATCCAGCCGGTCTATGGCGTCGGCTACGAGCCAATCCTGCAAGAAGGCACGATCACCAGCCTCGACGGTTATCGCGGCATGGGCCCAGTGCGCGTCGGCAACCAGGCGCACGAACACCACCAGCACGACGTCTATGGCCAGATCGTGCTCTCCACCGTGCAAGCCTTCTACGACACGCGCCTCTTCCGCCCCGCCGGCATAGAAGATTTTCGCGCGCTCGAAAGCGTCGGCGAACGCGCCTTTGATGTGCACGACAAACCTGACGCCGGTCTTTGGGAATTCCGCACGCGCGCCAGCGTGCACACCTATTCCACGCTGATGTGCTGGGCCGCCTGCGATCGCCTCGCCAACGCCGCGTCGCATCTGGGCCTCATCGACCGCGCAACGCACTGGCGCGCGCGCGCCGACAAGGTTCGCACCGCCATCGAAACGCGCGCCTGGAATACAGACCTCGGGCGCTTCGCCGCAGAACTCGACGGCAAAGGGATGGACGCGAGCCTCCTACAAATGCTCGACACCCGCTTCCTGCAACCCACCGACACGCGCTTCCTCACCACGCTCAATGCGCTGGAGAAGGATCTACGCCGCGGCGATCACGTGCTGCGCTACGCTGAAGAAGACGATTTCGGCCGCCCCGAAACCGCATTCAATTTCTGCACCTTCTGGCTGATCGAAGCGCTCCATCTTGTCGGCCGACGCGACGAAGCGCGCGAACTGTTCGGCCAAATGCTCGCGCGGCGCACCCGCGCTGGTCTGCTCTCGGAAGATTGTGATCTCAGCACCGGCGCACCGTGGGGCAATTATCCGCAAACCTATTCGCTCGCCGGCCTCATCAATTGCGCTGTGCTTTTGAGCAACCCCTGGAGCGTCGTGCGATGAGCCGTTTGATCGTTGTATCTAACCGCGTAAGCCCGCCCGCGCCCGAAGGCGCGTCGAGTCAAGGTGGTCTGGCCATGGCGATCGCGGCCGCACTGCGCGAATATTCCGGCGTCTGGTTCGGCTGGAGCGGCAATTCCACCCCCGCCTACAATGGCCAGCTCTCGATGCAGCGCGTCAATGGCGTCACCATCGCCACGATGGACCTCGAAGAGCAAGACATCGAAGAATACTACAACGGCTACGCCAATCGCACGCTCTGGCCGCTCTTCCATTATCGCATCGACCTCACCCAATACGAACGCTCCTATGGCGAAGGCTACGAACGCGTGAACGCGCGCTTCGCCGATATGCTCGTGCCGCTGATTGAGCCGGGCGACATGGTCTGGGTGCAGGACTATCACCTGATCCCGCTCGCACGCGAATTGCGCGCGCGCGGCGTGAAGAACGCCATCGGCTTTTTCCTGCACATCCCCTGGCCCGCGCGCGAACTGATCGTCACCTTGCCGCGCCACCGCCAACTCGTGGAATCCATGTTTCACTACGATGTGCTGGGCTTCCACACCGATGAATGGAAGAACGCATTCAATTCCTACGTGCTCTATGAAGCTGGCGGCATGCAATTAAGCGACGGCCGCGTCCGCGCCTACGGTCGCACAGTACGTCCGCAAACTTTTCCGATCGGCATCGATGCAGGCGCTTTCATCACGCTGAAGAGCTCGGACGCAGGCCAAGAGAGCTACGATCGCATGATCGAGAGCAAGGCTGGACGCAAAATGTTGCTCGGCGTCGATCGTCTAGATTATTCCAAGGGCATCGACGAGCGCCTGCTCGCCTATGAGCGCCTGCTGGCCGACAACCCGGACCTCAAGCGACAAATTTTTCTGCTGCAAATCTCTACGGCGACGCGCAGCGAGGTGGAAGCCTACCAAGAAATGTTCGCCAAGCTTGACGCGCTCTCTGGACGCATCAACGGCGCCTATGCCGAGATGGATTGGATCCCGATCCGCAACGTCCACCGCCTCCATTCGCGCCAAGAGCTCGCTGGCATCTACCGCGCCGCCGACGTCGCGCTCGTCACGCCGCTGCGCGACGGTATGAATCTTGTCGCCAAGGAATTTGTCGCCGCGCAAGACGAGGATGATCCGGGCGTCCTCGTGCTGTCCCGCTTCGCCGGCGCCGCCGCCCAAATGAAAGACGCGCTGATCGTGAACCCGTTCAGTCAGGAAGACGTCGCCGACGCCATCAAAAGGGCGCTGGCCATGCCGGTCGAGGAGCGCCGTCGCCGCTGGCGCGCGCTGATGGATGGGGTCGAAAAGGACGATATCGTCGCCTGGCGCGACAATTTCGTCGCCGCCATGCGCGACGCCCACAAGGCCGGCGCCGAGCCCCGCCGCCCCCGCATTGCAGCCGCGAGCCGGGAAGGCTAAGAGGGCGTCCCTCGCGGTCGGCCCCTGGCTGGCCACGAGCAGGTCGGAGCGTGGCGCAGTCCGGTTAGCGCACTAGTCTGGGGGACTAGGGGTCGTGGGTTCGAATCCCGCCGCTCCGACCAATAAAATCAACAAGTTATGAGACCCAAAAAATTCACGAAAATGGCCGTGCCCCAGCTGTGCCCCAGTTTGCAGCCAAGCGAAAACTCCGTTCTCACGCTCGCCTCCCTCTGACTATGAGCTGTCGCGCGGCAAGCGTACTCGTAAAGCGTGCGCGCTCCGCGAAGGCCACCACATCCGCGTAGCGATAGCGGACGCATCTGCCGAACTTTGAGAATGCGAGATCAACAGAGCCATCCTCGCGCCAATTGGCGAGCGTCGCCGGTTTAAGCCCCAGCAGCGTCGCCGCCTCCGCGGTGGTGAGCATCTGATTGGGATCGGGGCCTGTCATGCGCGAGGCCCCTTTGCATGATCGGTGGTCGAGCTTCTCGTTCGAGCTTGCGCCCAGGCGTCGAGCGCCGCCTGATCGTAGCGCACAAGACGCGGACCAGATTTGATGAAGGGCGGGCCCTCACCGGTCACGCGCCAGCGATTGAGTGTGTGTTTGGAAATCTTCAAACGCGCGGCGGCGTCTTCAACAGTCAGCAGAATTTCAGTCGACATGATGCGTTCCTTTCAGCGCTGCGCGAGCGATAAAATCTCGCGCGACACCTCGATGAAAGGTCTGCTCATCCACAACCAACAAATCCATTCTGCCGTGCGATGAAAAGACGAGTTGAAGTCCAAAAGAGCGCGGCGTCTCAACTGGTTTCCGCGTGTTTCCGCGACTTACCTCTCGCGTCTCTCAACCATCAGCGATGGCCCTCAATCGCCCTCAATGTCCCACCGCCACAATTCGCATGTTACGCGACTAAATTCGACGTCATGCTTGAGGCTTGAGCGTCAAGACTTGTCAGGATCGCGCGGCCCACGTCGCAAAAACGCGTCGAGGTCTTCTGGAAAGTAGCACACCAAGCGCGCGCCACGGCGCGTCCATTTCGGCCCAATCTTCTTGGCCCGCCAGCTCTTCAGCGTGCTCACCGTTACACCGAGATAGGTTGAGGCTTCCTGCGGCGAGAACGCCACCGACCTTTCGACGGACGGGGCTTTGAGCCGTTTCGCCTTCACCCGCAGCGGTGCGGCGCGCTTGATGCGCACCGGCGCCTTTTCTCCCGGCGCTTCGAACAAATTCAATTGGCCCGGATCGCCGCGACGCTTGCGGGTGCGCGACCCGCGCTTGCGTGAGGCCATGCGAGCGGCTGAGGTTTGGCAGTTTTTCGCGTAAGCTTTTGATTTGGCGGCGCCGGGCTGATCTCTCACAGATCTCGCACCCGCCATTGTTATCGGCGACGCCGGCTGCCCGCCTCGCCCACGATCCTCGTCACTTCGTTCGCCCACGTATCGAGCGCCGCCTGCTTCTCCAAAGGTACTCATTGCGATCATAGACGCGACTGACCGCCGATCCGATTCGTAGATCGTGTGGGCTCGCATGCGCAATTGAGAGACCGTTGCACACGCGCGCCTTTGGAGCCAATCAAGCTGCGGGCGGGAGAGCCCGTAGGGCAATCAGTGCGAATGCCCTGCGCCTCGTCGGACGGGAAACTCCACCTCGACCTCGCCGCGCACGCGGAATGTCAGCGTAACCACAACGGTCTCGCCCTCCACGAACGGCGCATCGATATCCTCGAACATGAGATGATAGTAACCGGACGTTAGGTCCAAACGTTCACCGCTCGCGATTTCAAGTTCCGCCAACTCGCGCATACGCATGATGGCGCCGTCCATATGCATCTCATGTAAGCTGACGCGCCGGGCGCGCGGGCTCGATGCGCCAATGAGACTATCGACCTCCTCTTGGTTGTTGATGATCGAAAGATACCCTCCGCCGGTCGTGACCCCGCCCGGCGTCGAGGCGGCCCACGGATTGATAATGTCGATCGGTCCGCTGACAGCGATGGCTTCCGCCACTGCGGTGGGCGCATGATGCGGCGAAGTGAAAGTGGTGAGCGAAGCGGTCGCGGCAAGGATGCAGGCGATGAGAGACATTTCGCCAATGATCGAACGGCGCAACGTCGGCTGTGCTGAGAGCTTATGAACAAGCCCCGGCGTCAACACGAATTTGTTGTATGCCGCCGCCGCCAGGAGCGCGACAACAAGAGCCACCTTCAGCGCCAAACCGCGATCATAATCGCGCGTGGGATCGAATGAGAATTCCAAGAGCCAGACGGCCGTGGCCGCACCGGTTATGGCGAGCGCGCCGATGATCCAGAGCGCTTGAGTGGAAAAGCACGCGACCACCTTCGCGAAGTCGGACCCACCCTGCGCGCGGGCGGCGCGGAGCAAGAGCCACAATCCGCCGACCCACCAAGCGGCGGCGCTGACATGAAGCGCCATGAGCAATGCAAGAGGCGCACTCTTCGCCGCCGCGTGTCCGGAAACCGCAAAAGCAATGATGATCGCCAGCGCCGCGACACCACCAGCCAGGCGCGACGTGCCGGACGCAAACCAAACGCCGGCGACGAAGTGGAGCGAAAGCGCCAGCCCAAGCGGCGACAAGAAGATCGCGCCCAAGGTGGCGATATCCCAATAATTGCCGAGCCGGACCACAAAGAGGAACGCGCTCATGCACGCACTTACGGCCAGCGCCGCACCCGCCCAGCGCGCAATTGCTTGCATCGGCGCCGCAGCGCCGCTCCACGCCCCAGATAGAGATGCGCGCGCGAGTGCCGCGCCTGCACTGCAAAGCGCCGCCGCATAGAGAATTGCCTTCAAGCCGGCGGCGAGAACCTCCAGCATTAGGGGCTCGGTGGGCGGATAACGATGATGATCGAGCCCTCGACAGGGTGCCCATCGCGCGAGAGCGCGCGCCAGCGCACTTCGTTGCGCCCGGCGGCGAGTTCGGGCGCCGCGACTGCAAATGTCGTGGCGCTGCCTGACGGCGTGAAGTCGAGACGTCGTTCGCCTGATGCGGTCGCCACGGCAACGGATGTGAGGCGCGTTGGCTCGCCAAAGGTCAGCGTCAGTTCCGATGGCGACTGGCTGAGCACCGCACCGCTTGCCGGTGAAGTTCGCTCCAAGGTAGTGTGCGCCATCGCCGGCGCGGCCCACAAGAGATAAGCCAAAAACAGCGCCGCAAGGCCTTGCTTCATTGTCGTCTCTCCTCTTGGGTCCAGGGGTTCGCATAGCGCGGATCGCGCAAGAAGCCTTCATCGGTCAATGACTGGAGGAACGCGATCAGATCCGATCGCTCCTGCGCGCTCAGGTCAAACCCCGGCACAAAAGAACTCTTCAGCGGATTGTCGCGCCCCACACCGGCGTAGGCACCTTCATGAATCGTGCGTCCGCCGGCTGCGTAGTGATCGAGCACCTCATCCAACGTCGCGATCGACCCATCATGCATATAGGGCGCGGTCACCGCCACGTTGCGCAGGCTCGGCGCGCGAAAGCGCCCCATATCTTCTGGCCGTCCGGTGATCTCGGCGATGCCGGTATTGTTGGCAGGATAAGCGCCTCGGCCATCGATATTGTAGAGCCCGGTATTGTGAAAGGCGATCTCACCTAAACGGTTGCGCTCGTGCAGCACCGTGTCAGAGAAATGCAACCCGTTGTGGCAGTGATGGCATTCCAGTCGCTCGCTGAAGAAGAGCGCCTCGCCGCGAATGACCGCATCTGACACCGCGTCAACGTCGCCTTCGTAGCGATAGCGATCATAGGGCGAGCGTACCGAAATAATTGTGCGCTGAAACGCGCCGAGCGCGCGCGTAATCGTCGCCAGAGATATCTCGCCGCGCACTTCCGGAAATGCTTCTCGAAACAACCGGCGATAGAGGCGTTCGGATTGAAGCCGCGCGCGCACCTCTTCATCCATGCCGGCCAAACCCAATTCGACCGGCTCCTGCCCGATCAGTGGCACGAGCGCCTGCTGTTCAAGCGAATGCATCAACGGATTGGCCCAGGTCAGAACCGGTATGTAGCCCGCATTGGCCAAAGACATGGAATTGCGCGCCGTCAGATCCCCGCCAACACCGGGTGACGTCGCGCGCGCATCGGTGAAGGCTTGTTCCTGGCGGTGGCAACTGGCACACGACATTGTGCCGTCGCGCGACAGACGCGTGTCGTAAAAGAGCCTGCGGCCCAACTCGACCTTTGCGGCGGTCGTTGGATTGCCTTCCGGCTCCAGCGGCGCAGGCGCCCAGGCCGGCAGGCCGAAATCATACCGACTCTGGACGAAATTGCCGAGGTCGCGCAACTCGCCAACAGCCGCCAATCCCAGCAAGAATGGGATAGCGGCGAGCGCGACGAGTGCATTGCCCCATTTCACGTCTAGTTCGCTCCAGCCACGCGCACGAAACGCTGACCATGCGATGTCTGCCCACGGAAAGGGAGACCGAAGCGATCCATGATGGCGACGCAATCGCCATCGTCCGCCGTGGACATGCACCCCGACGCGCTCTCAGGGTCGTTCACGGTCACATCGGTTTCCGACAGCAGCGCTGCGAGATCAAGAACGACAACTTGCGTTGCGGGGTCGAAAGCGTCGAGCCGATAGCTCGGCCGGTTGGGCGTGGCGCAGGGCGCCTCCGGCGCAGTGCGCGGCGAGCCCGCGCCGCAATCGACGCTGCCCAAATGAATCGAGAAACCGCTCGCGGCATGGCCAGCCATCGGCGCGTCCGGCGCCCTGCCGGTTTCAAGATCGATGGTCGTGAACTTATACCCATAGCGCCACGCCCACGTGAGTGCGGAGAAGTTCAGCGGCGGCGCGGCCAAGGTCGTGTCCTGATGATTGAGTTCGACGGGAACGCCAATATCAAACGCGAGGCCGACATAGTCGCCGGCGGGCGCACGTCCTCGCACAACAGAGTTTGTCGCCGCGTTGCCATTGCAATTGCCCGAAGCGTTCTCGAAATCGAGCAGTGCGACGCGATCGCCCTGGAAAGCGTTGTCCGGCGTCAATTGAAGCGCCTGCTCACGCCCATCGCGCCCGATCATACGGAAGTTTGACACATAGATGCGGAAGTCCTGCAGCGTGACTGACGCTGCTGTGCTGCCGATGCCGGAATAGGATTGCCCGCAGCGCACGCTTTGATCACCAACGCGAGCGTCGAAACGGATCGAGATGTCTTGCATTGATGCCGAGGGCTCAGGCGCGCTCGCGCAAGCGCCCATCAGACTAAGGGCGGCAAACGCCGCGAGATACTTTTTCATGCTGAGGTCTCCCCTGTTTTTCGACGAAAGCGCTGTGGAAGGCGGATTGCAAGCAGAACGAGCCCAAAGACAGTCATAATGAGAGCGAGCGCGGTCACGGCGATAAGAAGCGGATGATTAAAATTCTCACGCTCTCGATAATCCATTATGTGGAGCGCCCACATGATGTCGAAGACGCGCCAGGTATCCGAGCGCCGCGCCACAACGCGCCCAGTATAGGCGTCGATATAGACGGAGAGGTTCTCCGCATCATCAAAATCAATCCGCCAAGCCGGCAACGCACCGCGATATTCGATGGGCGCGTCACTCTCGATCAAAGCGACGCGCATCGCTGCTACATCGCCCGCGATCGCCGCTTCGGCGATCTGACGTGCATAAGCCTCGTCGATCGGCGACACACGCGCACCGGTGCGTGCATCAAACAACGCCTTCACTTCATTCGTCGTCTCCACCGCATAGAGAAGCCGCTCGCCCACGAGTTCAAGCGAGAGCCCGGCAACTGGCGCACCCATCGCCGCCATGACCTGATCGGGCGCTGCCAGCGTCCCGTACGAAGCTAGATCGGCATGCGCGTGCTCAGCGAGGCGATGCTCGCTGCGCACGCGCTCGATCGGCTGGCTGACCATGAAAAGGCCGCTCACCATCCAGGCAAGCACCTGCAGCCCAACCACGAGGCTGAGCCAAAGATGAATGTCAGCGACCAAACGTCTCCAATTCATCCCGCGGACACCCCGATTTCACGCGCGACATCGCGCACCATGCCTGGGAATGGCGCAACCATGGCCTGGATCATAGCCCGCACATGGATCGGCGCTGTATGCACCGAGCCCGCATTGAATGGCGGATGGGGATCATATTCGCACATGAGCTGAACGCCTTCGGCGTAGGTGCGGTCGCGCAGCTCTGCGAGCATCTGCAAGCCAAAATCCAAGCCCGCCGTGACGCCCGCCCCGGTGATGCGATTGCGGTCCTTGACGATGCGGGCATCAACGGGCGTCGCGCCAAATTCGCTGAGCGCCGAAAGTCCGGCCCAATGGCAGGTGGCGTTATAGCCGCGCAGCAAACCGGCGGCGCTCAAGATGAGCGACCCGGTACACACCGAAGTCACATATTGCGCCCGCGATCCACGATCAGCGACCCAATTTCGGGTCACATCATCGCGCATGGCCGCCAGCGTGCCATCGGTGCCGCCCGGCGCGAACAACACCGTCAAGTCGCGGGGTACTTCATCGAACGTCGCCGTTGGCACGATGGTGACGCCCGTATCGCTGGTGATGGGATCGCGCGTCTTGGCGACAAGATGCACCGTCGCGCCCATCAGACTCGCGAACATATATTGCGGCCCGATGAGATCGAGGATCGTCATCCGCGGATAACAAAGCATGGCGATCTGGTTGTCTTGCGTCCAAGTGGCGGGCATGTCGCTCATGTCGTGAACGACCGGCCCCTCCCCGGCGCATCGACGCCGGAGGTGGCTTGGCTTTGGCCACGCGAACAGGCCGACGCCGCGATGGGCGTCAGCATGGCGGCGAGCAAAGCAGCGCGGCGGCTAAGATCCGTCATGTACGCCTCCTCAGAACGATGTGCGCAGCGTCACGTACGCTGAGCGCGGCTGGGTCGGGATCACATAAGCGCCGCCGAAATATTGGAATGGCTCGAAGCCATCCTCATCGAAGAGATTGACGACCGAGAGCGAGAGCGAAGCTGGGCCAAAATCATAGGACGCCTGCGCATCGGCGGTGACCATGCCGTCAATCGACAGCGTATTCGGCAAGGTCAGCTCCCGCTCGGACACGTACGTGAGGCCAGCGCCGATCTCGAGATCATCAAACGCACCCTCGAAGCGATAGCGCGCGGCAAAGCGCCCTGATTGTTCCGGCACGGCGCGGAGACGGTCGCCGACCGGCAGCACGGTGTCTTCGCTGACCTCAGCGTCGGTATAGGTATAGTTGAATAGGATCGAGAGCGCAGCGCTCGGCTCATACACGAGATCGAGCTCCACACCGCGTGCGCGCTGCTCGCCGGTTTGCACGTACGCGAACGGAATGATCGGATCGGGCGTCAGCACGTTCTGGCGCGCGATCTGGAAGAGCGAGATCGTCCCGGTAAGCCCGTCAATCGGCGAAGCGAACTTCACGCCGGCTTCGTAAGCTTGCGATGTCTCGGGCTCGGGCGATGTCAGGCCGTAGAAGCCAGCACCAACCACGCCTTGGAAGCCCTCAGCGTAACCGGCAAACAAGGAGACGCCATCGACGAGCTCATAGGTGACGCCAATACGCGGCGTGATCTCATCGTCGGTGCGGTCGGTGACGTAGTCGAAAAAGCCGTCATTGATGACGCTGTTGATGTCGAGCTGCGTCCAACGAAGCCCCAAGGTCACATCAAGCCGATCGCCAATGCCGATCTGGTCCTGCACGAACAGAGCCGTGGTTTTCAGGCGATCGTTTTGGTCAAAGAAGAGCGGCGGGACCGGGCCGAACGGAGCGGTCGGATCGGCGCCCGCATAATCCAAGACCGCCCATGCCGGGTTGAAATACATCGCGCCGAAATAATCGGTGTCGTCATAATCGGCGCCGACGAGGAATTGGTGCGTTATTGATCCAGCGCCAAAGCGCGCGACCAGGCTTGCGGTGGCGAAAGTCTTTTCGCTGTCCGACGGCAAGTAGCCATTGCCGAAATTGTAGGTCGTGCCGGCGATCTGGCCGTAGGGGAATGACGCCCATTCCTCGTAGGAGCCGACATAATGGCTCACAGCGAGGTTTGCCTCCAAATTGTCGGAGAAGCTGTGGCTCAGGAATGCGCTGATCTGCTCATTCTCAATTTCTGTCGGCGGCGCGTCGCTCGCGCCGGCATATTGATAGCGGTCGAACGAAGCGATGCTTTCATATGGCACACCTGCATATTCCTGCTGCTCCAGATGATTGTAGCGACCGCGGATGACGAGGCGGGTATCCGGTGAAATCTCCCAGGCGAGCGTCGGAAAAACCGCGTAGCGCTCACTGTCTATGAAATCGATGAAGCTATCCGCCTGCTCGGCCATACCATTGATACGGAACGCGACATTCTCGCCCAGCGGAATGTTGAGGTCGGCATCAAAGCCAAGCGTGTTGTAGCTGCCCGCACGCAAGCCGATCGAGCCGCCAAACTCCGCCCCCGGATCGCGCGAAACGACATTGATCAGCCCTGAGAGCGGCGCGCCCGAGCCACCGCCGTAGAGCGTGCTCGTTGGGCCTTTGGCGACCTCAATACGCTCGACATTGATCAGCGTCGCCGCATCGCCGATGCCGGCGGGCAATTGATAGGTCGGCATGCCGTCATAATAATAATTGACGCCAAAACCCCGAATGAGCGTCGGCATCAGCACTGTCTGCAAAGTGCTGGTCGGCGTCACGCCCGAGACGTTGACGAGCGCGCCGGTGAGCGTCTGCTGATCCTGCTCTTCAATGAGCGTGCGCGTCAGCGTCTGGATCGATTGCGGGATCTCTTCGATTGGCGTGTCGGTGCGGGTCGCTGTGGAAGCATTTGGCGCAGCGAGGCTTGGCCGTTGGCCCGTGACCACGATGGTCTCGTTGGCCCAGGACTCGCGTTGATCTGCGTCCTGCGCGGACGCGATCGCCGGCGTCATGCAAAGTGCGGCGGCGGTGATGATAAAATGTTTCTTCATGATGTCCCCTCAGGCCACGCGTACTGCGAAGCCGGCCTTTCGTTGATGGAGTGCATGTTCGAGCGCGTCGGCGAGTTCGACGCGCTCCTTTGGACTGAGTGCTTGGGCGATGCGGACGCGCCTGCGGCGCACGCGCACGAAGACAGCCTCGCAGCCGAAATCACGGCTGACGCGCCGCTCAATCGAGGCCCAATTCGGATCGATCTGCTCGGTCGCGATTGGTTTGCCTTGATCCCAGGCCTCAACCACCAGCGCGTGGTCGGTCAGCAATACGCGCTCCCATTGCTCGGAGAGCCGCTTGGCGCACCAATAGAGCGCAATGACCGCAAGTGCTGCCTCGACGCCCAGAAAGAGCGTAGCGGGCCATGCTTCGTAAACGAGCATGATGACGCCGAAGATCAACGCCGGCGCCATGAGGCCGGCGCCAACCAGAGCAAGTCCTCGTCTGCTCATGGCGGCGTTTGGCCGGATGCGCGCGTCAAACCAGACACGGTCGCTCATGAACGCCCCCTGACGAGGCGACGAAAGGCGGGCGCGCGTTGCTCAAGGTTGCGGAGCGCCGCGACAATCCTCGCCATCGCCCAAGCGAGCCCAGTGCGCGCAAACGCGAACAATGGCGCCGGCACATAGGGCGCAGCGATCAGCGCGACGCCGGCAGCCAAGCCTATGAGTGCGCCATTCCAACCGCCCGCGATCAGACCGATCAAGGCGCACAGAATGGGATTGGCGATCCGCCAGCCAGTCTCGGCGTCTAAGGGCGCATCGCCCTGTTCAGGCGCAGCGGCGCGCCCGGTCGATGATGTCATGTGAAAATCTCACGCGCTTTAGATGCGACGGCGCTCAACGCGCACGCCGAACGCACGCGACTCCCGCAAGAGCCGCGCGTTTAAGTCATCGTCAGGCTGTGAGTGGAGGTCCTGTCGCCCAGGGCGGAGGCGCGGCGAGGCCGCGGCCAGGTACGCTGACGGGACGAATGGCCAGCGCTTCGCCGGCATAAACGTGCGCCAAAACGGGCTCGGTCGCGCCTTGCGGCGTTGCAAAGTGCGCCGAGACGGCAAAGACGCAAGGCGCGCTCGTTTGCCTTGATTGACCGTCGTCCTCGACGGGAGCGCCACCCTCGACGAGTTGGCCGCTCGCTAAATCAAGAAAAGCCTCGTGGCCCGAGCACAGCACGATCGGGAGGATACGCCCATCCTCGGATGGGCCCACCATGTAACCGGACGGGACGAGAGCACGCACGGCTATGGCGATGAACGCCAGCGCCGCAAGCACCTGGGAAAGCCCGGTGCGACCGTGCCGCAACCCCCTCAACATGGATCGTAGAATGCCCCCTCTTGACCGACGGCGCTAGAGTATGGGTTGTCGCGCCCGCGATATTGACGTCGACAGCACACAGCGGCGCATCGAATTGCTCACCAACGAGGCCTGTGTAAATCCCCCGACAAGGGCCGCGCATGTGTTTCCCAACGGGCGCGCGCAGCTCCAAGGGTCGACGATACAGGCGGCGCGCGCCTCGCGGCGACCTATGGCGCCCGGTTCGGTCATCGAAGGTCGTGCTTGCCCCGCTCACATCCGGTTCGGACGCAAGCGGCGCCCAACAATTCATGGAGACTGCCGAAACAACTGACCGCCATTTGCTTTAAAGTCAGCGCGAAGAAAATCGAGCAACATCCTCGTTCGCTTGAACCCGTTCGTCTCCTCATGGGAAACAAGCCAAAGTTCGCCCCTGTCCGCCAGCTCAACCGGCATCTCCACGAGGTCGGAATAGCGGTGCTGATAGAAGGTGGGCAGGTGTCCAATCCCCATGCCCGCGCGCACAGCCGAGAGATAGATAAAGATCGAACTGGTGCGTAGCTTGATGCGCTCAAGCCCGCGCGCCTCTTGCATGAGAGAGGTGTTCCAGCGCTGAACCTCATGCGTGTCGTATTGTAAGAACCAATGACGCTCGACGTCGGCGACGTTCTCGAACGCGCCAAATTCCCGTACATAATCCTCGCTCGCGAAGAGAATGAAGCCGACCGAACCGATCCGAGATCCCACAAGGCGCGGCTCCATCGGCCTGCGCCAGCCAATCGCCACATCGGCGCCGCTTGTCAGCAGATCATACTCGCCGTGACTGGGGATCAACTCCAGGCTGATCTCTGGATATCGCTTGCAGAATTCGGCCAGTCGCGCGGTCAGCCAAAGCGACGCCAACCCTTCTGTGACCGCAAGCTTCACAGTGCCGCTCGGGCGCACATCGAGCGCGCGCACGCGATCATTCACCTCTTGCGCCAATTGCTCGATGGCGATCGCGCGATCGAAAATCTCCGCGCCTGATTTGGTGAGCTTGAACTCCTGCCCGAAGCGTTCGAGCAATTTGGCGCCCAGCATTTCTTCCATGCGACGGAAACGACGGGCAACCGTTGTCTGATTGGTCTTCATGATGCGAGCCGCGCCCTGGAAGTGGCCGCCGCGCACGATCGCCAAGAACAACCGGAGATCGTCCCATTCCTTTATGCCGTACTCGGTGTCGAGCGGGACTCTGCGTGTGTCAGTCATTCATCGAAGACCATCCGCGATCGCCGCCAAGCTAACCAGCGCGCGCAACGAGGCTATCGATAGTTTTGGCTTCGATCAACTTTCGCCATTTGCGCGCATATGAGCAGCGCGCAGAGGCTCACTACGCCCGCAAACACCACATAATAGCTGGGCGACACAACCGAACCGCTCCACTCCAGCAACAGCACAAAGATCATCTGCGCAAAGCCGCCACCGGTCATCACAGCCACATTGTAGGAAATCGCCACCCCCAGCGAGCGGTTACGGGTATCAAAGAGCCCCGCCAAGATTGCTGGAAGCGCGCCCACATAGAGGGCCGCGCCAATAGAAAGTGCAAACTGGCCGAGCAGGATAGAGATCTCATTACGACCAGAGACCATGGCCGCGAATATCGGATAGGCGCTGACGATGAGAAGTGCTGCCGCAATCAGTCCGTGACGAAGAGCGCCTATGCGGTCGGCGATCATACCGGCCAAGGGCGCGGCAACAAACAAAGTCGCACCGGAAACGAGCGCGGTTGAATACGCGATCGTAGGCGCCGCGCCCAAAACTGAATGTGCGAAACTTGGAATATAGACGAGAAAATAAATCGTCACGTTGCAAGCGAGCACCGCGCCCGCGCCGACCGCGCAACGCAGTAGAAAATTGTGCTTCGGCGTTGGCGCCGCTTTGGCTGCGGTTGCGCCTCCGCTGCAAGAAATTCCGGTGTCTCGTCCGCATTCCGACGAATGAAAAAGGCTACGGGCCCCATGGCCGCGCCGATCAGGAAGGGAATACGCCATCCCCATTCGGTCATGGCCTCGGAGGAAAGCACCTCATAGAGCGCCAGACCAATCAACGCGGCGAGCACCATGCCCAAACCCTGGCTTGCGAACTGCAAACTGGAATAAAAGGCGCGCCGATCAGCGGATTGCTCGGCGAGGTAAGCAGCCGCACTTCCGAATTCTCCCCCACGGAAAAGCCCTGAACCAAGCGCGCCACCAAGAGCAGCAAAGGCGCGGCGATGCCGATGGTTGCATAATTTGGCAATATCCCGATGGCGAGCGTGCCGACAAACATGAGCGCGCTCGCATAAACGAGCGCTGTGCGCCTACCGACTTTGTCGGCGATGCGGCCAAGCACCAATGCGCCCAGCGGTCGTGCGATAAACGAGAGGCCAAAGGTGCCGTAGGCCAACAGCAGCGATGTGGCCCCGCTCGTCGCCGGGAAGAAATTCGACGCAATCGCCTCGACGAAATAGGCGTACACCAGGATGTCGAACCATTCGAGCGTGTTGCCGATGATGGCAGCGCCCACATTACGTTTGCGGCGAGACAGGAAACTCATGCCGCTTCCGCCTGCGCGGTCAAAGACGTGAACAATCGGTCCATGAAGATCATGCACTTTTCAATTTCGCTGATCTCGATGAACTCATCAGCTTGGTGCGCCTGATCAATCGAGCCCGGCCCGCAGATCACGGTAGAAAATCCGGCCTGCTGGAATTGCCCCGCTTCAGCGCCGAACGATCCAGCGATCATATCCGAATTGTCTCCGCCAACGCGCCGCACCAACGTTTCGGCCTTGCTTTCCAACACCCGCGCCAAGGGCGGGACCGCGGCCTGCGGTTCGAAAGTGATTGTCGCCAAGGGATAAGCTACGCGGAGCGCCTCCATCTCCGCATGGAAAGGCCGCAGAATCTCGTCTGGATCGTGCTCGGGCAACGAGCGAAGATCGAAGACGAAACTTGCCTCAGCCGCCAAAATATTCGCGGCCGTGCCGCCCTTCATAAGCCCCACGGTCAATGTTGAGAACGGCGGCTGGAAATCGGCATTGTGCGCCTCCTTCGCTGTCAGCTTGCCGGCGATTTGGAGCAGCACATTCATGAGTTGGATGGCAAGCGCGTTGGCGGAAAGCCCAAGATGCGCAGCGCTTGAATGCGCCGGAACGCCCGTCACGGTCACCTTGTAGATGTTTACGCTCTTGTGGCTGCCTATGATGCGCATCAAGGACGGCTCGCCCACGATCGCCACTGCGGGCAGCGCTATCGTATCAGCAATCCTCTCGATAAGGCGCGGCGCGCCCAGGCATCCCACCTCTTCGTCATAGGAGAAGGCCAAATGAATGGGGCGCTGCAACGCATCGAGCTTGGCGAAATCAAGGGCCGCCAAACTGCAGGCAATGAAGGCTTTCATGTCCGCCGTCCCACGCCCGTAGAGGCGCGTGTCACGTTGTGTGAGCACGAAAGGGTCACTTGACCAATTCTGCTCCGCCACCGGCACCACATCGGTGTGACCAGAAAGGATGACGCCTTCGGGACGTGACGGCCCGACAGTCGCAAAGAGGTTGGCCTTCTGGCCCGTATCATCCAACAGAAGTTCTGCGGTCACGCCGCGCGCGGCGAGCAATGCCTCAACGTAGCGCATAAGCGCCAGATTGCTGTTGGCGGACGTTGTGTCGAAACCGACGAGATCGCTCAGAATGTCGATGGCGCGCGCCACCGCGTCGGAGGCGCGGGGGTAATGTTCACGACTATCGATCTCCCAGGGCATCGCGCGATGGCTGCGACGCTTCTTGCGTTGAGTGCTCGCTCCCGATGAGAAGCGGCGAGACATTTCTGAAGAATGCAGGTTCGCCGTTCGCGGCCGGCCGATATCCGGTGATGCTTAGGGGCGCTTGCTGGCCATCGACCCATGCGTCGAGTGCATTGAGCCAATCGATCTGATAGGCGCCGTCGCCGCCCGTGCAATGGTTCATGCCGGGGACCATGAAGAGCCGATAGAAACCCTGCGTCGCTTCGCGCCCGCCGATCACCCGCTCCACCGTGGCATAATAATCTATGGTTTCGCGGACACCGCCAATGGGATCGTTCCACCCCATGTACGACAGAAGCCTGCCGCCATTGTCCCGGAAGCGCCGGAGATCAGGATTGTCTGCCGACAATATCGCATCGCTGCCGCCGCTCCGCCTGATATATTCATTCAATCGCGCCTCATCGACAACAAGCGCCTCTGCGGGCGCGGGCATGAGGCTCTGATAGCGGAAGACCGATTGCGGATAGCTCTCGATGCCGTCGAAATCGTCCCAAACCAATTCTGAGCCGGGCATGGCGCTGGAATAGGTAACGCGGCGTCCTTCGCGATCATGCGGACCATCATAGATTTCTCGTGCAGCTTGCGCTTGCTCGGCGGTCAGACAATTTCGCGTACTGCGTCCTCTGCAAATGATCTGCCCCACATCAACCTGACATTCGCGCGGGTCTTCCAGAATGCCGTCGCGTACGCCGTCCAACTCGTCACATCGATCGAGCACAAAGCGGTGCAGGATCGTGAGAGCGTTCCGATCGAGCACCGCGCGATCGCCATAGAGGCGGTTGGCGAACCAATGGAGATGGGCGAAAAGTTCGCTCCAACGCATCGACGGCGCGCCTGCGATGATCCCGTCATAATCGGTGGGATAATGCTGCGCCAGTTGGAGCGCCTCTCGGCCGCCATTGGAGCAGCCGCTATAATAGGCCAGCCGCGCCTGACGCCCGTAGATGTGTCCGACCACCGCGCGCGCGATCAATCCGGTCACGTGCGGCGCGCGAAAACCGTAATCCAATAACGCTGGCTCATTTTCCAGCGCCCAGCTGGCGTCGGTCATCGCTGAGACGTGCCCGCCATTGTGCGTGGCGGTCGCATAGCCTTGACGAAGCGCCGACCCGCTCGTCGAGACCGGCGATGCTGGATCGTCTGGAAAAAATCGCCCGCCTGACCACCGGTGCCGAAAACAACGAGCTTACCGTTCCAACCGGCCATCGGAAGACGCACGCGAAACCGCACATCGCGCCATGTGCGTCCGAGAATCTCGCAATAGCTCGGAAGACTTCCTGCCCCCATAACCAGATTTGCGGAGAGCACCTCGCTCGGGGCGTCTTCCACACGAGCAAAATCAACGCCGACCAAACCTTCGCATTGGGCGCGCGTCAATTGCGCGCTTGATTGAGCCAGCGCTGGCGACCCACCCATCACGAGCCAAAGCATCGCAACGATCAGAAGCCTTTGCAGCAGCGGTAAGTATTTGACGTGCATGCGATGATCGTCCGGGTGCGGGCGGTGTGCGGCGGACGAGATGCGGGGCGCGCCGGAGGAATGCACGCCCCGCTCTCGGCATGCTCTCAGTATCGTACTTCGAACTGAAGGCCGATTGTTGTAGGCCGCGGACGAAATGCCGTTGTCGGCGAATAGTCTGGCGCGGCGACATCCTCGGAATTGGTCAAATTGGTCGCAAAGAGCGACAAGGTTTGACCAGAATGCGTGGAGATGTCGAAGCTCGCATTCACGAACACCGGCTCATCGCTGAAGCAAGTTGCAATCTGATTGGGGACCACACCGACGACGTCACAAAGCGATGTCTGCGCCCCATTTGGCAGTACGTTCAGGATCTGCTCAGAGGTATAATTCGCACTGATGTTCAGGCGAGCGTCAAACGCACTCGACAGCGCAAAGTCGTAATTGAGGAAAACGCTCGCAGTGATTTCCGGTGAAAAACTCAGCCGATCGCCTTTGTTGTAAACTAAGACGCCCGTCTGAAACACATCGGCATCTTGTGTCAGGTCGTTGTAACTGAAAGCGCCGCCGACTTCGAAACCGTCCGCTGGATGAAGCGTCAAGCTGAGATCCGTCCCGAAACCGCTCGCTGATTCTGCCGTTGATCGTCGCGCTGATATAAACTGGCGGATCACCATAGGTTAAGCTGCCTGCCAGCTGGATGTCTTGCCAATTGATATAATAGACAGCCGCATCGTAAGTGGCGAAGCTATTGAACAAACTTCCTCGCGCGCCAATTTCGTAATTGTGAAGTCTGTCGGCCTCAGCGGGCGGCAACGGCGCCTGAAGCAGAGTGAGCGGCGTCTGATTCAGGCCGCTGCGAAAACCCTCGGAGTAGGATGCGTACATCGTGAAATCGGGGCTCGGAAGCCATGTCGCCACGAGCCGTGGCGTCAGCGCGTCAAACTCCGAGCTTGCTGTATTTGGAGGGAGGAAAGTGCCTGGAACCAGCAGCGTCACCGTCTCCGAGGTGTCTTCGAAATAACGCAGGCCGCCTGTGAGTTCGAACTCCCCATCTGCGAATACGCGGGTTACCTCACCGAAAATGGCGGTGGATTCCGAAGTGTCGCGCCACGAAATCGGCCCCGGCAACGCCGCAGGAAGGGTCTGATATCGTTCACCCTGCGCATCGCGGTAGAAAAAGCCCGCCGACCAGCGCCATGGCCCTTCGCCAACCGAACTGAGCAGCAATTCCTGCGTAAACACTTCCGCCGGTAGATCCGAATAGAGCTGAAGCAACGCGGGATCTATCGGAGCGAGGTAACTTGCATCCGTGTACGCGAATTGGTTGAAATCCAAGAAGCTCGTTGAGCTTGAGATGGACATGAACGGAAGGTCGTAAGTCACTCTGGCATTGTATGCGGTGAATTCGGTCTCTCCAGGCTGCGCCAATGGCGTCGACTGATTGCCGTCATCGTCGGCATAGGGCGCGGCGTCATATTCTTCGCGCGAATACCAGACGCCCAGATCGATCCGAAGATCGTCGGTCGGTAGGAAGGCGAGCTTGAGGCGTAGATTGTCACTCGTCGAATTATTGGCGTCGTCCACGCCGCGCGCGGGTTGATCAATCCAGCCACCGAGGCTTTCACGGCCAGCGACAACGCGAAGCGCCAGGCGGTCTTCGATGATCGGCATGTTCAAAGCAACGTCGGCGCGGTAACTTGACTCGCCCCCATCGGTGCTCGACAGGCCTGCACGCGCTTTCACTTCAAACTGCGTCGGATCAGCATCATTCGTGATGATACGCACGACGCCGTTCAGCGCACTTGCGCCATAGAGCGTGCCTTGCGGTCCACGCAACACTTCCATCCGCGACATATCGTAGGCGTTGGCGTTGGGTACCGCCGCGGAATTCACCAATCCAAACGGGATGGAGTCCAGATAATATCCAACAGTCGACGAGCCGCCGCCAAACGGCACCGTGGGCGCCACGCCACGAATGGAGACCTGCGTCATCCCGCCAGCATCGCTGGTAGCTTGAGAGATCGAGGGCACCGAAGTCAGCGCCTCAAGCGCACCACCCGTGCTCTGCTGATCGAGTTGTTCTCCTCCAAGCACGGCGATCGAGATCGGCACGTCCTGAAGACGCTCTTCGCGTTTCTGCGCGGTGACCACGATCTCCTCGTCGGCGCCAGCGGAGGCTTCGGCTTGCTGCGCCAGCGCATTAGGCGCCGCCAGCGACGCCATCAGCGACACGGACGCTGCCGAAAGCAAGCGTGCAGCGCGGCTAGAACAAACGCTTCTACGATCAGTCTTGGACGATTTGGTCATTGATGCCCCCGTTGAGTGTCGCCGGCTTTGCCGATCGGCCTTACTTCCTCACCTCGCTAGGGGGACCCCAAAAGACCGAGCCGTAAATCTGCGTTTTCGTCATTTGGGTTCACCGGAATGCACACGTTGAGGCCTGAAGATGGCTCCTCGCCCGCATTGACGAAATGACGGTGATCCCTCATTTTCGGACAATGACCAAGACGGTCGGCATCTTCGTCTATGATCGCTTTCAGCTGCTCGACGCCGCCGGGCCGATGACCGCGTTCGAATTCGCGCAAGAGATGTCGCCGGGCGCCTACAAGCTCCAAATTCTCTCGGTCAAAGGTCGTGGCGTACGCACCTCGGCTGGCGCCCTCATGGAGACCGTCTCCATTTTCAAAGCGCCCCGGCCGGACACGCTCATGGTCGTTGGCGGCCCAGGCGGACCAGAGGCCGTCGAATGCGCCGACACCCTTGCCTATCTTCGCGCCTTCGAAGGCGAAGGCCGGCGTTTATGCAGCGTCTGCTCGGGGGCGGCCCTTCTCGCGGCCGCGGGCTTGCTCGACGGGCGGCGCGTCACCACGCACTGGCGCTTGGCCGAGATGTTTCAAAAACTCTATCCGAACATCGTCGTTGAGCCGGACCGCATCCATGTCCGCGACGGCGCTATTTGGACATCGGGCGGCGTGAGCGCAGGGATTGACCTCTCGCTCGCCTTGATCGCCGACGATTTGGGCGAACACATCGCACGCCGTGTCGCTCAAGAGATGGTGGTCTATTATCGAAGACCGGGCGGACAGTCGCAATTTTCGGCGCTCGCCGATCTCGGTGGAGAGACGGCGTTTTCATCCCTGCTCGATTGGATGCGAGGCCACCTCGCTGAACGACTGAGCGTGGAGCAATTGGCCGAACGCATGGCGATGAGCCCGCGCAATTTCTCGCGCGCTTTCGCGCGTAGCTTCGGCGTGAGCCCGGCCAAAGTGGTGGAGCGCTTACGATTGGAAGCGGCGCGCGAGCGCGTGGAAGATTCACGCGAACCCATCGAACTAATCGCCGCCTCAACAGGCTTTCGCGATCCAGAGCGCATGCGCCGCGCCTTCATTCGCGCGTTCGGGCAGCCGCCCCAGGGCTTGCGACGCGCACGCACCGGGATCTAACGCCGCCTCGCTGCATGCGCACTTAATCGCACCGCGCAAGAGCGTCCCCCCTTCGCGCCAAACTCAATCTGTCGGATGCAAGCGGGTCCGTATCCGGCTCCGTGGGAAAAAGCAGCGGTCGGGCGCCCAATTGAGCATCATCTCGGTAGTCTAGTCGACGTCAGGGTCGACAATTGCGCGTGTGTCAGCCCCTTCATCCATAATCCCAAATGATCGACCCTCAGTGCCGGTCCCTATAGGCAACCGACATTTGTCGCGCACTGTTGACGAAATCGGCGGTGAGCTGTTGCACCTGTTGAAGCACGGCCGGCGGCGCGGTCTGCGGCGTGCCGCCGTGAAGCGGCGGCTCAGGCGCATATTCCGAGAGCAATTGCACGGCTTGTGCGAATTCAAGCGGACGGAGCCGCTGCACCAAGGCGAGCGCTAGATCGAGCCCAGCCGACACACCCGCGCCTGTGGCGCGATTGCGGTCGAACACAACACGCTCATCGACTTCGATGGCGCCGTAATCCGCCAACAAGGGCCGCCCAATCCAATGCGATGTCGCGCGATAGCCCCGCAGCAGGCCTGCTTCGCCTAAGAGGAGTGAACCCGTGCACACGCTCGCTACCCAGTGCGCACGGGCGCCACGATCGGCGATAAATTCCAGCGTCGCAGGATCACGCATCGCCGCTAAGGTGCCGTTTGTGCCACCGCCGACCAAAAGCACATCAAGGTCAGCCGGACAGGTCTCGAACGTCGCCGTGGGCATGATGAAAAGCCCGTTCTCGCAAGGAATTGGCCGCAAGCTATTGGCGACGAATTGCACTTCCGCGCCAGGTACGCGACCGAAATAATAATGCGGCCCCACCACGTCCAAGGGCGTCATGTGATCGTAAATCACGATCGCAATCTTCTCATTGCCGCGCCAGGCGCGTGGCATGCGGTCAAGATACGTGCCTGTCTGAGCATTGCTCGGCGGTGATTGCTCCGCGCTCGATGTGCTGGTCGCAAAAATCTGCGCGAGCACCGCCATCAGCGCTACATTGCGACGATTGATATCTGTCATGATTTGATTTCCGTCGTTTCGAACCACGTGACGCGTGCGCGGCTCTGTGCCTTAGGGGTTCACCGCTTGGAAACTGGCGGCGCTCGTAGGATCGCCGGCGCCGCTATATTCGGCGCGGAGCGGATAGGGATAAATCGGCCGCGTGAAACGCGGCGTCGAATAATCGACGGGCTCGGTAGACATCGGGTTGTCGGTGAAATGCGCGCCGATCAGCGCGTCTGGCGCTTCGCCATGCTCCACCCATCGCTCCAGATAGGTAAGATAATCGATCGCCCAAGGACCGCGCCCGCCCATGCAATGGTCCATATCCGGCACCATGAAGAGACGCATAAAACTTTGCGTCGCCGCGCGTCCGCCCATGCTCCGTTCAACGCCTTCGTAATACGCCACGGATGTTTGGGGAGAGATGCCGCCGTCATTCCAGCCATGATACATGATCATGCGCCCGCCAGCAGCGCTGAAGGCGCTTAAATCCGCCTGGGGTTCCATGAGCGCGTTCATGGCTTCAAGGCGCGGCCTGTCTCTCGTCAGATCGAAATCCTCAAATCTCCATGTAGGCCCCGGCGCAGGCGTCAGCGCCAGATATTTGAAGTAATCTTCGTAGAACGCTCTTTGGGTCAAAGGCGCCGCCATTGCCAAACCGAAGAAGCCAGATTCCCAACCTGGAGAGAATGCGCGTTCGCCCACACGTTCGCCGGAGGGCGTGCGCTCTTCATGGTAGAATGCCCATGCGGCTTGCCCCTGGGCGCGCGTCAAACAATTGGACCGCGCGCGCCCCCGGCAGATAAGGCGACGCGGATCGAAGCGGCAGATACGTGGATCGCCGATCTGGCCATCTCTCACCCCGTCATTCATATCGCATTCGGCGATGATTGCCGCCGAGATGGTTGCGATCGATGCGGCGTCGAACAAGGGCGCGCCGTTGCGATCAAGCAGAAGATCAACTTTTCGCGCGCTCGTCAGCGAAACATCCGTATAGCTGATCGCAGGCGCGCCAACGATGATCCCATCAAAATCCTCAGGATAACGCTCCGCCTCGATCAGCGCCTGACGTCCGCCACACGAACATCCATGAAAATAGGAGCGTTCGGGTTGGCGCCCGTAATAGCGCTCAATGATCGCTTTACCTGCAAGCGCGGTGACGTGGGTGGCGCGATAAGCGAAATCTGTGACGGCCGCCGGGTTGTTGTAGGCCCATTCGACGCCTTCAACTTCAAGCCCTCTATGGCCCATGTCCGTCGTTATGCAGGCGTAGCCACGCTGCAGCGGCTGATCGCACATCGCGATGAACGTGGTGATACCGCAAAAGCCGCCGCAGCCCACTTGCAGAAATCGGCCGTTCCAAGTCTCGGCGGGCAACCGTGCGAGGATGCCAACTTGAGGCGCGATGTTTCCGGTGAGTTCGCAATATGCGGGCGCGGCCCCGGCCGCCTCCACCAATCTGGCGCTGTGAATGCGCGTCGGCGCATCCGGCGTCTGGGTAAAATCTTGCGCCCTCAGCGCCTCGCAACGTGACGCCAAGGATTGCGGACCTATCGGCGAAGGCCTTTGCGCCTCGGCCCTCGTGGGTTGGGTGATAACGGACACGAGAAGCAACGCAATGATCGCTGTCGCACGCGATACCCGCGACACAATTCTCCTCATGCAACCTACCCCTATAGTTCAAGCCGGCGCCTCTCATTGCCCCACGCGCCAAGGAGACTAAATGACGATGATCCCTCGTTTCAGGACGCGGGCGATGACCTATGCGCTCATCGTGCAAACGCGCCCTCGGCCGCGCCCGCGATTAATGTCGCGCGCATGCCCTGTTGATAGATCAAAGTCAGCCAGCGACGCGTGGCGGCCAAGACCCGGTCATCGCGACCGAGCGCGCCGAACAATTCAGTGATAGACAACACAGCCGCGGGATCAGCGCCGCCCTCGCGCGCTCTGCGGGCGAGCAAGTCCGACATCGGATGCGCCACAGCAATGGGCTTTCCATCATCTGCGCGACCGCTGACACGCCGGCACCAGGCCGCGAGACCTAAAGCCAACAAATCGATCGAATGGCCGCGCAGAAGACGATCGCGCATCGGGTCGATCAAAACATTGATCGGCGCGTCGCTATTGACGCGCTGCGTCGTGTCCTTGATCGCCCTATTGGCAAAACGATCAATCAGCGAACGCTTATAATGAGCGAGATCGACGCCCGGCACAGGCGCAAGCGTCGGCCCCGTCTCCTTGTCCATGAGTGCGGCCATGTAGAGACGTATGAACGGATCTTCGATCGTCTCGCTAATCAGCGCGTAGCCACACAATTGCCCAAGCCCGGCGATGGCGAGGTGGCTCCCGTTCAAAAGCCTGAGCTTCATGAATTCGTAAGGCGCAACGTTATCTACAAATTGCGCGCCGACCTTGTCCCAATCGGGACGTCCGGCGCTGAACTTGTCCTCAATCACCCATTGTCGGAAAATCTCAGAATGAAGCGATGCGCGGTCGTCCAGTCCTGTCTCGACTCTCAAAGCGTCGATCTCGTCCTTGGTCGGAACAGGTGTGATGCGATCGACCATGGAGTTTGGAAAACACGCATAGTGGTCGATCCACCGCGCCAGTCCTCGGTCTTGTCGCCCAGCCAGCGCAAGTATCGCCGCCTTCAGCACATCGCCATTGTGCTGGATGTTGTCGCAACACAGCGACGTAAAGGCGCCCGCGCCGGCGACATAGCGGCGACGATAGGCTTCCAACAGGATTCCAGGCGCGGTACGCGGCGTACGCGGCGCGCCTAGGTCGGCGATGATGTCAGGACTTTCGAAATTGAGTGTCTTGGTCGCGCGGTCGAGGCAATAGCCGTTCTCCGTAACACTGGTGCTGACAATGCGAATTTGCGGCGCATCAATCGCCGTCAATAAATCCTCGGCGCTCAGCGAGGCGTCGATCGTTTGCACGATGGCGCCGATAAGCACGCGGTTCTCTCGTGCGCCCTCGCGCTCGACGAGAGCGTAAAGCCCATCCTGTTCAGCGAGCGCGTCGAGCAGGGATTTATCGGTCGCGCGAAGCCCAGCGCCTTTGATCCCCCAAGCGAGCGCGCCCTCGTCCTCGCCCATGAGGTCATGAGTATAACGCGCCATGTGCGCGCGATGAAAACCGCCAAGCCCCAGGTGGACAATGCCCGCCGACACAGCGCCCACATCATAGCGTGGTGGTTCAAACCCTGCTGGCAAAGTCGGAAAGTCGGATCGGGAAAGCCGGACCGAGTGCACAGGTTTCCCGCCGAAATCGCCAGCTGTCATACGCAAACACACTATGGGACGGGCCGCCGCGCCCTGCCTCGACCTTTGTCGAGCACGCCACGAACCTCAATGGTCTGGCCGCGTGCATTTTGGTGAAGCCGGCTAGCGAAAACGCAGATTTACGCCGCAGCACTTCAAGCCCTCCTTGGACATTGAGGAAACGAAAACGATTGGCGGGCGAATGCGCGCGGACAAACCAAAGCGCCGGCGACGAGTGCGCACGCCATGGCGTGACGTGCTCGGCCCATTGCGTGCCTTTTGCGCCGCTCTTTCGGTCGCGTGTCTGTGCGCCTGCGGTCCGCCCGATGACCGCACAATCTTGACGATCGCCACGGTCAACAATGGCGACATGATCCGCCTCAGGGATGCTGAGCACGGCGTTTGAGGCGGATCACCCTCGATCCGCCTGAAATGGGTGACCCTTGAGGAGAATATTCTCCGTCAGCGGGTGACAACCGACGTCGCGATTGGCGCGGGCCAATATGACGTGATCATGATCGGCGCTTACGAAGTCCCGGTCTGGTCTGGGCGCGGTTGGCTAACTTCTCTGGACGATCTTGGCTCCGAATATCACGCCGACGATCTCATCGCGCCGATCCGCGAGGCGGTGACCTACGACAATGTGCAATACGCCGCGCCGTTCAACGGCGAAAGCGCGATGACCATGTATCGCACTGATCTCTTCGCGCGTGCGGGCATCACGATGCCAGAGCATCCGACATGGGAGTTCCTGTTCGAAGCCGCGGCGAGGCTGCACAATCCGAGCGAAGGCGCCTACGGCTTGTGCTTGCGCGGCAAAGCGGGCTGGGGCGAGAACATGGGTCTCATCATGGCCATGGCCAATTCTTATGGCGCGCGATTGTTCGACGAGAATTGGCGACCTCAATTCGACAGCCCCCAATGGCGCACAACGATCACAACGTATGTCAACGCGCTACGCGCCTATGGACCGCCGGGCGCTGTCGGCAACGGCTTCAACGAGAACCTGGCGCTCTTCTCGCAAGGACGATGCGCGATCTGGTTCGATTCCACAGCCGCGGCGCCCTTTGTCAGCGATCCAAGCACTTCGACAGTTTCCGACCGAGTGGGATTTGCACCTCCGCCCGACCAAGGCTTAGGGCGCAGCGCAGGTTGGCTTTGGACGTGGGCGTTCGCCATACCAGCCAGCTCACGGCGCACCGACGCTGCGAAAGCGTTCGTGCGCTGGGCCGCAGGCCCGCAATACGCAAACCTTGTCGCCGATCAGATCGGCTGGCTCGCCGTGCCGCCCGGCACGCGTCGCTCGCTTTATGAGAACCCAGACTATCGCCGCGTGGCGCCCTTCGCGCAAATGACTCTCGACACCATCAATGCAGTGCAGATGCGCGCGCCCACCGTGGAGCCCGTCCCCTATATCGGCGTGCAATATGCGGCCATCCCTGAGTACCAAGGCATCGGCGCCGAGGTCGGGCAATATTTCGCAGCCGCGGTCGCCGGCCAAATCTCGCCAACCGAAGCCTTGGCGCAAGCGCAGGCGACCACAGAGCGCCAAATGGCGACGGCGGGATATTATCAATGACAAGCCATGCCGCGCCCGCCGGCGTCAAAAGCGCCTATCTGCGCAAGCGCGGACGCATACTCGCCGCACCCGCAATCCTCTTGCTGCTCGCCTGTTCGATCGCACCGTTGCTCGCGACGATTCTGCTTTTCGCTGATTGATTATCGTCTCTTGGCCGAGAGCGAACATGAGTTCGTCGGACTGGCCAATTATCTGCACCTCGTCACCGACCCAGGCTTTTTGCCCGCGCTCGGCAATACGCTGGCGCTCATCGCCCTCGTTCTGTGCATCAGCATTGGCCTGGGCCTTGCACTCGCGCTCTTGCTCGAACGCGCAGTGCTCGGACGCGGCGTCTTGCGGCTCCTTGTCATTTCGCCCTTCTTTGTGATGCCGCCTGTCGCTGCACTCATCTGGAAGAACCTACTGATGCAGCCGACCTCGGGGTTCTTCGCATGGATCGCTTCACTTTTTGGCGTTCCCCCGATCGATTGGTTCGCCAGCGCGCCGCTTATCGCCATCGGCCTCATCGTTGCCTGGCAATGGCTGCCGTTCGCGTGCCTCATCCTGCTCACCTCACTCCAATCCTTCGACCGCGAGCAACGTGAAGCCGCGCAATTGGATGGCGCATCCGCATTGGCGATCTTGCACCATCTTGTTCTTCCGCATCTGGCGCGTCCCATGGCCATTATACTGATGATGGAGACCATCTTTCTCTTGAGCGTCTTCGCGGAAATTTTCGTCACAACGGGCGGCGGACGCGCAAGCACCAACCTTGCCTTTCTCGTCTATTCGCAAGTCATGTTCCAATACGATATCGGCGTCGCTTCGGCGGCCGGCGTCGTCGCCGTTATCCTCGCCAATGTCATTGCATTCTTCCTCGTTCGGGCGGTCGGCCGCTCACTGGACGCCTAATGCGCACGCGCAGTTTCTCCGCCATCGCGTTGACGATCCTAGCGTGGGGGCGGCTTTCATCGTCGCCTTCCCCTTGCTCTGGGCCTTGCTCGCGAGCTTCAAGACTGAACTGGAGGCTGTGGCCTTCCCGCCGCGCTTCGTCGGATTTTCATGGTCTCTCGACAATTATCGCCAAGTTCTCGGCGAGAGCGATTACCTGGGCGCACTCCGCAATTCGATCATCATCGCGGGCGGATCATCCCTGCTGACACTTCTGCTCGGCGTGCCCGCCGCTTGGGCCATGGCGTTTGCACCAACACGACACACGCGCGCGCTGCTTCTATGGATGCTCTCGACCAAAATGCTGCCCGCCGTCGGCGTGCTTATTCCAATCTTTCTCTTCTATCGCGATTGGGGCCTGCTCGACACCCATCTGGGCGTCGCCCTCCTACTCACGGCGGGAAATTTGCCGATCGCCATCTGGATGCTCTACGCCAATTTCAAAGAAGTGCCGGGCGAGATTTTGGAAGCGGCGCGGATGGATGGCGCCTCGCTCACACAGGAAATTCTGATCGTGCTCGCCCCAATGGCCGCGCCCGGTCTCGCATCGACCTTCTTTCTGATCTTCACGCTGGCGTGGAACGAGTCCTTTTGGACGCTCAACATCACCACGACAGACGCCACCACCCTCACCGCGTTCATCGCCGCCTTCTCAAGTCCCCAAGGGCTCTTTTGGGCCAAACTATCGGCGGCTTCGATGTTGTCGATCGTACCGGTCATCGTCATCGGCTGGCTCTGCCAACGCCAATTGGTGAGCGGCCTTACGTTCGGGGCCGTGAAATGACCAACGGAGCAAGCCCTCAATGAGCAACATCGTGCTCGAACGCGTGAGTAAGCGCTTCGGCGACACACTCGTCACCGACAATATCGATCTTGTCATTCCGGCCGGAAAATTCACCGTCTTTGTCGGGCCATCGGGCTGCGGCAAGACGACATTGCTGCGTCTCATCGCAGGCCTTGAGGACATCGACCAGGGCCGCCTCTTGATCGACGGCGCCGACATGGGCCAGACGCCGCCTGCGGCGCGCGGCCTTGCCATGGTGTTTCAATCTTACGCGCTCTACCCGCACATGAGTGTGCGCGCCAATCTGGGCTTTGCGCTCAAGGTCGCGCATACCCCACCACGCGACATCGCCGCGCGCGTCGAAGCGGTCGCCAAACTGCTTGACCTCTCTGCCTTGTTGGATCGAAAGCCCGCGGCCCTCTCAGGAGGGCAGCGCCAACGCGTCGCTATCGGACGCGCCCTCGTGCGTGAACCCAAAGCGTTTCTATTCGACGAGCCGCTTTCCAATCTTGACGCCGCCCTCCGGAGCCAAATGCGCATTGAAATAAGGCGCCTCCAGCAAGATCTTGGCATCACCGCAATTTACGTCACGCACGACCAAGCCGAAGCCATGACTATGGCTGATCAGATTGTCGTGTTTCGGGAGGGACGGATTGAACAGGTCGGTGCGCCGCTTGAAATCTATCGCCGCCCCACCAACCGCTTCGTCGCCGGCTTCATCGGCTCGCCTTGCATGAATTTTCTTTCCGGAGCACGCGCCGCCGCCTTTGGCGCGACCACAATCGGCTTCCGGCCCGAGCATCTGAGACTTGATGCAAGCGGCGAATTAAGAGGCGTCGTGCGCACGGTCGAACATCTCGGCAATGAGGCGCTCGTTCATGTGCAATTGGAAGACGACACCATGATCACCGCGCGATGCACCGAGGACACCGCGCTACACCCGGGGGCTCCCATCGCCTTTACGCCGGACCCGGCGAGCATCCATCGCTTTGATCAGGACAATAGGGCGCTTGACGTCGGCTAATGTTTGACCTGCTGACCCAGCATCTGATCACGAGAGACGTTACGAGCCCCGCGCGGAGCTTTCCAAATCTCTACTTGTCGGAAGCACCGGTCCTCGCCTTGAGCACGTGACACCCGCGGCGTGCGCTGCATAGGCGCCGATCTCAAAGAGTTGCGGGGTTCCGAGTGCGGCAATCACCTTGGATGAACACCATCCCCCGTCCACGAGCTTCGACAACATCGCGGCCATGAAGCTGTCTCCAGCGCCGACGCTGTCGACAACAATAATGTCCGCTGGAGCTATCTCCACCCGTTCAGTCGCTGTCATAATCATTGCCCCTTCTGCGCCCTTTGTTAGAACGACGAGCGCGGTGCGATCGTTCAGCCACGATCGACAAATCTCCTCCGCATCCGCTGCGCCATAGAGCGCCGCGACATCCTCCTCGCTGACTTTGATAACATGGCACCAAGGCCGAAGCTCATCGATGGCGCGCCGCCATGTCGCGGGGTCAGGCTCGATTGAGAGCCGCACGTTCGGATCGAGGCTGATCAGAGCACGCTCGTGGAATTGCCGGACCAATTCCACCAACTGCCGCGCCGAATTCGGCATGACGATCGCAATCGACCCAATATGCACCCCGGTGACGGCGTCCTCTTCGCTGTTTCGCGCATCCTCATCAGGGCAATAGATTGCCGCCTCAAGGCCAGAGAAGCTGTAACTTGGTTTGCCGGCGTGATCGCTGGACACTATCGCCAAGGCGGTAGAGGGCGCGCCGCGTCGCAAGAATCGATCAGAGATTCCTTCCTCGGCAAGCATCGCCGCCAGCCGTTCGCCCAGCGCGTCCCTGGCGATGTCACTGCCAAACCCGATGCGCGCCCCCAATCGCGCCATGCCAATCGCGACGTTGAAGGGCGATCCCCCAGCGATCGCTTTCAACGCCACCTCATTGTTCGATGCACATGTGTCGTCCGACACGAAAACGTCGAAGAGCGCTTCCCCGCAAACAAGGTGCATTCGCTTCTCTCCCTGCTCAACGAAACGCCATGCTTACGTCATCATGATTTACCGAAATCTGCGACGCTAGGCCCCTGAAGACGCCGCGCCGCGAAGTCCAACGCTTATGATATCAGGGTTTGCGCCTCTGCTCGCTGCAACCTGCCCACCCGCGCGCCGTGCGCTTGCTCTCCATCATCGCGCAAAAACAATCGGTAGGCCAAATCATTCGTCTCAACTTCAAACGGATAGTTCAAATCGCGCATTCTCTTCTTTAGATAGGCCTCATCATCGGGATGCACCTGAAGTCCCACGAGCACCCGACCAAACTCCCCGCCATCATCGCGATAGTGGAAGAGCGTGATATTCCAGTCCGAGCCCAGCTCTTCCAGAAAGCGTCGTAGAGCCCCTGGCCGCTCGGGAAAATCGCAGCGCATGATGATTTCATCGGCCAAGTTCTGCGAGCGGCCACCGACCATGTAACGCACGTGTGTCTTGGCCAGCTCATTGCCGGTGAGGTCGACCGCCTCATAACCGGCCGCACCGATCTCGCGCAGCACGTGCGCCCTGGCGCCCGTCGTTGCAGTGCGGAGCCCGATCAAGACCCACGCATCATTTGGATCGCCGTAGCGATAATTGACCTCGGTGACGACGCGATCACCAAGCACGTTCACGAACCGGCGATAGGCGCCAATCTCCTCCTTCAAGCGTACACCGATCAGCATCTCGCGCGCTTCGCCGAGAGCGGCGCGTTCGGCCACATAGCGGAGCCGGTCGAAATTCATATTGGCGCCGCTCAATACCGTGATGAGCGCCCCCTCACCGGGATTGTTAGCGGCAAAGCGCTTGAGCCCCGCAAGCGCAAGCGCACCCGCAGGTTCTGCGATCACGCGCGTGTCCTCGAAGATATCCTTGATAGCGGCGCAGATCTCGTCGGTATCCACCGTGATGATGTCGTCCAGCAACGTCCGGCAATACGAGAAGGTGGTGTCGCCAGGCCGTTTTACCGCGACGCCATCCGCGAAGAGACCGACGCGCTCCAGTTCGATTGGGCGCCCCGCTTCAATGGACGCCTTCATGCAAGCGGCCTCTATCGGTTCGACGCCGATCACTTTCACATCAGGACGAAGAAATTTCGCATAGGCCGCCACACCCGCGGCCAAGCCGCCCCCGCCAATAGGCACGAAGATCGCATCGACTGGCCCGGTGCATTGCTGAAACACCTCGACGCCGATTGTGCCTTGGCCAGCGATCACATCGAGATCATCAAACGGATGCACAAAGCAGAGCCGCTCGGCAGTCGCACGATCGCGCGCATACGCGTAGGCTTCGTCATAGGCATCACCCGCCAAGATGACTTCACCACCTAGATGGCGCACCGCATCGACCTTGATGGCGGGTGTGCTCGTCGGCATGACGATCAGCGCCCTGACACCTAAACGACGCGCCGACAAAGCCACACCTTGCGCGTGATTGCCGGCCGATGCGCAAATCACCCCCGAGGCCAATTCCTCGACTGACAACTGGCGTAGCTTGTTGTTGGCGCCTCGGAGCTTGAACGAAAACACTGGCTGTAAATCTTCGCGTTTGAGCCGCACGTCGCGGCCAAGCCGACGCGTCAGCCCGTTCATGCGGTCCAGCGGCGTGCGTAAGACCACGTCATAAATCTGCGCTGCCAGGATGCGGCGAACGAGGTCGCTCGTGGAATCGTTTTCAGACATGGGCCGCTCCTAGACTGAGCTGGTCGGCGTCCATTGCGGCGATCGAGACCGTTTCCACGCCCTCCAAGCTCGCAACACGGCATCGCAACGTATGGGCCTGCACGTCGCTCAGGCCCGCCGAAATCACAGCGATCCGCATTTCGCCGATATTGGCGTCACATTGCGCGCTGAGCACTTTGGCGCGCATCACCGCGTAACAATTGAGCACTCGAATGAGCGCGCCGACATCGCTGGCGCAACGCACCTGCAATTCGTGGCAAAGCTGTCGTTCTGGACTTGGGCTTGGTGCTTGGTGTCGCATGCGGGCTTTCCTGAAAGAGCCCAGACACGCGTATGCTCCCGCGGCCTGGGTAGGCGCGGGGTGAGCAATTCAACGCTAGTCGATTTAACGTGCGTTATTGCCGTCCCGCGGGACGGTAATAATGGTCGCCAGAGAAATGCGATCGACGCACAGCATTCGCATTTTTTACACAGTCTGGCGCTCAAGGAAAGCCCCTGGGCCCTCAGTAAACGTTGCTCCGCGGCGCCGATGCCCGGTTTCCCAATCCACACAGAGTCCGAGTGCTTTCAATAGGAATGTTCGCGGGTTGATTGGCCGCTTCGCGCTCGATTTGACGCTTGGGCCTTCGCCCGACAAAGACAGGCCCCTGGGGGTTCGCACCTAGGCATCTTTTATCTCAAACCTGCCGCTCCGGACCTGTCGATTCGGCGGGACGTCAAAATTCACTGTGCTTTAGATAAGAATGAGAACATCGGCGCCCACCACGTGCCCACAAAGGCCTAGAGCATCCGGATTGCGATCTGCTGACTTGTAGAAAACCAGGCCCTTCATAGATTCACGCTACCAAGAAATGCTCTCAGCGCTTCGCTGGTCGCCTTCGGCTCTTCAAGGGTCGCTGTATGCCCGGCACGGGGAATGATCGTAAGGCGCGCGCCCTCTATTCCCTCTGCAAGGATCCGTGCGCGATCCGGCCCGTTGGCTTTGTCATATTCTCCGGTGCACACAAGAGTTGGACACCGGACAAAGGGTAGCATGTAGCGGATATCCCGGCGTCGCAGTATTGGCGCCGCCGCGCGGCGCATACGCGCTCCGTCATTGGAGCAAATCCTCTGTATCCAATCCTCTCGCAACGGCTCGCGCGCGGGATCGGACAAAAAATCGGGACCGAACAAGATAGGCAAGACCGTCGCAGCCGCAGCTGCCAAGCCTTGCTTCTCCATTATTTCAAACAACTGTTCGTAGCGCGCAAGCTTGTCGCGCGGCTCGTCATCGGCGGCGGCGCCGATCAGCGACAATGATGCAATGCGCTCCGGGTGCTCGGCGGCAAGCCGCACGCCGACGACGCCGCCGATCGACAGCCCCACCCAGTGCACGCGGTCAATTCCCAGACGATCCATGAGCGCCAGCGCATCGTTCGCCAGATTATCGACATCATAACCGCCCAGCGGCGTGTCGGTGCGTCCCTGCCCGCGCCAATCCATGCCGATGCAACGATAGTCCGCTCTTAGCGCTTGATATTGAGGTGCGAACATATCTGAGGAGAACAGAATGCCGTGCGTGAACCAGACAATCTCACCGCCCGCACCGTGTTCTTGGAAAAAATGGTTCACGCCATTGACGATGGTGAATGGCATTGGTGTTACCGACGTTCAGCCGCGATCACCTCGGCGCTCGCGCGAAATTGGCTGCGCTCACGCAGCATCTGGGTGATGGCCGGGTCGGTGTTTTCCGGACGCCCGCCGACAAAAGGCGGTTGAGGCGCATATTCCGCTTGCAGCATCAAAGCTTGGGCATAAGGCCTGCCGCGCAATGCCTCGACCACTGCAAGCCCCATATCCAACCCGGCCGACACCCCGGCGCCAGTGATGGTATCGCCGTCATGGACGACGCGCGCATCGACGGGCGTCGCGCCAAAGGCCGCCAAACTCTCCCGCGCGAGCCAATGCGACGTTGCCTGTTTGCCTTCGAGCAAACCCGCTGCGGCCAACACAAATGAACCCGTGCAAACACTCGTCTTCACTCGTGCGGCGCGTCCGTGCGTCCGCAAGAACGCGAGCGTGGGCTCATGGCGCATTGCAGCCAGCGTACCGGCCGAGCCGCCAGGTACAAACACGACGTCTGGGGTTTCGGAAAGATCCGCCAGCCGCGTTGTGGGTTGGACCGCCAACATGAGGTCGCTCACCACCGGCTCCATATTGTCCTGGGTGCTGACAAGATGGACACGCGCGCCCGCAAGGCAGGCGAAGAAGAAATGTGGGCCAACAAGATCGAGCGCGGTAAAGCCCGGATAGACCAGCATCGCGATCTGCTCTGCGCCGACCAGATTCGGAATCACTGCCCCGGACGCGGGCTGTGGCGAAGTGTTACGCGCCCCGGAATCTTGCGCGCCTGCTGCGGCGGACGCCAAGTTCACAAGGGCCAGCCCCGCCGGCGCCGCCGTGAGCCATCGCAACAACGCCCGTCGGTCCGACATTTCATTCTCCTCGCCCTGGGGCAAAAATCAGACTTGTACACCTTTCGCCATTTGGCGAAGGCGCGCCTTATCCACCTTGCCGATCGGCAACATTGGCAAGTCGCTTACAATCTCGATGCGTTTGGGCAATTTGTAATTCGCCAGACGTGCGCGGCAAAATTCGAAGATCTCGCTTGCGCGCACACTTGCACTACAGGCCACGAACGCGACGCCGATCTCGCCAAAGAGCGCGTCCGGCGCTTCCACGAGCGCTACACTGCTGACGCCCGGGAAGGCTTCGATGACCAATTCCACTTCGCGCGGATACACATTGTAGCCGCCCGATTTGAACATCTCCTTGCTTCGCCCCACCAAGCGCCAAGCGCCGTTTTCTTCGTACGTCGCCAAGTCGCCGGTTTTGAACCAGCCATCGGTGTCGGCGCCCGATGGCCCGCGATAGCCTGCAAACATCCACGCATCCTTGATCTCAACTTCACCGATTTCGCCGGGCCGCGTGCAGAGCCCGCCTTCGGCGTTGACAATGCGAAGTCCGCGCCCCGGGTCAGGCCAACCAACATGGCCCTCATAAGCGCCAGCGCTATTCCAGAGCGGCGAGAGCGTGATCGGGCCAATGCTCTCCGTCATGGAATAATCGACGCCCAATTTTGGCGCCACGCGCGCCAAGCGTCGAACCAATGCATCCGATGGCCGCCCACCGCTCCATATCGCCGCCTGAAGACTTGACCAGTCCATTGCATCCGCCTCGGGCGCGTTCAGACACATTTCGAACATTGTCGGCGCTTGATACCAGTAGGTGATCTGGTGACCTGCGATGGCTGAAAGCGTCGCCTCCGCTGAGAACTTCTCCAAGAATACCTGCGTTCCCCCGCAACGAGCGCAGTGCAGGTCAGATCGCCTAACCCGCCAACATGATTGATCGGCACATTGTGAATGAGACGCAACGGGTCGACGTTCCAGACATGCGCGCGCACCAGGGCGGCGCGAATAAGTCCTTCATGGGTGAGCTGCGCCGCCTTCGGGGCGCCTGTCGTTCCTGATGTGTAGACTAAAGCGGCGATTATATTGACGCCTAGCGTGCGTGTTTGACGCGCGACCTCGTCGTCACCACAGCTCAATGCGGGCGAGACAATGCATCTCGGCTCTTGCGTCAGCCAACGTAGGCGCGCGCCAGTCGCCCGAAGTGTGTCTTCGAACGAATTGAAATCGCCGCGATAGTCGCGCCCAGCGATCTCGGGGCGGACAAGGACGAGTCTAGGCTTTGCGTCGCCGATCAAGTGCTGCAGTTCGTGCGCAGTGTATTTCGGATTGAGACCGAGCCAGGTCGCCCCCAGAGTCGCTGTCGCCAAAAACGAAACGAGATAATCGACCGACGGCGGGGCCAGTACGGCAACACAATCGCCCTCGCCTACGCCGTCCGAAGCCAAGCGGCGCGCGGCGCGCTCCACACATTGCGCCAACTCGGCAAACGTCAGGCTCAGTCCTCGATCAACGCAGGCCACCCCTCTCGGCCGGACACGCGCCCAGTGAACGACGTAATCTTCAATGCGCGACAATGGCGTCGGCAAATCGTCCAGCAGGGCGACCAGCGGATTATTTTGCGCCATCGATCTCGTCTTGCCGTCAGATAATGGGAGCCGGAGCGGCATTCGCTCCGGCTCCCCGCATCAAAAAGCGCGCCGCAATGTTACACCCACAGAGCGCGGCGGCTGATAGATATAAACATTGTGTTGGTTGAGCCCCAGACCCGCGCCCCACAACGTCGTGCTTACGGGATCATCGTGATCGAGGAGGTTTTGGCCCCAAACGGCCAAGCGCCAATCACCGCTCGCGGTCTCATAAGCGACCTGCCCATTGAGCGTGCTGTAGCCGCCCAATTCAAGCGCAGTGCCGCCCGGCTGAAAATCATCTGGAACGGTCATGACCGTCGTATCCAAATGGAACAGCAGCTCACCTGACTGAAGCGCGTGCGTATAGTCGAGCGCCGCCGAGATCGTCCATTCAGGGTGGTTTCCGAAACCTGTGCCAGAGAGATCAAGTGAGGGACTTGGCTGGAACTCATCGTACTCCGATTCCAGATACCCCAAGGATCCAGAGAAAATCAGACTGTCGGTGAGCGCATAAGACCCGTCGAGTTCGAAGCCCTGCAAGTGTGCGGCGGCGGCGTTCTGCAACTGGCGGACAAACAGCAAAGGCGGCACCGAGATGCTGACCTGAATGTCGCTGTAGTCCATATAGAAAAGCGCCGCATTCGCAGCGATGCGGCCGTCGCCACTGCGATACTTCGCCCCCAGCTCGTAATTCGTCACGTATTCGGGGGCAGTGAGGTTTCCCGCTGGATTGAGCAAGTCCGCGGCCGTCAGAAAGTCATCCTTGAGAGATGAACTACGATACCCCGTAGACACACTGACATAGGTCTTCCACTCGTCGGAGAACGCGTAGCGGGCGCCGAGCGACCAGGTGATCGGCTCTTCTTCGGTTTCGCCGACGAGGTTTGCGGACACAAAGCCGAATGCCCCGAACACTTCGCCAAAGGTGGTGTGGCTGACTTCCTTTTCGTCGTGCGTGTAACGCACGCCGCCAAAAACAGAGAGACGATCGGTGAAGTGATAGTTGGCGTTCACAAACGCCGCCCAAGACGTGCTTGTGAACGCACGCTCCTGGCCGTCGAGCACATCGGGGAGGATGGGCGGAAAGCCAATATTGGCGAGCCAGGCCGCGCCAAACAGCGGATAAGTATCGCGATTGAGCGTCTCGGAGCGCAAATAATAGAGCCCAACGAGATAATCGAATTTATCGCTGTCGGGCGAGGTCAGACGCAATTCCTGGGAAACATCCTCGACATCATAGAGAATCGACTGGGTGGAAATGTCGTCCGGTGTGAGGTCGCGGTCGACCAGCGAGCGATCGCTGCTCTGCGACCATCCGCTGATTGAGGTCAGCATATGCCCCGACGGGAGTTCGTAATTCATGGCGAGCGTCAATGAATCGGCGTCTTGAACAAACGATTCTTGAACATTGATGTTCACTTGATACGGGATCTGATCGGCAAACGTGCCGCCCGCGTTCTCGCCAGTCGTCGGACTGTCGTCGCGATCGGAGTGCGTATAGACGAGACGTGCATCAAAGCGTTCGCTCGGCGTGAAATAGAGCTGCACGCGACCCGAAAACTGATCGAGCGAGATCGGCTTTGTCGCCCGTGAATTCATTGTCGATGTGACCGCCATAATTGAGCTGACGCGCCGACACACGTAACGCCAGCGCATCCGAAAGCGGGAGGTCCACACCACCACTCAGCACCACACGCTCAAAGCTTCCATACTCCAGCTCCGCGAAACCGGAGAACTCATCGCTTGGCGTCCGCGTCGTCACGTTGATCGCGCCGCCAATCGTGTCGCGGCCAAACAGCGTGCCCTGCGGGCCGCGCAATATCTCGACGCTGGCCAAGTCCGAAACCGGGAGATTGGTAAGATTGTCGGCGCTGCCATAGGCGCCGTCGATATAGACCCCCACCGAGCGACCGCTCGACCGCGTCACGCCAGGCCCCAAGCCCCGGAGCGTGATATATTGAGTTTGAGACTCGTCGGCCGGCGGCAGATACATATTGGGGACGCGCGCGCCCAAATCCGCCAGACTGTCTGGACGCAATTGCTCGAACTGCTCTTCGCCAAAAGCAGTCACCGCGATCGGGACATCCTGCAGGCGCTCTGCGCGCTTGGTGGCGGTGACGATAATCTCCTCGCTCTCCGGCGCCTCTTGCGCCAGCGCGGCCCCGCCGCCCGCATAGCTTGCCCAGGTCGCCGCCGCCGCCAACGCCATACGGCTCAGGCCGTGCTTTCCCCAATACGCCATCGTCGCCTCCCATTTCACTAGCGCACACTATGTTTTTTCTGAGTGTTGACTAGCTTTTTTGAACTGTCAAGCGATGTTGGGTTCTGCGCGCAAACTCGTGCGTCACCAGCAGCGCTGGCGCCACAGCATCCGGGAGGGCGAAGATGTTGAAGACCCAAGCCTTTGGCGCCGCCCCGTGGGGCCTCGCCTTGCTGCTGTTGGCGGCCAATTCGCTTTCGTTCGTGGACCGCATGTTGCTGACTTTGCTGGTCGGCCCCATTCGCGCTGAGCTTGGCGTCTCCGATACGGCGATCAGCCTTTTGCATGGCTTGGCGTTTGCGTCGTTCTACGCCTTGGCCGGCCTGCCGCTCGGGCGGCTGGCCGATACCTCGCATCGGCCGCGCTTGATGGCGACCGGAATAGCGCTCTGGAGCGTCATGACCTCCGCCTGCGGATTTGCCGCGAACTTCGCGACCATGTTCGCCGCGCGGACTGGCGTCGCCGTCGGCGAAGCCTCGCTTTCACCCGCCGCCATCTCCCTGCTCAGCGAGCGATTTCCCAAGACAATGGCCGCACGCGCGATCGCGGTCTTCCAGTCAGGGATATTTGTCGGCACGTCGTTATCGATGTTGGGCGGCGGCTTGTTGTTGGCCTGGTTTGAGTCACATCCTTTGCCAGGCCCCTTGGGCGATCTCTCGCCGTGGCGCTCGGTGTTTGTCGTCGTCGGCGCACCAGGGCTCCTCGTTGCCCTTGCTCTGCTCTTCGTCCGCGAGACCCGCGTCAAAAGGGCGAACGCGTACGCTGAGCGCACATCCTTGCGGGCGACGATGGCGCACATCTTTGGCGCTGGGCGGCTCTATGGCGGCCATTTTCTGGCTTTCACCGCCATTACCATCCTCGCCTACGGCTCGATCACTTGGATGCCGAGCGTCCTGGTGCGCGTTCATGGGCTGCAGACCTCTGAGGTCGGCCTTCTGCTCGGCGTTGCCCTCCTGATCGCAGGACCGCTCGGGGTCATGAGCTCGGGCGTCCTCGTCGATGCGCTCGCCAAAAGGCGCGTCGCCACCGGGCCAATGCTTGCCGCCTTGCTAAGTGTTATCCTTCTTGCGATCGCTGTTCCCGCTTACGCGCTGGCGCCGAATCTCGATATCGCGCGGCTCACCGCATATGGCTTGGCGTTTGCACAGAGCTTTCCTTACGGGATCGCAAGCGCTTCGCTGGCGATTGTCGCGCCGGCTGCGCTACGCGGTCAACTTGTCGCGCTCTATCTCATGATTTCCAATCTCGTCGGGCTGACGCTTGGCCCGCTTCTGGTGGCGCTCCTCACCGACAATTTTTTCCGCGACGACGCCGCCGTCGGGTTATCGCTTTCCTTGCTGCCTTTGCTCACCACGCCATTGGCTCTTGCCGGCATCCTGCTTTGCTGGGGACCCTATCGTCGCGCGAACACCGGCGGGGCGGGGCCGTCTGCGCCCTGACCTGGATCCAACTTACGCTGCGGACACAATCGGCGCGCGCTAGCCGCAATGGCGCGCCGGCGTCTCTGGCGGGACCGACCCAAACGCGGAAATCGGAAAGCGTGTTGGTCGATACGAGCGCCGTCGCTTCCGGCAATTCGGCTATAGAGGCGCATTGTGATGCGCGGATCGTTACGATATCGGCGACGTCCGCTGATACCTGCGGGCCAGCGTCAAAGAGATCGATCATATCCTCAAACACGAACCCTTCACTCGCCAACATGTCGAGCGCGGATTGGCTCGCACTGTGGGCGCGCCCTATCGAACGGCGCGCATCATCTGGCAAAAGCGCGCTGTATATTGGCAGCTTTGGCCAAAGGTCGGCAAAGTACGCAGCGCCCTCGACCGCGCTCAATCGATCGGCCAGCGCGAAATCCACATCAAAGAATTTGCGCCCCACCGCGTCCCAGAACGGCGAACGGCCTCCATCATCCTGCCATCCACGCATCTCGGCCATGATGCGCGAACCAAATCGCTCTGGCGCGGCGGCGATCAGCAGATAGCGAGCTTTAGCCAACAATTTGCCGGCGCCTCGCCCACGTAGGCTTGGGTGCACGGCAAGACTGCCCACCTCGGTCGCGCCGGTATAGCCATTGTCAATGCTGAGCACCTGCAAGCGCGCCGCTCTGTCACTCAGCCGCGAGCGTTGGATCAAGGATCCGACGCGATATGAGAAGAACCCGTATCTTGCTCCGACATTGGGGTAGATTCCGGCAACACCCAACACGCGCTGCGGCGCGCTTCTTTCACACAAACCGAGCAGGTATTGCGCCTCGTCGCCGCCTTGTCCGCGAAACGAAGCCGCGGCGCATTCGGCCTTACGCTGCAACACGTCTCGATCAGCGGGCAGCGTCGTCATGCCGGGGCCCAAGGCCGCCGCAAGCGCCATCAATGCATTGGCGTCGTCGGGGGCAATCGGACGAACGACAAAATCTGAGAGCACATTTGTCACCGGAGCCGCTTACACAAACGTCAGCAGGCGCGCAGGCGTGCGAACCAGAATTGTCTCGATCTCGATCTCGCTGAATGCGCGCCGACGCATGAGCGGCACCACATTGCGAAAGATATGCCCGTAGCCATGGCCGCCATAGCAGCACAATCGGCTACGGAAACAGATGTCATGCGAAATGGCGATCTGATGGAGATGGCCTCGAGCGATCAGCTTGCGCAATGTCTGCAGCCGCATCGCATCGTTTGGCATATCGATCTGCTCGTTGAGCTTGTAGTAGGAACTCTCCATGCCAAACAGGTCGAGTTCAATCACGACGCCAGTGTCGGCGAGGCGATAGAGCCGCTCGTCATCGAAAATCGTACGATCAATATGGCTGATGATGACGCGGGTAAGGTCAGCGCCCTCGCGTCGAAGGAATTCCGCAACTTCTTGGGGCTGATCGGGATCGCGCCCAGGATGCACCGAGATTGCAGCGCCTGTCTCGCGCTGCGCCACCGCGGCGCCGGCCATGACGCGTTTTTCCAGATCCGTCCACGGCGCCTGGCAGCCGATTTCGCCAATGATGCCTGCACGGGCGCTACTGCCCCAAGCCCCCACCTGAACTTGATCGACAATCTCGCGAGCAAAACTATCAACCGATCGCGTGACCCATGAGGGGTCTAGATATTCTTCCACATAATAACCGCACCCCATCACGATCGCGACGCCCGACTGGCGCGCAACGCGCTGCAAGCCGTGCGGATCAGGGTGAAGCCCGCCACACGAAAGCTCCACCACCGTGCGCCCGCCGCTTGTGTAAAGGTCGCTCAATTCACTGATTGCTATTTCCGCTTCCGCCAACACGCAATTTCCCGGCGCAATGAGCTCGCCATAATCGATCGCAAAGCGGTTTCGCAGCGTGATATTGGAGCCGACTTGCTCCAGCTTCTTCCAGGCTGGCGGGCGTATATCCACCAGCACATGCTCATGCAGCAAGGTCGCGCCCAAAGTCTCCGGCGCTACCACGCCATTCACCGTTTGCGCACGCCCGCGAAGATCGTCGCGTGTCAGTCTCTTCGTCATGGCGCGATACTGCCGATCAATGCCGATGCTTCAAGAAATTCATGCGCACCGCCGAGGTCGTCGCATTGTGCTGCAATATCTGGGTTGCGGCTTCGATCACTTCGGGGCGAGCGCCTTGGAAAGCGCCGGAGCGAAATGGAGGGTTCGGCGCATATGGCAATTGGGCCTGGATCGCCGCACCCGCTTCAGCGCCAAGCATCCGCCCCAACGCCGCCAATGTCACATCAATGCCGGCGGAAACGCCAGCGGCGGTGGTGAGCCGTTCATGAGCAATGTAGCGCTCATGCTGATAGTTCGCCCCCAACGTCTCAAGCGTGTCTCGCGAAGCCCAATGCGTGGTGGCGTCAAGGCCCTGTAGCGCCCCCGACTGGGCAAGGATAAGCGCACCCGTGCAGACTGACATCACTTGGCCTTCGCCGGCCGTGCGTTCTCTCAGCCAGGCCAAGAGCGCTTCATTGCGCGCCGCTTGAATTGTCCCGTAGGCGCCCCCGGGAATGATGAGCAGATCATAAGTCGGCGCATTGGCGATCGTGCGCGTGACTTGCAGGTGAAGCGCACCAGTATCGGATCTAATCGCACTATCGGCGACGCCGATAAGGTCTATGTCGATGCCAGGCACGCGCGTCAGCACCTCATAAGGCCCCATCGCATCCAGCGCCGTCATGCCCTCATAGAGCAATATCCCCGCGCGTAGCGTTGACAGGTCGGCAGGCAGCGCCGCCTCCGCCTGCGCGGCAAAAGGTGGCGCTGGATCGTACTCGATGGCGAGTTGCAGACCCTCAGCGTAGGTCTGAGTTGAGAGTCGCGCCGCCAGCGCGAGCGCGGCGTCAAGCGCGCCAGAGCCGCCTTCACAAGCCACGATGCGATCGCCATCGGCGGTCAATCCCGCCGCCGCCAGCATCTCTTGTCCTCTGCCGACCGCCAGAATCCCACGGGCATGGTCAGCACCCTTGCGCAACCAATCGACTTCGCCGCTGGTCGGCGCTCGCGTTTGCGACCCCGCCACAATGATCACGTCTGGACGCGAAGCCTCGCCGACAAGGGACGCCGTCGCTTCGAACCGTAACGGCCCGCGCGCCGCCGATTTCCAGCCGAGCGTCTCGCCCACGTAGAGCGGTCGCGCGGAAGGCAATCGTCCAAGTATCTCCATCGGCCCCGCAAGATCGAGAATCCGCGCACCATCGCTTGCCAGCGCCACCACCGGCTTGGTCCCACGCTGCCACATGTAAACCCATCCAGCGCCACCCGCCGCCACAGCGCCGAGGGCGCCCGCCGTCAGCGCGACGCCCCGCCGTGTGATCTTGAAGCCCACTAAGCCCTCCCGCGATGTTGAATGAATTATTGAAAGCGCACCGGCGTCGCCTCAGCCGCCATGCACGAGATATCAAGACGGCCAAGCGGATCGCGCAGGAACGCGCGCGCGAGCTGTCGCGCGCAGGCGCTGTTGCGCGCCACTTGATGGGTCGTATAGGGCGCGATTGCGAGTTGGCCGTGCGCGTAGCCCTGAACCGCCGCCTCCGAGAGTTCGGCAGGACATCCCGCATCAATACCCGCGGCCAGAAACAACACCGGGATATCCGATAGAATAGGTTTCTGCTCTATCGAAGGGGAGTTGCCTGGAAGTAGCCTTCACACGCCGCGAAATAGTTCGACATGGTGAGTGCGACAGCCTCGGCGATCGAGTCGCCAGCGGCGTTGGCGCGCACCGCAGCAGCGCTCTCGAACGGCAGCTCCTCATTGCACATCACCGCCATGTGCAGCGCATCCGCATAACCCGCATCGGACGCGGCAGCATAAGGCGCAAGCGCCGACAGATCGCCATGCGCAAGCCGAGCCACGGTGCGCGGCAGCGCACGCACCATGTCGCCGTCGTAGACTGAATCCATCAAGAAGAGCGCCAGGGCGCTTGCATGGGAGACATCTGCGCCATCGAGCCACCCCTGCGCCAACGCGTCCAATTGGCGTTCGAGATCCCCGTAGCCGCCGCAAGCGGAGTCGCCCGCGCAGGCGCGCAAGAGTTCGCGCACTTCGCGTGAAACCCACAGCGGACCAGGCTCAGTCCATTTCGCCTCCGGCGGCCAGGGCGAATCATAGACAATGGCGCGCAAACCATCCGGCGCGTGCGTCAGCACAGCGGCGGCCACGCGCGTGCCGTACGACAAACCGTAGAGATCGAAGCGGTCCAAGCCGAGCGCCGCGCGAATGGCCTGAACATCGCTCGCCACGCTTCGAGATTGATACTGTGAAAAGTCAACGCCATTGGCTGAAAGTTCGCGCCCACACGTCACCAATTGCGCCACAACCTCATCGGACGCAGGCCCTGCATCATTGAGCGCGATCTCGCCGCAATCGAGCAACGGCGCCGAGCGCCCTGTCCCACGCTGGTCGAAAAACACCCAATCCTGGTCCTGCGCGATGAGCTCGCCGCCAAGCGGAGAGCCCAGCGCCTCGGCCAGATCGTCGAGCACGCCCCCGCCCGGACCGCCATGCAGGTACATGACCGGCGGCAAACCCTCCAGAGGCGCCGCCGCGCGCACGATTGCCACTTCAAGGAAGATTTTGCGCCCCGCGGGCTCGCTCCAATTTTCCGGAACCGTCAACGTCATGCATTCGACCGTGCGGCCAGTCTGTTCAAGCTCGCTTTCACAGCTGTGTCGTGCAAGCCGAGCAGGCGCGCTCTGACAGGCGTTGAGCACAACGATCATCGCAATGAGGCCCAAGAAGCGCACGATCATTTCCTCAATGGAGCGTTACGGTCTCGCCAACTTGATGCGCTCGAATCTCGGCGGCGGAAAACCGCACGTCCGCGAAGCGCTGCTGTGAAAACAAGACCGTCATGTCGGCAAAGTGCGGCGACGAGGGATTGGTCGATTGCGCATACGTGACCAGGAAACGTCCCCGCACGCCATCGGGCCCCAGTGCAACGACATGAATGTAGCTGTCGCCACTGCGAGATCTCGGTGATGCCCTGCCCAGGTGTGAAGCCGCCCGGGCGCACCATATGGTAGGTGAACATTGATCCCGACATCGGCAAACGCTGGCCATTGCGTGTGACGGCTTGCACCTCGCCCAGGGGCGCATCCAAGGCGATGTTTCCCGATATCAGCGTATAGGAGGCGCGCGCGAGCGCTTGGCGGGTCTCGTCCGTCACGACGAAGCCACGTGGCGTGCCGACCGGGTCGGCGGGGTCGAACGCCTCGCGCCAATAGCGCGGCGCCAGCGCAAAACCCGTCATCGGCACGGCCTCCAGTTTGCGCATGAATTCCGCAAACAGAGCCGACCCTCTGGAGTCCAGCGTGTCGCGCCGGTCCCATGCCGCCAAGGCAGCGCAAGCCGCGCCCAGATCGAACGCAATTGTTTCCACCGTGACGCTTGGATTGCGTTGGCAATCGGCAATCACATCATCAAGAACGAGTTCAGCTGTGAGGTTGCGGCTGGAATAGAACAATCGCTCCCATTTATCGGGAGTTGCGCCCGGCGCGCCGGTGAGTTCGCCCCCGTTCATGATCTCGCGCGCATAAAGGGCTGCGACGCGGGTTCTCTCGCCGCGCATTGTCCGCTCCGGACCTATGACGCGCTGAAACCCCTCCAAACGGCCAGCTTGATCGAGCGTTGCAAACCAATGGCTGTCGTTTGAATTGAAGACGACATCAGACCGCACCATCGCGGGACGCAATTGCGGGGGTATAATGCCGCGCTGACTGGCGCGGCGATCCATTGTCCAGGCGCAAGCCGGATCCGAACCATTAAGCGTGGTGACGTCGGCCAAGTCCATATATTGTCGCGCGGGGCTCGTGATGGCGCAGCGCTCAAGCTGGGCGTCCGTGATGTTGGCCGCCACTGAGGTGTTGGAATAGAATACTTCGCCGCTGCTATCGGCAGCGGTCATGTTTGACCAGGGTGAGCCCATTTCCGTTTCCAGCACAGTCTGAATTTCGCGCACGTTACGCGCGCGCGCGACCGCCAGAAACTGATCGGCGAAGCGAAGATTGCCGCGCTCGGGGTCGGCGAACGCATAAGCGCGCTCCTCGGTCCACGGCAAGTTCTCGCCTTCAACGACTGGGCCGTAGCGCGTCTCCCAGAACGTGCGGGTCACCCGCCCTTCGCCAGTCTGCACAACGACACGCACAGCACGCATGCGCTCGCTGCGCGACCCGATCATGTAGCGCGTGGGATCACTGGGATCGAGCGTGAGCTCATAGAGCGTTGAGCGTTTGTCGGTGGTATGGGTGATCGACCAACCTACAGTATCGCTAAAACCCAGCATGGGAAACGGCAGCCCGTAGGCGGTTGCGCCAAATACGTTCAGTTCTCCGCGCACATGCATATGGAACGCATGCAGCCGCTCGGTTCCGTGCCAAGCATAGTGCGGGTTAGAAAAGCTCATCCCGCCGACACCGCCTTCGACGCCGTCGCGGCCGAAGGCCGCCGCATTCGAAGCGCCACGAACGGTTTCCAACGCCGCCAGTCTGGAAAGCGTATCGGCGGGCGCCGCCTCAGCGCGTTCCGCGCCCGGCGGCGTCGCTGCGATAATCTCCCGGAGCACGCCAGCACTCGTCTCGAGCAAAGGCACATGTGCGATGCGACGCCACACATCCTCTTCCGTCAGCGGTCGAAACCAATTCTGTGCACGGCATGCTTCGCCAGCCGCGCCCTCGGTCGCGGCATATCGATTGAATCCATCCACGAAACCCCGGACGAGATCGCGCATGTCCCGCGAAGCAGATCGTTTCACTCGATTGGTAAGGGACGGCGGAAACAAATAGGTGTAAACGGCATCGCTATCGACATTGCTCACAGCGCCGCCGGCGAAGGGATCGATATAGGTTTCCTGCGCCGACATAGATCGGCTGCGTTCGCCCGCCAACGTAATGGTGCGCTCGACAACGACGCAAAGATTGTCCTGCGCCAAGGCCCATCCATAGCCCCGCCCCGCCGCCTCATAGGTGTCGGCTTCGATGTGCGCCACGCCATATTCGGTGTAGCGAATTTCGACGTCATCGGCGCGATCGCGCGCTGCCGCCGCCCCACTCAGAGCAAAGAGCGCAACTGCAAAGCCCCATCGAAACTCGCCCATGCGCCAATTCCTTTACTAGTGTTCACTATGTTTTTTCTGATCCTTGACTAGCTTTTATCGAGAGTCAAGAATGTCCGTTCAACGCAGCTCCAGCGTTGCGGAAACCGCCATGAAAAAATCTGTCGCCGAGACGATTGAGCCCGTTAGCTTTCGTGATTGGGTCGCCAAGAAGCAAAAGGACGGAGGATTAAGGCGCAAAGGCGAGAGAACGCGCGACCGAATACGCCTCTGCACCGTCGAGCTGCTCAACGAAGTGGGCTACCACGACCTGAAGCTCACCGACATCTGCAAGCGCGCCAAGATATCCCCCCGGTGCTCTACCTCTATTTCGAGAGCAAGGAGGCGTTGGTCCATGAGATCCTCGTTGAGTTTCTGCAGGAATTCATGAACCGCGCAGGATCGGCGGCTGCGCGCTCTCCATTTCAGGCTATGTTTGATGCGAACCTGCAATGGATTCGATCCGCGCGCGCCAATGCCGGTCTGATGCGCTGCTTGCTGCAATTCTCCGAGGCGCAGGGTGACTTTGCGACTTTGTTCGCCCGCGAAAGCCACGAATGGAATCGCCGCATTACCGCCTCGGTACTAAGGCGTTTTCCCACCGCGGAGCGGGAACACGCCCAAGTCCACTTCATCGTTGAAGCGCTGAGCGCCATGATGGACGATCTAACCCGCCGACTGTTCGCCGATGGTGACGAGCAGTTGAGTGCGGTCATCTCCGACTTTGCAGCGACCGATGAAGATCTCGCACGGGCGCTCACCACGATTTGGCACCGCGCCCTTTATTGTACAGATCCGCCTCGGGCGGAAGCGCCGCCACTGGCGCCTCGTCTCGCGGCAGCCGCGCACGCCTCCTCACCCGCCAAGCGCAGCGCGCGAAAGAGAGCGGCAGATTGATCACAAAAGTTCCTGCTCAAGGGCCATATGCGCGGATGCTTGCGTACTCGCGTCTGATTTCCATGGGCGACGACGCCTGGATATCCGGATGCGCTCCGGTGGACACCGAGGGCGAGATCATCGGGCCGGGAGAGCCAGGCGTGCAAGCCAGCGCCTGCATCGCGCGTATACGGGACGCGCTCGAAGACGGCGGCTTTCGCCTTGGCGATGTCGTGCGGCTGCGTATTTATGTGCGCAGCTTCGAGCACATCGATGAGATCGCGCGCGCTCAGTTCGATGCCTTTGAGAGCGTCCGCCCAACCTGCACGGTCATCGCCGCCGCGGGCTTCATTGCACCGGAAATGCTCGTCTACATGGATGCCGACGCCCGACGCGCCAGCCCGCGACCTTGACATCCTTACAAAAGCTAGCGCAATTTAAGTAAAATACTACTGCCCGCTAGCAATCGAGAGCCCGATGTCCGCGCAAATTCAGACCGACCCGTTCGCCGCTTACGCTGTTGGCGACAGCATTGGCGTTTCGCGTTGGATCGAGATCGATCAGGACATGATCAGCCAGTTTGGCGCGCTGACGCGGGATCCAGATCCGATGCACGTCGATCCGGATTGGGCCAGGGCCAATAGCCCCTACCAGCACACAATCGCGTTCGGCTTTCTGACGATTTCGCTGCTGACACACTTGCTCCACGACGCCATGTCGAGAGCATCCGATCGCGACACTGGCCATTATCTCAATTACGGCTTTGACAAGGTGCGACTTGTGGCGCCAGTCCCGGTAAACAGCAAAGTCCGCGGGCGCTTCAGTTTGCTAGAGCGCAAGCTCCACGCCAAGGACCGCTATCTTTCGCGTATCCAAGCCGAAATCGAGGTCGCCGGCGCCGAGAAACCGGCGCTCGCCGCTGAGTGGCTCGCCATGTGGGTTCCAGGTGGCGCGCGCGCCGCATAGCATGCACCTCAAAGCGCCGCGCTAGGACGGTCGCCTGCACGCCTCGCGGGTTGGCACACAACACTAAGCCCCTGTAAAATCACCGGCCGAGATTTAGCAATTTTTCGCACAAGCTTTGATTCGCCGCCGGGCTGAGCTCTCACGGCACGCGCTGTCGTCATCGGCGACGCCGACTCCCGCTTCGCCCACGATCATCGCCAATTCATTCGCCCACGCATCGAGCGCGGCGCGTTTTTCCCGCAGATATTCGTTGCGATCGTACACCCGACTGACGGCCGATCCGACGAGGTGGGCAATGACCCGCTCTGCGACCTCATAGCTTACGCCAACGCGCTCGCTCGTAAGCATGGTGCGACCAGTGCGCCGCAGATCGTGTGGGCTCGCATGCGCAATTGAGAGCCCCTCACACACGCGCGACATCGCACGCGTCAAACGCTTTGCTTCAATTGAACTCTCTCGATCGCGCGCCGGGAAAGCAAACTCGATGAACACTGGTGCGCCGCTGTCGCACATACCATCGCCGGGTCACGGCGCGCCATTGGCGAAAATATTCGGGTGAGCGGGGCGCTCCAACAAAGACATTTGCACCCTGCCCGTCAATTCGGCGCGGTCTCGCCGATATCGGTCATTCAGGTCACAGTGCCTCAACCTTCCGTCCTTTCTGCGATCTACTTCGAGATGCTCTCGGCTTGAGCATTGCCCTCGACGTGACCATCCTGCAGCGTGATGCGGCGGGTGCAGCGTGCAGCAACATGTTCATCGTGCGTGCAGATCAAAAAGGTGGCTCCATCCTCACGATTGACCTCACGCATCAAGTCGAGAACCTGCTCGGCGGCAATACGATCAAGGCTTCCTGTGGGCTCATCGGCGAGCACCAAGTCCGGTTTGTTCATGAGCGCACGCGCAATGGCGACGCGCTGTTTTTGTCCTCCTGAAAGGCGCCTCGCAGGAAAATCCATACGGTCCGACAAGCCAACCCGCGCAAGCAGTTCGCGTGCCCTTTGGCGCATCGAAGGGGTGATGCCGCCCGCCGGCGCCGCTGCTGGAAAAGCCACGTTCTCAGTGGCCGTGAAGTCGGGCAGCAGGTGATGGAACTGGAAAATAAAGCCGAGACGTTGATTGCGAAACAGCGCGCTCTCGGTGTCCGAAAAGCCTTCAACGCGTTGACCGGCGATTGTGATCGTTCCTGTCGTGGGCCGAAGCAGAAGGCCGACAATCGATAGCAACGTGGACTTCCCCGAACCCGAAGCGCCCAAGAGGGCCGCCAACTCGCCCGGCTCAAGCGCGAGGTCGATGCCTTTGAGCACCTCGGTCAGCTCATCTCCGTTGCGGAACGTCATGCGGATCTCGCGCACATCAAGAACGGCGCTCATTGCTGGATCGCCTCCAATGGATCGAGCCGCGCAGCTGATCGGGCTGGGATCACGGAGGCCAACACGGCGCCCAAAGTTGTCAGCAAGAACACAGCGACATAGCCGCCCTCGGCCGGCGCAATCGGCAACGCCATAGTTCCATCGGGCTTGGTCAAGCTCGCCAACCAAGCGCACAGGGCAAATCCGCTGAGGCAGCCTATCCCTGCGCCAACCATGCCGATGAGCAAGCCCTGCCAGACAAAGACAGCGGCTATGAACCTCCTCGACACGCCAAATGCGCGCATGATGCCGATTTCACCTCGGCGTCTATTGGCCGAGAGGCTGAGAGCGCTGGCAATGCCGATGAGAACGGATATCAGTGAAAATAACTGGATAAGCGTCCCGGTCTGTGCCTGGGCGGTTAAAGCGCCTTCGAGGCTTGCGTTCTTTTCCTGCCACGATGTCGCGCGAAGACCAGTGGCTTCATGCAAGAACGCCGCGAACTCGCGTGCGCTATTGGGGTCGATCAGCTTGATTTCAATGTTGGTCACGCCTTCGGGCAGACGGAAAAGTGGGCGCGCGGTTTGGATTGAGAGATAGGCCACCCTTTCATCAAGACTTTGCAGACCGGTCTGGAAAACACCGCGAACTGTTAACAGCCGATCGATGCCCCGATCGGTTCGAAACAGCACCGGCTGGCCGGCTGACAGACCCAAATTTTCCGCCAAGCGCACACCGATCAAGATGCCGTCAGCGCCAAGGTTTGCATCGCCACTGACGAGCTCGGTACTAATTGGAGAGATGGCGTCAAGGCCAGACGGATCGATCGCCGTCACGGCGACAGGCGCCACCGCCTCGCCCTTTACTAGGAACGCACTTCCTGAAATTTGCGGACTGATGGCCAAGACAGATGACTGGCTGCGCAACAGCTCGACGGTGGAGGCCCATGCCCGAATCTGACGACGCTGAAACGTGGAGACAACAGCGACAGATTCCACGTCCGCATCAGGACTAGGCAAGACGCGGGCAACACGGGTCAGAGGCTCCAACGACACGTGGGCGCTATTGGCGGTCACATCGTCGGTGAGACGTATCGCCAATCCTTGGATGAGAGCGGTGATGAAGACAAAGGCCGTGACGCCCAACGCCACGCCCGCGATCAACAATGCGGTTTGGGACGGGTTGGAGAAGAGATAGCGGCGAGCAACGGACAACGCGAACAAGGGCCCTACCTCCCCGGCGTTGAAGCACTAGACCGCAATCGAATGCGCACGCGCACAGACGGCCTCGTCTCCGCAGGCGCCAGTACGACGCGGTCGCCTTCCGCCAGACCGCTGTCGATGATTGCGCCCAGAGACGGCCAATCGGCAATCTCGATGGACCGTTCACGCACGAGGCCACGCTCATCGACGACATAAACCATCGGCTCCGTGGTCGCGTTAAGCACCGCCTGTCGCGGCACGACAATTCCAGCTTCGCGGCGAGCGACAATGATCGTGATATCCACTGATCGCCCAGGTGGAATGTTCATTTCTTCGCCAGGCGCAAGTTTAATCAGACGCCCACCGGTCGTTGGATCAACACGCGGCGACACTTCGGTGATGCGCGCGGCAAAAATCTCGTCCGACCCCGAAAGCGCGGCGCGTACTGACATGCCGGGGCTCAACGCGTCGGCATAAGCCTCATCGACATCGGCCTGCAGCTCCACGCCGTCGCGCGAGCCAAGCTGAAAGAGAGTTGTCTCCGGAGAGATCACCTGGCCATTGTCTATTGGGCGCACCAGCACGATGCCCGTCATCGGCGCGCGGATCGTAAACTCACCGGTTTGCGCTATAGCGGCGCGCCGCTCGGCGGATGCCGCGGCAAGGGCCGCTTCAGCGGATTGAAGCACAGCACGCGCCTCATCAAGCGCAGCCACAGAGGCAAAGCCTCGATCCGACAAGGTGCGCGTTCTGTTATAAGCTAACCGCGCTCGCGTGAGCTCAGCGCGCGCCGCACGCTCGCGCGCACTGCCTGCGTCAGCTTGTGCTTGCTCAACAGTGGAGCGGACGATGGCGAGCGGTTCACCAGCTGCAACGCGATCACCGTCGTCGCGAAACAAGCGCACGACTTGCCCCGCATTCGGGGATCGGACGTCGACCAGATTTTCGGGTCGAACCCGGCCAACGACCGATAGAACAATTTCGACAGGTCTCGGCTCTATCTCAAGGATTTCGATTTCCGGCGGGCGGAGAAAATACCAACCGCCTCCAATGATGAGAACTGCGCAGAGCAATACCGCCGCAACAACAAAAGGCCGTTGCTCGCGGTTCGACAGAACGAGGATTGCGCGACGGCGCAGTCCATAAAGGAAGCGATGCTCGCCGTCATGAACCGGAGGCGGCGTCGGCGCGGGGTCGCTCGCTGGTTCCATTAATCTGACATACTCACAAATTCGCTTTCCGCTGAGGGCCTCTAACCCCGAACCCTAGGGCTGCTAAGGACCGCAAGCACGCTTAGTCGCGCTCCGCGCGATATAGCGCCCCTGAGCGCGTACACAGACGCCCAGATTGGGTTAGCGGCCTCACCACGACTGCCGGTAACAGCGACTTCGGCGCCGATGAGCGTCGAAAAATCCCGAACTTCGAGTTCGCGCTCTTGAACTACGACGCTGAAGGCCGGCTCTTCAGTGGCCATTGCCGAGCCCCCAAACGTGATCAAAGCGCAAATTAGGACGAACACTAAAATTTTCATGCGTCCGAAGGCCGGCATCCACCGAATCCAGACATCGGCTTGCACCGCTCAGAGCAATAAAAAAGAAACGCCAGCGCGCTCACGGCAGGCGCCGAGCGATGAACAGACCGAGAGAGGCTTGGTCATCATCGCCGCGTTGTTGAACGAGCGGACTGTCGCCCGCATCGCCGGTTAGCCGATCATAGCCGGCGACAAAAACCAGCGCCCAGCTACGGTCGCTCGACAAAGGGGCAATCACGCTCGCACCTGCCCCGTAGGAATAGAGCCCACCGGAAGCGTCATAAACCGGCAAACCGGAGGCGGCCGCCTGAGCCGCGTTCACGCCAAAATACGCCTCATTATAAGCATCGCCGACGAAACGCGCGCGCGGCCCCACTGACCATGACACGCCGCGCCCCAAGACCTCGCCGCGGCCTGACCACCGCGCGGCCAGATCGCCAACCCAGCCTTCGTGCCCCGACACGGCCTGGCGCGCCTCAGCGCTTAAGGTGACCTCACCCAATTCATACTCGACAAACGCGCCCAGTTCGACGCTGGTGTCGACATCGCCAAGCCCTCGAAGATCGTTGGTGTCCTCGCCGCTGACCGCAAACGCCTGGTCTCCGTCTTCATTGCGCGAGAACTTGATCCTGCCGATCGGGCCCGCCCGCAAAGTTGGCGTATTGATGAGACGATAGCCGACGCCATTCTGCACCGACGCAAAAAAGACGTCGCTGTAGGTCACTTCAATATTGGGCAGAAGCGAAAGTCTGTAGTCGTCATCGCCCTCGTATGTCGGCGCATAGAGCCCGCCCGCACCAAGTGTGACGCGCCAACCATCATCACTTGCTTCCTGAGCGGCCGAGGGACCAGTTATCGCCACAGCGGCAAGAAAAACGGCGGCGGCACATCTCATCGCATTATCCCCAACGCACTTTGCTTTTGAAACACAGACTCAAACCGGCGGCGCGACCATTCTGTCGTATGGTGAACGCTTGCCGGGGTGGTTCGTTGAAGTGTGAAGGCAACTTCCTTTTACGTTAGTACGTGCGCTCCAATCGGGTAGATCACGGCGGCGTTAATCGTTGCGCCTCAGCACTCACGGGCCTTGCCCTCTCCATACCGACACGGAGCGGCCGGTTCGATTGGTCAGAACATGCGAGACATTCTCGACGGCCTCGGACGTCCGTCCCCATGGGCCGAAGTAAAGAATGAGCAGTTGAAGTTCCCGTACACGCCGGTCGAAGGATCGCTCCTGAACGGCGTTGGCCGAAGAGTTCCACCTCGTGCGTCAGCGGCGGCGGCAAGGCGGCGATGATCCCATCGCTCCGCCCGCACGTAACAACGTCATGAGATCATTTTGGCTTCTACTCAGCATGGCCTTTGGCGTTTTGGGATTGATCATGAGCGCTCCTGCGGCGCACGCAGCTGAAGAACCGCAATGGCGCCTCGTCTACGAGGAGGGTCCGTTCGCTATCCGCGATTATGCGCCGACCGTAGTGGCCGAGACCCGCGTTGCAGGCGAACGGGGCGAGGCGATCAATCAAGGATTTCGCCGCCTCGCGCGCTTCATCTTCGGCGCAAATGAACCCAATCGCGAGATCGCCATGACCGCTCCGGTCACTCAAAGACTCGACGGCGAACGCATCGCGATGACCGCGCCCGTAGCGCAGGCCGCTTCTGGCGATGGCTGGATCGTCACCTTCTATATGCCGCCGGGTTCGCAGCTAGCGGACATGCCGCGGCCGCTCGACGATGCCGTTCTCCTTCGTGAAGAGGCAGCGCGCCGTGTCGCCGTGCTGCGGTTCAGCGGCCTTGCCACGCGCGACAACCTCGATCGCCACGCCGCCGCCTTGCGCGCCCACATCGAAGCGCGCGGCGAGACCGCGGACGGCGCTCTGAGCTACGCCTTCTACGATCCGCCCTGGACTCTGCCCTGGGCGCGGCGCAACGAAGTTATGATCGCGCTTCGCCGGTGAGGTCCACACCATGAAGACTGTGAACGCCAAGCGGACCGACAAGGCGCAGCTGGCGCAAAAGACATGCGCAGCGTGCGCCAGACCTTTTTCGTGGCGCAAAAAATGGGCCCGCGACTGGACCCATGTACGCTATTGCTCGCGCCGCTGCAGCGGCAATGGACCCAAAGCTGAAGGGACTGCCAATCAGGTGGACGCGCGCAATCATAAAGCGCGCGCCACGTGAGCGCGCTCCCCTCACTTGGTCCGGATTACCGCGCCGCTGTGTTCGGCGCCTCGGGCGGCATTGGCGTAGCGTTGGTTGCGTTGCTGCAGGCCGATGACCATTGCGCTATTGTCCACGCCGGCTCGCGCGTGACGCCCGACGCTGGCGCAAAACTTTTGCCCTTCGCGTTCGATCTCGAGGACGAAAAATCAATCGCGATCGCCGTTCAAGAAATTACTGCTTGCTCCAAAGAGCTCGATCTCGTCATCGTCGCTACCGGCCTGCTGCACGATGATGCGCTGGCGCCGGAAAAAACCATGCGTGCACTCAATGCCGACGCCTTGGCGCGCTGCTTTGCCATTAACGCTATCGGTCCCGCGCTGGTGGCAAAACACGTAACTCCGTTTTTGCCGCGACAGCGAAAGTCCGTTTTCGCCGCGCTCTCGGCGCGCGTCGGTTCGATCGCCGACAATCGGCAGGGCGGCTGGCACGGCTACCGCGCCTCCAAAGCTGCGCTCAATCAACTCATTCGCACCTGCGCCATTGAAGTGGCGACAAAGAACAAGCACGCGATTTACGCTACGCTCCATCCCGGCACAGTTGACACTGGCCTTTCGCGCCCTTTTCAGGCAGCCGTGCGCCCAGGGCAATTATTCAGCGCTCCCACGAGCGCGGCGCACCTGTTGCGCGTGATCGATGAATTGACGCCCGAACAATCGGGCCAATTTCTGGCCTGGGACGCCAAGCCCATCCCGTTTTGAGCTGCAAGCGAACAGGGCCGCTCAATACGCTTTGACCGCCTAAGTCGGAGTTACAAAATGACCGTGACCATGTTGCAGCGTCTAAGCGTGCTCGCCGCCGCATGCATCGCTGTTGGCGCCTCGTTCCTGCAGGCGACAGGCGCGCTTGGCCTCACGCCCGCGGAATTCGCGAACGCCGGCGCGAGCACGGTTCGGGCGGCATCCTATGCGTTCGCGATTTGGGGACTCATCTACGCGGGCTTGCTGATCTACGCTGTTTACCAGCTCATCCCAGGCTGGGCGGGCGATAACGTTTTGCGCCGCTTTGGCTGGCCGTCTGCACTCTCGATGCTCGCAATAGGCGCCTGGCTCGTCGCGGCCGGCGCCGACTGGCGTTGGGCCACGGTCGCGCTCATCGCGCTTGCCGCACTTGCGCTCACCGTCCCCCTCGTATCGTCCTCTGCGACAATGCGCCGACGCGATGCGGCATTGGTTGTGACCCCGTTGGCCCTGCTTGCCGGCTGGCTCACGATCGCAACCGCGCTCAACGCCGTCACCATACTCACGGCCGAAGGCTTCGTGCAGGACGCTGTCGCGACATGGTGGGCGATCGCCGCCCTCGCCGTCGCCGCCGCCGTCGCGGTCTTCGTCTTGCTGCGGAGCGATGCACTCGCGTACCCGCTGCCTTTGATCTGGGGCCTTATCGCTGTATTCGCGGCGGAACGAGATCACCGTCCCGAGGCGGCGTGGTTTGGCGCCGCCTGTGCGTTGCTGCTGACCGTGATCCTCGTGTGGCGCGCAGCGCGGGTCTTGAAGCCAAAGCCACAGTGACGCCATCAAGGGGCCGGAGCTGCAGCCTACGCCGGGAGGATGCGCCAAGCGCGTTTGTCCAAAGCGCATCGTGGGCCCAAGCAATCTGCGCCGACCATCATCTGGTGTGCGGCGACGAACAAAGCCAGTGTGCGTCGCATCGTTATGACATCTGATCTGCGATGACGCGACTACACACGCTCACCGATCACTGTCTGCAGACGGTCTAATCTCGTCTGATCCGCTGGATGCGTCGACATCCATTCAATCGCGCCCTCGCCGCCGCTTGCCATGCGCCGCCAAAATGAAAGCGCACCAGCGGGATCGAATTGCGCTTGACGCATGAGATCGACGCCAAGCCTATCGGCCTCGAACTCCTGCATGCGCGAGTACGGCAGGATGACGCCGTAGAGCGCCCCGGCGCCAAGCGCGCCAGCGATGATATCGGCGTTCTGGCCGTATTCTTCAGACAGCGCCACTGAAGCTAAGGAGACGCCCACCTGCAAGGCCAGTTGCTGGCTAAGACGCTCGGCCGCGTGGCGCGCGACGACATGCGCGACTTCGTGACCGACGACAGCGGCGATCTCATCGTCAGACGCGGCCGCTTCCATCAGGCCGCGATAAAAGCCGACCTTGCCGCCCGGCAACACGAAGGCATTGATCGCAGGATTGTCGAAGACGGCGAAGTGCCAAGATGCGACCTGGACATCCGACGCCGCAACGACGCGTTCACCAATTCTGGCCAGCCGCTCTTCTATCCGGCGGTTCTCCACCCGCGGCAGTTGCGACAGCGCATCGCGCCATGCTTCTTCGCCGAGCGCCGCCAGCTCGCCTTCTGAGATGAGCACAAATTGCCTGCGTCCAGTTGCTGCGTTCTCACTACAGGCGGAGACAATTGCGCCGCCGCCCAATAGCCCGAGCAGATTGCGACGGGACAAGCGCACCATATCCGATACCCTCTCCTCTTCTGCGTCGCCATCTGGCCTTGGGCGCGCAAACGAAGTTGAGGTGGAGCGTGCGCTACGGCTTTCAAGAGCGGCTGATACGACGCGGCGAAATGCCCGCTCGATGTCGATCGGCAGAAAAGCCAAACCGCGCCAGAGGGTGAGCCGTGCGCTGTCACAGAAAATTTCGCGTCCGCCTCTTTGCAGCGGCGGGCGCTGCGCTTAGCTCTGCGTCAGCGAAACGGGCCCCTCTGGCGGCGTCTCCATCGACGCTGCGATGTCGGATCGCTATTGATCGTGGATTACACATCAAAGAGGATCGCCCGTGTCGAGCCAAAAACCGCGCCTCGTCAATCTTGACCTCGATCTCGTGCGCGCCTTCGTCGCCGTCGCCGAGGCCAAGAACTTCACCCGCGCCGGCGCCCGGCTTGGCCGCACGCAATCGACCATCAGTCTTCAGATCAAGCGGCTTGAGGAGCAGCTGGATAGCGAGCTCTTCAGCCGCGATCCCCGCAATGTCGCGCTGACCGCTCAGGGCGAGGCCTTGCTCGCCCAAGCTCGCCGGCTGCTGCGGTTGAATGACGAGATCGTCGGGGAAATGTTCGAGCACAGGCTTGAAGGCGAGGTGCGGTTTGGCGCGCCCGAGGACTTCGCCACCACCCATCTGCCGGGCATTTTGGGCGATTATGCGCGCGCCTATCCCCATGTCAGTCTATCGGTCACCTGCGATTTGACGCTCAATCTGATGGACAAGATGGGTCAGGGCGAACTTGACCTCGCTCTGATCAAGCGAGAACCGGCAAGCGTGGTTGCAGGCCAGCCAGTTTGGCGAGAACGCCTGGTGTGGGTGGGCGCAGGTGAAGACGTGTTCTCTCCCGATGCGCCCATTCCCCTCGTCGTTGCGCCTTCGCCGTGCGTCTATCGCAAGCGCGCCACCAGCGCGCTTGATCAAGCGGGGCGAAAATGGCGCGTGGCCTATACGAGCCCTTCGTTAGCGGGACAGCACGCTGCGTTGCGCGCGGGGCTCGGGGTGACAGCGCTGCCGACCAAAATGACGCCCAAGGACCTCGTGCAGTTTGGCCCCGAGCACGGCTTTCCCCGCTTGCCGATGCCGAAATCACTCTGGTTCGCGGCGCAAAGACATTGTCAGTACCCGCAGAGCGGCTTGCCAATTTCATTCTTGCATCACTCGATCGCGCGCGCGATGCGCACTGATGTCGGCGCTCGATTGCTATCATCGCAAAGTTCAATGACGCACACTCTTGGGCAATCGCCTCGCCCAACCTATTTCCTGGGAGCCAGGCCGGGCCCCTCTGGCGGCGTTTGACGCCGCGATGTCGGACTGGAGGATCGTGGCCGGAGCGCGTCATCAGCTCGCGTATCGTGCCCCCATCTCCCCGAAGCGGGGTGATGGCCCTCCGTCCACGATCCCAACCTTGAATCCACAAGGACGGATGACATGGCCTTTGACGACTTCCAAAACGAACGCGCGCCCCGATCGCGGGCTGGTGCGATCGAAGTCGACTTCGACGTCGGTTTGCGCCAGCACATGCTGGGCATTTACAATTACATGTTCGCAGGACTTGGCCTCAGCGGCGCGGTTGCGTTCTTTCTGATCCAGAGCGGCGCGAGCGCACTCTTCTTCACCGCGCCCGGACAATTTACCGCCTTGGGCTGGGCCGCAATGGTGGCGCCGCTCGGCCTTTTGCTCATCGCCTCGTTCACCGCCCAAAGGCTCTCGGTCGCAGCGACACACGGCCTCTATTGGAGCGTCGCGGCGTTGCAAGGCGTCGGCCTTGCAGTGCTCTTCGGCGCATATACCGGTCAAGCCATCACCCAGATCTTTCTGGTGACCGCAACAGCGTTCGGGGCGCTCAGCATTTTTGGCTACTCGACGAGGCGTTCGCTCTCGGGCCTCAGCACATTCTTGATGATGGGTCTTATCGGCGTCGTCACTGCCTTTGTCGTGAACATGTTCGTGCAATCGAGCATGCTCCACTTCGTGGCGTCGGTCATCGGCGTCTTGGTGTTCGCCGGTCTCACCGCTTTCGACACCCAGCGCCTGAAGACCGAGTATCTCGACGGCGTCGCCGGCGAGAGCGCCGCCAAGGCGCAAGTTTGGGGCGCGCTTAGCCTCTATCTCAATTTCATCAATCTCTTCCAGCTGCTGCTCTCACTCTTCGGCCAGCGCGAAGAATAATCCCCAAACCTCCAGCGGCCGGCGCGGGGAACGCAGATGACGCGTTCGCTGCGCCGGCGCTCACCATTGAAAGCGCGCTCATGGACTTTCTTTTCGCGAGTTACGCCGGCCAACCGATTTGGCTTTGGCTGAGCTTCCTCACCTTTATCGGCTTTCTGTTGTGGCTCGACCTTGGGCTCTTGAACCGCAAAGACGCCGTCGTCTCACCAACGAAAAGCGCGCTCATGTGGGCAAGCTTTGCAACGCTTGCGGTGTTGTTCGGCCTCTATGTCGGCTTCGTCTACGAACCCGACCCGCGTTACTACAGTTCGCCCCACAATCTGAACCAGCAAGCCGTGATCCAATATTTCACCGGCTATCTGCTGGAGACGGCGCTCGCCTTCGACAACATCTTCGTCATCTCGCTCATCTTCACCTATTTCGCGGTCCCGCGCGAATATCAGCATCGAGTTCTGTTCTGGGGCATCATCGGCGCGATCTTCTTCCGCGCCGTGTTCATCTCGCTGGGCGCCACGGTCGTGAACTCATGGACCTGGGTGCTTTACATCTTCGCCGCCTTCCTGATCTGGACGGGCTGGAAGATGCTTTCCGGACACGGCCAGGAAATGAAGCTTGAAGACAACAAGCTCCTCGCGTTCGTGCGCCGGCGCATGCGCGTCACCGATAGCATCGATAACCACAATTTCTTCGTCAAACGCCCAGACCCCGCAACGGGCAAGCTTGTGCTCTATGCAACGCCGCTCTTTCTGGCGCTCATCATGGTGGAAGCGGCCGACATCGTTTTTGCGGTCGATTCGGTACCCGCGATTTTCGCCGTCACCCGCGATCCCTTCATCGTCTATACGTCCAACATCTTTGCTATTTTAGGCCTGCGTTCGATGTATTTCATGCTCGCTGCGGCGGTCGAACGGTTCAAGTATCTGAAATACGGGCTTTCGCTCGTCCTCGTGCTCATCGGCGTCAAGATCATCTGGAATTTCGGGCTCTCAAAAGAATTGGGCTGGGTTCCTTATCTTGAGCCGCACTGGGCGCTGATGACGACAATCGGCCTGATCGGCGGGGCGATGCTTTACTCGCTCTATCGCACCCGACGGCCGTGAGCCGCGAGCGGGCACGTGAACCAAGAACTGAAGGCGGCGGTGCGCTCAACGCGTCGCCACCTTCTCATTCTGGCGTAGCACACGCGTGTTGGTGTGGTGTTGCGCAAGACCATCGCAACCATTGCTCAAACTCATCGCCGCGCGGCTTGTTCGCTTGCGCACGTTTCTGCACATTGTGGAAGCGGGCCGGGCCCCTCTGGCGGCATGTGCTGCGATGTCGGCCCCGCATCGCTCCGAAGCGGACAATCACGCCGCCGGAGTGGACATTGAGGAGCACCATGATCAACGCAATCGGCGCCATGCATGCTGCGCTTCGCGCAAAGAAGCGTCCCGACGAGGAGGTCAACCTTCGCGTCGACTTAAAGAAGCGACGCGGCAAGCAGCGCATGGATCACGAAGAGGATGAAGCGCAGCACCACACGCGCCGCGCGCGCACCGAGCGTGGGCATCGGGCATGATCGCCGGCTTCCACTCAGCGAGCCTCGCGCGGCGCCACGCCGCCATCGAGGCCGACCTCGATGCGGAGTTGAAACGCCCGCAGCCTGACTTCATCCGCACGAAGCGCCTAAAGCAGCTGAAGCTCAGGCTTAAGGACAAACTCGCCACACACGTGCGCGATACCCTGCCGCGTACGCGGCGCTGACCTCACGCGCCTCCGGTTTCCCTGACCGGAGGCGCGACCTTCTGGAGTTTGTCGTATGCCGCTGCTCGTCTGCCCCAATTGCCAAGCCAATATGCAGGCATTGAATCGCGCCGACGTCGAGTTCGACATCTGCCCAACCTGCCGAGGCGTCTGGCTCGACCGCGGCGAGCTTGAAAAAATCATCCAAGGCGGACGCGGGTCTGCGCCGCCCGCTCCCGCGCCGGCTCATGCACAACGCCCGCTCGCGCCTGACAGATATCGGGAATACGGAGAACAAGGCGAACGCGGCGACCACGAGCGCGAGAGCGCAGACGGGCGCCATCGGCGCAAACGCGGGTTCGACCTCTTCGACATCTTTGACTGAAGTTGCGCGCCCGCGCCCAACACGCGCAGCGAACGACCGTCTGGGAGGCGTTGGTGTCTGCAAAAATCTTCGCAGCGCCAATCTGCACGATCGCTTTCTGCACGATCGCTTGTTTGAAACTCGTCCTCGTGGGCCTGCATGGCGGCCGGCTGCATTGACCTGACGCGGCCCAACGACTTCAGAACCGCTCCGCGCGCAAGACTTTAACTTCACTCAGCGCCACCACGCCCGGATAAGCGGCGAAATAGTTTTCCAGCCAGACAAGAGCCGCCTGCGCTGCTTGTTCCGCGCCGATGGTGACGACCAAACGCATCCCAGCCTCCTCAACCCCAGTCTGGCGCCAGCTGCCATGACTGCCGGCCCCTTCGACGCCGGCAAACACGCTGCAGCCCCTGAACCCCATGCCTCTCAGCATGCGCTCGATCTCATCGACGGCGTGGGCCTCGACAAAGATCTCAAGTTTGGTGCGGGTCGCAAGCTTCATGACGTCTCATCCGTAAAGCAGGCGCGCGGCGGCGTGGTAAAGCGGAATGCCGACAAGCAGATTGAACGGAAACGTGACGCCGAGCGAGAGCGAGAGATAAACGCCGGCATCAGCTTTAGGCAGCGCAATCCTCATCGCAGCTGGCGCCGCAATATAAGAAGCAGACGCCGCCAACACCGCAAGCAGGCTTGCATCGCCGAGCGAGAGGTGCAGCGCGTGTGCGCCTAGAAGCGCTACGTTCGCACTGAGCAAGGGCCAACCAATAGCAAAGGCGATGAGGCGCACATTGAGTTGAGGCGCTTCAGCAAGCCTTCGCGCGGCAACCAATCCCATGTCGAGCAAAAACAAGCAGAGCGCGCCTTGAAAGAGCGCATTGACGAAGAGATCGAGCCGCGCCATGCCGCGCTCGCCGCTCATCACCCCGATGACAAAGCTGCCAATGAGGACAACGGCGGCGCCGTTCAAGAACACTTCGCGCCAAAGCGTAGGTTTAAAGCGCGCGCTCTGCGCGCTGGCTTGAATGCGTCCCGGCGCGCCAGCGATCAGCAGCGCCGCCAGAATGGCCGGCGTTTCCATCAGCGCGAGCACGGCCGCCATGTAACCGCCGAACTCAACGCCAATCGCCCGCAAATATTCCGAACCCGCGGCGAAGGTGACGACCGAGACGCTGCCATAGTGTGCGGCCGTCGCCGCCGCCGTCACCCGATCGAGCCCGCCAAAGCTGCGCAGCGCCGCATAAGCGGCGAAAGGCGCAGCAAAACTCAACAGAAGACCAAATCCACCAGCCGAAACGAGCTCTGCGGTGAGGCCGCTAGCGCGCGCTTCAACGCCGCCTTTGAAGCCGATGCACACCATCAAATAGAGCGCCAGTGTCTTTGCCGCTTGCTCGGGAATGGTGAGATCGGATTTCAGCCAGCCGGCAATGGCGCCAAGGGCGAAAAACAGCACCGCTGGCGCCAGAAGATTGGCGGCTGCGCCCGCTACGATGCTTTCCAGAGCGCCCACGCTTTTCCCTCTCGACGCGTGGGGCCTGCCAGAAGCCGAGCGGGTGGCGTGATGAGTTCCGTAAATCACAAGCATCGGTGGACCGATCGCCGCGCATCGGCGCCAACATCGCGTTCAGCTCGGGCAAACAGCGTCAATCCGAAGATCTGTTGTGCATCGCCGCAAATACCAGACGGTCCACGCGTCATGTGCGCGTGCAATTGTACTGCGGACCTTTCGCGAATAGCATTGATTGGCTGAAAAGGGCCACGGCCCAACATCGAGCAACAATTCCCGAACGGCTTGTTCGATTCAATGCAGCCAGTGGCTTAGCGTCGCTCGAACCGGCGCGGTTTCGCCGAAAGTCGCCGGTCCCGGGCGAACCGCATCGTCAGCCTTCGTTCGCCTCCCGGTCTGGACTAATGCCGACCGGAAGCTGGTGACCAAGCAGAGCGCTGAGGGCCGCGTACTCATTCCCTTCCCGGCTCACGCCACCGGTCGTTGTCCCCGGTCGTCGCCCGCGAGCTTATTCCAGCGCTCGCCACATCGGGCGCCGGTTCGTGAGGTCAACCCGAACGACGACGCCCGCGCTCCTCGACCGTCCCCCGGGCGGGTGACGGTACGGCCTCGGCTATGCGATTCAGTTTGTGGCCGCCGCCGGCGCGCTGGCCTGCACCGTGATCCGCGCCACGCGGCGCATAGGCTGCACGGCGCCATCCGCCGTCACAGCGCCCGCTTCGCCTGCAGCCAGCGTTTGGAAATTGTCGCGCGACCAGCCTGGCTCGCGTTCCATGTATTGGGCGATGTAGAGCGCGCGACGTGCAGAGAGCTCGAAATTCTCTTGAGGCCCACCTGCAGCGCCAGCCAAACCCAGCACGCGCACGCTGTCGATCCGGCAGCCGCGCAGCTGACGCTGCACCGTGTCGATCGCTTCGCGTGCAGGGGCGTTCAGCTGATCTTCCTGACTTTCGAAATAGATTTCGAACGAACGCTCATAGCAGGCGCTCGGATCAAAATTGGCCGGCGTTTCGGGCGCGGACGTCGCGCAAGCGCCAAGCGCAAGCAGAGCCATCAGTGAAACGAGCTTCGCCTTCATGCCGTCCTCCAATTCGTATTAGTTTTTTGCGCGACCCTTGCCGCCTTTTTCCACGAATTCGCGCAGCATTTGCGAAGGGCGGAACGTCACCACGCGACGCGGCGTGATCGGCACTTCTTCGCCCGTCTTTGGATTGCGGCCGACGCGCTGGCGTTTGGCGCGCACATTGAAATTGCCAAAGCGCGACAACTTCACCGTATCGCCGTCAACGAGTGAGTCCTGAACCATCTCAAGCATGCGCGTGAGCAAACGGTTTGCATCGGCGCGTTGCATGTTGGCGCGGCGCGCCAGCGCCTCGACCAAATCAGCTCGGGTAATAGTCTTGCCAGGCACCGGAGCCCCCTCCGTCGCGCGCGTCCCCGCGCGAGTAGGGAAAAGCTAGTCGCCCCCGAGGGTTAGGTCAAATCTTGCGGCAATTTTAAACGCGGACGAGCGCCGCCCCCAGGTCAAGCCGCCGCCGAGCGCTTCCATGAGCACCAATTGGCCCGGTTTGATACGCCCGTCCTCGACCGCGGCGCTGAGCGCCAGCGGCACAGAGGCCGCCGATGTGTTGCCGTGCAGGGCCACGGTGGAGACCACCTTCTCCACCGGAATGCCGAGCTTCCTGGCCACCCCGTCGAGGATGCGTTGGTTCGCCTGGTGCGGCACAAACCAATCCACCGCATCGATCGACATATTGGCGCGCGCGCACGCCTCCAGCATCGCGCCGGAGATGTGTTCGACGGCTTGGCGAAACACTGCGTTGCCGATCATGCGCACTTTGCCGGTCGTCTGCGTCTGCGAGGGGCCGCCATCGACATAGAGCAGATCGTGCATGCGTCCGTCGGTGCGAATGAAGGTGGAGATCACGCCGCGCTCACCCGCATCGGCTTGCGCCTCGAGCACGACAGCGCCGGCGCCGTCGCCGAACAACACGCAGGTGCCGCGATCTTCCCAGTCAAGCAAACGCGAGAACGTCTCCGCGCCAATCACCAAAGCTGTCTTGGCTTGGCCGCGCGCCAGGAAATTGTCGGCCGTCGCAAGCGCGAAAATGAAGCCGGAGCAGACGGCCTGCAGATCGAACGCTGCGCCCTGGTGCACGTCGAGCGCGGCCTGCACGCGCGCGGCCGTCGCGGGGAACGTCAGATCGGGCGTCGTCGTCGCGACAATGATGAGATCGATATCCTTGGCTTCACGCCCAGCTGCTTCCAGCGCTTTGCGCGATGCGGCGATCGCAAGATCGGAGGTGCGTTCGTCGTCTGCGGCGATGTGACGTTGGCGAATGCCCGTGCGCTCGCAGAATCCATTCGTCGCTGGTGTCGACACGCTTTGCCAATTCCGCATTGCTAAGGACGCGCGCCGGCAAATAGGCGCCGACGCCAAGCATGACTGACCGCATGATTTAACCAGCGTCCTCGACTTTGGCGGCGACCGGAGCGCGCGACAGGCGCTCAAGGTTGCGCGCGATTTCTTCGCGATAATGGCTGCGCGCCATTTTCTCAGCCACACCGATCGCAGCGGCGTAACCGGTCCCGTTGGCGCTACCGTGGCTCTTCACCACCAAACCGTTGAGGCCCAAGAACAGAGCGCCGTTGAAGGTGCCGGGGTCCATACGCGCGCGCAGCTTCTTGAGCGCCGGATACGCGATCAACGCGCCGAGCTTGGCCAACAATCCGCTCGTCAACGATTCGCGCAGCAATTGGCCCACGAGCCGCGCCGTGCCTTCGCCCGTTTTCAACGCGATGTTGCCCGTAAAGCCGTCGGTGACGACAACATCCACCGTGCCCTTGGAAATGTCGTCGCCCTCAGCGAAGCCACGGAAATCCATATCGACGCCGCTTTCGCGGATCAGCCGTGCCGCGGTGCGAATTTCCTCGTGACCTTTTTGATCTTCGGAACCGACATTGAGCAGACCAACAGTCGGGCGTTCCTTGCCCGACACCGCGCGCTGAAACGCTTCGCCCATAATGGCGAACTCTACCAATTGCTCGCCATCGGCTTCGACATTGGCGCCAACGTCGAGAATGACGACATAGCCGCCATTTGCCGCGGGCCAGCGCGCCGCAAGCGCGGGACGATGCACGCCCTCCATCGTGCGCAGCCGAAACATCGCGATCGCCATAAAGGCGCCGGTGTTGCCGGCGGAGACGACAGCGTGCGCTTGGCCTGTCTCAACGGCGGCCACTGCGTTCCAAAGGCTTGAGCCTTTGCCTTGACGCAGCGCCTGGCTCGGCTTGATTTCCATGCCGATTGCTTTTTCAGCCGGCACGATTTCGGAGACAGCTTTCGCTTCCGGGTATTTGTCGAGCAGCGCCTTCAACCGCGCTTCGTCACCGTGAATGAGGAAGCGCACGCCGTTGCGCTTGCGCGCGACAATATCGACCCCCTCCACCACGATGTCGGGCGCGTTGTCGCCACCCATCCCGTCAATCGAGAGAACGAGACCGTCGGCCATGCAGGGTCGATTTCCTAGAGACGGCCGCCCGGGGGCCGCAGGGCGCGGACCATAGTCCCGGCGCCGACGATTGCCAAATTGAGCTTTCAGCCCTGGTAGGCAGGCCAGCCCTCTGAAGTGAACAAGGCGTCAAGTTCAGCGCCAGCCTGCACTTCAGCAGTATGTACGGCATAAGCCGCAAGCGTCGGCGCGAAGCGATGCGCCTCGGACGCGAACACATTGCGCGCGACGACGCCAGCCAACGCCTCCGGCGAATTCAGCGCCTCCCCGTAGGCGCTGAGACGCCCGTAAAACGAACCAGCGAGCTTACGCATCTTCTTCGGCACGATGAGATCGCCCACGCCGTCCTCGCGCAGGCCGGCGTCCCAGAGCCGAAACAATTTGTCGGTAAACGCTTGCGCCAGGGTCTCGACGCCGGGTGCGGCGCGCAGCCGGATCAGCGCCAAGCTGGCATTGAGCGCCATCAGCTCAAATCGCCCCTCAAGTGTGTCGGGAATGCGGCCTTCGCCGAACAGGGTGGGCTGACGGCTCGCCTGCGTCACAGCCTCCAGCAGACGTTCCGCATCCGCATCGGCTTTTGATCGCTGGAATGGCCAAACCGGCATGTGGTCCCCTCTTGCCCCTCGGCGCGCTCCGCCTTACCCCTGACGCCCAGTTTTGGGCGGCGACGCCCGCGAGGTGGGACACATGAATCGCGGATTTTTGCGCTTCTCGGCGATCGCAATTGCATTGGCGGCCGGCACGGCAGCCTGCGCACCGGTGCAGTCCTATAATGGCTTCCGCGCCGACCGCAACAACGAGGAAATTCCTGATCCGCAGGTCGGCGTCGATACGCGTGACACGGTCGTGCAGCGCTTCGGCTCGCCCTCGACGAGCGCCGTGTTTGATCAAACGGCATGGTATTATGTCGGCTCCGTGCAAGAGCGCGTCGCCTTTTACACGCCGCGCATCACCGAACGCCGCGTGATGGTCGTGCGCTTCGAGGGCGATGTCGTTTCCGGCGTCGAAAAGTACGGCATGGAGCGTGGCCGTGTGATTTCCTACGACAGCAACGAAACCCCAACGCGCGGTCGCGAACTCGGCGTGCTTGAGCAATTGCTGGGCAACGTCGGCTCCACGCCGCCGATCCGCGCCAGCGAGGAAAACGAAGGCGGCCCGCGTCGGCGCGATTGAGGCACGCTTTCAAACACAAAGAAAAACGCCCCGGCCAGAAGCCGGGGCGTTTGCTTTGGAGTTGTAGCTATTGCTTAGCCAGCGTGCGCAAGCACAGCGAGCAGCAGCAGAGCCACAATGTTGGTGATCTTGATCATCGGGTTCACGGCCGGGCCTGACGTGTCCTTGTAGGGATCGCCGACGGTGTCGCCCGTAACGGACGCCTTGTGTGCTTCTGAGCCCTTCTTATGGATCACGCCGTCCTTGTCTTTGAAGCCGTCTTCAAACGACTTCTTGGCGTTGTCCCAAGCGCCGCCGCCCGAAGTCATCGAGATAGCGACAAACAAGCCCGTCACGATCACGCCGACCAGCAGCGCGCCGAGAGCGGCGAACGCCATCGACACGCCAGCAATCGCCCAAATGGCGAAGAAAAGCGCGATCGGCGCGAGCACCGGCAGTAGCGACGGCACAATCATTTCCTTGATCGCCGCTTGCGTCAGGATGTCGACAGCGCGGCCGTAATCCGGCTTCGCTGTGCGTTCCATGATGCCAGGGATTTCGCGGAATTGGCGACGCACTTCCGCGACAACCGCTTCAGCTGCGCGTCCCACCGCCGTCATCGACCAGCCGCCGAACAGATACGGAAGCAGGCCACCGATGAAGAGGCCGACGATCACATACGGGTTCGAGAGGCTGAAGTCCGGCACGACGCCGTTGAAGAACGGATATTCCGCGGCGTTCGACGCGTAATATTTCAGGTCTTCCGTGTAGGCAGCGAAGAGCACCAGAGCGCCGAGACCGGCAGAGCCGATCGCATAACCCTTGGTGACGGCCTTCGTCGTGTTGCCCACGGCGTCGAGCGCGTCGGTCGTTTTGCGCACTTCTGGGGGCAGTTCGGCCATTTCGGCGATACCGCCGGCATTGTCCGTAACTGGGCCGAACGCGTCGAGCGCGACCACGATGCCCGCAACCGACAGCATGGTCGTGACCGCGATGGCGATACCGAAAAGGCCCGCCAGCGTGAAGGTTGCGATGATGCCCGCGACGATCGTCAGCGCCGGCAGCGCCGTCGATTCCATCGAGACCGCGAGACCTTGGATCACGTTCGTGCCGTGGCCCGAGACCGAAGCCTGCGCCACCGAACGCACCGGGCGGAAATTGGTGCCCGTGTAGTATTCCGTGATCCAGACGATCGCGCCCGTCACCAGCAAGCCGATGATGCCGCAAAGGAAGAGGTCTTGGCCAGAGATCGCGGCGAGCTCTGCCGTCGGCCCAAGGCTTGGCGCAATCGAAGCCCAACCGATGGTGACGTGGATCGCAGCCGCGAGACCGCCGATCGCCAGAACGCCCGCAGCGATAAGACCCTTATAGAGCGCGCCCATGATGTTGTTGGATGGGCCGAGCTTCACGAAATACGTGCCGATGATCGAGGCGATGATCGCTGTGCCGCCGATCGCTAGCGGCAACAGCATGATCGCCGAGACCTCCGCAGCTTCGCGGAACAGGATCGAGCCCAGCACCATCGTCGCGACCGCCGTCACCGCATAGGTTTCAAACAAGTCAGCGGCCATGCCGGCGCAATCGCCCACGTTGTCGCCGACATTGTCAGCGATCGTGGCCGGGTTGCGCGGATCGTCTTCCGGGATGCCGGCTTCGACCTTACCTACCATGTCGCCGCCAACGTCGGCGCCCTTGGTGAAGATGCCGCCGCCGAGACGCGCGAAGATCGAGATCAACGAAGCGCCGAAGCCCAACGCGACCAGCGAGTCGACAACCGTGCGGCTGGTCGGCTCAAGGCCTACGAATTGGGTGAGAACGAGATAATACGCAGCAACGCCGAACAGCGCGCCGCCCGCAACGAGCATGCCCGTCACAGCGCCCGCATCGAACGCCATCTTAAGGCCGCCCGCGAGGCTCGTGCGCGACGCTTCCGCCGTACGGACGTTCGCCTGCACCGACACGTTCATGCCGATGAAGCCAGCAGCACCCGAGAGCACCGCGCCGACCAGGAAGCCGACCGGGATTTGCCAATTCTGGAAGAGCACCGCCAACACAACGACAACCACGGCGCCGACAATGGCGATCGTGCGGTATTGGCGGTTCAGGTATGCGCGCGCGCCTTCTTGAATGGCGGCCGCGATTTCTTTCATCCGGTCAGTGCCGGCGCTTGCCTTGGTGATGGCTTGCGTTTGCAGCCAGCCGTAAGCAGCGGCGAGGACGCCGCTGGCTACGACCAGCCAAAGGATCAATTCTTGGCTCATGGGACCTTCATCCTGGGCGCGGAACCGCGCCGGTTGGGGAATGGGTTGGCCGCCCCGCGACATTCAGTCAGCGACGACGCTTCCCCCAAAGGTGGCCGCTTACTGCCAAAAGCCGCGCGCTTAGGCAATGCATGGGCGAAATCAAGGCAGGTTAAATGCCGGAGCCCTGGCTGGAATAGGTCGCCACGATCGACACTCCGGCTACCGCCTGCGCCCCTAACGCTTGTGCGGCGGCGGCGCGATACACCTGAATGGCGCGCGCCTCATTGAGGGCGTTGTTGTTTTGGGGATCGGAGAGGTCATTGGCGTGGCTGGCGCGGACCAACGCGTCGCGCAGGAAATGCGCCTTCTCCCGCGTCTGCCAAAGGTCCACGCCCTGCGCGATCTCGATACGGATCGACACGAAGAGGTAATTGACCAGCACGCCGTCGCGCATCACCGGCACGGCCAGATATGGCGCGTCCATCGAGCGCGACGACGTTTCCGCCCCTCGCCCTCTTCGGCTTTGCCCTTTTCCTTGGCCGGCGAGCCCGACGCATTGGCGAGCCCCGCCAGCAGCGTGGAGGCAATCATCGCAGCAGCGATGGCGCGGGCGAAATTGTTGGCTTTCATCGGCGCGAACATGGCGCGCGTCGGTTATCGGGGCGTTAGCGCCCCAGCTTGTGCGAATATCCCGCTTCCGAAATGGGAATCTTGACGCCGTTCCAATCCACCAGGGTGACACCCGCGCCCACCTCGACGCGGCCGACCCGCGAAAGCCGCAGCGACTTGTCGGGATCGCAAGCCAGCACCGCCTCGCGCGCATCGGGAGACGCCGTGAACAGCACAACGTAATCATCGCCGCCCGTCACCAGCTTGCGAAAATCGCCGCCCGTCTGCACCCAACGCTGCGCCGGGATCGAGAACGGGATCTCGTTGGCCTCAATGCGCAACGCCACGCCCGACGCCGCCGCGAGCTTGCCGGCGTCGGCCGCCAAGCCGTCCGACACATCCATCGACGCGCTGGCAAAACGCGCCACGATCGATGCACTCTCCACACGCACGAATGGCGCGAGGTAGGTCGACATCAGCCACGCCGCATCCGCGTCAAACTCCTGGCCCGGCAGCGTCAGATAGTCCGGCATCTGCCCAGCGAAAGCGCGGTTGTTGCGCTCCGCCTCCACTTCATCCCGCTCGCGCTGGATCTCCGTCAGCGGAATAGCGCCCGTGCGCACCTGCAACCCCAGCCAAGCCGAGCCAATCTCACCGCCTACCAGCCAAACATCGTCGCCGACCCTCGCATCCCCGCGCGATGGAATGCGCACACCGAGCGGCTCGCCGAACGCGGTGATCGTGATTGTCAGTGGTCCCGGCGTCGATGTCGTGTCGCCACCCAACAAGCTCATGCCGAAGCCTTGAAGATCGCGCCCCAACGCGGCGGCGAATTTCGCGATCTCTTCAGACGGTCGATCGTTCGGCCAAGTCAAATTCAACAGCGCCGCCACCGGCTTCGCGCCTTTGCCGACGAGATCGGACACGTTCACGCGCAGCGCCTTCATCGCGATCGTATCGATCGGATCGCCGCTTAGGAAATGTACGCCCTCCACGATCGTATCCGTCGTGACGACAATCTTACCGAAGCTCGGCAATATTGCCGCATCGTCGCGCAGACCGCGCGCGCCTTCATGCGTCGCCAGTGGCGCGAAGACATCTCGGATCAGATCGAATTCATCAGCGGACATGCGCCCGCTTATGCGCCTTGTTCGGTCGGGCGCAAGTCACGCGCGCAGGCGTCGAGCGCTGCATTGATGAAGCCCGGCTCAGGCCCCTCAAAGAACGCCTTGGCGATCTCGACATATTCATCGATCACCACCGCCACAGGGATATCCGTGCGCTGCTCAAGCTCCGCCGCGCCCGCGCGCAGAATCGCACGCGCCACAGCATCAAGCCGCTCCAGGCGCCAGCCCTTGGAAAGGTTGCGCGCAATGGCGCGGTCATAGGTGGCTTGGCGATCCACCGCCTTCTCAACCAACACCGTGAAGAGTTCGAGGTCGCCTTCGCTGTCGGTGTAGCTGGCTTCGGTTTCGCGCGGCAATTTGCCGGCCACGAAATCTGCGACCACGTCCGCCGTCGTCGCGCCCGAGACTTCCATCTGGTAAAGCGCCTGCACCGCGCCCAAGCGCGCCGAACTGCGCGCCGCGATTTCACCGGACTTCATCGCCCATCACCACGAGCAGCAGTCTGCGCGAAGCGACGCTTCAAAAGGATCATCGCAAGTGCGGCCTTCGTCGCTTCGCCACCCTTATCGCCACGCTCCGGCTTTGCCCGCTCTTGCGCCTGCGCGATGTTCTCGACCGTGAGGATGCCATAACCGATGGCCAAACCATCGCGCACCGATAAATCCATCAGCGCCCGCGCACTCTCGCCGCAGACATAATCATAATGGCTGGTCTCGCCGCGCACGACGCAACCCAGCCCCACGAAGCCATCATACAAATTCGTCTTCGCCGCATGCGCGATCGCCGCCGGCACCTCAAACGCGCCCGGCACGAACACGCGATCCAAAGTGGCGCCCGCTTCCTCGGCCGCCGCTTCCGCACCGCGCTGCATGTAATCGGCGATATCGCGATAATAGGGCGAGATCACCATGAGCAGGCGCGCGCCAGGGACTTTCGGCGTCGGAGTTCTCTCGATGTCCTTCACGATTTGAACCCGCGCCAACCTTCGATCGTCAAACCGTAGCCTTCCAAACCAACCAATTTCTGCGGCGTGTTGCCGAGCACGACCATGCGCCCGACGCCCAGCTCGTGCAGAATCTGCGAGCCCAAACCAATCACGCGCAGCTCATCTTCACCCTCGAGCTCTGCCGGCACGCCGCTCAAGCGCCGCGACACCGCGTCAGGCACGAGATCGCGCAGGATCACCAGCACACCCGCGCCTTCGGTTTCGATCTCGCCCAGCGCCTTGTCGATCATATTCGCGCGTTGACCGAACCCGCCCATCACATCGGCGGCGAAATCGACGCGATGCACACGCACGAGCGTCGGCTTCTCAGGATCAATCGCGCCTTTCACGAGCGCCACATGCTCCACGCCATCCAGACAATTGCGCAGCACCACCGCGCGGAAGCCTGAGCCGACATGCGTGTCGAACGGCTGCTCGTGTACCTTTTCGATGTAGCGATCGTTCGCACGGCGATACGCGATCAGATCATCGATCGCGCCGATCTTCAAATTATGGAATTGCGCGAACGCGATCAGCTCGGGCAGCCGCGCCATCGTGCCGTCATCATTCATAATCTCGCAGATCACCGCCGACGGATTGAGCCCGGCTTGGCGCGCAATATCGACGCTCGCTTCCGTGTGCCCCGCGCGCACCAGCACGCCGCCGTCACGCGCCATCAACGGAAACACGTGGCCGGGCGAAACAATATCTTCCGCACCCTTGCTCGCGTCGATCGCCACCGCGATCGTGCGCGCACGATCCGCCGCCGAGATACCGGTCGAAATGCCTTCGCGCGCTTCGATCGACACCGTAAACGCCGTGCCCAAGCGCGCCTGGTTGCGCGGCGCCATCGGCTCCAAGCCCAAATCGCGCGTGCGCTCCGCCGTCAGCGCCAAGCAGATCAAGCCACGACCAAACTTGGCCATGAAATTCACCTGCGCTGGCGTCGCAAACTGCGCCGGGATGATGAGATCGCCCTCATTCTCGCGGTCTTCCGCGTCCACGAGAATGAACATCCGCCCTTCGCGCGCTTCCTCGATGATCTCCGCGATCGGCGAGATGGCGCGCTTGAGTTCCGAGATGGGGGACGGCTGTGCCGTCATGATTGATTTCTCCGCGCCTCGATCAGCCGCGCGGCATAGCGCGCCATCATGTCGGCTTCTAGATTGACCTTATCGCCAGGCTTCAGCCGAGACAAAGTCGTGACTGCCCAAGTGTGCGGGATGATCAGCACGCCAAAGCCCTCGTCGTCGACCTCGTTAATAGTAAGCGATACGCCGGCGATGGCGATCGAGCCCTTGGCCGCAATGAGATGCTCAATGGCATGCGGCGGGCGAATGCGGATGCGATAGCCCTCGCCGTCCTGCTTCACCGAAAGCACCTCGCCCAAGCCATCGACATGGCCTTGCACCATATGCCCGCCAAGTTCGTCGCCCAGGCGCAGCGAGCGCTCCAAATTCACCCGGTCGCCGGCTTTCAGTTCGCCCATCGTCGTCAGCGCCAAACTCTCGGCCGCGACCTCGACGACATGGCTCATGCCGCCCTGGCGGCCTTCGGTGGACACAACTGTCAGGCACACGCCGTCGTGCGCCACGCTCGCGCCGATCTCGACGCCGGCGGCGTCGTAGGGGCTGGCGATGGTGAGACGCACGAGCCTGTCCCAGCGCTCGACCGCCTTCACCTCGCCCAGCGCGGTGACAATGCCTGTGAACATTCAGGTTTTGCCTTTCAGGCTCGCTCGTAGCTTTCCCAAAGATCGGGGCCAAGCTCACGCAACGCCACACGTTTCCATGTAGGCGCTTCGGCCAGCCGCGCCAATGCAAGCGCCGCTACGGCAGGCCGGCCTTCAGAGCCCAGGATAATCGGCGCGCGAAACCATTCGAGGCGATCGACAACGCCCGCCCCGATCAGCGACGCCGCGACCTGCCCGCCGCCCTCAGCGAACACGCGCGCGATGCCAGCGCCCGCCATCGCCGTCAGCGCCGCTTCCACATCGATACCCGCCGGCCCGCGTCCAACACCCAACGTGCGCGCGCCCGCGCTTTCCAGCACCGCGCGGCGCTTTGCATCCGCATCGTGGGCGCCAATGACAATGATCTCCGCGCGATCCAAGCTCGCAAATAAGCGCCCGCCCGATTGCAGAGAATATTCCGTATCAAGGATCACGCGCACCGGATGCTTCGCCGGCGGCGGCTCTGTGCGCGCCAACAATTCCGGATCGTCCGTGCGCGCTGTGCCGATCCCCACCATCACCGCATCATGCACAGCGCGCATCTTCTGCACTTCGGCGCGCGCGGGCTCGGCCGTGATCCAACGGCTCTCGCCCGACGCGGTCGCAATGCGCCCGTCGAGCGAAGTCGCAAGTTTGAGGGTGACGTGCGGTCGGTTCATCACCGCCAATATGGACCGCCGGCGCCCTCGCCGGCCAGCGGCTTCGCCTATTCCTTCTTGCCGACTTTGGGCGTCTTGCCGGCTTCCTCGATGAAATCGGCGAAATCGCTGGCTTCGCGGAAATCACGGTAAACCGAGGCGTAGCGCACATAGGCCACCGGATCGAGCACGGCCAAAGCTTCCATCACCATCTCGCCGATGGTTTCGGAATTCACTTCGCTTTCGCCCTGGCTCTCCAGCTTGCGCACAATGCCGGAGATCATCTGCTCAATCTGATCCAGCTCGATCGGCCGTTTGCGCAACGCGATGGAAAGCGACCGCGCCAGCTTATCGCGATCGAACGGTACGCGCCGGCCCGAGCGCTTCAGCACCACCAGATCGCGCAATTGCACACGTTCGAACGTGGTGAAACGCGAGCCGCATTTATCGCATTGGCGCCGGCGCCGGATCGCAGCGCTATCCTCGGTGGGACGGCTGTCCTTCACCTGGGTGTCTTCGTTCTGACAAAACGGGCAACGCATTCGGCGATCCAATCAGCTGATCTCGTTAGTGTCCCGCGCAAATCAGCAGGAATCTAGCTCCACCGTCATCCTGGCCGCAGCGAAGCGAAGAGCCAGCACTTAGGGGCTAACGAACAGCTGGCGACCCCTGGGTCCCGGATCGCGCGCCGCGCGTCCGGGATGACGGAGTTTTTCATTCTCAGTAGATCGGAAAACGCGCCGTTAGCGCTTCAACCTTTGCCGCAACCGCTGCTTCCGTCGCCGAATTGTCGCCGTTCGACTTCGACAACCCATCCAGCACTTCGCAGATCAAATCCGCAATCTGGCGGAATTCGCCTGGCCCGAAGCCGCGCGTGGTGCAGGCTGGCGAGCCTAGGCGGACGCCCGACGTCACCATCGGCTTTTCCGGGTCGAACGGGATGCCGTTCTTGTTGCAGGTGATCAGCGCGCGTTCGAGCGCTTGCTCGCCTGATTTGCCGGTCACCTTCTTGGGCCTGAGATCGACCAGCATCAAATGGCTGTCGGTGCCGCCTGAAACGACCGCAAGGCCATTCTCGATCAAGCGATCCGCCAAAGCGCGTGCATTCTCAATTGTGCGCTTTGCGTAAAGCTTGAACTCCGGCTGCAGCGCTTCGCCGAAGCTCACAGCCTTCGCCGCAATCACGTGCATCAGCGGGCCGCCCTGGAGCCCCGGGAAAACCGCTGAATTGATGCGCTTTCCGAGCTCTTCGTCGTTGGACAGGATCATGCCGCCGCGCGGCCGCGCAGCGTCTTGTGCGTGGTGGTCGTCACCACATGCGCATGCGGCAGCGGCGAAGGATAAACCCCGCCGGCAATCAAGCCCGCGTAGTGCGCCATATCCACCATGAGATACGCACCCACTTCGTCCGCGATTTGACGGAAGCGCGCGAAATCGATGTGGCGCGAATAGGCCGAGGCGCCGGCCAAGATCAGTTTCGGCTTTTCGCGGTGCGCGATTTCCGCGACCTGATCGTAATCGATCAGGTGATCATCCGGGCGCACCGTGTAGGAGACCGGCTGAAACCATTTGCCGGAAAAATTTGCCGGCGCGCCGTGCGTCAAGTGCCCGCCAGCGGCGAGATCCATGCCGAGGAATTTGTCGCCCGGCTGCAGCAGCGCAAAGAACACCGCTTGGTTCGCATTTGCGCCAGAGTGCGGCTGCACGTTCGCGAACTTACAATCGAACAGGCGCTTGGCGCGATCGATCGCCAACCGCTCCACCTCATCCACGAACTCGCAGCCGCCATAATAGCGCCGGCCCGGATAGCCCTCAGCATATTTGTTGGTGAGCACCGAGCCCTGCGCCTCGAGCACGGCGCGCGAGACGATATTCTCCGACGCGATCAGCTCGATCTGACGCTGCTGGCGACCCAATTCCGCGTCGATCGCCGCCTTCACGTCATGATCTGCGCGCTCCAATGCAGCTTCGAAAAAGCGGTCGCGGCCCGCGGCGGCGCTTGCGGCGGCTTCAGTCATGGGTCTGGCTCAATCCTTTGGGGTGGAATCTGCCTCCGAACATAGTTCGTCAGGCCCCCGTAAGCAAAGTTACTCCCCATAAGGAGAAAGCGGCGGCACTTTACAGTTCTCGGAAGCTGAAACTGTAATATGCCGATAGTAATACTTGCAGAATCCAGGTTGTCTGACGTAAAGGTGATGTTAAGGGCGTTGTATTTATTACGGAAAAGGCGCGGGTATGCGTGACGACGATGATGTCGCGGCCAATGGGCGCGGCGACGCAATGCGCATGACGACGGACATTGTCGCTTCCTTCGTGAGCAACAACAAAGTGGCCTCGGACGAGATTGGCGATCTTATTCGCACCGTCCATAAGACGCTCGTCTCTCTCTCGGGCGATCAAACGCTGGCGCCGGCCGAGCGCCCGAAACCCGCCGTGCCGATCAATAAATCCGTGCAGCACGATCACATCGTCTGCTTGGAAGACGGCAAAAAGCTGAAAATGTTGAAGCGTTACTTGCGCTCGACTTACAATATGTCGCCCGACGACTATCGCCGCCGTTGGGGCCTGCCTGCGGATTATCCGATGGTGGCGCCCGCCTACGCCGCGCGTCGGTCAGAATTCGCCAAGAGCATCGGCCTCGGCAAGGGCGTGCGCCGCAAGGATTGAGATCAGACGATCTTGCCCGGTCGCGGCGGCGGCGATGTTTCACCAGGCTCGTCGCCCGCGAGCGCGCGATCCAATTTCCGCATCGCCAGCGCCCGCACATCCGCCAAAGCCGCATTCGCCGGCGCTTGGATCACGACCTCAACACCTGTCGCCGCATCAATCGCGGCCACGCGTTGCACATCGCCGATACGCGTAATTTCAAAGAAGACGGCGCCCGCGTCTTCGCGATCGCTCACGCAGCGCGCCCGATCACGTACTTGGCCCAAACCGCGTTCAACGCGGCGACCAAGCGCTCCATCAGCTCGTCATCATGGAACGGCGAAGGCGTAATGCGCAGGCGCTCGGTACCGCGCGGGACAGTGGGATAATTGATCGGCTGCACGTAAATGCCGTGCTCGAACAAAAGCGCGTCCGACACCTGCTTGGCCAACGCCGCGTCGCCCACCTGCACAGGCACGATATGCGTGGTCGATTCCGACATCACCGGGAGCCCGGACTCACGCAGCAACGCTTTCAAGCGCTCCGCACGCTCGGCCAAGCGATCGCGCATATGCGGGCACGCCTTCACGACGCGCACGCTTTCCAGCGCAGCAGCGGCTATCGAAGGCGCCAGCGAGGTCGTGAAGATAAAGCCCGAAGCCGTCGAGCGGATTGCATCGATCGCCGCGGCCGGGCCGGTTACATAGCCGCCCATCGTGCCGAACGCCTTCGCCAGCGTGCCTTCGATGAAATCGACGCGGTGCATCACCCCGTCGCGCTCGGCGACGCCGCCGCCATTGTGCCCGTAGAGGCCAACGCCGTGCACTTCGTCGAGATACGTCATCGCGCCATATTGCTGGGCGATGTCGCAGATCGCTTCGATCGGGGCGGTGTCGCCGTCCATCGAATAGACGCTCTCGAACGCGATCAGCTTCGGCGCATCAGCCGGCGCCTCGTTGATCAAAGCTTCGAGGTGCTGAATGTCGTTGTGCCGGAAAATACGCCGCTCGCACTTGGCGCGCTTGATGCCCTCGATCATCGAGGCATGGTTTTGCGCGTCAGAGAAAATCCACAGATCGGGGAAGAGCTTCGCCAACGTCGAGAGCGTCGCGTCATTCGAGACATAGCCCGATGTGAACAGCAGCGCGCCTTCCTTGCCGTGCAGATCGGCGAGCTCGGCTTCGAGATCGACGTGATACGAGGTCGTGCCCGAGATATTGCGCGTACCGCCGGCGCCGGCGCCGACGCGATCCAACGCCGCGTGCGCCGCGTCGAGCACTTCGGGGCTTTGGCCCTGGCCCAGATAATCGTTCGAGCACCAGACGACGATGTCGCGATATTCGCCATCGCCCACCCGCAAGCGCGCATGGGGAAAACGCCCGCGCTCGCGCATGATATCGGCGAACACGCGATAGCGTCCTTCGTCGCGGATGGCCGCGACGGCCTCTTCGAAGACCTTTTTGTCCTCTTCTCTCACGGTCGCGCCTCTGCTTGGGCCCGGCGGGCGTCGTTTGAATTGTTATATGCTAGTTCAGGCCTCCAAGGTAACTGGGGGCCGACGACGCATTTCAGCGCAGAAAGTTGCGAACGGTTCGCATGAACTTCACTGGACGATACCCCAACACCCGCCCACGCCGTCTGCGCCAACACGATTGGATCCGCCGCCTCACGCGCGAAAACCGCCTGAGCGTCGACGATCTGATCTGGTCGCTCGTCGTGCACGAAGGCGACGAAGCGCAAATCCCTGTCGCCTCGATGCCCGGCACGGCGCGTCTTTCCGTGCGCGCGGCCGCCGACGCCGCCAAACGCGCCGCAAAGCTTGGCATTCCGGCCATCGCCGTTTTCCCCTTCATCGACGGCGCGAAGAAAGACGCGAGCGGCAAGGAAGCGCTCAATCCGAACGGCCTCGTCTGCAACGTGGTGCGCGCGATGAAGGACGCCGCACCCGAAGTCGGCATCATGGTCGACGTCGCGCTCGATCCGTTTACCGATCATGGACACGACGGCCTCCTCAAGGACGGACGCATCCTCAATGACGAGACGATAGCGGTGCTCACCGAGCAAGCGTTGATACAAGTCAAAGCCGGCGCCGACATTGTCGCGCCCTCCGACATGATGGACGGCCGCGTCGGCGCCATTCGCGCGGGCCTTGATGCGAACGGCTATCAAGACACGCTGATCATGTCCTATGCCGCAAAATACGCCTCGGCCTTCTACGGCCCCTATCGCGACGCGATCGGCTCAGGGAAACTCGGCACGGGCTCCGTTGCCAATCCAGGCGACAAGCGCACCTATCAAATGGATTTCAGCAATACCGACGAAGCCATGCGCGAAGTCGCGATGGATGTCGCCGAAGGCGCCGATATGCTCTTAGTGAAACCGGGTTTGCCCTATCTCGACATCGTCGCGCGCGTGAAAGCCGAGTTCGGCATGCCGACCTATGCGTTCCAAGTTTCGGGCGAATACGCAATGATGAAAGCCGCCGCCGCGAACGGCTGGCTCGACGAAAACCGCGCCATCCTCGAAAGCCTCACCGCCTTCAAACGCGCCGGCGCCGACGGCATCGTGACGTACTTCGCACCAAAAGCCGCGGAGCTGCTGGGCTGACCCCCACCATCTTCATCGACGCGGACGCCTGCCCTGTAAAGGAAGAGGTGTACAAGGTCGCGCGGCGCACCAATTGCCCCGTGCGCGTTGTCGCCAATGCCTTCATGCGCACGCCGCCTGATGTTGAGTTCGTGGTCGTCGACGCCGGCCCCGACATCGCCGACGATTGGATCGCGGAGCGCGTTCAACCCGGCGACATCGTCATCACCAACGACATTCCGCTGGCCGATCGGACGCTCAAGGCCAAGGGGCACGCACTCGGCGCCAATGGCAAAGCCTTCACGCTCTCCTCGATTGGCGCCGCGATGGCGCAGCGCGGATTGATGGAGCATCTGCGCTCGTTCGGCGAAGCCAGCGGCGGGCCAAAGCCCTTCTCACAACGCGACCGCCAGCAATTCCTCAACGCGCTCGATGCGCTGGTGCAGAAATCCAAACGCGAAACGCGCTAACTGAGCGCCGCCTCTATCGTGCCTGCGTCCACGCCCCAATCGCGCAGCACGTCATGCGTGTGCACGCCCGTCTTCGGCGGCGGCGAACGCACGCGGCCTGGCGTTTCCGAAAAGCGCGGCGCGGGGGCTGGCATCAATGCACCGCCGACATCGATGAACGTCTCGCGCGCCCCATTGTGTTCGTGGCGATGCGCCTCTTCGAGATCAAGCACCGGCGCAAAGCACACATCCGTCCCGCCCAGAAGCGCCGTCCATTCATCGCGCGTGCGCGTTGCGAAGATTTCTTCCAAGCGCTTGCGCTGGGCGGGCCAAAGTGCGCGGTCATGCTGCGCATCGAACAATTGCTCGGTCGCGCCAACCTTCTCGCGCAACAGAGCGTAGAATTGCGGCTCCAGCGAGCCGATCGACACCCATTTGCCGTCCGCGCATTGATAGACGCCATAAAACGGCGCGCCGCCGTCGAGCAGATTGACCTCGCGCCCATCGCGCCACTGACCCGCCTTCAAGCGCCCGAAGATCGTCGTCATCAAAGATGCAACGCCATCGGTCATCGCCACATCGACAACCTGCCCGCGCCCGGTTTGGCGCGCATGCGTCAGCGCCGCAAGCATGCCGAACGCGAGATAGAGCGCGCCGCCGCCGAAATCGCCGATGAGATTAAGCGGCACCGCCGGCCGCTCTTTCAAGCCAATCGCGTGCAGCGCGCCTGAGAGCGAGATGTAATTGATGTCGTGCCCGGCGGCGTTCGCGTACGGCCCGTCCTGGCCCCAGCCGGTCATGCGGCCATAGACAAGTTTCGGATTGCGCGCGAGCGCCACGTCCGGCCCAAGCCCCAAGCGCTCCATCACGCCTGGGCGAAAGCCCTCAAACAAAAGATCAGATTGCGCCGCAAGTTGCAGACACGCTTCCACCGCCGCCGGCTTTTTCAGATCAAGCGCGACAGACAAACGCCCGCGATTTGCGAATTGCGTGTAAGCTGGCTCAAAGCCCGCGCGATCGATGCGCACAACTTCGGCGCCCAAATCACAAAGCAACATGCCGCAGAACGGCCCCGGCCCGATGCCGCCGAACTCCAGCACACGCACACCCGTCAGCGGACCGTCCGACATTTTTCCTCCACGCATTTTGCGCGGACGCTATCGGGCGCCACTCTGGCGATCAAGCAAACGTAGGGTTAGGCGGCCTTCTGCATGCCGGCCTTGGCGACAGCCTGGCGTGCATTCTCGGCGATCTCTTCGCGTTTGGCGACATCGTCGGCCTTCAAGCGCGCCAATTCCTTTACGGCATCCACGCACGCGTCGAGCGCAACGCGCGCCACATCCGCCGGTAAGCTCTTTGACGCCGTGATCTGCTGCGCGAATGCCGCACACGCGCGCATCATCGGTTGATCTTTGCCCGCCACCGCATACGCCTGCACGAAGCGCAGCGCCGCTTCGCACGTGGCGGCGGCGCTCGGATCCATTTTGAATTGAGCGGTCGCAGCCGCCAGCGCGCCAACGGCTTGTTCAAACGTCAGCGTCGGCATACCGCCCGCTGCTGGCGCCGCCGCGGGCGTCTCAACCGGCTTGTCGGCCTTGCGGCGCCTGCCCGTGGTGCCGGCCGTCACGATGCCAGCGCGACGGCACGGGCCGACATAGCCTTCCGCGTCGATGAACTCGCGGGGCGCGGCGAGCACCTTCTTGATCGTTTCCAGCAGCGCCTTGTTCGAGATCGGTTTGCCGATCAAGGCATTGGCGCCGGCGTGACGGCAGGTTTCAGCGAGCGAACGCGAGAACGAGCCCGAAAGAATGAACACCGCCGCCTTGCGGTTCGTGGCGCGCCGATTGCGGCGGAACGCACGCGTCCATGTGGCTGCGTCCTGCTTGCCGAGCTCGAACGTCGTCAAAATGATGTTCGCGTTGAACCCTTCAAGCGAGATCCATCGCCAGCGCCGCATCGGTGAACACGCGGATGTTCAACACACCGGCGTTCCACAGCATGTCCTGCACGATCTGGGCTTCGTATTTGTTCGGCTCGATAACGCAGACCGACCAAAGCTTCTCGTTCATTGCCGCCAAGTCCCCAATTCGAAGATTGGAGGCTAGCGCATTCAGCTTAAAAGACCTTGAAAATAGCTGCGAAACACGCACTACACAGTTAACGTTGCGGACGCTCCAAACGCGCGATCAAACTCGAGGTATCCCAGCGTTTTCCACCCATCGCTTGCACGTCAGCGTAAAATTCATCCACCAGCTTGGTTAATTCCAACGTCGCGCCATTGAGTTCCGCCTCCTCAAGCACGAGAGCCAGATCCTTCCGCATCCAGTCCACCGCGAAACCAAAATCGAATTTTCCATCGACCATCGTATTCCAGCGGTTTTCCATCTGCCAGCTTTGCGCCGCCCCTTGGAGATCGCCGTGATCACCTTCTCCGCATCGAGATCAGCGCGTTTGGCAAAGTGCAGCGCCTCTGCCAGCCCCTGCACAACGCCGGCGATACAGATTTGATTCACCATCTTCGCCAGTTGCCCTGAACCCGCCGGCCCGATGAGCGTCATGTTGGCCGCATAAGCGCGCATCACCGGCTCGGCTTGCGCGAACGCGCCTGGCGCGCCGCCCGCCATCACCGTCAGCCGCCCCGCTTCCGCGCCCGCTTGCCCGCCAGACACCGGCGCATCCAAGAACCCAAGCCCAAGCGCGTCCGCGCGCTCCGCCAATTCACGCGCCAGCCCCGCCGACGCCGTTGTGTGATCGACAAAGATCGCGCTCTTGCGCATCGCCGGCGCCGCGGCTTCGAACACCTCACGCACATCGCGATCGGCGCCCACGCACGCGAACACAATGTCGGCGCCTTCCACCGCGCCAGCCACCGTCGAATAGGTGCGGCCGCTATTCTTCTGCGCCCAATCGCGCGCTTTCTCTTCGCTACGATTGAACACCGAGACGTCGTGGCGCGCGCGCGCCAGATGGCCCGCCATCGGCCCGCCCATCACCCCCAACCCAATGAACGCGGTCTTGGCCATCACTTGCTCCCAGACTCTAAGGCGTCAGCGCGGCCGTAGCGGCTGCGAAAATAGGTGAGGCCGTCGCCCGGCCCACTCCGACACGCCGTCACTTCGCCGATAATCATGAGATGATCGCCGGCTTGGCGGCGCTCGAAAGTGCGGCATGCAAAATGCGCCACGCCGCCCCGCAGCACCGGCGCCGCGTCGAAGCGCGCCGCTTCCTCCGGTGCGATCGCTTCCGTTTCCGCCCGCGCAAAGCGTCGCGCCAGCGCCTCGTCGTCCGCACCCAGCACCGTAACGCCCCAATGCTCGGCTGTCGCAAAGAGATCGTAACGCTCCGATTGATCACCCAAGCACCACAACAGCAGACGCGGGCGCAGCGACACCGAAGTTAGCGAATTGACCGTGATCCCGGCCAAGGCCCCGTCGCCGCGCGCCGCCGACACCACGGTCACGCCCGTGGCGAACGCGCCCATCGCGCGCCGGTAGTCCTGCTCCTGATCAACTTCCACCCGGATCTCCGCTTCAGGCTCAATACGATCTTAACGCTGTTCGGCGAATGTCGCGCCCTCTCCGCCAGAACGGACGGACAATGACGTCTGCGACCAATCAACGCCCTATCATTATCAAGAAGGTCAAGAAGGTCGTCGGCGGTGGGCACCACGGCGGCGCCTGGAAGGTCGCGTACGCCGACTTCGTGACCGCCATGATGGCGTTCTTCCTTTGATGTGGCTGATCAACACCACAAGCCCTGAGCAACGTCGGGGTATTGCCGAATTCTTCGCCCCAGCCAGCGTGAGCCGCGTCTCGTCTGGCGCAGGCGGCCTGCTTGAGGGCACCAGCTTCGCCGAAGAAGGCGTGCGCCACGGCCATTCCGCGCCGGTCGCCGCCGCCTCCGAGCCGCAATACACCGCCAACGCGGCCAGCGACGAGCCCAGCGAAGGGCAAGACTCGCCCGGCGGCCAACAAACGCCAAGCGATGAAGCGCTCACCCGCGCCCGCACGTTGCGCGAAAACGCTGACTTCACCCGCGCCGAAATGGCGATCCGTCAGGCCATGCAGGACATGCCCGACATCGCCGAGCTCTCACGCAACGTCATCATGGAGCAGACGCCGGACGGCCTGCGCATCCAGATCGTGGATCAGGAAGGTCGCTCGATGTTCAATCCAGGCGACGCCGCGCCCAACGATCGCGCGCGCCGCTTATTGGTGGCGATCTCCGGCGTGCTGCAACAATTACCCAACCGCATGACCATCTCCGGCCACACCGACGGTTCGCAGCCGGGCGGCCGCTACGCCTCGAACTTTGAACTGAGTGCGGCCCGCGCCAACGAAGCGCGCCGTGTCATCGCCGCCCAAGGCATTCCCAACGACCGCTTCTATGAAGTCGCCGGCCGCGCCGACAGCGAACCCATGTTCGTGGACGACCCGAGCCTGCCCGGCAATCGCCGCATCGCCATCACGCTGCTGCGCGAAGCGCCGCCGCTGCCGGCTGATCATTCCTTGTAAACCACGCCGCCACACGCGACCTTAACTGGGGTGGGGGCATGATGCGGTCATGTCGACCATCGTGACCAATTCCCGGCGCGCGGTTCAGGACCATTTTGAACCCGAAGCCATGCTCGATCCCCAAGAGCAACGCCGCCTGCGCGGCCACCTCGATCAGATCGACTACGCCGCCTTCGCCGCCAATCGCGAGATCATCGGCAAGACCCTCGGCGCCACCAGCATCGCAAAGTTCGAGCGTTTGGCGGTTTGCGCCGCTCACGCGCGTGCTGAATGGGTGGGTGCAGCGCTTGGCGCCACCGAACACACGCACACGCCGAGCGATGCCGAAGTCACGCGCCTGGCCGCGCTTCGCCTCGCGTACGACGAACTCGCCGAAGCCTACGAAGCCATGCGCCGCATGGTCGAGCGCGGCTATCTGAGCTTTAGCGCGAATAAATAGGCGCAAGCGACGCGCGATCGTCGGGAGCAGTTACATGCGCTCGCGCAGCAAAAGCTGCTACAGGCGCATCCTGCACGCCCTGCCTATGTTCGCGATCCCCGATCACTTCCTTGCGCGCTTCACGCGCAAACTGGCCAGCGGCCGCCGCTTCCTCAATCTCATCCTCGCCACGTCAATCGCCGACGCGATCCGCCGCGCCCCGCGCGATCGCCTGCGCCGACAGCTCCTAATCTTCGGACGCGGGCTTCTAGCCGGCCCTGCGCCACCCGAACCCCGCGTGAAAGCCCAGCTTCACGCGGCCAAACTTGCTGCGCGATTCAATTCGACGCGGCGTTCGCCGCTTGCGCCGCTCGAGACGCCGTTTGCGTCGCCCGCACCCGCGCCAGGATTTCCCGCTGCGCGCGGTCATTTAGGTCGCTGTTGTAGGCGAATTGATTGAACGGACCGCGGACCGCGAACGGAAAAACGATCCCGCCGCGCGGGGAGCGGGGCGCGAGACGCACATCGAGCCGGCGTTGCGGCAGGTCGATGACGCCGATGCCGGGGATGCGCAGGTCGGCGGTGTTGAAGCTCAGATTGTCTGAGGCAAGCACACCATCGGCGATCGCGAAGGTGCCGGAGAAACCCTGGAACGGCGTCCGCGCTTCCGGCGCAATCAATTCGCCGCGCAACGCGTTGCGGATCGTCGTGGCCACGCCGCCAAGGTCCACACCGTGCAGCGTGCCCGACACTACCTCCAAATGCGTCCGCCCATCGACGCCAGCGATCAATTCACTCTGCGTCATCCCTTGCGCCACTAGGTTGAGGCTCAGTTCAGCGCGCCCTTCGATGCCGCCGAAATTGATCGCATCGCTGAGGAAACTCTGTGCGTCGAGGTTGGTGAAAGCCAAGTCTTGCACGATGCGTACACTTGGCTGACGCGCATCGAGTTCAAACCGCCCGCGCCCAGAGCCGCCATAGAGGCTCGTGTTGTGCAGAGTCGCTGCCATGTAGCCGTCGTTCAACACGAGGTTCAGTCGCGCATTGTCGAGTCGCATGTGCTGAACGAGCACCGCATGCGTGACCAATTCAAGGTCGGCGTTGAGGATGTGCAGGCCAGACCAATTGATCGGCGTTTCGCTCGCTTCCGCTTGCACGTCGAGCGCACGGGGTGCGGCTTCCACCGCAGCGATTTGCGCGTCCGGCGCGCTTTGCACCGCGTCCGGCATAGCGGCGGCAATTTCCACTTGCTCGATCGGCGCCGCCGGCGGCGCCTGGCCAGAGAGATACGGATTTAGGTCGAAATCGAAGAGTTCGAGCCGCCCACTGAGATAGGGTTTGTTGCGCAAGGACGAGAGCACGAAATCGCCGCGTCCTCGGATGAGATCAAGCGCAAAGCCCGCATTGGAAAACGCATAGCGCCCGCCTGCGATTTCCATGCGGCCGGAGACGGCGAAGGCTTCAAGCCCAACGCCGCCTTGAATCGGCGAACCGCTCCAGGCCGCCAGCTGCCGTAAGCTCGGCCCCGACGCACGCACGAGGCCCGCGATTTCGCCGGAGGCAGCTAATGTCTGCCCTTCGAAATGCATGCTCAGCAATTCGCTTTCGACATCGATGTTGAGCGGCATGCGCTCGCCACGCGTCAAGGCGCTGGGCCGGCCCATCATCAATTCGAGTTCAACCGGCTTGTCGGCATAGCGCACAGAGCCACTGACCTGCATCGGCTCGTCCATGCCGGCGAACGCGGTGGTCAGATCAACATCGCCAACGACCCAGCCCACGCCGCGGCGCGCATCGAAGAAGCTCGCTTCACCATCGACGATGCGGATTTCGCGCAAGCGCGTTTGCGCCACATCGACGGGCCTCGGAGCCGGCGTTGGTGTTGGCGACGGATTTGTCGTTGGCGGGGGCGTTTGCCCTTCTGGCCGACGCGGCGCGAGGATCCAGTTCGGGCGCCCTTCGCCGTTTACTTCGAGCGCGATGTTCGGCCGCTGCAGCACCAGCCGGCTGACCACGACTTGGCGGTCCAGAAGCGGGCGTAGCTCAACGCCGATATCGATCTCGTCGGCGGTGATGAAAGCTGGCGCGCGGCCGCCCTCCACGTTGGCCAAAGTCGCCTGCTCAGCCCGCAAACCCAGCACCGGCCAGAAGCTCAAACCCACATCACCGGCGATGGTCAGGTCGCGCCCGGTTCCGTTCTCGACCGCCCGCTCGACCTCGGCCCGGATATCCAGCCGCAGGATCAAATAGGCGAGGACGCCCGCCCCCAGGATGGCTGCGGAGATCAGGCCGCCTCCGATCAGCAGAATCCACCGCTTCCAGCTCATGCCGGCTCTCCCCACCTTTGGCCGCACCCTAGCCGCTGGCGCTGGGCGCCGGAATAGCTATCTAGAGGCCATGACCCAGCCAGTTCCCGTTACCGTGCTCACAGGCTTCCTGGGCGCGGGTAAAACCACCTTGCTGAACCGCATCCTGAGCGAGCAGCACGGCAAGAAATACGCCGTCATCGTCAATGAGTTCGGCGAGATCGGCATCGACAATGACCTCATCGTCGACGCCGACGAGGAAGTGTTCGAGATGAACAATGGTTGCGTCTGCTGCACGGTGCGTGGCGATTTGATCCGCATCATCGAGGGCTTGATGAAGCGCAAAGGCCGCTTCGACGCGATCCTGGTAGAGACCACTGGTTTGGCGAAGCCGGCGCCGGTGGCGCAGACCTTCTTCGTCGATGCGGATGTGCGCACGAAAACCAAGCTCGATGCCATCGTGACGGTGGTGGACGCCAAGCACGTCGCGGGCCAGCTTGCGAGCCAACAAGAAGCGGCAGAGCAGATCGCCTTCGCCGACGTGATCCTGCTGAACAAGACCGATCTCGTCTCACCGGAAGAACTCGCCGACGTGGAACGCAAGGTGCGCGCTGTGAACGCCACCGCCCGCATCCACCGCATGAATCGCGGCGACATCGGGCTCGATAAGATCCTGGACGTCGGCGCGTTCGATCTGGATCGTGTCACCGAAATCGATCCGCACTTCCTGCCCGATCACAATTGCGACGATGCCTGCGCGCATCACGACCATGATCATCATGGGCACGATCACCACCGTCATCACCACGATGAGCACGACCACGTCGCCGCCTCCGGCATCGCCAGCGTCTCGCTCTCAACTGAGAAACTGATCGACCCGCAAAAGCTACTGCCCTGGCTGAACGACATCACCCAGCAGCGCGGCCCGGACATTCTGCGTCTGAAAGGCATCATCGCGTTCCCGGACGAGCCCAAGCGCTTCGTCGTCCAGGGCGTGCACATGATCATCGAGGGCGATACACAGCGCGATTGGCGCGACGATGAGAAGCGCATCTCGCGTCTGGTCTTCATTGGCCGCAATCTTGACCGTGCCGAACTCGAAACTGCCTTCGCGGCCTGCGCAGCGTGACCGCGCAAGTTTACGAAACTGGCCGACGCCTGGCGATCGGCGTCGGCGCCACGTCGGTCCATTGGATCGGCGACGAGGCCCTCTTCACGCTGAGCGACGGCAATGTGTTTGTCGCCCCCGCGAAGGGGAGACGCGTCGCATCGAAGCGCATGACGGCGTCATTTTAAGCGCTGCGCTCCATCCCGACGGCAAACGCATCGTCACCGGCGGCGACGATGGCCGCCTCAAGACGATCGCGCCGAGTGGCGAGGTGCACACGCTCGCTGAAGGTCGAAAATGGGTCGATCACCTCGTCACGAGTGCGGCGACCAATCTCATCGTTGCTGGCGTGGGCAAGGAAGCGATTGTCTTCCAGGCCGACAAGGAAACACATCGCTTTGCCTATCCTACCAGCATTGGCGGCTTGGCGATCGATGCGAAGGGCCGGCGCTTGGCCGCGAGCCATTATAACGGCGCGACGTTGCGTTACGTGCTCACCGCGGACGACAAAGGCGTGCCGCTGAATTGGCAAGGCTCGCACCTCGCCATCTCTATTTCGCCCGACGCTCAGTACATCATCACTGGCATGCAGGAAAATTCACTGCACGGTTGGCGCATGCCGGAGAAAACCGATCTGCGCATGGACGGCTACCCGTCAAAGACGCGTAGCTTCGCCTGGGACAAACGCGGCCGCTGGCTCGCCACGTCCGGCGCGAACGCCGCGATCGTGTGGCCGTTCGTCGGCAAGCTCGGGCCGCAAGGCAAACCACCGCTGCAGCCGGGCGAACGCGACGCTTTGGTCACGGCCGTGGCGTTCCATCCGACCGAAGAAGTGCTGGCGATCGGCTATTCGGACGGCGCAGCGCTGGTCGTGCGCTTCGCCGACAGCATGGGCATGGAGCTTGACGAAGCGGGCGAAGGCGCGGTCAGCGCATTGGCCTGGAGCGCAGACGGCCAACGCATCGCCATCGGCGACGAAGCCGGTCGCGGCGCGATCGTCGATCTTTGATTAGCGCGTCTCCCACGCAAGCCAGAGCGCAATCGCCGCAATTGCCAGCGCGAGCGCACGACGCGCTGTAGATGCGTTTGAAGTTGCGGCGATTACTTGTCCCGCGCGCGCCGCGCCCAACACGATCAGGCCGTGGACTACGAATGCGATCACCAGATGCGCCGAACCGAGAATCAGCGCTTGCAGCCAAAATGCGGCGTGGTCGTCCGCGATGAAGCCCGGCAGCAGGGTCACATAGAAGACGGCGGCTTTGGGGTTGAGCACATTGGCGATGAGGCCGCGCCAGAATGGTTGGTGATCGACGTCGCGCGCATGCCCAGGCGAAGTCTCAACCGCGCCGCGCCAAGCCTCCCACGCCAGATAGAGCAGGTAGAGAACGCCGGCCCAACGCAACGCGCCGTACACAAGCGGCGCCGCAGCGATCAATTCGGCCACGCCGAACACCGCGAGCAGCATGTAGAAAGCAAGCCCCGCCGTGACGCCAAGCACCGCTTTAAAACCCGCGACCCGTCCCTCGCTCGCGGAAAGCGCGGCGAGATAGCCCATGTTCGGCCCCGGCGTGAGTTCGATCAGACTCACCGCCAGCAGGAACGGCAGAATGACCGAGGGCTCGACCGGAAACGCATCCATCTCAGCGTGGCCGCGTGTTTTGCGCCGTCAGCACCTGATCCATCACTTTCACCACACTCGCGATCTCATCAACGATGCGCCGCGCGCGCGAGGATCTACGAGCGGCTTAAACAGATCGCCCGGCTCGAAGAGGTTGCCGCCTTCGACGGCGACGAGCAGATCGCCATTCTCGAACGCGCAGCGAATGCGCTTGCCGTGCAGGCCGGTCTCAAGTGCGATCAGCCGCTCCATCATCACCGGATGCAGCAGATAGCGCGCTTCTACTTGATCAGTACCCCAGACCTCGAACGCCTTCTCGAACTCCGACGCAACAAGGCGAACACGCTCAAGCTTTCGCCCCTCAATGTCGCCGCCGCCGAACATATTGAACACACCCGCATCGCGCCGAACGATGGTGACGCCGAGAAACTCAATCGGGAAGTGCATGCGGATCAGCTGGCCGCGAAACACAGTGCTATAGCGCGTGCGGCCTTTGCTATCCGTTGTGCGCTGTTCGAGGTGGCCCTCGTAGAGTTCGAACCGCGCACCCTTGTGCGCGCCGCTGAACAGGTCCTCAAAATTCGACCGTTGATAGCCAGGGAGCAGGCGCAGCGCCTTGATGCGTTCAAGCGCTGGCGGCGCGAAGGCGGCGATCTGGTAACTCGCGCCCATCGCCGTGGCGATCGCCGCGCAATATTCCCGCTTTAGCTTGCTGCCGAGTTTAGCCAGCGGCTGATAGGCGATGATCCCGCCGCCAATCGCCGCCATGAACGCAAAGACGAGGCCCGCACTCCAGTCCCGCGTCCAAAGGCCCGCGATGACTACAAGGCCCAGAGCGACCGCCGCCGCGATCAGACAGCGTTGCTTGAACTGGCGCACCGCTTCGAGCCGCCCCGCCTCATTTTCATGGAAGCACGGCTCGATCCGCTCTTTGTAGAGGCGGTTGAACGTCGCGTCGTCGAGGTGGGCGAGGTCGATATTTTGCGTCTGTGCTTCCACGGCGATTCCCTTCGGCTCCTACGTAGCCTGCCCCGTGTCGCGCGCCTATTGCCACCGGTTTTCGGAGGCGTAAGTTTCGACCATGCAGATTGACCGCCGCGCCCTTTTGGCCGCCTCGCTCGCCGCCGCAGCGCCCGCTTCCGCGTACGCGCAAGCCGCGCCCATCGCGCGCACCCAGCACGGTCGCGTGCGCGGCGCGACGATCGATGGCGTGCATGCGTTCAAGGGCGTGCGCTATGGCGCCGATACCGCGCCCCGACGCTTCCAAGCCCCACTCGCGCCGCGGCGTTGGTCTGGCGTGCGCGACGCACTCGCGTACGGCCCCGCTTCGCCGCAACGGGGCGGCGATGACGAAGCGCAAAGCGAAGACTGCCTCTTCCTCAACGTCTGGACGCGCGGCTTGCGCGACAACGCGCGCCGGCCGGTGATGTTTTACGTTCACGGCGGCGCCTATTCGTCCGGCTCCGGTTCGCATCCGATGTACGACGGCGCGCGCTTGTGCCAACGCGGCGATGTCGTGGTCGTGACCATCAACCACCGCCTCAACGCCTTCGGGTATCTTTCGCTCGCGCGGCTCGGCGATTTCCCAGACAGCGGCAATGCCGGCCAACTCGATATCATATTGGCGCTCCGCTGGGTGCAGGAGAACATCGCAGAATTCGGCGGCGATCCCAATTGCGTGATGGTGTTCGGCCAGTCCGGCGGCGGCGCCAAGATCGCGACCATGATGGCGCAACCGGCGGCGGCTGGCCTCTTTCATCGCGCAGCGACCATGAGCGGACAGCAAGTCACCGCTTCCGGCCCGCTCAATGCAGAGAAGCGCACGCTCGCCTTTATGGAAGCGCTGGGGCTCGCGCGTGGCGATGTTGAGCAATTGCGCACGTTGCCTGTGCCGCGCCTCGTCGAAGCACAAAGTGCGCGCGATCCTATCCTAGACAATAGCGGGCTCTATTTCGGCCCAGTGCTGGATTTCGTGCATCTCCACCGGCATCCGTTCTATCCGGACGCCGCGCCGCAATCGTTGCACATCCCGATGATGCTCGGTAACACGCGAGACGAGACACGCGGATTCACCGGTCAAGAACGCGCGCCGTTTAACTTCGCCTGGGAGCACGTGCCGCCTGCGCTCGCCACGCAAATGCGCATCGACACCGACCCTGCGCACGTCGTCGCCGCCTATCGCCAACACTTTCCCGCTTGGACGCCGTAGGAAGTGTATTTCGCCGCCTCCACCGCCGCACGCTCCTGGCGTGGGCAAGTGATCGAGGCCGAGGAGCGCGCTCGCGCCGGCGCGCCAGCTTATGTGTATCAGCTCGATTGGCGCAGCCCCCGCGAGAACGGCATCTTCCGCGCGCCGCACACGCTGGATATCCCACTCGTGTTCGCCAATCTGGAAGCGTCGAGCTTCATCGTCGAACGCACCGAGGCGGGCGAAGCGATGTCCTCACGCATAATGGATGCGTTCATCGCCTTTGCGCGCACTGGCGATCCGAACTGCGCGTCGATCCCAAATTGGGCGCCCACACCTTGCCCACGCGCGAGACGATGATCTTCGACACCGCCACACGCGTGGAAAACGATCCGCGCCAATGGGAGCGCGAGTTCTTTGCCGCGATCCCATACGTGCAGCCAGGAACTTAAATGCGCGCCAATTGGCGCAAACCCTCATCCCCGCTGATCACCGGCGCATAGCCCATCTCGGCGCGCGCTTTGCTATCTTTTAGGATGCTGTCGCGCGAGAGGATCATGGCCGAGAAGCGCGTCAGCGGCGGCTCGCCTTTGAGGGCGAGATTGCGCCAGGAAAACTCGCACGCTGCGCCGACGAAATCCGCCAACCACGATGGAATGCTTCTATCCGGCAGCGAAATGCCACGTGCGCCGGCAATGCCGGAGATGATCTCGCGCATGGAGCGCACGCCGTCGTCGAGGATAAAATAAGCCTCACCGCCGCGCCCGCGCGTCAGCGCAAGCTCAATTGCGTGCACGAGATTGGCGATGTGCGTCGTCGACGTCATCGCCCGCCCGCCATTGACCCAACTCCATTGACCGGTCCTGGCCATATGTTCGAGCGTGGGCAGCAACGTCGTATCGCCCGGCCCCCAGATGAAGCGCGGGCGCAGGATAATCGTCTCCAGTGGCGCGCCATTGGCCTTGCGCACCAGGAGTTCGGCCTGAGCTTTGGTGGCCGCGTAGGGATAGGGCGAGTTCGGCGCCAGCGGGTAGGTTTCGTCAGCGCCGCGTAGGTGCTGTCCGCGCCACAGCACGGATTCGGTGCTGATGTGCACAAAGCGTTTCACGCCCGCTTCGCGCGCCGCGACCAGCATGCGCGCCGTGCCATCGACATTGAAGCGCTTCCATGCGTCGCGCGGCCCCCATTGCTCCACAAACGCGGCGCAATGAACCACGGCCTCCGCATCGCCGATCTGCGCAGCTTCTATGTCCTCCAGATCGCAACGCTCCGGCTTGGCGCCGAGTGCTACGATCTTTGCGTCGGATGCCTCCGAGCGCGACATGGCGCGGACAACGTGCCCAGCCGCGACAAGTTTCTGCGTCGCCGCCCCGCCAACAAATCCCGACGCGCCGGTGACGAAGATGCGCATTACGCGGTCCCACCAATCTGCTTTAGCGCGTGCGAGAGCTTCGCGGCCGTCGTGGTCGCGTCCTCACGCCGCTCGCGCAATTCTTCGACAACCTCTTCGGGCGCCTTCTTGATGAATTCGGCGTTGTTCAGTTTCGCGTCCATCTTGCCGATTTCCGCTTCAAGTTTGCCGATCTCCTTGGCGAGGCGCGCGGATTCCGCCGGCAGATCGACCACACCTTCCAGCGGCAACGCCACGGTAGCGCCGTCAAGCACGAACGTGACCGAGCCCTTGGGCGCGTCCTTGGCGCTGGTCGAATATTCGAGCCGCGCCATGCGATCGATCAGATCTTGGTAACGCTCCAGCCGCGCCTCGGTCGCAACATCGGCGCCAATCAACAGCAATGGAATCTTCGCGCCAGCCGGCACGTTGAGTTCGGAGCGGGTGGAGCGTGTCTCTTCAATAAGGCGCACCATCCAATCGATCTCGGCTTCGGCGTCTGCGTCGATCAGATCGCCCCCATGCGCGGCCAATTTTCCACGATCAGCATGCGCTCGCGCTTGTGGCCGTATTCGCCCATGCGCGTCCAAATCTCTTCGGTGATGAAGGGCATGAACGGGTGAAGCATGATCAGGATTTGATCGAGCACCCAAGCGGCCGAGCGGCGCGTCTCAAGCTTGGCGGCTTCGTCTTCACCGTTCAGCAATGGCTTGATGAATTCGAGATACCAATCGCAATAGACGTTCCACACGAATTTATAGAGCGCGCCCGCCGCTTCATTGAAGCGCCGCGCCTCCAATTCGCGCGTCACGGACGCCACCGCCTTTGCGGTTTCGCCGATGATCCATTTGTTGACAATCTGCTGTGGCGAGCGCGGGTCGTAGCTGTCCCACACCGCGCATTCGTTCATCTGCGCGAAGCGAGCGGCGTTCCAGAGCTTGGTGCCAAAATTGCGATAGCCTTCGATGCGCTGTTCGCTGAGTTTGATGTCGCGCCCCTGCGCCGCCATCGCCGCTAGCGTGAAGCGCAGCGCATCGGCGCCGTACTTATCGATCAGGTCCAAGGGGTCCATTGTGTTGCCCTTGGACTTGGACATCTTCTGGCCCTTTGCGTCGCGGACCAGCGCGTGGATATAGACTTCATGGAAGGGGACTTCCTTCATGAAGTGCATGCCCAGCATCATCATGCGCGCGACCCAGAAGAAGATGATGTCGTGCGCGGTGACGAGCGTGGACGTCGGATAGAAGCGATCAAGCTCCTTCGTCTTCTCCGGCCAACCCAAGGTCGAAAACGGCCACAGGCCCGACGAGAACCAGGTGTCGAGCACGTCTTCGTCTTGGCAGAATCTCCACCTCCTTGCCGTATTGCTGCTTCGCGGCAGCTTTCGCCTCGCCTTCGCTCAGTTCAACGAACACGTGGCCGTCCGGTCCGTACCACGCCGGAATGCGGTGGCCCCACCAGAGTTGGCGCGAGACGCACCAAGGCTCGATGTTGCGCATCCATTGATAGTACGTTTTCGTCCACGCTTCCGGCACGAATTTGGTGCGGCCGTCTTCGACCGCAGCGATCGCGTTCTTCGCCAGTTCGCCGGCGTTCACATACCATTGGTCGGTCAGCATCGGCTCGATGACGACGCCGGAGCGGTCGCCAAAGGGCTGCATGATCTTCTTGTTTTCAACGCCCGCCAGAAGCCCCAGCGCTTCGATGTCGGCCACAACTTGTTTACGCGCTTCAAAGCGATCGAGCCCGCGATACTTCGCCGGAACGTGCGCAGCGTCGGCCATGCGGCCCTTCGTATCCATCAGGATATACATCGGCAGATTGTGCGCACGCGCGACCTTGTAGTCGTTGAAATCGTGCGCGCCGGTGATCTTCACCGCGCCAGAGCCGAAATCCGGATCAGGGTATTCATCCGCAATGATCGGGATGTAGCGATCGGCCAGCGGCAGCAGCACCTTCTTGCCGACGATCGGCGCATAGCGCTTGTCGCTCGGATGCACAGCCACTGCGCCGTCGCCCAGCATCGTTTCCGGACGCGTCGTGGCGATGGCGATGTAATCGCGCGTTTCCCATTCCGCAGGATTGCCTTCTTCGTCGTAGGCGATCGGGAATTGGTAGGTCTCGCCGTTCTCCAGCGGATACTTGAAGTGCCAGAAATGACCGGCGACTTCCTTGTTCTCAACTTCGAGATCGGAGATCGCGGTTTCAAAATGCGGATCCCAATTCACAAGGCGCTTGTCCTTGTAGATGAGGCCCTCTTTGTAGAGCTGCACGAAAACCTTCAGCACCGCGGCCGACAAGCCTTCGTCCATCGTGAAGCGCTCGCGCGACCAATCGCACGAGGCGCCTAAGCGGCGCAGCTGTTGGAAGATCATCCCGCCGGATTCTTCCTTCCACGACCAAACCCGCTTCAGAAATTCTTCGCGACCGAGCGAACGGCGATCTTCATTCTTGCCGGCTTGCGCGAGTTGGCGCTCGACCACCATCTGTGTGGCGATGCCGGCGTGATCCATGCCGGGCTGCCAGAGCACGTTCTTGCCGCGCAGCCGCTCGAAGCGGCAGAGCACATCCTGCAGCGTGTTGTTGAGCGCGTGGCCGATATGGAGGGAGCCCGTGACGTTCGGCGGCGGGATGACGATGCAGAACGCCTCGGCGTTCGGCTCGTCCTTCGGCTTATAAGCGCCAGACCTCTCCCAAGCCTCGCTCCAGCGCGGCTCGACTTCCTTCGGATTAAACGTCGTATCGATCATCTGGAGCCTATAGCAGGCCGGGATGCTGCAATGCGAGAGGGGCAACCTCTCTCTCGTCATCCTGGGGCTCGCGCAGCGAGAACCCGGGACCCAGGGCCGCTGCTCCTCCGATTGCCCAGGAATGACGAAACGCCCCGACCGAGAGATCGAGGCGTTTCAAATCTCACAGAACTTTGAACCTACCGCGCCAGGCGGGCGATCCGTTCCAGCTCGGCCTCGACGCGCGATTCAACGATCGCTGGCAAATTCTTATCCAGCCAATCCTTCAGCATCGGCTTCAGCAGTTCGCGGACCACGCCTTCGATGGTCTGGTTTGGCGCGTCCGAGATGCGCAACGAGCCGGCAAGCCTGGCCATCGAGCCCGCAGCGGCGCTGGCGCTCGGTTGCGACAGGATGGTGTCGACGCCCGACAGATCAATGCTCGGCGGCGGGGTATAAACGGGCGCTGCGGCGACTGGCGCTTCATAGGCCGGCTCCGGCGACGGCTCCTCGTCGAACACGATGTCATCATCGCTCGCCATCGGCGGGGGCTGCAGCGGCCACAGGCGCCGGCGCGGGCGTGTCCGATTGGGTAAGGTCAAGAACGGGCTCCGGCGCGGGCGCCTGTTCTTCTTCGGAGATGATCCGGCGGATCGACGCCAAAATCTCTTCCATTGAAGGTTCGGCTTGCGGGTCCTGCAGCGCCATTTCCTGCCTCGTGAGTTCAAACGAGTCGCGTGACTCGCAGGAAGGTTATTGATGCGATTGATTCCCGTCCATCAATGCACGTGCGCGAATGCGCGCGCATGCGGACAAGAATCGACCGCGCGAAAGCAAGCGCAGCGTTGCGTCCGATAAAATAAGAGGACGTTAATAAGCGCTCGTTTCGCTTGGCTAACGCAAGCTAACTCTAAAGCGCGAAAACAGCGGGCTTTTGCAGGCCAGTGACGACCGGCGGCGCCGCGTCAAACGCGGTGCGATACGCAACCGTATCATCAGCGCGCGTGTAGATCTGCGCTGAACCCGCAGCGCCCTGGCGCACGATCACGCCCAAACGGCCGCCAGGCGCAAGCTGTTCGAGCCAGGCGTCGGGAACAACCTCCGCTGCGCCGTTCAACAGGATCACATCGTACAAGCCGTCATCGCGCCAGCCTTCAGCAGCGGCTGTCGTCACGGCTTTCGCATTGGTAAGGCCGCAAGATTCGAGCGTGGCGCGCGCCGTGAAGGAAAGGTCTGGGTTGATGTCATGTGCGACCACCTCTTTGCAGATCGTCGCCAACACCGCCGCGCCGTAGCCCGTAGCACCTGCGATTTCCAAAGCGCGTTCATGCGGTTGCGGCGCAAGCGCTTGCAACAGCTTAGACAAATCGCGCGGCCGCATCAGGAAGCGGCCCGGCGCCACTTCAACTTCGAGATCGCCATAAGCGATCGCCCGCTTCTGCACCGGCACGAAGCGTTCGCGCGGCAGCGTGCGCATGGCGTGCGCGATGCGCGGGTCCGTCACGTCCGCCGTGCGGACTTGGCTTTCGACCATCATGTCGCGGGCGCGCGCGAAATCCATGAATCTGCTCCTTATCCGCCCGGTTAAGCCGCCCCGGCGCGAACCGCAAGCGTCCCCCGTGACGCGGGGCGCCCCTAGCGACACATATCGTCTCGACCGAGGTCGAAATGCAGGTGGTCGCGGTGCGCACGGTTGTAGTCGGGGAAAGGACGGCCTGGAAATAGTCACACGCCCCGTTCCGCACGTCGCGCAGGAACGCACGCTCGGCTTGGGACCCGCGCCAGCCAGCCGCCACCGTCACCGTGCGGCCGTCCGCCAGCGTAAAGCCGCCAATATCCACGGCGTTGGCGCCGGCATGTTCGCTCAGCCGGCCGTCTCGGCGCCCCGCGATCGGCCTGCAGGCATAGGCGGCGCCCGCAAGCTCGATCCGGGTGACAGCCTGGCCAAACCGCCTCTCGGCAGCCGGCGAGACCACGTCGCGCTCCCAAAGCACCAACGCCGCCGCCACCGCGCATGTCGTCGCCACCGGCTCTGAATAGGCGTGTACGGATTGGATGAGCTCGACCGCATCGTCGTAGCCGCAGCGCCCTTCCTGCAGGTCGGGCAAGCGCTCCGTCTCAAAGCCCGCGCCCTCCAACGCCGCACGGCAGGCCGCAACATCATCTTCAAAGACCGTTATTTGCGCCGTCCGAAGCGCCGGCGGCATCAGATCCGCCTCTTGCGGCGGCGGTGACCCGATCAGCAGCATCAGCATAAAAAGCGCGAGCACGGCTAAAGCGCCGGCGGCCCAGATACGGGCGCGTTCGTGCTCGGCCTTCGAGGGCGGCGGGATCAACCTGAATTTGCGCATGGAAAGCGGCGTCCGCCTTGACCGATTCCATATGACGCGCCTAGGAGTGCCGCCCCAGCGCGACTGCGCAGGACTTGGCCTCGTGGCGGAGTGGTGACGCAGCGGACTGCAAATCCGCGCACCCGAGTTCGATTCTCGGCGAGGCCTCCAAGTCCTTCCAGAATAATTCCCCTACAAAGCAACACTTTGGCGATGTTGGTGAACGCGGCGTTCGCCATTTACGCTTCCTTTACCGATTAGGGCGATATTCACCTTGTCTTCCCTTGGAGACACCCCACCATACCCAACGCCTTCGAGGGCCCCGCAAGGGGCCCTCGTTTTCGTTTAGGGCTTGCTGACCAAGGTGAAAATTGAACTTCACACAGGGCTTTCCCGCGGGAGCCGAACTTGGTAGGAAGCGCGCCTTCGCGGCCCTGGAGGTCGCGACGAGAAATGTTCCTCGGTAGCTCAGTGGTAGAGCAATCGACTGTTAATCGATCGGTCGTAGGTTCGAATCCTACCCGGGGAGCCATTCTCCTTTTTGCATCTTTCAGTGTTGGTTGGATTTTCTAACCCCGCAGGCGACGGCCGGCGGGGTTTTGTTTTGCCTATTGCGCGGGCATTGCTGCGGCGCATTCGCGCTATGCGGTTAAACAGGTTGAGCGCCGCCCCGGGAACAGCCAAGCGTGCTGGAACAGGGATCTTATGACCGCATCGCATTTGGACTGGGCGCTGCGCCGCCCCACGCGGCGCATGTCGGACACGATCGCGGTGGCGCGGGTCATCTGCATCACCGGCATGGTCTACGCGCATGCCTGGACCGGCCTCAACTACGCCCATCTCGTTGAAGCCGCGCACACTGCACAGGGCGTGCTGCGTTGGCAGCTCATGGAATTCCTCGGCCGTAGCGCCGTGCCGTTGCTCAGCATCGTCGCGGGTTGGCTGGCGGCAAGTTCAGCGCTCAATCAAAATTGGGGCAGCTTCGCCGCCAACAAAGCGCGCACGGTGCTGACGCCGATGCTGCTGTGGAACGGGCTCTCCATCGCCATTGTCGGCGGCTTGGCGTTCGGAGGCCTGCTCGCCGCGCCCGCGCCGCGCGAGTGGCTGTGGACGATCGAAGAATTGTTCGCCTTCACTCAGCCCAACGACATCAACGTGCAGATGCCGTTCTTGCGCGATCTTTTCGTTTGCATGTTGTTCGTGCCGTTTCTCGTGCGCCTGCCGTCGTGGGCGTTGCTTGGCGTGCTGGGTGTTGCATTGACGTGGAGCATCACCGAATTCCAATTCGTCCTGCTGCTGCGCCCGTCGATCCTCGTATTTCTGCTGATCGGCATTCTGGCGCGCCGCGGCGATCTTGCTGAAAAGGTCGCAGCTAAACCTATCGCGCTGCTCGCAATGTTGTTCGTGGCGACCGCGTGTCTGAAGGCTTGGGTTATGTATGGCGCAGGGCCTCTGCCGCGCCCTGCGCACGCAAGCGCCGATCTCGTGCTGCGATTGGGGGCGGCCGCGTTCTTCTGGCGCTTGGCATGGGCGATCTCGGAATCGAAATTCGCAGAGCGCGTGAAGGCGCTTGAGCCCTATATGTTTCTGCTGTTCTGTTCGCACATGATCATGATCTGGCTGTTTGGCCCGCTCATTGGCTTGGTCACTGGCCCGCTTGGCTCGCCGCTCTACCCAGTTTTCCTGATCGCACAGCCCTTCCTGGTCCTGGGCGGCACAATCCTGCTCGGCAATGCGCTAGCGCAAGTCGCACCGAACGCAGCGCAGGTCTTGAGCGGCGGCCGGATGGGCGCCGCCCAAACCAGCAAAGCCGCCGCACGCCAAGGCGCGTGAGTATGCTTGCGGCATGGCGTTTTCCAAGCCATGACCCGGGCCATGCATGACGTAATCATTGTTGGCGGGGGCCATAACGGCCTGGTTTGCGCGGCTTATCTGGCCGAGGCCGGACTCAAGGTGCTGGTGCTGGAGCGCCGCGATGTCGTCGGCGGTGCAGCCGTTACGGAAGAATTTCATCCAGGCTTCCGCAATTCGGTGGCGAGCTACACCGTCTCGCTGCTGAACCCGAAAGTGATCAAGGACCTCGATCTGCATCGCCACGGTCTGCGCATCGTAGAGCGCAAAGTTTCAAACTTCCTGCCGCTCCCGGACGGGCAATATTTCATGTCCGCGCCAGGCATCACGCAAAATGAAGTGGCGCGCTTTTCCAACCACGACGCGACGCGTTTGTCCGAATATGAGCGCCGCCTTGAAGTGATCGCCGACGTCGTGCGTGGGCTGCTGCTGGAACAACCGCCGAACCTGATCGAGCACGGCCTCGTGCGCGGCATTGAGGAAGCGTTGCGCGCAGCCGAACTTGGCGGGCGCCTCAACAAACTCGACATCACCGCCAAGCGCGATCTGCTCGATCTCTTCTCAGAGAGCGCCGGCGATTGGCTCGACGGCTGGTTCGAGAGCGATCCGATCAAAGCGCTCTTCGGCTTTGACTCGATCGTCGGCAATTATGCGAGCCCCTACACGCCAGGTTCAGCGTACGTGCTGCTGCACCACGTCTTCGGCGAAGTGAACGGCAAGAAGGGCCTCTGGGGCCACGCCATCGGCGGCATGGGCGCGATCACGCAAGCGATGGCCGCGTGCTGTCGCGAGCGCGGCGTTGAAATCCGCACCGGCGTCCCGGTGAAAGAACTCGTGATCGACAATGTCGCGCAAATGGCCGGCGGCGTGCGCGTTGGCGAAACTTCGCATGCGCGCGGCGTGGTCACGGCGAAGGGCGAGGTGCTGCGCGCGAAGGCCGTGATCTCGAACCTCAATCCAAAACTATTCTTCGAGCGCATCGTGCCAGAGGGCGCGCTGCCTGCCGACTTCCAAGAGCGCATCACGCGCTATCGCAACGGCTCGGGCACGTTCCGGATGAACGTCGCGCTTTCAGAATTGCCCCGTTTCACCTCGAAGCCAGAGCCGGGCGATCACCTCACCGCCGGCATCATCATCGCCCCCTCGATGCGTTATATGGAGAAGGCTTACGACGATGCGCGCGCGTTCGGCTGGTCGCGCGAACCGATCGTGGAAATGCTGATCCCATCGACGCTCGACGATAGCCTCGCCCCGCCCGGCCAACACGTCGCCAGCCTCTTTTGCCAGCACGTCCAGCCGCAACTCTCCGGCGGCCGCTCCTGGGACGACCACCGCGACGAAGTCGCCGATCTGATGATTGCCACAGTCGACAAGCACGCGCCGGGCTTCGCCAAGAGCGTGCTCGCCCGTCAGATCATGTCGCCGCTCGACCTGGAGCGCACGTTCGGCCTTGTGAACGGCGACATCATGCACGGCAGCCTGTCGCTCGATCAGCTCTTCAGCGCCCGCCCCGTGCTCGGCCACGGCGATTATCGCGCCCCGATCGCCGGCCTCTATATGTGCGGCGCTGGCGCCCACCCCGGCGGCGGCGTGACCGGCGCGCCGGGTCACAATGCAGCGAAGGTGGTGGCGCGGGATTTCAGAAAGGGCGTGGTGAATTAGTCTGGTTCGCCCGTGAGCGCTTTGCGTCCCTCCCGCAAAGTCGCGTGGTAAATGTCGGCATCGCCATATTCCGCAAAGCGCGAATAACGTGGATGCGCACCATACGCGCGGCGCGCGTGCTTGATCGGACACCAATATTGCTCGGTCCGGGCGCCAACTTCACGCACATACGCAATGACGCCATTGGCGTAGGAGCAATAGGCGCAGTTCAGCTTTTCCAGCGCATTAAGATATTTGAGCCCAGCGCGATCAAAGATCATGTATTTCGCGCGCTTGACCTGCTGGATCCCGTACACGCGAAAACACACCGCCTGGTACAGCGACACCCAAACGTCGAGGATCGCGAACGGAATGATCAGCGAATAGATGATGGGCGCCGTCAGCACGACCAGAGGGCGCGCCGTGAACACATAACGCGCCAGGTGCGTCCGCAACTCAGCGTGTCGGCGCGCCACCTCCTGCTCAAATAAAACACGCCCACGCTCGATCCCGTAGCGCAACCCCGCACGACGGCGCGCAAACTCCGCCTCAAGCTCTGCTTCAAGCGTGCGGATGCGGGTGATGATGTCGTCCGTGCTTACTTCCATGCGCCACGGCTAGCATGGCCTCGCACCGCTGACTTGCCTTCGCGCAAGCATATTACTCCGCTGCGACGTTCTCCGGCTCTTCGGCTTGACGCCTCCATAAGCCCGCGTAGAGCCCGTCCTTGGCGATCAGCGCTGCATGCGTGCCGCGTTCGACGACGCGGCCGTGATCAAGCACGACGATCTGATCGGCATTGGCGATCGTGCTGAGACGGTGCGCCACAACAAGCGTGGTGCGGCCGCGTGAAGCCTCTTCCAGCGCATCTTGGACTTCGGCCTCAGTGCCGCTGTCGAGCGAGGATGTCGCTTCATCCAAGATCAGGATGGTCGGATCTTTCAACACGACGCGCGCGATGCCAACGCGCTGCTTCTCGCCGCCGCTGAGCTTCAAGCCGCGCTCACCGACACGCGTGTCCCAGCCCTGCGGCAGGCTTTCGATAAAAGTGAGCAATTGCGCACGCGAGGCAGCTTGATTCAGTTCCTCCTGCGAGGCCTCGGGACGGCCGTAAGCGATGTTGTAGCGGAGCGTGTCGTTGAACAGCACAACGTCTTGCGGCACGAGGCCAAGCGCGCTGCGCAGACTTGCTTGGGTCACGCCGCGCAAATTCTGGCCATCGATACGTACGCTGCCGCTCGCCGGATCATAGAAGCGGAAAAGCAGTTTCAGCACCGTGGACTTGCCCGCGCCCGATGGGCCAACGATCGCCGTGGTTTTGCCTGCGGGCGCTACGAAGGACACGGCATCGAGCCCTTGATCGCGCCCTTCATGCGCGAAGCCCACCTGCTCGAACACGACCTCGCCCGGCCCCGGCTTCAGCGCGACAGCGTCCGGCGCATCGGCGACGTCTGGCGCTTCGTCCAGCAGCACGAACATCTTTTCCATATCGATCGAGGTCTGTTTGATCTCGCGATAGGCAAAGCCCAAAATGTTCAGCGGCGCATAAAGGTTCGTCATGATCAGGATGACGGCCGTGATGTCGCCGGGCCCCATCGGCCCCCGCGCCACCAAAAAGCCCGCCGCCAGCACCATCGCCACTAGGCCCACGTTCATCACGAGGTTCTGCAGCACGTTGAGCATAACGAGCGATGTGTTCGACTTCACCGCCGCGTTCGCATAGGACGACAGCGCACGGTCATAGCGCTCACTTTCGCGCGTCTCCGCCGCGAAGCTCTTCACGGTCTCAAAATTGAGCAGAGAATCCACCGCGCGGCCCGCAGCTTCGCTGTCGGCTTCGTTCATCTCGCGGCGATGCTTCAGCCGCCATTCCGTGATGCCAAACGTGATCCAAGCATAGATCAACACCGTCAGCGCCGCGATGAGCGAGAAATTCCAGCCGTATTTGAAGCCCAGAACGCCCGCCGCGAGCAGCAGCTCAATGATCGTCGGCGCAATATTGAAGGCGAGGAAGCGCAACAGAAAATCGATCGCGCGTACGCCGCGTTCAATGGTGCGATAAACCGAACCCGTGCGCTTTGATTGGTGGAAGCGCACAGAGAGCCTATGCACGTGCGAGAACACGTTGGTGCCGGCGCGGCGCTGCGCCTCTTCGCTGATCGGCTGGAAAATCGCATCGCGCAATTGCGGCCCGGCCGCTGAGGCAAAGCGCAACGCCGCCCAGAAGCCGGCGAGGCCGATGAAGGTCGGCAACGCACCGCCCGCATCGCCCGCGCTCAAGCTGTTGATGCCATCGGCCAGCACCAGCGGTGAGAAGACGGCCAGCACCTTGCCGAACAATGTCAGCAGGAACGACGCCCACAGCCGCAAGCGGTATCCAGGCCCCTCGAGGCCGCCGATCAAGCGCATCAGGCGTGCGATTGTGCGCACGATTGGCGGCGAGGCGTCCGCTGCGGCCTCGGGTTGCCCAACCTGCTTATGTTCGCCACGCGCCATCTGGAACAATCCTTGAAGGTTCGGACTTAGGCGCGCTGGTTTTCGCCCGCAATGCGCCGTATTGGCTAAGTGTGATGAGCCCCATGGCCGATTCCAGTACGCCCGGCGCCAAAGTGCGTTCCGTGTGCGTCTATTGTGGTTCGTCGGAAACGACGAAGCCCGAATATCTCGATCTCGCGACGCGGTTCGGAACAACTTTGGCTGAACAGGGCCTGCGTCTCGTTTATGGCGGCGGCGGCGTGGGCCTGATGGGCCGCTGCGCCAAGGCCGCTTCGGACGCTGGCGGCGAAGTGCTCGGCATCATGCCGCGCTTCTTGGAACAGCGCGAACGCGTGTTCGACGCGGTGCCCCATCGCATGGTCGACACCATGCACGAGCGCAAACACATCATGTTCGAGGAATCAGACGCGTTCGTCGTGCTGCCCGGCGGCATCGGCACGCTTGAGGAAGCGGTGGAAACACTCTCCTGGCGCCGACTCGATTTGCACTTCAAGCCGGTCGTCTTTCTGGCCGAAGATGATTTCTGGGATCCGTTCTTCCACCTGATCCAGCACACAATCGACGCCAATCTGACCCCAGCCAGCTTTCACAAAGCCGTCGCCAACGTGCGGACGATCGAAGATTGTCTCAAAGCCCTCGCCGCGCCCGTGCGAGTTTGAACCTTCGGTTAACGACGCTGCGTTAGCGTTCGCTCGGTCAGCCTTTGGACGGGGCCATGAGTTTCGGGAAGAAGCCGCCTTCCGCGCCGCCGAGCAGCGCGCCTGTCGCGCCGCCTGCGCCAGCGTCAAGAGATCCTCATGGCCGGAGTAAGCTCATTCCGGACGAGGTCTGGGATGGCCCGAAGGGCAAATTTCTTCGCGAGTTGGGTCTAAGCCCCGAGGACGAGAGTAATCTCGTCCCCAACGAAGCTTCGATCGCGGCGCGCATTGAGGAAGGGCGCGCCCGCCTCGAAGAGCGCAACACCCTCGCGCAACGCAATATCGAAACACGCCTCGCCGGCGCAAAGGTGCGCCCCTTCTTCCTGATCCCCGATCCGTGCTGGAACGGCGCGACGGGTCTCTTCTTGATGACGTCGCTCGATCTCTACCCGTACGACGATTGGAACGTCATGTACCTCGCTGTCGATGAGCGTACGGCGTTGGTGCTTGATATTGCCATGCATCCGAACGGCAACGTTTCAGCTTTCGTTGAAGCGTCCGCCAAGTTCATGGTTCGCGCCCAAGAGCAGATGAGCAAGGCGCACGAGGCCGCCTCCATCACCCACGATTTCGCTGCGTATCAGACCATCCGCGAAGACGTGCAAATGCGCGTCAAAGCGCTGGCGATGCAGTTCTCCCGGGCGACGATCGAAGCCTGGGAAAAGAATGGGCCGGAAGGGCGCAGCCGTTAAGCCGATTGCCCGAGCAAACGTTTGCGCGCGCGTTCTTCGCCGATCAACGGAAATAGCGCGGCCATTTCCGGGCCGTGGTCCATGCCGGTCAGCGCTTGGCGCAGCGGCATGAAGAGCGCCTTGCCCTTGGCGCCGGTCTTTTCCTTCACGGCGTTGGTGAAAGCGGGCCACGTTGTTGCGTCGTAGGCGCCACTTGGCAGCACCTCGGCGGCGGCTTGCGCGAACGCGGCGTCGGTAACGACTGGTGCGATCGGACCTTCAACGATCTGCACCCACGCCTTCACATCCGGGAAAAGCACGAGGTTCGCGCGCACAGCGTTCCAGAACGCCTCGCCCTTGTCGGCGTCCAGCTTCGCCAAGCGATCCTTCACTGCGGAATATTCGTATTGATGCAGCAGCGCGGCGTTCACGCGCTTCAGCTCTTCCGGATCGAAACGCGCCGGCGCGCGGCCGATTTTCTCGAATGCGAACTCAGACGCCAGTTGCTCCAAGCTGGTGCGCGCTTCCACCGGATCGGAGGTGCCGATCTTGGCGAGGTGCGAAAGGATGGTCATCGGCTCGTAGCCTTCGGCCGCGAGTTCACCAACGCCCAGCGAACCAATTCGCTTTGAGAGCGCATTGCCATCCGCGCCGACGAGTAGCGGGAAATGGCCGAACGCCGGCACGTCGCCGCCCAACGCTTCAAAGATTTCGATTTGCACGCCAGAATTGGTGACATGATCTTCGCCGCGCACGATGTGGGTGATCTTGAAATCGATATCGTCCACGACGCTCGGCAGCGTGTAAAGGAAGGCGCCGTCTTCACGAATCAGCACCGGATCGGAGAGTGAACCGGTATCGATCGATTGCGGCCCACGCACGAGATCTACCCAATCCTTGCGCGCGCCCGAAAGCTTGAAGCGCCAGTGCGCGCGACGGCCTTCGGCTTCAAGCTTGGCGCGATCCGCATCGGTCAGCTTCAGCGCGGCGCGATCATAGATCGGCGGCTTGTTCGTCGCTTGCGCAATCTTGCGCTTGCGGTCCAGTTCATCTTCCGTCTCGTAGCACGGATAGACCAAGCCCGCCGCCTTCAGCTTGTCGGCGGCCCTATCATAGACGTCGAAACGATGCGATTGGTTGGCGCGCTCGCTCCACGGCAGGCCGAGCCACGCCAGATCGTCGACGATGCTTTGCTCGAATTCCTTGGTCGAGCGCGCAATGTCGGTGTCGTCGATCCGCAGCAGCACCTGCCCGCCTTCGCGGACAGCGAACAGCCAATTCATCAGCGCCGTACGGACATTACCAACATGGATGCGGCCCGTGGGTGACGGTGCGAAACGGAGACGGATGGACATTGTTTTAGTTTTCTGGGTTTTCGACTTCTGGTCGCGGGAAGGGCCGGGTTATGCGGCGCGCCGGCTCGAAATGTCCAGCGCTGGGCCGCCTCCGGGGTGCAGTCGGCCCGGTTTGGCTTGGCCCGATATTGTTTTCGGCTAAGAAAGCACCTACGTCCCGCGCCCGCAAAGCGCCCCTCTACCTTCGCCAAACAGGACAGGCCGGCCCATAACCGGTCCACGCATGACATGAGCCAACGCCTCTTCCAAGCCTATGTGATGGTCGATTGGAGCGCCGCCTCCAAGCCAACGACCGGACCGGATTCTGATCTGGGTTGGCGTACTGAAGCGCAACGTGCGCTTCCAGATGGCGTTTGAGTCACACAACCCCGCCACCCGCGCCGACGCGGAGAAGCTGCTCACCAATGTGCTCGATGATCTGAAGCGCAAAGGTGAACGCACGCTTGTGGGCTTCGACTTTCCGCTGGGCTTTCCGCGCGGCACGGCGGCGGCGTTGCAGCTCGCCGGCGAACCCTGGCGCGCGCTGATCGATTTCGCGGCCAAGGAAGTGAAGGACAAGCCAGACAACACCAACAACCGCTTCCAAGTCGGCGCCAAGATGAACCGGCTGATGACGGGCCAAGCGTTCCCCTTCTGGGGCGCGCCCGCGCGCGATGAGCAAACGATGCTTTCGGCAAAGCGCCCGCGCGAGCATGGCCAAAGCGATCTGCCGGAATTTCGTTTGGCCGAGCAGGCGATCAAAGGCCCCTCCTCGATCTGGAAGCTTTATTACCAAGGCTCCGTCGGTGGTCAGGCGCTGACAGGTCTGCCGGTAATCAAACGCCTTGCCGAGAAACGCGCCGGGAAATTTTGGCCGTTTGAGACCGGCTGGAAGCCGCTGACGATCCCTGATCTCTCAGAGGTCGAGTGCGTGTTCGCGGAAATCTATCCGAGCATGCTGGGCGCCAAACCAGCCGCTGGCGAGATCAAGGATCAAGCGCAGGTCCGCACTGCGTGCGAGCGCTTCAACGCGCTGGATGACAAAGGCCAGCTTGCTTCCATGTTTGGCCCGGCGAAGGACGATGCGCGCCGCGAAGTCGTGGAACGCGAAGAAGGCTGGATTCTGGGCGCGCCGGCTTAGGCGCTGGATTTTGCCGCTACCGGCGCCAAGCGATTGCGCAGGAAGTACCAGCGCGCCAGCAACACAGCGGCGCTGAGCACGCTCGACCAAAAGATCGCGAACAAAAGCCCGGCAACACCCAAGCCCTCGTGCTCGGCCAGCCAATAGCCGATAATGGGCATCACCACCGCGTAGGCGGCGATGTGGCTAAACGTCGGAAACCAATTGTCGCTGCGCGCGCGCAACGCAGATGCGGCGACGACCTGCGTGCCGTCGGGCAACAGCACCAGTGCTGCGATCCACATCAGCGACGCAATGAGCGCCGCGAGCCCGATATCGGCCGTGTAAACGCGCCCGATCGGCTCAGCGAACACAAGGATTGCCGCCGCCGCGACCAGCATCGCAATCGCGTTGAGCCAAATGCCCGTCCAGCCTGCGCGCACGGCGTCTTGCGGCGCTTGGCGCCCCACCGCTTCGGAAACGAGCACGGCCGTCGCCGCAGAAATGCCAAGCGCCAACATGAAAACGAGCGCCAACAGATTGAGAATGATCTGATAGGCCGACACGACATCCGCGCCGATGCGCCCCGCGATCACCGTCATGGCCGAAAACGCGCCCGCTTCCACCGCCTGGCTGACAGCCGCTGCAATGCCCACCGCGAGCAACGCACGATAGCTCGGCCCTTCGGCGCCCATTCTGCGCACGCCATAGCGCGCGCCTTCGCGCAGCATGAAGATCGCCAGTAACAGTGCGCCAGCCAGAAACACGCGCGCGCCCACTGTCGCCCACGCAGAGCCCACCGCGCCATGCTCCGGCACCCACCACAAATTCAGCGCAAGGTTCACACCGTTCGCCAGCCACATGATGGCCGTCGAAATGCCGGGCTTCTTAATCGCTTCGAGAAAATAGGTGCCGGCGATGTACATGAGATGCAGCGGGATTGAGAGTGCGAGCACCGACATCACCGGCGCCGAAGGCCCGGCCAAACTTTCCTCAATGCCAAACACCGTGAAAAGATTTTTCCCCGCAGCCCACATCGCCAGCGCGGACGCAATGCCCGCAATCACAGCAATCACAAGGCCGCGCCGCAACGCTACGCCAGCGCCTTCGACATTGCCTTCGCCCAGCGAACGGGCCGCCAGAACTTGCACGCCTTGCAGCAAGCCAATGGCCGCCACCAAAAACACAGCGGTAGGCGCCCAGCCAAGCGCCTGGTGCGGCAACTCGTCTGGCGCCAATTGGCCGACGACGACGACGTCCACCAGCGCCATGCCGATAATGCCGAGCCGCGCGAGCGCGGTCGGTCCAGCAATGCGCAACAAGGGCGCGGCGTATGAGCGTGACGAACTCATGGGGACGCGCCGTTTAGCCGAAGCACGTGACCCGGTCGAGGCTCAAGCGGCCGATTGCTGCGCCGCAGCAGGCTTCAATCCGCGATAAAGATAGCTCGAAAGCCCTGCTTCCAATGAGGAATAGAGCGCGAAGGTGACGAACGTCGTCACGAAAACGTAAGCGATGAACAGCGCCGGATTGCTTTGCGCAACCGCCGCTGTCGCCATTGGGTCCATTGCGTTGACGCCAGCAGCGGCGGCGATGACATAATCGAGCGCAGCCACAAGTATGTAAGCCGGGCCCAGCAACATCAGACGTGCAGCCGTGATGCGCAGCATTGAACCCTTGGTCCACGCCCAAGTCTCAAACGTCAGAATGCGTCCAGCCTCAACACTCGCGGGCGCCGCCAGGAAGAGACGCGACGTGAACAAAAACCACACGATCGCGTAGAACAGAAAGAAGCCGACAACAGCGCCGGGCTGCTCCTGCACAAAGCGCGTCATGATCGCCACCACTGCAGCTTGATCAGAACCCGCACTCTGCAATTCGTCCACATAGGGCGCCATTGGCCCCGCAAAGAGCGCGATCATGCCGGGGATCAGCAGCACGAACATGATGATGAACATAAAGAAGCCGACAATGGCCATCGACGCCCACACGCGAAAGCCGTCAGCGCCGATGCGTTGTTGCACGTTTGCTGCAAAGCCGAGCGCGACGGCGATGAATACCGCGTAGGTGAAGGCGCGCAGGATGGCGCCGCCGACCGCTGTCAAAAGGCCCAATTGCGGCACGGCGAGCGCCAGCCCGGTCACCAGCGCCAGGGCCAGCGCGCCGACCAGCGACGCCGTCAGCACAAGCCGCAAATTCGCGCGCACGTTCGCTAAAGCTGCGCCCACGCTTTCTTGAACTGGCACCTTGCCGCCGTCCGCCATGATTTTCTCCCTGTTGGCGGGCTTATGCCTGCATTTGTTTCGGCGGGCGAGGCTTGAAGGGCAGGCGCCGGCGCGGCAAGAAGGCGCTCGGCGGCGCTCTCAATTGCCGTCGACGTAGAACCTGACCGGAAACAGATAGAGCGCGGCTCGACTGCAACCCGCAGCGCCCGAATAGCTCGCGTTCCAGCGCGGCGCCACGACATTGATCTCGCGCGCCATCTCCTCGGCGCCAGCCAGCGCTATGGTGCGCGCTTCCACTGTCTCACCAGCGGAATTGGTCCGGAACAACACCATAGCGGCGCTGCCGTTGATCATGCGTTCTCGAAGCCCCTCTGAGTAAGTCGGTGCAGGCAATCTGCGCACGGTGAGCGCGCATACGGGCGTTCCATCACTGGAATTCGCATCGACCAGCAATGCGCGATCGACTTGCGGTCCCTCCGGCATATCCATCGCCGAGAGCCGCGATCGGTGCAATTGCTCCCAAGCGGCCGCCCGCGCATAGACGATCTGGGTGTGCGACAATTCTTCGTTCGGCGTTGACCGACGCGCCACATCGCGCGTCAACTCGATGGCGTCATCGAACACCCGTGCTATCGAATAAGCAGGCGTGGTCTCGATCGTCATCATCGCCATGCCTTGGCTTACCAACGCATCAGCACGCGCCACACGCTGCGCTTCGCCACCGCCCCGGGCAAACTCGGCAGCGAGCAAGAAAAGTCGGCGCGCCTCAGCGGGACGCGACGCGTTCAATTCTGCGGCGCCCAATTCCATCGCCGCCGCATAGGCCTCATCCCCCATGTCGCCGCGCGCATCCGCCTGGTTGATCGCGTTGCGCAAACGCGTCGCAGCACCTGGACGGCCCGTTCCGAGTTCGGCTCGACCGAGCGTCAATGCAGCATCGAGAGGCTCAACCAAACCACCTTCGCGCACGAGACCGGAGGCGCGCTGCGCAGGCGCCAACGCATCATGCGGGAGGCCGCGTTGAAGACGCACATTCGCGAGGTTCAACGCTAACACAGCCGTGCGGCCGCCATCGCCATCACGCGCTTCCGATGCAGCGAGCGCCGCAATCGCGGCGCGTTCGGCGGCGAGCAAATTGCCTGCCGCTAGCGCGGCCTCGTAGGCCCGATAATTCTCCAGGATCGGATTGGACGTTTGCGCGACCGCGGAGCCGGCAGTCACGAGTATCGCCAGCGCGGCAAGCATGGTGCGGATGTTTGTCATTGAAGTTACGGCTCGACCCAGAAAGCGTAGGTAAACAACATCACGCCGGCGCGACTGCAGCGGGTCGACTCATCCCAGTTTCGCGCCTGCCAGCGCATCGCGACGCGATCAACCGCATCCGCCACCTCTTGGCGCCCGCCAGAGCCACCGTCGCCGCTTCGACGATTTCACCCGCCGCATTTGTGCGCACGCGCACTGCGACGGCGCTTGCACCATAGCGTCCATTGCGCATTTGCGCTGGGAAAATGGGGCCGGGCTCCGTTCGTACGCCGAACGCGCACGGCGGCAAGCCATCTTCGGTATCGCCGTCAAGCAACAGCGAACGCGCATCCGTCGGCGCCTGACGCCACCCCATAGAACGCAGATTTGCGCGGTGTGCGGACTCCCAAGCAAGCGCCCTTGCATAGACTGCTTGAGCGCTCGTAAACGCGCCATTGGGCCCGGGTCGAAGCGCTAGCGGCAAGGACGCTTCCAAGGATGCGGCGAACGCGCCGTCTGCGCCCCCCGAGGGTCGGTCAATCAACACTTCCCCGGTCTGGGGTCGCGTGCGCCCTGGCGCATCGTCCACCATCAGCGCCATGCCGTGCGCAATGTGTGCGCTGGCGCGGCTGATCCGATGCACATCGTCATCACCGGCGGCAAGGCGAACCGCGGCGCCAAAACTGCGTGTTGCGTCCCCAGCGTCATCGTCGTCAAGCTGAAGGCGACCCATGGCCATGGCAGCTTCGAACGCCTCGTCCTTGAACTCGCCGCGGCGCTCGACTTCCGCGATGGCTTGAAACAAACGGCGCTCGCCGTCCGCCCGCGCTGTCGCCAATTCAGCGCGGCCGAGCGTGAGTGACGCCGCGAGCGGATCAACCGCGCCGCCAGCCTGCGCCAAGCCGAACGCGCGTTGCGCGGCCGGCAACGCTTCACGGGCGCGCCCGCGCTCCAATTGCACATTCGCCAAGTTGAGCGCCAGGGCGGCCGTGTTGCCGCCATCGCCGCTGCGGGCTTCCGACGCCGCCAGCGCCGCGACAGCTTCCGCCTCGGCGGTCGCCAAATCCCCGGCCTGAATTGCGGCCTGATAGGCCCGATAATGCTGGATCACCGGGTTCGGCGTGGTTTGCGCCGACGCACCCAGCGCACCCAGCACCCAAACCAGGGCGGCAGCCCCTGCAAATCTGAGCATTTCGCCCCTCCGTTTTATCCTTCAATCCGCCTATAACGCAGCCATGAGTAGAGTGAAACCTCCGGTACATGTCGTCGGCGGCGGTATGGCCGGTTCCGAAGCCGCTTGGGCGCTGGCCAATGCCGGCGTGCCGGTGGTGCTTCACGAGATGAGACCGGTGGTAAAAACCGACGCGCATCATACGGATAAGTTCGCGGAACTGGTCTGCTCCAATTCGTTCCGCAGCGACGATTGGCGCGGCAATGCGGTCGGGCTGCTGCATGAAGAAATGCGCCGCCTTGGCTCGCTGGTGATGAGGAGCGCCATGCCCGCGCAAGTGCCGGCCGGCAGCGCGCTGGCGGTGGACCGCGATGTGTTCTCCGACGCGGTGACTGCGGCGCTAACAGCGCATCCGCTGATCAGTATTTCACGCGAAGAAGTGCGCGCGCTCGACGCCCTCTTCTCTTCCCCGCTCGCGGGGGAAGTGGCGCGAGCGAAGCGAGTGACGAAGGGGGCGTGACAGCGTCATCTTCGCCACCGGCCCGCTCACATCCCCAGCCCTCGCCGATTCCATCCGCAACCTCACCGGCGAGGACTCCTCGCCTTCTTCGACGCCATCGCACCGATCGTGCATGCGGACTCGATCAATTTCGACATCGCCTGGAAGCAATCGCGCTACGACAAGGAAGGCCCCGGCGGCGACAAGGCCGCCTACGTCAATTGCCCGATGGATCAGGCGCAATACGAAGCCTTCATCGCCGCCCTCAATGCCGGCGCGAAAACTGAGTTCAAGGATTGGGAAAAAGACACGCCCTATTTTGAAGGCTGCTTGCCGATCGAAGTGATGGCCGAGCGCGGCCCGGAAACATTGCGCTTCGGGCCGATGAAGCCTGTCGGTCTGATGGACGCGCGCGTCGGCAAGCGGCCCTACGCTGTCGTGCAATTGCGCCAAGACAACAAGCTCGGCACGCTCTTCAACATGGTCGGCTTCCAGACCAAGCTGAAGTATGGCGCGCAGGAAGAAATCTTCCGCATGATCCCCGGGCTTGAAAACGCGCGCTTCGCGCGTCTCGGCGGCATTCATCGCAACACGTTTTTGAATTCGCCGAAGCTGCTGGATTCAACGCTGCGCTTAAAGGCCGAACCGCGCGTGCGTTTCGCAGGGCAAGTCACCGGCGTTGAAGGCTATGTCGAAAGTGCTGCGATGGGCATGCTCGCTGGCCGCTTCGCCGCCGCCGAACGCTTAGGCTGCGCGCTCGAACCGGCGCCGCACACCACAGCCTTCGGCGCTTTGCTCGCGCACGTCACCGGCGGCCACCTCACCGACGGCAAAGGTTCGTTTCAGCCGATGAATGTGAACTTCGGCCTGTTTCCGCCAATCGACGCGCCGACGCATGGGCCGGATGGGAAGAAACTGAAGGGCGAAGAGCGCGGGCGCGCGAAGAAGCTGGCGATGGCGGAACGGGCGTTGGGGGATTTGGCGGGGTGGCTCGCCGCGTCTATTGCACCCGCGCCTGGTCCCCCTTGATTGCGCAGTCGATACCGCCTTGCTGAGCGGGCGTGAAGTTTAGTGGGATATCGACGCGCCGACCGCAGGCGCTGACGATCCAGGTTTCGCTCCAGGCTCCACTCGCATCCGCCGGTGTTGCAATCGTATGTGCGACACCGATTACGTTGGGCTCAGCGCATTGTGCTAACGCGCGGGCCACGCGGAGCACCTGCGGCTGTACATCTCCCTGCAACAACGGACTGGCGCGCGTCCGTCCGGGTGTACCTTCTAGCAACCACGTCGGTTGGCCCGGCGTCACCAGCACGTAGTAGTTCGGCATGAATTGCGCGCCACACATCTCGGCATGCACGCGCTCATTGTAGAGGCGCGCACCGTTCTGCGTTAAGCGTTGCGTCGCACTGTCCGACGCTGAGACGTCTGCAAACAGCAAGGAACGCGCTGTGGCGCGTTCGCAACTGCGCGCATTGGTGAAGGAGGCTAGTATTCCGGCCAGACCGTCGCGCAGCACTTCCACGTACGGGCGCTCCGGCGTTGACAACTCCGCAGGCCTATCGCCAAGCGCTTCGATATCGACGCTTAGCGCTGAGGGCTGCGCATACGCGTTGGCACAGAGCAGAACCGTTACAACGGCGATCAACCACGATCTCATAAGCGTTCACGTGCCTCTGTTTGGTGACGACGGCGCGATCCCTCACCGTGCCCTCCCTCTCGGGGAAGAGGGTTCTTTCAAATCAGCCCGCCCAACGGGCTCGACGGATCAGCGTATTTCTTCTTTCCCATCCGCCCGGCCAGATACGCCTCGCGTCCGGCGATCACGGCGTGCTTCATGGCTTTCGCCATGCGGATCGGGTCTTTGGCTTCGGCGATCGCAGTGTTCATCAGCACGCCGTCGACGCCGAGCTCCATCGCGATCGCCGCATCGCTCGCGGTGCCGACGCCGGCGTCGACGATCACCGGCACGCGCGCTTGCTCCACGATCAAGCGAATGCCGACAGGGTTTTGCACGCCAAGCCCTGAGCCAATCAGTGAGCCCAGCGGCATGATCGCCACGCAACCCACATCCTCAAGCTTGCGCGCATAGACGGGATCGTCGCTGCAATAGACCATCACCTCGAAGCCCTCGGCGACGAGCACTTTCGCGGCGGCCAGCGTCTCTTCCATATCGGGATAGAGCGTCTTTTGATCGGCGAGCACTTCAAGCTTCACCAGCTTCCAATCGCCCGCCTCGCGCGCGAGCCTGAGCGTGCGCAACGCATCGTCAGCGGTGAAGCAGCCAGCGGTGTTGGGCAAGAACGTCACCTTCTTGGGATCGATGTGATCGGTGAGCCGCTCTTTGGTCGGATCGCTCAAATTCACCCGCCGCACCGCGACCGTCACCATATCCGCGCCGCTGGCTTCAAGCGCTGCCGCGTTCTCCGCGTACGACTTATATTTGCCGGTGCCGATGATGAGGCGCGAATTGTAGCTCTTGGCGGCGATGGTGAGGGTGTCAGTCATCGGGGTCCATCAATGCTTCGTCGAGGGCGGCGCGCAATGGCGCGCCAGGGGCTCCGGTGTAGTCGCACGGCGTCCTGCCATTGCTATCTACTATGTCGAGCGACGCGCCCATGCGGACGAGTTTCCGCGCGCAGGGGAAGTCCGCCTCTTGCCATTTGAGAAGTACGGCGTCGATCTCGTGGAGGACGGCTGTATGCAGGGAGGTCATGCCGAGCGCATCGCACCTATTGGGATCAGCGCCTCGGCTAACGAGCAGTTCAATCAAATCAAGACGGCGGTAAACTGCGGCGTGGTGCAAGAGCGTGTTTTCAATGAACGGCATGATGGCCGCATTGACCTCACCGCCTGCCGCCAAATAGGCGCTGACCTGGTCAGCGCCACCACCATCGTTCAGGGCATTTAGGAAGCCTGTGATGTGTTGCTGTTGCTCGCCGCTGGGCTGGCGATAGCCCATCACCCGCCCCCACGAACTGGACGATCTCCAGCTGGTCCCCGTCTTGCAGGTTGGTGCTGGCCCAGAGGCTCTTGGGCGCGATCTCGCGGTTGCGTTCGACGGCCACGCGGGCGCCCTCGATCTCCAGGGAGGCGAGCAAATCGGCGATGGTCGCCGAATCGGGCGCCTCGCGCATTTCTCCGTTGACCGTCAGACGCATAAGCCTTCCTATCCGCCCCGACTTAAAGCCCCCCGGGCCGGGTTCAACGCCCGCCACCTCCAGCCGCGCAAAGGGACCATGCCGGACCGGAAACCGATCTACGTGCTTAACGGCCCTAATCTCAATCTGTTAGGCGCGCGCGAGCCGCATATTTATGGCCACGCCACCTTAGCCGATATTGAGCAAGCCTGCGTCGCGCGGGCGGGCCAATTGGGCTTTAGTGTCGAATTCCGCCAATCGAACATCGAAGGCGAGTTGGTGAACTGGCTGCAAGAAGCCCGCGACAAGGCGGGCGCGGTTGTTCTAAACGCCGGCGCCTACACCCACACCTCGGTCGCCCTCCATGACGCGATCAAGGCGATCGCCATTCCGGTGATCGAAACCCACCTCTCCAACCCCGCAACGCGTGAGGACTTCCGTCACGTGTCGTTAGTGGGCAAAGCCGCAAAGGGCGTGATCGCCGGCTTTGGGGCGACGTCCTACCTCCTCGCGATCGAGGCGGCGGCGCTGTTGGCAAATGAAAGCAAAGGCGCGTGAGCAGGAAACCGCAGACAATGAGCGATAAGAAGACTCAAGCGATCGATCCCGATCTGGTGCGCGAACTGGCGACGATCTTGTCCGACACCGGGCTGACCGAAATCGAAGTCGAGCACGGCGAGCTGCGCTTGCGCATCGCGCGCACCTTGGTGGCTGCGGCCCCAGTGCAAACGCACGTCATGCAGGCCCACGCGCCGATCGCGGCGCCCGCCGCCCCCGCCTGCCGTGGCAGCGCCAGTCGCCGACGCCGCCCATCCGGGCGCTGTGCCGTCACCGATGGTCGGCACGGCTTACCTCTCGCCCGAACCTGGCGCACCGCAATTCATCAAAATTGGCGACACCGTCACCGCTGGCCAAACATTGATGGTCGTAGAAGCCATGAAGACGTTCAATCCGATCCCAGCCCCGCGCGCCGGCAAGGTGATCGCCATTCTCGTCACCGATTCCCAGCCCGTCGAATACGGCGAGCCGCTGGTCATTCTCGAGTAGGCGATGTTTGAAAAAGTTCTCATCGCGAACCGGGGCGAGATTGCACTGCGCGTTCACCGCGCTTGCAAGGAAATGGGCATCGCCACGGTTGCGGTTCACTCCACCGCGGACGCCGACGCCATGCATGTGCGCCTCGCCGATGAGAGTGTATGCATCGGCCCACCGGCGGCGTCGAAATCCTATCTGCACATTCCAAGTATTATCGCCGCCGCCGAAATCACCGGCGCGCAAGCGATCCATCCGGGCTACGGGTTCCTTTCGGAAAATGCCAAGTTCGCCGAGATCGTCACCCAACACGGCATGACCTTCATCGGCCCTACAGCCGAACACATCCGGCTGATGGGCGACAAGATCGCCGCCAAGCAGGCCGCGATCGACACCGGCATGCCGGTTGTGCCTGGCTCCGATGGCGGCATCGCCACCGAAGAAGACGCCAGAAAATGGGGCAAAAAGATCGGCTATCCGGTGCTGATCAAGGCGGCTGCAGGCGGCGGCGGGCGCGGCATGAAAGTCGCGCGCACGGCTGACGAGGTCGTCGAAGCTTTCTCCACCGCACGCGCCGAAGCCAAGGCTGCGTTCGGCAATGACGAAGTCTATATGGAGAAATATCTCACCAAGCCGCGTCACATCGAAATTCAGATCGTCGCCGACAGCCACGGCAACGTCATCCATCTGGGCGAGCGCGATTGCTCGCTGCAACGCCGCCACCAGAAAGTGCTCGAAGAAGCCCCTCGCCGGCGTTGAACGCCGACGAACGCGCGCGTATCGGCAAGATCACGGCGGATGCGATCGAGAAGCTCGGTTATCTCGGCGTCGGCACCGTTGAGTACCTATACGAAGACGGCGAATTCTATTTCATCGAAATGAACACCCGTCTGCAGGTCGAACATCCGGTCACCGAGATGATCACCGGCATCGATCTCGTGCGCGAACAGATCCGTATCGCTGACGGCGCGCCGCTCTCGGTGAAGCAGAAGGACGTGAAGTTCAACGGCCACGCCATTGAGTGCCGCGTCAACGCCGAGAACCCGCGCACCTTCGCGCCCTCGCCCGGCAAGATCACCGGCTATCACCCGCCGGGCGGCCTCGGCGTGCGCCTCGATAGCGCGATCTATGCCGGCTATTCGATCCCGCCGAATTACGACTCGCTGATCGGCAAACTGATCGTCCACGGCCGCGATCGCTCTGAGTGCTTGATGCGCCTGAAGCGCGCGCTGAACGAGATGGTCATCACCGGTGTCGACACCACGCTGCCCCTCTTCCGCGATCTCGTGAACGAGCCGGACGTCATCAACGGCGAATATTCGATCCATTGGCTCGAACAAAATCTGAAGGCGAAGACCGAAGCGGGGAATTGATCATGCGGGCATTGCTTGTTGCGTTTGGCTTGGCGCTCGCCGCCTGCTCTGAACCCGCGCCGCCTGTTGAGCCGGCCGCCCCTGCAGCGCCCGAGGCCCCGTCCGCGAACGCGGCGACCGATGCATTGCTCGCCGTCCTTACGCCGGTCGTGTCGGCCGAAATCGGCCAGCCGATCCGCTTGGAGCCGACTAACGTCACCATCCGCGACGACTGGGCCTATGTGGTCGGCCAGCCGCAACAGCCCGATGGCGCGGCTATCGATTGGGCGACCACCGCGCTCGCCAGCCGCTACGAAAATGGCGTCATGGATACGGGCGGTGCGACGCATGTTCTGCTGAAGCAAGAGGACAGCGTTTGGCGCGTTGTCACCCACGTCATCGCCCCGACAGACGTAGCCTGGCTGGCTTGGCCTGCAGAGTACGGCGTTCCGCCGGATGTGCTCGGCGCGCCAGCCGAGTAAGTTAACGGCGCCGCCCTTGCAGATCAGTCCCCAAATCTTAAGGGCTGATTTTCCATGGCACAGCATAGCGCCGCCTTCTGGGCGCTTCTCGTCGCGCTCGCCTTCCTGGCGCTCGCACTCGCGGCTTAATCCTGTTTCCAGACGCGTCGGGCTTTGGCATCCTGGCGCGCGTGAAGCACTTCACCACCGACGATCTGCTGGCGTGCTACCGGCGCGGCGTCTTTCCAATGGCGGAGAGCCGTGACGACGACGGCTTCTTCATCGTCGATCCCGAATGGCGCTGCATCTTCCCGCTGGACCAATTCCACGTGCCGCGCCGCTTGGCCCGCACGCTGCGCGGCGACCATTTCAGCTTCAGCATCGACCGCGACTTTGCCGCCGTCATCGACGGCTGCGCCGCCCCAGGCCCCGATCGCGAAGACACATGGATCAATCCTGATATCCGCGCGCTCTATCTAAACCTCCATCGAAAGGGCGTCGCCCATAGCGTGGAGGCGCGGATTGCTGGTGAACTCGTTGGCGGCCTTTACGGCGTCGCCATCGGCGGCGCGTTCTTTGGCGAGAGCATGTTCTCGCGCGCCACCGACGCCAGCAAAGTCGCCCTCGTCCACCTCGCCGCGCGCCTGCGTTTTGGCGGCTTCAAATTGCTCGACGCGCAATTCATCACGCCGCACCTCTCGCAATTCGGCGCGCAAACGCTGCCGCGCCGAATTTTTCAGGGGCTGCTGAGTGTGGCGCTGGAGACGAAGGCGGATTTTCGTGCATTGCCCCAGGACACGTCCGGCGCGACGCTGGTCTCCATCCTCACAGCACGCTAGCCTTACCGCTTCAGGGGGACGTCATGAATGATCTGCGCGCAGCACAGGCTGACATGCGGCGTGGCTATTGGAGCGGCGCGGGCGGAATTCTAGCGTCGTCGCTGGCCTGGGCCGCCGCCGCGGGGACAGCAATTTTCGTGTCGCCAGCGCAGTCAGTCTGGGTGCTCTTCATCGGCGGTATGCTCATCCATCCGGTCAGCATCTTGATGTGCAAATTGCTCGGCGCGAGCGGCGGACATGACAAAGCAAACCCGTTCGGCGGGCTCGCCGCGGCGACGACGTTTTGGCTGATCTTCAGCCTGCCATTGGTTTACGTCGCCCATCTTCAACGCATGGAATGGTTCTTCCCTGCCATGCTGTTGGTCATCGCCGGCCGCTATCTGACCTTCGCAACGATCTACGGCATGCGCTTCTATTGGGTGCTTGGCCTCACGCTTACCGGCGCGGCAATGGCGCTCGTCTTTCTCAAAGCCAACGCGCAAGTGAGCGCTGTCGCGGGCAGCACCATCGAGTTTGGATTTGCGATCGCCGCCTTCGTGCTGCACGCGCGCTGGCGGAAAGCGCAAGCCGCGGGCTAGCGGGAAATCCGCTCCAGCCCGCCCATGTACGCCACCAGCGCCTTCGGCACTGTGATCGAGCCGTCGGCGTTCTGGTAATTCTCCAGCACGGCGACCAGCGTGCGGCCCACAGCCAACCCCGATCCGTTCAGCGTGTGCACGAACTCGGTGCGGCCTTCCTTGTTGCGCAAGCGCGCGTTCATGCGGCGGGCTTGGAAGTCGCCGCAATTCGAGCACGAGCTGATCTCGCGATACTTGCCCTGGCTCGGCAACCAGACCTCGAGATCGTAGGTCTTGCGCGCGCCGAACCCCATGTCGCCTGAGCACAGCAGCATCGTGCGGAACGGCAATTCCAAACGCTTCAGCACTTCCTCCGCGCAGGCCACCATGCGCTCGTGCTCCTCGTGGCTTTGCTCCGGCGTCGTGATCGACACGAGCTCCACTTTGCGGAATTGGTGCATGCGGATCATGCCGCGCGTATCGCGCCCGGCCGCGCCCGCTTCGGCGCGGAAGCACGGCGTATCGGCCGTCATGCGGATCGGCAGCGGCGCTTCATCCAGGATTTGCTCGCGGACCAGATTGGTCAGCGACACTTCCGCCGTCGGCACCAACCAGAAGTCTTCGCGCGTAGGCGCGACTTCCAACAGCTCCTTCATCACTTCTGTGGGCTTGGCTTGGCCGCCGCGCTTAGCGAATTCTTCGTCGAAACGATCCAGCGCCTCGAATAACAATTCCTCGCGGCTCACCGTGCGCGCGGCCGTGAATTGATCATCGACGAATTTCGGCAATTGGCCGGTGCCGAACATGACATGGTCTTTGACCAACAGCGGCGGCGACACTTCCGTATAGCCATACTCATTCGTGTGCAGATCGAGCATAAACGCCGCCAGCGCACGTTCCAGCCGCGCAAGTCCGCCCTTCAACGCCACGAAGCGCGCGCCCGACATACGCGCAGCCGCTTCAAAATCCATCTGCCCCAGCGCCTCGCCCAGCGCGACGTGATCGGCCGTCAGATCAAGCGCCGGCGGATTGGCGCCCGATTGGATGTACCAGCGGCGCACTTCGACATTGCCGTGCTCGTCGGCGCCGTCCGGCACATCCGAAGCCGGCAAGTTCGGCAGCGAGGCCAGCAGATCATCGCGCTGCTTCAAGAACTTGGCTTCGTCGGCGCTGGTTTCCTCGATGCGCTGCTTCAATGCTGCGACTTGCGTCATCAGCCGCTCTGCTTCCGCGTCGTTCTTCTGCGCCTTGGCCTGGCCGATCGCCTTGGACGCGGCGTTGCGTTGGGCTTCCGCCTCCTGCTTGGCCGTGGAGGCCATACGCAGCTTGGCGTCGATGTCGATGATCTTCTGCGCTTGCGGCTCAAGGCCCCGACGCGCCCAGGCGGCGTCGTACAGTGCGGCGTTTTCGCGGATGGCTCGTATATCGTGCATGCGGTTCGCTTAGCCGAACAGCGCGCCGGGCGCTACGGGGCGGGCGGCGTAACCGCCGTGCCGGCTTCTTCCTTGGCGCGAGTCCGCTCCATCGCGGCCACGATCCAGATCGAAATCTCGTAGAGCAGGTAAACTGGCACGGCCATGACGATCATGGAGATGACGTCGTTGGGCGTGACCAGCGCTGAGAACGCCGCGATGCCGACGATGGCGTAGCGACGGCCCTGCTGCAGCAGCTTGCTCGATACGATGCCGACCTTGCCCAGAAGCGAGAGCACCACCGGCAGCTGAAACATAAGCCCGAACGCCAACACCAACGTGGTGACGAGCCCCATATATTCCTCGACCTTCGGCAGATACGTCACCCGCACCGGACCGTCGGTCACCTCCTGCGTCAGCGCGAAATTCAGCGCGAACGGCATGGCGATGTAAAAGACGAACGCCGCACCCAAGCCGAACATGATCGGCGCTGCCAACATGAAAGGCGCGACCGCCATACGCTCGCGTTTGTAGAGGCCAGGCGCGATAAACGCGTACACCTGCCAAGCGACAACCGGGAACGCCAGCACGAGGCCGCCAAACAGTGCGATCTGCATCTTCACCGAGAAGAAGCCGAAGGCGCCCGTGTTGATCAATTCAATCGCTTGGCCCGCGCGCTCGGGATGCGCCACCGCCATGGCCGTTTGGAACGGCTGCGCGAGAAACATGAAAAGCGGATCGACAAAAACAAAGCAGACAATAAAGCCGACCACGACAGCGCCAACGGACCACACGAGGCGGTCCCGCAGCTCCATCAAATGATCCATCAAAGGCGCGCGCGACGCCTCGACCTCATCGTCATTGGAGTGTGCAGCGCTCACGGCGCGCTCCGAGCAACCGGGGCTGCTTCTTCTACAACGGACGTGGCCGTTTTATCGCTCACGTTCGCCGCATCCGGCGCCGCTACACTATCGACGGGCGCGGCGCTTGGCCCACGCCCCGGTGAAGCCGTCGTCGTGGGCGCTTCAAGCTGCTTCGGCGGCGAGGAAACGCCAGCATAATCTTCCAGCGTCGGCAGCGGCTTGGTCAGCTCAGTTTTGATCTCTTGCAGCGAAGTCGTGCGACGCAGCGCGTCGACTTCGCGCTTCAACTCATCCAGCTCAGCTTGCCGCGCCAGCTCATCGAAACCGGTGCGGAATTCCTGCGCCATGCCGCGCAGCTTCGCCGTCCATTTGCCGAGCTTGCGAAACAGCAACGGCAAATCCTTCGGACCCACAACCACAAGGGCGAGGATGCCGAGAATGATGATCTCGTTGAAGCCGAGGCTCGGAAGCATGGGTGCCTAAATCCGGCGCGCTTATTGCGCGCGGTCGGAATTCTGGTCGCGGACTTGAGCCGGCGGCGCTTCGGGATCTGCTGGCGTCTGGTCGGGCTCGGTCAGTCCCTTGCGGAAGCCTTTGATGCCCTTGCCCAGATCTTCCATGAGACCGGAGATGCGGCCCGGACGGCTGAACAGCAGGAACGCCAACCCCAGCACGATCAGGAGCGGAATCAGCCCTGGCATATGCATTGAATTCACTCCAACTCAGCGGGCGGCTCGCCAATCGGCGCTTATTCGCCCTCTTCCATATGATCTACGAAAAGCTTGCCGCGTCGTCACCTTCCGACAGCGGTTCTTCGTCACTCTCCAAGTCCTCGCTCGGGCGCGGCACGTCAATCACCGACGCAGCGCGCGGATCAAGCAGACCCAGACTTTTGAGATCGTCCTTGCCCGGCAGAGCGTCAAGGGAAGCCAGGCCGAATTGAGCTAGGAACACGTCCGTCGTCCCGAAGGTGAGCGGCCGACCTGGGGTTCGACGCCGACCTCGGGGCCGAATCCAACCGATTTCGAGCAGCAGCTCCATCGCACCGCGCGAGAGGCTAACGCCACGAATTTCCTCGATTTCCGCCCGCGTCACCGGCTGGTGGTATGCAACAACCGCCAACGTCTCCATCGCCGCCTTGGGCAGTCGCTTGGGCGCCTCGCGGGTCTCGGTGAAAAGGCCAGCCAAGTCTGGCGCCGATTGGAACCGCCATCCGGCCCCAGTCTCCACCAGCTGCACGCCGCGCTCGGCATAATCGGCCTTCAATTTCATCAAGACAGCGGCGACATCGACCGCAGGCCCAAGTTTGTCTCCCAAATCCTTGGCCGAAATCGGCTCACCGCCGGCAAACAGCAGCGCCTCGGCCGCGCGAATCGCGTCTTGGGAGGGTTCAGCGCGCACACGCTCGCCGCTCTCAGTGAAGGCGTCCTCAATCCGACGCATCGCGTCGGCGAGCGGGGATCGGTCTCAGCGCTCACGGCCGTCTTCCTGCACCGGCTTGGCGCGCACGAACAGCGGTGCGAACGCTTCCGCTTGTCGCAGCTCCATGCGGCCCTCGCGCGCGAATTCGAGCGCCGCGCCGAAGGTGGACGCGATGTAGCTCTCGCGCGGCGGCGCATCGGGGCCTGCATCATCACCCGAGGGCGTCACGGTTTCGATGGCCGCCCATTCTTCGAGTTTCGCCAACGCCTGTTCCAGTTTTTTGCGCGCCGTCTCCAACGGGTATGCGCGGCGCACAATTGTTTTGTACGCGCGTTTGCGCACGCTCTTGGAGCGTTCGGCGCAATAGGCGTTCAGCAATTCAAATAAATCTGCGCGCCACGTCGTCGTCTTCGTCAGCACCGTGGTTTGTGGCTGGCCGTTCAAGAATACGTCGCGACCGAGCTGCGGCAATTCTTCCAGCTTTTTGGCCGCCATGCGCGCGGTGGCGAGGTTCATCAGCTTTTGCCGCAACGCCTCTTCCATATGCTGCGGATCGGGTTCATCCGCCGGCAATTGCGGCTTCGGGATCAGCAGACGCGATTTTAGCAAAGCGAGCCACGCCGCCATCACCAGATAATCGCCGGCGATCTCCATATTGTGGGCGCGCGCTTGGGCGATGAAGGCGAGATATTGGTCGGCGATCTCCGCGATCGAGACCTTCGCGATATCGATCTTCTTGGCGCGCGCCAATTGCAGCAGCGCGTGCAACGGGCCCTCGAACGCATCCAGCGCGACCACGAGCGCATCGCGCCCCTCCGCCTCTTCGGCGGCGGCGAGGTCGAACTCAAGCTGGTCTTCGTCGTTGCTCATAAATCTTGGGAACCGCGCGCGCGGCCTATTGGCTCACAAGCTGCTTGTAGCGCGCCCAGCCGGCCTCGGCATCGAATTCGTCAGCGGGGCGTTTGCCAAACGCCTCCACCGCCCGCGCCCGCACCAACGACAGCCCTTCCAGCGCGCGGCAACCAGCGGCCGTTTCCTGCATCTCTTTCAGCACGCCCGAGCATTGCAGCACGACGTCGCATCCCGCGCCGAGCGCCGCCTCGGCGCGCTCTTTCAGCCCACCATTCAGCGCGTATTGGAGCGCCTTCATGTCGAGGTCATCGCTCATCAGCAGGCCCTGAAAGCCGATGCGCCCGCGAATGATGGTCTCGATCACGATCGGCGAGCACGTCGCCGGGCGATCCCCATCCCATGCGTCGAACACGATGTGCGCCGTCATCGCCGCTTCCGCGTCCGCCATCGCCGCGAACGGCGCCACATCGTTCGCCAACTCAGCTTCGCTCGCCGCCACACGCGGCAACGCCAAATGGGAATCCGCCGTCGCGCGGCCATGCCCCGGCATGTGCTTGATACAACCCGCGACGCCACCCGCGTGCAAACCTTCCAACGCCGCACGCGCCAGCGTCGCCACATTTTTCGGATCGGCCGAGAACGCGCGATCGCCAACGATCTTGTCGCTGCCCTCCACCGGCACATCCAGCACTGGCGCGAAGTCCGCATCGACGCCCATGCTCTTCAGCTCCTGCGCCATCAAGCGGTGCCCGAGCCGGGCTGCTTGGATCCCCGCGATCGCATCGCGTTCAAAGACTTCGCCATAGCGCGCAGCCGGCGGCCAGGTCGGCCATTCCGGCGGTTTCAAGCGCGCCACACGCCCGCCCTCTTGATCGATCCAAACCAGCGCGTCGTGGCCCGCAGCCTCACGCAGCTCCGCGCACAGCGCACGCACTTGTTCGCGCCCGACGCACGCTTCGCGAAAAAGAATGAAACTCCACGGCCGCGCATCACGGAAGAACGCGCGCGTCTCCGCGTCGAGCTTGGGTTGGCGCAGACCGAGGGAGCACGCGAGCAAGGACATCGGCGCCGCTTCTAGCGTGTCGTGACGATGCAGTCCTGGCCCATTTGCCGGATGCGTTCGCAGAAGCGGGAAGCATTGGCGCGGTCGGCGAAATAGCCGGCGCGGATGCGGTGATAGACGCCGCGTTGACCCAGATCAGCCCGTTCCACGTCCAAGCGCGCGGAGGCGAACAATTGCGGTGCGCGCGACGATAGCCGCGCCCACGCTTGCTGCACCGCCTCTTCCGATTGCAGCGCCGCCAATTGCGCCACATAGGGGCCATTGGAAACGAAAGTGGGATCAGCCGCCAATTGCGGCGCACCTGCTGGCATCGCCTCCTCCACCGGCGGCGCCACTTGCTCAGGACCAGCGCGTGGTGTGGCCTGCGGGGTTTGCGTGCGACCTTCGAGTGAATCGTTGAACGCGCCCTGCTCGACACGATCCGGCGCGTTCGCAGCTTCCGGCGGCGGCTGAATTTTGTACGGCCCACTCGGCGCGGAGATGCGCGGCGCCTCCGGCTCGCTATAGAGCTGCCAAAGGAAGCCGCCGAACGCGAGCGCGACAACCAGCATCAAGATGTAGACCATGCCCGCGTGCCGCGACTGGTCGTCATAGGCGTGTCCGCGGGGGTCGTAACGAGAGTTCAAGGCCATGCTCCGGAATCAAAGCGCAGATTACCACGCCCCCGCCTTCACCCGCGCTTAACGCGATGAATTGCAGCCCCGCGGAATCCATAATTCCGCAAGCGTAACGGAAGTCTTAGCGATCGAGTCGGAACAAGCGTTTGTGTTCGTCGATGGCGAAATCGTCGGTCATGCCGGCGATGTAGTCGCACACCCGCCGTGCAGTGCGCCGCCCGTTCGCGCCGTCGCCGCCCTGCTGCCAATCCGGCGGCAAAAGTTCCGGCTCGCCGATGAACAGGTCGAACAGCTCTTTCAGGATGCGCTTGGCGTGGCTGCGCGAACGATTGACCTTCCAATGCCGATACATGCGCGCCATGAGGAAGCGTCGCAGTACCGCCTGGTTCTCGTTCATCACATCGGAGAAACCCACCAAGGGCTTGCCCGCCGCGCGCACCTCTTCCACCGATTGCGGTTTGGCCGCGGCGATACGGTTGCCCGATTCCCAAACCAGATCGTCGATCCACACGCCGATCAAACGACGGATCGTCTCCGCGCCCAAACGATCATCATCCAAGCCTGGATGATCGCGTTCGACAGTCACCAGCACACGCTCGAACATCGGCACCTCACGGCGCAGTTCTTCAATCGTGAAAAGTCCAGCGTGCAAGCCATCATCGATGTCGTGATTGTTGTAGGCGATGTCGTCGGCGTGCGCGGCGACTTGCGCCTCGAGGCTGGGCCAGGTGTCGAGTTCTAGATCATGCGTCGCCACGTATTCTTGGATCGCGATGGGCAAATCCTTGAGCGTCACGCCGTAACGGATCAGCGGCCCGTTGTGTTTGACGACGCCTTCAAGCGTCTCCCATGTCAAATTCAAGCCGTCGAAATTCGGATATTTGCGCTCCAACTTCGTCAGCACGCGCAACGTCTGTGCGTTGTGATCAAAGCCCTGATAATTCTCCATGCACGCGTCGAGTACGTCCTCGCCCGTATGCCCGAACGGCGGGTGGCCGAGATCGTGGGCGATGCCCAAGCATTCCGCTAAATCGTCATCCAGCCCCATCTGCCGCGCCACAGCGCGGGCGATCTGGGCCACCTCCAACGAGTGCGTCAGCCGCGTGCGGTAATGGTCGCCCTCGTGGGCCACGAATACCTGGGTCTTACCCCGCAGCCGCCGGAAGGCGCTGGCATGGACGATCCGGTCCCGGTCGCGCTCGAATGGCGTCCGGGTGCGGCTTTCGGGTTCCGGGTGCAGCCGGCCGCGGGATTTGGCCGGGTCCGTTGCGTAAATCGCCCGGCCGGGACGCACATAGACGTCCTCCGCCGGCTTTACCGGTTTCGCCTTCTTGGCTGTTGCTGTTGGTTTCTGCCCGTCGGCCACGTGCCGGCTTCTCCTCTTGCCTCGGATGAGACCATATATGGGGCAGAGCAACTTGAGAAAGCCTCTCAGGAGATCGTTAACGCATGTCCAGTGTTGGCCTCTCGGCCTCGGCCGCCGAACGGATCAAAGCCGTTGTCGCCTCCGAACCTGCGGGCGCGGGCCTGCGCGTGGCCGTCGAAGGCGGCGGCTGCTCCGGCTTTCAATATGAGATCGCCGTCGACAAAGCCGCCAAGGCAGATGACCTCGTCATCGAGCGCGACGGCGCCAAGCTCTTTGTCGATCCTGTTTCGCTGCCCTTCCTGCTCGGCTCCGAAGTGGATTGGGTCGATGAGCTGATCGGCGCAGCGTTCAAAGTGAAAAACCCTAACGCCAAAACCAGCTGCGGCTGCGGCGTCAGCTTCTCGGTTTGACCATGTTCGGCCTCGGCGCTTCAAAACTCGACCGGGGTCTCAACGCTTTCGAAAAAGGCGAGTGGAAGCAGGCGCGGCGCACGCTCGAAGACGCGCTGATGGACGAGGAGAACGCGGCCGGCTTCTACCATCTTGGTTTGCTCTATTGGCGGGGCCTTGGCGGCGACCGCGACAAACGCTCGGCCGCCGATTGCTTCGCACGCGCCGCTGATGTGGGTCATGCCGGAGCACAAACCGCCTATGGCATTGCACTGCGTTCTGGCGCCGGCGTCGCGCAAGACGGCGAAGCCGCGCGCGCGAATTTCCGCGCCGCCGCCGGCGCCGGCGATTGCGAAGCCATGGTGCAAATCGCCACCATGTCCGATCCCGAAGAGCATCGCCGCTGGCTGCTGCGCGCCTCCGAACTCGGCTATGCGCCCGCGATGCGCCACCTCTCTGACGCGTTGATGCGCCACGATCCGATTGAAGCACTCTCGTGGCTTTACGCTGCGGTTGCCTTGTCGGCCGACGAAGCCGCACGCAAACGCGCCGGGGCGCTGGCGCGCGAGATGTCCGCTGCGGAAATTGACGCCGCCCAAAAGGCTGGCCGACAATACGCCAAGGACATCCAGCAGCGGGCGCGGGAAAGACGATGAATGTTGATGAAGCTCTGAAAGCGCGCGTCTCCATCCGCGCCTTCAAACCCGATCCCGTTTCCGAAGCGCAAGTGCGCGATATTCTCGATGTGGCGCGCTACGCCCCGTCCGGCGGCAATCTCCAGCCGTGGAAAGCGATCGCTGTCGCCGGCAAGGCGCGCCAAGAGGTGCTCGACATCGCCAAGGCCAATTTGCCCGGCCATATCGGTGAGCGCTTCATCTATCCCGCTGATCTCTGGGAGCCCTATCGCTCACGCCGCTTCAAGGTCGGCGAGGACATGTACGCGCTGCTCGGCGTGCCCCGCGACCACAAGATGGGCCGCCTCACCCAGTTCGCACGCAATTTCGAATTCTTCGGCGCGCCCGTCGGCCTCTTCATAATCATCGATGAGCGCATGGGCTACGGCCAATGGGCGCATCTCGGCATGTTCATGCAATCGATCGCGCTGGCCGCTGTCGAACGCGGCCTCGCCACCTGCATGCAAGAAGCCTGGGCCACCTTGCGCACACCACTCAAAGCGCATTTCGGCTTAGAAGAGCAAGAGATGATCTATTGCGCCATCGCGCTCGGCCACCCCGACATGAGCGCCCCCATAAACGCCCTCCGCAGCGACCGCGCGCCAGTCGATGAGATCGCGACGTTTAAAGGCTTCTAGCTCGGAGCGCCGGCGCTTCGAGTTTTAGTTTCCAAGTTCGCGCGTATTGCCGAGTATCCCATCCTCCGCGAAATCCACGATCGCGAAGACGAGGCCCATGATCAGCAGCCACGCGATCGGCGCGATCAGCATCGGCATGGCCAGATGGTGGCCCTCGCTATAGGCGCGCCACGCCGCACTCGCGCCGACGAACGCCACGACCGGATAGATCCAGCACAGCAGCTCAGCGATCAAAAGCGCCACCGGCGAGCGCCACAGCGCCCGCTCCTCCGGCGTCAGCAATCGCACGGCCAGCCCCAAACTCGCCGCGCCCACCACCAGATGGAACAGGGTGAAGGCCCAAAGGATTACAATCATGCAGCCCTTCTAACATGGCGCGCGCCAAAAGGCTTTCCCTCGGGGCCAATAGGCGGACAATATCGGCCGCGGGGGCGTGAAGGAGTAGTCCTATGAGCGCGCGAAAAGTCGGCGAACACGTCGAAATTCCCCAAGACGAAGCCCGCGGCGGCGAGACCGGCCACCATGTCCGCTACATCCTTGCCGCCGGCATTGTGCTGGTCGTGCTTGGCTTTGGCGCGGTGGCGTTGGGCTGGGTTGGTTGAGCTAAAGCCCGCGCGCGGGCATAAGCCTCGCGCATGGCACTTAAAATTGCGACTTGGAACGTCAACTCGATCCTCGCCCGTCTGCCGACGGCGATGAAGGTGTTCGAGGAAGTAAACGCCGACGTCTGGTGCTTGCAGGAAATCAAGTGCGAAGACCCCCGCTTCCCACGCTTCGAACTGGAAGCGATGGGCTTCAACATCGAGACGTTCGGGCAGAAGAGCTACAATGGCGTCGCCATTCTTTCCAAACATCGCGTCGAAGAATTCATCCGCGGCGTACCCGGCTTGGAGCATGAACAATCACGCTACATTGAAGCCGTCATCGCGACGCCCGATGGGCCGGTCCGCGTCGCCTCCATCTACGCCCCCAACGGCAATCCGATGGGCACCGAGAAATTCGCCTTCAAGCTCCAATTCATGGAAGCGCTGCAAGCGCACGCGCGCGAGCTTCTGAAGAACGAAGAACGCTTCGTGCTTTGCGGCGATTACAACGTCATCCCGCGCGAGGTGGATTGTTGGGATCCTTCCGTTTGGACCGGGGACGCCCTCTTCCAGCCCGAGACCCGCGCCGCCTATCGCGCGCTCGAAAATCTCGGCCTCACCGACGCTTTCATGGCGCTAGATGGCAGCGCCCACCGCTACACGTTCTGGGATTACCAAGCCGGCGCTTGGCAGAAGGATCACGGCATCCGCATCGATCATTTCCTGCTCTCACCGCAGGCGGCCGATCTGCTCACCGGCGTCGAAATCTTCAAGAAAGCCCGCGGCTTGGAGAAAGCCAGCGACCACGTGCCTGTGATCGCCACGTTCGGCTAGGAACAATGCGCGCGGCTCAGCGGTTGCACGCGCATGGCCGCACAATCCGTCTTCGAGCCCCTGGTCGCGCGCTTGCGCTCACGCGATGTCGCCGACACGTCAGACATTCGCCAACTCGCCGAATGGCTCGATACGCGCTTTGAAATTCCCGGCACGAAAATCCGCTTCGGCTTCGACTCGATCATCGGCCTCATCCCTGGAATCGGAGACGTCGCGACGACTTTTCTCGGCGCCTATATCGTGATCCGCGCGCGCGAGCTTGGCGCGCCGCCGCTTCTGCAGGCGCGCATGGTGGTCAATTTGATGATCGACACGCTGGTGGGCGCGATCCCGCTGCTCGGCGATCTCTTCGATTTGGCCTTCAAATCGCATGTGCGCAACGTGCGCATGCTGCTGCGCCATCTCGATGAGCAGAGAGCCGCTTAGCGCTCCGGCGGCGGCATCTCATCGTCGCCGGGATCGTCCTCTTCGACCGCAGGAATAGCATACGCGCCACTTAACCAGCGATTGAGATCAACATCAGCACAGCGCTTCGAGCAGAACGGACGATAATTCGGGTCTTGCGGCTTGCCGCAGATCGCGCACTTGCTCATAGCGCCCTCGCATCAATCCGTTCACGCGGCGCGGGCGTTGAATCAATCGTCCAGCGCATGCCGATGCGGCTCGACAGCTCGGTGCGCCAATCGATCTCACCGGCATCCAGCCAAGCTTTCACTTCAGGCGAGACCGTACACGCAATCTGCCGTCCACCTTGCGCCCGGGCCTCGCGCTCGATCGCGCGCAACGCCATCAGCGCCACGCTCTCCACGCTCAAGCGCCCATCAGGATCGCGCATTTGCTCATGTAGCGGTGTGCGCAATTGCGAGCGCGCTAGGTCGAAAACGCCGAACCGCGACAGCGCGCCAAATTGCACGTTCCAAGGGTCGCCGCCGAACGCTGCGCGCACCGCCTCTTCCAATTGCTTGTTGTGGCCCTTTGAACGCATCGACACGAAATCAATCGCGATCACGCCGCCCAGGCCCCGCAACCTGATCTGCCGCGCCGCCTCGTGCGCCGCCGCGATGTTGAGGTCGAGCGCGAATTTCTCCGGATCGCCCGAACCCGCGCGCCCACCCGCGTCCACATCGATCACCACTAGCGCGGATGTCGGCTCAATCGTGAGCATACCGCCGCCAGGGATCGGCGCAATCCGCGCCAAGGCGTCCTCGATTGCCGCATCCAGCTTGCCGCGCATCACCGGATCGGCGGGCTTGGCCAAGACCAAATCCTCATCCGCATCGTGACGCCCCATCAGATGCGGCGCCTCGCCGTCGTGACCAATCTCTTGCAGATCAACGACTGGGTTCTTGCTCCGCGCCGCCTCGCGCGAAACCGAGACAACAACGCCCTGTCCCTCGCGCAACGCCACGCGCTCGCGTCGCATCCGCACCTTGCCGTCTTCGCCTAGCGGCAAGAAGCCAAACTGATCGCGCAGTCCCAAGTCCAAGAACGCACCGCGTCTGCGCCGATCGATCTCGCGCACCCGTGCGCAATAAAGCTCGCCCCAACGTGCACGCCGGCCATCATCTGTCTTGCGCGCTACGCGCAGCGCAATCGGCTTGCCATCGCGCACCAACGCTTCGCGCGTCTCGCCAATCGCGGCGTCGATCCAAGTCTCGAGCGGCTCGCTCATCGCGCGCCCTCAAGTAGCAGCGCCGTTTCATAGAGCGGCAGTCCGACCACGGAGGAATAAGAGCCAATGATCGAAATGATGTAGCGCGCCGCCAAGCCCTGCACCGCGTAACCGCCTGCCTTGCCGCGCCATTCGCCGCTGACAATGTAAGCGTCGATTTCTTCGGTGGTCAGTCGTTTGAAGGCGACGCGCGTCCCAACAAGCCGCGTGGCAATCTTCGGGCCACCGGCTTCCAGCCGGCTCTTCAGCGCCACACCCGTATAAACCCGATGCGAGCGCCCCGAGAGCAGCGCCAAGCACGCGCGCGCCTCAGCTTCCGTCTCGGCCTTCGGCAAAATCCGCCGCCCGACGGCAACGACTGTATCCGCCGCCAGCACCAGCGCATCGTCCACACGCGCCGCTTCAGCTTTGGACCGCGCCAAGCGAAGCGCGAGCAAACGCGGCGTCTCGCCCTTCAGCGGCGCTTCATCGATGTCGGTTGAAATCACCGCGTCCGGCGTGACGCCGATCTGCGCCAGCAGCGCCAGCCGGCGCGGACTCGCGCTGGCGAGCACCAAACGCGTCATGTGCGCTTCGTCAAACCCAGACGCTTGGCGATGATGTTGTCCACCATGCGCGCCGGCAACAATCGCGGCAGCCTTGCATCCATGAATGGCTTGCGCAGGATCGCGTAGCGCACCTTGGGCTTGGGATCGCTCAAGCAATGCCAGATAAGATCGCCCACATCCGCCGGCGGCAAACCCTGCTTACCTTGCGCGAGCATATAATCAGCCACGCGTTCCACGGCGGGGGCGTAATCGGTGTTGGAAAAGCGCTTCAAATCCTCGCCTTCGGCCTTGTCCCAGATCGGCGTCGCGATCGCGCCGGGGCCGATGACGATCACGTCGACGCCATAGAGCATCAGCTCGCGGCGCAGCGATTGCGAATAGCCTTCGAGCGCGAATTTTGATGCCGAATACGGCCCCACGAACGGCGATCCGTTCTGTCCGCCCACCGACGAAATCATCGCGATGCGGCCCGGCTTGCCGGTGCGATCCTTATCGGCCCCCAGCACATCCGCGAACGCGCGCGTCACATTATGCACGCCGAACAAATTTATCTCGAACTGACGGCGCAGATCGTCCGTGTCGAGATGCAGCAACGGCCCAGGCACGGCTATGCCAGCATTGTTCACCAGCCCATAAAGCCGCTTATTGCCAAGTGCGGCCGCGACTTGCGCTGCGCCCGCGCGCACCGCGACCTCATCGGCCACATCAAACAGCAACGGCGTCACGCCCGCACCAAACGCGCTGCGCAAACCCGCCGCGTCGGCCTCTTTGCGCACGCTCGCGAACACATGCGCGCCTTCGCGCACGGCTTTCGCGACCGCCGCGCGGCCAATACCAGTGGAGGCGCCAGTGATAACGACGGCGCGATCGAGTGAGGCTTGTGTCATTTGAACCTGTACGTGATCCGCCCCTTGGTCAGATCATAGGGCGTCATTTCGACAAGCACTTTGTCGCCGGCCAGCACGCGGATGCGGTTCTTGCGCATCTTGCCGGCGGTGTGGGCGATGATCTCGTGATCATTCTCAAGCTTCACCAGAAACGTCGCGTTGGGCAGCAGCTCAACCACGGTTCCCGCGAATTCCAATAGTTCTTCCTTTGCCATTCTCTCTCCTGACGGCCGCGCTGAATCGGGCCGGGCGCGCCGCCTTATAGGCGCTCGATGTTAGCCCGTCGACGGGCGGACGAACCGGGCTGCAATACGCTTATCAAGCGCATCTCGCACTGTTCGGTATTCCATAAGCACTTGATCTCGCGAGCCTTCCGCCAGAGAAGGATCAAAGGTCGGCCAATATTCGGCCGCCAGCCCAAGCGCGGGGATCATGTCCAAGGCGCGATGATGGGCTTCGGGGCTCAGCGTGATGATGAGGTCAAATGGGCCTTCCTCGCCCTCCTCGAAAGCATTGAACCCCTTCGGCCGGAGCTTGGACATATCGCCGCCGCGCTCGTCCACTACGAACGCGGCCATCGCCGAGACCTCCTCGGAGGGCCGCACGCCCGCGCTATCGACACGCACAAGCGGGCCAAAGCGCAGCCGCATCAGCTCCGCCGCCATCGGCGAACGGATCGCATTGTGGGTGCACATAAACAGCACCGAGCCCGGCAGGGCCTCAGGCCCGGACATGCAGCGCGCAAACCAAAGTGAAGAGCCGCCGCCCGGTTTCCAGATCAATCTCGATCTTGCCGGCCAGCGTTTCCATCAACACTTCGCCGGCTTCATTGTGCAGCCCGCGCCGGCCCATATCGATGGCTTCGATCTGGCTGGGTGCTGCGGTGCGGATGGCGTTGTTATAGCTGTCGCAGATCATCAGATAGTCTTTGACCAGCTTGCGCATCGCCGACATCGGCAGATGGTGCAGCACAACGCGCTCACCGGCTTGGTCGGTGACATCGAACGCAAGCCGCCCATCCGATTGCGCAAGCAGCAATAGGTAAGGCCCGCGATCTTCGCCGGCGATCGCGAACGAATTGCTCTCTTTCAGATCAAACAGCGCGATGCGGCGTTCATGTTCGGCATTGGGGCTGGCAGGCGCAAGCGAGGCTTCGTCCAAGATCACGTCGGCGAGGCGATTGCGCTCACTCATCGGACGTCAGTGTTGTTCGTGATCGGGCCGACGCGGCGTCGGCCACACCGGGCCAATATCCACCAGCACAGCGTCCAGACACTCAACCGTAACCGCGATCTCGCCGCCGCCGGCCAACAAGATGCGCACCGTGCCGGACGGCGGCTCAGCATCCACCTCAAACGTCACCGAAAGCACAGAGGCCAGCGCGTCATCGATATCCTGGCGCACACGCTTGCTCTTCACGCCCATTACGCCGTCAAACGAGAGTGCTGCGCGTACACGCTCATACGGTCCGCGTTCGCCAGCACTTTCCCAGCGAAACCGATTGATCATCGCTGTGAAGCGGCGCGCCTTCTTATCGACGCTGATCTCGCCCACGCGCACCAGCGCGTCCTGGACCGCCGCCCCGATAATATCGAGGTCGGCCTCGTCCTCGGCCATCAGTTTCAGCATGCCGCTCATCAGCCCGCTTATGCCTGTTCTTCCTTCTCGCGCACGATCCGCGCGCCGCACGCCGAAAGCTTCCCTCCAAGCCTTCGAAGCCGCGATCCAAATGGTACACGCGGTTGACGATCGTATCACCCTCAGCCGCGAGGCCAGCGATCACCAAGCTCACCGACGCCCGCAAATCCGTCGCCATAACAGGCGCGCCGATCAAACGCTCAACGCCCGTGACCACAGCTTCGTTGCCATGCACGGCGATCTGCGCGCCAAGACGCGCAAGCTCGGGCGCGTGCATGAAGCGATTCTCGAAAATGGTTTCGCGAGATCCGCGATTGGCCGTCTGCGAAACACAGCATCGCCATCGTCTGCGCCTGCAGATCGGTCGGGAATCCAGGGAACGGCTCGGTTTCGAAATCGACGGGCCTCAGCCGCTTCGACGCATCGCGCTTGATCCGCAGCCCGCGATCCTCGGTTTTCACCTCGACGCCCGCCGCCTTCATCACATCGATCAAGGCGCCCAGATGCTCAGCGCGCGCGCCGGTCAGCAGCACATCGCCGCCAGCAGTCGCCGCAGCTAGCGCATACGTACCCGTTTCGATCCGGTCCGCGACCACCGGATGCTTTGTACCCTTTAGCGACGTCACGCCCTTGATGCGAATTTCACTCGTTCCCGCGCCTTCAACCCGCGCGCCCATAGCATTCAGGCAATCGGCGAGGTCGGCGATCTCCGGCTCGCGCGCGGCATTCTTCAGCACCGTGTCGCCCTGCGCCAGCACCGCCGCCAGCATTGTGTGCTCAGTGGCGCCAACAGAGACAAACGGAAACTCGATCTCCGCGCCCCTCAAGCCACGGAGCGCCGCCGCTTTCACATAGCCCTGCTCGATGACGATATCGGCGCCCATCGCCTCGAACGCCTTCAAGTGCAGATCGACCGGCCGCGCGCCAATCGCGCAGCCGCCCGGCAACGACACCGTCGCGTGCCCGACGCGCGCCAGCAGCGGCCCCAGCACGTTGAATGAGGCGCGCATCTTCCGCACCTGGTCATACGGCGCAATGGTCGAGGCGATCTCGGCCGCATGCATGCGCAGCGTCCGCGTTTCCTTGATCCAAGTGATCTCGACACCCAGCGACGCCAAGAGCTGCGTCATGAAACGCGTGTCGGCGAGGTCCGGCATGTTTTCGAGGATCAGCGGATCGCCAGACAGCAGAGCCGCGGCCTGCAGTTTCAGCGCTGAATTCTTGGCCCCGTAAATCGGGATGATTCCATTGAGCGGCGACCCGCCCGAAATAACGATGCGATCCATATGGCTCTTTCGACGGCGGCCCCCGCCTTTGGCCGGGTTATGGGGGCGGGAACGGCGTAAGCAAGGCGCGGGACTAGCGCCCCAGGCCTTTGTAGGCGCCTATTTTTTATCCGCCGGCTTCGAAGCGGCCTTACGGCGGGCAATGTTGCGCTTGAGCGCATCAGCCGCGCGCTTTTCCCGGTCCTTTTGGGGTGGAGGCGGCTTGCCCTGCATCTATAGAATCGACCCTGACGTGCAACGTCGCTAGGTTAGCGACGGGGGATTTCATGACGCTAGAAGCAGCGCCAACACAAGCCTTCGCCCACAGCGGCAAGTTGGGCAATGTTCTGGGCCTGGCGTTCAAGAACGCCGGACTGACCCTGGCTACCCTCACGCTTTACCGCTTCTGGGCACGGACCGCGATGCGCCGCCGGCTCTGGTCGCGCGTTTGGGTGATGGGCGACCCGCTGGAATATACCGGTTCCGCCTGGGAGCTCTTCCGCGGCTTTTTGATTTCGCTGCCTTGCTTTTTCCTTCCGGCGATCTTCATCTTCTACATCGCGCCGCTGATGATGGACCCGGTCACGGCCACATGGCTTGCGATCGGCTTTTACATCATCGCCAATCCGCTGATCGCCGCCGCGCGCTATTTGATGCGCCGCTATCAGCTTTCGCGCACGCGCTGGCGCGGCATTCGCTTCGGGCTTGCCGGCTCATCCGCACGTTACGCCTTCGCCTCGTTCGGCTGGACCATTCTGCAAACACTCTCGCTCGGCTGGTACACGCCCGCGGCGCGCATGAACCGCGCCAAGCTGATGTGGGACAACGCCCGCTTCGGCGACCAGCCCTTCCAATTCATCGATGACGGCGAAAGCCCACAGCAAGGCATGTGGTGGCCGTTCGCGATGGGCTGGTTCGGCTCGATACTTTCGCTCTTCGTCGCCTATTTCATCGTCTTCATGATCGCGTTCGCCGCCGGCCTCGGCGAATATATCAGCCAAGGCGCGGAATCGTCCGAGCAAGCGGCGATGATCTTTGTCGGCATCGGCGTCGCCTCTTTCGTGCTCGGCTTGCTGCTGATGACGCTCGCCTGGGCGCCCTACAACGCCGCTGCAATGAACCGCATCGCCTCGCTGATCGAACTCGATGGCGCGCGCTTCAAACTCAAAGCGAAAACTTTCTCGCTCTTCGGCGTCACGCTCGCCGGCTGGCTGATCACGATCTTTTCGCTGACACTCCTGGCGCCCGTCGCCGGCTTCTTGCAGGTGCGTTACGTCATCAACCGGCTTGAAGTAACCGGCGCGCCGAAATTCGCGGAAATCGGCCAAAGCATTGTGCCAGAAGGCACATCCGGCGAGGGCCTCGGCGATGCGTTCGATCTCGACATGGGAGTGGGCGTCGTATGATCCTCGCTCGTTATGCCGACGGTCGCGCCGCAATCGCGCGCGACGCCCAAGTCGAACTCGGGCCCGATGCACTGACCATCCAGGTCGGCGAGCAAAACCACGTCTGGACGTATGCCGATCTCCGCCGCGCCGACGACGGCGCCGGCCGCATCATGCTGAAGCGCAAGCCCGACACAGGCGAGCGCTTGATGTTGGAGCAGAGCTCCGATTTGGAATCCACTGCGCCCGATCTCTTCAAGCCGCGCGCGTTCGGCATCGAAGGTCGCGCCGTCGTCGGCAGCTTGATCGCCTCCGCCTGGGGGATCGCTGCTGCATTTCTCGTCGGCATTCCGCTGGCGGCGGCGCCCATCGCCGAAGTGATCCCCGAGCGCCAGCGCAACCAGATCGCCGACATCTCCTGGTCGCAGGTGAACGCCTTCACAGATTATTGCGACGACAGCGACGAAGCCGCGCGCATCTTGAATGACGTCGCCTATCGCATGATGGAAAATTCCAATGTCGCGCGCCGTGACGACATCTGGATCACCATCGTCGATGCGCCGTTCCCGAACGCGTTCGCGCTGCCAGATTATTCGATCATCGTCACCGACGATCTGATCGAAATGGCCGAGAGCCCCGACGAGGTGACAGGCGTCATCGCCCACGAGATCGCTCACATCGAACACAACCACGTCATGAAAAACATCATACGCAATGTCGGCGCGGGCGTGTTTTTCGATATCGTCTTCGGCGGCGCGGGCGCGGGCCAAGCCATCGCCATCGCCTCGGTGAACCTCACCGGCTTGCGCTACAGTCGCGACGACGAAACCGACGCAGATGTGCGCGGCTTTGAATACATGGACGCGGCAGGCATCGACACGGGCGGCGTCGCCCGCCTCTTCACCCGCTTCACCGAAATGGCCGAAGAGCAAGGCGGCGGCGACATCCCGACCTTGCTCTCAAGCCACCCCGCCAGCGCCGAGCGCGCCGCCACCGCGCGCGCCCGCTCGCGCCCCGGCTTGGCGCCCTCCATCAACGAAGCCGATTGGCGCGTCGTCCGCGCCGCCTGCAGTGACGAGCCCATACCGGTTCCTGCGCCTATCGAAATTCCGGCACAGGGCCAAACGCCCCGCGAAGGCGCCAATCCCAACGCGGCTCCAGCGCCCACCAGCCCCACCCCGCCGCTCGAAGGCGGCGCCGGCAAGCCTGAGAGCCCGGGCCCCATGCCAAAACCGGCTCATCCTAAGGCTGTCGCGCCGCGCATCGGCGGGCTTCCATCCCTGGGCCGGGCAAGCTAGAAGCGCCGCTTCCTGGGAATCGCCGCGGTAGCTCAGTGGTAGAGCGCACCCTTGGTAAGGGTGAGGTCGAGAGTTCAATCCTCTCCCGTGGCACCAGTCAGCCGATCAAATTCAGCGACTTAGCTGCCCGTCAACTTCGACAGCGCCGCTTGATAATTGGCCAGCTGCGCGCTGAGGTACGCGGGCGGCGACGCGTTGGCGGCAGCCTGGCGGCGCGCTTCGAGCGCCTTTTCCTCGTCGGTCAAATCCTTGGCGTTAGGATTTAGAAGCGCTTCGTAGGCTTGGCGTACGATCGAGATCGCCGCCGAGATTTCGGCCTTGGTCTTGGCGATACTCTCTTTGCTGTCGAGCCTGAGATCGGACGCGATCATGCCGAGGCCGTACGTCTTCAGCGCCGCGCGGGCGAGGTTCTCGTTGCTCGCCACCACGCCCTGAATGAGCCCCAACGCCGGCAGCGCATCCTTGCCCACGCGGCCCGCATCGATGCGCACGGCCTTGCCTGCGTTCGGCGTGATCTCGATCCGCTCGACGCCATCGGCCTTCACCACCGCCGCACGCCCAGCGCCGGACATCGCGCGATTGATCGACGCCGCCAGCGTTGCGAGCGTGTCCTTCTCGATGATCTTGATCGTGGTGAGCCTGCGGCCCTCGGCGCCGATCTGAAACTCATCGCCGACACGCAGGCCGCTGCGGTTCACCAGCAACCCGGAATCGTTCGACGCGAGCACGCCTTGCGGCAGGCCAAGAATATCAAGTGCTGAGGTCCCGCTTTCATCCACCGCCATTGTCGTCAGCGTAAGCTGACCAGAGGACGAACTGAACGAGCGCATCCAGTCCACTTCGCCGGTATCGTCGAGGCGTGAGATGAAGCTCGTCGCCGATTTCGACGCGCCTTGCCCTGCGATCAAACCACCCGAAACACCGGACGCATAAACTTCGCCATCCACGACGGCGATACTTTTGACGATGTCGTCTTGCGACGAGCCCAGATAGCTCGCGCGATCGAGCGCGGTTGAAACAAGCCCTACATCTAGGCGCGCGACGAAGCCTTCCTTGCCCGCAACCGCCGCACGTCCCGTAGCGCCAAGCGCCAATCGATCCGCGCCAATCTGACCGCCGACATAAAGCGACGCACCATCCCCTGCGAGCGAAGTAATGGAACCTTCGTGGAAATTGCCGAGATCGCGCGTGGCGCCGGTGCTGAATCCGGCTGTCGCGGAATAGGTGAAGTTGCGCAGCACGCCGCGATTGTTCTCAACGCCGCCTGTCGTGATATCGATGCCGCCCAGACCATTGTCGCGCACGAGCAGCGCCGTCGCTGCATCCGCGCCGCCCGTTCCGAATTGGCGCGTGAACGTCTCCACCCCACTCGGATTGTAGCCGCGCACATAGGCATCCACGCCGCCCAGCGCGATCGCGCCGGTGAGCGCTGACGAGGTCTGACCGACGACGACCAAGCTGCCATCGGACGCGAACGCGATGTCGTTGACTTGATCCTCCCCCGTAGCGCCGCGTCGCGCCGTCCACAACTCTTTGCCGCTCGCGTCGAACACGGTGACGAAGGAATCGTCCTTGCCCTTAGCGCTCGTGCCCGAAAGCACACCTTCCACGGAGCCAGCCACCGCGACCTTGCCATCCGCCGACACCGCAAGCGCAAAACCGTTCGCTTCTTCGGCCGCGCCCAGCATCTGCGTGAACGCGAGTTTGCCGGCGGAATCGTATTTGATCAGCGCCACGTCACGCGCGCCTCGAACAGCAGTATTGGCGCCGTCGTCGCTGAGATCCGCCAACACATAGACCGAACCATCCGGTCCCGTCGCCACATCGCGCGCGGTCGCGACCTTGGCGCCGCCGCCCACGCTGATATCGAACGCACGTCCCGGAAACCACGCCGAGGAATTGGATGTTGGCGCGGTGAAACTGGAATCGGCGGGCGTCACTTCGGTAATCGTGGCGCCGCGTGAAGCACGATCATAAACGCGCAGCGCGCCAACCGGATTGTTGACGTGCGAAACCGCATCGATCGGATCAAGCGTCACGCTCTGCGCCTCGCCGCCCAGATCGATGCCGCTGACGCCGCGTACCGTGTGCGAAGCGCCTGTCACGATACGCAGACCCGCGCCGGCGCCAGACAATTCAGTCGCGGCCACACCGACATCGAAACCCTGTGCCGCCAGCGCTTCGTTCAAACGCAACGCCACGCTCTCCAGTGTGCGCGGATCGCCCGGATCGAGCGTGGCGCTGATCGTGCGCTCGCCCCAAATTGTGTTGATCGTGATCGAGGCGTTGTCGTCGCTCAGCAGCGAGATCACGTCGTCTGAAACGCCCGTGGCCGCCTGCGAAGAGGTAAAGCTGCGCTCCGCCGTGAACGCCCCGCCAAGACCCAATGTTGGCGCATCGGCTTCCAGAGCAAGCGCATCGCCATTCAGTGTTACGGACAACAAACGCTGCCCCGAACCTTCCGCGATCCGCCAAGAGCTCAAATCGCCACCGGGTGCTGCCAGATAAACGCCGGCCTCGTTCAACGCCGCGTTCAGGCGATCCTGCAGCACCGTATTCCACTCACCCGGGCCAGCATCCAGATTGTCCAAGCGCTCCTGCGCTGAAACCGACACGCTCACCGTCTTCTGCCCCGTCGGCGTCCCGACCACGATCTGCAAATCGATCGCGCCCGTGTGCGTCAGCAACGGTGAAGACGCCGCGTTATAGGTCCGGATCGAATTCGCGAAGAGTTCGCCCGGCCCGCTCAGCGGCAAGCCGCCATTGGCCCAGGCGCCCGGCGCTTGCAAATTCGTGTCGTTGTCGGTGTCGTTGAGCACCGCGCTGACGCCGATCACGTCATGCAACGCATCGACGCGGAAATCGAGCGCGCCGCCATTGTCATCCAGATAGGCCGCCGCTGCGATACCTTTGGCGCGCAGCTGCGTATTGAGCTTCTCCAACAACGTCTCGGCGTCGATGCCGTCCTCGCCGCCATCGATAACGATCGAATGCGTGGTCGTCGCGGTTGTGAATACAAAGGTCTGTTTGTCGACAAACAAATCCGAAGTCGCGGCCACACCGTTGGCGCCATAGCGGCGCGCGAACACGCCATCATTCAAGCCGCCGATCGCGCCCGGATTGGCGATCGGATCAAACACGAGCGACTTGCCGCCAATGCCAAAATTGGAAACGCGCACGCTGTCGGCGGAGAACACCGAGAGGCCATATTGCCCATCGTCTTCCCAGACATCGACGCCCGCCGCGACACCCTGCTCATGCAGCAATTGCGTCAAGCGCTCGGCGACATCGTTGAGCATGGCCGCGTTCGCGCCTTCGCCCGTCAAGGTGCGCCATTGCTCCTGGTCGCCCGTACGCCACGCCGTGCTGACGCTCAGCACGCGGCCGTCGCCCATGTCGAGCTTCAGCACCGCTTCCCCGGCTTTGTTGAGCAAATCCTCGTAGGATGTCGTGACGCCGTCGTCGTCAGCCACGAGTGCGTTGCTGCGCTGCTCAATGGCGCCCGCCGGCGCCGGACCATCGACGCCATACCAGCCAGCAGAGATCCATGCGCCGGTCGGATCATCGGTGGCGCCGGGCCGCGCCAGCCACACCGGTTGGCCCGCTGCGCCGCCCACATCTTCAAGCTTGATCAAACGCGTACTGCTGCCGGTCGAACCCAGAGCATAGAACGCCGGAACGCCATCGACGGCTTTGAACTCTACCTTCTCACTCGCGCGCACATCGACTTTGAGCGCGTATTGCTTCGGCCCGGTATAACGGCTCTCGATCGCTTTGCCACCCAACACGATCGTGTTGGTCTTCGGCGTTTGATCCACCGTCTCGATGCGCGACGATGCGCCGGCCGCCGAGAGCTTTGCGTTGATGAAGCTCACCACATTGCTCAGCGTGCGCGTTATCGATCCCATCTCCGACAGGTCGATCGCCACATTACGGACCGTGCCCGACGATGACGTCGCCACGATCTCGAACTCCGCGTTTGGATCGAGACCGGAAATCTTGTCGTAGAGACCGCCCTTATGGATGATGCCGGTCGTGTAATCCTCGGTCTTTACGGGCAATGCGGTCGTGGTCTGCGCCTGATCGACGCGATCGCCTTGCGCGAGGCGGATGTCCTCGAATTGCTGCTGACGGAAGAACGCTTCGAGCTCGGTCATGCCACGACCGAACGCGGCGCCCGTTTGCGTCTTCTGCAGCGCCGAGAGCCCTTCCTCGCCCGCGCGCCCCGCAAGCGCATTCAGCGTGGAGAGCCCCGAATAGAGCGCAAAGAGCTTCTGGTAATCGCCGGTGGCGCCGAGATCGCTGTAGAGCTTCGACGAGGTGTCGAAGAAAGCCTTGTTCGTCAGCGCCCGCTGCACCAACACTTCAGCGCTCGGCGAAATGCCAGGCTGCCAGACCGGGGCAAGCGGCGCATTCGGATCTTGTGTCACGGCGGCCGCGTTCGCACCGATGCCCGCCTTCGCCTGCGCCCAGGCCGCGAGCAGGTCCGCGCCGACGCCGGTTGTCGTCGTAGACGAGGTCGAGCCAAACAAGGCCGTGACCATAGAGGAGCTGACTGAACTGACCAAAACGCACTCCGCGAAGCGTCCAGCTTCGCAGAGCGTCGTAAACGCCGCGTTTGCACTTGAAGGTTAACGGCTGCCGAAAAACTGCGTCAGAAGCGGCTCGTCCAGCAGCTTGGGCCAGAGCTGAATGCCCTGCCAGATCGACAGTGAGATCACGAGCACCGCCGCCGCACCCAAAAGCAGCCTGGCCGGCGCGATCTTGGTCACGTACCCGGCCAATGGCGCAGCGATCAGCCCGCCGATGACAAGACCGCCCAGCGCCGACAGCGCATGGGCGATGCCGCCCTCGATCACCATGCGCCCGGTCATCATCGTCCAGATGAATGTCGCTGATATCGCAACCGTAACGAAAAACTCGGCGGTGTTGACCGAGCCAATCGCGTAGCGCGGCGCATGCCCACGGCCGAGCAAAGTCGTCGTCACGATCGGCCCCCAACCGCCGCCGCCGCTCGCATCGAGAAAGCCGCCTGCGAGACCGAGCGGTATGACGTGCTTCAAATGCGGCGGCTCTTCGCGCGGCCCGCGCAATGCGCGAAACAATAAAAAGAGGCCCAAAATTCCAAGATACGCCACGATAAAGGCTTTGATGAACGTTGGCTCAAAGCCCGTCAGCAGATAAGCGCCAATTACGCCCCCGACGATACCGGCCGGCGCCAGGCGCAACAGCAGACGCCAATCGACGTTTTTGTGCAGCAGATGCGATGTGCCCGATGCGCCGGTGGTGAAGCATTCGGCGGCGTGGATGGTGGCGGAAACCTGCGCCGGCGGCACGCCAAACGCCAACAGCACACTCGAGGAAATCACCCCATAGGCCATGCCGACAGCGCCATCGACCAATTGGGCGAAGAAGCCGACCAGCAAGAAGAGGCCAAACGTCGCCAGAAGCGCTGGCCAAAGTTCAGGCGGAATTTCCAAAAAGCACCCTCGATTGCGCGCCGTGCGAGCATAGCCCTTTGCAAGCCAATGCGGCCAGATCAGGGAGGTTCCCGTTAACCAATGACTGAAGCGTCAGCTCAATTAGCCGGTTTCAGGGCCAAATCGGCCTCCACACGGGCGACCCAAGCCTTCACTGCTGGATATTGGCCAAGATCGAAGCCGCCGCGATGGGCGACCCGGGTGTAGGCGACCAGCGCCACATCCGCCAGTGTCAGGCCCTGCCCCACGAGATAGCTGGTCTGCGCCAATTGCAGCTCAAGCCGCGCCAGCGCCGCATTGCCCTTGGTCAGGAGCGCCGGATCAAGCTCGGCGTCACTCATGCCAAGATAGTGCTTGCGCGCGATGCGTACGGCGATCGTCGGCTCGTGGCTGTATTGCTCCCAGAACATCCATTCGAACATTTTGGCGCGCTCGAACGAGTCACGCGGCACAAGCGCGCTGCCTTCGGCCAGATGCAGCATGATGGCGTTCGATTGCGCGAGCACGCGTCCATCCGCGAACACGATCACCGGCGCCTGGCCCGCCGGATTGAGCTTCAGAAATTCCGGCGTGCGTGTTTCGCCATTGAACGTGTTCACCTCAACCCAACGAATTGGAATGCCGAGCTTGTCGGCCACCCATTTCGGCTTCAGCGAATTGCCGCTCGATGAGCTGCCATAGAGCGTAAATGCATCAAACATGCGTACTCCCTCCGCGTGCGATGCCCTGACCGCGCACACATAGGCGCCCGCCCCAGGCTGCGCGAGCGCGCCCGCCAAAAAATCGCAAACAAAAAGGGCTGTGTGGGTTTCATCCCACACAGCCCTTTTCATTCGCCAGGTCCTGGCTTATCGGCCGTCGGCCGTGCGCGCGGCGCGGAATTCAGAATTCGCACCCCATTGCGGCCATTCATCGCCATCGGCCAAGCGCCGCCCCACAGCGTAGAGCGCTTCAAGGTCCTCTGCGCCGCCGCTCATGTCCCACGCATCGGTCACTTCATCGGCCGGCTTGTGATAGACGTTGGCGACATAGTTCTGCGAGAAAGCGCGGCCGCGCTCCACGCCGCCATCGACCATATCGATACCGCGCGACGTGTAGAGCACCGGGATGCCCAATTGCGCGAAATGCAAATGGTCCGAGCGATAATAATAGCCGGCTTCTGGCGATGAATCTGGCTCTACACGTCGACCTTGAGCTTGGATCGCCGTCGTCAGCAGATCATCCATCTGGCTTTGCCCGTAGCCGCGCACTTCGATATCGCGCGTACGGCCGAAAGCGTTGATGCCGTCCATATTGATCGCGGCCACCGTATTGCGAGGCGCGAATAGCGGATGCTGCATGTAGTAGAGCGCGCCGAGCAAACCTTGCTCTTCCGCTGTGAGCGCGATGAACGCCACACTGCGATCGGGCGCGCCCTCAGCGTGGAAGCGGCGCGCCAGCTCGATCAATCCGCTCGTGCCCGTCGCGTTGTCGAAGGCGCCATTGCAGATGTCGTCGCCATCGATCGGCGGGCATCGACCGAGGTGATCCCAGTGCGCCGTGTAGATCACCGTTTCATCTGGACGCACCGTACCCGGCAACACACCGACGACATTAGATGTCGCGCGCGTTTCAATCTGCGTTTCCAAGCGCGTTGAACCACGCAAATTCATCGGCACCGCACGGAAGCCACGCGTTTGCGCACGCGCCTTCAGCTGATTGAAATCGAGACCGGCGCGACGGAAAGTCTCCATCGCCACCTCATTGTTCATCCAGCCATCGAAGCCAGCACGATCAGCGCCGCCATTGGCGCGCACCACGTCCCAACGCGTGCTGCCCGTTGCGGATTGGATCACCGCCCACGGATATGCCGCCGGCGCCGTTTCGTGCACGATCAGCGCGCCCGCCGCACCCTGGCGACCTGCTTCCTCGAACTTATACGTCCAACGCCCATAATACGTCATGGCGCGACCGCCAAAGCCGCGATCATCGCCGGTTTCGAAATCCGGATCGTTCACCAGAATGACGACGATCTTGCCGCGTACATCGACGCCTTCGTAATCGTTCCAGCCCAGTTCTGGCGCATTGATGCCATAGCCCACGAACACGAGCTCGGCGTTATCGATATTGATCGTCGGCTCAAGGCGGCGCGTCCACGCCGAGAATTGCGTAGCGTACGCATACTGACGCGCGCCATCGCGGCCACTCAACGTCAGCGTTGGCGTGTTGGTCAGCATCGCGGCGCTTAACTGCGTTTCTTGCACCCACGAGCGCGTGCCGTCCGGCAATACGACGCCCGGCTGCAAGCCAGCGGCCGCAAACGAGCGCGAGACATAATCCACGGTCAGACGCTCGCCCTCAGTGCCCGGCGCGCGGCCTTCGAATTCGTCGGAGGCCAGCGTGCGCGTGTGCTCAAGCAGCGCTGTCGCCGATAGCGGTGGCGCCGCAAACGCCGTGGCGTTCGGCGGCGTCGGCAAAGTCTCTGTAGTTTGGCTCGCGCTGGCGCAGGCCGCCAGCGCAAACACGGCCGCAAGTGCGGCGTGGCGTAGTTTCATGAAGCGTTCCCCCCGATCGGATTGAGCCGCAATCTAGGCCGCACACCCCGCGAGGGAAGCCCAAAAACGACGAACGCGTCTCAGCCCAGCCAAGGCGGCGTCGGCAAATCCTTCGAGCGCAGGAACTCGGGATTGAAGAGCTTGCCCATATAACGATTACCGTAATCGCAGAGGATGGTGACAATCGTCTTGCCGGGCCCCAGCTTCTTCGCCAGCTCGATCGCGCCCAACACATTGAGCGCAGACGAGCCGCCCAAGCTCAAGCCTTCGTCCTGCACGAGGCTATACATCACCGGCAGCCAATCCTTGTCCTCGATGCGAAACGCTTCATCGACGACAACGCCTTCCAGGTTCGCCGTGATGCGGCCTTGGCCAATACCTTCGGTGATCGATGTGCCTTCAGCTTTCAGCGCGCCGTGTTTGTAATAATTGAAGAGCGCAGCGCCGCCCGGATCGGCGATGCCGATCACAACGTCCTTGTTCTTGGCCTTCAAGCCCATGCTGACGCCGCCGAGCGTGCCGCCTGAACCGACAGCGCAAATGAAGCCATCGACCTTGCCCTGCGTGCCGTTCCAGATTTCAGGCGCCGTCGTATCGATGTGGCCCTGGCGATTGGCGACGTTGTCGAATTGATTGGCCCAGATCGCGCCGTTGGGCTCCGTCTTTGCTTTTTCTTCCGCGATGCGGCGCGCGACTTTCGGATAATGGTTTTCGTTGGCCGCCGGCACGGCGTCCACCTCGACAAGCTCTGCACCCAATGCCCGCACGGCGTCCTTCTTCTCTTGGCTCTGTGTGCGCGGCATCACCACGATGGTGCGATAGCCGAGCGCGCCGCCAACCAGCGCCAGTCCAATACCGGTATTGCCCGCTGTGCCCTCCACGATCACGCCGCCCGGCCGTAGCAAGCCCTTCGCCTCGGCGTCCCGCACGATCGCCAGCGCTGCGCGGTCCTTCACCGATTGACCAGGGTTCAAGAACTCGGCCTTACCCAGGATGGTGCAGCCGGTCTCTTCCGAGGCGCGCTTCAGTTTGATCAGCGGCGTGTTGCCAATGGACTCGAGAACCGAATTGTAGATCGTCATAGAGGGCTCCTGGCGGGCGCGTATGGCGACCATGTGGCGCGTTTTCACGCGCCATCCAAGTCCCTAGTGGCTTTAGCTGCGCTAAAGGGTTTAGTCGCCGCCCGCTCATTCGTCGTCGATGAGTATGCGATGCGCCGCGCCTTCTAAGTCCTCGTATTGGCCTGATCGTAGGCTCCAAAAAACGCGGCCAGCCCAATCGCGCCCATCAGCACGGCGGCCGGGATCAGAAAGATCATGATGTCCATGAACGGCCCTCCCATTGCAGACGGAGCGCGTTAAGCGTCACCATCAGCGACGATCCCGACATGGCCAACGCCGCGATCAGCGGCGTCAGCAAACCGGCCGCCGCCGCAGGCGCCGCGATGAGATTGTAAAGCGCCGAAAACTGGAGATTCTCAATCGCACGTTTGCGCGCGGCTTTCGCCACATCGATGGCTTCGACCAACGCCAACATGCCCGATCCTTGGATGACGATATCCGAGGCAGCTTGGCTCGCTTCCAGCGCCGTACCAGGTGACGCTGACGCGTAGGCCGCCGCGAGCGCGGCGGCGTCGTTCAGGCCATCGCCGACCATGAGCGGCTTTTTGCCCTGCGCACGCAACGCGTCGAGCCGGGCGACTTTGTCTCCAGGCGCGGCGCCGCCGACCCATTGGGCGATACCAGCCGCTAAAGCGGCCGTCTCCGCAGCGATCGCGCGGTCGCCCGAAATCATCTCCACCGCGATGCCCCGCTTCTTCAGCGCCGCGATCGTCTCCGCCGCATCAACACGAAGCGCATCGGTGAAGGCAAAGCGCGTCGGCGGCTCATCACCACGCGCGAACCAAAGCTCAGCGCTCCCGTCGGCCACATCTTGCGCGCGCGGCGCAGCAAATGAGCGGCGCCCCAAGCGCAATTGCACGCCGTCGATCTTCGCCTCAATACCTTCGCCAGGGGCCTCGCGCGCGCCGTTCACGGCAACACCTGGACCAGCGGCTTCCACAAGCGCGCGCGACAAGGGATGGCGCGAGGTTCGCGCCAGCGACGCTGCGGCTTGCAGCGTATCCACGTCGACCAGGCTGGTGAGGCGCGGCTTGCCCAAAGTGAGCGTCCCCGTCTTGTCAAACACCACAACATCGACCTGCGCCAATCGTTCAAGCGCATCGCCAGATTTGACCAGCACACCGCGCTTAAAGAGCCGACCGGTCGCCACGACTTGCACCGCTGGCACCGCCAGCCCCAACGCGCAAGGGCACGTGATGATCAGCACCGCCACCGCATTCATAAGCGCAATGCGCAAACCGACATCGACAACCTCGATGCCTACTAAGCGCAGCAGCGCAGGACCAAAGAACCAGCCCAGGAATGTCAGCGCCGCCAGCGAGTGGACGACGGGCACATACATTTGCGCCGCCTTGTCGGCGAGGCGCACAAACTTAGCGCGACCCTGCTCGCCGGTCTCGATCAGGCGCGCCAACTCGGCGACCGCGGAATCCTGCACACGCGCCGTCGCGCGCACAATGAGACGCTGCGTGAGGTTGATGACGCCCGCATGCACTTTCACTCCAGCACGCGCTGGCTGCGGCAATGTTTCGCCTGTCAGCATCGAGCAATCGAGCTCTGAAACCCCCTCCTCGATAATTCCATCCACTGGCGCGCGGTCGCCCGCCGCCAATTGCAGACGATCACCGGCGACGATCTCGCGCGCGCCGACAGAGGTGACGTGGCCATTCGCCTCAATGCGCGACGCCGTCACCGATTGTAGCGCCAAGAGATCCTCGCCGCGGTGCGCGCGCGCTCGCGCAACTTGTGATCGAGATAACGCCCGATCAGCAAGAAGAAGAGCAGCATGGTGATGCCGTCGAAATAGGCGTGCTCACCCTGCTGCAATGTCTCCGAAACACTGATCCCGATCGTCAAAAACACCGCCAACGAAATCGGCACGTCCATATTAGCGCGACGCACGCGCAGCGCGCTCCAGGCCGACTTGAAGAAAGGCTGCGCCGCATAGAGCGCCGCAGGGATCGCGATAAGCGCTGACGCCCAATGCAGAAGCGTGCGCGTTCCTTCGCCCATCTCATCGTGACCGGACCACACCGGCACCGAGAGCATCATGATGTTCATCGCCGCAAAGCCGGCGACGGCGAGGTAACGCAACAACTTGCGCCCTTCCTCGTCGGTCTGTTGCTTGGCAGCTTCCGGATCGAACGCGGCCGATTTGTAGCCAAGCCCCGCCAGCGCCTCGGTGACTTGCCCGGCCCTCAACACGCCGCGCGTCCACGCAACGCTCAACCGGCCAGTGGAGAGATTGAGCCGGGCATCCTCGACGCCCGGCATCGCCAGCAATCCACCTTCGATCTTGCGGATGCAAGCGGCGCATTTCGCGCCCTGCACCATGAGTTCAAGCGAGTCACGGCCCTTTAGATCCGTGCGCACGAAGGCGGCCGGGTCGGCGCGGGTCTCGTTTTGCGCTGGCGGCGCGAGCCTGATGGGCAGCCCGCTTGGCTTAGCGCTGGTTCGCCCATGTCAGCTCCGCTTCGAAATCGAGTGATCCGGTGTCGCGCGCGGCATGCGCGCGCAGACGCCAACGACCCGGCTGAAGTTCGCCGAGTTGCGACACGTAACGACCGTCACCACGTGCTTCAAACGTGGTGGCGCGATCAAATGCGTCCGTCGTCGGCCATTGGATCTCGCCGGTGATGGTTGCGCCATCGATCGGCGCCCCGTCGCGGTCGCTCAGGACGACTTCGAGGTTTGCGCCATTGGCGACAGACGCAAAATCCGCGCTGGCTTGCCAACCCAATTCCGCCTGTTCGCGGCGTTGCTCCAGCGTGTCGTTGTACTGGACGCCTTGGAGATAGGAGCGGCGTACGTCTTCGCCGGGAAACGAACGCACAGCGACCACAGCGAATGTGACGTTGACGGCAATGATAAAACCGAAGAACGCCAGCATCATCGCGAGTACGTGCCAACCGCGCACGCGAAAACCTGTTGCCGTATTCATGGCGCTTCTCCCGCGAGGAAAGCAGACGCGCTGGTCGCCGTCTCCCCGCTATCCAGATCGCGAATGGTGAAGGTCAATCGATGCGAACCGTCGCCGACCGTGTTGGGCGCCACCACGTGCATGCGCACATTGGTGACGCTATCGGCGCCTGCGCCTGCGACGATGGCGCCGTTGCTCTCCAGCGCCGGCGCCGACAGTCGTGCGCCGTCCAAACCACTTACCTCGATCGACACACGCCGATCCGCGGCAGTCATATTGATCAGCTTCAGCGCGTAATCATTGCGGAACGATCCGTCCGCCAAGCGTACGAAGGGCGGGCTCCGATCGCGTATGACGTTGAGATCGAGCGTCTGACGCGTGGCGAGACCGTAGACCATCAGCAGCCCTACAAGTGCGAACAACACGCCATAGAGGATGGTGCGGGGCCGCAATAGGCAGATCTTGGCGACCTTACCCTGCGCGCGACGCGTCTCATTGGCGTAGCTGTCATACGCAATCAGCCCCGTCGGGCGGCCCACTTTGCGCATGATGTCGTCGCACGCGTCGATACAAAGAGCGCAATTGATGCACTCGAGCTGATCGCCGTCGCGAATATCAATGCCTTGCGGGCACACAGCCACGCATTGGCTACAATCAATGCAATCACCTCGACCGTCCCAGCTTTCGCCTTTCTTGTGCGGACCGCGCGGTTCACCGCGATCCACGCGATAGGTGACGCTCAGCGCATCCTTATCCATCATCGCCGCCTGAATGCGCGGCCATGGACACATATAGGTACAGACTTGCTCGCGCATCGTGCCGGCAAGCGCGTAAGTCGTAAAAGTCAGCAGACCGATTGAAATGTAGGCCGTGACATCGGCGCGGCCGGCGAAGATGTCGAAGAACAAGGTCGGCGCGTCGGCAAAGTAGAAGACCCAGGCCCCGCCTGTCATCGCCGCGATCAAGAGCCAGATGGCGTGTTTGGAGAGCTTCTTGGTCGCCTTGCCCACCGACATTGGCGCCTTATCCAAGCGCATCCGCGCATTCCGATCGCCTTCGATCATGCGCTCGACATATATGTAGAGATCAGTCCACACGGTCTGCGGGCACGCATATCCGCACCAGACCCGACCAAAGAGCGCCGAAGAGAGAAAGATGCCGAACGCGGCCAGGATCAACAGGCCGGTGATGTAGTACACCTCCTGGGGCCAAAGCTCGATGAAGAAGAAGTAGAAGCGGCGCCCTTCGAAATCGATGAGCACGGCCTGGTCCGGGCGACCTAAACCACGATCCCACCGCAGCCAAGGCGTAACGTAATAGATCGCCAACAAGACGATCATCGCCACCCATTTCAGGTTTCGGAAGAATCCCTGCGCAAGCTTTGGGTAAATTTGCTCGCGCTTTTTGTAGAGAGCGCGCGCGTCCTTGGAATTCACTGGGCGCGCGTCAATGCTGTGCTCGCCGCTCGGGCGTTTATCGATCAGGGTAACTTTAGTCATCGGACGGAGGCTCTCCCAACCTCCGCCCCCTCCCGTGGGAGGGGCTATCGGTCGTGCTCTCAACGTAGCGGCGTATTGGCCGGGGCGTTTTGAGTTGGCGCAGGGGATGCTGCATCCGATGTCGCAGGTGACGGGGGTAACGCGTCTGGTTCGCCGCCGCCCATTTCATGGACGTAGTAAGCTAACGCCCGCAGCGTGCCCGGATCGAAACGCGCTTCCCACGACGGCATCACACCACCACGGCCCAGCTCGATCTGACGCCGGATTTCCTCGCGCGAACCACCATAGAGCCAGACATCGTCCAAGAGGCTCGGTGCACCGAACGCGCGATCGCCAGCGCCGGTTGGCCCGTGGCATGCAGCACATTGCTCCTGGAAGATCGCAGCGCCACGCGCGGCCGCGCTTGCGTTCGCTTCAAGTCGGCTGTTTGCCGCCGAGATAGAGATCACGTGCTCCGTGACGTCGCCAATTTGCGCCGGCGTCAGCAAACCGTCGCGCCCATAAGCCGGCATCTGCGACACACGCGTGTCCGGATGCTCAGTGCGAATGCCAACGCGCAATGTGTGTTCGATGTCGGCCATCGAACCGCCCCAGATCCAGACGTCGTCAGCCAACACCGGATACCCAGGTGCGCCCGCGCCGCCGGCGCCGTGGCAAGTCCGGCAATAATCGCCGAACACTGATTCACCTGCGGCGCGTGCGAATTCCTGCAATGCCGGGTCGGCCGCGATGTCCGCGACGCTGGCGTTCGCCAACCGATCGAACATCGGCGTGCGCGCCGAACGTAAGTCTTGCACGTCCGCCGCCACGTTGACGCGGTCAGAGAAGCCTAGCGTGCCGCGGGTGTAGCCATTGATCATCGGCCACGCCGGCATCAATACCCAATAGACGACCGAAAACACGATGGTGGCGTAGAAGATATAGAGCCACCAGCGCGGCAGTGGCGTATCGAGTTCCCTGATCCCATCCCACTCGTGGCCAGTGGTTTCGGTACCGGTGACCTCGTCGCGTTCGCGTTTATCGGCCATCGTCGTCCCCGTCATTGAGCGGCGCGTGCGCGGCGCTGTTGAACTTCTCGCGATTACTGGGCCAGAGCGCGTAGGCGACGGCGATGGCGAAGCCGACCGTCAGCAGCCCGAGGCCCCAAGTTTGCGCGAAATGACTCGCTTGCTCGTAGGTCATGGCGCCTACCTCTGATTTTCAGGCGCTTCGGCCTGAAAGGTTTCGAAATCGACGCCCGTGCCGAGCATCTGCAGATACGCGATCAACGCATCCATCTCGGTCACGCGCGTTGGGTCACCGTCGAAATCACGCACGACGGCATCAGGGTAACGCTCCTGGAAGTCGTAGGCGTTCTCGCCCATCGGCTCCGCTTGAGCGCGCGCATCTGTTGCAGCGCTGGCCAATTGCTCGTCCGTGTAGGGTACGTTCAGCAGGCGATTGGCGCGCACGTGATCTGGCATCAGGGACGTGTTGACCTCGGCATTCGCAAGGAACGCGTAAGGCGGCATCACCGATTCCGGCACGACTGAGCGCGGATCGACCAGGTGCGCGCGGTGCCATTCATCCGAATAGCGGCCGCCGACGCGTGCGAGGTCTGGCCCCGTACGTTTCGAGCCCCATTGGAACGGGTGATCGTACATGCTCTCCGCGGCGAGCGAATAATGCCCGTAGCGTTCGACCTCGTCGCGGAGCGGTCGGATCATCTGCGAATGGCACGTGTAGCAACCCTCGCGGATATAAACCTGCCTCCCCGCCAGCTCGAGCGGCGTGTACGGGCGTACGCCCTCCACCCGCTCAATCGTGCTCTCGATGAAAAAGAGCGGTGTGATCTGCACGAGACCGCCGATCGACACCATGACAAGAATGCCGACCAGCAAAATGAGCGTGTGGCGCTCGAACCATTTGTGAAATTTCCACATCGGACTGCGCCCCCTTATTCAGCCGCCACGGCTTGCGCCGGGACGTCGCTGGCGCGCTCAACAGCCGGGTCCTTACCCGTCGCCGTACGCCACAAATTGTAGGCCATGATCAGAGCGCCGACGAGGAACAAGACCCCGCCAAGTGCGCGGATGAGATAGTATGGATGCATCGCCTCGACGCTCTCGACGAACGAGTATTCGAGGAAGCCGAACTCGTTGTAAGCGCGCCACATCAAGCCTTGCATAATGCCCGCGACCCACATCGAGGTGATGTAGAGCACGATGCCAAGCGTCGAGAGCCAGAAGTGCCATTCGACAAGCGCATGACTGACCTGGCGCTTCTTCCAAAGCCACATCGTCAAGCAATAAAGCGCGCCAAAGCTGACAAACGCGACCCAACCCAACGCGCCGGAATGCACGTGGCCGATGGTCCAGTCGGTGTAGTGCGAGAGCGAGTTGACGGCGCGGATCGACATGACCGGGCCTTCGAAGGTCGACATGCCGTAGAACGCCACCGACACGACCAGCATCCGCAACACCGGATCGGTGCGCAGCTTGTCCCACGCGCCCGAGAGCGTCATGAGGCCGTTGATCATGCCGCCCCAGCTCGGCATCCACAGCATGAGCGAGAAGGTCATGCCCAGCGTCTGCGCCCATTGCGGCAACGCCGTGTAGTGAAGATGGTGGGGGCCTGCCCAAATGTAGAGGAAGATCAGCGCCCAGAAGTGGATGATCGAGAGCCGGTACGAATAGACCGGGCGATCAGCCTGCTTCGGGATGAAATAGTACATGATGCCGAGGAAGCCGGCGGTGAGGAAGAAACCGACCGCGTTGTGGCCGTACCACCATTGTGTCAGCGCATCCTGCACGCCCGAGAACAGCGAATAGCTGAACCAACCGCTGAAGCTCACCGGGATCGCCATGTTGTTGACGAGGTGCAGCATCGCGATCGTCACAATGAACGCGAGATAGAACCAGTTAGCGACGTAGATGTGCTTCTCTTGGCGCTTCCAAAGCGTGCCAAGGAAGACCAATAGGTACGTGACCCACACGACCGTCAGCCAGATATCAGTGTACCACGGCAGCTCCGCATACTCGCGGCCTTGCGTGACGCCGAGCAGATAGCCGGTGCCCGCAAGCACGATGACGAGCTGGAAGCCCCAGAACACGAACCATGGCCACAAGCCGCCGGCGAGGCGGGCGCGACAAGTGCGCTGCACAACGTAGAACGAAGTTGCGATCAGCACGTTGCCGCCGAACGCGAAGATCACGGCATTGGTATGCAGCGGCCGCAGACGGCCGAAATTCAACCAGCCGAAATCCTCGAAATAGAAGATGTTCGGGAGCGCGAGCTGGTGGCGATGATAACGCCAACCAAGAAGCCGGCGATGCCCCAGAACATGGAAGCGATCACACCAGCTTTGACCACGCCGTTCTCATAGCGCGACGCCTGGTCGGCGGCGCTCGGACTGGTGACGCTGCCAACCAGCATGGCGCCTCCAAAGACAAACGCGGCCAAGGCCGTCCACATCTGAATCGCGAAGGCGCGATCCGTGGCGTGCGCTGCGCCCCATAGCGCGTAGAACGCGCCCAAAACCATGATTGCAAGAATAGCGAGCGCGTCGATGCGCCATTCTTGCTTTGCGATTGCAGCACTCATTCGCCGCTCCCCAACCGGCGCACCCGCGCGCCGAGCGATTCCTGGAAACCTCGAAGGGCGGTACCAGCGCCGCGCGCAGGTGAGTTTGATCTGGCTCAACGGGCGCTGCGCCCGCGTCGCTAAAGACGAGATGTCGCGGGAGGGCGGAAATGAGTCTCGATATGAAACGGATTGGCGCAGCGACGGTGCTGGCGGGCGCAGGCGCCCTATGGCCCACAGCCTTTTGCGCCGTTACGGACGCAATGCTTACCCCCTATCAGCGCGCGCTCGACGCCGCCTGGTGCGGGGGCGGTCAAGCGACGTTCGAGGTTCTTGGGCATTGCCCGGCGTGCTGGGCGGGCGCGACGGCGTTTTTTATCGCCGCCGCCTTGATGCTGTCGCCTAGCCGCCAGCTTCGTCCACAAGCCGCAGCTTAATCAGTGCTTCCGCGCCTTCCTCAGCCGGCAACAATTCGAGCGAACGGCCGTTGCGCACATGGCGCGTGATCGAGGGCAGCACGCCGAGGAAGCGCGCTTCGTCCGTGGCCGCCGCTTCGCTTGGGCACTCACCAGCTTGCTCAACCGCCGGCGTGAAGGCCAAGGTCGCGCCAAACTCGGTGACGCTTGAACTGAAATTGTTGCAGCCTGTGAACCCGATCACCGCGCTCGTAGCCGGGTCGATCTCAAGCCAGATATAGATCCCATCGCCAAGCGAGGCGCCCGCGATCTGCTGTACTTCCCAGCGCCCGCCCAACTCACTCGTGGGTTGCGGTTGCGCGCAGGCGGCCAGCGCGAGCATTGCCGCACCCATCATCAAGCGTGTCATGTTTCTCTCCTCGCGAGCTGCAACGCCGCCATCAGAGGCATGGTTGCGAAAATGATCAGGATCGCGATGTAGATGATGCCCGGCAGCGTCGCGAAATACGCGATCTGATCGCTGAGATTCATACCGCGCAGACCAAAACCGACGGCAAGGTCAGCAACCTGCTGAAACGCCAGCGCCACGACACCCACGCCCAAACGCCGCGCCGAGCCTGGCTCCAACTTGACCCAACCCGGCGCCCAACGCGCAGCAAACCACATCGCGATGAGAAGAAAAGGAGCCTCGCACAGCACCGCGAGCGTGCGCCCGATCCACGGCTCGAGCCAAAGCACACGTACCGGACCGAGCGACAACCCCACCGCAAACACGATCACGAAATAGATCGCGGCCGCACTGAGCACGCGGCGCCAAGCGCCGCCGCAGACCGGCGCCTCACTCATTGCGCCGTGTAACCGCCGTCAATCACCAATTCGGCGCCGGTCACAAACTTTGATTCATCCGATGCGAGGTAGAGCACGCCATAAGCAATATCGTCGGGCTCACCCAGATGATTGACCGGGTGCAGGCTGGCGACAAACGCCTTCGCCGCCGCCGCATCAGGCTGCTGCGCAAGAAGCGCCTCCACCATCGGCGTCGAGATGTAGCCCGGATGTACTGAATTCACGCGGATGTTGAGCCCCGCCTTAGCGCAATAGAGCGCGGCGGACTTCGTGAAGATGCGCACGCCGCCCTTGCTGGCATTGTAAGCGGCAAGATTGGCGTCACCGATCAGGCCCTCGATCGAGGAAAGATTGATAATCGAACCACCCGCGGGCTTCATCGCCTCTATTGCGCGCTTTGTACCGAGGAACACGCCGTCGAGATTAATCGACATGAGCCAGCGCCATTGCTCCAGCGTGGTGTGCTCCACATCACCGCTCAGCGCTACGCCGGCATTGTTCACCAAAATCTGCAACCCACCGAAACGCTCCACCGTCGCCCGCACGACGCGATCCCAATCTGCTTCCTTGGCGACGTCATGGTGTAGGAACATCGCCTCACCGCCAGCATCGACGATCTCATCGGCGACACGAGCGCCTTCGACGTCCTTGACGTCCGTGACGACCACCTTCGCACCTTCGCGCGCCAACATTTGCGCCGTCGCTCGACCAAGCCCCAAACCGCCGCCCGTTACGAGCGCGACCTTTCCGGCTACACGTCCCATAATCATCTTCCTCAGTGCGCCATCAGCAACGGAAGCGGCGAGCCCAACAGCAATTCGCGGGTCACGCCGCCAAAAATGAATTCGCTCGCGCGCGACCGTCCGTAAGCGCCCAGCACCATGAATTCGGCGCCAAAGCCTTGCGCCTCATCGAGCAACGCGCGCGCATGGCTGCGTCCCATACCATCGAGATTGCGCACCTCCACCGGCACGCCGTGGCGCGCCAAATACCCTGCCAACTCGCGTCCGGGCGCATCGCCATGCCCGGTCCGGCTCGGCACGGCGTCAACCGTCGCCACCGCCACCGCTTCGGCGCGCCTAAGCAAGGGCAAGGCCGCACTGACCGCGCGCATGGATTGCGCCGCCGCGTTCCAACCAATAAGAGCGCGCTTCCAAACCCGGGGCTTCTTTGGCGTGCTCGGCATCAGCAAGAGCGGCCGGCCCGCGTCGAACAGCACATGCTCAATCAACGCTCGGCGCGCATGTGCGTGCGTTTCCGCACGCGCGACAACAACGAGGTCCGTCACGCGCGCATGCGCGAACACTTCCTTCTCATCAACCGCCGCTTCGATAGTAAGGTCGCGCACCTCAAAATCGTGTATCGCGGCCTCAAGCCAATCGACGATCTTGGCCCGCTCTTGCGCCGCAGCGTTGTGCGCACCACGCGCGATATCAGCCAAGACTTCCGAGAACGGCCGATTTTCCTCAGCAAACGCCGAAGCCACATGCACCGCAACGATCAAAGCCGTGGCCCGCGTCTCGAACGCATGCGCAATTTCCGCAGCCGCGTTTAATGCAACTTCGTCCGCCTCCAAAGTGATGACAGGCGTCAAGATGTCCTTGTAGGTCACGGGCTTCTCCTAATGCGCCAGGAGCAGGTGTGGCGCTTGGTCGGCCAGCACGAGCGAACGCGTCGTGCCGCCAAGCACCATCTCATAAAGCCGGGGCCGCCCATATGCGCCCGACACTAACAGGTCGCACTTTTCGGCGCCCGTGGCCTCCAACAACGACGGCGCCACGCGCTCGCCACGGATATCCCGCGCAGCGATATTCTTCACGCCATGAAGTTCCAAGTACGCCCTCAACGCATCGGCGTTCGCAGCACTCGCATCCAAGCCACTATCCTCGGTGTTGCGGAACACCAACACTTTGGACGCCAACCGCAACAATGGCAGAGCCGCGCGCACGGCGCGGCCCGCCTGTGCACTGCCATCCCAAGCGATTGCAGCCGTCGCGAACACATCTGATGCGCCATTCACCACCAAGCAGGGCGCTCGTGTCGAGATCAGCGTCTCGGCGAACACGCCGTTCAATGGGCCACGAGCGGCAAGACCATGAAACGCGGTCAGGTCCGCCAAGACCGCCGCGTTGGCCACCGCGATCGCCGGCAGCAGATCACGTCGCGCGACACTTACGCTTGCTTTCTTGGCCATCGCGGCCGAAGTCGCCAACGCTTCGATCTTCTCTTGCTTTTCCCGTTCAGCGGCGACGACCCTCTCGACGGCGATCTCTGGCAGGCTCGTCCCCAAGGTCGCGCCGTAATAGATCAAATCTGCAGCGGGGTCGGCGAAAGCTGGGATGACACGCACCTGCCCGCGGCTTCGCGCGGCCAAAGCAGCGGTTACGCCGATGAGTTGGGCATCTTCGGTCGCTCCAGCAGCGACACTTACAATCGATTTCGGCATCGGAAGCTCCCTTCAGCATTCACCATGGCGCGAACGGATGACGCAGCGTTGCGTGCGATCAATTCGCGCAGCCGAGACTTGGTTTAGCGGTCCATCATGACCAATGTTCTCGTCATCGACGGCCATCCAGATCGCGGCCCGGCGCTCTGTCACGCGCTGGCGGAAGCCTACATTGCCGGCGCACGCCAAGCCGGGCACGAAACCCGCCTCATCCGCCTCGCCGATGCGAACTTCCCATTGTTGCGCCGCGCCGCCGACTTCACCACCCCGCCGGACGATCCCACGATCCAAGAGGCGCGCGCCGATCTCGTTTGGGCGTCACACGTCGTGTTCGTTTTTCCTCTATGGCTGGGCGGAGCGCCATCTTTGCTGCGCGCCTTCTTGGAACAATGCGCGCGCGGCCAGTTCTTCGCGGAGATGTCCCCCACAGGACCGCGCGGGAAACTCAAAGGCAAATCCGCCCGCATGATCGTGACGATGGGCGCGCCGTCCTTGTTCTATCGCATAGTCTATGGGGCGTTTGGCCTGCGCGCGATCGCCAAAAGCATTCTAGGTTTTGCGGGCCTGTCGCCCATCCGCTCAACATTGTTCGGCGCTATCGCTGGGCCGAAAGAAGCGCAAGCGCACCGCATCGCGCGCGTCCGCGACCTCGGCGTCGCCGCCGCCTAGACGTCGCCGCGTAATAGGGCCATACGCACAAGCTCCGACAACGTGCGCGCCTGCATCTTGTCCATCACGTTGGCGCGGTAAATTTCCACCGTCCGCGGGCTGATGCCGAGCCGGATCGCCGCCGCCTTGTTGGAATCGCCCGCGACCACCGCTTCGAACACGTCGCGCTCACGCGGCGTGAGTTGGCTCAAACGCGCTTCGATCTCGGCCCGCTCTCTGGCCTTGCTCGACTCGCCCTCGTCTTTCGCCAGCGCTGCGCGCACAGCGTTCAACAGCGTCTCGTCCTGAAATGGCTTTTCCAAGAAATCGAGCACGCCAGCTTTCATAGCTTCCACTGCGAGCGCCACATCGGCATGACCAGTCAGCACGATCACCGGATGCGTAACGCCTCGTTTCTTAAGCTCACAGACAAGTTCGAGCCCATTCATCTCCGGCATGCGAATGTCCGTGACCACGCAGCCCGGCTCCAATTCGGCGACGCGTGCGAGAAGCGCATGGGCGCCGTCGTACACGCGCGTAGCGAGATCTTCTGTGTTCAGCAGAAACGCCACCGACTCGCGCATGGCCGGATCGTCATCAACGATATGAACGACAGGCTCACTCATCTTTCGGCTCGACATCTTCGTGACGCGCGAGGCGCACGGTAAATTTGAATGTAGCCCCGCCATCCACGTTCGGCTCAGTCCAGATACGCCCGCCATGCGCTTCTACGATGGTGCGCGAAATCGAAAGGCCAACGCCCATCCCGGTCGCCTTGGTGGTCACGAATGGCTGAAACAGCTTCGCCGCCGCGCTCGGATCAATGCCAGGGCCGGTGTCGCTCACGCTGATAAGCGCAAGCCCCGGTTCATCCGCCGGCTCCGTCGCCACGACCAACTCGCGTTTCGGCTGACCTTTTAAGGCGTCGAGTCCATTTCGCACGAGGTTGATAACGACCTGCTGGATAGGCACGCGATCGGCCACCACCAGATCGATGCGCGGGTCAAAACTATAACGCACACGCACGCCATGTTCCTTGGCGCCGACGAGCGCCAGTGCACACGCCTCCTGCACCAGCTTTGGCAGCGAAAGCACCTGTCGCTCGCCTTCACCACGCGCCAGGAAATCGCGCAAACGCCGAATGATTTCGCCCGCACGCAATGCCTGCTCTGACGCCTTATCCAGCGCCTCGTGTATGCGCGGCTCCGGATGCGGAGAGCGCTCCAGCAGGCGCCGTGCGCCACTCATATAATTGTTCACAGCACTCAGCGGCTGATTGAGCTCGTGCGCGAGCGCCGACGCCATTTCTCCCATCGCGCTCAACCGCGACATATGCACGAGTTCCGCCTGAAGCTCCTGCAACCGCGTTTCGGTTTGTTGACGCTCGGTCAGATCGCGCACGAAGCCGGTGAATACACGCCCATGCTCCGAACGTACTTCGCCGACGGCCAGCTCCATTGGAAATGTCGAACCATCCTTGCGTTCGCCTACAACAATGCGGCCAATGCCAATAATCCGTCGTTCGCCAGTCCCCAGATAGTGCCCGATATAACCGTCATGATCGCCGCGATAGGGCTGGGGCATCAACATCTTCACATTGCGCCCAAGCACCTCGGACGCCGTCCAGCCAAACACACGCTCAGCCGCCGCACTGAACGATTGCACGATGCCGCGCTCATCGATCACGACCAACGCATCGGGCGCTGTGTCATAGATCGAGCGCAGATGCGCTTCGCGTTCGGCCAACACGCGCGAGGTGCGATCGCCGCGCATGCGGTTGCGGAAATACCAATCGCCGGCAAAACCCACAGCGACGCCCAGCGCTGCAAACACAAGTGCGCCGCCGCCTGAACGCCCCTCGATCCATGCGCCCAGCGCATATCCGAGCGCGGTTGCAAACAGCGCCGGCCAAAGGCCCGCGAACAACGCGCTCGCCAACACCACCAGCGCCAACACCAGGAAGCCGCTGGCCTCCGGCGTCGCGATGCGCAGCGCGAGCGTCAAGAGCGCCGCTGCACCCGTCAGCGCCGCCACGGCGCCATAGACAGCCGCCGGCCGCCGCGCCCGCAGCGCGTCGCCCAAGCTTCTGAAAACGCCGCTCAATTGCATAAGCTTCCTTACCCACCCCGGCCGCCAGGGCCAAGCGGTGCGACGGTACGCCTTTTGTCCTACGGGATTTCCCTTAAGCGCTCCTCCCGAATGTTTCGCCCCGCCCGAAGCGCGTAGCCCTTCACTCAGGAGGACGAATTCATGCGTGATCTCGGCATCGAAACCATTGGCGGCGCGCTGCATGCGCAAGTCTCTGACGGCATCGCCCTTGGGCCTGGCGTCGTGTTGCAAGGCACGCGCATGCGCTTCCAGCGCAACGAAGAGATTTTCGGCGAAGGCGAAAAGGCCGAATACGTTTACCGCGTCGTCTCCGGCGCCGTGCGCACGATCCGTTTCAGCGCCGATGGCCGCCGCCAAATCATGGCGTTCCATCTGCCGGGCGATGTGTTCGGCCTTGAACCCAACGCCACACACTCGCTCTCCGCCGAAGCCGTCGGCGACGCCGACGTTTCGATGATCCGTCGCTCGCTGATCGATCAAGCCACCGCGCAAGACATCAGCGCCGCGCAAGCGCTGTTGCGTCTCATGTCGAAAGAACTCTCGAACGCCCAGGAGCATGCCCTGGTGCTTGGCCGCAAAGGCGCGGGCGAGCGCGTCGCCAGTTTCTTGCTTCAACTGGCCGATCGCTTCGCGCAATGCCCCGAAATCGACCTGCCCATGTCGCGCGCCGACATCGCCGATTATCTCGCGCTGACGATCGAGACCGTGTCCCGCGCCTTCACGCAAATGGAGCGCGAGCACACGATCGATCTGCCCAGCTCCCGCCATGTCGTCGTCCGCGACCGCTGCGCCCTGGAAACCCTCCAAGCCGCGTAAAGGCCAAATCCAAGCACGCGAAAAGGGCAGACCCGCGCCAGCTGCCCCGCTAATGTCCCGCCGACGAGGAGTCGGCGGGGCGATGACGGACGTAACGGAACAACCTAAGCCAGCAGCGCCAGCGCCAAAGCCTGTAACATCAGGCCTGCCTAAACTGCTGAAGCCCTATCTCTACATTACCGCTTACTATCTGACGGTCACAGCGGCCGTCATCGCCATGCTCGCCCTGCAGCCGCAGCTGCTTGAGTTACTGCCCGTCGGCGGCGCCGCGAATTTCGGGGCGGTCGGCCAATCGACGTTCGAGCAAGTCGATCCCGCGCAAGTCATCCAGCCCGCCGCCTCCACACTCGCCGATGGTATCAAATTGGCGCTGGCCATCGTCTCATCGTTCATCCTGATGCTGCCCGTCACCTGGATCTGCATGGGCGCGCGAAAGCGCAAGGATGTGAGTCAAAGCTTCATCCAAACCATTCTGGTTCTACCGCTCGTGGTCACTGGCATCGTGCACGTCGTGCACAACAGCTTGGCGCTCGCTTTCAGCCTGGCCGGCATCGTCGCTGGGGTCCGCTTCCGCCATACGCTGAAGGACAGCGCCGAAACGACCTATCTGTTCACGGCCATCGCCGTGGGTGTTTCGTGCGGGATCCACGCCGTCGAGGTGGCCGCCATAATCTCGATCTTCTTCAATTACACGGTGCTCGGCCTCTGGGCGACGGAGTTCGGATCCGAGACCACCGGCAAGCAGATGTTCTCCCGCGAATGGATGGCAGGCGAACAGCAACCAAAGAAACGCGATGACCACAAGAAACACCGCGACGAAGATGAAGACGACGATTAAGCGGGCGCTGATCGCCGCCCTGCTGGCTGTCGGCGCGTGCGGCCAAGCCTCGCAAACACCCGCCAACGCGCAACCCAGCGCGCCACCGCCCGGTTCACTCTTTGCGGCCGAGCCCGATCTCGTCTGGCGCTTGCCCAATCAGCTTCGCGAAATCTCCGGTCTCGCCGTTTCACCCGACGGCCGCCTCTTCGCCCACGACGACGAACGCGCTGTCATCTACCAAATCGACATCACGCGCGGCGCGATCGTGAAGCACTTTGCGCTGGGAGCACCGCCGATCGCTGGCGATTTCGAAGGCATCGCCATCAGCCCGGAAGGGAGTTCTGGCTCACCACAGCGGAGGGCCAGTTGCGTCGCTTTCGCGAGGGCGCCGATGGGGCGTCGGTCACCTCCGAGACATTCGACACAGGCCTCGCCGACACCTGCGAAATCGAAGGCCTCGCCTACCTCTCGGCGCAACGCCTTATCCTCGCCTGCAAACGCAATTTAGCGCGCAACATGCGCAACACGATCGCACTTTACGAATGGCGCCCTGGCCAAACAGCGCAACTTTGGCGCACGATCCCCGAAGCGGACCTCGCAGCACGCGCCGGCGTGGAGCATTTCCGTCCATCTTCGCTCGACATCGATCCCGCGACTGGGCGCCTGCTGCTGCTCTCCGCCTTCGACGCCGCCCTTGTGGAACTCTCGCCCGAGGGCGAACTTCTCTCAGCCCGCGCGCTCGGTTCAGGCCATATTCAGGCCGAGGGCATAGCTCTGTTGGCTGACGGCGCCGTTGCCGTCGCCGATGAAGCCGGAGATGCGCGGGCGTTGCTGAGCCGCTATCCTCAAGTGCCATGACCCAATTCCAGCGCTTTCTCTCCGCCCTGTTGGTTTCGCTGGCGCTGCTCGCAGCGCCTAGCCTGGCGCGCGCTCAGTCGGCTTGGACCGGCGTCGAGCGCATCGTCGTCATCGGCGACCTTGAAGGCGACTACGACAAATTCACAGATATGCTGCGCACCGCCGGCCTCATCAACGCGCGCGGCAATTGGTCGGGCGGGCGCACACACCTCGTCCAATTGGGCGACATCCCAGATCGTGGCCCAAACAGCCGCATGGTTATGGATCATTTGATGCGCCTTGAGCCGCAAGCGCGGCGCGCGGGCGGCTACGTGCATCCCTTGATCGGCAATCACGAAGCCATGAACGTGGAAGGCGATCTGCGTTACGTGCACCCGGGCGAATACGCGGCCTTCGCAGACCCTAACTCACGCCGCGTGCGCGAGGCCTATTATCGCCAAACTCAAGAGCACCTCCGCGCCAACCCGCCGCCGACTGGCGTGCCGGAGTTTAACGACGCCTTCCGCGCCCAATGGGAAGCCGAGCACCCGCTTGGCTACGTTGAGCACCGCCAAGCCTGGTCGCCCACTGGCTATTACGGCCGCTGGATCGCCACCCATGAGAGCGTCATCCGCATCAACGACCTGCTCTTCCTGCACGCCGGCATCGGCCCGTCCTATCTGCCCGCCGAGCGCGACGCGATGAACGAGGCCGTGCGCGATGCGTTGAACGGCCAGCCCGATCCGGCCTTCGCCGACATTCTGACGAACCAAGAAGGCCCACTCTGGTATCGCGGCCTATCGCTCAATCAGGAGCCGGCGGAAGAACCGCATCTGGCCGCGCTGCTCGCGCGTCATGGCGTCTCGCGCATCATCGTCGGCCACACCAAGCGCGCCGCCACAGTGCTGCCGCGCTTCGGCGGTCGCGTGATCATCACCGACATCGCGCGCCGCGACGGCCACGCCGATCCGCATGCGTTCCTCATCGTCGAAAACGGCGCGCTGACCACGATCCATCGCGGCCACCGCGTGCCGCTGAATGTCGCCACCCAAGCCGACATCTGCGCCTATTTGGATTCAGTGCTCGCCATTGAACCCCAAGAGTCACCGCTCCGCACCACGGCCTCGCAGTGCCACGCGGCGCTACAATTGACGCCGACCGCGCCCTAACCGCGACAGCGGCGAATAATGGAATTCTGCACCCGCTCCGGATCGCCGATGATCGCGTAGAAGCCCTCGATGAACTGCCGCGCGGTGCGGCGGCGGCTGTCGCTGAGCCGCGTTTCGCCATCGATCAGCGCCAAAATCGCTTCGCGGCGCGCCTGAAAATGCGCGATGGTGGCTGGCGCCTGGTCATTGTGGCGGCAGAGGCCGCGATAGACGCGCTGGCGCAAATTCGAAATGTTCACCTCAGCCGGCAACAGCGCATACGGCGGATCGACAAAGCCGGTCATGTCGAAATCATAGGGCACTGGGATGAGATCGCTGCGCGCTTCGGCGCCCGCGCCGATCAGCTTGCCATTGTGGCAGCATTCCTCGCCGGGCACGCCTTCGGTCATGTCCCAGTCGAGATTGCCGAGCATGAATTGGAACATGGTTACGCGTGCGGCCGCCGCAGGATTCAGTTGCGATGAGCTCACTTCATTCGGCAACACTTCCACTGCACGCCGATCATTGCGCCGCGCCATGTCGGACACGTCTTCGATCAGAAAGTTGAATTGCGTTTCGTCGCGCCGGCGCCCGTTGGCGTCACGATAAGTCACGCGCGCCGGCCGCACGTTGAAGCTCACCGGCGTGATCTCGTTGAACATCCGATACGCGAGCATCTCCAGCACGATCATCTGCTCATAGCGGTCGCCGCTTCGACACATGGTCACGAGCTTCAGCCGGTTCTGCCCGCGCCAAGGCGTGCCGCGCATCGCACTTTGGTCGACGTCGAGCCGGAGCGGCGGGAAGCTGCAGATGCCGCGCGTGCGCCGCGAAATGCCGCGGGGCGAAACTTGGATGTCGTAACGCGCGTTGTCACCGCCCGCGCCGCTCCACGTCACGGCGCCGTCAAACGACTCAGTACTGCGCGGCGCCGCCCGGACCAGATCCGTGAACGGCGCCTCGATCAGCAATTGAATTTCGGACTCTTCGGAAAAGAGGCGGGGCTGGGCCGCGGCCGGGGTGATGAAAGCGATGGTGGTGAGGAAGAGACCACCGATGGCTGTTCTGATCTTGCCCAGCATCTAACCCGCTCCCGCCCGTGCCGCTCTTGTGGTCTGCGGCTTAGGCTACCTTATTGCGGATTAGAGCGCTTGGAAGCCAACCACCGCGAGAACGATCGGCAAAACCATGCCGGCGCCGATGCAGAGCACGAAAACGAGCGCCGATTGCAGGGTGTTGCGGGCGTCGTGGGCCATTTCGGTCATCGCTGCGGTCATTGGTCTTCCTCCTCTAGGCCCGGCGTTTCCCGCCCCGGCCATGAGTTGAAGGTACCCACACCCCGCTCCTGGCGATGTGTCCTTGGTCACACCCTAGCCAAAACGCCCTAGCCCGTGCTTCGGTCACCAAAACACAAGGACTTCACGATGACGAAGACGGCCCTGCCGGACCACGGCGCCCCTGGAGCGAGATCGAACCGCGCATGCGCGAGATGGGCGCGGGCGATGCGAAATGGCGCGACGGCCGCACCGGGCTCTACATTTTCAACGCCGGCCCCGAACTCGAGCAGGTGCAAAAGGCCGCCTACGCCATGTTCTCGGCCGAGAACGGCTTAGGCCCCGCCGCTTTCCCAAGCCTCGCGGAAATGGAACGCCAGATCGTGGCGACAGGCCTCAAGCTGCTGAACGCCCCCGAGGGTGCGGCCGGCGGCATGACCAGCGGCGGCACTGAATCCATTTTCATGGCCGTCAAAACCGCGCGCGATCATCTGCGCAACAAGAGCGGGCCCAAGAGCGGGCTCAACATCATCATCCCGTCCACCGCGCACCCGGCCTTCGACAAAGCCGCCATGATCATGGACATCGAAATCCGCCGCATCCCGGTGCGCGATCTGCTGGCGGATGTCAGCGCCATGGAAGCGGCGATCGATGCGAACACGCTGATGATCGTCGGCTCCGCGCCTTGTTTTCCATTCGGCCTGCTCGATCCAATCGAGGCCTTGAGCGAAGTCGCGCTGCGCCGAAAAGTGTGGCTGCACGTGGACGCCTGCGTCGGCGGCTATCTGGCGCCCTTCGTACGCATGAACGGGACTGATCTCGCGCCCTTTGATTTCGCTGTGCCCGGCGTGCTCTCGATCTCTGGCGATTTGCACAAATACGGCTACGCCAGCAAAGGCGCCTCCACCGTGTTCTTCCGCAGCAAAGACCTGCACGAACACATGGGGCTGGACGCAGGCCCCTGGCCGCTCGGCCGCATGATCACGCCGACGCTTGCGGGCACACGTCCTGGCGGCGCGATCGCGTCAGCTTGGGCGGTGATGCAATATCTCGGCGTCGACGGCTATCGCGCCAAGCAAAAGCTCGTCACCGACGCGCGCGAGAAGATTGAAGCCGGCGTCAAGAAGCTCGGCTTCCGCGTGCTGGGTCAACCTCAGCTCGGCATCATCGCCTTCACGCACGACAGCGTAAACCCGATGAACGTTTACGTGCAGATGTATAAGCGCGGCTGGTTCACAGCGACCTTGCTCGACCCACCTGCGCTCCACTTGATGCTGTCGCCCAAGCACAACGAGGTCGCGCACGAATATCTGACTGACCTTGAAGCCGCGCTCGCCAGCGCCAGTGAAGGCGCTGGCGGCAAGATTTCGGGCTACGCGTCTTAGATACGTTCGATAATGATCGCCGGGGCCATGCCGCCGGCGGCGCACATCGTCACCAGGCCGCGCTTCAGATCACGACGTTCAAGCTCGTCCAAGATCGTGCCGATCAGGATCGAGCCGGTCGCGCCGATCGGGTGACCAAGCGCCATCGCGCCGCCATTCACATTGACCTTGTCGCGATCGAGCTTGAGGTCGCGGATGAACTTCTCAGCCACGACCGCGAACGCTTCATTGATCTCGAAGAGGTCGATGTCGTCGATCGTAAGCCCAGCTTTCTCCAGCACCTTGCGCGCAGCCGGCACTGGCGCGTTCAACATCAAAGTCGGGCTATCGCCCACGTTCGCTGTCGCCACCACACGGGCGCGCGGCTTCAGGCCGTTTTTCTTGGCATAGTCCGGGGAGGCGAGCAGCACAGCGCCCGCGCCATCGACTACACCAGACGAATTGCCGGCATGGTGGACGTGGTTGATCTTCAAGTCCGGATAGACCTGACGGATCAGCGCGCCATAGGTAAGGCCTTCTTCGTTCAGCGGGAAATCCGCGATTGCGGTGAACGACGCTTTCAGCGACGCCAAGCCCTCCAGCGTCGTTTGCGGACGCGGGAATTCTTCGTGGTCGAGCGCCAGTGTGCCGTCTTCCTTGTAAACCGGCACAACGCTCTTCTTGAAATGGCCGCCCTTGATCGCCGCGTCCGCGCGCTGCTGGCTCACCAAGGCGAGTTCATCAACGGCTTCACGTGAGATGCCTTCCAACGTCGCGATCGCATCAGCGCACACGCCCTGATGCGATTGGGGATGCAGCGCGCGCAGACGTAAATTGCCCTGGTCCATCATCATCGGCTGCTTTGGGTCAGCGCTCGCCGCATTGTAGCTCATCATCTCGGCGCCGCCGGCGATGACGAGGTTTTCCATACCCGACATCACTTGCGCCGCCGCAAGGCTCACACTGGTGATCCCCGAACCGCAGAAGCGATCCAACGTCACCGCACTCGATTTCACGTCATAGCCCGCATCGAGGGCCGCCATGCGCGCAAGATCACCGCCTTGCTTGCCGCGTTGGGACGAGGTACCCCAGATGATGTCATCCACTTCGCCCGTCTTCAGATTGTTGCGTTCGGCGATCGCCTTCAGCACTGAGGAGGCGACTTGCTGCGGGTGCATGTCCGCCAGGGCGCCCTTTCCCACTTTGCCGATGCCACGCGGCGTGCGGCACGCGTCGATGATCCAAGCTTCCGGCACTCACGCCTCCTCTTAATTCTCTAGTTCGAAAACCAACATCGCGACGAACGCTAAGGCTGAAAAGCCCTGTCGCGACGGCAACAGCCCCAAGTCTAACAGCGCAGCCGCTCCTCAGGACGCTGCGATATGTGCTAGGAACCGCTTCCGCTTGACCGAAGGCGCCAAGATCATGACCACCAACGCCGAACTCCTCGCCCGCCGCGCCAAAGCCGTGCCGCGCGGGGTTTCCACTGCGACACCGATCTTCACCGCACGCGCCGAGAATGCGCGCCTGTGGGACGTAGAGGGGCGCGAATATATCGACTTCGCCGGCGGCATCGCCGTGCTGAATACCGGCCACCGGCACCCCAAAGTGATCGAAGCCGTGCGCGCGCAGCTGGAGTGCGTCACGCACACCGCGTTCCAAGTCAGCGCCTATGAGCCCTACATCGCGCTCGCTGAAAAGCTCAACGCGCGCGCCCCAATTCCGGGCGATGCGAAAACCATCTTCTTCACCACCGGGGCTGAAGCGGTCGAGAACGCCGTGAAGATCGCGCGCGCCGCCACCGGGCGCACCGGCATCATCTCCTTCACCGGCAGCTTCCACGGCCGCACCACGCTCACCATGGCGATGACTGGCAAGGTAGCACCCTACAAACAGCAATTCGGCCCATCCGTGCCGGATGTCTTCCACGTCCCATTCCCGCTCGCGCGCTACGGCGTCGATGTCGAGACGTCGCTACTCGTGCTCAATCACATCCTGCGCGCTGATGTGGAGCCCTCGCGCGTCGCCGCCATCGTGATCGAGCCGGTGCAAGGCGAAGGCGGCTTCCACATGGTCCCGCCCGAACTCATGCGCGCGCTGCGTGCGCTCTGCGACACGCACGGCATCGTGCTGATCGCCGACGAGGTGCAGACTGGCTTTGGCCGCACCGGAAAGCTCTTCGCCATGGAGCATTACGACGTACAAGCCGACCTCATCACGATGGCCAAGTCGCTCGCAGGCGGCTTTCCGCTGTCCGGACTCGTTGGCCGCGCCGACATCATGGACAAAACCGATCCGGGCGGCCTCGGCGGCACCTATGGCGGCTCGCCGATCGGCTGCGCCGCAGCGCTTGCCGTACTCGACGTCATCGACAGCGAAGGTCTGCTTGCGCGCGCCAACGCGCTCGGCGACCGCGCCAAAGCAAAGCTCAAGGAAATCCAATCGCGCAATGACATGGCGCCCATCGACGACATTCGCGGCCCCGGCTCCATGATCGCCTTCGATCTGATCACCGAGCGCGGCGCCAAAACGCCCGACGGCGCCGCCGCCAAGCGCGTCACCACCCGCGCGCTCGAAGAGGGGCTCATCCTCCTCTCCTGCGGCGTCTCCGGCGAAACCATCCGCCTGCTCTATCCGCTGACCATCGAGGACGATCTGTTCGAGCAAGGCTTGAGCAAGCTTGAGGCGGCGCTGCGGATTTAAGCTTTCGCGCGCCGCTTGCGTGTAAAGAGCCAGACCAACCAGCCGATCAAGCCGATCAACACCACCGCACAGCCAATCAGGAACGGCATGTAGCGCGTGAATTGCCGCGCGTACGTGTTCGACTCGATCTGACCGTGGATGTTGTAGCCCTCGGGCATCGCCAGCACGCCCATCTCCTGCACGTAGGCCTCATACTCGCGCTGCATTTGGGCAAAGAGGTCCGGCATCTCGGTCGAGATATCGCGCGTCTCGCCCGGATCAAGACGCACATTATAAAGCCGCCACCGTCCATCACCGTTCGGCCGTTGGTTGATCACGAGCTTAAAGTCGCCGCGAAACAAAGCCGCATTGCCGGACACTTCAAGCCCGACCGGTTCTTCCGGTCCATACGCCGATTGCGCCTCACCGCGCAGCACCGCCGAAAGCGAGCGGCCCGTCACCGGCACGCCCTCCGTCGCCGGCGCGACGCGTGCAAGCTCCAACAAGGTTGGCGCAATGTCCGTCACGTACGCGAAGCCATCCGCGCGCAAACCAGCGCCGACGCCAGGACCCGCCATAATCATCGGCACGCGCGTGCCGCCTTCGGTCGTATAGAATTTGAACAATGCGCCGGGGGCCGCCGTCGCGTTCGCGAATTCCGGCCCAATCGCCACCATCGATCCGCGCTCACCCAAAGTATCGAGTTCGCGCGTGTAGCCGTTCAGGTGCATCCATTGCTCGAACCCCCGCGCCGCCAACGGATTGCTGGGCTCAGGGCCATTGTCTGACGTGACCACGAACACCGTATTCTCAAGCTCGCCAATTTCTTGCAGATGCGCGATCAGGCGGCCGATGTTTTGATCCATCGAGATCCAACATGCCGGCGTGCACTTCCATGCTCCGCGCCAGCAACGCCCGCTCACCCGGCTCCACATCCTGCCAATTGCGCGCATGCGGCGGGCTCGCGCCCAACTCTGCTTGCGCCGGCACGAGGTCCAGCTCCTGCGCACGCCGGAAACGCTGCTCGCGCAACGCCGTCCAGCCTTGGTCGTAACGCCCGCGATAGCGCGCGGTGTCTTCACGCGGCGCCTGCACCGGAATGTGCACCGCCTGGAACGCCACATACGCAAAGAACGGCCGCGCATCGGCCCGTTCGCTGTCGATGTAGTCGATCATCTGATCGACAAGAAAACGCGACGAATAAAAGTCGCTCGGCAAAGTCGCCGGCGCGCCGTCCTCATACCAATCCGCATGCGCGTAATACGGCATGTAGGGCTTTTGCTCCCAATTATCCGCACCGGACGCTTCCAGCGCAAACGATCGGTCGAAGCCATGCGAATTCGGCAATTGACCAGGGCCATCGCCCAGATGCCATTTGCCGGTCATGTAGGTGCGATAGCCGCTGGCTTGCAGCCGCGACGCGATTGTCGTCACGCCCGGCTCCAGATGTAGCGAATAGCCGGGTTCCCCGCGCTGCGACGGCGGGATCACTTCGCCAATCGTCGCCACCCCAGTGCGGTGATTGTCGACGCCCGTCAGCAACATCGCCCGTGAAGGCGAGCACAGTGGCGAGGAATGATAATTCGAGAAGCGCACGCCGCGCTGCGCCAGTGCGTCGATATTCGCCGTCCGCGCCTCGCCGCCATAGGCGCCCAGATCGGTAAAGCCCGCATCATCGATCAGGATCAGCACGATGTTGGGCCGCCCAACGCTCGCACCCGCTGGCGGGGCATTCTGAGCGCCGGCCGAGGAAGCGACCGCCAACAGCGTCACAGCCGCCGCCAGCCCACGCCACGTTCCGCCCATTTCGTCCCCCTAAGGTGTTTTCGTTGCGCGCATCATGGCGCAACGACCGCGCGAACGCACGCGCGACCTAGGGGCAACACGTCAATTTTCAGGGATTGGCGTATCGCCTAGCGCAGGATCAGATTGGCAGCCACAACATCGACGCTCCGGCCAAGCTTCTTGTCCACGATGCGGGACAGGCCCTCGACCAGCTTCTGGCGCTCGTCATACTCCGCACTTGTGAGCACGCTCAGCGTATGCATCGCGTCTATGTGCGTGCGCACCGTCTCTTCGTCCAGCACACCGCCAGCGCCGACCGCCATGATATAGCGACCAAGCGAACGCGACGCCGCGCCCAACGCCTCATCGCGAGATTCATCGGCCATGGATTCCGTTTCCTTGACCGCACTGTATATCTCGCGAAGCTTCTTGCGGTCGCCAGGCGTCAGCCCGGCCACGTGTTCGCTGATCCGCTGGACGCATTTACGCACCGCTTGGCGATGCGACTCGCTTTCCCAAAGCGGCGCACCCGGCATGTCGTCGCTCGTATCCATGAAGCGCCGCATCGGGCCGTTGTATTCGTCGCGCACACGGCGGCGGCGGCAGGGGCCGATATACTCGACGCTATCCACGAAATCGCGCTTGTGCTTCAGCACGGCCAGCATGCGCTCGATCACGGCTTCGCCCGTGAACGGCCGCACCAGCATTTCATCGACGCCGCTCGTCCTCGCCGCTTCCAGGAAGGTCTTGGTCGCCGAATTGGTCATCACGATGATGGGCAGATCGCGCGGTACGCTTTTATAACCCCCACGGACCAAGCGCGTAAATTCCAGTCCGGAGAATTCCGGCAGACGCGACGTCGTGATCACGATGTCAGGTGAGAATTCCGTTACGAAATTTAATAGATCGCGACCATTGCGTGCGAACTGAATCTGCTCGACGCCTGCACCGCGCAGCACCTCTGACAACAGGCGCAACACGCTTGGCGTCGCATCCGCGATAATGACGCGTATCTTCTTTCGCGCTTCCAGCATCGGCTCGCATACCCAACTCGAAGGCAAGCGCTTACCATTTATGTCTTTCAGAACGGTGTATTGCGACCATAATTCGGCGCCGCAAGATAATCTTAACCCAACCTATCCTTGCCAGCTCAAGAGGGGTCGCTCCGGCGCTCGGCGCGGCGCAGCGCGACACTTGTTCGCTCCACACGTTCGCATTCGGATGCAGGCGTTGAACCCCGGGGAGACCAGTCTAAGCCCTAGACCAAGAACACAAAACGTGGGGGAGCGGGTGCAATACTGGCAGGGGTTTGTCGGCGTCGTCGCCATTTTGGCGTTGGCGGTGCTATTCTCCACGAACCGTCGCGCCATCCGTTTGCGGATCGTGATCGCAGCGCTCGCGTTGCAGGCAGCACTTGCGGCGCTCGTGCTTTACCTCCCCGCTGGCCGCGCGGCGCTCGCGGCGATGTCGGACGGCGTGCAGGCGCTGATCAATTTCTCCGGCGCCGGCATCTCGATGGTGTTCGGCCCGCTCGCCAATGAAGTCGGCTTCAGCTTTGCGCTCAACGTACTGCCGATCATCATCTTCTTCTCGGCGCTGATGTCGGTGCTCTACCATATCGGCGTGATGCAGCCGATCGTGACGTGGGGCGGCGGCGCGTTGCACTTTCTGCTCGGCACAGGGCGCGTTGAATCACTGACGGCGACGGCGAACGTGTTCGTCGGCCAGACCGAAGCGCCATTGGTTGTCCGACCCTATCTTCCCCACGTCACGCGGCCGCAATTGTTTGCGATCATGACGACGGGCATGGCATCCGTCTCAGGCAGCGTGCTGGCGGCCTACGCACAGATGGGCATCGACATTAATTATCTCTTAGCGGCGAGCTTTATGTCGGCGCCCGGCGGCCTGCTCATGGCCAAGATCATTATGCCGGACGACAAACCCGCGCCGCGCGCGCCGGCGTCGCTCGAAGCCGCCGGCGACGGCCCGCGCGATGGCGTTGTCGAGGCGCCTGCCGATGGCGAACACTATGAGCAAGCCAAGCAAAGCAACGTAATCATGGCCGCGGCCTCCGGCGCGCAGGACGGCTTGCTGCTGGCCGCGTCGATCGGCGCGATGCTGATCGCCTTTGTTTCGCTGATCGCGCTGGTCAATGGCGGGCTGGGCGCACTGGGCAATTTGGCCGGCGTTGAAAACCTGACGTTACAGGGTCTGCTCGGTTACGTGTTTGCGCCGGTGATGTGGCTCTTGAACATTCCGTGGTCGGAAGCACAGCAAGCCGGCGGCGTGTTCGGCGAGAAGCTGATCCTCAACGAATTCGTGGCCTTCATGCATTTAGGCGAGATGGGCGATACGCTATCACCGCGCACGATGGCGATCACCACGTTCGCACTCTGCGGCTTCGCGAATTTGAGTTCCATCGGCATTTTGCTCGCCGCGCTCAACACCTTGGCGCCGACCCGTGCGCCGGAAATGGCGCGCTACGGCTTTCACGTCGTCGCCGCTGGCTCTCTTGCCAATCTGATGAGTGCTGCGCTGGCGAGTTTTTTCATCACCGGATAAAACACATTCATGGCGCCCCGCCCCTCATCATCGATTGCGACCCTGGCGTGGACGACGCCGTCGCGCTCTTGCTGGCCTTCTCGGCGCGGGATGCATTTGATCTGCTTGGCGTCACCACCGTCGCCGGCAATGTGAACAGCACGCTGACCGCGCACAATGCGTGTGTCGTTCGCGCGTTGGCTGAGCGCGAGGACGTTCCAGTTTTTGCCGGCGCCGGTCGCCCGCTTCTCGTCGCACCGGTGGAAGCGGGCCATTTTCACGGCGCCAACGGTCTGGGTGATCTATCATTCCCCGCGCCAAAAAAGGGACCAGAAAGCGCGAACGCCATCGCTTTCCTCGCTGACACTTTGAGCAAGGCGACGCCTAAATCCATCAGCATCGCCGTGCTCGGCCCACTCACCAATATCGCCTTGGCGCTGCGCGCAAATCCCGCCTCCGCGCTCGGCGTCCGCGAGATCGTCATCATGGGCGGCGCGCGCAGCGAGGGCGGCAACATCACGGCTTCGGCCGAGTTCAACATTTACGCCGACCCGCATGCGGCTGCGGTCGTGTATTCCTCCGGCCTGCCCATCGTTGCACTTGGCCTTGACGCCACGCACCAAGTCCGCACCGATCCCGCCCGTATGGCGCGGCTGGAGGCCTTGAATTCGGTGCGCGCGCGTGCAGCCTGCCAATTGCTACGCTTCGGCGAGCGCGTTGAGCGTACGCTGGCGCAGCGCGAAGGCGCGCCGCTGCACGATCCGGCCGTGATCGCTTATCTGCTGGCGCCAGAATTGTTCGACACACAGACTGCGCGCATCGACGTCGAAACGGATTCACCACTCACGCGTGGCCACACCGCAGTGGACTTTCGCCTTGAGGCGCCAAGCGCGACGCGCTGGGCCACGCGCGTGCGTGCGGATGGCGTCTTCGATCTGCTTGAGCGGAGGCTTGCATGAATACGCCGCGCGTAGCCGTCGTCGGCTCCATCAATCTGGATCTCGTCGTACGCGCAACGCATCTGCCGGCGCCAGGCGAAACCGTGGGCGGCGCTGCGTTCGCGCGCTACCCGGGCGGCAAGGGCGCCAATCAAGCGCTCGCTGCACGCCGTCTCGGCGCCGAAGTGGCGCTGTGGGGTTGCGTCGGCGCGGATGCATTCGCCGAAGAGGCGCTGGCGCTGTTGCGTGCGGCGGACGTCGATCTTGAACATTGTCGCGTTCTAAAGGAGGCGCCAACCGGCGTGGCCCTGATCGCAGTTTCGCAGAGCGGCGAAAATCAGATCGTCGTTGCCCCCGGCGCCAACGCGCGCTTCTCCAAGAACGACCTCGGCGCGATCGAAGCCGACGCCTTGCTCTGCCAATTGGAGGTGCCGACCGAAACCACATTGGCGGCAGCGCAACATTTCCAAGGCTTCGTCGCTATCAATCTCGCACCCGCCGCGCCTGCCCCCGACGCCTTGATCACGAGAGCTGATCTGGTGGTCGTCAACGAAGGCGAAGCCGCGTTTTACGGCGATGCGCTCCGTGCCGCTAAGAACCTGGCCATCACCTATGGCGCCGAAGGCGCCGCACTCTTGCGGCAAGGCCAAGAGATCGCACGCGCCCGTCCGCCCAAGATCGTGGCGCGCGACGCCACTGGCGCGGGCGATACGTTCAGCGCGGCGCTGACGCTCGCGTTGGTGGAAGGTCAATCACCAAAAGCCGCGCTCACCTTCGCCTGCACTGCCGGCGCTCTCGCCGCCACGCGCGATGGAGCGCAACCGGCCATGCCTACCCGCGCGGAAGTCGACGCGCTCCTGGCGCGCATTTGATCGGAGGTTTGCGATGCGCAAAGTGCCCGAACTCTCATTGCACCATTTCACGCACGGCGATGCGGCCACGCGCGCCGCGTTTTCTGAAGCACTCTCCGCCGGCCTTCGCGACTACGGCTTTATTGTTCTCGTCGATCACAACGTACCGATCCCTCTGCTCAACGACGCCTACACGCGTGCGGTCCAGGTGTTCGCGTTGCCGGACGCGGAGAAGCGCCGGTTCGGCGGCGGTCTGCGCGGCTACACGCCGTTCGGCACCGAACACGCCAAGGATAACCCGACACCAGACCTCAAGGAATTCTGGCAAATCGGCCACGAGCCCGAAGAAGGCGCGCCGCCCAATCCGTTCTCGGCCCCCAATGTATGGCCCGCGCGTCCGCACGATTTCAAACCTGTGTTCGAGCAACTCTTCACAGCGCTCAATGAAACCGGCTGCCTGCTGCTCGAAGCGCTGGCGCTAACACTCGGGCTCGCGCCCGATCATTTCGAGCCGCTGGTGCGGCGCGGAGATTCCGTGCTGCGGGTGCTGCACTATCCGCCAATCGGCAAGCATGCCGATCCCAACGCCGTGCGCTCCGCCGCGCACGAGGATATAAATCTGCTGACCATTCTGGTCGCCGCGCGTGGCGCTGGGCTCGAACTCTTGGATCGCGACGGCGCCTGGCTGCCTATCGTCACCGAAGCGAATGCGCTCGTGGTCGACAGCGGCGATATGATGGCTCGTCTCACCAATAATATCATACCGGCGACAACACACAGGGTCGTCAATTCAGCAGACTCCCATTTGAGTCGCTATTCAATGCCCTTCTTCATGCACCCGACCGCCGACACCTCGCTCGCCGCCCTGCCGTCATGCGTAGGCAAGAGCGCGCTCTATCCGCCAACCACCGCAGGCGCCTTCTTGACGGAGCGGCTCAAAGAAATCGGCCTCAAAGCCTGACCCATGGCGAAACTCTATTTCTCCTACGCCGCCATGAACGCTGGCAAGTCGACGCTTCTGCTGCAAGCGTCCTACAATTATCGAGAACGCGGCATGCGTACGCTGCTTTTCACCTCCGCACTCTACGCGGAGATGGATGATGGCCAGATCAGTTCACGTATCGGCGTCCGTGCTGAGGCAGAATTGTTCAAAACCGAGGATGATCTCTTCGACTGGGTCGTGCGTGAGCATGAAGCGGCCAAGATCGATTGCGTGTTCGTGGACGAAGCCCAATTCCTCACCCGTGCGCAAGTTTGGCAATTGGCGCGTGTCGCCGACCGACTAAAAATCCCCGTCCTCTGCTACGGCCTACGCACGGATTTTCGCGGCGAATTGTTCGAAGGCTCGGCCGTATTGCTGGCCATCGCCGACAGCCTGCGCGAGGTGCGCACCATCTGCCATTGTGGCGCCAAGGCGATCATGGTGCTCCGCCGCGACGCATCCGGCTCCGCCGCCACAAGCGGCGAGCAAGTCGAGATCGAAAAAGACGTGTACGTCTCCCTCTGCCGCAAACACTGGGAAGACGAAATGGGCCGCACTCCCTAAGCGGGGCAACGCTACGTAACCCCTGAATGTCCGCTTGCGCGCGGTCTCCGCTTGGTGAGGATAAAGCGCGGGAGGAAGCGCATGTATTATAAAGAGCTCAAAGAAGCTGCGGCCATGCTGACGGCGCCTGGAGCGCCATTCGAGATTGAGCACATAGCGGTGCGCGGCCAGATACTGCGCGCCTACAAGAACGCGCCCCCGACCTCCGCGCCTTCTTCATGACCTCGGCCGCGTTCGGCGCTGCGGAATATCTGATCTTCGAGCAGGACCGCATCACCTATGCCGAGGCGCACGCGCAAGTCGGCGCCTTCGCGGCTTGGCTGGTCGCGCATGGCGTGCGGCGCGGCGATCGCGTCGCCATCGCAATGCGCAATTATCCCGAATGGCTGCTGGCCTATTGGGCCTGCGCCTCGATCGGTGTCGCCGCCGTTGGCTTCAACGCGTGGTGGGTCAACGAGGAGATGGCCTACGCCATCGCCGACAGCAAACCCAAAGTGATCGTTTGCGACGAAGAACGCTTCGCTCGCCTCACGCCCGAGCACATCCGATCCTGCAAGATTGTCTTGGTGCGCGCGCCATCAGCGTCGGCCGGCGCCGTGTCATGGGCCGAAACTATCGCCAGCCGCGCGCCATTGCCGGACGCCACCATCGATCCTGACGACGACGCTTGCATCTTCTACACCTCCGGCACCACCGGTCACCCAAAAGGCGCGCAGCTCACACATCGCGGCTGCATCAACAATCTGATGAGCGTGCTCTTCTCCGGCGCCGTGCAAGGCCTCGCCGTGCAACGTGGCGCCGACGTCGAACCGCCGCCGCCGCCCACGCCCATCGCCATCGCGACAACGCCGCTATTTCACGTCACCGCCAACAATTGCGTCGCCTATCCCGTCACGGCGCAAGGCGGAAAACTTGTCTTGATGCACAAATGGGATCCGGTTGAAGCGCTGCGCTTGATCGCGCGCGAACGCGCCACAGCGCTTTCCGGCGTGCCCACCATGTCGCGCGAATTGGTCACTCATCCCGACTTCGATAAATACGATACATCGAGCTTGATGACGTTGGGCGGCGGCGGCGCGCCGCTGCAGCCAGATCTCGTCGCCAAGATCGAGACGCGCCCCGGCGGGCGTCGCCCCAACACCGGCTACGGCCTCACCGAAACCTGCGGAATCATCACATCGGTGGCCGGCGATTTCTTCGTCGGCAAGCCTGCGAGCTGCGGCATGGTTATGCCCGATTACGAAGTGATGTGCGCAGATGAAAACGGCGCACCCGTTGCAAAAGGCCAAACTGGCGAGCTTTGGGTGCGTGGCGCTCAAGTGATTAAAGGCTATCTCAATCGCCCCGAGGCCACGGCTGAAGCTATCACCGACGGCTGGTTTCATACCGGCGACATCGTGCACATCGACGACGACAATTTCGTCTTCATCGTCGACCGCAAGAAGGACATGGTGCTGCGCGGCGGCGAGAACGTCTATTGCGCCAAGGTGGAAGCCGCTCTGTATCGCCATGCGGCGATGGCCGAATGCATCGTCTTCGGCGTGCCCGACGCGCGCCTCGGCGAAGAAGTAGCGGCCGCCATCGTGCTCCGCGAAGGCGCCACTGCAACAGCCGACGATTTCCGCGCCGAAGCCGCGCGCCACATCTCCAAACACAAAATCCCGCGCTACATCTGGCTCCTCACCGAGCCACTCCCGCGCAACGCCAACGGTAAGTTCTTGAAGCGGCAAGTGCGGGAGAGCTTGAAGCTGGAAGACGCGGCGACCTGAAGGCGCGCTGAGAACACAAGCAGACCCTTTCTTGCGAGTTCAGGCTGCCGCCCAGCGCCCCAATTCCTCTTCACGTGCAATCAGCGCCAGCCCATACGCGATCGACACAAGTTGGTCGCCGCTCTCGATCTTGGAGTCCCCGAAGCGCTGCGCGAACAACGCCCGCACAGCCGGCACGAAAGAGGTTCCGCCCGTCAAGAAGACGCGATCGATGTCGGCTTCGCCTAAACGCGCCTCACTCAGTGCGCGGTCCACGCAAGCGCCGATCTCAGCCAATTCGGGCGCGATCCACTTCTCAAAGTCAGCGCGCTTGATTGTCCGCTCGATATCGACGCCCGCAACATTAAATGCGAATTGCGCTTCCTCGCCCTGCGACAACGCCATCTTTGTCGCCGAAACGGCGCGATACATTTCGTAGCCCGCGTCGGCGTCCAGGAACGCCAAGAAGGCGCGAATGCGATCAGGATCGAGACTTGCGCGCAACAATTGCTGTAATTCGCGGTAATCGCGTGAATGGCGCATGATCGAAAGTTCGTGCCAGCGGCTGAACTTGCTGAAATACCCATTCGGCACCGGCAGCACTTTGCCCCAGCTTGAATATTCCGACCCTTTGCCAAAGGCGCGCGCCACGACCTGATCGATAATGCGATAATCAAACGCATCGCCAGCGACGCCGACGCCCGCATGCGCCAGCGGCGTGTAGTTGAGACCGCGTGCACCGCGCGAGAAACGCACGACGGAGAAATCACTCGTGCCGCCGCCAAAATCGGCGACGAGGATATTTGCATCCGCATCGAGGCGTTGTGCAAAGAAGTACGCAGCCGCCACCGGCTCGTAGACGTGGTGGATTTGCTCGAAGCCCACGGCCCGCAATGCTGCTTCATAACGCGTACGCGCAAGCGCTTCATCCGGCGCGCCACCAGCGAACTTTACGGGCCGCCCGATAACCACGCGTTTTGGAAAATCGACGCCTGCATGGGCGCGCACGCGCGTCAAGAATCTCGACAACAGGTCTTCGAAAGACATACGCCGGCCATGGATCAAAGTGTCGATGAAGAGCGGGCTGGCAGCGAAGGTCTTGAACGATTGAATGAAACGACAATCGCCCGCAAGCTCCAGAAATTGCTCGATCGCCCACGGCCCTGCTTCGACAAGATTGTGAGGCGCCACGTCATCCTGCGTTTGCCAAAAGCAAAGCACGGAGCGAAAGGCGTCAAACGCTTCGCCGGCGTGGGAAAAGTGGAACGCCTCGACCTTTCCATCGGCGTTCATCTTGGTCGCCACTGTATTGGTGGTGCCGAAATCCAGACCGAGCGAGGCGTTCATCGGTAAGCTCCAACCGGCAACGCCCTGGCGCGGGAGCGTGTTTAAGCGGGCGGCTTGGTTAAACCGCACTGAAAGGGAGTCAAGCAGCCGATACTCGGTGACCGTGGAATTCGGCTCCCAGACCCAATGGTGATTGAGCGCACCGGGTTGGAGGGGTGAACCACGACGGTCACAGCGTCAACGCTGCGGAAATTGCGACAAACTGAACGCCAGCGGCGCGGCAGGCCGCCATTTCGCCGCCGGTGATAGGGCGCGACGCGTTCGAGATGTGTGTCTCGCCGCGGCAGAATTTTTAGAAGCCCCCACCGGCGCCGGATTCACCTAGGGCGACGCGGGACAAGGGCCTTGAGTTTGTTGTTGAAAACCTTCAGCGACGGTCTCGAAGAGCGGAAAGACCGTCGATGAGCCGTCGACCTGAATTGTGAAGGCCTGCTGCATCAGCGCAAGCGCGCTGGCGACTGGGGCGGTTTTGTATTGATTTCGCGCCAGGCGATGCATTCTCATCCATCTCGGAAAACCACATGACCATCTTGTTCACCATCGTTTTGTTTGCCTTGCTCGCGACTGCAGCCGTCATCGACAGTCGGACCATGCGGATTCCGAACGCGCTCAACGCCGTGATCGCAGGCGTCGGCATTGGCGCCACCCTGTCATTGGATCGTCCCCTCATCGATGCCCTCTTGGGCATGGCGCTTGGCTATGGACTCATTTATCTCGCCAACGCTGCGTACCGCGCTCTGCGCGCGCGCGACGGGATCGGAATGGGTGACGCAAAGTTGCTCGGCGCCGCCGGCGCCTGGCTTGGTTGGGCGGCGTTGCCATTCGTGGTGCTGATTGCATCAACCGGCGCAATAATATGGCTGCTGGCGCGCCGCGTCATGGGGCATCGCATTGAGGGAGCTCAGGCCCTGCCGTTTGGCCCAGCCCTGTGCGCCGGCATCATGGTCGTGTGGCTGGTGCAAGCAGTCGCTGTGGCGCCAGCTTAGGGCTCGCAAGCAACCATGCCGCCAACTGGAATGACAATCTCCTCACCGCCACGATCCCTGGTTCGGATGAATCCCCTTTCGATCGCTGCGCCATCGCGCAGGCGGCCGCTGGTATCGAACACCACATCAACAACAAGCGTGAGGCGGTCGTCGCTGTAGGTCTGTCGTTCGAAGTGCCCAAAGCTTGCCTCGCCTTCGGCTGCGGTCCGCCGCAGATTGCGCTCGCGTCCGCGCAGACGCACGCGCGCCTCGGTTGGATCTGAAAACGCAGCAAGCACAAGCACCGGCTCTTGGGCGGAACGCGCCCAAAGAAACAGGCCGCACACGCCCGATGAGAGCGGCTGTGGTGCGAGTGCGTCGAAGCGAAGGTTGCCAACTTCAAGCACACCGACCGCCGCGACAGCGCGCGCTTGATCTCGGCTGGCCGACGTTGCGCCACACGACGACGCGACCACCAGAGCGCTTAGCGAGACGAGCGCGCGCAACGCCCAGTTCATGGCAACCATCTTGTTTCCTCGCCGTAACCCAACAATCCATCCGCGACGCCACGCATGAAGCCGGCCGCGCCCAGCGCAGCGATAGTCTCCGGCTGCTCGGTTTGCACCGAAACCCGCCAAGCGGCCGCACCATTCGGCTGCAGCACAATACGCGCGTTGACCCGCTCTCCGCGGTCGTTTGCGCCACTGAGGAGAATGCGCGCATTTTCCCCGTCGCAAGACGCGGCGCCAACGATTGAAGGACCAGGCCATCCCAGCGTCTGCCCCGCGCGCGCTAGCACATCGCTTTCGACACGCCCCTCGGCGCGGACGCACGCGCCATCCTCAAATAGAATATCCAATCCATTGATACGCGTTTCGCCCGAGAGCGCCATATTGCGAAGCGTGAGCCCCGTCAGCTGCATGTGCTGGATCGCGATACGACGATCACCATCCCAATTAGCGAGCAGAGTCATCCGCCCTTCGATATCCCCGTCGCCGAAAATCACCGGTACGATCGCTTTGCCTTGCACCAAATCCAGCGGCGACAACCGCCAACTCGCGGTCTGCGTGCGGTAATGCCCGATCTGCACAGTCTGCAATTCACCCCGCCAGATCGTTCCAGTAGCGCCAGCGTAGGTCAATTGGCCCGGGCGCTGCGGCAAAAACACCGCCGGCGCGCGCGCGACGGCAAACACCGCCAACGCCACAACAAACACCAGAATGTGCCAGAGCCGCATTTTCATGGAGAGCCCACCACCTCAAACTCGGCCGCCACCAATTCGCTGTCGCCGGCGCGTACGATCGTGCTGCGCGACACTTGCGCGCCGCTTCGCCCTACCGCTTCAATCCAACGATAAATCGTCAGCGAGTCCGCAGGCTCAAAGGCAATGCGCACGCGCTGAGGATCTGTGGCCTCAATCCGCGCGGTTGTAAGGGCTGCAGCCTGAGCCGCCGCCATGACCCGCGCGCGCACCGAACCATCGTCCCCCTGAGGTGCGGCGGCGCGTTCATGACCTACATTGCCAATCAACGCGACTTGGCGCTCGGTTTCCATCGCCGTCGCCAGCCGCGCCGCAGCCGCCTCTCGAAAACTCGACGCCGCGACATATGCCCATACTGGCAGAAAGAAAATGAAGATGAGGATTGCGGCGAACTGAACCAGACGCTGCTCACGCCCCGTCCGCGCCCGCCACCATGCGAAGACTTGCTCCATCACGGCGCCTCCAGCGTCAGCTCAGAGACATGACGTCCCTCGCGGGGTTGAACGGTTCGCGCCTCCACTTCGATCCCTTGATCACGCAATGTGGCGACGTACGCTTCAAGACTCTGCGCATCTGTGGCGGAGACCATGACCCGAACGCTGCGGCCTGGCGCCTCATGCCGCACTTCGTCAACGCGTGCGAGCGGCTGCTGTCGCAGCGCAAGGATGACAGGTTCGGATGTAACAATCACAGGATGCCGACCTGATTGCTCTATAGCGTTGGCGAGCGCGGCGACCTGCGCACGAAGGTTCACGATCCGACGCACATCTGGTCGCGCCTCGCGGAAATCCCGTTCGGCGCGCGTCAGAATTTGCGCGGCCGATTGTTGATCGCGCCAACCGGAAATGAACTCTGAACCGACTTGCAGCATGATCGCAGCAACAAACAACAGGGCAGCCAATCGCCATAATCTAAAGGGTTGCGCGTCACGCCCCGCAGGCGCGAACACGCCTTGACGCAAATTTGGTGCGCTGGCGCTTACTTGGGCGGCCCCCATCGCGAGCGTCGCGACCGGATCAGGCAAGGGCGCGGGTGTGATGTCGCGCCGCAGCGTCGTGCGATAGGTCTCCGCGCCTTCGCCCTGCACGACGATAGCTGCGCCCGCGGCGTTGGCCTCCAAAGCCAGCGCGCAACCAGCATTGGCGCGAGTGCTGGCTCAATCGAAAAGCCGCCACGATCACCACCCGCGACAATGGTGCGGTTCGGCGTGACGGCAATCACAATTTCTTCGCGCGTCGTTGGCCAAGCAGTGCAATCCAAGACAATGGCGTGCGGGTCAGCGCCGAAGCCTCCGCAACGCTCAAGCCATTCCCGCAAGCGCGCACTTGATATGGCCGCGACCAGCCTCGTCTCGCCCGCGCCGTCCAGCGCCGCGCCGACAGCAAAGTGGAGATCATCTTCAGCGCCAAGCGCGCCGCCGAAAGCGCCGCCGCGCCAGCGCGCGCCTGCGCCTCCGATCGGGTCGGCAGGTCCAGTGGCTTCAATCGCGCGTCCGCGCCGGGCAGCACAAGAATGGTTCGCGTCGCTGACGTAGCCGGCGGCGGCGCATCGTCAACGACGCCACGTTGACTGATCTCACCGGCTTGAGAGACGCGAACCCACGCCATAGGCGCGGTCGGCGCATCGCCGCCGATAAGCACAAGAGTATCGCTCACAATAGATACTCCGATGCGCCGGCGCCGAATACACGGCGCACCACTACGCCTGCGCCGCCCGGACCTGCTTCGATGAGAGCTGCGCTATACTCCTGTGCGCGGTCGCGCTCCACTTTCGCGCGCAGGACATAATAGCGCGTCGATGTCGAAAACTGCGCCCGCCCGGCGTCATTCAATTCGATGCTGTTGAGGCGCGGATGGAGTAGAAAATCCTCGACGCCTTCCCAGCCCCCGCGCGGCCGATCCCGAATAATCTGCGCCGCGGCATCGACGCTCAAATCATCGATCGCCATAGCCATCAGCGGCGCCTGATCGGGCGTAAGCGTGTTCGGATTGAGCAGATCTCGCCGCCGAAGTCGGACGAACACAAATATAAGGGGCCAAACGCGCGACGACGTCCACATTGAAACCACGCACGCGACGCAGTTCGCTCACGTCCGCCATCAATGTATTTGCCGTCCGATAGGACGACGCGTCGTCCTCGCCGCCGCCGGACATGGGCTGTTGGTCGCTATCAAGCCAATCGATCAGGGCCGCAGCCAACCCGCCCTGCGCGGTTTGCACACCGACGCCGTCAAGCAAACGCGCGAATTGAACCATGCCAGCCACGTTGACAAATCGCCCACCTCCTTCGTCGGTAAAAACGAGGCTGTTCAAGTTAAAGCAATTGTCGCCGTCGCTGATCGACACCTCCATCACGCCGTCATCGAGCGGAAATACAAAGGCCCGGTTCTGCCACTCATCTGGATCGATACGGGTGGTCTCGGCCCGGCGATGGATTTCCCCAAGCGCGCGACCGCATAGGCTTCAGCGCCCAAAAGATACCAACGCGTCTGCTCCATGCGCACCATGTTGCCGGTGCGTCGCAGGCTCATATTGGCGGCGTCCACGACAACGATGGCGAGTGTGGCCATGACCGCCATCATGGTCAAAACAGTGATCAGCGCGGCGCCGCGATCATTTTTCTCCGATGCCTTGCTCATAGCCCGAGCCCCACCAGCGTCTCGATGCGGACCTCACCATAGCGGGACGATTGAAACACAAGCGCCACAGCGCGAGGTGGAGCAGCGCCTTGCCCGCCAGCGAGCCATTGATCGCGCCAAGTCGCACCATCAAAAAACTCGAAGCGCGGCTCGCCAGCATCCGCCACAAGTACGCGTTCAGACATGATTGTGTCGGGCGTGGCGTCCAGTTGCGACCGGGTGCGTCGGACAATCGCGCCATCCACGAAATCGTATTCCACGAGAGTAAGACGCGTCTGAGCCCCGCGCTCCGGGTCAGGTTCAGCGGCGGCGCGGACAAAGGCCAGCGGCGTGTCGGCGTCGCCGCCAATAAGCCGAGGGCGAACCGAGCCATCCGCCTCGCGCACCTCACGCGGCACGTATTGCGTGAGATCGCTGGAGAGCAATGCGCGGACGTTCTGCACCTCGCGCAACGACGTCTGCGCGGCGGCGACGCGATTTTGGGTATCGACGCTCTGCATCAGCATCAAAACCGACCCAGCCGCAATCAGACTGAAGACGAAGAGCGATATCAGCGCCTCCACCAGCGTAAAGCCGGCGTCACGAGGTGTGGGCGCCGTGCTCACAACGCGCCCTCCGGTACAACCACGAAGGCGTGCGCAACAGAACCAGGCGCAGCGTCGCCATCGCTTACGCTGACACTCACGCGACGTGTGCGCGGATCGCTTGCCGCGGTGACAATCGTCGTCATGCGCCATGTGCGGCCGGCAAACTCAAGCTGATCCTCACGCGAGCTGATCGGCGGCGGCGCGCGCGAGGACACTATTTCCGTCAGTCGATTCTGCGCTGCGATGTCGGCCAAGGCGCGCGTCTCCACGCGAGCGAAAGTGATGAGCGACTGCGATTGGAGCTGAACAAGCGCTACGCCAGCCATGGCGAACACCGCCAAGGCGACGAGCGCTTCCACTAACGAAAAGCCAGACTCATTCGGCGCGCGCGACATCAACCCCGCCTTGTCCGTTCACGGAGACGCGCCAACGGGCGGCGGGCCCGCTTATCAAAATTTTTGTCGGCGCAGCCTCGCCCAACGCGTCAAAGCGCGCGACGCGCGGATCGTCTGGCCCCGCTTGAGATTGCTCGACCTCCACGTCGATGTCCGTCGGCCAGGCGCGAAAACCAAGCGGCGAATTTGGCTCCACCTCGATCCAGCCAGCGTTTTCCAACCGCTCGAACCCATACCCCTCGCGCGTCACGACAAGCGACATGGAGCGATTGAGTATGATGCTTTCCTCCCCTGCGAGCACAATGCGCGCGGCCAGACGCTCAGCCTCCTCGCAGATCTTCGCGTCCGGCCCCGGCGCCATCAGAACCACAGCGCCCGCCATCAGGCCAACGATCATCAGAGCGACCATCGCCTCAACGAGGGTGACACCCGCGTCCGACGCCAAGCGCTTATTGCCAATTGCCAATATCGGCATCGACACCCTCGCCGCCTTCCTGCGCATCCGCGCCTAAAGTGTAGAGATCAAATGTTCCATGCTCACCGGGGATCACGTACTCATAGGGGCGCCCCCAAGGATCGTTAGGCAGTCGGCGAATATACGCCTCACGCGCGCCAGTGGCGCCATCTTGCTCGGGGGATTGAGCAAGGCATCGAGCCCAAACTCCATCGCCGGATAGCGCGAGTGGTCCAGCCGATAAAGCTCGAGCGCCTGCTCAATGACGCGCAGATCCGCCCGCGCTTTCTCGATGCGAGCCGTGTCCTGGCTCGGCAGCACGTTGATGACCACGATGGCCGTCACCAAACCAATGATGACAATCACCACCATCATCTCGACAAGCGTGACGCCTGCATCATTCGCCAGACGATCGCTGCGGCTTTGCCGCAAGTTTTTGAGCAATGTGTTCAGCATTTTGGTCATCCGATCGCCAAGCGGTTGAGTTGTAGAATGGGCAGCATGATCGCGAGCACGATGGAGGCCACCACCAACCCCATGAACACAATGATCGCCGGTTCCAAGAGACTAAGCGCCGAGGCTGTGAACGCCTCAAACTCCTGATCCAGATGCGCGGCCGCCTTGTCCAACATGCCGGCAATTTCGCCAGCGTTCTCACCGCTCTGCGTCATGTAGCACACCATCGGTGGGATCACGCCCGAGCGGCGCATCACCTGAGACAGCGGCTCGCCCTCCTCAATGCGCTCCGCCATCCGTACAATCGCCTTGGAGACTTCCCGGTTCGATACCGATTCACGCGCGGCGCGGACGCTCTCCAGCACCGGCATGCCCGACGAAACAAGTGTCGAAACGGCGCGCACAAAACGGCTGGCGTTCACAGCGACCGCCCACCGACCAATAAGCGGCGCGCGTAAAATAGCGGCGTCGAGCGCCGCGCGCACCGGTTCGCGCTGAAGCAAGACGTGGAGCGTGTAGCCCCCAACCGCCAAGCCAAGCAGCAACAGCGGCCAGAATGTCGTGAGGAATCGCGACGTGAAGATCAGAACTTGCGTGATGAACGGCAATTGCTGATCGAAGCGCTCAAACTGCTCGGTCAGACTCGGGACGACGAAGATCATCAAACAAACGACGACGCTCAACGCGACAAGACTGAGGGCGGCCGGATAGATCATGGCGGTGGTGATCTTGGTGCGCAGGGCTTGCGCGCGCTCCAAATAATCGGCCAAGCGCGCGAGCACAAAGCCGAGCTTGCCGGATTGTTCGCCGCCGGCGATCGCGGCGCGATAAAGTCCGGAAAAGCTACGCGGATGACGCCCAAGCGCATCGGCAAGACGCTGCCCTTCAACCACGCCGGCCTGGACGTCGGACATAATACGCCGACCCACAGCGCTTTCCTGTTGCGCGGCAATCATCGCGAGGGCTTCATCGACTTGCACTGACGCCTCGATCAGCGTCGCCAATTGACGAGTGATCAAAACGCGCACTTTGTGGGAGAGAGCGGCGCCGGCTGGAACGGGCCGATCCTCGGCCTCTTGGCGCAAAGCCGCGCCCTCGCGCGCCTCGACTTGCACGGGCAAGAGCCGTCTTCGCACCAAAAGCGCGCGCGCCGCGCTTTCGTTCGCCGCTTCAAGCCCACCCTTCTTTTGGCGGCCATCTGAATCGATCGCAAGATAATGGTAGCGAGGCATGGCAGGCGCCTAGCCTCCTGCGCGTTTGCGGCGCGCAGCACGTCGCTCAGTGAAGTCACGCCCTCGACGACACAGCGCAAGCCGGAGCGCAACAGCGGCTCGTTAGCGCGAAAGGCGTGGGCGGCCATGTCCTGCTCGGTGGCGCCCGCATGGATTAGCCGACGAATTTCGTCATCGACCGTGACAAACTCATAAAGGCCAATGCGTCCGACGTAGCCCGAACCGCGGCACTGGGGACACCCCGCGCCCTCGTACACCGTGACGTTGTCCGCATCGACGGTCCGCAGCAAGTCCCGCTCCTGCGGGCCGAGGATCGCAGGCTTCTTGCAGGAGGGGCAAAGCCGCCGAACGAGCCGTTGGGCCACGATGGCGCGCAATGTCGACGCCAGCAGATACGGCTCAACACCCATGTCTTTCAGTCGCGTGATCGCCGCAACCGCATCATTGGTGTGGACGGTTGAGAACACCAAGTGGCCGGTGAGGCTTGCCTGAACCGCAATCTGAGCAGTCTCCGCATCTCGAATCTCGCCAACCATGACGATATCGGGGTCCTGTCGGAGAATGGCGCGCAAGCCCGCAGCGAAGGTCATGCCGATCTTGGCGTTGACCTGCGTCTGACCAACGCCGTCCACCGCGTACTCGATCGGATCTTCAACTGTCAGAATGTTACGCGACCGATCATTGAGAAGATTGAGCGCGGCGTAGAGTGTTGTGGTCTTGCCGGAGCCCGTGGGGCCCGTAACGAGAATGATGCCGTTCGGCGTCTGTAGCGACGCCTTGAACCGCGTGAGCAAATCGTCGCCCATCCCCAACGCGTCGAGACTGCGTACGCCCTGATCTTTATCGAGCAAGCGCATGACGACGCGCTCGCCATATCGAGCCGGCAACGTGGAAACACGGACATCCACCCCGCGTCCGCCCAGTGTCAACGAGATGCGGCCATCCTGCGGCAAACGCTTCTCCGCGATGTCAAGGCGCGCCATCACTTTGATACGCGATACCAATCGCGCCCTCAAGCGCGCGGGCGCCTGCAGCACTTCGCGCATCACGCCGTCGATGCGCAGCCGCACGAGGACGGCATGTTCTGCAGGCTCGATATGAATATCAGATGCGCCTTGACCGATCGCTTCGGATATGAGGCCATTGATCAGTCGAATGATCGGCGCGTCATCCTGGCTGTCGAGCAGATCGGCCGTCGCGCCCGCGCTGTCGGCCAAGGCGTCCAGATCGCCTACGAACGATTCCGCGATCGACCGCGCCGCCTCGCTACTTACGGCATAGCGCTGCGATAGCGCCTCATCGAACCCCGCAACATCGAGATCCACCACCTCGAATGGCGCACCGAGCACACGGCGCGCCTCCAAGAGCGCCATGGGGTCCGCGCCGCTGCGAACGCCAACCCGCCAAGGTGCGGCGTCGCTCAAGAGAACGATCCCGTTCGCTTTAGCGAACCCGTAATCCAATCGCGGCGCCTGGATCGGTGGACGTTCAGCGGTCGTTGGAGGAATTGGCGCCATGACGGCTACGCGCTAGCGCGCCTCCGGTAGGGGCTGGGGCTCGGGCGCCACGTAGGTGTTCTCACGCTCCATCTCACGGCGCAATTGCTCGACGACAACCGGGTCGAGCTCCGAGCCAAGGATCGAATTATATTGGCGACGGGTGATGTCGCGCGCCTGATCTGATGTGTTCACGATCGTCGGACGCAGGAACACCATGAGATTGGTGCGCCGCCGCGACGTGCCTTCGCTACGGAACAAGCGGCCGGCGATCGGGAGGCGCCTCAAACCTGGAATGCCCGCATCGGTACGCTGGATGTCGTCTTGAATAAGGCCGCCCAGCACAACGATCTCGCCTGCATCCACCTGTACAACAGTGCGAATTTCTCGCCGGTTGGTAATCAGATCAGTTGAATCCTCGGCGACCTGCCCAAAGATGCTCGACACTTCCTGGCGCAGCTCGAGACGAATGGCCCCGCCCTCGCTGATTTGCGGGCGCACCTCAAGTTGCACGCCGACATCGGCGCGCTCAATCGTACGAAACTGATTTTCCAAATTGTCGCCTACCGCCTCGCCGGTGGTGATCGGAATTTGCTGACCGACCAAAATCGAGGCCTGTTCGTTGTCCAGCGTGAGGATGGAAGGCGTGGACAACACATTGGATTCGCGGTCTTCAGCCAACGCGTTCAGCAACACGCCGAAGATCGAGCCATCGTCATTTTGACCGCCGCCGCCCAGCAAAAGACCGCTGCTGCCAATCAAGGAATTGATCGCAGCGCGACGCAACTCCGCAATCGCATCGTCATTCTCATCATCGCCCTGCAGCAAGGTCGCGCCGGTCAGAGCCAAAAGATTGGGCGCCGATCCGCCATAGGAAGAGGAGAGAAACGGCATCGCGCTCTCGCCGCTTGCGCCGCTGGCGACATATTGCAGGCCAAGTTCACGCGCCAGACTGTCAGACACTTCAACGATGATCGCCTCGACAAGCACTTGCTCACGCCGCACGTCTAGCGAGCGCACAACGTTGGCCAGGGCCTCTTGGGTCTCCGGGTCCGCGCTAATGATCAACGAGTTGGTGGCGCGGTGATGGGCGATATTCGCGCGCCGATTGGGCGAAGCGCCTGCGTTCTCCCCGTCGCCGAATTCATCGAGGTCGAGAGCTGCTGCAGGATCGGCAGCACCTCCTCCGCCACTGCGTAGCGCAAAGGAATAACTTGTACCGCGGATTGAAAATCGGCGCGCTGATCGAGCTCTTCGATCACGGGCACCAATTGATCAAGAGTCTGCGTGTCGCCGCGCAGGACCAACATATTGCTGCTGGCCACAGGCACGGCTTGAATCATGGACCGGCCTTCGTCGCCGATCGCGGTTGCGAGGTTCTGCGCGACCCGCGCCATCTCCGCCGCGGAAGTGTTGCGCAGCTGCAGTGAACGCAGCGCCGAACTATCTCGATCGAGGCGTTGCACAATTTGACGCACGCGCGCCAACGTGCTGCCGAAGTCGACCACGACAAGCGAGTTGCCGCGACGGTTGACCGTCGCTTGGCCACGCTCCGACAGCATCGGGCGGATCGCGTTTGCGACGGATTCGGCGTCGGCGAAACGGAGCGAGAAAACTTGCGACACGTAGGTGTTCTCGGTGGCGCCAGCCCCTCAGCTGCATAGGGCTCTCGCGCGGCGACCTCAGCCGGCACAATCCGGTACGCCCCGCTCGATGTTGGGACGGCGACAAAACCGTTCACCCGCAGCGTGGACATGAACACGTCCATGAGCTCGCGCTCGGACATCGATTGCTGCGAAAGCACTGTCACGCGCCCCGTCACACGCGGGTCGATAATGAACGTCCGCCCGGTTGCATTCGAGACATCTTCGATGAAGGCGCGGATATCGACTTCGCGCATTGCCACGGCGCCGTTTCCGCTGGTCTGCGGCCCAGCGCTTGGAGGCTCGACCTGCGCGCGCGCGGAAGGCGCGAGCAAAGCCGCTCCCGCGAGCCCCATGACGAGCGCGCGCGCCGTACGTTTGATCGAGTTCATGTGCGTTCTTCGATTTGGAGCGAGAAGGTGAGCTGCGTGTCGCCGCGCGCCACGCGCACATCGAGGCGATCACCACGCGCCGCAGCGAGGACCGCACCAAGATCGTCAGGTCCAGCACCGTTTATGGCCGTGACCAGATCACCGCTTTGCAGACCGGCTTCACGCACCGCAGACGGCGCCGTCTCCGTGATCCGCCAACCACGCGCCACACCGTTCGTTGTTTCGACATTGGCCAGCGTCGCCGCCAACCAAGCGCGATCTGCGCCCGAAAGTCGGGAGGCGACTTGAACGTCCACCGCATCCGCCCCCGGCGCGGCGGCGACACCAGGCGCGCCTTCGGCGCGTTCAAGGCCCATCATGGCCCGCGCAAACGAAAATTGCGGACCCGCCTGCATATCCAGTCGTCGCTCGCCACCGGCATAGCTCAGCACGACGTAACTGGCTTCGACGTCCGCCAGCGTCACCCCGTCAGCGACTTCCTGGCCGACCATGAATGCGCGCTGTGCGCCGTCACCCAGAGTGAACATCGCGCCGTCCCGCATCGGATCCGTGGACATCCGAACACCGTTCAGCTGCACACTGGACAACAACGCCGCAACAGCATGCGAACTCGAAGCCATGCCTCGGGCGTCCGGCGCAAATGGCGATTGCACTTCAACGGACTCAAAGCGGCTGTCGTCGGTTTCGTCCACACTCGTGCTTGTGCTGGCGCCAGCTACGCCTGGGGTGAGCAAAGTCCAGCCTGCTTGCGCGCACCCAAGCGCAACTGCGGCAAGCAGCAACGCTTCAATGCTCGGACGCACCGCGCCACTCAATCGCGACTTCAGTGTCGGCGCTCGCATGAGCGAAACGCCTCTGACGTATCCCATGGTCAGACCCCCATTTGTTGCGCGACTTATAGGCGGAGCCTCAGCGCAGAACAAAGTGTTCGTTCACGCTTTTTATAGTGTTGTGCAGTGTCGTCGCCCGCACACCACACCTACGTCACGAAAGCTTTTTTCTATCGTCATAAAAGTGTCGCGCGAGGTGACGTCTGCAGACGTCAACCCGCGCTTTTGCCACTCTTTAGAAGCGTGCGGTCAAGCTCGCTGAAAAGCTCCGACCGCGATCAAACGTGTTGACGTCGAGATCGTCGGCGCCAGTTTCCTGATATTCGCGATGCTCTTCGCCGAGCAGATTGCGCCCGCTTAGACCGAACGTCATGTCGCGTCCGCCAAGGGTGAAATCCTGGCGATATACAAGATCAACATTCACGCCCGGATCTTCGATGATATCGGGCAGACCGCCAGCGGCGCCGAAGCCACGTTGAAGAATGCGCGTATCGACCCAGCCCACGAGCATCGTCAGCTGAACATCTTCATCCTCAAGCCCAAACTGCACGTTCAGGATATTCTCCGGCGTGCCCTGCATCTGAGCCCCGTCGATGCCATAGATGGAAGCGGCCTCTGGTACGCCCGTAAACGGATTGCGAATGACGTCATCCTCGCCCGCTTGGATCTCTGAGCTCGTGTAGGTGTAGTTCGCCGCGAAGAACACGCTTGGCGCGGTGAAGCCAGGCACCTCGAACGGAGCATCGAAACTCGTGCGATACTCGATCTCGGCGCCTTGAATTGTGGCGCGCGGCGCGTTGATGAAGCGCACCAAATAGTTGAACGTCGATGGTTCGGTGACGACTTCTTCAATCGGGTTCTCGATCTCCTTGTAGAAGACGCTCGCCGTGATGAATTGATCGGCCCCGAAATAGTACTCGAGGCGCGCGTCGTAATTGGTGAGCTCGGTATCAACCAGATACGGATTGCCGCGATAATTGCGGTCCGATTCAGGGTCGGTGTACGGCGAAATGGCCAATTCCCGGAATTGCGGGCGCGCGATGGTTTGCGAGTACCCCATGCGCAATTGCAGATCTTCGGCGAAATTCCACGTCAGTGTCGCTGCCGGCAACCAATATTCGTTTTGCAGCGGCGCCGTCGGCGCGGTGGTCGCAGCGCCGTAGCGATTGTAGGTGACGACGCTTTGCTCGCCCTCTTCGTAACGCACGCCGACCGCCGCACGCAGCAGCGGGATGAGTTCCACATCGGCGCTCACATAGCCCGCGTTGACAGTCAGTTCGCCCCGATATGCGTCGTCTGGGCCAGTCAGCTCGAACAATTGGAAACGCGCCGGGTCGATATTGTCCGGCGAGAAGAGATAATCGACGCGCGCGCGCGCCACATCGTCAGGCAAGCCGGCGCCGCCGCCAAACACAAAGGTCAGCGCTTCGTAGTCACGCTCAGTGCTGGAGTGATCCACGCCCGCCGCGAACACCGCGTCACGAGATGACGACAGCGGCATCGTGTAAGCGACATCGAGACCCGCACTGAAGAGGTCATCGGTAAGGGCCGAGAACCGGACGCTGTTATCGTTTTGACGGCCATAGTACGGACCGTCGCCATCGACCAGGAAGTTAACACTCCGCTCGTACGGCGCGTCACGGGTCGACTGGGCCTGCGACACGCGCCAATCCACCGCCAGCGGGCCGAACTCATGTTCGCCGCGCAATTGCAGCATCGCGAGTTCGCGTTCGTACCAACCCGTCGATTCCCGGTAGCCTTGCTGCGAGAGCGGCAGGTTAAAGTCGTAGCCGCCGATCTGCTGCGCTTCCTTCGAACTGGAATGGATGTAGAGACCTGTCAGCGAGACTTCGCTCTCATCCCAGCCGATGCTGGCGCTGCCGAGCGTGTTAACGGTCACGTCCCACTGCGTGGTGATGCTTTCTTTGTCTTCGCCGACAGTGAACACACCGCCCTGGAACGAACCGATGCCGCGCTGCGCACGCTCGGTCTTCCACGAAGAATCGTATCCTGCGACGCCGATGAGGCCGATCGTGAACGCACCGCGATCGAACGACGTACCAGCGCTCAGCTCTGTATCGCCGTTAAACCAAATCTCTTCCTGCTCTTGGATGACGCTCAACGGCGAGTTCACGAAACTTTCGCCGATCGTCTCAAGCTCTGCTTGCGTGAACGGGCCCTCTTCGATCCGCTGATTGCGGCCGATTGCGTCGGCGAGCTCGCCGGGGATGTCGCGCAGACCGTCGTCAAAGCTCGTCCAATCGCTGTCGCTGCCATTGTAGATGAGGCCGCGGCGGAGACCGGCTTCGGTGTTGAGGCCCGTGCCCACCTTGAGGCTCAGGAATGGATCATTCGGGATCGACACGGTGCGCAGATCGATGATGCCGCCGCCGAACTCGCCAGGATAGTTCGGCGAAAACGTCTTCTGCACCGAAGCGCCGTCAAGAATATTGGACGGAAACAGATCGAGCGGCACGGTGCGGCGCAACGGCTCTGGGCTGGGCAATGGCGAACCATTGAGCAGCGCCGACGAATAGCGATCGCCCAAGCCGCGTACGAAAACGAAACGGCCTGAAACCACGCTCAAGCCCGTCAGTCGGGTCAACGCTTCGGACGCATTGGAATCGCCTGTACGCTGCAAATCTTCCGCCGATAGGAACGTCGCCACTTCCGACGTTTCGCGCATCGGCTCGGGAATGTTGTTGCCTAGAACGACGATTTCTTCGTCGTCGGAATATGTTTCGTCTGCCGGAGTCTGCGCCATCGCGAGCGAGGGCGTGACCAGCATGGAGGTCAGCAGAAGCATCTTCTGCCAAGACAAGGTGAACGGCTTCATCGGTCTAAACCTGTCGTCAAACGAGAAAAAACCCGGGCGGCGGTTTGGCCGCCGCCCGGAGACATGTGCGAGGTGTCGTTAGCAGGGCGTCGAAGCTTCGAGGCCGCAGCTCCAATCCGCCCACCAACGATCGCCCGCGTTTTGAACCGCGCCGACATAGCTGGCGGCAGTGAAGAACGAACCGAGCGTGGTCGGATTGACTGCCGCCCGACCATTCTCCGTCGCACCGTTGACGAAGGTGTTGGTCAGCGAATCCGGCGTGCCGGTCGAGTTGTTGGCGCCCGCCGCGATAAACCCATTGCTGTTCGCGCCAGACGTCGCCGTCGGGCAATCGAACAGGATCGAGTTGAACGTCGGCGAGTTCGGCGCGGCGCCAGCAGCTTCCGCATCCAAGCAGATCGTCGATGCACCCGTGCCAATCGCGACGCCGTTCGCCAGAACACCTGACGTGCCGGAATTCATCGTGATGTTGCGTGCACGCGTCGCCACGAACGTGAAGTTCGAGAGCGTCGGCCGCGAGCGCAGCTGGGGCGCGATGGACGAACCGGTGGCGTTCGACGCTTCGATGACGCGATCGCCGCCCGCCGTACGTTGCACGACGATAGCGAATTGGATGTTGCCAACATAGCCGGCATCCCAATCGATCGAGTCGTCGTCGTTCCCGGTCAGCACCAAGTGGCGCACGTTGACCGAACCGCCGAAGAATTCGACGCCGTCGTCCGCATTGTTGTGGACTTGGATGTAATCGACCTCAGTGCCGCTGCCGACGCCGCCGAACGTGATGCCGTTCAGTTCGTTGCCAGCGGTGCCCGGGAGCGGGAAGCCCGCGTGCTTCACGCGCAGGTAGGTCAGGCGACCGCTGTTGTCGTTGGCCGTCGCGCCGCCGTAAAGCGCCGGCGTTCCGGAGACACCCTCGATCTCTTGTTGGCAACCCACCACGCCGCCAGCGACGGCGGTGTTGCAATTGCCGATCGGCGCGCGGCCGAGAATGACCAGACCGCCCCACTCGCCGATCGCGTTGACGGCGTCGGCTTGCGAATTGGTGAGGTCGTTCAGCGAGGTCATCGTCACCGGCGCGCTGCGCGTGCCGTTGGCGAGGATTTGCGAACCACGGTTCACCACGATGTAGTCCGCACCCGACGCACCGTAGAGCGTCACACCGGCGTCGATCGTGAGCGTCGCCGGATCGCCGCCGACAGCTGCGCCGTCAGCGCCAATGTCGGTGCCGACGTCGATACGACCGCTGATGCGGTAGATGTTGCCGCGCGACAGACGCAGATCGGCGTTGTAGCGACCAGCGAGCGTGCACTGACGCTCACCGCCGAACGTGCCTTCCGTCGTACCCGTCGGGCAGGGCGGCGCTTCAAACAGACGGAACGTCCAGCCAGCCGCCCAATTGTCGGCCTCGGTTTCCGTCGATGAGAAAGCGCCGAGATACGTGCCGGCGGAGAAGAACGAGCCAAGCGTCGTTGGGTTGATCGCCGTCGCGCCGACTTCCGTCGGGCCCGGGAACACCCCAGCCAGCGTGCTGGTCGTGATCAGATTGTTCGCACCCGCAGCGATGTTGGTGTCGCCAACAGCATCGGCCGGATCGGCGCAACCGAACAGGACCGAATTGAACGTCGGCGCCGGCGAAGTCGCGGCGGCGGCGTTGTTCAAGCACTGGGCCGAACCGGTAAGGACACCGTTCGCCAAGATGCCCGAGGCGCCAGAGTTTTGGATGATGTTCGTGGTGCGCGTGCCGATGAACGTGAAGTTCGAGATCGTCGGACGCGAGCGCAATTGCGGCGCCGTCGACGAACCCGTTGCGTTCGAGGCCTCAACGATGCGGTCACCCGCGGTCGGGCGCTGACGCACGAGCACGAATTGCATGTTGCCGACCCAGCCCGCGTCATAGTCGAGCGAGTCGTCGTCGTTGCCTGTGAGCACGACATACTTTGCGTTGACCGTGCCGCCGAAGAACTCGATGCCGTCATCCGCGTTATTGTGAACTTGGATGTATTCGACCTCGGTCTCGTTGCCGATGCCGGCGAACGTGATGCCGTTCAGTTCGTTGCCAGCTGTGCCCGGCAACGGGAAACCAGCAAAAAGAACGCGCACGTAACGCAATTCGCCGCTGCGATCGTTCGGACGCGCGCCGCCGTAAAGCGCCGGGGTGCCCGAGATGCCTTCAACTTCCTGTTGGCAGCCAACGGTGCCCGCCGCGACAGCCGTGTTGCAATTGCCGATTGGCGCACGGCCGAGCAGCACTAGGCCGCCCCACTGACCGATGGCGTTGTCTTCGTCGACGGTGCCCGCGATGTGCGACTGGCTGGTGAAGGTGATCGGGTTGGTTTCGGTGCCTTCGGCGACGATTTGCGACCCGCGATTGACGACAAGGTAGTCCGCGCCGCTGGCGCCGAAAATCGTCACGCCCGGCTCGACCGTGAGCACAACGGGATCACCCGTGGGCGCCGTGCCGTCGCCGCCAACGTCCACGCCCACATCGACGCGACCGTTCAGGCGATACGCGACACCCGAAACAAACGGAATCGTGCGATTGGACGTGATCGCGCCGGCGATTTCGCAAACCGTGACGCCGTTGACCGCTGTCAGCGTAGTGAAGCCGCTGGGGCAAACGCCGCCGCCCGTGCCGCCGCCGCCGCCGCCGCCGCCGCCGGGTCCAGTGCCCGGGTCGCTCGCACCTGGAGATGAAATGCTTGAGCCGCCGCAGCTTGCGACGCCCAACGCCAACGCGAGCAACAAGCCGCGCCACGTGTTCCGAGAGGCCATGTGATCCCCCACTTTGCCAACAAAAATCTTGGCGGGGGATCCGATTGTCGAAGCCCCCACCTCGCGTGGGTGGGGTAGAGGCGAGTGTTAATGCTTTGATGGCGGCTGCGTTACACTTTTGCGAAGATGCCCCGCTGCGATTTGGTCTCACATCGCACTAAAGTCATGGCGAGCCCACCGACGTCTGCTCGGCATGGCGTGAGCCTTCGACTCCGCGGCGCTCTTGCACGCGCACGGCAACGCGACGGCGTTTTGGCCGCGCACGCTTCGTACGCCACGATGGTGGACGCCTTTGGCTAAGCCCTAATACGTGTACGTCAGATCTACGCCCCACATGCGCGGTTCGGTGAGGCCGACGAAGGGGGTGCCGAGACTGGCGGCTGTGATGTTGTTGATGCCCGTCACATATTGTTCGTCGAACAAATTGTTGACGAAGACACCAAGTTGAAGCCGCTCGCCTTGATCGCGCCAATAAGCGCGGAAGTCGGTGCGGTTTTGCGCTTCGCTGGGATCAAACATCGGGTTCGGGCTGCAATTTCCTTGAGCGGTTGAATCGTCATTGCAGCGCCCCTCGCCGCGATAGGCGTGCACCAGCGACAAATCGAGCGTACCGGCGCTGGCGAAATCGAATTGATAGGAAACGCCGCCGGCCCACGACCAATACGGCTCGCCCGTCGGCTGACCCGAAAGATCGTCGCCGCCGCCCCGTGACCTTACTCTTGAACGTCGCGTCGATGTATTGCGCATTGACGAAGAGATTGAGCGCTTCCGTTGGCGACCAATTCAGCTGCGCATCGACACCCCACGCTTCGTCATCGCTCGTCGTCGTCACGTATTGCTGGATCGTGCCGACCGTCTCAAGGCTGATCGATTGCTTGCCTTCATAGAGATAGCTGAACGCCGAGACGTTCAGCACGAGACCGTTGTCGAACTCCGACTTCACGCCGATCTCGTAATTGTCGACGTCTTCGTTGTCGAAGCGCGAGCCTGGCTGGACGCTATTAAAGCCGCCCGCCTTGTAGCCGCGCGCGTACGAAGCAAAGACCATCACGTCGTCGGTCAGGCTATAATCCGCCACGAAACGCGGGCTCACATTCTCCCACTCATCTGAGAGTTCGCAGGTCACGCCCTCCGCGACGGTGACGCCATTGTCGCAAGGGACGCCAGCAAAGCCGTTCATGTCAAAAACAACGTCGAACCCGAACGCGTCGGCGGTTGCCTGGTCGATGACCGTCAAGTCCACAAGCGCCGCCAAGGTGGCGTCAAGTTCGGGAGCGACGCGCGGATTATTCAACCACGCGAACGTCTTCTCGTCCTGCGTGTACCGCAGACCGAACGTTAGATTGAGGCGATCTGTAGCGTGCCAGATCACGTCGGCGAATGCGGCCGTAGCCGTAAACTCGCCGCGATTGATCATGTCTTCGCTCCACCCGAGCCCCATCACGGTCGCCGGGACACCGAAGAAAATCAGCGCATCTTCAAGATCTTGGAACGGCGTGACGCCAACGGCATTGGCCAAGGTATTGTTGATGCTGGTCGTGTTGGCGAAGCGGCCAGCGACGGCGACGCATCGCTTGGTTACGAAGACCCCGCGCTTCCAACGAGCGTATGACCATGCAAGCCGAACGAACCCTGCCAGAACTCACTATGGACTTGGCCAGCCAAGTCGGTGACGTCCTGCGCAATGAAGTGCGTCTCGCCCGCGCTGAAGCTGTCGAGAACGTCAAGCAAATGGGCGGCGGCATTGTACGCGCTGCGTTAGGCGTCGTGCTCGCCGGCTCTGCGGTGACCCTGGGCCTTTTTGCCCTAGCCTACGCGCTCGGCGAAACCATGCCGATGTGGGCCGCAGCCCTGATCGGCGCGATCATCGCGGGCGTGCTTGCATACGTTCTCATCAAATCCGGCCTCAAGGCCGCGTCGGTCGATAACGTCTCCCTGCCGCGGACGACAAAGCAGGTGTCGCGCGACCTCCGAGCAATCAAGGAAAGTGTAACATCATGAGTATGGAAACAGACCGCATCGAAGCGGACCTGAACGAATCGCGCCATCGGCTGAACGACACGCTCTCGGCATTGGGCAGCAAGCTCTCTCCCGGGCAAATGCTCGACGAAGTGCTCGGTTTAGCGCAGGGCCAAGCGGGGCAATTTGCCTCAAAGCTTGGCACGCAGGTGAAGGAAAACCCGCTCCCAACTTTGTTGATCGCCGCTGGCGTCGGCATGCTCTTCTTGAACCGCGGTCATAGCGGTTCTAACGGTTCGGTTAGCCCCGACGATTGGCACAGCGAACGCCGCTATCGCTCGATCGAGGAAGCACGCTGGGCGACAGCGCGCACTGCCAACGAGAGCGATGACGCTTATGATGAACGCGTGCACATGGCTTACGCCAAGGCGCTCGATTTGAAGCAGATGGCCGACGAGGCCGCGCACGATTTCAAAGAGCGCGTCGCTAAAACCGTGCAAGGCATCCAGCGTCGCGCCGGCGACGTGCGCGGCCGCATGAGCCAAACCGCATCCGACGTCTCACATTACGCGCAAGCTCAGACCCAGCGCCTCGGCGCGAAGGCGTCAGCCGTATCCCACCGCGCGCAAGACTTCTATCAAGACACCCCGCTCGCGGTAGGCGCGATCGCATTGGCCGTAGGCGCCTTGATCGGCAGCGCCACACCGCTCAGCGATGTTGAACGTGAAGGCCTTAGCGGCATAGCCGACCAAGCGACACGCACAGGTGTTGACCTGGCTGAACGCGGCGCGCGCGCGGTCACTCAAACCGTAGAAACCGCCGTACATTAAGCCAGTGCGGCGACTATTGAGAAAGGGGCCCGGCGATGGGGTCCCTTTCTTTGCGCCACCTCGCGCGCGCGGCCTGGCCGGGGAGCGCAGGCTTGGCGGTTCGGACCTGTGCCCGAAAACCACCCCGCGACCCGTGAGATCGACGGATATCGGGCGACGCCACCTTATACACAAAACACCGCTAAATCAGGGTACTTGGCGTGTCAGCCTCTCTCAGGCTGAGCCCCGCTGGCGGAGACGGAGGGATCTGAACCCTCGGTACCCGGTTAAGGTACGCTCCCTTAGCAAGGGAGTGCCTTCAGCCACTCGGCCACGTCTCCGGCGGGGGCGGAACGCTTAGCCGCCGCCTCCTCACCCCGCAAGGCGCCTTGTCGCGACGCGTACATAGTTAAGTGGCGCAGGCTTTGCGCGAGCTGCCCTGAAGAATTTAGTCCCAAGGGCGAAAATACCCATGTTTCCAGCCGCCTTGCTCCGCGCTGGCGCCAATTTGGCCCACGAACCGACCCGCTTTGCGCCGTCGCCGCCGCCGATTGACGACGCATTAACCAACGAACAGCGCGAAGCGCAGCGCATCGCCGATCTCGCGGCCTCGTTCTGCCTGTGCGGTCTTCAGATCGCGCTCGACGAAGAAGCCTTCTGGACGGACGCGACCGAGCCCTATTTGGCCACGCCCGACGCGCCGCCAGCGCCCGCCAATGATCCCGCGCACGTCGCCCCGACCACCGCCTTCGCCTTCCCAAGCCTTGCGCGGCGCGGCATGCATGTGAGCCCGCGCTTGCCGGTGCAAGCGCTGCGGCTAATGGATTGGGCGGCCGTACTGCTGATCGCTCAAGTTGCCGCTTTGTGGGGCGTGGGCGCAGGTCTGTTGGCGCTCTCACTTGGTGAAGCGGCGGCCTTCGTGCTTGCCGCTGGCGCGCTGAAGGCTGGCCTCTGGCTCACCGAAACTTATCGCGCAACACCAGCCACGATGCGCCCTGAAGGCGCTGTGGGCGGTCTCGCTCTCGGCGTCATCGCCGGCATCATCATCGCCAACCTCATCGCGCCGGACGCACGCGCGGCTGCCGCACTGGCCACCACACTACCGGTGGCGGCCATGCTGCTTGCCGGCGTACACGCAGCGATCGCGGTGTGGAGCATTGCCGCGCACAAGAAGGGCGTGTTCTCCGAGAACGTCGTTATCATCGGCGCCACCGACGCCGCCAAGCGCATCATCGCGCGCGCCGAACGATCAGGCGACATGCGCATCGTCGCGGTCGTGGACGATCGCCTCTCGCGCGTGCCGGCGAAACTTTCGGCAGCGCCCGTTGGCGGCAACATCGATGACCTGATGGCCTGGGATGGCCTGCCGCACGTCGATCGCATCATCATCACGGTGACACAGAAGGCCGAGACGCGCGTGCGCGCCATGATCGAACGTCTGCGCCCGATCCCGAACCGCGTCGATCTGCTGCTCGATTTCCAAAACCAAGGCGTGCAAGGCCGCCGCGTCGAACGTTTGAACGGAACGGCCGTCGCTTGCGTCTCGGGCCGGCCGCACAATTATCGCCGCGCCATGATCAAGCGCGCCTCGGATCTCATCATTGGCGGCGCCATGCTCGTGGGCTTCGCGATCCCGATGCTCGCCATCGCCATTGCAATCCGATGCGACAGCAAGGGTCCGATCCTCTATCGCCAACACCGTCATGGCTTCAACAATCGCGTTTTCACCGTCTTCAAATTCCGCACCATGCGCATGCGTGCGGAGGAAAAGACGCTTGTGCAAGTGCAAGCTGCCGACCCACGCATCACCCGCCTTGGCCGTTTCCTGCGCAAGACGAGCCTCGACGAGCTGCCGCAATTGTTGAACGTGATGCTGGGCGACATGAGTCTCGTCGGCCCGCGCCCGCACGCTGTCGGCATGAAGACGGCCGAGCGCGATCTGCAACACATCGTAGCTGAATATGCGCACCGCCATCGCGTGAAGCCGGGCCTCACGGGCTGGGCGCAAGTCAACGGCTCGCGCGGTCCTGTCGAAAAGCCGGCCGAGCTGCGTCGCCGCGTGAAGCTCGATCTGGAATATGTGTCGAACGCCTCGCTCTGGCTCGACCTGAAAATCCTGCTGCGCACCGCCCCGTCGCTGCTGGGCGACAAGGAAGCGACGCGTTAGAACTTGCTCCACGCCCCGCAAGCTTTGCACGAAATTGGCATCGCGCGCGTCTTGGCGATTTGCGTGAGCCCGCCACGAGGACCACACCATTTCTCGCGCTTGCCACGCCACGGTCGGGCGAAACCTTTAGCGATCAACGCCTCGCCAACATCAGCGCCATCCGCATACACGAACGCGACGCGCCGACCATACTGATCAGAGCGCCAGGTCTGACGCACTTCGATCTTCTTGGCGCGCTTCACCATCGCGATCACCGCCAGACGCGCGAGCTCGCCGCGCCCAGCTTCGTTCGGACACTTCGCGCCGTCGCCAGTTTCCGGCGCATCGATGTTTGCGAAGCGATATGTGACGCCAACGACGACGTCTGCGATCGTATCGCCATCAATGACGCGCGGCGTCAAAACCGGCCGCACCGTCTTTTCAGGAAATGCGTTCGCAAGCTGATGCCAGAGCCGGCGGCCGACGCGATCGAGCGCCAAGCTTAGAAGGGCCGCGACCAGCGCGCCCCACAGGATCGCCTCAATGATCTGCGTCGGCGTCGTGCGCGCGCTGAGCACAGGCTCATGCGTCGCGATCAGCCCCACAAGAAGCACCGCTGCAAACACAAACGCCAACGTCCAGCGATCGCGCCAAAACAAGAACGGCGCGCGCTTTCGCGTTTGTCGGGAGGGAGGGACAACCACCATTGGCTGTCACGCAAAGCAGCAGGCGTGAATTCAACCACGACAATGCGCGCGCGAGCCAATAGGCGCCCGCGCTTTGCCTGCTGCCTTTGGCGTTTAGTGGTGCTTTACGCTCAGCCACTCGCGCGCGCTGCGCTGGGCTTGGGCGATCTCGTCCTTCGACATCATGTCCGACAATTCGCGACGGCATTCCTTCGCCGCTTCCGAACCGCGCACTGCGGCGAGATTGAACCACATGTGCGCCTGCACCAGGTCGATCTCTTGGCCGGTCGAATAGATCAGGCCGAGCTTGTAAAGATTGTCGCAATCACCAGCGGCGCGCACAGCAGCGTGAGCTTCCGCGATTTCAGAATCCGTGAACGCCATTTTGGCGGCTCCCTTGTATCACTTGGGAACGCCCCGGATTGCCCGATGTACGTTCCACCCCATTGACGTGCATTTCTCGCGCCGTCGGGGTGGATCAATGTCATGCTTTAATTGCGATAAGCTTAAGCGCGATCAGCCTTGTTTTGATTTCGCGTCATTCACTGAACCTGCGGTTTGCCCGAACAGGCTTTTCGCCATGTCGCGCACCTGATCCTTACTCAATTCTTGCTTTTGCCTCAGCTCATCGCCAGCCGCGAGCGCGCGTTGAACGGCGGGACGTGCAAAGATTTGATCGACCCACGCTTTAAGCTTTGGGAAATCATCGAAGTTCTGACCGAGCTTGTGCACGATGCGCGCCCACGGCCACGACGCCATGTCCGCGATCGAATATTCATCGCCGCCAAGATTGGCGCTCTCTTCCAAGCGCCGCTCCATCACCCCGCACAAGCGATTGAGCTCGTTCACGTAGCGGGTGCGCCCATACTCGATCAGCGCCGGATCATCGACGATCTTCGGCGCGTAATTGATGAAGTGGCTGGCTTGCCCCGCCATCGGCCCCAAGCCGCCCATCTGCCAGAACAACCACTCGTCCACCTTCGTTCGCGCGCGTTCATCATTCGGATAGAATTTCCCCGACTTGGCCCCGAGATATTGAAGGATAGCGCCGGACTCGAACACCGAGATCGGTTCGCCGCCCGGACCTTCACGATCAACGATCGCCGGCATGCGATTGTTCGGTGAGATTTTCAGAAATTCCGGCGCGAATTGCTCGCCCCGGCCGATGTTCACCGGCTTTAATTCATAGGGGAGGCCCATCTCTTCGAGCGCGATGGAAATCTTCCAGCCATTCGGTGTCGGCCAGAAATAGAGTTCGATCGGCTTGGTCATGGGCGTCCCTTAATGGCTGACGCCCAACATGGGCGCTCTCCGAAAGCCGCGCTAGTGGACACATCTGGCCAAACCCGACCCACAACCGAGCGTCACAAGCGTGTGAGCCCCAACCGCTTTGATTCAGCTTGGGTTCATCTGGCCAAAAGGCGCCCAATAAATCCAGGCACTTATTCGATTTTGCTGACAGCATGTTCCCCGCCCGGTTCAGACCAGGTTCAGTCACAGCGCGACACACTCCTCCCAGAGCTAGGGACCTTTCCGCGAACGTTGGCCGTTCGTTGGGAAGCAGGAAGGAGACCTCGCTATGAAACGTTATGCGCTTGCAGCGCTGGCGGTTGCCTTTACGGCGCCGCTTGCCATTTCCACCGAAGCCGCCGCGCAACATCGCGGCGACCGCTACGATCGCGATGATGATCGCGGCCGTGACCGCGACCATCGTCGTGGCGATCGCCGTGATCGCGACTATGACAACCGCGATGACCGCCGTGACGAACGCCGCGCTTATCGCGACGGCCGCCGTGATGAACGTCGCGATGATCGTTGGGACGATCGCCGCTACAACGGCTATTCATACAACGGCCGCTGGTATTACGGCCCGCCACCGGCCCAGTATCGCGACCACGCGCGCTACGAATATCGTCAGTGGCGTCGCGGCGACCGCTTGCCGGCCTATTACCGCGATCATTATCGCCCGGTAGATTATCGCCACCATCGTCTGCGCGCCCCGCCGCGTGGCTACCATTACGTGCGTGACGACCGCGGCGAGCTCTTGCTCGTCGGCATCGCCACCGGCGTGATCCTTGGCATCATCGCAAGCCAATAATCGCGGCCTGACCTGAACTGAAGATCGCCCCGACGCACCCCGGCGTCGGGGCGTTTTCATGCGCATCACTTCGTTGCGTTAACGCAGCAGAAACCAAACGCGTTCACTGATCGCGCTTCAATCGGGAGGCGCGCGATGATCTCTTTGTGGCTGTTCATGCTGATGCAGGTCTTCACACCCAGCGCCGACCGCATCGCCTCGTTCGACGCTGGCGCATTCGAAGCGTATCTCCATGCCGGAGTTGAATCGCAGCAACCCTTCGGCGCCATCGGCCACATGGCCCGCTACACACCGCTCGTCGCCCGCGCGGTCTAAGCCCGCTTCACGTACACCCAAGCGCGTGAGCCCGACGCCAACGGCGCTTCCACGCGCGCGTAATCGCTGACCTCATATGCGTCCGCCGCCGCAAGCTCGGCTGATGTGATCAAAAACAGCGTGCCGGGGACGCGATCGGCGTCTTTGCCGGAATGCGATACGATCGGATGAAAGCGCTCGCCACTCTTCACCAGCACGTCGGGATCGGTGATCTCCACTATATCCTCGCGAAAACCGACGAGCGCGTCCGCCACGCCCTCCAGCACCCGCCCAAACTGCACCCGCTGCACGCTCTCAAGCTGCAACGTGCCGTAAGAGAAGAGGCGCTCAGCGCGTTCGCTCATTCAACCCCAATACCTCCGTCATTCCGGGGCGATCCTGCGCAGCAATATCGAACCCGGAACCCCAGGGCCGCCGCTCCGTCGTTTGCCCAGGGTTGCGGATCGCGCTCCGCGCAGCCGGAATGACGAGAGAATTAGACACCAAGCTTGCGCTTGAGAATCTCGTTCACAACCCCAGGGTTCGCCTTCCCGCCCGTCGCCTTCATCGTTTGACCAACCCACCAGCCAAACGCCTTCGGGTTTTTCTTCACGTCTTCGAGCTTATCGGGATTGCCGGCGATCAGGTCGTCGATGGCTTTTTCGATCGCGCCCGTATCGGTGACTTGGCGCAGGCCTTCGCGCTCGACGATCGCGCCCGGCGCGTCGCCAGTTTCAACCATCTTCGCGAACACGTCCTTGGCGATCTTGCCGTTGATCGTACCGTCCTTCATCAGATCGAGCAGCGCGCCCAAGTCCGCGGCCTTCACCGGCGAATCCGCCAGCTCCAAGCCCTTCTTATTGAGCACCCCCGCAAGCTCTTGCGTCACCCAATTGGCCGCCGCCTTCGCATCGCGGCCGGTGGCCACCGTTTCGAAATACGCGGCCGCATCGGCGTCGCCCGAGAGCACGCGCGCGTCGTAGGGCGTCAGCCCATACTCGTCGATGAAGCGCTTCTTCTTCGCGTCCGGCAATTCCGGCAGCGATTTACGGATGTTCTCGATCCACTTTTCCTCAAGCACCAGCGGCAACAAATCCGGGTCCGGGAAATAGCGATAATCGTGCGCGTCTTCCTTCGAGCGCATCGTGCGCGTCTCACCCTTGTCGGGATCGAACAGGCGCGTCTCTTGATCGATCGAGCCGCCACTCTCCAAAATCTCAATCTGGCGGCGCGCTTCGTATTCGATCGCTTGCATCATGAAGCGCGTGGAGTTCACGTTCTTGATCTCGCAGCGCGTGCCCCATTCCTTGGTGTTCGCGCGGCGCACCGACACGTTCACGTCCGCACGCATGGAGCCTTCTTCCATGTTGCCGTCGCAGGTGCCGAGCGCACGCACGATCGCGCGCAGCTTATTGAAATACGCCGCCGCTTCCTTCGCCGAACGCATATCCGGCCGCGACACGATTTCCATCAGCGCCACGCCCGAGCGATTGAGATCGACGTAGGTTTCGCTTGGGCTGAGATCGTGAATCGACTTGCCGGCGTCTTGCTCTAGATGCAGCCGCTCGATGCGGATCGTCAGCGGCTCTTCGCCGTCCGGCTCCACTTCGATCTCGCCTTCGCCGACGATCGGCATAGCGAACTGGCTGATCTGATAGCCTTGCGGCAAATCCGGGTAGAAATAATTCTTCCGATCGAACCGGCTCACGCGATGGATCTGCGCGTTCAGCCCGAGCCCCGTGCGGATCGCTTGCTCCACGCAGAATTTGTTGATCACCGGCAGCATGCCCGGCATCGCGGCATCCACCAGCGACACATGCGCGTTCGGCTCTCCGCCATAGGCAGCACTCGCGCCGGAGAACAATTTCGCCTGGCTCGTCACCTGGGCATGCACTTCGAGGCCGACAATGATCTCCCATTGGGATTTATCACCGGACACGAGCTGATCAGGGCGGGCGGAGCGAATATCGAGGCTGGTCATAGGCCTGGATTAGGGAGCCCGCGCGCGCTTGTCCAGAGTTCCAGGCCCGTCGCGCTTCCATTGCCGCATGTGGTGCGCAATTATGACGCCGAGCGGGACGAAAAGGCAAAGAATTCCATGCGCGCACTGATCTTATCTGTGGCCATCGCCGCCCTCGCGGCCTGCCAGACGCCTGCGCCCACGCCGGAGCCCGCCCCGATGCCGACGCCCACGCCCTCCGCCGCCTGCGCCGTGCTCGACAGCCGCGATTGGTCCGCCTGGGTCAACCGCATGCCTGGCCCGGACGCGACGCCGACGCTCCACGTCACCGGCAAGGTCGACCTGCCCAATCCAGGCTACACCGTGACCGTGCGCGACGGTCCCGCCGATCGCAGCGCCCAACCTGTGCAACAGATCATCATCGAAACTGTGCAGCGCAGCGGCATGTTCACCCAGGCCGTCATCACCGCCGACGTGCGTTACACCGGCCCAGTCATTGCGCCGAGCTATCGCGCCATCCGCATCATGTGCGGCGGCCGCCAACTCGCCGAGATCACCGACATCCCGGACGTCCACTGAATCGCACAAAGTAAAAGCCCCGCGCATCGCTGCGCGGGGCTGGCCAAGACAACGGCCCAAGAGGTTTCTCTGAAGTCGCGGATCTAGAGCTGAAACAAACCGAGTGCGGCGATGCCAAAAGCGATCGCAGCAAGGATGTATCGTAACGATACGTTCACGATGAAAAGCTCCTTCACCTCGCGTCTGAGGCTGCAAGCGCAAGGCCAAGCTTCGCGCAGCGCGGGAATGCGCCCCGCCGCAGCACGACTTTCCCTGAAAACGCCGGGCGCGGCGCTTGCGTAGGTCCGTGAACCATCACCGCGGACCACGGCCCTTAACTACGATGCTTGGCGAAGAGACTTTTCATCCTGACACGCGCGCGCTGCTCGCGTACGGCCGCGCGCTCGCCGGCACGGCTGAAGCGCCCAAGAAGGGCGGCGCCGATCAAGTACTCGAACGCCTCTTTGTGCTGGAGCGCATGAGTGATGGCCGCCTGCCGATCCGCACCTTCGGCACAGAGCTCATCGATATCTTCGGTCGCGACCTCCGCGAGCACGATTTTCAGCGCTTCTTCCTCGCGCCCGACCTCGCGCTGGTGAATGCGTTGATCGATTCCTGCACCGCCGCAGGCGAACCTGGATCCTGCGTGTGACGGCCGAGAGCGCATGCGGAAAAATGCTCGGCGCGGAAATTCTGATCACGCCGCTCAAAGTCGATCACCAGATCGGCCATCGCTTTCTCGGCATGTTTCAGATGCTCGGCGGCGAAAGATTCCTCGGCGGCCGCCCGATCCAGCGCCTGCGCTTGGGCTCTCTGCACCCACCCGCCGCGAAAGCGCCGAAAGGCATGCGCTTGGTTGTGGTGAACGACTAACGCGGAGCGCCGGCGCTCCGAGACTACGCTTCAAGCACCGCGCCAGCACGCGATCGCTTCGCCAACAGATGATCGACGCCAACCAACACGAACGCAAACGCCACAAACGCCGCGCATAGACCCGCGACGTTCAGCGCCAACGCGCCCCACGACATAGCGCTCGGGTCCATGAAATAGTACGCGTAGAAGCCGTCGAACTGCCCGCGCGCCAGCGCGTACACAGTATAAGCCGTCGGCCACAGCGCGCAGTAGAGCGCCCCGCGCCACGTCAGCCCGCCGTGGGGTCGCAGCAGCCAAAACAGCGCCATCGTCAGCGGCACGATCTGATGCACGATCACATCCGCCACCTTCTGCGCGCCCTGCGGATCCCAACGCGACGCGAGCAGCAGATTGTAAACCGCAAATACAAACAGAATCGACACCGTCGCCATCAACTCAACGCGCGGTGAGTTCAAGCCGACACGGCTCTCCGGCTTCAACGCCCCACGCGCCATCGCCAACGTGACGAAGGTGTTCGTGAGGATGGTGAAATAGGCAAAATAGCGCCACGTCGCCTCAAGCGGCGAAGCGCCCTCCGCGCCCATGCTGGTCACGATCAGCCAATATTGCAGCGCCAGCCCAACAACACCGATCAGCGCGCCCAGCGCCGCAACGACGCGCGCCGCACTCACACCGCCACCCGCGCGTCTTCGGCCACGCGCACGTCCTGCGACGGCAATGGCTTCTTGCCGCGCAGCACGTCGGCGATCTTCTCCGCGATCATGATCGTCGGCGCATTGGTGTTGCCGCCCACGAGCGTCGGCATCACGCTCGCATCAATCACACGCAAGCCTTCAACGCCACGCACGCGCAATTGCTCGTCCAACGGCGCCTTGTCGTCCGCGCCCATGCGCACGGTGCCGACCGGGTGATAGATCGTCTCGGCGTTGTCGCGGACCCAAGCGTCGATCTCCGCATCCGTGCGCACATGCGCGCCGGGCTTGAATTCAGCGCCGCGATAGAGATCAAGCGCATCCTGGCTGCAAATGTCGCGCACCATACGGACCGAATCCCGCATCGTGCGGCGATCGTTTTCTTCGGCCAGATAACGCGGATCGATCAGCGGCGCATCGAACGGATTGGTCGAGGCAAGCGTCACCGTGCCCTTGCTCTGCGGCCGCAACTGGCAGGTATGCACCGTGAAGCCGTCGCGATCCGGCGTCACCTTGGCGTGGTCGATCATCACTGCGTTGACGACGTGCAGCTGAATGTCCGGCCGATCCAACTCGCCTCGCGTCTTCAAAAACGCGCCCGCGTGCAAATGGTTGGTCCGCCCCGGACCCTGCTTGGTGAACAGATATTGCAGCCCGATCATCGGCTGCTTCAGACCCTTCGTCTTCGAATACATCGAGATTGGCTTGGTCATCTCGTAGATGATGCACGCGTCCAAATGGTCCTGCAGATTGCGACCGACATCCGGCGCGTCCTGCACCACATCGATACCGAGCTTCTTCAGCTCATCGGCCGGACCTATGCCCGAAAGCTGCAACAGATGCGGCGATTGGAACGCGCCGCCGCACACCAGCACTTCGTTGTTGGCATAAACCTTCTGCGTGACCTTGCCCGGCCCGCCCGAAAACTCCACGCCAATCGCACGCTTCTTCTCAAACAGCACGCGCCCCGCGAACGCGTTCGAGATCACTTTCAAATTCGGTCGCGACGCGACGATTGTATTCAAATACGCCGCCGCCGCACTCCAGCGCTCGCCATCGCGAATGGTCAGATGATAGGGGCCAACGCCCTCTTGCTGATAGCCGTTGAAATCGCGCGTCACTGGATAGCCGGCTTGTTTGCCCGCTTGAATGAACGCCTTGTAGATCGGATCGCCCGGCGGCCCACGCGACACCCAGAGCGGCCCGCCTTCGCCGTTGAACGAATCCGCGCCATCTTCGTGATGCTGCGCGCGTTTGAAATACGGCAGCACGTCCCCATAGCCCCAACCATTGAGGCCCATCTGGCGCCATTGATCGTAATCGCGCGCGTGGCCGCGAATATAGATCATGCCGTTAATCGCTGACGATCCGCCCCAACCGCGCCCACGCGGCTGATACAAACGACGATTGTTCATGAATTGCTGCGGGACCGTCTCGAAGCCCCAATTGCTGACGCCCTTGGCCTTGATCAGGCTGCCCACGCCGGCCGGCATCTTCACCAGCAGCGAATTGTTCTTACCGCCCGCTTCCAGCAATGCGACCGTGACGCTCGGGTCCTCGCTCAGCCGGTTCGCCAGCACACAGCCCGCGCTGCCCGCGCCGACGATGACATAATCGAATTTCTGCCCGTCCTCGATCTCGCCCACGTCTCACTCCCTCGCACCCTGTTCAGGCGTCGCTTTGTCTGGTCGTCCACGCCTAGCAGATCAAACCCGGCCCGGCGAGATGACGCAGGCGTCAAGTTTAATCCTTAAGGCAAACTTTACGCTGAACGCGCTTTCATCAAACCATGTCAAACGCCGTCCCGAAACTCGATTTGGCCGCCGCCGCGCGCCGCCTCACCGCCGCCCAAGTCGGCATCCGCGAGCGCCGGCGCTTCCGCCGCATCCCGATCGAGGTGAACGGGCGCCTGCTGGACAGACTCGGCCGCGAGCTCGACTGCCGCACCGCCGACATCTCCCCGGCGACATTCGCATCGCCGCGCCAACGCTTCCGGGCGTCGGCGAGCGTGTCGTGCTTTATCTCGACGGTTTCGGCCGCGTCTCGGGCTCGGTCGCCCGCCATTGCGGCGAAGGCGAAGCCGCCGTGATCTTTGATTTTAGCGCGCATAAACGCGAGAAAATGGCCGAACAATTGACGGTCGCCATGAACAAGCAATTGTTCGACGGCGCCATCGTCGAAGACGAAAAGCCGATTTTCGCCGCGCGCCCCGACCACATGACGCGCATTGAATTCGAGGACGGACAAACCTGCATGGGCGAGATCCTCGATTTCTCGCTCGCCGGCGTCACCGTCCGCACCGGCCGCCCGCCGCCGCTGATCGGCTCCTGGGCGCGCATCGGCTCGATTCACGGCCGCGTCGCGCGCCTGATCGAAGGCGGCTTCGCCGTCGACTTCGAACCGCGCCCACCCAAGGGCGCTTAACCTTTCACTTACCAACCGGCACGCCGGTTGCACCTGCTCTGCTCGTCGGCGCCGCCTTACCGCGCGCCGTTTCGAAACGGAGCAATACCCCTTGTCCGAGGTCGCCACGCCCATCCGCGTCGTCGCCACCAGCCAATGGTGGGTGCAGGTGCGCGGCAAAAACTACGGCCCCTACACGATGGCCCAGCTTTCCGAGTTCGTCACCGAAGGTCGCATCCGGCCCGCGACTAAGGTGTCCGACACGGCGGATGGCCCGTGGATTGAGGCGCGGCGCGTCGTCGGCTTGATGGCGCAAACGCGCAGCGAAGCCGCAAACGAAAACAACGAAGGGGCCAACGTCTTCGTACACGCCGAAATCTTCTCCGGCTCGTGGAACGCGTACATGGCCGCGCTCACCTCGCTGGGCCGCATCTGCGAACTCGCGCCCGGCCTTTGGATTTTGCGCACGCGTCTCTCCGCCGGCGTTGTCCGCAACACGCTCTCGCAAACGCTCGAACACGGCGATCGCTTCGTCGTAATCGACGCCACACGCGATCGCTTGGCTTGGTTCAACCTCGGACCGGAGACCGATGTGCGCATCGGCAAAGTCTGGAACAGCCCGCTGCCAGAAGCGAAGCGCTGATCACTAATCCTGCCCCGTTTACGGGGAGGTGCTGGGCGTAGCCAAGCGGAGGGGAAAGTCCGTTGACCGCTATCGCGGCGTGGCCCCCTCAGTCGCTTACCCGACAGCTTCCTCGTAAAGGGGGAACAGTTAAACTTCGAACCGGCTCTTCTTCATGTCGCGCTTATAGCGCTTCCAATTCTCGACGTAATGATGCGCCGAGCCTTCGATCACTTGCTTTTGTGCATCTTCCAACTTTCGCGCCACGCGCGCCGGCGCGCCTGTGATCAGCGATCCTTCTTCGAAGGTCTTGCGCTCCGTCACAAGAGCGTGCGCGCCCACCAAACAATGCGACGGGATCACAGCGTGGTTCAACACCGTCGCCTTGATACCGATCAGCGAATTGTCCGCGATCGAGCAGCCATGCAGCATCACTTGGTGGCCGATAGTGACGTTCTTCCCGATCGTCAGCGGCGCGCCCATGTCGGTGTGCAACACAGTGCCGTCCTGCACGTTTGAATTTTCACCGACGAGAATCGGTTCGTTATCGCCGCGCAAAACCGCGCCAAACCACACCGACGCATTCTTCTTCAGAATGATCTTGCCTACCAGAACGGCGCCCGGCGCCACCCAGAAGGCATTCTCATCTTCCACTTCCAGATCCGCATCGGCCAAAGCGTAGATCGCCATCGATATGCTCCTTGCGCGCCATGCCTCGTCGCTTGTGCGAAATGTTTGTGACGCCCGCGCACTTCAACGCGTCGTTAACCGGTTCAGCGTCTCCTGAGAATAGTTCGGATCGGTTTTTCTGGTTCGACCCATTTCGTGGACGCGCAGGCGTCCGTCATGTGGGGAGAGCGTGGGCGCGAGACGCAGGAACACTTCCAGTTCGACACCGCCGCCCGGCGCACGATTCATCGACTCCCAGATCCGGCATTCGCATCTGCCGACATTTTCTTCGACTCCCCAGCCGCAGGCCTAAAGCCTGCGGCTTTTTCGTCCATCTCCAGGAAGGAGACCTCTATGGCGAAGCGCCCCGCGAAGCGTCGGCATGCACAAGGCGTGCTCAACGTGGAAGAATTCCAACGTGAAGATCGACGCACAAGGAATTTGAAAGTGCTCGACGGCGGCTGGCAGGGCCAGGACGCCGCACCTCAAGGCGCGGGCGCGCGCGATCAGAGCTTTATCAAAACCGTCCGGCCGAAATCCAAAGGCCAAACCGCGCTGATGGAAGCGATCGACACGCACGCGCTCGTCTTGGCGCTTGGTCCGGCCGGCACTGGCAAGACCTATCTCGCCATCACCAAAGCGGTTGAAGCGCTCGAAAGCGGCAAAGTTGGCCGCATCGTGCTCTCACGCCCCGCCGTCGAAGCCGGCGAATCGCTCGGCTTCTTGCCTGGCGCGATGGAAGACAAACTCGCGCCCTATCTGCGCCCACTCTACGACGCGCTGCAAGATCGCCTCTCACCGAAGCGTCTGAAAGCGCTGATGGCGGAAGGCCTCATCGAAATCGCGCCGGTAGGCTTCATGCGCGGCCGCACGCTCAACAACGCCTTCGTCGTCATCGACGAAGCGCAAAATTGCACCTACGGCCAAATCAAAATGTTGCTGACGCGCCTTGGTTGGAATTCCACCATGGTCGTCACTGGCGACCCCGCGCAAACCGATCTTCTGCCCGATCTTTCCGGCCTGCACTCGGTCGCCGATAAGCTCGAAGGTGTGAAGAACATCTCGGTCTGCCGCCTCACCGACACCGACATCGTCCGCCACCCGCTGGTCGCTTCCATGTTGGGTGTCTTGTAACCGCTAAGTCCGCGCCGCTTCCTCGAGGCTAGCGCGTTGGACTGTGTTGGATGATACGAATTGACCTCAAAAGCCCCGGCGTCGCCGGGGCTTTTTCTTAAGGCGTCGGCGCAGGCGCGCCTGCGGCGGCCAAGCAGGCCCGGTGAACTCGGTCTCGATAATCACCTCAACCGCATCGCTCACGCCCATATTCGAACCCTCGGGCGGAATGCCGTACGCCATGCCGAACGCGGAGCGATTGAACACGCCGTGCGCGGAGAAACCCACGCGCCCGTTCGGATCGAGCGCCATGCCCTCATAGCCGCCATTGAAGCGCGCTTCGAGCGTCACCGGCCGCGTCACGCCATGCAACGTGAGATCGCCGACGATCCGCGCCGTATTCGGCCCCGTGCGCTCGACCTGCGTCGAGCGGAAGCTGATTTCGGGAAACTGCGTCGCGTTCAGAAAATCCGCGCCGCGCATGATGTCGATGAAGCCGGCCGGCGGATTGTCGCTCGCGATCGAATGGGGATCGATCGTCACATGGATTGACGAATTCTGCGGCGCCGCCACATCGAGAACGAGCGTGGCGTCCCAAGTCTCGAACCGGGCGGTGAATTGCGAATAACCCATGTGGCCGAGCCGTACGATCAAGCTCGCGTGTGACTTTTCGAGCCGATACTCCCCGGGCGGCGCACTGTGTTCCACCGCAGCTTCCGCTGGCGGCGACGCCTCTGGTGCAATGTGTGTGGGCGCGCCGCATGCCGCAGCTGCGAAAACCAATGCCAAAATCAATCGCTTCATTCATGCCTCCTAAGCCAAGGACGCATCGCCCGCCAGCAACCCGACACCTGCGCGAAGAATAAACGCCAAGCCTTTCGCCAAGCCCGTCGGCAGACTAAAGTTCCGCAACCTAACGGCGGAGGCCACACCATGCACAAGCTCATTCGCAGCGCGTTGCTCACAGCGCTCGCGTTCCCGCTCATCGCCTGCGCCACTATCGATTCCTCCGCAGACGCGCCCTCCGTCGCCGCCAACGAGCGCGTGCGCGCCGGCCAACAGCATCCGCAAATCGTCGCGCAATTCGGTGGCGCGGTTGAAGGCCCGCTCGCGACCTATGTCTCTGGTGTCGGCGAACGCGTCGCTGTCGCGGCGGGCATTCCCGGCCAATGCACCTTCACATTGATCAATTCGGACGTCGTCAACGCCTTCGCCGTTCCGGGCTGCTACATCTACATTACGCGCGGCCTGCTCGCGATCATGAACTCGGAAGACGAACTCGCCTCCGTGCTCGGTCACGAAATCGGCCACGTCGTCGCCGACCATTCCGCGCGCCGCCAAAACACCGCCACCATGACAACGCTCGGCGCCATCGTCGCTGGCGTGCTCACGGGCTCCGGCGACATCGCCCAACTCGCGGGCCAAGCCGGCCAGATGTACGCGCTCAATTATTCGCGCGATCAGGAATACGAGTCCGACGATCTTGGCGTCCGTTATCTGCTCACCAACGGCTACAACGCCTACGCCGCCGCAGACATGCTGCACGCCCTCGGCCTCAACGACGAACTCACCACGCGCACCAGCAACCGCGACACAGCAAGCGCCATCCCCGCTTGGGCGCGCACGCACCCGCTCTCCGCCGACCGCGTCACCCGCGCCAATAGCCGCGCCCAGACCGCCGGCGCCGCACGCGGTACGCCGCCAGAGCGCACGCAGCCCTATCTGCAAGCGATTAGCGGCATGATTTACGGCGACGACCCCGATCAGGGCTTCGTCAACGGCCGGACCTTTTCGCATCCTGGCATGCGCATCGCCTTTGAAGCGCCGCAAGGCTTCACGCTCACTAACACCACCACCGCCGTGCTGATCGCCGGGCCCAACAACGCGCGCGCGCAATTCTCCGGCGGCGTGCTGCCGCAAGAAGGATTGGAAGCCTACGCCAACGCGCGCCTGCGCCAATTGATCGGCCAAGCCCGCGCGCAGATCGGTCAGCCACAGCCCAGCACCACCAACGGCTTGGAGACGGTCTCCATACCCGCGCGCGCGCAAACGCAGCAGGGGCAGATCGTCGATGTCTCCGTCACCGCCTATCGCGTGAACGACCGCGTCTATCATTTCCTCACGCTGGCGCCGCAAGGCGCCAGCGCGGCGATGACGCCCATGCTCGGCTCCATGCGAACGCTGACGACGCAACAAGCAGCCGCACTCCGCCCACGCCGCATTGAGCTCGTGCAAGTTGGCGCGCGCGACACGGCGCAAAGCTTGTCGCGCCGCATGGCGTATGATGATCTCCAGCTTGAGCGCTTCCTCGTCATCAACGGCCTGGACAGCGCAACCGCCCTCCGCGCCGGCGAAACCGTAAAGATCGTCAGCTACGCGCGCTGATCGGTATCTTCAGGCGGCTCGCACGGCGAACTCGCGACGCGGAAGTCCGCGCCCCAGCGGCGATAGCGGGTGGTGTCGATGTGGAAGCGGCGGCCGCTGTATATGCCCAAGCCAATGCCGAACCGCGCGCCCTCGCGCGCATGCAGCGGGCAGAGCGCTGCGATCAGGCGTTCGCGCGTCACCAGCGGATCACGCGGCACAAGATCGAGCGCATGGAAACCGCGATGCATACTTCGTGACGCGCCACGCACGCATTCATTGAAGCGCCGATCGCGATAGCCGGACGCCACAGTCACCTCGCCGATCGCCGGTTCAACATGATCGCGCACGAAGCGCAGCGTGGGCGCGATATGGGGCCACATCTCTTCCGGCGGCATCGTGAACGGCTCGACCACGCATTCCGGCGCGAGGCGATCGGTCAGCCAAAGCTCACGCGTGGGCACGACCTCAGCGACGCCTTCACGCGCCAGCATCGCCTCAAAACGCACGAACGCTGGCGCGCGCGAAGCATCGCCCGACAACCATTGCTCAAATTCACGTGGCCCGGCCGGCGCAACTTGGCGCGCGCACGCAGCGACAAGCAGCATCAGTGCGATCAGCCAGCGTCGCATCAAATCCCCTGCTTCAGCCGCTCCACATGCAGCTTAAGCCACAGCTGCCGCGCGCGCTTCAGGCGTTCGGCGGCGAGGATTTGGCGGATTTGCGTGAGCGTCTGCTCCAGCATGGTGTTCACCAACACGTAATCGTATTCTTCCCAGTGCGAGATTTCATCGAGCGAGCGCGCCATGCGCCGATTGATGACCTCTTCGCTATCTTCCGCGCGCGCGTGCAAACGCCGCTCGAGCTCCGCCATCGACGGCGGCAGAATGAATATGCCGACAACGTCTTGCGGCTCAGCCGCGCGCAATGCGCGCGCGCCCTGCCAATCCACGTCGAACAGCACGTCCTTGCCCTGGATCAGCATCGCTTCGACCGGCGCGCGCGGCGTGCCGTAATGATTGCCGAACACCAGAGCATGCTCGAGAAACTCGCCGCGATCGGCCATTTCCTCGAACGCCTCGCGCTGCATGAATTTATATTCGCGGCCATCCACTTCGCTCGACCGCGCCGCACGCGTCGTGGCGGACACCGACAACGACATATTGTCGTCCGCCTCTAAGAGCTTGCGCGCCAAGGTGGATTTGCCGGCTCCAGATGGGCTCGACAACACGAACATCAGCCCGCGCCGCGCGACGTGCTCATTCAACATTGGCGGCTTGCTCCTTGATCTGATCGACCAATGTTTTCAAATCGAGCCCGATGCGCGTCAGTTCGAGATCGGCCGATTTTGAACACAACGTGTTGGCCTCGCGCGATAATTCTTGGCTAAGGAAATCGAGCCTGCGCCCGGCCGGCTCCGGCTTCGTCAACAGCTGCCGCAGCTCCAGAGTATGCGCCGCGAGCCGCTCCAATTCTTCCTGTACGTCCGCGCGCGTCGCCGCGATCGCCGCCTCCTGCGCCACGCGCCCGGGATCGAGCTTCACCTCAGGTGAGAGCGAATCCAGCCGTTGCTTAATTCGCTCGAGCGCCGCCGCTGGCGCCGCCGCCGCTGACCCACGCGCCGAAGCGATCAGCGCCTCCATGCGATCGGCCGCGTCCGAGAACAGCGCGCGCAGCGCACGCCCTCGGCCTGACGCGCTTCGGCGAGCTTGGCCAACGCATCGTTGAAGCCCGAGAGCAATGTTGCCTCCAACGCGGCGCGTTCTTCCTCGCTTTGCTCGACGCCGTCTTCCACCGCCAGCACGCCGCGCACGCTCAGCAGCCCGTGCCACGAGGGTTTGCCCACGCGATCGCCGAACGTCTCGCCGGCCTGCAGCAAGCGCTCCACCAGCGCAAAATCGATCTTCAGCGCCGCCGCGGCACTCGCATCGCGCGCCAGATTCAAAGACGCCTGCAACGAGCCACGCTTGAATTTCGCGCTCGCCGCCGCACGTGCGGCCGGCTCGAGCGCGTCAAAGCCTTGCGGCAGCCGCAGCTTCAAATCGAGCCCGCGCCCGTTGACGCTCTTTACTTCCCAGATCCAGCGCTGGCCCGCGTGCTCGCCCTCGGCCCGCGCGAATCCTGTCATTCCTGAAATCGTCATGGGCGACCTTGTCGCGTATTTTTGCCCCAAGTGTCACGTGGCCTTTATGCGACTCAGGCATGCAGGGCGCGGGTAAGACAGGGGCCGGCCATGACACTGGCGACCACAACATCCATCACGCCGCCGCGCCGCCTTCGACTGGCGCGCACGGGCTACGTCCTTGATCTCACACTCTTTGTGATCGCCGCCGCTTTGAGCGCGGCGCTCTGTTTCCAAGGCGGCCTTGAGGCCCTGATCGGCGCGGGCGCCGGCGCTTTCTTCAACGCGCGCGACGCCAAAGCCGCCCTCTCGGGCGCATTCGCCGGACTTTTTATCGGCGCGCTCTTCGCCGCCTTCTTTCACGACGCGCTCGCAGCGCTCGTGTGAGCTCACAGCCCCGCGGCCTCGACCCGGCCGCACCTCAACGCCTCCCGATGCTTCGGGAGGCGTTTTCTTTGATTAGTTTGCGCGCTCTTGCGCCAGACGCTCGGCTTCGATCACGCGCCAGCGCGCGACGTTGGCGTTGTGCTCAGCCAGTGTCGCCGCGAAAATGTGCCCGCCAGAGCCATCCGCAACGAAGAAAATCGCGTCGCTCTGCGCTGGGTTCGCCGTCGCTTCGAGCGCAGCGCGGCCCGGATTGGAAATCGGCGTCGGCGGAAGGCCGTCGATGCGATAGGTGTTGTAGCCCGTATCGAGCGCGATCTCGCTTTGACGAATAGTGCGGCGCTGGCCCTGCGCATTGACCAAGCGGCCATCGACGCAGCGATCCGGATAACGCAGGCACACGCCATATATGATCGTGGGGTCTGTTTCCAAACGCATCGGCCGGCGCAAGCGATTGATGAACACGCTCGCCACCATCGGGCGTTCTGCGGCGATCCCCGTCTCGCGCTCAACGATCGACGCGAGAATCACCAAATCTTCGGGCGTCGCCAACGGCAAATTCGGCTGACGACCAGCCCAAATCTCGGCCAACGCTTCGTCATGCGCATCGCGCATTTGCTGCAACAACGCCGCGCGCGTCATGCCGCGCTGTACATGATACGTATCAGGCAGGATCGAGCCTTCGGGCGGCGCTTCGGGCATATCGCCCGTCAGCACATCGCTCTCTTCCAGCGTGCGCATCACCGCAGAGATCGTAATGCCTTCCGGAAAAGTGATCGCGTGCTGCAATGCATTGCCACTCGCCATCATCTCCACGATCTCGCGCACCGAAGCGCCGGCGGGGATTTGGTACTCACCGGCTTGCAGCGAAGCGCCCGCCGCGAAGATGCGATTTGCCACGCGAAAGAGTAGTGGATCGGTGATCAGATTGTCGCGCTGCAGATCAGCCGCGATCGAAGCGCCTGTCGCACCGCTTTCCACCATGAACGCTGTGTCTTGCGTCGAGGGGCCAGGGCGCGAGATGGCGCTATAAAAGAACGCGCCCGCGAAAACCGCGCCCAGCACGACGAACACAGCGCCCCAGAACAGAAAAGATGAGAAGCCGCCGCTCTTGCGGCGTGGCGCTGGCGCCCGTGCCATCAATCCACCGCGGTCAGGATCACGGCGGCGTTGGTGCCGCCGAACCCGAACGAGTTCGACATCGCCGCCTTCACAGGCTTCTTCTTCGCCGTGAGCGGCGTCAAATCTATGGCAGTCTCGACCGAGGGATTGTCCAGATTCAGCGTCGGCGGGATCATGCCGTCGCGGATCGCTAGCGCGCAGAAGATCGCTTCCACCGCGCCGGCCGCACCCAGCAAATGCCCAATCGCCGATTTCGTTGACGACATCGAAAGGTTGGCGGCCGAAGCGCCGAACAGGCGCTCAATCGCGCGCAACTCGATCTCATCACCGAGCGGCGTCGATGTGCCGTGCGCGTTGACGTAATCGATGTCGCTGACGCTCATGCCGGCATCCGTCAGCGCCATCGTCATCGCGCGGAAGCCGCCGTCGCCATCCTCGGCCGGGGCCGTGATGTGATAGGCGTCGCCCGAAAGGCCGTAGCCCTTCACTTCAGCGTAAATCTTCGCGCCGCGCGCCTTGGCGTGCTCGTACTCTTCCAGCACCAAGCAGCCTGCACCTTCGCCCATGACGAAGCCGTCGCGGCCCTTGTCATACGGACGCGACGCCTTCTCTGGCGTGTCGTTGTATTCGGTGGACATCGCCCGCAACGCACAGAACCCGGCCATCGCCAAGCGCGACACCGCGGCTTCCGCACCGCCCGCGATCATCACGTCCGCATCGCCGTGCACGATCAAACGCGCCGCATCGCCTACAGCGTGAGCGCCGGTCGCGCACGCCGTCACCACCGAATGGTTCGGCCCGCGAAAGCCATGACGAATGGAAACTTGGCCCGACGCCAGATTGATCAGAGCGCTCGGAATGAAGAACGGCGAAATCTTACGCGGCCCATCCTTCTCCAGAATGAGCGCGTTGTTGCCGATCGCCTCGATGCCGCCAATACCCGACCCGATCAGAACGCCAGTGCGGTTCTTCTCTTCGTCGTCGGCCGGCTTCCAACCAGAATCTGCGACGGCTTCATCAGCCGCGGCGATCGCAAACAGGATGAAATCCTCGATGCGACGCTGCTCCTTTTGGGAAAGCGTCTTATCGGCATCAAACGCATGCGCATCGCCCGCGCCGCCGCCACGTCCGTCAACACGGGGGACAACGCACGCGATCCGGCACGGTAAATCGTCCACCTTGAAGTGTTCGATTTTGTTCGCGCCGGATTTGCCTGCGAGCAGCCGCTCCCACGTCGCGGGCGCATTGCCCGCAAGCGGAGAGACAAGCCCGATCCCAGTGATAACGACGCGCCGCATGCGCGTATTCAGAGCCTTAGCCCTGCTTTTCGGAAATGAACTTCACGGCATCGCCGACCGTTTGGATGTGCTCGGCCGCATCATCCGGGATCTCGATGCCGAATTCTTCTTCGAACGCCATGACCAGCTCGACATTGTCCAAGCTGTCCGCGCCGAGATCGTCGATGAACGACGCCTTCTCGACCACCTTCTCCGGCGGGGCTTCGAGATGCTTGATCACGATCGCCTTTACGCGCTCAAAAACTTCCGACATGCACGCCTCGCCAGTACTTGAAGATTGGGCTGAATAATTATTCACGTCCCGAAGAACGCTTGTGAGCGGCCTTTTGACCACAGCGGGCCAGCCGCGCAAGCCTTTTCTCTCTTTCGGGGCCCTTGAAGGCGCCTCAGATCATCGCCATGCCGCCGTTTACGTGCAGCGTCTGGCCGGTCATGTAGCCGGCCTCGTCGCTGGCCAAATAAACCGCAGCCGCGGCTACATCAGAACCTTCGCCCAAACGGCCGGCTGGGATTTTGGTCAAAAGCGCTGATTTTTGCGTCTCGTTGAGCACGTCCGTCATCGGCGAGGCGATGAAGCCCGGTGCGATGCAATTGGCCGTGACGTTGCGGCTGGCGACCTCGGCGGCCAGCGCCTTGGTGAAACCGATCATGCCCGCTTTCGACGCTGCATAATTCGCCTGTCCGGGGTTTCCGGTCACGCCCACAACCGAGGTGATGGCGATGATCCGGCCCCAGCGGTTCTTCATCATGTTGCGCAGCGCCGCGCGCGAGAGCCGGAAATAGCTCTCCAGATTGATCTTGATGACGTTTTGAAAGTCATCGTCCTTCATGCGCAGCAGAAGGCCGTCCTTGGTGATGCCTGCGTTGGCTACCAAAATGTCCAAACGCCCGCCGAGTGCGGCCTCGGCCTGCCCGATCAGCGCATCCACAGCGGCCGGATCGGAGAGATTGCACGGCGCGATCACATGATCGCCGCCCAGCTCGGCCTTCACCTTCTCCAGCGCTTCCACGCGCGTGCCCGAGAGCGCCACCTTCGCGCCCGCGTCCGCCAACGCCTTGGCGATCGCCCCACCAATGCCGCCCGAAGCGCCCGTCACGAGCGCGGTCTTCCCGCTGAGATCAAACATGCTTCACTCCGTTGGCGTCGGCACTAATCCTCGCGCACCGCCGCGGCAAGCTTCGACACCGTATTCCAGTTCCGCGCCGTGGCCAGCTTCGGCGTCTTGAGCTTCGATGGCCCCTGCCCAGCGGGAAACTTGATGTAGAGGCAGTTCTCGCCCTGGCGCCATTCCTCGCGCGCCTTGGTCTTCTCCATCGCCTCGACCTCAGCCGCGCTCACATCCGCGCGCATGAAGTGGACGACCAAGAAATTGGGATTGGTCTTTGCGAACGGCTTGAACGGATTGGCGGCGATGAGCGCATCAAGCTGATCGGCGTCGCGCACATGCACGTCCGTCTTCAGCCCGAGGCCATCAAGGATCACCTGCTCAAGCTTGGCTTCAAGCTTGGCGCCCTTGAGCTTGGAGCCAAGCACAATGTTGCCGCTCGCCAGCAGAGTACGCACGCCCTCAAAGCCAGCGCCCTCGAGCGCCTCACGTAATTCAGCCATGACGACTTGGCGCTTGCCCAGGTTCACCCCACGCAGAAGCGCAATCTGGCGCATCAGACGCTCTTGGCGAACGCTTCCAAATCGGCCGGCTCATTCAGCGCCAGCGCTTCAGCATCCGGCGCATTGCGCTTCACCATGCCCGAAAGCTGTTTGCCGGCGCCGACTTCAACGAAGCGCGCCACGCCGCCTTCGCTCGCCATCCATTCGATGCTTTCGCGCCAGCGCACCCGGCCCGTGACTTGCTCCACCAAGAGCTTACGGATCGTCGTCGGCTCGCTCACCGGGCGCGCCGTCACGTTCGCCACCAATTGCACCGCGAGCGGCGCGATCGACGCGCCCGCCAGAGCTTCCGCCATCGCGTCCGCCGCCGGCTGCATCAGCGGCGAGTGAAACGGCGCCGACACATTCAACGCAATCGCGCGCGCGCCCTTTTCCTTGGCGTACGCCAGCGCAGCGTCGATGCCGGCCTTCGAACCCGAGATCACGACATTGCCGACATTGTTGTCATTGGCGACAACGCACGGCCCAGCCTCCGCACCCTTCGCGGCGATCTCTTCGGCCAGCGCCACATCGACTTTACCGATCAACGCCGCCATCGCGCCTTCGCCGACAGGCACCGCCGCCTGCATAGCATTGCCGCGCGTACGCAGCAGACGCGCCGCGTCCGAAATCGTCAGCGCACCCGCCGCCGCCAATGCAGAATATTCGCCAAGCGAATGGCCCGCAACGAACGCCGCTTTGCTTGGTGCGACCTTGAACTCATGCTCGAGCACGCGCATCGCCGCCAAGCTCACCGCCATCAAAGCCGGTTGCGCATTGGCGGTCAGCGTCAGTTCGTCCCCCGGTCCTTCGAAAATCAGCTTCGACAGCTTTTCGCCCAGCGCCTCATCGATTTCCTGAAACACTTCGCGCGCCGCGCCGAACGCATCGTGCAGCGACTTGCCCATGCCAGGCGCCTGGCTCCCTGACCGGGGAAAATAAAGGAAATACTCATGGGGCGGCGGGGTAGAGCAGCCGCGCCCGGCCCGCAAGCGGGCGGGATTAGGGATCGGTTCTTGAAGACTGGTTAGGACGCCGCCGTCCCAATCCCCAGCCCCAAATCCCCAGCGATCCCCTTGCTTCCGGGACCGAAATGCGTATTTTCCGCGCCTTCGATCCGCGGCCCCGGAAGCATCCGCTTTCCGGGGTCCATCGTTTTGGCCGGTTCTTCCCCGGCCCGGGCGCCGCGGGTCTTTGGAAGAGGACAATATGGCTTATTACGAACACGTGCTCATCGCGCGGCCAGAAATCTCGCCGCAGCAGGTCGATGCGCTCATCGAAGAAATAACCAATACGATCAAGGAATTGGGCGGCGCGACCACCAAGACCGAGTATTGGGGCCTGCGCAATCTGACCTATCGCATTCGCAAGAACCGCAAGGGCCATTACGCCCTGATCAATATCGACGCCCCGGCCCCGGCCGTGCACGAGCTTGAGCGGCGCCTGCGCATCAACGAAGACATCATGCGCTTCAAGACCATCCGCGTTGAGGAACTCGACGAAGAGCCCTCGCCGATCCTGGCCCGCCGGGACCGTGAAGAGCGCCGCCGTTCACGCCGTGAAGGCGGCCGTGACGGTGAAGATGGTGGTGAGTTTGAAGGCGGGGAGGATTAATCATGGCCCAGAAAATTCAGAAGGGCGCCCCGAAGTTCAACATCTCGAACATTCCGGCCCGTCGCCCGTTCGGTCGCCGGCGTAAGGTTTGCCCGTTCTCGGGCAGCGCCTCGCCGAAGATCGACTACAAGGACGTGAAGCTGCTCCAGCGCTACATCAGCGAAAAGGGCAAGATCGTCCCGGCGCGTATCACCGCCGTTTCCGCCAAGAAGCAACGCGAACTCGCGCGCGCCATTAAGTTGGCTCGTGAACTCGCGCTCCTTCCGTTCGCCGTTCAATAAGGGAGACTGGTCACATGCAAGTCATCCTGCTTGAACGCGTCGAAAGCCTCGGCGCCATCGGCGACGAAGTGAAGGTGCGCGACGGTTTCGCGCGCAACTTCCTTCTCCCGCAAAAGAAGGCGCTGCGCGCCACCGACGCGAACCGCAAGGTTTTCGAAGGCCGCCGCGCTGAACTCGAAGCCAAGAACGCCGAGACCAAAGCGGCCGCCGAAAAGGCCGCCAAGAAAGTCGACGGCGAAAGCTACATCCTCATCCGCCAAGCGGGTGAAGGCGGCCAGCTTTACGGCTCCGTTTCCTCGCGCGACATCGCCGACGAAATCGTCAAGACCGGCGCCAAGATCGACCGCAACGCAGTCGTTCTCGACAAGCCGATCAAGACCGTCGGCGTTCACCCGGTGCGCGTGCGCCTCCACGCGGAAGTGTACGCCAATGTGAAGGTCAACGTGGCGCGTTCGGCTGACGAAGCCGATCGTCAAGCCAAGGGTGAAAACGTCATCGCGGCGGCTGCTGAAGCCGATCGCGCCGACGCCGAAGCGGCAGCGAAGGAACTCGCAGCCAATTCGATCACCAACGACCCGAGCGCCCGCGCCGAATAAGCGCGATCAGCATCTAAACGCGAAGGCCCGTGCATCATCCGGTGTGCGGGCCTTTTCTTTGCGCCCCGCGTCCGTGCGCGTCTAAGCTCGCGTCAACGTAAAGGGGGCACCATGATCAACCGACGCACCTTACTGGCGGGAACAGCCGCAACCTTCGCCGCCGCCTGCGCCAGCACCGGCGCCAGCGCGCCTGCGCACCAAACCTATTCCGCGCAAGCCTTCTTCCAGACCACATCCTACAGCCAAGCCGCGCCCGCCGGCCTCGCGTTTTCGCCGGACGGCCGCCGCATCCTTATCGCCAACGATGCCAGCGGCGTCTTCAATGCATATGCACTGTCGATCGAAGGCGGCGCGCCGCAACAGCTCACACAATCGACCGACAACGCGACCTTCGCTGTTTCGTTCTTTCCAGCCGACGAACGCATCCTGGTAAGCGCTGATCAAGGCGGCAACGAACTCAGCCACGTCTATGTCCGCGAACGCGACGGCACGCTGCGCGATCTAACGCCTGGCGAAAATGTCAAAGCCGATTTCCTCGCTTGGCGCGCCGATGGAAATGCGTTTTGGATCACGTCAAACGCACGCGATCCCCAAGTGTTCGATCTCTACGAATACGACGCGACGACGTATGCAAGCCAACTCGTCTACCAAAACCCGGGCATGGAAATCGCCGACATCACGCGCAACGGCCGCTGGCTCGCGCTCGTGCGACCGCGCACCAGCGCCGACAGCGACGTCTTCCTGGTGAACCTACACGAGCGCGAAATGCGCGAGCCGCGGCTCATCACCGGGCACACCGGCAATATTTCCCACGGCGTCTATGAGTTCACGCCAGATGGCTCTGCCCTCATTTACGGCACCGACGAGCACGGCGAATACAATCAAGCCTGGCGCTATGATCTCGCCACCGCTGAGAAGACGCCGTTGATCCAGGCCGAATGGGACGTGATGTTCGTCGTCCACGCGCCGAGCGGGCGCTATCGTGTTTCCGCCATCAACGCCGACGCCTCCACCGACGTCACAATCCTCGACACCCGGACCAACACACCCATCCGCCTCACCGGCGTACCGGCAGGCGATCTTGGCGGCGTACGCTTCAATCGCGACGAAACCCGGATCAGCTTCACCGTCGCATCGGACACCTCGCCTTCCGACGTGTTCACCGCGCCGCTCAACACCGGAATCGCCACCCGCCTCACACACGCGCTCAATCCAGAGATCAACGAGGATTTGCTGGTGGAGGCGACGGTCCAGCGCTATCCGAGCTTCGATGGTCTGCAGATCCCCGGCATCCTCTATCGCCCGCGCACCGCAAGCCGCAGCAATCGCGCACCGGCGCTCGTGCTCGTGCATGGCGGCCCGGGCGGGCAAAGCCGTCGCGGCTATTCGGCCATGATCCAGCACCTCGTGAATCACGGCTACGCTGTGTTCGCGGCCAACAATCGCGGCTCGTCAGGCTACGGCAAAACCTTCTTCCACATGGACGATCGCCGCCACGGCGAAGTCGATCTGCAAGATATCGTCTATGCCCGCCGCTATCTCGAAACCCTCAATTGGGTCGATGGCGAACGCATTGGCGTCATGGGCGGCTCTTATGGCGGCTACATGGTGGCGGCCGCGCTCGCGTTCGAGCCAGACGCGTTCGATGTCGGCGTGAACATTTTCGGCGTCACCAATTGGGTGCGCACGCTCACCTCGATCCCGCCCTGGTGGGCGAGCTTCCGCGAAGCGCTCTATGACGAAATGGGCGATCCTGCGACCGACGAAGAACGCCACCGCCGCATCTCACCGCTCTTCCACGCGACGAATATCAAAAAGCCCCTGCTCGTTGTGCAGGGCGCTAACGACCCGCGCGTGCTGCAGGTGGAGAGTGACGAACTCGTCGCCGCCGTGCGCGCCAACAACGTGCCGGTCGAATACGTGCTCTTCCCCGACGAAGGCCACGGCTTCCTCCGCAAAGAAAACCGCATCACCGCCCAAGAGGCGTACCTACGCTTCTTGGATCAATACCTCCGCGGCGCGGCATAAGCTCAACCAATGCTCCCCCGTTTACGGGGAGCTGTCCCATAGGCGACAAGACGCACGACGGAGAGATCTCGCTCGTTCCACGTCAACAACAAAAATCCGTGCGCGACTCGGGAAAAGCGTGAGTCAAGTTTCGGGCCGTCAACGATTGGCGGGCCGAATCGGCGCATTCTGCGTGCATGTCTTCTCAGCAAGCGCTCCCGCTTGGCGCACCGGCGCCGGCCCCACAACAGCGCGTCACCCCGCACAATCTTGAGGCCGAGCAGGCGCTGCTCGGCGCGATCCTGTTCGACAATGAAACGCTGAACCGCATCTCCCAGCAACTGCGCCCGCAGCATTTCTACGACCCCGTCCACGGCCGTATCTTCGCCGCCTGCCAAGAGATGATCGCCACCGGCCACATCGCCGACGGCGTCACGCTCAAGGAACGCTTCGCGCGCGACGGCGGCATCAAGGAAATCGGCGGCGCCGTTTATCTGATGAAGCTGATGGACCTCGCAGCGCCGCTCTCGGCGCAGGCGACCTCCTACGCTGAGCTCATCTACGACATGGCGCTGCGCCGTGAACTCATCCGCGTCGGCAATGTCATTTCCGACCTCGCTGAAAATCCGCCCGAGCGTCACGACGCCAAGGACATCATCGAAGAAGCCGAACGCACGCTCTTCACGCTCGCCGAAAGCGGCGGGGCCAATAAGGGCTTCCAGGATTTCCGCACCGCGCTCACCGCCTCTATCGAAGTCGCCACCGCCGCCAAGAACCGCGGCTCGGACGTCTCCGGCATCTCCACCGGCTTCCGCGACCTCGATCATTTGATGGGCGGCTTGCACGGCTCCGACCTCATCATCGTCGCCGGCCGCCCCTCGATGGGGAAAACTGCGTTCGCCCTGAACCTCGCTATGAACGTCGCGCGCCTAAAACAGAAGGCGATCCAGGAAAACCCCGAAGCCGATCACCTCGGCGGCACAGTCGGCTTCTTCTCGCTCGAAATGTCGGCCGAACAATTGGCGACACGTATTCTGTCGGATTTCGCCGGCATCGAGTCTCACCGCATTCGCCAAGGCAAGATCGATAAGGACGAATATGTCCGCCTCGCCGATTCCGCGACCGAACTGCAAATGCTGCCGCTGCACGTCGATGAAACCGGCGGCATCTCGATCGGCGCGCTCACCAATCGCGCACGCCGCCTGAAGCGCACCTCGGGTCTCGATCTCATCGTCGTCGACTACCTCCAACTCGTCACCGGCTCAGGCAAGACCGACGGTCGCGTACAGGAAGTCTCAGAGGTCACCCAAGGCTTGAAGGCGCTGGCCAAGGATCTGCAAGTCCCAGTCATCGCACTCTCCCAGCTCTCGCGCCAAGTCGAGTCCCGCGAAGACAAACGCCCGCAATTGTCGGACCTGCGCGAATCCGGCTCGATTGAGCAGGACGCCGACATCGTCATGTTCGTCTATCGCGAAGAATATTACCTAAGCCGCGCCGAGCCCGAACAAGGCACCGAGGCGCACTTTGCCTGGGAGCAGAAGCGCGCCGGTGTTGCGAACAGGGCCGAGCTCATTATAGGCAAGAACCGCCACGGCCCCATCGAAACGGTGCATCTCAATTTCCACGGTCAATTCACCCGATTCAGCTCCATCGCCCGCTGAGCAACCACGGCTCGCGCGTCTGCGCGTCGATTACAATGCGGTGGTCGAGAATTGGCGCTTCTTCAAGAAGCGCGCGCCGAACGCCGCCATCGCCGCGGTCGTCAAAGCCGATGCGTATGGGCTAGGCGCGGCGCCAGCCGCGCGTGCGCTGGCGCAAGCTGGCGCGCGTGTGTTCTTCACCGCAACCTTTGGCGAAGCGATTCGCGTGCGCAAAGCACTGGGCGAAGGTCCGCAAATTTTCGTGCTCAACGGCCCAAGCGCAAAGGACGTCGCGCAATATTCAGACGCCAAACTCACGCCGATCCTCAATTCCGTCGCCCAGATCAAACTCTGGGACGCGCGCGCTGGCGCCGGCCTCCACATCGACACCGGCATGAACCGGCTTGGGCTTGGCCCCGAAGAGCTGGCGCAGAGCATGGTCGCGCTCAAAGGCACATCGCTCGCGCTTGTGATGAGCCACCTCGCCTGCGGCTCTGATCTCAAGCACGAGATGAACGCGACGCAGCTCAAGCGCTTCATCGACGCCGCTTCGCTCTTCCCGAAAGCGCCGCTCTCGCTCGCCGCCACCGCCGGCGCCCTGATCGGCCCCGAGTATCATTTTGATCTCATCCGGCCGGGCGTTGGCCTCTATGGCTCCGGCGGGCTGGACGCCGACAATCCCCAACTCATTGCCGCAGCACTCATCGAAGCGCCCATCCTGCAAGTGCGCGATGTCGAGCCCGGCGAAAGCTTCGGCTATGGCGCCACGTTCACTGCGACACAAAAGATGCGCACCGCCACCGTCGCACTCGGGTACGCGGACGGCTACTTGCGGTCGCTCGGCGGGCGCGGCTATGGCGTCCTGGGCGGCGCAAAGCGTCCGATCCTGGGGCGCGTTTCGATGGATTTGATCATCCTTGACGTCACCGGCTGCGCCGAGGCCCTGCCCGGCGCAATGGTCGAATTTCTCGGCCCCAATGCGCCTTTGGACGACATCGCCGCACTGGCCGGTACTGCATCCTACGAAATCCTCACCACATTCGCAGGCACTGTGCGCAAGACCGGAGCCCGCGCGTGATCAATCCCTTCGTCCCAATCGGCGCCTCGACGCTCGCCATCTTCGCCGAGATCGGCCGTTTCTCCATGTTCGCCGCGCGCGCGGTGGCCGCGCTTTTTCGCCGCCCTATTTCGCCGGCCAACTCGGCCGCCAATGTTTTCAGATCGGCTATCTTTCGCTGCCGGTGATCGGCCTCACAGCCGTGTTCATCGGGGCAGCACTGGCGCTCAACATCTATGTCGGCGGCGCCCGCTTCAACGCTGAGAGCTTTGTGCCCAACATCGTCGTGCTCGGCATCACGCGCGAACTCGGCCCCGTGCTTGCCGGCCTCATGCTCGCGGGACGCGTCAGCGCCGGAATCGCTGCCGAGATCGGCACCATGCGTGTCACCGAACAGATCGATGCGATGACCACGCTCTCGACCGACCCGTTCAAATTCCTGATCGCGCCGCGCGTGCTTGCAGCCGTACTGACGCTGCCCGTGCTTGTCGCCGTCGCTGACATTATCGGCGTGATGGGCGGCTATCTCGTGGCCGTGAACAGCCTCGATTTCAACGGCGCCACCTATCTGCGCAACACCTTCAACTTCCTTGAGACCCAAGACGTTGTGCTTGGTCTCACCAAAGCCGCCGTGTTCGGCTTCATCATCGCCGTGATGGGCGCCTATCAGGGCTACAACAGCTCGGGCGGCGCACTCGGCGTCGGCCGCGCCACCACCAACGCCGTCGTCGGCGCCATCGTGTTGATCCTGGCGGTGAATTACCTCATTACCGCGTTTTTCGTGGAGTAAGCGCACATGACCGCGAAACTCCAACTCATCGGCCTGAAGAAAAAACTCCGCGGCCGCCAAGTGCTGGACGGTGTCGATCTCGACGTCGCGCCGGGCAAATCCATCGTCATCATCGGCGGCTCGGGCCAGGGCAAATCCGTCACGCTGAAATGCACGCTCGGTCTGATGAAGCCCGATTCCGGCCAAGTGCTGGTGGACGGCGCAGAGATCACCAAAATGCCGGTGGAAATCCGCGCCCGCGTGATGCGCAAATTCGGCATGCTGTTCCAGGGCGCAGCGCTCTTTGACTCACTGAGCGTCTGGGAAAACATCGCCTTTCGCCTGATCTACGCCGACAACGTCCCGCGCAAGGACGCGCGCGAGCGCGCCATCGAGACGATGCGCAAAGTCCGCCTCTCGCCCGACTTCGCAGACGTGCGCCCGATCGAACTTTCCGGCGGCATGCAAAAGCGCGCAGGCCTCGCCCGCGCCATCATCGCCAAGCCGGACATCCTCTTCTTCGACGAGCCCACCACCGGCCTCGATCCGATCACCGCCGACGCCATCAACGATCTCATCGTCGAGATGGTGAAAGAGCTGGACTGCGCCGCCGTCTCGATCACGCACGACATGCCCAGCGCGCGCAAAATCTCCGACGAAATCGCCATGCTCCACGATGGCAAGATCGTGTGGCGCGGCCCCACCAGCACGCTCGACTCCAGCGGCAACGCAATGGTCGACCAATTCGTCGCCGGCCGCGCCGACGGCCCGATTCAGGCTGTGGTGTGATCCCGTCCACGCCTCCAACACGCGCGCCCTATTATATCGACAATGAGAGTCATGGCTGGCCGCTTGAAGGCTGCGCCCGTTCCTTGATCAGCACGCTCGCAAGCTGGGTGCGCGAGCCTTACGAATTTCGCGGCCACGCCAATGGCCGCATCTGGCGCCAGCGCGTAGATAAAACCAGCGCACGGCTTCTCTTCGTCTCCGACCAAGGCGACGGCCACATCGATCTCAGCATCGACCCCAGCTTCTGGGTGCGCGCCGAACTCTTCATCGTGGGCGAACTCAAATTCCGCGCCTGGATCGACGAGCCCTATGAGGAAAAAGATTTCTGGCCCGATGGCGCTGATGGACTGACGCCGCCCAACGACGACCCACCCGGCCGCATCTCCAAACGCGGCCGCTGGCTCCAACTCCGCCGCAAGGATTTTGGCCTGCCGCCAGCCGCGAGCATCTTCTGGGACGTCGCGGATATTTGGTCCTAGGCGCCGTCGCTAAACTTCAAGCGCAACGCCACGATCGTAAGCACCAGAATCAGGCACACCGCGTTGGACACGATAATCGGCCACGAGCCCTGTAGCGCACCAAACGCCGTCCACAACACAAACGCCGTCGCGGACACCGCAAACGTGCGCAGCGACACCGACGATGCGTCCCGGTCGCGCCAAATTTTCACGATCTGCGGCAGAAAGCTCAGCATCGACGCGACGCCCGCGGCTGTGCCTACTGCATTCACCCAAAAGTCTGAAGCCATTGCTTTGCCCTCAACCGGGCAAAACGGCTACGCGCCGGAGGTGTTCCTCAACGCATCCGCCACGATCTGCGCATGATCGAACGCCAACGTCTTCTCACGCCAATCGCTCACGAACGCCGCCGACGCCGCATCATCGCCGCCGCTCACCGCCGACCCATCCCACTCCACCAGAAACGCCGCGCTCACATTGTGCCCACGCGGATCGCGCCCCGGATCGGAATACACACCCACCAAGCCCACCACACGCCCCGACGCGCCGGTCTCTTCCTTCAACTCGCGCAGCGCCGCGTGCTCCACCGTCTCGCCCACATCGACAAACCCGCCCGGGAGCGCATAGCAACCCTTAAACGGTTCATGCCCACGCTCGATCAACAACAACGCGCCCGCCGCATCGAACACGACGCAATCGACCGTCAGCAACGGCGTCTTCGGCGCCCGCTCACCGCGCGGCCCGCGCAATCACGCTAGCAAGTGCTTCCGGTTTCGCTGTCGGCGGAAAACGCTTCAACACGCGCCCATCGCGGCCAATCAGGAACTTGGTGAAATTCCATTTGATCTTACGGCCCAACAGACCGCCGCCCTTCTCGCGCGTGAGATAATCATAGAGCGGGTGCGCGTTCGGCCCGTTCACCTCGATCTTCGCAAACATCGGAAACGTCACATCGTAGGTGAGCGAGCAGAAATTCTTGATTTCGTTCTCGTCGCCCGGCTCTTGGCTGCCAAACTGATTTGACGGAAAGCCCAACACCTCGACGCCCTGCGCCGCATAGTTCCGATGCAGCTCTTCCAAACCCTTATACTGATAAGTAAACCCGCACTGGCTCGCCGTGTTCACAATCAGCAGCACCTTGCCGCGATATTGGCTGAGCGAGCGCTCGTCGCCATCAATATCGCGCGCGCTGAAATCGTAGATGCTGGTCATGTGAGCTCCTATGTTCACAGCACCACGCGCCCGCGCGCTGCGCAAGTCTGCTAACTTGCCCCCACGAGAGGATTCTGTTTTGGCCAAGGACCACGTCTTCACCTGCCAAGCCTGCGGCGCGATCTGGCCCAAATGGGCCGGCAAGTGCGAAGCCTGCGGGGAATGGAATACGTTGGTGGAGGAGACCGCGCGCACCGCCGTGCCCGGCGCGCTCGCCGCGCCCACCGGCAAGAAGAGCAAAGCGCTTGCCTTCGTTGAGCTTGCCGGCGAAGCCGATCCGCCGCCGCGGCTTCCCACTGGCATTTCCGAATTCGACCGCGTCTGCGGCGGCGGCCTCGTGCCCGCCTCCGCCATCCTGATCGGCGGTGATCCCGGCGTCGGCAAATCCACACTGCTGCTGCAAGCCGCCGCCGCCATTGCACGCAGCGGCGCGCGCGTCGCCTACGTCACCGGCGAAGAAGCCGAAGCCCAAGTGCAAGACCGAGCCCGCCGCCTCAAAGCCGGCGACGCGCCCGTCCACCTCGCCGCCGAAACCGATCTTCGCAAGATCCTCGACGGTCTCAAAACGCTGAAGCCCGACGTCGTCATCGTTGACTCCATCCAAACCGTTTGGGCCGATGGCGTTGAGGCCGCGCCCGGCACTGTCGCGCAAGTGCGCGCCTGCGCACACGAACTTGTACGCTTCGCCAAGAAGAGCGGCTGCGTCGTCATCCTCGTCGGCCACGTCACGAAAGACGGCCAGATCGCCGGCCCGCGCGTGGTGGAACACCTGGTCGACGCCGTGATCTATTTCGAAGGCGAGCGCGGCCTGCCGTTCCGCATCCTCCGCGCCGTGAAAAACCGCTACGGCCCCACCGACGAAATCGGTGTGTTTGAAATGCTCGAGCAAGGCTTGGTCGAAACGCCGAACCCCTCCGCGCTCTTCATGGGCGGCGCAGGCGATCGCCCGTCAGGCGCGGCCGTGTTCGCCGGCGTTGAAGGCTCGCGCCCTGTGCTGGTGGAAATCCAAGCGCTCGCCGCACCCACCGCGTATGGCACGCCGCGCCGCGCCGTCGTCGGCTGGGATAGCGCGCGCCTCGCCATGATCCTCGCCGTGTTGGAAACACGCTGCGGCCTCTCCTTTTCCGGCCGCGACGTCTATCTCTCCGTCGCCGGGGGCCTGCGCATCACCGAACCCGCCGCCGACCTCGCCGTCGCTGCAGCGCTCATCTCCGCACTCGTCGATCGTCCGCTGCCCTCGCACTGCGTCACCTTCGGCGAAGTCGCCCTCTCCGGCGAAATCCGCCCCGCCGGCCGCACCGATCTGCGCTTGAAAGAAGCGGCCAAACTCGGCTTCCAAACCGCCTTCGCCCCTCCACAAAAAGAGCGGCGGCGCGGCCGGTGTGAAATTGCGCGAACTGAAACACATCGCCGATTTGGCTGCGGCTTTGGGCGTGGAGGATTGAGCATCGCCCTCGCAGACGACGCTATCCGTTGCGTGGCGATAACGCCGTTGGCGCGCTGAATGATCCAAACTCTTCACACTGCTGTTCGATCCAGCGCTGCGTCGCCAAGTTTGTAATGAGGCGAAGGCCTGGGCATCCACGGAATTCAATTGCGCACGCGTCCTGAAGCAGCCAACGCGCGGGCGCGAGACTGATCTCTTCGTACCGAAAAAATAGCGGCTCATGCATAAGCGAGAAGCCCGGCAACAGACTTACGAACACGCCCTCTCGATTGACGCCAAACAGCGTAATCCCGGCGTAGTTTACCCAGCCAAAACTTAGCCCTTCCAACACCATGTTCGTCCAGCGCTGCTTGAACGGCCGCTGATCGTCTGGTGCGGCATAGACCTCCGCTAAGCGTCTCCAACGCCAACTGTTTCGGAAAAGCGCAAAGCCATAAAAGCCGGCAAATGCCAAAACCCCGACAGTCGCAAGATACGCTTGCTCCAGGAACGCGCCGATTGCCACGCTGCTTTGTCCTTACGCCGCTCCAGCCGAGTAAGAGCTTAAGAGGGTGCGACTTAAGATGAATTGAAGGGCGACGCCTATTCGTCGTCCGCCAAAGCGCCCATGCAGCGTAAGGCATGGCTGGCGCTGATCACGCCGTCCGGCGCAATATCGACCGTGCGAACATCAGCGCACGCCTCCTGCATCGCCACGTGCGTGCACGACGCGCCGGAGGCTTCGCAGCTGAAACCCTGCGCGCGAAGATCCGCCAGCACTTGAGCGCGCGTCACGCCCGACGCGTAGCGCGCCGTCACCGAGCGGGCGAAAGCGCTATCCTCGCCATTTCCCGAGGCAGACCCGCGTTCGGAAAAATCAAGCGCCGGACGCCCAACCAATTGCGCCAAAGCTTCGCCTGCACCGCAGAACGCGATCGCGAACACCAAAACCGACACGCCGATCCGCTTCATCCTAGTCCCCAATATGTGGCCATTGCGGCCGTCTGTCCCACTCTGAAGCGCTACATAACGGCTGGCAATCGGGGAAAAACCGAACGCAATCCGCAGTTTCCCGGCCGCGCGCCTGACGCAGAAGGAATATATCCGACGAGTTCAAACCGGCCGCACAACTGCGCCGCAAGATCGCGCCCGCCATGACAGAGCATAGAAAGCCCCAGGCCGATCGCCTGGGCTCGCTTGCTGCTCTTCTGGGTGGGCGCGCTCATCTTTCGCGACAGCTTAGGGCGCATCAGCGGACGCGTCGCGCGCGGGGCTTTGCGCCAATCTCGACGCCGTCGCTCGCACCATCAACAACATCATCGTGCTGCACGCCTGCGCCAAGCTCGGGCGCGGCACAGGCCATCGTGTGAAGCCCACGCTTTGCGCGGCCAAACGTGCTGGGCGCGATTGCCCCTCTTTCAGCGCTAATCCAACACACCCGTTCGCGCCAGATTTCCAAACCACGCATAGCTGGCTTTCGGCGTACGCACGCCCGTCGCGCGATCCTGCGCCACCAGCCCGAATTTCGAGCGATAGCCTTCCGCCCACTCCCAATTGTCGGTCAGCGTCCAATGGAAATAGCCGCCAATATCGCTGCCGCCTTCCATCGCGCTCTTCACCGCTTCGAGATGCCGGCGCAAAAAGTCGATGCGAAATTGATCGTCGATCTCGGCTGGTCCATCGCTGAACGCATCTGAGCAGCCATTCTCCGTGATATAAACGCGCGGGTTGCCATACTGATGGCGCAACCGCGCCAGTACTTCATGCAAGCCTGACGGATCAACATGACGCGCGAACGCATCGAGCTCCGATCCCGCCGGCGGATCGGCCGGCGCCAAGAAGCTCGGCGCGCCAAGATCGAAACGCATATAAGTCGGCGCGTAATAATTCACGCCGAGGAAATCGATCGGCTGGCGCACGATTTCCATATCGCCCTCGCGCAGCACGCTCTTCACCATGTCGCGCGCGATTTTCGGATATGCGCCAAGAAACAGCGGGTCGAGAAACGCGCGGTTCCAAACTTCGTCGAACCCTTGCGCCGCCATGCGATGCAAGGGCCCAAGCCAACCGCCCGCCGTACGCGCCGGCATCAGCGCCATCGTCGTGCCGATGGTCAAATCATTGCGCACGCTGCGCATCGCTTGGATCGACAGACCTTGCGCCAAATTCTGGTGATGGATCGCACCGGCCATCAGGCTAGCATCCGTAAGTCCTGGCGCATGCGCGCCGTACACATGCCCTAACACCGCGTGCACCGCCGCTTCGTTCAGCACCACGATATGTTTCAGCCGATCGCCCAAGCGTTCGGCCACCACCTGCGCATAATCGCCAAAGCGCAACGCCGTGTCGCGATTGGCCCAACCGCCCTCAAGCGCCAACGGAAGGTCCCAATGAAATAGAGTCGCGTACGGCGCAACGCCCCGCGCCAGCAGCGCATCGATCAGCCGCGAATAATAATCGAGCCCCGCCTCGTTCACCGCGCCGGCGCCGCTCGGCAAGATCCGCGGCCAGGCGATCGAGAAGCGATAGGCGTTCATGCCCGCGCCCGCAATCAGCGCTACGTCTTCGGCGTAGCGATGATAGGAATCATTGGCGATCGCGGCATCGCTGCCATCATGAATCTTGTCGCGCGGAAACACGTCCCAGATGCTTTGCCCGCGCCCGTCGGCATCGAGCGCGCCCTCGATCTGAAACGACGAACTCGCAACGCCCCAGAGAAAGCCTTGCGGAAACTGCCGGTCGCGCGGCGGGGCAAACGCCGTCGCCCCATCCGGCGCACATCCAGCCAAGGCCGCACCCGCCACACCCAAAGCCACGCCACGCCTTGTCATGTCCATTGCTTGCTTCCCCGTTTTCGGGCGAGCTTAGCGACGAGCAGACGAAAGTCTCCCTCCACAGGACCCGCGCGCCCTGTTACAGACCATCGGGTGCTGATGTTCGCTTTCATACTTGCCGCTGCGGGCGGCTATCTTCTCGGCTCGATTCCGTTCGGGCTTGTGCTGACCAAGGCCGCAGGCCTGGGCGACATCCGCAATGTCGGCTCCGGCAATATCGGTGCAACCAACGTGCTGCGCACCGGTCGCAAGGACATCGCCCTCGCCACATTGCTGCTCGACGCCGGCAAAGCCGCGATCGCGCTTTTGCTCGCGCGCCTGTTCGCCGGCATGGCCGGCATCACCGACGAACCGCAAATGCAAATCGGCCTTCTGGCTGGGGGCGCAGCCTTCATCGGCCATTGCTTCCCGGTGTGGCTGGGCTTCAAAGGCGGCAAGGGTGTCGCGACGTTCTTCGGCGTATTGTTCGCCGGCATCTGGCCGCTCGGCTTCATCGCGGGCGTCACCTGGCTCGCCGTCGCCACCATATTCCGTTATTCCTCGCTCGCCGCCCTCTGCGCCGCCGCCATCGCGCCGATCATGGCCTTGATCGCCGGCTTCTCGTGGTCCGAGATCATTTTCTCGCTCGTCCTCGCCGCCCTCATCTTCTGGCGCCATGGCGCCAACATCGCGCGCCTGCGCGCTGGCACAGAACCGAAGATCGGCGCCAAGAAAGACGAAGCGGAGGCGGCGCCCGTTGGGGTCGATCCCCCGCCCGTAGCCGAGCCCAGCGCGGAATGAACCGCTCGCTGTCGCGCCCGGAGCGGATCGCTTGGGCGCGGCTCGCGCACACAAAGAATCGGCGCACTCACTTTCCACCGCCTGCTCGCACGAGGCGACGCAAGCTTGGGCCAGCGCAAGCTTCAACTAAACCGGCTCGTCCGTCCGGCCTTCGATGAAGAGAGACGCCGCCCGTTGCGCCCGCTCCAATTGCGCGGCCACGTGCAGCAAGCCCGCTCGCCGAGACATATCGGCCAGTTCCGCCGCGAACGAGCTGACATCGGCTGCGACCTCAAACGGGTGGACAGGATCGGCGCTCGCACTGTCATCTGTCATGAGCGGATGCGACTCAAATACCACTTCTGGTTGTTCAGAACAGCCACCGGTTGCATTCGCTAATGCTTTCTTATGCATCGCCCAACCTACTGACGCGCAAAGCTTTATTAGCTCCCGGCCGGCATAAGCGACACGCAGCCCCTATATCGTCGCGTTGACAGCCGGTATCGCGGCCCCCAGTTTCCGGCCCCGCTTCGGCCCCCAAAGCCCAACGAGAACCCCCTCAGACATGAACGTCGTCGTCGTCGAATCCCCGGCTAAGGCCAAGACAATCAACAAATATTTGGGCTCGGACTATAAAGTCCTGGCCTCCTACGGCCATATCCGCGACCTGCCCGCGAAAGATGGTTCGGTGAAGCCGGACGACGATTTCGCGATGGATTGGGAGATCGATCCGAAGTCGCGCCAGCGCGTCAAGGACATCGCCGACGCCCTCAAAGACGCCGACAATCTCATCCTCGCCACCGACCCTGATCGCGAAGGTGAAGCCATTTCCTGGCACGTGCTCGAGGCGCTCAATCAAAAGAAAGCGTTAAAGGGTAAGACGGTCCAGCGCGTCACCTTCAACGCTATCACCAAACCCGCCGTGCAAGCCGCGATGGCCGCGCCCCGCGATATCGACATGGAGCTGGTGGACGCCTACCTCGCCCGCCGCGCGCTCGATTATCTCGTTGGCTTCGGCCTCTCGCCGGTGCTGTGGCGCAAACTGCCAGGCTCACGTTCAGCCGGCCGCGTGCAATCGGTGGCGCTGCGCATTATCGTGGATCGCGAAGTCGAAATCGAACGCTTCAAGCCGCAAGAATATTGGTCCGTCGATGCAGCGCTCCAGAGTCTGCGCGGCGAAAGCTTCAACGCGCGCCTTTCGGCGTTCGAAGGCAAGAAGCTAAAGCGCCTCGACATTCCGAACGCGCAAATGGCCCACGCCGCGCGCGATGCGGCGAAGAATGCCAAGTTCACAGTCAGCGCCGTGGAAGCCAAGCCCACCAAGCGCAATCCGCCGCCGCCGTTCACGACCTCGACGTTGCAACAGGAAGCCGCGCGCAAGCTGGGCTTCAACGCCTCGCGCACGATGCAGACCGCGCAACGCCTCTACGAAGCCGGTCACATCACCTATATGCGGACCGACGGCGTCAGCATGGACGAAGGCGCGATCCGCGAATTGCGCACCGCCATCGGCAAGCAGATGGGCGCCAATTATGTGCCCGCCGAGCCGCGCAAATACGCTTCCAAGATCAAGAACGCGCAGGAAGCGCACGAAGCGATCCGCCCAACCGATCCGTCGAACACGCCGCAACAACTCAGCCTCGATGGCGATCAGGCGAAACTCTACGATCTCGTTTGGAAACGCGCGGTCGCCAGCCAAATGGAAGCGGCTTCGCTCGAGCGCACCAGCGTTGATTTCACCGAACCCACGGGCAAAGTCGAACTCCGCGCGACCGGCCAAGTGATTCTTTTCGACGGCTTCTTGAAGCTCTATCAAGAAGGCCGCGACGACGAGGAAGACGAAGAAAACCGCCGCCTGCCGCAGCTGAAGCAAGGCGAGAGCGTCAAGGTCGAAGACGTGAAGGCCGACCAGCACTTCACCGAACCGCCGCCGCGTTATTCGGAAGCATCGCTCGTCAAGAAACTCGAAGAACTCGGCATCGGCCGGCCTTCGACCTACGCGGCGATCCTCGAAAAGCTGCGCGAGCGCAATTACGTCACGATGGATAAGAACCGCTTCATCCCAGATGATCGCGGCCGCATCGTCATCGCCTTCCTCGAAAACTTCTTCGGCAAGTATGTCGAATACGATTTCACCGCCGACCTCGAAGAAAAACTCGACGAAGTCAGCGCCGGCAATCTCAATTGGAAGGCGCTGATGCGCGACTTCTGGAAAGACTTCAGCGGCGCCATCGCCGACACCGGCGATCTGCGCATCACCCAAGTGCTCGACACGTTGAACGAAGTGATGGGCCCGCACATCTTCCCTGCCAAGGAAGACGGCTCCGATCCGCGCACCTGCCCGCTTTGTGGCGTCGGGCAGCTTTCGCTGCGCCTCGGCAAGTTCGGCGCGTTCGTTGGCTGCTCGAATTATAACGGCGATCCGCCCTGCAAATTCACGCGTCAGCTTGCCGGCGCCGAGGATGCCGAACAGGCTATTCCCTCGGACGGCCTCATGGTTGGCGAAGGCCCCAACGGCCCGATCCTGTTGAAGAGCGGCCGCTTCGGCGCCTATTTCGAAACGCCGAACCCGAGCGATCCCGACAAACCCAAGCGCGCGAGCGTGCCGAAAGGCAAAGCGCCGACCGACGTTGATCTCGAAACCGCGATAAAATTGCTCTCGCTGCCGCGCGAAGTAGGTATGCACCCGAGCGAAAGCGAACTGATCGTCGCCAATATCGGCCGCTTCGGTCCGTATATTAAGATGGGCAATCTCTATGTGAATTTGCCCGGCGCCGACGACGTCCATGAAATTCAAATGAACCGCGCCGTCGCGCTGATCGAAGAAAAGAAGGCCGGCGGCGGCAAAGGTCGCTTCGGTCGTGCCGCACCCGCGCCGTTGAAAGAACTTGGCGAAAGTCCCGTCACCGGCAAGCCGGTGCGCGTGCTCAGCGGCCGTTACGGCCCCTACATCAATGACGGCGAAACCAACGCCAACGTGCCGAAGGAAAAAAGCCCGAAGACGTCACCTTCGACGAAGCCCTCGCCCTCCTAGCCGCCCGCCTCGAAGCCGGCGGCGGCAAGAAGAAAAAGAAAGCGCCCGCGAAGAAAGCGGCTGCGCCAAAGCAAGCCGCGCCGAAGAAGGCCGCTGCGCCAAAGAAGGTTGCGAAGAAGCCAGCCGCCCCCAAAAAAGCCGCCGCGAAAAAGCCAGCGGCTAAGAAGGCTGTAAAGAAGGCGTGACGCCGCTTACCTTCTCCCGCATGGGCGGGAGAAGGTGGTCGCAAAGCGACCGAATGAGGGTGGGCCTTCCAATATGAGCCCCAGCCCGCGACCGCGCCCCCTCACCCGCTCCAACAAGTTCGAGCGACCTCTCCCCTCGCCGGGGAGAGGTGACACACTGATTTCCGACATGGCGAAGAATCGACCACCACCCCCATTCGAGCCCCTCACCCGCGAGCGGGTGCTTGAGGCGATCCGCAAATCGGGCGGCAAGGCGCAGAAGCGCGACATCGCGCATGAGCTGGGCATTGGCCCCGATCAGAAGAAAGAACTCCGCCACATCCTGCGCGAGTTGGAAGAGAGCGGCGCGCTCGGCCGCACCGGGCGCAAATCCTACGCTGACGCAAACGCGCTGCCTGAATCCGCCGTCATGGACATTGTCGATCGCGATCCGGACGGCGAATTGCTCGCGCGCATGCGTGGGCCAGAGGGCTATTTTGGGCCGATGGTCCGCCTCGCCCCCGGCGAAGCGCGGCGCATGAAAGGCGAAGCGGCGATCGGCGTGGGCGACCGTGTGCTCGCCCGCATCGCCCGCGGCGACGACGGCGAATTCGAAGCGCGCGTCGTCAAACGGCTCGGCCAAAGCGCGCACAAGATCCTCGGCGTCTATCGCGCCAACAAGGATCCGCGCACAGTGAAGTACGGCGGCGGCCGCGTCGTGCCCGCCGACCGCAAAGCGCGCCACGATCTCATCGTTGAATCGCAACACGTCGGCGATGCGAAGGACGGCGATCTCGTCTTCGTCGAACTCGCGCCCGAACGCGGCCGCGCGCATGGCCCCAAGCGCGGCATCGTCAAAGAGGTTGTCGGCCGCGAGAGCGATCCGCGCGCCGCCTCGATCCTGGCCATGCACACGCATGGCATCAGGAAGGCTTCACGCCGGAAGAAGAAGCCCAAGCCAACGCCGCACAGAAGCCGACACTCAAAGGCCGCACCGATCTGCGCGACGTGCCGCTCATCACCATAGATCCAGAAGACGCGCGCGATCACGACGACGCCGTTTACGCTTCACCCGACACGGACGAGAAGAACCAAGGCGGCTGGCGCGTCTGGGTCGCAATCGCCGACGTCTCGGCCTACGTGCAGACCGGCACGCCGCTCGATCGCGGCGCTTGGCGGCGGGCAAACTCCACCTACTTCCCCGATCGCGTAGCACCCATGTTGCCAGAATCGCTTTCGGCCGATCTCTGCTCGCTGCGCGAACATGAAGAGCGCGCGTGCTTGGCCGTGGAATTGATCTTCGACCGCGAAGGCCGCAAGATCCGGCATAAATTCGTGCGCGGCCTGATGCGCTCGGCGGCGAAGCTCTCCTACGAACAAGCGCAAGCCGCGATCGACGCCAAACCCGACGACAAAACTCAGCCGCTGCTGGAGCCAGTCCTGAAACCGCTCTGGGCGGCGTACGCCTGTGTTTGGGCTGGCCGCCAGAAGCGCCAGCCGCTCGAGATCGACGCGCCCGAGCACAAGATCATTTTCAAGGACGGTAAGGTCGCCGGCGTGAAGCGGCGCGAGCGTTTCGATGCGCACAAGCTCATCGAAGAATTCATGATCCAGGCCAACGTCTGCGCGGCCGAGACGCTTGAGCAAAAGAACCGCCCGCAAATCTACCGCATCCACGATCGCCCCAGCGACGAGAAGATCGCCTCGCTCTCGGACTTCCTACCAACGGTCGAGATGTCTTGGACCAAGGGCCAGACCGTCACCGCCGCGCGCTTCAACCGTATCCTGCATTTGGCCGAGACCTCGCCGAACAAGGACATCATCAACGAAGTCGTGCTGCGTACCCAATCGCAAGCCGTGTACTCGCCTGACAATATCGGGCACTTCGGTTTGAACCTCGCGCGCTACTCGCACTTTACCTCACCCATCCGCCGCTACGCCGACGTCACCATCCACCGCGCCCTGATACGCGCGCTGAAGCTCGGCGACGATGGCGCGACCGATAAGGAAGAAGAGCGCTACGTTGAAACCGCTGAGCACATCAGCACGGCCGAGCGCACCAGCATGGCCGCCGAACGCGACGCCACCGCGCGCTATATCAGCGCCTTCCTCGCCGATCGCGTCGGCAACATCTTTGAGGGCCGCGTCACCGGCGTCACGCGCTTTGGTCTATTCATCCGTTTGGACGAAACCCAAGCCGATGGCCTGGCGCCCATCTCCACGCTCGGCAACGAACGCTGGGTGCACGACGAAGCCGCGCACGCGCTCGTCGGCGAACAGACCGGCCAACGCTTCCCGCTCGGCATGCGAGTCGAAGTACGCCTGGATGAAGCGACGCCGATCAGCGGCGGTCTTCTCTTCACCGTGCTCAACGATCCGCTGGAGGCAATCCCCGGCTGGCGCAAATCGCGCTCAAATCGCCAAGGCCACAGCGGCGGCGGCTTCCGCGATCGCGACACCAAACGCGGCAAACGTCGCCGCTGAGCGCAGGGAACAGCGGAACGGTCGCGACAACGCAGCGTTGATCCCACGAAGGATCACGCTCATGCGCAATCTCGTTTACGCCACATTCCTCATCGCTTGCGCCTCCACCGCAGCACTCGCGCAAGCTGACGACAAACGTCCTGTGGCGCCGGCGCCAATGGCCGCCGCAGCGTTCGAGGCGCGCGAAGCCTGGTGCCAAGATTACGTCGCCTGGTTTATCGGCGAAACGCCCGCCGCGCGCCCTGCCCCCGCCGACGTGCGCCCCACGCATCGCCTCGAAGTCGAACTCAATTCCTGCAAACTCGACCCGCAAGAATACGAGCGAATTACACTGGCTGAAATCCCGCGCCCTGGTCGTCAGGGCTAGTTCGTCATCGCCCCCTGGCCGCCCTCTTGGCAGCGCCGCGATAGGCGCGCAGATTAAGCCGGGGAGAACACATGAAATCGATTCAAATACCCGCCGCCGCGCTTGCGGCGCTTGCTCTGTTCGGCTGCGGCCAGCCCGCGACGACGGCAAAAGCCGAAGCGCCCGCCGCGGAAGCGCCGATCGCTGATCCGCACGCGCCACCGGCGCAAAGCGGCGAAGCCGTGACCGCGGCATTCCTCGCCGGCGCCTGGGGCGACAATGGCGATTGCAATTCGACCATCACCTTCAATGCCGACGGCAGCTTCCGCATGCAGGACGGCTCCACCGGCACATGGACGCTTGAAGGCGACCGCGTGACCATGAGTGGCGCAAACGGCGATTTCGGCGTGAACGTCGCTAAGGGCAACGAGAACCAACTCCTCATTGGTCAACCCGACGGCAGCTTCGGCATTTCGCAGCGATGCTAGGCGCATGAGCGACGCGGAGCACAAGCCGCTGGGCTTTTGGTCGTGCTGGTCACTAACCGTGGGCTGCATGATTGGCTCCGGCGTGTTCATGCTGCCAACATTGCTCGCGCCCTATGGCCTGCTCAGCTTCGGCGGCTGGATCATCGCGGGCGGCGGCTCGATTGCGCTCGCTTTGATCTTCGGCGCCTCGCCGCGCGCACGAGCTGCAATGGCGGGCCCTACGCGTATTCACGCGCAGCGTTCGGCGATCTCACCGGCTTTCTGATGGGCTGGGCCTATTGGATCTCGTTCCTGATGGGCATTCCCGTCGTCGCCATCGCCTTCGTCGGCTATCTCACCGTGTTCGTGCCAGCGCTGAACGATAACCCGGTTGGACAAGCGTTGAGCGCACTGGCGTTAATCAGCGTGTTCACGCTCATCAATATTCGCGGCTTGAAAGAGATGAGCGCGGCGCAGATTGCGCTGACCGTGCTGAAGATCATTCCTCTCGTCGCGATCATCGGGCTAGGATTCACGTTTGGATCGCCCGCCAATCTTCCAGATTTCAACCCTTCCGGCGAACCGGTCATCGCAGCGCTGGCCGCCGTCGCGCTGATTGCGCTTTGGCCATTTACAGGCTTCGAGGTGGTGACGTTGCCTGCGACAAACGTGAAAGATTGCGAGCGCACCATTCCGCGCGCGCTCGTCACTGGCATGGTGACGGTGGTGGTGATCTATCTCAGCGCCACGGCGGCCGTGATGTTATTGGTGCCGCCCGCACAACTGGCGCAATCGACCGCGCCATTCTCTGACGCAGCGCGCGTGTTCGGCGACTGGGGTCCCCACTTCATCGCCGTCGGCGCGCTGATCGCCACGGCCGGCACGCTAAACGGCCTCATATTCACAAGTGGGCAAATGCCGATGGCGGTGGCGCTCGACAATCTCGCGCCGCGCTGGCTGGCGGCCACCACCAAGGGAGGCTCGCCGCATCTTTCGCTTCTGCTCTCGGCGACGCTCGCGTCGCTCTTGCTGCTGCTAAACTATTCGCGCGGCCTCATCGGCGCGTTCACGTTCTTGCTGATGATGGCGACGGCTTTGGGGCTGGTTTATTACGTCGTTGTGTCGCTGGCTGAACTCAAGCACTCCGCGCGCTCGGCCCCGGCTTGGGCGGCCGTGGCCGTTGTGGGTTTGGTCTATTCGCTGTTCGCGGCGTTCGGCTCTGGACTTGAAGTACTGTTCTGGGGCTGCGTTGTCATGGCGCTTGGGTTGCCGCTCTTTTTCCTCTTCCGTGGACGCGCCACCGCTACTCAGACTTCTTGAACGGCGTGTGCTCAGCCAACACTTCGGCCTCGTTCACGATCGCGGGCGTTTCAGCCTCCAGATAATGCGCGATCGCACTGCGCAAACCAGAATGTGCGATCCAGTGGGCACTGTAGGTGGGCGCAGGCACATAGCCGCGCGCCAACTTGTGATCGCCCTGCGCGCCGGCTTCGACGCGCGGGAGCTTAAGTTCGATCGCCACGTCGATGGCTTGGTAATAGCACAGTTCGAAGTGCAGGAATTGCACGTCCGCGATGCGCCCCCAATAGCGGCCATAGAGCGCCTCGCCGCCGATCAGATTGAGCGCCGCGGCAATCGGCGTCCCATCAGCCTCGGCGATGAAGAGCACACACTTGTCGCGCATGCGTTCGCCGAGCAGATCGAAGAATTTGCGATTGAGATATGGCGAGCCCCATTTGCGTGAGCCCGTATCCATGTAGCAGCGGAAGAAAAAGTCCCAATCGTGGGCTTTGATGTCATCGCCCTGGAGGCGCTTGATGCGCACGCTTTCGCTCGCGCGTTCGCGCTCGCGGCGGATCGTCTTGCGCTTCTGCGAGGAGAGGTCGGCGAGGAAGTCGGCGAAGCTGGAATAATCGTGATTGAACCAATGATATTGCAGGCCCACGCGGGTGAGGTAGCCCAGCGGCGCCAAGCGCTGGCATTGCTCTACGCTCGCGAACGTCGTGTGTACGGATGAGCCTCCCGCGCGTTGCGCTAATCCGATCGCGCCTTGCGCGAGCGCCGCTTGGACCGCTTGATCCTTCGCGAAGATGCGGCGGCCAGGCACAGGCGTGAACGGCACGGCGCATTGGAGCTTCGGATAATAATTGCCGCCTGCGCGATGCATCGCGTCGGCCCAGGCATGGTCGAAGACGTATTCGCCGTAGGAATGGTCCTTGGCGTAGAGCGGCATGGCGCCGACGATGGCGCCGCCAACCTCTCGCGCGATCAGATGCGCGGGCTGCCAGCCGCTGGCGGCCGTGGCGCAGCCGCTCTCTTCCAGCGCTTGCAGAAAATCCCAAGAGAGAAACGGATCGAATGGCGCGTCTGCAGGATTGGCCAGCGCATCCCAAGCAGTGCGCTCAATATTGGCAAGGTCGCCAATTACGGAGATCGTGAGCGCTTCCGTTCCATCCATGCGGCTATTCTAGTTCGAAAACGCCATCGACTTCGACTGCGAAATCCAGTGGTAGATTGGCGACGCCGACGGCGGCGCGCGCATGACGGCCCGCATCGCCGAACACCGCGACCATGACGTCCGAGCACCCATTAACGACTTGTGGGATTGGCGTAAAATCCGCCGTCACGTTGACGAAGCCGCCCAGCTTCACCACGCGCTTGACCCGATCGAGATCGCCGTCGCACGCGGCCTTGACTTGCGCGAGCAGATTGAGCGCGCAAAGCCGCGCGGCCGCCTGGCCTTCCTCAACCTCGATGGCGTCGCCAAGCTTGCCCTTGATGCCGCCCGTCGCGTCGACCGAGACTTGGCCCGAGACATAGACCAGATTGCCGGAGACGACGTACGGCACATAGGAGGCCACCGGCGCCGGCGGCGTCGGCAATGTGATGCCCAATTCCTGCAAGCGCGCGTCAACCCGGCCCATCTGATGCTCCCTCGTTGCGTCGCACCTCTACTAGCGGCACAGCGCTCACTCGTCATCCCACTCCGCTTTGAGCGCCCGGCCGGTCTGCACCGCGTCCTTGCCGAACTTACTGCGGGCTTTGGCGATCGCCGCTTCCGCCGCCGCGCGCTTGGGCGTTTCGGTGTCGAGCATGTCGCCTTTGTCGGCGCCAGCCGCGTCGCTGAAATCAGAGAGGCCCACGCCGATCAACCGATATTTGGTGCGGCCGTCGGCGTCGCCCGCGAGCAGCTCGCGCGCGATCTCGAAGATACGGTGCGCAAGCAAAGTCGGTTCCGGCAATTGGCGACGGCGCGTGATGATCTTGAAGCGCGTGTCCTTGAGCTTCAGCGTCAGCGTGCGGCCAGCGGTTTCGGCGGCGCGGCAACGGGCGGCGACCTTCTCGCAGAGCGGCCAGAGCATGTCTTCCAGCGCTTCGATATCTGAAACGTCCTCGAAGAACGTGGTTTCGGAGGAGATGCTTTTGCGTTCGCCGTGCGGATCGACGACGCGCGGATCGTCGGCCATCGAGAGGGCGAACAGATGCGCGCCCCAATCGCCGTAAAGCGAGCGCATGCGTTGCGTGCCGAGGAGACGGATGTCGCCGATCTTTTTAAGCCATTGCGTTCGAGTGCTGTGGCGCCTGCGGGGCCGACGCCGGGCAGCGTGGAAACGGAGCGGCTTTCGAGGAAGGCGAGCGCTTCACCGCGACCGATCACGGAGAAGCCGCGCGGTTTATCGAGATCGCTTGCTGTCTTGGCGAGGAACTTATTGAAGCTGAGCCCGACCGAGACCGTAAGGCGGCGTTCGTCCCATATCCTGTTCTGTAGCTTGATCAAGGATTGCGCAGGCAGACCGCCGTGCAGCGCTTCGGTGCCGCTTAGATCCATGAAGGCTTCATCGATCGAGAGCGGCTGCACTTGCGGCGTCAGATCCTCCATCATGCGGCGGATCACGCGGCCTTCCTCGACGTATTTGCGCATCTCGCCATGCACCACCTTGGCTTGCGGGCAAAGCTTCAGCGCCTGAAACATCGGCATGGCGGAGCGCACGCCATAAGCGCGTGCGACGTAGCAGCAGGTGGAAACGACCCCACGTTTGCCGCCGCCGACGATGACCGGATGCGGCTCAAGGCTTGGATCATCGCGCTTTTCGATCGATGCGTAGAAGGCGTCGCAATCGAGGTGGGCGATGGAGAGCTGGGTAAGCTCGGCGTGCTCAACGCTTCGATCCTCACCGCACTTGGCGCAGCGTAGCGTTGGCGTTTCCGACGCGCAGGCGCGGCAGAGGATCATCTCAGGCCGCTTCCTCCGGCGTGAACAGCCAAGCGGCGCCGCGCACGCCTGAGCTGTCGCCGTGGATGTTCTTGACCACTTTCGTTTTCACCACGTCCGAAAACACATGCGCGAGCAGCTTGCCGCGCACGCTTGGATATAGGCGCTCGACGTTGGAAACCCCGCCGCCAAACACGATCACGTCGGGATCAATGATGTCGATCACGACCGCCAGGCAGCGCGCGATCCTATCCGCCAAATGATCAAGCGCGACGATGGCTTTGGCATCGCCCGCGGCGGCGGCTTCATCGGCCTCGCGCGCGCTCATGCCGGCCCAGCGCTTGAAGCCAGTGCCGGAGACCCATTGCTCCAAGCATTGCCAACGTCCACACCAATCGCGCACCGGCGCCTCATCGGCGCGCGCCCACGGCAGCGGCGTGTGCCCCCATTCGCCCCCGATACCGTTGACGCCTTCGATGGTCTTGCGATCCACAACAACGCCGCCCCCGCAGCCCGTACCAAAGATGGCGCCGAACACGACGCGTCCGCCGGCAGCCGCACCATCCACCGCTTCGGAGAGGGCAAAACAATTGGCGTCATTCTCCACGCGTACGGGCCGCGCGAGCGCGACCTTCAAGTCTTCCAAGAACGGTTTGCCGTTGAGCCAAGTCGAGTTGGCGTTGCGCATCATGCCGGTGACCGGGGACAGCGAGCCAGGCATCGCCACGCCCACCACACCGGCGCGCTTGGCTGCTTCCTGTTCGATTCGCGCCGCCAGATCGGCCACGGCCTGCACCGCCGCCGAATAGCTCCCAGGATTGGGCACACGCTGGCGCACCAGGATTTCACCATTGGAATCAAGCAGCGCAGCTTCGATCTTGGTGCCGCCGAAATCCACGCCTAGGCGCATGCTGCAATCCTTAAGGTGTTCTTAACAATACTGACGAGATTGCTGGTATTGCGATGGGTTGTTAATGCCTCGGCGGTATAAGGCCGAGCTTCAGCCTATCTGGGCTCTTGGGGCCGCGAAAGCGAAGCGGGTAAATGGCCAAAACGGTTCTCATCGTCGAAGACAGCGAGCTCAATATGAGGCTGTTCAACGACCTGCTGGAAGCATTTGGCTACCGCACCGTCAAAACCAAAGACGGACGACAAGCCTTGCCGCTCGCGCGCGAGCACAAGCCCGACCTCATCATCATGGATATCCAGCTGCCGGAAATCTCTGGCCTGGAAATCACCGATCGGCTGAAGAAGGACGAGACGCTAAAGCACATCCCGGTCGTGGCGGTGACGGCGTTTGCGATGCGCGGCGACGAGCAAAGATCCTCGCCGCAGGCTGCGACGCCTACCTCTCCAAGCCGATCTCGGTCACGACGTTCCTCGAAACCATCCGCAAGTTCATCGGCTAGGAGGCACGCTTGAGCGCGCGCATCCTTGTTGTTGATGATCTGGAAGCCAACCGACGCTTGCTCGAAGCCAAGCTGACGGCGGATTATTACGAGGTGCTGATGGCGCAGCGCGGCGAGGAAGCCGTGCAGCTGGCCAAGCGTGAGCGCCCTGACCTCATCCTGCTCGACGTGATGATGCCTGGCGGCATTGACGGCTACGAAGCCTGCCGTCGCCTCAAGGCGATGCCCGAGACCCGGCATATCCCCGTCGTGATCCTCACCACGCTCGATGACCGCGACAACAAGGTGCGCGGCCTGCAAGCGGGCGCCGAAGAATTTCTGACCAAGCCGATTGACGACGTGCAGCTGATGGCGCGGGTGAAGAGCTTGCTCAGCCTCAAGATCGTCACCGACGAATTGCGCTTGCGCGAAGCCAACGGCCGACGACTTGGCGTGATCGAAGAACTTCGTCACGATCCCCTTGAGCAATTGCGTCTGAGCGCCGGCAACGTGCTGCTCGTTGATGACAACGCAACACAGATCAGAGCTATGCAGGCCGCGCTTGGGATCGAGCATCGCGTCAGCCTTCTGGGCGAAGAAGCTCATGCCGGCCCGCCCGACCTTGTGGTCGTTTCGGTGGCGGCCAAGAGCTTTGACGGCTTCCGCGTGATCGCGCGCATGCGCTCAGGCGAGCCGACGCGGCATTTGCCTATTCTGGCGATCGTGGATTGCGATGATCGCAAACGCGCCGTGCGCGCGCTGGAGCTTGGCGCCCACGACATCATCACCCGCCCGATCGACGAAGACGAAATCATCGCCCGCGCGCGCACTTTGATGCGCCGCAAGCGCTATATGGATGCGCTGCGCTCGCGCTTGGATCAAAGCCTAGAATTGGCGATCACGGACCAGCTCACAAATCTCTACAATCGCCGCTTCATGAATGCGCAGCTAGGCCCGCTCCTGCAGCGCGCCCAATGCGGCGGCGATCAAGTGTCGATCATGGTAATCGACATCGATCACTTCAAACAATGCAACGACACCTATGGGCACGACGCGGGCGATGCGGTGTTGCGCGAGTTCGCGGTGCGGCTCGCCACCAATACGCGGCCCTCCGATTTCGCGTGCCGTATGGGCGGTGAGGAATTTGTGGTGATCATGCCGCGTACGGCAGGCGACATCGCTTGCTTGGCCGCCGAGCGTCTGCGCCGGCACATCTGCTCAAGCCCGTTTAGCGTGCCAGGCCTGCCGATGCCGCTCGATATTACGGTGTCAATTGGCGTCTCATGCGCCGAGCGCGGCGACGACACGCCCGACACGCTGATCAAGCGTGCAGACGAGGCGCTTTACGAAGCCAAACGCGCCGGGCGCAACCGCGTGATCGGCCGCACCGGCGCGCAAGCCGCCTAAGAGCTCAGTTCAAATTCCAGGTGTAGACGCCGAACGATTGCGTCTGCATCTGCACGAAATTGCGCAAGTCTTGGCCGTTGGCGCAGGTGTTGGAATTGTCGCTCCAGAAATTGAACGGGCCCGGATAGATCACACAGAGCGGGAAATCGCCGCCCCAAAACCGCGTGCCGTTATTCACGACCTCGGCGTAAGCGTAGAAAAAGCCGTTCGTGGTCTCGGCCAGATCGCTGCAGGCGCGGGCGCCACCGTGAACCAGCCTTGGTTGTAAAAATTGCTCTGGTTCATCGGCTGGTAGGAGACCGAGACGTTGGCCGGGTCATTGGTGTTATTGCAGACGCGGATCGTGATCGTCTGCACCCCGCCGACAGCGCCGCCGCCCTTCTGCGCGAACGCCGCCGGGCGCCACCCAGGCCCAGGGCCACGCAGAAAACGAATAAAACCAACCTCTTCAACATATGGGAATCTCCCCGCCCAGTCCTCGCGGCAACATGACACCACGTTAAGTCCCGTCCCAACACCCCCAATCGCCTGCTTTTTGGGCTGCCTATGTTATGGTCGCGCCGACCGGAGATCAGATGACTTTTGTAGCCGCCGCCGAAGCGCCCGAGCGCAATATCGGCCAGATCAAACTCTATGACCGAGACGCCGCTTTTGCGGGCATGCGCGCCGCTGGGCGCCTGGCCGCTGAGTGCCTGGACATGCTCGTCGCCGAAGTGCGTGACGGCGTCGCCACCGCCCGCATCGATGATCTCGCGCGCGAATTTGTACTCGATCATGGCGCGCTGCCGGCCTGCGTCGGCTATCGCGGCTATCGCCACACCGTCTGCACCTCACTCAACCACGTCGTCTGCCACGGCATTCCGGGCGACCGCGCACTGCGCTCGGGCGACATTCTCAACATCGACGTCACCGTCATCGTTGACGGCTGGCACGGCGACACAAGCCGCATGTACGGCGTTGGCGAAGTGCCGCGCAAAGCGCAGCGGCTGATGGATGTCACGTATGAAGCACTGATGCGGGGCCTAGCGATCATCAAGCCAGGCATGAAGCTTGGCGATCTTGGCCACGCGATCCAATCTTATGCCGAGAGTGAACGCTGCTCGATCGTGCGCGAATTCTGCGGCCACGGTTTGGGGCGCGTCTTCCACGATGCGCCGAATATTCTGCATTTCGGCAAACCAGGCCAAGGCGAGGAAATTCGCGCCGGCATGCTCTTCACCGTGGAGCCGATGCTCAATCTTGGTTCGCCGTCCGTGAAAGTACTAGGCGACGGCTGGACGGCGGTGACGAAGGATAAGTCGCTCTCCGCGCAATACGAGCATTCCATTGGCGTCACCGACGACGGCATCGAGATCTTCACAAAATCTCCCGCTGGACTCGACCAACCCCACGCGCTCACGGCCTGAGCGATGGTGGGACGCGGCGCCCTCCGTCGCGCAAGATTTGAAGATCGCGCAGGCGATCATGGAGCGCGCGTCGAAAAGCGAAATTGGTCAAGCGCACCGTGATCACCTCTCTCGGCCGCGTCGGTGATCCTGGTCCACAACCACCCGAGCGGCGATCCAAAGCCCTCTGCTGCAGATTTAGCGATAACACGCGAAATCGTGGCGCCAGCGCAAGCCATCGGCGTGTGCGTGCACGATCACCTGGTCATCGGCCGCAACGGCGTTTCCAGCTTCAAGCCGCTCGGCCTGCTCTAACCGCTTAGCAATTCAGCGCTTGCCCGCCCGGCGCGAGCCCATACAGTGCTGTTTGGAACGAGGGCGAATGCCCCGCCACGCGGGAGGAAGATACATGACCGACGCCACTGCGCCGGCCTTTCAGGGGCATAGCACCAAGAATTACCGCGCCTACGTGTTAGGCGCCTTGTTGGTGGTCTATACCTTCAACTTCATCGACCGCGTCGTCATCGGCATCATCCAAGAGCCGATCAAGGCTGAATTTGGCCTCAGTGATTTCGAGCTTGGCCTACTTGGCGGACCCGCCTTCGCGATCCTCTACACTTTGCTCGGCATCCCGATCGCGCGCTTTGCGGAGCGCCACAATCGGATGACGATCTTGGCGATCTGCCTTGGCGTTTGGAGCGCGATGACCGCGGCATGCGGCTTTGCCGTCAATTACGCGACACTGTTTGCGGCGCGCGTTGGCGTTTCGATCGGTGAAGCGGGCTGCACGCCGCCGGCAAATTCCGTGATCTCGGACTATTTCCCATCGGATCGCCGCGCATCGGCGCTCTCGATCTATGCGCTGGGTATTCCGATTGGCTCGATGATAGCGGCCGTCGGCGGCGGCTGGATCGCCACGCACGTGGGCTGGCGCGAAGCCTTTATCTGGTTGGGCGTACCGGGCGTATTGCTCGCCGTAATCGTGAAGCTCACGGTGAAAGAACCGCCACGCGCGACGGCAAAAGCCGACGCACCTAGCTTCGTCTCGGCGGTGGCCGCGCTGGCGAAGAAGCCGACCTTCTGGCACGTGGCCTTTGGTTCAGCGCTGGCGAGCTTCGTTGGCTATGGCGTTGGCCAGTATCTCACCAGCTTTATGATCCGCACGCACGGCTTCTCCCTGTTTGAAGCAGCGACGATCATCGGCGTGGTGCTCGGCCTTTGCGCCGCGATCGGCACCTTCTCCAGCGGGTTCCTGGCCGACCGCATCTCGAAGCGTCACCCGAACGCACTCTCGTGGCTGCCAGCGCTCGGCTTCTTTATCGCCACGCCGCTCTATCTGCTCTCCTTTGTGATGCCGAATATCTGGCTGGCGATGCCCGCACTGATGGTCGCGGCGATCACCCACTATTTTTATCTCGGCCCGATGTACGCCGTCACTCAGGGCGTGGTGGAGCCGCGCATGCGCGCCACTGCCGTCGCCGTGCTGCTCTTCGTTGTAAACCTGATCGGGTACGGCATGGGCCCGCCGGTGATTGGGGCGCTGTCGGATTTCCTCGCCAACGGGCAGCTGGCGAGCGCGGGGCTCACCACCGAGGCCTGCGCTGAGCTGACCGCAAACGCCTCATGCACAGCCGCGGTCGAAGTCGGCCTGCGCTGGGCGATGATGATCGGGGTTTGCGGGTATCTGTGGGCGGCGCTGCACTTCCTGTTGTCAGCCCGGACGCTGCGCCGCGACTGGGTGGCGTGACGCGACAGCGCTTGGACGCTAGAAGGCGCCCATGATTCCACGTTACGCCCGCCCCGACATGGTCGCCATTTGGGAGCCAGAGAGCCGTTATGGCATCTGGCTCGAGATCGAAACCCTCGCCATGGAGGCGATGGCCGAACTCGGCGCCATCCCAAAGAGCGCGGCGGACGAATACCGCGCCAAGGGCAAATTCGACGTCGCGCGCATCGACGAGATCGAGCGCGAGGTAAAGCACGACGTGATCGCGTTCCTCACCAGCGTCGCCGAACACGTCGGGCCGGAATCGCGCTTTGCCCACCAAGGCATGACGTCAAGCGACGTGCTCGACACCTGCTTGGCCGTGCAACTGGCGCGCGCGAGCGATCTGTTGATCGCGGGCTGCGAGCGCGTGATGGCGGCGCTGAAGAAGCGCGCTTACGAACACAAGATGACGCCGACGATCGGTCGCTCTCACGGCATCCATGCCGAGCCCACGACGTTCGGTTTGAAGCTCGCCGGCCACTACGCCGAATTCGCGCGCAATCTGGAACGCTTGAAGGCGGCGAAGAAGGAAATCGCCACCTGTGCGATCTCTGGCGCCGTCGGCACCTTCGCGCAGATCGATCCGCGCGTTGAGGCCTATGTGGCCCAAAAGCTGGGCCTCGCGATCGAGCCTGTGTCCACACAGGTGATCCCGCGCGATCGCCATGCGGCGTTCTTCGCCGCACTCGGCGTTGTCGCCGCCGGCATCGAGCGCCTCGCCACCGAAGTGCGCCACTTACAGCGCACTGAAGTGCTGGAAGCGGAGGAATTCTTCGAGCCGGGGCAAAAAGGCTCGTCGGCGATGCCGCACAAGCGCAACCCGGTGTTGACGGAAAATCTCTGCGGCCTTGCGCGCCTCGTGCGCAGCGCCGTGACGCCGGCGATGGAGAACGTAGCGCTTTGGCATGAGCGCGATATTTCCCACTCATCGGTCGAGCGCGGTATTGGCCCGGACGCCACCATCCATCTCGATTTCGCACTACACCGCATGGCGATGGTGATCGAGAAACTCGTCGTCTATCCAGAGAACATGGCGCACAATCTGGCGCTCCTCGGCGGCCTGCATAATTCGCAGCGCGTCGTGTTGGCGTTGACGCAAGAAGGTGTCAGCCGCGAAGACGCCTATCGGCTCGTGCAGCGCAATGCGATGGCCGTGTGGCAAAGCCCCCGCCGCGCGCCGCGACATCGTTGATCGATCGCTTGAAGGGCGACGCCGACGTCACCGCCAAGCTCGATACAAAAACGATCGAGAGCTGCTTTGACGACGCACACCACTTCTCGCGCGTCGATACGATCTTCCAGCGCGTCTTCGGCTGATCGTTTCGAGGTTTCAACGCTCCCTTTCCAGCCTTGCGCGATAGCGCGAAGCATTGGAAGCCTTGGCCATCCAGATTCCAGAAGGGGATGGGCGATGAGCGAATTTGAGCCGGACAACGACGAATGGGACGAAGAGGTCATGCTGGACCTGCGCCGCTTTGCTTTTGAACAAGCGCTGACAGCGCATGTCCACAAGCGCGACTCAAAGGTCGATCTCAGCGAAGTGTTCAAGGACGCCGATCGGATCGTGAATTACACGATCGGGCACCTGACCCCCTAAGGTTACATTTCTCGCCGCGCGCGCCACAACAGCGCGGCGAGAACGCCCTTCACGCGCGGCAGCAAGACCAGCGCGAGCACCAAAGCAAACAGCAAAGCCGGCGCGAGCATCAGCTCGGCATACTCGCCCGCGTGCATCGCCAGCGCCAGGATCGGCGGCATGCCGATCAGACCAATCAGCATCACCGTCACATACGGCGCGACGTCCGCCGTTTCCGAGCGCGAAAAATCTGCCGCGCACGCAGGACAGGTCTCGTTGAGTTTGAGGTAAGCGCGAAACAAGGTGCGCGCACCGCATGCGGGGCAGCGCAAACGCACGCCCCGCCAGAACGTGAGCAGGACGGAAGCCCGCCCTACCTCAGCGCTCACTGCCCGGCTTTCACCGATGCGCGCGCTTCGTTCAACGCCTCTTCCATCTTGGCGCGGACCTGGTGGTCCGAGAGCTGGACCGCGTGCAAGTCGAGGTCCGCGCGGATCTTGCGGAAAAGGTCTTCCACGCCGGCTTCCTCAAGGTCAGCCATGACGACGGACTTGGCGTAGGCGTCCGCCTCTTCGCCGGAGAGGCCGATCAGATTGGCCGTCCATAGGCCGACGATCTTGGCCCGGCGGGCTTGCGCTTTAAATTCCTGCTCCGCGTCGAGCTGGAACTTCTTCTCTTCAGCGCGCTCACGATCGTTGAATTGGCTCATTTTCCGCCTTTCAGGGTGGTTCGTGGCATGAATAGTGAGCCTAGCGCAGCCAATCAACCGCATCTGGGCGCCTGCGCCAATTGTGGGCGCCCGCTTTACCCTTAAGTTCTGGACTTTAGAGGCTGGCGGGCGATTCCGCAGGCCTTGGAGGCATTTCCGGCAATATCCGGTTACCGCCTCAGGAGGGCGCGCATATGTCCCGTCGCAAGAAGATCTACGAAGGTAAAGCCAAAATTCTGTTCGAGGGCCCCGAGCCGGGGACCTTGATCCAATATTTCAAAGACGACGCGACCGCCTTCAACGCGCAGAAAAAGCGATCCTCGAAGGCAAGGGCGTCATCAACAACCAGATCTCCGGGTTCATCATGCAGAACCTGAACGCGATCGGCGTGCCCACCCACTACATCAAGACGCTCAACATGCGCGAACAGCTGGTGCGCGACGTTGAGATTATCCCGCTTGAAGTCGTCTGCCGCAACGTGGCGGCCGGTTCGCTCTCGACGCGCCTCGGCATCGAGGAAGGCACGCCGCTGCCGCGCTCGATCATCGAATTCTATTACAAAAAGGACGAGCTCGGCGATCCGATGGTGGCCGAAGAGCACATCACGGCGTTCAATTGGGCGAGCACCCAAGAGATCGACGATCTCATGGCGCTGACGCTGCGCATCAACGATTATCTCTTCGGCATGTTCGGCGCCGTCGGCATCAAGCTCGTGGATTTCAAGCTTGAGTTCGGCCGCCTCTACGAAGGCGACATGGTGCGCACCGTGGTGGCTGACGAAATCAGCCCAGACAGCGCGCGCCTCTGGGACGTACAGACCAACGAGAAAATGGACAAAGACCGCTTCCGCCGCGATCTCGGCAACGTCACCGAGGCGTACGTCGAAGTGGCGCGCCGCTTGGGCATCGTGAAACAGCAGGCTGCTGGCGGCGAGAGTGTCCACTGAGTTTGAAGAATTGAACGAGCCCACCTCGCCGGTTTGTTATGCCGGCGAGAGTGGTGCTAGGGGGACTAGTATGAAAGCGATCGTCACCGTCGGCCTGAAGCCGGGTGTGCTGGACGTGCAAGGCAAGGCCGTCGCCGGCGCGCTGAAGGAATTGGGTTTTGGCGGCGTGCACGACGCCCGCGTCGGCAAGCGCATCGAGATCGAACTCGACGGCGACCTCGACCCCGCCACCGCCGAAGCCCAAGTGCGCGAGATGTGCGAAAAGCTACTCGCCAACACCGTGATCGAAAGCTACCGCGTGGAAATCGCGCGCTAAGCATCGCGCCACGTCATCCTTGTAAGCGTCTAGCGCTGCATTAGGCTTTCCTCAAAATATAAGAGGAAACGCCAATGCTGACCTGGGGTGACGATTATCCGATCCACCAGAGCCCGGAGCCCGTCGCGTTCTCCGGTAGCGATCGCAATTTTTACGATCGGTATTTTTTCAACGGCTATAGCGCCGACGGGTCGGTGTTCTTCGCGGCCGCACTGGGTGTTTATCCGCATCTCGATGTGATCGACGCTGCGTTCTGCCTGCTGGTGGATGGTAAGCAACACAACGTTCGCGCGTCGCGACGGCTGAACAGCGAGCGCATGGATTTACGCGTCGGGCCGATCGAAGTGCGCGTGATCGAGCCGCTACAGAAGCTCGGCCTGCGCGTGACCGACAATGACGGCGGCGTACGCGCGGACTTGGTGTTCGACGCCCGCCATCGGCCAATCGAGGAGCCGCGCTTCACCCGCCGCGTCGGCCCACGCATGTTCATGGATTATACGCGCATGACGCAGAACGGAGCCTGGAGCGGCGAACTTTCGCTGAAGGGGCGGAAACTTGATGTCGCCGGCGCGCTCGGCACGCGCGATCGCTCCTGGGGCATTCGGCCCGTGGGCGCAGCGGACTCACAACCTGCGCCTGCGCCGTTTCAATTCTTCTGGCTCTGGGCGCCGTTCAATTTTGGCGACCGCGCGGTGTTCTTTCATACGAACGATGATGAGGTTGGACGTGCGTGGAATAGGCGCGGCGTAGTCGATGTGTTCGGCGCATCGCGCACAGAATTCGAGGCGCCGCAGACCGAGCAGATCTACCGCCCCGGCTCGCGACGTTTAAAGAGGACGCGGGTGCGCCTGGCCGCAAATGGGCCGGAGCTGAGCATAGAGCCGACCGGCGAGCATTTTTATATGAGCGGCCTTGGCTACACGCATCCCACTTGGGGGCATGGCCGCGATCATGGCGCGTTCGAAACCGCCTATGATGTCATCGACACGACCGACGTTGATGACAGCGCGCCGGGACAGATCCATATCCAAGCGCTCGCGCGCGCAACCCTCACAGACGGCGCCAAGAGCTATTCCGGCGCGGGCGTGTTGGAGCAATTCCTGATTGGCCCGCACGCACCGAGCGGCTTCACCAGCATGTTGGATGGCGCGCCATGAGCACGCCCTCGCATCCCGACACTTTCACCAATGCCTGGCTCGAACAAAAACTTGCCGCGCCAGCCGGTTCGCTTATGGGGTTCAGCGCCAAATCGATTGGCACAGGGCAGATGAGTTTGAGCTTTCGCCTGAAGCTCGATTGGAAAGCGGGCGAAGGCCCCGCTTCGATCGTCGCCAAATGCCCCTCCGCCGATCCCGGCACGCGCGCGATTGCGGCCGCACTTGGTTCGTACGCGCTGGAATTGGGATGGTATCGCGAACTGGCGGAGAAGGTTGGCGTCGCTTGCCCGAAATGTCTGCATCTCGAAGCGAACGCAGACGAGAGCGAGTTCGTGTTGCTGTTGCAGGACTTGGCGCCCGCGCAGCAGGGCGACCAGCTTGCTGGCGCATCGGTCGCGCAGATCGAGGCGGCGTTGAAGCAAGCCGCGCGGCTGCATGCGCCCTATTGGGGCGACGCGCGGCTGGACGACATCGCTTGGCTGGCGCCGAAGCCGCAAGTCGATGCGATGATCCGTCAGATGCTGGCGCCGCTCTATGCGCAATTCCGCGAACGCTACGCGGCGCGGATTGCGCCTGACCTTTGGACCTTGGCGGCGAACTCATCGCACGCACCGGCGACTATTTCGAAGCGACGCCGAAAGCGCGCACGATCCAACACCGCGACCTGCGCATCGACAATATCCTATTCGCGCCGGATGGCGCAGCACACGTGGTGGATTGGCAGACGCTCGGCCTGGGCGCTGGTGCTTCGGACGTCGCGTATCTGATCGGTACGAGTATTGCCGACGCCGACGTACGCGCACGCGAGGAGGTGCGGCTTGTGCGCTTCTATGTCGATGAATTGCGGGCGTTGGGCGCCGATGCGGACGCAGACGAAGTCTGGCGCGAATATCGGCTCTACGCGTTCGCCGGCGTCATCATGGCGATCATTGCGTCGATGAACGTGGAGCGGACAGAGCGCGGCGATGAAATGTTCGCCGTGATGTTCGAACGCCCGGCGCGGCAAGCGCTGCATCTGGATAGTTTGGCGCTGATCTAGTTACGCAAACGCCGGGCGCCGCTTTTCAGCAGCGCCCGGTTTAAGCAAGCAATTATTCGGCTGCGGGTGCGCTGCTCACGAGAGGACGCGCGATCACCTCTTCGATGCTCGCGCCAACCTCTTGGTGACCGCCGAAGGCGGTGCCGGCGGTCGCGTTGGTCACGCGCTCGGCAAAGGTCGCGTAAGCCGCGTCCGGTAGCGCCACGTAGCCTACTTCCGGCGCCAAGCGACCCGCGTTGGCGACAAAATATTGCGCAAAGCGGCGCACTTGCGGGCGACGCAACGCTTCGGCGTTGAAGTAAACAAAGATGGGGCGCGCAAGCGGATACGTGCCGTTCGCAATCGTCTCCGGGTTTGGCGATACGCCGTTGATGGAGAGCGCCGCGAGGCGTTCGCGGTTTTGCTCGTAATAAGCGTAGCCAAAATAGCCCATGCCGCCTGGGTTGCCGAGAACGCCTTGAACCGTGACGTTATCGTCTTCCGTTGGCGTGTAGTCGGTGCGCGACGACTTCGCCGTACCAACCACGGCTTCGGTAAAAAAGTCGAACGTGCCGGACGCGGTGCCGGCGCCAAACAACGGCATCGCCATATCCGGCCAACGTGGATTCACTTGGCGCCAATTCGTGACTGTGCGCTCCGCAGCCGGCTCCCAGATGCGGCGCAATTCATCAATCGTCACCGCGCGCACCGAATTTGATGGGTGCACAACAACAGTGAGACCGTCGAACGCGATCGGCACTTCGACATACTCGACGCCAGCGGCGGCGCATGCAGCCATTTCCTCAGCCAAGATCGGGCGGGAAGCGCCCTGCACTTGCGTTTCGCCGCGACAGAATTTGCGGAAACCGCCGCCAGTGCCGCTTTCACCGACCGTAACGCGGGCGCCGCCTGTCTGACTGGCGGTGAAGGCTTCGGCCGCAGCTTCCGAAAGCGGGAAGACCGTGGACGAGCCGTCGACCTGGATAGACTCCGATGAAGAACCGCCGGCCGGCGCGGTTTGGTCGCCGCTGCCGCAGGCCGTCAGCGCCGCTGCGCAGGCCGCGAACGCTACGGTCAGGAAAAATCGCTTCTTCATCTCAGAATCCCTTGCTCAATCGATGCGCCCTTCTGACTGGGTTTTGTGACACTTACGTTGCGGTCACCGCGTTCAATCGCCGCCCCCGCCGCCATCACCGCCGCCGTCCGAGCCGCCATCGGAATCATTGGAATCAGCATCGCGGCGCGAGCCGCCATCCACGTAGACCGCGCCGCCATCGCCTGAATCATTTCGGCGGCGCGGCCCTTGGCCGTTGGCGCGCTGCAGGATGGCGACGAGGCCCGCCGTGACAGCGATGGTGGCGAAGATGGCGATTAAAATCCAAGTGCCCATGGGCCCTCACTTACCACGCCCACGGCCAAAATCACGGCAAACTGAGCCACCGGAACCGCAAACCAGCCGTCCAAAGCCGCCCTTACGCCTTTAAAACCGCAGCGACGCAGCTTATTGAAGCCCTCATGAAATCAGCTGTCATCGTGTTCCCGGGGTCCAATTGCGACCGCGACGCCGCACGCGCCCTGGAGCGCATCACCGGCAAGCCCGTTTCCATGGTGTGGCACAAGGAGACGACCTTGCCGGAAGGGCTCGATCTGGTCGTCTTGCCGGGCGGTTTTTCCTATGGCGATTACCTCCGCTCCGGCGCGATGGCGGCCAAAAGTCCGGTGATGCGCGAAGTCATCACACACGCGGAGCGCGGCGGCCTGGTGCTGGGCATCTGCAATGGCTTCCAAGTGCTCACAGAAACGCGCCTATTGCCGGGCGCGCTGGGTCGTAATGCGGGGCTCAAGTTTGCCTGTAAGGACGTGCCGCTGGCGATCGACAACGGCAATACAGCGTTCACGCGCGCCTACCGTGAAACCCGCGAGACGGAGATTCCGATCGCGCACGGCGACGGCCGCTTCATCGCCGACGACGCCACACTCGACCGCATCGAGGGCGAGGGCCGCGTTGTGTTCCGCTACATCGACAACCCGAATGGCTCGGCGCGCGACATTGCCGGCATCATCAATGATCGCGGCAACGTGATGGGCATGATGCCCCACCCGGAGCGCGCGTCCGATCCAGTGCTTGGCCGTATTGGCGGGCGCGCCGTGTTCGAAAGCCTGATGGAAGCGGCATGAGCGCGAAAAAACCGCCAGCTGCGCCGACGTCGGGTTTCGACGCCGAAGTGGACGCCGCGCGCAAGCGCCTGGAATCGTCGCTAAACCAGGAAGACGCCTTTGACGATTTGGCGGCGCTGCAGGCGCTGGCGCCAATCCTGGCCGAGAAAATCTCCTCACGCCGCCTCGCGTTCACGCTGGGCGAAGAAGATGACGAGGAAACGCAGATCGCGGTGATCCACGTCCTGACCGACGAAGAATTAGGCTTCATCTTCGCCGACGAAGGCGAGTACGTATTTGAGTCCAATCACCCGGACTATTTCGACGATTTCGTTGACGACGACGCCGAGCGTTTTGTGGAGCGTCTCTACGAAACCCTGCGCGCCGATCTCCCGAAATACGAAGTCGAGAACAAGCGCTAATCCAGCCTGCGCTCCGAAAGAAAAGGCCCCTCGCGTTTCCGCGAAGGGCCTTTGCGGGGCTATGGATTACGTGATTAGCGGATCGACACCGCATCCGCTTCGGCGCGGACATTGGCGTCTTCCTCGCGCACCGCAGCAAGCGTGCGCTGCATGCGCGGATCCGAGAGCAGCGCGTTGATGGCGACCAGCGTCTCAACGCTTTCCGAAGATGCGCCGAACAAGCGTCCGAGCGACTTGAACGGATCTTCCGCGACCGGGAAGTAGCGCAGCTGCACCTGCTCATCTTCACCGATGCCGGCCAGAGCGCGCGCACGCGCCACCGCCACCGAGAAGCCGCCGAGGTGATCGACCAGGCCACGTTCCAGTGCTTGCTGGCCCGTCCACACACGCCCGCCCGCGACAGCGCGTGCTTGCTCCGGCGTCATCTCGCGGCCTTCGGCGACGAGGCCGATAAAGGTCGCGTATGTGCGATCGATGAAGCCCGCGAAGGCGGCGCGTTCTGCCGGATTGAACGGGCGCTCGCTGGTGAACATTTCCACCATTGGCGAACCGACCGTGATCGTCTCGGTATTGGTCGACAGATAATGGTCAAGGGCTGGGCCAATGATGAGCTTGCCGCCGAACACGCCGATCGAGCCGGTGATGGTCGAGGGCGAGGCGACGATCTCGTCGGCGTGGGTGGAGACGTAATAACCACCCGACGCCGCGACATCGCCCATCGAGACGACGACTCGCTTGCCGCGTTCCTGCGCGGTGCGCAGCGCCGCGAGGATTTGGTCCGACGCGACCACCGAGCCGCCAGGGCTGGAGACGCGGAAGACGATTGCCGCCACGTCGTCATCTTCGGAGGCGTCGAGCAGCGCGCGCGCGACGCGGTCGCTGTTCATGTTCTCGTCGCCGCCGAAGATGTTGTCTTCCGGGGGCCAGAGACGATCGCGCCCTCGCCCTGAACCACGGCGATCACGCGGCCGCTGGTTTGCGGGCGCGCGCGATATTCGTGGATGTCGACGATTTCGGCGTTCTCGTTTTCAGCACGCGCCAAAGCGGCGCGCTCGGCTTCTTCCGGGCGTCCGAACTGATCGACCAGGCCCAGTTCGCGCGAGCGCTGGGCGGTGAACGGCGTGGCTTCCACAGCCGTGCGCGCTTGCGCCGGCGTGATGCCACGATCGGCGGCGATGTTAGCCAGCATGTTGTCGTAGATGCCGTTCATCAGCGAGAGCGTGGCTTCGCGGTGCTCCGGCGTGAACGTGCGTTGCGTCAGCGTGTTCGGCGCGTTCTTGTAGTCTTCGCGCTGCTCGAACTGCGCTTGCATATGATAGCGCTGCAGCGTGCCGGCGAGGAACGTGACCTCAGCCGAGAGGCCCATCGGCATGAATTCGCTGGCTTCCTGCAGCCAGACTTCATCAGCGTCGGCGACGGCCATGTAACCCGGCATCGACATACGCACGCCGTCGGTTTGCAGGTGTGCGATCACGAATTTTCCGGATTGGCGGAAGCTGGCGATCGCGGCGCGCAGCTCTTCGGCTTGCGAGGCGGACATGCCCGAGGTGTTGCCGCGGATGAAGAGGCCCTTCACCGCATCGTCCGTGCGGGCGGATTCGATCCGCGCCAGCAGGTCGAGAAGCGCGTTGCTCCCACCAAAGGCGGCGAACGGGTTAGCGGAGCGTTGGTCCGTCATTTCTTCGCGGAGGTCGAGCGACAGCACCATGTGCGAGGGCTGCGCCGGAGGCTGGGCCATCGAAGACAGCGCGCCGATCAGAATGATGGGGCCTATGAACAGGAAAAGCATGAGCCCGACGAGAACCCCGCCGACGGTGATCAGAAATTGCTTCACGAGACGCCACTCCACCCCGAAGGTTCGGGTTTATCGATAAATGATATGGGATTTGGGAAAACGCAAGCGACTTTTTATCGAAAAATGATAAACGACTCCCTAGAATACCGTATTTCGATTTTCTTGGCTGTTGCTGCCGCAGGTTATTTTCCCCAGCCGCGCCCTGCTGCATGATGTTCGCCTGGAGAGGGTGCGTCCGATGTCCGAGTCCCGCAGATCGCCCGCGTTCGCGACCGACGATTGGATGTTCGAGCAGCAGGTCCGCGCCGAGATGGAGGCCGAGGCCTGGCGGCGTTTGCGCGAGGAGACCCGCCAGCCAGCGCCGCAGCCCGTGGCGCCGCCGCCCCAAGCCGCCGCGCCTGCTCGAAGTCCTCACCGCACTGGCAGCACAATGCTTAAGGCGCTCGTGCGGTTCTGCATGAGCGCGGCCGCTGCCTACCTCGCATTCATCGCAGCACTCGACAGCCAATTGGGTGAGTTCGAGGCCTGGCTCGCTGTAGGCGCGGCCTTCGTCGTGACGTTGGCGCTTTCGATGTTCAGCCCACTACGCGGCGCCGTGCACACGCTGGCGGAAACGATGCGCTGGGTGCTGGTCTTAGCCCTTGGCGTCGGCGGCCTCTGGATGTTTTTCCAGATGAGCGCTTAGCGCTTCGGCCCGAACAGCATCGCAGCCAAGCCGCCATCGGCGAACATCGTGTGGCTGACGCGATGCATCTCATCCCACACCCGGCGGAACGGCAATTGCCAGCGCGGCAGGATCGGGCGATCGGTCTGCTTCTCGATCCATGAGCGTTTGCGCGACACGCCAGTGTCACGTGTTGTTTCCACCGCCTGCAGGCCGACGATCATCGGCGTCAGCGTGCGCACGCGCAAATGCATCAGATGGCCTTGGTCGCAGGCCCAATCGATCATGCGGACGGCGGGAATGAGATGCTTCAGCATCGCCGCGCCGGCGCGGCGATTGATCATGTAGCAGGTGGTGCCGGCGTGGCGAGCGACAAACGAGCAAAGCTTTACGCCATCCCCGTATTCCCGGCGCGTCACCATTGGGCCCGGATGGCGCGCATGTAGTTTCAGAATGTCCCATTCATGCGGGTCATTCAGCGCATGGGCGACAAAGGGAATGAAGCCCGGGCCAAAGGCTGCGTCATCCTCGAAGATCAGGCCGAACGGTTTGTCCTGCGCCAGGAAGGCTTGGATGGCGTAATAATGACTTAGATAACAGCCGATATCGGCGGGCGTGGGATTGCGGTGGTGACGACGCATCCACTTCTTCACATCGACCAGCCGGCGCATTTCCGGCTCATCGATATTGAGCTTGCGACCTTCAACGGCCGAGAAACGCGTGTACTCGAGGCCCGCGGCTTTCAGAAAGCCGGACACCGTCGCCAACCGATCGGTACTGCGATCCAGGTTGATGACTTGGGTGAACACTTGCGCGTTGAAGCGCGGGCTTGCGTCCTCAACCAAGGCCTGCGCCTCCAAGCGGCGTGGTGATGCAGCGCTCGCCAAAGCCCTCGATCAGCGGCCGCGCTTCGCGGATCGCCGCCCCGACCTCAGGTAAATGCAGCGACGCATTGTGGTCGGCCTCGGCGTCCCACACTTCGGTGACCCAAATGGCCTTCTCGTCGCTCGGGTCGGCGGCGATGATGTAGGAGCGGCAGCCGGGCATGGATTGGGCGCCGCCGAGCAGCAGGCGCGCGAGGGCGTCGCGCTGGCCGGGCTTGGCGATCATCTTACCGATCAGTCCGTACATGCCTTCCTCCCAAGCGCAGCCCGCCATAGCGGTACTCGCGCAAAGGCCCAAACCAGCCCCAACCAAGGTGCGACGATGCAATTTCATATGGGCAGCGTTATCGGGAAACGCGCAGCGGGAAAGATGGTCGGAGTAGCAAGATTCTGAACTTACGACCCCCACGTCCCGAACGTGGTGCTCTACCAGGCTGAGCTATACTCCGAGGAGGCGGGCTTATAGCGGGAGGTTTGGGCTAACGCAACGCCGCCCAAACCGCGAGACCTGAACAAAGTTAGCCGCCCTGCCGGGCCCCCATTGCATCGGCGCCCGGGCGCCTCTATCTAGCCGCTTCGCCGGTTTTGGGGTGTAGCCAAGCGGTAAGGCAGCGGTTTTTGGTACCGCCATTCCTAGGTTCGATCCCTAGCACCCCAGCCAGCCTTCGCTCGACGAAGTGGCTTTGGACCTATTCCCGCACCGACGACACAACGTCACGCTTGCCAAGCACGCCCGGTTTGAGGCTCTAGAGCTTCACGGAGCGAAGAATCGATGACGACTAGAAAGTCCTACATCCCTGGTGATTTCGAATTGCGCGTGGGCCGCTCGGCCACTGGGCTTGGCCTCTACGCAGATGGACCCATTCCGAAAGGGGCATGCATCATCGAATACACCGGCGTCGAGATCACCAAGGCGCAGGAAGAGACCAGCCGCTCCAAGTATCTGTTCGAGATCAATTCAAAGAAGACGATCGATGGTGCGCCGCGCTGGAACACCGCGCGCTACATCAATCATTCCTGCCGCGCCAATTGCGAGCCCAACATCCATAAGGGCCGCGTGTTCATCCACGCGCTGCGCAACATCAAGCCGGGCGAAGAGCTGAACTACGATTACGGCAAGAACTACTTCAATCAGTATTTGAAGGACATTTGCGCCTGCCCGAAATGCGCGGCTAAGCGCACCGCCGCTGCGGCGGCGAAAACCTCGGTCAAGAAGGTCGTCAAGAAAAAACCACGACCAAGAAGGCCAAGACGACGACCACCAAGAAGAAATCACAAGCCAAGCGCGTCTAAAGCTCCGCGGTGCTCGCCTCGCCGCCGAGCAGCACGCGCCCGGTGAGTTCGTAGGTTGGCGGCGCGATCATGATGTGCGCGGTGGCGGTTTGCGCATCGCGCACACGGCGATGCAGCGGATCGCTCAAAAACACGCTGGCGCCGCCGGCGAAATCCTGTAGGCGGCGCACAACATCGGCCGATGTCCGCACAAGATGCGTGGCGGCAAGGCGCAGGCGGGCGCGTTGCGCCATGCCGATCGCCGCCCCCTGTTGAGCCTCGCGCCATGCGGTTTCAATCTCAGCGAAAAGGAACGCTCGCGCGGCGCTGTGATCAGCATAAGCTTGCGCATACATCGCCTGCGTCACGCCACGCTCGGCTAGCGAGCGGCCGTTGGGCATGCGCTTGCCTGAAGCCACGGCTGCGAACTCCCCAAGCGCGCCCTTGGCGTTGCCACTGGCTACCGCCGCGATGCCGAGCGCGAGCAGCCCGAACACCGGGAACGCGTAAAGCGGCGCGGCGACCCGGGGTTTATCGTCGGTGAGCGAAACCGTGTGCGCCGCGGGGATGGCGACATCCTTCATCGCCATATCGCCGCTGCCCGTGCCCCAGAGCCCGCCCGTATGCCAAGTGTCGATGAAGCTCACATTGCGCGCGGGCGTCACCATCATGCGCATCAACGGCACGCCGTCCGCGCCCTTCTGCGGCGCGCCGTTTTCCATCAGCAGACACCCGCCGAGCAGCCAGCTCGAATTCTGGCCGCCGCTATTCCATTTCCATTGGCCGCTGACGCGATAGACATCGCCCTCGCGCAACGCACGGCCCATCGGCGCGTAGGCGCCGGTGACGATCGCATCGGCGGGGCCGAAGATTTCTTGCGCGGCTTGCGGACCCAGATAGGCGGCGAGCGCGCCCGTCGTCGCGCCGATCATTACGCACCAGGCAGCCGACGCATCGACCTCGGCCAACGCCTCCAGCGTTTCCGCCAGATCGGCTGGCGACACCTCGCCGCCGCCGAAGGCGTTCGGCACGCACAATTTGTAGAGACCGGCATTGGCGAATGCTGCGGCCAGTTCATCGGGCAAGCGCCGCGCAGGATCCATCGCGGCGCGCGCGGCTTCGATCTCGCCCTTGAGCGCGCGCGCACGCCCCACCCACTCGCTCATACGCCGCTCCCTAATGTGGTTCTTCGCCCACTTGAATAATGCGTCGGCCAAACGCCGAACCTTGGAAAAGATCGATGAACGCGCCGGGGGCTGCTTCGAGCCCGTGGTATTTGTGCTCACGCACTTTGACTGCGCCCGTTTCGATCATGCCGCACAACTCTTCCTGCGCCGCCGCAAACGCGCGCAAATCGTCAAACACGACGAGGCCCTCCATGCGGATGCGGCTGGCGATGAAATAGCGCGTATTGTGCAGCGCCGGCGCTTGGTCGTAGGGCGTGTTGTAATCGGCGGTTTGGCCAGAGACGACGACGCGCGCCCCGATGCGCAGCAGCGGCATCACCGTATCGATCATCGCGTTGCCGACATTGTCGAACAGGATGTCGTAGCCCTCGGGCGATACGGCGCGCAGTGCTGCGCCGAGATCATCGACTGCTTTGTAATCCACCACGTCGTCAAACCCAGCCTCGCGCAACCACGCAGCCTTGTCGGCGCCGAGGCGACACCGACGACACGCGCAGCGCCCGACGCCTTCGCGATCTGCCCCGCCGTTGCGCCCACAGGCCCCGCGGCCGATGTCACGAGCACACGATCGCCCGGTTTGATCGCGGCGACGCGCTTTAGGCCGAACCACGCCGTCATGCCCGGCACGCCGAGCACGCCGATCCAATAGGAAAGAGGCACGCGGCAATGCGGGATTTTCTGGATATAGCCGCGGCCGGGGAAGAGCACATGCTCGGCCCAACCGCCGCCCAGCGCCACGATCTCGCCCACAGCGAACTTATCGTTGGCGCTCTCGATCACTTCGCCAACGCAGAAGCCATCGATCGTGTCGCCCGCACGCAGCGGCGGCGCGTAGCTTGGGCCATCGGAGAGACGCGCACGCGTGCCAGGATCGGCGGAGCAATAGATCGTGCGCGTGAGCACTTGGCCGGGATTGAGCGTGTCCGGCAGGTCCGCGCTTTCCAGGCGGAATGTCTCGGCTGTGGGCACGCCGCGCGCGGGTGCGGCCAGGACAATACATCGCGTGCTGCGCACCATCAGAGCTCCTTCATCTCTGCGCCTTTGGCTTTGCCGAGGATGACGACATGCGCGAGGCCAATGAAAATGCCGTGCTCAACCACGCCAGCGATTTGTTGCAGCGCTGCGGCGAGCGCGTTGGCGTCAGGGATGCGTTTGGCATGCGCGTCGATAATGTAATTGCCCCCGTCAGTGATGACCGGCTCGTTGGCTTTGCCGGACACGCGAAGTGCGGCCTCAACCCCTTCGCAACCCGTCGCCTGCAGCGCTTCCTTGATACGTTGCGCCGTCAACGCAAAGCCAAAGCGGGTGACTTCGACGGGCAGCGGGAATGCGCCGAGCGTTTCAACCCACTTGGTCTCATCCGCTATCACCACAACGCGCTTTGAAGCCGCCGCCACGATCTTCTCACGCAACAGCGCCCCGCCGCCGCCTTTGATCAGGCGGAATTGTGGGTCGATCTCATCGGCGCCGTCCACGTCGACATCGATGGCGGTCACTTGGCTGATCTCGATCAGCGGCACGCCAACCTGCTCGGCCAGATTGCGCGTCGCTTCCGAAGTCGGCACGCCCTTCACGCGCAGGCCTTGGCGAACTTTGTCGCCCAGCAAACGCACGAAATGCGCCGAGGTGGAGCCGGTGCCGAGACCGATGACCATGCCGTCCTTGATGTAAGCGAGTGCTGCTTGGGCGGCGTTGAACTTGGCGAGGTCTGAAGCGCTCATTTCGTGTCCTTCGCCTTCTGCTTGTTCGCGCGGTTCTTATCGGCCCAGCCGTCGATGTTCACTTGGCGGGCGCGACCCACGCCAAGAGCGCCATCGGGGACGTCTTTGGTGATAACGCTGCCGGTGCCGGTGTAGGCGCCTTTGCCTATGGTGACGGGCGCTACAAGGGCTGTGTCGGAGCCAATGAAGGCGTCCTCGCCGATCGTGGTGCGATATTTGTCGAAGCCGTCATAATTGCAGGTGATGGCGCCGCAGCCGAGATTGGCGCGCGCGCCGACATCAGCGTCGCCCACATAAGTCAGATGGCTCGCCTGCGCTTTCGGACCGAAGGTGGAATTCTTGATCTCGACGAAATTACCGATCTTCACGTTGGCGCCGAGCTTCGTACCAGGACGCAAGCGGGCGGAGGGGCCGATCTGCGCGCCCTCGCCGATGTCCGCACCTTCGATGTGGCAGAATGCCTTGATGCGCGCGCCTTTGCCGATTTTGACACCGGCGCCAAAATACACGTTCGGCTCGATCACCACGTCATTGGCAATCTCGGTGTCGTGGCTGAAGAACACGGTATTGGGATCGATCAATGTGACGCCGGCTTCCATCGCAGCGCGGCGGCGGCGGCGCTGGAACGCGGCTTCGGCCTCCGCGAGTTCGACGCGTGAGTTCACACCGAGCACTTCGGTCTCGTCACCCTCAACGATGTGCGTGAAAAACCCGGCTGAGCGGCCGAGGCCGACGACGTCGGTCAAATAATATTCGCCCTTGGCGTTTTCGTTCTTCACCATCGACAGCAATTGGAAGAGCGCTTTAGCATCGGCGCAGAGCACGCCCGAATTGCACAGATTGATCGCGCGCTCTTCAGGCGTCGCGTCCTTCTCTTCGACGATGCGCTGCAAGCGGCCTTCCGCATCAGTGATGAGGCGGCCATAGCCGAACGGGTTCGGCGCAGTGAAGCCGAGCACGGCCATGCCGCCCTTCGCTTCACGCAGCGCAAACATCGCCGCGAGGCTCTCGGATTTTACCAGCGGCGCATCGGCGTAGAGGACGACAACGTCGCCATCGAAGCCCGCAAGCGCTTGCTCCGCGGCGCGCACGGCGTGCGCGGTGCCAAGCGGCGGGTCTTGCGTGGCGACGGAACTTTCCCCAACGAGCCTTGCTGCATGTTCACGCACCTGCGGCGCGTGCGCGCCGGTGACGACGATCACCCGCTCTGCGCCCAAGCCGCGCGCCGAGGCAAAGGCCCAATCCAGCATCGGCCGGGCGCCAACCTGATGCAGCACTTTCGGCAAATCGGACTTCATCCGCGTGCCCTGGCCCGCCGCCAAAATCACCGCCGCCCGCGCTCGGCTCATCTGCTTTTACCCAATTGCTCGAATCCAGCGCTGGTTCTAGCGCAAGTGCAGAGTTTGGGGCCATCCATGACCATCGGCGAATTGGCCGACGCCACCATTGTTTTCGACCTCGACGGCACGTTGGTGGACACCGCGCCCGATCTGGTGCGCGCGCTGAACGCCACGCTGGATCTTGAGGGCCTGCCACATACCAAGCAGGAAAGCGTCCGCCGCATGGTGGGCCGCGGCGCGCGGGCCATGATCGAGCGCGCGGCGCAATTGCACGGGGTGACGTTCGGCCCAGAGCGCCTGGATCAACTCATGACCGCCTTCGTTGAGATTTATCGGGCCGACATCGCCGCTGAATCGCGGCCTTTCCCGGGCGTCAGCGAAGCGCTGGGCCAGCTTGCCAGCATGGGCGCCAAGCTTTCGGTGTGCACAAACAAGCGCACTGAGCTGTCGAACCAACTCCTCGACGCACTCGATCTCACGAAATGGTTCTCCGCGATCGTTGGCGCGGATGCCGTCACCGATCGCAAGCCGCACCCTGAGCATTATCGCGCCGCCGTGACGCGCGCGGGCGGCACAGTGCGCCGCTCCGTGATGATCGGCGATACGTCCATCGACGTCGGCGCGGCGCGCGCTGCGGGCGCACCGGTGATTATTGTGAGTTTTGGATATCTGGACGCCGACGCCGATAAACTCGGCGCCGACGTCCTTTTAGATCGATATTCAGAACTAACGCCGGCCTGCCGCCGCCTCTTGGCGGCGCGCCCCTAGCCGCAGCGGAGCCCGTGGCGCTTACGCAGCGCCCACCAAGCCGCGACGGCTAGGGGACGAGCGATCGTCATCATTGTCGGCGCGCTTTGTCGGGAAACCGTTGACCATGTCGCTACGTACGTCCGTGCGCGCCGAGCGCATGGCCGCCACAAAGCCCGCATCAATGAGCTTCACTTCGACGTTAAACCCACGGTCACGCCAGTATTCCTCGATCCGCTGCTTCAGGCGTCTGGCGCCGTCGACGTTGCAGAAATCGTGATCCATTCCGCTTCCACCTCAGAAATATCTGTGGTCCGGATGACTTGGTCCGGGCCTTATCGCGCGAATAACCGCTTCGCGCCTTGCGTCAGCCCCACTAACGCTCCGCCTGTTGGAGCCCACCTTCTCCGTCAAGCGAGGCGCCGATATGGCGAGGTCGCGGCGGCCTCGCAATCGACTTCCCGTCTTCTTCACGTCTTCCTGAACGATGTGTCGCGCCAAGACTGGGTCAGGGGCGGCTCACAGGGCTGCCGTCGATTGGGGAAAATGGAACACAATCAACGCCTGGCGAGTGCAGCCTAAAACAAGCGAAATAGGCTGTCCTTGCGTGATCTGGCGTGAGCTTTGCGCGAACGCAAGAGCGCCCGGCTTCAGCTCTCGGGGCGCTGCATACTCACGAGCGCCCCAATGTAGGCCTCCATCAAGCGCACGAGCTCATCTTCGAGCCTCACCGGATCGAGGCCAAGTTCCGGTTCCGCCGCCGCCGCGCGCAACAACGCGATGGGCGCGTGCGTGAGCACAAACGCAGATTCAGCCGTCAGATCGAGTTGTAGGCGCGCCCTACCTGCAATTGCAGCGAGGAATGCGCCGTGGTGTTGCGCGAGCACGCCGTCGCCGCCGCGCAGAAACATGGCGTCCAGCAGGGCTTGGCGCGTTGCTGGGGAACCTTCGAAGCCGTGCATCAGCGCCCGCACGATTGGCCGCACGCTACTGATCTCGGGCCTACGGATAATCGTGTCGGCGATCGCGTCTCTGACGGCGCTGGCGCGGCGTTGGGCAAGTGCGGCCAGGATGTCCTGCTTGCTGGCGAAATATTGGTAGAGCGTGCCGATGCTCACCCCAGCCCGCTGAGCGACGTGGTTCGTCGTCAGCTTCTCAATCCCGTCGGCCTCCAAAAGTTGAAAGGCGGCGTCGAGAATTGCGTCCACCGTGCCTTCGGCCCGCGCCTGACGTGGCGTTCTGCGTGATTTGTCAGCCACTTACCGATCTCCTCGGGGGCTCGCAGCCTGTTCTTGGCAAAGCGAGTAGCCCAAATGTGAGCTTTACTTACATTGTAGACAGCCGATTGAGGGTGAGGAAGCTGCGATGAATGCGATCGAACAGGTCTGGGCCCGGGTCGCCGCGCAGAAGACGCTGCTGCCCGCGATTTATGGCGGCATCGATTTCGACCGTGACCCTGAGCGCTTCACCCACGATCCAAAAGCGGCGGTCGTTCAAGAGCGCGCGCCTAATGGCGTCGCCGTCACCGACGAGGACCTCGAGCGGGTGCGCGCTTACACGATGCTAGGCGACGTCGTGACGGATGCTTACGCGATGCTGATGCCGAAATACGGCTTCCGCACACTGATCGAGCTGTTGCAGATCGCGTGCGATCGCGGGATCGAGCATGTCGCCGATGCGCCGCCGGAGCTTGCAGCACTCATCCACGCGATGGAGCAAACGCCAGCTTGGGTCGATATGGATCTGGTGCGCGAAGGCGCCGGCTTGAGCGCAACGCCACCGCGCACCTGGCGCCCTACGCCGTGCGCGGCGCCTTCATCGCCACCTTCCTCAACAAATATTCCGCGCTGCCAATGGCGCTCACGGGCACGCTCAGCAATGAAAGCGCTGCGCGCCGCGTAAACGAAACCGCGACCTTCTTCGCGACGACGACGCTGCCCGGTGCATTGGAGCGCCACGGCGAGGGCTTCAAAGCGGCGGCGATGGTGCGGTTGATGCACTCAATGGTGCGCTATAACGCGATCCGCTCAGGGCGTTGGGATGCGAGCGTCTATGGCGTGCCGATTCCGCAGGTGGATCAGATGCCCGCGGGCTTGATCCCGGTCTTTCTGATGGCGTTCAAAATGATCGGCGAAGGCCGGCGCACCTTCACGGCGGAGGAGCGCGCGCGTGTCGAAGTCAGCCGCTATCGCTGCTTCTTGCTCGGCTTGCCGGAAGATCTGCTGGCCGACACCCCCGAAGGCGTTGTGCGCATGATGACAGCGCGCAATTCAACGCTCCGTCGCGGCTATGACGATACGACCTGCGGCGAACTCGTGCGCGCCACACTTTCCGCCTATCTGCCGCCGGACAAATCGTTCGCGAACCGCTTGCACAATTCGGTTGAGCGCAGTTTTGCGAAAACTTTCTTCCTTAAGGAATTTCTGAAGGGCGACCGCAAAGTCGCGGAGCAAATGGGCGTGGACGTCACGCCGCGCGATCAAGCGATCTTCGTGCTCGGGGCTCTCGGCATCACCACGCGCATGGCGGCGTACAAGCTCGCGGATCAAGTACCGGGGTTGCGCGATGCGGCGGACAAGGTGCTGGTGAAACGCGTACGCGGCCTGCTGAAGCGCTACGGCCACGCCGAATTCACCTCAGACGCGTCAAAGTACAAACCAACGCAAGGCGTGGCCGAAGCGGCCTAAGCCGCAACGGGGCTTGCGTCGAAATCGGCCTTCCAGCTTTCGACCAGCGGGCGCGTGTCTTGATCCCACGGATGGAAGCCAGGGCGATACCAGGCGAGATACGTCTTCCAACCGCGTCGAAAGATGCCGGGATTGCCCCAGACATATTTCTTCACCGCCTTCGCCGCGTCTTTCGGCGCATAGCCATCGGCTTCCAACAAGCGCGCCGCGTAGCGAGTGATGTGGCCGGTGAACATGAACGTGATAATCGACATCGAGATGCAACGGCGCAAATAGCGCTGCAACGGCGTCCAAGCGCGCGTGACCTCTAAGAATACGTCATACGCGACCGCTTTGTGTTCGGTCTCTTCCATCGCATGCCAGCGCCACATGCGCTCGATGCCAGGATCGGCCTTGTCGAACAGATCAATGTGACGCGCATGCGTTTCGGCCATCATCGCCGTGAAATGCTCAAGCGCAATGGTGGAGATCAACATCCGCATCGGCCCATTTGAGCGCGCAAACGCCACGCGCTCGCGCACCTCAGCTTCGATCTCTTCGACGGCATATTTCTGGCGATCGATCAGCTGGTTGAGCTGGTGATGCTCACGCGAATGGATGGCTTCTTGCGCGATAAAGCCGCGCACATCTTCCGCAAGCTTGCCGCTGACCTGGCCGCGATAATGACGCACCGCGTCCATGAACATGCGCTCGCCATCCGGGAACGTCAGCGACAGCGCATTGAACACGGCGGTGCCAACCGGATCGCCGCTGAGCCAATGACCCCGCTTTGCGGCATCGACATCGAAGCGAATATCGCGTGGGGCGATGGTGACGGTGTCAGGTGTACGCTTGTCGGTCATGGCGAGCTTCCCTAGCCTTTGACTTGCATCTTGCCTCAGGCCCTCAGCTCGGCTTTACTGATAAAAATGTCAATAACAAAAGTTCGTAAGGTTCCCCGCGTGCGCCGGTCTCCCGAGGCTGCGCGTGAGAACATTCTAGCCTCTGCCGAGCGCCTCTTGGTGGCGCAAGGCCCGCAAGCGCTGAAGCTTGCCGACGTGGCGGCGGAAGCCAGCGTCGCGAACGCCTCGGTGCTTCACCATTTCGGCTCGATCGATGACGTGCAGACAGCACTCATGGAGCGCATGGTGGGCGACCTCGTCGCCCGCATCCTGGCGATCAGCGAAGTCAGCGCCGAGCCCTCACCCGCGGGCGCGCAAGCGCTCTTCGACGCGTTCGAAGCGCCGGGTGTGGCGCGCTTGGCGGCGTGGCTCGAAATGACAGGCGAAGCCAAGCGCATGACCATGGTGCGCAGCGCAGTACAAAAAGTCGTGGCGAGACTCTCCGATCGCGCCGGGATGACGCCAAACGACGCCGAGGATTTCATCATGGTGAGCGTTGTGCTCGCCATGGGCGTTGGTCTATTCGGTCGCGCCTTCTCAAAACTGATGGGCAAATCCGCCGGGCACACACGCGCGCTTTCGATGGCCATGCTGGCCGAGCACGCCGCCCAACGCGTCGCCGACTAGCCGTATGAGAATTCCTCGCCGTCGAGATCGATAGCGGGAATTTCGTCCTTCTCGCGCCAATAATCCTGTGTGTGCTGCCATTCGTATTTGGCGCCGCGCTTAGGCAAGAGGTGCATCCCGCGCAAAAGATAGCCCGGATTGAAATTCTCCGGATCGATCCACGGCGCCAGCGCCATGCCCGCGTCACCTGCGGGGATCACCGGTTCGACGCGGTGCACGCCCTTGTCGTCCATGTGCTTCAGTAAGCGGCATACGAAATCTCCAAGAAGATCGACGCGCAACGTCCAACTGGCGCGGAAATAGCCGAACACCCAGACCATGTTGGGCACGCCCGTAAACATCATGCCGCGATAGGTGACGGTGTTGGCGAAATCCACCGGCTCGCCATCGACGTGGAAGGGAATGTCGCCGAGGACGCTGAGATTAAATCCCGTGGCCGTTACAACGACATCAGCTTTCAGCGCCTCGCCGCTCTTCAAGAGCACGCCGCTTTCAGTGAAGCGGTCAATCTCATCGGTCACCATCGTAGCTTTGCCCGCGGCGATGCCTTGGAACAAATCGCCGTCTGGCACGAAGGCAATGCGTTGACGCCAGGGCCGATAACGTGGCGTGAAATGTGACATGTCGTAGTCTGGACCGAGGAACGCGCGCACGCCCGTCAACAATTCTTCCTTCAACGCCTCCGGCTCTTCGAACGAACGGCGTGTAAGTTGATCTTGATCGAACAGGATTTTCTTGCGTGCGATCTCGTGAATCCAGTTCTCGTCCACATCGATCTGGCGCAGGAGCTCGACGAGCTCATTGATGTTGCGGCCGGGGATGAAATAGGTCGGCGAGCGCTGCAAGACGGTGACGTGCTTGCACGTCCCAGCGATGGCCGGAACGACGGTAGCGGTGGTGGCGCCGAGCCGATCACCAGCACCTCCTTACCGGCGAGATCGGCGTCCTCGGGCCATGTTTGCGGATGAATGATCTGGCCCTTGTAATCCTTCAGCCCAGGCCAATCGGGCGTGTAGCCCTCGGCATGGCGATAATAGCCTTGGCACATCCAGAGAAAATCACAGGTAAACACACCGCGCTCGCCTGTGTCCGTACGCTCGACCTCCAACGTCCAGAGATTGCTTTTGCGCGAGAACGCCGCGGACGTGATCTTGTGCTGATAGCGAATGTGCGGTGCGAGATCGTTCTCCTCGACGACCTCATCCATGTAAGCGAGTATCTCATCGGCCGTCGCGATCGGCGCACCCAGCCACGGTTTGAAGCGATAGCCGAACGTGTAGAGGTCACTATCGGAGCGCACGCCTGGATATTTGTGCATGAGCCACGTGCCGCCGAAGCTCTCCAACGCTTCGACCACAACAAAGCTCTTGTCCGGGCATTGATGCTTCAAATGATATGCCGCGCCCACGCCGGAAATCCCGGCGCCGACGATCAAGACGTCAAAGTGTTCGTGACCCATGGCGCGACCTGCCGTTACGACAGCGAACTCGAAGCGTTCGCACAGCATTGCGCCGGCGAGATCGCCTCATCGTCCTTGCGCGAGATCAATTGAGCGGGATCAGCTTCGATCTGACCTGCGTTGATTGCAGATTTCAAGAAAGCCCGCAGCCATGAAGCTGGCCATGCGGTCCTTGATGGCGGCGAAATCGTCGGACTTGCAGAGGCCGCCGGAGAGGCGATCGATGCGGCCGGTGCGGGCGAGCGTGAGCATCAGCGCGCCGGTGACGAAATGATAGCCCCAGAAGATGTCTGCCTCGGCGCAATCAGGCAGCGCTTTTTTGAGCAAGCCCAGCAGGCGCAGCACGACCGGATCGAAGTGCTGATCCATAAGCTCGGCGCCTTCGGGCGTGTTCGACACTTGCGCGCCGAACGCGCCATAATTTTTCCAGCCCTCGCCGCCTTGGCTGTAGAGATCGAGGTCGGTGTCAAGAAAGGCGCGCAGCGCGCCCTCGACCGTCGGCTTGCCCTTTGAAGCTTTGTCATACGCGTCCAACGCTTCAAGACGACGCGTGCTCGTGATTTCTGCGCGGCGGGCGAAGACGGCGTCGAACAGCGTCTTCTTGTCCTCGAAATAATAATTCACCAGCGTGTGGTGGGCGCCAACGCGGTGGGCGACGTCCTTGAGCGTCACGCCATGCAGGCCGTGCTTGGAGAAGAGATACTCGGCCGCATCGAGGATCTGCTCCATCTTCTCTTCGCGTTGTTGCACTTTCGTCGGCGGCCGGCGCGACTTGGCCGCGGCCTTCTTGGCTCGCGCTTTCGGCGCCGCGGCGCGTGTGCTCGTCTTGGGTTTAGGCGCCGCCATACTCAGCTCTCAAACGCATCTTGTCGATTTTGCCGGTGGAGGCCAGCGGCATGCGCGGCAACCGTATCACCGCATCCGGAATCCACCACGGCGCCACCTTGCCGCGCAATGGGGCAAGCAGATCGTCATCACTGATTTCGTCAGCGTCGCGTGTTTGCACCAATAAAATGGGCCGCTCGCCCCATTTGGGATCAGTGCGCCCGATCACCGCCGCAAGGGAAACCTCAGGCAAGGCGCTCACGTGCGATCTCGATCTCGACGGGATTGATCCATTCGCCGCCCGACTTGATGAGATCCTTGGCGCGGCCGGTGATGATGAGGTTGCCCGTCGCGTCGATCCTGGCGAGGTCGCCCGTCGCGAACCAGCCATTCGAGTCGGTCGCGCTTTTGCCGTCGCCAAAATAACGCTCGACAACGGCTGGGCCGCGCACGCGCAAATGCCCTTCGACATCACGTTGTTCGGGCAAAGCCTGCCCGTTAGCGTCAGTCAGCAACAGGTCGACACCAATTGCTGGCCGACCTGAGACCGCCGCGATGCGTTCGGGATCGTGCGGCGCAGCGAACGTGCCGCCGGGCGACAATTCGGTCATGCCCCATGACGTTTGCACGCCCACGCCAAGGCGCTCCTCAATGCGCTGCATCAGCGCTGGCGGCAGCGGCGCACCGCCGACAACGACGCGCTGAAGCGTCGGCGTCTCGCCGCCATGCGCTTCGAGATGCTCGACGAGCCCCAACCACACCGTCGCGATGCCAATGCCGATCGTGACCGCTTCGCTGTTGATGAGCTTCGCCAAATGCGCGCCATCGGTTTGACGCCCCGGCAGAACAAGCTTGGCGCCGACCGCGGGCACGGCAAACGGCAGCCCCCAGGCGTTGGCGTGAAACATGGGCACGACAGCGAGCACATTGTCGCGCGCGCTCAGCCCCAAGACATCAGCCTGCAGCACACGCAAGGTGTGCAGGAAACTTGAACGATGGGTGTAGGTGACCCCCTTGGGCGCGCCCGTGGTGCCGGAGGTAAAGCAAAGGCCCGAGGGCACGGTTTCATCGAACTCGCCCCAGATCATCTCACCGCGCGCGTTGGCGATAAGCGGCTCCAGCGCGGATACGATTGGCGCTGCGCTTTGCTCCTCCACGCGGCCAGCGCCGTCGATCAGCAGGATACGCTCAAGATTGGGCGCATGCTCGGCGATGCTGCGCGCCAGCAACATGAGATCGGCGCTGGCGATCAGCACGCGCGCTTGCGATTGCATCAGCATGTCGCCCAATTGCGCGGCCGTGAGCCGCAGATTGAGCGTGTGACACACCGCGCCCATGCCCATGATCGCGTACCACGCTTCGACATGGGCTTGCGTGTTCCAGGCAAGCGTCGCCACGCGTTCGCCGCGTCGCACACCTAGGCCACGCAGCACGGCCGACACGCGCAGCGCGCGGGCCTTCAAATCCCCATAGCCCACGCGATCGACTTGGCCGTTCTCACGGCCGGTGACCACCTCAGCTTTGGGATGCCATTTCGCGGCGTGCTCCAGGAATTTGTCGAGCGTCAACGCAAACGACTGCATTGCGCCGTCGATCATCTGCATTGCGCAGCCTCTGGCGGCAGCGGCGGCGAGAGTATGCCCACATTCCAATTCCACGCGACGCCGCCTTGCGCGCGACGACGGCAGACCACGGCTTCGTTGAGTTCGTACATGCCCGGCATGACGTTCACACCCGGTGTCGGCGCATCGTCGAACGACATATAGTGCTGCTCGGCGCTGTAGGCCGGCCATTGCGGTGCGTTCTCGGCGCTCGGCGCACCGTTGCGCGCGAATGTCGCCCAATAACTCATCATGGCGTCGGTAAACGCCGCCTCTTCTGAGCTTGACGGCGCGCGCGGCCAACGCGGCGGCGTGCGATCCATCGTGCCGAACACATAAGGGATTTCAGCGGCGTGAAAGGCGTGCAGGCCGAGTTCGTTCGCGGCGGGGTAGCCGTGATTGAACAGATAGAGGAAAGACGGGTGGCCCTGCGCCGTTTGTTTCGCGACCAAGCGCTCCGCGGTCCAGCCATAAAGCGCGTCACGCGGCGTAAGCAGCATGGTCTCGGAGAGGTTGGAGGATGGATAGAGACGCAAGAATTCATCCGCGAGATCGCCGTAGCGCGTGCGAATCTCAGCTTCATAGGTTGCCGCGTCAGCCGGTGGCGGTGGCGCGAGGAAACGTAGCGAGCGAATTTCACCTTCGTTGAAGCCGGCGAGGATCGGCACGGGCGCTTGTTCGCCTCGGTCGAATGTGTCGACCAATTGGCGCGGCAATACGCGGCCATCCACGGTCAAGAACGGGAAATAGCCCGAGCGCCCCGCCGCTTCGACCAAGGCCGCAGCCTCCATCGCGCGCATGGATGCGATGTCGCTGGCGCCGACTTGGCCGGTGAGCCAGAGGCCAATGCCTTCCGCCGGAATTTCGCCGAAGCGCGAGCCGCGCAGTTCAGGCGCCGAAATCATGTAGGCGCTCTGCGCGATGGCCTTGGAGAACAGGCCACGCGCATCCGGCGCGGCCATCAGATACATAACGCTCAGCGCGCCGGCGGACTCGCCAGCTATTGTGACGTTGGACGCATCGCCGCCGAACGCGCCAATGTTGCGGTTGATCCAGCGCAGCGCGGCGATCTGATCGAGCAGACCGTAATTGCCGGAGACGCCGCCATTGTCGAAGCTGAGCTCCGGGTGTGCGAGATAGCCCAGGATGCCGAGACGATAATTGATTGAGACGACGATCACGCCATGGCGTTCGGCCATGCGTGCGCCATCGTACATTTCTTCGCTGCCCGCGCCCGTCATCAGCGAGCCGCCGTGAATCCACACAAGCACCGGTGCGTCCTGCACGTTCGCGGGCGCCCATACATTAAGGAAAAGGCAATCCTCGCTCATGGCCGCGTGCGTGTTGTGATAGATGCTGCCGCCGCGCGACGGCGGCTGCACGCACGCCGCGCCGAATTGGGTCGCATCGCGCTCGCCACGCCAACGGCGCAATTGCGCCGGCGCGCGCCAGCGTAGATTGCCGATTGGCGCGCGCGCGTATGGAATGCCCCTGAACGCGTTTACCTCGCCCGCGAGCGCCTCGCCGCGTAAACGGCCAGCCGGCGCATCCACCGCAGGCGCAGATTGCGCAAAGCTCGGCGCGGCGGTGCAGAGCGCAGCGACGAGCACCCAGAGCCGAATGATCGCCTTCATCACGCCGCACTCCTCGCCTTCGCTTCACGCTTGATCGCGGCCGCCAGCCAGAAGAACAGCGCGATCGCCAGCAGATAGAATGGCGCCAGCGTGTAGAACGCCATCTGCAACGAATTGTCAGGGTGCGTCGGGCGGAAATAATCGCTGACGAAGCCGAGATAGGTCGGGCCGAGACCCAAGCCGATCAGATTCATCACCAAGAGCAGCAATGCGCCTGACAACACGCGTTGATCCGGCCGCACTTCTTCCTGCACGAGCGTCACGGCCGGCGAGAGGTAGAAATAGTTGAGCCCGGTCGGCAGCGCGAGGAAGAGGAGCGCAAGCTGCCAACTCGGCGCCCAGACGAAGCCGACGAACAATGGTAGCGCAAGCGCCAGGCCAATCGCTGGAATATAGGCGAAGGCGGTCTTGGCGCGCGGTGCATAGCGATCGATTAGACGACCGGAGATATACATGCCAGCGCTGACAAAGACGGCGATCAGCAACGCATAATAGATCGCCACTTCGTTCAAATTCATGCCCTTCTCGCGCATGAGAAAGAGCGTCGTGAAATTGAGTACGGCGTAGGTGACGAATTGGGTCGCGCCACACGCAAGTGCGACGCGCAGCAACACGGGGTGCTTGAAGAACATCGCGAACGTGGCCCAGAAGCCCGACTTCTCCGCTGCCGCTTCGCTGACTGGCACTGTCGCCGGCGCATCAAGGCCGCCGCGCTTGGGCTCACGCACGAACACCCAAACGATCAAAGCCGTCGCGACGCCGATGATGCCGACGACGATGAAGGCGGATCGCCAGGAATACGCCGCAGCGATCGAAGCGCCGAACGCGATGCCGAGTGCTTGCCCGATTGGCGGGCCGAGATTGAACAAGCTCAAAGCTGTGCCGCGCGAGCCGGAGGGGAAATAATCCGAGATGATCGCGTACGAAGGCGGCACACCCCCGCCTCGCCGACGCCCACAGCCATACGAGCGCCCGCAAGTTGCGGATAATTGGCCGCCAAGCCACACGCCGCCGTCGCCGCACTCCAAAGCCCGCAGGCGATGGCGAGCACCTTGGTGCGATTGGTGCGATCGGCGAGCCAACCCACAGGGATCGCCAGCACGCAATAAAACACCGCGAAATAAAGCCCACCGATCAGGCCAAGCTGGCCATCGGTGACGCCGAGTTCGTCCTGTATGGGCTTGGCCAGGATCGACAACAGCTGCCGATCCAGAAAGTTCAGCACGTAAACGAACGTCAAGATCGTGAGCGCCGACCAGGCGCGCGCGCCGGCCGCGCGTGCGGCGCGGCCGGGCTAACATTCAACGTCTCTTGGCCAACGCTCATGCGAAGCTCCCTCGCATGAGCAAACGCTGATTACGCGCCTTTGGCCAGTCATCAGAACACCCGCGTGACGCGCAGGCCGACTTGACGCGGCATACCGTAGAAATGCAGGCCGGAATTCAACGCCGCCACGTATTCTTGATCGGTCAGATTCGTGGCCCAGAGCGTGGCGATGAAGTCACCGTGCGTCCAGGCGAGTTGGCCGTTGAAGACGTTACGCGCTTCAATCTCATCGCCGCGGGCCTCATTCTGGAAGAGCGTCGCCCATTGTTGCGAGACGTGCCCGTAATTCAGACGCGGCGTCAGCGTGTCGCCATTCGCAAACGAGAAGACATATTGCGCGCCCACATTGAACGTGAAGTCCGGCGCGTAGGTTTGCGATCGTCCGCCCAAATCAATGCAAGTCGCGCTTGCAGGGCCGCTCGCGGGATCACACGCCACCGCGGGACCGCCGATGCGCGGGTCCGTTGCGTAGAATGTACCCAGCTCGCTGTTCATGAGGCCGAGCCCCGCATCGAGCGAGAAGGCCCCGAACACGGCTTCGATCTGCGCTTCGATGCCGTACATCGTTGTCGGGTTTGGCGTGTTCAGTTCGATATTCAAATTGGGCACCGGGAAATCCGGATAGCCAATGATCACTTGGAAGTTCTCGTACTCATTGTAGTACGCGTTGAGTTGCGTGCGCAGGCGTCCGTCGAACCAGCCGGCTTTCCAGCCGATCTCGTAATTCGTTACGAGTTCCTCATCGAAGGGCTCGGGAAGCCCAAGACCAACCGGGACGTTGAGCCCGCCTGGGCGGAAGCCGGTCGCCACGTACGCGTAGAGAAAGTTGCTGTCGTTCACCGTCCAATTCAGCGCGACTTTGCCGGAAAGGTTCGACCAGCTCGCTTCTTGCTGTTGCGAGATTGGAAAACCGTATTGCACGACGTTGACGTCGTTCGCTGTGCTGCTCTCCGCGTAACGCGCGCCCACCTGCACTTCGAACCGATCGCTCAGATCAAACGTAACCTGCCCAAACAGAGCCGAGGTTTCTTTCGGGTTCGTGCCGTCAAGCACGTATTCGCTGAACGGGCTTCCCTCGGGAAGACCAATGACGAACTCGCCGGGCAGGAAATTGTATTCGTCGTGCTGATAATAGGCGCCGAGGATCCAGGTGATCGGGCCATCGTCAGGCGAGATCAGGTTGAATTCCTGCGAGTAGATCGTCTCATCGACACTATCGCGGAACGTGAAATTGCCAACGCTCGTGCCATCAAGGTCGGCGCGGTAAATTGAATTGCCTTCCTGATAGCCGCTGACTGAGCGCAACGTCACACCATTGCCGAACTCGTAATCGACGCGAAGCACAGAGCGCATGAAGCGATCGAGCGCGGTGGATTCGGCGTTGGATGTGATGTCAAACGGCTCGTCATCGTAAAAGACAGGCTCGGCGGGGTACGCACTAAGGTCGAGATAATTCAAATCCGTTTTGAACAGAACGGAGAGATTGGAGCTCGGCTCCCACAACAAGCTGAAGCGACCGCTTGCAGTGAAAACGCCGTCATCGCCACTATATGGTCCGGTGGTGTCGAAGAAGCTATCGCGTGAATCCGTATTGAAGGCGACGCGCGCGGCCAATGTGTCGGTGAGCGGCAGATTGATCGCGCCCTGCGCGCCGACCAAATTGTAGTTGCCGACCTGACCTTGAATGTAGCCGTGATACCCGCCGTCGATCACCGGATCGCGCGAACTCACAAACACCGCGCCGCCGGTTGCGTTCTGACCGACGAATGTGCCCTGCGGACCACGCAGAATTTCGACGCGCGAGATATCGTAATAGGGCTCGGCGGTGAAATAGCCTGGGAACGTCGCTACGCCGTCGCGATAGGTGATGACGCCCGTCGTCGTCTGCGTGTTGTGCTCGGCTTTGCCGATCCCGCGAATGTTGAAATCGATGCCTTGACCGAAATTGTTGACCGTGGCGCCCGGCGCCACGAATTGCAGCTGATCGACCGTGGTGACGCCGCGATTCTCAAGGTCCTCGCCACTGAGCACCGTGACCGCGAGCGGCGTGGTCTGAATATTGGTGCTGCGGCGCTCGGCCGTGACGACGATCTCGTTGTCGGTATCGCTCTGATCGCTCGCGTTTTGCGCAAAGGCCGGCAAGGCAGCCGCGATCTGTGCGGCGGCGCAGGCCGACGCGAGAAGTATCGCCCTCATCATTTCCTCCCCTGAGCGCCGATCGTGACCGCCGGCCGCTCCAATGAAAGGGAGTGAGCCACCAAAATCGGGCGCTGTCAACATTCACTATCGCGTGCGTGAATATCTTTTTGGCAGAGCTGGGTGGGAGTCTGCTTTGGGCCAAAGCGGCTTATCAAAACCTTGGCGCAGCCGCCGCGCGCTAGGCTAAACACGCCTCCACCAGCGCGTCGAACATCGCGCCGCCGCGGATGGGATCGGCGACGGAGAGCGCGAGCTCGGCGGAGGTTTGCGCGCACAGCTTTTGCGCTTCGGCTTGGCTCAGCGCTGACGTGTTCATGCTGACGCCCGCACAACGGATGTGAGGGTTGGTGCGCGCGCCCAGGCGGAGCGTGAGATCGATGGCTTCTTGCAAATCCGGCAACTTGTAATCATTGAAGCCGAGCACGGTTTTGCGTGAGGGATCGTGACAGAGCACGATGACGTCCGGTTGCGAGCCATGCAGCAGCGCCAGCGACACGCCGGCGTACGCAGGGTGAAAGAGCGAGCCCTGCCCCTCGATCACGTCCCAATGATCGGAATCGTTTTCGGGGCTCAGCATTTCGGCCGCGCCCGCGGCGAAATCGGCGACCACCGCATCCATCGCCATGCCGCCGCCGGCGATCATGATCCCGGTTTGGCCGCTGGCGCGAAAATCCGCGCGTACGCCGCGCGCGATGAAGGCGCGCGTGAGCGCGAGCGCCGTGTATTTCTTCCCCAGCGCGCAATCGGTGCCGACGGTGAGCAAGCGTTTGCCGCTGCGCTTTTTGCCGTTGCCGATGGGAATATTGGACGCCGGCGTGCGCACATCGATGAGCTGACGGCCCAGACGCGACGCGGCGCTGCGCAATGCCGGCATGTCGTTCAGTTTGGCGTGCATGCCGGCGACAATGTCGAGCCCGGCCTCGAGCGCTTCGATCAAAGTGGGCAGCCAATGATCGGGGATTGCGCCGCCGGGGGTTGCGACGCCGATGACGATCGAACGCGCACCAGCGGTTTTGGCTTGCGCTGGTGAGAGACGCGGCAAGCCGATGCTCACGCCGCCGGGTAAATTGTATTCGCCAATGCAATGCTCGGGCGCCCAATCGCGCAGGCCAAGCGCGGTCTTGGCGTAACCGCGTTCGCTGATGTCGCCGAGAAAGAGAAGATAAGGCCGCGGAAGGTCGAGCATGGCGAGGGTCAGCCGGCCTTCACGCGGCGCGGCGGCGCGGGCACGACAACGGGTTCTGGCTTTGCGGCCTGGCGCTCGGTCGCGGCGACCAATTGCGCTTCGGCGCCGGTGCAGATGGAGAGCACGCGGCACACGCCCTCGCCCACGGCGATATAAGCGTGCGCCATGCCGCTGTCGAAATAGATCGAATCCCCGACATTGAGGCGCACCGGCGCGTAGAGCGCGGTGTAAAGATCGACCGTGCCCTCAACCACGAAGGCGAATTCCTCGCCGGGATGGCTCACCATCTCGCCGAATTCGTCAAGGCTGCGGGCGCGAAGTTCGGCCACGACCGGGATGAAGCTCTTGTTGAGCAAATCGGCGGCGACGTAGCGGTGGCTGTAATTCGGCGTCTCGATGGCGCGGCCTTCGTGCTTGCGCGTGACGCTGCGCCGGCCGGTGACAGCGCGCTGTACAGGCGCGTCGGCGCCGCCAAAGAGGCGCGAGATGTCGATGTCCAAGCCTTGGCTGAGCTTGACGAGCTTGTCGTAACCCAATGAAATTTTATCGTTTTCAACACGAGACAGAGTAGAAATCGGGATGCCGGTGCGCTCACTCGCCTCGGCCAAGGTCCAGCCGCGCTGCAGGCGCTGTTCCTTAATCACAGCCCCCGGGCGCGCCTGACTGACACCGCTTGTGTCGGACATCTCGGATTCCTCCCGTTCGCCCAAGCGTAACCGGGAGTTTGCATCAACGCCACAGTGTTGCGTGAATTTTCTGCGTTTTCGCAAAACTATTGCGTAAGTGGAAATTGTGGTGTCTGTTAGCCTGAAGGCGGGTCCGGGCGACCTCACCCGCTCCGTATCAGGGGAGGAGTTTCCATGTTCGTCCGACTAGCAATCGCGCTCGCGGCGTCCGCTTCCATGCTGCCTCTGGCGGCCGAAGCGCAGGCGCAACAATCTCAAGAGAGTGCGCACGAAGAAATCGTCGTCACCGCGCAGAAGCGGGAAGAACGTCTGCGCGATGTGCCGCAATCGATCACCGCAATCACCGACGAAACGCTGGAGCGTTTGCAGGCGAACGATTTCAGCGATTATTCGGGCCAAGTGCCAGGTCTTGCCGTCACCGGCGGCCAGGCCGGCAATTCGCGCGTCACGTTGCGCGGCCTGAACACGGGCGGCGTCGCCTCCACAGTCGGCATCTATGTCGATGAAACGCCGTTTGGCTCGAGCACGTCGCTCGCCAACGCGGCCGTGCTCGCGCTCGACCTTGATCCGTATGACGTGCAGCGCATCGAAGTGCTGCGCGGCCCGCAGGGCACACTCTATGGCGCCAACACCCTGGGCGGCATCATCAAGTTCGTCACCACCGCGCCAGAGCCAGGCGAGTTTTTCGGCCGCGCCAGCGGTTCGTATGAATCTACCGAGGGCGGCGATTCAAGCTGGGCTACGCGGGCGATGGTCAATTTGCCGCTCGGCGACCAGGCCGCGCTGCGTATCAGTGCGCTGCGCCGCTCAGAAGGCGGTTACGTCGATGATCCGGACCGCGGTGTGGAAGATGTAAACGGCGTGGAGACGACAGGCTGGCGCGCGGCCTTCCTGCTGAACGCAACCGAGGATCTCACCATTCGCTTGTCGGCCCAGCAACAAGACATCGAAAGCGAAGGCACCGATTCGGTCGCCTATTTCCAAACGCTCGATCCCGTCGCAGGCGAGACCCAGCAGTTCAGCCCTTTCTCGGTGTCGTCCGACGTCACCTATCGCATTCTCAACGGCACGATCGATTGGGATTTGGGCTGGGCGTCGCTGATCTCTTCGACGAGCTACAGCGAGCTGGAGCAAGCCCACCTCGAAGACGGCACGCTGGCGTTTGGTCTGCCGTCGTTCCTCGACGAAAATATCCCACAGGACAAGTTCACGCAGGAAGTCCGCCTCGCCTCGAACGGCGAAGGGCCGCTCGAATGGCTGCTCGGCGCCTTCTACACGAACGAAAACGGCTTGCTTGATCAGGAGATTTTCTTCGGCACGCCGCCTGGAACCGTGAGCGGTCTCACCGCCACGATCGATTCAGAATACACTGAACGTGCGGTTTTCGGCGGCGTCACCTATCATTTCACACCGCAATTCGATGTCGCGGTTGGCGCGCGCTATGCCGAGAACGAGCAATCGATGACGCAGGGCGGCACCGCCGTCAGCAATGGCGGCGAAGATTCTAGCGACGACGCCATCACCTATTCGGTTGCGCCGCGTTGGCGACCGAATGATCGGACCACGGTGTATGCGCGCATCGCCACTGGCTATCGCCCGGGCGGCCCGAACATTCTTGGCGCACCGAGCGTCATCCCCACCACCTTCGATCCCGATGAAACCGTCAATTACGAGATCGGCGTGAAAACCGATCTGATCGATGGGCTGTTGCGCTTGGATGCCGCCGTCTTCCACATCGAATGGAGCGACATTCAGCTGCTGGTGTTCGACGGCGCGGTTTCTGGCAACGCCAATGGCGGCGGCGCTGAAAGCCAAGGCGTCGAATGGGCGGCGACCTTCACACCCTCGGACGCGCTGACGATCGCGTGGTCAGGCGCATACACGGACGCGCAACTCACCGACGACACTGACCCCATCGTGGTTGGCGGCGCTGCTGGTGACCCGCTTCCCTATGCGCCCGAATGGGCAAGCACGTTGGATGTGTCTTACGAATGGACCGCGTTCGGCGATGCGTCGGCTTACGTCGGCGGCGCCTGGCGCTATGTGGGCGAACAATCCACAGGTTTTCCGGGCGTCGGCGGCTTCCTCTATGGCGCCGATCAGATCGAATTGCCGAGCTACAACATCCTCGACCTGCGCGCGGGCGTCGAATTTGATGCCTTTACGGTCGCGGTATTCGCCAAGAACCTCACCGACGAACGCGCCATCACGCAATTCGGCGGCTTCGGCGAGACGTTACCGGATGCGCCCGGCGAACCGAACGGCGGCGCGGTGCTTGTGCGTCCCCGTACAATCGGCGTAAGCCTGACGGCGAACTTCTGAGACAATGCTCTAGGGTCAGGGGCTGACCTAGAGCGGGGGCGGTTGCGAAAGCAGCCGCCCCTTCTTCTTGCGCGATGGTGCGATTGTCGCGCCATCGCACGCGTCACAAAGAAAAGCGCGCCCCGGTGAGGAGCGCGCTTGGTACGTTACGGTGAGAAGCGGCCTGATGCGCCCCTACTCCGCCGCGACCGGCGTGAAGTTCAGATCTTGATAATCGAAGCTGAAATCCGCGAGCGGCGAGACTGGGCGGAGGCTAATCCGGTCGACCGCACCTTCCGCGTCGAGCGCGAACGACACATAAGCCGGCTCGATCAGGCGATCGCGGAAGTCGACACGAAAGGTGTCGTACTGCCAATGCGTGAGCTCGCCGGTCATGCCTGGGGTCAGTGTGAAATTCATCATCAGCTTGCCATCGGCGGCGCGCGAAATGGTCATGGGACCATACCAAGCATCTTCGTAGCGGCCGGCGTAGCGCTCTAGCGGCAACGAAGGTTGTGACGGCACGGGCGACGCTTGCTGCTGTTGAAGCACCGCGACGGCGCCTTGATCGCGCTGTTGCACGAAGGTCTGCCAGGCGGCGCCCCAATCATAATACGGCCGGCCGAGATAATGATCGAGTAGCTCATAGGCGAGGCCAAGCGCGGCTTCACCATCTTCGCTGTTGATGGCGATCGCGAAGCCGACATTGCGCTCCGGGATCAGAATCAGGATCGATTGCGCACCGAACACGGCGCCGGTGTGCATGACCAAGCGATGGCCTTGATAATCGCGCTCCATCCAGCCCAACGCATAGGAATTGAATTGCGGGGTCGAAGCCGCCACCGGATCGGGCGCCTGGCCGAACGGAACATGCACTTGGGGCGCCACATCTCGCGCGATTGCGCTTCGCTAAACAGACGCCCGCCTTCGGGCGTCGCGCCCCGCGCGAGTTGGATCGAGATCCAGCGACCAAGATCATTGGCGCTCGCGGCGACGCCGCCAGCGGGCGCTGCGTTGGCGCCGAGTTCAGGATCGAATTCGGCGCGGCCGCTATCGTCCATCATCTCTTGCGTGCCCATGCCGGCCATCGGCCCGTCGCGGCGTCCGTGCGGCCACGCGCGATTGCGCGTGCGGCGGCGCTCAATCCGGTCAGAGGTCGCGGTGCGCATGCCGGCGGGCACGAGCACGTCCTCGCGCATGAATTGCTCCCAGGTCTTGCCGGAGACCTCTTCGACCAATTGGCCAGCGACGGCGTAGAGCACGTTGTCGTACGCGTAATCGCTGCGGAAACTGGTGGCCGGGCGAATGTGGCGCAGCGCGCGCACGGTATCTTCGCGCGAACGCGAGGAGCGCGGCACGAACATGAGGTCGCCAGCGCCCAGACCCAAACCGCTGCGATGCACGAGCAAGTCGCGCACCGTCATTTCGCGCGTGACCCACGGATCGTACATTTGGAAATATGGGATGTGGTCGATGACCGGGTCGTCCCATGAGATTTCACCCCGATCCACGAGCACGGCAAGCGCGGCGGACGTGAAGGCTTTGCCGACGGAGCCGAGCTGGAAGATCGTGTCCGCGTCAACACGCTCGTTGGTGTTCAAGCGGCGTACGCCATAGCCATGCGCGAGCGTGACCTGCCCGTTCTCGACGATGGTCACTGACATGCCGGGCACGCCGACTTGATTGCGGATTTCTTCGACGCGCGCGTCGAAATTCGCTGGCGGATCGGCCCAGGCCGTACCGCCGAGACAAAACGCCAGCGCGATCACGCTTGCTCTCAAGGTTCGCCCCATATCGCACCTCCCATAATGCTGTTGGCCGTTAAGCCGTTTGGATGTCGTGTTTTGGCAAGCGCGCCAGGCGCTAAATGCCGATCGTCAGCAGCGGCGCGACGAAGATGACCAGGATGGCGTAGGCCAGGACGCGATAGCCCTGCGCGATCAAATTCACCAAGCCGACAGCGTCAGCGATGAACACGGCCCCGATGAGAATGATCGACGCGATGCTAAGGCGCGCTCGTGCGGAAAGCTCCTTGCCACGCCGCGCGCGCCACACGCCCGCGATACGTTCGTTGAGCGCATGCACCCCGCCCGCGCCGCTCTCCAGCAGCGCTGAGAAGATCATCACTTGGAAGATGATGTGGAAGATCGGCAGGTTGAGCTGACGAAGCAAATAATCGGACGGCAGCGTCTCATTGGCGATCGCGGGGTAGAACGCGATCATGCAAATGAAAAAGACGAGCGCAGGCCAGATCGCCAGCGGACCCGCGAGCAGGCCGGCCACGATGGCGTCCTTACGGCTGGTGAGGTGGCGCACCACGGGCAGGATCACTACAGCGCCGACGACGTTATAAGCGGCGTAGGTCAGCCCCCGATCCACCACTGCCCCATCGGCGTGGGCGTGGCGAAATTCGCCAACGCTGCGTCACCGAATGAGGAGAGCGCGAGCACGGCGAAGATCGCATACACGGCGTAGAGGAAGATCGTGACCCATTTGAACAGACCTTCCACCGCTGCATTGCCGAAGGCCGTCACGGTCGCAATCGAGACCACCAGCGCCAAGGCGCCTGCAAGCTGCGGCAAGCCGAAGAGTGCGGCCCCAATCGCGCCGGCGGCGGCGCCGAACACGGCGAGGATCAACACGATGAAAAGCAGATAGGCGAGCTCGAACGCGATCCAGAACGGGCCGAGGAGCTTCTTGAAGAACGCGCGATAGTCGTAACTGCGCGTCGAATACGCGAAGAGGAAGGTGAGCGCGCAAATGCCGCTCCACATCACCATCGCCAGCAGAATTGCGAGCACGCCGCCGTTTGGCCCGTGCGGCAGGAAGAATTCAGCCAGCTCACGGCCGGTCGCGTAGCCGCCGCCGATGACGACGGCTTTAAAAGCAAAGCCCGGCAGCAGGTAACGCTGAAACCAAGTCGGCGCGCCCTGCTCGGTGCTCATGGCTTAGCTCGCGTTCGCAGCGACACGCGCGCGGCCCATCCAAAAGAGGATGAGCGCGGCGAGGAAGGTGGAGCCGGCGCCAATGGCGAAGAAGAATTCCGTCGGGATCGTCAGCCACAGCGTGCCGATGAACCCAGCCGACAAGCTGCCGACGAATTTGGCGATGTACCACGCGCCCATCATCATCGACGCGACTTGCACTGGAGATAGCGTGCCGAAGAGTGCAAGGCCCACCGGCAGCACCAGCAATTCGCCAAGCGTCAGCAACACGAAATAAGCAATCACCCAGAGCGAACTGACGGCCGCGCCGCCGCCGGCGCTAAAGGCCAAAGCGGCGCCCACCATGACGAGGCACGCGAGCCCCGCGAGGGCGCAGCCCAAGGCCATACGTCGAAACAGGTTCGGGGCCTGCCCCGCTTCCTTACGCTTGCGCCAATAGATCATCAGCAGCGGTGTGAGCGCGATAATCAGCAGTGGGTTGAGCGAGGTAAACCAGGGCGCCGGAATCTCGAAGCCGCCTAGCGTGCGTTCGGTGCGGTCGCTCAGCCACAGCGTGATCGTGTTGCCGCTCTGCTCATAGGCGATGCGGAAGAGGATAACGACGGCGATAATTCCAAGCAGCGTGGTCAGCGCTTTCCAATCGGCCTTTGAAAGTGGTGTGCGCGTCTTTTGTTGGGCGCTCACGCGCGGCAATTCGCGCGGCAAGTGCTTCTTGAAGCCGAGATAGAGCATCAGCCCAAAGGCCATCCCGAAGCCAGCTGCGGCAAAGCCCCAATGCCAGCCATAAAGCTGCGCCAGCAACGGACACAGAATGATCGCGCTAAAGGCGCCGAGATTGATGCCCATGTAATAGGCGCTAAAGGCTTGATCGCGGCGTGTGTCGCCCTCTTTGTAGAGCGCACCGACTTGCACGGCGAGCGGCGGCAGAAACAACCCATTTCCGATCGCTACAAGCGCGAGCGCGGGAAAGAGCAGCGACTCAAACGCCATCGCGAAATGGCCAAGCATCATCAACACGCCGCCGATCACGACGCTTGTCGTTCTACCGAGCCACCGGTCAGCGAGGAAGCCGCCGATGAACGGGCTAAAGAACGCGCACCCCGTGTAGATCCCGAAAATGATCGACGATTGCGCCTGCGGCAAACCGAGTTGCTGGGTCATGTAGAGAACCAGCATGGCTTGCAGGCCGAAGTACGAGAACTCAGCCCAGGTCTGCGTGAGGAAGAGCACGGTGAGTCCCGGCGGATGGCCGAAAAGGCCTTTGCCTGAACTCACCGCACCCGCTTCGCTTTGACTGACCGCCACTGGGGTTCGCCTTAGTAGCTGTAAGCAAAGCTGAAGAAGTTCATCACCAATGCGAACCAGAGGATGACGAGCGCCGAGAGCAACACGAGCAGCCCCCAAATCTTGGCGAACCAGGTCGATGGCGCACGCCACAGCGAGACGTTCGCGAACGCCGCGCCCGCCACCGCGAGGATCGGCAACAGACCGGCGACATAGAGCACTGTCAGCAGCGTCGGGGCCGTGTTGCCGCTATTGCTGGTGAGCGATTCCATCAGCCACATCACGAACGCAAACCAGGCGCCGATGTAACCAACGGCCAGCAGCGACGCGACCGGCGCCAGGCGATGCGCCGTTGCGCGTCCGCCCTCGTACGGGAACGGCGTCTTGAAGGCGCGGCGCGCCAGCGCCCGGATCGGCCAGCTGAGCAGCGTGAGCAGCAGCACGCCAAGGGCTGCGCCGAAGAGCGGCAGCAACAGCGACTTGGAACGATACCAGGGCGCTCGCGTCGACGGGATCGCGAACGAGAGCGGCTCAAACGCGATAGCGGTAACTACGCCGTTTTCATCAACGCGCGCGCTCATGCGCTCGTCGCTACCCAGCGCTTGCCACACCCACGGCTCAACCTCGCGCCAATGCTTCGGCTGGCCGTTCACATCCGGCAGGCCGGGGCCGACGAGATCGCCGTTAGGCAACATCGACACCGTCGTCTGGCCGAGGAAGTAGGCGGCGAGCAGTGGGCTAGTTTCCGAGCGACGCGCGCTATCGTAGTCGCCGGCAACCGCGGCGCCATGTTCGAGCGCTGTCGCGAGCGGCTCGCCATCCGGTGCGCGTTCGCTGGGATAATAGCGATTGACGAACGCCGACATGAATTCCCAGCGCAGCAAGGTCGCGCCAAGCGAACCGCCGCCGCCGGAATTGAAGGAAACATATACGCCGACATTCTGATCCATCAGCAGCGACAGGTTCGAGTGGAACCATTGCGTGTCGCCGCCGTGCGCCAGAATGCGTTGGCCGCCGTAATTCTCCTGGTAGAAGCCGAGCGCCATCGCGTTCACGGCCGGAAATTGCTGGTCGATCGTCTCGTGCATCAGGCGCGCCGTTTCCGGGCTCATAAGGCCCGCGCCATCGTTGAGATGGGCGCTCATGAAGAGCGCCATGTCGGGGCCAGTCGTCGTCAGAGAGCCCGCGGGCGCGGCCGGAATGATCTCGAACAATTGCGCTTCGCCGTCGGCCACGTTCTTGTAGCCGCCGGACATCGTTGCATTCATCGCTTCCGGCAGTGGCTGCACAAACGTCGAATGCTGCATGCCGAGCGGTTGAAAGATGTGCGCATGGATATAGTCGGCGAACGTCTCGCCCGAGACGCGCTCCACGACATAACCCGCCAACGCCGTGGCGTAGTTCGAATAGGCCGGCATTGTGCCGGGCGGATAGATGCGTGCTGGGACGTGGTTCTTCAGATAATCGCCGAGCGCGATCCCACCAGACGCGGGATCAGAGGAGATCAGGTCGCGAATGACTTCTTCGAAGCCCGTCGTGTGCGTCATGATCTGACGCATCGTGATCGGCTGACCTTCATAGGCCGGGATTTCGAAGTCGATATACGTATTGATGTCTGCGTCGAGATCGATGCGACCGGCTTCCACCTGCTGCATCACTGCGGTCCAAGTGAAGAGCTTGGAGATCGAGCCTGGACGGAAGAGCGTCGTGTCCGGATCGACGGGCGTGCGCGTTTCGAGATTCGAGAAGCCGTAGCCGCGGTTGGCGACGATTTGGCCGTCGCGTACGATCGTCACCACCGCGCCGGCGATATCTGCGTTGGAAATCGCGTACGGCATGAAGCCGTCCAGCCACGCATTGACGTCGTTGCTGGTGACTTGTGGAGGCGCTGCGGGATCGACGGCCGTTTCCTGAATTTGCTCCGGCGTCGGCGCGACTTGGCCGCTGGCCTGCAGAGCGCCCAGGCTCAATAGCGTCAGCGCAGCAACGGGCGCGGCCCAGCCTTTCAGCTTGCTCAACATCGTGTCGACCCTCTCCCCACTCGGGTTCTAGCTTGCCCGAGGCCGCCAGATTGCCCGCCATTTCAAATTTTGCAAGCGCTTTTGCATATTTGCACTATCGGGCTGACTTGCCTTTTTCTATATATTTCAACTGCATTATGCAGATCGACGCACCAAATCTGCTCCCGGATTTGCGACAGACAGTAGATTCTGCCCGGGTTTTGTGCGTACTTGCATTTGCGCAAACGTCCTGAAAATCAGCTGAGACGGCGCGCAAGATCGCGGGAGGACGCCTTGGGCGTGAAACGACAGGTCTCGATCCATATCGAGCATTGGCCGATGCTGGCCCCCTTCCGGATCACGGGTCACCTTTTCACCGCGCTCGACTGCGTCGTCGTCGAGATCGCGGAGGGTGCTCATATTGGGCGCGGCGAAGCCGCGGGTGTCTATTATCTGGATGACACCGTCGATAAGGCCTTCGACCAGATCCACGCCATCCGCGCTGAGTTAGAAGCCGGATTGGATCGCGACTCCCTGCAAAAGCTGCTGCCGCCAGGCGGCGCCCGCAACGCTATCGATTGCGCACTTTGGGATTTGGACTGCAAGCGGGCCGGAAAGGGCGTCTGGACGCAGACCGGCCTCAACAATCGTCCGCTGACGACGTGCCAAACCATCGGTGTATTGGATTCCCCCGAGGACACCGGCAAAGCCGCAGCCGCGCTATCAAGCTTCAAATTGCTCAAACTGAAGCTCAACGGCGACCGGCCGATCGAACGGGTGCGCGCCGTTCGCGCCGCGCGCCCGGATGCGCGCCTGATCGTCGACGCCAACCAGGGCCTGACGCTCGCGCTCCTACAAGAATGCCTGCCGGAGTTCGCGAAATCCGAAGTCGAAATGATTGAGCAACCGCTGCCGCGCGGCGAAGATGCAGCGCTCGAAGGCATGCCGCGCGAAGTGCCGCTTTGCGCCGACGAAAGCTGCCTGCATCGCGGCGAATTCGAAGCCGCCGCGCGCCGCTACGACATGATCAATATCAAACTCGACAAGACCGGCGGCCTGACCGAAGCACTGCTCCTGGCGGATACGGTTTTGGAGCGTGGCCTGGATTATATGGTCGGCAACATGCTGGGCACGTCTCTAGCTATGGCCCCTGCTTTTGTCGTATCGCAGAAGGCGCGTATCGCTGATTTGGATGGCCCGCTCGCGCTGAAGGGCGACCGGCTCAGCGCCATGACGTACAGGAATGGTGTGGTCGGGCCATTTACGAGCGACCTATGGGGCTAGGTAATTCATGGACGTCCGTGATCTGCGCAATCATCTGATCCTGAGCACGGGCAATGCTGAGCCGCGTCCCGAGCCGCGGGAAGCGTCAAGTGAAGAAACGCCGTTCGATCAAGCCAGCTTCGGCACAGCGGTGCGCAAATTGCGCGCCGATCGCGGCTGGACGCTAAAGGATTTGAGCGAGCGCTCGAAGATTTCGCAATCGGCGCTGTCGCGCGTTGAGACCGGCCAGATCACGCTCTCGTTCGATCGCGCACACGCGCTGGCCCGCGCGCTCGACGCGGATTTCAGCCAGATCGTCAATCGCATGGTGCGCTCCGACGAGACGCGCACGCAGCAGCCGGTGAACGCGAGCGGCTGGCGCACTGTGACCCGCCGCGGCGAAGGTCATCGCGTGTCGCAGAACAACGGCGATTACGAATATCTTTGCACCGACTTTCTCTATCGCCGCATGGTGGCCGGCATCGCCGAGCTCACAGCGCACTCGCTTGAAGAGCATGGCCCGTTCGTCACTCACCCCGGCGAAGAATTTCTCATGGTGGTGGAAGGCAGCGTCATCGTCGAAACCGAATATTACGCGCCGCTGACGCTAGAGGTCGGCGACAGCCTCCAATTCGATTCCACCACGCCGCACGCCGTCCTCGCCGGCGGCAAAAAATCCGCACGCGTCTTCTTCAGCATCACCGACCCACGCTGGGAATAACGGCGCTCTGGCCGAAAGGCTGCTATCGGAAATGGTGGGCGCGACAGGGATTGAACCTGTGACCCCTCCCGTGTGAAGGGAGTGCTCTCCCGCTGAGCTACGCGCCCGAACCGCCGCCCAGAAGCTGGGGTCCGAAGGGCGCGGAACATGATGCGACGCCCGGCCTGCGTCAAGCGGCCCTGTGCGCGCGGGCTTGACCTTCCAGCGCATTCCGGGCCATTTGCGAATAGTTCGCAAGTTTTGGCTGGGAGTAGCCCTGATGTTCAATTTGAGCCGCCGCGCCTTCGCACTTGGCGCGTCCGCCACCGCGCTGGCCGCCTGCAACCCGAGTTCGGGCGGTGGCGACGAGAATTTTGTGAACATCTACTCGGCGCGCCACTACGACGCCGATCGCCTGCTCTACAACGCCTTCGAAGAAGCCACCGGCATCGCTGTGCGCGTGCTTCCAGCCAATGCTGAGCAATTGTTGGAGCGCCTGCGCGCCGAGGGCGACGCGACCGAAGCGGACCTCGTGGTCGCCGCCGACGCCGGCAATCTCTGGCGCATCAAGGACGCGGGCCTCCTGCAGAATCTGACGACGCCAGCGCTCGAGGCCGGTGTGCCGGCGCGTCTGCGCGATCCGGACGGCGCCTATTGGGGCTTCACCAAGCGCGCGCGCGTGATCGTCTATCGCAAGGATGGCGTGCGCGCGGAAGAAGTCGCTTCGTACGACAATCTGGCCGATGCGCGATTCCGCGGTCAGATCGTCGCGCGCAGCTCGACCAACGTGTATCAGCTCTCCACGCTCGCCTCACGCATTGAACGGCTCGGCGTTGAGAACGCACGCGCCTGGGCAGCCGGCGTGCGCGCGAACTTCGCGCGCGACCCCCAAGGCAGCGACACCGATCAAATCAAGGCTGTAGCGGCCGGCGAAGCGCAGGCCACGATCTGCAATCACTATTATTACTTCCGCCTACTCCAATCGGAAGACCCGGCCGATCGCGCGATTGCCGAAAACATCGGTATGGTCTTCCCGGATCAAGCCGGCGCCGGAACGCACATCAACATTTCGGGCGCGGGCGTCACGTCGCACGCCAAGCGGCGCGACAAGGCGGTGCAGCTGCTCGAATATTTGGTGAGCGACGCCGCGCAAACCATGCTCGCGCCATTGAACGTCGAATTCCCGATCCGCCCGGAAATTCCGGCGGCGCCCGGTCTGGTGGCTCTCGGCAGCTTCAAGGAAGAGGACATCCCGCTCGACGCTTTGGGTCGCCATCAGGCGGAAGCGGCGCGCATTTTCGAAGAAGTCGGTTGGCGCTAAGCGCAAGCGCGTTAGAAGCGGCGAGCGCATGAGCACGTCGGACACACTTCCGGTCTCTAATACGCGAGCGTTACGCCTGGACGGCGTGGCGCTCGCAGCCGCTTTGGCGACCTTGGTGTGCGCAGCCCCGGTGGCCATCGTGTTGCTGCTCGCCATGTTTGGCACGGGCGAAGGCGCGACTTTCGGCGCCAACCTCACGCGCGACGGTGCGGTCGGCACGTTCACGTTGATGCTCGCAGGCGGCGGCGGCGCGATTGTCTTCGGCGCGGGCGCAGCGTGGCTGGTCAGCCTGTGCAAGTTCCCGGGCCGGGGCGTGTTCGAATGGCTGCTCGTGATCCCGCTTGCGGCGCCGTCCTACGTGCTCGCCTATTCCTACACGAGCCTCACCTGGGCGGGCGGACTGATCCCGTACCGCGTCGAAGGCTTCTGGGGCGCGGCCTTCATCTACGCCGTTGGCCTTTATCCTTATGTGTATCTCGCCGCGCGTGCAGCGTTCGTCAGCCAATCGTCGTGCGCGATTGAAGCAGCGCGCATGCTTGGCGCAAAACCGCTCTCTGTGTTCTGGCGCGTGGCGTTGCCGTTGGCGCGCCCTGGCATCGCGGCCGGCGGCGCTCTGGCGTGCATGGAGATCGCGGCGGATTACGGTGCGGCGCAGCACTTTGGTTTGACCACGCTTTCCACTGCGATCTTTCGTGCTTGGTACGCACATGGCAGTTCGCAAGCGGCGCTGCAGATCGCCTCCGTGCTGTTGCTTGCGGCCGTGGCATTTCTCATCATCGAGCGCTACGCGCGCGGACGCGCTGCGTTCGGCGGCGGTTCAAGCCGGTGGCGACCCCTGCCGCGATATGAATTGAACTCACTTGCTGGCGCCGGCGCATTTGTGTTTTGCACGGCGCTTATCGTGCTCGGCGCCATCGCACCGCTGGCATGGCTGACGCGGCTCGCCTTAGTGCACGCAAACGTCGAAGACGTGATTGGGCCGTTCGTCAATTCCGTCACCCTCTCCGCCGGGGGCGCGCTGCTGACGCTTGCACTTGCCGCCGCTATCGCTGTCGCCGCGCGACGCATCGGCGCCTTTGGAAAAACTTCGCTGCTTGCAGCGAGCATTGGCTACGCTGCGCCCGGCGCTGTGATCGCGATGGGCATGCTCGCGCTTTTTGGCATGGCGCGTGAGGCCGGTTGGGTTGGCGGCTTTGGCGCAGGCGTCGCCGTCCTTGCCCTCTTGTGGACCTACGCGGCGCGCTTCGCGTCGGCCGGCATTCAGCCCATCGACGCAGGCCTAGCGCGACTCTCGAGGGGCCTCGATGCGTCAGCGCGGACGCTGGGTGCGGGCCCTTGGCGACGCTTCCTGCGCGTCGATTTGCCGATCGCCGCGCCGAGCCTCGCGGCGGCGGCGCTCATCTTGTTCGTGGAGATTCTCAAGGAATTGCCTGCGACCTTGATCTTGCGCCCGTTTGACTTCGACACGTTGGCCGTAAAAGCCAGCACCTATGCAAGCGACGAGCGTTTGCTTGAAGCGGCGACGCCGTCGCTGTTGATCTTCGTCGCGGGCCTTCTCCCGATATTGCTGCTGACGCGCGGCATCGCGAAAACAAGGGCAGGCGCGCATGAGTAGCGTATCACTCACAAATGTGAGCCGTGCATATGCGGGCGTTGCGGCGCTGGACTCGGTTTCGCTCACGGCGCCCGAAGCGAAGGTGCTGGCGCTGCTCGGCCCCTCCGGCTCCGGCAAGTCCACGATCATGCGCTTGATCGCCGGGCTCGAAGCCGTGGACGCGGGCCAAGTGCGCATCGGCGATGAGATCGTTTCTACACCAAGCCGCACATTGGCGGCCGAAGCGCGCCGTATCGGCATGGTGTTTCAGGACTACGCGCTGTTTCCGCATTTGACCGCCGGCGCAAACGTGGCGTTCGGCCTGGACAAACTCGCCCGCGCTGAACGTGACGAGAAAACGCTGCGCTGGCTCGATCGCGTGGGCCTCAAGCATCGCGCGCACGCCTATCCGCACGAACTCTCCGGTGGCGAGCAACAGCGCGTCGCACTCGCCCGCGCTCTGGCGCCCGCGCCGCGCGCGGTGTTGCTTGATGAGCCCTTCTCCGGTCTGGACCCAGTGTTACGCGCCGAATTGCGAGACGCGACACTGACGACCCTCGCCGAAACCAAGACCACCACCATCTTCGTCACGCACGACGCCGAGGATGCGCTGCAAGTCGCGGATCGTTTGGCGATTTTGAAGGCTGGGCGAATGCTGCAAGAGGCTCCGCCACGCGAAGCCTATGACAGGCCCGCATCGCTCCACGTCGCCGCCGCGCTCGGACCAATCAATTCCTATCGCGGGCGCGTCCAAAGTGGTGTCGTGCAAACACCGTTCGGCAATGTCGCTGCGGCGCATCTCGCGGAAGGCGCCGAGGCGGATGTGGCGGTGCGCGCGGAAGCTATCGCGCTTCGTGCCGGCGCCGGGGTGCGTGTTCTGGATGTGCGTCCGCATGGCGCGCATGATCTGGTGCGTTTGGAATCGCGAGGCCTGATCTGGCGCGCTTTGGCGCCGGCGCGGATCAATTTGGGCGAGACTGTCGATGTGGAGCTGGCGCCAACGGGTGCGTTTGCGTTCGCGGTCTAACGCGTTTTGTTTTTGTCGGTCTCGGCCAGGACCTTCTGCATGATCTCTAGGTGCTTGGTCGTGTCCGGCTCAGGCTCATTTTCCGGCGCTTGCGGTTTCACGGTCTCCGCTTGCGCCTCAACCGCGACTTCTTCCATCGGCCGGCGCACGATGATGCGGCGGCGTTGCAGGCGCAATTGCGCGAGAAGGCGCAGGCGCGTCTTCCACGCTTCCGCTTCCCAGGCCAATTCGCGCGCAGCGGCGACACTGAGCTTGGTCGCATCCGCAAGCTTCTGGCCCAAGCCGAGGAAACTCGTGCGCGCAAGCGCCAAGAACTCGTCAGTGATGTCCTCATCGCCTTCAACGATGAGGCCGGTGTCCGTGAGAACTTTCAACAGATCGCCGTGCGGGCGGATTTGCGGCTCGGCGAAGCACGATGCGAATGCTGTGGCGAACTCAGCCGCCTTGAAGCCAACGTAGGCTTCAATTACCGCACAAGCACCTGGCTTCAGGCCCTTCATGATCTGCTGCGCCAAGTGCGGCTGAAAACTCGCATAGGCAAAATCGTCCGTGCTGAAGAGACCGTCAAACGCGCCCGCGGGCAGCGCATGCGATTCCAAATCGATCAGCGTGACGTTCACACGATCGGTGAGCTTTGCTTCTTTGACTTGATGACGAAGCGCTGCGATCGTCTCTTCGCGCCATTCATAGATTTCGATGCGACCAGGATGCTTTGCCGCAACCGCCACAAGCGGCGCCGCCAGCCCCGGCCCAAACAGCGCCAGCACGCCGTCTGCTTGCAAGCCAAGGCGCGCGACCTGCAGGCCGTCCGCGCTCTCCTCGCCCGGACGAATGCGTGCCTCGCCCCAGAGCACCTGGAGCGCCGAGAGGCGCGGGGGCATGTCGAACTCAAAGAGCTCCTCTTCGAGTTCGCCTTGGTCGACGTTTTCATTGGCCGCTACGTGGTCGGCCTCGATCGCGGCCAGGGCGGCATCCTCATCGAATTGCTCGCCTTCCCACCAGGCGCGGAAACGCGCTTTGGCAAGCGCCATCTTGCGCTTGTCGAACAGGGGTTTTGCAGCCGCCGCAGCCATAGCGCGGCGAGCCTAGGACAATCCCGTTAACGATTTGCTTGGACGATCGGCAGGAGCGGCGGCGCGCCGGACGGTAAAGGCGCGGCAGGATCGCGCAGGAAGGTCAAGATATCCTCGTAAACGACCTCGCGCTGCTGGTCGCGCAGCAGCCAGTGCCAGCCGTTTTCGTAATAAGCGGTGCGCACGCTGCGCGGCAGGCGGCGTGCAGCGCGGAGCGCCGAATTACGCGGGATGATTTGGTCGTTTGCGCCGTAAAGGAAGAGCACATCGCCACTGAGATTGGCAGCCCGCTCGGACGCCTTCTCCATCAGGCCAACCAAACCATACAACGCATCGATACGCGTGCTCCAAATCATGTGCGGCGCGCGTCCCGCTTGCAGCAACGCCTCGCGATTGTCCGAGGCCGTGCGGGTGCGCACAACGCCGCGCGGCGGCGAGACGGCGCGCCAAGGAAAGGTGTGGGCGCCGACCCAGAGCGTCAGCGCGTACGTGTCCGGCAGGGTCGACCAGCCCCACACCGCCGGAGCCACGAGCACGACGCGATCAACCTGCGGCGCATTGGGCTCGCCAAACGTCGCGATCGTGGTCGCAGCCCCCATGCTGTCGCCGATCACGCCGATTGTAGCATTGGGATGCGTGCGCCGCGCCACCGCGACAGCCGTGCGCAGGTCTTCCGTCATCAAGCGCTCGCCAGCCCACACCCCGCGATTGGGCGAACGTCCGAAGCCACGCGCGTCGTACGCGTAGAGCGCAACGCCATGCTGCGCGAACCACGGCCCCGCCAGGTAATACGTATTCGCATAATCGTTCATGCCGTGCAGCGCGATCAGCACGGCTGTCGGCTCTTGCCCCACTGGCAGCCACGCCGTCAGGCCAAGCGGCGCGCCATCGAAGGAATAGAAGCGTTCATTCGCGACATCGAAACCGGGTCCGCGAAACTCCGCCAGCGGCGATTGCGCCTGCTGCACAGTCGGCACGCAGGCCCCGATCAGCATCAACGCAAGGCCAATGAAACTCTGCGCCGCAACTCGGGCAAAACGTCCGCCTCGAACCAGGGATTGCGTTTGAGCCATGCGCTATTCCGCCAAGATGGATGCGGCAAAGGCATGACCTCCGGCGGATAGTCGCGCCAAGCGCCGACCGTCTCACCCAGAGTTCGTTTCACCGCAGCCCCTAAATGATAGCGCTGCGCGTACGTTCCGACCAGCAGGGTCAAACGTACATTCTGCAACAGTGGCAAAAGTCTCGGACGCCAAAGTGGGGCGCATTCGCGGCGCGGTGGAAGATCCGCGCCCTTCACGGTCCCGGGAAAGCAGAAGCCCAGCGCCGCGACCGCGATCTTTGTCTTGTCGTAGAATGCGTCGCGATCCATGTGCAGCCAAGCGCGCAGACGATCACCGGAGGCGTCATTCCAAGGAATGCCAGTCTCGTGCACGCGCCGGCCAGGCGCTTGGCCCGCGATGAGAATCTGGGCGTCGGGATGCACCCACACGACCGGGCGCGGATCATGCGGCAGATCGCACGCGCGGCATGCGTGAATCTCCGCCACCAATTTGTCGAGCGCTCGCACCACGGCGCCTATGTGCGCATGCTGTAGCGGAATCCTAGCCCTACGCTGCTTCCACCACGGTTTTTCCTTCTTCACCGAGCGACACCGCAACACTCAAGGTGAAAACGGAACCTTGGCCCGGCGTGCTGATCACCGTCACATCGCCGCCCATGAGTTGAGCCATGCGGCGCGTGATCGCCAAGCCAAGGCCAGTGCCACCGAAGGTGCGCGCTGTCGACGCATCGGCTTGCACGAAGGGCTGGAACAAATTTTCGAGCTTATCAGCGGGAATGCCCACGCCGGTGTCGGCAACATCGAATACGAACAAGCCGTCCTCATGACGAACACGGACGCTAATTTTGCCGTTGCGCGTGAACTTGCAAGCATTCGACAGCAGATTGAGCAGGCACTGCCCGAGCTTGAAATTGTCGGTATAGCCGAGCGGAAGGTTGGCGGGCGCATCGATGAAGAGTTTATTACCGTTCGCCTCGGCCTGTGGCCGGATCGCGTCGAGCGCATCGTTGGTGAGCTCGGCGATGTTCGCGGGCTCAAGCTCGAGCTGAAGGCGCCCGGATTCAACTTTCGACAGATCGAGCACTTCGTTGATCAAGTGCAGCAATCTGCGCGCGGCGGTTAGGACGCGATTGTGATCCGCGACATCCGTGGCGCGCTTGGCCTCCTCGGCGTCCTCACGCATGATTTCCGTGTAGCCAATCACGGCGTTGAGCGGCGTGCGCAATTCATGACTCATCGCCGAGAGGAATTGCGATTTGGCCTGGCTTGCCGCTTGAGCGGCATCGCTGGCCTCGGCCAGCGCGCGTAAGCGCTCCGCGTCGCGTTGGTCTCGCGCCGTGAGCGCGCGCGCCAGTTCGCCCAATTCGTCGTCGCGCTGGGCGATATCCTCGATGCAAAGGCTCGCATTGGCGCTGGCCGCTTCGGTGAGGCGCAGTGTCGGGCGCACCACCCAGCGATACATGAGGAAGGCCAGCAGCAGCACCTGCGCGAGAACGGCCAGAACGCCGATGATGAAGAACATGCCGGCGCTATGGCTGGCATACCGCGCCACAATCTCCTCAGGCACCATCGACAGGAATATCCAATCGGGGCCATCGATCCGCGCGAACACGACATAATTGCCGTTGACCACGCGCGGCAAGACACCGCTATCCGCCTGCGACGCGCGGATGAATTCCATAATCTGCACAACGCCAAGCCTGCCCGAAACCGCGCCAATATTGCGCGCCGCATCGGCGCCAATCAGGTCACCGTGCGCGATCAGACCGCCCTGGCGATCTAGAATGGCGTTGCTGGTGCCCGGCAACGCACTCGCCACGGAGGCGCGCAAGCCGTCCGCCATCGTGATGCTGGCGCCCCATGCGCCGACACGTCGGCCGTCAATGTCCTGCGGGGTCATGCACGCCGAGGACAAACGCTGACCGGTTGGGTCGGTGATAAAACGCCTTAGCCCCGTGCATCGCGTGAGCGCGGCCGGATTTGCGCTCACTGTGGAGATCAGGGCGAATTCTTCATGCTGGAATGCGAACGTCGCCGGCGCCTCGTGGCGGTAGAAATTCAGCCGATCCTCGCGATTTGGCGCAAACATCACCATGCGGTTGTTGGGCGTGAAGAAATAAAGATTATCCAACCGCGGCAGAATGATCGGCCCCAGATCGCGCAGCACGAGATAGGCGGCGTAAATCTCCATCTTCTCATTGGCGGTCATTGCCCCGCCATTGGCCATGAACGAGCCAACGCCGAAGACATTGACGCCATCGGTCGCGCGTCCGCCGTCGAACAACATATCGACGCTGCGGCGCGAACCATCCGCTTGCACAGGAAAGAGCCGCTCGAATGCTCTGAGGGCCGCGCCGCGATCGGTCGTCTTTAGATGTTGTTCATACAAGCGCTGAGCGGACGAATGGATGTCGCGAATATCCTCGAAGACGCGCTCTTCCGTCTTTTGACGCTCTTCAAGATAGGCCAGCGTGACGTTCAACGCGCCGCGCAGCGCGTTCTGGCGATAGACCAAAAACGCCGCCGTCGACCCCGCCGCCGTGACCAGGATCGTCGAGATGAGCACGGCCGCCGCGATTTTACCCGCGATGGAGCTCTTGAATGCACGCCTTAGCCACAAAACCCTTCACCCCGTTAAGGGATGGGCAATATGCGCGCGGGCGCTTGAGAATTGGCAAACGCAACTGCCAAAACCTACGCGCCGCAAACACTCTATTGCGGTTTTTCGACCGACCACTCGACGCTAGATCGCGTCGTCCGCGCGATAGCGCAGGCGCACAGCAGGAATGACGCCGACGTCAATTTCCATGTGCGCGCACTGGAAGCCAGGCACTTTGACCTGGCGGTGCACATCGCCGGCGCGACGCAGCACGCTCAGCATGGACGCGCCGATCTTGTTGTCCCTCAGCGCCTCGCGCGCGGCAGCGATCTCATCGTCGCTTGCAGCTAACGGCATGAAATGGGCGATGATCTTGGGCGTGATACCGAGCTCGATCTCGAATTCGCGCAATTCGTAGCCCGCTTGGCGCAGCGCCGGCAGCGCGTTGAGAAACGCCGCCATCGTCTGTTCGAGCTTTTCGGCGCCGAACGCCTTCAACTCGGCAAGCTTCTCACCCGGCAACGCGGCGATGCCCCTAGCGTGCTCTACGAGCGTTTTCTGCGATTTGGTTTCGTCCTTAGGCGACATGGGCCTTCACCTCGCGCTCAATCCAGATCGAGCGTCGCAACGTACTTATCGCCGTCCAATGTCTTGAAGATCATGGCGTAAGTCGGCGCGACCTCGCCGCCCATTTCCACGCCCAGTGCGGCGATGGCGGACTTCACTTGCGGCAACGCAGCAAGATTGTCGTCCTCGCCGAAACCGAGAAACGCCAACGGCATGCCATCCCGCACCGGCCAGACGAATGGGTTGAACGTCGCAAATCCCGGCGTTCGCTGCTCCACTTCGGCCACCAGCGCGTCGGAAGGCTCCTCGTCAAAGCCGCAATCGTGCAGACTATAATCGCCCCCGGGCACGGCCCTGGCCGCATTGCCATCGGCGACGCAGCGCGCGCAAATCGCGGCAGGCTCAGGCGGCAGTGCATAGAGGTGGTGGGTGTATTTCCACACACATGGACGCCCGCACGCCGCGCACGGCTCATCCGATTCCTCGAAGCAATCGTGCTCATAGGCGTCAGGGTGAAAGCGAAAGCTCGGCTTGTCAGGCATGCCGCTTACTTGCCCTGCTTCATCATTTCGCGCGCGATGATCACACGCTGGATTTCACTGGTGCCTTCGTAGAGGCGGAAAATGCGTACGTCGCGATAGAAGCGCTCAACGCCAAAGTCCGCGACGTACCCCGAACCGCCAAAGATCTGCACCGCGCGATCGGCCACACGGCCTACCATTTCCGAGCAGAACAGCTTCGCGGCGGCGGCGTCCATCACCACGTCTTCGCCACGGTCACGCTTGCGCGCCGCTTCCAGCACCATGGCGCGACCCGCATTCGCTTCCGCGCGGCAATCGGCCAACATCGCCTGGATCATCTGGAAGCTGGCGATGGCCTGGCCAAATTGTTTGCGCTCCGCGGCATAGCGCACGCTCTCTTCGATCAAACGCTCGGCCACACCGACGCACACCGACGAAATATGCAAGCGACCGCGGTCAAGAACCTGCATGGCGATGCGGAAGCCTTGGCCCTCTTCGCCCAGACGGTTCTCGACCGGCACTTTCACATTATCGAAATTCACATCGTGAATGTGCGCGCCCTGCTGGCCCATTTTCTTTTCAGGCTTGCTGACCGAAAGCCCCGGCAGATCACGCGGCGCCAGGAAGGCGCTGACGCCGCCGCCGCCCTTCACCTCCTGGTTCGTGCGCGCCATCACGGTGAAGAGCGAGGCCCGCGCCGCGTTGGTGATGTAGCGCTTGGAGCCGTTCAGCAGGTAATGATCGCCGCGAAACTCAGCCTTCGTCCGCACCGAACCGGAATCCGAACCGGCTTCGGGCTCCGTCAGCGCAAACGAGGTGACGATGTCGCCCGCGGCGATGCCCGGAAGGTACTTCGCCTTCTGCTCGGGCGTGCCGAACATGACGAGCCCTTGGCTGCCGATGCCCACATTGGTGCCGAAGGCCGAGCGAAACGCCGGCGAGCAGCGGCAGAATTCGAACATCGTGCGGCACTCTTCCTCCATCGAGAGGCCGAGCCCGCCGAACTCTTCCGGGATTGAAAGCCCAAACATGCCAAGCGCGCGCATCTCCGCGAGCGCATCATCGGGGATCGCGTCGTCCTCCGAGACCTTGGCCTCAAGCGGAATGAGCCGTTCATTGACGAAGCGACGCACCGCGTCGAGCAATTCATTGAGGGTGCTGGTGTCCATGCTGCGATCCATTACTTGGTCAGCGTGATGGCGACTATGGCGCCGTTAGGTCATTTTCAAATGCTCAGCAGACGCGGCGCTGGCTCATCGTGTTCATGCGCTGGGGCGTGCACGGGACTGAACGCGGCACGGTTTGGCGGATGCGCACTTCGCCGTGTAAATCATCGACGTGCTCCATCGCGGCGCGAAGATCCGCGCCATCGACGCGCCAAGGCCGCGTCACGGCGCGGGTATCCTCCAGATCAACCTGCCAAATACCGAGATAGATCGCCTCGCCCGCGCGCACTTCGAAACTCGGCCGCTCAGGACCGAGCACGAGCCCATCGGCGTAATAATTGACCCGTTGGTCGCGGATGATCGAATAGACGCCGTCGAGCGCATAAACGCCGGGGCGAATACGCGCCGTGACAAACTCACCGGGAATGCCGCGCACGCGGATCGAATTGCTGTTGGTCTCGACGTCGAGACTGCGCGTGTCGTCGTACTCGGCGAAGGCGCCCGACTCATCGACCAAGCGCCAAAGCATGTCGTAATGCGGGGTGTCGATATTGGGCGCTTTGGCAATCCCGATGATGACGTACGCATCCTCGGCGCCCCCACCTCAAAGCCTCTATCCCGCCCCGGCGTGGCGCATTGCGCCAGCAGCAACGTCGAAAGTAGCGCGAAAATCAACCGCATGTCCCAGCCCTTGCCCACCCGGCTCTAGCATGCCAGCACGCGGAACGCAGCAGGAGCAAACTATGAACGACGTCGCCGAACCTTACGGCAAACCCATTGTCTTGACGCACGGCCCGTTCGCCGGCTGGACAACTTGGGGGCCGGCGCCGATCCGTTCGAGACCCACATCGGCCCACTCTGCTTCAAGATCGAGGACGACCGCTCGATCTGCACCGGCTTTGAGCCCAAGCGCCACCATCTCAATGGCGGCGGCGCTCTGCATGGCGGCGCGCTGATGGGGTTCGCGGATTTCTCTCTGTTCGCTATCGCACATCACGAATTGCGCGGCGTGCATGCTGTCACAGTCACCTGCAACAGCGAGTTTATCAGCGCGGGCGATCTCAATGGATTGGTCGAAGCGCGCGGCGAAGTCTTGCGCGACACACGATCGCTCGTATTCGTCCGCGGTTTGATTACACAAGCTTCACGTCCGCTGCTTGCATTTTCCGGCACGCTCAAGAAGATCAATCCTCGCCCGCGAACATGAGCGGGGAATGGGGGTTCACATGCGCTCGCCTGAACAGGCGTTCGATCTTCGTGCGGCGCTCAGCGAAGAATTGCGCGCAGCACTCGTTGAGTTTGAGACCGCCGCCGGCGACGCCAAGGGCGTGCATCGCTGCCGCGTTCGCGTCAAACGCGCGCGGGCGTTGGCGCGGATCGGACGCACCTGCGCACCCGGATTATCATCAGTTTTCAACGATTCCGCACGCACCGTGATGCGCCAATTGGCCGTCGCACGCGACCTTGAGGCCCTTTCGGAATCAGCGCGCGCCCTGGCCGCGCGCCAAAGCAAAAGCCTTCGGCAGCGCTCGTCGCCATAGCCGAACGGATCGAAGCTGAGCGGCAGGCGCTCGCGGCGATGGACGAGAAAGCTGTAAGCGCGGGGCTTAAGGACTTGCTGGCGCTCGCCCTTGTTTGGCCGGAAGCATCCGCTGGGCAAATTCGCCGCGGCGCCAAACGCATCATGCGCCGCGCGCGGCTTGCGCGCCGCCGCGGCTGCGGATCGGACGATCCTGCGCGCCGCCATGAATGGCGCAAGCGCGAGAAAGATCGTTTTTACGCGGCGAGCCTGCTTGGCCATGCCTGGCCCACGAAGCGTCGCCGCAAGCTCTCGGATAAGCTTGGCGCAGTGCTCGGAGACGAGCGCGACGCGCTCTTGCTGCTGGAACGCGTTGCATCACATCCATCCCTCGCGGGCGACGATCGCGCTGCCGAGCGGGCCGTGAAAGCGCTCATGCGCCGACGCGCCAAATTGGGCCAACGCGCGGACGATCTGGGCAAGCAGCTGCACGCCAACCACGCCTAGGCGGCGACTTTCCCTGAAACGCGCGAACCGATCGCCTCGCGCCAGCGCTTCAAATTTGGCAGATCGTCGCCCGGCCGCCAGCGATTCATTTTGGCGAAATCGACGCCGCAACAGGCCGTGATGTCGGCGATCGTGAATTGATCGCCCGCGATCCAGGGCCGCGTCGCCAACTCGCTATCGAGCCATTTGGCCATACGCATGGCCTGGCCCTGATTGTAGCTCGCGACCTCGGCATTCTGGTTGCGCTCGACCGCGGCCAACACCGGATTGCCGTGCCGCACCCACATCATCAGCGGCATGGAGAACAAAAGCTCCATGCGCCGGTCCCACATCTCGACGAACGAACGCTCAAACGCATCGCGACCCATCAGATTGGGCTCCGGATGCAGCGCCTCTATGTACGAGCAGATGGCGCGGCTTTCGGTCAGCGTTCGACCGTCATTCAATTCAAGCGTCGGGATTTGCGAGAGCGGGCTCTTCTTCTTGAAGTCCTCTGTCCGGTGTTCGCCCTCTTGCAGATTGAGCGTGACGATCTCGATATCGCTCACGCCTTTCTCCGCCAGAAACATCATCACTCGGCGCGGATTGGGCGCGTAAGGCGCGATATAGAGCTTCATCGCTAGCCTCCGAACAATTGCGCCGGCAGCGCCGCTACAATCGCCGCCGTCATCAAGGTCGCCATGAAACCAGGGATCAAGGCTTTCCAGGCGAGGTTTAGTATCTCCGAGCGGCGCTCAGGCATCAGCACCGTCATGCCCCCGTCATGATGCCGACCGAGGCGACGTTGGCGAAACCGCAAATCGCGTAGGTGAGGATCATGCGCGTACGTTCACTCATCGCGTCGGCGGGAATGTTCCCAAGGTCAATATAGGCGATGAATTCGGTGAGGAAGAGCTTTACGCCCAGGATGTTGCCGCCCGCGTGCGCTTCTTCCCACGGAATGCCTATAATGTACGCCACCGGCGCGAACACATAACCAAACAGCGATTGCAGCGTGACCGGCTCGCCGTTGAGCGGCGGCGCAAGCCCCAGCAGATTGTTCGCGATGCCAACGAAGGCTACGAACACGATGATGAACGCCGCCACGTTCACGGCCACCATCACGCCGTCCTGAACGCCGCGCGTGATCGCGTCCATTGAGTTTTCATATTTCAGCGTGACCTCGTAATCGAGTTCGGTCGCCTTGCGTTCCTCGGGGATCATGATGCGCGCGAGCAAGATGCCCGCCGGCGCGGATATGATGGACGCCACCAGAACGTGCCCAGCAGCATTGGGCAACACCGGCCCCAAGATGACCGCATAGGCCACCATGGTCGAGCCCGCGACTGTCGCCAGGCCCACCACCATCATCAGGAAAATCTCCGAGCGCGAGAGGCGGTCGAGATAGGCGCGGATGACGATCGGACTTTCCACCATGCCCATGAAAATATTAGCCGCCACCGCAAGCGCCGAAGCGCCGCCAAGCCCCATCGTCTTCTCAAACAGCAGGCCAAACAGACGCGTGATCCATTTCAGAATGCGCCAATGCCAAAGCAGCGCCGAAAGCCCTGAGATCACCAGGATCAGCGGCAACACGCGAAAGCCGAAGATGAAGGGCAATTGCCCGCCCTCCGGGATTGTCGCGAACGGCGATTGACCGCCACCCAAATAGCCGAACACAAATTGCGCGCCGCGATCGCTGGCGTCGGCCAAGCCATCCACCGCCGCAGTCACCCCGCTCAACACCGCTTGCGAATTCGGAATCGCAAACAACAACAACACGAGACCCGCCTGCACGGCGATCGCGCCAAGGGTCAAAAAGAACGGGAAGCGCTTCTTGTTCTCGGACAAAAGCCAAGCGATCAGAATGATCAGCACAACCGCAATCAGGCTGCGCGCGTTTTCCAGCGAATAAATCAAAGCCATCCCCCGGCGATTGCGTGACGCTAGTGCGACAAGCCGGCGCCCGCAATCGCGGGGCGCCGCGCTTGACCGTTCCAGCCGCAATCTTCATCACAGACCCGCATTTCGAGGGGTCTCATGTCCGATATTCGCTTTGACGGCCAAGTTGTTATCGTGACCGGCGCGGGCGGCGGCCTGGGTCGCAGCCACGCGCTCGAATTCGCCCGACGCGGGGCCAAGGTGGTCGTCAACGATCTGGGCGGCGCTGTGGACGGATCGGGCGGTTCGTCATCCGCCGCCGACGCCGTGGTCGCCGAGATCAAAGCCGCAGGCGGCGAAGCGGTGGCCGACGGCGCGTCCGTCACCAATGACGCAGGCGTGGCGGCGATGGTCGAGCGCACGATGGCGGCCTGGGGCCGCATCGACGTGTTGATCTGCAACGCCGGCATCCTGCGCGACAAGAGCTTCTCCAAGATGGAGCTCGCCGACTTTACCGCCGTCATGGACGTCCACCTGCTCGGCACCGTGAAGCCGCTAAAGGCCGTCTGGGAGATCATGCGCAACCAGAATTACGGGCGCGTCGTGGTCACGACCTCGTCCAGCGGCCTCTACGGCAATTTTGGCCAAAGCAATTATGGCGCGGCGAAACTGGCCTTGGTCGGCCTGATGAACACGCTTCGTCTGGAAGGCGCCAAGAACGACATCCGCATCAACGCCATCTCGCCGGTCGCCGCCACGCGCATGACCGAGAATTTGATGCCGAAGGAAATGCTGGAAAAGCTCGCGCCCGAATATGTGACGCCGGGCGTTGTCTATCTGGCCTCCAAGGACGGTCCGAATGGCGCGATTGTGACGGCCGGCGCCGGGGTGTTCTCGATTTCGAACATCTACGAGACTGACGGTGCGAACCTCGGAGCCGGCGCCACCGCCGAAACTGTTCGCGATCAGTGGGCGAAGATTGCGGATCCGACCGGCGCCGAGGCCTATGTGGGCGGTCACGGCCAAACGCAGAAATTCCTCAGAAAATTAGCGCCATAGCCCTCACTGGAGCGTGGTTCCGCTGTGGCCTGCCGGTAACGAAGGACGCGGTGCAGAGCTCACCTCCCCTTTTGGGGTGTCCACAGGCCTCCAATAGGTTAACACGCCGGACTGATGGGAATGGCTCTCCTCCTCCTGGGGCAGGCCATCGTGATGGCGTTGGGCGCCGCCTTCTTTTGGCGTCGGCATAAAGCGCTCCGCGATGAGGTCGCTTTACTGACACGCACGGTGGCCGCACTCGAAGTGCGCGCGGCGGCTTCATCGACCCGCAGGGCACGACGCGCGCAGTCGGGCGTTGTCACGCCAATGACCGAAGTCGCCAGCGCGCCCACCCTCACCGCTCTCAACACCCCGATCGCCCGCGCTGGGCGCGCATGGACGCCGCCCAGGCCCGTCGCCAATGACCGGCTGGACGAAGGCGTACGCAACATTCTGCTGACGGCGGCCACCATGGCCCCGGCGTTCGCGCTCTTCTTTGGCGTCCATATCGGCGCGGTGATCTCTTTCGGTGTCTCGATCGCGGCAGGCATGATGCTGATCGCGCTCCGTCCCGATTGGGCGCGCGCCGCTTGGGCCGGCGTCATCGGCGCAGCCGTCTGGGGCGGACTGGGCATTCAGCTTGGCGCGGCCGCCGCGTCGCCGATCGCGTTCGCCGTCCCGATTGCAGCCACCGGCCTGAGCGCGCTGCTTTACGCTCATCTGCGCCAACTGGCGCCCGGCGCTCTCGTGACGCTCATCAGTGCAGTCGCGGCCTTGGCGTTGGCCAGCCAAACCGGCGTCGTCGGCGCAGGCGGCGTCGCTTACGGGATCATCGTCGCCACGGCCGCGATTGTTGGCGCGATGAGCTTACGGCTCGACGCGCTGCACATCGCCGCCTTCATCGCGGCTTTGGCCGGCCTTCTCGTGCTCAGCGGCCAAGACGCCGCCGCGATCTGGTTCACACCGGTCGCGACTTGGGCCGGCGCGCTCTTCTTGGGTGTCGCTGTCATCCGAGTGCCGCAACTTGGGGCGCGCGGCGCAGCGATTGGAGCGACTGGCGTGCTCGCGCCGCTCGCTATGATCGGCGCCCTCCATGTCGCACAACAAGGCCTCGCTGACGTGCGCATGGCCGCGGCGGCGTTCGCCGTCGTCGGCGCAATGTTCGGCGCAATCATCTACGCCGCGGCCACACGCCGCGAGCGCGGCTTGGCCTGCATGAACGCAACGCTTTGGATCCTGGCGCTCGGCGCCGTAATGGCATTCGTGAGCGCGATCGGTTTGGCGTTGCCCACGCCCCTCGCCGCACCGGCCGCAGCGTTACTCGCACTGGCCGCGATCGGCTTGGATCATCGCCTTCCTGCCGCTGTATGGCGTGCATGCGCCAGTATTGCCGTGGCGGCGGCCGCCTATCACGCGCTCACCAGCTCTGACATGGTTCTGCACGAAACGCCTGGTTGGAATGTTTGGCTGCTCATTGGCCTGGGCGTCGCCGCGCCTGCGCCGATCGCTGCAGCCGCCGCCCATTTCGCCGAACGCAATCGCCGTCTATTCGCTGCCGGCGTGCTGGAAACCTTCGCCATCGCCGCGATCGTCATCGCCGCAAGCTTGGCGCTTCGGATTCTTTGCACGCGCGGCACGGTGATGCTGACGCCCATCAGTTTTGTGGAGTTGAGCGGCCACATCGCCATTTGGCTCGGCGTCGCGCTCGGCCTGGGCGTTCGCCAACAGCATGGCGCCAAGCATGTGCGCGCGGCGGCTTCGATCGCTTTGGGCATATGGGGCGCGTTCGTCAGCGTGCTGGCCGCCGGCATGTGGCTCAGCACTTATTGGATCGGCCGGGGCGATGGCGCCTATCCTGTGCTTTCCATTCACGCCTTGGGCTTTGCCGCGCCCGCCGCACTCCTGTTGACGCATTGGTATTTCTGGCGCGACCATAACGCCCCACTTCGCGCACGCGGCGCGCTCGCGGTTGGCGCGCTCATGCTGGCGGGCTTTATCGCGCTGGGCTTGTCACGACTGGAAGAAGCGCCCGATTGGGCGGCGGTGCTTGGCGGCGGCGCTGCGTTCGCAGCGGCCGTGGGTGTCAACTTCGCGCCGCGTGTCGCGCGAGCTTAAACTTCGGAATAGATTTCCATCCCGAACGGCGCCGCCAGATGTGGCGCAAGCCGCGCCATGATCGAGTGCATGTGGTCGGTCTCGCCATGCGCGCGGAACGCTTCAAAATCGATGAAGCGTGCATGCGCCGCGAAGAAACTGTCCGATCCGATCATCCGCGTGACCGTGTAGGAGTCACAGCCAAGCTCTTCGTTGCGCACTTGGTACGCAAACTCGCGTAGAAGCTTTTCCACGCGCTCCTCTTGGCCTGCCTTCGCTTCCGCGCGAACGATCAAGCAAACCGAAGCACTACGCGGCGTTGTCGCCGGCTGCTGTTCTCGAAGAACTTCCCAGACCATCGCGCACGCGCACCATCCCCCGGACGGCGTCCTTCAGCCCATAAGCGGTATTATAGTGCGCAGATCTAACCTTGCGCAATACTTTGGATCAGCTTTACTCAGCTGCCCCAGCAAGCGTACGCGATTTCCTTCATTCGGTCTGCGCTGCCGGCCAGATACGTATGCGTTTCGTTGTTCACCGTGACCGACACGCGATCCGTCGGCTGCACAGCAGCAAGGATCGGCGGGCGTTGGGGGAGATTGATGGTGACGACGCGGTTGCGCCCCCGGCCGGAAAGTTCCATCGGGACGTTCACGGTCAGATTGCCGATGCGCACGCCTGCAGTGGTTGCGCGGCGCGCCACGCGCGCCAACGTATAATCCGTGATGACGATGTCGCCGGTAGGCGGGCGGCACGTCATCGTTGCGGTGACGCGGCCACGATCATCGGTTTGCGTGGCTGTGGCGACACCTTCGGCGTACGCATACGTCCAGCCTTGTTGTTGCTGCGCCACGCTCGCATTTGGCAAAGCCAGCGCCACGGCGCACACACAAGCAGCGAACAATTTGCGCATCGATTGTCTCCGGTCCCGCGTCCCCGGCCGCTCTCTAGCACAAGCCACCCGCCGGGGGCGATGCCCTAAGACCATTGAGGCTTCGTAACCTTCAGCCCGAAATCAGCGGATCAGGCGCTCGCCCTGCTCCAGATCGAGCAGGAATTTCTTTCGATCCATGCCGCCGCCATAGCCGGTGAGGCTACCGTTGGAACCGATCACACGATGGCACGGCACGATGATCGAAATCGGGTTGCGCCCATTCGCGAGCCCCACGGCGCGCGAAGCGTTGGGCTGGCCGATGGCCGCGGCTTGCTGACCATAGGAGCGTGTCGCCCCGTAAGGGATCGTCAGCAGCGCTTGCCAGACGCGCTTTTGAAACTCGGTGCCCTGCGGCGCGAGCGGCAGGTCGAACGCCTTAAGATTACCCGCGAAATATCTGTCGAGCTGGCGGCGCGTCTCATCGAGGATCTTGTCCTTGCCCGCAGGCGCCGGATTGTACGCATAGCGCGGGTTCTCGAACTCAAGATGGTGAAGCGCTTCGCCATTCGAGATCAGCGTGAGTGGGCCAACGGGGCTATCGTAAATCGTCGAGATCATGTCGAGACTCCTTTGCGCGCGATGCGGCGCCAGAGGCGCACAGCGGCGTAGGCGCGCCACGGTTTGAGCTGTTCGAGTGCTTCGCCCTTGCGGCCGAGCGCATTGATGAGTGCGATGTCAGTTGCGGGATACGCGTCGGGATCGCCGAGCGCCCGCATGGCGACGTATTCGATCGTCCACGGCCCGATGCCCGGAATTTGCGCGAGTGCGGCGCGGCCTGCTGCGATTGCGCCGCGCGCGAGTGGCAGGCGCCCTTCGCGCGACGCTAACGCCAGATGATACAGCGTCTGCGCGCGCTTGCGCGGCAGGCCAATCTTGCCGATCGATTCAGGGCCGGCATTTGCCAATTCCGTCGCACTCGGAAACGCCCGTGACAGCCCCTCTGGCCCGCGCTCCAGCGCGGAGCCGAATTGCGTGACAAGCCGCTCCGTCAACGTCCGCGCGCCGGCGACGGTCACTTGCTGACCCAACACAGCGCGGATCGAGGTTTCAAAGCCATCCAGCGCGCCCGGTACACGCACGCCCGGCTCGCGCTTCACGTCGTCCTTCAACTCAGCATCCGCGCCCAACAGCGCATCCACCGTGATCATTTCCGCGTCGAGATCGAATGCGCCGCGCACATTGGCCACCAGCGGGCGCAGATGCGGTGCGAGATTTTCCGAGAGCGTCAGCATCAAGCCCTTCGGCCCCATGCCGATCTCAAGCCAACCCAGTGCATCGCCCCAACGCAGCACGCGCGCATACTTTGCCTTGGTCGCCAGTTCGACGCCGGGCAATGCACGCATGCGCAGGAAATCCAGCATCGGCGCGATGTTGTAATCACCGCGCGGCGAGAGGCTCACGGTGAACGTATCGCCCCGCGTCAGCGCTTTGCGTCCACGCATCTGCGACGGCGGCGCACCGTAGCGATCTTTCATCGTTGCATTGAAGCGCCGCAGAGAGCGAAAGCCGGAGGCAAACGCGATCTCCGTGATCGACAGCGCCGTCTCGTTCAGCAGCCGTCGCGCCGCAAGCAAACGCCCCGTCTGTGCGATCTCGATCGGGCTTGCGCCGAACTGCGCGTTCATCACGCGACGCAAATGGCGCGAGGTGATGCCGAGATCATCGGCTAGGGTTTCGAGCCCATGCTCCTCCAGAGCGCCCGCTTCGATGCGCACGTAAGCTTGCGCTGCGAGCCGCGCTGGCGCGTCGATTGGCGCAAGGCCTGGCGCGCGCTCGGGGCGGCACAACAAGCAGGGCCTGAAGCCCGCGCCTTCTGCGGCGGCGGCGGAAGGCCAAAACGTGCGGTTCTCGCGCTTGGGCGTGCGCGCCGAACAAATGCAGCGGCAATAAACGCCCGTGGACGTCACGCCCACATAGAAGCGCCCATCGAACCGCCGATCCTTGGCGTCGCATGCAGCGTGGCAGGTCTCGGTGTCGAGCATGCCCGCAATATGGGCCGCCCCGGCCGCTTCGTCTCGCCGGTTTCGGACATGAATTCACCACCGGCCGCAGGCGCGATTCCAGACCCAGAGGATATGCGCCGTCAGGTGATAGCCGGCCGCACCCAACCAGGTGAACGGCCAGAGCTGGAAGAGCCTCCCCAGCCACCGATATGGCGGCGTTGCAGCCCATCCGACAGCGACAGCCGGCATTCCTCGAAGCACGCGCCCATCGGGCAAACGTGCGTGCAATTTCAGGCGCACATCATCGAGAGTAACGCTGGCGCACAACAGCGCGTCAGGATGCGTGGCCACGTCCGTGAAGATCACACCCGCACGCGCGGCGCCGGCGCGGCGTTCCAGATCACACGCGCCCGCACGGCAGACCGGGCAAACGCCGTTGTAGAGCACTTCGATTGGTGCGCTCGTCATGGCGCAAAAAGACGCGCTTCGGCCGCCAAATACAATGAGGCGCGCCGCCTCAGGGAGACAGCGCGCCATAAACTTCCTACTGCGAAAAGACTTAAGCCGCTTGCTTCGCCGTGAGCGCCATGTAGCGCTTTAGGTGGGTGTCGACATTGCCGAAGGTGGCGTCGAGCATGGTCACGCGCTTGAAGTAATGGCCGACGCGCATTTCTTCGGTGACGCCCATGCCGCCGTGGATTTGCACGGCTGCTTGGCCGACAAAGCGCCCGGCCTTGCCGATCGAGACTTTCGCAGCGGACACGGCTTTCGCGCGCTCATCATCGGTTTCGCCGAGCTTAATCGTGGCGCGCAGCGCCATCGAATAGGATTCTTCCGAGGCGATGAACATGTCGACCATGCGGTGCTGCAGCACTTGGAATTCGGCGATCGCGCGGCCGAATTGCTTGCGCGTCTTGGCGTATTCCTGCGTCAGCGTCGTCATCGTGCGCATGCAGCCCACGGCTTCGGCGCAATAAGCGGCGTTGGCTTCATCGACGATGCGCTCAATCACTGGCAGCGCAGCATCAGCCGCCCCCACCAGCGCTTCGGCGCCGACCGAGACGTTCTCAAGATAAACTTCCGACGCGCGCGTGCCGTCGGTCGTCGGATAATCGCGCGTGGTCACGCCCTTGGCGCTCTTGGGCGCCAGGAACAGTGATACGCCCTTCGCATCGCGTTGGGCGCCGGCCGTGCGCGCGCTGACGAGTAGCGTGTCCGCTTGCGGCGCGCCGAGCACCACGGCCTTGTGGCCGTTCAGCACATAGCCCGCGCCTTCCTTCTTCGCCGTGACGCTGACATCGTTCAGCGCCCAGCGGCTCTTCGGCTCGGCTTGCGCGAACGCGATCACGCGCTCGCCGCCAGCGATGGCCGTCAAATGTTCCTCTTTCTGCGCGGCGGAGCCCGCGTATTTGATCGCGCCCGCGCCGATCACCACGGTCGGCACATAGGGCTCGACCACGAGCGCCTTGCCGAATTCTTCCATCACGACGCTGACGTCGATCGCATTGCCGCCCAAGCCGCCGAAATCTTCCGGCAGGGGTGCGGCCAGCAGGCCGAGCTCGGCGAAGGTCGCCCAATTACTCTTCCAGGCGTCGTCGCTGGCGAGTGCGGCGCGGCGCTTATCGAAATCGTATTGGCCGGCCGCCCACTTCGCGATCGAGTCGCGCAGCATGTTCTGTTCTTCAGTGTAGTCGAAATTCATCGGGTGCTCCCTGGGGCGCAATGTTCACAGGGGCGCCATGCCGGTCAAGTCGCGCGTTTCACCGCTTCCTGCGGCCAAACAGCAATTCGAAGAAGCTGAGCTTACGCTTGCGCGCGGGCGACGGCGCCCAGGGGCCAACGCCTACCGGCCCAGATCGAGGCGCCGTGGCGGAAAGTGGCGGCGCCACCGGAGGCAAAGCTGTGCGTGACGGCGTGATCGCCGGCCGACGCGGCGCGTCGCCCGTGACCGCAGCCTTCAGGCGCTTGGCCACCGCCGCAGCGTCGCCGTTCCAAGCCATTGCGTCCTTGCCCCGAATGAGCGGCAGCTTGGAGAGATCGGGTTTGCCGACGATCAGCGGCACAACCTTCTTCTGGCCCGACACTTCAAGCGCCAGCGCCGTGTTCACCTCCACGATCGGCCATTCTTTGGCGACCGACGTGCTCGACACCACGGCCAGCACCGTCCGTGCTGAGCCGAGCGCCGTGTTGATCTTCTGCGTGAAGCTCTGGCCCCAACCGATATGCGCCTCGTCCAGGAACGCCTTCAGGCCAAGCTTGGCGCAGGCTTCGAAGATCGGACGCGCGATCTCATCCTTGTCCTCGCTCGCATGGCTGATGAAGACGTCATAATCGTCGGCGCCGAACACCATCTGGCGAATGAAGCGCGACGGGTTCGGATCGAGCTCCAGCACCTTGGCGCAGAGATTGAGAACCACCGGATCGTCCGCGCCGCGCACCATCTTCACGAACGCGAGCTGGCCATAGACGACATTGCGATAAGCGCGGTCGAAGTGTGTCGGCAGCTGCAGCATGCCGCGGTGACGCAGATAATGCTCGGCGGCGGCCGCCTCCAGCCCATGCTTTTGCCACGCGTGCAGCATGGCGCGGATACGGCGGATGCGCTTGCGCGCGACATTGGCCTTTTCGTTGACGTTGAGACCAGTGACGCTTTGGCGCTGATCGCGCTTCTGCAGCCGCACTTTGCGATAATTGAGAGCAAAGCCGCTGGCGATCACGGCGCGCTCTAACGCTTCGCCTGTCCGCACGCCTGCGCCGCCATCCTCGCCGCGCGAGGTCACCGCAATCGCGGGCGGAAACGAGGCTTGGTTGGTTGAGAACGTGATGTCGTCAGCATAGCGCGAATAGCGCACGCCATTCTCGCGCGCGAGCCGCGACAGCGAGCGATCGAGCTGCGCTGAGATGAAATTCGAGAGCGGCGGCGACGTTGGCGCCCCTTGCGGCAAGCCGTTCCTATGCGTGCAGAGCTGCGCGAACACGGATGCGGCGGCTGGCCCCAGCTTGAAGGGCGCCGCCATGAAGAGCCCGCGCACGCGGCCGAAATTGATGCTCGGGAAGAAGTCCTCAAGATCGACGTTCAGCACGTAACGCTGGCCAGTATGCAGCTTGGCGTTGCTGAGAATGCTGCGCTCTTTAATGAAGCCGTGCGCGGCCGGGTGTGCTGCGTAGAATTCTTGCAGCACCGGCGCGAGCTTCTCTTGTGCTTGGCGAATAATCCCGTGCGGCGCATAAATCTGGCGCATGCCCCCGGTGCGCTTCGGGATTTCGAACGCGCGATAGCGTTGTTCTTCGGCGGCGCGGTAGAGCGCGTACGTCAGCTTGCCGAACGAAACGCCAAAATAAGTCGCCGCATCGCGCGCGCTCAGCACCAGACGCCCGTCCGGGAGCCGCAAGCCTTCAGCTTCTTCCACTGGCGTGAGAGGCATCCCGTCCCTCGTACCTTACGATACCCGTCCGCAGGACTGGGTATAAAGACAGACGTTATTTATTCTGCCGCAGGATCAACAGCAGACGTAGAAGGACGAGATGCCTTACGTACAAGGAACGCGAGCGCGCACGTTGAGTCAATGCGCGCTCGTCGACCTGTCTAGGCTTTCACGAAGAGGAAAAGCTTAGAAGCCCATCACCATCTTGGCGATGATGTTGCGTTGGATCTCGTTCGAGCCGCCGAAGATCGAGACCTTGCGCCAATTGTAGTAGATTGGTGCGACGTGGTTCGCGTAATCGGGGCCGGCGGCGAATTGATTATCGCCTTCGCCGCGCGGGAACGGTTGCGCGTAATTGCCCACCGCTTCCATCGTCAGCTCGGTCAGGCGCTGCTGGATTTCCGTGCCCTTGATCTTGAGCAGTGAGCTTTCCACGCCCGGGCCGCGGCCCGCTTGTTCGCGCGCCAAAACCCGCAATTCCGTCATTTCGAGCGCGGCAAGATCGATCTCGACTTCGCTCATCTTGCGGCGGAAATCTTCGTCCTCGATGAGCGGCTTGCCGTCATCGCCGATTTCGCTTTTCGCGATGCTCTTCAAACGCTCGACGTTGCGCTTCGAACGTGCAACGCCCGCGATGCCCGAGCGTTCGTGCGCGAGCAGAAATTTGGCGCAGGTCCATCCCTTATTTTCCTCGTAGATGCGCTGATCGACCGGCACCTTCACGTTGTCGAGGAAGACGTCATTCACTTCGACGCCGCCATCGAGCAATTTTATCGGGCGAACGCTGACGCCTGGCGACTTCATGTCGAGCAACAGGAACGAGATACCTTCTTGCTGCTTCGCATCGGGATCGGTGCGGCAGAGGAAAAAGCCCCAATCGGCGTGCTGCGCGAGTGTCGTCCAGGTCTTCTGGCCGTTGACGATGTAGTGATCGCCGTCACGCACAGCGCGCGTCTTCAAGCTCGCGAGGTCGGAGCCTGCGCCCGGCTCGGAATAACCTTGGCACCACCACGTCTCACCCGAGATGATGCCCGGCAGGAAGCGCTGCTTCTGCTCTGGCGTGCCGAACGTGTAGATCACCGGGCCCACCATCGAAACGCCGAACGGCAGCGGCGGAATCGTTTCCGCGCGCGCATTCTCCTCGCCCCAAATGTAACGCTGTGTCGCCGTCCAACCCGTGCCGCCGTATTCGACGGGCCACGCCGGAACAGACCAACCTTTTTTGCCGAGTATTTTGTGCCAGATCAGGAAGTCCTCTTTCGTGAGGTCTTCCCGCATCACCTTGCCCTTCAGGTGCTTGGGATAATTTGCGTCGATGAACGCGCGCACTTCGTCGCGAAACGCAATTTCTTCCGGCGAAAATTCAAGATCCATTGGTCCGGCCTATCGATGCGCGCGCCTGATCGCGCGCTTGGGGGCGAACTATAGAGTGCTGCGCGGACCTATCAACTCAGCGTCGGGAATTCGCTTGCCCGTGCGGCGACGTGGCTCGGCGCGCGCGGGCGCCTCGCTACGTCACGCTGCGCGGTGGGACGCACAGCTGCCGCTACGCTAGGCGGTATCACCGGCGGCGCTTCGGCGCGCTCCTGCGTTGCGCGGCGCGCATCATCGACTTGGCACGCTTCGGTGCTTTCCGCGGCGAAGGCGCTGGGCGCCATCACCATTGTCGCCAAACCGGCTAGCAACCAAGCTTTCATGTCCCTCTCCCTCGAACCCTAAGCCGCGCTGTACGCGTTCGCGCCCGCGATCAGAGCCACCCCGGCACAGGGCGCCGATTCATTGGCGTTGATCATAGACCCATCATGGGCGCCGGCGCCGTTCACAGCTTGGAGAGCGAGCGCCCGCGCCTCGGCGGCAGTCTCCGGCGCTTGGCGACGCGATTCCGCGTTCAGCCGATACTTGGCGTCCTCGAACTGCCCAACGGGCGCGGCGGCCACGCATTCGACGGCCGCGAGAAATTCGTTGCGGGACATTTGCGGGCCGCTGGCGTGCACCGCGAGCGGGACCGCGACAACCGCAGCAACGCTGGTGGCAAGCAAAGCCAAACGCATAAAACCCTCCAAAATGGCGAAACTCTCTCTTCCGCCTGTGCTCGTTGATGAGATGCAGCCGATTAAGGTTTCGGATGCTTCCTTGCCGCGAATTCAGGCTGTTATCGAAATACGATATGTCACATCGAATGTCAATGCGAATTTATCGTTTTTCGATCACATTCATTCCAGACATGCTTGCCAGTCGTCGCGCCAAGCCTTTAGCTCACGCCCGATGAGCGCCGCCCCGATTTCCAGCCCCTGCGTGAAGACCTGCGCCGTCAGCGGCCAGACGCGCCTCTGTATCGGCTGCGGACGGACTTTACCGGAAATCGCGAGTTGGGGTCGGCTCGAGGAGCCGCAACGCAGGGCCATTATGGCAGAGCTGCCAGCGCGTCTGGCGGGCGTGAGGGCCGCCGACACGGTCAGCTAGACCAACGCCTCGCGCAGCATATTGATCGCAACCACGGCCAGCAGGATCGCGAACGCACGCTTCAGCGTTTGTTGCGGCAGTCGATGCGCCAGCCGCGCGCCGATCGGCGCGGTGATCGCCGTCAGCAACGCCAGCAGGATGAAGCCGGGGACGCTGACAAAGCCAAGCGACCAAGGCGGCAGGCCTTCACGGCCCCATCCCGCAACGATGTAGCCAAGTGCAGCGGGCGCTGCGATGGCGGCGCCAAAGCCGGACGCGGTCGCGACGGCCTGGTGGATTGGCCGCCCGCACAGCGCCATCACCGTCACGCCAAACGCGCCGCCGCCAATGCCCATCATCGCCGAGAGAACGCCAATGCCTCCAGCGATCGAAGCGCGCGCAACGCCACCCGGCAGCTCGCTGAACATCCGCCAATTCGGATTGGCGAGCCCCATTTGCGCTGCGACCAGCACCAAGCCCCCGCCAAATACGATCAGAAGCGCTTTTGTGTTCGCAAAGCCCGCAAGCGCTGCGCCAAGCAGCGCGCCGAAACTGATCCAAGGCGCCCAGGCTTTGAGGACTTCATAATCGACAGCCCCCGCCCTGGTATGCGCCGAGAGCGAACGCCACGAGGTTGAGATGATTGTCGACAGCGACGTGCCGACAGCGACGTGCATGCGCACGCTCTCGTCCACATCGAGCGCGCCCAGCACCAGATAAAGCACAGGCACGATGACGACGCCGCCGCCAATGCCGAAAAGCCCGCCGATAAAGCCCGCAAACAGCCCAGCACCTGCGAGCGCCACCAGAAAGAGCGCGAGTTCGTTGATCATACCGCGCGCGCACTCGCACTGGCGATTTCCGCCAACGCCACACGCACGACCTCGGCCCCAGCGCCCGCACGCACCCCGCGCTCAGACAGCACTCGTCGCCACGCCCGCCCGCCCGGCAAAGCATTGAACAGCCCAAGCATATGCCGCGTCATTGCATGCAGCGGCACGCCGCAAGCAAGCTGTGCTTGGATGTATGGCAGGTGCGCCTCGATCGCTGCAGCGCGGCTCCCCATCGGATTTACCGCGCCAAAGATGCGCGCATCCACGTCCATTAAACTCGCCGGCGTCTGATACGCTGCGCGCCCCAGCATCACGCCATCGAGCGTCGCGCTCTCTTCAAGCGCGTGATCGAGATCGCGCAGACCGCCATTGAGAATGATCTCCAACTCCGGCCGCGCCCGTTTCAGCTCGCGCACCAAGTCATAATCCAGCGGCGGCACTTCGCGGTTTTCTTTCGGCGACAGCCCTTTCAGCCACGCCTTACGCGCATGCACGATAAAAGTCGTGCACCCTTCGCGCGCCGCCAGGTCGACCAGCGCAAACAACGCCTCGCGCGGCTCTTGATCGTCCACGCCAATGCGCGACTTGATCGTCACCGGAACATCCGGCGCCGCGTCCTGCGCGGCGCGCCAAAGCTGCGCCACCAGTTCTGGCTCGCGCATCAAGCACGCGCCAAAGCGGCCCGATTGCACGCGATCCGAGGGGCAACCGATATTGAGATTGATCTCGTCATAGCCAAACGCCGCGCCGATCCGCGCCGCTTGCGCCATCTTCGCCGGATCGCTGCCGCCAAGCTGAAGCGCCACCGGATGCTCAATTTCGGAGAAGCCTAACAAGCGCTCGCGATCGCCATGAATGATCGCGTCCGCCGTCACCATCTCGGTGTAGAGCAACGCTTCACGCGTCAGCGTGCGGTGGAAGGCGCGGCAATGCCGATCCGTCCAATCCATCATAGGCGCAATGCAGAATCTATGCTGTTGATTTAACGACATATTTTCGATAGTTTCCAAGGCTCAAACCGCGAACGTGTGCACTCTGTGTGCACTAGTGTTCCCGGAACGTCCCGGCACATCCCGGGCTGAGTGCACACATAGTGCACACGGAAATTCATTGGGAGCGACCGGCATAGGCGCGACCCTCGTAATGTTGGCTCGGCTAGTGGGGACACAAGGAACATGGCGACTTTCACGCTACTCAAATCGGGCGCTTGGCGCGCCCAGGTTCGTCGAAAAGGCGCCTATGTCGCAGAGTCCTTCCTTCGGAAAACCGAAGCGTTGGCGTGGGCGCGCGAGGCCGAACTCGCCATCGATGGCGGGATCAAACCGCCCCGGCGTGGACAGCCGACCGCCAAGCGCAAGGGCGTGGTGTCGTTCGGCGACCTCATTGATCAGCACCTTCAGGACATGGCCGACGTCAAACGGGTGGTCCAGCGCTCCAAGCGTTTCACTCTTGAGCTGCTCAGAGATGAATTCGGCAACACCGCCCATGACGCGCTCACCCGCGAGCGGTTGGTCGAGTACGGGCGCAAGCGAGCGCGGGGCGGCGCCGGTCCCGCAACGCTGGCGATCGACTTCGCCTTCCTCAATACGGTCCTGACGCACGCCGCCGCCGTGCATGGGATTCCTACCTCCACCGAGCAGGTGAAACTGGCGCGCGCCGCCCTCTCCCGACTTGGCCTCGTCGGCAAATCGACCGAGCGAGACCGCCGCCCGACGCAGGACGAACTCGATCACCTCACCGCCTTTCTCGATGGCAATCCCCGCCAAGGCATTCCCGCCGGACGCATGGCCCGTTTCGCGGTGGCGACCGCGATGCGGATTGAAGAAATCTGTCGCATCCGGTGGGCGGACGTTGATGAGCGCAAGCGCACCGTCACTGTCCGCGACCGGAAAGACCCGCGCCACAAGGAAGGCAACCACCAACGCGTGCCATTGCTCGATGCGACGGGGTACGACGCTTGGGCGCTCTTGCAGGAGCAAGGAAAAATCACCGGCCACCGCGAGCGCATCTTTCCCTACGATTCCCGATCCGTCTCAGCCGCGTTCCGACGCGGATGCCGCGAACTCGAGATCGAAGATCTCCGCTTCCACGACTTGCGCCATGAAGCAGCGAGTCGCCTCTTCGAGGCTGGCTTCGCGATCGAGCAAGTCGCGCTGGTAACCGGGCACAAGGATTGGAAGATGCTGAAGCGCTACACCAATCTGCGACCGGAGGGTTTGCATGCGACTGCCAAGGAACTGAAAGCGGGCCGCGCCGCTGCGCCCCGCCCGAAATCTTCGCTCCGCCCTCAGCGCGTGCAGAACGCCTTCGTTGTCGAACTTGAGGATGGCGACGATCTGGACTCAGCGCGCATGAGCCGCAAAGAGCGCGTGCGTCGCGAGCGAAACAAGAAGCAGACCACTACTGGAAAAGCCGCTTATGACAAAAAGCTCGACGCTCTACCGCGACGGGCGCTGCGCGATAACGATTAGACGAAGCATCAAGTGGCGGATGCGACCGGCCGAGGAGGCACGCGCCGATCGAGCGCGTCGCTCGGGTCCGCCATCCTTTTTCTATGAAGGCGTCGAGGTCCTCTTGGCGATAGCCGATTGCACGGCCCAGCCTGCAGAACTTCGGCCCCTTCCCTTGTGATCGCCAATTGGCGAGCGTCTTGGGCGCAACGCCGAGAACACCTGCCGCTTGTCTCTCCCGCAACATGGGTTTGCTCCTTACTGCGTTGGATAGGGTCTGAGGCGAATGTCACGCGTCACGAGGACGCGAACCGACGCGCCGGCGCGGACGCGCAGAGTTGGACGCACCGACAATTCGCGATCAACTATACGTCCTCCGGTGCGCGCCGCCTCTTGCGCAGCGGCGTCGCCGACTGTCTGAGCGAAGCTTCCCGTCCGCTGATCGTTTTCCGCGTTGTTTGCGACGACGCTGATGATCGAGGAGAGACCCACGGCGCCCGCGAGACGGCCCAAGTGAAAGTCGGTACGGTCGCGCAGACCCGCGGCGCCCGATGGATCAGCGCCTTCCATACCTTGCAGAGCGATCGACCACCCGTTCGGCATGATGAGACGGTTCCAAACCAGCAGAAGCCGCTGATCGCCGTAGGCGTTGGCGGAATCGTATGTGCCCATGAGGCGCGCGCCTTGCGGGATGAGAAGGCGACCACCAGTCACGCTGTCGTAAACCGGCGCGGTGACTTGCGCGATCACGCGGCCAGGCAGATCGGAGTTCAGCTCCGTCACCAAGGCCGCCGGAATAACCGAACCCGCGAGAATCTCATTTGCCGATCTTGGCGGCGTAAGCGCGCTATCCAATCGGTCAGCGGACGCGCCACGCTGACTTGAGAGGAAAGCCCCGCGCGGACCGCCATAAGCGCCATCGCCATTTGCGACTGAACCAGACGGGTGATCACCGCTGTCCGCGAAAAGGATCGGAGAGGTTCGGGCGTTTGCTTGCGGGTCCGCAACTGGCCCTCCCGCAGAGTGGACGGTTGACGCACCGCGCTCGGCCCATGCCGCATCCACAGGCGGACCAAGATCCGTACCCCGCGAGCCCTCGGGCGGAGCATGATCGCCCCACAGCATATCGCGCGGCGCTTCGAGCGTTTCGGCACGCGGCAAGTCGCCGACAGAATAATCTGAGCTTGCCGACCGAATGGAATCTGGCGGGCCCGACGCCGCGCCGATATTCTGCGCTTGGTCGGCGGCGCGTCGGTCAGGTCTTTCGCTCAGCCCGTTCACCAGCGCGAAGGCGACGACGCCGCCAAAGACCAAGCAGCCCGTCAGCAGCACCTTACGCGATAGGCGCTTCGGCGACGGCGGCTTGGCGCGGATCGCGACACCGGCGGCGTCACCCGTACCAGTCTCGTTTGCAGCAACCAGTCTCATGATCGCGCCCCCGAACGGCGCGGATTGCTCGTCGTTCAATGCGAACCACGATCGGCGCGCGCGTACCAAACCGCAGTTCGGCGACATCGAAGATGCGATCCACCATGTAGCGGCGTCCCTGCACCCGGTAGTTCACAAGTTCGGCGCCTTCGGGCGTGATCACAAAGAGCGGCGGCATGTCCGCGGAACCGACGGATTCGGGAAACTCCAGCCAGGTGCGCCGGCTGTCATCATAGACGCGCGTCGGCAACCAAGACGGGCGCAGTCCGCGTACGGTGCGAACGCGATAGTTCTCGTTCATCGGACGCGCTATCGCCGCGCCTGCTTCACCTTGAATAGCAGGATAAGACCAGGCGATTTGCGCGGAATAGACTGCACCAGCCGAAGAGCTCGCCTCGATCGTATAGGTCCGCCGATCTGTGATGAGCACGATATTCGTCCGCAATCCGATCGTCTGCGGCTTCACCAGAACGATCGTGCGTCCCTCGCCTTCGGATTCGCCGTTGGTTTCCGTCACCATCCAGCGAGACGTGTCGCCTGCCGCGATGGCGTTGATCGTCTCGCCTGGTTCCAGCAGGACCGTTGAGATGAAGCTGGGATTCGTATAAAGTTCGTAGATTGCGCCAGGTGCATAGGCATAGACGTGCCGCGCTTCTGTAAAGCCGCCGGCGATTGGGCGTTGGCGTGCTGCGCCGTTAGCTGCCGCGAGCACGTCAATCGGCGTCGGACAGCGCACTCGCCGCGTTGAAACGCACGGACGAGGTTCAGGCGGCGCCACGCTAACTGGCGCGATCATGGCAATCGGCACGGGCGGCGGCGGCGGCAACGCCGGCTCAATGGCGCCGGTGGTCGCGCATCCGCTCAAAAGCATCAGCGTGGCGCCAAGGCACAGAGGACGATAGATCATCGCTCACGGCTCCAGCTAAAGTCAGTGATGAAGAGCCCAAGCGGGTTGGACGCGATCTCGTCGGCGTTGCGCGGCGCGCGCGTCGTGACGGTAAAGACACCGGTATAGAGCTGAGGCTCCGGCGTGCCAGTTTCGTTGGTCGAGCGCTCGATCCAACTCACCTCCCAAGCGTGATCGGACCGCGCGATGATCGATCGAATATGCACGGTGCGCCCGACACGGCCGAGACTCATGAACGGATCGTCGGCGCGGGCCATCTCGGTGAGCCGCGTCGCAGCCGCCGGCGTCAGATATTTGTAGGCGTCGAGCCAATTCTCGCGCAACACGACGCCATCGGTCGGCAGGGACCGCACAAGTCGCACGAACCGGCCAAGGTGATATGCCATCTGCGTTTGCGTCGGCGACCATCGGCCGTCGGCGCTGCGCACCGAAAGCACCTGCCCTTCGGGGCTCACCTCGACGACGTGGACGAAGGTACGCCGCTGCATGGCGACGGCAGTCAATCCAGCGCCGAGCAAGCCCGCGAGCGCGAGGCTGACGAACGCCATCATGCGCCAAGTCCGTGCGGAGAGCACAGCCGAGCCCATACGCGCATCCCATTCCTGCGCAGCGCGGCGATAGGGCGTGTCGAGCGGATCGGCGGCAAAGCTCTTCGCCGGCGAGCGAAATGGCATGTTCATGGACGTCCCCCAGAGGCTTTAGGATTTGGCGTGGTCGGCGGCGCGGGCTTGGGCTGCATTGCGGAATAATTGACCGGCGGCGACGCGCGACCACGACCACTTCCGCCGCCCCCTCCGCCGCCCTTTCCCGATCGCCCGAGCTGCCCGACGCTTTTAACTGCATTGAACGTACTCACGGCGACATAGCGGGCCGTCATGGCCGCGCCGATCCCGGTCGCGGCGGCTCCGATCGTGGTGCGAACAGCGTCGGCGCCCGACAGATGCGGCTGACCCTGCATCACTTCACTCGCCAGCATCGGTCCGAACCAGGCGAGCGCGAGCACCGTAAGACCGAACAGGAGCACGTTGAGCGCACCCCCAGCATCGAGCGTCAACGTCGCTGGCAGGGTGTTGACGAAGGTAAGAGACACGGACGCGATCAACGCCAGAATGAATAATCTGATTGCGCAGCCGGCGACCCAGCCGAGCGGGCGTTCTGCTACCCACGACGTTCCGCTGAAGACGCCCCATGGCAGAGCCACGAATGCCGCCAGACTGCCGAGCTTGAACGCAATCAGCGCCACGAAGATCTGGAGCGCCAGAACAAAGAACCCGATCATCGCAAGAACGGCCGCCAACAGTATCGTCACCATCGGGATGAAATCGGTGAGGATGTTCATCCCCTCGGACATCGCCACCGTCCGACCGAAGAGATCCATGCCGATGCGGGCGACGCGGCCGGGATTGTGCAAGTCCGCCATGGTCATCGAACCGCCGCCGGCTCTCAGGCCCAGCAGGGCGCCAGATTGATTGATCGCGGTCGCGATCTCGTTCCAATTGTTGATGAGGAACGCGAACAGGCCGATGAACAGCACCTTGCGGAAGAACGGCGCCATCGGCGCCTCTCCCGCTAACGCCCATTGAGCGCCCGCCAGCGTGATCGAGATCACGATCAGCGCATTGAGCACGAAGTTCACGTCGCCGCGGATCAGACCAAAGCCGGAATCCGCCACCGCCAGAAACTGGTCGAGGAAGGAATTGACTGTCGACGGGTCCATGGCGCGCTGCCCTCAGAACGCGGTGCGGGCGGGCGGCAGATCGCCCGTTGATTCGCTCGGGAAAGCGCGGCGTTGAATCTCACGGCCTCGCGCTTCTTGCGCGGCGCGTTGCAATCTCTCGGTCGTGAGCGCGCGGCTTTGGGCAGCGAGCAGCGCCTGGATTTCCGCAAGTTGGGTGGCTTGAATGCCCAGGAGCTGGTTTCCGGCCTGCACGGCGCCAGTTTGACCTTCCGCCCCCGATGAAGCCGAGAGCGCACTATCGATGCGACCACGGGATGTCTCTACAGCCCGTGCGGCGTTCGCTTCGGCGCGCATCGCGCGCTCAAGGGCGCGGCGATCTTCCGCGATCCATTGATCGGAGCGCGAAACGATCTGGTCGAGGTCGAAGTTCTCCCAGGTCTCGGGATAGAGCGTGCGGATATCCTCCCCGACCCTCTGCACGTCGAAGGCGATGCCCTGCGCCGTATTGAAGAGATCGCGCGCCTGCTGGATAGACGCACTTAGTTCCGGTGAGAGCTGAAGCGGATTGCGTGCCAGCATCCGAGCCTGCTGTTCGATTTGCTGGACCTGATTGTGAATCTGTTCGAGCGCGTGTGCCGCCTGAATGACGCTTTGCGCGAGATTTGCGGGATCGATCACCGGCAATTGCGCCTGTGCCGGCCCAACGGCGAGCAATGCGGCGAGCGCCGCGCCCGCCAAGAGTTTTGACAAAGATCTGCGCATGGGTTGCTCCTATTCTGCCGGGATGAGGTGTTCAGTCCTTGGGGACGGATCGGATTGCGCTGGCGCTGAGACGCGCTCGAACCGCCGAACGGCGTCCGCCGCATCGCGAAGTCCTCGCGCCTCCAGCCAGGCTGCCGCGAAGCCAGCCGGCCCTGCCTCTGCCGCGACGCGATCCATCATCGTGTGATCTTCGGGACGCGACGCGCCCACGAAGGCGAGAGCTGCCGGACCAAGGCCCAATTCGAAGAGGCGGCAGCCTTCGCGTGACACGAAATAGTAGTCGCGCTTCGGTGTCGCAGTGGCGATCAGACCGATCTGGCGAGCGTTGAGCCCGAGCGCCTCGTAGAAGGCGCGCGAGCGCGGTTCGCGGGCGCGGTCGTTGGGCAGGAAGATGCGCGTGGCGCAGGCCTCGATGATGGTGGAGGCGATCGGGCTCGCCTCAACGTCCGCCAATTCCTGACTGGCGAACACGACGGCGACGTTGCGTTTGCGCAGCGTCTTTAGCCAATCCTGGATTTGCGCAGCGAAGAACGCATCCTTGAGGAAGAGCCATGCCTCATCGAGCACAAGCATGGTGGGGCGGCCGTCGAAGCGCTGCTCAAGAGCGTGAAAGAGCGCGGCGAGCACCGCGCCGGCGGCGTCTGGCCGGCGCATCAGATCGTCCATCTCGAACGCCTGGACCGCGCCGTAGCCCAGCGAAGATCGTTCGACGTCGAGAAGTCGACCGTATGGACCGACATGCGTGAAAGGCTGAAGTGCGGCCCGCACGTCTCGGTCCTGCACCAATGCTGCAAACAAGGTCAGCGTGCGATCGTCACGAGCACGGCCCGCCAGCACCTCCAGCGTGCGCCAGAGTTCTGCTTTGCGCTCCGGCGACACCGCGACCTTGGCCCCGGCGAGCAGGCCGACAATCCATTCGAGCGCCCAGGCGCGTTCATCTTCGTCGTCAATGCGCTCCAATGGCTGGAGCCCTAACGCGCCCTCTTCGCCCAGGTCGAAGAAGTCGCCTTGCAGTCCCAGGATCGTGGCGCGCGCCGAACGCCCTTTGTCGAAGAGGTAGAGTTGCGCTTCTGGATAGCGCAGCCATTGGGCGGCGAGCGTAGCGAGAAGGACGGATTTTCCGGCGCCCGTCGGCCCGACGATCAGCGTGTGGCCGACATCGCCAACATGAAGGTTCAGGCGAAACGGCGTTGCGCCATCCGTCGCCGTCAACATCAAGGGCGGACCATCCAGATGCGCATTGCGCGCGGCGCCGGCCCACACTGCGCTCGTCGGCACCAAATGCGCGAGGCTAGGTGACAGGAGTACCGGCCGGCGCGCATCGGCATAAGCCGACCCCGGAAGACCTCCGAGCCAAGCCTCGACGGCGTTCATAGATTCCACCTGGGTCACAAAACCAAGGCCGTCCGTCACCTGCTGGATTTGCCGAACGGCTTCGTCCGCCGCTTCTTCGCTCGGCTCAGCGACGACAATGGTGAGCGTCGCAAAGCCGGCGCACACCGCGTCGGCGCCCAATTCCTGAAGCGCGGAATCGGCATCCTCCGCCTGATTGGAAGCGTCATTGTCGAGGAGCGCTGCCTCTTCGCGGAACAACGCCTCACGCAGCAGCGTGAGCAACCCCTTCGCTTCGAGAACCAGCGTTTACGAGATCTTCTCTAGTTCGCGCCGCGCCTCTTCACGGTCGAGCGGCAAGAACCGCGTCACCCAGCGATACGAGACGGCCAAGCGATTGAGGGCGTCGAGAAGGCCCGGCTCTGTCTCGGTGACGAAGCTCCGAACCGAGATCACTCTCAAATGATTGGCGCCCAGCTTTGGCGCGAGGCCGCCGACCAACGGCGCATCAGACAACAGCGCATCCAGATGGAACGGCGTCTCGGGCGCCACGACGCGGTGGGGCCGATCGGTAACGCAATCGTGGAGGTAGGTCAGTGTTTGCTCGTCATTGAGCCAGCGCGCCTCCGCCGCCATCGTTTCCAGCAGCGCTAGGAGCTGTTCGCTCTCGGCGACAAAGCGTTCGAGATGGGCGCGATAATCGACAGACGGGGCGGCGCCGGCATCGGTAGCGCCGGCACGGCCACCGCCCTCGAACAACATGCTTTCGAGCTTGCCTTGACGCTCCGCTGGCGGGAGCCAGGTCAGTGTCAGAAAGTATTGGCTCTCGAACCGTGCGCCGGCGTGCTCGAAGACCGCCCGGCGCTCTTCATCGATCAGCCATGCGAGCGCATTGGGCCAAAGGCTGTCCGGATAGCCGGGCGCCGGCGAACGCCGCGCCTCGACATGCAGGCACCAGCCCGAGCCGAACCGGCGCAGCGCATTGTTCAAGCGTACGCTTGCGCCCATCAATTCCGATGGGGTCGATGAATCCAGATCGACACCCCGAAACGCCAGCGTGCGCTGGAATGCGCCGTCCTTGTTGAGCACCACGCCCGGCGCAATGAGCGCCGCCCAAGGCAGATAATCGCTTAGCTTCGCGGGACGGTTTTGATACGGGCGGAGGTCAAGCATGAGTGTTCGCCTTCACGCGTCGAGGAAGCTTGGCTTGGCGAGATGCCGAGGCCAGGTGTCGAGGAACCATGGATCGCGCGATGCGGCCCACGCCGCCGCGCCCTGCGCGGCCGCCCAGAGCGGCAAGCCGATCAAAGGCTGTTGCAGCCCAAACCCGATGGCCGCGCCGATCGTCGCGTTGAGGATCGCGAACGCGCGCGGCACGCCGCCGAGCAGGATCGGCCGGGTCAAGCTCGTGCGCAGCGGCACGCGATAGCCTTCTGGCTCATCCTCCATCACAGCACCGCACCGCCGGCGAAGCCGAAGAAGTCCATGAAGAAACTGACCGCCGCGAACATGATCGCGATGCCCAGCCCGACGAAGGCGAGCTTGCGCACACCGCCGCCGCCTTCCGAGAAGATGATGGTGATGCCGGCGATCACGATGGCGATGACAGCGGCGGCGCGCGCCACCGGGCCGGTTATCAGATCCACGATCTGCTGAAGTGGGCCCTCCCACGGCATGCCCGAGCCTGCCGCATAGGCGGGCGCGGCGAACGCCGCGAGAACAAGGGCGATAGCGACGACTTTTGGTACTTTGGCGTTTTCTGCGCGCAGCATGTTGTTACTCCAAGACATAGGATTCCCCGCGAAGGCCGTTGACGCTCACGATCTCGGTGAGTACGCGCCCGCCCTCGCGGCGCGTGATGAAGACGACCAGATCGACCGCGCTTGCGATCAGACGCTTGGGCGAGGCAGCGATGTTCTCAAGACAGAGATCTTCGAGCCGCGTGAGCGCGTCGGCCGCGGAGTTCGCGTGTAGCGTCAAAAGTCCGCCGGGGTGGCCCGTATTCCAGGCCTTCAGAACTTCGAGCGCGGCGCCATCGCGCACTTCGCCGACAACGACGCGGTCAGGGCGAAGCCTCAATGTTGTCTGCACGAGGTCGCGCATGGTGACAGGCGGATCGGTGCGCTTGGTCAGAAGCTGGACGACATTGGCGCTCGCGCATTGGAGTTCGGCCGTGTCTTCCAGAATGACGACGCGGGCATCCGAGAAGGCCCGTTCGGCCAGCAGCGCGTTGAGCAGCGTCGTCTTGCCTGAGCCCGTCCCACCGGCGACAACGATGTTGCGCCGTTCCGCAACCGCTTGCCGCAACCGGTCGGCTTGCAATGCGGTCGCGATGCCACCAGCGACATAATCTTGCAGCCGGAAGATCATGTCAGGGCGTTTGCGGATAACAAGGATCGGCGCCGCGCTCAGCGGCGGCAGCACCGCCTGCACGCGCGCCGCCGTGTCGGGAAGGATTGTTGCAAGCGTCGGGCGATCTTCACCGACAGTTTCGCCGGCCTCATGCGCCAGCAGGCGGATCGCCGCTTCGCGGTCATGCGCGCTCAAGACAATGCCGGTGTTGACCAGCCCCTCGCCGACCGCGTCGAGCCACAGCGCGCCATCGGCATTGATCATCGCTTCAACCACGTCGGCCCGCGCGAGCGCAGCGGCGACGCCCTCGCCCAAGGCCCGCTCAATTGCGGAGCGGCGGCGCGCGAGACCGATTGTGCGCACGCTCATGACGCAACCTCCTCAAGGGCGCCATTCGACGGCGACGTACTGGCTGGCTCAAAGATCGCCAGAGAGCGTCCCGAACTGATCGCTTGAGCCACGAAATCCAGGAAGCGTTCGAAGCGCGCCGCCGCGCTCGCGGCGGCGCTTTCCTCAAGATGCTCATCGAGCGGAGGATTGTGTTCGAGCCAGACGCGGACAAAGAGGAGCAGCGCCTCCTTGACCATGATGTTGTCGCGGATCGCCTTATCGAGCCGCGCTTCCATGCGCGCCACTTGGCGCAGCGCCGGATCGATCTGATCTCCGTCCTTGCGCGCGTAGCGCGCCTGGACCGCCTCCACGATGACGCTGGAGACGGACCTGCCTTGGCGTGTGGCGATGTCGCCAATCCGGTCTTCTAGGTCGCCTGGCATGTAGATGGTGATCTTGCGCGCCATGGCCCTCAGATCCCGGTTGCTTGTTGGCGCGGCGCATCCGGCGGCGGCTGATGAAGGCCAGCCAACGCGCGCTCGGAAGTGCTCAAATGGCCAAAGAGGTCGGCTTGACCTGCCGGCGGCGGCTGCACGCGCGTTGCGCCCTTCTTGTCGGTGACAAGCCGGCCAAGTGGCGCCACGTGGACCCAATCGTGCCCCGTCGTGAGCGGGAGCTTTGTTCCGGCGCTTGGCCGCAGCCGACTTTGGAAGATGGCTTCGCGATCGAAGCGCAGTTTGCGCGACCGGATCGGCTTTGACCCGGAGATGAAGGTCAATTGTTCGTCGCGCGGAAGTGCGCGGACATCGCCCGGCAACATCAAGGGCCGCCGCTCTTCGCGCATCGTTGTCGAGCCCCGCGCAAAGAGCAGCGCGCGCGGCCGATCCACCGACTCTTGGGGTCGCATTTCCCAGACTTCGCCCGCCATCGCGGCAAGAGCCTTCGCGGTGTCCATGTCCGCGGCGGCAAACGCCGTCACGATATGGCAATTGTCGAGAATGACGTTGTCGCGGCCATAGGCGCGCGTGATGTGGTTGAGACTCTGGCAGACCAAATATGATTTGAGCCCATAGCCCGCCATCGCGCCCATTGCCGTCTCGAAGAACGGCATCCGGCCGAGCTGGGGAAATTCATCGAGGACGAGCAAGAGTGAGTGCTTTTTCTCGCGTCCTTGTGCGTCCTGGGTCTGCTTTTCCATGAGCGCGCGCGCGATCTGGTTCAGGATAAGTCGCATCAACGGCATGAGGCGTTGCGCGTCTGACGGCGGCGGCTGCAGAAATAGCGTCACGGGCTTTGCGCCGCACATCAGATCGCCGACACGGAAATCCGATGTCGCCGTCTTCGCCGCCACGATCGGATCGGCGAACAGGCCGAAAAAACTCTCCGCCGTCGCTTTGACGCCCGATTGCAAGCGCTCCTCGCCTGCGAGAAAACTCTCAGCAGCGTGCAGAACTTCGGGATGCACCTCCGGCATATTCGTCGCCGGATTGCGCCGATGCAAAGTCGTGCGCATCTCATTGGCTGTGTTCTGTAGATCGCGCAGCTTCTCACGCACGGTTGCGAGATTCTTTCGCGACGCGGGCTCGGCGTAGAGAACGTGCAGGATCAGGCCGACGATCACCTGCTTGGCGGAACGGTCCCAGAAATCCTGATGACGCCCGTCGCCGGCGGGATCGACGATGATCTCGACGATGTTCTGGACGTCGCGCACTTCGTCGGCGCCGAGTCGCACCTCGAAGAGCGGATTGAAGGCGATCGAGTCCCCGCGCGTGGGCGCGAACCGCAACACCGGGCCAAGCGTTTCGCGAAAACCCGCAGTGCCCGGAAAACCGACGCGCGGATCGCCGTCGGCGAGTTCGCCCTTCACATCGAGCACTAGCGCCGATCGCGGCCAGGTCAGCAGCGTCGGGACGACATGGCCGCGACCCTTGCCGGATCGAGAAGCGCCGACAAGCAATTGATGCTCTGGCCCATCGAAGCAGAGAATCTCGCCAGCGAATTTGCCGAGCACAGTTCCTTGGGCTGCGAACAATCCAGCGGCTTCACAATCGTCAGATCCGCCCCAGGCGGTGGCGCCAAATGGTTTGAGGACGTGCGACTTTACCAGCGCGCTCGCCGCGACTAGCGCCGCGACAGCGACACTCCCAAAAGTGATGAGGCGTGAGATGGCGAATGGCCGTGTAAAGCGCTCGGCCCAGCGCGCATCCCAGGTAGCGACTGACCATGGCGCATAGATGCGTGTCTCGCCGATCGTCAGGAGCGGCGCGCCGAGTGCGGCTTGATAAGCGAACACGTGCGCGATGAATTGCGTCGCAGCCGTCAGGCCTACGATCATCAAGATCAGCGCGCTCGCGATACGCCAGCTCATCGCCCCTCCCATTCCGCGCATTTGCGCAGAGGAATGAGGGCCGATCACACGCGGACCTTCAGCTTCCCGCGAGGTCTTTCAACTGCCCGATAACCAAGGAATCCGCCGCGCCCGCCGGGGCAGGAAAAGTAACCATATTCATTGGTGACAAGTCACCAATGACGCCGTGGAGAAAATTGGAGCGCGTTTGAGATCACTTGATCCAACGTGTGACTCATCGCGTATTACAACCCTAGGGACATGGTCTGTACGGACGCTCTGATTCGCACAGACCCCATGGGTGGGCATGGATACGCAGGGCGTCATTACCGAGTTCTATGCGCTGTGTGAAAGCGCAGAGACTGTGGATCATGTTGCGGGTGCGCTGTTTGAAGCCGCGCGCAGCGTGGGATTTCCGCACGCATCATATCTCTGTGGCGGCTCCCCGAAGCCTCGGACACCCGAATATTTTTAACCAACTACCCCTCGGAATGGCGCCGTCGCTATAACGATGGCGGATATTCCAGCATCGATCCGATTATCAGTCGCGCCCATCGGACGTTAGAGCCATTCATCTGGGGCGATCCGATTGTGCGCGCCGGTATGTCGCCGAAACAATTGCGGATGATGGAGGAAGCCAAGGCGTTTCATGTCGGCCACGGCTACGCGGTGCCGGTGTATTCCAGCATCCATGTGCGTGCCGCTTGCTTCTTTGCATCCGGACACAACGACATTCCTCCCCTATCGTGTAAGGCGTCGCGGCGGATCAGCGTGATTGCGCATGAACACGTTTGTCGGCTTGCAAGACTATCGGACGGACGCGGGGCAGCGCCGCAACTTTCCGAGCGCGAACGCACTTGCCTTAACCTTTACGGCCGCGGCCTCGGCGACGCGGAGATCGGTGCGGCGCTGGATATTCGCTTGCCAACGGTCCGCCGGCACCTCGAACGGGCCAAGCGTCGGCTGGGGGTCGCGTCCCGGCCTGAGGCTCTGATCCGCGCCCTCGTTTCTGGGCAGATCGACGCCGCTCCAGGCCGACTGGATATTCCCGAGCGGGAAATTTAATAGGATTTGGCACCCCACTGCCTAAATCTTTCCCGCTCGGTAAAGATTTAGCTTGATAACGGTGGTAACGACCTTACATTCCCGAGCGGGAAAGAAATGAGCATGACACCGACCCAATTCGGCGACACCGTCCGCAAGGCGCGGCGCGCTATCGGCCTTCGCCAGGACGAGCTCGCGGGCGCCGCCGGTGTCGGCCTGCGCTTTATCGTGGATCTGGAGGCGGGCAAGCCCACCGCCCAGATCGGCAAGGCATTGGCCGTGCTCGATGCGCTCGGCTGCGATGTCCACATCAATGCGCCGAGCGCGCGGTCATGAAGAGCGCCCTCACCGTTTGGTGGGACGGCGCCATTGTTGGCACGCTGCGCCTCGACGAGCACGGCGACACGACATTCGTCTATGCGCCCGATTGGCTTGCCGATCCTAACGCATCCGCGCTGTCACGGTCGCTTCCCAAGCAAGCCGAGCCGTTCGATCGTCGGCGCACGCGGCCGTTCTTTGCAGGCCTATTGCCCGAAGAGGCGCAGCGTGACGCGGTCGCGCGTGCGCTTGGCATCTCGAAAGGAAACGATTTTGCTTTCCTGAAGGCGCTCGGCGGCGATGTGGCCGGCGCGCTGACCTTGTGGCCTGAAAGTGAAACGCCCCCGTCTATGATGGCGCGGTCGCACGCGAACCGCTGGGTGACAACGCGTTGGTCGATTTGCTGGACGCACTGCCGACCCGTCCGTTTCTCGCGGGCGATGAAGGCCTGCGGCTCTCGCTCGCCGGCGCACAATCGAAGATTCCAATTGTCCTCGTCGATGGCCAAGTCGCCCTGCCCGCGCCCGGCCAACCGACCACCCACATTCTGAAACCGCCGATGACGCGCTTTCCAGCGACAACGGAGAACGAAGCCTTCGCCATGCTTCTGGCGGCGGCTCTCGGTCTATCGGTTGCAGGTGTCGAACCGCGCCGCGTGAAGGATCGACCATTTCTTCTTGTCAGCCGATACGATCGGGTGATTGACGCCACTGGCGCTGCCTATCGCCTGCACCAGGAAGATTTCTGCCAGGCGCTTAGCATTCCGCCTGAGCACAAATACGCCGCTGAAGGCGGACCGACGTTCAAGGTCGGCTTTCAATTGCTGCGCGACGCAACATCACGTCCCGCGCTGGAAGTGTTGAAGCTTCTCGATGCTGCGATCTTTCAATTGATCGTGGGCAATGCGGATGCGCACGGGAAGAATTACAGCCTCCTCTATGGTCCAGACGGAACGGTGTTGGCGCCGCTCTACGATTTAATGTGTACGATTGCCTATCCCGATGTGGCCCCGAAACTCGCCATGAAGATTGCCGGCCTCGCGACGATCGAGGATTTGAAGATGGCGCCCTGGACGCAATTTGCATCCGATACGGGGCTTGGCGGGGCATTCGTCAGGCGACGGACAGCGGAACTGGCGTCAGCAGCGATCAAGCATGCGAACGATGTGGCGGGTTCTCTTTCGGGTGGCGGTTTCAATAGTTCTGAACTCAGCCGCTTTGCGAACATCGTGATGCAACGAGCTGAGGCTGTGGCGGCATCGGTTTGAGTTGAGCCCGCCTGCCAGCTCCCCGTCGCGCCATCGCCAGGGCCGCGCTTAGCTCGTTTTCTCAACGCCCGCGCGGGCGCGCATCGAGGGACGCTCCGCTCTTCGCCCTCGACCCGCCCCCTCTCCGCGGGCGTCTTTTCACCAGGGTCGCACGCGCGGCCCCGGCGAAGCGTTTTGCTGCCGGGAAGCTCTTGGAGCGTTCCTATGTCAAACCTACAACTCATTCCGCTTAATCGCCTGATCGTCAGCAGACTCAATGTCCGGCGCACGAATCGCAAGGCCGATATCAACGCCTTGGCGGCTTCCATCAGCGCACACGGCCTGCTTCATAATCTGACTGTTAGCCCCACGGAGACCGACAAGTTCGAGGTTGTCGCAGGTGGACGCCGACATGCGGCCCTCAAATCACTCGCGAAGTCGGGCGCCATTGCACGAGACTTTGCTGTGCCTTGCCAGATCACCGAGTCTAGCGGTGCGAGCGAAGTCTCTCTTGCGGAGAATGTGCAGCGTGTGGCGATGGACGCCATGGACGAAGTCGATGCGTTCTCCGCGCTCGCTGAGGCCGGGCAATCTGTCGATGACATCGCACGGCGGTTTGGCATCGGCGCTCGGCACGTTGAGCAGCGTCTGGCGCTCGCGGCATTGTCTCCGAAGATCAAGGCTGCGTACCGGCGCGGGGATGTAACGCTCGACGCCGCGCGCGCCTTCTGTCTCGTGGACGATCATTCCAAGCAGGAGGCGGTGTTCAAGTCTTTGTCGAAGCCGATCTCCCATTCGGGATCAGTTCGCAGCCAGCTCATGCAAGGACGGATGCGCCACACCGACCGCTTGGCCCGTTTCGTGGGGCTGGAAGCCTATGAAGCAGCCGGTGGAACGCTGAAGCGTGATCTGTTCGAGACTGACGGCATCTATGTCGATGACCCCGCGCTCATGAACAAGCTGGCGCACGACCGGCTGGATGCTGTGCGTGACGATGCGCTATCGCAAGGCTGGGCCTGGGTTGAGGTCAACATCAATCAGCATCGGTTCGAGAGCGCCTATGGCGCACGCCTCCAGCCAACGCGGCGCGCGATGACGGAGGAAGAACAAGCCGAAGCCGATCGCCTCGCTGAAGAGATCGAAGCGCTCGAAGAAGCGCTGGATGAAGCGGAAGACGATGATGAGCGTTGGGCAAGGGTCGATGCCGCCAGCGCCGAACTGGAAACCCTCCGCGCAAGCACGCAGGAATGGGATGTCGAGATGAAACGACACGCCGGCGTCATCCTGTCCATCGGTCACGACGGCGCGGCGAACTTCGCCTACGGCGTTGTGCGCAAGGCCGATCAGAAGAAGGTCAACGACATCCGTCGCCGACGCGAGTTGGAGGAAGCGAAACGCAATCGCCTGAATGCGTCCGATGGCGACGGCGACGCCTATGATAATGACGCAGATGCGGAACTTGCCGACGACGCCAATGGCGTCGCTGACATACCCGACGCGGGGCCGCGTCTACCGAAGGCCCTTGTGCTGGAGCTCACGCTCGCGCGCACGCGGGCTATCCGGTTGAAGGTCAGTCAGAACCCCGACATGGCGCTTTCCCTCTGCGTGTTCGCGTTGGCGCGGTCGAGTTTCGCGCACCAGACCGCGCACGGCATTGACGTGCGCGCCGAGACTTCTGGCATATCCGACCATGAAGCACTTGAGGAAACGCGGTCGGCGCTTGCGGATTGCGCGCCTGGAGGAGAATCCGATCTGCTTACGTGGTGTATGTCTAAATCGGCTGACGATCTACAAACCAGTCTCGCGATCCTGGTCGCGGAGACGATCGACCTTCGCCACGAAGGCGTCGGCAGCGCTGATCGCCGCCTGCAAGGCATCGGCGATCAGATCGCCACAGCCCTCGATCTGAACATGACACAATTCTGGAAGCCAGATTTGGAGTTCTGGAGCCGACTGCCCAAGGCGATGTTGCTCGACGCGCTTGCCGCCTCACCCGCGCTGTCGGTGCTCGATGAGGGCGAGCGGACAGCCCTCCTTAAAGCGCACGCAAAACTAAAGAAGGACGCGTTGGCGCTTGCGGTAGAGCAAGCGTTTGATGGCGCCGGCTGGCTCCCGGAAGTATTGAAGCCGGCGCCAGAGGCGGTCTCCTTTGAAGTCACCGATGCCGGTCTTGCCGCGTTGGAAGCCGCAGTTTGAGCAAACGCGCACGGGTTTGGCGTCGCCCGAGCCCGTGCGCGAAGCGCATGCGATCTGCAATCTGGTCTTCTGTTAGCGCGTGCCGACGTTTGCCAGCGCGCGCATCAAGTTTGGCGTGGACCACGACGCGACGCCAGTTCCCGCAAAGTCGCGGTCTGTGGTCCACACATCACCCTCAGTCCCCCACGCCAACGCGACTACGTGGGCATCGCGTATCGATCCATTGCGGCTCGGCACGGCATCCCGCAGCGCGATTTCCGCCTCGATCAGCATTGGCCCAAATGCCGCCATAGGGACGATGGTCATTTCGCCGATCAGCGCGTCGAGCACTTCGATAAGTTCAGGCTGCTTCAAGCCGAGCGCGATGCGTCGGCGCGCCTCCTGCACCACCCGATCTGTTGTGACCAGACTGGCGGCGCGCGCCGCTTCAATCAACGCCCCGGAACTGCGCCCGCGTACAGCCGCGATGAGAATCGCGGCGTCCGCGACAAGCGTCGATGACGGCGGGCGCATCGTTTAGGCGGACTTGCTCGTCAGCGACCGCACCGCATCGATCGACCAATCAATCGGATCGACGTCGCCAAATTGTGCGAGCGCCGCGTCATCAGCCGCGGCGTCGCGCCCACGCGCGAGCGCTTCCGCACGTCCCAAGATCGCCGCGAGCCGGTCCGGATCGGCGGAAACCAGGGGCACCAAGAGGCCCACCGTGCGATCACCGGACTTGACCGGGGTCGGCCCAGGTAGGGCGCCAATGGTTTCGCCTGAGATCTTCTGAAGATCGCGGATGCTGAGGTGGGACACCCTTGATACATACGCCCTTATGTAACATAAGTCCAACGCGATTTGTCGAACCAGGCGCCCTGGCCGAAAGTCCGACCCGATTCACGCGCGCGGACCGCCGCGCCAACCGCAATGCGCCAGGATGGCGCCGGAGCCGCTTCGCTTGATCGCTGGGAACCTCTTCACGCGCGACTATCTCCTGGAAGGCGTCGCCCGTTCCGACACTTGGCGTGGCTTGAAAGCGGCCGATTTCGCCGCCTTCAAGACCGCGCTCGCCAAGATCGCGGCGACGTTTCTCAAGACGACCAAACCGAACGAAGCCCAGACCGAACGGGACTTCATCTATCCCGTGCTCGAACTGATCGGCTGGAGCGATATCCAGGTTCAGGAAATCCTGTCGACGAAGGGACGCAAACAGGTTCCCGACGCGCTCCTGTTCGCCGACGCCGATGCGAAAGCCAGCGCCGGCGCGGAGGCGCAAACGTGGAAGCGCTATCAATTCGGGCTCGCCGTCGTTGAAGCAAAACGGTGGGCGCGCGCGCTCGACCGCGCCGACAAGCGCGACGAGCAGGAAGAGGGCGTCCCCTCAACCCAGATGCTCCAATATCTGAGCCGCGTGGACATCCAGACCAGCGGCAAGGTGCGGCTCGGCATTCTCACCAACGGCCAGAAGTGGCGCCTCTATTTTCAGGGTGCGCTTTCGGTGTCTGAAGACTTCTTCGAGATCGACCTCGCCAAGGCGCTCGAACTGCCCGGCCATGAGCTCGATCTCATCGAGCGTGCTGATGAGCGCCTGACGCCAGATCACGCCTTGCGTCTCTTCTATCTGTTCTTCGGCAAGGCTGCTTTCCTTCCGATGGACGGTGCGCGGACGTTTCACGACCTCGCGCGAGAGACTGGGCAAGTCTGGGAAGAAAAGGTCACTAAAGATCTTTCCCGCCTTGTGTTCGGCGAGCTGTTTCCAAAGCTCGTGGCCGCCATCTCGAAACATGATCCGGCGCGCCCAGCCACGATCGAGCAGCCCTATTTGGAGGATGTGCGCCAGAGCGCGCTCATTCTGCTCTACCGCCTATTGTTCGTAGTCTATGCGGAAGATCGCGATCTCCTGCCCGACGGCCAGGAGCCATACAAAACCTATTCGCTGACAGCGATGCGTCTCGACATCGCCGATCGGCGCGCCCGCGCGCAGGTGTTTTCCTCGACGATCGCGACCTATTGGCCGAAACTCTCCGCGGTCTTCAAAGCAATCGCTGAAGGCGACGATGCTCTGGGCATCCCGCCCTATAATGGCGGCCTGTTCACGAAAGAGAACGCGCCATTGCTCGGCCGCGTCGAACTACCGGACGCCACCATCGCCGACGTGATCTACGGCCTGTCGCATCGGATCGAAGACGGCGAACCGCGCTACATCAATTATCGCGACCTATCGGTCCAGCAATTGGGCACGGTGTACGAGCGCACGCTCGAATATGAACTGCAGGTCGATGCGGGTGCTGTCATCGTCAAAGCGGATGACACGGCGCGCCACAGAATCCGGCAGCTACTACACGCCGGACAGCTTGGTGATGCTCATCATCGAAAAGGCCGTCGGCCCGTTCGTTGAAGAGCGCTTGCAGGCATTTCGCGAACGCGCGGCGGCATTGGCGAGCGACAAACGCCCGATCGAACTTCGCCTCGCCGAGCTTCAAGGCCTCGATCCGGCCGGCGCCATTCTCGATCTCAAAATCTGTGACCCCGCTATGGGCTCGGGGCACTTCCTGGTCAGCCTGGTTGACTGGATGGCGGACCGAACGCTCGCGGCTATCGCCGAATCTGAATCGCTCGTTGATTGGTCAGAGACGCCATATCGATCGCCTGTTCTCAATAGTGTCGAGACGACGCGCCAAGATATCATCCGCCAAGCCGTCCAGCATAAATGGCCGTTTGTCGTCGAGCATCTCGACGACCGTCACATCATCCGCCGCACGATTCTCAAGCGATGCATCTACGGCGTCGATAAGAACCCGATGGCTGTCGAATTGGCAAAAGTGGCGCTCTGGCTGCACACGTTCACCGTCGGCGCGCCGCTCTCCTTCCTCGACCACCATCTGCGCTGCGGAAATTCCCTGTTCGGCTTTTGGGTTCGTCAGGCTGGCGCGCGTCTGGAAAAATTGGGCGCCGCGCTTCTCATTGCCGAGCCGCTGCAAAAGGCGATGGCGCAGGCCGTGGCGATGCAGAAGCTTGAGCGCGTCACCGACGTCGATATCGCCGAGGTCCACCAGTCAAAGACCTTGTTCGACGGGATAGAACAGGAGACGCGCCCGTTTAGGTCGTTCTTGAACATCCTCTTTGCACTCGACTGGCTCAAGCTCGACAAAGAAGACAACGCCGCCATACGCGCTTGGCTTGATGGGCAGTTTGGCGATCCCTTTGACATCGCGCGCGGGCGCGCGCGCTTAGCGCCAGCGACGCTGGCGATCCACGCACGGAGGGCCGCAACCAGCTTGATCGCGTGCCCGCCCCGATGCGCAAAGACGCTGAACGGTTTGCTTCTGTGCTGAACCGCGCCCGCGCCATCGTGCGCGATGAGCGCTTCCACCATTGGCAGGTCGCCTTCCCCGGAGTCTGGAGCCAATGGGAAGAGCCGGCGTTGCAGGGTGGATTCCACGCCGTCATCGGCAACCCGCCCTACGTGCGGCAGGAACTGATCAAAGAGATCAAGCCCGCGCTGAAGCGCGGCTTTCCTGCGACCTATGATGGCTCCGCCGATCTCTATGTCTATTTCTACGAACAGGGTCTGACCTTGCTTCGACCCGGCGGCCGGCTCTCTTACGTCGTGACGAATAAGTGGATGCGCGCGGGTTACGCTGAGGGATTGCGCGAAATGTTCGCCGATCAGGCATGGGTGGAGTTCGTTGCTGACTTCGGTCACGCAAAGAAGTTCTTTCCGGACGCGGATGTTTTTCCGTCGGTAGTTGTCGTTCGAAAACCGACCGCGGGATCGCCGCCAGAGGTTTCAGATGTTTGCGTCATGCCGCGCGATGATGTCCCAGAGAAAGGCCTTCACGAAGCGGTCCTAGCAACCACCTACTCTCAACAGCGTCGGCTCTTTACGAAAGAGAGTTGGACGTTGGAGCCGCCGGCCGAGGCGGCACTCCTGGAGAAACTTCGACGCAGCGGTCTGCCGCTCGCAGAATTTTCGCGGAACACCGCGTATCGAGGCATCCTCACCGGGCTTAACGAGGCATACCTCATAGACGGGGCCACCAAGGACAGGCTGGTCGCAGAGGACCCGCGTGCGGCTGAGATTATAAAGCCATATCTCAGGGGACAAGATATCCGCCGGTGGATCTCTCCGCCATCCGGCCAATTCATGATTCTACTAAAGTCGAGCGCCGACCATGAGTGGCCGTGGTCAAAGCTGTCCACCGAGGCCGACGCGGAGGCGTGCTTTCGGGAAACGTACCCCGGCGTATACGCGCGAATGAAAACGCACGAAGACTACACTGACACAAAGGGTAAAGTTCGAGGACTTCGGCACCGCGAAGATCAGGGTCGCTGTTGGTGGGAACTCCGACCTTGCGGCTACTACGACCTATTCTCAAAGCCCAAGATTTCATATCAGGCGATACAATTTCACCCGCGTTACTCTTTCGAGAGCAGCGAAGCATATGGAAACAACAAAACATTCGCGTTTGAATCCGACGACCTTGCACTTTTGGCAGTGTTGAATTCGCCTCTTCTTTGGTGGTTCAGCTGGCGCCATTTTATTCACCTGAAGGATGAGGCGCTGTCCAATGATCAGGTAAAGATCGCCACCTTGCCAATCGCTGATTTTGCGCGGCAACGGGAAGAAATCGACACCGCAGTGCGAACAATCATCATCAAGACACGCGACATGCGACATCTCGATTCCACGGTCCGTGACTGGTTACGATTGGAATTTGGCGTCGAAAAGCCCAAAGCTGTATTGTCTTCTCCATCCGCCTTGGACGCGGATGCCTTCATTTCGGCGGTACGCGCTAGCTTGCCGAAGCGAAGAGCGCTCAGCGTCGCCGATGTTGGTCGCCTGCAACGCGAGCACTCAACCTCTGTCGAGCCCAGTCGGCTAGCGCGCACGGACGTTTTCACTTTGGAGCGCCGAGTCTCAGAGGCCGTGAATGCTGCCTATGGCATCACACCGGAGGAGACGCAGCTCATGTGGCGCAGCGCACCACCCCGCATGCCCTTCACGCCGGCGGGCCTGAGCGAGGCGGACGAAGAACCTGACGAAGAGACGCCGGACGAGGAAGGCTAACTCGGCCCCCTTGGCCGCGGCCACTTCCCAACGCGCGCGACACATCAATTGTCTAACTCGCCGTTTCCGCCTGTCCTGCGTGACGATAGCCGTTTTCATTTGCCTTTGCATGACCTTCCGGACCCGCAACCCATCCGCTCGGGGACGCGCTCTCGTTTCGCCGCCCATGCCCTGCGGCCGTCGCACGCCGACGCAAGAGGCCGAGTGCTCGGCTTCGCCTGCGCGCCGCACCAACCTCTTGCGTCGCCGCCGCCTACGCTTGCTCTCCGTCCGCTGTTCGAGGGCGTCGCGAGCGCGACCCCGGCGGAACTGGTCCTCCGGGAACGGAGTGAAGGATCATGGATAAGGCCCAATTCGAAATCGTCGGCAACGTCGGCAAGATCGAGATCAAAGAGATCAAGAATGGCAAGCTCGCCCTCCTCTCAGTCGCCACCTCGGAACGCTGGAAGCGCGAAGACGGCGAATGGACCGAGAAGACCTATTGGCATCGCGTCGCAGTGTTCCCCGCCGCCAAAGTCGCCCGCATCGAAACCCTCGTCCAGAAGGGCACGCGCGTGCGGCTCGTTGGCCAAATTCGGCCCGGCTCCTACGAGGACAATACCGGCCGCACCAAATACACCGTCGAGTTCGTGGTCGGGCCGTTTGGTGATTTCGAAGTGCTCGCGCGCGGGAAACCGCGTGACGAAGTCGCGACGGGGGACGCAGCACCTCGCGCCAAACGTAGCAAGGTTACCGCCGCTGCATAGCAGACGATCTGGCCGGCGATCTCCGGATCGTCGGCTACTTCTGTTGATTTTTTGAAAGGGCTGGGCGCCTCCCCGACAGCATCTCAAATCAAGAGTTGCTGAGCGCCAATATCAGCAACGCCGTAGAGATCGCGCGCCTGGCTTACAAACTGCGTTTGCCCGCCATAACTTGGGTGTCGAATCTTCGCCACCTCAAGCCCACCGGCAATGCGACACGCGGTATCAACGGCGTTGTTGCCAATCGCAATGAGTCTGCGAGGCTGTATCAACACCACAAGTTGATCCAAGATCTCCTCTCCGGCACGTCGCTCCTTGGCATTGTGTGCGCGATTTGTGAAAGGATCGCCCTCTTCGTGTGGATGGAGTGGAAAGACATTCCAAAGAAAAATCGGCTGCGCGATACACTCAAGAACGCTCCAGATCACAGCCGCAGTGCGTTCGGCCACCGCTTGACCCTTCGTCGGTCGCGTCGCCGGAAGCCCCCATCGCGCCGCATGGCGTTCAATATGCACGTCATCGGTCAACGCCAGGCCTGTCCGCCGACCGCCCCGATATCCCAGATCTCGCCCTATCCAGATCGCATCGACCTCCGATAGCAGCGCGGCCTCCAACATCGACCGAAGCATCGCCGATCGTTGACGCGGAGCGTCCCGCTGATCGTGAACTGCGCAACGGTCGGCATAGGGATTGAAGGCATTCTCGAACGCCACTGAAGCGATCGCTTCCACAAATTTTGTTGGAGTCACGCCTGCTCTCCCCTACAGCGCCCGATACGTAAGCGTGCGCGCCGTTCTGTCCCCTACGATGATTCCACCTTCGTTGGTGCGCACCTGCCTGAAAACGTCGAACCCGCTCAGGATCGCTGTCTCCCAGAGATTGAGCGGACATGCTTCAACCTCGTAGCCCTCCACAAACTCACGAACCGTCTTCAATAAATCGAAGGAAATTCTGTCTCGGCCGTCGAACAGATTGAGCTCCTTAGCTTGCGCGAAAATCCAAGCGGTCAACCCTTCTTCAACCACAAGCGCCCGACCACCATCCTGCGCCTCATCGACGCGTTTGTCGCTCTTCCTTTTTGCTTGATGAGCGCGCGAAATACTGGCGACCAGTGCAAGATCGCCGCGTGCGCGAAATGAAAGACATCGTGGAAACGATATCCATCAGGATCAAGAATATTGTCGGTGAGCGGATCACCCACAAAGACGCCGTTCCATTGCAGGAAGCTCTGCCCGCTCCTTCGCTGGGTGATCTTAATCTCGAAGTGCTCGGGCAAGCGCTCTTCCTCGTCGAAGCCCTCGTCGAATCTAGGCAGCTCCGCATAGTCTGGCTTTAGGAAACGGCCGCGCGCCTTGGCCAAGTTCCCATGAACAGCGCCCGAAAACGTCACGCCCGACGCCTGAACCGCCTGCAGATAGCGATCTGCAAATTCGATCATAAGCGCGCGAGCGCCGCTGGTATCGGTCCGCAGAATAAGTAACGCCGAAGCCGCTTCTCCGAGTTGCAAGAGTGCGTCGCTAAGCGGACGAGCCGCGCTTGGCGCAGATATGTGTGCGATGGGCCCTTCGGGCAGATCACTGGCCGCAATAATTTGGCCATAGCCATGACCGTTGGCCGCTTCGGACAGCAACTCATCGAGGCCGAATTGCAACCGCCGGCACAGCGCGGAAAAATACCAGAGCGCGTCTCCAAATTCCTCGTAGACGGCCTTCTGGTACCCAACAAAGGCGTCCTTGTCGCGAACATGCTTTTTCGCAGTCGTCATGAGACTGCCGACTTCGCCGAAAAGCCCCATCAATACCGGACCAATTTCCGCCGGCAGCATGTCGGTCGGTGCAATATCGCGGATATATTCTTGGAGTAAGATTGACGAGGAAAGCCCGCGCTTCACCGTCGGTTTGTCGTCAGCCACTAGCGCCTCCCCAGTCCCACGGTGCCGCCAGATATCCAGCTCCGTCAAAGGAACGGCACCATGCTGCGAATGCGACGATCAGCTCTTGATTGTCGATTGCGCTGCGCCCTCGTCCATTGTGGCAGATGTCGACGCCCTGGAAGTTACGCAAATGTGTTGGCAACAATGGCCCATGACCGCCACAATAATAGTACTCCGTGCCCACGAGCACGCGGTCGGTACCCGTGTCGCGCGCGATATGCTTGGGATTCGGCGACCCGTCTGCCTGAGAGTGAAAGGAGTCGAGTTGCCCCCAGTTCCCCGCGCTCTCACGAAAGTAAATGTTGTCACCGCAGCTCTGCTTGAAACTACCATTCCTGATCGGCTTCTTACGTTGAAAGCGCGGATCGCCCCAATAGGCGCCAAAACAGAGCGTCTCAGATACGCGCATCGCATAGACAAGCCGCCCGCCGCGTCGCACTTGCCGACTCGCACTGGCGCAACCAACGAGCCAATCACCCACTTGCGCGGTCTTGCGAATATCCGGCTTGCAGGTGGCGAGGGTGCAATACCCATAGAACGGGTTCGGCGCGAAGCCGCTGTCGTAACGCACGACGTATGAATGAAGGCGCGGCTGCCTCGCGCTTACTAGCATGGATGGCGCTTGATAGGGATCGTCGGGCTCGGCGTGCCATCCGGATTTTCCCATCCGTCGATAACGCCGTTTATCGCGTCAATGATATGCTCGGCGCGCCAGCTCACGACAGCGTCGGCGTACTTCTTCAACGCGTCGGGCACTTCGCATTCACTGTGGCCGTGCGCCCACACGCCGACGATGCGCTTGCCGGCCCTCTCAGCACACTCGATCTCCCAATCGACCCATTCGCTCCCCTTGGTCTTCGGCGTGATGTACACGAGCAACGTGCTCGCCCACTTAATACGTGGCGCCAAAATCTCGTTCTTGATGTAATCCGGCGACTTGGCATCGTTGGGATTGCTTGAATTTATGGATGCGTCCCGGATATGCATGCCGTTGTCGCCCAGAAGCTTCTTCGTCTTCTCAAGCCCCGCGTCGTCCTCATGGACGTGGCTGATAAATACGTTTTTGATATCGTCCGCCATGGCGCGCCCGTGTGATTCGGATGACAAAAAGTGAATTTGGTGCAACTATAGCGGGATTCGGTGGCGAGCGGAACTCGGTCGCTGCGGGACGAAAAGCAACCAATTTCAAAGACAAAGATGCTGCCACCAATCTTAGAATTCTACGTAGTATGGCACCCGGCTGACACAGCCGCCGCCCCCATAGCGCACGAGTTCGTCGAGCACTTCCATGGCAAGGCTTTCACCGGACTGATCGGTGGCGCTGTCGAAGTGCTGGTGCGCAGCGAGGGTTGGCGTTCACCCGAAGACGCGCCGCGCCCTATTCCATTCTCAGACACCCCCAATCCGAACGGGCTCCGACAGCCTGAGTTTGTGGCCATCGTCCCGTTGATGGGAACCGAGATGGCCGCGGCCGTGCAGACCGGCGCCAGCGCATGGCGAAACTTCATCGAGCAGATCGTCAACCTTCGGGGCGCAATGCCAAGTCGTGTTGCCATCTTTCCCTACCAGCTTGATGCGGGCGTATTGGATCAAACAGAGCTTGGCCGCTTGCTCTCCACTATTCAGCGTATTGCAGCGACGGTCTTGGTTGCCGACGGTGACACCCACCGCAATGCGCGCTGTCGCGATCTTGCTCAGGGTGTTGCGCAATTCATTGCGGCGGAAGGTACGCAGCACATCACGGCGTTTATAAGCCACACCAAAAAGCCCTCCCAGGGGGCGAGGAAGATTCATCTGCTCTCATCGCATGCGTTCGCGACGTGATCCAGAATACGCGCTTGCAAGAGTTTTTCGACGCCAGCGATTTGCAGCCGGGCGAAGATTGGGATGCCGAAATTCGCTCCAAGGCCGCCACGAGCGCACTTCTAGCAATCCGAACGGATTTGTACCCGAGCCGGGAATGGTGTCAGCGCGAGATGCTGATCGCTAAGCAAACCGGAATGCCCATTGTTATCATGGACGCGCTTGGCCACGCAGAAGAACGTGGATCGTTCCTCATGGACCATGTTCCACGCGTCCCAATACGACTCCAAGGCGACACCTGGGCCAAAGGTGACATCTACCACGCGCTCGATCTACTCGTTGACGAATGCTTAAAACGGGCGCTTTGGATTCATCAAGAGCGCCTGTCTCGCGGTCGGTCGGAATTGCAGATCGCTTGGTGGGCGCCTCATGCACCGGAGCCAGTAACACTCGTTCAGTGGCTGCAGCGCGCCACTGAAGAAGGCTCGCTTACGACCGAGACACGCATCGTGCGGATACTTCATCCCGACCCGCCGCTCGGACGCGACGAAAAACTCGTTCTCGATCAAGTCTTATCTCTAACTGGCATTTCTGCCGAGCTGGATATCATGACGCCCCGACTGCTGGCGGCTAGAGGTGGCTGATGACGACATTGCCACCAGACCAATCCAACCTGCTGCCTCACGACGCGCTCAAGGGCGTTCGTCTAGGCATCTCCGTGTCGGAAAGCCCCGACTTAGCGCGTTTGGGTCTACTGGAAATGCATTTCACGCTGGCGCTTGGAGAGATCGCCCGCTGCGTTTTGGTGTCTGGCGGGAAGCTCGCCTATGGTGGAAGCCTGCGTCCAGACGGCTACACACCATTTCTGGTACAGGAACTCCATCGATACAGCCGCCGGGATCGCCCTCTTCTACTTTGTCTTGGCTGCGGGGAGCATCGCACTCTGCCTCTCAGCGCGCTCGCCGAACAAAAGGCGGCACTTGGCCTTATCGGTAGTTTGGTGTGCCTCGATGCCGACGGAAACGCGATTGATCCAGCCGTCGGCAGGAGCGAGCAGCCAGAGCCGCCTTTGGACGTAAGCGCACAAACGAAAAGCCTCACCTCGCTGCGGCGATACCTAACGGCGCAAACACAAGGCCGAATCCTTCTTGGTGGCCGGCGTGAAGGCTTTCACGGCGACATGCCTGGCGTGCTCGAAGAAGCGATAATCGCCATTGAGAGCCAGCAGCCCATCTACCTCGCGGGCGGATTTGGGGGTGTCACAATCGACATTGTTGGCGCGCTGAGCGTGGATGACACCTCCTGGCTCCCGCAATTGCCAAATGCTCCGGCAAACGATGTTCGCCTCACAGCAGGCCTCGGCAAGCTGCAAACACTTCGTGCCGAACCCAACTGGCCCGGATTGAATAACGGATTGAGCGACGATGAAAACGTGAGGCTCGCTCGCACCTACAGGCCGAGCGAAATCGCCGCGCTAATCAGTCTAGGCCTTGGCCGACTGGCGGCACCGCCTTCTCCATAATCCGGAGGCCCTAATCGCACGTCCGATTGTTGCTGAACCTGTCGCGACTGTTCCTGATGTGTCGAGCATGCGTCGTGCGCCGATTGAAAGCCCACTCAATGGACGATTCTAGGCTCTCCAGCGACTGCGGGTACTCGATCCATCCTGCGTAATTGTCGTCTTGCCCGCTGTTCGAGAGGTTCGCGGTGAAACGTTCTGGGAACTGCGTAAAGGTCGGCAACTTGATGCCGAGAAGGCCGTTGGGCGTCACACTCGATCCAGACCGCAAAGATGCTTGCAGCTCCCAATCCACATAGCGTCTCGACCAAGTGCATTTGCCTGCGAGGACAAGAGTGACTGTCGAGATCCTTGATGTAGTCCTGGCGAATACGCGACATCACGTAGTCGGCATCACCGCTCCTGATGACGTCGTCCGGCATTTCACCAAGCCGTCGCACGATGAAGCAATCATGCGCGTGATCAAATGTATCGACGAACTGCTTCACCGCTTGGGCGTCGGCATGATGATAGGTGATGAAGCATTTTCGGCGCGGCATAATCTTGACCTCCCAGCATCCCGTCTCTCGCCGGCGATTTCCCTAATACATTCTTCGCGCGACGCAGACTAAGCTAGCTGATCTCGACAGGGCTCACCCGAAACGATTCCGGCCGGGACCCCATCCACCGATCCCCGCCGTCGAACGGAGCCGCGCGAGGCGCGAACGCGGCCCGCAACGGCGGGCGCCGTCCTTCACTTCGTTACGGCCTTCGGTGCAGGCCGCGCCCGCGCCTCGCTTGAGGGGCTCCGCCGTCGGGGCTCGATCATCGGGATCGAACTCCGCACGCGCCGGAGTTCCGCTCATGTCGCTTGCCGCTTCCTCACCTTCGCTCGCTGTCTCGCCTCCTGCTGCCGAAAGTCGTCTTTCGCCCGCACAGCGCGTCACCGCGCAGATCAAGGCCGCGCTCGAACGCGGTGTGCGTCCCTGGATCAGACCGTGGGACGATGGCGGTGTTGGCTTTGTCTTGCCGCGCCGCGCGAACGGTCTCGCCTATCGGGGCGTGAACGTCGTCGCTTTGTGGGCGGCGTCGGTAGAACGCGGCTATCGCTCACCGTTCTGGTTCACGTTCAAGCAGGCGCTCGCGCTGGACGCCTGTGTCCGCAAGGGCGAACGCGGGTCGTTCGTGGTGTTCTACGCGGAGAAGAAATCCGCTTCCGCTGAAGCTTCGGCTCAGGATGAACCCGAGACCACCACGCGGCGCATCCTGCGCGGCTACACGGTGTTCTCGGCCGATCAGATCGAGAGGCTTCCCGAGAACTTCTATGCGCCGCCGGCGCCACCGGCGCCGCTCGACGGGCGTGAAGCTGAACTTGTCGGTCTCATGGAGCGCGTGCCCGCACTCGTGCGGCACGGTGGAACGCGGGCCTTTTATGATCCGCGTGCCGATTTCATCTGCCTTCCGGAACGAGGCGCGTTTCGCGATCTTGGGACGTATCTGGCCACGCGCGGCCACGAGCTGGGGCATTGGACCCGCGCGCCATCGCGGCTCGACCGCGATTTCGGTCAGAAACGGTTTGGCGATGCAGGCTACGCCTTGGAGGAATTGGTCGCTGAACTCTGCGCCGCGATCCTGGGCGCCGTACTCGGCTTTCCCGGCGAGCATGTCGAAGACCATGCCGCCTATATCGCCTCCTGGCTCACGGTGCTGGATCAATCCCCTTCCGCCTTCCTGAGCGCCGCCGGCAAGGCGCAGGCCGCCGCCGATTACCTGCTCGGTTTCATGGGCCATCGGCCCGATATGGGCGGGGAGGATTAGGCGCCGAGGAAGTCCGCGCTGTTGGGTTAACGCCGTGCGCCACCGTGCGCTTTCGCCTGCGCTGGCGCGGGCGATGCATGGCCGGGTTAATGGGTGCGAGGACGACCAAGGCAAGGATGCGGTGGCGGCTGGCGGCGGCGCTGGCTGTGGTCGGCGCCATCGGCGCCATCGGCGGCGCGGCGATGTTTGTGCATCCGGCGCCGGCGCTGATCTACAATCCATCGCCGAGCGTGCCGCGCGGCTTCTATGTCCGCGATCACCGGCCAGTTGGGGTCGGCGCCTTTGTCACCTTGCGAGCGGCGGACGCCTCCGCGGCTTATGCGCGGGCGCGGGACTTCGCGGATCGCACCGACCGTTTCATCAAGCGCGTGGCGGCGGTTGGCGGGACGCTTGTGTGCGCCGAGGGCGACCGCGTGACCCTCCCCGGCCGGGGCGCCGTGGCGAGGCTGGCGCGAGACAACGCGGGGCGAGTTCTGCCGTCTTGGGACGGTTGCAGAACCTTGGCCTCCGACGAGGTATTCCTCCTCGGCGACACGGCGGATTCCTTCGACAGCCGCTATTGGGGACCAGTGCGCCTGACCGCGATCGATGGCGTCTGGCGGCCCGTTTTCTAGCCGCCTGGCGGTAGTGTCTCAGGGATCGCCGCGCCGATCAGGCCGGCGGGGCGCTTCTCGCCTTCAGGGCCCTTGGGCATCAACCAGTTCCGCAGCAGCGAGGACTTCTTTCATCCGACCGACATCGACCTCTCCCATGATAGCGGTGAGATGATCTTTGGCCTGCTCCGTCGTGATGCCTCGGTCCCGGTGAAGGGCCAGGATCAGGTCAAGGAACTGGTCTGTCGTGGACTCCAGCGCCGACATCGGCGGCCTCCTGCTTTGCGCACGTGATTTCTGCAGTGGAATCGTGCGAGAAATAGTTGGAGTGAGGAAGCGGGATGATGCGGGAAGAGAGAATTTTTAGGGCAAGATAAAGCGCACCGTTTTCGCACACCAATTGCTTGTGCGCCTTTGCTTTTTCGCACGGCGCGGTGTGGATTCGAACGGTGCGGACACGGTGCTGTTCAAATCCGCATCAAGGGCCCGCTTCCATGAGCGCAACGAGCTTCAATCAGATATTTCGGACGCAGCGCTTGCACCGCGACGCGGTGGCCATCGCATCGCTCGGCTCCATGCGGTTTCATCGCGCGATCGAACGCGACGAACTGATCGGCAAGGCCAGCGGCGGAGCCCAAGGCGGTGGCGGCGGTCGCGGCACGCTTTCGCACAAGCTCGCCGAGAGACTTGGCGGGCCGCGACGCTTCGGGTTTGGCGACGGCGTGGGCGCTGGCGCCTACGCCTTCGATCCGCGCCAGCGGGCGATCGTGAAGATCCACTATTTCGGTCACGGCGGCGGTGGCGGCGGAGCGCTTCAGGCGCACGCGCGCTATGTGGCGCGTGAGGCTGCCGCACGCGGTGACGGATCGGGCCAAGAACAGGCGCTCGACGCTGAACGGGGCGCCGATGCTCAGGAGGCGCAGGCCCGCGCGCACACAGCCTACCTCGCACGCGGGGGCGCGATGGAGGCCAGCATCTTCTATAACGCGGGCGGTGACGGCGTGGACGGAGCGAGCAAAGCGGCGGCATGGGCCAAAGCCGACCGACGCCATTTCCGCATCATCCTCGCGCCCGAAAACGGCGCGGCGATCGGCGACCTCAATAGCTATACGCGGGAGGTCATGCAGCGGGCCGAAGCTGCGCTTGGGACGCGCCTCGAATGGGTCGCCGTGAACCACCACGACACCGACAATCCCCACACCCACATCATCCTGCGCGGGAAGACGCGGGATGGTCGCGATCTGGTGATTCCGCGCGAGTTCGTGAAGCACGGCTTTCGCGAGGCGGCACGCGATATAGCCACCGATCTGCTCGGCAACCGCACCCGCGATGACGAGCGCCGCGCGCTCGATCGCGAGACGCGGGCGCATCGCCCTACCCGTTTGGACGGCATGATCGCCGGTCAGATCGGCCCCGACGGCCAGGTGCGCGTCGCCGATCTGGCGGCGGCCAATGGCGACCCAAACGTGACGAATGCACTCAAGGCGCGGGCGCGCGAACTGGAGCGGCTCAGTCTCGCGAGTGAAGTGAAACGCAATGTGCTGAGCTTCAGGTCGGACTGGCGCGAGCGGCTCGGGGCGATGGAAATGCACCTCGACATTCGCAAGCGTCTGGTCAACGAGCGCACCGTGCAACGCGGTGCGGAAGCGCAAGCACGGCAGTCGGGATTGCGGTCTTTGCTGCAGCGCTGAGGAGGCGCGGCTCAGGCGGGTGCATCGCGTTCCTGGTCTGGCGCACACGATCCATCCACGGCGCATTGGGAGCCGCCCTCGGCAGGCGCGCACGCGCACGCCGCCGCTTTCCGTACGGCCGCAAGACGCGAGACGACAGCCACGCGCCTGTTGCACGGCGCTGCAATGCACCTCATCCACATCAGAGAAACATGACGCCTGCCACGCCCTCTCTCTGCCACACGACCCTAACGCGGCAACGCAATTTAAGGGTCGGCTCGCTCAGCACGAATTCTTCTGGCAGAGCGCTCCGCTGGAAGAATTCGATGCGCGCGCCGCTGGCGCTCACGTCCTTGACTGCGACGGTCAAGCGGTCACCGCTGCCAAACAGGATGGCCCCGTTTCGGAAGACGGCTTGCCGCGCCGCCCTCTCTTTGCGCCGAACGACTCGGACTTCTTTTGTGATTTGGTCGGGCGCTGTTCGTTCAGCGATCTGCCGCACGCGGTCGGTAAGCGGGTTGCGCGAGCCAGGCGGTTCGACTTGCCGAACATTCCAACTTGGCCTTCCCGCCGGACTAGGCTGCTGCGTCGGCTCGACGACGTCGCGCGCCTGTTCCGGCTTTAACAATTCCGGCACGCCGGCACGGACCAACATAGTTCACGCCTTCGACAAACGGGCGAGGCTGCGCCAACACTTTCCTGATGGTGTTGAGCAGAGTGGCGGTGGAGACAGGCTTGCCAATAATGGCGTTCGCGCCGGCGTGCCGGCAGCGCTCTGCGAGCGCCATGGTCAAAGCGCTTGACATCATGAACACCGGCGCCGTGCGCGCAGGATGAGCAACGGCGCGGCGCAATCGTCGGACCAATTCCAAGGAATCGACTTCTCCATCGACAGCAATAATCACGATATTGGCGCGACAGGCGCTCAGTCCTTCAAGCGCGCTGTGTGACTCAGCGACCATGCTGATGGCGGCGACACCTGCATTTCGTAGGAGGTCTGACAAGATCTGCCGCTCGAACTTGCTCGAGGCGACAACCGCCGGCCTCCAATCGCCAACTTCCACGACACGCTCCTTGGACAAACACTCACGCAGCGGCGGCGGCACTACCTACTTCACTTACGACACGGTTCCGCCCGCCTCTCTTGGCTTGATAGAGGCACGCGTCGGTTCGCTTCACTAACGAGTCGCCGCTGTCGCCGGATCTAAACGCGGCCACGCCGAGGAGATTGTCACCACGCCGATGGTGTCGCCGGATGACTTGCGTGCGAGCGTTCGCGCGCGAACGCGTTCACAAATCGCCTGCGCAACCGCCTGCGCCTCGGCAAGGCTCACGCCAGGCAAGAGCAACGCGTACTCCTCGCCGCCATAGCGAGCGACAAACGCTGATTTTGGCGCACCAGGGTCGTGTCCCTCACTCTCCTTGTGTCGAAACTTTGCGCAGTCCCTCGATGAGGGCGGCGCGTGCGGCGCCATACCCCTCCATCGAGGGATGGCGCAATCTCTTCATCGCATCGACATGCACCCGCACGCGCGCCCACGGGACGGCGCCGGCGGCGAGATTTCCCTCGCTCAACAGCCCGCACAACGAATGCGCCGCCGCGCTCAATTCGGTGAGGCCATAGGTGCCGCCGATCGCGAAGATCTCTCGCGCGGCGCGGTATGCCGCCGGCAAGCCGTCGCGCGATTGATTCTGCGCGAAGTCCTGAAGCGCCGCGATCTCCGCGTCGAGCGCGGCCACGCAAACGTCGCGCACGCTCGCCAGGTTCTCGTCGGCGCGGCGTATCGCGTCCGATGCGCGCAAGCCCCCGGGCTCGGCCATCAGGTTGGACAGCCGCGTGTCGGGGCGAAATTTGCGAACATTACTCAATGCATCACCTTCTGCGGTTTGAGGAACGCGTCGATGTCGTTCTGCGACAGGTTCGGTTCTTGGGCGTCGCCGAGGGGCACGAGCTTGTCGCCTTCGCGCCGGCCCGCCATACCGGGTGGAGGGCCCTCGAACTTGAAGCGCCGATCCGGCCCGACATAATCGCCCGTATCGACGAATTGGCGTTGATCGCGCGCCACCCATTCGATGCGCTGCAGCAGCGCGCCCGAACTGATCGGCTTGGCGACCACGAAGTTCGCGCCCGTGTTGCGGCAACGCGCCACATCGCCCGGCGTCGCATGACCGCAGAACACGATAATGGGTACGCTGCATAAAGGCTCGGCGCCGGACGATCGCAGCGCCCGAATAAAATCGAAGCCGGCATCGGCTTCGATGCTTGGATTGATGAGAATGAGGTTTACCTGACGCAGCCGCAGCGCGGTTTCAGCCTCGGCGATGGTAAGGCAGCGATGCACTTCACGCGCCTCGAAGCCCTTGCAAATCTGGGCAAGGGTATCGACCGCGTGCTGGCTGGTCTCGATGGCGAGAATGCTCGCCTTCGACAGATTTATGCGCGCCTCGTCCGGCATGCTGTCCCAACTCCATCCCCACACCCTGTCAGCGCGAACGTCTTCAAACGCTGGCATCCCGATGGCGGCGCCGCATGCGCAATATCCGCCTATTCCGGTAAATAGTTCGCCAACAAAGAAGAAAGAGGCAGTCCCGGCGCAATCGAAGCGGGTCAGAGCGCCCACATCTCGGTCTCGCCTTCGGGCTGCGCGCCGTCGCGCCCCTGCAGCCGCGCTCGCACGTCGCCAAGGCTCACCCGCTCCAGCGCAGCCGCTATGCACGCCTCGCCATGGGCATCGGTGGCAAGCGCGGCGACAAAATCGCGCAGAGCCGCCAGGTGCTGCAAGACCCCGTCAAGTTGTTGCATATCCCGGATCACGGAGCCATCGAGTTGGGAATTGACGGCGTGCGCACAGAAAGCTGCCTCCACACGCATGCCAGTGCTGCGCGCGCGCTCAAGTTCCTGCGCAAGCGCGCCCAGCACTTCCGCCAACGGCGTCAGCTCACGTTCGCTGCTCTGTCGCGCCGCTTCAGCCATGAGCGCCTCAGAACAATTCGACGTCGTCTGCAGGCGGCTTCTGAGGCGCCGGCGTGCGCCGCTCGGCCGCGAAGGCTTCGCGGTTGGTCTTTTCGAGCAAGATTTGGCTGGCACGCCCGCTTTCGGGCCAGTAGCGAATGCGCCGCGCGCGGTCGCCGCCGAGGCTTTGGCTGACGCAGACGATGCCTTCGACTTCGAGAAATTTGAGTGCGAAAGCGCCGTTCGTGGCGCCGATGTTGGAGAGGTTTTGCACCACTTGTGCGCCGCCGAAGAGCTTGGCCTGCAAGCGCGCGCGTGTCGCGCCCCGCTGCAGCAAGCCGTTGATGAGCAGTTCCATCGCGTTGACGCCATACTTCATGGCTTCGCCCGCTCTATTCCCCTCATCGCCCGGCAACAGGAAATGGTTCATGCCGCCGATGCGGGCGACCGGATCGTGCAGGCAAGCCGCCACGCATGATCCCAGTATCGTGCTCAACACAACGTCAGGCTCAGCGACGATGGCGTGCTGACCCTGTATGACGTGAACAGTGCGCTCTCCCGCCTCGGCGGCCGCACGCGAGAAGGCGCTTGTCGTCATGTGAGCCGACCGAAAACTTCCTCGATTTTCGCCCGCAGCGCCGCCGGCGAGAATGGTTTGGTGATGTAATTGTTGACGCCAAACTGCATGGCGCGCTGAACGAGTTCCTTATCCGCGCGTCCGGTAAGCATGATGAAGGCGACCTTGCGCGTGGGTTCGTGCGCGCGCACGGCGCGCAGGAACCCCAAGCCGTCAAGTTTGGGCATGTTGAAATCGGAAATGACGAGGTGGGTTGGCGCAGCCAGAAGCGTTTTGAAACCCTCCTCGCCATCGGGCGCATCGCTGATATCGCGAAAACCGATTTCCTGGAGGGCGGATCGAATAAGCGCGCGCATGGTCAATTGGTCATCGACCACCAGCACTTTGATTGCGGCGGCGGCGGGCATCAGGCGGCTCCTCTGATTTCACTTGAACACAAATCCAGTGCTGCGACGGCTAAGCGCGAGAGCGCGAGCTGGCGCTCCACAGCGCCCAATTCGAACGCCGCCTTCGGCATGCCGTAGACGGTCGAACTGGCCTGGTCTTGTCCAAGCGTGTGCGCGCCCGCCTGGCGCATCTGCAATAGTCCCTGGGCGCCGTCGCGGCCCATGCCAGTTAGGATGACGCCGACGCCGCGTGCGCCGGCGATCCGCGCCACCGAGCCAAACAAGACATCCACTGAAGGCCGATGGCCGTTGACCGCGGCGGCTTCCACGAGCCTGCAGCGCAGGTGCCAGCCAGCGCCTTGAAGCTCAAGATGACGCTCGCCGCCGGGCGCAACATAGATGTGTCCGGGCTTTACCGGCGCGCCTTCGCTGGCCTCGGCGACATGAGGTGCGCATAGACGATCAAGACGGGCCGCAAACGTCGCGGTGAACGTAGGCGGCATGTGTTGGGTAATGAGCGTGGGCGGGCAGTTCGCAGGAAAGCGCTCCAGCATAGTCACCAGCGCTTCGACGCCGCCGGTCGATGAGCCGATCGCCAGCACTTTGTCGCCGCAATGATACGAAGCGTGCGCCAGCGGCTCGGCCGAGCGCTCGCGCAACGGGCGGACCTTGGCGTGGGCCGCGATCCGGACCTTTTCGACGACGCCGTCGAAGTCGGGTTTGCCGACGCAATCAAAGGCGCCGAGTTCAAGCGCCTCGATCGAGGTCGCCGCCCCCGCCTGGGTGAGCGTGGACACCATGATCACCGGCATGGGTCTTAGCCGCATGATCTTCTCAAGGAACTCGATGCCGTTCATCTTCGGCATTTCCACATCGAGCGTCAGCACATCTGGATTGAGGGTCTTGATGGCTTCGCGCGCTTCGAAGGCGTCGCCGGCCTCGCCAACGACTTCGATGTCGTCATGCCGGCTCAATGTTGCGCGCAGAACTTTGCGGATGGTCACGGAATCATCGACGATCAGCACACGAATACGGTTCATCGCGCCGCTCCCGCCATTTTGTACACGGTCAATCCGTCGGTTTGGAGCCCGGGCTCATCGGCGCGTTCGGAATGACCGACATAAAGCCTACCCTCTGGCGCCAGCGCCTGCCGGAAGCGCTTCCACAACTCGGTCTGGGTGCGGTCATCGAAATAGATGACCACATTGCGGCAGAAAATTACGTCGAACTTGCCGCGCATCGGCCAGGGCCCGATCAGATTCATTTCGTTGAACGCGAGCACGGCGCGAACGTCGTCTTTGACGCGCCAGGGCTTGTCGCCCTCGCCGCAGCTCATCCAGCGCTCGCGCAGGGCGGCGGGAATTGGCGCGACCGCTTCGTCGCTATAACGGCCCACGCGCGCGGTCGCGACCATGTTCTGGTCGATGTCGGTGGCGAGGATTTTGACGTCGTGGCGGTGCGCGTCCGGCATCGCCTGGAACAGGCACAGCGCCATTGAATAGGCTTCTTCCCCGCTCGAACACGCCGCCGACCACAGCCGCACGCGCTGGCCGCTGCGCGCCACGGCCGCCAATTGTGGAAGAACCTTTTTGCTCAAATGATCGAAGTGGTGAGGCTCGCGGAAAAATTTGGTGAGGTTGGTGGTGAGCGCGTTGATGAAGTCTGGGATTTCGCCTTCGCCTTCGGCCGAGCTGATCAGCGCGCAATACGCGTCGAAATCGTTCAGGCCGAGCTTGCGCAAGCGCTTGGCCAGCCGCGAATAGACAAGCGTCGCCTTGCCCTCGTGCAAATGAATGCCCGAGAGATGATAGAGCTTTTGCGCGATTTGCTCGAAATTGCGATGGGTGAAGGCGTACTCGCCTTCACCCATATCCTCGCGCGCAGTGCGTTGGGCGGCAAGAGCGCTCATGCCGCCTCTTCGACTTGGGCAGGAAGAATTTCGCCGAGTTCGATCCAAGACAGCATACGGCCTTCCAGCGGGATGATACCGCGCACGAAAGTCTCGACTGTGCCGCAACCGACGCTCGGCGTCGCCTGGATCGTGCCGCGATCGACTTCAAGCACCTCCGAAACCTCATCGACCAGCAGCCCGACCAGGCGCTGGCCGATGTGGACAACGATGATCACGCTGCGTTGTGTCGGTGTGGTTTCACCGAGGCCGAGACGGCACTTCAGATCGAGAATGGGCAGCACCGCGCCGCGCAGATTGATCATCCCGCGCACATAGGGCGGCGAGTGCGGCAGCGGCGTCGCCGCCGCCCAGCCGCGCACTTCGCGCACGGCCATGATGTCAAGGCAGAATTCCTGTTCACCAATGCGGAACGAGATCAGTTCCAGCAACTCGGCGTGAGACTTGGCGGCATCCATGACTCAACTCGCTAGGGCTAGGGGTTTTGGCTCAGCGCGGTCGCGCTGCGCCGCGATAATGGCGTCGACATCGAGGATCAGCGCCACACGGCCGTCGCCCAAGATGGTGGCGGCGGCAATGCCGTCGACGCGCGCGTAATTGGCCTCAAGACTCTTGATGACGACCTGGCGTTGGCCTTGGATTTCGTCGGCGACGAGGCCGGCGCGCGCACCGCCCTCGCCCTCCACCAGCAAAATGACGCCGCTGGTCGCATCGATCGGCGTGCGCCGCAGTCCGAGCGCCACGCCGACATCGATCAGCGGCACGTGCGCGCCGCGCACGGCCAACACCGCGGCGTCCGGCCCAAGCGGACGCACTTCGTCCGGCTTCGGGCGCAGCGTTTCAACAATGGCGGTCAGCGGCGCCACCAGCGTCTGGTCGCCGACGCTGATCACCATGCCGTCGAGCACCGCGAGCGTCAGCGGCAAGGACAATGTAAAGGTGGACCCCCGGCCGGGATTGGAGGCGATAGAAATCCGCCCGCCAAGCGCTTGGATCGAGCGCTTGACCACGTCCATGCCGACGCCGCGGCCGGAAATGTTGGACACGGCCGTCGCCGTCGAGAAGCCGGGCAGGAAGATGAGGTTGTCGATTTCATCGTCGGTGAGGGGTGCGTCGGCGGCGATCAGCCCTTTCTTGACGGCGATCTGGCGAACGACGGGGCGATTGATGCCTTTGCCGTCATCGTCCACCTCGATAACAATGCGTCCCGAACGATGCAGCGCCGCCAGGCGCACCACGCCTTCGACCGGTTTGCCGGCGGCGGCGCGCTCCTCCGGGGTTTCCAGCCCGTGATCGATGGCGTTGCGCAACATATGCGTGATCGGATCGGACAGCCGCTCGATCACCGTTTTGTCGACCTCGGTGCCCTCACCCTCCATGACCAGGCGCACATCCTTGCCGGTAGCGCCGGCGAGTTCGCGCACCAGGCGCGGCATGCGCTGAAACACTGATTTGACTGGTTGAGCGCGGATGGCCATGACGCTGTCTTGGATTTCGCGGGTCAGCGCTTCGAGTTCATCGAGGCCCATCGAGATCGAAGACGAGCGGCCAAGCTCGCTCTCGGCGACGCGCTGGGCCAGCATCGCCTGATTGATGACGAGTTCGCCGACCAGATCGATCATGCGATCGACGCGCTCGAGATCAACGCGAATGGTGGCGGCGGCGCCCGCGGCTTTGCTTTCAGTCTTGGCGGCGGGCTGAGCGGGCTTTTCGCCCTTCTCGTCCGCGCTCGCAACAGCTGGCCCTGCGGTCTCGCGAACGCTTGCGAGCATCGCCTCGATGTCGATGGGCGGAGGATCCACCGGCCCGGCCTCCAACTCCTGGATGGCCACCGCTTCGCGCACGATTTCGATCGGGCAATCCTCGCCGACGAAGTCGAACACGTCGCGCACCGCGACTTCGTCCACGGCGGCGCCCCAGCGCACGGTCCAAGTCAGGTATGACGCTTCCGGATCGAGCGCATCGAGGCCCGGCAGCGCCGATGTGTCGATCTCTATCTCACATGGTCCGGTGCGCTCCAGCTCCCTCAGGAACAAAACAGCGTCGTGACCCTTCACATACATTGCGGCGGTCGGGCGCATGTGCAGAATCATGCCCTCAGCCGTGGCATCGGCCAAGCCGCCGATGTCGAACGCGAGCGGCTTGAAGCCCCAGCCGTCGTCACCGCCCTCGCCAGCGCTTGCATCGGCAGCCTCGCCGCCGCCAACCAGCGCCTCAAGTTCTTGGGTGATGGTCGCGGCGCGGTCTTCGTTGACCGTGCCTTTGCCCTTTGCGGCCTGGACATGATCGACCAGCGCGTCCGAGGCGCGCAACATGATCTTGATGACGTCGGCATCCGCATCGAGCTTGCCCGATCTCATGTCGTCGAGCGTCGTCTCGAAGATGTGCGCGAACGCCACCAAGGCTTCGAATCCAAACGCGCCAGCGCCGCCCTTGACCGAGTGAACCGCGCGGAAGACGGCGTTGATCGTGTCGCCATCGCCTTCGCCGGCTTCGAGCATGAGCAGGTTCTGCTCCAAGTCGGCGAGCAGTTCGTCGCATTCCTGGAAGTAGGTAATCCGGATTGAGTCGAGAGAATCCATCGCCGCCCCTTAACCCGAGACTTTACGAACGACGTCGAGCAACGAGGATCTCGTTGAACGGCTTGACGATCCAGCCCGTGGCGCCGGCCGTACGCGCGCGGCCCTTCTTTTCGGGGCTGCTTTCGGTGGAGAGCACGATGATCGGCGTTGCGCGAAAGCGCTCGTCGCGGCGCACGCCTTCGATGAAGCCGTAGCCATCAAGCCTTGGCATGTTGATGTCTGTGATGATGACGTGGGGATTGGCCTCGGGCAGCGCTTCAAGCCCGGCTTGACCATCCTCCGCTTGGATGACGTTGAAGCCGGCGCCTTTCAGCACCATCAGCAGCATCTCACGCATCATTCGCGAGTCATCGACGGTCAGAATGGTCTTGCTCACGCGGATGCTCCTTCCTCTGCAAGGCGATGCTCGCCCATCATCAGCCGTCCCGCTTCGAGGAACGCTGGCGAGGGATCGATGATGCGGAAAGCGCAGCTATCGTTCGCCCACGCCGCTTTCGCCGCCAGCAGCGCTTGCAAGCAGAGCGCGCCGAGGTGCTCCACATCCGAGGCGTCGATCGCGATCGCGGCGCCTCGCGCGGCAAGCAGAGCTTGCTTGAGCGGCGCGGCGGCGCCCAGATCGAGGCGTTGCGCGAGCTTCATCGCCTGAGCCCCCAATGCCTTAGAACTCGGTCCAGCCGTCGCCGCTTTTCATAGCGGCATTGCCGTGGCTCGCGAACTGAGCGACGCGCCGCTTTTGCTGCCCCACCGGCTGGCCGGCGGGCTTGCCGCGCGCGCCGCCACTGCTCGCCCCGATCTTGAAGTGCCCGACAAGGCCCATCAGCTCTTCGGCCTCCTTGGTCAGCGAATGGCTGGCCGCGGTGGTTTCCTCCACCATCGCCGCATTCTGTTGCGTGCTCTGGTCCATGCCGTTGACCGCGGCGTTGATTTCGGCCAGCGCCGTGGATTGCTCCTGCGCCGAGGCGGTGATTTCGCTCATCAGGCTGGCAATATCGGTCACCTTACCGATGATTTTCTGCAGCGCCTTGCCGGCTTCGCCAACCAGCTCCACGCCGGTCTCGACCTGCTGCGAACTCGCCGAGATGAGCGCCTTGATCTCCTTGGCCGCTTCCGACGAGCGTTGCGCCAGAGCCCGCACTTCGGAGGCGACCACCGCAAAGCCCCTGCCCGCTTCACCCGCGCGCGCGGCTTCGACCCCGGCGTTCAAGGCAAGCAGATTGGTTTGGAAGGCGATCTCGTCGATGACGCCAATGATCTGCACGATCTGTTTTGCGGATTTCTCGATTTCGGCCATCGCCGTCACCGTGCCGCTCACCACCTGGCCGGAGGCTTCGGCGTCGGCGCGCGCGCCGGTGACGACGCTATTGGCCTGCTTGGCGCTTTCGGCCGACTTCTTCACCGTGGCGGTGATTTCGTCGAGCGCGGCGGCGGTCTCTTCGAGGCTGGCGGCCTGTTGCTCGGTGCGCCGCGCCAGATCGTCGGCGGCGGTGCTAATTTCGCCGGCGCCGGAGCGGATGCCGCCGGCGCTGCCGACGATGGTGCCCATCGCTTCCTGCATGCCCTCCATCGCATTGTTGAAGTCGGTGCGCAGGCTTTCATAGTCGCCGGGGAATTTCTCGTCGATGCGCGTGGTCAGATTGCCGACCGCTAATTGGCTCAGACCCTGCGCCAGACCGCGCACGACCAAAGCCTGCTCTTCGGCGCGCGCCGCGCGATCTTCCTCGACCTTGGCCTGTTCAACCATACCGCCCCGCAGCATTTCCAGCATATTGGCGATATTGCCAGTCTCGTGCCCGTCGCCCGTGAACGGCACATCGACCTTGAAGTCACCCTCGCGCAACCGGTCCATCGCCGCCGCCAGCGCCTTGAAGCGAGCGGCCAGGCCGCGCGACACCAGGAAGGCCAAGCCGCCAGCGAGCGCCATGAACAGCGCGATCAGCGCCAATTGCATGATCAACTCCGACTGCTTGCTCGCAATCCGCGCATCGAGCAGGCGTGTGAGCTCTTGGTTCGTGGACTGCCAGGCGGAGTCCGCCGCCGTCACGAAGCGCCCGTGTTCGGCATCCATGTTGCCGCCGGGCGCCGTTGCGCGCGCTGTGGCGATAAGATCGGCGGCGGCCGTGCGGATGGTCGTCACTGCATCGGCGAGCGCTCGCCGCGTTTCGCCCGAAGCATTGGCCGCCATCGACGCTTCCATGGAGCCCGCGGCCGCGCTCGCGGCCGCTTCGAGGCGTTGCGTGACGACCGTCAGCATGATCTCGCGATCCGCGCCGGACGATTCCGAGACCCGGTCGACTTCCAGCGCCGCCGCCAACAGCGCCGGGATTTTCACCGTCGCCGCGTCCATCGCATAGAAGCTGTCCAAATCCGGATCGAGCGTAAGGTTGGAGCCGTCCGCGACCGCCGTGATCAGCGCAAGACCCGTGCTGATGCGGTCGGCATCGGACCGCGCGCCCGCGAACGCCTCCGCAGCCTCGCGCGCGCTGAAGGCCTCAGCCACTTGCGCGTCCACGCGGCCACCGGCGCGCACCACGCTCCACACTTCGTTCAGATAGTCAGCGCCCGCTGCTTCCGTCTTCGAGAAATTGATCTGGCTTAGGGCGTTTCCCACCAGCAGCGACGTCACCACCGCCGAAGACGCCACGAACAATCCCGACACCAGCGCCAAGCGCGTGCCGATTGACGTCTTGCTGTGCAATTTATCGAGCATTGGCCGCCGCCCCCGTTGAGTAGAGCGCGTCGCCTCATGGCGCCCGCGCAACTTTCATGTGGGCTTGCCCTAACGTGGTATCGTTAATTTCCTCCCAATGGCGCGGGGTTCGCGGCTGACTATTTCGCGTGCCCCGACGTTAAAGTCAGCCCCGATCATTGCGGATGCGATCCTCGATCGATTGCGCGCCGGCCAGGAGGCCAAGGACGCTTTCGGCCGAGGCTGTGTGAAAACGCGCCGAGATTTTGCGCTCCAGTTTCCGCTTGCGTTTCAGGGCGCGAGGCTCACGCGGCGATCGCTTCGATCAGCGGGCCGACGCCGAGGAGCGCCATCATCCGCTTTAGATTGTAAGCCAGCACCTGGAGGCTCATCTCGGTTTTCACCTTGGGTAGCGTCCTGGTGAGGAAGTGCGTCGCGCCCATCCAGGCCTTGATGGTCCCGAAAGGATGTTCGACCGTCCGTCGGCGAATGGTCATGGCTTTCGGCATGCGCTCGAGTCGCCGCTGCATCGCATCGAGCACATCGTCATGCTTCCATCGTCTGATCTGCTGAAATCTCTCCGCCGTGCATCGAGGTTTGAGCGGGCAGGCGCCGCAGGCTTCGAGGTTACGGTAGCGCACAAAGTCGGGGTCGGGCCCGCGTGTGGAGCGCTTCTTCGCCTGCGTCAGGACTTGACCGGCCGGGCATGTGTAACGGTCATGCTCGTGGTCGTAGATGAAGTCCTGGATTGTGAAGCGTCCGCGCAATGCCCCGCCCGAAGTCTCCGTCTTGGGCACAATCGGCTCCACACCCGTCCCGTCGCAGGCGACGATCTGATCGCCGCTGTAATAGCCTCGGTCGGCCAGCACAGTGATCGATGCGTGTCCGCTGGCGTCGCGCGCCTTTTCACCCATCGATACGAGCTGTGCGCGGTCATTGCCGATGTTGGTGACGTCGTGCGCGAGGATCAAATGGTGCTCAGCATCGACGGCGAATTGAACATTGTAACCGACAACGTCGGTCCCCTTGCCGCGGCTCGACATAGCGCGCGCGTCGGGATCGGTCAGCGAGACTTGCCCGTCGGGCGCTGCTTTGAGCGCTTCGCCCATTGCACGCAAATCCTCGACCCGTTGGCGCAGGCGCTCGATTTTCTCTTTCAGGCGCGGTGTCTTTTCTTCGGCGATCTCCCCGCCTTGCCGGTCGGCGCGCTCCAGCGCCGTCAGATAACGGGCGATATGGACCTCGGCCTGTTCGATGCGCTTTTCGACCTTGTTCGCAGTGAAGTTGTTGTCGCGTGAGTTGACGGCTTTGAACTTGCTGCCGTCGATGGCGACGATCGCTTTCGAAAACAGACCCAATTCGCGGCACAGCATCACAAATTGCGCACAGGCTTGTTGGATCGCCGCCCCATGATCCTTGCGGAAGTCGGCGATGGTCTTGTGATCGGGCGCCAAACGCTCGGTCAGCCACATCAGCTCGACATTGCGCCCGGCTTCCCGCTCCAGGCGTCGGCTGGAAGGGACTGCGTTGAGATAGCCGTAAATGTAGAGCTTCAACAAAACCGCGGGATGATAGCCAGGCCGGCCAGTGGCGCTGGGATCGACCGCCTCGAAGCCGAGCGCGCGCAGATCCAATTTATCCACGAAGGCGTCGACCGCGCGAACCGGATTGTCTTCGTCGACGAAGTCCTCAAGATGCGCAGGAAACAGCCCGCCCTGATCGCGCGCCACGCCCTCCACGAACCGCTTCATCGCAAAGCCTCCCGCCTAACCGCAGAAAGCTTGAACTGCTTCGCCGTTTTCACACAGCCTCGGCCGCAACGGGCTGCTCTCGACGCACTGAAGAAGGCGCTCGACCTTCGGCTGCTGGTGATCTCAACCTGGCGTCCCCCACGCCTCCGGCGGGTCCAAAGTTCGGCGGCACCGGCCTGGGCCTCACCATTACGAGAAAACTGGCCCAGTTGCTTGGCGGCGATGTGCACGCAAAAAGCGTACTGGGCCGGGGCTCGGCATTCGCGCTGACCGTGCGCGCTACGCTTGATCGCGCCGAGGCGGCAACGGCCACCCCACCCGTGCACGTCTCGCGCACGGCCCAGCCGACGAATTTGCCCGTGCGCAAATTCCATGCCGCAGCGACATAGGCCAGCCCTCGCCGTTGGGCGCGCGTTTGGGCATAGGACTTCGTCGAGCAGCTTAGCCATGACAATCGCAATATCCGAGTGCTCTGCGTGGTTGCTGAATTTTCCAGCGAGGCTTTGGCGATCCGGGTGGCGCGGCGGCTCAACTCGAGCGACGTGATCGACGTGCTGGCCGATCTGATGGTTGCGCGTGACGCGCCAGAGCATGCGCGCAGCGACAACGGACGCGAATTTGTCGCCAAGGCGGTACGCGCATGGATCGCCAATGTCGGCGCGCCAAGACCGCCTACATCGAGCCCGGCAGCCCTGGGAGAATAGCAACGTCGAAAGCTTCAAGAGCGATGAGCTGCTCAGCCGCGAGATTTCTACCGTTCCGGGAACGAGGGTGCTGATCGAAGCATGCGGCGTCACTACAACGCCATGCGTCCTCGCACTACGCTCATTGCCAAGTGGCATGTACATGCTTGCAGTTCCGGCGTCGCCATGTTTGCCCCCGTTGGGCCTCAAGCCCGAGCCGCTCGAAGAGTTTTTCGGCGGGCGCGAGGACCATTGACGGCAAGAATGATGTGATCGACTTGAGCAATCGCAACTACTCCCCCTCGCCAAGGCGAGTGTGGCTGGGAGCGGCCGGAAATCGATGAGTGGATCGGCGTGACGGTGCAGTCGCGTCCACTTGCCCGGCGCTTCCTTGCGAAAGACCTGTGTGGTGCGCAAATCCCAACGCTGCGCCGCCGTCTGCCCCACAAAGCGCACCGCGTTTCGTTCCACTAGCACCACCACGGCGACATCGCCGCCGGTGATCACGTTGACGAGTTCCGCGGCGCCCGATCCGGACTCGAACTGCTTGACCGCCGTCGCTTGGCGCGCGCTCCAAGCGTCCCTACCGCGCATCGGTTCACCGCCGAAGTGCGCCGCAAATGTCATTAAATCGTCCTGGCGATAATGCCCTGCCTCCTCTTCCTCGAGTCGGCCGTTAGTCCACGCGTGGGTTCCACGCGCCAGATCTTCGATCGAAGCGTCGATCTCAGCGATCGCATCCCGGGCTGCGATCATTGTAGCCACGGAGCGACAGAAAGATGTTGCCAAAAACGGGCAAGGATTTGCACCAATCTGGAAATGGCGCCGACGGCGGGAGCCGAAACACCGCCTACGCTCGCGCTATCGCGCGTGCCTTGAGAAAGGAACTTGGCGGCTCGCACCAAGCCGTTCAACGCCCGATGCGTTGGACGGGCGCGAGCGAGCGGACGGCGAAGAACTGGCTCTCCGGCGCATGCGGCCCCAGCGGCTCCAACCTCATCGCCATCATCGGACAAGCCGCTGAAGTCCTAGACAGCGTCTTGTCGTAAGCTGGCAGAAGGCCGGCGTTAGTCGCAGATCAATTGTTTGCTGCTCGCGCCAAGCTTGTCGCGGCCATCGGCCAGATCGACGACATCGTAGACCCTGGGACCTGACGGAATATCCGCGACGCGAGTCCAACGCCAAAGCAGTGCTCGCCTAAAGCCGCGCGACGTCCAACACATCGGCGGGTCGCCCGCGTCATCCTTGCCATTCCCACATATCGCGCGCGACGCGCGGTGCACACGTCAATGCAAGAGATAAGGGGTACGCAGCCAAGGCATGCACACAAAGTGCACACGAGGCTCAGTTTAGCTTTGATAATATTGGCATTTCACTCCAATCCATCAGCGGCGCAACGCAGAATTTGTGCGACAGGCGTTTCATGACAACGCTGCTGGAGATGGCGAGATAAGCCGCTTCTGTCCAGGCAAAGCGGCGCTTTTCGTGTGTAGCGCCCGGCTCAGGCGAACAGCTTGGCGTAAATCTCTGGCTTGAATCCCACGGTGAGCTTGCCGCCCACATCCAGCACCGGGCGCTTGATCATCGAGGGTTGCGCCTCCATCAGCGCAATCGCCTTCTTCTCGGTGAGACTCTCGCGATCCTTGTCGGGCAGTTTCTTGAACGTCGCGCCGGCGCGATTGAGCAAGATTTCCCAGCTCACATCCTTGGCCCACCGCTCCAATGTGGCCTTGGTGACGCCCTCGGCCTTGTAATCATGGAACGCGTACGCGACGCCGTGCTCATCGAGCCAAGTGCGCGCCTTCTTCATCGTGTCGCAGTTTTTGATGCCGTAGAGCGTGACGGATTTTTTCGATGCCATGCCCAATTTATGGCGTGTCACGCCCTATAAGTCTCGGGGTTGACTTGGCGCCAAGTTCGCGCTTCGTTCTCGCAACCAAAGGTGGGAGGCCTCGATGCCAGATAAGTTGACGTTCTACACGAACCCAATGTCACGCGGCCGCATTGCGCGCTGGATGCTTGAAGAGGTCGGCCAGCCTTACGAAACAGTCGTGCTCGAGTACGGCACGACGATGAAGGCGCCAGAATATCTGGCCATCAATCCAATGGGCAAAGTGCCGGCCATCAAGCATGGCGACGCAATCGTCACCGAATGCGCAGCCATTTGCGCCTACCTCGCGGACGCATACCCGCAAGCCGGCCTGGCGCCTGCTCCCACCGATAAATTGCGCGGCCCCTATTATCGCTGGCTCTTCTTCGCCGCAGGCCCCGTCGAAGCCGCCACCACCAATGCTTCACTTGGCGTCACGTCCGACGCTGATCGCAAACAGATGGTCGGTTACGGCTCGCAGAAGGAAGTGCTCGACGTGCTCGAAAAAGCCGTCACGCAAAACGAATACCTGCTCGGCGGCCGCTTCACCGCGGCGGACGTCTATCTCGGCTCGCACATCGGCTGGGGCCTGCAATTCGGCAGCATGGAAGCGCGTCCGGGCTTTGCGGAGTATGTCGCGCGCATTCAAAATCGCGAAGCCGCCAAGCGCGCCAACGAACTTGATAACGCCTTGATGGCGAAGCAAGCCTAACCTGTCGCTACCGACAGGCGCCTCATTGTAAAAACGGGCTTGGCCTTCCGTTGCGGCGCTCCGATAAGACCGTCAGCGAAGGCGATGGCGCGCGCTGTCGCACCCGAAATCTCAAGGGAGGCGTAACGTGAATCTGTCAGGTATCTCTGCCGTCGTGACCGGCGGCGCGAGCGGTCTAGGCGCGGCAACCGCGCGAGCGCTGGCGAAGGAAGGCGTTAAGGTCGCCATCTTCGACATGAACGCCGAAAAAGGCGAAGCCGTCGCCAAGGAAATCGGCGGCGTCTTCTGCAACGTCAACGTGACCGACGATAAGAGCGTGGACGAAGGCTTCGCCAAAGCGCGCGCCGCCATCGGCCAAGAGCGCATCCTGATCAATTGCGCCGGCACCGGCAACGCGATCAAGACCGCCAGCCGCGACAAGACCAGCGGCGAGATCAAGCACTTCCCGCTCGAAAATTTCGACCGCATCATCCAGATCAACCTTGTCGGCACCTTCCGCTGCATCGCCAAGTCCGCTGCCGGCATGATGACGCTCGAGCCAGGCGAACACGGCGAACGCGGAGCGATCGTCAACACGGCGTCCGTCGCCGCTGAAGACGGCCAAATCGGCCAAGCCGCTTACTCTGCATCGAAAGGCGGCGTTGTCGGTATGACGCTGCCGATCGCGCGCGATCTTTCGAGCGAAGGCATTCGCGTCAACACGATCCTGCCGGGCATCTTCAACACGCCACTGCTGCAGGGCGCGCCGGAAAACGTGAAGGCGGCGCTCGGCGCTTCCGTGCTCTACCCAAAGCGCCTCGGCATGCCGGAAGAATATGCGAGCCTCGCGGTCGAGATGTGCCGCAACTCGTACTTCAACGGCGAAGATGTCCGCCTCGACGGCGGCATCCGCATGGCGCCGCGCTAAGCGATGTTGGGTGGACGGGCGCCTTGAGCGCCCGTCCGCTTCAATCACACGCGCCCCGTCACCGGGATCAACGCACCCGTCACCGCACTCGCCGCGTCCGACGCCAAGAACAGCATCACGCTCGCCAATTCGGCGGGCTGCACCCACGTCGCAAAGTCCGCGTTCGGCATGTCTTTGCGGTTCGCCGCCGTATCGATGATAGAGGGCAGCACCGCATTCACGCGCACTTTGCCTTTCAGCTCCTCGGCCAAGCTTTCGGTGAGCTTCAGCACACCGGCCTTCGACGCCGCATAAGCGCCCATGCCGGCGCCCGCCTTCAACGCCGCCGCCGCGCCCACATTGACGATGGCGCCCCGTGACGCCTCGAGATGTGGCAGCGCCGCCTTCGACGCGTTCAGCGCCGTCTTCACATTGATCTCGTACATGCGATCCCACGTCGCGCCACCAGCTTCGGCCAATGGCTTCCACACGAAACCGCCCGCGATGTTCAACAGCGCGTCGATGCGCCCCGCTGCGTCTTTGATCTTCGTGATCGACGTTTGCGCGGCCTCGAACTTGGTGATGTCCACGCCGCCAAGCGCCAGCGGATCGTTCGTGAACTCCGCCGGTACCGGCGCATAGTCAATCAGCGCCACCCGCGAGCCTTGCGCCAGCGCCGCCTCGCGCACCCCGCGCGCCAGCGCGCCAAAGCCGCCGGTGATGACAATCACTTTGTCCCGCATGCGAGGTCTCCTTGCTGGGAGACCTTTAGCGCGCCCGCATCCAAAACCAAGAGCGCGGGCATCCTTTAGTACGGACGAGTTTTCGTCTGCCTTATGCCTTTACTTCCGGCGCGGCGGGTAACACCGCCCGCCGCCTTTTTAGCTGCGCTGCTTCATCTCGGCCATGACGCGCTGCGCGTAGGCGCGGCTCACCGGCACCTCATCGCCGCTTTCGAGCACCGCCATCAAGCGCCCGTTCGCGTCGCGACGCACGGCCTTCAGCCGCTTCCAGTTCACGAACGCCGAACGGTGCACGCGGAGCATTACGTTGGGGTCGAGCTTCTTTTCCAAATGCGACATCGTCTCACGATGAAGCAGCGTGCGGCCTTCCCAATAGAGCCGCACATAATCGCGCTCCGCCTCGATGCGATCCACGTCGATCACTGGCACGCGCAAGAAGCGGCCACGGTCCCGTATCCAGAATTCGCGATCAAAGCGCGGCGCTTCGCGATCGTCGGACTCACGCTTCAGCGCATCCAACACCGAGGCGAGTTCTTCGGCACGTCGCCCGGCGTTTTTATCCGCGCGGCGTTCGCGCGCACGATCAAGTGCGGAGGCCAAGCGTTCGAACTCAACTGGCTTGACCAGATAATCGACGGCCGACGTCTCGAACGCCTGCACCGCATAGGAATCGTACGCAGACACGAAGATCACGGCCGGGCCGCCGGAATCTTGCACGGCGTTCGCGACCTCGAACCCGTCAGCCAGCGGCATCTTGATATCCAGCAACACGACGTCAGGCTTCAACTCGCGCATCGCGCTGATCGCTTGCATGCCGTCGCTGGCGGCGCCGACGATCTCGACGTCCGGAATCGATTGCAGCGCCAGCCTGATGCGGCGCAGCGCCAACGGTTCGTCGTCAGCTAAGAGCAGGCGCAGGGGTTCGGCCAACACTTTGTTCCTCCAGGGGCAACCAGATCTCGACGCGGCACCCATTGGGCGCACGATTTTGCGCGGAAAGACCCGCGCGTTCACCGTAGATCAATTCCAAACGCTCGCGCGCATTCGCGAGGCCCACGCCGCGACGCCGGCGCGGATCGCCTTCCGGCGACAACCCCGGGCCGTCATCGTCGATGCGGATACGCAGCAGATCACCATCACGGAACGCGGACACATCGATCGCCCCGCCCTCGGTGCGCGGCGAGATCGCGTATTTGATCGCGTTCTCCATGATCGGCTGCAGGATCAAACTCGGCAGCGGCACGCTCTCAAGGCCCGGCTCGATCGAGAAGCTAACCTTCAGCTTGTCATCAAAGCGCGTGCGCTCGATCTCGAGATACTTGCGCTGCGCCTCTAACTCGGCGCTCAACGCCGCAAGCTCGGTCGGTTGGCGATCGAGCGAATAACGCAAGAAGCCCGCGAGCTTCAGCAACATGCTCTCGGCCTGCTCATTGCGCTTCTCAAGCACGAGCGTCGAAATCGCGTTCAGCGTGTTGAACAAGAAGTGCGGATTGATCTGATAGTGCAGCATCTTGAGCTGCGCATCATAAGCCAACGCTTGGGCGCGTGCGACAGCACGCGCCTGCGCCATCGATTGGAAGTGGTAGCCGAGCAGCGCCTGCGTCAGCCCCCAAAGCGGCAAAGCCCAACCGAACTGAAAGAGGTAAATCACGAACGGGTAGGAATCCGGCGAGAAGCCCGCAAGCATCATCGGCCAGAACTCTTCAGCGTATTGCGTCACCGGGCCGAGCGCGAGCGCACCGAGCACCAGCGAGATATTTCGCACCCAATTGGATTTGTCCGCGCGGGGCCCCGCGATCAAAGCCAGGAGAATGCCGGTGAGCACGAAATAGGTCGTGACCACGAGAGCGCGGTTCACGAGATATGGGAAGTCGCTCATGTCATCCGGCGGATCGGCGCCGGCGGCCGCACTTCGGATGAAGAGGTACATCAGCCAGAACGCCAGGTGCGCGCCCCAGCGTGTCCAGGCGGGATGGGCCAAAATGCCCCCGCCGCCCTGCTCTGACTGCACCCCAATGCTCATGAGCCCCAACCTAGCCAATTCGCCGCAGGATTGGGCGCCGGCCTTGCAGTTATGGGAGCCGCCGGTCGCAATTTCCGGGGCTTTCGTCGTAAGCGACTGCTAATTCGTCGTTTTTAACCAGGCAGGCGGTCGGCGCTCGCGCGACGGGCGAGGCAGTCACATTGCTCCATTGAGCCGCGTACGCCTTCGCCGCATAAGCCCTGGCGTGAAGCCCTACGTCCACGAGATCGAGTACCGCGACCCGATCGACGCCTGCGCGCCGTTGCGGGACACGCCGATGACGCTCCTCCTTCACGGCGCGGGCGGTAGGTGGAGCTACATCGCCGCCAATCCGATCGCGACCATCATCGCCAGCGCCGATGATGGCCGAGCAGCGTTTGCGCGTGCACGCGATTGGATTGCCGACGCGTCAGTGGACGCTTGCTCCAATCTGCCGCCCTTCTCGGGCGGCGTCGCCGGCCTCGTTGGCTACGAAATGGCGCGCGCCTTCGATCGCGCGCCGCGCTTTGCCGCGCCGGACGGCACGCCGGACCTGGCGCTCGGCCTTTATGATTGCGTCGCTGCGTTCGATCACGGCACACGGCGTGCGTTTGTCGTGGCGAGGCACGCGGTGGCGCGGCGTGCGCAGGATCGCGCCCATAGCTTCGCGCACCAGCTGGGCGTCGCGCGCACGCCAACGAGCGCGGCCGGCTTCGGTACGCTCCGCGCAGAGACCGCTCTCCAAACCTATGAGACCGCCGTCGCCACCATCATCGCGCGTGTTCGAGCCGGGGATTTGTATCAGGCCAACATCTCTCGCCGCTACACCGGCCGCCTTGGCGCAGGCGATCACCCCTTCGGGCTCCTCTCACGGCTCGCGGCGCAAAGCCCCGCGCCATTCGCCGCCTATATGCGCCTTACCAACCACGCGCTTGTCTCAAACTCGCCCGAGCGCTTCCTCTCCGTCTCGCGCCGAAATGAGGGCCTCCACGCCTTCAGCCAGCCGATCAAGGGCACACGCCCACGCGGCGCGACGCCCGTCGAGGATGAAGCCAACGCGCGCACGCTGCTCGAAAGCAAGAAAGATCGCGCCGAAAATCTGATGATCGTCGATCTCATGCGCAACGATCTCTCCAAGACCTGCGCGCCTGGCTCTGTGCGTGTGCCGCGCCTGTGCGGGCTGGAGAGCTACGCGAACGTCCACCACCTCGTTTCCGACGTCGAAGGCCGCCTGCGTGACGACGCTGATGCGTTCGATCTCTTCGCCGGCGCCTTTCCGCCAGGCTCCATCACCGGCGCGCCGAAAGTGAAAGCGATGGAATTGATCGCGGTCCACGAAGGCGCGGGCCGGGGGCCGTATTGCGGTTCGCTGGCTTGGTTCGGATCTCGATGGCGCCATGGATTCCAGCGTACTGATCCGTACGGCTACCTGCAGCAAGGACGGCGACCATTGGCGTGTCGCGTTCAATGTGGGCGCAGGCATCGTCGCGGATTCCGATCCCGCCGAAGAGGCGCACGAAACCATCACCAAAGCCGCGAGCTTGAAGCGCGCCATCACTGGCCACGTCGGAGGCGAAGCATGACGATTTGGCGCGACGGCGAATGGATCAACGTCTCGACCGACAACGATCGTGGCGCCACGCTCGGCGACGGCTTGTTCGAAACGATCCTTTGGCGCAACGGCACGGCTGTGCGCTTGGAGCGACACCTCGCGCGGATGCGCGCCAGCGCCGAAGCGTTGGGTCTTCCCGCGCCCGAAGCGTTGACCACCATCGAAGCCATCATCGCCGATCTCGCGACCCGCAACGCGCTGAGCCAAGAGCGCGCAGCTGTGAATCTACGCCTTGGCGTGCTCGGTCCGCGCGGGCTCGAACGCCACACGCCGCATGTCACCCTCTCCGCGCGTATCGCCCCCGCCCCGGCAAGCGACACCAGCATCGCGCTCGCAACCGTCAGCATTCGCCGCAACCAAACCGCACCCTCGGCGCGCCACAAAACGCTCTCTTATCTGGACCAAATCGAAGCACGCCGCCAAGCACGCACGCTCGGCGCTGACGAAGCAGCACAGCTCAATACCAAGGACCATCTCGCCGGCGCCGCCGCGGGCAATCTGATCCTCATCATCAAAGGACGCGCGCTGACGCCGCCTATAGCGGACGGCGCGCTTGCCGGCACCGTGCGCGCCGAATTGCTGCAGCAAGGCCTGATCGAGGAGGCCAGTCTTGCCGGCGTCGACATCGACAACACAGAAGCGGCAGCAATCACCAACGCCATCTTCGGCGTCCGAGCCATCCATTCTTGGGATAAACGAGAGTTCGCCGTCGATCACCCGAAGCTCGTGGCGCTGCGCGCGGCGATCGAGGCGTGAACATAGGCGCGCCGTTTCTTCGTTCCGAAGGCTTTGCCCGATCTGCGAGCGCCAGAGCGTGTTCGAGGCGCCTGATGCCGATTTACGCGAAAATACAAATGCACGCGCTGCCAGTCCTTGCCACGCGAACGCGTGCTGATCGCCGTTTTAGCGGAGATGTTTCCGAACTGGCGCGACCTACGCATCCACGAATGTTCGCCGGGTTCGGTCTCCGCCGACAAATTGTGGCGCGAGTGCAAAGGCTGCACGCCGACCGCCTACGCGCCGAGCGTTCCACGTGGCCAGATCATTGGCGACACCGGCTGCCGCTCTGAGGATCTGGAACGCCAAACCTTTCCCAACGAAATCTTCGACATTGTGGTGACCCAGGACGTGTTCGAACACCTGTTCGATCCCTGCGCCGCCGCGCGTGAAATCATGCGCACGCTAAAGCCAGGCGGCGCGCACATCTTCACCGCTCCGCTTACGCGAAAATGGGCGCCTTCGCGCCGACGGGCCCGCAAGGCGCGCGGCGCCCTTGAGCACATGCTTGAGCCGGAATATCACGTCGACCCATTCAATCGCGACGAAGGCGCGCTCGTCACGGTCGATTGGGGCTATGACATCGCCGACATTCTCGACCGCGCAAGCAGCTCAAACACGACGATCTTTCAGATCGACGACACAACGCGCGGCCTGCGTGAGATCTACAATGAGGTGCTGGTGAGCCGAAAAGGCGCCGCAAAGTTCCCTCGCTGACTTGGGAACCTGTCGCACATCTAATCTGCGCCGATGCACTCGCGCATTGCACCTAAGGAACTTTTATCCACACTGTGCGTATCCATCCGCGGCTTTCGACGGGGTGATTGCGTGCGCTGCTGGCTGTTCTTCAACCGCGACATCGCACCGGACGTGCCTGAGGCGCCGGAAGTGTTGCGCTTTGCCGAAACCGCCAAAGCGCTCGACATCGAATTGCTGGTCCTAAAGCCGGGCGAATTCGATCTCGTTGTCGATTCCAAGGACGGCTGGTCGGCGATCTACCAGGGCCGCGAGCTACGCAAACCGGATCTCATCATCCCCCGCTGCGGCGCTGAGACGAATTACTTCACGCTCGCTGTGCTTCGGCACTTCGAACATCAAGGCGTCGCCATCGCCAATGGACCGGCAGCGGTGGAATCCGTGGCCGACAAATTGCACACGCTGCAAGTACTCGCCGGCGCAGGTTTGCCGGTGCCGAAAACGATCCTCGGCAAATTCCCGGTGGATGTCGGCTTGGTTGAGCGCGTGCTTGGCTTTCCTGTCGTCGTCAAGAAACTGAAAGGCACGCGCGGCGCGGGCGTGATGCTGTGCCAGGACCGCGCCCAGTTCGATGATCTGGCGAACTTGCTCGATGGCGCAAGCGGCGCCGACTTCTTGTTCCAGCAATATGTGCGCGCCAGTCACGGTCGCGACGTGCGCGTATTGGTGATCGATGGCAAGGCCGTCGCTGCGATGGAGCGTCGCTCCAGCGATGGCGGGTTCAAGTCAAACATCTCGCTCGGTGGGCACGGCACGCTCTACGATCCGCCGCAGGAAATGGCGGAGCTCGCGGTGCGCGTCGCGCGCGAACTCAAACTCGATATCGCCGGCGTCGATATTCTGTTCGATCAGAACGGCTATCGCGTCTGCGAGGCCAACTCGGCGCCTGGCTTTCAGGGCCTTGAGCGCGCTTGCGCGGTCGATGTACCGCAGATCATCTTCCGCGCGATGGCCAAACGCTTCGGCATCCCGCTCCGCCACTCGGATCGATGGGAGCGCTCAATCGAAAATGCCGCCCGCGCCGCATTCGGCGCGGGCGCCGGTGTCCAAACGGAAACGGCAAAGCCGTTACTCCGCCCCGCCCCGATCCGACGCAAGTCCAAGCCGGCATAACGCAGCCGCTGTTCACTGGATCAGACCGCGCAACCCGCTGAATGCTAAGCGCCGCAATTGCTTGCGGCGACGCGCGACATGCAGACGACCGAGTTCGGCGACGAGCGCATTTGCCTCGACATTGGCCATCGTCTTTAGCCTCCCCGCAACCTCCGGCCGGGTCAGAACGGAGCCGCTCAAATCAACGTGGCCGTAGGCATAAGCGATCAGTGCGAGTGCAATCAGCCGATCTTGCTGCGTCTCGGTGTCAGCAGCCATCAATTCGGGGCGACGCAAATAGAGGACGTCGCCATGGATGAGCTGGCCTTCCGAAAGCGGCACGGGCCCCGGCGCCCAACGATCATTGCGCACCTTGGTGCCGCGCCGCCACGCGTGCAGCTGCGGGAAGCGCGCCAACATGAAGCCCTTCGCACGCAGCTCCGCATCGACATCGGCGAATAAGGGCTGATCTTGATAGATAGGCGCAAACTCCACTTCGCTCCGGATCGCAAGCAAATGCGACACCAGATTTGGCGCCGATTGCATCGCCTCAAGCTCAGCGCCCTGTATGTCGATCTTCATGTAGTGCGCATCGGTAAAGCCAAATCGCTCCGCTGCGGCGTCAAGCCGTTCAACGCGTACGCGCACCTGCCCGTCGAGAATGAAGTAATCGTCGCGCGCATAGAGCGCGGCGAAGTCCGGGTCGGCGGTGAGCAATGAGCTGCAGCCGCGGGCGCGATAAAGATTGAGCATGCGCTCTTCGTCCGCGCGCCCCACAGCGGTCGGAATGTAACGCAACGCACGCAAGCCGGACGCCTCAGCATTCACGCTTGCGTTCAGCCGATCGCATTCTTCGCTATCCGGCTCAAATCCAATCGCCTCAACCGCCGCGCCGATCGGCGAAAGATCCGTGGTGAATCCGCCGCGCGCGCCGATGTCGAGACCGACAATGCGGATCGCACGGAGAAGCTGATCGACGAGGTGCGAGGCCATTTGTAATTCTCCCTATGCGCCGCGCGCGCGTCGGATATCTGAAATTTCCGCGCTCATCTTCGCCCAGAACGGCTTGGCGCCGTAAGCCGCCATCAGATCGTCGCGCCCCTTCGCGGCCATGGCGCGCAGGGTCGGAAGGTTCAACGCCGCGTGCTCCAGCGCTTCACGCAGCGCCCCGGCGTCACCGACGGGAAAGAGCAAGCCGTAGGCGCCTCCACCCAAGGCATCACGATGCACGAAGATGTCGCTCGCAATGACGGGCACGCCGTGATGCAGCGCCTCGCGGATCACCCACGAATAGGATTCCCATTCCGACGGCAGCACGAGAATGTCGCTCTGATCGAAATGTGCGAACGGCGAGGCCAACCAACCGGCCATATTGATGTTTTTGCTGCGCGCGGCGGCTGCTGCGCGCACCTGCGCCTCCTGCGAACCTGCGCCAATGATGCGCAGCTCGGTGTCCGGCGCGAGAGTCGCGGCCGCGTAGGCCTTCACCAGCGTCAAAGGGTCCTTCACCTGCTCGACGCGTCCCAGAAAATTGAAGCGCACGCGGGGCGGCGCTTCAGCGCTTGGTCCTTGCTCGTGCACGTTGGGCACGAAGGGATTGCCGAACATCCGCACGCGTGTTCGGGGCAAGGCCGCTTGCGCGCGCACCTGCTGGTCTTCGTTCAGCGTTACGACCAGGTCGGCGCGCGCTTTGTGTTTGAAATTGTCGGAATGGCAGCGCGTCATGATCACGGCACGCGGAAACATGCGCTTCAGCGCCGGCATCGCCAGATCACTGTGCGCCATCACGAAATCCGGCGCACCGCCGCGCGCCGCGATCTCGCCGCGAATTCGCGCAAACCCGGGCAAGAATTGAAAGAGTGGCGAGGTGATCGATCGGGGCGCATCAATCACGTCGATGCCAGCATCGCGCAATTGTTGTGCGGCGGGGCCCGCATAGAGGCACACCGAGCGCACGCCGCTTGCCTCAAACAAGCGCACATAATGAAAGAGCGAGGTAAACACCCCGCCCTTTCCCCTCATGATCGCAACTTGCACAGCGAACATGCGCACTCCCGAAACGCGCGCGACCCTAGAGATTTCCACGCACGGTTCAAACCATCTGCGTGCGCACGAAGAAACGGCCCCGCTTGATCAGCGGGGCCGTTGCGATCTTGAGAACACTTTTGGGTGCGGGAGTAGGATTTGAACCTACGACCTTCAGGTTATGAGCCTGACGAGCTACCGGGCTGCTCCATCCCGCGTCAGTCTCAAGATCAATTCCGAATACTTGATACACGAACGGCCGCGTGTAAACGCGGCCGGAATTGTCACGGCCGAGGCCGTCATTGTGATTGAGGGTTCATGGACTTCTTTGTTTGCACGCGGCTCGGGCAGACCCGGCAGCGACCTACTCTCCCACGCCTTAAGACGTAGTACCATCGGCCCTGGGGGACTTAACTACCGAGTTCGGGATGGGATCGGGTGGGGAACCCCGGCATAGCCGCCAGGTCGGCGCGAGCCGCGCGCAAATTTCAGGATGACATTGTCTTTGGTGTTGCGTTCTTCTGGGCGACGCAGTTGTCGCCGTGCATGAACGATGATCGTTCAAGCCGATTGAGCGATTAGTACCAGTCAGCTTCAAGCCTCGCGGCTCTTCCACACCTGGCCTATCAACGTAGTAGTCTTCTACGGCTCTCTAGGGAAACCTAGTTTTGAGGGGGTTTCACGCTTAGATGCTTTCAGCGTTTATCCCGTCCGCACTTAGCTACCCAGCTGCGCTCTTGGCAGAACGACTGGTGCACCAGAGGTGCGTTCATCCCGGTCCTCTCGTACTAGGGACAAATCCTCTCAAGTTTCCAACACGCACGGTAGATAGGGACCAAACTGTCTCACGACGTTCTGAACCCAGCTCACGTACCACTTTAAATGGCGAACAGCCATACCCTTGGGACCTGCTCCAGCCCCAGGATGTGATGAGCCGACATCGAGGTGCCAAACCGCCCCGTCGCTATGGACGCTTGGGGGCGATCAGCCTGTTATCCCCGGAGTACCTTTTATCCGTTGAGCGATGACCCTCCACACACGGGATCACCGGATCACTATGACCGACTTTCGTCTCTGCTCGACTCGTCAGTCTCGCAGTCAGGCAGGCTTATGCCATTGCACTCAACAACCGATGTCCGACCGGTTTGAGCCTACCATCGCGCGCCTCCGTTACTCTTTGGGAGGCGACCGCCCCAGTCAAACTGCCCGCCATGCTGGGTCCCGGATCCAGATAATGGATCGCGGTTAGACGTCACCGAAAATCAGGGTGGTGTTTCATCTTGCGGCTCCACGAAAGCTGACGCCTCCGCTTCAAAGCCTCCCACCTAGCCTACACAAATCGTCGATAACGCCACAGCAAAGCTGCAGTAAAGGTTCACAGGGTCTTTCCGTCTAGCCGCGCGAACTCCGCATCTTCACGGAGAATTCAATTTCACTGAGTCTATTGTGGAGACAGCGGGGAAGTCGTTACTCCATTCGTGCAGGTCGGAACTTACCCGACAAGGAATTTCGCTACCTTAGGACCGTTATAGTTACGGCCGCCGTTCACCGGGGCTTCGATTCAAGGCTTGCACCTCTCCTCTTAACCTTCCGGCACTGGGCAGGAGTCAGACCCTATACGTCGCCTTGCGGCTTCGCAGAGCCCTGTGTTTTTGATAAACAGTCGCCACCCCCTGG